>JADJEA010000001.1:0-102500 GCA_016702415.1 Nostocoides sp.
ACCGGCCAATACCTCTGAGTCCGCGCTCACGGCTTGCCGGTCACCGCGTGCAGGTCGAGTTCTTGGCGTAACCGGCACCATGACGGGAGGGCCTTCTCGGTCGCCGCCGCTAACGTCGTGTGTCAGAGGCACCCAGGGGAGGAGGCTGAGATGACGTTGCGTGGCACGTCCACACCCTCGGAGTTGTGGCGAGGCTCGACCAGAGCCAGGTCCCCGAGACTATCCAGCGAGCTGTCAGTGACTTTTCCGAGAGCTGCCCGACTGTCGGCGGCCACGAGAAACTGCCCGGAGACGGCCACGAAGCTGCCCGCTGGCGGACATGAGAACTGCCCGCTGACGGTCATGGGATCTGCCCGACACGATGTCGTCTGCCTCGCCGCGTTCCGTGGTTGAGGCCCCTTCCTCGGGTGCGATGAGCGGTGCTGAAGCGCCCTATCGCTCCCGAGGAAGGGATGAGTTGAAGTCTGCCGAGGAGATCATGGAAATCCTGAATGCCTACGACCTGACCGGGTCGTTGCGTGACGCCGGCGAGCTGGTCGGGTGCTCGCATCACACGGTGAAGCGCTACGTCGACCGCCTGGGCCGGCGGCGGTGCGCGACCAGGCCGCGCCCCGGCCGCAGCTGATCGACGACTACCTGGACAAGGTCGAGGAGTGGGTCGAGCGGTCGAAGGGGAAGGTCCGCGCCGACAGGGTCCACCAGAAGCTGGTATGGCTGGGCTACACCGGCTCGGAACGCACCACCCGCCGGGCGGTCGCGAAGGTCAAGGTCTCCTACCGGGCGGGGCACGGCGGGTGCACCGGCCGTGGGTGACCGAACCGGGCATGTGGCTGCAGTACGACTACGGCGACGGCCCGCTCGTCGACGGCGTGAAGACGGTCCTGTTCGTGGCGTGGCTGGCCTGGTCACGCTTCCGGGTGGTGCTCGCGATGCGTGACAAGACGATGCCCTCGGTGTTCGCCGCCCTGGACGTGACGTTCCGGCGACTCGGTGGCGTGCCCACCTATGTGTTGACCGACAACGAGAAGACCGTCACGGTCGAGCACATCGCCGGGATCCCGGTCCGGAACCCGCAGCTGGTCGCCTTCGCCGGCATTACCGGTCACGGTCCACACCTGCGTCCCGGCCGATCCGGCGTCCAAGGGCGGCACCGAGTCGTCGGTGAAGATCAGCAAGGCCGACCTGGTCCCCAAGGACACCAACCTGCGCGAGGGGTACGCCTCGTTCGCCGAGCTCGAGGTGGCGTGCGTGGAGTTCTGCGAGAAGGTCAACACCCGAGCGCACCGGGTCACCAGGCGGCCCCGGTCGAGATGCTGGCCGAGGAACGGCCCGGCTGCACCCGGTCCCGGCGGCGCCGCACACGGTCGCGTTCGGGGCGACCCGGGTGGTGCCGGCCAACACCCCGATGGTGACCTTCGAGGCCGGCCAGTACTCGGTCCCGCACACCCTGCTGGGGGAGACGGTGTGGGTCCGGGTCCACGGCCTCGGCGCCGACGAGCAGGTCATCATCGTCCACGTCGGCGACCACGGCCCGGTCGAGGTCGCCCGCCACGCCCGCGCGACCCCCGGGACGCCGAAGATCGACGACACCCACTTCCCGCCCCAGCCCGAGGGGGCGCTGGAACGGCGGCCCCGGGCCAGGACCGCCGCCGAAGCCGAGTTCCTCGACCTGGGCGAGGGCGCCAGGCTGTGGCTGGTCGAGGCCGCCGCCGCAGGCACCAGTCGGATGCGGGTCAAGATGACCGAGGCACTGGCGTTGGCCAAGCTGTTCGACCCCGTCGACGTCGACTGGGCGCTGGGCCACGCCGCGGTCCACGCCCGGTTCGCGCACGGCGACCTCGCCTCGATCCTGGACCACCACCCCAGCCGCGAACGGCCGGTGAGCACCGGGCCAGCGAGGACCCCTCGCTGACCCAGGGCACCAGCGGCTGGGCACGCTCGGGCACGCCACCACCCCGAGCGACAGCGGCGAGGTGACCGAGCCGCCGACCACCCCGATCAGCACCGCGCCGCCGCTGCCGGCCGACCTGGAGGAGCTGCTGCGCCGGTTGCGGCTGCCCCACATCCGCGCCACGCGCCCCGAGGTCATCGCGACCGCCCAGGCCCAACGCTGGGAACCCGCCGAAGTCCTCAAGGCCCTGTTCGCCGAGGAGGCCGCCGGGCGTGAACGCTCCGCACTGGCCACCCGCCGCGCCGCGGCCGGGTTCCCCACCGGCAAGACCTTCGACGCGTGGACCCCCGAGGCGTCCTCGATCCCGGCCCCGACCCAACAAGCGCTGCGCACCCTGGAATGGGTCCACCGCCGGGAGAACCTCGTGGTGTGCGGCCCGTCCGGGACCGGCAAGACGTTCCTGCTCGAGGCCCTGGGCCAGCACGCCGTCGAGCAAGGCCTCAAAGTGGCCTGGTTCACCCTCGAAGACCTCGGCGTCCTCCTGCGCCGGCACCGCGCCGACGACACCGTCACCAAAGCCATCGCCCGCGTCCTGCGGGCCGACCTCGTCATCGTCGACGACATCGGGCTCCTCCCGGTGGCCGCCGACGCCGCCGAGGGGCTGTACCGCCTCGTCGACGCCGCGTACGAGAAACGCTCCATCGCGATCAGCTCCAACCTGCACCCGGCCGCGTTCGACGAGCTGATGCCCAAGACCCTGGCCACCGCGACCGTGGACCGGCTCCTGCACCACGCCCACGTCTGCCAGACCACCGGTGAGAGCGTGCGCCTATCCCAAGCCCTGGCCGGTCAAGGGGTGAGCCCCTTTGAACTGACCACCCCGGTCGGTGGCGGCCACAGCCCCCTTGGGCAGATCCCATGGCCACCACCGGGCAGTTCTCGTGACCGTCAGCGGGCAGGTTTCATGTCCGCCACTGGGCAGTTCCTACTGGCCCTTGACACCCGACCGTCATCAGCGCTGAGGTGAACTCGGTCGAAACCGATTCCGTCGCGTTCGACCTTGGGTTCCGGACCTCGTCCAATGGCGAGGTCGAGGATCTGATCGACCAACTACGCGACAACATCAAGCGGGCGATCATCACGGCCGAGGAGTCGGCAACCGTGGTGACACGTGAGACCGAGTTGATGGGTCGCGTCCAGGGGCCGGTGTAAATGAGACGGGCGTAGGTTCAGGTTCGGGACCTCTCATAGTCATCGAGGAAGGGACCCACACCCGTGTCTGCACGAGTATCACCGATGGATCGGATCCACGCCAGGATCGATGCCTTGTCCGCTTCGGAACGTGCGCTGCCGGACATCGTGGAGGAGGTCGCCCGGCTCGGGGCGCAGCTGTTGATGCGAGCCGCTCTGGAGACCGAGGTCACCGAGTTCCTGGGCCGCGACCGCGACCAACGCGCGGCCACGACGGCCCAGGCCCGGCCGGGCTCGCGCAACGGGTTCCAGCCGGTGACGGTCACGACCACCGCCGGCCCGGTCACGCTGGAGCGGCCCAAGCTGCGCGGCACCACCGCGGCGTTCGCCTCCCGCCTGTTCGGTAAGCACGTCACGATCACCAACGCCCTGGAGTCGTTGGTGATCGCCTCGCTCGTACGGGGCCTGTCCGCGACCTACCCGGCCGCGATGAAGATCCTGCTCACCGACGCCGCAGGACTGACCTCCTCCCTGCGCTTCCCCACCGAGCACGACACCCGGACGGCACTCCAACTTCATCGAACGCACCCTTCGGTGAGACCCGCCGCCGCGCCAAAGTCATCGGCCGCTTCCCCGGCGAGACCTCCTGCATCAGCCTCGTCTGGGCCGTCCTGGACCGGGCCTCAGCCGGCTGGCGCGGCCTGAGCATGACCCCCGCCGGGCTACGCCACCTGCACGACCTACGCCGGCATGTGCTGGATCCACCCCACCAGCTACCTCCCCTCCCCGCCACCGCACCCGGCCCGGACGACCAGCCCGACCCTGTCACCGCCACCGGGTAACCTGACCCACGAAGCCGGAACCCACAACCCCCTCATTTACACCGGAAACGGACGCCACCGAGTCGTTCAAGCGTCTCCTGCCCGGACAGTCACCCGTTGCCTCCACGGCTTGACACCGCCCCTGGACCAGGGGAGGCTGTGGGTGTCCTCTACCCAGAGGGGGTCCCAACCTACTTCGCCGTAAGGAATTGTTACCCAACGGACTCTAGGAGACAAGCGATGGAGGCGTTGCGTGGGTCCAGGAAAGTCGACGGGTCTCCGCGGTGTCTTCGAACTCTAGGGGGCTCCCTGCTCCTAGCGGTCACACTGGTAGGCGTTGGTTCTGTCCCTCAAGCGTCCAGCCAATCGGACAAATCGACTCCTCCTTTTGCAGACTATCAAGGGGACCCTCCTCAAACGCTCAACCCGTCGACGGACCTGACACACAGCTATCCGACGTCGTTGGCGAATTGGATTCGCTGTCGATGAGCGGAGGGGGCAGTCTCCTCGCTGCTGCACCAGATGCCGGCGCGGTCATGGGAAGGTTACCGCTTGGAACCATGGCTCAGGCGCCAACAACAACGTTTGGTGCCGAGTGAAACCTCAATCCCTTTCGTCGTCAGGCTCTTCCGGAAGCGGCACCTTCATGTATGGCCAGGCCGGGAAATCCATTAACGGGTATCCCTATCGGTCAGCTGGACAGGCCTCAGGACTTTACCAAGCGACCGAAACGCAGGCTGCAGCGAATGGACTCGGCATAACCCCGCAGACCTATACGGCTTATGGACGCAGTGAGTACCAGGTCGAACTTGACAATTTTCCATATGGCTCATATGTTAGGTTTTACATTAATCCCATTTTTCGTTCGCAAGGAACGACTATCTCTAGGGTAGCGGTCACGCCCTATCCCCCCGCGACGTCTGCCGCCGAGGTTGGGTTTAGCATCAGTACGTCAATAGGGCTGGCAGGCGAGCCGTCCTGGCAACGTCTCTATGGTAGTAGTTTTAGGAACGACTCGGGCACAAGTCGGTATTCACCCGTTTGGTACACGAATGGGCTTCCGCCTGGCACGGCATTCGGACGCCAGATGTCCATTAGCGGCAACAACATATACTCCTACATCGTGTACATCGTGAAGAGCTTCAGCACTTCACGGGCCGAGCCGATATGGGGTGCCGCCGCCTCCGCGAGGAGTGATTTTGGATCGCTTGTTGAAGACGCTCCTTTCGAACTCAGCCCCTATACAAATGGCCTGAAAGTCAATGCGGTTACAATCACGAAGGCTGCTGAGGACTTCGTGACGATGAACATGACGCTACCAGCGGGTTGGACTGCACTGTGCCCCTAGGGAAATGCCTTGTCTCGCGGTAGCAACAAGCCCACCTCAGGAACAATTGTTGCCCTTCTCATTCTTTCCCCTCTGCTCGTACTGAACATCTGCAGTCTTGTGGCTAGTTCTGGAAGGGCTATTCACGATCTCGATTTCGCCTGGCGTTTGGCAATTTCGATTGTTCTTTCATTACTTCTCTTGGCTTTGCTTAATTTCTCGGTGCACCGAAATCACAAGCGCAAGTGAGCCTAACCATGCGCAATGCCTTTCTTTAGTGGCATTTTCGCTGAAATATGTTTGCGGTTTCGTGAGATAATGACGTGTGGGGCAAGGAAGCACGCCAGATCAGCGACCCGGAGCTGACCCTGCCGGAGCGGGCCCGGTTACGGGAGCTGGAACGGGAGAACCGGGAACTGAAAGCCGAAAACGAGTTCCTCGGAAAAGCGACGGCCTTCTTCGCGAAGAAACACCCGTGACCGCGAAATGCGCGTCCATTCGCAGCGAAGAAGTCAACTATCCGGTCACCTCGAGTGCCGGTGGGCCAAGGTCGCCCGGTCCGGCTACTACGCGTGGAAATAGCGCACCCCTCGCCCTCGGCGCAGCGGCCCTGCTGGCGGCACTGGTCGCGAAGTCCTTCGAGGACTCAACTATCCGGTCACCTCGATGTGCCGGTGGGCCAAGGTCGCCCGGTCCGGCTACTACGCGTGGAAATAGCGCACCCCCGCCCTCGGCGCAGCGGCGGGCCCTGCTGGCGGCACTGGTCGCGAAGTCCTTCGAGGACTCCGAGGGCACCTACGGCTACCGGCGGGTGCACGCCGACCTGCTCGAGTGGGGCCACCCGTGCCACGTCGAGACGGTGGATCGTGCCGCCGCAGGCTGGCGGGGCTTGACGATGACCCCGCGGGACTACGCCACCTGCAAGACCTGCGCCGATCCCGGCTCGATCCACCCACCCTTCACCCCGCAGGCACCTCGACCGCCGACCCGGCCCACGACGTCCCCAGCGCTGTCGGCGCCACCGAATAGCATCACTGCCGAGGCCGCAACCGAAGCCCCATTTACCCCGGAATCCGGACGCCACCAGTTGGTGCCGGCGTGGCCCGTGCGGCAAAGCCAGTGACCACCGCTGGCGAGGAGCGCTTGGTCCGGTGGTGGTGGGCCATCCGCGGAGGGCTCGGTCATGTCGGCACCGTGCTGATGGCCTTGGGCGCTATCCTCCTAGCCTTCGGGACGACCTTCGGGTGGGTCTTCGCTGGCGGCGTGGTGGCCTCGATCGTCGGGCTTGTCATCCAAGTCCGGCAGCGCCCGCGCTATCGCCGACTCATCGAGTATGAGCGCTTGGCCGGGGCGCGTGCCCAACAGAGATCCGGGACGCTAATGGCCATCACCGATGCCGGGCTAAGCACCCTTTTGAGCGCCGCTCACGTAGATGCCACAACATCACGGGCCTCTGTCTATCGCCACAAAGACGGCAAGTTCTTCCTGATGGCCTAGTGTCCGAGTCTCAGCAGCTTCACGTGGTCGCTCGCACGACATACCCGGACGACGAGGGGCTCATTGCGATGGCCTGGGAAAAAGGACCGGCCGTGGTCACGGACCTGCCGTCGGACCGTTCGCACTGGAACAGCCACAACATCGACCGGTACGGGATGTCTGAAGCCTCGGTGACACACCTCACCATGCAATCTCGAAGCCTCGTTGGTCTCCGGCTCGACGCACCGGGGCCGAGCCGCCCGGTCGGCCTCGTCGTCCTCGAGAGTCTCACGCCGCGCGGAGCGCACGGCCGGATCGCTGACGAACTCGCCAGCTCTGATACCTACGACCTACTGACCCAGATCATGATCGAAGTCGTGAGATGCCTCGATGAGGATGACGTGGCGCTGTTCCGCGAGCGTCTCCCGGACTGAGGAGGACACCAAGGCGCTCCGTCATCTCGGACGACAAGAACTGACGTCACGAACGGCATTGCGATAGCGGGCCATTCCACCACGTCGTCCGCGGTGGCACTCTCGACTATCGCACCAGGGTGGAGCCGATGACTGGGTGTGGTCACCTTCGCCCAGGGTCTGACGCACGGATTTGGCCCCACCGTGCGCGTCCGGGGGGCGCCGGATGTTGGCCCCACCCGCCCCCCTCACCCCAGGAGGGCCGGCAGCAACGAACCCGTGGGGCGGGGGGGGGGTCCTACTCGCCGCCGTCGATGGCGGCGGTGCACCAGTATCCATGGCATCGTTGAGCAGTGCCATGGACTCCTCGAGAGGTAGCGGCGGTCGCTGGCGATCCATTCGTCGTGCATGTCGATCAGGACCGCTCCGACGAGCCGGATGACGGCGGCGGTGTTGGGGAAGATCCCGACGACCCGGCTGCGGCGCTTGATCTCTTTGTTGACCCGTTCAAGGGGGTTGGTCGACCAGATCTTGCGCCAGTGCGCCTTCGGGAACGCGGTGAACGCGAGGACCTCGGACTTGGCCTGGTCCATCAGTGGCCCGACTTTCGGGAAGGACTTGGCGAGTTGGTCGCGGACCTCGTCCCATGCCGTGCTGACAGCGTCGGGGTCGGGTTGGGCGAAGATCGTGCGGAACACGGCCGCGACCATGTCGGCGTGGCCTTTGGGCACGTGCGCTAGCAGGTTTCGGGCGAAGTGGACTCGGCACCTCTGGTGCGCGGAGCCCTGAAGGAGCGCCTGAGCGCCGCGACGAGGCCGGAGTGCTGGTCGCTGATCACCAAGCGCACCCCGGTCAGGCCGCGCTGCTTCAGCGAGAGCAGGAACGCCCGCCAGAACGTCTCCTCCTCGCTGTCGCCGACGTCCAGGCCCAGGACGTGTCGGGTGCCGTCGGCACGATCCCGGTCGCGACGATCACGGCCATGGAGACGACGTGGCCGCCCTTGCCCGGCTTGTTCCGCACGTGCAGGTAGGTCGCGTCCAGGTACACGACGGGAAGGTGATGTCGGCCAGGGAACGGGTGCGGAACGCGCCCACGGTCTCATCGAGCTGTTCACAGATCCGGGAGACCTCGGACTTGAGATCCCGGAATCCGCACCAAGCGCCACGACCAGGTCATCGACGCTGCGGGTGGACACCCGTGGACGTAGGCCTCCATCACCACCGCGTACAGCGCCTGGTCGATCCGCCGACGGGGTTCAAGGATTGAGGGGAAGAACGAACCCTTGCGAAGCTTGGGGATCCGCAGCTCGACATCGCCGGCCTTGGTGGTCAGCAGCTTGGGACGTGAACCATTGCGCTCGGTGACACGGTCCTGGGTGCGCTCGTAGCGTTGCGCGCCGATCACACCCGCAGCCTCGAACTCGACGAGCTCTTGCAGCACGGTACGGACCGACTCGCGGATCATGTCCACGCCATCGCCGGCGCGGAACGCCTCCAACAGCTCGGACAGGGCAGACTCGGGTAAGGCCATCGGTGGGTCTCCTTCAGTGGGTGACTTGGTACTTACACACCGAAGATCCCGCCGATGGCCGCCAACATCACGCAGCCCCGCCGTTGACCCTCAAAACCCACCACCACAGGGGACTCTCCTGTATTCCCCTTCACAGCCACTGACCTAAGGGCTACATCAGTTCCTGCTCGACGGCCCGTCCCCTATGCCTGGTGGCCGGCGGCCCGGATGCGGACCCCGGTCGGCTCCACGACTAAGGTGACGTCGGCCAGGGTGGCGACGACGGCGTCGGCGTCGGCGCTGGCCTGAAGGGCCGCCCTGGTGCTGGTCGTCGTCACCGCGAGGGTCGTGCACCCGGCGGCGCGGCCTGAGGCGAGCCCGGCCGGGGCGTCCTCGACGACGAGGCAGTCCGCTGGGGAGACACCGAGGCGGCGAGCGGCCTCGGCATACGGATCGGGGGCGGGTTTCCCGCGCGCGACCGCGTCGGCGGTGACGAAGACCGGCGGGATGACCAGGCCGGATGCCGCAACCCGGGCGCGGCCGAGAGCGTCGGTGCACGACGTCGCGATCGCGACGCGGCCGGAGCCGGCGAGAGCGGCGAGCGCTTCCGCGGCACCCGGCAGGAGCGGGATGTCGTGGGCGTCGGCGAGCTCGAGGTCGGTGAGTCGTTGCTCGGCCGCCCGGTGCCGTTCGGGTGGGAGGAAGTGCGCGATGACCCCGAGCGCCGGGACACCGTGCCAGCGACGCAACTGGTCGAGATCGATACCGAACTCGCCCGACCAGACCGCCCAGCACCGTTCGACCGAGGGCGCGGAGTCGATGAGCGTCCCGTCCATGTCGAAGAGCACGCCCGCGAACGGCCGGTCGGCCACCCGCCCGAGATGGGAACCCGCGAGGTTGGCCTCGGCTCCGGTGCGGTGGGGATCGGCCGCGATCATCGGGCGCTGGTCCCGGTGACGACCGCGGCATACGTGACGGCGATTTGGTCTTCGGCCGCCCGGCACGACCGCCGCGCCGGAGGGAGTATGCCGCGGCGCACCTCGACCTCCACCCCCGCCGCCCGCGGGTGCCCCGTGACGTCGACCCGCCACACCTGGGGGCCGCCGCCGGGATGGATGCGGGCGCTCATCGACCCCAGCGGCCCGGGCCCGAAGTGGTCGAGGACGCACCACAGCGCCGCCTGGCCCACGGGAGGGATCGTCGTCACCCCACGCAAGTGGGTCGCGGCGACGGCGTGACGGCGGTGTGCCAGAACGACATCGAGAGCGGATTCGGGATCGAGGCCGCCGTAATAGGTCCCACTGGGCAGGACGACGAGGTTGCCGGCAAAGCGATCGCCGCCCATGTGGCTGCACTCCCAGGTCTCCTGCGGGAAGCGGTCGGAGACGGCAGCGGCGACCGGCCGCCCCCGGACGGCGCAACACCGGTCGTGACGTCCGTGGGTGCACACGAGGAGGCGCACCGCGACCGGGTCGGGCTGGGGACCCTCGGCAGCGAACGCCGACAATGCCTCGTCCAGCCCGGCTCCCGGCTCCCACACGCCACGGGACTCGGTGCGCGTGAGCGGGTCGATCACGAACCAGCGCCGCAATCCGCCCGGCTGCGGCCGCCCCGGGCGCCGGACGAAGAGGAGTCGCCCGGCGCGCGCGGCGACGATCTCCTGGATTCGGGCCCGGACTCCGACGAGGTCCGGGCTCGTCAGGATCTTCTCGGGCCAGCCCTTGGGCTGCTCGAGGAGCAGCCACCGGCGCACCGGAGGTGCCGTCGCGACGAGCGCATCCCCGCGGTGGCGGGCGGCATCCGAGCACGGCGGCCACGCCGTCATCGCGACGCGCGCTCCACGTGCACCACGCCGCCCCGCACCAGCCGGCGGGCAAGGTCGGTCCCCAGCACCTCGGCGCGGACGCGTCCGTGGTCGAGGAGGTCCCGAACCGCGCCCACGTCCGCGAGCGCCACCGCCTGCCGCCCCGCGCGGGACTCCAGGACGAATCCGTCCCCGGCCGTCGTCAGCGCGGGCGCGAGATGCCGCCGCAGGACGACCACCGAGTCACCGGTCAGCTCCGCCGCCGCCTCGACCGCGGCGATGGGTCCGACCGGGGCGGGGCGGGTCGCGGCCCGCCCGGGACCAGTCAGCTCGCGGATGAGGACATCCGCGGGGGCCTCGCGCAGCGCCTCTTGCAGCGCCGCCCGGGCGGTCTCGATCGCGTGTGCCACAGCGGGATCCGTCACGGCGGACGGATCGGTGAGGTCGATCCCGAGGGGGAGGGAGGCACGGACGTCGGGGTCGGCGGCGAGGCGGCGCGCGGCATACGCCAGCAGTCGCTCACCGAGGTGGTGTCCCGTCCAGGTGTGTATGCCGATCGTCAGGTGCGTGGACACCGCACCGCACGCCGTGGCCGCGTGGACGAACCCCCGGGGGAGATAGAGGGTGTCGCCCGGCTCGAGAGTCGCCTCGAGCAGCGGCGGCCGGGTTGCCGCCTCGCGGACGGCGTCCCGACGGTTCTCCCACGGTTGGGTGCGCAGCGGATGACGCAGGACCGGCGGGCGAATTCGCCACGTCTTGGTCCCCGCCACCTGGACGACGAAGACGTCGTGCACGTCGTAGTGATCGCTGAACCCGGTGTTTTGCGGCGGGGTCACATAGGCGTTGACCTGGACGGGATGCCCGAGGTCGGCGGCGAGATCGGCGGCGAACTCCCGGATCGGGGACCAGGTCCGGTGCAATCCCTGGAGCACGAGGGTCGCCCCGCCGGCGAAGAGGTCGAGCAGCTTGGTGTCGTCGAGCTGGTCGCCGATCTCCGCGCCCACGCCGCCGGGGGCGGTGAAGTCGGCCGCGGCATACGTCCGGCCGTCCTTGGCCACGCGCAGGAAGGGCGTGCGCAGCCCGCGATCGGCGAGGAGGGTGTCGGCGGCGGCATTGTCGAAGAGGTCGCCGAGCGCGCCGTCCGGATTGTCCTGGGCCCGGGTCAGGAGGGGGGCGCGCCCCCAGTGGTCGGCGGCGAATTTCGGCTCCGGTATGCCGATCAACCGCCCGAGGGCGTTCAGAGCCCGCGCCCGAGGTCGGGGCGGCCACGGTCCGCGGCGTCCGGGTCCATCCGGTCGGAGTGCGTGGACTCGAGATCTGCTCGGTCGATGCCGCCGAAGGCCGGGTCGGGTCCGGCCGAGAGCAGGCCGAGATCGTCGGCGATGTCGTCGGCGTCCGGGGAGGTGGCCCCGCCGTCGGCACCCGCATCGGACCCGCCGTCGAGGGCGGTGTCAATGGAGGTCTCGAGTGTCGCCGCCGCCGGCTCCCCCGGGTCGGCCCTCGGCGGTGGAGCGGCGGTGCCGTCGCCCGGTGCCATTCCCATGTGCCCTCCGCTGTCGGTGATCTGCGCTGGTGGCCGCGTTGTCGGTGGTCGGCGCGATGCTCGTGTCGACAACATACCTACCGGACGAAGGAGCGCGATGGGCCCCCGGACGCCAAGGGATTCGCCAGGACGTGACCCACCTAGACTTGCCCGCCATGACGGCTGCTGAACGTGCATACGACCTGGTCTTGTTCGGCGCGAGTGGATTCGTGGGAACCCTGACCGCCGGTGAACTCGCCGCCAAAGCACCCGACGGGGTCCGCATTGCCCTGGCGGGCCGGTCCCGGGCCAAGGTCGAGGCCGTGCGCACGACGCTCCCGGCCGCCGCATCGCACTGGCCGGTGATCGAGGTCGACGCCGGGGATCCCGAGCAGGTTCGGGCGCTCGCCGAGTCGACCAAGGTCGTCGTGACGACGGTGGGGCCGTATGCCCGCTACGGGCTCCCCCTCGTCGCCGCGTGCGCCGAGGCGGGGACTCAGTACGCCGACCTGACCGGCGAGGTGTTGTTCGTCCGCGAGAGCGCCGACAGCTTCCACGCGGTCGCCCGTGAGCACGGGGCCAAGATCGTCCACGCGTGTGGCTTCGACTCCATCCCCTCCGACATCGGCACGCTCGAACTCGCCGAGACCGCCGCCGCCAATGGCGACGGGGAGTTGACCGAGACCACGCTCTATGTCCGGGGGATGCGCGGCGGGTTCAGTGGCGGAACGATCGACTCGATGCGCCAGCAGGCGATCGACATGGCGGATGCGGCCAACTCGAGGATTGTCGCCGATCCCTATGGCCTCAGCCCCGACCGGTCGGCCGAGCCATCGTCGTCGCGCAGCGCCGCGCCCACGAAGATCGGCAATCCGCTCGACCTCGTGCGCGGGCTTGCGAAGCAGGCTCCCGTGCGGCGCTCGCCCGACGGTCACTGGCTCGCGCCCTTCGTCATGGCGTCGTTCAACACACGGATCGTCCGGCGTAGCAATGCCTTGCTCGGCCACGCCTACGGTCGCGGCTTCCGCTACGCCGAGGTGATGGACTTCGGCACCTCCCTGAAGGCTCCGGTCCTGGCAACCGGGATGACGGCCGGTCTCCTCGGGGTGGCCGGCGGGATGCGGTTCCCGGCGACCCGCGCCGTCCTCGACCGGGTCCTGCCCAAGCCGGGCGAAGGCCCGAGCCCGGAGGCGCAGGAGAAGGGCCGGTTCCGGATGGAGATCGAGTCCACGACGACGTCCGGGGCGCGCTATCGGACGGTCTTCGCCGCAAAGGCCGATCCCGGCTATTCCGGCACCGCGATCATGCTCAGCCAGGCCGGTCTGGCGCTCGCGCTCGACGACCTGCCGGACCGGGCGGGTGTGCTGACGCCCGCGAGCGCGATCGGCCGGGGCCTGGCGGACCGACTCCGGGCGCAGGGCTTCCGGATCGAGACGACCCGGGTGGCCGGGTCGGCGCGCGCGGACGCGAGTTAGCGGCATACGGTATGCGGCGTTTCCTCGCCGGGATGGCGACCATGCTCGCCCTGATCTTGGTGGGCGGGTGGGCGCTCGTGTCGTATGCCGCCGACCTCGGCACCCGCGTCCCGCATGAGGTTCCGCTCGGGCCGGGGGTCCGGCCAAGTGCGCCGCCCAGCGATCTTGCGGCGGACGAGACCTGGCTGGGCGACGTCGATCTGAAGTCGTCCGCGCTGGTCACCCCCAAGGGTCCACTGCGGGACGTCCGCGCGATCGGCAGCGATGTCCGCGTCTCGACGCGCGGTCTGCGGGTGGGGAAGGTCACGCTCACCGGCACCCTGCCCTTCGACGTGGCCGCCCAGCAGATCGGCCACGGGGTCGTCCTCTACGACGCGGGTGGCGGACTCGCCGGGGTC
Source organism: Nostocoides sp. (assembly GCA_016702415.1). Classification (GTDB taxonomy): domain Bacteria; phylum Actinomycetota; class Actinomycetes; order Actinomycetales; family Dermatophilaceae; genus Nostocoides_A. Next base: position 13,828 of record JADJEA010000001.1, read on the forward strand.
CGGCGGACGGCGACGGTGCTCGGCCAGGACCTGAGCATCCGGGCCACCGGGGTGGTCCGCGCCGTGGACGGGGACCTGCGCATCGAGCCGAAGACGGTGGACGTCGGGCTCCCGGGCTTCGTCAACGACACGCTCAGCGCGGCCGTCGCCGAACTCGTGACGATCCAGCAGAGCATCCAAGGGCTGCCGCCGGGGCTGCGGCTGACCGCGGTCTCGGTCGGACCGAACGGGTTCGCCGCCACCCTCGAGGGCAGCAATGTGACCATCGCGGGCGGCGGTTGAGGCGTCGGACTCCCTGGCTCGTCCCGCAGTGGCCCCAGGGGTTAGCGTTGTCTTCGACGACGAGGCGCCGACAGGCGCTCTGGTTCGTTCCGCCTTAGGAGGAGAGCATGCTCGACGAAAACCCCATCACCCCGCTGAGCGCGGAGCAGTGCTGGGATCTCTTGCGGCAGAATGAGTTCGGCCGCCTCGCCTTCCACCTTGCCGGTGAGGTGCACATCACGCCGATCAACTACGTCGTCGACGAGGACCGGCTCATCTTCCGCACCGCCGAGGGCGGGAAGCTGCTCGGGGTCGTCATGAACGACGACGTCGCCTTCGAGATCGACGAGATCGACGACGAGCAGGCCACGAGTGTTGTCCTGCGGGGCTCGGCGCGCATCCTCGAGGGCGACGAGGCCGACTTCGTCGACACGCTACCCCTGCGCCCCTGGGTCGACACGACGAAGCTCGTGGTCGTGGCCATTACCCCGAGCGAGATCAGCGGCCGCACGTTCAAGCTCCACCGGCCCTGGATGCACATGCGCTGACCCAGGGTCTCCAGCCTCGGGGTTTCCCGGACCGCGGCGGCCGGATCAGGCGTCGGGCACGTTGGCCGCCAGCTCGGCGAGCCAGGCGCGGGCGGAGGCGTCACTCGGCATACGCCAATCACCCCGTGGGGAGAGCGAGCCCCCGCGGATCACCTTCGGACCATTGGGCAGCGCCGACCGCTTGAACTGGTTGGCGAAGTAGCGACGCACGAACACCTCCATCCAGCGCCGGATCGTCGCCAGGTCGTATGCCGTGCGCCGCCCCTCGGGGTAGTTCGGCGGCCACTCCCCTCGCGTCGCGTCGGACCACGCGTGCTGGGCCAGGAAGGCGATCTTGCTCGGGCGGTAGCCCCGACGCAGGACGTGATAGAGGGTGAAGTCCTGAAGGGCATAGGGGCCGATGGCGTCCTCGGTGCTCTGGGGCTTCTCGCCCGCCTTCTGCGGGACCAGCTCCGGGGAGATCTCGGTGTCGAGGATGGACTCGAGGATGGCGCCGACCGCCGCGTCGAACTGGCCGGAGGAGACGACCCAGCGGATGAGGTGCTGCATGAGGGTCTTGGGGACGCCCGCGTTGACTCCGTAGTGCGACATCTGGTCACCGACACCATAGGTGCACCAGCCGAGGGCGAGTTCCGAGAGGTCGCCGGTGCCCAGGACGATGCCCCGGCGTTGATTGGCGAGCCGGAAGAGGAAGTCGGTGCGCAGGCCGGCCTGAACATTCTCGAAGGTGACGTCGTAGACCTCCTCGCCCCGCCCGAAGGGATGCCCCATCGCGGTGAGCATCTGTGTCGCGGCGGGCCGAATGTCGAGGGTCTCGAAGGTCACCCCGAGGGCTTCCGAGAGGGCGGTGGCGTTGTTCTTCGTGTGCTCGCTGGTCGCGAACCCGGGCATGGTGAAGGCGAGGATGTCCGAGCGCGGGCGGCCGAGTCGATCCATCGCCTTCGCCGCGACGATGAGCGCGTGGGTGGAGTCGAGACCGCCCGAGACGCCGATGACGATCGTCGGGGTCCCGATGCTGCGCAGGCGCTGCTCGAGACCGGACACCTGGATGTTGTAGGCCTCGTAGCAGTCCAGCGCCAGCCGCTCCTCCTCGTCGGGGACAAAGGGGAAGCGGTCCACCTTGCGCCGCAACCCGATATCGGTTGTCGGGGGGTCGAGGACGAAGGGAATGCGCCGGAACGCGCTCGTCCGGGCGCCGTGCGCGCGGGCATTGTCGTCAAATGTTCCTTGACGGATGCGTTCCTGCCGCAGCAAGTCGAGGTCGACGTCGGCGACGCTGCGGCGGGGCCCGTCTGGGAAGCGCTCGGTCTCGGCGAGGAGCGCCCCGCACTCATAGATCATCGTCTGCCCGTCCCACGAGAGGTCGGTCGTGGACTCGCCCTCCCCGGCGGCGGCATACACATAGACGGCATTGCACCGGGAGGAGGCCGACTCACACAGGAGCTTGCGATCGTAGGACTTCGCCACCGTGATCGGGCTGCCGGAGAGATTGGCCAGGACGGTCGCGCCAGCGAGGGCCGCCTCGGCACTCGGCGGGATCGGGACCCACATGTCCTCGCACACCTCGACGTGCAGGTCGAGGCCGGGCACATCGGCACACCCGAAGACAAGGTCGACGCCGAACGGGACGTCCGTGCCGCCCACGACGATCGTCCCGCCACGCTGGTCGTCACCCGGGGCGAAATGCCGCCGCTCATAGAACTCGCGATAGGTCGGCAGATAGGCCTTCGGGGCGACCCCGAGGATGGTCCCGCGGTGGATGACGATGGCGCAGTTGAAGATTCGGTTGCCGTGACGCAGGGGGGCACCGACGACGAGCAGCGGCAGCAAGCCGCGGGAGCCCTCGGCAACCGCGGACACCGCAGCCGCCGCGGCGTCGAGGAGCGGGTCCTGGAGGAAGAGGTCCTCGAGCGAGTACCCCGTCAGGCACAACTCCGGGAAGACCGCCACCGCCACCGCCTCGTCATGGCACTCGCGCGCGACCCGCAGGACGGCCTCGGCATTCGTCGCCGGGTCGGCAAGGGAGACGGGGAGGGTGCAGGCGGCGATCCGGGCGAACCCGTGGGCGTATGCCGAGCGGAACTCCATACGCGCGATCCTAGGTCCGGCTCGCGGCGGGCAGCGGAGCCGAGCGGCGCCCGCCGCGTGCCGTCAGCGCGGGCGGGGTGCGTACTCGGGTGCCTGCTGCGCTGTCGCCACCTTCCGCGCGATGGCGGTGTTGCGGGCGAAGAGGAGCCGCAGTTGCTCCGCCCGCTCCCGGGTGAACGTGAACCGCGGCCCCCGGTGCCAGGTCTGGTCGAAGAGACGCTTGCTCGCGGACACCGAATCGGGTGAGCGCAGGAGGATCGCGTCGACCAACTCCCCTGCCGCCGTATGCGGATCGGCCGCCACCGCGGTCGCGAGGCCGAGTTCCGCGGCCCGCTCGCCGGAGATGATCTCGCCGGTCATCGACATGCGCTTGGCCACATCGATGGGCAGGAGTTGGGACAGCGCGTGGACCCCGGACATATCCGGCACCAGGCCCCACTTGCTCTCCATGACCGACCACTGGGCGTCGGGCGTGGTGAAGCGGAAGTCGGCGGCGAGGGCGAGTTGGATTCCGGCCCCGAAGCAGGTGCCGTGGACGACGGCGAGGACGGGGATCGGCATACGACGCCAGGCCCAACACGCCTCCTGGAAGACATTGGTCCCACGGGGGCGCGGCAAGAATCCCTTGACGAAGGCCCCCTTGGCGTCGGCCAGGACGCTCAGGTCGATGCCCGCGCAGAAGGCCTTGCCATTGCCCGATAGCACCACGGCGCGCAGCCGCCGGTCCCCGCCGAGACGCCGGGCGGTGGCCTGGAGGTCGCGCATGAGCTCCATGCTCAGGGCGTTGCGCTTGTCGGGACGGTTGAGCCGCACGAAGGCGACCTGGTCGGCGATGTCGACGGTGAGGACTTCGGACACACTGCCACTGTAGGCCGCGGCTTCTCGGCCAGCGGCGGCGGGAGGCGAACCCTTGGCTACGTCAATGCTCAACCAACCCCGCGACACGCCGGCGACGGCAGGGACCGGGGCTGATTGCTGTAGCCGGGGGTCCGCGGCATACGGCGGTCCAGGCGCAGGTCGCGAGACGGGAGGGTCACCCGGTCCCGACGGCGGCGAGCAGGCGCAAGATGAGGGCATCCTTGAGTGCCTTGTCCCGCAACATGATCGGTGCCTCATCGGCGTGAGGGGAGGGGTCGGCATACGGCATGGGCGAGAATGCACCCCGACCCACGGAAGGTGACCGATGACCACGACGAGCGCGCCGGCCCACGGCATACGACGGATGAGCGGGCGCGATCCGCACGAGGAGGGACGCGCGGCCACCCCCTGGAACTTCTCTTCGACTTGACCTTTGTTGTCGCGTTCGCCAATGCCGGAAACGAACTGGCTCACCTCCTCGCCGCCGGACACCCGTGGCCGGGGGTGATCGGCTTCGCGTTCGCGGTCTTCGGCATCACCTGGGCGTGGATCAACTTCAGCTGGTTCGCCTCGGCCTATGACACCGACGACTGGGCCTACCGGCTCACGACGATGGTCCAGATGATCGGGGTGGTGGTCTTCGCGCTCGGGATGCCGGCGCTGTTCGCCTCGATCGAACACGGCCACCATGTGGACAATCGGATCATCGTCATCGGGTACGTCATCATGCGCGCCGCGATGGTCACGCAGTGGCTGCGGGCCGCCCGACAGGGCGGCCAACGACGGGCGTGCCTGACGTATGCCGCGTTCATCGCCGTCGCGCAACTGGGCTGGGTCGCGCTCGCCTGGGCGAACACCTCGCTCGCCGTGTTCGCCGTATTCGCGACGGTCCTCATCGCCGTCGAGTGCCTGGGGCCGCTGCTCGCCGAGCGCAAGGACGGGGGCACGCCGTGGCACGCCCATCACATCGCCGAGAGGTACTCCCTCCTGGCGATCATCGCCCTCGGCGAGGGCGTCGTCGGGAGCGTCGTCAGTCTCGGGGCCGCGATCAGCGTGGAGGGCTGGACGGTGGAGTCCGCGCTGGTCGCCCTGGCCAGCATGGGGCTGACCTTCGCGATGTGGTGGAGCTACTTCGGCATCGACTTCGCCGGAATCCTCCACGCGCGCCCGGAGCGCTCCTTCGGCTTCGGCTACGGCCATCTCCCCGTGTTCGGCGCCATCGCCGCGCTGGGGGCGGGGTTGCACGTCGTCGCCTATCACCTCGAGGCGCGTCACGACCCGGAGGAGTTCGCCTGGGTGACGATCGGGGAAACCGGCGCGGTGCTCGCCGTGGCGATCCCGGTGCTGCTCTTCGTGGTGTCGCTGTTCGCGCTGTGGGCGTATCTCTTCCGCTCCCCCGACCGGGTTCATCCGATCACCGTCGCCGCCACCTGCCTGGTCATCGTCGCCGCGGTGGGGATGGCGGCGGCGGATGTCCCGATCGCGGTGTGCCTCATCGTGCTGTGCCTCGCACCCACGCTGGTCGTCCTCAGCTACGAGCTCTACGGGCACCACCACCAGACGCGGGCCCTTGCCACGCAAGCCGCCGCGCGCCACCGCTGAGCCCGGGCCGCAGTCCCCTCGCCGCCGATTCCGTATGCCGCACCCGCGCCTCCCCGCCGCCGCCACCGCCGCCGCCACCGCCACCGCCGCCCCCCGTCGTCGCGGCCGTCGCCGCCACCGTCGCGGCCGTCGGGGCCCTCCTCGGCACGACGTTGACGGTCTTGCGGGCAGCGCCCGGTCTCCAGGTACTCCCCGGGGCGGGACTGGTCGGGTCGTTCGCGGCATACGGCCTGGTGGTGTGGCTGGTCGTGGCGGGCCTGGCCTGGATCGGCCTCGGTTCCCGGGCACGCCGCGTGGCCGCCCCGCTCGCCCTCGCGCTCGCCGGGCTGCACGCGGCGTGGCTCGCGCCCTATTACGTCGCGGACGATCGGCCGCTGACCGGCCCCACGGTGACCATCCTCAGCGTCAACGTCCTCGGCGGGGCCACGGACCCGGATGCGCTGACCCGCGCGGCAGCATGGGCCGACGTCGTCGTGCTCCTGGAGTACGACCGCTCGACCGACGCCGCGCTCGCGGCGCGGGATTGGGGCCGGCGCTTCCCCTATCGCGTCGGCGGGCCGGCCCCCGACGCTGTCGGGTCGGTCGTCTTCGCCCGCCGGCCGTTGCGGGAGGTGGCGACGCTCGACACGCGCTTCGCCACCTATCTCCTCGAGGTCGACCCTGGGCGGCCCGGCGCCTTCGGACTGCTCGCCGGACACCCGGTCAACCCGCCGATCAGCCGCACCGGGTGGGTGCACGAGGCCACCCTCCTGACGACCGCAGCGCGGGGGTATGCCGGCCCCCGCCTCGTCGTCATCGGCGACCTCAACTCCACCCCCGACCACGTGACGATTCGCCGGATGCGGGCAGCCGCGGACCTGCGGGATGCGTTCGACGAGGCCGGTGCGGGGTGGCCGCGGACCTATCCCGCCAATCGCCGTCTGATCCCGCCGCTGCTGGGCCTGGACCAGGCGCTCCTGCGCGGAGGGGTGTATGCCGTGTCCGCCACTACCGTGCGTGTCCCCGGGTCGGATCACCTCGGCATCCGGGTCGTGCTGGCGCTCGGGTGAGTCGGCCCGGTGTCAGCGGCCCAATGCCGGGGTCACCATCCCGCGTTCCTCGTCACCGGGCCACTTCCCGCGTCACCGGCACCGAGCGAGCGCGGACGCGAACGACGGCACCAGCGGGAGCCGGGGCAGCAGCATCGCCTGGACCGCGTGATAGGTGTCGGGCTTGCCCGCCCACGTCCCGGCGGCAGGGGTGTTGTCCGGGGCCAGTTCCGCATGCCAGGACCCGCGATCGGTGTCGAGGAGGTAGCGCTGGGCATACGCCCACCATTGCGCGAAGTCCGCGCTCCACCGGTCCTGCCCGGTCGCGTGGTGCAGCGCCCACGCCGCGCCCAGCGCTTCGGTGACGACCCAGTGCATCCGGGCCCGGACCACCGGGGTCCCGGACCAGTCGGTCGTGTAGACGAAGCCGTCCGCCCCGTCCGCCGCCCAGCCGTCGGCGATGGCTCCCTCGGTCAGGGCGACCGCGGCCTCGGGCGCCCAATCCCACTCGGCCCCACCGAGAGTCGCGGCGGTGGCCAGGGTCAGTCGGGACCACTCGAGGGCATGGCCGGGGGTCGCGCCATACGGCCGGAAGGGGTGGGCGACGTCGCCGCGGTTGTAGTCCGGCAGCGGCGTCCACTCCGGCGTGAAGTGCTCCGGGATGCGCCACCCATTGTCGCGGGCGAAGCCGTCGACGGTCCGGGTGACGATCCGCCCCGCCCGCTGCGACCAGCGCGCATCCCCGGTGACATCGCCCGCGGCGAGATAGGCCTCGACCGTGTGCATATTGGCGTTGATCCCGCGGTACGCCTCCTCCCGCCTCCAATCGGCCGAGAACGACTCGCGCACCATCCCGGCCGCCTCGTCCCAGAAATACCGATCGCTCACCGCCAGCGCCGCCGCCAGGAGATCGTCACTGCCCCGCGCGCCGCACACCTGCGCGCTGGACCCCGCCAGGACGACGAACGAGTGGGCGTATGCCGCTTTGCTCCCGTCCATGGGCCGCCTCCCGTCGGGGGAGATCGCGGCATACCACCCGTCGTGGTCGTCGTCGTGGAACGCCCGCCCCAGGGCATCGACGCCATGCTCGACCAACTCGAGAAAGCCCGGCCGGCCGAGAAGGTGCCCGAGCGCGCAGACGTGCGTCATCCGGCAGGTGATCCACAGCTCCAGGTCCCGCTCGACGACCCGGCCGTCGTCGCCGAGCCACCCGAAACCCCCAGGCACGGCCGCCGCCCGCGTGAACTCGAGCAACCGGTCCGCCTCCGCCGCGAACTCGGCGGCCACATCCGGGGTGCACAGCGGCGTCGCATCCGTCATGCGGACGAGCCTTCCATATCGCGGGCGTCGCGGCGGGGTGCTCTGCGAGGATGCGCCCCATGACGCAGGCGCACGCAGTCGAGACCGGAGGGCCGGGCGGGCGCGCCTATCCGCGCCGGGCCTGGATCGTCGCCGCCGTCACGCTCGGCGCCCTCGTCGCCGCGGCCGCCTTCCGCTCCTCGACCGGGGTGCTCATCGAGCCGATCGAGAAGGAATTCGGCTGGTCCCGGGCGACGACGGCGGGGGCGGTCAGTCTCAACCTCGTCCTCTATGGCCTCATCGCGCCCTTCGCCGCCGCATTGCTCGAGCGGTTCGGCCCCCGCCGGGTGGTGACGGTCTCGCTCGCGATCGTCGGGGCGGCGTCGGCGGCGACGACGGTCATGACCGCGCCGTGGCAGCTCTGGGTGCTCTGGGGCGTGGTGATCGGCTTGTCCACCGGCTCGATGGCCCTGGTCCTCGGGGCGATCATCGCCAATCGCTGGTTCACCGAACGCCGCGGCCTGATCACCGGGATCTTCTCCGGCGCCAATGCGACCGGTCAGCTCCTCTTCCTCCCCGCGATCGCCGCGACGGCGACTCACGCCGGCTGGCGCTGGGCGGCCGGCATCGTCGCCACCCTCGCCATCCTGGCGATGGCCCTCGTCTGGGGGCTCATCCGGGACCGGCCCCAGGACATCGGACTCATCCCGTATGGCGCGCTCCCCGGCTCCGCAGACGCCCTCCCCGTCCCGCCCCCGGCGGTGTCCCCGGTGCGGGCGGCGCTGTCCGTTTTCGCCGGAGCCAGCCGGACGTGGACCTTCTGGGCCCTCATGGCGACCTTCTTCGTCTGCGGCTGGTCGACCAACGGCCTGGTTCAGACGCACTTCATCCCCGCCGCGCACGACCACGGGATGCCGGCGACGACGGCCGCCGGGTTGCTCGCGGTCGTCGGGATCTTCGATCTCGTCGGGACGATCGCCTCGGGCTGGTTGACCGACCGGATCGACCCCCGCCTGCTCCTGGTCGCCTATTACGGCCTGCGCGGCCTGTCCCTCTTCACCGTCAACCACTTCCTCGCCCCGGGCGTCGAGCCGGGATTGTGGGTCTTCATCATCTTCTACGGGCTCGACTGGGTGGCCACGGTGCCGCCGACGGTCGCGTTGTGCCGCAGCCACTTCGGGCTCACCGACTCGGGGATCGTGTTCGGGTGGACGTATGCCGCCCATATGGTCGGCGCCGGCCTCGGCGCCTCCTTCGCGGGCTGGGTCCGCACCGTCGACGGCACCTACCGGACCGCATGGGCGAGCGCCGGCGTCCTCTGCCTGATCGCCGCCGTCGTCGCGTTCACGATCCCCCGGCGGGCGGCGGGGATTGTCGCGGGGGTGAGCCCGTGGCATACCCCTGGGCAGCACGGCGAACTCGACGACGCCGAGGAGATGACCTTCACCTGACCGGCCCGAGGCGCGCAGGCCCGACCGAGCGGATCGGACGGCCGGCGCTGGGCGCATCCGGCCGTCCGATCCGTGGAGCGGCGGGGGCGAGCAGTCGAGGAGGTAGCGCCCGCCCCCGCCCTCCCGCTCGCGGCGCTCAGAGCACCGCGAGCAGATCGTGGTCAGCCTCGGCCCGGACCGCATCCTGGGCGTCCCGGGCCGTCCGGGCGGCCCGCGCCAGCGCCGCCAGCCGCTGACACTCCGGGAGGGAGTGCATCGACAACGCGAGCCGGACGATCCCGACCTTGCTCGGCGCCATCGACAGGCTGCTGACGCCCAAGCCGGTCAGGACGAGGGCCAGGAGCGGGTCACCCGCGGACTCCCCGCACACCCCGATCGGGCGGCCGGTGGTCCGGGCACCGTCACAGGCGGCGGCGATGACGTCGAGCACGGCCGGCTGCCACGGATCGAGCAGGTCCGACAGTTCGCCCTGCATCCGGTCGGCCGCCATGGTGTACTGCGCCAGGTCGTTGGTCCCGAGCGAGGCGAAATCGACTTCCGCGAGAACATGTTCCGAGCGCAGCGCCGCCCCCGGGACCTCGATCATCACCCCCGCCTTCGGTATGCCGTGCTCCCGCACCCGCCGTGCGAACCACGCCGCTTCCTCGGCCGTCGCGACCATCGGCGCCATGACTCGCACGTCCGCTCCGGTCTCCCGGGCGGCCGCAGCGAGCGCCGCCAACTGGCTGTCGAGCAGGTCGGGCCGCTCGGCCGACAGGCGCAGGCCGCGGCGCCCGAGGGCGGGATTCTCCTCGGGCCCGAGATCGGCGAAGGCGAGCGGCTTGTCGGCCCCCGCGTCGAGGGTCCGCACGACGACCCGCCGGTCGCCGAAGGGCTCGAACACCCGGCGATAGATCGCCGTCTGCTCCTCGACGGTCGGGGCCGCGGTGGCAGACAGGAAGACGAACTCGGTGCGGAACAGGCCCACGCCCTCGAGGTCCAGCGGTGCCGCCGCCTGCGCGTCCTCGGGACCGCCGATATTGGCCAGGAGCGCGACATGATGGCGGTCGCGGGTCGCCCCAGGGCCGGACGAGGTCGCCAGCGCCGCCGCCCGGCGCTCCCGCCGCGCGTGTTGCTCGGCGATGAGACCGGGGTCGGGCGCAATGGTCACCACGCCCGAGTCGCCGTCGATGGCCACCGGCGTGCCCACGGGTATGCCGGTCGCCCCCGCCAGCTGAACCACCGCCGGAATGCCCATCTGGGCGGCGAGGATCGCGGTGTGGCTGGTCCGGCCGCCGTGCTGGGTGATGATCCCGGCGACGAGGGCGCGGTCGAGCGTGGCGGTCTCGGCGGGGGCGAGGTCCTCCGCGACGACGATGCTCGGCTCGGTGAAATGGGGAACCCCGGGTGCCGGTACGCCGAGAACGGCGGCCACGGCCCGGGACCCGACGTCGCGCAGGTCGGTGACCCGCTCGGCGAAGTAGCCGCCCAGCGCCTCGAATTGCGCGGCATACTCCTCCACCGCGGCGGCGACCGCGGTCGCCTTGCCCTTGCCCGCCGCCACGTGCCGGCCGGCGGCCTTGAGCAGGCCTTTGTCCTTGGCGATGAGGGCGGTCGCCTTGAGGATCTGCTGGGCGGTGTCGTCCGCGGTTGCGGCCCGAGCCTCCAACTCGCTCGCGACGGCCGCAAAGGCGGCTTTGACATCGGCGAGCGCGGCGTCGGCATCGGTCGTCGGAGCCTCGTCGGCCGGCGGCCGGACCGGTGGCGCGACCTGCACCACCGGTCCGTATGCCGTGCCCGGGCTGACGCCGATACCGGTCCTGGTCTCGGTGTCGGCCACGACCTACTCCGCGTCGAGGTCGCGGGAGAGCAGGGCGACGAGGCTGTCGAGGGCTTCCTCCGCGCCCTCGCCCTCGGCGGTCAGGACGACCTCTTCGCCGTGCTTGGCGCCGAGCGCCATGACGCCGAGGATGCTCGTGGCGTCCACGGGGTCCTCGCCCGGCTTGGCGATCTCGATGTCGAGTCCGGTCTCGGACGCGGCCTCGACGAAGAGCGCGGCGGGGCGGGCGTGCAGCCCGACGGCGGAGGCGATGGTGACGGTGCGCTGTGCCATGGTGATTTCTCCTCTGGTTGGTGGCGGTTTCGTGGTGGGGGTGGCTCTGGGTGGTGCGGTGAGCCTGATGGCGTGGTGGTGCGGGATGGTGCTGGCGGGCTCAGGCTTCGACGGCCTGGGCGACCGCGGCGGCGCTGTGATCGCGCTGCTTGAGGAAGAGCACGATGGCGGTCATGACCACGACACCGACGACGAGCGCGAGCAGGAAGGCCCAGAGCTTGCCGATGAGCAGACCGACCCAGATCCCGCCGTGCGGGGCCATGAGGGACGAGCCGAGCGACATGGCCAGGGCGCCGGTGAGCGCCGAGCCGATGACGGAGGAGACGATGATCCGGACCGGGTCGGCGGCCGCGAAGGGGATGGCGCCTTCGGAGATGAAGGATGCGCCGAGCAGCCAGGCGGCCTTGCCGTTCTCGCGCTCCGGCTCGGTGAACAGCTTGGGGCGCAATGTGGTGGCGAGGGCCATGGCGAGCGGGGCCACCATGCCGGCCGCCATGACGGCCGCCATGATCTTGTACTGCGTCGCGTTGGCCGGGAGGTTCTTGGACAGGCCCTCGGTCAGGCCGGCGACGCCGAAGGAGTAGGCGACCTTGTTGATCGGCCCGCCGAGGTCGAAGCCCATCATCGCGCCGAGGATGAGGCCGAGGACGAGGGCGCTGGTGCCGCCCATGCCCTGGAGCTGGCTGGTCAGGTTGGTCATCAGCCAAGTGATCGGCCGACCGAGGATGGTGATGAAGAGGCCGGCCGTCAACAGGGTCGAGACGAGCGGGATGACGACGACGGGCATGACACCGCGGACGTTCTTGTGGACCGGCCAGCGCGAGACCCACCGAGCGATATAGCCACCGAGGAAGCCGGTGGCCAGGCCGCCGAGGAAGCCGGCCCCCATGCTCGTGGCGATCGAGCCACCGACAATGCCGGGGACGAGCCCGGGTCGGTCGGCGATGGCGTAGGCGATGAAGCCGGACAGGATCGGGACCAGGAAGCCGAAGGCCGCGGCCCCGATGACGAAGAGCAGGGCGGCCCAGCTCGTCAGGCTGACCGGGTTGAAGTGCTGGACGATGTTGTAGTTCCCCTCGGCCGTCAAGCCATACTTGACGATCTCGACGGGGCCGTCCTTGCCCAACGCGAAGTTGGACAGCATGAACCCGAGGGCGATGAGGATGCCACCGGCGGCGACGAACGGGATCATGTAGGACACACCCGTCATCAGCGTCTGCCGGATCCGGGTGCCCAGGCCCGCGGACGCGTCGACCTTGGTGACCATGCCGCCACCGGACCCACCGGCTGCGGTGGCCGACGCCGCCGCAGCGGCCAGGCTGGGATCGGCGGCCCATTGGGCGACCAGCCGCTCGGCCTCGACGATGAGCGCGGGGCCCTCGGAGATGGCCCGCTTGACCCCGACGTCGACGGTCGGCTTGCCGGCGAACCGGGCGATGTCCTTGACCGGGAGGTCGTGGGCAAAGATGACCCCGTCGGCGGCGGCAATCTCGGCGGCGCTCAAGGGCGTGGTCCCGGCCGATCCCTGGGTCTCGACGGTGATCGTGTGGCCGGCGGCCTTCGCGGCCCGCTCCAGGCCTTCGGCGGCCATATAGGTGTGGGCGATGCCGGTGGGGCAGGAGGTCACGCCGACGAAGTGGAGCGCCCGGGCAGGGCTCGACGCGCCATCCTGGGCGGCGTCCCGTGCCGTCGCTGCGGCGCCCGCCGTGGGTGCTGCGGCGGCTGCCGCGGCAGTGGCGGTCGCGCCGCTGGTGCTCGTGGCGGTGGGGGCCGGCGAGGCAGCGGCCGGTGCCGGCGTCGGGGCGTCCAGGGCAACCGCGTTGTTGACGATGTCGACGACCTCGGCGTTCGTCGTCGCCGCCTTCAGCGCCGCCTTGAACTCCTTCTTCATCAAGGCGCGGGCGAGCTTGGGCAGCATCTGCATGTGCGCATCGCCGCCCCCCTCGGGGGCCGCGATGAGGAAGATGAGGTCGGCCGGGCCGTCCTTGGCGCCCCAGTCGATGCCGTCGCCGGCCCGTCCGAAGACGAGCGAGGGCTCGGTGATCGCCGCGCTGCGCGCATGGGGTATGCCGATCCCTCCCGGCAACCCCGTCGCCATGGTTTCCTCGCGCTTGCGCACATCGGCGAGGAAGGTGTCGATATCGGTGCACCGTCCCGTCGCGACGAGGCACTCGGCGAGTGTCCGCGTCGCGGCGTGACGGTCTGGAGCAGACAGGTCGAGTACGACCTGTCCTTCGGTGATGAGCGCCATCGTCGTCCTTTCGGGGTGGGGGCTGGAGTCAGGTGCTGAGTCGGAGGGTGAAATGTGGGTCGGAGGGTGAAATGTGGGTCGGAGGGTGGAACCGTGGGGCGGGGATGGGCCGTCTGCGGGTGTGAGCGGCGCCGGGCTGCGAGGAGCGCCGGGCGTCAGGAGGTGAGTCGGAGGCTGAGGTCGGGATCGGCCGTCACCTGCGCCGGTATGCCGATCAGATCCTCGGGCGTCGGCACCCGGCTTCCCGGGAGGGTCACGGCCGCCGACCCCCAGGTGACCGCGGTCGCCAGCGCACGTTCCGGCGGGGCACCGGCGGCGAGGGCGTGCAGGAGGCCGGCGAGCATGCAGTCGCCCGCGCCCACGGTGGAGAGTCGGGTCGTGATCTGGGCGCTGCCGTGGAGGAGGTCATCGGCGGTGACCAGCAGCGCGCCGTCCTTGCCCAGGCTCACCGCGACCATCTCGATGCCCGAGGAGATCAGGTCGCGGGCGGCGTCACGGACATCGCCCAGGGTCGCCAGGGGATGCCCGACGAGTTCGGCGAGCTCCTCGTGATTGGGCTTGATCAGGTGCGGCCGGGCAGCGACGGCGGCCGCGAGCGGGGCGCCGGAGGAATCGATGGCGACCCGGGCGCCGAGGGGGCGGACGGAGGCGACGAGGGCGGCATACAGGTGCGTGGGGGCCTGCGGCGGCAGGCTCCCGCACCCGACCACCCAAGCGGCGCTCGCGGCGGCGTCGGTCGTGGCCGCGAGCAGGCCCTCGATCTCGCCGGCGGACAGGCTGGGCCCGGGTTCGTTGAGTTTGGTGGTCGTCCCGTCCGGCTCGACGACGGCGACATTCATCCGGAGGGTGCCCGCGACCGGCACGAGGCGGGTGGGCACACCGGCGCTGTCCAGCAGGGCCTCCATCAGCCGACCCTCCGGGCCGCCGACCGGGAGGATGGCGAGCGCCGACCCGCCCTGCGCGGAGAGGGCGCGCGCGACATTGACACCCTTGCCGCCGGGGTCGACGCGGCTGGACGTGGCCCGGTGGACCTCGCCACGGTCGAGCGTGTCGACGGCGATGGTGCGGTCGATGCTCGGGTTGGGGGTGAGCGTGACGATCATGCGAGGACGACCTCCGGTCCGGCGGAACGAATTTCGGCGGCGACGTCCTCGTCGAGGCTGGTATCGGTGAGGAGGACGTCGATCTCGGCGAGCGAGGCGAAGCGGTGCATGTGGTCGTCGCCGGCCTTGCTGGAGTCGCTGAGGACGACGACGCGCCGGGCCGAGCCGACCATGGCGCGTTTGACGAGGGCTTCTTGCTGGTCGGGCGTGGTCAGGCCGCGGGCGACCGAGAAACCATTGGTGCCGATGAGGGCGATGTCGACGACGAGGTCGGCGAGGGCCTCGGTGGCCCAGATCCCGACCGCCGCGCCGGTGGTGCCGCGCACCCGGCCACCGATGAGATAGAGGGAGATGCCCGGGTGGCTCGCGAGGGCCGCGGCGGCGGCAACGGAGTTCGTGACGACGGTCAGGTCGCTGTCGAGGGGAAGCGACTCGACGACGGCCTGGGTCGTGGACCCGGCATCGAGGAGGACGGTGCCTTCCCGGGGGAGGTAGTCGAGGGCACGGGCGGCGATCCGACGCTTCTCGTCGGTCAGGCGGGTGACCCGAGTGGCCAGGGTCGGCTCCAACTCGAGGCGTTCGACCGGGATCGCGCCGCCGTGGACGCGCCGCAGGGTGCCCCGGCGCTCCAGGGCCGTCAGGTCGCGCCGGATCGTCTCGGTGGCCACCCCGAGCTGGTCGGCGAGCGCGACCACTTCGACCCGGCCGGCCTCGCGGGCCTGCGCCATGATCCGCTGCTGCCGCTCCGCTGCGTACACGGGAACCCCTTCGTCCCTGCGCCCCCCACTGGGGCGCCGTACGACCAGAAAACCACACTTTCGGCGCGATGTAAAGCGATTCGGTCACCCGATTCTGTGGTTTTCTGCCGGCTCTCTCACGACGTGCTCTCGTGCAGGAGCGTCACGACGCGTCGGGCGACCGGCGATGCGGCAATGGCGTCGCGGACCAGGAGGTAGATGTGCCGCACCGGAACGGGCTCGGTCAGGGCGACGACCCGGACATCGTCCGGGAGGTCCGTGGTCGCCAAGACCGGGAGCATGGTCACGCCGATCCCCCCGGCGACGAACGCCAGGGCGGTGTGGTGATCGGCGGCCTGGACGATATAGCGGGGGGAGAAGCCAGCCGCGGCATACGCATAGGACTGGATGACCTCGACTGCTGAGTCCGCGAAGTCGTTGGCGACGAACTCCTCGTCCCGAAACTCCGCCAGGGCCACCGCGCTCGCCTCGGCGAGCCGGTGCTTGCGGTGGACGACCATGACGAAGGGGTCGTCCACCAGGGGCAGCCGGGTGAAGCCCGACGGCACGGTCTCCCCCTGGACGGCGATCCGGACGTCGATATCCGGTTGGGAGAGAGTCGATCCGCCGGGAACGTCGTTGAGGACGAGTTCGACCATGACGTCGGGGAACTCCTGCCGCAACGACGCGACGATCGTCGGCATCCACGCCAGGCCGGCGGACGCGAAGTGACCGATGGTCAGGTGCCCGGTCTTGCCCTCGCGCAGGTCGCGCACCAGCGCACTCAATCGGGTCAGGCTGCGCAGCGCCTCCCCGGAGGCGATCGCCAGACGCATCCCCGCCGGGGTCGGTCGTATGCCGCGCCCCACCTTCTCCACCAGAGTCAGCCCCGTTTCCCGTTGCAGTCGGGAGACCTGCTGGCTGACCGCCGAGGGGGTCACCCGGAGTTGATCGGCCGCCGCCTGGATCGATCCGGTGGCGACGACGGAACGGAAGGTGCGCAGGCGCTGGGGGTCGAGCATGCGGACTACTGTAAAGGGTTGCTTAACTACCTGTCAGTATTGCTCGCTTGTGCTAAGTAATGACAAGGCGGATGATGGAAGACATGGACAGGCCGATCGACCGTGACTACGCCCGAATGATGAACGAACTGCGTGCAGCCAGCCAGGACTGGCACAACCCGGCGGACCCGGCCGTGCGACGCAGCTTCCTCTACCGACTCACCCACCGTCACCACTGACGCGAGGGTCCCGACCGACGCGGATCACCCGGTGACATCCGCGTCACCATGAGCCACCCGCCTTGCCTGGCGCGCCTCCCTGGCCGCCTGCAGGCGGGTGCTCTGTCTCACCACCCCGGGCGCGAATCGCTGCGCCCGCCACGACAATTGCGCAAACCCGCCGACGGGGATGACGGGCCGATCCCGCTCGATCCCGCGTACCGCCGCCGCGGCAACCTCGTCCGCGGTGAGCAAGCGTGGTTGCAGCGCTTTGATATTGGCGCGGAAGCGGCCCACGGCATACGTCGGACCCGGCTCGAAGACCTCGTCGATGAGTTTGGTGTCGACATACCCCGGGCATAGGACGTTGACCTGGATGCCGTGCCGTCTCGCCTCAGCGCGCAATGCCTGCGAGAAGCCGACGACCGCCCACTTCGTCGTCGTATAGGGCGCCATCGTCGGCCCCGGGATCAACCCCGCCAGCGACGCCGTGTTGAGGATGACCCCCGCGCGCTCCCGTCCGCGCCGTTGCGCCGCCATGACGTCGTATGCCGCGCGCGCCCCCTCCACGACTCCCCTCAAGTTCACCGCGATCGCCACATCCCAGTGCCGATCGGTGGTCTCCTCGAAGGCACCGGCGAAGAGCACGCCGGCGTTATTGGCCATCAGGTCGAGCCGGCCGCGTTGGGCCGCAACGGAATCGACGAGCGCATGGACTGCGGCCGCGTCGGTGACGTCGAGTTCGGCCGCCACCGCCCGGCCTGGCCCACCGGCGGAGAGGTCCGCCGCCGCCCGCTCGGCGGCGGGATAGTCGCGGTCGGCGAGCACGGCATACGTCCCCCCGGCGACCAGGCACGCGGCCAACGCCCGCCCGATCCCGGACGCGCCGCCGGTGATGATCGCCGTACCCGGCCGGTATGCACCCATGGACGGGAGGCTAGCGAGGGACGGGCGGGCGTGATCGGATGGGGGTATGGCCACGCGCAAGCCCGGACCCCGTCGACCGCCGCACCGATCCGCAACTCGGCGGCAAACGCCGGTGCGCCGCCATGAACCGGCCCTGAGCCCCGAGTTCCAGGGCGTCCTGGAGGAGTTCCGCTCCGCATTGCGCTCCGAACCCCTGTCCGTGGCCTTCCTCGTCTCGGGCATGCTCGATCTGATGGCGTCGCCGCCGGAGGAGAACGACCTGGCGCAGCCGTCGCTCCTCGACCTCGTCGAGGCGTTCATGAGCGTCTCTGTCGCCGAGACGACCGCCGCCCTGACTGTCATCGCCACCTTGACGAATGACGAGCTGATGGCCACGCGCATCCGGCGGGAGCTGGCCGGCCGCCGGCATCCGCTCCCGGCGGACGTCGCCGAGCTCGACCGGGTGACGATCTCCCGGACGGTGCGGATGGATGCCGGCGTGGGATCTGTCGGCGTCCGCCGCACGCCCGCGGACGCCGACCTCCTCCTCGAGCTGTCCGGCCCGGGGGTGAGGCCGATGACGCTCATCCTTCACGTCGATCACCGCTACGGCAGCCTCGTCAAGGACGCCATCCCCGTTCCCGAGGACGTCAGCAGCACGATCACGAGACTGAGCGAGATTGCCGGCCGGGACGGTATAACCCCGGTATTCACCGAGATGGAGCCCGCCGATGCGCGGGCGTGCATCGAGGGGGCGATCGCGGCATACGAGACTCTCGACCACGGACTGCCGCCCCAGGATTTCTGGCCGATCCTGCGACCCCTCGTCTGCCATCTCGTGCGTGATCTCCCGCTCGGGGGAGTCGGTTTCCCGCCGGGCGACCCCGACACCTTCATGACGTATGCCGACGAAGAGGACGACGAGGACGACTTCGATAGCACCGACCTCGCGCACGACTTCCTCGAATCCGAGGACGGGCTGGCGCTGACCGGGAGCGAGGAGGTCGTTCACGACCTGGCCCACTCGCTGGCCACCTATGCCCTCGGACGGATGCCGGACGAACTGCGCTGGAAGCCGGACGACGTCAGGGATGTCTTGACGGAGTATCTCCCGGTCGTGGCCCCTGGCACTGGGGAGGACTATGCGATGGTCCCGGAGGTGCTGCGGGCCTTCATCCGGTTCTGCCACGACGAGGAGGACCTGCCGCGTCCGGTGACCCGGGTTGCGCTGCAGGCGGTGGACCGGTGGCGCCCGGACTACCTTGCGGCCCAGCACGATCCGGTGGTGATGCGGAAGCGGAGCGACTTCCAGAGGGAACTCCTCTTTGCCGGGCTGGCGGATTATCGACGCGACATGGCGGTCACACTCGTCGGATCGGAGGAGGCGCTGGAGTTCCTCGACGACGAGCCCTTGCCCGATGAGGAGTTGGACCTCGACGGGGTTGCGCCGGACATCGGCGCCCGGGTCCGGAGCGTCGGCGCCCTGGTGGATCGGGCGGTCGAGACCCTGTATCAGGGCTCCGGCCTCGAGGTCGAGCTGCGGACCGTCTGCCGGCGCATCCTGGCGAGGGTGGCGCGAGCCGATTCCGACCTCTTCCGCGGCCGGACACGCAATGAAACGGATGCTGCCGCGATCGTCTGGATTGCGGGGCGGGGGAACGAGACGCTCGGCGTGTCCGGAACGCCCCCGCTGAAGCACCTCATGGCTGCCGTGGGGGTGCGCGTGAGCCCCGCGGCGAGGGCAGGCGTGTTGCTGGACGCGATCGGTCGGCCCAAGGGGCCGTGGGGCACCGTGACCCTCGCGGACACCGACTTGCTGATCTCGGCTCAGCGGCGCTTCGTCCTGACGTTACTCGACGACTGAGCCAGCGCCCGGGGTTGGCTTTCCCGGGGCGCCGGGGCTGGCCTTTCCCGGGGGCGCCCGGGACTGGCCTTCCCGGGGTCCAGGGCCGGCTTTCCCGCGGTTCACCGGAGCGATCCGGGGCCACGAATGGTGGCCCTCCGCAACTCCGCGGGGTCTGATGGCGCATCGTGGCAGCGGGGTCTCTCCGGTGCGGAGTTCACCTCCCCGCCGCCGGGCGAAGTGCCGGCACCGGCCCACGGCCCCTGGTGCAGAGGTGCCGCTTCGGGTCCGCCGGCGCCGGCACTCGCTGCCTCGACCTTAAGAGCCCAGGTCGGTCGACGCAGGTCCCTCTTTCGACGGACACCCGTCGGTCCTCGGCACTCTCGTGTCTGCCGGCTTGACAGGGCTTCATTAACGATATATCTTCGAGCTATCGCTGATAGCAGCGAGGCAGTCGAGCGGGGGGAACCGCCGGCGCCACCACAGCGATCCCGACGCGGCCCGGCCGCGGGGACCACACGACATACGACGAGGAGACATCCACCATGTCAACGAATGACGACAACGGGCCGGAGTTCGGCCCCGACTTCCCCTTCGACGAGGGTGCGCGCGGCTCGCGGCGCGGGCCCCATCACCACAAGCACGGCCGCCGCGGCGGCCCGGGCGAGAACCCCTTCGAGGCCTTTCTCGGCGAGGGTGGGCCGTTCGGCCCGCGCGGTCCGTTCGGCCCCCGGGGATTCTTCGGACGTGAGGGCGGCGACGTCGCCCGCGCAATCTGGGAGGCGGCCACCGCGGCCGGCTCCGGCCCGCAGGACCAGACGAGCGAACGCGACTGCGGCCCCGGCTGCGGGCGTCATGGCCACCACCACCACGGCGAGCATTCGGCACGCGGCGAGCGCGAGGGCCACGCCGAGGGTCGTGGCGATGGTCGTGGCGAGCGGCGCCGGCGCGGACCATTCGGCGAGGGCGGCCCGCGTGGCGGAGGGCCGTTCGGCGGTCCCTTCGGCGGACCCTTCGGCCCTGGCGGCGGCCCGCGCGGTCGCGGCGGCCGGCGCGGCGGACCGCGTCGCCCTCGTGGTGACGTCCGACTGGCAGCGCTGCTCCTGATTGCCGAGGAGTCGCGCAATGGCTATCAGATCATCGAGGAACTCTCCGCCCGCACCAGCGGCGTCTGGCGACCCAGCCCTGGCGCGGTGTATCCCGCTCTTGCCCAGCTCGAGGACGAGGGCCTGATCCAGGCCGTCGACGCCGAGGGCCGCAAGGCGTTCGCGCTGACCGAGGCCGGCAAGGCCGCGGTTGGCGAACTCGGGGATGCGCCCCGCCCCTGGGAGACCGCCACCGCTGATGCCAGCGAGGCGCTCGGGGGCCGCCCGGGTAGCCAGATGTGGGAGGCGTTCGGCCAGATGGCCATGGCCACCCGCGCCGTCGCCGCCACCCGCGACCCCGCCGCCTTGGAGGAAGCCTCCCGCGTCCTGGACGACGCCCGCCGCTCCCTCTATCGGCTCCTGGCCGACGGCCCCGCCAGCCCTCAGGACGCCCCGCAGGACTCTCCCTCGGCCTCTGACTCGGACGCCACCTGATGGCCGGGCCGGGAGGCGTGACGGCTCTCCACGCCGCCCCGCCTCCCGGCCCCCTCGGCTCACCGTCGGCGTGCTAGGCCCAACTTGAACACGCCATATGGACTTGAGCATGCCAACTCTGAGCCCTAGCCCCAACTTGAACACGCCATGGGGACTTGAGCACGCCAGATATGGCGTGCTCAAGTCCGTGTGGCGTGTTCAAGTTGCAAGACGTGCTCAAGTTGCGCCGTCGGGCTGAAGTTCCCGCAGACGTGTTCAGGTTCCGCAGCCGGGCTGAAGGGTCCGCCGCCAGGCTCAAGTCCGGGCCCCACACGCACCCTGGCTGGTCAGTCCCGGACGAAGTCGCGCACCAGATCCACGAACCGCGCGGCAAATGGCCGCCACGTATGCCGCAGTTCCTCCCGCGCGGCGTGGATGGCGGCGGAAGCCGCCTCGGCGGTCAGCCGCAGGGCCGGATCGGCAGCGGACGGCTTGTCCACCCACCACGAGTCGAACTGCTCGGGCGTGACCTCGGGGTGGAACTGCACGCCATACGCCCAGGGCGCGAAGCGCACCGCCTGAGGGGTGCCGTCGGGCGCGGTAGCCAGCACGGTGACGCGGTCGGGAAGGCGCGTGATCACATCGCTATTCCATTGCACTGCAACCGAATTCGCACACTCAGCGAGCAGCGGGTCGGTCCGCCCAGCCTCGGTCACGGTCACCGGGATCAGGCCGGTCGTCATACCCTCGGGGTTGCGGCCGACCGCTCCACCCAAGGCGACCGCGGCCAGTTGGTGGCCGAGGCAGACGCCGAGGAACGGCCGCCCATCCGCGACGGTCCGCGCGATCAGGCGGCGGGTCGCCGGCAGCCAGGGATACTCCGCGTCGTCGTTCGCCCCCGCCTCCCCACCGAAGACCACGAGAGCGTCGGCGTCCCCGATGGTCGCCGGGATCGCGACATCCGCGTGGTCCCCCGCCACCCGTGGCGTATGCGCGTGCGCCTGGACCCGGCGCAACCGCACCCCACGCTCCTCCCACCACTGGCCGAGCCACGCGGGCGGGCATTCGTCCTCGTGCTCGACGGTCAGGAAGGTCAGCGGCTTCACCCGACGGCGATCTCCTCGTCGGTGGCCCGCCGCACGACGATCCGGGTCCACGCTCCGACATAGATCCGGTTGTCGCCGACCTCCGTCTTGGGGCCGACCGGGATCGGGTCGTCCGGGAGGGGTCCGGACGCGGGGCCCACGTACGTGCCATTCGACGACTGCAGATCCTCGACGAACCACCGCGAGCCGTCCGTCGTCAGCTGCGCGTGCCGGCGGGAGACTCCGGGATCGGCGCTGCAGTCGATGTCGGGGACGATATTGCGGCTCGTCGAGACCCGCCCGATCAGTGCGCTCGCGATCCGCAGGGGGACAACGACCGGCAATCCCGGGGAGGGGAGCGGGTCGGTGGCCTGTTGATCGGCATACCAGTCGGGGTCGATCCACACCTCCGCGACCCACTGGAACGGGATCCGAGGAGGTATGCCGCTGCCTCCCCCCTCGTGCCCCGACGCGGCCGCCGCTGGGTCGGCCGCGCCGTGCTCCCCGCCCCCGCTCTGCCCGGCCGCACTCTCCCCCTCCGTCGCGACCTGACCCGACTCGCCCGCGCCCGCGCCCGCCGATGCGGACCCCGAGCCCTCGGCACCGCCCTGGCCCGATCCGCCCAGATCGAGCCCAGCCGCCGGTGCCGATGCCGCGACCCCCGCCGGTAAGGCGCCGGTGGTGAAGTCGTAGCCGCACGCTTCGCAGAAGAGGCTGTCGGGGGAGTTGGGGGTGGAGCAGTTGGGGCACTCCTTCGGCCCCGTCGACGCCGCTCCCCCCGGCGCGCCCGACGCGCCGCCACCCGCGGCGCCACCACCCGAGGCGAGACCGCCCGGGGAGGGGGCGGGCGGCATACCGCCACCGACAGGGGGCAGGTCCAGCGAGTTCACCCCGGCGGGGGTGGCCGCCGCGACCGATCCCGAACCCACCGAATCCGGCACGACCGAGCCCTCCGGGATCGGGGTGCCGCAGACGTCGCAATAGTCCGAAGCCTGCGAGGTATGCCCGTTCGGGCACCGGGCGCTCACTTGCGCACCCGGGTCGTCTTGGTCGATGCGGTGTCCAGGGCCATCTCGTCCAGCTTCTCCACCTGCTTCTTGAGCCGGACGGTGCCGGTCTCGGGGTTCTCGATGTCGACGACCTTCTTCAACCGCGACGTCATCTCGTCGTTGCCGGCCTCATTGGCCAATTGGACCGCGCGACCGAGCTTGGAGGTCGCCTCGTCGTCGCGGCCCGCGGCCTTGGCGGCCAAGCCATCCTGGATCGCGGCGGCGAGTTCGGCCTGGCCGGTGTACTGCGCGACCTGCGGGTTGATCCGGGCCGTCAAGGCGTCGTCGTTGGACCACTTCGCCTTGACCAGGGCCTGGGCCTTGACCTCGTCACCGATGGCCAACTGGACCCGGGCGGCGAGCTGCTCCTGGCCGACGCTCTTGGCCGGCAGCCGGACGGCGACGTGGTAGTCGCGGTCCTCGTCCGACCAGGCACCCGTGGGATAGCCCCCGGTGAGCGGGTTGACCTCGCGGCGCCGGGTCGTCAGATCCTCCAGGGTCGGCGAGACCTGCTTGACGAAAAGCACCTGCGCGCCCTGCGGCGCCCACACCCGCAACTCGGCGTTGGCGACCCCCCGCGACATCGAGGCCCGCATCAGCGTCTCGAACTCCTGGGCCATCTGCTCCGGCCGGGGGATGAGGTCGACCGTCCCGAGGAGCGCGGAGGCGATCCGGCGGACTTCGTCGACCTGCCACCGGTCGCCCACACCACGGCAATCGGCCTGGAAGACGCCCACACAGGAGTTGATCGCCCAAGTCAGCTGGTCGGGGGTCTCGTGCTCGTTGGCCCCGTCGGTCAGGAGGATGGCGTGCCGGCGCAGGCTCGGCGGGGCCGTCTCGAAGACCTGCCGCGCCGCGAGCAACCACTGCCCCATCGCCGTCCCGCCGTCCGCGCGGAAACCGCGCACGGCATGCATCGCGGCGGCCCGGTTCTGGGGGTTCATGACGGCGAGCCCAGGCACGGGCGATTGCGGATACACCTGCCACGCAAGGTGATTGCCGGCGATGACGGCAAACAAGGTGCCGTCCGTGATCTCCTGGAGCGCCGCCGTCGCCGCCAGGCTGCCTTGCTCGATCCCGCGCACCCCCATCGAGCCCGAGGTGTCGACGATGATGACCTCGACTCCCCCCGGACCGCTTTGTGCGGTCGCCCCGGATGCGCCGGTCGCGGTGACCCGCACGATGGCGTGGACGTCGGTGGCCCCATCGGCCAGGAACTCGTTCTGGAAGGCCTCGGCCACGAAGTCAGCCATGGGCGCCATCCCCTTCTGTCGGTGCTGCCTGCTCCACCCGCGCGAGCGCGACGGTGATGTTGTCTGCTCCCCCCGCATTATTGGCGAAATCCACCAGGGCCCTCGCCAACTCCGTCGGGGTTCCCGCACGTCCCTCGCCCGTCAACCGGGCCAGCAGCGCCTGCAGGTCGCTCGCCTCGGAACAGTAGTTCCACAGGCCGTCACTGCACAGCATGAGCCACCCGGCGCGGTCCAGCGCAACCTCGGTCGTATGCGGTGTGAGGTCGTCGGGCGCATCGATCCCGAGCCAGCGGGTGATCGAGTGCGCCATGGGCCCGGTCTCGGCCTCCTTGCGCTCGACACCGGAGGCGATGCGGTCGGCGGCATACGAATCGTCGCGACTGAGCTGCCGGGCACCGTCCCCGCTGTCGGGGAGCCAATAGATCCGGCTGTCCCCGACATTGCCGACGACGGCGGTCCCGCCGGTGACGACAGCGCCGGTGAAGGTACACGACGGCGGGGTCGGGTCGGCCCGGTCGGTGACGGTGGCGATGACCGCCGCGTTGGCCGCCTGGACGGCTTCGTTCAGACGGCGGACGGCCGCCGCTCGGATCGCCTCGGGTGTCCCCACCCCGGTCGCGAGCGGCTGGTCCAAGACGGTGCGCGCCGCCCGCGCGCCGGCGAGGCTGGCGATATGGGAGTCGGTCGTGTTGGAGACGCCGTCACAGACGACGAGCACGGCCCGGGTCCCGAGGGCCGGTTCCGCGGCGAGGGCCACCGCGTCCTCATTGCGCGTATGCCGCCGCCCGATGTCGCTGACCCCGCCCACCCAGGTGGCCGGGGACTCCTCGATGTGGTCACGCGGGTCGGGTTCTTTGGCGCCGCAGTGGTCGCAGTACCCGTCGAGGAAATGACCTTGCCCGCACGCCGGACATGTCGGCGCGGAGGGTGCCTGCTCGTATGCACTGCGCGCTCCCGGCACGACGCCGGTCCAGCCGATGTCGAGCGGTGACTCCTCGCCGGCGACCGGCGGTGTGGGAGTGACCGTCTGGGGCGGTGTCGGCAGGTCGGCCCGGTCGACATTGCCCTGGCTGACCGGCGCGGGGCCGCCGGGGCCCGGGCCCACGCCGGGCTCCCGCTCGGGTTGGGGTGGCGCGGGCGGTGGTGGCGTCAGGCTGGTCGGATCGCCGGTCACGGGCCCCTGCTGGTCGGCGTGGCTCGGTTGCGACTCCGAGCCTGGTGCCAGCGCAGGGGCCGAGGGCGCGGGCGGGGGCGACGCTTGGGGCGAGGGCGCGGGCGGGGGCGACGCTGGGGCCGGGGCCGGAGCGGCTCCCGACGCCGCGGCCGCCGGGGAACCCAGTGCACCGTCCGAAGACTCAGCGACCGGGACTGACACCGCCTGCGATGACGTGGCGGGGTCCGCGGCGGGTGACGGCGCGAGGTCCGCGGCGGGTGGCGGGGCGGGGGTGGAAGCGGGGGTGGAAGCGGGGGGGGGGGGCGGGCGGCATACCCCCGAGGTCGTGACCACACGCCTCACAGAACGCGGAGCCGGCGGGGTTGGCCGCGCCGCAGGCGGGGCAGAGAAGGTCGCTCATCGCCAACCCGCCCGGGTGTGGGCGCAGTGGTGGGGGCGGCTCATACCAGGCTCCAGGGACGGATGCCGTTCGCCTCGTCGACCAGACGAAGGCGCTCGAGCGGGTTGTCGGTGGCGGCGGCGAGTTGGCGAAGGGCGGATTCGAGGCCGGCCTTCATCCCGTCGGGCGTGGCGGGGTAGGCACCGACCTTTTCTCCGGGCGCACCCGCCTTCTTGGTCACGCGGGCGAGCGCCGCGCGGTAGGCGTCGACGGTGATCTCGGCGCGTCGCCGCGGACTGAATCCGGCCGTGCCGACGGTGTCGAGGCTCGCCGACAGATCGCCGAGCCCGCGGGGCTGGGCCACGAGGGCTTCGGCCCAGTGCTGGCGGGCGAGGGGGTAGGCGCTGGAGCCGGGTGGCACCAGCGTCAACGCCTGCTGGACCCCGTCGAGGTCGTTCCGGGCGCCGCGCAGCCGCGAGAGTCCGAAGGCCGCCTGGGGAACGTATGCCGCGTCCGTCCGCGCGCACACGGCATACATCTGCTCGGCAATATCGGGGTTCCCGGACAGTTCGCAGGCAAGGGCGAGCCCGAGCTTGGGAGCGAGTTCGCCGGGGACCTGACCATAGACCGCGTTGAACGAACTCTGCGCCGACGCCGGATCATTGCGTGCGAGCGCACCGAGTGCGGACATCCAGACCGCCCGCCACTCCCAGGGATCGTCGGCGAGGAGCTGGCCGACGACCTGGTCGAGCAACTGCCAGGACTGGGATTCCAACGCCGCCCGGGCCTGCGCGAGCCGGACCTCCGCGGAAAAGCCCGGGGCCCGGTCGAGGGCTTGGAGTCGTTCGGCGGCACCGAGGGAGGCGATCGTCTGCAGCCAGCCCGCGTGCGGGTCACCGGTGTCGTGGCGCAGTGCGGGCAGATCCTCCCAGGTCATCTGCACATCGCCCGCAGGCGGCGGTTCGAAGAGAAGGGACGCGGCCGACATCTGGGCGGCCCCCGTCTTGCGGTCCTGGGCGACGACTTCCCGCAAGACCCCGAGCATCTGGACGCGCATCTCGTCCGCCGAGACGAAACGGTCGTCCGGGGACGGCGCACAGGCCTTCAGGAGCAGGCGGTAGAAGGAGTCGTAGCGGCGGAAGATCTCGACCTGCTCCGGCGGGGGGAGGGACTTGACATAGGTCGTCTGGTAGCCGCGGAACTCCATGGTGAGCACCACCAGCGTCCGGCCGATCGTGTAGATGTCGGACGCCACGGTGCACCCCTGCTCCGCCACTTCCGGCGCCTGATAGCCGACGGTGCCGAAGATCGCCGAATCCTGGTCGTCGATCCGGCGCACCCCACCGAGGTCGATCAAGCGGACCTCGTCGCCGATCTGGATGACATTGTCGGGTTTGAAGTCGCAATAGACCAGACCGAGATCGTGGAGATATTGGAAGGCCGGGAGGATCTCGATGATATAAGCCAGCGCCTGGTCGACGGGGATCGGATCGTATTTGCCGGCGACCTTCATCCGCTGCTTGAGCAGGGATTTCAGCGAGGTGCCGCCGACATATTCCATGACGATATAGCCGGAACCCTCGTGCGAGACGAAGTTGTAGATCTCGACAATATTGGGGTGGCTGACCTGCGCGAGGAAGCGCTGCTCGGCCAATGCGGCCGCCAAGGCATCGGGGTCGCCGGAATTGAGCAAGCCCTTCAGGACGACCCATCGGTTGGAGACATTGCGGTCACGGGCGAGATAGATCCAGCCGAGGCCGCCGTGGGCAAGACAGCCGGCGACCTCGTACTGACCGGCGACCAGATCGCCCGGCTTCAGCTTTGGCGAGAAGTCGAAGGGGGTGCGGCAGTTGGCGCAGAAGCCCGCCGTGCGGCCCGGCTTGCCGTCGCGGCTGCGGCCCACCGGATCGCCGCACGTGGGGCAAAAGCGCTTGTCCTCGGGGACGAGGGGGTCGCGCAGCACCGCGGTGGCCGCGTCGATCTCCGCGACCGGGGGCACCGAGGTCAACCCGGCGCCGATCCGCGCGGTCCGCATCCGCCGCGACTCACTGGAGACCCGACGCGTCGAGATCGTGCCGCCACTCTTGGCCCGCGCCGACCCCAGCGCGGTGGCCTCAAGCCGGCTCGAGACCCGCGACACCGCCGAGGCCTCCCCCGCCATCGGGGTCTCGGCTGCGGCCGGGCCGCCTTCGGGTGTCCCGCAGACATCGCAGTACCCGTCGACGATCGTTCCGGAGCAGCCCGGCTGCCGGCAGGGCGAGCCACCGACCCCGATCGGTCCCGCGCCGCCCGGGCTGGCCGGTGCTGGGCTAGCCGGTGTCGGGCTGGCCGGTGTCGGGCTGGCCGGTGCCGGCCGAGCCGGTGCCGGGCGAGCGGGCGACGGTCGAGGAGGTACCGCAGGAGTGGGCGCCGAGGAGGTGGCGGGGGGAGCGGACGGGGAGGCGGGCGCTTGGGTGGGGGCGCCCGGCATACCGCAGACATCGCAGTAGCCGTCGACGATCGTCCCGGAACACCCGGGCTGCTGGCACGCGGTGGGATCGCTCATGTCAGAGGGCCTTTCGGGTCACGGCGTGGAGATAGCTCTGGTATGCCGCCATCAGCGCCCGCGCGCGCACCAGCGGGGTCGGTTTCGCGGCGAGGGTCGACTCGAGCTGGGCCTTGAGGGGGGCGAGGTCGGCGCGTTCGTCGGCGGTGATATCGGCGGAGGCGCGGGCCTGGGCGTCGAGGGCACCGAGCAGACCGACGAGTTCATCGCGCTCGGTGAGCGCACGGGCATACGTCTCGTGGGCCTGGTCGAGGGCGCGGCCGACCAGGGCGAGCCGTTGGAGGAGCGCATCCACGGCGGCGGGGTCCTCGGGCACTGAGCCGAGGGCCCGGACGTCGGGGACGGCCAGCCGTGGCGCCGGGGTCACCAGCTCCAGGCACTGGGTCTGCATCGCGCGGATCGCGTCCCCGCGAGCGGCGAGTTCGGTCATCAACCGGCGCGCCGTCGCCGCGTCGCGCTCGTCGTCGTGCCGCCGGGACGCGGCGACGATGAGGTCACGCTCCTTGCCCGCGACGTCGATCTCCAGCGGCCCGAGGTAGCCCCCCACGTCCCCACCGCGCTTGGCGCGCTCGGTGACATCGAAGAGCCGCTGCTCGAAGCCGACGAGGTCGCGCGCCGCCCCGTCGCGGGCCGCTCCCGCGGGCGCCAGCGTGATCTGGTCGCGGATTCGCTCGATGCCCTCACGGATCGCCTTGACCCGGATGCCGATGTCGAGGCTGCTGGGTTCGAGGGCGAGCCGCGCCCGCAGCGACGACGTCATCGCGTCGGAGAGCCGGCAGGCCTCGGGCAACGAGACGGCGAGGGCCCCCTCGGCGGCGGAGGGAGTCCGCGAGCGGGCGGCATCCCGGCCGGCGCCGGGGGTGACGTCGAGCCGACCCCAGATCAGCGTCGACAACTGCTCCGCTTGGACCGCGCCGACCCGCCCGGAGTCGAAGGTCACCCGCAACAACTCGTACCGGTCGGAGATGGCCTTCCACAGCGCCATCGAGACCGTCATGTCGTGGGTGAGGGCGTCGCGGTCGGTCTGGTTCGGGGCGTTCAGGGCGGCCTGATCGATCGCGTCGAGCTGCTTGCGGCGGTCGTCGATCCACAGACCGAGGTCGGTCAGATAGCGCAGCGCCTCGGCGGCCGTGACGGGCACGCCGAGCCGTCCGGGTGCGCGCGGGGCACCCCCGGAGGGACCGGTCGTCAGGCCGAGGTCGAGGCTCATGGTCGCGCCATTCCGTATACCGATGCTGTCCGTATGCCGATTCCCGCCTCAGCCGCGGCCGTAGTTGGCGACGGGCGGGTTGGGGGCCTTCCCGAGCCTGGGGGCCAGCCACCGGTTGTAGATCTGCTTCCACTCCCCATCGCTCTCGACCTGCGCGAGAACGGCATTGACATAGCGGACGAAATAGACATTGTCGCCGTTGACGCCCAGGCCATAGGGCTCGTCGGTGATGGCGGGGGCGTCGGTGACCACGGCATACGGATCCTGCGCGGCGAGCCCGGCGAGGACGGTGTCGTCGCCGGTGATCGCGTCGGCCTGGCCCTGCTGGAATTTCACCAGACACCCGGTGTGGTTCTCGGCCGTGACGACGGTGACTCCGCTGATCGACTGGAGCTTGGCCAGGCTCGTCGTCTTGGTCGGCGCGCAGACGCGCTGGCCCTTGAGATCCTCGAGAGTCTTGGCGGTCGAGCCGCGGGCGACGAGGACCTTCTGACCGGCGTGGTAGTACTCGCTGGAGAAGGCGATCTGCTGCCAGCGGTCGCACGTCATCGTCATATTGCGGGCGACCAGGTCGACGGCGCCCTTCTGCAGCAACGGGATTCGGTCGGCCGCGGAGATGACCCGCCAGGTGATCTTGGTGTCGTCTCCGAAGAGCCGCTTGGCGACGGCCTTGGCGACATCGATATCGAAGCCCTCGAGAGTGTTGGTCAGCGGATCGCGCGCCCCGAGGAGATAGGTGTCGGCCGAGACACCGACGATGAGTCGGCCACGATCGAGGATCGTGCGCATCCCCGCGTCGGTGATGGACGCGCTCGCCGGGATGCTCGTGAGCGGCTGATAGGTCTGCGTCGCGGTCGCCGGGTCACAGGTGGACGGCGTGGCCGACGAGGAGGTCGCGCTCGAGGAGGGGGGCGTCGGGAGGGGAGTGTCGGCATACCGACCGCCGGCGCAGCCGCCCAAGGACAGGGTGGTCAGGGACACCGTGGCCAGCACCGCGAGGGCGGTGTGGCGGTGGTGACGCGTCATCGGTACTCCTCGATTCGGCGGGTCATCGATCGGGAGGCGGCGATCGCGGCGAGCACCCCGGCGAGCCCGACCAACCACGGGAACAGCGGGCGCTGCAGGCGGCTGAGGGAGTCGACGGCGCTGGTGACCTTCTCATCGAGGATGCCCGCCGAGCTGGTGTCGAAGGCGTCGAAGAGGGCGTTGGCGGCGCCATCCTTCGTCGTCGTCGCGTCGCTGACCGCCTGGTTCCAGTTGCCCGCGTCGTCGAGCCGGCGGATCGCCACGTGGGCGCTGTCGTATGCCGTGAGCTTCCCGAAGAGGTCGGGCGAGGCGCCCGCGGGATACCTGGCCGCCGTGAGGGCCGTGCGCGCAGTCCCGATCGCCTTCTGGTAGGCCTCCTCGTAGGAGGCCCCCGAGCCGCGCCGGACGAGGGTCAGGCTCTCGTTGGCCTTCGCGTCGTATGCCGCCCCCCTCGCCGTCGCGAGTTGGACCGCGGAGGTGAAGTCGCCGGTGCGGACCGACGTCATCGTCGACCGCGCTGTCAACATCGTGCTGACAATCAGAGCGAGCCCTCCGGCGACCAAGACGAGCGCCGCCGTCAATGGGATGTTGACGATCCGGTGGGTGCGGTGGGCCAGCCACCACGCGATATAGCCGAGGACGGCCAGGGTGAGCAGGCCGACGACGAGCGCGACGATGGCGACCGATCCCGCCCGCAGCTCGCTCTCGGCCCGGTCCCGATTGGCCGTCGCGAGGTTGGCGACGATGGGGAGGATGTCGCTGCGCAGTTGCTGGCTGGCCAGGGTGAGGTACTGCGCGCCGACCGGAAGCGTCTGGCGGTTGTAGGTCCGCGCCTGGCTCACATAGGTCGCATAGGTCCCGACCTTGTCGTTGAGGGCGGCCAGTGCCGTCCCGTCGGCGGGCTGGGCGTTGGCGGCGTCGGCGATATTGGTCGAGATGCGGGCCATGGCATCGTCATACGTCTTGCGCAGCGCGGCCGGTTCCAGGCCGCCCTGGAGGAAGCCATTGGTCGTCGCGGCGTCCGCCCGCAGCAGGTCGGTATAGATCTGCTGGACCCGGACCACTTGTTTGGTGTTGGCCCCCGCCCGCCCGACAGCGCCGTCGAGCGCGCGGAGGGCGAAGAATCCGGTGAGCCCGAACGCCAGCGAGATCACCGACGCGAGAATCGCGTTGATGCGCATCCGTCCCGGGGTGCCGGTGAAGAAATGTGCTCGGGCCGCGGCCCGGGTCTGCGCCGCGGTCGCCCGCGCCGACCCAGCCGCGGGCGGGACGGGGGTCGCGGTGGTCGCGGTGGCGATCTGCGTCATACGCCGCTCTTCTCGTCGGTGGGGGTCGCGCCGGGCTCTCCCGGCTCGGGGACCGCGGCGTCATTGTCCGGGGCGCCCTCGGCGGTCATATCGGCCTCTGCCTGGTCCTCGTCCTCGTCCGCGACGTCCTGAGCGTCGCCGTCGCCGTCGCCGGTCGTGGGTGCGGCCGGATCGGCCGCCGCCACGTCCTCGGGGGTCTCGCGGAAGTCCTGGGGCAGGAGGCTGCGCAACTCCTCGGTGGTCACCTCGGTGGCATCACGCAGGCGCCAGGCGTGCCGGCCGATCGCCTCCTCGAGGAGATTGCGGACGAACCGGCCGTTGCCGAAGGTGAAATTGCGGTCGGTCGCGGCGAGGATCTCGCGGACGACCTTCTCGGCGTCGGGGGTGATGTCGTAGTCGGAGGCACCGGCGAGGGAGTCGATGATCCCGACGAGCTCGTCGTCGGTGTAGTCGGCGAAGTCGATGGTCGTCCGGAAGCGGCTCGCCAGACCCGGGTTCTGGGCGATGAACTCCATCATCGGCGTCGGATAGCCGGCCACGATGACGACGAGGTCGTCGCGGTGATCCTCCATCTCCTTGACGAGGGTGTTGATCGCCTCTTGGCCGTACTGGTCGCCGGACAGGCCATACGCCTCGTCGATGAACAGGACCCCGCCGAGCGCTTTGGCGACGACCTCGGAGGTCTTGATCGCGGTCTGGCCGAGATAGCCGGCGACCAGCTCGGAGCGATCGACCTCGACGAGTTGCCCCTTGGAGAGCAGCCCGAGGGCGCGGTAGAGGCCGCCGACGAGCCGGGCGACCGTCGTCTTGCCGGTGCCAGGATTGCCGACGAAGACGAGGTGCCGGGTGATGGTGGCGTTCTTCAGGCCCGCCTCGTGCCGCTTCTTTTCGACCTTGAGGATGGCGACCTGCTGGTGGACTTCCTTCTTGACCCCCGCGAGACCGACGAGGCCGTCGAGCTCGGCCATGAGGTCCTCGAGGGACTTCGGTGCCGGGCCGGGATCGTCCGCTGCGGGGGATTCCGGCTGGGTCGGATTTGGCTGGGTGGGGTCGCTGGGACCGGTCGGTCCGCCGGGGGTTCCGGGCGGCGGCGGGCTCGCCGGCGCCGGTCCCTGCGGTGACCCCGGGGGTATGCCGCCCCCTCCCCCCACATCCGACCCCGCCCCGCCGCCGTGGCCGGGGATCGGGAACGCGGGCTCACCACGGAGCCGGGTGATCGCCTCGAGCTGAGCCTGCACGCGCCGCTGGTTGTCGAGCATGAGCTCGGTGAGATTGGGGATGGCGTTGGGGTCGCCAACACCGAGGACGGGTGCGGTGGCGGTGGGTGCGACCGGGGCTGCGGCCCCAGCCGGTCCGGTGGCTCCGGCGGTGGGGGGTGGGCTCGCCGGAGCGCCGCTCGCGGGTGCGGGGCTCATCGGGGGGGCGCCGATCGGCCCGGCCGGTCCGGCGGCCCCGGCCGCCGGGGCCGCGCTCATCTGGGCGGCGGCGGCGAGGGAGGCGTTCCCGGCGACCCGGGGTGTCGGTTCGCCCAGGAGGCAGGCGGCGGCAGCGACATCGGCGAGGCGGGCGGCATACACACTGGCCTGCGGGGACCCGATGGCGACGAGGTCGCTCAGAAGGGCGGTCGGCGCCTGCCGCCACTTGCGTCCCCCGGATGCCGCCTCGAAGAACGCGCCATTCGCGGCAGCGGCATCGGCACCGTCGAGGCCGGCGGCCGGGGCCCAGTCGAGGGCCGCGCTCGGGGCGGATTCGGCGATGGCGGCGGCGAACCGGAGTCCTTCGGCGCGGGCCTCCTCCCCGCTGACTCCCGCGGCGGACGCGACGGCGACGAGGTCGGTGACGGCGGCCCGGAGGCTGTCGGCCGGTGACGTCATGAGGATTCTCTTCCGATCGGTGGGGCGAGGCGTCCGGGTTCCGGGGGCCCGTATGCCGGGAGGTCCAGGGAGTTCGGGACCGCGCTCGGGCGCGGACTCGCCAAGGGGACGTCGCCGGTGTCATCGTCACTCGGCATACGGCCCGGTGTCGACGCGGCTCTGCCCGGAGCGACCCCGGAGCCGGACCCCGAGTCGGCCCCCGGCCCGACCCCCGATCCCCGGCCCACGGGCGGGGCGAGTGGGCCACCCGGTTCGGACGGCATCGGCGGCAGTGCGGTGCCCGGGTCGATGCCAAGGGCTCCGCCCGCGGGCGCGCCGAACTTTTCCTGGAGGAAGCGGCCGTGGACGACGAGCGCTTGGGCGTCGGCACGGCATACGGCATCGAAGACCTTGTCCATGGTCGACCCGAGCAGATCGAGCTGGTCGATGAGGATAAGGAGGGAGGTCTTGCCGCGGTCGACCGGCCGGCTGTCGGCCCAATCGCGGGGCAGGCGCAGGTAGCCGCCGATCGCGCCGGGCAGGTAGTCCGTGGCCGTCGCCATGACGTTGTAGGCGCTCGCCGAGTCGCCGCCCAGCGCGTCGAGCCGCGGAATCGTCTGGCGGACAACGCCGGTCACCCGCTTGAGGCGGGCCATGACCATCGGGGGGACGGCCCCGTCACGGGCGAGGCGCTCGACGTCGTCGAGGGCTGCCGAGAGCGAATCCGCCGTCGGCGCCGCCGGCACCTCGATGATCGGCTCGCTCGGAAGGGGTTGCTTCTTCTTCCCGAGCCCGAGCCAGTCGGCGATCCCCATGTCGTCCTGCCGTCACCCCGCGGGGCTCAGAGCTGGTTGCCGGGGCCGATATTGAGACTGCCCTGGGCGATCCGCTGGTCCTGGCGCTGCACGCGGTCGAGATAGCTGCGCGACTTGGCCACCTCGGTCTCGAGGGTGCCGATCGTCGCCGCCATGTTGTCGAGGGCCTGGACCTTGAAGGTGTCGATGGCGTCCATGGTCGCGTAGATGTTCTGGAACGCCCGCTGCAACTGGGGCAGGCCGATGGTGGCGCTCGCGGCCTGCTCCTGGATGCGGATCGAGTTGTCCTTGAGCATCTCCGACGTCCGCTCGATCAGCCCCGATGTGGTCGTGTTGAGCGCGGTGATCTGGTCGAGAACGAGCTGCTGGTTGCCGAGGGCCTGGGCCACGATGACCGCCGTGCGCAGGGCGCTGATCGTCGTCGTCGTCGCCCGGTCGACGCCCTTGATGAGCTCGATGTTGTTCTTGATGACGATGTCGATGGCAAGGTAGTTCTGGATGCTCACCGCCAACTGGGTCAGCAGATCCTGGTGCTTCTGTCGGACATAGAAGAGGACGTCCTCGCGAAGGGCCTTGGCGCGATCGGGGTCGCTGGCGTCGAGGGTGGCGACCTGGGCCGCGATCTTGGCGTCGAGCTTCTCGGCGATATAGACGTATTGGTTGAGGCGACCCATCGAGTCCCAGAGCTGCTGCTTCTCGAGGTTGAGGGCGACGTTGTCGCGCTGGAGTTCGTCCTGGCCGTTGCGCAGCGCGTGGAGGATGCCGTTGAGGTGGCTCTGCGCGGATTGGTACTTGCGGAAGTAGTCCGTGATCTTGTCGCCGAAGGGCACCATCCCCAGGACCTTCTTGGCCCCCTGGCCTGGCTGGGGTCGAGGTCCTCGACGGTCCGCCGCAGCTCCAGCAGCGTCTTGCCGACCTTGCTGCCCTGGGTCAGGCTCCCCTCCTGGAGCGCCTTGACCGGGCTCTGGAGCAGCCGGTTGGACGACTCGGCGGCGCGACGAATGTCGTCGTCCCCCATCGTGCGCATTTCGGCGGCCTTGGCTTCGTACTCCGGGCTCTTGGTCGCCGTCGTCGACAGCGCCGCCAGGAACCCGTCGACCTTCTGATCGAGCATCGGTATGGCGCTCGCCGGCACCGCCGGCGCCATCTTGGGCGCCGCCGTGGTCGCCACGGCCTGCATCGCCGGTGGCGCATCGAGGGTCAGGGTTGCGTTGGGTGGTGCGAGCGGCTGGACGGCGTCCTGGATCGCCCCGGGCTGGTCGGACATCGCGTGGTCTCCCTCTCCTGCCCCGCCCCCTGCGGCGTGGCCGTATGCCGTGTCTCTTGCGGCCCGCACGGCGGCTCCGCTCGTCAAGTCATGACGTGGGAGCAATCTACGCGGTTCCCGCAACCCCCGGGCAGTTCGGTCCTCCCCCGACCCACCCCGGCCCCCCCCCCTCCCTTCCGGACGGACGCCACGCCGTGACGCCAACCTTTTCGCCCCGGCCCACGCAGAGCAGCACGTGTCGACCTGGTGGATCTGGTCCAGGCGCACGACGGCGGACCTGGGAGGTTCTGCTGACGGGTTCCCATCCCGTGACCGTTCCGTTACCGTGGACGGGCCGTGCCCTCGCGTGGCGCCCCGGAGGGCGCCGCGGTCCCCCCGAGAGGAACCCCCCGCCATGTCCGCTTTCCCACGCAGCGGTATGCCGCGGCATACCACCCGAACGCTCTCCCTCCTGGGTGCGGCGGCCCTCTCCGTCGCCAGCGCGCCCATGGCAGCGCCTGCGGTCGCGGCGACCGGAACGGCGGAGGTCGGCACAGCGGACGGCGGGTCGGCGGCGCGGGCCATCACCGGCGCGACCGCGATCGCGCGGGCGAAAGTGTGGGTCGATCGGGGCATCACCTACAGCCAGTCGACGACGTACCAGGGCTATCGGATGGATTGCTCCGGCTACGTGTCGATGGCGTGGGGCTCGCCAAGCCGGGATACACGACATACACCCTGCCCAAGGTCGGGAAGTACATCATCAAAGGCGCTCTCCGCCCGGGGGATGCGCTGCTGGACCCCAACTATCACGTCGTGCTCTTCGAGAAATGGGCCGACAGCGCTCACACGTCCTACTGGGCCTATGAGGAGTCCTCGTCGCACAACGGCGCCATCCACCGCATCGTGCCCTACCCCTACTGGGCCGGCTACGGCACCTACCGCCCCTTCCGCTTTTACGGGATGACCTGAGTCGCTACCCCCGGCCCCGTTACCCACGGGTAGGTCAGACAGTTGGGTCGTTGGAGGCACCCAACTGTCTGACCTACTCGCCGGTAGCCCCGTCAACCCTGCACCAACCGCCACCACCGCTCCAACCGCGCCCGATGGTGGCCTGGAACGAGCACGAGATGGTTGCCCCAGGGCGCTTCCAGCAGCGTATGCAGCGCCGCCGGCTCCAACCTCAGGCTCACCTGCGTGCGGCACAGGTCGGCCGAGTCGCCGGTCCCGACGATGTCGGCGTCGGCGAACCAGTAATCCTCCAGCCCGCGCCCGCCAAGGCGCAGCAGGGTCACCGGGCCGGGGCGGAAGGTGCCGCGCAATCCGATCCCGATCCCGCTCTCGAAGTGCGTGTGGAGATCGACGTCCTCGACGAGGGAGGGGGCGACGGTGCAGTGGGCGAGCAGCATACGGCCGCCGTCGGGGTCGATGGTCGCCGGATTGGCGACCCAGGAGGCGGTCCCGAGGAGTTCCCGGGCGATCATCATCGCGACCGCCGCGGCGACGTCGCCCTCGCACCCGGCGACGGTCCCGGTGTCGTTGAGTTCGGCGAGGGCCACGCACCCGGACGTATGCAGTTCGCCGAGGAAGTCGAAGCACCGCACCGTCACCGCGTCGACGTGGTGCTCGGCGATCGCCGCCGCCAACGCCGGGTGGAGCGCCGCCGCGCGAACCGTCTCGCTGTCCGGCTCCGCCATGCCGTATGCCGCGCCCTCACCCCCCGCACCACCAACTCCCGGGTCCGCCGCACCACTGTCGTCGCTCACCAGCCCGGGCCGGCGGCGGGTGAACTTGACGGCGACGGCGCGGGAGGCGGACGCATCGGCGCCGGCGTGGGACGCGATCGGCCCCGCGATCGGGATGTCGACGAGCTCGATCCCCCAGTGCTCGCGCACCGCATCGGTGTCGGGGACGCTGGCGACGAGCCACCCGGACGGCGCCCCGACCAGGCCGAGCCGCGAGCGCCGAAGCCGGTGCGCGGCAACGAGATCCGCGATGGTCGTCGCGGGCTCGCCGGGGGCATCGATGGGGACGATTCGGCCCCGATACCCGCGCAGGCGCAGCCCAGCGAGCGCCTCCAGCGCCGCCGGCACGCTGTTGTGCAAGGGGTGGGTGACGAGCACGACCGGCTCCCCGCCGACGACCTCAGCCCGGGCGGCGACCCGTTCGAGGACCAGCGCCTCGGTGCCGCCGGTGGCGACGACGACGACCCACGGCATACCCCCGTCGCCGGGATCGTCCGCGGGTTCGCCACCGTGCTCGCGCAGGGTGGCCGCGACCGGGGCGACGATGCGCTCGACGTCGGCAGGGTCATGCAGGGGGGAGGCGACGACGGTGTAGGTGAAACGCGGCATACGGCAACTTCATCACGCCCGGGCCGCTCCTACCCGCCGGTAGGTCAGACATTTGGGTGCCCCCAGGCACTCAACCGTCTGACCTACTGCCAGGTAACATCCGCACCCGCGCGCCGACCTATCCCTGCGTCGGCGGACGCGCCAAGATACGGCCATGGGTATTCCCTCCGACCTCGAAATCGCCAGCGCGGCCACGCTCCGCCCCATATCCGAGATCGCGGAACGACTGCACATACCGGAGGAGTTCGTCGAGCCGTATGGACGCTCGGTCGCCAAGATCGACCTCGCCGCCCTCACCGCGCCCGGCCAGCCGACGCAGCAGCGCGCGAAATATGTCGTCGTCACGGCCGTCACGCCAACCCCCCTCGGTGAGGGCAAGACGACGACGAGCGTCGGGCTCGCGGACGGGCTGGCCCGCCTCGGCAAGACCGTCGCGGTCACGCTGCGGCAGCCGTCGATGGGCCCGACCTTCGGGATCAAGGGCGGGGCGGCGGGCGGCGGCTACAGCCAGGTGGTCCCGATGGACAAGCTCAACCTCCACCTCACCGGCGACTTCCACGCGGTGACGGCGGCGCACAACCTCCTCGCCGCGATGCTCGACAACCACCTCCACCACGGCAACGCGCTCGGCATCGACCCGCGCAATATCACCTGGCGGCGGGTGCTCGATGTCAACGACCGGTCGCTGCGCAATCTCGTCATCGGACTCGGCGCCCGGATGGACGGCGTTGCGCGACAAACGGGTTTCGATATCACCGCCGCCTCGGAGGTCATGGTCCTGCTCGCGCTGGCGTCCTCGGTCGGCGACCTGAAGGAGCGGCTGCGGCGGATCGTCGTCGGCTACACCTATGACGGCCGGCCGGTCACCGCCGACGATCTCGGCGCCGCCGGCGCGATGGCCGTCATCCTCAAGGACGCCGTCAACCCAAACCTCCTCCAGACGCTCGAGGGGACGCCCGCGCTCATCCACGCCGGCCCGTTCGGCAATATCGCGACCGGGAACTCCTCCGTGGTCGCCGACCTCGTTGCGACCCGGCGCGCCGACATCGTCCTGACAGAGGCAGGTTTCGGCGCCGACATGGGAGCCGAGCGGTTCATGAACGTCAAATGCCGGGTCTCGGGACTGCGACCCGACGCGGCCGTGATCGTGGTGACCGTGCGGGCGCTGAAGATGCACTCCGGCCGGTTCCGCATCGTCCCCGGCAAACCCCTGCCCGACGACCTCCTCGCCGAGGATCCCGCCGCCGTGCGCGCCGGAATCGCGAACCTGCGCAAGCACATCCAGATCATCGAGGGGTTCGGCGTATGGCCCGTCGTCGCCATCAACGCCTTCCCGCAGGACCACGACAGCGAGCATCAGGTCATCCGCGACCTGTGCGCCGAGATGGGCGTCAAGGTCGCCGTGTCGACGCACGTCGTGGACGGCGGCGCGGGCGCCAAGGGCATCGCCAGCGCTCTCCTGGAGGCCCTGGAGC
The DNA here is from genome assembly GCA_016702415.1 of Nostocoides sp. Taxonomy (GTDB): domain Bacteria; phylum Actinomycetota; class Actinomycetes; order Actinomycetales; family Dermatophilaceae; genus Nostocoides_A. The sequence goes on from JADJEA010000001.1 coordinate 53,444, forward strand.
ACCCCACTCACTTCCGCTTCACCTACGAGTCCGACGCCCCGCTCGCCGCCAAGATCGAGGCCGTCGCCACGTCGGTGTATGGCGCGGACGGCGTCGATTTCGCACCCGCGGCGGCGGGGGCGCTTGCGGCATACGAAAAACTGGGGTTCGGGGGTCTGCCCGTCGTCATCGCCAAGACCCACCTGTCGATCTCCCACGACCCCGCACTCAAAGGAGCCCCGCGCGGCTGGCGCCTTCCCGTGCGCGAGGTGCGGGCGGCGGCGGGGGCGGGCTATGTGTACGCGATCTGCGGGGACATGCGCACGATGCCCGGTCTCTCGCGGCACCCCAACGCCGAGAAGATCGACCTCAGCGCCGGCGGGGAGATCCTTGGCCTGAGCTGACCACACGAGCCCGCTGTCCGGCCGCCCGCGCGTCGGGGCCCGGGGGCGGGGGCGGCCCGGGGGGGCGCCCCTTTGCGGGGGGGGACTTCACCCCCGGCTTCCGGCTCCCGGACGGGGCCGCTGCCGCGGGGTCCGGGGTCCTGCGGCCGGCCCCGCGGGCGGGGGCGGGGGGGGCCCCCGCGGGGGGGGGGGCGCGCCGGGGCGGCTGGCGGGCGCGGCGAGGACGGTCAGTCGCCGGGGGCGCGCCGGCCCGGCAAGGCCGACGGGAGGGTCCGCAGCAGGGATCGGGCGGCAGCAGGACGCCAGTTGTGGCCGGTCGGCGGTGTTGCGTTCTGGGGGGTCTCGGCGACCGTCCACAACAGGTACGCGAGCACCGCGAACGCCTCCAGCACCAGCCAGAAGTCGCGCCGGGCGCGCAGGGCGGCGAGGTCGCCGAGGCCGCCGGACTCGGCATACGCACGAAGGACGGCGTCGATCTGCGTGGGGGAGAGCGCGGCATACCACGGATCGGCGTGGACCGCGCCACCGAGGAAGCCCAGGTCGCGGGCGGGGTCGCCGATGCGCGCCCACTCCCAGTCGATCAGCCGCGGGACGCCTGCATGGACGAGGATGTTGGTCGCGACGGTGTCGCCGTGGACCAGGGCGAAGCGGTCGAGGTCGGCGAAGAGCGGGGCCACCTCCTGGCCGTATGCCCGCATCGGCCCCACCAGCGGCCCCCACGCCTCACGCTCGGGCGGACCCAGACGGGGCGACCACCAGGCCACGACGTGCTCGATCTCACCGGCGATGTCGATCCGCCCCGGGGTGAGGGAGTATGCCGCGGTCACCGCCCCCGGTCCGGGCCAGGTCCGCGCGTGGAGGCGGGCGAGGTGGGCGGCGAGTCGAGCGCGCAGGGCGTCCGTCCACGCGGCCGGGGCCAGCACCCGCCCCGGGACGACGGATTCCGCCAGCCACGGATAGCGCATCCCGCCGATCACGCTCTCCCCCAACGCGATCGGGCGCGGAGCGAGGCCATCCGGGGCGAGGTGGAGGGCGGCATACTCGACCGTCGGATCCGCGGGCAGCTCGCCCACCGGTCGGCGCGCGACCCGCAAGAGGAGGTCACCACAGCGCCAGGCCTCGTAGGACTCGCCGGTCCCGACCCGGTCCGGATCAGGACCCGCCGACCCCGCGCACGACCCACCCTCGGCGGCCCACTCGGGGTGGCCATCGAGGATCGCGGCGACCTCACCGACCGCCCAGGTTCTCGGCATACGGTCATGGTCACACGGCACCCGACATGGTCGAACGTCGGACCGTCTCACGCACCGAACGCCTGACCCGCCTGCACCGTCCAAAAACGGACCGGCAGGCACCCCTACCCCAGACGTGGTAGGCAGGACGTAACGAGCTTAGGAGGCAAGCACGGCAATGTACGTATTCAACTTCAGCGAGGGCAATAAGGATCAGAAGGATCTGCTCGGCGGCAAGGGGGCCAACCTCGCCGAGATGGTCAACATGGGGCTCCCGGTCCCGCCCGGCTTCACGATTTCGACCGAGGCCTGCAAGGCGTATCTCGCGTCCGGTCAGTCCCCGGCCAACCTGCGTGTCGAGGTCACGATGGCCCTGCGCCAGACCGAGGACGCGATCGGCCGTCACTTCGGTGCCGACGAGGAGCCCCTGCTCCTGTCGGTGCGCTCGGGCGCGAAGTTCTCGATGCCCGGCATGATGGAGACCGTCCTCAACGTCGGTCTCAACGACACCTCGGTCGAAGGCATGGCCCGGTTCGCCGGCGACGAGCGGTTCGCCTGGGACTCCTACCGCCGTCTGATCCAGATGTTCGGCAAGACCGTGCTCGACATCGAGGGCGACCTCTTCGCCGAGGCGCTCGACGCCCAGAAGGAGAAGGCCGGGGTCAAGAGCGACCCCGAACTCACTGCGGCCGACCACAAGGAGGTCGTCGCGGCATACAAGCAGATCGTCCTCGACCAGACCGGCGAAGACTTCCCGCAGGACCCGCGCACCCAGCTCGACATGGCGATCGAGGCCGTGTTCAACAGCTGGAACACCGAGCGCGCGCGCCTCTACCGCCGCCGGGAGCGCATCCCAGACGACCTCGGCACCGCCGTCAACGTCATGGCGATGGTCTTCGGCAACCTCGGCGAGACCTCGGGCACCGGTGTCTGCTTCACCCGGGACCCCTCCAGCGGGCACAGCGGTGTCTATGGCGACTACTTGTCCAACGCCCAGGGCGAGGATGTCGTCGCCGGTATCCGCAACACCCTCCCGCTGAGCAAGCTTGAGGAGCTGGACCCGAAGTCCTACAAGGAACTCCGCGCCGCCATGCGCCGGCTGGAGACCCACTACCGCGACCTGTGCGACATCGAGTTCACGATCGAGCGCGGCAAGCTGTGGATGCTGCAGACGCGCGTCGGCAAGCGCACCGCCGCGGCGGCCTTCCGGGTCGCCACTCAGCTGGTCGACGAGCACCTCATCACTCTCGACGAGGCCCTCGGCCGCGTCTCCGGGATGCAGTTGTCGCAGTTGCTCTTCCCGCACTTCGATGCGCAGTCCGGGGTCAAGCCGCTCGCCAAGGGTCTGGGCGCGAGCCCGGGCGCCTCGGTCGGTGAGGTCGTCTTCGACAACGCCGGCGCGATCGCCAAGAAGGAGGCGGGCGTCAAGTGCATCCTCGTCCGCCGCGAGACCTCCCCTGACGACCTGCCCGGCATGGTCGCCTCGGTCGGCGTCCTGACCGCCCGCGGTGGCAAGACGTCGCACGCCGCCGTCGTCGCCCGCGGTATGGGCATGTGCGCCGTCGTCGGCGCCGAGGCTCTCAAGGTCGACCCCGCTGGCAAGACGGTCACCGTCGGCACCACCGTGCTCAACGAGGGCGATGTCATCGCCATCGACGGTGCCACCGGCGAGATCTTCGTCGGCGAGGTTCCCGTCGTCGACTCGCCCGTCATGACCTATATCTCCGAGGGCATCGACGCCGCGCAGCACGCCGCCCACGGCGACCCCGAGACCCTCGACCTCATCAACTCGGTCGACCGCCTCCTTCGGTATGCCGATGGCGTGCGCCGCCTGCGCGTCCGCGCCAACGCCGACACGGCCGAGGATGCCCTCCGCGCCCGCGAGCGCGGCGCCCAGGGCATCGGGTTGTGCCGCACCGAGCACCAGTTCCTCGGCGAGCGCCGGAAGTATGTCGAGTCGGTCATCCTCGCCGACAACCCGGAGGCGAGCCAGGCCGCACTCGATGAACTCGTGCCGATCCAGCGCCAGGACTTCATCGAGTTGCTCACCGTCATGGACGGGTTGCCCACGACGATCCGGCTCATCGACCCGCCGCTGCACGAGTTCCTCCCCGACCTGACCGAGCTGTCGGTCAAGGTCGCGGTGGCCGAGGCCAAGGGCGAGGAGCCGGACCAGCACGACCTCAAGCTCCTCACCGCGGTTCAGCGCACCCACGAGGCCAACCCGATGCTCGGGCTTCGCGGTGTCCGGCTCGGACTGAAGATCCCTGGCCTGTTCGACCTGCAGATCCGGGCGATCGCCGAGGCCACCGTCCAGCTCCTCGGCGAGGGGAAGCGGCCCAAGCCGGAGATCATGGTCCCGCTCGTCGGGTCGGTGCGCGAGCTGCAGATCATCCGCGACCGGGCCGAGGCGATCCTCGCCGATGTCTCCACGACCTCGGGCGTGAAGCTGCAGATCCCGATCGGGTGCATGATCGAGCTCCCGCGGGCGGCCTTGACGGCGGGCCGGATCGCGGAAGAGGCGGAGTTCTTCTCATTCGGCACCAACGACTTGACCCAGACGACCTGGGGCTTCTCGCGTGACGACGTCGAGAGCGCGTTCTTCGCCGACTACCTCGAGGCGGGCGTCCTGACGATCTCGCCGTTCGAGACCCTCGACGCCCTCGGCGTCGGCGCCCTCGTCCGGATGGGCGTCGCGGCCGGCCGCGAGACCCGCCCCGACATCCACGTCGGTGTCTGTGGTGAGCACGGTGGCGACCCCGAGTCGATCCACTTCTTCCACGACGCCGGACTCGACTACGTCTCCTGCAGCCCCTTCCGGGTCCCCGTGGCCCGGTTGGAGGCCGGCCGGGCCGCGGTCGCGGTGGGTGACGCCGGGACGGCCTGATCGGCATACGGCCCATAGGCATGAGGGCGGGGACCGAGCCTTCCGGTCCCCGCCCTCGGTCGTCCTGTCAGAGGGTTGCCCGATTCACGACGACCGGGCGATCCCAACGAGATCGGCGGGGATGCCGAGTCCGGCCGCCACCACCTCGGTGACCGCGGCGCGGAGGGCGGCCTCGGCAAGGTGTCCACGGTCCCGGCCGAGGATGCCGACGACGGCGCCGGTGCCACTGGACCCGTCGACTCCCTGGACCAACACGACGACGTCCTGCGCGGTCAGCCCCAGCACCGTGGCCGCGGCCTCAGCGAGTTCACCGGCCAACCGACCCGCCTGTGCGGAATCGAGGCGATGATCGGGGGTGACGCAGATCCAGGGCATGGGCCATCCTTCGACGGTGGAGCGCTCGCGGACACCGTATGTCGTTGTCGGCGCGACCGGCATTCTCGCCCCGCTCGGGGCACTCCTGGCCGGTGACGGGGCGCGACGGATCGGGGTCGCCCGGGGGCACACCGCGATCCGCGGCGACTGGGACGTCGTCGTCCGCCGGGACACCACCGACCCGGCCGCGATCCCGGCGATCCTCGCGGAGGCGGGATCGGCATACGACCTGGTCGGGTATCTCCCCGCGCTCACCCCGAAGACATGGATGTCGTTGTGCGAGAACGCGAACCACCGCGTCCTTCTCGCCCCCAGCCGGTATGCCGATCCCGCCACCCCCGACGCCATCGCCCCCTGGCTGGCCCCGGGCGGGGTAACCGTCTGCACCCTCGGGTGGGTGGCAGCCGCCTCCGGGGCGCGCTGGCACACTCCCGACCAGATCGCCGCGGCCGCGCAGGGCGCCCTCGCCGCGGCCCCGGGATCGCGGGTCCTCCTCGGCCGCGTGCGCCCGTGGGGTCAGCGCCCGGGCTGAGCAAGATCCGGCCCCAGCACGCCCCCACTATCCGACGCCTTGTGCGTGTTTTTGAGAGTTTCTGCACTCAAATGCTTGTCAGTGGCACTTTCCGCTCGCTACATTGCCATCGAGGGCCGTGCGCCGGTGCACGCCAGCGAGCAACAGGAGCGTCCATGTCTCATCTCGATCGCCGCAGCTTCCTCCTCACAGCAGGCCTCACCGCCGCCGCCGGGAGCCTGGCCGTCTGTTCCAGCGGATCCAACGGCACCTCGTCGTCCACCTCCGGATCGACCGGGTCGGCATCCTCATCCGCCTCGGGAGGGTCCTCCACCGCGGCCCCCCTCAGCGGCACCGTCACCCTGACCACGTGGGGCAGCGATCAGGAGGTCGCGGCGTTCAAGAAGATCGCGGCCGATTTCAAGGCGGCGCGCGGTGCCGAGGTCACCGTCGAGGTGCTTCCCTACGACCAGATCCGCACCGTGATCGACCGCCGACTCCAGGCCGGCAATCCGCCCGACTTGTTCCGGGTCTCCTACACCGACGTCAGCGGGTACGCCTCGAATGGCGCGCTCGCCGACCTCAGCGATGCGATGGACTCGGCCTTCGCCGGCCAGTTCTTCCCGGCTCTGTGGAATGCGGTCACCATGGACGGCGCCCCCGTTGGGGTCCCACACCACACCGACACCTCGGCGATCGCGTATAACAAGGCGCACTTCGCCAAGGCGGGCATCACGTCCGTGCCGGACACGCTCGAGGGGGCGTGGACCTGGGACGAGTTCGTCGCCGTCCTCGAAAAGCTCAAGGGCGCGGTGCCGGAAGCGTCGCCGTTCGCGTTCAACTATCAGCTCTACGGGGCCTACCGCTGGTTCAACACCCTCTTCCAGGCCGGGGGCACCGTCCTGGACGCCGACCTGAAGAATGTCACCCTCAACACCGACCAGGCCAAGAAGGCGCTGTCGTGGACGCAGAGCCTCTACACCAAGGGCCTGCACGCCCCGAGCGTCCTGGTCAAGCGGCCGACCTATCCCGACGAGATCTTCCCGACCCAGAAGATCTCGATGATCCAGACGGGGGACTTCCTCATCCCCTCGCTCGACGCTGCTATCGGCAAGAAGTTCGACTGGGGCGTGACCTACCTACCTCGGGACGCGGCGGCCGCGACCGATCTCGGCGGCAATGCCGTCGTCGTCACCGACCAGGCCAAAAACAAGGAAGCGGCGATCGAGTTCGCGAAGTTCCTCGTCACCGCCGACAACATGAAGTACTTCTGCGAGCAGACCACCGTCCTACCGGTCCGCAATGACCTCGTCGACGCCAAGCTCGACTTCGCGACGCGGCCGGATCTGATGCCGGTCTTCCAGAAGCAGGCGACCACGATGCCCGACGCATTGGTCAAGACGACGACGATGTCGGCCTTCCCCGCCATCAACCAGGCGCTGGTCGACAACATGGACCAGTTCCTCTCCAACTCTTCGGCCAGCGTCGACTCGGTCATCTCCGGTCTGACCGGCGCGATCCAGAAGGCCCTCTAGTCCGGTGGCGGCCTCGGCGGCACGCCGCGCCGAGCGCCGGGCTGGCCTGTTCATGGTCAGCCCGGCGCTGGTCGTCTTCAGCGTGTTCATGTTCGTGCCGATCGGCATGACGTTCTGGTACAGCCTGCACAAGTACTCCGGCTTCGGCCGGATGCGCTGGATCGGGACCGACAACTACGCGACGATCCTCTCGGACCACACCTTCTGGGCGGCGGCCAAGAACACCATCCTCTACACCGCGATCACCGTCCCCATCGGCGTCGTCGCCGGGCTGTCGGCCGCCCTGCTGCTCAACCGGTGGATGCCCGCTCGCGGCCTCTTCCGCGCCCTCTTCTACGTCCCCGTCGTCATCTCTGGCGTCGCCTCCGGCATCATCTTCCTGCGTCTCTTCGACCCGCTCCTGGGCATCCTCAACCAGATCATGACTTCGGTCGGACTGCCGTCGATCGACTGGCAGGGCAGCGGATTCTGGGCGCTCATGTCGATCATCATCGTCTCGACCTGGCAAGGCATCGGGTTCGGGATGGTCGTCTATCTGGCTGCGCTGCAAGGCATTCCACGGGAGGTCTATGAGGCCGGAATCGTCGACGGCGCCATCGGCTGGAAGCGCTTCCGGCATATCACCTGGCCGCTGCTGCGCCCGACGACCTTCTTCCTGGTCGTCTACTCGATCATTGGCAGTTTCCAGGTCTTCGACGTCGTCTATGTGCTCACCCGCGGGGGCCCGGGGACCTCGACGACCTTCCTCGTTCAGTACGCCTACGACCAGGGATTCAACCAGCGCAAGCAGGGGTATGCCGCTGCCATCGGCGTGATCCTGTATGTGGTCGTCCTGCTGTTCACCCTGGTGCAGTGGCGCGTGACCAAGGACCGTGACGAAGCATGACCACACCACGCGACAGCAGCACCTCCCTGGCTGACCTCGCCGGCGAACCGACCGCGGTCGCCGTCGCGGCCCCGGCCGAAGGTGAGGCCCGGGACTCGAGGCGCGTGACCGGCATACGGCTGGTCATCGCGATCGTCAGTGTCGTCGTCCTGATGTTCCCGATGTACTGGATGATCCGCACCTCGCTGGCACCCACGTCGGAGTTGAGCGATCTGCCGGTGGCGCTATGGCCGAAGAACTGGTTGTGGCACAACTACACCGACCCGTGGCACCAGTTCCCGTTCGCGCGCTGGCTGAAGAACTCCGTCGTCATCGCCGTCGTCTCGGTCGTCTTGACGCTCGCGATCAACCTCATGGCCGGCTACGCCTTCGCCAAGCTCCGCTTCCCGATGCGCAATGCGCTCTTCCTGCTGATCATCAGCACGCTCATGGTGCCCATCCAGGTCATCATGGTCCCGCAGTTCCAAATGGTCATCGATCTCCACCTGCTCAACTCCAACTGGGGCGTGATCATCCCGCGGCTCGCGGAGGCCTTCGGGTTGTTCATGGCGCGCCAGTTCTTCCTCGCCATGCCCGACGAGTTGATCGAGGCGGCCAAGCTCGACGGTGCCGGGCACTTCCGGACCTTCTGGTCGGTCGTGCTCCCGCTGTCGAAGCCGCTGATCGCTTCGCTGGTGATCTTCACGTTCATGTGGCGGTGGAACGAGTTCGTCTGGCCACTCATCGTTCTCGATGACCCCAACGCCTACACCTTGCCGGTCGGCCTGCAGTTCCTCATCTCCCAGTTCAGCACGAACTTCGGGCCGCTCCTGGCCATGTCGTTCCTGTCGATCCTGCCGATGCTGGTCGTCTTCGCGTTCTTCCAGAAGTACTTCGTCGAGGGCGTGGCCCGGACGGGGCTGAAGTGAGCGCGAGTATGCCAGCAGGGAACGCCGCACCGATCCACGTCCTGGTGACCGTCGACTTCCCCGAAAGCGTCCTCGACCGGATCCGCTCCGTTGACCCGAGGATTGTCGTCCACCATCACCCGGTCTCGCCGGACGAGCCCGGGGAAGGCGCAGTTCCGGACGACGTGCTGCGGCTGGCCGAGGTGGCCTATACCAGCGCCGTGCTGCCCGGACCCGATGTCGCGCCCTCCTTGCGCTGGGCCCAACTCGACACCTCGGGCGTCGACCATCTCGCCGGCTCGGGACTGTGGGCCTCCGATTGCGTCGTGACGACCCTCGGCGGGGTGAGTCCGGCACCGCTGGCCGAATGGGTCATCATGATGGTCCTCGCCCACGCCCACCACCTGCGGCATACGGAAAGACTGCAGCGGGAAGGGGTCTGGCCTTCCCGTGAGTATCGCTGGACGCAGTTGATGCCACGCGACCTGCGCACGAGCACGATGGCGATCGTGGGCTACGGCCGGATCGGGGCCGAGGTCGCTCGCCTCGGCCGCGCCCTGGGTATGACGATCCTCGCCGTCCGCTCCGGGAGCACCACTGCGGCGGCAACCGCCGCGGCGATTCAGGCGCCCGAGCCGCGGTTCGGGGTGCGCGAGCCTGTCCCGGACGTCGAGGCCGTCGCCCTGGAGGTCCTCGACCAGGCATTGGGCCGGGCCGATTATGTCGTCCTGACCGTCCCGCTGACGGCCCGGACGGCCGGGATGATCGGTGCGGCGCAGTTCGCCGCGATGAAGCCGGGTGCCGTCCTGATCAACGGCAGCCGAGGTGGTGTGGTCGACGAGGGTGCTCTCCTGGACGCTCTCGACGCCGACAGGCTCGACCTCTGCGCCAGCGATGTGTTCACCGATGAGCCGCTGCCGCAGGGACATCCGTTGTGGACGCACCCGCGCTGCCTGATCACCCCCCACGTGGCCGGCTTCGCGCCGGACTATCTCGACGCCGTGAGCCGGCTGTTTACCGAGAATCTGCGTCGCTATCTCGCCGGTGAGCCGCTGCTCAACGTCGCCGACCGCGAGAGAGGGTACTGACATGTTGGCCGTTCAGCGTCGCAACGAGACCCTCTCCCTCCTTAGCCGTCAGCCCGTCGTCACCGTCGAAGACCTGGCGACTCGGATGGCCGTCAGCCTCTCGACCGTGCGCCGGGATCTCGACGAGTTGGAACGCCAGGGCAAGGTCCGTCGCGTCCACGGCGGGGCTGTCCTGAACGAGCCATCACCGACGGACGCTCCCGAGCCGCCATTGGCCGCCCGAGAGATCGAATGCGCCGCGGAGAAGCAGGCCATCGCCGCGCGGGCGGCGGCACTGATCGAGCCGGGGACGGTCATCCTGGTCAGCGGCGGAACGACGACCGCCGGACTCGCGCCCCATCTGAGCGGCATACCCGGAATCACCGTGGTGACCAACTCCCTGGATCTGGCCATGCGCCTCGCGCTCGTCGACGTCGACGTGGTCGTCCTCGGCGGGGCGCTGCGCCGTCCCGAGTTGAGCCTGCTCGGCTCGCTCGTCGGGCATGGTCTCGGCGAACTCCACATCGATCACGTGCTGATGGGCAGTTACGGGATCGATCCGCAGAGCGGACTGCTCGGCGCGAGCGCCATCGAGTGCGAAACCGACCGGAGGATCGCCCGCAGCGCGCGCCGCCTCACGGTGCTCGCCGATGCGACGAAATTCGCCCGCCGCAGCCCGCACCGGATCTGCACCTTCGAGGCCGTCCGCGACCTCGTCACCACCGCGGCGATCGACGCCGGCGACCTGGCCGCGGTGCGGGCCCAGGGCGTCGACGTCGTCGTCGCCTGACTGCTCCAAGGAGCGACCATGACGCCCCGCACCATCGTTCTCATCGGCGCCGGCAGTGCCGTCTTCACCCGCGGCCTGCTCGCCGACCTCATCTCCGCCGACGACCTCGGCAGCTGGGAGATCCGTCTCGTCGACGTCGACGAGATCGCCCTCGGCGTCGCAACCCGGTTGGCGCAGTTGATGATCGACGCGCGGGAGGCGGGCGAGCGGATCAGTGTCAGCGGCACGACCGACCGGAGCGAGGCACTGCCCGGAGCCGACTTCGTCGTCACGTGCATCGGGATCGGCGGGCGGGACGCCTGGCTGCGGGATCACCAGACGTGTCAGGCGCACGGGATCTTCCAGCCGGTCGGCGACTCGGTCATGCCGGGGGGGATCAGCCGCCTCTTGCGCACCGTCCCGGTCATGGTCGAGGTCGCCAAGGACGTCACCCGGCTCGCGCCCGATGCGATGTTCTTCAACTACAGCAACCCCATGACCGCCAATGTCATGGCGATGACCCTCCACGCCGGGGCCGAGGTCGTCGGCCTCTGCCACGGGATGCACCACGTCCAGCACGAGTTGGCCCAACTCATCGACGTCCCGTTCGAGCGCACCTCGACCTTGTATGCCGGGATCAACCACCTCACCTTCATCTACGACTTCCGCGTCGACGGCCAGGACGCCTGGCCGCTGGTCGCTGCCAAGCGCGCGGAGGAAGCGCAGCGTCCCCCCGACCCCGACCAGATCGGCAATATCTTCGTCGAGCGGATCGCCGCGGCGCAGAACCCGTTCTCGTGGTCGCTCTACGACACCTATGGCGCCTATCCCGCGGCCAATGACCGCCACGTCACCGAGTTCTTCCCCCAGCGCTGGCCGGGCGGTGCCTACTACGGCAAGACACTGGGAGTCGACGCCTTCTCCGTGCCGGAAATCCTGGAGTGGGGCGAGAACCGCTACCAGTCGATGAAGGCCCAGGCTGAGGGCCGAATCCCGTTGGACGAGAGCATCTTCGGACGCTCGACGGGCGAGCAGGAGCAACTCATCGCGATCTTGCGGTCGGTGCTGACCGACCGTCGCGAGATGTTCTCCGTGAACGTCCTCAACAAGGGCGCGGTACCAGGGCTGCCCGACGACGCGGCCCTCGAACTGCCGGGCGTCGCCACCGCGCGGGGCCTGCGGGCCATCCAGGTCCCAGACCTCTCCGAACCCATCAAAGCCATTCTCGCGCAACGCCTCGTGTCGGTCCGGCTCGCGGTCGAGGCGGCCCTGACCGGCGACCGGGACCTCGTCGTCGAGGCGATGATTGCCGACGGCGCGGTCACCGACCCCGCGGCGGCCCGGGACCTGACCGATGCCCTCATTGGGGCGCAAGCGGCATACCTCCCGCGCTTCCACCACGAGGGGGACCGGCGTGCCTGAGTTGCGCAGCGCCGGATGGTTCACGGCACCGAGTAAGAACGGCATCCTCCACCGCTCGTGGTTGCGCAGCGAAGGGTTGCCCGACGACTCCTTCCGCGGCCGGCCGGTGATCGGGATCGCGACGAGTTGGTCGGAGCTCACGCCGTGCAATGCCCACCTGCGGGAGGTCGCCGAGCACGTCAAGCGTGGGGTGTGGCAGGCCGGCGGGGTGCCCTTCGAGTTCCCCACGGCCTCCATCGGCGAGACCATGATGCGGCCGTCGGCGATGCTCTTGCGCAATCTCGTGGCGATGGACCTCGAAGAAACCTTGCGCGGCAATCCGATCGATGGTGTCGTGCTGCTCGCCGGATGCGACAAGACGACGCCGGCGTATCTCCTGGGCGCAGCGAGCACCGATCTGCCCTCGCTGCTGATCACGGGCGGGCCGATGCTCAATGGCCGGTGGCGTGGGACGACGGTCGGGTCGGGCACCTCGGTGTGGCAGATGACGGAGGAGCATCGCGCGGGCCGGATGAGCGACGCCGACCTGGTCGAGGCGGAGTCCTGCATGAGCCGCAGCCGCGGGCACTGTATGACGATGGGCACCGCCTCGACGATGGCCCTCCTGACCGAGACCCTCGGAATGCAGCTGCCCGGAAGCGCCGAACTGCCCGCGGACGACGCCCGCCGCCGCACGAGTGCGCATCTCGCCGGTCGGCGCATCGTCGAGATGGTCGGGGAGGACCTGCGGCCCAGTGCCATCCTGACCCGGGAGGCGTTCGAGAACGCGATCCGCGTCAATGCGGCTATTGGCGGCTCGACCAATGCGGTCGTCCATCTCCTCGCCCTCGCGCGGCGCATCGGGGTCCCGCTCACCCTCGAGGACTTCGACGTCCTCGCCCGGGAGGTGCCGACCATCGTCGACCTCATGCCGTCCGGGGCCTACCTCATGGAGGATTTCGCGTATGCCGGGGGCCTGGGTGCCGTTATCGATCAGCTCGGGGATCTCTTGCACCGCAACGCAATCGGCGTCAGCGGGCAGGAACTGGGCGCGGCATACGCCGGAGCGCAGCGGTGGAATAGCGAGGTCATCCGCGATCTCGACGACCCACTCAAGCCCGCCGGGAGCGGGACGGCGGTCTTGCGCGGGAACTTGGCTCCGCGTGGTGCCCTGGTCAAACAGTCGGCGGCAAGCCCTGCCCTGATGGTCCACCGCGGCCGGGCTCGGGTGTGGGACGACTACGAGGCCTACCTCCGGGACGCCGACGACCCCGATCTCGACGTCGCGCCCGATGATGTGCTGATCCTGCGCGGAGCCGGCCCGAAGGGCTATCCGGGCATGCCCGAGATCGCCAATCTCCCACTCCCGGCACGGATTCTCGCCGCCGGGGTGACCGACATGGTGCGGATCAGCGACGCGCGGATGTCGGGCACGTCATACGGCACCGTCGTCCTGCACGTCTGCCCCGAGTCCGCCGTCGGTGGCCCGCTGGCGGCCGTCCGCACCGGCGACATTGTCTTCCTGGATGTCCCCGGCCGCCGGCTCGACGTCGAGTTGAGCGACGACGTCATCGCCTCGCGGCTCGCCGAGGACAGGGCCGCCGGTCCTTGGCCGGCCACCCGCGGATACCAGAAGCTCTACGTCGACCATGTCCTTCAGGCCGACGAGGGTGCCGATTTCGACTTCCTGGTCGGGGTCGAGGTCGCCGGGCTGCCGCGGAGGTCCCAGTGAGCGCACAGACCGAGGCCGCCGAAGGTCCCGCCGGACAGCTCGCGGAGGAGGTAGCGGAGCAGGTCGCCACCTTCGACGCCACACCGGCCGCGGACGTCCCCACCGTGCTGGCCGCGTGCCATGCGCGGCTTCTCGAACGCGAGGGCATCGCCATGGTGGTCGCTGTCGACGACCTGCGCCCCGGCCGCACCATGCCGGCCGTCGACGAGGATGACCGACGTCAAGGGCTGCGGCTGGCCGGGCTGTTCGACCATTACTACCGCGGACTGGCTGACGTCGGTTTCCCCCCGCAGTTCCCGGACGAGCCGGACGAGACCGGTTCACGAGAACTCATCGACACCCTCGTCGTCCTCGCCGACCAGCACCTGCGAGCCCGAATCGAGACCCAGGTGGCGGGGGCCGAGGCATGACCGAGGTCCTGACCCCCGGCTACCAGCGAGCGGCCTTCGCCGCGGGCAAGTACCTGCGGATCGTCAACTGGCACAACACGCCCGAGTCCCAGCGCGGGACCTTGAAGCGCGAGCTGCGCTGGTATCTCGAGCGCTATCACCCGGTCCTGCCCGCCGATCTCGACCGCTTCACCGACACCGGCCGTTGGGCGCTGCCGAAGCCCGGGTTCATCCCGGTGTTCTACGACAGCTATCTCAACAATGCGACCGTCGCCCTGCCGGTCTGCGAGGAGCTCGGGCTGACGGCCTGGTTCTTCCCGACAACGGCGATCCTCTCGCTCGACCCCGACGACCAGGAGGCCTTCGCCGACGCCCACGATTACACGATCCTCGACGAGGAAAAGAGCCAACCCCGCTTCGCGATGACATGGGACGACCTGGACCGGATTCATCGGGAAGGTCACGTCATCTGCGCCCACACGGCCAATCACGCTGCGGCCAAGGACATCTCCACCGACGCAGAGATCGAGCGGGAGATCCTCGGGCCGATCCGGGAACTGGAGCGGCTCACCGGATACCGGCCACCTGCGTTCGCCTTCCTCTACGGGACCCCACCCGATCCCGGAACGGCGGCGGGTGCCGCGGTCCTGGCGAGCGGGGTGCGCTATGCGACGACGAACACGGCATACCTGCGGATCAACGACTGAGGCGGGAGGCGACCCATGACGACATCAGAACGCCCGGTGGCACTGGTCACCGGGGGCAGCCGCGGCATCGGAGCGGCGATCGCGCGCGCCCTCGCCGCCGCGGGATACGACCTCCTTCTGACGTATGCCGCGAACGCCCCCGCCGCGGACGCCGTCGCCGCCGACTGTGCCTCCTTCGGGGCCAATACGGTTGTCCAGCAGGCGGATGCGGCCGCTCTCGGGAGCGTCGAGCGGGTGTTCGCCGCGTTGGACGAGGGCTTCGGTCGCCTCGACGTTCTCGTCAACAACGCGGGCGTGCTCCCCGACGCGGCCCGGACCGAGACCTTCAGCGCCGAGCGTGTCAGCCGGGTCCTGACCGTCAACACGGCAGCGGTAGTCCTCTGCGCAGGCGCGGCGGTGCGGCGGATGAGCACCGCTCACGGCGGGGGCGGCGGGGTCATCATCAACATCTCCTCGCGGGCGGCCGAACTGGGCGGTGCCGGGGAGTTCGTGGACTACGCGATGAGCAAGGCCGCGGTCGACATCATGACTCGGGCCCTTGCGAACGAGGTTGCGCGCGAAGGCATTCGCGTCCTCGGAATTCGTCCGGGCCTAATCGACACCGACATGAATGCCGCCCACCCCGGCCGGCTTGACCGGCTGGGCCCGTCGATCCCGCTCGGCCGGGTCGGGACCGCGGAGGAGGTGGCCCAGGTCGTCGGCTGGCTGGTGTCCCCCGCAGCGAGCTATCTCACCGGAATCACCATCGACGTCTCGGGTGGCCGATGAACCCACTGGCCGGTCCCATCCTCCTCGTCGGGGAGCTCTGCCCCGACATCGTCGTGGCCGGCGTGCCCACGACGGGGACCTCCTTGCGCTTCGGACAGGCCGAGGACCTCGTCTCGCGGACCACGATGACGTTGGGGAGCAGCGCGGGCATCACGGCGTGCGCGGCGACTGCCGCCGGTGAACAAGTTCGGCTGCTCGCCGTCAGTGGGGATGACGAGTTCGGCGCTGCCTGCCGACGTTGGCTGAAGGAGCGCGGCGTCGACACGAGCGCCGTCCGGGTCGATCCGCGGCAGCACACTGGCTCCTCGGTCATCCTCGTCCGGTCCGACGATCCGACCGACCGGGAGATCCTCACCGACCTTGGCGCAATGACGGCCTTGCGCGCCGAGGACGTCACCGACGACCTGCTGGCGACCTCGCGTCACCTCCACATCAGTTCCTTCTTCCTCCACCACGGTGCGCGCGACCGCCTGCACACGCGGATGGCCCGGGCCCGGGAATTGGGGCTGACCGTGAGCCTCGACACCAACGACGACCCGGACCGGGCGTGGGCCAGCGGCGCGAGTGAGGCGATCGCCCAGACGGATCTCCTCTTCGTCAACGAATCCGAGGCCCGCGGCTTGGCCGGAGCCGGTGACGACGCGCCCGCCGAGACTGCCGTGCGGGCCCTCCTCGCCCGAATGCCGGTGCCGGGCAATCCCATCGGCGATCGGGACCCGCGCTTTCCCGCGGTCGTGCTCAAGCTCGGCGCCGCGGGAGCCGCAGTCCACACCCACCGCGAGAGCTGGCACATTCCCGCCCCGTCGGTCACGGTCGTCGACACCGTCGGCGCCGGGGACACCCTTGCCGGGACCTGCCTCGCCCGGCTTCTGGCCGGCGACGACTGGCCCACCGCACTGAGTCTCGGCGTGGCCGCCGCGAGCTTGTCGACGCAGGTCGCAGGGGGCACCGCGGGTCAATGCTCCCTTGACGAGGTGCGTGGACTCGCCGCCATCTTGACCGCCGGACCCACCCGATCGCCCGACCCGGAGAAGACGAGATGACTTCCATCCCCCACGCCACCAGCGTCAAGACCCTCGCCGAGATCCACAGCCAGCCCCGGCTGTGGGAGCGGGCGATCGCGCTCGGCGCGGCGGGGGTGGTCGGCATACCGTCGGCGGGTGAGCGGGTCCTCGTCCTCGGGTGCGGGACCTCCTACTACGTCGGGCTGGCGTATGCCGAGATCCGCGAATCCGCCGGGCTCGGGATCACCGACGTCCTCATCGCCAGCGAGGTGCCGCGGGTGTTCCGGCCCTACGACCGGGTGGTCGCGATCAGCAGGTCCGGGACGTCCTCGGAACTGCTCGACGCGGTGCGCGCCATCCGGACCCAACAGCCGGACGTCCCGATTACGGCGCTCCTCGGCGAGCAGGGCACCCCGCTGGCCGACCTCGTCACCGATGTCGTCGACCTCTCCTTCGCCGACGAGGAGAGCGTGGTGCAGACCCGCTTCCCGACCACGCAACTGGCCCTCCTGCGCACGGCGATGGCCGAGCAGACCCGGGGAGGGGAGGCATCGGCATACGACTGGAGTCCCCTGGCCGATCTCGCGGCGCTCCCAGCGCTCGGCGATCACGCGCTCGCGACGGCGTTGCCGGACACCGGAATTCGCCAACTCGTCGTCCTCGCCACCGGCTGGGCTCGGCATATCGCCGAGGAGGGCGCCCTTAAGGTGCGGGAGTCATCCGGGATGTGGGTGGAGTCGTATGCCGTGGGCGAGTACCGCCATGGTCCGGTCGCCACGTGCGCGCCCGGGACGCTCGTCTGGGGGCTGGACGTCGTCCCCGCCGACATCGTCGAGGTCGTGGAGTCCGCCGGTGGCCGCGTCGAGCACGGTGGGGGGGAGCCGCTGGCCGAACTCGTGCGACTGCATCGGTATGCCGTGGCCCTCGCCACCGCCGCCGGCCGCGACGCCGACACCCCCAATCTCCTCTCGCGCTCGGTCGTCCTCGACGCCGGCACGTCCTGACTCACGCAGGCCCGGGCGACGCTCGGGGCCTGAGCCCGCCGGTCAGGCGAGCCGCTTGGCCAGCCGAGTCGCGTCGATCCGTAGCTCGCGGAACATCCCGCTGATCGGGTTGGTGAACCCGGTGATCCGCAGGCCGGGCGCGCCGGGCGTGGCCCGGGCACCGGTGACCCGGGGCCGGTCGGCGGTGTCGAGGACGCCGAGATGGCCGAACAGCCCGGCCAAGCCGGTCCGGTAGCCGGCCGCGACCAGGACGACATCGGGACGCAACCGCCGACCGTCGACGAGAACGACATCGCTCCCATCGACTCGAGTGCTACTGGCGGGTAACCATAACGGCCCCGGGCGCCTCAGGCGACCTGCACCTTGACGGCATCGGGAGCACGCATCGCGGCGACGGCGTCGGCATACCGCGCGAGGGGGAAGGTGTGGGTGACCAGCGGACGCACCCGGTCGGCGAGGTCGACCATCATTTCGGCGGCCGCGGGGAAGGACGAGCCGCAGGAGTTCGCCCCGAGATAGGTCACCTCCTTGGCATAGATCGCGTAGGGCGACACCGGGATCGTCGCCTCCGGGTGCGCCACTCCCATCTGGATGAACCGCCCACGCTTGCGCAGCAACGGGATGGCCGACGCGATGGCGCCGGGGTGGCCGCTGGCGTCGAGGACGAGATCGACACGATCGGCGAGATCGAGCTCGGTCGCCGCCGTGGCAGCCGAGCGGGCACCGAGTGCGAGCGCGCGGTCGCGACGCAGCGCATGCGGTTCGACGACGTGGACCTCCGCCGCACCGAGGTGAATGGCGACGGTCGTGGCGAGCAGGCCGATGCAGCCGGCACCGATGACGACCATGACCGCGTCCTGCCACCCGGGGGCGCGCTTGACGGCGTTGAGGACGCACGAGAGCGGCTCGACGAGGGCCCCCGTCGTGGCGTCTAGGGCGGGCGACAGCGGGACGACGACGCGGGCCGGCACCAGGACGTATGCCGCGCACGACCCCGGGAGGTTGATCCCGAGAGCCGCGATCCGCTCGCACAGATTGGGCGCGTCCATCCGGCAGAGACGGCATTCGCCGCAGCTGAGGTTGGGGTCGGCGGCGACGAGGTCGCCGTCGCGGAGGGCACTGACATCCGAACCCACCGCGGCGATCGTCCCCGCGAACTCATGTCCCGGGACGAGCGGGTAGCGGCCCGCGGCATACGTCCCCTCGATCAGGTGGAGGTCGGTCCCACAGATCCCGGTCGCCCCCGGGGCGATGAGCACCTCACCGGGGCCGGGTGCGGGGACGGGGCGGGTCTCGAGGGCGATCCCGCCGCGCCCGTCGAGGACGACCGCGTCCACCGCGCCGGTCAGACGGTCGAGGGGAGGTGCCGCTTGGTGCGCGCCGCGCCCTTGCCCTTGACGATCTTGCGAAGCTCGGCGGCAACCACGGAGCGGCGGGTGCGGCCGGGCTCCTTGTTGGGCAGGGAGAGGACGCAGACCTTCTTGTAGACCTGATAGGCCTGCTTGAGGATCGGGCCGGTCACGTAATGGAGGTCATGACGCTCCATGAGGGCGCGGACCTTGGGGGCGATCTCGGCATACCGGTTGGAGGGCATGTCGGGGAAGAGGTGGTGCTCGATCTGGTGGCTGAGGTTGCCGCTGAGGACGTGCGTCAGGGTCCCGCCGCTGATATTGCCGCTGCCCAGCATCTGGCGGAGGTACCACTCGCCGCGGGTCTCCCCGTCGATCGAGTCGGTCTCGAAGGTGTCGATGCCGTCCGGGAAGTGGCCGCAGATGATGACCGTGTTGGACCAGACGTTGCGCACGACATTGGCCGTGAAATTGGCCAGGAGGGTCGGCACGAGGCTCGGGCCGGAGAGGAGGGGGTGGACGACATAGTCCTTGGTCGCCTGCCGGCGGATCTTGTGAGCCATCGCCCACGCCTGCGCCTTGAAGGCCGCTTTGTCGTCGTCGGACAACTGGTCCCAGTTCTGGAGGTTGCCGCGCAATTCGAGGTCATAGGCAGCGATGCCGTACTCGAAGAACATCGCGTTGACGAGATGCCAGAGCGGCTGGCCGAGGTGGAAGAGTTCCCACTTCTGGTCCTCGTCCACCCGCAGAAGGCCGTAGCCGAGATCATTGTCGCGGCCGAGGACATTGGTATAGGTGTGGTGGAGTTCGTTGTGGCTGTGCTGCCATTGCTTCGCCGGCGACGCCATGTCCCATTCCCAGGTCGTGGAATGGATCTTGGGGTCGCGCATCCAGTCCCACTGCCCGTGCAGGACGTTGTGGCCGATCTCCATGTTCTCGAGGATCTTGGCCAGCGAGAGGCCGACCGTGCCGACAACCCAGGCGGCCTTGTTGCGGGAGAAGAGGAGGACGACCCGGCTGCCCATCTCCAGTCCGCGCTGGATCGCGATGACCCGCCGGATGTATGCCGCGTCCCTCGCCCCCCGGGACTGCATCACCTCGGCGCGCATCGCGTCGAGGTCGAGGCCGATCTGCTCGATCTCGGTATTGGTCAAGTGCGCCATGGGATTGGGCTTGCCCGACTTCTTGGGCGGATGGGTCCGCTGGAGACCGCCGCCCACGGAGAGTCGCGTGTTGAGCGCGTGGTGCGTCGCCTCGACGTGGGTGGGCTCAGTGACGTGGGGCGCCGTCGGGCTGATGTGGATCCGCTCGGGAGCGAGGGTCATGAAGCGTCCTAGTCGGTGGTGGGGGACGTGCTGGACTTAGAGTTCGAGGTCACAACTACCGGCCACGGCGTTGATGCAGGTCTGGATGGACAGTTCGTCGCCGGGCTCGGCGACGGTGATCTCCCCGGTGCGCAGGTCGCGGACGGCGCCTTGACGCATAACGGCGACACAGCCGAAGCAGATGCCCATGCGGCACCCACTCTTCATCAGGATGCCCGCGTCCTCGCCGGCGTCGAGGATCGGGGTGGCGCCGTCGGCGTCGACGGTGATGAGGGAGTCGAGGAAGGTGATCTCGCCGCCCTCGCCAGGCTCGATGATGGTCGGACGGAAGCGCTCGACGTGCAACCGGTCGGTCAGATCGGCCGCGGCCCAGTGGAGTTCGGCGGCGTCGAGCAGGCCGGTCGGTCCGCATACCCACGCCTGGCGGGTGCGCCAGTCGGGGACGAGCGCGTCGAGATCGGCCAGGTCGAGCATGCCGTCGGTGTCGGTATGCCGCACCGTGAGGTGCACCCGCCCGCTCGCCGCGAGCGCGGCGAGATCGGCCGCGAAGATGACATCGGAGGGGGTGGGGGCGCTGTGGATGAGGTGGATGTCGGGGGCCGGGCGACCCGGGGTCGGCGCGGGGAGGTTGCGCAGCATACCCATGACGGGTGTGATGCCCGAGCCGCCCGTGACGAAGAGGATCGTCTCGGGGAGGGTGCTCGGGAGGACGAAATCGCCGCTGGCCTGGTCGAGCATGACCAGGGTGCCGGGGGTCGCGTGATGGACGAGGTGATTGCTGACGAGCCCGTCGGGAATGGCCTTGACGGTGATGGAGATCGTCGGGTCGCTCGTGCGTGAGGTCAGCGAATAGGCGCGCCAGTGGCGGACGCCGTCGATGTCGATGCCGATCCGGATGTATTGCCCCGGGAGATGTCCGGCCCAGGAGCGGCCCGGCTTGATGACAAGCGTCGCGGCATCGGCGCTCTCGCGGCGCTTGGCGACGATGCGGCCACGCAGGTCGGCCCCGCTGCGCAGCGGCGCGATGAGGTCGAGGTAGTCGTCCGGGAGGATCGGGGTGGCGATCGCCGCCGCGACTTTCCACATCCCGTCGGCGATTCCCGGCCGTCGGGCGGGCACCGGGCGGGGCGGTGCAGCGGTCATGGGTGCCAAGCCTAGCCCCTTACTTCCTGGTAACTTACGATACCGTAGGTTCTCGGGCGTGTGAGGTCGCCGATAGGGCTGTCGGGCGCCCGTAGTAGGTTGCGACTCATGAGGAACCCCACTCGATCCCCGCGCGCGGTGCTGCCGGGAAGCGCCCTGGTCAGGGCCGTTCTCGCGACGTGCGCCGTGGTCGCCGCGATGCTGCTCGGCGGCAGCGCGAGCGCCGCTCCCGGTCGGCTCACGGCGAGCAATGGCGATCGCGCGGGCGTCTCCGCCGACGCTGCTGTCCCCGTGGCCACGGGGACTCGGGCACGACCCTCGGCCAGGTCCCTGGGAGCCGCAGCTGCCCCCGCGAAGGGAGCCACGGCATACCGGCTCGGGGGTCAGGCGGGGCGTGACCCAGGCGACCACTTCTTCTACTACCTCCCGGTGTATTGGACCAGCACTCCACCGAGCAGTGACCCGACCGAGGGGGTCAGCGAGGCGGTCGACGCGGCCGACGCCTACTTCGACGAGGCCACCAATGGCGCGGTGCGACTCCACCTCGGGTTTGCGGAGGGCTGGAACCGCATCTACCTCTCCTCGACCGAGAGTGCCACCTGCGACCGGACGGCGATCTATCGCGAGGCGTCCAAGCTCATCGAGGGGGGCGGCGATCGCTTCGACCACGTCATGATCCAGTTGCCCGGCTACAGCGCGTGCGACTGGAGCGATCTGGAGTACTCCGGGACCACCTCCGCCGGGTATGGCCTGACGATGATCAACGGGAGCGTCAACAACACGTGGGTTGCCGAATGGGCGCTCCTCTTCAACAACAATGTCACCTCGACCGGATCGCTGGACTGCGTCGACGGCTCGACCCCCGTCCCGCTGTCGAGCAACTGCACCGTCGCGGACTGGAACAACCCCTGGGATCCGGCCAGCGGGCGACCCTATGGCAAGGTCGGCAGCCCGCTGTCCAGCACCCTCTGGGATCTGGGCGTGCTTTCCGAGTCCGACATCCCCGGCATCACCGTCGGAGCGCCGCAAACGCTCACGGTGCAGCGCCTAGGGGCGGGGTCGGGCCTGCGCGGGTTCTACTTCGATATCGCCGGGTACCGCTATTACGTCGACTACCGGGCCACCGTGGGGCTGGACTCGTGGATCGACGACGCGACCTATGCCAGCGCGACGGGCACCCGCACCGACCCCGGCGGCGGCGTCACCGTGCACCGGCAGAGCCTGACCGACAAGACGTATGCACGCCTGGTCCTCGATTTCCACCCCGAGGACCGGTCGGTGAACGACACCCAGCGCCACCCCGGCTTGGACGCCGGTGAGAGCTATACGTCGCCGGACGGCTACTGGAAGCTCTCCGTCACCGCCGAGACCGCGTCGAGCGCCACCATTGCCGTGAGTTTCCCGGCGCTGCAGAAGGTCCAGCGTTGGAGCGGATCGGATCGGTATGCCGCCTCCGCCGCCATCTCCGCGCGCAGTTTCGACCCCGGCGTCGCGGTCGCCTATGTCGCCTCCGGCAATGTCTATACCGACGCCCTGTCCGGCGCGCCGGTCGCCGGGATGACAAAGGGTCCGATCCTCCTGACCAAGGCCGACTCCGTCCCCGATCCGATCGCGGCCGAGTTGCGTCGCCTCAAGCCGCGCAAGGTCGTCATCTTCGGTGGCACCGCGACCATCCAGCCGAACGTCGAGGCGGCGCTCGCCGGCATCAGCGGGGCGCCGGTCGAGCGGTGGTCGGGCCCGGACCGGTTCTCGACGTCGGCCCAGATCTCCCAGAACACCTATGCCGCGGGCGTCGACACCGTCTATGTCGCCTCCGGCCGGGTCTTCACCGACGCCCTCTCGGGCGCCCCGGTCGCCGGCAAGACCGACGGACCGGTCCTGCTCGTCGACACCAATGCCGTCCCGGCGTCGATCGCGTCGGAACTGAGGCGGCTCGCTCCGCGGCGCATCGTCATCTTCGGCGGGACGAGCACGATCACCCCCGCGGTCGAAGCCACGCTGCACACCTATGCCGGCTCGGTCGAGCGCTGGTCCGGCCCCGACCGGTTCACCACCTCGACGGCGATCACGAGTCAGTCGTATGCCGCGGGCGTCGCCACGGTCTATATCGCCTCCGGCCGCGTCTACACCGACGCCCTCTCCGGGGCGCCGGTGGCCGGGATGACCGCTGGGCCCGTGCTCCTGGTGGACACGACGAAACTGCCGGACACGGTCGCGACCGAGCTGGCGCGGTTGAAGCCGAAGCGGATCGTCGTGCTCGGCGGCCAAAACACCATCTCGTATGACGTGCAGGCGGCCCTCGCGCCCTATGTCACCGGCTGACGCCGGCCGGGGCCGAGTCGGCTAGGAGCCGGACGGCCCAGAGAGCACGGACGGCCTGGAGAGCACGGGGAGCAGGAAGAGCACGGACGGCCCGGATGGTCAGCGCCGGCAGGCGCTGACCATCCGGGCCGTACGTGGCTGGGGGCCGTGGCTGGGGGCCGTGTGGGTCAGGCGTGGCTGGTCACAGGTGCGCGTCGAGCCAGGCGATGATGTCGGCGGTGACCTCGTCGCGATTGGTCTCGTTGAGGAGTTCGTGGCGCGCACCGATGTAGTAGTGCGTCGTCACCTCCTTCACCCCCGCCTTCCGGTACTGCCCGGCCACCTGCTCGACGCCCTTGCTCTGGGCTCCGACGGGGTCCATGGACCCGGCGATCAGGTGGATGGGGAGGTTCTTGGGCACCAGCGCGCTCGTCTTCGGGTCGTGGATATAGGCCAGCCCGCTCAACAGGTCGGCATAGAAGCCGGCGGTGAAGACGTTGCCGCACAACGGTTCCGCGACATACTTGTCGACCTCCTCGGGGTCCCGGGAGAGCCAGTCGAACTTTGTCCGGGTCGGTTTGAAGGCGTTGCCATAGGACCCGAACGACAGGCTGTCGAGCAATCCGGACGTATGCCGTCGCCCCCGCAGCCGCGACTGCACCGCCGCGATGCCGGCCCCCGCCTTCCCCAGGAGACCCTGGTCTCCGGCGGTGCCACACAGGATCAGGCCGGCGAGTTCGCCGCCGTAGGACGCGGCATACGCCCTGGCGAGGAAGGACCCCATGCTGTGCCCAAAAAGGAAGACGGGGACGTCGGGGACCTCCTCCCGGGCGACCTCGGTCACCTCGTGCAGGTCCTCGACCACGGTGGCGAACCCGTCGTGGTCGGCGAAGTAGCCGTGGCTGGCCCCGCGCGGGTTGGTCTGTCCGTGGCCGCGGTGGTCCTCGGCATACACCGCATAACCGGCATCGGTGAGGGCCTGCGCGAACCTCGCGTACCGGCCGGCGTGCTCGGCCATGCCGTGGGCGATCTGGACGATCGCCTTGGGGTCGCCGTCCGGCAACCACCGATAGGTATGGAGCGCGGTCCCGTCCGCGGCCGTGGTGGGGAAGGTGTCGCTGCGCATCGGGGGGAGCTCCTTGAGGGACGGCGGCGGTATGTGGCTCGCACCCTACTCAACACCGGGGCCGGCCACGCGGGTGAGCGTGGCGGCGGTCCACCGCGTCGTGTGCCTCATCACACCTTCGGCGCCGAGCCCGCGACCACTAGCCTGTGCTGCGTGAGCCAGATGAACCTGCGGGAATATATCGACAGCCTGAAGACCGACGGCTACACGGTCCGCGACGACCACGGGGACGACCCCATGCTCATCGCCCCGAACGGCCGCGCGGTGGAGACCTGGCGCGAGAACTATCCCTACGACCACCTGATGTCGCGCAACGACTACGAGGTCGAGAAGTATCTCCTCCAGATCGAGTTGTTGAAGTTCCAGTACTGGGCGCAGGACATGGGCCAAAAGCACGTCATCGTCTTCGAGGGGCGGGACGCGGCCGGCAAGGGCGGGACCATCAAGCGGTTCATGGAGCATCTCAACCCCCGGTCGGCGCGCGTCGTCGCCCTCACTAAGCCGACGACCACCGAACTCGGTCAGTGGTATTTCCAGCGCTATATCTCCCACCTGCCGACGTCCGGGGAGATCGTGCTCTTCGACCGCTCGTGGTACAACCGGGCCGGCGTCGAGCGGGTCATGGGCTTTTGCACCGACGAGCAATACACCACGTTCATGCGCCAGGCCCCGCGCTTCGAGGAAATGCTCATCGACTCCGGGACGACGGTCACCAAGCTGTGGTTCTCGGTCACCCAGCAGGAGCAGCGCACGCGGTTCGCGATCCGTCAGATCGACCCGGTGCGCCGGTGGAAGCTCTCCCCGATGGACCTCGAGAGCCTCGACCGGTGGGAGGCCTACACCGCGGCCAAGGAGGAGATGTTCAAGAACACCGACACCAAGGTGTCGCGGTGGTTCACCATCAAGTCCAATGACAAGAAGCGCGCCCGGGTCAATGCGATGCGCCTCTTCCTCAGCCTCCACGAGTACGACGGCAAGGACACCGACGTGATCATGGAGCCGGACCCCCTCATCGTCAGCCGCGGCAAGAAGGCCATCGGCGACTGATCGCGCACCCTCCGGCTCGCGCGACGCACCGCCGCGTATCACGACGCGGCCCCTGATCTCCGTTCGGGTGACGGCCATCCGGCCGCACCCGGAGGGAGACCATCATGTCCGCACGCCGCATCACCCTGCCGACCGATTCCTGGCTCGGCGCCGCGATCACCCTGATCGCTCTCGGCCTCCTCGCGTGGATCCTCTTCCACGACAGCGGATCTGCCGGGATGCTGACCAATCTCGCCGACGGGCCGGCGCGGCCGCCGGCAAGCTATTGGTGGGGTGGCTGAGCGGACCCGCTCCGCCGCGGCCAAACCCGGGCCGTCGGCGATGACGGACGCCCGATGGCGGACCCCCGATGACGGACGCGGGATGATGGACGCGTGCCCGACGACTTCCTCATCGCCCGCAATCCCGAGGAGGACAGCCGCCTGCCCTTCCTCGTGCGGATCCCGTTGGGCCCGGACGGCATCGTCCTGAAGGCCCGGGAGACCTGGCCGCGCACCGCCAAGGTCTACTGTCACCGGGCTGCGGCCTGGCCGGCCGAGCCGGAGATCGTCGAGCGGATCGCGACCCGGTCCTGCACCCGGCGCGGAGCGATGATCGATCTGGTGCTCGACCGCCGCAAGGAGAGCCGGTCGCAGTTCGTCCTCACCTTTGCCCGCGGCCGCGAGGCGATCTTCTGGCAGACGGCACGGACGACGAAGCAGGCCCGGCCCCATGTGACGGTGCCATCGGCGCGGGCGGGGGGCCCGCGGCATACGGACCCCGTGGAAATCCTTGTCGACATCCGCGAGCGCTATGCGTGGAAGTTCAGCGAGCAACAGGCGACGACCCGGGCAGCCCCACTGGCGGTGGGGGACTACGGGATCGAGTCCGAGGGGCGGGTGGTCGCCGTCGTCGAGCGCAAGAGCCTCGCCGACCTCACGGCCGGCCTCATGAACGGCACACTGCGCTTCCGCCTGTCGGAACTCGCCGCCGTCCCCAGGGCCGCGGTTGTCGTCGAGGACCGGTATGCCGGCTTGTTCAAGTCGGACTATGTCCGCCCGGCCACGCTCGCCGACGCGTTGGCGGAGTGTCAGGCGCGCTATCCCAATGTCCCCATCGTCTTCACCGAGACCCGCAAGCTCGCCCAGGAATGGACCTACCGCTTCCTCGCCGCCGCCCGCCGCGAGGTGGCCGACGACCAGGGCGCGCTGGTGCGCTTCGCCGAACTGACGCCCGCGGGCCCACTGCCGGCTCCGCCCGCCACCGTCAAAGAGATCCGGGCGTGGGCCGTGTCGGTCGGGCTGCCCGTCACCGACCGCGGCCGATTGCGCCCCCAGGTGCTCACCGCCTGGGCCGCGGCGCATCCGGACCGGCAGGTACCCTGACCCGGTGCCCCTGCCCGATCCCGCACGCCGCGTCACCGCGAAGATCGAGCCCGCCGTCCGCCGCGCCGAGAGCCTGATCCCACGGCGCGGGCGCGGAATCACCGATTTCACGGGGTGGAGCACGAGCGAGTTCCGAGAGTGGCGCGCCGTCCCCGGTGGCCGTCGTATGCCGCGCCGCCGCCCCGGTCGCGACGTCGCCACCCGCGTCAACGCCGCGAGCGGGACGATGCCGCTGGAAGCGGTCCTACTCGCCCGGGCGATCACCGACACCGCCCCGCCGGTCGAGCACGACATCGCCCCCACCCTCAGCGACGTCCTCGAGCGCTATCTGCCCGAAAGCCTGACCGCGTTCGAGGGATCCTCACGGCGGTCCGGCAAGGAGTCGGCCGAGCAGCTGCTCCTGGCCCAACTGCGCCTCCTTCACTCCGTCGCCCTCGACATCGAGCGAGCCGACGCCGAACACAACGAGCGCGACCTGCAGATCCAGGACCGCTTCCTGCGCGAGCGCTTCGCCAATCTCACTCCGGGAGAACTCGAACTCGGGGTCCGGCCGATCCCGAGCGCCCCGATCCGCTCGCTCGACGCGCCGGGCAAGGCCCGCGCCAAGGCCGCCCCCCATCGAGGGCCGGGCCTATCTGCGGGCCGATCATGACCCGGTAGTCCTCTTCAAGCGCGAGACGCCAGGACCCTGGGATCTGACCCTCCGACTGGCCCTGCCCAAGGGCCATCCGGCCGTCCTCGGCGTCGTCGAGGAATCCACGTCCGGCGCAGTCCTGTTCAGCCATCGCACCGGCCGTCGGCTCTTCACCCAACGACGCTCGACGGGCTTCCGCGCCGCCCAGGTCGACCTCGCCCTCCAGGTGCGGCTCGCCTCCCCCCGCCGCTTCCTCGTGTATGCCGAGTCCCTCGCCGGCCGTGACCCCATCGACACCGTTCTCTTCCTCCGCAGCGACGCCCGCAGCCAGGCCGAACTCGCGACGACCCTGACCAACCACCACCGGGCGCCGCTGACGGTCATCGCGACCGGATACGAGACCCTCGACGGGCTGCTCCTGCGCAACGAATCCGTCGTCTTCCCCGACCTGCGGGCCGCGTGCGACGGCTTCGGCTACGGCAATGTCACCTGGCTCGACCGGCACTCTCCGGTCGTCTGAGCCGAGCCGGCCACTCCGTGCGTCGCTATCTCGCCGACACCCGCCCGCTCGCCAATCGCTACTACCGACGGCTCTGGCAGGCCAATATCGTCACGGTCGTCGGGGCGCAGCTGACGGTCGTCGCGGTTCCGGCCCAGATCTACACGCTGACGGGCTCCTCGGCATACGTCGGTCTGACGGGGTTGTTCGGTCTGGTCCCGCTCATCGTCTTCGGCCTCTGGGGCGGTGCCCTCGCCGACGCTTTCGACCGGCGGGCGATCCTGCGGGTGACGACGCTCGGGCTCATCGTCACCAGTGGGCTCTTCTGGGCGCAGGCGGCCCTGGGTAATAGCGATGTGTGGGTGCTGTTGGGGCTGTTCGCGATTCAGCAAGCGTTCTTCGCCGTCAACCAGCCGACGCGGTCCTCGGTGCTCCCGAGGCTGCTCCCGTCCGATCAGCTCCCGGCGGCGAATTCGCTCAATATGACGGTCTTCCAGGCGGGGGCGATCGGGGGTCCGCTGTTGGGCGGCATCCTCATACCGATCACGGGATATGCCTGGCTCTATCTGATCGACACCGTCACCCTCCTGGCGACGCTGTGGGCGGTCCTGGCCTTGCCGCCGCTGCCCGTGGACAGCGCCAGCGCCGGCCGGGCGCCCGGGCTGCGGTCGGTCGTCGACGGCCTGGCCTACCTGCGCGGTCACCCCGTCCTGCTGGCGAGTTTCCTCGTCGACATCGTCGCCATGGTCTTCGGTATGCCGCGCGCTCTCTTCCCCCAGCTCGCTCACGTCGAGTTCGGGGGACCGCCCGGCGGCGGGTTGGCGTTCGCCCTCCTCTTCGCCGCCATCCCGGCCGGGGCAGTGCTCGGCGGCGTCTTCTCGGGCTGGGTCAGCCTGGTTCGCCGGCAGGGCCTGGCGGTCCTGGCCAATATCGTCGTGTGGGGCCTGGCCATCGCCGGCTTCGGGATGGCGGCGGCGCTCGCCGGTGGGCAAGCTGGCGTCTGGCTCGGGGTCGGGTTGGCCCTGCTCGCGATCGCCGGGGCGGCCGACATGGCCTCGGCGGCCTTCCGGACGACGATGCTGCAAGCCGCCGCCGCGGACGAGGTCCGGGGCCGGCTGCAGGGAATCTTCATCGTCGTCGTCGCCGGCGGCCCCCGCATCGCCGACGTCCTCCACGGCTGGGGAGGCCAGGAGTTGGGGGCCGCCCCCGCGACGGTGGCGGGCGGCATACTCGTGATTGTGGGGATTGCCATCTGCGCAGTGGCCATCCCCGCCTTCACCCGCTACCGCCCCACCTGACGCAGCTGCAGGGCCAACCCCCGGCTCGGCAACGTGAGCACGCCCCCGGCTCGGCAACGTGAGCACGCCATGTCGACTTGAGCACGTCATATCTGACGTGCTCAAGTCGACATGGCGTGCTCAAGTTCGGGGGTGGTGCTCAAGTTCGGGCTGAGGGCTCACGTCCGGGGGGCAGTGCTCAGGTTCGAGCCCCGGGAGTGAGGGCGGGCGCTCGCGGAGAGCACTCAGAAGTACCTCAGGGCGAGATAGGGGATACAGCACGCGATGGTCACGCCCGCGACCACGATGCCGTATTTTGTGAACTCCCAGAACGAGATCGGATAGCCGTTGCGCTTGGCGATGCCGGTGATCACCACATTGGCCGAGGCGCCGATGGCCGTGGCGTTGCCTCCCAGGTCGGCCCCCAGCGCGAGCGCCCACCACAGCGACGCCTTGTCGGGGGGGAGCCCGGCGGCCGGCCCGACGAGGTCATGGACCAGGGGGGACATCGTCGCGACATACGGGATGTTGTCGACGATCGCCGACAACCCCGCCGACCCGATGAGTATGCCGTGTGCCGCCACCGCGTAGTTGTCGCCGATGCGGGAGGTCAGCCAGTGGGCCAGGTCGGTGATGACCCCTTGATGGACCAGCGTCCCGACCATGACGAAGAGGCCCGCGAAGAAGAGCAGCGTCTCCCACTCCACCTCGGCGAGATAGCCCTCGTGCCCCTGCCGGGAGATGAGGACCGCCGCGCCGGCACCGAGGAGGGCCGCCAGCGAGGGCTCGAGGTGCGTCAGGGAGTGGGTGACGAAGGCCCCGAGGACGAAGGCGAGGATGACGAGCATGCGCACCAGGAGGGGCCCGTCGCTGATCGTCTCGCGTGGGGTCAGAGCCATGATGCTGTCGGCGCGCTTGGCGTCGTAGCGCAAATGCCGGCCCCACAACAGCCAACACAAACCGACGAAGACCACCATGAGCACGACGACAATCGGGGCGAGGTGGATCAGAAAGTCGTTGAAGGACAGCCCCGCCCGGCTGGCGATGATGAGATTCGGCGGGTCACCGATCAGGGTCGCGGTGCCACCCACATTGCTCGCCATCGCCTCGGCGAGAAGGAAGGGGATGGGGGGCAGCGCCATACGGTCGCACAGGAGCAGCGTGACCGGAGCGACCAGCAGGACGGTCGTCACATTGTCCAAGAGGGCGGAGGCGACGGCGGTGATGAGGACGAGCAGGACCATCGTCCGGAACGGCCGGCCGCGGGCCCGCTGCGCCGACCAGATCGCGAGGAACTCGAAGACCCCGGTCTGACGGAGGATTCCGACGATGACCATCATCCCGAAGAGGAGGAAGACGACATTCCAGTCGATGCCGGTGTCGGCCGAGAACCAGATCTGCTCCCCGCGGGTCGCGCCGATGACGACCATGAGGGCGGCACCGGTGAGGGCAACCGCGGCCCGGTTGAACTTCTCCGTCGCGATGACGACGTATGCCGCGGCGAAGACCGCGATCGCGAGCCAGGCGGTGGTCGTCATACGGACCCCTCGCCCGCCTCACCGTCGCGGGTGTCGGAGGCAAAGTAGCCCGGGCGGCCGCGCTCGATGATGTCGTGCTCGAGCCGGCGGCGCACGAGGTGACTGTCTTGGCCCGCGGCCGTGGCGATGGCCGCGAGCACCCGCGACATGGTCAGCACCCCGCGATAGCGCCCCGCTTTGTCGCGGACGACGATGATCGGATAGTGCCCGCGATCCATGATCGAAGCGATCTCCAGGAGGGTGTCCTCCGGCAGGACGCTGGGCAACTCGGTCACCTTCAACCGCTTGGCGTCGATGAGCTGGCCGATCGTCATCGTGTTGAGCTTGGCGCAGAGTTCGTCGGCGGCCGCCTCGTCGAAGGCGTGGACCAGCCGGGGGTCGTCGCGGACGTACTGCGGGAGGATGACCGAGAGCAACTGGCTCCCGGGGATGACCGCGATGGGCTCGTCCGCGTCGTCCGCGACCACCAGCCCGTTGAGCCGGAACTCCGCGATCATCCGCGCCGCCTCCGCCCCCGTCGTCTCCCGGCGGACCGTCGGGACCTGCTCGGACAGTTGCTCGGCGCGCATGGTCCCAGCCTGGCAGAAACGACACCCCGCGACGCCGGGGCTACCCGGTCAGGCCGAGATCCTGCTCGACGACGAGACGGGTGACGACGAGCGGGCTCGCCACGAGCCTCTCAGGGGGCGGCAATCAGGTCGTGGACGAGCGCGACGGTGCGCAGGTCCGCCGAATCGATCGACGGGCTGAAGCCGAGCCGCACGACCACGAGGTCGGCGGACGGCACGACATACAGTCGCTGGCCGTCGTGTCCCTGCGCCCAGTAGGCGTCGGCGGGCAGATCCTTCTCCACGAGCGAGCCGTCGGCCAGCTGGTTGACCCACCACCCCTGGGCATAGCCGGTCTCCTCGCCGGGCACCGCGACATGCCGCGTCGCCGCGCTCATCCAGCCGTCGGGCAGCCAGCGCCGGCCGTTCCATTCCCCTTGCTGGAGCGCGAACTGGCCGATGGCCGCCCAGTCCCGGGGAGTCGCCCACAAATAGGAGCTGCAGACCGGAGTCCCGGCCGCGTCCGGTTCCCACACCGCGGAGGAGAGCCCGAGCTGGTCGAAGAGCGTCTGACGGGGCAGGTCGGCGCCGTCACCAGTGCGCGCGGCCAGGACCGAACAGACGATGTCGGTGGACCCGCTGGAGTACTCCTGGTAGGTGCCCGGGGGGTGGTCGAGGGGGAGGCTCGCGGCATACGCGCCCATGTCGGCCTCGCGATAGAGCATCTGGGTGACCGGCGTTCCCAGGGCATAGGTCTCGTCCCAGCGCAGCCCGGAGGTCATCCGCAACAACTGGTCGAGGGTGATCCGGGAGCGGTCGTCGGACCACTCGGGCCGCAGCCGCGCGTCCCCGAGCGCGACGGTCCCCGACTGGACCAGCCGGCCGACGAGGAGGTCGGTGACGCTCTTGGACATCGACCAGCCGAGTTGGCGGGTGGTCGCGTCGAAGCCGTCGGCATAGCGCTCGGCGACGAGTTTGCCGCCGCGGAGGACGACGATCGCCCGCGTCCCCAGGCTGGCCTTCCGGTCCGCGGGGAGGTCGTCGCCGAACGCCTTTGCCAGAGCCTGCGTGACGGCCGCGTCGGGGGCCGGAGCCGTAGCGGTGGTCAGCGCGTTGGGGGTGGCGACCTTGGTGGGGGTCGGCAGGTCGGGCCGGGTCGCGGCGAGAATGCAGCCGTAGCCCTCGACGTACCACGCCTTCTGCCGCGCCAGCAGCCCGAAGATGCCGGCCTGGGTTGCGCTGCCGCCGTCGGTGTCCGAGGTCCGCAGATAGGGCACGAGGGGGTTCGGCGGAAGATCCGCCGCGGGGTCGGCCCGGCCGGCGAGGTGGGTGACCGCGCAGGCGTTGTGGGCGGCATACCCCGTGGCGGTCAGGAGCAGCGGCCGTTCGTACCAGTACGCGGCGACGACCAAACCGAGCAGCACCACAGCGAGCGCGCCGATGACGCGCCGCCAGCGTCCCCTGCGTCTTCGCATGGCTCAGACGGTATGCCACCGCGCGGCCAGACCGGGTCAGGACCGGCCAAACCCGCGGGCGATGTCGCTCAGGTCAGCCGGATGCGGTCGACGAACTCCCAGAACCGGTCGCGCAGGGCGAAGCGAGTGACGTCGTCGATGATCGAGACACCGCTGCGGCTAGACAGGTCCAGGAGCAGGGTGCGGTCGAGGTCGCCCGGGATGAACGGCCGGCCGCGGCGCAGCTCGATCAGCGTCTCGGGATTCGCACTCGCACACCAGGATTGGACCACCTGCCGGACGACGGCGTCCACGAGATCGGCCGTGATCTCGCCGTCGGCACCGACGGTTCCGGTATGCCCGGTCGTCGTCGACCAGGTCAGCGTGCTCTGTGCCGGCGCGGCCTTCGGGGGCAGGACGGCGGAGGGCCGCTTGTTGGCGAGCATCGACGGTGTCGGGACCGGGCGTGGGTGGGCGTCGTCCGTGGCCGACTCCCGGTCCGGGGCCTCCCCCGCTGCCGGTATGCCGACGGCCTCCCCCCGCGGACCCCCCGCCTCCTCGTCGGGTCGCCCGGGCGAGGACGGCCCACCCGCGGTCGTCTCATCGGCGCGCGGACCGGCGGTCACCGCCGCGGCGGGCGCGTCGTGGCTCGCTGCGGCGGCATACTCCGGCCCGGGGATGGCCGAGTCGCCGATGGCGGTCTCCTCGATCGCCTCGGACTCGGTCGGCGGCGCCGACTCCTCCGGTGACTCGGACGCGGCATCGGTGTCCGGGATGAGACCGGGGGCGATGGCGACCGAGCGAACCGTCGCGGTGATGGTCTCGGGGTCGATGAGGATGAGGCTGTCGGCCTCACGCTGGAGGTGGCGGGCCACGGCATACGGACGGCCAGCGTGGTCGGGCACGGCGAGGACGATGACCTGCACCCCGTGGCCCTGGGCCTCCTCGACCGCCTCGGTGAGGTCGTCGTCCCCGGAGACGAGGTAGATGACGTCGACGACGCGGTTGCGGCCATGGGTGGCCAGGTCGAGACCGATACGCAGGTCGACGCCCTTCTGCTCACCGCTGTGGTTGATCCGGCCGAGTCGCAGCTTGACCCGCGGGAGGAGGCCGATCTCGTCCTGGTGCACGTCGGGCATGCCACCGGGGCGGGCACCGGAGTCGTACCAGTTGACCCGCAGCAGCGGCAGTCCGCTGTCCTCCTCGGCCTGGGTGATCAGGCCCTCGATGAGACGAGCATGGTCGACGGTCACCCCTCGGCGCAGCGACGTGCCGGTCACCCGCGTCGCGGCCGAGGCGATGAGATAGCCGACGTCGACGTAGATGGCGCAATAGGACCGCATGGGCTCAACCCTGCCATGGACTCTCGGGGTCGCCGTCCGGATCATCCAGCGCCGTCGGGCTCCGGGCCGGTTGGGAGGTCACCGCGGGGCCCGGTGGTGGGGCCCGGTGGTGGGGCTGGTATGCGAGCCAGGGCGCGACCCGCCTGGACTCCGGGCCGTGGACTAGCCGGTCGCCCCCGGGTCGGTCGCCCCCGGGTCGGTCGCCCTCGGGTCGGTCGGGGTCGGGTCCGTCGTCGGCGGGTCGGTCGACGTCGAGTCCGGGGAGGTCGAGTTTGGGGAGGTCGGGTCCGTTGACGACGGGTCCGTCGTCGGGTCCGTGGGGGAATCCGTCGTCGTCGGGTCGCTGGTCGGCGAGTCGGTGCTGCCTGTGTTGGTGCTGCCTGTCTCTGTGCCGTCTGGGTCGGTGCTGGCCGGGTCGGTCGGGGAGCCCGGGCCGGGCGTTCCGTGGGGGTGCCCGGCGAGGTCGCGGACCCCGTGGCCGGCGCTCCCCCGGAGCCCCCGTCCGGCGTGGAATCGGAGCCGGAGGTGGAGTCCCCGGCGACCCCGGCCTTGGTGACCTGCCCGACGGTCGTCCCCGAGTGGCCGTCCAAAGCGCGCCCGGTAGCGAGCTCGATGCCGGTGACCAGCCCGATCACCCCGACGAAGAGCACCCCAGCGGCAATGAGCACCCGGCGCAGACCGACCCACTGCACCGCCCGCATCCACGCCCGCGCCCGGGGCTCCCCAGAGTCCGCCGGCGGGATCGGCGTCGCAGGCGAGGGGGTCCGCGGGTCGGCCACGCGGTCGCCATACGCAACCCGTCCGGCGGCGACGACCAGTGCCCGGGTCCGCCGCAGCGAATGGGTGTATGCCGCTCCCGCCACCGCCGACACCAGCGACCCCAGGGCCGCCCCGATGAGCGTCCCCGCGACCCCGAGGCGCGCGCCGAGCGCCGCCGCGCTCACCGATGCGAGCACACCCCCGAGCACGCCCGTCAGGGAGAGACCGAGGAAGGGCTGCGCGTCCGGCGAGGCGTCGCTCGGGTCCGGCTTGTCGTCCTGGTCGATCAGGTCAGCCCGCTCGAACGGGTCAGGCCGGCCGGTCGGCTCCGGGAGCGCCGCCCAGGGTGGCGGCGGGGGCGGCGGCACCGTGCCGGCGGCGAAACCGGTCGTTCCGGCCCCCGTGACAGGGCTGGGCGGGCGCGTGGGCAGGGTGCGGGCGGGGGTTGGATTCGGCATACGTCAGTGGGAGTCGTTTCGG
Source organism: Nostocoides sp. (assembly GCA_016702415.1). Lineage (GTDB taxonomy): Bacteria > Actinomycetota > Actinomycetes > Actinomycetales > Dermatophilaceae > Nostocoides_A. The sequence continues at coordinate 89,168 of JADJEA010000001.1, forward strand.
TGAGTCAGGTGCGATGCGGGTCGGGTTCGAGGGCAACTCAAGGGCAGACGTGCCGATGGTTGAAAACGTTACCGATTCGGCCGGGAATGTGGCCGACGTCACAGACCCTCGCCCTCCAGGGCCACCCGAGGGGTTGTCGGTGCCCCCTGCGATGCTGGTCGTCATGGTCCCGACCCGGTTCTCGATGGCGCGCTATTGCGTCGGCGAGCCCGCGGCCCGACGGCCTGGAGCAACGGCGCTCGTTGTCGTCCACGACGCCGAGGCCCCGCCCGAGGACGCCGAGCACTGGACCTTCGGCGAGCTCGACGACGCCGTCCGGGCCGTGGGTGCCGGGCTGCTCGGTCTCGGCCTGCCCGCCGGGGCGCACATCCTGATCCGGCTGGCCAACACCAGTGACTACCCCCTGGTGTTCTTCGGGGCGATTGCGGCCGGGTTGGTCCCGATCCCGACCTCGACGCAGTTGACCACCGACGAGGTCGCCTTCCTCCTCGCCGATTCCGCCGCCCAGGCCCTGGTGTGCGCGCCGGAGCTGGCCGTGCCGGTCCCCGCAGGGGTGCGCGTCGTGGGACCGGGGGACATCGCGCGGTGGCGGGGGTCGGCATACCGCATCCCGTATGCCGACACTCACCCCGACGACCCCGCCTACCTCATCTACACCTCCGGGACCTCCGATCGGCCCAAGGGGGTGGTCCACGCGCACCGCGCGGCATGGGGGCGCCGGCCGATGTATGCCGCGTGGCTGGGCCTGCGCCCCGGCGACGTCATGCTCCACGCGGGGGCGTTCAACTGGACCTACACCCTGGGCGTCGGCCTCACCGACCCGTGGGTCAACGGGGCCGGCGCGGTGATCTACAACGGCCCCCGCAATCCGGCGGTCTGGCCGGTCCTCATCGAGCGGTATGCCGCGACCCACTTCGCCGCCGTCCCCGGCGTCTATCGCCAGGTCCTCGCCCGGACCAGCCTCGATCCCGGCGATCTGCCGACCTTGCGGCACGGGCTGGTGGCGGGGGAGGCGCTGACCCCGGCCCTGTGGACGGCGTGGCGCGAGGCGACCGGACGCGAGCTGTACGAAGCCCTCGGCATGAGCGAGTTGTCGACCTTCATCTCCTCCGGGCCGACGGTGCCGACTCGTCCTGGCAGCCCCGGCCGGCCCCAGCCGGGACGACGGATCGCGGTCCTGCCTCGCGACGGCACCTCCACGACCCCTCTGCCCGAGGGGGAGATCGGCATCCTCGCGGCGCATCGCAGCGATCCGGCGCTGATGCTCGGCTACTGGCGACGGCCGGTGGAGGAGGCAGCGGCCTTCCGCGGGGAGTGGTTCGTCACCAGCGACCTCGTCCACGTCGAGGAGGGCGGCTATCTGCGCTATCACGGCCGCGGCGACGACGTCATGACGGCGATGGGCTATCGCGTCTCGCCGCTGGAGGTCGAGGAGTGCCTGGGGCGGCACCCGTCGGTGGGCGAGGTCGCCGTCACCGAGGTCGAGGTGCGGGACGGGCTGCGGTTGATCACGGCCTTTGTCGTGCCGCGCGACCCCGACGACCGGGAGGGCGTCGACGCCGGGGCCTTGCTGGCGTATGCCGCGAACCACCTCGCGGGCTACAAGCGCCCCCGGGAGGTCGTCTTCGTCGATTCCCTCCCGCGCACGGCCAATGGCAAGATCCTCCGGCGGGAGCTGGCGACAGGAAGGTGGCGGACGTGAGCGTGGCCAATGGGGGTGGGGCGGCCGGGGGTCTGGAGCGCGGGAACCCGGACCATGGGAGTCCGGACCATGGGAGTCCGGATCGTGGGCGCCCGGAGCATAAGGAACCGGAACCCGGAAGTCCCGAGGACGGGTGGGGCGGTCGGTCGTATCGCACCGGCGGGACCTTCGAACGCCGGGAGGCCAACGGGGTGTGGGGGGTCGGCATACCCCTGAAGACACCGTCGCTCGCCCTGGAACTCCTTCTCGCGGCGTTCGCGGTGAGCCTGATCGTCATGGAGGGGTTCGGGATTCGGCGACTCATCCTCGGCGAGGGCGGGTGGCGGCCCCTGGTCGGGATCGTCCTGCTCGTGCCCTTCATCGCCATCTTCGGGCTGGGTGCGGCCGGGGCGCATCGCCTCCGGTCCCGACCGACCCGTTATGTCGTGGTCACCGCCGAGGGGGTGAGCGCGCCGCTGATGACGTACCGCTGGGATGAGATCAAGACCGTGGAGGCGCGATCGTATTCGCGGCGAGGGCACATCCGGAATGCCAACATCATCGTCCTCACCCTGACCGAGCAGGCCGAGACCCAACTCCAGCGGGCCGGCCGAGTCGGTCGCTGGATCGATCGGGCCACCGGGCACGCGGTCCGGCTGCTCGACGCCGCGACGCTCGACACCGACCCCTGGCGGACGATCCAGGGCTTGCGGGCCGTCGCGGCCGACCCGGCGCTGCGCGCCCGCCTGGCCGGCCCCGACGGACCGCGCCTCTTCCTCGACCAGCCCGGCCGACCACGCTGACGTCGCACCCATGGAGACCCCGCGGGCCCGCTGATCCATCGGGCACCAACGATCCGGGCGGGTCGAGCGCCGCAGGGGCCCAGGGTCCCCACCCGGACTCTGGCCGTGCCCGCGGTGGCCCACCGCCCCGGGCGGCGTTGGCAGACTGGTCGTCGTGACCGACCTGCGAGCCCATGCGGCACGCGCGGTCGACCACTCCCGCGAATCGCTCGTCCAGCGTGGCCGGGATGCCCGCGACCGGCTGGTCGCCTCCGACCCGGGATTGGGCCGGCTGCGGCATGGGCTGCGCGCGGTCGTCGCCGTCGGCACGACGGTCGTCCTTCAGAGCATCGTCGCGACGGCCGCGGGCATCGGCGGTCAGGCATTGCGGCTGCACGTCATGATCGGCGCCGTCGTCGCTCTCAATCTCGCGACGACCCTGCGCGAACCCCGCCGCCGGGTCGTCCTCGGCACCGCCGCATGGTCGGGCGTCGGGGCGGCGATCGGGGCAGCCGCCGCGGTGCTCGCCGCGCCCTGGCGACCGGTCGTCTTCGTCGTCTTCGTCGCGGTCACCTTCGCGACCGTCTGGATGCGTCGCTTCGGGCCGCGGTGGTTCACGGCCGGGTTCGTGATGTGGCAGGCGCACTTCTTCGGCCTCTTCCTCCACCCGCCGATCGGCGCCCTGCCCGGGATGATCGCCGCGTCCTTCCTCTCCACGGCCTGGGTGGCCGTGCTCCTGACGACCGTCCTCGCCGCCGACCCCGAAGCGACCCTACGCCGGACCGTCACCGCCCTGCGTGCGCAGGCGCGGGCCACGATCAGTGCCTGCCTCGACGTCATCGACCGGCCCGCGAGCCCCGCAGTCCGGCGACGCCTGCGTGCGGAGCAGGTGCGCACCAGTGAGGTCGCCCTGCTCTTCGACGGCCAACTGGCCGACGCCCGTGCCCTTCCCGAGGGCGTCTCCCCGGTAGCCCTCCGGCAATGGATCGTCGACCTCGAGATCGGCGTCGACGAGACGGCCGGTGCGGTCGTCGACCTCGCCGACCGGCTTGTCGGGGCGCATCCGCCGCCGGCCCAGGAGGTGGTCCCGGCGGTCCGGGCGGCCCTCGTCGAACTCGGCTGGTCGCGGTATGCCGAGGCGCGCATCGCCCTCGCTCGGCTACGCCAGCAACCGCACTGGACGGTGCGGCCGGTCCGGCGGTTCGTCATCGGCGCCGATCTCCTCCTGACCACCGTCGCCGCGTGGACCTCCGGTGCCGTGTTGACCCAGGCCCGGGTGGGGGACGAACCCACGGACAGCGACCGCGGCCACAGTCCCGACACCATCTCGGGCACCATCTCCGGCACCGGCACCGGCACCAATACCGGGGCCGAGGGTCCCACCCGGGGGGAGCGCGCGGCATACGAACCCGTGGTCGAACTCCAGGGCGGCGCCCTCCCGGGGAGCCAGGCCCTCGCGGGCGAAGCCACCGCGCTCGACGCCCAGCAGCGGTGGTCGGCCGCCCGGGTGCGCTTCACGACTCGGCAGGCGATCCAGGCGGCGACGGCGGCAGCGATCGCGCTCGTCGTCGGCGATCTCGTCTCGCCACAACGTGCCTACTGGGCGGCGATCGCGGCCTTCGTCACCTTCACCGGGGCGTCGACGACGACGGAGACCGCCCGCAAGGCGATCGACCGGACGATCGGCACCCTCATCGGCCTCCTCGCCTCGCTCGCGCTCGCCCAGGTCAGCTCCGGCCGCCCGGTCGTCTCCGGGCTTGTCATGGCGGCCGGGATCTTCCTCGCGTTCTATGTCCAGGCCCTCTCCACGACATGGATGATCTGCTTCATCACGGTCGTCATCGGCCAGCTCTACGAACTCCTGCGCACCTTCAGCGAGGACGTCCTCCTCCTGCGGCTGGCCGAGACCGCCGTCGGCGCCGCTGCCGGCATCCTCGTGACGTATGCCGTCCTCCCCCTCCGCGCCCGCGACACCCTCGTCGTTGCCCGGCGCACCCTCCTGACCGCGCTCGCCGACCTTCTCGTCGACGCCGGCGGCCTCGTCGGCGATGGGCGGCCACCGGCCCCGGCCGATCGGGCCCGCCTCTATCGCGAGGTCGTCGCCATGGACGAAGCCGCGCGCCAACTCGCCGCCGGCCACGACAGCCTCATCCGTCCTCGGATCTTCGACGCCGACCATGCCGCGCGCCGCCACCGGGTGGCGGTCCTCGGCGTCTGCGCCTCCAGCGCGCGGGCGCTGGTCCAGGCACTGGTCACCCCCGATCGCGCCGACGTGGGCGTCCCCGACCCCGAAGCGCCCGCGGCCGGCGAACCCCCGAGCCCCGCCCCACCCGCGATCCCTCCCGCCGTCGCCGACGTATGCCGCGTGCTCGCCGCCGAGGCCCGCCGCCTCGCCGAGGTGCCCGATCTGAAAGACCAACGCCCCGCCCGGGCGGATATCCCCGGGGTATCGGTCCAGGTGACGGACCTGCTCGAGGGGGCCGGCGGCATACCCATCCTCGTCGCGCGGCGGGCCCAACGGCTCGCCGATGCCCTCGCCCTCCTGACCCCCCGGCGCCGCTGACCCGAGGTCCGTCGCCGGCCTGCGGAGAGACGCCCGAGCGTCCGGGGGTCGCGCCCTGACTACCCGACCTGGGTGTCCACGACCGGCGGGGCGGGCACGAGGTTCCACGAGCGGATCGCGCGGACCTCGCGCTCGTGGCCGAGGACGCTGACCGCCCCGGCGTCCAGCGGCAGTTGCGCAGCGAAGCGCACCTCTTGCCGGAGATAGACCGCCGTCAGAATCCGCAGCAGGTGCCCGTGCGCAACGAGCGCGACATCTCCGGCCGCCAACGCAGTCTCGATCCGAGCCAGCACCCGCGATGCCCGGGCCGCCACCTCTTCGACGGTCTCTCCGGGCGTCGCCCCGGGCACGACCCCGTCGGCGAAGACCGACCACGGATGACCCAGCTGCGCCCGAATCTCGGCAGTCGTCCGGCCTTCGTACCCGCCGTAGTCCCACTCCACGAGATCCGCGTCGAGATGCGGGGTCAGGCCGGCCAGCTCCGCAGTCCGGCGCGCACGCTCCAACGGGGAGGCGAGGACGAGCGCGAACCTCCGCCCGCGGACCAGCGGCGCGACCGCCGCCGCGGCCGCCTCCCCAGCCGGGGTCAACGGCACATCCGTCCGGCCGGTATGCCGACCCTCCCGCGACCAGGCCGTCTCGCCATGGCGCACCAGGACGATCTCGCCGGGTCCCTCCCCGCCGCCCTCCGCTCCCGTCATGCGTGCAGCCTAAAGGCCGCGGGATCGCCGACCGCCGCTCAGACGCGAGCGGCCTCGATCTTGCCGAGGGCCTGCCCGTCGACGATGCCGGGCTCGCTGCTCGGCGCCGTCATGACATAGAGCGTGCGACCGTCATCGCCGCCGAGGGCACAGGCGAAGGCGTTCTGGCTGGTCTCGACCATGCCCGTGACCTCGCCCCCCTCGGCATACCGCACGACGGCGGCTCCCAGCGCGGCGGACACCCAGATCCCGCCCTCCGGGTCGGCACAGATGCCGTCGGGGGCCACCATCTGCGGTGCGGTCGAAGCCCACACCCGGCGATTGGACAGGCTGCCGTCCTCCGCAACGTCGAACGCCGTCAACTGCAGCCGCAGCGTCTCGGCGAGGACGAGCGTCCGGCCGCCGTCGAGGAAGACCATCCCGTTGGGGAAGCGCACACCCTCGGCAGCGACGCTCACCGCACCGTCGGGGTCGACCCGCACCAGCCGTGTGGCCCCCGCGGACTCGTCGGCGAGGATCGTCGGCACATCCCGCTCGGCCATGTCGTGATGCAGGTCGTAGCCGAAGTTGCCGACATACGCCCGCCCGGCGTCATCGGTGAGCAGATCGTTGACGTGATAGTCGGCGTATGCCGCGAGGTCGGCGTGGACGGCGAGGGTCCCGTCCGCCTCCAGCCGCAGAACCGTGCGATCCGTCATCGAGGAGATGAGTAGCCGCCCGTCCGCGAGCCAGCCCAGGCCGGAGGGCTGCGTCGGCACGTCCACGACCTTGGTCTCGGTTCCGTCCGCGTCGAGGGTGAACACCGCGCGGCGATAGAAGTCGCTGAACCACAACTTCCCGTCGCGCCAGCGCGGGCCCTCACCGAAAGCCAATCCCTCTGTGACTACGGATGCCGTTGTCATCGCACTCGTCCTTTCACTCGACAGCCACCGCGTCGACGCTACCGCGCCGGGCGGCAAGGAGGGCCGGGAGGTCGCGTTCGGGCACGGCATACCACCGCAGGGGCAGGAGACCGAGGAGGGCGCTGACCGCCGGCAGGACCGTCAGGGCCAGCCAGATCCCCGACCGCATGGAGCCGGTGACAAAACCATCGCTCTGGTAGCCCACCCACGCCACCACCAGCCCGAACACCATCGTCGCCAACGCGCTGTTGAGCTTGGTGACGAAGGTCAGTCCGGCGAAACAGGCTCCGTCGATGCGATCCCCCGTCAACGCCTCGACGTAGTTCGCGGTGTCCCCGATCATCATCGTCTGGGTGACGGTGTAGGCACCGAGGAAGAGTCCGTTGACGGCGATGGCTGCGGCGACCCGGGCGACGGAGGCGTACCCCACGGCATACAGGAGGACATAGCTCAGGCTGAGTCCGATGAGGATGCGACGCATGAACTCCCGCCGGGTCGTATGCCGAAGCAACCGCGGCGTGGCCAGCGTCGCCACGAGCATCCCCCCGATGAGCGCCGCGCCGAGCACCGTGAAATAGCGGACGTCACCGAACACGACGGCCGCGACGACCGCCCCGCCGACCTGGATCATCAACTGCCCGAAGCAGAGGACCCCCGAAATCAGGATCAGGAAGAGGGGCCGGTTGGCGGTGAACTGGCGCAGGGCGGCCCGGAAGGGAAGCGGGTGGGGGCGATGGCGGACCCGCTCGGTGGTGACGAAGAAGGCGAGGGTGAACAGCGCCATACCGATCGATGCGACCACGAGTGTCGCTCTCCCCCAGCCGGTTCCGGTCGCCTTGGTCCCACCGCCACTCAGGGCGACGGCGAGCGGGGCGCCGACGAGCGTGACGACGGCCAGACCGAGCATGGCGGCGGTGCGGGCCCAGCCGACGAGGCGGCTGCGGCTCTCGTCGTCGGTGGTGATGACATTCGTCAGGGACCAGTACGGCACATCGCTCGTGGTGAAGACGACCGACCAGAGGACATAGGCGAGGCCGATGACGACGAGCTTGCGCGTCTCCGAGCCCGCCGGGACGTGGAAGAGCCATGCGGTCAGCGCGGCGATCGGCACCGCGGTGATGAGCGGATAGATACGGAAGGTGCCCCACCGGGTGCGAGTGCGGTCGACCAGGAGCCCGACGAGGAGGTCGGAGATGGCATCCCACACCTTGCAGGCGCTGAGGATGACGGTCAGGGTGGCGATTCCATTGGTGGACAAGCCCGCTCCGTCATAGAGGTAGGCGAGCAGATAGAGCGCGACCCAGTTGTAGATGAGGTTCTGGCCGAATCCGGCGACGGCGAACCCGAGGCGCTCACGCGTGTCCACGGGCGGACTCTACCGATTGGTAACCTCCGTGGGAACCGGTCCGGCGGACCCGGCGGCACGGCGGCGGGCGGGGGGCGACGAGGTGCTGTCGCGCTGGGCCGTGGAGTGGGTCTTGGAGTGGGCGACGGAGTGGCGCGAGCTCACGAGGTGATGACGTCGACACCGAGGGCATCGGCGATCTCGTCGATGAGCGTTCGCCCGGCCCCTGACGTGAGCGAGAGCACGCCCGGCTTTGGACGCGCCCACCCGCCACGTTTCGAGGTCACTCGAGTCGAGAAGATGACAGCGACGGCACTGGCGGGCATCGGGCGCCCACCAGCACGACGCAGTTCGCTCTGCCGAGAATCCCACAGCAGCCCGGCGATGTCGGGATCATCGTCGTAGAAGCCGGCCGCGATCAGCCGGGTGCACGCGTAGTGCTCTGCAGAACTCGAGACCACCGCTGTCCGAGGGACACCGAGCCGAGCCAGTTCAGTGTCGCGCAGATCGACCAGGCGCAGATCGCGAGGCGGTGAGACCCTCGCCAGCAGGTAGTTGCGCAGAGTCACCTCGTAGACGGCACCGACCCCGGGTGCCACGTCATGGAAGACCGTCTCGAGCAAGGCCCCTGCATCGTTGTCGGCCAGGTACATCGTGGGCACCCATGCTCCCGACGCGTCGCGGAACGGCGCGAAGCAGGTGTCGCCCTTGCCGGGGTTGGGCTCATCGAAGCCCCAGGTGCTGTCGTAACAGCGCCGCCACTCGAGCCGGGCGGGCAGGTCGACCCGCTTGGCCCGCGTGAGGGAGGCGTAGTCAGCGACCGGGCAGTGGGCAGGGTCGGGACAGTCGGGCCCGCTCATCCACCAGCGTCGGCCGTGCTCGCGCCGGCGGCGAATCGTTCGGCGGCGCGCTCGGCTCGTGCGCGCGTCTCGGGATTCTCGGCCAACTCGATCGGAACACCGCCCGACAGCAGGGAGGTGGGGCCGGTCAGCCACGTCCACGCCTGCCAGGGCGGCACGCCTGCGCTCAGGAGTGGACGCAGCACTCCCGCGAGCTCGTCTCGTGGACGACCGGCGTCATCGAGTTGAAAGGCGGGGATGCCCGTGCGTCCGCCCGGGACCGGGACGGTCAGCAAGCGGTGTTTGCCGACCAACCGAGCGACCGCCGTGCGCGTGCTGGCCACCGAGGCATCAGCGCGCATGTAGGCCAACTCTTCATAGGTCAGCCACGGGGTCGCGAGCAGTGCATTGCGCCGCGCGGCCTCGCGCGCACCTTGGGCGAGGGAGGCCTGGCTGACTGCCTGTGGGTCACGGGCGACCAGCGACTCGATCAGGGCCTTCCGGGCCTCTTGCGAGCGCTGCCCAGCGACCTCCACCCAATGCCATTCCAGACCTCGCTTCTCAGTCGCCGACAAGCGAGGGGAGGTCTCGCGGGTGTGAATGGTCATCGTGCTCCGATGCGAGGCGGTGCTGCAACTGATACATCTGGGCCAGATTCTATCACTTGCATCAGCCATGGCGGTAGGCCGGATGCACGATCCAGCGCCACGGATGCGCCCGGTGTCCGCGCCCGCGCGGTCGCCCGGGCCACGGCGAACCCGAGCCGCTCACGCGTGTCCGCGGGCGGACGCTACCGATCCGGTACCCCCGTGGGAACCGGTCCGGCGGACCCGGCGGCATACTCGTGCAACGGCACCCGTCCGGACCGGATCGCCTCGACCGCAGGTTCGACGATGCGCCAGCCCTCTTCCGCGGCGCGGGGGTGCACGGCATACGACCCGGTGCGGTCCAGCAGCGCCCGCACGACGCGGGCGTAGCCGACGAACATCGACTCCCCCGACGACGGCAACCGGCAGACCGTATGCCGCCCGCTCCCCTCCACAACGCCGGTCACCGTGATCGTCGAGTCGGGCGCGTTGACCCGAAGGGTGTTGGGGCGCAGGGGGATGCCATCGATCGTCCAGGTCGCTCCGGTGGGCCGGAGGTGGATACGGATCTCCTGCCGGGGGGCGGAGATGGCTTTGCCGGAGCGGAGGATCAGCTCCGCCTCCCGCCAGCCCGGAAGGTCGGCGGTCACCGTGAGCGCGGCGAAGGTCTCCGTCCGGCGCGCGGGGTCCACGCCGGGCTCGGCGACATAGTCGGGGATGTCCCGCTCCCCGACCCGCCCCCGGGTGTAGCGCCCGGCAAGGACCGCGCGCTGGAGTGGTCCGGCGAGACGGACCCGGGGCAGCAGGTCGGCAATCACCGCGCCGGCCCGCGGATCGGCCGGCCGGACAACGGATTCGGCGAGTATGAGCCCGAGGGCCTGCAGGAGGTGGGACTGGTGCATATCGCAAATGGCGCCGGTGCGGTCATAGAAGTCGGCCCGACCGTCCACGGCGACGGTCTCGTCGAAGGTGAGCTCGACGCGGGCGATCCGGTCCCCGCTCAGCCATGCCCGCGCATGAGCATCGGTGTCCCGCAACGCCATCAGGTCCGCGAATGCGGGCAGCGCCAGGAAGTGGTCGACCCGATGGGCGCGCTCGGGCGGCACGAGGGCCCCGAGGTGCGCGTTGACGGCCCGCGCCGACGCGAGATCGGTCCCGACCGGCTTCTCCACCGCCAGCGTGACCCCGGGCGGCACACCCACCCGGCCGAGTGCGGCGAGCGCGGCCGCCGTCACCGCCGGCGGCAGCGCGAAATAGAGCACGATGTCCCCCGACACGGGGCGAGCACCGCCCGCAGGCCGGCCGGGTCGGTCGCGTCCGCGCGGACGTATGCCGATCCCGCCACCGCCCGTGCCGTCGCCCTCGAGGTGGGGAACCCGGCGAACGCGCTCGCCACCCGCGCCCGCCAGTCGGGCACCTCCTCGATGCCCGCCCCGATGAGCCGGACGTCGCGGTCGTCGTCCTCGGACAGCACGCGCGCGAGGCCCGGCAGGAGGAGCGAGGTGGCCAGCGCGCCACCCCCGCCGAGCACGACGACGGTCCGCTGGCGGTCGGATGGCACGAGCGGAATTATGCGCTCCCCGAGACGGCGGGCCCTGGCGGTGGGCTTGGGGGAGGGCGCTGCGGCGCTAATTGGTCAGCGTAGGGGTGGGCGGTCGGCATACGGTGAGGTGTGACGTCCCGACGCGAGCTTCGGCGCCGACTCTGGCGCGACCGCGGGTTCGTCATCCTCCTGATGGCCCGGACTCTCTCGATGCTCGCCCTCGCCTTCGCGCCGGTGGCCCTCGCGTTCGGCATCCTCGACCTGCCGGGTGCCACCGCCTCGACGCTCTCGGCGGTCCTGGCCGCCGAGTCCGTCGCGCTCGTCGCATTCACCCTGCTCGGTGGGGTCGTCGCCGACCGGTACGCGCGCAATCGCGTTCTCCAGGCGTCCGATTGGGTGACGGCACTGGTTCACGTCGGTCTTGGGCTCATGCTGCTGACCGGGCACGCGCCGATCGGCGGGCTCCTGGTGGTCTCGTTCCTCGCGGGCGCCTCCGGGGCGCTGGTCTGGCCGGCGATGACGGGGATCATCCCCCAAGTGGTCCCCCCGGACGCGCTCCAGGAGGGGAATGCCGTCATCGGACTCGGCGGCAATCTCGCGCGCATCCTGGGCCTGGTCACCGGCGGCATCGTCGTCATCGCCATCGGTGGCGGCTGGGCGCTGATCGGGGCCGGGGCGACGTTCGCCGTCTCGGGCATCCTCGTCTCACTCCTTCCCCTGGCTTCACCGCCGGCCCAGGAGGCCCGCACGTCGCCCGCGGCCGAGTTGAGGGCGGGCTGGGTCGAGTTCCGGTCCCGGAGTTGGTTGTGGGCGTGCGTGATCCAGTTCTCGCTCATCGTCATGGTGTGGCAGGCGGGCAATCTCGTGCTGGGACCGGTCGTCGCCAAGGAGAGCCTCGGTGGGGCGCGAGCCTGGACGACGATCCTGACCGTGGAGTCGCTCGGGCTCGTCGTCGGGGGCCTGATCGCGATGCGCTGGCAGCCGCGGCGGCCGATCCTCGCCGTCGTCCTCCTCAGTTTCCTCTCCGCGCCGCCCTATTTCCTCCTCGGGACCGGCGCGCCACTTGCCGGTGTCGCCGTCGCCAGCTTCGGTCTCGGCGCCGCGATCGAACTCCTCACCGTGGTCTGGCAAACGACGATGCAGCGGGAGATCCCGCCCGCCTCCTTGTCGCGGGTCAGTTCGTATGACGCGCTCGGCTCCCTCCTGCTCGGTCCCCTCGGGCTCGTCCTCGCCGGACCCGCCGCCGACCGGTATGGCGCGAAGCCGGCGCTAGTGGTCTGTGGGATCGTCATGCTCGTGGCCTCGACCCTCACCCTCCTGGTCCCGGGGGTGCGCAACTTGCGGTCGACTCCGTCGGGGCCCAGCGGCATACCGGCTCCGGACTCGCCGGCCGACATCGGACCGGTGGTCGGCCTGCCCTCCTGACGGGCGTCGTCGTCCCGTCGGTCGGTTCTCGTAGGGGTCGTCTCGAATCGACTGCGGGACACGCTTGTCCGGAGCGATTCGGGAATTTCCTGGCCCCGACCAGCCCCACTGCCGTGGTCCTCGCCCCTACTGTGGGCGCATGGCGCACGGTGCAGTTGCGGTGTGGCAGATGGCTCCCACGATCGGGGATCTCGATGCCAATCTGCGCCGCCTGGCTGACACCGCCCGCACCGCTCGCGACCGTGGGGCAACCATCCTCGTCGCCCCCGAACTGTGCCTCACCGGCTATGACATCGGGCCCCTGGACGACGCGAGCACCGCGCCCGATCTCGTTGACGCGGTCGCCGCCATCGCCGCCGACACCGGCATCGCTCTCGTCATGGGCCTGGCGCTGCGCGAGGAGCAGGAGACCTGGAACGCCTCCGTCATCGTCGACCGCTGCGGACGGGTGCGGGCGATCTACCGCAAAACCCACCTCTTCGGTGACCTCGACCGCTCCCGCTTCAGCCCCGGTCCCGGCACTATCCCACCGGTCGATCTCGACGGCATCCGGGTCGGGACTGTCATCTGCTACGACATCGAGTTCCCCGAGCCCGCCCGGCTCGCCGCTCTCGCCGGCGCTCACGTGTTGGCTGTCCCGACGGCCAATATGACGCCCTGGACCTTCATCAACGAGCACGTGATCCCGGTGCGCGCGTTCGAGAATCAGCTCTATGTCGCCTATGCCAATCACATCGGGACCGAGGGCGAGACGACCTATGTCGGGCACAGCGTCATCGCCGCGCCGGACGGAACCACGGTGCGGGCCGATGCGCTGAGCGAGGACCTCCTCATCGTGCCGATCGACCCCGCCGACATCGACCACCGGCGGGCGCGGGTGGCGCCCTATCTCAGCGACCGCCGGCCCGCGCTCTATCACGCACTCTCCGAGGAGGATCGATGACCGAGACGACGTTCTTTTCCGG
>JADJEA010000001.1:105000-1745823 GCA_016702415.1 Nostocoides sp.
GGGGGGGGGGGGGGGGGGGGGGGGGGGGGGGGGGGGGGGGGGAATTTTCTGGTTGTCTTTTTTTTGGGGGGGGTTGGGTTGGGTGGGGGGGGGGGTTGCTCCGGGGTCACCTCGGCGCGCTGTTCTCCGTCGTCAATCTCTGTGTGGTCAAGCACTATTGGCTCGACCGGCCGGCGAGCCGGAATCTCGTGCTCCACCTCGTCCTGCCGCTGATCGGCTTCGCGTTGACCGTCTGGCTGTGGACGTCGTTGTCCCAGCACGCGCTCGTCACCGGCCTGATCTGGCTGGCCGTCGGGATCGCCTGGCTCGCCGCGATCACCGGAGGCTTCCGGAACCGCCCGCCGCAGGTCGAGTTCGAGGGCTGACCCGGCTCGCGCAGACCCGGTCGGCCCGTCGTCCGGGTCCCGATCAGACTGGGCGGCAGTCGTTTCCGCAAGCGCTGACGGCATCGGGCGGGGGTGGGCCATCGGCATACCGCGCGGGACGGTGGAGGACAGCGGTGCCCGGAATGAACCGGATGGCGTCGTCACCGGCGGTGGCGGTGCCGTCGACCAGGAGGGTGTATCCCCTCGGCTCCGGCGGCGGGAACAACAGCGTGGCCGCGGGATTGGTGCCCAGGTTGCGGCCGCTGCCCCGGCTCGGCTGAAGGAGCGCGACACCGTCGCGCACGTCCGGCTCGACCGAGACCGCCTTGACGCGACCGTCGGCGGAGACCGTCAGGAGGTATGCCGCGGGGTACCCCCCGGCCACCTCCGCCAGGCGATCGAGATCCACGGGAATGCTCATCCCGCCACCGTAGGCGCTCGGTCGCCCCAGCGCCCACGCACCCTGCTTTGCCGTCAGAATCGACCCATGCCGTATGACGTCGTCGAGGCCAGCATCGCCCACCTCGCCACGGCGCTGGCCCGGGGTGAGACGACCAGCGCCGAACTGGTGGCGGCGTCGCTGGGGAGGATCGCGGCATACGACCAGGCGGGGCCGAGACTCAATGCGGTCGTCGTCCTGGACCCGACCGCGATGGACCAGGCGTATGCCGCGGACCGCCGCCGCGCCCGCGGCGAGTCCCTCGGGCCCCTCGACGGGATCCCCTACACCGCCAAGGACAGCTACTCCGTGCGGGGCCTGACCGTCGCCGCCGGATCACCCGCCTTCGTGGACCTCGTCGCCGGGCGCGACGCCTTTGCCATCGAGCGCCTGCGCGGGGCCGGGGCGGTGCTCCTCGGGCTGACGAATATGCCGCCGATGGCCAATGGCGGCATGCAACGTGGCGTCTATGGGCGGGCGGAGAGCCCGTACAACCCCGCCTATCTCACCGCGCCCTTCGCGTCCGGCTCCTCCAACGGCTCAGGCACGGCGACGGCGGCGAGCTTCGCGACCTTCGGCCTCGGCGAGGAGACCTGGTCCTCCGGGCGCGGTCCGGCATCCAACAACGGACTGTGCGCCTACACGCCCTCGCGTGGACTGATTTCGGTCCGCGGCAACTGGCCGCTGGTGCCGACGATGGATGTCGTTGTGCCGCATACCCGTTCCATGGCCGACTTGCTGCTCCTCCTCGACCTCTTGGTCGTTCCCGACCACACCTCCCGTGGCGACTTCTGGCGATCCCAGCCGTGGGCCGCGATCCCGGAGGTGGCGCAGGTGCGTCCGCGCTCGTATGCCGCGCTCGCCGTCCCCGATCCCGCCGCCGCGGGAACCCTCTTGCGGGGCAGGCGATTCGGCCTCCCCCGGATGTATTGCAATCTCGACGACGACGCCGGAACAGCGACGGATGGCGGCATCGGCGGCCCGACCGGACGCCGGATCGTCACCAGGGATTCCGTGCTCGACCTGCTCTGGGCCCTCGTGGACGATCTGCGTGCCGCGGGGGCCGAGGTCGTCCTCACCGACTTCCCGGTCGTGTCCAACTACGAGGCCGACCGGCCCGGTGTCCCGTCGATCCGCACCCGCGGCCTGGTTCCTCCCGAGTATCTCCTCCGGGAGGTGCAGGATCTGGCGGCCTGGTCCTGGGACGACTTCCTGGACGCCAACGCCGATCCCGCGCTGCACCGGCTGGCCGAGGTCGACGGCGCGCGGATCTTCCCGCGACCGCCCGGAGCCCTGCGGGACCGCTACCACGACTTCGGCGACGACATCGCGCTCTTCCCGGACTACGCCCGCGCCCACCCCCTCTGCCCGCTGAGCGACCACGCGTGGGTGGCGGACGGCATCCGCGGCCTGGACCGCACACGTGAACAAGACCTCGACCACTGGCTGACCGCCAATCACCTTGACGCAGTGATCTTTCCCGCCGTCGCCGACGTGGGGCCCGCGGACGCGGACGTCAATCCCGACTCTGCCGACCTCGCCTGGCGCAATGGTGTCTGGGTGGCCAATGGCAATCTCGTGCCCCGCCATCTCGGCCTGCCGACCGTGACGATTCCCATGGGGGTCATGGCCGACATCGGGATGCCCGTCGGGCTCACCTTCGCCGGCGCGCCCTATCGCGACACCGCGTTGTTGTCGTATGCCGCGGCCACCGAGGCCCTCGCCCCTCGCCGCCTCCCGCCGCCCGGCCTGGGGTAGCCGACGAACCGGGAATCGACCTGTCCTGCCCCACCCCGGGTCACCGCCCACTCGTCTCGCCCCCCGAGGAGTCAGGCCAGTTCGTCGCGCGGTGACGTGCTGAAGTCCACTGCGCTCCTCGTCGCGGTTGTCCTGCTTGACTGGACTGTATGACGCCCCGCACCCCCTCCCGCGGTCCCGCCGGCACGGGCCCGGCCACGCCGTCGGCGGCGGCCATCGCCGAGCAGATGTGGCTCCGGCGCAATCGGCCCGTCGACCTGATCCCGCCGGGCGACCCGGTCATCCTCACCCTGCGCGTATCCGTGTCCGATTCCGAACCGGAGATCTGGCGGCGGCTGGAGGTCGCCGGCGCGCTGACCCTCGATCGGCTCCATCTCTGCCTGCAGGAGGCGATGGGGTGGACCGACAGTCACCTCCACCGGTTCGGCGCCGCTGGCGTGAATGCCTGGGACCCGCCGTGGTTCGTCACGCCCTACGACGAGGACGAGGAGGGCGACGAGGGCACGCCCGAGTCCTCCGCCCGCGTGGATCAGGTCCTCCGCGCCGAGGGCGAGTGGCTCATCTATACCTACGACTTCGGCGACGACTGGATCCACCGGGTCGAGCTCGAGGCCGTGCGGGCACACACCGACGGTGACGCACCGGCGCGCTGCCTCGCGGGGGAAGGGGCATGCCCGCCGGAGGATGCGGGCGGCATACACCAGTGGAACGACCTCGCCGCGGCCCCGCGCGCCAATCCCGATCCGCACGCCCTGCGCGGGGACCTGAAGGAGTATGCCGACTGGCTCCCCGACGGCCTCCACCCGGACAGCTTCGACGTGTCCGCCGCCGACGCGCGGCTGGGCGCGCTCTCCGCGCAGCTCACACTTCCGGCACCCCATCCCCTGATCACCGACCTGCTCGCCCACACCGACCCCAGCGTCCGTGCCGAACTCCTCGACCTCCTGCTGGCCATCCATCGCGGCTCCACCGGGGCCGTCACCGACGAGGACTGGGCTCAGCTGTTGCGTCCGTGGCAACTCCTCCTCGACCTCGCCAACCCCGGCGGCATCCCCTTGACCGAGGCCGGGTGGATCTCGCCGGCCGTGTGCGAACGACTGTGGATCGACGGCGAGCTCTCGTCCGGTTATGGGCGGGGCAACCGCGAGCAGAACACCCCCGAGGTGGCCATGCTGCGCGAGGACGCGATGGCGGCCAGGCTGATTCGCCGTTACAAGGGCCGCCTCGTCCTGACGCCCTTGGGGCGCAAGGCCGTTCGCGACCGGGAGGTGCTGCGGGCGGCGCTGGCGGCATACATGCTCGAGCACGGCGAACCTTTCGACCACCACGGCGCCGCCCTGGCCCTGCTCCTCATCGCAGGTGGTGGCCTTCGCGACGCCCAGGACGGCTTCACCCTCAGCGCCGAGGTGGACCGCCTGCTCATCGCCGTCGGCTGGCGCACCTCCAGCCCGCACGGCTTCCGGTATGGCGTGCCCGGGAGCCACCGGGTCGAGCGCGTCCTCGACACCCGGCGGCCGGGCCCTGGTCGCCGAGGCATGGGGTATGCCGCCGCCACCCTCGCCCTCGCCCGTCAGGCGATCTTCCCGATTCCCTGATGGACCAGGTGGTCACCCCTCCGAGTTGCGACGAGGGGACCGACCAGAGGCGTCGCTGGTCAGGCCGAACGGACGACCAGACGGCGGGCGCGGGCGGTCGGAGGCGGGTCGGCATACGTTGCGTGGCACACGTCCGGGGCGCGGGGGGCCGGAAGTCTGGTCTCCTTGGCACATGACCCCATCACGGACCAGGCAAGTCGGCGCTGCGCGCGATCGCACGGCGATGCTGGAGGAGCACGTCCGGTTCGAGCTGGCCCGGTGGCAGGGTGAGGCGCTGGCGGGGGAGATCCGGCAGGAGGCGGAGGCGCTCTTCGCCTGGCTGGCGGGGGTGCGCCTGGGTGACCTGCTGCCGGCGCAGGAAAGCGCCGAGACGATCAGCCGGGTGCTCGACGAGATCGAGTCCAGCGACGAGGCCGCCGAGGCGTTCACCGCGATGGTCACCGACGGGCTCATCGCCCTGCGGGGATCACTGCGCGAGCGCGGCGAGACGCTCGGGGATCTCCTCGAGACCGCCGACCTGCACCGCCTCGTCGACCTCCTCTCCGACCTGGACGACCTGCGCGGCCGGCTCATCGAAGGCGTCACCGACAATCCCGCCTATCACGAGCTGGTCGCCCACGTCCTCTATCACGGCGTGAAAGCGTTCATGCTCAGCGAGAATCCTGTCGCCCGCCGCGTGCCCGGCGCTCAGTCGCTGATCCGGCTCGGGCAGCGGGGCCTGCAGAGCGCCGCGCCACGACTGGAGTCCGGGGTCGACCGGCAGCTCAGCCGATTCGTCGCCGCCCAGGTCGGGGACACACTCAGCGACAGCAAGCAATTCCTCGACCAGACCCTGACCGGAGCCTCGGGCCACAAGCTGCTCGACACGGTCTGGCGCTCCGTCGGGCCCACGACCCTGAGCGATCTCGCGGACGTCGTCGACGACGACGAACTCAGCGCCGTGGTCGAGGCGGTCGGGCCGGTGGTGCGCGGCATACTCCGCTCCGGGGTGGTGGCCCAGGTCGCCGGACCGGCGTTGCAGTCCATCCTCACGACGTATGCCGACCGCGACGTCGCCGGCCTCCTCGCCGACCTCGACATCGACGCCGAACGCGTCGCCGACCAAGTCAGCGAGATCGCCGCGCGGGCGCTCGAGCACGCGGCGGCGACGGGCTATCTCGAGGAGCGAATCCGGTCGCGGCTGGCCGCGTTCTATCTCGCCTGACCGACGCGCGCTCAGGGCTCGACCGCGGCGGCGAGCCAGCGCTGCAGGTGGGCATACGTCTGGTCGTCGTTCAGCAGGCCGAAGTGGGTGACCCCTCGCACCACCGCGGCCCGGTCATCGGTGAATCTCCTTGTCACATAGTCGATCTGCTCATGCGAGGCCGAGGCGACGGAGACGATGAGATCACCGACGAACTCCCCCACCGGCGCGGGGAGGCGACGCCCGGCCACACCCGCGATCGCATGGTGACGGATGCCGGCCCGCGGGTCGGGGTGCGTGCGCCGGTCGGCGTGATCGTCGGGATCGTGCCCATGCCAATCGGCGTCGACGACGTTGCCGTGCGCGAGATCGCGAATCCCCCCGCTGCGCATCCGCAAGAACTCGGCGACGAAACTCGCCCGCTGCGACTGCCCCAACCGCTCGGCGGCATGGAAGACAGCGCGCGCGATGGGGGAGCCGTGATGCGGCGTACCCAAGGTCACGCTGTCACTGACCAGCGACAGCCACGTCGAGGTCTCCTCGGCGGCCTCGCTCGCGAGCGCACTGTGAATGACCAGGCCGCCCATCGAATGCCCGATCAGGACCAGCCGCGTCACCGGCACCGGCCAGGCGGCGACGAGCGCGGTCAGGAGGGCATCGAGTTCCCGCCCGTTCTCCGAGGTGCGCAACCCGGTGTTGAAGCGCACCATGACCGGGGTGAAGCCGAGATCGGCGCGGAGGCGGTCGGCATACGACCCTCGGGTGTCGGCACCGAGCCGCCAGGCGGCTTCGGTCTCGAACAGGCCGTGGAGGAACACCGCGACGTCCCCCGTCACCGGTCCGTATGCCGCGGCCACCCCCTCCCGGGTCAACTCCACCTGCCGGCCCTCCCGGCGCACGTGCATGGCCGGAGCGATCGTCGGCGTGGGCCGCATGAGCGTGTCGCCCCATAGCCCCGCGCCGATGGCGATGGCGTGATGCGCGGCGGAACCGTCGTGGATGCTCGGGCGGTCGGCATCGTCGCTCCCGACCCGAGTCGCCGTCAGGTGACCGGCGACGCGGGCGCCGGTGTCGAGAGCGAGGCCGGTGGCGGCATACACCCCGCTGGTGACGGCATCCTGAGCGGCCTGGATCGGTCGGGAAACCGGCCCGGCAACGAGACCGACCGCGTCGTGGACGGTATCGCTGATCGCGAGATGAACCCCCCGGACCAGGCCGGTGAGCTGCCGCAGGACGGCTCCGCCGACCGTGCCTGCCTCGCGTGCTTCGGTGGCCCGCATACCCTCATCATGCGCCACCGCGCAACCATGGCGCGTAGTCGAGCAGCCACGTCTCGATCCGCTGCATCGCCCCGGTCGCCACGAGGACCCCGACGACGACGAAAAGCACGCCCAGTCCACGCCGCCACGCGGCCTCCGGATTGCTCGCCCAACGTAGGCGGCGGACGAGCTGCTGGCCGGCCAGGGAGACCGCGAGCAGGACCGCCACGAGGCCCGTGACATAGGCGACCAGGAGGAGGAGTCCCCGCGCCGGCTCGGCCGGCAGCACCGTCACGATGACATAGCCGTAGAGCGGGCTGCACGAGGTGAACACCGGCCCGAGCGCGGCGCCGGTCAACAGTGCACCGACCACACCCTTGCGCGAATTGGCCTGTGCGAGAGCCGTACCGCTGCGGTGGGAGAGCCCGGTGTGACTGGCCACGGCATCCCACAACGCGGGGAACGCGGCGGCGATGCCGAGCAGGATGAGCAGCCCTCCCGAGAGGATCTGCCACACCCGGGGCGGGATGCCGATCAGCGCGGTGCTCGCCTTGAGCAGGAGCGTGAACGCGACGACCGAGGCGCCGAGCGCGAGGGCGACGACGACCGCCCGGCGCCAGCCGCGATCCCACGCCGCCGACGGTGCGCCCCCCTGCAGCGCACCGCCGACGACCACCGGAAGCAGCGAGACCGCACAGGGTGCGAGCACCGTCAGCATGCCGGCGACTACCGCACCGACAAGGGCCGTCAGCGTCATCGGGCCGGTCCCGTCAGGCGGCGAGGGCGTCGGCGATGGCCTGCCCCGAGTCGACCGGACCGGTGAACTTCTTGACCACGCTCATGCCCGGCCCCACCTCGACGAAGGTGTCCTGGACGGTCACCCCGAACTTCCGCCGGAGCTCGGTCTCGCTGTCGTAGTCCGCCTTGACGACGACGAATCCTTCGGGGACACCGGTTTTCATGAGCGCGGCGTCGCTGGCCCGACAGTCCGGGCACCAGTTCGCGTGGAAGAAATAGACCACCCGTTGCGTGCCGTGTGCCGTGGGGTCCGCCTCGTACTCGGCCAACCCGACGTAGGCACCGTGGGCCATCGCCTCGCTCGACATGGAGTCGGAGGACATGGGACTGGAGGACATGGAGTCGGACGACATGGAATGCGAGGACATCGACTCCGAGGACATCGAATGGGACATCGAGGCGGACGTGGGCGAGGAGGCGGCGCCGGACCCGCCGGCGGAACTCCCGCAGGCGACCAGAGCGAGAGAGGCGGCGACGGCACTGAGGAGAGCGGTCGGCATACGGCGGGGCATGGGGACTCCTGGGGGTGGGATCGGTGGGTTCGGTCGGGACCAGCACACCGCGCGGAGTCCGTATGCCGCCAGCGAACCCGCCCTTCCGTCAGGGGTTCGTAAGACGCTCGGGGGTGACGGGCGCGAGGGTGAGGCGGACGGTGCATCCGGTGCCGTCCGGGGTGTTGCGTGCCTGCACCGTCCCGCCGTGACCGTCCGCGATGGCGCGGACGATCGCCAGACCGAGGCCGCCGCCGCCGCCGGGCCGGGCGTCGCTGCCCCGCCAGCCGACCTCGAAGAGGTGCGGGAGGTCGGTGTCGGCGATCCCCCCACAGGCGTCCGTGACGGCGATGCCTGGGCGGCCTCCGGCGAGGTCGGACGCGACGGCGATCGTCCCCCCGGCCGGGGTGTGTTGGACCGCATTGCGCAGGAGGTTGACGACCGCCCGGGTGAGCGCGCGGGCGTCGCAGCGGATCACGACGTCGCTTTGGCCGGCATCGCGGATGACGACGTCGGCGGCCTCGGCCAGGGGTGCGACCGCCGCGACGGCATTGGAGACGACATCCGCCAGGGGCACCACGTCGTGGGCGCGGGCCAGGAGTGCGGCCGGGTCGGCGTGGAGGCGCGAGAGTTCGGCGATGTCGTCGACCATGGCGTCGATCCGGTCGACCTCCCGGATGATCTGTTCGTCGCGTGTCCGGCGCCCGGCGGTGGCGGCCTGGGTGAGGGTCGGGAGCGGGCGCGCCGCTCCGGTTGGCTCCTCCTGCGCCCCAAGGGTTTCGGCGAGATCGGCCTCGGCGAGCAGGCGAATGCCGGCCAATGGTGTGCGCACGTCGTGCGACAGCCAGCGGATCGTTTCCCTTCGGGAGGACTCCAGGAGTTCGGCCCGCTCCCGGTCGGCCGCCGCCCGCAGCGAGTCGCGTTCGATCGCCTGAACCCGCCGCGCCAGGAGTATGCCGATCCCCACCGCCACCGGTGCCCCCGCCAGGAGCACGAACACGAGGTTGCGGTAGTTGTCCTCGGCGATGAGCATCGAACGCGTCGCCGCCGCCACGCCCGCTGCCAAGGCGACGACGATGACCAGTGGGGCGCCGAGGGCGGCGCGGCTCGGGCTGCGGCGCGCGGCCAGACTGAGGGCAGCCGCCCCCACGACGGCCGTCGCCGCCGTGACCCCGGCCGAGATGCCGACGGCGCTCAGCTCGGGTCCCACCGGTAGCCCTTCCCGAAGACGGTCACCAACCGCGTCGGAGCCCCGGGGTCGGCCTCGACCTTTTCGCGGAGGCGGCGGACGTGGACGGTGACCGTGGAGCCGTCGCCGATATCCCACCCCCAGACCTCCCGCAAGAGTTCGTCCCGCGAGACCACCTGGCCGGTATGCCGCAGCAACCACGCGAGGAGGTCGAACTCCCGGCTGGTCAGGGCGAGCGCCTGCCCGCCGCGAGTGGCCGACCGGGCGGCGAGGTCGAGGGTCAGGTCGCCGTCGGTGACCTGGCCGACGACGGCCGCGGCGGCCGGTGGGCTACTGCGCCGCAGGACCGAGCGGATGCGAAGTTCGAGTTCGCGCTGGCTGAATGGCTTGGTCACGTAGTCGTCCGCGCCGGCCTGCAGCCCCTGGACGCGCTCGTGCTCCTGGCCCCTCGCGGTCACCATGATGACGGGCAGGTCAGGACGCATCGAGCGGAGGCGTCGGCATACGTCGAAACCGCCCATCCCCGGCAGCATGAGGTCGAGCAGGACGAGGTCCGGCGGGTCGGCAGCGAAGGCGCTCAACGCATCCGGACCCGTGGCCGCCTCGTCGACAGTGTGTCCGGCTCGGCGCAGGAATGCGGCCGCCGCCCCCCGGACGGTCGGGTCGTCTTCGACGAGCAGAATCCGGACCATGGGGGGCAAGGTACCCCGGCCGGGCCGACTTCAAACTTGAGCACGCCATCTCGACATAAGCACGTCATCTGGCGTGCTAGTCTGGCGTGCTCAAGTCGCTGTGGCGTGCTCACGTTGCCAAGGCCGGGGTCAGGGCCCACAGGCACCGGGGCCGCACCCTTGCCCACATTGCCCGTATGGTCGACGGGTGAGCTGGCTGTCATGGACCTGACCATCCCGGCGGGACCGGGCGTCCCGGCCGGCGTGATCATCCCGGAAAGCGAACTCACGGAACGCTTCTCGCGATCCTCCGGCCCGGGCGGCCAAGGAGTCAACACCGCCGACAGCCGCGTCGAGCTGGAGTTCGACATCGCCGCCAGCGAGTGCCTGACGCCGGCCCAACGCCGCCGCGCCCTCGCCGTCCTGGGCACGCGGCTCGTCGACGCACGTCTCGTCGTCACCGCGTCGGAGCACCGCAGCCAGCGCCGCAACCGCGTCGCCGCCCGCGACCGTATGGCGACCCTCCTGCGCGACGCCCTCGTCCCCCCGCCACCACCGCGACGCCCGACCCGGCCCACGCGCTCCTCCCAGCTCCGGCGCCTGGACGCCAAACGCAAGCGCGCCCGCACGAAGGCGGACCGGGCCCGCCCCGATCCCGAGTAGCTCCGGACCCGCGGGGGCCGGCGTGACAGGTGGCGCGAGGACTGGTTCGATCACCGTCATGGCACCGTCCTCCACCTCCCGCACCCTGACCGTCGTCCCCGTTCCCGGCCCCGGGGCGGAGGACGTGCTCGTCGGGCACGACGGAACGGCATACACCGGCACGGCCGACGGATCGATCTTCGCCGTCAGCCCGGACGGGAACATCATCCGGCGCATCGGTACCACCGGCGGTCGGCCCCTAGGGCTCGAGTGGCTGCCCGAGGGCCGCATCCTCATCTGCGACGCAAGGCGGGGCCTGCTGAGCATGGCCCTCGCCGACGGGCGGGTGGAGGTCCTCGCGGGGGAGGTGAACGGCATACCGATGAGGTTCTGCAACAACGCCGCCGTCCTGGGGGACGGCTCGATCTGGTTCTCCGACAGCAGTATCAAGTGGGGTATCGACGACTGGAAGTCGGATCTCATCGAGGACACGCGCACCGGGCGGCTGCTGCGTCTCGCCCCCGGGAGCCGCAATCCGGAGGTCGTCATCGACGGGCTCTGCTTCGCCAACGGCGTCGCCAAGTCGGCCGACGAGTCGTTCGTGGTGGTCGCCGAGACTGGCCTGCGGCGGCTTCGGCGACATTGGGTGCGTGGGGAGCGCGCAGGGCAGACCGACACCTTCGTCAGCGACTTGCCCGCCCACCCCGACAACATCGCACTCGGCTCCGACGGACTGATCTGGGTCACCTACGCCTCCCCGACCGACCCCGCCTTGACCTTCCTCCAGACCAAGGCCAAGCCCTGGCTCAAGGCCGCGGTGTTGCGGGCTCCCGAGGCGTTCAAACCCAAGCCCAAGCGCACCGTCCGGGTGGCCGCGTATGCCGCATCCGCCGCCCTGGTGCACGACGTCTCGTGCGGTGCCGGTGCCTGGCACATGGCGACGGGAGTCCGCGAACAGGCCGGCCGGGTGTGGCTCGGCAGCCTGGTCGAACCCGCGCTGGCGTGGTTCGACCTCTGAGGTTCCGGCGGCCCGGCTTCCACGTGCCTCAGGCGGTGGGGTGGGCCCGAGACTCGGGCCGGATTTCCGCGTCAGAGCGCATCAGGTGCGGCCGCTGGGCAGAGGTGCGAGGCTGAGCACATGCTGTCCCCCTCCGACGAGCGTGCATTGCGCACGGAGGCGATGGCCTGGCTGGCCGTGCGCACCCATGACGGTCGCGACGCGATCAGCCGTGGAGACTTGGGCCAGTTCACTTTTCGTGGTGAGAGGGTGCCCCTGATCGACGCCGGGCGCGGGATCCGCAAACCGGGCAACTGCCAGGCCGCCCTGTCCATCATGACCGTCCACACGCCACGCGGTGGGCGGCGTCCCTACGACGACACCGACGGACCCGACGGTTTCCCGCGCTACAAACTCAGAGGGGATGCGCGCGGAAGCGCGGAGAACCGATCGCTCGTCAGGGCGCATGAGCTCGGCATGCCGCTGGTGTGGCTCGTCGGCGTGGCGCCGGGGTGGTTCCACGCGATTTTCCCCGTCTTTGTCGCCGGCATCGAGGAGCATCTGGACCAGGTCGTGCTCGCCTATGACCACGCCCAGGCGCTGCCCCTCCCGACCTCACCAATGGAGGAGGTCCTGCGCGCGTATGCCGTTCGCGAGACCCGTCAGCGGTTGCATCAGCCGGTCTTCCGGTCGATGGTGGTGCGGGCCTATGGAACCCGGTGCGCGGTCTGCGCCCTCGGACACAGCCAGCTTCTCGATGCCGCGCACATTGTGCCCGACCGCGACGAGGCGGGGGTCGCCGCCGTGCGAAACGGGTTGGCGCTGTGCAAGATTCACCACGCGGCATACGATGCGGGCATCATGGGCATCACGCCGGACTACATCGTGGACATCCGCGACGACATCCTCGAGGAGGTCGACGGCCCGCTGCTCGAGCATGGCCTCAAGGGCCTCCACCAAGGCCGTCTCATGGTGGTTCCGGAGAGGCGTGCGGAGCGGCCCGATCGGGCGCTGCTGGAGCGGCGCTACGCCGAGTTCCTGTCGGCCTGACCGGCCGGCGAGTCGGGTGTGGGTGCCGGGCATACAGACCCCTCATTGGTCGAATGTGATGCAAAAAGGGATACTCGATAGCCGCAAATACGTCAGGTTGGTATCCTTTTTTGCATGCCGACGGCTCTCCCGACATATCTCCCACGCCACGTGGACCGCTCACTGCGGGACGCGCTGTCGAGTGCTGCCGTCGTTGTGCTCGACGGCCCCCGAGCAGTAGGCAAGACGACGACCGCGAGTCGAGTCGCCGCGTCGTCGGTCCTCCTCCCGCGCGACCGGGACCAGCTCAACGTGGACGCGGAGTCATACCTGGGCGCGCTGACTCCGCCCGTCCTGATCGACGAGTGGCAGCTCGCCGGACCCGACCTCCTGTGGACGGTCAAGCGAATTGTGGACGCGGACCCGCAGCCTGGACGATTCCTCCTTACCGGCAGTGTCGAGCCGGCGGCATACGGCCCCACCTATCCCCTGACCGGGAGGGCGGTGCGCGTGGTGATGCGGCCCATGACCGGGGCCGAATTGAGCGGGCGAGGCAACGAGGAGACCTTCCTTGACCGCCTCACTTCCGGGTGGCGGCCGAGCGTCGGCTCCACAATCGCTGACGACATGTCGCTGTCTCAGCTGGGCCGGGTCGGCTTCCCTGCCGCCCGTGACATGCCCGATCCGCGTCTCTTCCTCGACGCCTACGCCAGCCTGGTGTCCCAGCGTGCGGGTGAAGAGGGCCGAGACGCGACCCGCCTACTGCGGACGATGCGCGTCCTGGCCGCCCTGACTGGTCAGGCCGTGCCCGATCAGCGGGTGTGGGAAGCAGCAGACGTGAGCAAGGTGGCGTGGAAGCACTACGACGACCTGCTGACCCGAGTGCACCTGTCTGCGGCGGTTCCCGCATACGAAACCAATCGGCTCACGCGGCTGACGACCTATCCCAAGAGGTTCCTCGCCGACACCGCCCTGGCCCTCGCGCTGGCGGACCGAACCGTCGAGGAGTTGGCAGCGGAACCATCGGCGGCAGGCCACTTCCTCGAGTCGTATGTCGTTCAGCAGCTGCGCCCGCAGGCCGACCTAGTCGGTACATCCCTAATGCATGTGCGCACGGGCGCCGGCGAGCGTGAGGTCGACCTGGTGCTCGAAACGAATGCCGGGACCTTCGGCATGGAGGTCAAGCTGGCTCGTCGTGCTTCTCCTGCCGACGCGAAGCAGCTCGCATGGCTGCGAGATCGGCTCGGGGACAGTTTCCTTCATGGGTTCGTCCTCCACACCGGCAGCGACTGCTACTCGCTGGGCGAGCGGCTCCTGGCCCTGCCGATCGGGCTTTTGATCACCGCTTGAGGCGCCAAGGCGCAGCGAACGGCGCTGCCGCCCGCGAAATAGGTGTCAGGGACGACGCTGGCGGCAGTGTGGACCCCAGAACGACGAAACTCCCGACCGGATCATCTCCGGCCGGGAGTTTCGGGAAACCGAAACGGGTAGTTCAGGGAACTACCCTGTCTGTGGGTGGTTCCCGAAACTCCCTGACCTGCGTCCACGGAACACATAGTCGCTCTTCAGGCACAGCCGACGGTGGACTCCGGGCACACCCTGGTGTTCTATGCCCGGACGTACTTGGCGCCGCGGCGCTCGCCGACCAATCGCAGCTCACCGCGGTCGACCAGGCTCTTGAGCACCCACCTGGCTTGCGTCGGCGACACCTGGCACAGCCCCGCCGCTTGTGCCCGGGTGATCGATCCGTACGCATCCACGTAGTCACCGATCATTCGCTCTTGCTGGATGGGGTCTGCACCCTTCACGCGCACGTAGGCGGTCCGATCCTGCGCCAGGTCGTAGAAGCGGGGAGTGAGGTGGAGGCGTCGGCTCCGGCCCACGCCTCGGGTCTCGAGGATGCCCAGCTCCACCAGTTGCGTGGTGATATTTCGCACGGTGGCTGGGAGCATGGACAGTGACTGGGCGAGCTCGCTCGACGCGGCTGACCCCAGCGCCTTGACCTCGTGCACCACCCGCAACTGGTCCAACCCCAGAGAGCGCTGCTGTTCGTTCTCGAACGTCAGCAGGAAGCGGACCAGATCGAGGTCGGCCGTTCCGAGAGGGACGGAGACCAGAACCGAGTTCGTCGTGGAGCGTGCGTAGCTTGGCGCGTCGCGGCCGGCCCGCAGCTGCTGCTCGAACATCTCGTTGACCCCCTTGCCCTTGCGCTCGACAAGCCCGGCCCGCTTGAAGGCGTCGGCAAGGATCGGGCTCCTGGGACGAGACTCATCGAGGATGTTGTGGATCGTGACGCCGGGAGGCAGGCCGCCGGGGTTGCTCACCACGAACTCGGCATCGTCGATCTGCACCCTCGTCGGACCGAGGGCCGAGTAGTCGCGGTGCACGATGGCGTTCGCCACTGCTTCGCGTCGGGTCACTGAGGGGATGAGCGGGACGTCGACTCGGTGGATGCCCGCCATCAACTCGACCACGCTGTTCCGGGCGTCGATCAGCGCCTGCATGTCCTCGGTGACACGTAGGAGTGGCCCGACCAGGCGTTCGTTGGAAGCGCTCGCGACCCTCAGGTCCTGGAAGATGAACTCTGCGTTGGGCACCCATCGTGCGAGTGATTCAGTCCTGCCGAAGAGCAGGATGGCGCCGAGGCTCACAGGCGCCGTGATGGGGACCAAGCCGAGAGCTCGAAGGATGTCTTCGTCCTGGAGGTTGGCGGTGCTGTCCCTGGTCAGGCTGGAAAGCCGGCGATACCGGTCGAACTCAGCGGGGTCGAGGTCCGTCGGGGTGGCGCCCACCGCGACGGCAGCGGCGTAGTCCTGCCCTCGGGTGATCATCCCCATGCTCACGATCTCCTGCGGCGACATGGGCACGCACTGAGGTTGACCGAGGGTGTCGAGCACTCGCTTGGTGTAGTACCCATCTTTGGTCGCTACAGGTCCTGGTGTCGCCAGCGGCACATCGATGCGGAACACCTGTTGGCCGTCGATGCGCTCGAGGCTCACCGCGACTCCAAGCGGGGGATCCGTGCTGTTCTGGACGTATGCCGCCACCCGCACCGGATCCATGTGGCCGCCAGGGCGCGGCTGGGCACCTACAACCCGTCCGTCGTCATCCACACCGAGCAGGAGTGTGCCGCCTTGGGCGTTCGCCAGGCAGGTCACGGCCTTGGTGAGGTCCCGATCGTTGAGGTGGGACTTGAACTCGGTCGTCAGCGTCTCGCCACCGCGAAGTAGTTCACTCGTGTCCATGCGCCGCAGTATTGCATAGTTATGTGTGATGATACGGTCAGGTCTTACGGAGTCATATTTTTTAAATATAATGAGTGTCTCACCAGCACGCAACACCTCAAGGGGCCCAGCCCTGCGGGAGGACGCCATCGGCCTTGCTGGGCATCTTCGACTGCCTGCCAGACATTCGCGAAGGCCTGCTGGACCGCGGCTACACCACAGCCAAGGGCGAGAAGCTCGCCGGCCCCCTCCGCGACGGGCAGGTCCAGGTCACGATGGACCTGCACAAGACCCAGCGCGGCGTCCGCCCCGGTCCGGTGGCAGGACTGATCTGGGTCGACGGACATCTCTACAGCTCGGCGATGCCCGAGCGACTACGCACGCTTGAGCCCCGACGCTGACCATGACCGAGGGGGAGAAGGCCCACCGACGGGACGTGTTCGACGCGCGCGAGCCCTACCGGTTCGTGGCCCACGTCAAGCACAACAAGAGACGCGGCACTCAACGCTTCCGTGGACCGGCTGTCGACGGGCACCCGTTCAAGGTCCGCTGCCCCAACACCCCCGCGTCGATGCGGATGCCGCACACCATCCCCACCACGACCTGCATCCAGGGCGAACCCTGCGGTTGCGGCAAGACCGTCACTGTCGCCGACAGCGAGCTAGAACGGGACCGGCAGCACCACCCCTGACAGTCCACGCGCTGGGACCTGTCGTTCAATCGTCGCAGCTTGATCGAGGGCCTGTTCGGCGCCAACCGCTTCCAAACCTCAGTGTCAACCGGGGGTTCTTCCGGCAGACCGGGCTGGTCGCCACCGGCATGCTGCTCGCCATCACCCTCATCGGCCACAACCTCGTCCGGCTCCACGCCTGGCACACCGTCCGAGGCCGACCCGAGCCGTGGCAGGTCCACCTCGGCGAACCCGTGGACGACCGACCGCTCGACAAGGCCACCCGGACCAGGGGCAGGCGCAGGCACCGAAGCGACTGAGCCACCCTGCTCGAGCCACTCACCCCGCCTGACGTCAGCGCGACCCTGCCCGAAACAGCCACGGGACGCCGAAACCGGCCCCGCGGCATACCAAATCGGTGTCGGCGGAGACGCAGACGGGCGGCGCCACCCCATAACGACGAAACTCCCGACCGGATCGACTCCAGCCGGGAGTTTCGGGAAACCGAAACGGGTAGTTCAGGGAACTACCCCTCTGTGCGCAAGGGGGGATTTGAACCCCCACGCCCGTAAGGACACTGCCACCTGAAGACAGCGCGTCTGCCGTTCCGCCACTTGCGCGTAGCCGTCCTAGTTTGCTCCACCACCGGCACGCAGCGCAAACCGGGTGCATGGGGCTATGTCGAAGGCGAGAGGACGTACCCCGACGGCCCGGGCTCGATCGCGAACGACGCTGGCCTCCGCTTGCCGTACACCGCGACGAACGCCTCCCACGCGGACTTGTCGCCCATCCCGTTATCCGGCACGTACCAGCCCTTCTTGACCACGCGGCCCGAACGGATCACCAGGAAGTCAACAACCGGGTCGCCGTCACAGAGGCTGGAGGCGTGCACGATGTCGGCGTCGCCAGAGGCGAGGTCGGCACCATACACATCCAGGAACTCGCACGCCACGTCGACAGGCTCGTGGATGACATCGATCCCGCTGTCCGCGAAGAACTTCCGCATCGCCGCCCCCGAGGCGTCGGTGCTCGGATAGGCCGGGAGGGCCGCCGCTGTCGCGTGGTCGTCCTCATGCACGTCGGTGACGACGAAGTGATCGCCGTCGAGGCGGAGGGTGGCCGCCATGTCCGGACCGGCGACCGCGCCGATCTCTGATGTCCCCCAGGTGAGCCGGACCAGGCCGCCATCGATGACCATCCCGGTGATGTGTGCGTGATACGTCTCCGTCCTCGCCCGCGCAGGATCGAAGGTGGCCACCCGGGTGAGCTTGCCGTTCTTCTTGAGATAGGCGAAGACGTAGTGGTGAAGTCCCCCGCACCGGAGGTGGCGGCAATGACCGCCACGGCGTCCCCGCGGCCGTCGCCGTTCAAGTCGCCAAGGGCCGGCGCGGCACCACCCGTTTGCTCCAGGCGCACGAAGCCGCCGGTGCCGGGCAGTTCGCCGTCGACGAGGGTGCCGGCGTGATTGCCCCGCAACTCCGGCACGGGAGCGGTCAACAAGTCCTCACGGGAGAGATAGCGATCCCGGATGTCGTCGTTGACGGCGCCGGCGACCTCGTTGGCGAGTTCCTGAGCCCGCATGAGTGAGGTGTGAAAGCACGGTCCGGAGGCGACGAAGATCGGGGAGTCCGCGACGTCGTTGGCACCGGTCAAGCCGAGCATCAGGCCGACCTCGTCGGTCTTGCCGCGCACCGGGTTGAGTTGGTAGCGGCAGGCGATGTCACGCGTCGTCGTGGCACCCGACTCTGCCGACGCCTCGCCCACGACCAAATCCCCCATCGGAACGTCCGTGGTGTCCCACGGTATGGCAAACCACCCCAGCTTGGGCACCGTGAACCTCGTGGACCCAGCCAGGGCATCCACCGGGATCGACGTGGGAACCGGCGGCAACGCGGCCAACTCCGTCGACCCTGCTCGCAAGGCACGACCAGCGTCGCTGCTGAACGCCCCGATCGGCGGCACGATCGAGCAAACCGACGCGTCCATGTCGGTGGTCGTCGCCGCCCCGCACGCCGAGAGGATCAGCCGGATGACAGCCGCCACTCTCCCGATGTCGGGTCCGAGCTTCGACGATGCTGAGTCGATCACGCCCGCGAGGACGGACGCGATGACCGATCCGGTGTTGGGAGTGCCGAGGGTGATGATGGAGCTGAGGACCGCGCTGCGGTCCTTGGCACCCCCGGCCCGGGGGCGGACGCGGCATACCGGGCAACTAGCCCACCCATGGAGTGACCGACGACGATGACCTTCTCGCCCGACGCCTTGGCGAGGCAGTCGATCACCTTGCCCAGACCCGGGCCGAGATGCGCGTCGGTGACCCAGCGCCCGGAGTAGGGGTGGTAGTCGTAGGTGAATACCGCCGCCCCGGGGACGTCCTGGATCTGCCCGACCAGGGTATGACCGCCGTTGGCGTGGGTGAACTTGCTGGGAGAGAGGTCGATCGGAGCCGAGAAGGCTCCATGGACGCCATTTGCTTCCGGATGCGTGGCCCGACTGGTCCAGCCGTGGACGAGGACGACCGGCACCCACCGTCCCCGCGGATCCGGCTGGCTGGCGATGCGGTGGCCGTCGGAGAACCGCTCTTTCTTGTCCACCGGCGCGAGTTGCACGACGACCTTGTCGAGTCCGAGTGTGCGTGCGTCGCACCTCCACGACGACGGACCGGACGCGCCGTATGCCGCGGGCGCGCCCCCCGACGCCACCCCCGCCAGCGCGAGGGCCAGGGCGAGAAGGAGGGGGAGGAGGATCGGCATACGGCGGCGGTTCACTGGTCCACCTCGACCGTGGCGAGCACCTTCCAGCCGGAGGCTTCCTTGACCATCACAGCCAGGTAGGTGACCGGCGACCTGCCTGGGTAGGTCACGGTCACGTCGAGAGTGCCACCAGTGCCCGTACCGTCCGGGGACCAGGACCCCTCGTTCGCACTGACGGTGGTCCCCGCGGGAACGGCTGAGCGGGGATCGGCCACCAGGCTCGTGGTGTCGGTGGCCAGGACGCCGGCCGGGTTCGCGGACAAGCCCTTGAGGGCAACGGCCGCCGCGTGGGCGTCCGCGTGAGCTTGGTCGACGGGGGACCGGGACGATGCCGACGCGCTGGATGCCGGTGCGCTGGATGTCGCAGACGCGGGTCCGGGAGCCGAGTCACGACCGAGAACGAGATAGGCACCAACCCCGCCAGCCCCGGCGAGGACGAGGAAGGCGAGGACGAAGCCCGCGATCGTGGCGATGCTCCGGCCGGAGGGGCTGGTGGACGCCGGCGGGAAGGGAGGGGCCAGGAGGGGAGAGGGCGGGAGGGGAGAGGGCGGGAGGGGAGGGACCGGGGGGTGGGACTCGGCATACGTCGCGAAACCGCACCGCGGACACATCGGCGACCCCGCCTCCAGAGGGAGGCCACACTGCTGGCAGCTCACCACCCCAGTGAATCCGCGCCCGGCGCCCACCGAAAGCCCTCGAATCGAGGGACACGCGCCTCAGGCTGCCGTCTCGGTCAGCGGTCGGGTTCGACCGCGAGTCCGGCGAGGCGGCACAGGAAGAGGGCAAGGGTCAACGCGGTGCGCTCGATCTCGGCGGGGTCGACGCTCTCGTTGGGGCTATGGATACGGCACTGGGGCTCCTCCACGCCGAGGAGGAGGATCTCGGCCTCGGGGTGGAGGTCGTGGAGGGCGACGGCCAGGGGGATGGAGCCACCCTGGCCCGTCGTCACCGGCTCCACGCCGAACACCGCCCGCATCGCCTTGCGCATCGCGGCATACGCCGGACCGTCGGTGGCCGCCTCGAAGGGCGCGCCGAGAGTCAACGGCTCGACCGTCACCATGCCATAGGGGGTATGCCGCCGCAGGTGCTCCATCAACAACCCCTGCGCCGCAGCCGAATCCATGCCCGGCGGCACCCGGAGGTTGACGACCGCACGCGCGCGACCCTGGATCGCCGCGCTCACCCGGTCGACCGACGGCGCGTCGATGGCCAGGACGGTCGCGGCGGGGCGCGCCCACAGCCGGTCGGCGATGGCCGTCGCGGGGTCCTCCCCGGCCGGCACAAGGGGGGCCACACCGTCGACCAGGTGGGCGTCGTGGGCAAACCGCGCCATGCTGTATGCCGCACCCGCCCACCGCCCGGTCGCGCTCAGTCCGTCGATGGTCGTCTCGCCGTCGGGGGAGCGCAGGCTCGCCAAGGTCGTCAGCAGCGCCTGGAGGGCGTCCGGCGCCGCCCCGCCGAACATCCCCGAGTGGCCCGGGACGCTCATCGTGTCGACGGTGATCCGCACGGAGCCGGTGCCGCGCAGGGTCGTCGTCAGCGTCGGCTGGCCCAGGGCGACATTGCCGGTGTCGGCGAGGACCACGACGTCGGCCTTCACCAGGTCGGGCCGACGGCGGGCCAGGGCCTCCATGCCGCCGGTGCTCTGCTCCTCGGAGCCCTCGACGACGACCGCGATCTCGAGCGGCCAGCGCCCGATGACGTCGCGCACGGCGCGCAGGGCCGTCAGGACCGCGACGAGATTGCCCTTGCAATCGGCGGCGCCACGGCCATACCAGCGACCGTCACGCTCGGTGAGCACCCAGGGGTTGGTCGACCACGCCTCCAGCGGGCCGGCCGGGACGACATCGTGGTGGGTGTAGAGCAGGACCGCCGGTCCCTTGGCGCGGGCGCGGGCGACGACGGCGAGCGAGCCGTCGGGAGTCGTCGTCGCGGTGACCGGGAGCCCGATCTCGGAGAGGAGGCTCTCGGTCAGCGAGGCCGCGGCGACGCACTCCGAGACCGGCTCGACCGCGGGGTTGAACACCGAGCGGCACGAAACCAGGTGGGCGAGATCGGATTTGGCCCGTGGCATGAGGGCGCTGACGGCGCGGGCCAAGAGGCTGTGCACGGGCTCCCCCTCATTCGTAGACGTACTTCTGCGGACCCGGGAAGATCCATGTCAGACCGTCATGCAGCCGGTCGCGCCAATCATCCCAGTTGTGGCCGTCGCGTGCTTCGACGTACTTCACGGTGATGCCCGCCTCCCGGAAAACGGACACCATCGAGCGGTTGGGCGTGATGAGCGGCTCGTACATCCCGCAGCTCATGAAGATCCGGTCGACGGGTCGGCTCGGCCGGGACCGATAGCGGTTGACGAACTTCACGACGGGGTCGAACGAGGGGCCGCCACCGTGGTCCTGCCCGATGTCGGTGAAGACGAGCGAGGCCGACTGGATCAGCAGCGATCCGAACACCCCCGGATAACGCACCGCGGTCGAGACCGATGCGACGCCGCCGAAGCTCGATCCCATCAGGCATCGGCCACTGGCGTCCTCGACGACCGGGAGGCGCTCGGTCAGATACGGAACCAGCTCCCGCGCAACGAATCGCGCGTGCGGGGCGTGATTCGGGTATTCGACCAGGCGGTTCCTCGGGGGCACGAAGGCCGCCACCAAGGGCGGGATGTCGAGGCGGTGGATGAGGTTGTCCAGGACGGTCTTCATCGCGGCATACTGCAAATAGTCGCCGCCGTCGTGGACGATCAGGAGCGGATAGCGCAGGACCCGGCTCAACCGCGCGGGGAGATAGATCCAGAACGGCTGGTCCCGACGCAGCGCCCGCGAGGCGAACCCGTCCTCGACGATCTCGCCCGGCCTCGCTTCGGGGTCGGGCAGGGCCCAACTCGGCACCTCGTATCCCGTTGCGGCGCAGACGGAACTCGATCCCATGGGGGAGTGGGCGACGAGGGGGTTGAGCGGGTCGTTGAAGCGCTCGTAGTGGTCGCCGCGGCGGATCTCCACCTGATATTCGACCCGCGAGTTGGCCGGCAGGTCGGTCGTCGCCGCCCACAGGTCGGTGTGCGGGAGCCGCTTGAGCGGCATCGGATCGGGCAAGCCGACGACGCGATGGCGCACCCATACCTCGTCGGCGTCGCCGCGGAAGAGGAAGGTCGCCCGCTCGCCCTCGATGACCGGCGAGCCGTATTTCCGCACGAACTCCTCGATGAGGTCGTGCGTCAGCGGCGTATGGGCGCGCAGCCGGTTGATCGCCAGGCGCTGCCTCATCGGGACCCCACCGTCGCGACGAGCCCGTCGGTCCCCAGGACCCGGGCGCCCGGAGGCAGCAATCCGTCCGCACCGATCTCGATCCACGACCCGTCGTCCAACAACAGGCAGCGCTCGTCGCCGAAGCGCATCGCCAAGACCGAGCACCGGCCGCGATCGTCGAGGCGCAGGCGCCGCCGCGCGTGCGGGAAGGCGACGATCTCGGGAATCCGCCCGAGCCCCCGGTCGAGCAACTCCGACTCCCGCGCGCCCTCGGGACCGAAATCGTGAAAGAGGACAATGCGATCCGTCAGGACCATCGCCCCGGCGGACCACGCGATCACCGGCATCCGATCGGGTATCCGGACCGAGAACAACCGCAGCGCCCGCAGCAGCGATCCGACATTGCCGCCCGGCAACACCAGGACGGCACAGGAATCGAGCATCGCCCGCAATTCCTCCCGGTGCCAGCCGATGACGCCGCTGGTGGCCATCCCGCTCTCGTCGGCGAACTCCCCGTGCAGCTTGCGGAGGCGATCGAGATACCACTCGTCGATCCCCCGGATCTCATCGACGCAGTCGCGCAATGCCCGCGCCGCCTGCGAATGCCGGGCCCGAGCGGGGTGGTGGGGGAGGCGGCGGTGCACGGCATACACGCCGTCGAGGGTGTGCTCGAGGCGCAGCCGATAGAGGGAGGTGAGTTCGTCGTGCCGGTCCCGCAGCCGGAGCCCCGCGGCAGCAAAGCGCGAATCCTTCTCCAGGACGTCGGTGAATCGGTGGAACAGCCGCAGGTGCACCGACCGGTGGTCCAGGGCCGCGTCGAGTTCGCCGGTGGCGTCCTCGCGCTCCTCCCACCCGGGGTTGACGACGGCCACGGGTCCATGGGTCTCCAGCGAGCGCAGCGCGGCGGTCGCTCGGATCGTGAACCGTTGCGGTCCGAGGAGGATCGTTCTCACGACGTATGCCGAGGGCTCACCCGCCGTAGACGTGGATGGTCCGCCCGACGTCGTCGAGCATCCACCGGAGGTGGTCGTAGTCCGGATGGCGCAGCCGCACATAGGCATTGGCCATGTAGCCGGCCTCGACCGCCTGGGTGTGGTGGCCGACGTGCGGGAAGTGGGAGTCGAGGATCCACTCGCCGTGGCGGGCGAAGACGTCCTCGATCCCGCTGTACCCGGTGATCGACCCGTCGCGGTCGGGCCGGATCGCGACGAGGCCCGCGGCATACGGCCTGGTCATCGGGCGCTCGGGCCCGCCATGGGTGAGGATGTGCGCCCATTCCCGATAAACGTCGACGTCATTGGACGCGCAGTAGAGGTCCCACGCCCCCACGCCCGGCGGCCGGGCCCCGATCTCGGAGAAGCGCAATCCCTTGGGGCCGTAGAACCATTCCATGTGCGTGGCCGACGTGCCGATGTCGAAGGCCTCGATCACCCGGTGCCCGAGGTCGGCGACTTCGGCATAGAAGGGGTTGTCGGCCATCCGGTTGGTCGTGACGAACTGCGGGGAGATCCAGCGGGTCCGCATCGCCTCGAGGACGTTCGGGTAGTAGTGCGTCGCCCAGTCGTGGACGATCGCGTTGTCGTGGACGATCGTGTCGTAGAACCCCTCGTGCCCCTCGACGAACTCCTCGACCGCAATCGACGTCGCGCCGTGCGCGCCGAAGACGGTCAGGGCGTGGGCGAGTTCGGTGTCGTTGTCGACCCGGGTGGTGTCCTGGGCGCCGGCCCCGGCGCGCGGCTTGAGGATGAGCGGATAGCCGATCTCGGCGGCGAAATCCCACACCTCGCTCGCGTGATCCGCCGCGGTGGACGCGGCCGTCGGCACCCCCACCTCGCGGAGGGCCTGCTTCATCGACGGCTTGTCCCGGCACAGCCAGGTCGCGCGCACCGACGTCCCGGGTATGCCGCACGCCTCCCGCACCTGGGCCGCCGCCATGGTGTGCGACTCCACCGTCGCCTCGAGTTTGTCGACCCAGACCCTGGACTGGAAGTAACGGACGGCCTCGGTGAGCTGGTGGACGCTGGTGACATTGTCGACGCGGTAGTAGCCGGTCATGGCGTCACGGACTTCCTCGTCGAGCGCCCACTCCTCGGACTCCCCGACGCCGAAGACGTTCGCCCCGACGCCGGCGAGGGCGAGGACGAAGCGGCGCTGGTTGGTGGGGAACCCCGGCTCGACGAAGACGATGTTCATGGCGCCCGACCCTACCCGCCGTGCGCCTGTCGGCGGGTCGTGCCAAGATCGGGGGCATGACCAACGTCATCGAGACGCGGGGGCTGGTCAAGAACTATGGGGAGCTCACCGCCGTCGACCACGTCGACCTCACCGTGCCCGAGGGCACCTTCTTCGGCCTGCTCGGCCCCAATGGCGCCGGCAAGACCACCACGCTGGAACTCATCGAGGGAATCCGGCAGCCCGACGCCGGGGAGATCCGGGTGCTCGGCGAGCCGGTCTGGCCGCGCAACCGGAGTCTGTTGCCACGCATCGGCGTCCAACTCCAGGCTTCGGCATTCTTCGAGCGGCTGACCGTGGAGGAGCAGTTGCGCTGCTTTGCCGACCTGTATGCCGTCAACACCTCCCGGGTGGAGGAGATGATCCGGCTGGTCGGACTGGAGGAGAAGCGCAAGACGCGCACCGAGGACCTCTCGGGTGGGCAGGCACAGCGGCTGTCGATTGCCTGCTCCCTGATCCACGACCCCGCGATCGTCTTCCTCGACGAGCCGACCGCGGCCTTGGACCCGCAAGCGCGCCGCAATCTCTGGGATGTCCTGCGCGCGATCAACGACGAGGGCCGGACCGTTGTCCTGACGACGCACTATATGGACGAGGCGGAGATCCTCTGTGATCAGGTCGGGATCATCGACCACGGCCGCATCCTCACCGTCGACACTCCGCGCAATCTCATCACCGGTCTGGGTGCGGCCTACCGGATCGTCGTCAGCGAGGGGGCGATCGGTGTGGAGGAGGCCCGCGGCATACCCGGTGTGGAGGCGGCCTCCCTCGAGGAGGGGAGCCTCAGCCTGAGCACGCATGATCCCGCGCCGGCGCTCACCGCGCTGGCCGAGCGCAACGCGCTCCAGGGGCTGCAGGTCACCGGCGCGACCCTCGAGGACGTCTTCCTCACCCTGACCGGACGGGAGTACCGCGCATGAGGACATTCCGGGCGCTGGCCCGCGCGCAATGGCTGGGGTTCGTGCGCGACAAGCAGAACTGGTTCTGGATTCTCGCGTTCCCCCTGATGTTCCTGGTCCTCTTCGGGTTCCTCTTCCGGGACGCGGGGGCCTCGAAGAACTCCCTCGCCGAAGTCGGCTCGGTCGCCGTCATCGACCAGTTGCCGCCGGACGCGAAGGCGCAGTTCGAGCGGTTGTTCACCGTGACCCGGTATGCCGATCCCGCCCCCGCGTTGGCCAAGGTCCGCAAGGGCGACCTCGACGCGGCGGTCGAGCAGCACGGCAGCGCCGTCGTCCTGCACTTCTCGCAGGCCGATGCCGTGACCGCCGCGCGCGTCCAGGGGACCCTGTCGGCCTTTATCGACGGGGCGAATATGTCGATTGCCGGGGTCAAGCCGACCTTCGAGTTGCGGCCGGAGGCCGTCGAGGACCAATCGCTGAAGCCGATCCAGTTCATCGCACCCGGCCTGCTCGGGTGGGCCGTGGCGATGGGCGCGACCTTCAACGCGGCCATGCCCTTCGTGACCTGGCGCACGAGCAAGCTGTTGCGCCGCATCCGCCTGGCACCGATGCGAACCGAGGAACTGATCTCCTCCCGCCTGCTGGTCTCCCTCGTTGTCGCGTTCGTCCAGATGGGTGTCTTCCTGGGCGTGGGTGTGGGGTTGTTCGGGCTGAAGCTGACCGGGAGTTGGTTCATGGCGATCCCGCTGATCGTCTGCGCGACCCTGACGTTCATGGCGATCGGCCTGATCGCCGGCGCGATCAGCAAGACGGCCGAAGCAGCCTCGGGCATCGCCAATGTCATCATCCTGCCGATGGCCTTCCTGTCCGGCTCCTTCATCCCGCTGGACCAGGCCCCCGGGTGGCTGCAGACGATCTCGAAGTTCCTCCCCTTGGGTCAGCTCAACAAGGGGATGCTCGACGTCATGGTCCGGGGCCAAGGCCCCGGGGCCGCCCTCGTGCCGATGGCGGTGCTGCTCGGCTTCGCCCTGGTCTTCGGGTTGATCGCCGCGCGGCTCTTCCGCTGGGAGGACTGACAGGCTCCGAGGGACACGGACCATCCCGGCACGGGCTATCCCGGCACGGGCTATCCCAACAAAGGGGTATGCCGCGACGCTCCCCCGCGCATCCCGCACCTTCCCCACGACTCGGCTTTGGTGACCGCCCCGGACGCGGTCGGGCACTGCCCGTCTCCCGTTGCACCGGCTCGCCGGTCATGCGGGGCGGTTACCATCGACCAACGACGGAAGGATGTGGCCCGTGGGGTGGGTGCAGCGCGTGGAGCAGCGGCTCGAGCGCACCATCAACGGTGCCTTCGCGAAGGCATTCCGCGCCGAGGTGCAGCCCGTCGAGATCGCCGGTGCCGTCCGCCGGGCGATGGACGAGGGGGCCCAGACGCTCGCCCCGGGCCGCACGCTCGTCCCGAGCCGCTACACCGTCGAGCTCTCGCCGAGCGACTACGACCGGCTGGCGGCCTATGAGGCGGAACTGCGCGACGAGTTGCTCGCCGCCGCACAGGAGCACGCCGAAAGCCAGCGGTATCAGGCGCATGGTCCCTTCGAGATGCGCCTGACCAAGGGCGGCGATCTCGAAACGGGCCTCTTCCGCATCCATCCCGCCGAGCC
This sequence comes from Nostocoides sp., assembly GCA_016702415.1. GTDB lineage: Bacteria > Actinomycetota > Actinomycetes > Actinomycetales > Dermatophilaceae > Nostocoides_A. The sequence continues at coordinate 132,107 of JADJEA010000001.1, forward strand.
CGACCGGGCCGGCGGGGGGGCGGCACGGCATACGGCATCGGGGCGGAACGCCGGTGTCTCCGCGGGGTCCGCCGGCGCGCGGCCCGCTGCGCAGGTGAGCGATCCGCGGCCGACACCCTCGTCCCCGCCTGCCTACGCCCCCGCACCTCCGGTTTCGCCGACCCACGCCCCGGCAGCTCACGCCTCGTCGCCCTACGCCCCCACTCCCCAGAACCCCACTCCCCAGAACCCCACTCCCCAGAACTCCACTCCTCGGGGCCCCAGTCCTCAGGCCCCCACTCCTCAGTCCCACGCGGCCCACGCCCCCACGCCCCAGGTCGCCGACCACCCCGGCCCACGCCCCGCCCCCGGCGCCACGACGGCGAGGCGGCCGGCCGCACCCGGGGAGGTCTTCGACTGGGCCCAGGACGGTCCCCACGCTCCGGCCGCACCCGCACACCCCGCACACCCGGCACCCACGCCCCTAGCACCCACGCACCCGGCACCCGCGCGGCGGGCTCAGGACCCGGCGCCGCTCACCACCCAGGGCCGCGCCTTGGACCGGCCGTGGCTCGAGATCGGCGGCGACCGGTACCCGCTCGTCCACGCCCTCACCGTCCTCGGCCGCGAGACCGACGCGCAGATCCTCGTCGCGGACGCCAATGTGAGCCGGCGGCACTGCGAGGTCCGGGTGACCAGCGACGGCCCGCACCTGGTGGCCAATATCCGCGACCTCGACTCCCTCAACGGGACCTGGGTCAACGGCGAGCGGATCACCAGCGCGCGGCTCGGGGCCGGCGACCGTATCCGCATCGGCCAGACCGACGTGGTCTTCCACGCCGGACGGAAGTGATTCGCGCCCGATGAGCGAACTCACCCTGACCATCCTGCGGCTGGGACTGCTGATCCTCCTGTGGCTCTTCGTCTTCAGCCTCGCCGGGGTGCTGCGCGGCGACCTTTACGGCACCCGGGTCGTCAACCGGATCACGACCCGCACGAGTGGGCCCGCGGGGCCACCGCCGGTGGATACGACCGTCCGGCGCCAACGCCGCTCCGAACGCAGCGCCTCGAGCCTGCCCCGCAATCTCGTCGTCACCTCCGGAGCGCTCGAGGGCACCCGGATTCCCTTGGGAGACAGCGATATCCTCATTGGCCGCAATCCCGAATGCCTCCTCGTCCTCGACGACGACTTCGCCTCCGGCCGGCATGCCGCGCTGGTGCGGACCGCCGACGGGTGGGGCGTGGAGGACCTCGGCTCGACCAATGGGACCTTCGTCGACGGCCAGCGCGTCGAGGAGTTGACCGGGATCGCTCCGGGCAACGAGATCCGCATCGGCCGCACGACCATCGAACTGCAGAAGTGACTCGTGCCCATCGACTTCCGCTATGCCGCCCGGTCCGATGTGGGTCTGGTCCGCGCCGAGAACCAGGACTCGGGGTATGCCGGACCCCACCTCCTCGTCGTCGCCGACGGGATGGGCGGCCACGCGGGCGGCGATATCGCCAGCTCGACGGTCATCGGGCACCTGGTCCAGCTCGACGACGACGCGCCTGGCGGCGGTGACTCCGCCGACGAACTCGCCGCCGCGATCGCGACCGCCAACCGCGAACTCGGCCGGATCATCGGTGAGCGCCCCGAACTGACCGGCATGGGCACGACCGTGACCGCCCTCCTGCGCTCGCGCAACAAGCTTCTCGTCGCCCACATCGGCGATTCGCGCGCCTATCTCTGGCGCGACGGCGTTCTCGGCCGGATGACGACCGACCACTCGTTCGTCCAAACCCTCATCGACCAGGGCCGGATCACCCCCGAGCAGGCGAGCACCCACCCGCAACGGTCGCTCGTCACCCGCGTCCTGACCGGGGCACCACGCGATGTGCCCGACGTCGGCGCCCGGGAGGCAATAGCCGGCGACCGCTATCTCGTCTGCTCGGACGGGCTCTCGGGCTTCGTCGCGGACGACACGATCGCGGAGATCCTCGCGACCGGGACCCCGGATCAGGCGGCCGACACCCTCGTCGAGCTCGCCCTCCGCGCCGGGGCCCCCGACAATGTCACCCTCATCGTCGCCGATGTCGTCGACTCCACCAGCGGCGACCTGCCGTCCGTTTCCCCCCAGATCGTCGGGGCAGCCAGGCTGAGCCCGGCCGGGACCCGCGCGCTGCGCGAGACGCCGGCCGCCAAGGCCGCGGCCCTCTCGCGTGCGCTGGGACTGGACGAGGAGCGCGAGTCCGTCGAGAAGCTCGCCCTCGCCGAGGAGAAGCCGAGCACCCGCCGCGGACGAGTGCTCAAGTTCCTGGCCGCGCTCGCCGCCCTCGCGGTCGTCGTCGCCGGGGGGTCGTATGCCGCATACGCCTGGTCCCAGCGCCAGTTCTTCGTCGGCGCCTCGGCGGGCAAGGTGACGATCTTCCGCGGCGTCGCCGACAACCTCGGCCCGATCACCCTGTCGACCCCGGTCACGGTCACCGACATCGCCGTGGCCGACCTGCCCGAGACCTACCAGACGATCGTGGAGAACCGTGTCACCGCCGCCGATCGGGCCGACGCGGACGCGCGGGTGGCCGATCTGCGTGCTCAGGCGCAGGCGTGCATCAAGGCCCGGGCCCGCAACCAGGCGTGCGGGTCGGGAGGCACGGCATACCCCTCCTCGGGGTCGACCACAGCCAGGTCGACCACCGCCAGGTCGACCACCGCCACGTCGACCACCGCCACGTCCCCCACCGCCACGTCAACGAGCCCGTCCGCGACCACGGCGTCCTCGTCGTCGGCGACGCACTCCTCCGCGGCGCACTCCTCAGGGTCGGCCAGTCACAGCTCGAGTGCCAGCGGGACCAGCCGATGAGCGCGATCACCTCGCTGCGGCCGCGCCGCGGGCGCAATGTCGAACTCCTCCTGCTGATCTTCGCCGTCGGCATCGTCACCCTTGCCTATGTCACCGTCGAGGGCGCGACCAAGGGCACCGTTCCCCCCGGCCTGCTGAGCCAGGCCGGCGGCCTGCTCGCCATCGCCGTCGCGTTCCACGTCGTCCTGCGCCTGCGGGCGTCGTATGCCGATCCCCTCCTCCTCCCGATCGCCACCCTCCTCAACGGGCTGGGTTTGGTCATGATCCACCGGCTCGACATCGCCGCGGGGCACGATGTGAGCAAGGGAGCCGCGCTCAAGCAGTTGATCTGGAGCGGCCTGGCCGTCCTCATCGCCGTCGCGATCCTCCTGTGGCTGCGCGATCACCGGATGCTGCGGCGCTACACCTACCTCAGCGGGGCGCTCGGGATCGTCCTGCTCCTGCTGCCGCGCCTGCCGGTCATCGGCCGGGAGGTCAACGGGGCCCGGATCTGGATCGGCATCGGACCGTTCTCCTTCCAGCCGGGCGAGGTCGCCAAGCTCCTCCTCGCGGTCTTCTTCGCCGGCTATCTCGTGCGGACGCGGGACGTCCTGTCGATCGCCGGCAAGAAGGTCCTCGGGTTCACCTTCCCCCGGATGCGCGACCTCGGCCCGATCCTGCTGATGTGGCTGGTCAGCCTCGCCGTCCTGGCCTCCCAGAAGGATCTCGGGTCCGCCCTCCTCTTCTTCGGGTTGTTCGTCGCGATGCTCTATGTCGCCACCGAACGCACCTCGTGGATCGCCATCGGGTTGATCCTCGCCGGCTCGGGGGCGTATGCCGCCTACCACGTCTTCGCCCACGTCCAGACCCGCGTCGAGCTGTGGCTGCACGCCCTCTCCCCGACCGTGATGGACAACGTGTCCAATCAGCTCGGCAATGGCGTCATGGGCATGGCCGCGGGAGGCCTGGTCGGGACCGGCCTGGGCCAGGGCCGGCCCTATCTGACCCCCTTCGCCAGCTCCGACTTCATCATCAGCTCGTTCGGGGAGGAGATCGGGCTGTTCGGGCTGGTCGCGATCCTCGCTCTCTATGTCCTCCTGGTCGAGCGCGGCTTCCGCACCGCGATCGGGGTCCGCGACGGCTTCGGCAAGCTCATGGCCGCGGGGCTGGCCTTCTCGATGGCGCTGCAGTGTTTCGTCGTCGTCGGCGGCGTCACCCGGGTGATCCCGCTGACCGGCCTGACCATGCCGTTCCTCTCCCAGGGCGGGTCGAGCCTGCTGGCGAACTGGACCCTCGTCGCCCTCCTCCTGCGGATCAGCGACCAGGCCCGCCAACCGGTCGTGGACGAGCCGGTCGCGGCGCAGATCCCGGTGGTGGCCCGATGAACTCCCCGATCCGGCGCCTCTCCCTGCTGGCCGCGCTCCTCTTCCTCTCCCTGCTCCTGTCGACGACGTGGATCCAGTTCGTCGATGCCAAGAGCATCAATGCCGTCCCCAACAACCGCCGCACCCAGCTGTTCAACTACACCCAACAGCGCGGGGCCATCCTCGTCGCCGGCGACACGATCGCCTCCTCCAAGCCCGCGGCCGACGAGTTCAAGTGGACGCGCGTCTATGCCGAGGGACCGCGCTATGCCCATGTGACCGGGTTCTTCTCCTTCTCGATCCCCCCCGACCGGGGTCTGGAGTATGCCGAGAACGACCTCCTCTCCGGTCGCAGCGACAAGCTCTTCTACCGCCGGGTCTCCGACCTGCTGACCGGGCGCCGCCCCGCCGGGGCCTCGCTCGAGCTGACCATCAACCCCAAGGCGCAGGCGGCCGCCGACACCGCCCTCGGCAACCAGCGCGGGGCGGTCGTGGCGATCGACCCGAGCACGGGGGCGATCCTCGCGATGGTGAGCCACCCGGCATACGACCCCAACGTCCTGACCCTCCACGACTCGGCGAAGCTCCAGGCGGCGTGGACAAAACTCACGACGGCCGACGGCGACCCACTGATCAACCGGGCCATCTCGGGCAACCTCTACCCGCCGGGGTCGACCTTCAAGCTCATCACCGCCGCAGCGGCGCTGGAGTCGGGGGACTACACCAAGGACAGCGTCATCCCCGGGCCGGCCGCGCTCGACCTGCCGGGGGTCAAGGACCCGCTGGCCAATCACGACCACCAGCCGTGCGGGCCGGACGACAAGACGACTCTCGACCACGCGCTGACCATCTCGTGCAATACCGCGTTCGCCGCCCTCGGGATGAAGCTCGGCGCCGACGCCCTCCGCGCGCAGGCGGCGAAGTTCGGGTTCGGCCAGACCCTCCACATCCCGATGACGACCACCCCCAGCAGCGTGCCCGCGGAGCTCAACCCGCCGCAGACCGCGCAGTCGGCGATCGGGCAGTTCGAGGTCAAGGCCACGCCACTGCAAATGGCCATGGTCGCTGCGGCGATCGGCAACGAAGGGATTGTCATGCAGCCCTATCTCGTCGAACGGGTCGTCAGCAGCGACCTCAAGACGATCGAGACGGCCACCCACCACGAGCTCGGCACCGCGATCTCCCCCGGCAGCGCCGAGCAACTGACCCAGATGATGACCGACGTCGTCAGCTCCGGGACCGGGACCCCGGCCCAGATCACGGGCATTGCGGTGGCGGGCAAGACCGGGACGGCCCAGCATGGGGTCGGGGCCGCGCCGCACGCCTGGTTCACCGGATTCGCTCCCGCGGCCAGGCCCAGGGTGGCGGTGGCCGTGGTCGTCGAGGACGGCGGCCTCGCGGGCAGCGAGGCCGCGGGGGGCACGGTCGCCGGACCGATCGCCAAGGCCGTGATGGAGGCGGTGTTGAACTCATGACCACGGGGGTCCCGCAGTTGCTCGGCGGCCGGTACGAGATCGGCGAGCTCATCGGGCGCGGCGGTATGGCGGAGGTCCACCTCGGCTACGACACCCGCCTGGGCCGGGATGTCGCCATCAAGATCCTGCGCAGCGACCATCTGCGCGACGTCTCCTTCCTCGGCCGGTTCCGGCGGGAGGCCCAGTCGGTGGCCGGTCTGAGCCATCCGGCGATCGTCGCGGTCCGCGACTCCGGCGAGGAGCGGGTCCGTGAGAGCGGCGGCGCGAGCGTCGACATCCCCTACATCGTCATGGAGTATGTCGACGGGCGAACCCTCCGCGAGATCCTCACCGACCACGGGCCACTCACCCCGCACGAGGCCGCCCGGATCACCGAAGGCATCCTCGGTGCCCTCGACTACAGCCACCGGATGAAGATGGTCCACCGCGACATCAAGCCGGCCAATGTCATGATCGCCCGGGACGGATCGGTCAAGGTCATGGACTTCGGCATCGCCCGGGCGATCGCCGACACGCAGGCGACGATGACGCAGACGTCGTCGGTGATGGGGACCGCTCAGTACATCTCCCCCGAACAGGCCGAGGGCCAGCAGGTCGACTCCCGCTCCGACCTCTATTCGACCGGATGCCTGCTCTTCGAACTCCTCACCGGGCGCACGCCCTTCGTCGGGGAGCCGGTCTCCTTGACCTACCAGCATGTGACCAAGCCACCGCCGCTGCCGTCCTCGATCAACCCCGCCGTCCCGGACGATATGGACGCGATCGTCCTGCACGCCCTCGCCAAGAACCGTGAGCTGCGCTATCAGGACGCCGAATCCTTCCGGGCCGACCTCCAGGCGGTCCGGCTGGGGCTGCCGGTCAGCGAGGCCGCGCGGCATACCCTCCAGGTGGCGGAGCACGGGGAGGCACCCCCGCCGCCCCCCACGCCGCCACCCGCCGCGGGGGGAGGCGAGCACCATACGGCCTCCTGGGACATCCAGGATGCGTATGCCGCCCCCGAGCGCCGCTCCCGAAAGGGCCTGGCCGTCGTCGGGGTCCTCCTCGTCGCCGCGCTGGCTCTCCTCGGGATCGTCGGCAAGGCGTATCTGGACTCGCGGCCGACGACCGTCGAGGTCCCTGTCGTCCTCGACATGCCCTATGCCACGGCCAAGGCCAAGATCGAGTTGGCCGGCTTCGACGTCGCGCCGAACTACGAGGCGAGCCGGTCGATCGAACGCGATCACGTCATCAAGCAGGAGCCGGCCGGCAATACCTCTCAACGGCAAGGCTCGCTGGTCATCCTCACCGTCTCGACCGGACCGGCCCCGACCCATGTGCCGAACCTGGCTGGCAAAGGACTGACCGAGGCGCGCAAGCTGCTCGCCGATGTCGGTCTCGTCGCCGGCAAGGTCATCAAGATCGACTCGACCCAGCAGAAGTCCGGGCATGTCATCTCCACGACGCCGGCCGCCTTTGCCAATGTCTTCGAGGGCGACACCATCGACCTGACCGTCGCCAGTGGCTCGATCGACCTGCCCGATCTGGTGGGCAAGAGCGAGGACGAGGCGACCAACCTGCTGCGCCGGCTCGACCTGTCGGTGACCCGGACGACGGAGTTCAGCGACCAGCCCGAGGGCACCGTCATCCGCCAGGACCCGCCGCCGGGCAAGATCAGGGCACAGTCGACGGTCGCCCTCGTCATCGCCAAGGCGTGGCCGGTCACGACGACGACGACGATCACCACGACGCCGTCCAGCTCGAGTTCCTCGAGCTCCGAGTCGACCTCGAGCACCACGACGGACACGACGTCCACGTCGACGACCTCCCCGAGCACCCCGCCGCGGGTCAGTGGCACCGACCCGGGCTCCGCGTCGGTCCTCCGCTCGGGAATCTCGCCATCGCCGGCCGCGAGCCACCTGGACCCGCGTCCGGTTGTCGTCGGCGCGGCGGCGGGCGCTTTGGGGGTCACGGCGGTCGGGCTGTGGCCGATCGAACGTCGCCGGCGCCGCCGACGCCGCCACTGATCCCGACCGGCAGCGCCGGTCGGTGGAACCCACGGACCCCTGGTTGGCGCGGTCGGCGGACCCACGGACCCCCGGTTGGCGCGGTCGGCGGACCCACGGCTACACCAATCGGTATGCCGCGCCCCCACCCCAGCGCATCGGCGCACGTCAGTGGCCCGACGCCCAGGTACCCGGCGGCGAAGGTGTAGCCGGGGGTCCGGGGGGCGCGGTCGGCATACGATCTGGCGGTGGCTCGAATCCTCGTCGTCGACAACCACGACAGCTTCGTGTTCACGATCGTCGGCTACCTCCACCAGCTGGGGGCGACCACCCGGGTCGTCCGCAATGACGCCGTCAGCCCGGGCGATGGCGCCGACTTCGACGGCGTCCTCGTCTCTCCCGGTCCGGGCTCGCCCGAGGAGGCCGGCGTCTCGATGGCGATGATCGCCGCGTGCGCCGAGCGCGCCCAGCCGATGCTCGGCGTCTGCCTCGGCCATCAGGCCCTCGGGGTCGTCTTCGGCGCGACGGTCGGCCGGGCGCCGGAGTTGCTCCACGGGCGGACGTCGCTGATCCATCACGACGCAACCGGCGTGCTCGCGGGGCTGCCGAGCCCCTTCACGGCGACCCGCTACCACTCGTTGACGATCGAGCCGGCGACCGTGCCGGCGGACCTGGTCGTCAATGGCGAGACCCGGTCGGGGATCGTCATGGCCGTCCGGCACCGTGATCTGCCGCTGCACGGCGTCCAGTTCCACCCCGAAAGTGTCCTGACCCAGGGGGGCCACCGGCTCCTGGCCAACTGGCTGGCCCTCTGCGGAGATTCCGGTGCGATCGCCGCCTCGGTGGGGCTGAGCCCCTTGGTCCGCGATGCCGGCGAGGTCGCGCGCATGGTGGCGACCGGGTGATGCGCGAGTTCCCGTCGCCGCGGCGGGCGGCGCTGCTGACGGCCCGGCCAACCCTTTGGAGCGCCGTCGTCCCGGTGATCGCGCTCCTGGCCGGCCTCCTCTTCACCGCCAGCGGGCACGCTGCCCGAGGCACCGAGCTGCGGTCGGAGTTGACCGGTGTCCCAGACCTGATCCGTGCCCGCAGCCTCACCAATCTCAAGACGGCCCGCGACATCGAACTGACCCGTCGCCAGGTCGCGGATCTCAGCACCCGCGTGGCGCCGCGCAGCACCCGCTTGCAAGCGCTGACCAAAGACGGCGACGCCCTTGCGGCCGCCGCAGGGACGACCCCCGTGCGGGGCCCCGCCGTCTCGGTGACCCTCGACGACTCCCCGATGACCAGCGATCAGCTGCCGGACTGGGCGGACGTCAACGACATCGTCGTCCATCAGCAGGATGTCCAGGCCGTCGTCAACGCCCTGTGGCGGGGTGGGGCCGAAGCGATGATGATCCAGGATCAGCGCCTCATCGCCACGAGCGCCGTCCGCTGTGTCGGCAACACCCTGATCCTCCAGGGCCGGGTCTATTCGCCGCCCTTCGTCATCACCGCGATCGGCGACCCCGACACCCTGGTGGCCGCCCTCGACGCCGATCCGACCATCACCACCTATCGCGAGTATGCCGCGCGCCTCGGCCTCGGCTACGACGTCGCCCGGCTCGGCGAACGCGCCTTTCCGGGGTATGCCGGTGCCCTCACCCTCGCCCACGCCCGCCCCGTTCGCTGACCCGCGACTGACCCAATCGGCGCGACCCGCCACCTCGCCCGCGCCGCCGATCGGCTGCGCGTCCGCCCGGGTCCGACATCCCCCCGCGCCGCCTCGGCCGACCGCTGTCGCCCCGACACCGCCCGGCGATCCTCGCCCACCGCCGGTCGCCGGGTGGCGGCGAGCGGTCGCCCGGGGGGAGGCCGCGGCATACAGTGCAAGGACCGATCGGCACGCCAGATCGCCCACCACCTCACCGACAGCGCAAAGGGGCCCGGCCATGCTCGTTCCGTTCAGCGTCGACGACTTCCTCCGACGTGGGGCGATGGTCTATGGCGAGCGGGTCGGCGTCGTGGACGAGCCCGACCAGCCGGCCCCCTCGCTCGGCGACCTCACCTACGGCCAGGTCGCGGCCCGGGCCCGGGCGATGGCGCGGCGCATGGAGCTGCTCGGCATCCGCGAGGGTGACCGGGTTGCGATGGTGACGCACAACAGCGCCCGCCTGCTGACGGCCTTCTTCGGGATCTGCGGGTACGGCCGCGTCCTGGTCCCGGTCAACTTCCGCCTCTCCCGCGACGAGGTCGCCTTCATCGTCGCGCACTCCGGCGCTCGCGTTCTCTTCGTCGATCCCGAACTCGTGGAGAGCCTCGACGGCATCCCGTGCGAGCACACCTTCGTCCTCGGCGACGACGCCGACCTGTTCGAGGCGAGCGGCTCGCCCACGCCGTGGTCGGCACCGGACGAGAACGCGACCGCGACGATCAACTACACCTCCGGCACGACGGCCCGGCCCAAGGGCGTCCAACTGACCCACCGCAACCTCTGGGTCAACGCGATGATGATGGCGGTCCACCTCGGGGTCAGCGACCGCGACGTCTATCTCCACACCCTCCCGATGTTCCACTGCAACGGCTGGGGGATGCCATTCGTCTGCGCCGGACTCGGGGTCCCCCAGATCGTGCTGCGCAAGGTCGACGGTGCCGAGATCCTCCGACGGATCGAGAGGTATGCCGTGACCCTCCTCTGCGCCGCCCCCGCCGTCGTCGCGGCGGTCCTCGACGCCGCCCAGTCCTGGGCGGGGCCGATCCCCGGGCGGGGCCGGGTGCGAATCGTCGTCGCCGGGGCCCCGCCGCCGACCAAGACGATCGCGCGGATCGAGGAGGAACTCGGGTGGGAGTTCATCCAGATCTATGGGCTCACCGAGACGGCGCCCCTGCTGACCGTCAACCGCCGCCGGGCCGAGTGGGACGAGCTGTCCACCGACGAGCTGGCGCACAATCTCGTCCGGGCGGGCGCTCCGGCCGTGGGCGTCGACATCGCGCTCGACACCAACGGGGAGGTGCTGGCCCGGTCCAATGTCGTCCTGGCCGGCTATTGGGAGAACCCCGGCGAGAGCGAGGCGGCGCTGGCCGGTGGCTGGTTCCACACCGGGGACGGCGGGGTCGTCGATGACGCCGGCTATCTGACCATCTCCGACCGCCGCAAGGACGTCATCATCACCGGCGGCGAGAACGTCTCCTCGATCGAGGTCGAAGACGTGGTCTTCTCCCATCCCGAGGTCGCCGAGGTCGCCGTCATCGGGGTCCCGGACGAGAAGTGGGGCGAGACGATCAAGGCCCTGGTCGTGCGGGTGCCCGGCTCGGACCTGACCGAGCAGGAGCTGATCGACTACTGCAAGGAGCGCGTTGCGCGCTACAAGGCGCCGAGTTCGGTGGAGTTCCGCGACGTCCTCGCCCGGACCGCCACCGGGAAGCTCCAGAAGTTCAAATTGCGGGCGCCCTACTGGGCTGGGCGGGATCGCCTGGTCAACTGAGGGCAGGGGGTGACCTAGGCTGGCCTCCGATCGACCGCAAGGAGTAGCCGCCGTGCCCGAGTCCCGCAATCGCGACAAGCCGTCCTACACCCCGCCGCCCGAGAAGCGGGCGCAGAAGGTCAAGGTCGGCAACCCCGCATGGTTCGCGCCACTCATGGTGGGGCTGATGGTCCTGGGGCTGCTGTGGGTCGTCGTCTTCTATGTCACCCGTCAGGAGTATCCGGTGCCCAACCTCGGGCGCTGGAACCTCGGCATCGGCTTCGCCCTCATGCTCTCCGGCTTCATGATGACCACCCGCTGGCGCTGACCCGGCGCCGCGGAGTCAGGTCGCGCCGAGCGAGTCCTCCGATCGGAACGACACCGGTGAAAGTACACGGGTGTGATTCTGTCCCCAGGTGTGGACAACCCGGTGGATAACCTCGTTCAGCCCGCCACATAGCGGGCCACCGCGAGCCCGACGACGAGCGCGGTGACGGCAGCCGTGCCGCCCCAGGCCAGCGCGGGGGATTTCCGGCTGCGGGACAACACGAAAGCGGTTACCAGACCGGTGAGGAAGCCACCGAGATGGGCCTGCCAGGCGATCTGGTGATAGATCAGCGGGAGGGCCGCATTGATCGCGAGATTGACCCAAATCCCCTGTGTCCCAACGCCTCTTGCCCGGTTGAGGACGATGATCGCACCGAAGAGGCCGAACACCGCGCCGGAGGCTCCGACCAGTCCGGAGGTGCTGCTGAGCGGGGTCAGCAGGAGATAGGCGACGCTGCCCCCGAGGGCGCTCAGGAGGTACAGCGTCAGGTACCTCGCGCGGCCGAGGAGGGCCTCGGCATACGGCCCTAGCATCCACAACGCCAGCATGTTGAAAAGGATGTGGACAAGTGGGCCGTGCAGGAACGCGGAGGTGAGGAACCGCCAAGGTTCGTCCTCGCCGACCCCGGGCGCGAACGCCAGGTCCTGGAACACCCGCGGCGAGACCTGTTGCGCGAGCCAGAGGGCGACGCACAGCCCCATCAGGCCCATGGTGACCACGGGTCCGCCCGCGCTCGGCCTGCCCCCGAGGACGGTGGTCGTGCGCCGGTCGGCCCGCGCCGCTTCGGCGACACAGTCGACACACTGCACCCCGACCGCGGCCGGGCGCTGGCACTCCGGGCAGACCGGGCGGTGGCAGCGTTGACAGCGGACGTAGGCGATCCGGTCGGGGTGACGTGGGCAGACCGGTGGCGCCCCCGCCCCCATGGGGTATGCCGCGGGCTCACCCACCGCTGACCACCTCCGCACGACGGTGGTCCGGCCGGGTCGGCTCGGCCGGCCCGGGTCGCTCGCGCCGGTGGGGAGGCAGAAACGCCATCGCGGGGACTAGTCGAGCGTGATGGACTCGATGACGACGGGCGTCACCGGCTTGTCCTGCGCGCCCGTCGGGACGGCGGCGATGGCGTCGACGACGCGGCGGCTGGCCTCGTCGGCCACCTCGCCGAAGATCGTGTGCTTGCCCTGGAGCCAGGTCGTCGGGGTGACGGTGATAAAGAACTGCGAGCCGTTGGTGCCCTTGCCGAAGCGCTTGCCGGCATTGGCCATGGCCAGGAGGTAGGGCTTGGTGAAGGTCAGCTCCGGGTGGATCTCGTCGTCGAAGGTGTAGCCCGGGCCACCGACGCCCTGGCCCAGCGGGCACCCGCCCTGGATCATGAAGTCGGGGATGATTCGGTGGAATGTCAGGCCGTCGTAGAACTTGGTCGGGTTCGAGCGCCCGGCGTCGTCGGTGTAGTCCTTGGTGCCCGCGGCCAGGCCGGTGAAGTTCGCGACGGTCTTGGGTGCCTGGGTGTCGAACATGGTGACGACGATGTCCCCGTGGTTCGTGTGGAGGGTTGCCTTCATGGCGCCCATTGAAACATGACCGCCCGCGTCCCCGAGCCGCCTCTCGGGCCAAGACAAGGCAGGATGGAGCCATAACCCCTCAAGGAGGACCCATGTTCTGCAATCCCCCCTCGAAGACCGACAAGGCCAAGGCCGCGGCCGCCGATGCCGCGAGCGCCGTCGCCGACCGAGCCGCCTCCGTGCGTGCGTCGTTCGCCGACGCGGCCGACAGCGCCGGTGACCGGGCGGCTGTGGCCCGGGACGCTCTCGCGGGCCACGCCGACGCCGCCGGACAGCGGGCCGCCCACGTCCGGGACAGTCTGGCCGAGCAGGCCACCGCGGGCCTGGCGTTGCTCGCCGAGCGCACCGCCGACGCCCGGCAGGCCGCCCGGGAGCGGGCGGCCGTGGCCCGCGATGCGGCGGCGCACGGCGTCGAGGTGGCCGCTCCCCGGGTCGAGAACGCCCGCGCCACCCTCGTCGAGGAGGTCATCCCCAAGGTGGCCGGTGCCCTGGCTTCGGTCGCGGCGGGCGCCCTGGCCGCCAAGGACCAGGCCGCCGAGGCCGCGCACCGCGCCCCCTACGCCTTCGCCGTGCTCAAGGGCGATGCGGAGGTCCGCTCGCCGCGGAAGCGCTCGGTGGGCAAGACCCTCGTCGTCCTCGGCTTGATGGGGGCCGCCGCGGCCTACCTCTTCAAGCGCAGCCAGCAACAGACCGACCCGTGGGCGGTGCCGAGCGAGGACCCGTATGCCGCCCGCTCCGGTGACTCCCTCAAGGACAAGGCCGCGGCGGCCGCCGCCACCGTCAAGGACAAGGCGGCCGAGGCCAAGGATGCCGCCGCCGAGAAGCTCGCCGACGCCAAGGACAAGGCGGCCGAGGCCAAGGACGCCGCAGCCGAGAAGCTTGGCGACGCCAAGGACGCCGTTGCCGCCAAGGTCGCCGACGCCAAGGGCGCTGCCGGAGATGCCGCAGCCGACGCCGGCGGCCAGATCTCCGACGCCGCGGATGCCGCCTCGGACGCGATCGACGACGCCGGCGACAACCTGCAGGAGGCCGCCGGCGAGGCTGCCGACGCGGTCCAGGACGCGGGCGACGCCGCGCAGGACAAGCTCGCCTGACGCTCCCCCGACGGGCCCGGCCGGGGTGTTGCGGCCGGGCCCGTCGGTGTCCCAGGGGTGACCGACCCGGCCCTCCAGGGTGTGGTGCGGGTCGGGTCAGGGCTGCACCCCGATGCCCGGCTCGGCGACCGGGGCCAAGGTGGAGATATGACAACGACCGCTCACACCCCCACCGGCCACACCCCCACCAGCGGGACTCCCACCGGCCAGACCCCCACCCGCCTCGACCGGTTCTTCGACACCCTTCACCGCCGCACGATCGTCCGCTCCGCCGACGGCAAGATCGCCGGCACCTGCGCCGCCGTTGCGGACCGGCTCGGCGTGTCCGTCAAGCTCGTCCGTCTGGCCGCGATCGTCCTGGCCCTCGTCGGCCCGGGGCTCGGCGCCTATCTCGCGGTCTGGCTGGTCACCCCCGACACCCGCGGCCGGCTCCCGCTCGAGCGGGCCGTGCGCGGCGGCGAGGGCAAGGCCATCGCCCTGCTCATCGTGACCGTCCTCGTCGTCATCGCGGACGCCGACGTCCACGTCCGGCTCGGTGGGTTCGCCCTGGCCGCCCTCGCGATCGCCGTCTTCGGTTTCGGCGTCGGCCGTGGTGGTGCCGCAGGGGGGCACCACCGGCCGACTGCCGCCCCCGGCGCGATGACCTCCACCCCCATGCCGTATGCCGATACTCCTCCCACCCAGTCCGCCCCCCTCGGCGGGTGCGCGCCCTACCCGGGTCAGCACACGGCATACGGCCCCCAGGACGCTCCGCGCTGGTGACCCCCACGGACGCGTCCGACCGGCCCCCGCCACCTGGTGGCGGGGGCCGGTTCGTCGTCTCATAAGGCGCCGGGCGGCCCCGGCGCCCGCTGACCGTCAGACGTTGCGGCGGTACTGTCCGCCCACCTCGAAGAAGGCGTTGCTGATCTGGCCGAGGCTGGCGACACGGACGGTGTTCATCAACTCCGCGAACACATTTCCACCCGTTGTCGTGACCTCCTTGAGCCGCTCCAGAGCGGCCGGCGCCTCGTCCCGGTGAGCGTCGTGGAATGCGGCGAGGCGGGTCAGCTGGGACTGCTTCTCCTCCTCGGTGCCGCGGGCAAGCTCGATCTCCTGCGTGTCGTGTGTGCGGTCCTGCGCGAGGAACGTGTTGACCCCGACGATCGGGAGCGACCCATCGTGCTTGCGCTGCTCATAGAGCATCGACTCGTCCTGGATCTTGCCGCGCTGATAGCCGGTCTCCATCGCCCCAAGGACCCCGCCGCGCTCGGCGATTCGCTCGAACTCCTGGAGGACGGCCTCTTCGACGAGGTCGGTGAGCTCATCGACGATGAAGGACCCCTGGAGGGGGTTCTCGTTCATCGACAGCCCCCACTCCTGGTCGATGATCATCTGGATCGCCAGCGCCCGCCGCACGCTGTGCGCGGTCGGCGTCGTGATGGCCTCGTCGAAGGCGTTGGTGTGCAACGAGTTCGCGTTGTCATAGAGCGCGCACAGCGCCTGCAGCGTGGTGCGGATGTCGTTGAAATCCATCTCCTGCGCGTGCAGCGAACGCCCACTGGTCTGGACGTGGTACTTCAGCTTCTGCGCGCGCTCGGATGCGGCGTACCGATCGCGCATCGCGATGGCCCAGATGCGCCGCGCGACCCGGCCGATGACGGTGTATTCCGCGTCCATCCCATTGGAGAAGAAGAAGGAGAGGTTGGGCGCGAAGTCGTCGATCGTCATACCCCGCGCGAGATAGGTCTCGACATAGGTGAATCCGTTGGCGAGGGTGAAGGCGAGTTGGCTGATCGGGTTCGCCCCGGCCTCGGCGATGTGATAGCCGCTGATGGAGACCGAATAGAAGTTGCGGACGTGGTTGTCGATGAAGAACTGCTGGATGTCGGCCATGGCGCGCAGCGAGAACTCGGTGGAGAAGATGCAGGTGTTCTGGCCCTGGTCCTCCTTGAGGATGTCGGCCTGGACCGTGCCGCGGACCGTCGACAGGGCGCGCGCGCGGACCTCCTCCGCCTCGGCCGCATCGGGCTCGCGGCCCTCCTCCGCCCGGAACCGGTCGAGCTGCTGGTCGATCGCCGAATTGAGGAACATCGCGAGGATCGACGGCGCCGGGCCATTGATCGTCATCGACACGCTGGTGGTCGGCGAGCAGAGGTCGAACCCGCCATAGAGCACCTTGATGTCGTCGATGGTCGCGACGGACACCCCGCTAGTGCCGACCTTGCCGTAGATATCGGGCCGACGGTCGGGGTCGCGGCCATAGAGCGTGACCGAGTCGAAGGCCGTCGACAGTCGGGTCGCCGGTTGCCCCGCAGACAGCAGGTGGAAGCGGCGGTTGGTCCGAGCCGGGTCACCCTCGCCGGCGAACATCCGGGCCGGCGCCTCCCCGACCCGCTTGAACGGGAAGACGCCCGCGGTGAAGGGGAAATAGCCGGGGAGATTCTCGCTGCGCAGGAAGCGGACGAGTTCGCCGTGGTCGGTGAAGCGGGGCAGGGCGACCCGCTTGACCGCATTGCCGGACAAGGTGGTCCGGGTCAACGGGGTGCGGATCTCGTTGCCGCGCACCACATAGACCTGCTCGTCCCCGTCGTATGCCGCGACCCGCTCCGGCCACTGGGCGAGCAGTCGCGCGGTCGAGGAGTCCAGGGCCGCGGCCGCGTCGGTGAGCAACTGGTCGAGGGCGGTGACCGCCGGTGCGTTGGTGTGGTCGCCGGTGGACAGCAGGCCACGGGTGGCCTCGATCTGCTGGACGCGACGCGCCGCGGCGGCTTGTCGGAGCGTCGTCGCGTGGTAGTCCCGGACGCTCGACGCGATCTCGGCGAGATAGCGCTCGCGGCCCTTCGGCAGGACCGACGTCAGCCCGCTGGAGACCTTCGTCACGGGGACCGGGAGAGTCCCCTCGAACTCGGGCAGCCCCTTCGCCCGCAGGAGCCCCTTGAGGTGCTGGTAGAGGGCGGTGACCCCGTCGTCGTCGAACCGGGCCGCGGAGGTGCCGAATACCGGCATGTCTTCCCACGGCATACCGAACGCCTGGCGGTTGCGCACGAGTTGGCGGGCGACATCGCGGCGGGCGTCCTCGGCGCCGCGGCGTTCGTACTTGTTGATGACGACGACGTCGGCGAAGTCGAGCATGTCGATCTTCTCGAGCTGGCTCGCCGACCCGAACTCGGGCGTCATCACATAGGCCGAGACGTCGACATGGTCGGTGATGGCGGCATCGCCCTGGCCGATCCCCGGGGTCTCGACGACGACGAGGTCGAAGCCCGCGAGTTTGGCCGCCGCGATCATGTCGTCGAGGGCCTCGGGGACCACCGCGCCCGCGGACCGTGTCGCGAGGGACCGGAAGAAGACGACGCCCGGCTCGATGGTGTTCATCCGGATGCGGTCGCCGAGGAGGGCGCCGCCGCCCTTGCGCCGGGTGGGGTCGATGGCGAGGACGGCGACGCGGACCTTGTCCTGGCTGTCGCGCCGCAGCCGCCGGATCAACTCATCGGACAGGGACGACTTGCCCGACCCGCCGGTGCCGGTCAGACCGAGGACCGGGACGGTCAGGTGGGCCGCGGCCTCGCGGATGCGTATGCCGAGTCCCTCCTCCCGGCCCGACTCCAGGACCGTGATGGTCCGGGCCAGCGCCCGCTCGTCGCCGGTCAGGAGGGCCTCGAAGGGGGCCGGCTCGGCTGCCGGATCGACATCGCACTCCCGGATCAGCTCGTTGATCATCCCCGGCAGTCCGAGACGCTGGCCGTCCTGAGGGCTGAAGATGTGGACCCCGACGGCGGCCAGCTCGGCGATCTCCGCGGGCACGATGACCCCGCCGCCACCGCCGTAGATCTTGATGTGACCGGCACCCCGGGCGGCGAGTTCCCGGGCGAGATAGCCGAAGTACTCCACGTGGCCGCCCTGGTAGGAGCTGACCGCGACCCCCTGGGCGTCCTCCTGGAGGGCGGCGGTGACGACCTCCTGGACGCTGCGGTCATGGCCGAGATGGACGACCTCGCCGCCCTGGCTCTGCAGCAACCGTCGCATGATGTTGATGGCAGCGTCGTGGCCGTCGAACAGGCTGGCCGCCGTGACGAAGCGCACGGGGTTGACCGGGACGTGCAGGGCGGGCTGGTCGACCATGGGGGGGCGGCTCCATCGCTGGGGGTCTATGTACGTCCAATACTAGGACATCCATGTATCTGAGGGAAGCGCACTGCGCTCATCCCGCCGACGCGCGCCGCCAAGCTGCGGCGGCGAGGGGAAGGTCGCTGATCTCCCAGTCGTGATCCCCTGGCACGTCGTCGCGGTCGGCGTTGAAATAGGTGAGGAAGACGACCTTGCCGCGGAGGCGGCGAATCACCTGGCCGACGAAGGCGGCCCGCTGCTCGTCGCTGCCTTGCCACACACCGAACTCCGCGATCCCGAGGGGCTTGTGATAGGCCGCGGCCACCGCGAGCGGCCCGTCGAAGAGACGTCCCACCCCCTCGTCGGTCCACTGGTAGATATCCACCCCGAGGACGTCGACATTGGCCGCACCGGGCCAGTAGAGCCGCAACCGGTTGCGGTAGTCCCACCCCGTCAGGATCAGCGTCCGCCGGATCATCGGGTTCCCGGTCGCGTTGATCAACCGGGCGACGTGGATGAAGGCCGCCCGGACCTCGGTCGGGGTGTAGTCGCCGGAAGCGGCCTTGGCATCCATTTCGTGCTCGTAGGCCACCCAGGTGACCCGGTCGCGCGGGAGCCGACCGAGGAAGTCCCTGATCTCGCCGTCATGGGTCCCGGCGAGAACGTCCTTGGGCGGCCGGTTGAAGGACACGACCAGGGGGGTCGACCCGGTGAACCCCTCCTTCGGCGGCCACTCCAGCGGCCGGGGTCCATAGAAATAGCGCACCACCCCGGGTTGGCCAAGGGCCGCCCGCTGCCGCGTCAATGCGTCCGGGAAGGTCTCACCGGGGTGGGGCCACACGGCATACCCGATCTGGGTGCGGCCGACCCACGCCTGCCCGCCCGGGGGGGTGACCGCGTCGCCGGGACCCGTGTCGCCGGGCACCGGGGCCGCCGACGCCGAGCAGCCCGTGGCCAGGAGCAGCACCGCCCCGGCGACCGCGCGCCGGGTGGTTCGGCCGAGACGGCGGGAGGGAGGCGGAATCGCGGGGCTCCTGGTTCGGATCTGGCCGGCCGCCGCAGTGGCGACCGAGGGCGAAGGCGGGATCAGCTGGCGTGGCGCCATTCTGCCCCGAGGGATGCTGGCCCGAGCGGCGAGCACCAGCGGCCCCGGTCCCACCGGCGCGGGTCCCAGCGGCGCCGGCCGGATCGGCGTGGCCTGGCTCGCGGTCTCGCCGGAGCCTTGCCGAAGGCACAGCCGCGGGGCGTCGGCCCGGCGGGCGGTGCGCCGGGCGGCGGCCTCGGCGAGGTCGTCTCCCGAAAGGCGATAGGGGTCGCGGACCACGGCGAGGCTCCGGTCGACCAGGGTCGCCCCGAGGTCGAGTTGGTGGTCGTCGACGTGCTCGGCATACCGCGACGCGCGGGGAAGGACGAGCGGACACTGCCCGGCATCGAGCGCGGTCAGGACCGATCCGACCCCGGCGTGGGTGACCACGAGATCGGCCTCGGCGAACTGCGCGGCGAGGTCCGCGTGCGGGAGGAGCGTGACGGCGCGGCCGATGGGCGGGGCGGTCGCGGTCGAGCCCACCTGCCAGAGGATGTCGGCACCGCGCGGCAGCAGCGGCACCAGGGCGCGCACGGCCCGGGAGAAGTCGAACCGCTCGGTGCCGAGCGTGACGACGACCTTGCGGATGGGGGTCGGCGCGGCCAATTCGGGCGCGAAGCTCTCGAAGAGCGAGCCGCTCGGGGACCAGCGGGGGTCCGACCCGCCGCGCGGAGCCTGGACGTGCATCCGCACCCCGGGCGTGAGTTCCATGATCCGGCCCGTCAACGACAGCGTTCCGGTCCGGGTGGCGCTCTCGATGAAGTGCCCGACGGCACCGCGCAGAATCGCCGCCTGGACATAGGGGACCGTCAACGCGGCCCCCGTCGAGACGACCATCGACGGACGGACCCGCCGGGCGATGGCGTTGGCAAGGGGGACCGACGCCAGGACCCGCCCGAGCTGACGGGTCTGGACCGGGGGCACCCAGATGACGTCCTCACCCGCAAGCAGGGAGGTCGTCTGCGGCGTCCGGGCCGTCACCCAGACCCGGTCGCACGGGAGGTCGGCGATCCGGCGAACCCACTCGAGAAGTTCCTGGAGGTGGCCTCCGGGGGTCGCGGTCAGCAGGACGCGCTCGTTCATACTCCCCTCCCGTATCGGTGCAGGACGTTCATGACCCACTCGCTCGAGGGCGGATACACAGCAACGGGTATGGCGATCCAGGCCCGCCACTGGACGGGCCGGGTCCGCAGGGCCGCCCCCGCCAGACCGCAGGCGCGGCCGCGATGACCCAGGGCCGCCTCGCCGAAGGCGAGTTGCCCGTAGACCCGTGACCGGCCGATCCGGTCACCCCGGATCTCGGGATGGCGCTGGAGCATCCACCCGAGCGAGGCATTGCGGCCTGCCCAGCGCCGTGCGAAGAACGAGCCGCGCCCCCAGCTGACGACCACGAGCGGTTCGTCGACGTGGACGATGTCGCCCTCCTTGGCGACCCGCAGCAGCAGATCCCAGTCCTCGTTCTGGCTGCCGGGCGCGGTCTCGTCGACCAGGCCGAGGCGGACCAACGCCCCCCTGTCGAACAGGAAGCTCGACGAGTGCAGCATTGCCATCCGGGAGCGCAATAGCGCCGCCACCCCGACGCGGTCGGTCCCGGCCAGGCGGTCGCTGAGCCGACCGTCGAAGTCGACGGTCATCGCCGTCGTGACGAGGGTCGGTCTCCCGGCGGCGACATAGGCCGCCACCTGGGCACTGAGCTTGTCCTGCCGCCACCAGTCGTCGTCGTCGAGGAAGGCCACGAGCGCACCGGTGGCGGCGAGGATGCCGGTGTTGCGCGCGCCCGCCAGGCCCTCGGTGCGGGTGTTGGTGACGACGCGTACCCGGCCGGGGAACTCCTCGAGCAAGCCATCCTCGGGCTTGGTCCCGTCGTAGACCACGAGGACATCGAGCGGGCCGAGATAGTCCTGGACGAGGGCGGAGCGGATGGCCCGGCGCAGCAACTGTGGCCGGTTCCGGGTGGGGATGACGACGGTGACAGCCGGGAGGGTGGTCGGCAGCGTCATGGTGCGGTCCGCAACGGATAGCCGTAGTGGGCCAGCAGCGGTGCCGTCAGCGCGGTGACCATCCGGGCGTCGGCGGCGGGCAGCCCGGTGCGCCAGTCCTCGTCCGGTCGCAAGGCGATCGTCCCCCGGGCGAAGCGCAGCGGGTTGCCGGAGCAGCTGTGCTGCGGTGTCACTTCGAGGGTATGCCGCGTCAACCCCACCCGGGGCGGCGCACCGTCGATCCCGGCGAACCGCTGGATCCACGCCACCCGGCCGACCGGGTCGGCGATGAAATCCTCGTAGCGCAGCCGCGCCACCGCGGCGCCGCGCAGCCTCAACGCCTCGACGGCCGAGTTGTGGATGCTCCAGTGTCGGGCGGTCTTGGCGGGGGTGTAGCGGGTCATGAATTGCCCGTCGGCATCGCGGGCCTCGGGACGGCGCACGCGCTTGGTCCAGGCGTAGGCGACGGCTCGGGAATCCCGGACGCAGTGCAGCACGCGCACATCGAGGCGCTGGCTGGACAGGAGGGCGTGGACGAGAGAGGGCTGCTTGCTCGAATCGACGACCAGGTGGGCACCGCTGACCGTCGTCGCCGCCTCGTAGATGCGCTCGTAGTGCCAGCGGTAGTCCTCCAGATCGTGGCGGAAGCTCCCCGCCGCCGCGGGCGGTGCCCCGATCCGGGGGATATTGGCCACCCGGTCCACCCGCGCCTTGAGGACGGCCATCCGCCGGGCGTCCACCCGGTCCCATCCGCCGAAGGCGAGGGACCCGACCTCCTGCCAGAACGGGCAGCGGCCGAACGGCATACCGCATCCGCAGAGTTCGTCGCGGACCAGGCCGCGCTCCCAAAGGTGGACCACCTCACCGAGGGCGGCCATCGTCACCCCGTCCGCGAGCGCGCATTCCACGAGCGTGGTCCCGCTGCGGCCCAAACCGGCGAGCGCGAGCACCCGGATACGGAGCGGGTTGTCGACGTCGTGTTGCAGCGCCGCCCGCGGATCGCCGGCGACGGTCATCACGGCGTCACCGCCGCAGCTCGATGCTCCACGCGACGGTGGAGTTGAGCAGGCCGCTGACGCTACCCCGGTCGCCGCCGACGGAGCCGGCACTCGTCGGACGGTCGACGACGATCGCCGCGCTGCGGCTGGTGCCCATCTCCGCGAAGCTCTCGACACGCGCCGTGGTCCCGGACGGCGGGCTCCAGTCGGCGGTGCCATAGCTGGACGAGCCGTAGATCTCCACGAGCACCCCGCCACCGGGCGAGGTCAACCGCGGGCTGGTCGCGGCGGACCACCACGCCGTCGCAAAGGCGATCTGGGCGATCGGGGCCGTCGCCGAGACTCCGCGATAGACCGACATCGTCAGAGTCGAGGCCACGGTGGAGCGCAATTGCACCGGCACCGTGGTCCCGGCGTCCCCGGCGGACGCCACCTTCGACCAGATGTATGCCGTGAGCCCGTTCGACGTCGTCGACCCGGCGACCGTCCACCCGGCCGGTGCCGTCGGCCGGGCGCTACCGCTGGCGAAGGTCCCGCTCAGGAGGAGCAGGTCACCGGAGCGGACGTCCGTCGGGACCGCCGCCGCGGGCGCCGAGGTCACGCCACTGGTTGCCGTGGACGCAATGTGGGTGACCTCGGCGACCGGGTCGGAGGCGACCACCGAGATCGCGCGGGTCGCGCTCAACCCGGTGGAGTCGGTGACGGTGAGGGTGACGGTGTAGGTGCCGGCCGCGGCATACGCATGGGTGGTCGTGATCCCGGTGGCGGCCGCGCTCCCGTCGCCGAAGTCCCAGGAGTAGGTCAGGGCGTCGCCGTTGACGTCGGTCGAGGCAGAGGCATCGAGGGTGCACCTGAGGTCCTTGCAGTCGGCCGCGGCGGCGGCGACCGGGGCGGTCGGTGGTGCCTTGACCGTCACTGGCGTCGTGGAACTCCCGGACATCCCCGTCGGGTCGGTGACGGTGAGGCGGATGGTGTAGGAGCCGGGGTCGGCATAGGTGTGACTGCCTGTGGCCGTCGTCTGGGCGGGGGTCCCGTCGCCGAAGTCCCACGAGTAGGTCAGCGCGCCCCCCTCGGGGTCACTGGAGCGGGTGGCGTCGACGGTGCAGACGAGGTTGGCGCAGGTAACCCCGGCGACGGCGGCCGGGGGCTGGCTCGGGACTGGCCCCACGAAGGTCGCGGTGCCGCCGAGGTCGGACCCGACGGTCAGGGTCGCCCCGGTGCCCAGGGTCGTGCCGGCCAGCGAACGCTTGACCACGGTGGTGGGTGAGGTGACCTGATAGAGCACCCCGTCGGCATAGAAGAGGCCCTTGGTGGAGCCGAAGCCCGAGGTCGTCAGGACGTTCTCGTTGGCGCCGACGACGCCGCTGTCGACGTTGAACCAGCGCCAGAACAGGCCGTCGTTGCCCGAGCGGGTGTAATAGATGCGGTCCCCGGCGTAGGTCATCCCGGTGATGGACGGCAGCTGGCCATAGAAGGTGACGGTCGACCCGTCGTAGGTGTTGCCACTGCCGGTGTCGACGGACATCCAGACCGGGTCGTGGTAGGGGTTCAGCTCGGTGGCCTGGCCGAGCACGGCGCCGTTGAAGGACCGGCGGTACATCGTCCCGGTCGACCAGCCGTAGAACAGTTGCCCACCGGCATAGAACGCGCCGCGGACCTTGGTCCAGTCCAGACCCATGGCCGGGACGTCGCCACCGGCGCCGGTGTCGGTGCCGGTGAAGGCCGTCGCCGAGAGGCCGGTCCCCGAGCCCGAACGGCCCGCGACGAAGACCCGCCCAGGCAGGGAGAGGAGGGCGTCGGAGGCCGGGGCGGCACCGCCGGCGACGCGGAACTGGGCCAGCCGCGGGCGCTTGTAGAGGTAGTTGCCGATCCACTCGGTGTCGCTACCGACCCAGACGTTGCCGTCGGTCACCGTGAGGGCGCTCGCGCCCATGCCGCGCGGGTTGCGCCCGGGGTTCCAGCTCAGGGGCAGGCCGCTGTCGGGATCCAAGGCCGCGAGGCCGGGGCGGGCGACGGCTCCGCTGCCGGCCCGGTCGATGCCATTGGGGTTGTTGAGCCAGCGCTGGTGCCCGCCGACATAGACCGCGGTCCCCGAGGCGGCGACGCTCAGGAGGGTGTCGCCCCCGGTCACGTCGGACCAGGTGGGCGCGAGCCCGGTGCCGGTCGCACCGACATCCCACCGGGTGGCGGAGTCGCAGTAGGTCCCGGCATACCCGCCACCGGTGGTGACGATGACGAAGAAGCGCCCGTCGGGGTTGAAGGCGACGTCGCGGACATAGGTGTCGAAGCTGCGGTAGGAGCACAGGGGGACAAAGGCGTCGGTGGCCCAGTCGGCAACCGTCGCGGTGGCGCCCAAGTTGACGAGAACGGCCTGGACCCGGTCGGCGCCATTGGCCTTGCGGAAGTTGCCGACCACGGCGAGCTTGGTGGCGTCCGGGGAGACGTCCAACGCGAAGGCCCCGATCGGTGCCTGCGCCCCGGTCCCGGAGTTGTTGTGGTGCTCGGTTAGCTGCACGGTCAGATAGGGGTCGAGGGCACCGGTGGTGGCGTTGAGGGTGGCCAACCCGGAATGCGCAACCCCGCCGGCCGTAGCGAAGGTCCCGCCGACGACGAGCCGGGAGCCGGCCCGCTCCAGGTCGCGAACCACCCCGTCGAAGCCCGCCGACTTAAAGCCGGCGATCGCACGCCCGGTCGAGGCGTCCAGGAGGGCGACCCGGCGACTGACGATGCCGCCGGCATTGGTGAACTGGCCGCCGACATAGACCGTGCCGTCGCTGGGGCCCGGGGCCAGGGCATAGACGTCGCCGTCGAGACCGGCATCGAAACCGGGCAGAGGCGTCCCGGTGGCGTCGAAGGCGACGAGTTTGTTGGCCGTGGCCGCGGTCCCATTGGGGGCGGAGACCTGGGTGAAGGTCCCGCCGGCCAGGGTCACCGACCCGACCTCGAGGACCGCATTGACGGTGCCGTCGAGGATCCACGGGGTCTTGGCCGTGGGGACCGCCGAGACCACGACGGGCTGGACCGGATCGGCCATGGCGAGCGGCGCGGCCAGGCCGAGCAGGGCAATGGTCGTGACAATGGATTTCTTGATGCCCACGCGCGTTCCTCACCTTCGGTACGGCGGTTTTCCCTCCCGCGGGGCACTCACCTATTACCGACGAGTAACACTATTGAGAGGCCGGGACGGGCGCTGGAACGCCGCCATACGTGCTCTGACCGGCGAGGTTACCCCGATTACCCCGGAAATAGTCAACGGGCGTCCGATCGGTGAACAATGTTATCGACCGGCGTGTATTACTCATCAGTAGTAACTTGGTATTGCCCATCCGTGCGTTTCCCTGGCGTGCGTCGAGCCGTACACTCGCCAGGGCCCCGGCGACCTCGAGGCGAGCCGGAGTGAGGAGGACCCATGACGACGAGCCCGCTGGTGGCGACCGTCGATACGGGGCTGTATGGACGTGTCCTGCGCCGTGGCTTGCCGTGGATCCTCCTGCCCGCCCTCGTCGGCGCGGCGCTGGGATGGGGGATCGGGGCCCTGGTCACTCCGGCCTACTCCGCCCATGCCCGGGTTCTCGTCACCCAGATCGCGGGACTGACCCAGGTGAGCGGGCAGCGCAGCGTCGATCCCGGGCTCAATCTCGACACCGAAGCCCAACTGGCCACGTCCAATTCCGTCGCGGCTCCGGTGGGGGATGCCCTCGGCCTCGAGGCCTGGCAGGTGCGCCGCAAGACCTCGATCACGGTCCCGCCCAATAGCGCGGTCCTGGTCGTGACCTATACCGACTCCTCGCCCGAGCGCGCGGTGACCGGAGCGGACGGGCTGGCCAAGAGCTATCTCCAGCAGCGGACCGCCACCGCCGAGGCGATCCGCACCGAGTCCACCCGACAGGTCGGGGAGGATCTCACCGCCGCCCGGACCGCCGCAAACGAGGCGGAGAGCCGGGCCGCCAAGACCAAGACCGGCACGGTCGATGCGACCCTGGCCCAGCTCGACGTGCAGGCGAAGCTGGACCGGGTCACCTCGTTGCAGGGGAGCCTGGACGCGCTCGCGGTGGTCAACACCTCGGGCGGCCGGGTCATCGAGTCGGCCCGCCAGCCGACCGGGCCGAGCGTGCCCAACCGGCCGCTGCTCATCGTCAGCCTCGCCGCGCTCGGACTCCTCCTCGGGCTCTCCCTCGCCCTGCTGCGGGAGCGGTCCAATAGCGCCCTGCGCACCGCCACCGACGTCCGGCGCGAACTCGGCGTGCCCCTGCTCGGCCGCATCGACGCGACCCGCAAACTCATCCGCGACGAGCAGCTCGAGCACGTGAGCCGACAGTTGGCGGACCTGGTCCCGGCGGACGCGGGGTACGAGATCGTCGGACAGCACACCGATCTCGTCCACGCCGCCGTGGCCGAACTCACGCCCCCGCCCGTGCGCCGTCCCTCCCTGGGTCAGCGGTATGCCGTGCTCGTCCTCTCCGCCGGCGACGCCCGGTCGGCGCCGGCCCGCGTCGTCATGGACGGCGTCGCCAACCGTGGCTATCGCGTGGTCGGGGCCGTGGTCGTCGAGCGCCGGTCCGAGTCCGGGGGCGACGACGGCGAGGGGTCGCCCTCCCCCGCACGCGGGGCGAACCCCGGCGAGGCGAGGGATCGCGCGGGGGGGTGAGCACGGCATACGACATCCGGGTCCCCGAGACCGCCGCGCGCGCACCCGGGGCGGGAAGCGTGCGCCTGCTGACGTGGTTCGTCGTCGGCCTGCCGCTGTGGTGGCTGCTCGGGCTGGGCAGCCTCGGCTATTTCCTTGTCGCCGCGCTGCTGGGGGTCGACCTGGTCCGTCGCCGGCCGTGGCAGTTGCCGCTGGGATCGGCGTGGTGGCTGCTCTTCCTCGCGTGGGTGGTCCTCAGCATTGTCATGCTCCCGCTCGAGGCGCCGGGGACGGTCGTGGAGGGGATCGGCGCGCGGATCATCCCGACCGCCTTCCGCCTCGGGGAGTATGCCGCGTGCACCCTCACGCTCATCTGGGCCTGCACGACGTCGGCGGTGGAGTTGTCGGCGCGGCGCCTGGGCGGGTTGCTCGCGGTCGCGTTCGGGTGGACGGTGGCCGGAGGGCTGCTCGGTCTGGTCGCCCCCGGCTTCCAGGTCACGAGCCTGGTCGAGCGGGTGTTGCCCGGGTCCTTGGCTGGGAATGGGTACGTTCACGCCCTGGTCCATCCGGCGGCGGCTCAGGTGCAGCGGCTCTTCGCCGGGGAGGACGGCGTGGGGCGGCCGGCCGCGCCCTATCCGTATACGAACACCTGGGGCAATGCGCTCGGGCTGCTGCTGCCCATCGGGTGTGCGCTGATCGTCCAGTCGGGTGTCGCTGGGCCGCTGGCGATCGTCGCGGTCCTGGCGACACCCCTGGGGGCCGGCCTGGCCGACCGCAACGCGCAGGCGCCGAGCAATGGCGTGCGCGCTTTCAGCGTCGCGCGGGCAATCGAGATCACGACCGCGTCGCCGGTGCTCGGCTATGGGAGCACCCGCTCGCAGCTGGGCAGCCACGAGACGATCGCCGTCGGGAAGTCGGCGTCCTGCCCCAAGTGCGGCAACATGGCGCTCGGGACCAACGGGCAGTTGTGGTTCGCCGGGGTGGGGCAGGGGTTCGTCGGGGCCGGATTCTTCGCCCTCTTCCATGTCGCCGTGCTGTGGTACTACCGCCGGTTGCGCTCCCCGCTCGGCCTCGCGGCGCTGACCTCCTGTGTCGGCGCGCTGGTCTTCATGCTCGTCTACGACCGCACCGTCGCCACGGGATGCCTGGAGTTCCTCATCATCGCGCTCCTGGTCAAAGTCGCGCGCGAGGAGGATGCCGAGGCGGGTGCGGGAGACACCGCCCTGGAGAGCGCGGTGAGGACCGGATGAGCACCGCTCCGTTCCCGGACGTCTTCCGGCCGGCCGCGGGAGCGCTGCCGCGGCGGACGTATGTCGCGCTGCCCGGCGTCGAGGGCGCGCGCGTTCTCGTCGAGGCCGGTGCGGTGGTGCCCGCACGGCGCGTCCTGGCTGCGCTGCGGCCCCGGACCGACGCGCCGGCGGGGGCGAGAGGGCTCGCTCGGGGCGTGGCAACGGAGGTGGGCACCCTGGGAGTGGGGGTGCTCGGGAAGGTTCGCCCGCGGCATACCACCATGGACGTGGCGGCGGGCCCCGACGCGATCGAGTCGTATGTCGCGCGCCACCTCGGCCGCGGCCGGGCCGAGGTGGCCTTCGGGTGGCGGTTCGGGCCACCGCGCGCCAACCGCAAACCCGTGGGTTGCGTTGTCGCAGAAGGCGGCTCGGTCCTCGCCTTCGTCAAGGTCGGGGTGACGCCGTTGACGGGCCGACTGGTCGAGGCCGAGGGAGCGGCGCTCGCGCGGCTGGGCCCGCGGGTCGGGCCGCTCACCCTTCCCGGCCTTCTCCACCGGGGGCGGTGGCAGGACCTGCCGGTGCTCGTCACGGCGCCCCTGCGGCATACCGGAAGGCGGGGCGGGGAGCCGGACCGGCGGGCGGCGGCCGAAATCGCGGTCGCGGGCGCGCTCGGGATCCGGCGGGAGTCGTTGGGGGCGAGCGCCTTCTGGGCCGAGGTCACGCAGCCGGCGGACGACCCGGACCCCCGGTGGGCGCCGCTGCGGGCGGCGACGCGACAGGTGGCGGCGCACGCCGGCGGCCGGGACCTCGTCCTCGGCGCCTGGCACGGGGACTGGACCGCCCACAACGTCGTCGCAACGCGGGCCGGCATCGGTGCCTGGGATTGGGAACGCTTCCGGGACGGGGTCCCGGCCGGGTTCGACCCGCTGCATTACCGGCTCATGGCCGCGCTGGAATCGGGAGCCCCCCGGGCCGACCTCGTCCCCGACCTCGTGCGCGAGGCGCCGCGTCTGCTCGCCCATCTCGGTGCCGCCGGGCTCGTCGATGACCCGGCGATGACGGCCGTGCTCTATCTGCTCACGCTGGCCCGGCGCTACCAGCGCGACGGCCAGGACCGGACCGGATCGGTGGCCGCGGGCTTCGCCGACTGGCTGGTCGCCCCCCTGCCCGCGGCCGTCGGCTCGCTGGTGGGTCGCGCCGGGGAGGTCCGGTGACGGCCCGGGGGCCGGCGTCCTCGGCGACGCGACGACGGGCGGCGGCGGCGCAGCGGGGCCGCGCCACTCTCGTCGCGGGTGCCGATGCGGTGGGGCGCGCCACGGCGGGGGCGCGGGTCCTGCCGGGCTTCCTCATCGCCGGCGGCCAGCGCTGCGGGACGACCTCGCTCTATCAGGCGCTGCGCCAGCAGCCCACGCTCTTCCGGCCGACCTGGCGCAAGGGCGTCCACTATTTCGACATGGCGTATGCCGAGCGCGACCTGCGCTGGTATCGCGCCCACTTCCCTCTCGCCCGGCAGCTCGACCGCGCGGCCCGGAGGTACCACGACCGGGCGCTGGCGTTCGAATCGAGCCCGTACTACCTCTTCCATCCGCGCGCCCTCGACCGGATCGCCACCGACCTGCCCGGCGTCCGGCTCCTGGTCCTGGTCCGCGACCCGGTCGAGCGGGCCTACTCGGCCCATGCCCACGCGTTCGGGCGCGGGTTCGAGACCGAGCCCTTCGCGCGGGCCCTGGACCTCGAGGTGAGCCGCCTCGACGGTGAGGTGGAGCGGCTGGTGGAGGACGCGGCATACGAGAGTCTCGCCCACCGGCACCAGGCCTATCGCTCCCGCGGTGAGTATGCCGCCCAACTCGCCCGGGCGGGCGACCTCCTCGGCCGGGAGCGGATCCACGTCGTGGACAGCCACCGGTTCTTCGCCGAGCCGGAGGCGGTGTTCGATGAGGTACTGACCTTCCTGGGCGTGCGCACCCGGGTGGCCACGCGCTTCGAGCGGCACAACGCCCGGCCCCGCCTGCCGCTGGATCCCGGACTGGCGCGGGACTTGCGATCCCACTTTGCTCCCCACGATGCGGCGCTCGAGGACTGGCTCGGCCGGCCGCCGACGTGGCTCACGTCGACGTGGTAAGGGCGCCCTCGTGGTAAGGCGGTCGTCGTGGTGAGGCGTCGGCGTGGTGAGGGGCGTCGGCGTGAGGGGCGTCGACGTGGTGTGCGCGGTCGTCATCGTGAGGCGGTCGCCATCGTGAAGGGGTCGTGATGGTGACGCCGGCGCCCGCCCCGGCACCGACATCGCTGCGGCGGTTGCGCCAGGGCACGGTACTCAACCTCGCCGGGGCCGCGGTGACGACGGTATGCACCTTCGGGGTGGCCCTGGCGACGACTCACGCGCTGCACCCCACCGGGGCGGGGGTCGTCTTCGCGTTGACCTCGGCCTTCCTGATCGTCGCGATGATCCTGCGGCTGGGGACCCCGACCGCGCTGGTGCTCTTCCTCGCCCGCAGCGCCGACGAGGACGGGGCCCGCAGCCGAGCCTTCGCCCGACTCAGCCTCCGCATCGTCGGGCCCTTGGCCCTCGGCGGGGCGGTCCTCGCCGTGGGGAGCGCCGTTCTGATCGGCAGGCTGCGGCCGGACACCGCGATCGGGCGGTCGACAACGCTCGCGATCTGCCTCGGCCTTCTCATCCCCTTCTCGGTCCTCCTCGACGGCACGCTCGCGGTCTCCCGCGGGCATCACCGGATGAAGCCGACCGTGGCCGTCGAACGCATCGGCCGGCCGCTGGCCCAACTCGTGTTGTCCGTCGCGGCGCTCCTGTGGTGGCCCACCATCCTCGGGCTCGGATTGGCCTGGGGGCTGCCCTATGTCCCCGCGCTCGTCGCGGCGGTGTGGGCGACCCCCCAACTACGCCGCCGGGGCCCGGTCGCTCGCGTCGATGTCGCGGAGCGGCGGGAGTTCCACTCCTTCCTCTGGGCCCGAACGTCGGTGTCGGTGGCGCAGATCCTCTATGCCCGCCTCGATATCGTCCTGCTCGCCCTCCTCGCCGGGACGCGGGCGGCGGCGATCTACGGCGCCGCAACCCGGTTCGTCGTCGTCGCCCAGCTGACCCAGCAATCGATCGGGACCGCATTCGAACCCGGCCTTGCCCGGGCCGCCGGGCCGGCGCGCTCCCTGGCCGACTCGCCCGACGCCTTGGCGACGATGGGCCGGCTCTACAAGACCGGCACGACCTGGCTGGTCTGGCTGACCTGGCCGATGCTCCTGCTCTGCGCGGTCCTGGCGCCGTGGTGGTTGGCGGTCTTCGGCCGGGACTATGTCGCCGGGACCGGGGTGGTCTATGTCCTGGTCGGCTCCTCCCTCGTCTCGAGCGGGATCGGCACCGTCGAGGTCCTGCTCAACCTCTCCGGACGGGCCCGGAGCCTGGTGGCCTACAACATCGTCGGGGTCGCCCTCATGGCCGGGATCGACCTCGCGCTCATTCCGCATCTCGGGGCCCTCGGCGCCGCGATCGGGTGGGCGACGACGATGTGTTTCAAGAACATCGCGCCCCTCATCGAATTCTGGGTCCGCTTCCGGCTCCATCCCTTCTCGGCCCGCTGGGTCGAGGCGGCCGTCGTCACCAGCGTCGCCGGCGGGGTGATCCCCCTGGCCGGGCGGGTCCTCGGGGGTGGCGTGGGTGCCCTGGCCGGCTCCGTCCTCGGTGCCGTGCTGTGGGCCGGGGCCGTCTGGCGACGGCGTGCGTCGGCGCCACCCGCGCGGGATGCAAGGACTTCCATGGATTCTCGCTAGACTCCCCGGTATGCCGCCCGCCCAGCCCGCCGCGCCTGTCGAGTCCGTCGACAGCATCGCCGAGGCCAGGCGGCTGTGGCGCGAGCACGGGTGGGCCGACGCGGCCGACGGGATGGCCGCGGTGACCTCGGTGATGCGGGCCCAGGCGATCATGCTGCGCCGGGTCGAGAACGCCCTGCGCCCCCTGGGGATCACCTTCGCGCGCTACGAGGTGCTGATGCTCCTCTACTTCTCCCGCGCGGGATCGCTGCCGATGTCTCTCATCGGCGCGCGCTTGCAGGTCCACCAGACCAGCGTGACCAATGCGGTCGACCGGCTGGAGGCCGCGGCATACGTCCGGCGTCGGCCGCACCCCACCGACCGGCGCGCGACGATCGTCCTGCTCTCCGACGCCGGCCGCGAGCTGGCCGACAAGGCGACCGAGGTGCTCAACCGCGACGTCTTCCGGGAGCCCGGGCTCGGCCCGGGCGGGGCGGTCGCCCTGGTCGGCCAACTCGACGTCCTGCGCCGGGACGCCGGCGATTTCTGAGGGTCGTCGGTGGCCCGGTCTAGCCTCAGGGTCATGACGACTGCCGAATCCGACACCAAGCCTGACGACACCGAGCCCGACGACACCGAGCCCGACCACACCGAGCCCGACCACACCGAGCCCGACGACACCGAGCCCGACGACAGCAAACGCATCCTGGTCGAGCACCTCGGGACCCTCAACCGGGCGATCCTCTGGAAGGTCGAGGGACTGGGCGACTACGACCTGCGGCGTCCACTCACCCCCACCGGCACCAATGCCCTCGGCCTCGTCAAACACCTGGCGTCGGTGCAGGCGGGCTATTTCGGCGACGTGTTCGGGCGGCCGGCTCCGTTCCCGATGCCGTGGCTCGCGCGGGAGGCACCGATCAACGCGGACATGTGGGCCACGCCGCAGGAGTCGCGCGCGTCCGTCATCGGGATGTATGCCGAGAGCTGGCGCCACGCCGAGGAGACCTTCGCGGTGGTCGGCATCGAGCAGACCGGAACCGTCCCGTGGTGGCCACCGGAGCGCCGCCACCCGACGCTGCGGGCCGTCCTGGTCCACATGATCGTCGAGACCGCGCGCCATGCCGGGCACCTCGACATCGTCCGCGAACTCATCGACGCCCAGGCGGGACGCTTCGCCGGGGACGCCAGCATGCCGGGAGAGGAGGAGATCGACTGGGCCACCTACCGGGCCGAGGTCCAGGCGGGCGCCGACACCTTCCGCGAGGGGTGAGGCCCACGGGCGGGGGAGTCACGGGCGGGCGGGGAATCACCCCGCGGGTCCTCAGACCGTGAACCAGGGGGTGGACACGGCCCCGGAGGGGAAGACCGCGACCATCCGCACGCTCCCGGCCGGGACCTGCGTGATCCGCTCGCCGAACCGGTCGGGGGTGACCGTGATCGTCGAGCCGTCCGGGAACTGGACGCTGATCTCTTCCGCCGCCGCGGCGCTGTCCTCGTCGTGGGCGACCAGGACGAGACGGCGCCGCCGGTAGCCCGCGGGTTCGACCTCCGCGCGCAGCCGCACGGTCCCGAAGACGAAGCCGTATGCCGCGCCGTCCCCCCGCGTGGGGACCACATCCGTGGTCATGTCGGCGAGCCGGGCATCGATGCCGGCCCAGTCGTGCAGGGCCTTGGCGGCCTCGGCGACCGACTGCGGCATTCGATCCTCGTCGGTGGTCAGGTGGGCGATCAGGGACAGGAGCGCACGATCGCCCTCGCCCAGCTCGAGGTCATCGCGGGACATCGGCGGCCTCCTCCAGGTGGCGTCGCAGCATGGCCAGGCAGCGGATCCGCGTCGGCCCGATCGATCCGACCGGCATCGCCAGGTCGCTCGAGATGCGTTGGTAGCTCTCCGACTCCACGACCAGCCGGCGCAGCAGTTCGCGGCAGCGCTCGGACAGCAAGGCAAAGGCTTCGGCCACTTCGGTGATCGTCTCCAGTCGCAGGACCTGCTCGGCCGGGCCGTCCCCGGTCTCGTCCGGCAGGTCCAACAGGGTGACGTCGACCGATTCATAGCGGGAGCGGGCCCGGATCAGGGCGAGGGACTCGCGCTTCGTCGTCGTCACCAGCCACGCACCGACCCGGGCGGGGTCGTTGATCCGGTGGAGATTCTCGGCGAGCTTCAGCCAGACGGTCTGGCTGACGTCGGCGGCGTCGGGGTGACTGAGCCGGCAGCGGAGGGCAACGGCATACACCAGGCGGGCGAAGCGATCGACGAGGGTATTCCACGCCTCGCGGTCCCCCGATCGCGCGGCGAGGACGACGTCGACCAGATCGTCGGTGCCGTCGCCGCTCACGGTCCCTCCGGGATGTGGAGCACGCGCGGGGGAATCCGAAGTTGACGTCGCAGGTCCCACACGCGCGTCGGGTCGGGGAAGGCCAGGTCGAAGGCCGTCCGGTCGAGATCGTCCGCGAGGTCGAGGAGGTAGCCGTAGTCGGGGCTGGGGTGCGGACCCACCACCATCGTGCGCAGCGTGGCAACGGCCTCGTCCGCGCTCAGACCCGCGCCCAGCAGGGCGGCGAGTTCGCCGGTGACCTTGGGCGCCGAGAACGACGTGCCTGCCCAGACGGCCCAGGGATTGGGGTCCGCCGCGGGGTCGGCCGGATCCGCGACATACGTGCTGGTCACCGGGATCGCGATGGCCGAGAAGTCGACCCACGGGCCGAAGTTGGACCAGGCGACGGGGTCGAGATCGGCCTCCAGGCCGCCGACCCCGATCGTGGCTTTGTGCGCGGCCGGCAGCATCGGGATCGCGGTCCCGGAGTTGCCCGCGGAGGCGACGACGAGCACGGTGCTCGGGATGGTGTGGAGGGCGGCGGACAGGGCCGGTGAGCCGAGCAGGTCGGGATCTTCGAACCCGAGGGAGATGTTGACGATCTGGGCACCATCGGCGACGGCCTGGAGCAGGCAATCCTTGAGGCGCCAACTGCTGCCGAACCCGAAGGAGTCGACGGCGCGATATTGACGGACGGTGACGTCCGGGGCCCGCTGGATCACCACCCCGGTGACGAAACTCCCGTGACCGGCTCCGGGGTCGAGCGTCCCGGGGTTCTGGTTGTCCAGGCGGGGTCGGCCGTCGGTCGGCGGGATGACATTGTCGGTCCAGCCGTCGGTGCGGCCGTTGTCCGGGTCGAAGCCCCCGTCGATGACCGCGACCGTGATGCCGGCCCCGCGTCCGGTGCCCTGGGGGCGCTTCCGGCTCAACGAGATCCGGTGCGCCCCACCGGACCCCGATTGCGGGGTGATGGGCTTGAAGGTGACGCCGTTCTGGTAGGTCACATCGTCGAGGCTCACCTCGAGGGGGAGTTCGCCGGCGGCGACGTCGAGGCGGGACTGGCGGAGGGCGGCATACGCCTGCTGGGGATCGAGGCTGTCAACGGTCAGCCGACTGACGCCGATCCGCGTGTCGTCCTCCTGGGCGGACACGCTCGCGCCCAGCCCGGCGAGCCACGCCGTCACCCGCGGGATCTGGTCGGTGACGGCGATGAGCGTGCCCTCGACGACGATGCGCCGCCCGCCTTCGAGAATGTCGATCATCCGCCCCGGGCCGCCCGGGTCGAGGGCGATCTCGGCGTTGCGCCGCAGGTACGACTGGTAGTCGTGCGCCAACGCTAGGTTGACCTTCACATCGGCCGCGGAGGCGGCACGGGCGCTGGCCAGGCTCGCGTAGCGCCTCGGCAGCCCCTCGGCGAGGGCGGTGAACTCGGGCAACGCGCGGTCGAGCGCCATCATGATTCCTAACTTGTCCGTCCGGAGGAAAAAACCTTTCATGGCTGAAGAGGAGACCGCGGGCCCTGTGATACCTGGCGACCGGGTGAAGGAGTTGGCGAGGTCGATTCTCGACCAGCCGGGCCAGGTCGCGCCAGAGGCAGCCGAGGCGGCAATCTCCGCCGCCGAGGAGTCCGGGGACGTCGCGGGTGCGGCGGCGGTGCTCAATGCGCTCGCGTACGCCGCGCGCGAGATGCTGCGCCACGACCAGGCCCAGTCGTATGCCGACCGCGCCCTCGTCCTGGCCCGCCGGGCCGGGTTGGTGGAGGAGCAGGCGCGGGCCCTCCTGGCACAGGCGATGATCGCCCTCGAGCTCGGGGACTGGCCGACTGCGCGCGCGCTCCTCGACCACGCCCGCGGGCTCGGGCGGCTGGAATCGAGCCTCGCTCTCGCCGGCGCGGTGTTGGCCGAGAAGGCCGGGGATCTCCCGACGGCGGTCGCCCTCGTCGAGGACCTTCTCGCCGGGGAGATCCCGGACCCGGTGGTGCGGGTGAAGGCGCTGAACAATCTCGCGGTCTATGTCATGGAGAGCGAGCCCGAGCGCGCCCTCGGACTCTTGCGCGAGGCGCTGGCGCTCGTGCCGGCCGGGATGACCATGTTCGGCCCCTTGATCGAGCTCAATATCGGTCTGGCGCAGGCATTCTCGGGTTCGGTGCCGGAGGCGATCGCGGCCATCGAGGCGTCGGGTGAGCGGATGCGGGCCGCTACTGGGGCGGCACTGTCGGCCGAGTGGCACCTGGAGGTGGCGCGGGTCTTCGGCCATCTGCGTCTTCTCGACGAGGCCCGGGCCGCGGCCGGGCGCGCCGTCGCCGCGCTGGCGACGGATGGGGGCGCCTTGATGCGACCGGATGCGCTCGTCTCCGCCGCCCGGCTCGCGGTGGCCGACGGCGACGCGGTGACTGCCCGCTCGATGCTCACCGACGCCCTGGAGGCGTATGCCGCGCAGGACCGCCCCGCCGGGGTCGCCATCGCCTCGCTGGAGTTGCTGCACATCGGCAGCGGTGCTGGCGGGTCCGGGGACGTGAGCGGTGGGGAGGTGGCCCGAGGGAAGATGACCCGTGGGGGGGTTAACAGTGGGGGGCACGGCGAGATCGCCCGGCACGCCACCACCTTGACGTCGCTCGGACTGGTCCGAGATGCGGCCCAGGCCTGGCTGCGAGCCGCGGACGCCGCGGCAAGCGCGGGAGACGTCTCGGCGGCCCGGTCCTTCTGGGCACGGGCACGCGAGCTGCCCAAGGCCGATCCCGTCGTCGCCCTGGAGGCCGACGCCCACCTCGCGGCAGCCGGCGGCGATCCCAGCACGGCCCGAACGCACATCGACGCCGCCCTGTCCCTCATCGACGGGCGGGCCGCCCTGGCCGCGGCGGCGGACCTGCGGCAGCGCCTGGCGGCGGAACGCCTCCGGTTCGAGCAGATGGACCGTACGCTCGCACGCACCGAGCCTGCCTCCGCTCGCCTGGACGGCCTCCTGCGCCGCCGCCCTCCCGCCCCGCCCCACAGCGGCGGCGGGCCCGGGGACCGGCACGACGACCTGCGGCTGGAATGGCGGGAATTGGCCCGCCGGGTGGAGAGCGCCGAGGAATCCCCCGCCTCGCTCGTCCTGCTCGGCACCCGCCTCGCCGAGACCGAACGTCGCCTCCGGGGGGCACAGTGGTCGGTGGGGGGCCGGGGAGGGGGGCGGTCGGCATACGGACTGGAGGGGGTCGCCGCCGCCGTCGGTATGCCGATCCTCACCCTCGCGCGCGTCGGCACCGACGCGGTGGGTTTCGTCCATGCCGATGGATCGACCGAGTCCGCCGACCTCGGGTCCTGGGCCGATCTCC
Organism: Nostocoides sp.; assembly: GCA_016702415.1. GTDB lineage: Bacteria > Actinomycetota > Actinomycetes > Actinomycetales > Dermatophilaceae > Nostocoides_A. The sequence goes on from JADJEA010000001.1 coordinate 169,546, forward strand.
TGGCCCACGGCGCGGCGCTCACCCGGGCACTGACCCGGCTCGCCACCGGCGCGGACCGCTCGGCGTGGGGTCCCGCGCGGGATCTCGCCGGCGACCTCGACCAGCGGCTCGCCCCGCTGACCGCCCTGGTGCCCACACGCGTCGAGATCCTGGTCCTGCTCGACCGCGGCCTGGAATCCCTTCCCCTGCAGGCCGTTCCGCGCTTGTGGACGCGCCCGATGACCGTCGGCTCGCTCGCCCTGACCGGCGCGGCGCGTCCTGATGACCCACCGGCGCCGGCCCAGGTCGTCGTCGCCGTGGGACCGCGCCTGACCCACGCCGACGCGGAGGCCGAGGCGGTCACCACGGTTTGGGACGGGTCCATTCCGGCCCGGTCGGCGGGCGCCCTGCGCACGGCCATGGGTACCGCAACGCATGTCCACGTCGCCGCGCATGCCACCCTGCGGTGGGACAACCCGCTCCACTCCGTCATCCACCTCGACGACGGACCGGTGTCGCTCACCGAGATCGTCGCGGCGGCTCGGGGGCGGGGGAGGGGGCCCGCGGCATACGGCTGCTGTATCTCGCCGCCTGTTCTCTCGCCTCCGCCCCCACCGACCCGGCTCTCGTCGGCGCGGTCCCGACCCTCGCGCAGTCCGGGATCGAGACCGTCGTCGCGGCCTCCATCCCCCTGCCGGACGAGCACGGTCCGTGGATCGCCCAGGAGGTGCACCGGGCCGTATGCCGCGGGCTCACCCCCGCCGCAGGCCTCGCCGCCGCCCGGACCCGGGTGGACCCCGCCGACCCCGCCCAGGCGACGGGATGGGCCGCCCTCGCCTGCCTTGGGGCGTATGCCGCTGCCCCCTGACGCCCCGACTGGGGCCGACCCGCGCCCTCGGGCGTTCGCGCGGCTGCCGCGGCGACATTGGCCTGGTTAAGGTGACGCCCGTGAGCACCGACGATGTGGTCGCCCTGGCATCGGCCGACGAGGCAGTTTCCACTGAGCCGCTGACCGTCGCTCTGGTCAACGACTACGAGGTCGTCGTGCGCGGGTTGGGGAGCATGCTCGCCGGGTATGCCGACCGCCTCCTCATCGTCGAACGCGACGTCAGGCTTCCCGTTGCGCAGCCGGTCGACGTGGCCCTGTTCGACACCTTCTCCCAGACTCACGGGCCCCGCAGCGAGGTCCGGGACATCGTCGCGGAGGGTGCCGCCCGGCGCGTTGTCGTCTATTCGTGGAATCTGCAGCCCGAGGTCATCCGCAGCGCCCTGGATCTCGGGGTCGACGGCTATCTCTCCAAAGCGCTCTCCAGCGCCCAACTCGTCGATGCGCTCGTGCGGGTGTGTGCCGGCGAACGCGTGGTCAGCGCCCCGGTCGTGGACGAACGGACCGAAGTCGAGGTGTCCGGCGGGGACTGGCCGGGGCGGGCGGAGGGCCTGACCTGCCGGGAGTCCGAGATCCTCGCCCTGATCACGCGCGGGTTGTCCAATGCCGATATCGCCGACCGTACGCACCTGAGCATCAACACGGTGAAGAGCTATATCCGCAGCGCCTACCGCCGGATGGGGGTCACCACGCGTAGCCAGGCCGTCGGCTGGGGCGTCCGCCACGGCTTCGCGTTGGAGCCCCCGCGGCGCGATCGCGTGGTCGGTTGACTCGGGCGCGGTGGGACGGGTCCTGGGGGGACGGGTCCTGGGGGGGACGGGCCTAGGATTCGGGAATGTCGCCCACGACCAGCACCTACACCTCCGAGACCGACGGCACGGTCGTCACGGCATACAGCTGGGGTGGTGAGCTGCCGGACCGACGCGGGGTGGTCCAGATCGCCCATGGGCTCGGGGAGCACGGTGCCCGTTATGACCGGCTCGCGCGGGCGTTGGTCGATGCCGGGTATGCCGTGCACGCCTCCGACCACCGCGGGCACGGGGCGACGGCCCAGGGCCGCTTCGGGGAGTTCGGGGTGGCCGGGTTCGACGGGCTGGTGGCGGACGTCGTCCAGTTGGGGCGGGAGGTCCGCGGCCTGCACCCCGGGTTGCCGTTGGCTTTGTTCGCTCACTCGATGGGCAGCTTCGCCGCCCAGCGGGCGCTCCTGGACCACTCGTCGGTCTGGGACGCGGTCGTCTTGTCGGGCTCGACCGCGCTCGATGTGTTGGCGGCAAATCTCGCGAGCGCGGGTGACTCGGGCGCCGCAGGGCTGGAGGCGTTCAACGCCGGGTTCGAGCACCGGACCGGCTTCGAGTGGCTCTCCCGGGACGAGGCCGAGGTGGACGCCTACTGCGCCGACCCCTGGTGCGGCTTCGACACCCCGCCCGAGCTGATCGGCGCTCTCTTCGGGGGCGCGGCCCGGATGGCGGACCCGGAGGCGTTGCGCGGCATACGGCCGGATCTGCCCGTCCTCCTCGCCTCCGGAACCGACGACCCCCTCGCGGGCGGTGGGCAGCTGGTTGAGCTCGTCGGGGCGCGCTACCGCGAGGCGGGGCTGCGTGATGTGACCGTCACGCTCTATCCCGGCGCGCGCCACGAGATCGTTAACGAGACCAACCGCGACGAGGTCACCGCCGACGTGATCGGCTGGCTCGGCGCACACCTTCCGGCGTAGGACTCTGGGGGCCGGGGTGTTCAGGGCCCGGCGCATGGACCTGGCTCAAACGTGAGCACACGCCTGCGGAACTTGAGCACGGTGGGCCCCAACGTGAGCACGCCTGCGGAGCTTCTCCTCCTCTGCACCAACACGATGCACATCGTTGCTGACCACGCCCAGGAGGCGGTCGGCACACCCACGCTCCACCTCGCCGATGCGACCGCGTATGCCGTGTCCCGCGCCGGTCTGCAGCGCGTCGGCGTGCTGGGTACCGCGTTCACGATGGAGCAGCCCTTCTATCGGGGCCGGCTCGCGAGCCACGGGATCGAGGTGCTGATCTCCCAGCCTTCGGACCGCGCGCTGGTCCATCGCGTCATCTATGACGAACTCCAGGGCGGCATCCAGGGCGGCGGCGACATGCAGGCGCGTCGTCGGATAGCCCCGGGTATGCCGCCCGGTCACCCTCCAGCGGGGCCGATCAGCCGCGGCCAGCGATCAAGCGCCGGCTGATCCGTATGCCGGGGCCCACCCCGCCCAACGCCTCGGCGAGTTCGTCGCCCACCCGCTCCACGTCCGCATCGCCGGCGGGGGCGAGGGCGTCGATGATGAACAGGGCCGATGTCGTCGAGGCGGTCAAGGCGGTGCGCCGACACTGACGCCAGTTCCACCGGCGGCAGGTGACGCCCGCGTCATCGCACCAGATCACCTCACCCGGCTCCGGGTGGTCGACGGCGGGCTCACCGGCCGCGATCGTGTCGAACGTCTCCGACCCGAGGGCTCGCCGCAAGCGGGGGCTGCCGGCATACCCGTCGAGATCTTCACCACCGAGCGGCACCTGGTGGATGACCGAGATCGCGTTGTACGTGTCGGTGAGCCGGTTAACGCGGGGCAGTCCAGCCGACGCCCGGCGAGTCAGGGCCTCGAGACTGTTGCGGGTGCGCTGCGGTTTGGCGCCGAATGCCCGGTATGCCGCCCGCCACGCCGCGATCTGGGGCAGGTCCTCCACTGGGGTGGTGGCGATCAGACCCAGAGCGACCTGCTCCGCCCTCGCGAGGAGGGCGTCACTGCGCGCGTCGCTGGGTCCGCCGGCCAGACCCTCGATGACGACGAGCAGTGCCCGGTAGTCGGGACGAAGCGCGAACACCGCGTCGTCCACCTGAGCTCCGGCGAGGAACCGGTTGGCGCCGTGGGGGTCCATGACCCCATTCTCGCCGGGGACCCCCGGCATACGACGACGCCCCAGCCAATAGGCCGGGGCGTCGATCGAGCCGAAGCGGCGTCAGCGAATGACGGTGATATTCGCGGCCTGCGGGCCCTTGGGGCCGGCGGTGACGTCGTACTCGACCTTGGCGTTTTCGTCCAGCGAGCGGTAGCCGCTGGAGTTGATCGCCGAGAAGTGGGCGAAGACGTCGGCGGAGCCGTCGTCGGGGGCGATGAAACCGAAGCCCTTGTCGGCGTTGAACCACTTGACGGTGCCAGTAGCCATGGGGATGTCCTTCTTTCGAGAAGTGGAGCCGGTCCCGACCATCGGGGGCCCCGTGCTGGTGATGCTCGTGAATACGCACTTCTCGGAAGGTTTTCCGCCCCAGGTGAGGCGGGCACAACAACGTCGACAGAACGAAAAGCTCAACAACTAGTGACCACCGTAGAGCATCTCCGTCCAAAACCCACCATCGGCACCAAGGCGGGAGCGCGCGGGTGACGAGCTATTCGGGGGGCGGCATACGCCAGATGGAGACGTGCGAGGCGCTGTCGTTGGTGAACGGCGCGCGGTCCCACCCGGCATACCGCGCCTGCGGCTCCATCCCCGCCAGCTGCGCCATGAGGTCGCACTCGGCCGGCCAGATGTAGCGGAAGTTGCTGGTGCCGTAGCGGATTGAGCCGTCCGGCACGTGGGTGTAGTGATGCGACGTCCCTTGCTGGGTCGTCATGTCGTAGGTGTCGAGGCCGACGTGCGTGGGGCTGACGTCGAAGGGCACTGCGCCGCTGCCCGGCGGGAAGCGACGGATGCCGGGCACCCACAGCTCGATGACGAACCGGCCGCCGGGGGCGAGATGGCGGGCGGCGTTGGCGAAGCAGGCAACCTGCTCGGCCTGGGTGCGCAGGTTGCCGATGCTGTTCCAGGCGACGAAGACGAGGGTGAACTCGCCGGGCGCGCCGACCTGCGCCGGCGCCGTGGCGCTCGCCATGTCGCCGACCGTCACCGGCAGGTCGGGGCGCTTGGCGTGCACTGCGTCGACCATCGGCTGGGAGAGCTCAATCCCGGCGACCGGTATGCCGCGCTCGGCCAGCGGGATCGCCACCCGGCCCGTGCCGATCGCCAGCTCGAGGACTGGACCGTCCCCGGCGAGGTCGGCGAGCAGGTCGACGGCCGGGTCCAGCACCGCCGGCGCGAACATGTCGGCACATGCCTCGTCGTAGCGTGCGGCCGCCTCCGCGTCCCAGTAGTCACTCGTGGTCACAGGCCGACCGTATGCCGTGTGCCCGCCCTCCCACACCCGAGTTTCCGCTGGAGCGGGGCTTGCCTAGGCGGGGCGGACCGTGTCGACTCCCTCGAAGCGAGCGAAGTCGCGGTCGAACGTGGCGATCCGGGCGCCAGCCTCGCGCGCCACTGCCGCGAGGACCGCGTCCGGGACGAGGTCTCCGAGGGCTTCCGCCTCCTCGGCCACCTGACGAAGCAACGTGAAGTGCCGGTCAGCAGGTTCGATCGGGACGTGGCCCGGTTGCAGCCGAACGGCCTCGATGAAGTCGAACGCCTCGGACAGCGAGGTCGGCACCGAGAAGATGCGCCGATTCGTCGAGATGCGCAGGAACGAGGCCCACACTGCAGTTGGGACACCGAAGTCCGCGCCCTCAGCCAGGACCGCGTTGAACCACGCCCGGGCCTGGTCATGGTGAGGATGGTCGGCCCGATGGGTCGCGAGGACGACGTTGACGTCGAGGAGGAGCATGTCAGCGCATCCGGTCGAGTGGCTGGCCCTCGTCGAGCGCCTCGTGCAGAGCGCGGTTCGAGGAGAGATCGATGCCGGGCCTCGGCCCGGTGCCCCCCGTGAAGACCGGGAGGACCGGTGCCGGGGGAGGGGTGGGGCGGGCCAGATCTCGGCGCAGCGCGTTCTCTACGACGACCCCCACGGTGACCCCTTCGGCACGGGCGCGCGCACGGGCGCGCTCCAACAGCTCGTCGTCAATGGAGAGAGTGGTGCGCATGATGCGGATTTTAATGCATCACGCGCATCACCTGGCGTTGTTCATCGTCGTGCTGTGGAGAGCCGGCCCCAAGCGAGCAGGGCGCGGATATTGCGCACGATGAGTACGCCCTGCCACTCGCGCCGGGCCACGGCCCACTCGGCCCCGAACCAGCCGCCCCAGTCCCAGAACGGCTGCCACGACCCGTCCGCCGATTGGCCGCGGATCACCTCATCCAGGGCGACGTCGACCTGCGCGGCGATGACCTCCGCCAGCGGGTGCGCCGGATCGGGCGCCACCCACAGCGGATGGATGCCGTATGCCGCGAACTCACCCCGCGCCCCCATCACCCGCTCGGGCAGGACCGTCCCCAGGTATGCCGCCATCGACCCACGCACGTCCGCCGGCACTGCGGACTCTCCCACCAGGTGGGCCGCGGCATCGTGGGCATTGACCTCTTCGGCCCGCAACCCCTGTGCCGCAACCTCTTTCGCCTGCTCACCCAATTGGTCGAGCAACCGGGGGTCGAGCGAGCCGGGGGCGGCCGCGGCATACCGGAATAGGTGGGCAGTCAGGGCGAGGCCGGGATTGGCGACGAATCCCGCGAAGGTCTCGGCGAGTTGCCCGGGCTCGGACTGGTCCCACCACGGCGCGTGTGGCGCGGCCTGCGCCGCGGGCGGCAGGAAGGGCCACACGAGGCGACCGGCGTCGTCGGTCCGCACCGTCTCAACGAGCCAGCTGACCGCGTGCTGGACCAGCTCATGACCGGCTGGCACCGCGTGCATCCGCAGGATGTCGAGCGCGGTGAGGGTGGCCAGGACACTCGACTCCGGCGCCCGACAGTCCGACTCCAGGGCGTGCCCGAACCCCCCACCCTCCCCCCGGTATGCCGCGAGCTCCCCCACCACCGCCTCGACCGGACCCCCGTCGAGCACGTGCGCGAGCCGGGCGCGTTCCAGGGGCCGGGCCTGCTCCGTGACGTAAGCCCGGGCCCGCTCGATCTGCGGCTGCGTCAACAATTGCGTCATAGTCGAGACGATATTCATGGCCACCGACAACGGTCTGGTCGGCGCAGGCCCGGCGTCCGGCACGATGGGGTGATGCGCCCCTGGGTCCCGCACGTCGACATGGACCAGTTCATCGCGGCGGTCGAGTTGCTGCGCCGACCCGAACTCGTCGGCGTCCCCGTCATCGTCGGGACGAGTGCCGACCCGACCCAGCGCGCGGTGGTCATGACCGCGACATACGAGGCCCGCGCGCACGGGATTCGGTCCGGTATGCCGCTGCGCACCGCCCACCGCAAATGTCCCGAAGCGGTCCTCCTACCCGTCGATCATGCCCACTATGAAGAGGCGTCGGCGGTCGTCATGGCGACCCTGCGCGCCCACCCCGGTGCCACGGTGGAGGTCCTCGGCTGGGACGAGGCGTTCGTCGGGATCGAGACCGACGACCCGGCCGCGCAGGCCCGCGCCATCCAGGCCGAGGTGCTGGCGGCCACCGGCCTGCAGTGCTCCATCGGGATCGGCGCCACCCTGGTCCGCGCCAAGACGGCAACGGATTTCGGCAAGCCCCAGGGCGTCTATCAGCTGACCCGCGAGACCTGGCTCGACGTCATGGGGGACCGCCCGACGAGCGCGCTCTGGGGAATCGGTCCGCGGATCGCCGCGCGCCTCGACGGACTCGGGCTGCACACGGTGCGGGATCTCGCGGGCGCGGACTCGCCCTCACTTCAGGCGGCCTTCGGCCCGGCGACCGGGCCTCACCTGATCGCCCTGGGACGGGGAGAAGGTCGGCATACGGTCGACGACACCCCCTGGGTCGCGCGCGCCCACGGCCACGAGACAACCTTCCAGCGCGATCTCACCGAGCCCGCCGAGATCGACGCCGCCCTCCACGAGCTGGCCGGCGCGGTGGTCGCCGACCTGCGCTCAGAAGGCCGGGCGTGCGCGCGCGTGCACCTCAAGGTGCGCTTCCGGCCGTTCTGGACCGTGACCCGGGTGCGCACGCTTTCCGCACCCACGCTCGACGCGGGCGTTGTCGCCGAGACCGCGGCGGCCCTCCTCGCGGCGCTGGACCAGGACGGGCGGCCGATCCGGCTCCTCGGCATCCGCGGTGACATGGTGCCGCCGCCCGGCGGCTACGACCCACCTCGCTCCCACGGTCGCCGCGGCGCCCCCTAGCGCGGTTGCCACCTCGACGGGGAGCCGCATCGAAGCGAGCCGCATCGGAGGCGAGCCACGTCGGAGGGGAGCCACGTGGGCGAGGCGAGGGGAGCCACAGCAGAGGGGAGCCACGGGCAGAGGGGAGGGACGTCGGAGGCGAGCCACGGCTGAGGGCAGGGACGGCATACGGCAGACTGCGCGGGTGCCAGCGAGCCGAGGGGTGCTGCGAGGCGACTTCGGTCGGCTCTTCCTCGGCGACGCGACCTCCACCTTCGGCAGCGTGGTGTCTGGCCTGGCGATCCAGCTCCTGCTCATCGACACGCTCTCCGCGACCCCAGGCGAGATCGGCCTGGTCAAGGGGGCGCAGTGGGCGCCGTACCTCCTCTTCGGGCTGCTCGCCGGCGTCGTCGCCGAGCGCTTCCGGCGGCGGCCGATGCTCATCGCGGCGGATCTGCTCGGCCTGAGCATCTTCGGCGCCATCGGGGTGCTCGCCCTCACCGGGCGACTCACGGTCGCGACCCTCGCCGGCCTGGTCTTCGTCTTCGGAGCGGTGACGTGCGTGTCGGTCGCGGCATACCAGTCCTATATCCCCCGGTTGGTGGCCGACCGGGCCCTGCCCGACGCGTTCGCGCGCCTGGAGCAGATGGGCGCGACGATGAGCGCGGTCGGCCCGCTGGCGGCCGGCTCGCTCGTGCGCTTCCTGTCCGCGCCGGTCGCCGTCCTCGTCGACGCCATGTCGTATGCCGTATCCGCCCTCTGCCTCCTGACCATCCGGACTGCGGAACCCGCGCCGACTCGCGGGTCCGACCGGCGCCTGGTGGCGGAGTTGCGGGAGGGGGCGCGGTGGGTCTATCGCCACGAGATGCTTCGCCCGTATGCCGTGTGGCTGCACGCCTGGTTCTTCGGCCGCACCCTGGTCACGACGGTGCTCGTCTATTACGCGAGCCAGGAGTTGCACCTGGGTCCGCTGACGATCGGTCTCGTCGTCGCGGCATCGGGGGTCAGCGGGGCGATCGGTGCCGGGCTGGCCCCTCGGTTGGAGCGGCGCTTCGGGGTCGGGCGGGTGATCACGACCGTCGAGTGGGTCTCCCCGCTGTGGCCGCTGCTCGTCATCGTTGCCCGGCCCGGCGCGTGGGCGGTCGGCCTGCTCATCGTGGCCCACCTGCTCGACGGGCTGTGCTCGGTGAGCGCCTCGCTCATGATGAGCTACCGCACCGCGATCACCCCGGACCATCTCCGGGCCCGGATGAATGCGACCATCCGCACCTTCAATTGGGGAGGCCTGGCGATCGCGTCCGTCCTCTCCGGTTGGCTGGGCGACCATGTCGGCAACCGCGCGGCCATGGGAGTCGGGGCGGCGGTGTTGGCGGTGGCCACGGCATACCTCTGGCGGTCGGCGTTCCGGCGGGCCGTGATCCCGCGTCCCGCCCTCGAGGTCGGGCGGGACCTGCCTGCCTGAGGGCGCCGCCGAAGGCCCCGGCGACCACACTCCGTGTTCATGCATCCCGGTCACAACTCCCCCTTGCACTCATAATCGAACAGGTGTACCATACACGGTATGACGCACGCAACCTCCTCCGAGGATCTCGGCCCCGATGTGGCCGAGATCCTCGGGCTGGTCGAGCGCTGCCGGGAGGGCCTCTCGCATGTCCGTCACCTGACCGCCTCCGCGGGGTCCGATCAGTTGGTGGACCTCCTGTCGGGGCTCGGCGAACTCATCCTCCACGCCGAAGCCGCCGAGGTCGCCGTCGTCAGCGACGCCATCAGCCGCGGCCTGCCCACCACCGGGACCGATGCCCTGAACACCGCGGACTGGATCGCCCACTACTCGCGACGACACACTCCGGCGTCGGGGTCCCGGCTCGCGGAGGTCGCCAAGGCCCTCTGCCCGGCGTCGGTGACCCGGCCCGCCGGCGTTCTCGCCGCCGGACAAGACGGGCACCCCCTCGGTGAGGCGCTCCTCTGCGGGAGGGTCCCGGTCGCCTGTGCCGCGCTCGCGGTGACCGAGATGCACCGACTTCGACCCGACTTGACCGACGAATTCATCCCCGCCGCCTGGGACAGCTACACCCAGATCGCCGCGGGGGGTGACCCACGAACCGTCCGCCAACTCCGGCTGGCGCTCTATGCCCGCTACGGCCGCCCGGACCGGCTGAACACCCGCGACGAGGTGGCCCACTCCCAGGCCCACCTGTCCACCGGGGCGGTGGACCCCGTCGACGGAATGACCGCCTACCGTATGCTGCTCGACCCCGAGTCCGCGGCCATCCTCGAAGCCGCCCTCGACCCCCTCAGTGCTCCTGCACCAGGACCGGACAATCACCCCGATCAGCGCCCCCACGGCACCCGTCGCGCCCATGCCCTCTCGACCTGATTGGCCGCGCGGTCCGCGCCGGAGACCACATCCCCACCCAACCCGCCACCCAGCTCTCCCTCACCGTCGCGCTCGCCGACCTCAAGACCCCCACCGGATGCGCCACGACGATCGGGCGCGCCGACGCCGGGCGCTACCTCGCGATCGCCACCACGCGGCTTCTGACCTGCCACACCGAGCTCCACCCGGTCGTCCTCGATGACACCGGGCGCCCGTTGCTGATCGGCCGCTCCCGTCGGCTCTTCACCCGTGCCCAAGTCCGGGCCCTCCACCACCGCGACCAGGGCTGCACATTCCCCCACTGCACCCGGCCGGCCGGCTGGAGCGACGCCCACCACCTCATCCACTGGGCCGACGGTGGCCGGACCGACCTCGACAACGCCGCGCTCCTGTGTCCCCACCACCATCACATCGTCCACACCCGCCGTCTCGCCGGCCACATCACCACCGACCGACCCCGACCACCCCGACGCTGACCACCCCGACCCCGGCGACACCCGCCCCCACGACGGCGGCCACGACCCGATGCCTGACCCGGGGCCCGGCTCAAGACCCCCACCCCGCGGGCAACCCCGAGTTCGCTGGGACCTCACCCCGGGCAGCTACGACGCTCAACTCGCCCGGCGCAGCGCCACCGCCGCCTGACCGCTGCTCGCTGACCGCCGCTCGCTGACCGCTGGCTCCCTGACCGCTGGCCTGACCGCCGCTCGCTGACCGCTCCCTGAACGCCCCTTGCCCTGCGTTGGGTCGTGCCGAGTTTCTTGGTTCCCGGTGACACGGGCGAGTGCATCCCCCCGCCGACCAGTGTGGCCGCGGTCGCGGTCGTTAGTCTGGGTCCGCCAACTCCGCCACCCGGTTCCTGAGAAAGGTCAGTTCAGTCTCGTTGTGGCACAGCGCAATCGCTTCCAGGTATGCCGCCCGCGCCCCCTCCGCATCGCCGCACCTCTGCAGCAGCTGGGCCCGCACGGCGGGGACGCGGTGGCTACCAGGCAGCGGGATCGCGGCAAGCAGTTCGAGCGCCGCTCGTGGACTCTGCGCCTCCGCGATCGCCACCACTCGGCCCAGCTCGGCACTCGGCCCGGCCCCGAGGTCGACCAACGCGTCGTAGAGCCGCACGATCCGGTCCCATCTCGTGTCCCCTGCCTCGGCAGCGCGGGCGTGCTCGGCGGCGATGCCGGCCTGCACGGCATACGCCGCGGTCTGACGCGACACCGCCGGAACCTCACCGGCACCACCCGGACAAGCCTTCTCCAGCGAGGCGAGCAGGGCCAGCCCCTCGTCGATCTCGTCACGCTGCCAGCGGGAGCGGTCCTGGTCCGGCAGGAGGACGAGCTCGCCATCCGGACCGACCCGGGCATCGCGGCGGGAGTGCTGGAGCAGCATGAGCGCGAGCAGAGCCACGAGGACCGGCTCCCCGGGCCGCAGGTCGAGCATGACCCGCACCAGCCGGATCGCCTCCCCAGCGATTTCGCTGCGCACCAGATCCGAGCCACTGGCCGGCGCGTAGCCCGCCGTGAACGCAAGGTACGCGACACCCGCCGCCGTCTCCACCCGTCCCGGGAGCGCGTGCAGCGGCGGGATGGTGAAGGGGATTGCGGCACTGACGATCTTCCGCTTCGCCCGGGTGATCCGGGCCGCCATCGTCGGTTCCGACACGAGGAAGAGGCGGGCCACGTCGCGCGTACTCACCCCCAGGACCAGCCGCAGCGCCAGCGCCGCCGCGGCATCGGGATCCAGCGCCGGGTGGGTGCACATGAGGACCAGCCGGAGCCGGTCGTCGTCGACGAGGTCGCCAGGGTCGGCCCGCGAGGTTGTGCGCTCGGCATACATCAGCGCGTCGCTGACGAGGAGCGGCCGGCGGCGGCGGTGCATCGCCTCGGCCCGGAGCCGATCGAGGATGACCCGCCGGGCCGCCGTGAGCACCCAGGCGCTCGGCCGCTCCGGTATGCCGTCGCGCGGCCACGTCCGCGCCGCCGCCTCGACCGCGTCCCCGAGGGCGTCCTCGACGAGGTCGATCCGGCGGAACTGGCCGACCAGCGACGACGCCAACCGGCTCCAGTCGTCGCGGACGACGCGCTGGAGGGCGACGGCATACCGATCCGCGGTCATGTCCACAGGGCTCAGCCGTCGATATCGACCACCGGGCAGATCTGGATGTCGAACGGCGGCAAGAGCCGAAGCAGCTCCACGAGCGTGTCCAGGTCGGGGGCCTCGATGAGATAGAAGCCGCCCAACTGCTCGACCGACTCGGCATACGGCCCGTCGGTGAGCGAAAGCGCCCCGCCGCGGGTCCGCATGACCGTCGCCGCCGACGCCGGAGCGAGCGCCTCCCCGCCAAGGATCGAGACGCCGTCTCGGGCACCGCAGGCGGCGGCGAACGCCCCGAACTTCTCCATCCCTGCTGCCTGCTCCTGCGAGCTGAGCTCATCCCACGGGGGGAGGTCACCTTCGCCGATGAGCAACACGAGGTACTTCATGGTCTTCTCCTTCGTCACTGCGGTTGAGCCGCTGTCGCGACTCCACCACCTTGACGGATGGGCCGACAGGTTTTCGACAAAGCGTCCCGATTCCGCCCGATGCTGCGCCGAGACACCAGACGCCCAGAGACCCAGACACCCAGACACCCGGGCACCGCCCCTACCGTTGCGGAGGTGAACCTCACCGAGCACCGCCACCGACTCATCGCGCAGGCCCGGGCAACGGAGGGGGTGACGAGCCTGGTCCTCTTCGGCTCGGCGACCGACGCGGGAGCGGATCGGCGCGACGAGTGGTCGGACCTCGACTTCAACCTCTTCGCGGCCCCCGAGGCGATTGACCGGGTCCGCGCGGACTGGCCATTCCTACCGGATCCGCAGCGGATCGTCCTCGCCGCCCGGGAGTATGCCGATGGCGGGGTCGTCCTCTACGACGACGGCATGGTCTACGAGTTCGGTGCCGGCCTGCCGTGGACGATCTCCGACCCCCACCGCGAGGTCGTCCTCGACGGCGGCGATCTCCACCTGGCCGATCCGCCCCCCGCTCCCGACCCCGCCAACGAGATCCGCCTGTTCCTCGTCAAACTCGCCATCGGGGTGGGCCGGGTGCGCCGGGGCGAAATCCTCTCCGGCAGCGCGCTGATCAGGACGTATGCCGCGGCCGCCCTCACGTGGGTGGTGCGCCTCCGACTCCGGCCGACCGGCCCGGACGACGCGAGCCCGTTCGATCCGCTTCGGCGACTCGAGACGGCATACCCGATCGTCGGAGGCCAACTGGCCGCGGCGGTGGACCGGCCCGCGGAGGAGGCCGCGCGCCGTCTGCTCACCCTGGCCCGCGAGCACCTCGAACCCGGCTGGGCCGACTTCCCCAGCGCTGCCGCCGATCTCGTGACCGCTCGCTTCGGGTGGGGGTGACGGCCGGCCCGCCACTGCTCCTCCCCTCGGGTCGTGTGCGAGGCTGGCCGACATGGATCTGCCCGGCCACCTCCCGCACCACGACATCGACCCCGACGGCCTGTTGGAGTTCTCCGTCGTCTTCACCGACCGCTCGCTCAACCACATGTCGGCCCGCTTTGTCGCGGCGATGCAGGACCTCCTCCGGGTCCTCCGGGAGACGTATGCCGCGTCCACCGTCGCCCTCGTCCCCGGCGGCGGTTCCTATGCGATGGAGGCGGTGGCGCGGCAACTCGCCACCGGCAAGGACGTGCTCGTCGTCCGCAACGGCCTGTTCTCCTACCGGTGGTCGGCGATCTTCGAGGCCGGCCGCATCGCCAGCCACGTCACCGTGTGTCAGGCGACGCCGGCCGACGCATCCCCGCACGCCCCGTGGTCCCCACCGCCGATCGCCGATGTCGAGTCGGCGATCGCGACGCAACGCCCGGCCGTCGTGTTCGCGCCGCACGTCGAGACCGCGTCGGGCATCCTCCTGCCCGACGACTATGTCCGCCGGCTCGCCGCGGCCACGCACGCGGTAGGCGGGGTGTTCGTCCTCGACTGCGTCGCCTCCGGGGCGCTCTGGGTCGACATGGGCGATCTCGGGGTCGATGTCCTCATCTCCGCTCCGCAGAAGGGGTGGAGCGGCACCCCGTGCACGGGCTATGTCCTGCTGGGCGACCGCGGCCGGGAGGCGGTACTCGCGGCCACCTCGTCCAGCTTCGCGATGGACCTGGGCAAGTGGCTCTCGATCAGCGAGGCTTATGTCGCCGGCCAGTCGCCCTACCACGCGACCCTCCCCACCGACGGCATCGCAGCCAACGCCGCCACCGCGGTCGAAACGCAGTCCCTCGGGCTGGAGGTCCTGCGCGCGGCCCAGATCGCGCTGGGCACCGCGGTGCGCGCGGCGCTTGCCTCGCGGGGGTTCGATTCCGTTGCCGCGCAGCCGTATGCCGCCCCCTCCGTCGTCGTCGTCCACACCGACGACCCCGATCTGCGCACCGGTGCGGCCTTCAAGCGCGCCGGGATGCAGGTCGCCGCCGGAGTGCCCCTCATGTGCGGCGAACCGGACTCGTGGTCGACCTTCCGCCTCGGACTCTTCGGCCTGGACAAGCTCCGCGACGTCCCCGGCACGGTCGCCCGCCTGACCGACGCACTCGATCGCGTGCTCACCTCCGGACCCGCCTGAGCCGCCGCCCTCCGCGGCGGTGGTCGCCGACGTGGGGCGCAATCCCGCCTCGATGCGGTATGCCGATCCCCGCCCAGGCAACCCCAGACCCCGGTAGCCTGCGGTCATGACGGGGGACACGGCATACCGGATCGAGGCACTCAGCCCGCGGACCTGGCCGGCATTCGAGGCAATGGTGTTGCGGCACAACGGGATTTTCGGGGGCTGCTGGTGCACGTGGTTCCACGACGGCCACCCGAGTTGCCAGGGGAGGGGCGAGACCGCCGAGGGCAACCGCGCGATCAAGAAGCGCCTCGTCGAGGAGGGCGTCGCGCACGCCGCGCTCGTCATGGACGGCGACGAGGCGATCGGGTGGGCCGAGTACGGCACGCCCGCCGAACTCCCGACGCTGCACCACCGCAAGCAGTATGACGCGACGTCCACCACGCCGCCCGACTACCGGATCACGTGCGTCTTCGTCGACAAGCGCCACCGGCGGCAGGGCGTGACCGAGCTGGCGATTCGTGGGGCGCTCGACCTCATCGCGGCGGCGGGCGGTGGGCGGGTCGAGAGCTACCCGCATGACCTGACCGAGCAGACGAAGGCGATGTCGTCGTCCTTCCTCTACAACGGGACGCGTCGCCTGTATGAGCGTCTCGGCTTCACCTACGACCGACCCAAAGGCCTGAAGAACTGCGTCATGGTCAAGGTCGTCGAGCCCGCCTGACGCCATTCACCCCTCACCGACGAAAGACCCGTGGGTCAGGGGGATGTGGGTCAAGGGCATTGTGGGCCAAGGTGATTGTGGGTCAGGGTGCCCCAACGTCCGGCCGCCTGATCGTCCGGGGCCTGACCGTCAGGGCGCCCGGGGGTCGGGCGACTGGCGACGTCCGGCCCAGTAGGCGGGTTCGCGGAGGGCGGCGACAACGGCATACTGGCGCGTCCCGGGCAGCGGGTGGAGGACGGCGTCGAAGCGGACCCCGCTGTCGCCCTCGCCCCAGGAAATGGCGAGCACGCCGCACTCCACCCACGGCCCGGTGGTCCGGCTCCACGAGAGGACGTAGCGGATCGGCGGCGTCGTTGCGGACCCCGCCCCGCGGGGGGACAGCCGCAGGAGGAGGGGCCCCGCGGCGGTGCGGACCGGGATCAGTGTCGTCACCGTCCCGTGTTCGCCCCAGGCGCGCATGTCGAGGAGGTACCGGCCGATGGCGCTGTCGCCGGTGCTCGCAAAGAGCACATCCGCCTGCTCGGCCCGCTCGGTGAGGCGGACAGCAAGCCCCTCGATGTCGCTCTCGCCGGCGTCGCGGCCGATGCCACGCGACCAGCGCACAAGCACCGCGTGCTCGTCGGCCCGATCCAGGAGGGGAACCCCGGACGGCGGCCCACCACCGCTGATGGTCAAGACCCCCTCACCCACGACACCGACGGGGTGCAGCGGCTTGCTCCCGCGCGCGATGGCCGTGACGAGGGACAGGGCGCCGAGCGCGGCACCCGGCACGGCACCGAGGAGCCGTCCCATTGAGGTTGCGGCGGCAAAGGGGAGGTCCATGGTCGCCATCATGCGCGACGAGGCCGACAATGCGCCGCCGCGAACTCTCGGTCGCTGCGGATCAGCCCCCGACCGTGCGGCGGATCAGGCCACGGCCTTCTCGGTCGCCGGCGTCCAGGCGGTGATCGCAAACGCCGTCGGCCACATCGTGCCGTCGTCCAGCTGGGCGACGTCCTGGAATCCGATGTGTCCGTAGCGGGTCTTGAACTTCCCCGCGAACTGCCAAAACAGCACGACCTTCCCGTCCCTGGCGTATGCCGGGAAGCCGTACCACGTGCGGGGCACCAGTTCCGGGGCAACCTCCTTCACGAGGGCATGCAGGCCCTCGCCGATGACGCGGTCCGACCCGTCCATGGCCGCGATCGCGTCGAGGACGTCCTGCTAGGTGTTCTTGCCCGCCTTCGTGCGCCTGGCCTCCGCCGCAGCCTGCTTGACCGCCTTCTTCTCGTCGGCGCTCAGGCCACTCGTGATCTGTCGATCGGTATCGGGTCGATTGGTGGTGGGTCGATCGGTGGTGGCCATGGTGAGTCCTTCCGGGTGGTGGACACAGGGTGGCACCCGCAGGCGGTTCGCCACCACTTGGCCAGCGAAGACACCATCTTCAGTCGGCCGGCGCGGGTGCGGTCAGTTCCACGTGCCGTGCCGTGTCCCCATCCACACGCGTGAGGGGTGGTCGGCGCTTACCGCGGCGGCGTGGGATCGATGGCGGGCAGGACCTCGAGGGTGGCCGCCCGGGGGCCGGGCCCGAGCAGGTGGTCGACGATCGCGGCATACGCGCCGTATTTGGTTCGGTATGCCGCATCCACCCCCGGAAGGTCACCTTCCGCGGCGTCGACGAAGACGACGTCGTATGCCGCGCCGCCCCCCTCGATCCGGCCACGACCGGTGGCGATCGCCGCCCGGAACCAATCGGCCCCCCGGCCATTCGTCGAACGAACGAAGACCCGGTGGCCGACGGCGACATCCCAGATGATTCGCGGTCGCCGCAGCGACCCGTCGCGGCGGGCGGTGGCGACACGAACCTCCTCGGGCGCGGTCAGGCGGGCTGCCGTGGTCGGGTCCCAGGCACTCATATGTCCTCCTCGGCGGCTCGTGATTGGCGTACCTCACCGATGTCGCCGTACCAGTAGGCGGCGGTGACCCCACCGTCGACCAGAAAGTCACTGCCCGTAGCGAATCCGCCCTCGGGCCCCATGAGGAAGGCGGCCAGCGCACCGATCTCGTCGGGGATGCCGGCCCGACCGACCGGGGAGCCCTCGATCATCGCGCGGTAGCCCGCCCCGCGGGGGCCCTCCAGTTCGTCGCGCGCCAACGGGGTCATGACGATGCCTGGGCTGATCGTGTTGAGCCGCGCCCCACGCGCACCCCAGCTCACGGCCTGCGCCATGACCCGCAGGGAGTTGCCACGCTTGGCGAGTTGGTAGGCGTGCAATGAATCCACGACCTCCCCGGGCTGGAGGAAGGGCAGTGCGAGCAGGTCCTCGGCCGGGGTGAGAGCCAGGGCGCGGTTCTGTTCGGGGTCAGCGCTGGGAGGCGATGGCCGGACTGGGACGAAATGACAATCCCTGCGCCACCCGGGGCGATGACAGCGCCGAACTCCTCGAGGACCAGCGCCGTTCCGTACAGATCGACCCGGAGAACCGCCTCCGGCGGAGCCTGCGACGGCGACACTCCGGCGGCGTGGACGAGGCCGGTCACCGTGCCGAGGGCGAGCGCCTGGGTGACGACACGGCATACCGTCTCGCGATCGGCGACGTCCACCGTTGCCGTATGGACGTTGTACCCGGCGGCCGCCAGCGTCGTCGCGGCAGCGTCCGCGTTCGCGGGATCGCGATCCGCCAGCAGCACCTCTTTGCCGATGCCGACGCGACGGGCGATGGCTTGACCGATTTGGCCAGGGCCGAGGACGACGACCACGTCGGGCGCGCGGGTGCTCGTCGTGAACGCCCCCTTGGTGACGGCAGGATGCTCCATAACTCCAGTAGACGCCTTCGCAGCGAGTCGTAGGTGGAAATGACGAGCCGAGGTGCTTGGGGTGCCCCTCAAGCGATCACCGGTCAAGCGATCACCGCTCGCGACGCGTCGCCCTCATCGCACCGACGGGACCGGAGAAGAACGCGCTGATGCCGACGAGAAAGCCGACGTCGTACCAAGCCCCCGTGTTATGCACCTCGTAGATCCCCACCGAATGGTTGAACAGGGAGATCACGACGACGATCGGCGCGATGAAACCCTGCCACAGGCCGAGCCAGAACCCCGCAGGATGTGATCCGGCCGGGACGGGGTTGGCGCCCGCCGCACAACTGACGAGGACGAGGACCACTCCCATCACCAGCACAAGAGCGGCCAGAGACCGCGTCCGGGTGCGCCAGCCGGGTGGGAGTTGCGCAGGGTGAACGATCCGCGACGACATGGTGGGCCCCGATCCGGGACTCGGTAACAACCCGTCCGGTCGCGACTGGAGGCCCACGTCCAGTGTGCGCTCGCGCGGGGAACCGCGATGACACTGTGACCCACGAGACGTCGGCGGGTGGGCCATCACGCGCCGGGAGAGCGGCCACTCTCGGGATGCTCTGCGCACAACTTCTGGCGAACGAAAGAGCCTGAGCTACTCCGCTCGAGATGGGTGGTGGAGCCTAGGGGACTCGAACCCCTAACCCCCTCCTTGCAAAGGAGGTGCGCTACCAATTGCGCCAAGGCCCCGGTGCGCCGGGAGGCCGGCGCGGTCGGTCAGTTGGTGGTCGGCGTGAGGCCGGTGGTGTCGGGGGTGGGGGCGTCGGCCTTGGGGGCCGTCGCGTCGCCCCACGGGTCGGTGGACGTCTTGCGGTCGAGGTTCTTCTTGACGATGCTCGCGCCGAGCGCGGCGGCGACGACCAACAGGAGCTTCTTCATCGTGCTTCCTCCCCGAGGGACTTCACCCGGCCGCGGGCGCGGCATACGGGTGCTGGGTGGGCCTAACAGGACTTGAACCTGTGGCCTCTTCCTTATCAGGGAAGCGCTCTAACCGTCTGAGCTATAGGCCCCAGCAGGGCGTGCCGAGAGTACCGGCGCGCCGCATGAGGGTACCTCACCGGCTCACAGCCCGCCAAACGGCTCAGTCGTCGGTCAGGGTCAGCTGGATGCCCCCGACGAGGGAGGCACAGATGTTGTAGAGGAACGCGGCAAGGGTCGCCAGGGCGGTCATGAGGAGGACGTTGACGACCGCGAGGACGACCGACAGGGACACCACGCGGCCGAACCCGACGAAGTCGAGGAGGTCAAACTTCGTTGCCGTGTCGCCGATGATCTTGTTGATCATGGTGTTGACCTGATCGAAGACGCCCATCCCGGACAACAGCATCCACAGGACCGTCACCATGATGACGAGGGCGATGCCGATGCCGACCGAGACGAGGAAAGACACCTTCATCGCCGACCACGGGTCGATGCGGGAGGCCGTCAGGCGGACCCGGCGGCCGCCGCGGATCGCCACCGGGGTCACAGCCACGGATGCCGGCACCGGGGACGGCGGGGTCACCACCGCGTCGACCTCTTTCACGGTCACTCTTCACCTCCGGACTCGCCCGCGTCGGCGGGGGACGCGGTGGGGCCGGCCGGCTCCTGGTCCACGTCAGAAGGTACCTCGTCCACCGGGGAATCCCCTGTCGGGGCGGGTGCGTCGGGGTCCGTGGCGTCCGCCTCGGAGTCATCCTCATCGACACCCCGCTCACTGCGGGCGACCGCGACGATGGCGTCACCGGGGCGCGGAGTGGCGAAGCTGACGCCCATCGTGTTGCGGCCGGTCAGGCGCACCTCATCGACGCGGGAGCGGACGATATTGCCCTTCTCCATGACGACGAGGACCTCGTCGTCGGGGTCGACGGTCAGCGCACCGACCAGATCGCCGCCGCGCTCACTGAATTTCGCGACCGCGACGCCGAAGATGCCGCGGCCCTTGCGCGACCACTCCGAGGCCTTGGACCGCTTGGCCAGGCCGGACTCGAAGACGACGAAGACGTCCGGGTCGGTGCCCGCCTTGATCACACTCATCGACAACAGCGAGTCGTCCTCGCGGAACCGCATCCCGGTGACCCCGGAGGTGGCCCGGCCCATCGGCCGCAGTTGGCCGTCGTCGGCGGCGAAGCGGACGGACGAGCCTTTCCGCGAGGCGAGCAGGAGATCGTCGACATTGTCGACCAGGCCCGCCCCGACCAACTCGTCCCCGTCGCGCAGGTTGATCGCGATGACGCCCCCGCTGCGCGGGGAGTCGAACTCGGCCAGGCGGGTCTTCTTGACCAGCCCACGCCGCGTTGCCAGGACGAGATAGGGCGCCGTGCCGTAGTCACGGATCGCCAGCACCGCGGCGATCGCCTCGTCGGGCTGGAAAGCCAACAGGTTGGCGACATGCTGCCCCTTGGCGTCCCGCCCGGCGTCGGGCAGGTCGTAGGCCTTGGCCCGATAAACCCGGCCGAGGTTGGTGAAGAAGAGCAGCCAATGATGGGAGGTCGTCGTGAAGAAGTGGGAGACCACATCCTCGCCGCGCAACTGCGCGCCCCGCACCCCCTTGCCACCCCGCCGCTGGGAGCGATATTCGGACACCCGGGTGCGCTTGGCATACCCACCGCGCGTGATCGTGACGACCACGTCCTCCTCGGGGATGAGGTCCTCCATGGACATATCGCCGTCGGAGGGGACGATGACCGTGCGCCGGTCGTCGCCGAAGCGACGGACGATCTCGGCCAGCTCCTCAGCGATGATCGTCCGCTGCCGTCCGGGGTTGGCGAGGATGTCCTCGTAGTCGAGGATCTCCGCCTCGATCTCGTCATGCTGCTCGATGATCTTCTGCCGCTCCAGGGCGGCCAGCCGCCGCAGAGGCATCTCGAGGATCGCCTCGGCCTGCACCTCGTCGATCTCCAGCAGCGCAATCAAGCCGGCGCGGGCCTCGTCGACGGTCCGCGACGCCCGGATGAGCGCGATGACCTCGTCGAGCCGGTCGAGGGCCTTGAGCAGGCCGCGCAGGATATGGATGCGCTCCTCCGCCTTGCGGAGACGGTATGCCGTGCGCCGCTGGATGACGTCGACCTGGTGCTCGACCCAGTGCCGGATGAAGGCGTCGATGGGCAGCGTGCGCGGCACGCCGTCGACCAGCGCCAACATATTGGCGCCGAAGGTCGTCTGCAGCGGAGTGTGCTTGTAGAGGTTGTTGAGGACGACCTTGGCGACGGCGTCCCGCTTGAGGACGATGACGAGTCGTTGACCGGTGCGGCCGGAGGTCTCGTCCCGGATGTCGGCGATCCCCTGAAGGCGCCCGTCCTTGACCTGCTCGGCGATCTTCTGGGCCAGGGAGTCGGGGTTGACCTGGTAGGGCAACTCGGTGACAACGAGGCACGTGCGGTTCTGGATCTCGGCGACCTCGACGACCGCGCGCATCGTGATCAGGCCACGCCCGGTGCGGTAGGCGTCCTCGATCCCCTTGCGGCCCATGATCAGACCGGCGGTCGGGAAGTCGGGGCCGCTGATCCGCGCCATCACCGCGGCGAGCGCCTCGTCGCGGGGTGCCTCCGGGTTGGCGAGCATCCACTGAGCGGCGTCGGCGACCTCGCGGAGGTTATGCGGGGGGATCTGGGTCGCCATACCGACCGCGATGCCGGCGGACCCATTGACCAGGAGGTTGGGGAAGCGCGCGGGCAGGACCTCCGGCTCGGACTCCTTGCCGTCGTAGTTGGGCCGGAAGTCGACCGTCTCCTGGTCGATGTCGCGCACCATCTCGACCGAGAGGGGCGCGAGCCGGCACTCCGTATATCTCGCCGCCGCGGCCGGGTCGTCGCCGGGGCTGCCGAAGTTGCCCTGTCCCGCCACGAGCGGGTAGCGCATCGACCAGTCCTGGACCAGCCGGACGAGGGCGTCGTAGATCGCCGTGTCGCCGTGGGGGTGGTACTTGCCCATGACGTCGCCGACGACGCGACTGCACTTGTTGAAGCCGCGGTCCGGGCGGTAGCCGCCGTCCCACATGGCGAAGAGCACCCGGCGGTGCACGGGCTTGAGCCCGTCACGGACATCCGGCAGCGCCCGACTGACGATGACCGACATCGCATATTCGATGTAGGAGCGCTGCATCTCGGTGTTGAGGTCGATCGGCTCGACCGCGTCGGCGCCCTCGGGAGGCAGTTCCGTCATTTTCGCTCTTCTCACGTTCGGTGTCACGTCGGGTGTCACGGCGGGTGTCACTGCGGATGTCACGTCGGGGGGTCGGTCAGCGCGGGAGGGCGCGGCATACCCGCATCAGATATCGAGGAAGCGCACGTCGCGCGCGTTGCGCTGGATGAACCCGCGACGCGACTCGACGTCCTCCCCCATGAGGATCGAGAAGATCTCGTCGGCCGCGGCGGCATTCTGGAGGGTGACCTGGAGGAGGGTCCGGTTGGCGGGGTCCATCGTCGTCTCCCACAACTCGGAGTAGTCCATCTCGCCCAGACCCTTGTAACGCTGGATCGGGTTGTCCTTGGGCAGCCGCCAGCCCTGGGAGCGGCCCTCGGCGACGAGTCCGTCGCGCTCGCGGTCGGTGTAGGCGAACTGGTGCTCGGCGTTGCTCCACCGGATGCGATAGAGCGGCGGCTGGGCGAGGTAGACGTACCCGGCCTCGATCAGCGGCTGCATGAACCGGAAAAGCAAGGTGAGCAAGAGCGTCCGGATGTGCATGCCGTCGACGTCGGCGTCGGCCATGAGGACGATCTTGTGATACCGGGCCTTCTCGATGTCGAAGTCCTCACCGACCCCCGTGCCGAAGGCGGAGATCAGGGCCTGGACCTCGGCATTGGCGAGGATCTTGTCGAGGCGGGCCTTCTCGACATTGAGGATCTTGCCGCGGATGGGCAGGATGGCCTGGTTGTAGGGGTTGCGGCCACGGACGGCCGAGCCACCGGCGGAGTCGCCCTCGACGATGAAGACCTCGGAGATCGCGGGGTCCTTGGCCTGGCAGTCGCGCAGCTTTCCCGGCAGACCACCGCTCTCCAGCACCCGCTTGCGGGTGGCCTCGCGCGCCTTGCGCGCGGCAACGCGCGCCGCCGCGGCCTGAACGGCCTTGCGAACGATGTCCTTCCCGGCGCCCGGGTTGCGCTCCAGCCAGTCGCCGAACTCGCTTGTCATCGCGCTCTGGACGAAGCCCTTGACCTCGGAGTTGCCGAGCTTGGTCTTGGTCTGGCCCTCGAACTGCGGCTCGCCCAGCTTGACGGAGATGACGGCGGTGAGACCCTCGCGGACGTCGTCGCCGGTAAGGTTCTCGTCCTTCTCCTTGAGGAGGTTCTGCTTGCGCGCGAACTCGTTGACGAGCTTGGTCAGCGCCGCGCGGAAACCCTCCTCGTGGGTGCCACCCTCGTGAGTGTTGATCGTGTTGGCATAGGTGTGGACGGACTCGCTGTATGCCGTGGTCCACTGCATCGCGAGTTCGAGACTGAGGCTGCGCGCGGCGTCCTCGACCTCGATGGCGATGACGTCCGGGTGCACCGGGTCGGACTTCTTCGAGCCGACGAGGTGGTTGACATAGTCGACGAGGCCGCCGTCGTAGCGATAGGAGACCTTCTTGGCCTTGGTCGGCTTTGCCTGGGCCCCAAGGGCTTCCGCCTCGGTGTCGACGACCTCCTCGACATCGGCCTCGAGATTGTCGAGGTCGACATCCTCGTCCTCCTCGTCGGGGATGCGCTCGTCGAGCAGGTTGATCTGGAGGCCCTTGTTGAGGAAGGCATATTGCTGGAAGCGGGCCCGGATCGTCTCGTAGTCGTAGACGACGGTCTCGAAAATGTCGGGGTTGGCCCAGAAGGTGATCGTCGTCCCGGTCGCGCTGGTCTCCTCCATCCGGGTCAGCGGCCTCGTGGGGACGCCGTGGTCGAAGGACATCCGGAAGGCGTGCCCCTGCTGCCGCACGCAGACGTCGAGCCGCGAAGACAGGGCGTTGACGACGGACGAACCGACCCCGTGGAGGCCGCCGGAGACCT
Organism: Nostocoides sp.; assembly: GCA_016702415.1. Lineage (GTDB taxonomy): Bacteria > Actinomycetota > Actinomycetes > Actinomycetales > Dermatophilaceae > Nostocoides_A. The sequence goes on from JADJEA010000001.1 coordinate 193,923, forward strand.
TGTAGCCGCCCCCGCCGAACTTGCCACCCGCGTGCAACTGGGTCAGGACGAGTTCGACCGCGCTGACCCCCTCGGTCGGGTGGATATCGGTCGGTATGCCGCGCCCGTTGTCCTTCACGCGCACCGCCCCGTCGGCCATGAGCGTCACGTCGATGGTGTCGGCATACCCCGCCAGGGCCTCGTCCACGGCGTTGTCGACGATCTCCCACACGAGGTGGTGCAGACCGCGCTCGCCCGTCGACCCGATATACATCCCCGGGCGCTTGCGGACGGCCTCGAGGCCCTCCAGGACGGTGATGGAGTTGGCGTCGTAGGCGACCGGGTCGGCCTGCGCCGCGGCCGGTTTGGGGGCGAGGCTCCCCGGTGTTGGCGAGCTCCCGCCGGCGGCTGGGCCAGGCACCGGAACGTCAGGCACGGGCACGTCGGGCACGGGCACGTCGGGCACGGGCGTGATGGGCACGGGCGTGATGGGCACGGCGGTGACGTCGGGGCTGTCGGCCACGATGCTCCTTGGGGGGTGACAGGCGATCAGTCGGCCCCTTTGGGAAACGACGATCGAGCAACGCTCGATTCTACCTGTCTCGCGCCGACAACCCGGCATCCTCCGGCCCGTGGGGGCCGCTTGCGCCGCGTATCAGTCCCCGTTCCGGAGGGGATCATGCATCGCGGGGTCTACGCGGCCGTATGGCGCGCTGTCAGCTGAGCCGGAACGAGCTGATGTCGTTGTTCCAGGACCCCAAGGTGGCCGCGCGGTCGGTGTAGCGCACGAAGTGGGCCCCGCCGAAGAACGTGTGCCGATATCCCATGAGATCGCAGCCGTTCATCGTGATGAACGAGCTGACCCGGTCGTTCCAGCCGTAGGGCAGGGCGGGGTTGGCGTAGTCGACGTCGGACTTGGTCAGCGTGCAGTTGCGGTAGCCGCCCAATTCGGTCTTGGCGCCGCGATAACTGCTCCCGTCGAAAAAGAGGACGAGCACGCGCCACCCCCGGTGAGCGGCCTTCCAGGCCGCGACCTCGCCGGCGGACGCGAAACACGCGGACTCGCCGGTGCCGACGGTGGCGACACAGTGGTCGGCCCGGGGGGTGGGGGCCGCGGGCACAGAAGGGGAGCCCGCGGGGGGGAGGCCAGCGGCATACGTCGAAGGGGCCAGGGCGGCCATCAGGGGCAGGGAGGCCGTGGCGAGGGCGAGGACGGCGCGGGGGAGGTTCGGCATACGGACGGACTCGTTCGGTCTGGCGGGCGGGGGCGGTACGCCCACTGTACGACCCGAGGGTCCTCACATCGGGTCGGACTCCTCGCCGGAGATCAATCCCTGCCTGACGGCGGCCATGCCCAGCTGGAAGCGCGTCTCGACGCCGAAGCTGTCGAGCATTGCCGAGAGATACCGGCGCAGGGTGCGGGAGGAGATGCCCAGGCGGCGGGAGATCGCCTCGTCGGTGCGTCCCTCGGCCAACTCATGGAGGATCGCGATCTCGAGTTCCTGCGGGACCCGGTCCTCGCCGGCCGCCTCGTCGGTCAGCCGCTGGCCGCGCTCCCAGAGATAGTCGAAGAACTCGTGGAGATAGGCCACGACCGGGGGGTCACGGACGACGGCGGCCACGGCCTCGCCGCTGCTGACCGGCAGGATGGCGTACTCGTCGTCGAGGAGGATCATCCGGCTGGGGATCAAGGCGGCGGTGCGGACCTGGCCGCCGAGATCCTGGAGCGCGCGCAGATGGGCGACCGAGAGGTGGTAGCGGCGCGCGGTATGGGTGAACAGGGAGCGATAGGCGATCCCGCGGGCCAGCAGGGCGCGGTCCATGCTCAGTGACGCCTCGAGGATCTCCGGCGCCGCCATCGTCGGCTGCGCCGAGGCCACCGATTTGCGCACCCCGGGGATGAGTTCCTGGATGCGGGCGTTGACCTCGTGGCTGTCGCGGAGGATCTCCGACGACGCGGACACCTGGGAGCCGCTGGCCGCCGACCGATAGAGGGGGGCCAGTTCGCGCAGCAGCCGGCGCAGACTCGCGGCCTCCTCCAGGGCCTCGTATGCCGCGGCCTCCCTCGGCCCGGCCACCTCCTCCGCCGCCTCCCCGGGACTGACCGGGGTGTAGGTGTCGTCCCCCGCGGCCCGGTGGACAAGGCGAAGCCGGGTCAGAACGTCGATCGCCGCGTCGACGTCCGTGCCCGGTCCGGCCTTGGCCCGGACCTGGGCGAGGTCGCCGCCCTCCTCGATGAGGGCGGCGTAGACCAGACGCGAGTCGGGACCCAGCCCTGGAAGGCTGGGTCCCGACGGTGCTGCTGACTGGCGTGGCCGCTGCGGCATGTCCCCCTCCTTGTGCAGGAGGCTAGCGCGAAGACGGCGCGAACGCCGGGCGGCTCACGGCTGTCCGTGAGGGCTCACGGCCAAAAGATGCAGGCCCCCTTGATCTTGACGCACGTGGCGGCCGTGGCGGTGGTATCCGTGGTGTCGGCGTGGGCTGGGGCAGCCATCCCGATCACGGTAGCGAGGGTGGCGACCAGGAGCGCAATCTTCTTGGACATGATTCAGGCATTCCTTCGTGGACGGAGGTGAATGGGGTGATCCGCGTCGATCGTGGTGATGCTGTCGTGCTTGGTTCTCGTGCAGTGGTGCTGGGGTCCTGCTCCCGGGCTTCGGTGATCCCCGCGTCTGGTGGATGCTCTCGGCCCGACGCCATTCAAGATCCCGCCGGATGACCGGCACAAGCACCTCGAGGTGTCCGCCGTCGGCCAGACGATGACCCCTTTCGGACACGGCCCACCGGCGCCCCCAGGGGTCTGGCCGGAGGGTGATCACGGTGACGTCCGTTCGGGGACAGGGAGTTTCGCGCGCCAGGTGCGGTGACGCACTGACGTGACCCCACGTCCATACCGGGTCCGCCAGGGGACAGGGCAGGGAGAGCGGCAAGCGCGCCCCGCAGCCAAGGTGTCCGGAAATGGACGCGCCGACCCTGCCCTTGCCGGTCAGTTCGCGGCCGAACGGTCCGCCCGCGGCCACGGATCTTCCCGGCGAGTCACGCTTCACCTGCCCCGAGAAAGGCACCCCGAATGACCAACGCGTCCACCGCACCGGCCCCGATCCCGCCCGGCCAGCCGACCGCGCTCGCCGTTCCGATCCCGACCGCCGCCACGCGGGAATGGCTCGTCACGCGGATCGCCGAGATCATCGGCGTCGATGACTCGATGAGTGACCCGCACGCGGACGTCAGGATTTCGACCTCGACTCCACGGAGGTCCTCATCCTCGTCGCCGAGCTGGAGGCTCGCCTCGGCGTCCGCATCGACGCCGGCCTGCTGTGGTCAGCCCGGGACCTCACCTCCCTCGCCGGATATGCGGCGTCCGTCGCGCAGGCCCAGCAGGTGGGAGAGCGAACGGGGTCGGGGATCCGGCCGGTCGATCGGGCCCGGGCGAGCCTGCGCCCCGTCGCTGCCTGACCACCAGCACAACCGTCAGCCCAGCACCTGTCCCCAGCCGGGATTGGACAGCCCCGAGCCGGCGATCGTCGCCGTCCGCACGCCCCTCGACTCGATCAGCCGGAGTCGGCTCGACCAGCCGGACGATCCGTCGCCACCACCGAAGGAAGCGTCGTGGACCACACCCGTCCGCCCGGAGGACATATTCCGGCCCAACTCGGCGGCCTGGGAACCATCCTTTATCCCGCTGCGGTCGGCGGCAGCCTCGCCTCCCTCGAGCGCGGACAGCACGCCCTGCGCCGGGCAGCGCAGGACGAGGCCGACGTCCTGGACAGCCTGCCCGCGCATCTAACCGCGGCATTGCTCGGAACTCGCGCCCAGTGCGCGCCGCTCGCCGCGTCCGCCCACGCCGGGCGGCCGGTCGCGTTCTATGTCGGTAAGACTCTGTGCGCGCCATACGGCGAGGACCTCCCCTCCGTGACCCGCGAGGGCACCGGGTGGTCCCTGACCGGGGTCGCTACGCCGGTCGTCGCCGCGGATGGCGCCCGGTATGCCGTGTTGCTCGCCCACGCCGCCGACGGCGGTCGTCAGGCCGTGCTCCTCGATCTCGGCGAGGAGAGCACGGACCCGATCGTCGTAGCGGACCGCCCGATCCCTGGCGATGCCCTGCTCGGGGGCGCCTCCGCAGGATTCGACGTGGCGGTGACCGCCCTGGAGGTCACGACCGTCCTTGCCGCCGGCCGGCACCTTGCGGCCATGGACGTCGCGCTCATCCGCGGTTTCGAGGCCGCGACCGGACATCCGGATGCCGCCTGGGAGTTGGCCGCTGCAACCCTGGAGTCGTGCGTGCTGGATCTGTTGTCGCGCACGGTAGCTCGCCTTGTCGCCCTCGATCCCGCCAGCCTTGGGATGGCCTGCGCGATCCTCGCGCGGATCGCCACTGACCTCTCCACCCGCCAGGCCACCCGGATCGCCGGCGTTCTTGGACCTCGGGCGCTGCTGACCACGGCGGCCGGGGCGGACGTGCGCCGCGTGACGATCAGTCACCTGACCACCGACCTGCTCGGTGGCGACCTCCTCGCCGACCCGCGCACGATCGCCCTCCACGTCGGCGCGTACGCCCGGATCATCGACGACCAGGGACTCGACATCGGGCGGACCCCCCGATCCGCGAGCGCGGGTCATCTTCGACCTCACCGCGGCATTGCCCGATCTCGATCTCGACGCCCTCGCGGCAGCTTCGGCGGGCCATCACATCCCGACGAGCGATCCCGTCGTCACCGACGCCCCCCGGACCCTCTCCCGCATCCTCGAGCGACTGGACCGCAGCGGCGATCCCGACGCCCAGGTCGTGGCGGCGCTCGCCGAGCGCGTGGTCGATCAGTTGCGCGATGTGGTCGTCACGATGGGAGAACTCACCGGCCCGGGCGACCCGGCCGCCCTCCCGTCTCCCTGGAGTGAGCGGATCGGCCTCGCCGATCGCTTCTCCTGGCTGTATGCCGCAGCTGCCGCCCTCCACTTCTTCCACCACAGCCACCGCGCTCCCCTCTTCGGCGAACCCCCCGGCTCGACCCGGTGGCTGCGGGGCGTCCTGGGCTACCTCCTGGCGCGGGCGAACGCCCAGGATCCGGTTGCCGCCCAGGCCGATATCGCGCCCATGGTCGCGACCGGCCGGGCTGCCACGGACGCCCGGCAGCCGGTCTGCCTGGGGTCTCGGTTGCTTTCGGACACGGCGTGGCCGGAGGCCGGCCCGGCTGAGACCAGGGTGCCGGGAGGCGGCGCGACGGGTGGCAGCGCGACGGGTGGCAGCGCGACGGGTGGCAGCGCGACGGGTGGCAGCGCGACGGGGGGCGGCGCGACGGGGGGCGGCGCGCGGGTGGCAGCGCGCGGAGGCGGCGCGGCGGGTGGCAGCGCGACGGGTGGCAGCGCGACGGGTGGCAGCGCGACGGGTGGCAGCGCGACGGGTGGCAGCGCGACGGAGGACGGCGCCACGAGAGGCGGCGCGACGGGAGTGGGCGCGACTGGGGGCGGCGGATGACGGGGCGCCTGCCGCCAGCGGCCACGGAACTGTGGCTGCTCGCCGAGGACGACGTCGACGTCGTCGCCGATCGCCTCGACGCCTACGCCTCCCTGTCGGCCGACGAACTCGCCCGGCTCGGTCGGCTGGTCCGGCCCGGCAGCCAGCGGCGTCACGTCGGGGCCCGGATGCTCGCGCGGTGGGCGTTGGCGCGGCATACGGGACAGGCACCGGCGGACGTGACGTTCGCTCAGGGCAGCTTCGGCGGCCCCAACTCGCCGGGGAGGCTCCCCCGGTCGACTTCAACCTCACCCACACCGACGGCCTGATCGCCTGCGCCATCACCCCCCACGGCCGCATCGGCGTGGACGCCGAGAGTTATCCGGCGCGCGCCGCCGCGCTCTCCCTCATCCCGACGGTCCTGACCGCCCGCGAACAAGCCCACCTAGCGCGTATGCCGGCCCCCGCCCGCCCCGGCGCCCTCGCCGAGCACTGGGTGCTCAAGGAGGCGTATACGAAAGCGCTCGGGCTGGGCTTGCATCGACGGTTCGATTCCTTCGACATCCGGGACGACGGGGATCGGCTCGGGATACACGACCCGCACGCCGACGCCGAGCCCCTCCCGGGGTGGCACGTGCGCCTGCTGCGTTGCGGCGCAGGACACGTCATGGCTCTGGCGGCGCAGCACGAGGACGACAGCGTCTTCGCCCGGCTCGACATCATCGACGCCGCGTCGGTCCTGGCCGGCCATCGGGGGGCCACCGCCGCCGCTCTCCCGACGCCGCAGCACCGGCTGAGCGCGGCCGCCGCATGATCCCGCCGAGGGGGGCGCGCGGCATACCCCCACCGTCTGAACCGGCCGCGGTGTCCGGATCGGGACAGTCCGTTTGCAGCCAGGTCCACCCCATTGTCCGGGCGTGGACAGGCCCGCAGGATGGACATCGGCCGGTCAACGACCGACCACGACTCGAGGCCTCGAGTCCTTCACCGCCGGGCATCGTCCGGAACGAGCGGCCAGCCAGGACGCCACGACCGACCCGCCAGGACGTCACCTCCTCATCGCTCCCCGCCAGGGGGACGGGACCGAACTGAAGGACTCGCTCATGACCACCATCGCCACCGACCCGACCCGGACCGACCTCGCCGTCACCGACCGCGCCCTGGGTGACCGCGCCCCCACCGGCGTCGATCCAGGGACGCGGGCGGGCGCCATACTGGCAAACAACCCAATCGCGACGGCCCTGACTGCGGCGGCCCCGACCCCGACGGCCCTGACTCCGACGGCCCCGACCCCGACGCCCCTGACTCCGGCGGCCATGACCCCGACGCAGTTGCTCGCCCGGTGCCACGAGGGCGACCAGCGCGCCTGGGACGAGGTCGTCTCCCGCTATGGTCGCCTGGTCTACAGCGTGGCCCGGCGCCACCGGCTCAGCAGCGCCGAGTGCGACGACGTCGCCCAGGCCACGTGGGTGCGCCTGGTGCAGCGGACCGGGGCGATCCGCAACCCCGAGAGCCTGGCCGACTGGCTGGCCACGGTGGCGCGCAACGAGTCCCTCCGGATCATCACGCGGGAGCGCCGGGCCATGCCCCTCGCGGACCCGCTTGAGGGTCAGTCGGCCGACATCGACACCGCCTCGGACCCCGCGGCGATCGCGCTCCGCAACGAGGACCTGCGCCTCGTCGCCGAGGCCTTGGGGCACCTGCCCGACCAACAGCGCGACCTGCTCCAACTCGTCCTTCAAGACCCACCGCCGTCGTATGCCGAGATCGGCGAGCGCCTTGGTATGCCGGCCAGCTCGGTCGGACCCACCCGGACCCGCTGCCTACGCAAGCTGCGCACCATTCTCGAAGGTCTGATGAGCGAGGAGGCGCCCAGTCCGGATCGATCGGCTGGCGGATCTCCTCGTCAGGCGCCGCGCGCCTCGGTCCGGGCGGTGCCCACTGACCACCCGAGTACCCAGCCAAGTGCCCAGCCGATCGCCGAGAGGACCCCGGTCATGACCGATGCGTTCGCCATCGTCCGCGATGCCGTTGCCGAGACGCTCGACCTGCCGGCCGACATCGTCACCCCGACCGCAACCCTGGTCGACGACCTGGGCGCAGCCAGCCTCGACATCGTCGAAATCCTCTTCCGCATCGAGCGGACGACCGACGTGCTGCTGCCCTTCGAGGACCTCGTGGCCTTCGTGCGAGGCGACCTCGCACCCGAAGAGTTCACCGGCCCGGACGGCCGGGTGACCCTGGACGGTCGCCGTCAGCTGCTACGCGCCTTGCCCCAATGGACCGACGCGACGCTGCCGAACCCGCTCCACGCGGGTGACGTCGTCGGCCTCGTCGCCATCGGCAATATCGCCGACCGGCTCGACGCGCGGCTGCGCGCGCGCTCGGCCGCCCACTCCGCCACCCACTCGGCCACCCACGGCTGCGCCCTGCACGCCGAGGTCGCTGCTTGAGCGCCACGCCCGCCCCGACAGGCGCCGTGCAGATTCGCACGGCGCCTGTCGCGCGCCCTGGGGACGTCCCTGCCGCCGTCGCTCGGCTGACCCTCGCGGCCCTCGACCCGCCGCGGACGTTGCGCTCGACGGATCTCGTCGACGTCGTCACCGTCGCCCACGAGGTGGTCGTCGAGTTGCGGGAGCCGCTCGCCGGGTTCGCGCGGGAGCGGGGGTGCCACCGGGTGGCGGCCACTCGGCATACGACCCGCGCGGGTGACGTCGTCACCGTCGTCCTGATCCGTCACCGTTAAGGAGCCGCCACGTCATGGGTGCGATCGACGCGTTGCCGAGCTCGGAGTGGATCCGGTGCCCCGGGTGCAGCGACCTGGTCTATCTGCGGCGTCTTCGCCGCGACCTGCTCGTGTGCTCGGCCTGCCAGCACCACCTGCCGCTGAGCACCCGGGAACGACTCGACGTTCTCGTCGACCCCGGAAGTTTCGTCGCCTTCGCGGACAACCTCGCCCCCGTGGACTTCCTCGACTTCGTCGACACCCAGTCGTATGCCGACCGCCTCGCCTCCGCCCAATCCCGCACCGGCCGCCGCGACGCCCTGGTCACCGGAACCGCGACCATCGAGGGCGTCCAGGTTGTCTTGACGCTGCTCGACTTCTCCTTCCTCGGGGGAAGCATGGGGTCGGTCGTCGGCGAGGCGTTCGAGCGGGCCGCTCGCGAGGCCCTGACGACCCGGCGGCCGTTGGTCATGGTCACCGCTTCAGGGGGGCGCCCGGATGCAGGAGGGCGCCACCTCCTGATGCAGCGCTGGCAAAGACTGCCCAGGCGATTGCCGTGTTGCGGGAGAACGGCATACCGACGATCAATCTCAACACCAATCCGACCCTGGGGCGCGACCGCGTCCTGTGCCGCTCGGCGACGTCATCGTCGCCGAGCCGGGGGCGATGATCGGGTTCGCCGGCAAGGGCGTCATCGCCAACACCATCCGTCAAGATCTCCCTGACGGATTCCAAACGGCGGAGTTTCTCCTCGCGCACGGAATGATCGATTTCATCGCACCGCGCGCGGCCCAGCGGGCAACGATCGGCCGAGTCCTTCGCTGCCTACGCACCGGTGGCGGGCCGAGGCTGGCCCTCGTCTCCGGGGAGCCGGGCGGTCGACGGGGCCGCGGGCAGCAACCGGCCGGTGGAACCCGACGCGATGGTGACCTCGGGGCCACGGACGTGGTCGCCCTTGCGCGGCACGTGGACCGGCCGACCGTGCTGGAGCATCTGGCTCAGCTCTGCGATGACCTCGTCGTCCTCGCCGGCGACCGCTGTTACGCCGATGACCCTGCCCTCGTCGGCGGGGTCGGGCGTATCGGGGATCGCGGGATCGTCTTCCTCGGCCACCACAAGGGCCACACGACGACGGAACTGGTCGCCCACAATTTCGGCATGCCCAAGCCTGAGGGCTATCGCAAGGCAATCCGGCTGATGCGGCTGGCCGAGCGCCTCGGCCTGCCAGTGGTCACCGTCATCGACACCCCGGGTGCCTATCCGGGCATCGACGCGGAGGAACGCGGTCAGGGCACGGCGATCGCCGAGGCGATCATGACGATGTCCGCGCTGCGCACCCCGACCGTCTGCATCGTCACCGGCGAGGGCGGATCCGGGGGCGCCCTCGCCCTCGGCGTCGCCGACCGGGTGCTGATGATGGCCAACGCCTATTACTCGGTGATCTCGCCCGAGGGATGCTCCACGATCCTGTTCGGGTCGGCCGCGAGCGCTGGTCAGGCCGCCCGCGCCCTGAAGTTGCGGGCCACCGACTTGCTCGACCTCGGCATCGTCGACGAGATCGTCCCCGAACCCGCGGGAGGGGCACACCTCGATCCGTATGCCGCGGCCCACCTGGTCGCGGACCGGATCGCTGCCGCCCTGGTCGCCCTCGCCGGCCACGATCCCGAGGTGCTGGTGGAGCGACGCCGCTCCCGGTTCTCGGCACTCGGTCGCTTTCGCGAGGTCCCGAGCCCCGTTGCCGGTCCGAGCCGAGAGGAATCGTGTTGAGCACACCCGACGACCCCAGAGACCACCGCGACCACAGGGGCCTCCCCGACGGGCCGGCGCACGACCACGGTGATCTCGCCGAGTTGCGGGCAGAGGCGCACGCGCTCGCCGCCGAACTGCCCGGCCCGCTCGCCCGCATCAAACTCAGTCGCGGCGATGCGACGCTCGAGGTCGAGTGGCAGGTCCCGGCCCCGGCGATTGCGCCGGGTGTCGCTCCCGGTTGGGCGTGGCCCGCCGATGGGCCGGGCTGGGCGGGGGTGGTTTCTGCTGGCGCCGGGGCTGTGTCTGCCGGCGCGGGGGCGGGGTCTCCCGGCGCCCGGGCGGGGTCTCCGGGCGCTGGCAACGCGGCATACGGCACCGGCGTGGGTTCGGAGGGCTCGGCATACGGCACCGGACCGGGACTGGCGGCGGTGCCCGATGCGCCCGACGGGACGGCCGTCACCGCCCCGCTCGTGGGGACCTTCTATCGCTCGGCGAGCCCCGACGCAGCGCCGTTCGTCGCGCCCGGTGATCGGGTGGAGGCGGGCCAGCAGGTGGCGATCGTCGAGGCGATGAAGCTGCTCAACAGCATCGAGGCGCCCGTGGCCGGGACGGTCGGAGAGATCCTCGCGGCCGACGGGGAGATGGTCGAGTTCGGCCAGGTGTTGCTCAACATCCAGGAGGATTGAGTGGGTCCGACAGCGCCACGACCGCCGTTCGAGAAGGTTCTCATCGCCAATCGCGGCGAGATCGCGCTGCGCGTGATCCGGGCATGCCGGGAGATGGGCATCGCCTCCGTCGCGGTGTACTCCGCCGCCGACGCCGGCCAGCCCTTCGTCTCCGCCGCCGATGAGGCCGTCCAGATCGGGCCCGCTGCGGCGGCGTCCAGCTACTTGAACATGCCCAATATCATCGGCGCCGCGCTGAAGACCGGCGCGCAGGCCATCCACCCCGGATATGGCTTCCTCTCCGAGGACCCGGATTTTGCGATGGTGTGCGCCGAGCACGATCTCGTCTTCGTCGGCCCTCCGCCGGACGTCATGAGCGACGTCGGCAACAAGGCGATTGCCCGGCGGCTCATGGATGAGGCCGGTCTGCCGCTCCTGCCGGGGACGCTTGCCCCGCTGACCTCGCTCGACGAGGCCACCCGCGTCGCCGCAGACATCGGCTATCCCGTCATCCTCAAGGCCGCGGCCGGCGGCGGTGGACGGGGCATCACCGTCGTTCACGCCCCCGCCGACCTCCCTGGGGCGTATGCCGCGACCCGCGCCACCGCCCTCGCGGTGTTCCGCGACTCCTCGGTCTATCTCGAGCGCTATCTCGGCCGGGCCAGGCACATCGAGGTCCAGGTCATGAGCGACCGGCACGGAGGGGCCGTGCACCTGGGCGAGCGGGACTGCTCGATTCAGCGCCGCCACCAGAAGCTGATCGAGGAGGCCACCTCCCCCGCCGTTTCTCCGTCGCTGCGCGCCGAACTCGGGGCGAGCGCACTGGCGGGTGCCCGGGCCGTGGGCTACGAGGGGGCAGGGACCGTGGAGTTCCTCCTCGACCAGGACGGCGGCTTCTGGTTCATGGAGATGAACGCCCGAATCCAGGTCGAGCACCCGGTGACCGAACTCGTCACCGGGGTCGACCTGATCCAGGAGCAGTTGCGTGTCGCGGCCGGGATGCCACTGTCGGTGGCTCAGGAGGACATCCGGTTCTCCGGGCACGCCATCGAATGCCGGATCAACGCCGAGGATCCTGCCCGCGGGTTCGTGCCCACCCCCGGCCCGATCACCGAATTGCGGTGGCCGCTCGGGCCGGGCGTGCGGATCGACGCCGCCTGTGACCTCGGGACGATCGTCTCGCCCTACTACGACTCGATGATCGGCAAGCTCATCGTCTGGGGACCCGACCGGCCTGCCGCAATCGCGCGCACCCAGCGGGCGCTGGGGGAGATCCGGATCGACGGGCGCGGCCTGAAGTCCACGGTCGCTTTCCACCAGCACGTTCTGGCCAATGCCGCCTTCCGTGCCGGTGACATCCAGACCGACTTCCTCGATCGGCACGCCCTTCTGGCCGCCTGACGAGGCTGGGCGCTGGGAGCTGCTCACCCCGCTGATCCCGGCCCCAGTCCCACCCGCAGACCCCAAGAGCAAACGGCGCGAACGCTGCCCGTACCGGAGATGTCCGGCGCGGGCAGCGTTGCGTTAAGGCGCGGGGAGGGGAGGGGCGGTACCCAGGGCTACATCAACGCGTATGCCGCGTCCCCTCCCGGCCCGGCATACACAGTGATGGAGCCGGGGTCCGGCTGACCCGGGGACAGGCCACCCGAGCCGGGGGGCGAGCGCGCAAAACAACACCGGCGCCCGGGACCTGTGTCGGGTCCCGGGCGCCGGTGGCGCCTGCGGAGGTATGCCGCGCGGCAGGGCTTCGCCGGGTGGGTGCCGGCGGGCCGGGTCAGCGGGCCGGGTCAGCGAGCCGGGTCAGACGGCGTCGAGCGCCTCCAGGCGCGCGTCGCGGGCCTGCATGAGCTTGACGCCGACCCCGAAGAGGACCAGGCCGATCGCGCCCATGACGATGCCCGACACCGGCTGGGCCGAGCCCATCCAGGTGGTCAGGACGGTGTCGATGCCGAGCCTGGTGCGAGCAAACGCGGAGCCGAAGCCGAGGATGATCAGCGCGGTGCCGAGGCCGCGGACGAGACGAGGGTTCATGGGAGAGCTCCTTCAAAAGGGGTTGGAAGAGAAGGAAAGGAGGACCTAGATCTTCTCGGCGTTGATTCGGCTGAGGACGACGAACATCAGGCCGGCCAGGCCGGCCAGCAACCCGAGCGGCCGGGCGAGATCGCCGACACTCAGCGCGAACCCGGAGAAGAGCGATGCGTTGAGGCTGGTGACCCAGGTCGTGGGGAGGATCTGGGCGAGATGCTGCATCCAGCCGGGCATGATCGACAGCGGCCACAGCGCCCCGCCGAGCATCGCCATCGGCAGCGTGACCGCGGTGATGAGCAGGCGGCCGACCGACTCCTGAGTCGTTCGTGAGACCAGGAGCATGCCGAGAGTGATCGCGAAGACATTGAACAACGCGAACGCAGCGACCAAGAGCCCCATCCGCACCGGCGACAGCCCGAGCGGGACGTGGAAGAGCCATGTCATCGCCGCGAGCATCACCGCGAACTCGAATACCGCGAGCGAGGCGAACAGCGAGACCAGTTGCACGTAGTAGCTCAGCTTGCTCCGGGCCGCGACGAGGATCCGTTGGGTCGTCATGTGGGACTTGTCCTTGATGAACATGACGAGGTTCGACATCGTCAAGAGCAGCATGACGAAAACGATCATGTTGAAGGAAGAGACCAGGACCGTCGCGTTGGTGTTGCCGATGACCCGCGTGGTCGTCGCCACGGGTGGTTTCTCCTGGCCGTATGCCGTGATCGCCTGTCCCAGCGCGGCTTCCGTCGGTGCGTTCCGGGCGAGATAGGCCAGCGTCGAGGCGATGCCGTTCATCCGCGTCGCGAGCAGGACGTTGTTGGCGTTGACCCGGGCATAGCTGACCTTGGCCGCCAGCCTTTCCGGATGACCGGCGACGGCGGAGGCGCTCCCGTCGATCGCGAGCAGCACCCCGCCGGTGGCGGCGCGGTCGGCGACGGCCACCTCCGTATAGGCGAGATCGGCCTGTCGAAGTTCCGCGGTGACGAAGCCACGGAGGGTCGAGTCGGGCACCGAGATCGCGACCTGGAGGCCGGTCGCCGACTTGTACTGCAGGACCACGCCCTGGACGAGCACGATCGGCATCACCACGGCGATCAGCAGCGCCATGGGCCGCTTGAGCAGTCGCCGACCGTAGAGCAGGAAGACACTCATCAGCGGTTCCCCGTTCCCTTGACCAGATAGGCCGATGCGACCAGTGCGGCTCCAGTGACGGCGACGCACATCGACAGCGAGTTCCACTGGGTGGTGAACCCGGAGATCTCCCGGAAGAGGGCGGCCTGGAAGAAGTTGTTGATGGAGAGCTTCTGCAGGCCCCCGAAGTCGAGCTTGACGAAGCCCCCGCCGAAGAAGGTCATCACCGGGATCAATAGCGACATCGCCGGGTCCAGCCACGGCCGGGATCGGCCGAGCAGCCCGAGGACGAGCCCGAGGGCGTTGAAGAGCGCCGCGGCGATGACGATGATCGCGCCGGCGACCAGGGGGTCCTTGCCGAGATCGGCGTCGAACGCGAAGCGGGCAGTGACGACGATGACGGCAGCTTGGAAGACCGAAGTCAGCGTCCCCGAGACGACTTGAGCGCCGACGAGACTGAACTTGCTTGTCGGAGAGGCGAGATAGCGGTCGCCGAGGGGACCGTCATACTCCTCCTTGACGAAGTTCATCGTGTTGGACAGCCCGTAGATCAGGATGAGCACGATCATCGTCACGGTGTAGTACGTGATGCCGTTGAGTCCCGCGGCCGGGTCGGCGGCGGTCGAGGTGCCGTGCCCGATGTAGTTCCACATGGCGTATGCCGTTGGCGTCGCCGTCGTTCCGCCCGCCGCCACGGTCGCGCGGGTGGCGTCGCCGAGGGAGTCGATGGCGAGCTGGGAGGCCCGAAGGTGATCGACGTTGGCGTCGACGGCGGCGAGTTGGACCGTCGGGTCCGCGCCGGAGGCGAGGCGCGCGCCATACCCGTCCGGGATCGTCGCAAGGACGTCGATATCGTCCGCGGCGAGCTTCGTCTCGCCCGCGACCGGACTCGGCACGGTTGTGACCGCAAACGCCGCCGTGTCCCGGAGAAAGGTCACCAAGGCCGCGCTGGCAGCGCTGCGGTCCAGATCGACCACCCCGAGGTTGCTGGTGCCGGCGTGTGAGGACGCCGGCGAGGAGTCCTTGAACGTCGAGGAGAGCGCGTTGCCGAGGATGACGATGAGCAGCAGGGGCATGACGATGAGGTTCACCATGATCTGGACGCTGGTGAACTTCCGCTTCAGCGAGGTGCGAACAATGGCAATCATCGCTAGTCCCGCAACGCCTTTCGGGTGAGCCGGAAGAAGACTTGCTCGAGATTGGGGGGGATATAGGTGAACTGCTGGACCCGGTTGTCGAGGGTCGCGGCGAGCCGGCCCATGATGTCGAGGTCGCCGCCGGGGACGCTGATGCTCACCGTGTCGGCGGTCTGTTGGATCACCTCGAGCCCGGCGAAGTCCGTCGGCGAGATATTGACATCCTTTGCCAACTGGAGGTTGACGATCGCCTCCGGCGCGTAGGCCTCGAGGAGTTCGGTCAGGGTGCCGCCGCAGAGATAGCGGCCCTCATCGATGACGCCGATCTGGGTGCACAGCCGCTCCACCTCCTCCATGTAGTGGGAGATGTAGACGACGGTCGTCCCCTCGTCGCGCAGCTGCTCGATCGACTCCATGATCCGATTGCGGGACTGGGGGTCCACACCGACGGTCGGCTCGTCCATGATGACGACGTCCGGGGCGTGGACGATCCCGCAGGCAATATTGAGGCGGCGCTTCATGCCACCGGAGTACTCGCCGGGGCTCTTCTTGCGCTCGTCCCACAACCCGACGAAGTCGAGCACCCGCTTGGTTTGCGACTCCAGTCGGTCGCCGGAGAGGCCGTTGAGCCGGCCGAAGAACTTGACATTGTCGACGGCGGACAGGTCGTAGAGCAGCGCAAGGTCCTGTGGCACATACCCGATCCGACGGCGCGTCTGGGCCGAAATCGGCTGGCCGAACCACCGCACCTGGCCCTCGGCCGGCTCATTGAGGCCGAGCAGGATCTTCACCAGCGTGGACTTGCCGGCGCCATTGGGTCCGAGCAGCCCATAGATGACGCCCTGCTCGATCTGGAAGCTGACCCCCTTGAGGATGGGCTTCTTCTTGTCGTAGCGAAAGGAGACATTCGCGCAGTCCAGCGCAACCGTCATGCTCAAGCCCTTCGATGCAGGAGAGGAGTGGTCGGGTAAGAGATCCCGCTAGGCACCGATCCGGACACCGGTCGCCGAAGAGCCAGCGGGCAAGACACCGGCGGCGGAGATCTCCTCCGCTTCACTCGCATAGGCCTTGACGAGGCTGTCGACGATGTAGGCCTCGATCTTGCGCCCGAGCAAGGGAATCTTGACGGTCGAGGAGCCATGGACCCGCCACGCGCTCCCGGTCGGGGTGGGCGTGATCGCGTATGCCGCGGTCACCGTCCCGCCGTTGCTGAGCGACTCGATGACGACGTCCGCCCGCAGGCCCGTGTCGGTCACCGTCCATTCCTCGGTGCGGTGGTTCTCCGGGCCGTGGTCGGTGAAACGCGTGGCCATCCAGCCCGGCATCTCCTCGACGCGGGCGAAGTACCTCGCCTTGATCCGGACCTGGGTGCCTGCGGCGGAGTGGCTGATCAGCTCGGGGTCCTGGCGTCCCGCCGCGTGTAGGCGGGTCACGGCGAACTGCGGGCTGCGCAGGGCGGCGGCGAACTGCGTGGGGGTGAGGGTCACGGCATACGTCTGGTCGAACGAAGTGGTCACGAGGATCTCCTGGTCAGGGGTGAGGGAGGAACGAGGGCGGTGGAACGAGAGCCGGTGCGGCGAGCAGGGGTGGGCGAGAGCGGCAGCCCGGGTCCTCACGCCGCCCGGGCGGTCACCAGTGACTCCAGCGTGGACACGGCCGGGTCACCGAGGACGTCGAAGAGTGTCATCCGGGTGCCGAACTCGGCGTTGACCGCGTTGACCAGCTTCCACAAGCCGATGGAGTCGCAGCCGAGTTCGAAGAGGTTGTCGACGCCCTGGGGGATCGGACCCAACTGCGCGGTCACGATCGCGCGCACGCGCCCGGCCGAGCCCTCCTGACCCCGGTCGGAGCCAGCCGTCGCAAGGCTCCTCAGCAGCGCTTTGACGTCCGCCTTTCCGTTGGGGGTCATCGGAATCGAGGACACCAGCAGGATCTGCCGCGGCTGCATATAGGCCGGGAGGTAGTCCGCGATCCCGGACCGCAGGGCCTCCCCACCCGAAGTCACGGCGGCGAGGATGCGGCCGTCGTCGACGAACGCTTTCGCCGTGCCGGCTCCGCATTCGAGCAGGGCGTTCTCGATCTCCTGCAGGTCGATCCGATAGCCGTTGACCTTGACCTGGCTGTCGATCCGTCCGTGGAAGTCCAACCGGCCGTCCGGGCGCAGGGTCACCATGTCGCCGGTCCGGTAGGCACGCCGGCCCTCGAACTCGACGAAGGCCGCTGCGGTCTTGTCCGCGTCATTGATATAGCCGAGCGCCAGGCCGTCGCCGAAGGCGAGGAGTTCACCCTCGATCGCGCGCGACCCGTCGCCGCCCCGGACGGCGAGTTCGGTTCCCGCCACGGCCGTGCCGATGCTGATGTGGTCCACCGACGGACCGTCCATCACATCGAGGGTGGTGAAGACGGTGTTCTCGGTGGGGCCGTAGCCGTTGACGACCGTGACATAGGGCAAGGCCTTGTTGACATGGTGGAGGCTCAGAGCCTCACCGCCGACGATGACCCGCTCCAGACCGGCAAACGCCTCCGGGCGTTTGTCGACGAAGAAGTTGAACAACGAGGTGGTCAGCCACATGACGTCGGCCCCGTGCGCGATGAGGTCGATCATGACGAAGGGGTCGATGACCTGCCGCGTCGCCACCGAGACCACCGTCATGCCGGAAAGCAGCCCGCCCCACAGCTCGACCACCGACGCGTCGAACTCGATCGGCGAGACATGGGTGATCCGCTTGCCGGTGCCGAGTCCGAGCCGGGGCTCGTCCAGGAGACGGAGGACGGCGCGATCGGGGACACCGACGGCCTTGGGCACCGAGGTGGTGCCGGACGTGAAGATGACATACATCAGCGACTCGCCGTGCCTCGGCACATCCCCGACGGCGGACGGGCTGCCTTGCCGCGGAAGGAAATCGGCGTCGATGGTGAATGCGACGTCGAGCGCGTCCAGCATGGCCTCGAGCCGCTGCGGCGGGTAGTTGTCCCCAATCACGGTGTAGGCCCCGCCGGCCAGGAGGATGCCGATCATCGCCCCCGTCGCCTCGATCCCCCGCTCCCGCCGCAGGACGACAACCTGACCGGGTCGTATGCCGCGGGCCAGGCACGCATCCCGGTAGCCGCCCGCGAGGGTGGCGAGGTCGGCATACGTCACCTCGCGGATGCCCTCGCGCATGGCAACCGACCCGGGCTGCCGGGCGACGACGGCGCGGAAAGCGGTGGTGAAATCGATCATGCGGCGATCTCCTCGTGGCAGGTGGACAGGACGGACAAGACCGCATCGGTGACCTCGTCGCGGCGGTCGTTGAGGAAGAAGTGCCCCCCGTCGAACTCGTATGTCGCGGGCTCCCCCACCGTGATGTCGCGCCAGTGGTCGGCGAACGTGACGGTGGCGTCCGCCCGGCCGGTGAAGACGTGGACGCACGTTTCGGGATCGAGGACGCGGGTGCCGCGGACGGAACCGGGATACCTGTCGACGGCCTGGATGTCGCGGCGCAGCGCGGGGAGAAAGAGGGCACGCAGTTGCGGGGACGGAAAGTCGGCGGGGGAGATGAGGCCGTACTGAACGCAGTGCCCGAGAAGCTCCTCGTCGCTCTCGATCTCCAGGCCGATGCCCTTGACCTTGGGCGGCGGGGTGCTCGCCATGAAGAGGACGGCCGGCACCTCGATTCCGCTGGCCCGCAACAGGAAATAGAGCTCGTAGGCGACGAGGCAGCCCATGCTGTAGCCGAGGAGGACGACCGGGCGGGGACCGCCAGAGGGTTGGCGGTCCAGGACCATGTCGAGGGCGTCGGCGGCGATCGCGGGGATGCTCGTCAACGCCGATTCGCTGATCCGCTTTCCGTGGCCGGGATAGGTGAGAGTGGTCGACGTCAGGCCGGGGAGACATTCCTGAGCCCGTCGCCGCAGCGCGAGAAAGGGATCCATGTGGCTGCCGGCGAAGGGCAGCGCGACGAGATCGACGCTCACGCCGCCCTCCCGGGCTCCGTGTCGCGCACCCCGACCGCACCGGCGCTCAGGTCGAGCACGACCGCGACGACGCTGCCGTGAACGGAGTAGCCGAGGAAGACGACGTGCGCGTAGTCCGCCGGATCGGCGACCAGATGCCGCACCGGCCGGGCGGCGAGCAGGTCGCTCTCGGGATGGGCGGCCAGCTCGGTCACCGAGACGCCGGTGGCGCGGGCGTCCAGCAGCCGGACCAACCCCTGGAGACCGTGGCTGCCGATGACGTAGTGCCGATCGCCCTTGAGATAGGCGGTCGCGAGGTGGGGATAGCGCTCACGGACCTTTTCCATCGCGGCGAGCTCGGCCCCGTCGTCGATCCTGTTCCCGCGGCCGTAGAGGTCGACGAGGACGGGCGTCTGCGGGTCCAGCCCGGCGGCGTCGAGGGCCCGGAGGGTGACGTCGGCGACGACCAGCCGGTTGACGACCGAACTGCCGAAGGTCCCGTAGGCGTAGCCACTGACCCGCGCGAGCGCGGGCACCCCGTCGCGGACGGCCGCCTCCTCATCCCGCAGGACGAGTCCGACCGCGCCTTCGCTGGCGAAGTGCCCGCTCGCCGCGTCCTCGAAGGGCAGCGCCGCCCGGGTGGGGCCGCCACCGACGTGGACGGTCTCGAAGGGCAGCGGGATCAGCCGCGCACTGCTCGAGACGACGATCCCGCACTCACTGGTCCCGTCTTCGATCCGTGCGACGGCATCGAGGAGGGCGACAGACGCCGAGGCCGACGCCTCGACGACCCGGCTCACCGATGGCTTGCGCAGTCCGCGCACCCGAGGGAACAGCCCGATGGGGTCGTATGCCGTGCCCACCAGTTCCGGGGCCACCGGAACTCCCATGGCGCACAGGAACGTCGGCTTGGAGATGTCCGTCTCGGCGTCGCCGGTCGTGATGTGGACCCCCTTGGGGATCGGGCCGCCTCGATCCACCAGCGTCTCGATGACGTGCAGACTCAGCCGTTCACCGATGGTGACGAGAGCCGGCGGGATGTCTTCCACCGACGCGACCGGGAACTCACCCTCCGGGTCCTCGAAGTAGAGGCGCGCGACCGCCGGGGCCTGACCGAGTTCGGGTCCGCCGACCGCCGCGAGCTGGCGGTTGACGCTGGCCACCCGCCCGGTCCAGATCTCGCCGCGTCGTTCGACCTGGGCCAGGGCCGCTGCCCGGTCGGCGGCGGGATAGATCCCGGTGACGTCGGTGATGACCACCCCATGGTCAGGCCCCCTGCAGCCCGCGGACGTGCTCGCTGAGCTCGAGGACGCTGGAGTAGATGAAGATGTCCGCGACCTCGAGATCGACACCGAGCTTGTCGACCAGTGGCGTGTAGATGCTGAACGCCTTGAGGCTGTCGCCGCCCATGTCGGTGAAGCTCGTCGCGACGTCGATGGTGTCGCGCTCGAGGACCGAGGCGAAGAGGACGGTGATGAACTTCTCCAGCTCGTCCAGCTCGCCCCGGGCGCCGGTGATGGTCAAGGATGCGTAATCCCGGATGACCATTCCGCCGGGGGCCGCCACCGGTGCGAGCACCTCGTCGCCGCCGACCGACGCGGTCCCGGGGCTCGCGCTCGCCGGTTCCGGTCCCGTGGGGGTCACGAGGGCTTGGCCGGCGGGCGGCCGGCGGGCGCAGACGAGGCGGACGGCGAGGCGGGCGAGGAGGCGTCGGCATACGACAGGTAGGGGTCAAGGATCTCGCCGGCACGGGCCGCGAAATCCCCGGCGATGAGATCGGTGAAGACTCCCGAGAGGGTGCGCCGGACATACTCTCGGCCCTCGTTCGTTGTCATCGAGCGCATGAGGTAGGTGTCCTCCTCGGCCTCGGCGATCCCGAAGGCCAGCGCCATGCCGGTCTCCTTCCAGCCCGGCCAGCGCACCGTGCTGATCCCGGTCCCGGCGCGGGCAAGGCCCTCGAGGTAGGCGTTGGCGAGGCTGTACCCGAAGGCACCAGCGCTACCGGTGATCGTCGTCATCGTCGAGGCGGCAAGGAAGAAGTCGACCTGCTCACCGAGGGCGTCGAGGAGGTGGACCGCGGCGAGTGCCTTCGGGCCGGTGATCTGCTCGAGGTCGGCCGTCTCCTTGCGGAAGAGCATCCCGTTGTCCGGGACCCCCGCGAAGTGGACGACGCCCTTGATGGTGATGCCCTCGGCGGCGACTTGGGCGAGGGCCGCGTCCACCTGCGCCTTGTCGGCGAGGTCGCACGCGACGAAGCGGAGCTGCATGCCCTCGGCCCGCAGTGCGGTCACGCGCGCGGCCTTGGCGACGTCGACCGGGTCGTCGCTGGCCGCCAAGTCCTCGACGCTGCGCCGACCAAATACGACGGCATGGGCCTGGTGGTCGCGCCAAAGGGTCTCGACATACTCCATGCCGATCCCGCCGAACCCGCCGGTGACCAGGATGTGGGTGTCGGGCTGGACGACGCGGACCGGGAGGGCGGCTGGGTGGGGTCGGACCGCCTCGTCGAGCACGCCGTCCGCAGAGAGCAGGACCTTGTGCCCGGCGAGTTGCTCGGTCAGGCCGAGCGTGACAGCGCGCTCGATGTCCAGGTCCGGGTCGCTGATCGCCGTCACGACGACGCGGGGATTCTCCATCGAGACGACCCGGGCGCTGGAGACGATCGCGTACTGGAGCGGGTTGACCGCGGCGCCCAGCGGGGCCAGCCCCGCGCCGGCCAGGACGACCAGCCGCCCGCCGCCGACCAGGCGGCGCGGCGCGGCCTTGGCGACGGCGAGGAACTGCGCCATACCCGCCCGGATCTCCTCCAGCCCGGTGGCCGGGGCCGACGGGGCGAGGTAGAGGATCGCCGCGACGCGGTCGGTCCCGGCGGCCAGCTCGGCGGGCGTGGCAGTCGTCGTCACCGCGGCAGCCGCGGCCGGCAGGGCGGCGAGGGCGGCTGCGGTCGCCTCTTCCGCACCGACGATCAGCACGCTCGCCGGCCACGGGGCCGGCTCGGGCGTCGCGACCGGCTCGAGGACCACCTGGTGGTAGTGCACCGGGCTCGCCGCACCGCCGGTGAACGCCCGCATGGCGTAGCGCTCGAGCTGGACGACCAACTCGCCGTCCTCGTTGTAGACCCACACGTCACCGGTGGCGATGGTCGGGTCGCTGTCCTCGGCATACCGCAGGGCGGTGCGGGAGACGACACGGGGAGGCAGGACGGGCGCCGGTGTAGCGCAACTTGCCGTAGGAGAAGGGCAGGTACGTCTTGCCCGTCGCCATGCTCCGCTCCCAGCTGATGATCCCGGCGACGAGGTCGAGGATGCTCGGGGAGATGGCGAAATCGGTCAGGTCGGCGTAGTAGTCGGGGTTGAGGTCGAGACGGATGACGTGGTCGTGCCAGTCGCGGCGCTCGTAGTACATCGCGTTCTTGGACAGATCCCAGCGTCCTGAGAAACGCATGCCCTGAGAGTCCTCGGCGGCATCGCTCGTCCAGCCGAAGCGTTCCGTGCCCTCGCCCACGTCGGTGAAACCCAGCCCGGGGTCGATGCGGTCGGCGTTCAAGGGCCGCAGGACGAAGGAGCCGTGTCCGACGAAGGGCGCGGTCGCGTCGTCGGTCTGGCTGAACACCTCGACCGCGAGGCTCCCGTCCTTGCCCCGAGTGACCTCGACGAGGATGGTTCGGGGGTCGGTGACCTGGATGAGGTTCTTGAACATCATCTTGGACAGCTCGTAAGCCGGGCTGCCGAAGTGAAGGCGGGCGAGCTCCGCGGCCAGTTGGGTGTATGCCGTTCCCGACATCGTCGGGGTGCCCGCGATCTGGTGGTCGTGCAGGAACCAGCGGGTCAGGTCGAGCTTCATCGCGTAGAGATCGACGGTCGGGGTCGAGAGGATTCGCCGGTCGAGGAGCTGGCCGCCGATCGGGGTCCCCGGCAGCTCCGGTTCACTCTCGTAGACGTTGTAGGTCTTGACGGTGCCCCAGTAGGCCTTCGTGTCGAACACATGCCCGGGCAGGCCGCACACGCGGGCCTGGGGGAAGTCGGCGTCGCCGAAGAGGTCGCCGCCGTCGCTGACCATGAGATCGACCCGCTCGGCGACGCTGAACAGCTCGGGCATCTCGGCGATCCGCTTCCGCAGCAACGTCATCGCCTTGGATTGCGTGGACTGAGCGGACTGGGCGGTGGCGGCGGACTGGCCGGTGGCGGTGGCCTCCCCGGGCAGCGCGAGGGCGATGTCCTCGCGGGGGTTCCCGGCAAGCGCGTCCTTGGCCAGGCGCAGCTTGGCGAGGAACTCCTCGTGGTCGGCGGCAGCGAAACCGAGGGTCGCGGCATACCGCTTGCGGCGGCGCACGAGGGTGTAGGCGATGTCGACGAGGGGGTTCTCGCACACCAGGCCCGCGTGGGCGAGGAACCCGTCGATCAGCCAGCCGAGCTGAGCGGCGGTGGGAGCGGAGAGCAGGAACGGGTAGGTGCGCCCGGCCTCCAGGCTCCGCTCGGGAGCCGGAAACTCCTCGAGGACCGTGTGCCCATTGGTGCCGCTGAACCCGAAGCCGCTGACGGCCCCCCGGCGGGGGTGCTCGCGGCGCTCCCACGGGGCCAGGGCGTCGGGGACATAGAACGGGGTGTCGATGAACTTGATGAAGTCGTTGGGGACCTCGAAGCCGCTCGCTGGGTAGATCAACTGCGAGTCCAGAGCGAGGGACATCTTGATCAGGCCGCCGACACCGGCGGCGCCGACCGTGTGGCCGATGTTCTCCTTCAGGGAGGACAGGGCGCAGGTCGAGAAGGAGGTCATGCCGCCACCGCGGAAGGCGTCGGTCAGCCCGCGGATCTCGATCGGGTCGCCGAGCTTGGTGCCGGTCCCGTGCGCGTCGACGTAGTCGATGGTCGCCGGAGAGATGCCGGCCGCGGCATACGTCTCTTGATCAGGGTTGTCTGGGCCTTCGGGTTCGGCGCGGTCAGGCCGTTGGACTTGCCGTCGCTATTGATGCCGGTCGCGCGGACCACGGAGTAGACCTTGTCGCCGCGCTCCAATGCGTCGGGGAGACGGCGCAGCATGACGAAACCGACGCCCTCGCCGAAGATCGTCCCCGAGCTCGCCTGGTCGAAGACCTTGAGGTAGTCGCGCTTGGTCTCCACGCTCGCGTAGTCGCCGAAGACCTCACCCTGCCGCGGAGCCAGCCCGAGCGCGACTCCGCCGACGAGGGCGATGTCGATTTCGTTGTCGCGCAACATTTTGCGGGCGATGTGGATGGCGACGAGGGAGGAGGAGCAGGCGGTGTCGACGACGAGCGACCCGCCCTGGAGGTCGTAGAGGTAGTTCAGGCGGCTGGCGAGGATGCCCTCCCAGGTGCCCGGGTTGACCAGGTCGGAGTCGTTCTCGATCTCGCTCTGGTAGTTGCCGGCGATCGAGCGGTCCTTGCCGACATAGATGGCGGTGCGGGGGCCGAAGATCTCCTCGCGCGTCATCCCCGAGTGCTCGATGGCGAGGTGGAGGTGCTTGAGGACCAACCGGTGCATCGGGTCGATATAGGTCGCCTCATGCTCCGGAATATCGAAGAACCCGGGCTCGAATTGATCCACGCCGTCGAGATAGGCGCCCTGCTGGTCGCACATCCGGGTGAACAGCTCCTCCGGATCGTGCCCGTAGAAGCGGCTCGCGTCGATGAGATAGCGGTGGTCGCGCGGGAAGTACTTCCGCCGCTCCTGGGGGAAAGGCCGGAAGCCGTTGCGGCCGCTGCGCAGCATCTCCTCGAAGGCGAAGAGATCGGGCGCGCCGGTGTACTCGCACGACATCCCGACAATGGCGATGTCGGTGGGCAGGACCTCCTGCAGGTAGCGCCGGCCCTGGTCACGGTCCAGGGCACCGGCGGTGATCTGGGAGTAGAGGTACTGAGCGAGTTCCACTAGCGGGAACCTCCATTCGCGTTAAGAAGCTGCTGGATGGCGGCGATATCGGTCGCCTGATCGCAGGTGGTGTCCCGGCGTGCCTGGGACTGGTCGACCCACCGCGTCTGGTCGTTGACGGTCGAGCAGGAGAAGAGCGTGGTGACGTCGAAGATGTCGGGGAAGACCCGCGAGAGTTCGTCGCCGAGGGTGACGACCGAGACGGAGTCACCGCCGTACTCGAAGAAGCTGATATCGGGGTCGTAGTCGTCGGGTCCGAGGACCCGTTCCCACGCGCCGAGGACGGCCGCCCGGATGCGGGCGATCTCGCGTGGCGGTCCGGCGACTGCCGCCGAGTCACCGCCCGGGGGTGGGCTCGCGGGGGTGGCCGGCCGCGGTCGTGCGGGGAGGGGAGCGCGGTGCCGAGCGTCCGGGTGAGCGGCGTCGGGGTGATGAGCGTCCGGACGACGGGAGTCAGGGTGGCGGGAGTCAGGCTGACGGCAGTCCGCGAACAGCGGGCTGTAGCCATGCCCGCCCTCGCGCAGCCGGAACATCGAGGCGCAGCGTTGGCCGCTGGCGACGAACGCGTGTAACAAGGGCAACCCCTCCGTCGGCCCGGTCTTGACGAACATCTCGTCGGATAGATCCCGCGCCATACCCACTTCGGACCAACCGGACAGGCTCAGGCACCGGAACCTCCCGGCCGTCGCCGGGTCGGTGCTCTCGGCGAGCCCGGAGAGATAGGCATTCGCCGCGCTGTATTCGGCCTGGCCCATCGCGCCGATATAGCCGGCCACCGACGACATCAGGACGATGTCGGGGCAGCCCGGGAAGGCGGCGGCGAGATTGGCCGGCCCGAGGACCTTGCTGGCCATCCGCTCCACGAAGGTCGCGCGCGACTTGGTCACGAAGAGTCCGCTGGCCGCCTCGCCCGCGAAGCAGACGATGTGGTCGGGGTCCGGGACGGCCCTCGCGAGCCGCTCGAGATCGGGCACCGACGTGACGTCCGCGGTTTCGTACCGGAAGCCCACCGCGTCGGTGACCGGCCGCCGCCCGCACCCGACCACGCGGAGGCGGGGGTGAGCGGCGGCGAGCCACTCGGCATACGCCCGGCCGATGCCGCTGCTCGCCCCGACGACCAGGACGGTGCCGTCACGGTCACGTGACCACCCGGCCGGGGGGAGCGTGATCCGTTGGAAACGGCCCTCGCGGAGGATCCCGTCCCGCAGGACCGCTATCCCGTTGAGGTCGTATGCCGCGAGCGCCCCGAGGGTGTCCGGCTCGCCCGGGCCGTCGACGACGGCGACATCGAAGCGGAACTCCGCGCGCAGGGAGTAGGCGGTGGCCGCGCGGGCCCGGGCGCGGGCCGCCGCGGGGGAGTCCGCGGCATACGCGCCAGGCTCGAGGAGGGTGACCAACCGGACGGGGGTGTGGGTGTGGAGGTGCAGGAGAAGCCGGCCGAGGTCGTAGCACTGACCGGCGATGTCGCCATGGGACGCCCCGCCGACCAGGACGACCTCGCCGACGCCCGCCAACGGAGAGTCCGCGACGTCGGTCGTCGCGAGCAGCTCGCCGTCGGTGATGAGCGCCCGGCCGGGGCCGGCCCACCGCGATGCGTCGTCTCCGTCCAAGACGACGACACCGACCGTGGGCACGGCACCCGACCGGACTTCGGGCTCGTGGTCGAATCCGACGCGGTGGAAATCGACCACCGCAGCCCGCTCGCCGACACGGTTCTTCACGCGGTAGCCGCGCACGCTCAGAACGCACTGGCCGCGGTCATCCCACAGATCGACATCCAGGGTCAGGATGACGTTGCCGCGCTCGTCCCGGGTCAGGTCGCGCTGGACGATGTGGGTGACGAACTCCGTCCCGCTCAGCGAGGACCCGTGGTAACGAATCCGGTCGCAGAGCCAGGGCAGGAGGACCTCCCCCCCGCCCATGAGGTCGTTCATGCCGTTGAGGGCGGCATCGACCAGGGGCGGGTAGAAGTAGTCCGCGAACTCGCCGGCGTGAGCACGCGGAGGAGCGAGTGAGCACGCCGCCAGGTGCGGTCGGGCTCGCAGTGGAGAGCTGGTCACGACGCTCCACCGGGTGGAGACGCTGACGGTCGCATCGTCGCCGACGAGCGTCGTCACCGGAACCGCGGTCAGGCCGTCCACACTCGGGGGTGCCGAGGTGAGCGGCTCGATCCACTCCGTCGGCGCGAGCGTGAAGCGGACCCACGGGGTCCACTCGCCGTCACCCTCCCGGGCGGAGATCTCGCCGGCGAGGGTGGCGTCAGAGACCGCGGCGAGGATCTCCAGCCGGGGGTGCGTCGCGGTCAGCGGGCGCAGGATGGTCAGGTCGACAACGTCGTGGGCGACGAGGTCCAGCGGGCTGCCCTCGAGGAGCCGGGCGAGGATCTCCAAGACGCTGGTGCCCACCATGAGGGGGATGCCGCCGACGCGGTGCTCGGCGATCTCCCAGTCGCGATAGGTCTCCACCGGGAAGACCGCGCTGCGAACCCCGAGAGCGGTGTGCGGCCGGGTCGCGGGCTTGGCAAAAGTGTTGCCCTCGACGGGATACCAGTAGCGCTCGAGCGTTAATGGCAGCGTCGCCGCCGGCCCGGGACCACGAGAGCCACCCCCGACGACGAGGTGGGCGTGAGTCCCGGTCATGCCGAAGGAGGACACCCCGGCCAGTGCCGCGCCCGAGAGCGGCTCGGCATCGGTGGGGACATAGAAGGGTGAGGTCGCCAGATCGATCCCCTCCGCTGGGGAAACGAAGGCGGCATGGGGCGGCACGACCCGGGTGCTCACCGCGCCCACCGCGACGGCGAGGGAGAGCAGGCCGGACGCGGCGTCGAGATGCCCGACGTTGACCTTCGGCGCGACCAGCGCGACCGAGGAGCGCGCCACCCCGGACAAGGTCCGGGTGCCGCTGAGCGCCTCGATCTCGACGGCGTCGCCGACCGCGGTGCCGGTGCCATGACTGACCAGGAGTTCCAGCCGCGACGGGTCGAGGCCGCGCCACGCGTCGTCGACAACATCGCGCTGCGCCGCCGGGTTGGGCGAGGCCATGGTCGCGGTGCGACCGTCCTGCCCGACGGCCCACCCGTGGATATAGCCGTATGCCGACCCGCCCGCGTCCGCGGCCCGGCGCAGCACCATCGTCACGACACCCTCGCCCATGGAGGCCCCGTCGGCTGCCTTGTCGAAGGCGCGGGTGCGCGAGCGCTCGGAGACGACGTTGACGGCCGCGCTGCCGCGCACCCCGGGGTCGAGATAGAGGTTGGCGGCCGTCACGAGGGCGACGTCGATGCGGCCGGCGGCGAGCTCGCCCGAGGCGAGGGCGGCGGCATACAGCGAGGAGGAGCACGCGGTGTCGACCATGACGGCGGGACCGTGGAGGTCGAGATGGTGACTGATCCTCGCGGCGATGCCGGAGTGGAGGGTGGCCATAAGGTCCGGGGCGCCGCCGTGGGCGCGCTGGAGGTCGGCATACAACCGCTGTTGGAGGCCATTGCAGCTGGCGTACACCCCGACCCGCAGGCCGCCCAGGGCGCCGGTCAGGCCCGCGTCCTCGACGGCCCGGACGCTGGAGAGGAGACACCAGCGCTGGAAGGGGTCCATGCTCGCCGCGACCCGCGCGGAGATTCTGAAGTAGCGGTGGTCGAAGGCGTCGATCGCCTCGAAGTAGCCGCCCTCGTAGTGATCCTCGGGCGAAGTGGCGAGGGAGGCGTCGGCGAGCCGGGACGCGGGGAAGGACCTCGTGTTGATGCGTCCGGCCACGAGGGCCTCCATGAGGGCATGGAAGGAGCCCGCCCCCGGGATCGCGACATCGATCCCGAGGACGGCCAGCGGTGGCGTCATCCGGGCCGCTCCTAGGCGGCCAGGCGGTCGGCCAGGCGGTCGGCGCGCCAGCGCAGGTCGGCGAGTTTGCGAACCTTGGTCTCCTCGTCCACGGCCTTGATCGTCAGCACCCGGTCGACGATGTCGAGGATGCGGGCCGGCTCCTGGGGCTTGCCCGCCATGGCCCGAAGCTCCTGGTAGGAGGGGATGACCGTCTCCTTGTAGAGCGCCTCGTCGGCCTGGCGGTTCTTGGTCGTCACGATGACCCCGAGGGCGTGCGCGGCCAGGTCGTACTCGCCCTCGATCGTGCGGACATGCCGCAACTCGTGGGCCGCCGCCTCGATCCCCGCGGGGGTGCCGACCGGGAAATGGCGTGCCCCGGTGAGGTCGGACATCCGGGCGAGCATCCCGGTCGAGGACAGGTCGAGGAAGACCTGGCTGCCGTGGTCGTAGGCGTAAGCGACCGCGTCGGCCCACCGGACCGGCGAGACGACCTGCTCGGCCAGCTCGCCGGCGATGTCGGTGCCGGGACGGTATGCCGTCGCGGTCCGGTTGGCGATGACGGTCGGGCCGAAGTGGGCCAGGGGAATCCGGGCCTCGGGGTTCGCGCGGAGGGCGGCCGCGGCCGGCGCCATGAGCGGGGTGTGGAAGGCCCCGGTCACCTTCAGCGGGATCGTCGCCACGCCGGTCTCCTCGACGAAGGCGGTGAGGGCAGCGGTGGTCCCCGAGATGACG
Source organism: Nostocoides sp. (assembly GCA_016702415.1). GTDB lineage: Bacteria > Actinomycetota > Actinomycetes > Actinomycetales > Dermatophilaceae > Nostocoides_A. Next base: position 223,156 of record JADJEA010000001.1, read on the forward strand.
ATCTGCCGCGCGCTATTGCGGTTGGCGACCCAGACGCCTTCGCAGCCCTCGACGAGGGCGTCGAGGTCGGCCGGCGGGTTGACGACGGCGCGCATGCCCATCGGCTCGCCGGCGGCGATGGCGTCGAGCATGGCCTGGCCGCGCGCCCGGACGAAGCGAGCCACCGTGGCAACGTCGAGACCTAGGCCGATGCCGACCGCGGCGACCTCCCCGACGCTGTGCCCGATGACGAAACGCGGGGTCAGGCCGAGTTTGCGGCGAATGACGGCATAGGTCGCGAGGGATCCGACCGCGGAGAGTAACTGCGCCTTGAGGGTGTCCGACGGGACCGGCTCGTCGATCCACGGGCGGATCGGGCCGACCGCCTCCTCCGCCTGGTCCCACACGGCGACGGCGTCGGGGTCGGTGCGCCACATCGCGACGGTCTCGGCCCCCGGGATCTCTCCCTGGCCGGAGAGAAGCATGGTGATTTTCATTCAGTTCTCCTGGGCGCGGGCGTCGACGAGGGTCGCCAGATCGGCGACGGTGAAGTGGGTGAAGAAGTCCGAGAACTTCAAGGTCACCCCGAGATCGGCGCGGACGGCCTCCTTGACCTCGACCAGCTGGAGGGAGTCCAGGCCGAGGTCGAAGATGTTGTCGTCGGGGGTCACTCCGGCGACACCGACGGTCGTGCCGACCAGGGTGGACAGGTACTCCTGAACCTGGTCGCGGGTGCGGACGTCAACAGCAGGCACGAAGGGCCTCCTCGGGTTCGTGGGCGGATTCGATAGTGGATGCGGTGGCGCGCGAGGCACCGGACGGGACGGAAGGGACGGGGGCGGAGGGTGCGGGGGCGGCGGTGAGCCGGTCGGCATACGCTGCAAGGAGATCGGCGATGGCCGCGGGGGCGATGTCGCGGGCGGTGACGGTCGCCTGCTGGGTGGCGCCGCACTGATAGAGGGAGATGTGGAGGTCGTACTTCACGTCTCGATAGCCCTCGTCCGCGACGACGTGGGCGGCGATGCCGGGGTGGACGCGCCGGGCGATGAGGCTCTCGCGCTTGTAGTCGAAGACCACTGAGACACCCGCCGCGCGGGAGCGCGGATCGAGCGGCGCGGGCGCCGGCACCGGACCGGCCGAGGCGATGGCCAGGCGGCGAGCGAGGTCGTCGTAGTCCGTGCTCCCGTCGGCCGGCAGCGCCAGCGGCTGCAGCCGGACGAAGTTCCCGATCGTCCGCAGGTCGCGGATCGACCGGCCGGCCAGGGCGGTGGAGACGACCACCTCCTCGACCCCGAGCCACCCGGCAAAGACGGGGACGAAGGCGGCCAACGAGTCGGCGAAGGTGCGTATGCCGCGCCCCTGGATCGTCCGCTCGGTCACCGACGGCGCCGCTGCCGGGTCCCGGCGCGCCGCCAGCGCGGCGAGGAAGCGCCCCGACGACCCCGGGTCCGCAGCCCACGGGTCGAGCGTGGCGGCCTGTGCCGGGACCTTTGTTGCCGAGACCTGTGTTGCCGGGAGCTGTGTTGCCGGGACCAGGCCGGTCGGTCCCCGGCCTTTCTGGTCGGCGGTGGCGCTAGCGGGGCCAGTCAGGACCGTGACGTCGCCGGTGAGATAGGCGTCGAGGATCGCGCGGAGAAGGAGATTGAGGCTCATCCCGTCGGCGATGGCGTGGTGGAGGTTGACGAAGAGATGCACCGGGTGCGGCGGGTCGAGCTCCACGACGGCGGCGCGGACCAGGGTGGGGTCGAGGACCTCGATCCGGCGGGAGGCGGCCACGGCATACAACTCACCGGGATGGGCCCGCAGCCGCTCCACCCGGGCAGGCACCGCGGCCCGAGTCCGCTCCACGACGCGCCCGCGACGGGTGTATGCCGCGCGCAAGGCCGGGCTGGCCCCGATGACCGCCTCGGCCGCGGTCACCAGGCGGGGGATGTCCACCGCTTCGTCGAAGCGCAGGAAGACCGGGATGTTGTAGGCCCCCGGCTCGTCGCCGGCCAGGCACGCGACGACGATGTCGCGTTCCGGGCCGGCGAGCTCAGGCGACATCACGCAGGACCCTCTCGAGGGGCTGGGAGAGCAGCGCGGTCATGTCGAGGGGGATGCCGGCCTGGTCGAGCTGCCAGATTGCGTCCATCGCGGCGAGCGAATCACCGCCGAGGTCGAGGAAGGTCGCCTCGGCCGGGGTGTCCTCGGGGACGAGGCGGGCAAAGACCTCGCGGGCGCGCTCCTGGCGCGGGTTGCTCGCGCCGGCCCGTCGCACCAGCTCCGCGACATCGGTTTTTCCGTTGTGGGTCAACGGGATCGCGCCGACCGGGGTGACCATTGGGACCATATAGTGCGGGAGGGTCGCACGCAGGTGGGCGCGCAGGCCGGCCACGCTGGTGCAGCCGGTGACGAAGAGCCGCAGCTTCCCCTGGTCGGCGACGGCGAAGGCCCGAGAGAGGCGCTCCCCGGAGGGACCGCCCCCGAATGCCAGCGCCGCCTCCTCGATCTCGAAGAGGTCGATCCGGAATCCGGAGACCTTGACCTGGCGGTCGGCGCGTCCGACGAAGGTGCAGACTCCGTCCGCGTCCATCTCGACGATGTCTCCGCTGCGGTAGTGCGGCTCCCCGTGGAGGGAGATCATCGCCTTCGCGGTCGCCTCCGGCTGGTCGCGGTAGCCCCGCATAAGGCCGGTGCCGCCGATCACGAGTTCCCCCTGGCCGCTGGCGTGGGCCACGCCCGCGGCGTCGACGACGTGGACACAGGTGCCAAGAAGACCCGCGCCAATGGGCACATCGGCGCCTTCCGGGAGCTGCGTGACCTCGTGCATCGTCGCGAAGACCGTTGTCTCCGTTGGTCCGTAGGCGTGGACCACTCTGGTCCGGCCGAGGGCTGCGCGCACATGCCGAGGAGATACGCGTTCGCCGCCGAACAGGACGATGCGCACGCGCTCGAGTGCCTCCGGGCTGCGGTCGACCAGGAGGTTGAAGACCTGGGTCGTGACGAAGAAGACGTCGATTCCCGTCAAGGTGTCCGTGACAAGACTCCGGTCGAGGACGTCGTCGAGCTCGAGCACGGCGATCGTCTTGGCGTTGAGGAGGCTGCCGATGATCTCGTAGATGCACGCGTCGAACTGGAGCGCCGCGAGGTGCGCGACGACCTGTCCCGGATAGACCCCAGGCAGGTCGGCGAGATAGTGCAGGCCCCGGTCGACAATTTCGACGGCCTTGGGGTCCCCAGTGGAGCCGGAGGTGAAGATGACATAGGCGAGGTCGTCGTCGGCCCGCACGGGGAGGGGCACCTCGGGGGCGTCCGCGGCATACTCCAGCGCGGCGGCGAGGCCGGCGACGACCACCGCCGGCCGGGTGCGGGCCCGGATGGCGGCCACGCGGGCCGCGGGATACGCGGGTGGGACCACGCAGAATGCCGCCCCCGCCCGCAGGGTCGCAATCATCAGGAGGATGGCCTCGACGTGATCGTCGGTGTCGATCTCGACGATCTCGTTCCGGCCCGCGCCCTGGGAGACCAGACCGTGGGCGAGACCGATGGTGACCGTGTCGAGCTCGGCGGCGGTCCACGACCGGTCCCCGTGGCGCAACGCGACCCGCGTCGGGTCGGTGGTCAGGGCGGCATCGATGCGGGCGGTCAGGCTCATGCGATCTCCTGGGTGCTCAAGCGGAGGACGACGTCGAGGACGGATTCGGCGACGGCGTCGGGCAGCAGGGTGCGGTCGAACTCGGCCTCGAGGACGAGTTCGGTCCCGACGACCGCGACGCGGACATAGAGGGGGAACTTCGGGAAGCTGTCGACCGGGACGAACCTCCCGCGGCGGTAGCCGAACTGCTCGTAAGAAAAGACGGCCGCCGGCACATCGGCGAGGGGGTCGTCGGCGTCGAGGACGGGATCGGCGCTGGACTCCATCAGGACCTGCGCGGCCGCCCGCGGGTCGTCGGTCGCCGGGGCGTGGTGGTGGCGCAGGAAGGGGAAGTTGCCCACGGCGTCGGCCAGCCGAGGGCCCACCGCCAGTTGCCGACCGACGCATAGTCGGTGCCGGGCAGATGGCGGCGCAGGGCGACCTCGAAGGCGGCTTGGGCGGCGATTCGCGGCAGGACCCGGCCGGAGCGAGCACGAGCCATGATGTCGGCGGCACGCGCGGTGCGGCGGAGGCGGCCGAGGCGGGCGTCGGCGGTGCGGGGCGTCCCGACGGGGGGCGTGGGCCTCGGGAGGCTCCACGCTCCGCCCCGGACATGCGGATGGGTCGCCTCGCGCTGCGCGACCAGGTCGTATGCCGCGAACGCCGCCTCCGCGGTCATCGGCGCCACCGCCTCCCCGAGCAGGTGCTTCTCGAACGCCGCGATGCCGACGCCGTCGATGGCGATGTGGTGGAACTCCAGCGCCAGGTGGGTGATCCCCGCGTTCTCGACGACCCGGGCGGTCAGCGGTGCGCCGGCGAGGTCGGGCTGGTGGCGCGGATCGGCGCAGTCGGCGTCGAGGTCGGCGACGACACCGCCGTCGGCGACCTCGATGTCCTCGGCGAGATGCGGATCGTACGTCTGGGTGAACTCGTCGGCGACGGGGTCGTAGGCGACGCGCGCGGACAACGTCGGGCAGGCCGCCACCGCCGCCCGCAGCCGGCCGGCAATCTCGGCATGGGTCGCGGTCGCCTCCGGCCAGGCGAGGACGAAGGGCAGCCGGTAACACGGCACGCCCTGAGCGACGTAGATCCGCTGCTGGACGGGGGTCAGCGCCGCCGACACCGAGGCGGGGAGGATCGCCGTCATACCGCCACCGCCGCGGCGCTGCGGGCGAGGTCGATGAGCTGCTGCGCCTCGGCCGCCGTGTAGAGATCGTCGGCGATCGTCACCTCAAGCGTCCGCGAGCCGTTGGCCACCACAAGCGTGAAGAGGAGGGCGAACTTCGTGCGGGCGGGGAAGTCGATCCGCCGCACCAGGCTGGGCGGCAGCACGGCGTCCTCACGGACCACGTGGAAAACGATCGGCATCGCCTGGCCCGGGTCGACGGCGAGGTCGGCGAGGGTGGCGGCCTGCCCGGCGAGAAGGCGGCGCGCGCTCGCCCGCACGACCGCCGGGTCGTCGATGTCGTAGTGCGCCGGGAGCATCCGCGCGAGGTTGCCGACGAGGCGGTCGGTGCCGGGCACGGTCCGCCCGTGATGGACCGAGCCGATGACGCCCGCCCGCTCGCCGGTGAACGCCGCGACGATCCGGGTGATTGCGTCGAGTTCGGCGGCCAGATCGACATCGGCCCCGGTGCCCCAGTCGATCCGGCACTGGCGGTAGCCCCCGCCCGGGAGACCCCCGCGGCCGGTGGGGGTGCCCACGGGCGGGGCGGATCGCCATACGTCCCGGGCGCGCGCGCGGGCGGCCTCCAGGCGCGGCGCCACCACTGCCCAGGGGGTGCTCGGGCGGGGGGCGGCGCGGGTGAGTTCGGCATCGAGGTCGGCCAGCAGGTGGGCCAGCCCGACATGGTCGAGGAGGAGGTGATGGATGTTGAGATAGACCACGAGGTCGCCTCCGACCTGCGCGACGGCGATGTCGGCGACATGGGCGGGCGCGCGGAGGGTGAGCCGGCGCGGATCGCGGATCTGGTCGTATGCCGAGCCGCTCACCTCCCGCACCGGGGTCCCGCTCGCCCGGGGCCGCAGGACGACCCCGTCACGCGAGAACCCAAGCCCCGCCGAGAAAGCCTCGTGCCGGCTGACGACCCGCGCCAGGGCGGTCGCGAGCGCGGTCCGGGTCAGCCCGAGCGCCGGGTCGACGACGAACGCGTACTCCACGCCGTAGGGGTCGTCGGCCGCATGCCGAAAGGCATCGATGAAGATGTCGTTGAGGTGCGGCAGGACGACCGCCGCGTCCGGGTCGTATGCCGTTCCTCCCCCCGCGATTCCGCCCGTTCCGCCCCAGGCGCCTTCCCCCGAGAGCCCCGCCGCTCCGGCGGTCTCGGTCCCGGGGCCGCCCCTGGCGGAGATGGCGCCGCTCCCGGCGACGGCCTGGACCTCGCCGGCGGTTTCCCAGCCGTAGAACGCCTCGACGCCGACGCGCACGCCGAAGCGTTCGCCGAGACCGTCGAGGATGGCGAGGACGTCGAGGGAGGAAATGCCCAGGTCGCGCAGGTGGTCGTGCGCCGGGGCGGCGAGGATGCGGCTGAGCGGGTCGGTGTCGGCCGCGGGCCCGAGCCTGTGGCTCCTGACTCGGTGCTCCCGACTCGGTGCTCCCCGACTCGGCAGCGGGGCTCGCGGTCCCGAGGCACTCGGCGACCACGTGGTCGAGGGCGGCGGCATACCGATCGAGGAGGGTGGCGACGCCGGTGGCGGCATACGCCTCGAGGACGATCGTGTCCGCGTCGGTCTGGATCTGGATGTGGCGGGGGTACTTCACGACGTACTCCCCCAGCCGCACATCCGCGATCACCCGGAAGCGTCCGGCGGACGGCGGCTGTGCGTGCGAGACGAGCAGCTGGCCGGCGGTGGCGGGGGCGGGCGGCCGAGCGCCGGCCCACGTCGCGACAACGTCCTCGAACGCGGCGCGGACGAACTCCCGGCCCGTCCCGGTCGCCGTGGCCGCGACACTGAGATAGGCGGTGGCGTTGCCGGCCCGGCTGGGAATGGCGGCCGTCAACCGGGTGCTGACGACGGCACCCAGGGTGCTCTCCCCGAGCCGCTCCCCGGCGGCCCAGAAGAGCGCGAATGGGCTGGCGCCCGCGGCCCGCGCCGCCGACGTCACCGCCTCCACCTGCTGCGGGCTCAGGACCCGCCGGACGTGAGTTCCGGCCACCGGTCGCCCCTTCGGCACCAGGAGGTCGGATGCCGAGCCCTCCCCCCCGCGCACCGCACCCGGGCGCGGTTCCTCCACCCCCCCAGTGGAGACCGCAGTCCACGGCCACTCGGCAGCGCCCGTCACCGGCTCCCCCGCAAGCGCACGGTCGAGGTCGCCGAGGAAGGCGTCCAGGGAGTCGGCGTCCAGGACGAGGTGATGACCGAGCAAGTGCAACTGCGCCGCGGCCTCGTCGAGGTGATAGCGCAGGAGGCGGCCCCCGCGGGCGGCGAGGATGGTCGACTCCGCGAGGGGGGAGGACGCGGCATACGCCCGAATCCCTTCGGGGCCGGGCGCCGGTTCCGGGTCGGCCACGACGACGAAATCCCCGTCGGCGCGCTCGATCCGGGCCCGCAGGGAGGGCCAGGCCGCCAGCGTGGCGGCGAGTGCGGACTCGGCCCGCGCGAGCGCGCCGACGGGAAGGGCGACGACGACATGGATCCCGAAATCGGCTCCGCGCATCTCGGCCCGCACCAACTCCTGGTCGGGCTGCTCGAGGCGGAATCGCACCATGGGCTCCTTGTCGCGTCCGGCACCGGCGGGGGCACGGTGCCGTTGTCGGAGGGGGAGATCCGTGGTCGCGATGGCATCGGGCGAGCGTCCACATGGTGATACGGACCGGCGGGGTCGGCATACCCATGACAGAAACGAAGGCGCCCGTCGGTGCCGGTCGAGGTGAAGGAGACCACGGATGACCGCGTTCCCCGCGACGCCTTACGTCCTCATCCACACCGAGGCGGGAACCTGGGAGGCCACGGGAACCCTTCACCGCACCCGCGAGCTGGCCGCCGTGCCCGCGCCGGGACCATGGCCGGTCGTCAGCGCCGTCCCCTACTCCCAGATCCGCGAACGGGGGTATGTCGTGCACGACGGCGGCGAGGAGATCCTCACCCTCGTGCCCGACGCGGTCCGTCCCATCGACGTCGCCGACCTGCGCCTCCCGGACGGGGCCCCCTCGCCGCTCGCCCTCTCCGATCTCGAGTTGAGCGTGAGCGACCAGGAGTATGCCGCGACCGTCGCCGCCGTCATCCGGGAGGAGATCTGCCGTGGTGAGGGGGCCAATTTCCTCATCTCCCGGCAGGGCCGCGTCCACGCCGACGGCCTGAGCGATGTCGCGGTCAGGGACCTCTTCGCCCGTCTGGTCGCGGCCGAGCCACGGGCCTATATGACGTTCTGCTTCTATTCCGGCGACCGCTATCTCGTCGGCGCCTCACCGGAGCGGCACCTGACCGTCCAGGACGGTGAGGTCACGATGAGCCCCATTTGCGGGACCCTCCCCAAGGCCGCACTGCAGCGGCGGGCCGACCTCATCGAGTTCATCACCGACCCCAAGGAGATCAACGAACTCTTCCAGGTCGTCGATGAGGAACTGAAGATGATGTCGCGCCTGTGCACCTCGGGCGGGACCATCGTCGGGCCCTATCTGCAGGAGATGGCCGCGCTGGTGCACACGGCATACGACCTGACCGGACGCAGCGACCTGGCCCCGATCGACATCTTCCGGGACTCGATGTTCGCCGCCACGATGATCGGCAGCCCGTTGGAGAACGCGGCGCGGATCATCCACAAGTACGAACCAGGCTCGCGGCGCTACTACACCGGCGCCGTCGTCGTCCGCACCCGCAGCGAGAGCGGCCGGGAGAACCTCGACTCGGCGATCACGATCCGCACGATGGAGATCGGGCTCGACGGGACTGTCCGGCTCCAGAGCGGCGGAACGATCGTGCGCGACTCGGTGCCGGAGAAGGAGGTCGCCGAGGTCGTCTCCAAGATGCAAGGCCCGCTCGACGCCCTCCGTGGCGTTGCGGCACCCCCGCCGGTTCTGGCCGGCTTCCTCGACCGCCAGGTCCTCGACATCCTCGCGCTGCGCAATAAGTACCTCTCGCGCTTTTGGACCCGGGCGCAGGACCACACCGACGACGCCCCGCGTGGGCGGTCGCTGCGGATTCTCGTCATCGACAACGAGGACGAGTTCACCTACATGCTGGTCCACGCCCTGCGCAGCCTCGGCCACGAGCCGCACTGGCAGCGGTGGTCCGAGCCGGGCAACTCCGTTGACGCTTGGGCGGCGCAGGGCTGGGATCTCGTCCTCGTCGGGCCCGGACCCGGCGACCCGCTCGACCTGAGCGTCCCGAAGATGGCGCACCTGCACGACCTCATCGCGGGTTTGCTCGCCGCGCGCCAGCCCTTCGTGGCCGTATGCCTGGCCCATCAGGTGCTCTGCCACCACCTCGGGCTGCCCATCGTCGCCCTCGATCCACCTCGCCAGGGCGTCCAGGAGACGGTCGACCTCTTCGGCCGGCAGGAGGCGGTCGGGTTCTACAACACCTTCATCCCGAGCCTGGCCGGCCCGCTGCCGGACGGGGTCACGGCCGCGACGCTCGAGGACGGCCACCACGTCGCCGCCCTCCGCGGCCCGCACTTCTCGAGCTTCCAGTTCCACGTGGAGTCGGTGCTCACGAGCAACTCGATCGCCATCCTCGACGAGGCCATCACCCGGCTGCCCATCGCCTGACCGCGGCGCCGGACGCCACCCCCGCGGGAGGTGGGACGACGGAAAGCTGGTGGGGCCGCGGCATACGCGCCCGTATGATGAATGGCGATCCCCGCACGTCATCGAGAGGCTGCTCCCGTCATGTCCGACGCCGCCCGCCGCATGTCCCTGCCCGCAGGAACCTCGGTCGTCGACACGCTGACGGCAGCGAACGTCCTGCTCAACGGCCCGTCCGGCATCATCGCCGTCAAGACCGACGACGGCGTCGAGCGCGACCTGACCTGGGTCCCGGAGGTGGCGGTCGAGGTCGAGCTCATCCGCCGGGACTCGCCCGCGGGTCTGGCGATCATCCGCCACTCGACCACGCACATCATGGCCCAGGCGGTCCAGAACCTCTTCCCGTCGGCGCGGCTCGGCATCGGCCCGCCGACCGCGGAGGGGTTCTACTACGACTTCCTCACCGACCACAATTTCACCCCCGACGACCTCGTGGCCCTGGAGGAGGAGATGCGCCGCCTCGTCGCCGAGGGCCAGCTCTTCCGGCGCCGGGTGCTCGCCAGCGTCGGTGCCGCGGAGGCGGAGGCCACCGCCGAGCCGCTGAAGCAGGAACTCATCGCCACGCACCCGGTGCCCTGGCGCTTCGAGGGCGACCCCTATGGCGACGACGCCCTCTCCTATTACGACAACCTGTCGTATGGCGGTGAGCGGAAGTGGACCGACCTCTGTCGCGGGCCGCACGTCCTCGACACCAAGTATCTCGGGGTGTTCACCCTCACCCACGCCGCCGCGGCCTACTGGCGCGGGGACGAGAAACGCCAACAGCTGCAACGGATCTACGGCACCGCGTTCTTGGACCGGAAGGCCCTCAAGACCTATCTCACCGAGCGCGAGGAGCGCCTCAAGCGCGACCACCGCAAGCTCGGCGAGGAGTTGGACCTCTTCACCTTCGACCCCAATGTCGGCAAGGGCCTGCCCCTGTGGCTGCCCAATGGGACGATCGTCCGTGACGAGTTGGAGACGTGGGCGCGGGAGACCGAGCGCTCGCTGGGCTACAAGCGGGTCGTCACCCCGCAGCTGGCCAAGGAGGATCTCTACTTCCTCTCCGGTCACCTGCCCTACTACACCGACGACATGTATGCCCCGATCGCCATCGAGGACGAGGTCTACTACCTGCGGCCGATGAACTGCCCGCACCACCACATGGTCTACCGGGCCCGGCCGAAGTCCTATCGCGATCTGCCCTACAAGCTCGGCGAGTACGGCACGGTCTATCGCTTCGAGAAGTCCGGCCAACTCCAGGGCCTCATGCGCACCCGCGGGTTCACTCAGAACGACGCCCACATCTATTGCACCGAGGAGCAAGCCGAGGAGCAGTTCCTCGAGGTCATGCGGATGCACGAGATGTACTACAAGGGCCTCGGCATCGAGGACTTCCACATGGTCCTGGCGGTGCGCGACCCCGACAACACCGACAAGTACCACGACGACGAGGCCATGTGGACCAAGGCCGAGGCGATCACCCGCGGGGCGATGGAGAAATCCGGCATCCCGTTCGTCCTCGATGTCGGGGGCGCGGCGCACTACGGCCCCAAGATCGACTTCATCATCAAGTCGGTCACCGGACGTGAGTTCGCCGCCTCGACCAATCAGGTCGACCTCTACACGCCGCAGCGCTTCGGCCTGACCTACAAGGCCTCCGATGGGACCGAGAAGCAGCCGGTCGTCATCCACCGGGCGCCCCTGGGCTCGCACGAGAGGTTCGTGGCGTTCCTGACGGAGCAGTATGCCGGTGCCTTCCCCTTCTGGCTCGCCCCCGAACAGGTCGTCGTCGTTCCCGTCACCGACACCTTCGACGCGGGTGCCCAGGCGGTCGCCGACGAGTTGTATGCCGCGGGCCTGCGCGCCGCGGCCGACGTCTCGGATGCGCGGATGCAGGCGAAGATCCGCACCCACTCGATGCGCAAGGTCCCTGTGGCGATCGTCGTCGGCGGTCGCGAGATCGAGGAACGCACCGCCTCGGTGCGCCTGCGCACCGGCGGCTCGTGGACCGCACCTGTGGATGAGGTGAAGGACTTCCTCCTGGCGGCGCAGCGCGACCGGCGTCTCGTCCTCGAGGCTCCCGGGACCTGAGACTCACGGCTGAGGCACTCCTACGCTCTGAGGCACTCCTACGCTCCGAGGCACCCTTACGCTCGAGCCGGGTTGCGGCCTGAGCCGGGTTGCGGCCTGAGATCGCTCCCGCGCGTCCGGCCGCGGATCACCCCCGGCGCAGGGTGCGCTCGAAGAGCGACCGCAGGTGATGGGGAAGGTGCTGCTCCGGGATGCTGACGTCGATGACCGGCCGGTCGCACGCGACGCCGTAGCAGTACCTGTCCGGCTGCGGCGCGGACAATGCCGCCAGCTCGTGCAGCTCCTGCAATTTGTCGGCGCCGAGGACGTCGCGCCACGCGCTCTCGTCCGGCGCCGGGAGCTGTGACAAGGAGACGGTCCGGCTGACCGTCTGCCCGGCGAATCCGCCGCTGCTGGTCACCGCGACCACGCTCTCCCCCGTCGGTGCGGGCGAGCCGGATCCGTCCGCCGGGCCCGCGCCGTCCCCGGCGGAATTGGCCGCAGCGAGCACCCCGACCTGCGTCCATGCCGCGGTGACCGCCTGCGCCTCTGGGGAGTCCGCGCCATACAACTGCGTCGCGGCCGCCAGGGTCAGGCCGGCGAAGGTCGCGAAATCGCAGTCGGCGGCGATATCGGGGCCGGTGAGCGCGGCATACCAGATCCGGCCGGGTGCCTCCCACGCATTGCCACCGATGGCGACTGCCGCGAGATAGAAGGCGCGGTTGGGGATGCCGGAGTTGATGTGGACCTCGCCGTGATCCTGGTCGGTGTCGACGTAGTCGGCCATCGTCGCCGGTTGGGGGTCCTTGCCCAGAGCGTCGTTGTCGTAGGCCGTTCCGGGCGCCTTCATCGACCGCAATGCCTGGCCGGAGTAGGCGCCGACAAGGAGCTCGGCGCCGATGAGCCAGTCGGCCTGGTCGGCGCTCTGGCCGAGACTGCGCTGCTTGACCAGCGAGCCGAAGACGTCGGACAGCGACTCGTTGAGCGCCCCGGACTGGTTGCGATAGAGCAGGCCGGCGGTGTGCTCGGTGACCCCGTGGGCGAGCTCGTGGCCGATGACGTCGAGGCTGGCGGTGAACCGACCGAAGACCTGCCCGTCGCCGTCGCCGAAGACCATGCGGGTCCCGTCCCAGAACGCATTGTCCTAGCTCTCGCCGTAGTGAACGGTCGCCCGCAAGGGCAGGCCCACACCGTCGAGGGAGTTGCGGGCGAAGACCTCGGCATAGAGACGCCAGGTGGCACCGAGTCCGTCGTAGGCCTCGGTGGCGGCCACATCCGGGGTCGGCGGATCGCCCTCGCCACGCACCGGTGTGCCCGGGAGCTGCTCGGTGTTGTGCGCATCGCAGATCTGCCGCACCGGGCCGCCGGCAAGTGTGCTGTGCCGCAGCCGCGGGCGGGGTGGGCCGGTCGTCACCTCACCCCGCGCGCGCTGCTCCCGAAGTCGCCGGTCGGCAGCGAGCGCCTGCCGTGCCCAGGCCGCAAGCTCGGCGTCGTCGGACGCGGCGAGCCGCTCCATGACATACGGCGGAACGATCGAACACCTCGGGAACCCCATGGCGTTCAGTGTCACAGACGCCGCCGACAGCCGCCTGACGAGCCGATCACCCGGCGCCCCACTTCGCGGCGAGGGCGGCGATGACGCGGGCATTGCGGTTGGTGGCCCGCCCGACGATCCGCTCGATGGCGGCATTGGAGGTTCGCGCCTCGTGATAGGGGAGGTCATAGAGCAGGTGCACCGCGCGGCCCGCGACGACGACACGCTCCCGATCCCGGGACAGGTTCTCGATCCGCCGGGCATCCGCCCCCGTCGGCGGTGCGTCCAACACGCTGACGTAGTGACCGACCGACGGGGTATGCCGCGCCGCCACCCGCGCGGCGTCGGCGGCGATCGCGCTCAGCTCACCGGGGGTCAGGACGAAGGTGGCGACGGGGAATCCCCGGTCGGCGAGAAAGAGCTCCTCCAGCATCGCGGCCAGCCTGGTCGCCGACCTGGCGGGTGACCCGAATCGGACGTTGCCGGTCTGGATGTGGGTGGCGACATCGGCATACCCGGCATCGGTGAGGATCTCGCGCAACCGGGCCATCGGGAAGGGCCGACCCCCGACATTGACGGCCCGCAACAACGCGATCCACATCGCCATGCTCGCTCCCGACTCGCTCTCCTGGTCCGTCCATCCCGACGCGACCATCGACCCATGGGCAGGGGGGCCGCCCATCACCCATAGGTGTCGCGCGGCCCACGACCGCCGGTGACAGACCTGCGGCCATGTTTCCACGACGGTGCGGACGGGCCGACGATGCGGACGTCCGTCACCGTGTCCGGCCCGGTCTCGGCGGCGATCCGGGCCACCAAGTGGCTCTTGAGCAGGCTCAATTGTGTTGCCCACGAGGTGGATTCGGCCGAGACGACGAGGACGCCGTCGGCGAAGGTCACCGGCACGCAATGGGCCGCGATCTCGGCCCCGACGATCTGGTCCCACCGGCCCATGACGGCGCCGACCTCGATATCGAGTTCCCAGCCGCGCGCGGCGACCAGCCCGTCCAGCGCGTCGCCCAAGAGCTGCGGATCCCGCCCGTCCCGGTCATCCGGGATCGCGCCGGAGGCCCGACGGGAGCGGGGCTTCATCCCCGGGCGCAGCCCCTTGGCGGCCGCCGCCGTGCGCGCGCGCGCCAGCGCCTGCGCCGCGGCATCGGCGCTCCCCTCGGCCTCGGCGGCGACGGGGAGGTCGCCCGAGTCGCCGACACCGGAGTCCTCGCCACCGGAGTCGTCGGTACCTCTGGCGTCCGCCGGGGTCCCCGGGCGGGTCATGACGGGTCGTCCCCGGGCGTCACACTCCCGCGCGCCACGGCATACCGCCGGCCTTGCAGGGAGGCGGGAATGTCGTCGGGGACCGCGGCGGTGATGAGGACCTGCTCGCAGTCGGCGATGATCTCGGCAAGGCGCGCGCGGCGACCGGAGTCGAGTTCGGCGAACACATCGTCGAGGATGAGCACGGGGTCCTCGTCGAGGTCGTGCCGCAGGAGGTGATAGGCGGCCAGCTTCAACCCAAGGGCGAAGGACCAGGACTCGCCGTGACTCGCATACCCCTTGGCGGGCATCTCCCCGAGGGCGAGGATGACATCGTCGCGATGCGGTCCGACGAGGGTGATTCCCCGCTCGACCTCACTCTCGCGGGCCGCCGCGAGCGACCCGGTGAACGCCTCGACCAACTCCGGCACCTCCGGGACGGCACCGCCCGCGAGCGCGGCCGCTATACCCTCCTCCAGGGACGAGCGATAGGTCACCCGCGCTTCCCCCGCACCATCGCTGACCTGGTCGTATGCCGACCCGACCCGCCCCCGCAGGTCCCGTAGCAGGCGCAGTCGGGCGTAGACGAGTTGGGCTCCGACCGCGGCGAGATTGGCGTCCCAGACGTCGAGGGTATGCAGCGCGCTCGCCCGCGCGTCCTGGTCGACGACGCGCTGCCTAGACCCTCGGCGCAAGACCGGCGCGGCCGATTTCAGGAGCGCATTGCGCTGTTTGAGGACCCGCTCGTAGTCGGCCCGCACCCCCGACCACCGCGGCTGGCGCTGGACCAATAGGTCGTCGAGGAAGCGCCGACGCGCCCCGGGATCGCCCTTGACGAGCGCGAGGTCCTCCGGTGCAAAGAGGACGGAGCGAAGGGTCCCGAGCACCTCCCGAGGGCGGGCGACCGGCGCGCGGCCGAGACGGGCACGGTTGGCCCGGCCGGGGTTGATCTCGAGCTCGACCAGGGTCTCGCGCTCGCCGCGGACGACGGCGCCGCGGACGATCGCCTGCGTGGCGCCGAAGCGGATCAACGGCGCGTCGGTGGCGACGCGGTGGCTCTCGAGCGTGGACAGATAGGCGACCGCCTCGACGAGATTGGTCTTGCCGTGGCCGTTGGGTCCGATGAAGAGATGGGCACCCGGTCCCAATGGCACCTCGACCGTGGCATAGCTGCGGAAGTCGACGAGGCTCACGTGCCGGACGTGCACCGGGTCATCCTCCTCCGGCCGGGCCGGGAATCGGGCCGGCGCGCGGCGCTCAGTTCGTGCTGCCGCTTCCGGACGAGGGTCCGGCCGAGGCCGCCTCCGCGCCCTTGGCCGCCGCGGTCTCGGCGTCGGCGGGCTTGGCTTCGGCGGCGTGCGCCTTGACCTCGCTCGCGGCCTGCGGACCCGTGGCCGCCTGCTCGCGCAGAGCGACCCCTTCGGCGAGGGTCATGACCTGATGCCCACCGAACTGGCCACGCAGAGCGGCGACCGCCTGCATGGTCGGGGAGACGAGTTGGCGCGAGGCGAACCGGGCGAAGAGGGAGGCCGAGATCACCGGCATCGGCACGGACAGCGCGATGGCCTCCTCCACCGTCCACCGGCCCTCACCGGAGTCGACGGTGTAGTCCGAGACGTCGTCGAGGGTCGGGTTCTCCTCGAGCGCCTTGACCATGAGGTCGAGCAGCCAGGACCGCACGACCGTGCCACGAGACCAGGCCTTGAACGCCCCCGGGACGTTCTTGACGATGTCCTTCTTCTCCAGGAGCTCATAGCCCTCGGCGTAGGCATGCATGAGGCCGTACTCGATGCCGTTGTGGACCATCTTGGTGTAGTGGCCGGCCCCGACGTCGCCGGCGTGGACGAAGCCCTCGTCACGGGGGCCCTCCGGGCGCAGCGCGTCGAAGATCGGCATCGCCCGCTCGACCAGCGCGTCCTGGCCACCGACCATGAGGCCGTAGCCGTTCTCCAGGCCCCAGATGCCGCCGGAGACACCGCAGTCGAGATAGCCGATGCCCTTGGCGCCGAGCAGTTTGTCGTTCTCGAAGTCGTCGGTGAACCGGCTGTTGCCGCCGTCGATGACGAGGTCGCCCTCGGAGAGGAGGTCGGCGAGGGCGGCGACGGTCTTGCGGGTGATCTCCCCGGCGGCGACCATCGTCCAGACGACGCGGGGCGCCTCCAAGGACGCGACGAGCGCCTCGAGGGACGGGACATCCGAGATGGCGGGATTGATGTCGTACCCGACGACCTCGTGGCCGGCGCGGCGGATGCGCTCGCGCATATTGCCGCCCATCTTGCCCAGCCCGATCAAGCCCAGCTTCATACCCGTCTCCTTGTCGTCAGCGTGCGCTCCGCCACACCAGCGTCACTCTAGGACGTCAGCCGGACCGGCTGCAGAACGTAGCGGTAGTGGATCTCCGGGGACCCGTCGACCTCGGACTGACCGGTCAGCATCGCCGGCTTCAGGGCCTGGGTGAAGGACAGTCGTGCATACGGCATGTGGATCGCGCCGAGTCCGTCGAGGAGGAACGCCGGGTTGAAGGCGATCTCGATTTCGGGGCCTTCGATGCTCGCCTCGACCGCCTCGGAGGCCTGCGCGTCCTCGCCGGTGCCGGCCTCGATGGCGACCTGGCCGTCACCGAAGCGCAGCCGGACGGGGGTGTTGCGCTCGGCGACGAGCGCGACGCGCTTGACGGCTTCGACCAGATCGGCGGTCTTGACGACGGCCTCGGTCTCGGAC
Organism: Nostocoides sp.; assembly: GCA_016702415.1. Classification (GTDB taxonomy): domain Bacteria; phylum Actinomycetota; class Actinomycetes; order Actinomycetales; family Dermatophilaceae; genus Nostocoides_A. The sequence goes on from JADJEA010000001.1 coordinate 240,059, forward strand.
GAGGTGGGGAAGATCTTGGCGACCTTGGGGTATTCGCCGTCGAGAAGCCGCGACGTGCTGTGCCGTTGCCCGGCCTCGAACCCGACGAGGCCGTCGCCGCCGGCCGCCTGACCGAGCGCAACGGAGACGGAACCCCCCTGGCCGAGCGCACGCGCCGTCTCGGCGAGGGTGCGGGCGGGGATGAGCGCGACATGGGAGGCGTCCGGCTGGCTCGGGGTCCAGGTGAACTCCCGCATGGCGAGGCGGTAGCGGTCGGTGGCCAGGAAGGTCACCCGGTCGCCCTCGATCTCGACGCGCACACCGGTGAGGATCGGCAGGGTGTCGCCCCGGTCGGCGGCGATGGCGACCTGGGCGACCGCCTGGGCGAACGTCGCCCCGTCGATCGTCCCGCTCGGGCTCGGTTGGGTCGGCAGGGTCGGATAGTCGGAGGCGGGCATCTGGAGCAGCGCGAACCGCGACGACCCGCAGGTGACCGAGACCTTATTGCCGTCGGTGGCCACGTCGACCGGCTTGTCGGCCGGCAAGGAGCGGGAGATGTCGGAGAGCAGCCGCCCGAGGACGAGGGCAGTGCCGCTCTCGGTCACCTCCGCGGCGACGGTCACGCGCGCCGAGACCTCGTAGTCGAAGGCGGACAGGGTCAAGGTCCCGTCCTGACCGGCCTCGAGGAGCACGCCCGCCAGGACGGGAACGGCCGGGCGCACCGGCAGGCCGCGCGCGACCCAGGTCACGGCCTCGGCGAGGACATCACGCTCGACGCGGAACTTCACGACAACCACCTTCGATGTGGCGACTGGGGTCCGACCGGACGCGGGCCGGACATGACGACACCCCCGTTGGCGGGGTGGACTGCCGAGCGTATCCCGCCAGTCCGGTCCTCGCTACCACGGGCGGGCCACGATCGTCTGTCCCCAGCCTTGATCGGGGCGGGTCGAAATGTCATAGAGAGATTGATCGTCGTCATCGCGCCTGGGGAATCTGGGGACAACCCACGAATCCGCTGGTCACCGTCGAACGGACCTGTGGACGACGCGTGGGGACCACCGGTGGAGGAGGGTATGCCGCTGGGGGCGGGCCCGCGGCATACCCAGCCTGGGTGGGGGGTGGGGACGACACGCCGGTGACGTCCACAGGACAATCCACGGTCGCGGGCGTGGTCGTCCACAGGATAAGGAGACACTCGTTGGGTTGTGGACGAGCGATGACCAAGTTGTCCCCAGAGTTGTCCACAGAATGTGGACGGACGGGGTCGCCCGGTGACCCGGACCGCGTTCGGATAACTCTCGGGTCAAGATTCATGCACGGCTGTGGGAAAGCCTGTGGACGGCGACTGTCGGGGTTCTGGCTAGTGGTGTCCCGGAGGGTCAGGCGGTCGTCTGCTTGATTCGGTTGGTCAGCTCGGTGACCTGGTTGTAGATCGCACGGCGCTCGGCCATCAGCTGGCGGATCTTCTTGTCGGCGTGCATGACCGTGGTGTGATCGCGGCCGCCGAACTGCTGGCCGATCTTGGGGAGAGAGAGGTCGGTCAGTTCGCGACAGAGATACATGGCGATCTGTCGGGCCGTCACGAGCACCCGCGAGCGTGACGCTCCCTGGATGTCCTCGATGGTCAGCCCGAAATAGGTCGCCGTCTGGGCGATGATCGTCGCCCCCGTGATCTGCTTGGCGTTGTCGACCGGCATCAGGTCCTTCAGGACGATCTGCGCGAGGCTGAGGTCGACGGGGGCCTTGTTGAGGTTGGCGAAGGCGGTCACCCGGATGAGGGCGCCCTCGAGCTCGCGGATATTGGTCGAGATCCGGCTGGCGATGTATTCCACGACGTCGTCGGGGACGCTGAGGCGCTCCTGGAGCGCCTTCTTTCCGAGGATCGCCATGCGGGTCTCGAGGTCGGGCGGCTGGACGTCGGTGAGCAGGCCCCACTCGAAGCGCGAGACCATCCGCTCCTCGAAGGCACTCAGCTGCTTGGGGTGCACGTCGCTGGTGATGACGACCTGCTTGTTGGCGTTGTGGAGGGTGTTGAAGGTGTGGAAGAACTCCTCCTGGGTCTGGACCTTGCCCGAGAGGAACTGGATGTCGTCGATGAGGAGGACATCGACCTCGCGATAGCGCCGCTGGAAGTTGGCGGCCCGGTCATCGCGGATGCTGTTGATGAAGTCGTTGGTGAACTCCTCGGAGTTCACATAGCGGACCTTGACATGCGGATAGAGGCTGCGGGCGTAGTGCCCGATCGCGTGCAGGAGGTGGGTCTTGCCCAGCCCGGACTCGCCGTAGATGAACAGGGGGTTGTAGGCCTTCGCCGGGGCCTCGGCGACCGCCACCGCGGCGGCGTGCGCGAACCGGTTGCTGGCGCCGATGACGAAGGTGTCGAAGACGTATTTGGGGTTCAGCCGGGTCAGTTCCACCTTTTCCGGCTGTTGTGTATGCCGCTGGGGACCGGCATACACCGACCGCGCCTGTGCGGGCTCGTCTTCCAAGTCGTCGAAGAGGGTGACCGGACCGGTGCGCTCGGGGGGTGGCGGCATCGGTGCCGGCTCGTCGTCGATGTCCTCGAGGCTGGGATCGACGGTGACGGCGACCTTGACCGGGCGCTCGAGAGCGGTCGCGAGCGCCTGCTCGACCGGAACCCGCACACGGGTCTCGACGACCGTCTTGGCGTAATCCGTCGCGACGGCGATGAGCGCCGTGTCGTCGAGGACGCCGAGGAGGACCGAGCCGGTCAGGAAGGCCCGCTGTTGGGCGGACACCCCGTCGTCGTCGAGGCGCCGGAGCACATCGGCCCAGATGCGGGTGCGGTCGAGTTCCCCGTCGCTCACCCTGGAATCCTTCCCTCGTCGCGGCGCAGGTGCCGACCTCGACGAGGTTGTCCACATGCGTCGCCCACACCTGTGGGCAAACTCCTCCCCGCCGGGGACCACGCGTCGGTGGAAGGCCACCGACAGGGGGCCCCGGAGCCTCCCAGGGGGTAACTTACCGCCCCACCGGGCCGGGGACGACTCGGACGGCGTGTCGTTCCGCATCGCGCGCCGCCGCCGGTGGAATACTGCCCCACCCGGGTCGCGCGGGCCCTCTGGTTTGACCCCCGCAGCGGCGCTGCCGTACCGTTGGAACTCGGCCTTTCGGCCGTTTTCGCATGCCTGTGACGCAGTTGCCGCCGCAGGTTTCCGATTGCGGCCGACAGGCAGCCCTCCGCCCACCGACGCCGGTGGCGTGAAGGCAGCCCGCCCGTCGCCGCCAGACAACGGAAGTAGCCCATCGTGAGCAAGCGCACCTTTCAGCCCAACAACCGTCGCCGGGCCAAGAACCACGGCTTCCGTCACCGCATGAGCACCCGCGCCGGGCGGGCGATCCTCGCCGCCCGCCGCCGCAAGGGCCGCGCCGAACTCTCCGCCTGACCGACCTCGGCCGTGCTGTCGGCGCAGCACCGGCTGCGGTCGCGCGCGGACTTCTCGGCCGTCCTGCGTAGCCGCGGTCACCGAGTTGGCTCGCGACTCCTCGTGGTGCATACCCATTGCCCGCCCGATCGGCGCGACCAGCCGACCCGGGTGGGTTTCGTGGTGTCCAAGGCCGTGGGCGGGGCGGTCGTCCGCAACCGGACCAAGCGCCGACTGCGCCATCTGTGCGCGGCGAGGCTCTCGGCATACGACCTGGGGGTGGATGTGGTGGTGCGGGCGAACCCGGCCGCCGCCGAGGCGACCAGCGCCGAACTCGGGGCTGCCCTCGATGCGGCACTGCGTGTCCTTCGCTCCCGGTGCGCGCGCTCATGACGCCGGGGCAGGTGCTCGCCCAGCCGCTGATCTGGCTGATCCGCCTCTATCAGATGGTCATCTCGCCGCTTACGCCGCCGTCGTGCCGCTACTACCCCTCCTGCTCCGCGTATGCCGTGACCGCCCTGCGCCGCTTCGGGCTGGTACGCGGGTCCTGGCTGGCGGCCCGCCGACTCGCTCGCTGCCACCCGTGGGCGCCGGGGGGCGTCGACCACGTGCCGGAGCGGCATACGACCTCGAACTCGACCCCGGCGAACTAAGCCTCGCCGCCACCAGTTAGGACAGCATGGGCGACTTCTTCAACAGCGTGCTCTACCCGATCGAATGGGTGGTCGCGTGGATCATGTACGGCTTCCATCAGGCCTTTACCGCGATTGGGCTGCCGGCGGCGTCGGGGTGGACGTGGGGGCTGGCGATCGTCGGACTTGTCATCGTCATGCGCGCCCTCCTTATCCCACTTTTCGTCAAGCAGATCAATGCGTCCCGCAAGATGCAGATGATCAGCCCGGAATTGCAGAAGATCCAGGCGAAATACAAGGGCAAGACCGATCCCGAGTCGCGGCAGAAGATGACTCAGGAGACCATGGAGCTCTATCGCAGCTCCGGGACCAATCCGTTCTCCTCGTGCCTGCCGATCCTCGCCCAGTCCCCGATCTTCTTCGGCCTCTTCCGTGTCCTCAACGGACTCCAGCACATCGCCGAAGGCTCGAAGGATCCGATCGGCCCGATCACGAAGGCCGTCGCGAGCCAGGCCGAGCAGGCCCAGATCTTCGGCGCTCAACTGTCCGACAAGTTCATCGGTGCCGACAGCCTCAGCACCAAGATCGTCACCGTCGTCCTCATCATCTTGATGTCGGTGACGACGTTCACGACGCAGCGGCAGCTGATGACCAAGAATATGCCGGCGTCGGCGCTGGACAATCCGTTCGCGCGTCAGCAAAAGGTCTTGCTCTATGTGCTTCCGCTGTTCTTCGCCATCTCCGGTGTCAATTTCCCCATCGGTGTCCTGATCTATTGGTTCGTCACCAATGTGTGGTCGATGGCGCAGCAGTTCTATGTGATCCGCCGGATGCCGGCACCCGGGTCGCTCGCGGAGAAGGCGTTGCACGAGCGGCGCCGGGCCAAGGGCCTCGACGTGCCGCCCACCGCCCTTCCGGGCACGGTGACCGGGACCGTCATCAGCGATGCGGTCGGCAGCCCCCGCCCCCAGAGCCGGCAGCGCCAGCAGCCCAAACGCAAGGGCCGAGGCGGCCAGCGACCGGGCTCCCGACCGGCGACTCCGCAGGACGACACCGACCCGACGGACAGCGCGTCATGAGCCCGAGTGCCATGGACCCGTTTGCCAGCCATCCGGCTCCCATGCATCCGTATGCCGCGCGCCCCTCTGCCGCGCGCCCCTGTGCGGATGCCACCGACCCTGTTCACCAGCCCGCCGAGGCCTGCGCCTCGATGACGAAGGAGCCGCAGTCATGACCGACCCCGACCTCACCACGGACGCCGCGAGAGACACGGACGCCGCGAGAGAGACGGCCACCGACAGTTCGGCGGGCGCGTCCGAGCAGCCGGAAGCCGGCGACCTGGACCCGACCGAGGGGGTGTCGGCTGATGGGGCGACGGACGGGAACCAGGGCGATAGCGCCCACGACGGCGACCTGGCCGACGCCGAGATCGTCGACGGAGACGACGGCGACGACGCCGGGGAGGGGGGCGACGGAGACGACGGAGCCGACGGCGAGGGCGACAGTGGCGATACCGACCGGCCGGGTGCGCGGGGCGGGCGGCGCTCCCAGTTGGAGCGCGAGTGCGAGGTAGCCGCCGACTTCCTCGAGACCTTGCTCGACATCACCGACCTCGATGGCGACATCGACCTCGATATCGACGGCGACCGCGCCGCGGTGGCGATCGTCGACTCCGAGGAAGGCCGGGTGCCCCGACGGCTGGTTGGGCCCGAGGGCCGTGTCCTCGACGCACTCCAGGAACTGACCCGGCTCGCCGTGCAGTCGGTGACGGGAGAGCGCTCTCGCCTCATGCTCGATGTCGCCGGCTACCGCGCCGAGCGGCGTGCCGCCCTCGTCGAGATCGCGCGCACCGCGATCGCGGAGTGCAAGGCCTCGGGCAAGGAGATCGACCTCAAGCCCATGACCGCCTTCGAGCGCAAGGTCATCCACGACGAGGTTCTCGCGGCCGGACTTGGCTCGCAGTCCAGCGGTGTGGAGCCCCGCCGCTATGTCGTCGTCCTTCCCGCCTGATCCGACCGAGGCACCCCCCGGGGACCCGGGCGGGGAGGCACCCGGCATACCGGATCCGCCCGCGGTGGCGAAGGATATTTTCGATGACCGCCTCCCGATCGCGCTCCGGTATGCCGACCTCCTCGCCGACACCGGCGTTTCCCATGGGCTCATCGGACCGAGGGAAGTGCCGAGGCTTTGGTCCCGGCACCTGCTCAACTGCGCCGTGGTTGGCGAGGCCATGCCGGTCTCCGGCGCTCGGGTCGTCGACGTGGGCTCGGGGGCCGGGCTTCCCGGCATCCCCCTCGCCATCGCGCGCCCGGACCTGCAGATCCATCTCGTCGAGCCCATGCTCCGGCGCACCGAGTGGCTGTCGGCGGTGGTCGCCGAACTCGGCCTCGATACCGTCACCGTGCACCGGGGACGAGCGCAGGAGTATGCCGCGCGCCTCCCCTCCCGCTATGTCACCTCCCGGGCGGTGGCGCGGCTGCCGAAGCTCCTGGGCTGGTGCGCTCCCCTCCTTGCCCCCGGCGGGGAGATCGTCGCGATGAAGGGCTCCTCCGCCGCCGAGGAGCTGGCGGAGGCCGGGCCGCTGCTTCGGCGGCTTCGACTGGGTTCGGGCTCGGTTGTGGCCGTTGGACGAACCCTCGCCGAGCCGACCACGCTGGTAGTCGTACCTCGTCGGTCGTGACCGGACCCCTCGGCCGCAGCAAGGAGCCGTGGAGTGTGGGGTCGGGGCGACGTTTGCCGGCGAGGTCATCGGATGGCCGTTCGTAGCTAGCGAAGCTAGGTGCGCCGCGTGAGGGTGACGTGTTTGGTGCCGTGCTGGTTGGTGTGGATGGTGGTGTGGAATGTGGGGTCGTGGACGCGTCGGTGGTGGAAGCCGCAGAGGGTACTGCGAGGTGGAGGTCGCTGCGGCCGCCGTGTGACCAGGGGTCTTCGTGGTGTAGCTCGCACCAGGCGTAGGGCCGGTCGCATCCGGTGGCCGCGCATTCGTCGTAGATGGTGGCCAGAGCGGTGCGGTGGGTGTCGCGGAAGAACCGGTCCTCGCGGCCGAGGTCCAGGGGCAGGGAGCGGCCGCCGAGGACGGCTGGCAGGATGCCGGCCTGGCATGCCAGTCGGCGGGCGTGGCCGGTGGAGTGGTGGTGGCCGGTGTCGGATCGTGTGGCACCGACCGGGGGGTGGCTCGGCACGCCGGACACCTCGGCGAGGGTTGCCGCGCGGCTGGCGCCGAGCGCCTGCTGCAGGGTCATGGTGACTACGACGGTTGCGGCGACTTTGCCGGTCAGGGCGTCGGTGGGGAGGTGTTCGAGGAGGTCGGTGAAGGCGCGGCCACGTTTCTCGTCCCACCCGAGCCGGTCCCAGTCGTCATTGCGGAGGGGGTGTGTTCGACTGGGTCCGCCTGTGTCGGTGTCCTGGCGGTCGAGGTCGGCTGGTGGGGTGTTGACCTGGGCGTTGTGGTGATCGCGGCGTGGGGCCGTCATGGAGTGCAGGACCTTCCGGAGGATGTGGGCGGCCCCGGTCGGCACCGTGAAGTGGCCGGTCGTGGTTCCATCGCCGCTGTCGTGCAGGGTGATCCTTGCCCGTTCGTAGGCGCGGCGCTCCTGATCGGCCAGAACCGTTTCCTGGTGCTCGGCGACCTCGGCCGGTGGCCGCCGCGCGGCGGCGAGAGCCCGCGTGGCCGCCGTGCGGAGCCGGGCCGGGTCGAGATGGGTCGCGTCGCGCACGAGGGAGTCCTCGACGAGGGCCCGCTCACTAGGGGTCAGGTTCGTCGGCAGTGCCGACATTGTTGAAGGCGATGATCTGGGCGTGCCTGGTGGACACCGACCCCTCCTCCATCGCCGATCGCGTCACGGGCAGGTCCACCGCAGGCGCGGTGGCCAGGGACACCTGGGCCGATGCCGCCGCCCGCCCGATCGGGTCGTGGTCGCGACCCAGTGAGCGGTCGAGGCGCAACCCTGGGCCAGCGCGATGCGCTGCCGGTCGGCCTGCGCGATGAGGGCGAGCTTTTTGGGCCTGGAGGCGGTGGATGAGCCGGTCGGCCTCGGCGAGGTCCCCAGCAGAGACCGGCCTGCCCCCGGCCACCGCAGCGGCCAACGTGTCGATGTCCGTATCGATCCTCGCCAGGCACCCGGACACCCCGCGGGGGCGGGGGGAGAGGGTGCGGACCGGGGCCGTGGACATGTCCACATGATAATCGAACACAGAGACGATTGCAAGACCGAGTGCGTGATTCCATGGTGACGGGTGTTGCGCGTGTGCGTGGAGAGCGAGCGTGCCCAGCGGTGGTGTTGCGAGCCAACCCGAGCCTCGGAGGGCCCCTGTGGACACCGATCTAGACCACCCCGCCACGGCACCGGAGGTGACGGTCGAGGACCTATTGACGGACCGGCCCGATCCGCTGCCGTTCCCGCACGGGTGGAAATCAAACCGCTGGTCAGCGACGCGGAACCGGTCACCCCGGCGGTGATGTCGGTGATGTCGGTGATCTTGGGTGTCGCGGACAAGACCAACCACGGCCGCGACGTCGAATCACACCTGGCAGCAACAGGATTCACGCTGCTGCGCACGTCCCGCGCCAGGGAGTAAGCACGCCCCGGTGCTCACCACGGCGGACACACCCCCACCGGCGTCATCGTCCGCGTCCTACAACGACTCCTGGCCCTCACCGCCGCCACCCTGGCACAACGACAACACCGGCCAGGACACTCTCCGCTCCCGGACCGCCCACGACCATTAGCCCGCTTTGGAGTCAATCATCTCGTCGACACGGCCCGTTGCCAGGTGCCGAGGGAGGCGTGACCTAGGGTTACTGGTGACCGGTGTTTCACGTGAAACACCTCGACCGGATGAGGCCCGATGACCAAGAAGGGACAACGCCCCACCTTGACCGAATCTGCCTGGGTCCCCGCCGCGGCCCGCGCCGAGTTCGCGGCGACCTCGGGAGCGGAGGGCACAGAGCCGGAGGGGGGAGTGTCGGCATACGACGAACAACTCCTCCGCTTCGGCGGTGACGTTTCACGTGAAACCCCACCGGTCGCCCCGCTCCCGCGACCCGCGTCGCCCCGCGTGATCGCGGTGTCGAACCAGAAGGGCGGCGTCGGGAAGACGAGTACGGCGGTCAACCTCGCGGCAGCCCTGGCCGAGGGTGGGCTCACTGTCCTCGTGATCGATATGGACCCGCAGGGAAATGCGAGCACGGCGTTGGGGGTTGATCGTCATGCGGAGGGTCTCCTTGGCGTGTATGACGTGCTCGCGGGCGACCGTCCCCTCCTCCGCACCGTCCGGCCCTGCCCCGAAATCCCCGACCTGTGGGTCGCACCGGCGACGATCGACCTTGCCGGGGCGGAGGTCGAACTGGTCACCATCGACCACCGCGAGTACCGGCTGCGCTCGGCCGTCGAACGCTTGCGCGTTCAGCTCGAACGCAATCGCATCGGTCCCCCCGATTTCATCCTCATCGACTGCCCACCAAGCCTCGGACTACTGACGCTCAACGCGCTGGTGGCGGCAGACGAGGTGCTCATCCCCATCCAATGCGAGTACTACGCGCTCGAGGGCCTCACGCAACTCGTCCGCACGGTCAGGCTCGTCCAGGCCGGCCTCAACCCCGCGCTCACCCTCGGCGCGATCCTGTTGACGATGTATGACGGACGCACCCGCCTCGCGGCACAGGTCGCCGACGAGGTCCGCACCCACTTCCCCGATTCCGTTCTGGCGGCGACGATCCCCCGCACCGTCCGCATCTCGGAGGCCCCGTCGTATGGGCAGTCGGTGATCACCTACGACCCGAGCGGTGTCGGTGCCCGCGCCTATCGCGACGCCGCGGGCGAGGTCGCGGCGCGCGCTGCCGCGACACGACCAGGTCCAGACGACATCGACACAGCCAGGAGTGAGGCGAGCCTCTCGTGAGCGACAAGAAGCGCGGGCTTGGCCGCGGACTCGGAGCCCTGCTCCCGCCAGCCCAGAACCCACTCCCAACGAACCCACCCCCAACGACGACGGCATGGCCGTCCCCAACGGACAGGCCGGCCCCTGGCGCCCAACACGGTGAGGCGGGCGCCGCCGTGGGACCCATGTCGAGCACCAGCCCCGGGCAGGAGGTCCCGGCCAAGTTCGCCGAGATCGATGTCGCCGACATCGTCCCCAACCCACGTCAGCCGCGAACGGTGTTCGACGAGGACGAACTCGCCGAACTCGCCTTCAGTGTCAAGGAGATCGGCATCCTCCAGCCCATCGTCGTGCGACGCGCGGCGAACGGAGGATTCGAACTCGTCATGGGCGAGCGGCGGTTGCGCGCGGCCAAAGCGGCAGGGCTGGACCGGATCCCGGCGATCATTCGCGAGACCGACGACGACGCGTTGCTGCGCGATGCCCTCCTGGAGAACCTCCACCGCACCCAGCTCAACCCGCTCGAGGAGGCCGCGGCATACCGGCAGTTGCTCGACGACTTCGGGTGCTCACAGGAGGAGTTGGCCGCCCGCATCGGTCGGTCCCGGCCGCAGGTCAGCAATACGCTGCGACTGCTGCGGCTCCCGCCGTTGGTGGCGCGGCGGGTCGCGGCCGGGGTGCTCTCCGCCGGCCATGCGCGCGCCCTGCTCGGCCTGACCGACGGCGGCGCGATGGAGCGCCTCGCTCAGCGGATCGTCGCCGAGGGACTCTCGGTCCGCTCGGTGGAGGAAATCGTCGCTCTCGGAGAGACCGAGGACTCATCACCGCGCCGGCGCGCTGCTCGACCGGCAGCAGCGCGACCCGACCTCGACGACCTCGCCACGCGGCTGTCCGACTTCCTCGACACCCGGGCTTCGATCACCCTGGGCAAGCACAAGGGCCGCGTGACGATCGAGTTCGCCGGTCAAGAGGACCTTGACAGAATCCTGGCGGCCATCGGCTACCGCGATGGGGGCAACTGACCAAACCCGTAGCAGGGCAACGGAATTGACACCATCATTGGTCGGTATGCCGTCGAAGTGGACCGACATACGACCCGGCAAGCGGCCTCAGGCGAGGAAGGGTTCGATCTCGCGCAATAGCTTCGGCTTGGGCATCGCGCCCACGATGGACTTGACCACCTCACCACCGACGACGACGTGCAGGGTCGGGATACTCGTGATGCCGTACTTGCGCGTCACCACGGGGTTCTCGTCGGTGTTGAGCTTGACGACGGACAGCCGCCCGGCGTAGGCCGTGGCGATCTCCTCCAGGACCGGCGCGACGGCGCGACACGGCCCGCACCAGGGCGCCCAGAAGTCCACCAGGACGGGCGTCTGGCTCTGCAGGACGTCCTGGTCATAGGTCGCGTCGCTCGTGACGACGGTGGCTCCAGCCATGAGGTGTCTCGATTCTCGTGAAGAAGACCGGGTCGGTCGGATGGGTCGGTCAGTGAGTGAGGAACTTCTCGGCATCGAGCGCGGCGGCGCAGCCGCTCCCTGCCGCCGTGATCGCTTGACGGTAGCGGTGGTCGACGAGGTCGCCACAGGCGAACACTCCCGGGACATTCGTCAGCGTCGTGCGCCCCTGGACCAGGACGTAGCCCTCGTCGTCAAGGTCGACGACCCCCCGGACCAACTCGTTGCGCGGATCGTGCCCGATGGCGACGAACATCCCCGTCACCGGCAGGTCGCGGGCCGCACCCGTCGCCGTGTCGGTCAAGGTCACGCCGGTGAGCTTGTCCTGGCCGTGCAGCGCGGTGACCTGGCTGTTCCACGCGAAGGTGATCTTGGGGTCGGCGTGCGCCCGGTCGGCCATGATCTTGCTGGCGCGCAACGCATCGCGGCGATGCACCAACGTGACGGACCTGGCGAACCGTGTGAGGAACGTCGCCTCCTCGACGGCGGAGTCGCCACCACCGACGACGACGATGTCGTGATCCTTGAAGAAGAACCCGTCACAGGTCGCACACCAACTGACGCCGTGTCCGGACAGGCGCTTCTCGTCCGCGAGGCCGAGTTCCCGGTATGCCGACCCCATCGCCAGGATGACCGACCGCGCCGAATGGGTCTGGCCCTCGCCCGTCGTCACCGTCTTGACCTCCCCCTCGAGCGAGACGGCCACCACGTCGTCGGTGACGATCTCGGCACCGAAACGCTCGGCCTGGGCGCGCATGGCGAACATCAGGTCGGGGCCCATGATGCCGTTCTCGAAGCCGGGGAAGTTCTCGACCTCCGTGGTGTTCATCAACGCGCCACCGGCGGTGACCGCACCCTCGAAGACGAGGGGGCGCAGGTCGGCGCGCGCGGCATACACCGCGGCGGTGTATCCGGCGGGACCCGAGCCGATGATGATGACATTGCGCACGGAAGCGTCGGACGACACGCGGATCAACCCCTAGGACGGTGGCGGCTCTGCGGGAGCCTTCGGCACGTGGCCGAGGATGTGAGCGGTGGAACCGATCCTAGGGGGACTTTGTTCCGGCCCGCAGACTCACCGCGCTGTGGCGGTGACGTGGACGGGACCCGCCAGGGGTTCGCTCGTGGTGACACCGCACTGGTCGCCGACGACGATGGCCGTCCACGAGCGGGGGGTGGCGGGGTCGGCATACGCGACGAGGGCGGCGGGGATGCCCGCGTAGGTGCCGATCTCGATCCGGCTGGTCGCGCCGTCGGGCGCGCCGATGAGGGCCAGGCAGTTGCGGGCCTGCTCGGCAGAGGAAAAGAAGGGTCGGCCGGGAGCGGTCGCTTCGGACGAGCGCAGATTCATGGTGACCAGATCCCGGGCCTGACGGGCCATCGTCCCCTCGGTGAAGGCGCGCCCGGTGGCGACGTAGGAGGAGAACACGCCCCTGTCCTCGACGCCTGCCGGCCCCAGGGTCGTCGGCGACGCCGTCTCGCGGCCGGCATCGGACAGCGGGGAGCCCCCGGCGCCGCTGGCGAATGTTGGGCCTCCGGCCGTGCTTGCGGAGGATCCGCCCTGCTGGACCAGCTTGCCGACGACGACGAATGCCACGGAGGCCGCAGCCAACCCGAGAACGACCTTGGGCATCTGGCTGCGGCGACGGGCGTGTCGAGAGGCCGCAGGCGAACCCTGGCGGCGCCGAGTGGGCGCCGTCATCGGAGTGACGACACCGTCGGCGGTATGCCGCCGGCTCGCCCCGGTCCCGTCCGGCACCGGCGAGGTGGCGGTGACGGCCGGCGAGGCGGGGGCCGGGGTCATGGGATCGGGCGGGGTCATGGGATCGGGCGGGGTCATGGGATCGGGCGGGGTCGTCGGTTCCGGCGGGGCGGCCACGACTGACGGGGCGGCAGGGTCCAGCGGGGTGGCAGGGTCCGGCGGGGTGGCTGGGGCTGAGGGGGTGGGCGGGCGCCATACGGCCCGGGGCGGTGTCCCGGTTGCGGTCGTATCGGTCACCGGGGAGCTGGGGGCCTGGGCTGCGCGCGCACGGGACTCGGCCCGGAGCGCGGTTTCGATCCGCAGGACGACGTCATCGGGCATCGGCCCGGGGTCGGGAAGACCGGACAGAACCGCCCTCATCCCGTTGGGGTCGTCCTCGAAGGGGGCGGCACCGAGATCAGTGGTCACCAGTCCTCCGTGGGTATGCAGTGGGGTTGCCCTGGTCTGACGTCATGCCGGACCACCTGGTTCCCTGCGCCAGCGATGGGCGAGTTGGTCGGTCCACTCCACCCGGGGGCGCAGCAACGCGGCGAGCGCCGCTCGACCCCGGCTGCACCGGGACTTGACGGTGCCCTCGGCCACCCCGAGGATCGCTGCGGCTTCGGCGACGGGGAGCCCATGCATGTCGACGAGGACGAGGGCAATCCGTTGCGTCTCGGGCAGGGTCGCCAGTGCGGAGCGGACATCGAGACGGGTCTCGACCTGGCCGTGCGGGTCGTGCGGGTCCCCGAGGTCCCACTCCGGCAATTCGGCCGTCGGCTTCTCGCGGCGCAGGCGGTCCAGGCAGGCATTGACCACGACCCGGTGGAGCCAGGTCGTCACAGCGGCGTCGCCGCGATAGGAGTCGGCGCGCCGGAATGCCGAGAGGAAGGCATCCTGCACCGCGTCGGCCGCGACTTCCCGATCACCGCAGGTGCGCATCGCAACGGCCCACATCCGGTCCTTGTGGCGCCGGAAGAGTTCGCCGAAGGCGCCCGGATCCCCGTCGACGTGCAACTGCACGAGGTCGCGGTCGCTGCGTTCGGCGAGGTCGCCGGGGCCGGAGGACATCGAGGGCTATCCGTCGACGCTGACTTCGGCGAGGGTCGCGCGGTAGCTTCCGTCCGCCAGGCGTGGGGAGCTGGTGAACCACACGATGAGGAACTGGCCGGAGGCGCTGCCGTCGCTCTCGATGGTGACCGTGCCTTGTGCCTCGGCGGAGGAGCCGATCTTGGTGGCCCCGTCCAGGGACTGCTCGTTGCCGAGGTAGAGCTCGAAACTCGACGGCGTCGGCAGGGTCAGGACGACCTTCTTCGGGGTGGCCACCTGGCCGAAATCGAGCAGGACACCGACCCCGGTCTTGAGCCCGGCGAAGGTGGGGCCCTGATAGCCCTCGGTCTGCCAGTACGTCGCGGCATCCTCGTCGTAGACCCTGGCGGCGAGTGCGTTGTTTTCGTTGCCGTCGCCCTGAGGGTCGAAGCCGGTGGCCGCGGAGATCGCCAACGGCGTCCCGGAGCCGGAATCCGTCGTGGACGACGACGTCGAGGAGGTGCTGGTGGTCCGATGGCCCGAAGTGTCGCCCAGGACGCCGCCGAGGTCGGTGTGCGTCCCGATCCGGGAGGCACCCATCGCCCCGAGGGCACCGGCAATGAAGACCAGCGCGGCGAAGAGCGCGAGAACGACCCGGCGCTGCATGGGAGAGGGTGGTGCCCCGGCCTCGGCCGGGAGCAGGGGCGCAGGGGGTTCGAGATCGGTCGCCGCCGGTGCCTGGTCGATCGACACCACGCGGGCGGCCTCGTCCGCACGCTGGGCGCGCCGGATCGCCCGGCCTTCGCCGAGCACCCCACCGACCCGTCCGGTCGCGGCCTTGCCGAGTCCGGCTAGCCGGGACCCGACGGCCCCGATCGCCGCTCCTGCCGCAGCCGCACCGGGCACACCAGCACCGGGCACACCAGCACCGGGGGCGGCAGCGCCCGGGGAGGCAGGACCGGATGCTCGCGCCCCGCGAGGCGCCGTCGAGGCAACAGCCGGGGGTGCGAGAACGGACCCGGGCCCACCCGAGTCGGGGACATTGGCGGGGATCTCAGCGGGAACATCGCTGGCTGGACCCCCAGCGGCAGCAACCCCAGTGACGTGACCGGCGGACGCAGCAGCCCTGAACGCGGCAACACCGGACGCAGGCGCCTCGTGCCCCGCCGCGGCCGGCGCTGACACGGGGAGGGCCTGCGTCGGCTCCGCGGCGCCGGGTGTCGTCACACCACGGATACCGGCCGCGCCAAGCGCGCCCGCAGCAGCTGCCGCGCCGGATACCCCAGCCGCGACCGGGTCCGGGACGGCGGTCTGGGTGCCGCCGATCGGCATACCCGGCCATGGGGCGACCTGGGCGGCATAGTCGGCCGGGCTGGACGGACCCAGCCCCTCACTGAGCGTCTGATGACAGATCGTGTCGAGATCCGCCGGCACCCCGACGGCGATCTCGGACGGGCGAGGCACGCCCCCGAAGACCCGTGGCGCGGGCTCGAGGGCAGTCGTCGGGCCGTGTGGCCACCGTCCGGTGAGGGCGGCATACGCGAGGGAGACCAGGCCCTGGGCGTCGCGGCGGAGCGCGCGGACTCCACCGATGTGGTCCTGGCCGGCGAGGGCGGCCTGGGTGGCGAGGCCGGCGATGCGGACGGAGCCGTCCGGCATACGCACCAGGCTGTCGGGGGTCAGGGAGAGGTGGTGCAGCCCCCGGACCTGACCCGCGTCGAGGGCGAGGGCGGCCTCGCCGGTGAGGCGGCGCACCTCGGTCGCCTCGAGTCCACCCCGGGCCGCCAGCTGGGTCAGCGAGGCCCCCCCGTCGAGGGCCTCCTCGGCGAAGTAGACGACCCCGCCGTCTCGGCCGACCTCGAGAATGCGTACCAGCCTCGGGTTGTCCACCCCCCGCGCGCGATTGGCCGCGTCGAGGACGGCGAGTGCTTGGGGGTGTTCCTCGGGCACGACGACCAGGACGACCGTGGCGCGGCCGGTCTCGTCCCGCGCCACCCAGGACTGGGCGCCAGCGTGCTCGCCGAGCAGGCGCTGGGCGGTATAGCGACCGCCGACGACCGCTCCAGGGGCAAGGCCAGGCACGGTGACTCCTCGATGCTTCCGGGCACCCCCACCAGATGAGATGCAAGCGAGGTCATCCTAAAGCGGGGACCTCCTCGCCCCCGACCGCCTCGCCCGGGCCGGTCCCGGTCGCGTCAACGACGGACGCGGCGCAGCACCGGCTCGACGAGGTCGCCGACCTCGCGCACGCGCATGCGGTACGCGATGGCCCAGGTCAACGCCAGATAGGCGACACCGGTGACGGCGAGGACGAGGAATTGCAGCAAGCGTGAGCCGTGAAGGTGGGTCCGCACCACCCAGACGGGGGCGACGGCCACCACCGCGGCGGCGAGACTGGCCAGGAGGAGGCGCACATAGGTGCGCACGGTCAGTCCGAGGGCGAGCCGACCGAGGGCGCGGCGCAGCAGCACCAGCCCGAGCACCGCGGCGGCCAGGTTGCTCACGGTCTGGCCGATGCCGACCCAGATGCCGGTGTGACGGACGGGGGCGGTCGCGGCATACAGGTTGATCGCGGTGGCGACGACGGTGACGACGATCTGGAGATAGAAGGGCGTCTTGGCGTTCTCGTAGGCATAGAACGCCCGGTTGATCAGATAGAGCCAGCCGAACGGGACGAGGCCGACGAGCATGGCGATGAGGATGCCGGCCACGGCATTGGTCTGCGCGAGCGGGGCGCGCGGGAAGAAGACCGCTGTCACCATCGGTGCGAAGACGAACCCCGCGACGCTGATCGGCACGAGGATCGGCGCCGGCATCCGCAGTCCCCGGTTGAAGTCGGCGACCACGTCCCGGGTCCGGCCCGTGTGCGCCGCACTCGCCATCCGGGTGAACAGCGCGGTCGCCAGGGAGACCGTCACCAGGGAGTGGGGGAGCATGAAGAGGAGAAAGGCATAGTCGTATGACGCCTTGCCCGCCGCCACGACGTGCGCCCGGTCGGCGAGATCGCTGGCCCGGTTGAGCACCTTGCTGGTCACGACGAACCCGAGCTGGGACAGGGCCACGGCACAGAAGGACCAGAACGCGACCCGCGAGGCGGAGCCCAGCCCCACTCCGCGGAATCCCCACCGCGGCCGGAAGCGATAACCGCTGCGCCACAGCGGCACGACGAGGCAGATCCCTTGAGCGGCGATCGACAAGGTCGTGGTCCCGGCGAGCATCCACACCATCCCGCTCGACCAGTGACCCGGCGGTGCCTCCCGCTCATATCCCGCCATCCGGAAGGCCACCAAACCGCCGATCGCGACGACATTGGCCAGGACGGGGGCCCACATATAGGCGGCGAAGTGGCCGCGGGCGTTGAGGATATTGCCCAGGAGCGTGTAGAGACCGTAGAAGAAGATCTGGGGCAGACACAGGAACGCGAAGGCCACGGCGAGCCGGCGGGCGGCGGGATCGGAGTTCTCGCTCATCACCCAGACCAGGGCCGGGGCGGCGGCGGTCGCCAGGACGGTGAGCCCGGCCATGAGGGCCAGCGAGAGGGTGACGAGGCGGTCGACATACTCCTCCCCGGCCTTTCCCTGGGTGGCCGCCTTGACGATCTGCGGGACGAGCACCGACTGGAGGATTCCCCCCGCGACGAGGAGGTTGATATTGTTGGGGAGGGTGTTGGCGATGGAAAAGGCGTCGGCGGACAACCCCGTCACCCCGACGACATACCCCAGCTGCGAGGTCCGGATCAGGCCGAGGACGCGCGAGACGAGGGTCCCCGACGCCATGACCGCACTCGACCGGGCGACCGTGTCACCGCTCACCGGACCCACCTTTCGTTGCCCGCGTGGCAGGCGCCGCGCCCGTGGCGCCAGTGGTCTGCCCAGCGCCTGTGGTCTTGCCGGTGCCCGTGGCTGTCTTAGCACCCACCGCGGCGGTGCGCGCGCCCCGCGACCGGCGGGTGCGCCATCGGCCCAGGGCGAGGAGGACAGCGGCGACCGCGCCCATGGCCCAATAGATCCAATCCCCGGTGGGTCGCACCCGGACGGTCACCGTCGTCGCGGTCGCGACCTCCTGCCCGTCCGGGGCCATCAGGCTCGCGCGGATGGGCACACTGCCCGCCGCCAGTGCGGTCGCGCGCACCACGACGACGGCCTTGGAGTGCGGACCGATATCGACCGGCTGAGGCTGGTCGTCCAGCCGCAACCAGGGGGACAGGGGCTCCAGACGGACCCGCAGGTCCGCCAGGCCGACGTCGAGGTTGTTGGTGACCGTGATCTGCAGGCGGCCGGCCTCAGCGAAGAAGTTGATCGTCTCGGGGGTGACGGCGACGGCATTACGGGCGGACGTCCCGGCGGTTCTCAGGCTCCGCATCGCCACTTGGTAGGCGGCCGGGTCGGCTCGCCAACGGGCCGAGAGCAACTGGGTCAGGCACTGCGACCACAGATCGAGATCAGCGGGACCGTCGAGGCGGATCTTGGCCGTCGTCGCAACGGCGGCGAGGGCCTGCTGGAGGGGCGCCATCCGTGATGTCGTGATGGCGGGCTTGATCGTCGTGCTCGGGTCGACGGGAATCCCGGGCGCCTCGATCAGGGCCGGTGGAGTCCGGTCCGCCACCGGCGGCCCGGTCACGCTGGCCGCGAGGAGGGCGGTCAGTCCGGACGGGGCGATCCAGGGGGCGTCGCTCATGCGGTTGAGCGCCGTGCTCAGCCCGCTCCCCTCGAAGTCGATCTCGCGAGGAACCGCCAACAACACCTGCCGCGGGACGCTCGGGGTCTGCAGGAAGAGGGCGACGGAGTCGGCGAGCAGGCGCTGTCCGGTGACGACGCCGGCCTCGTCCGTGGCGAGTCCGACGAGGGCATTGCTCAGCGACTCGTCGTACGCCAGGACCGGGACGCCGTCCGCGGTTCGCCAGGCGGCGGCGCTGCCCACGACGCCGGCCGGGGTGCTCGCCGCGCTGCCCACCAGCGCGCCGATCCGGCCCCCCGGGAGATATGCCGCGAGCTCCCGCCCCCGCTGCGTGCTCACCAGGGCATCGGCCGGCCAGAGAAGGTCGCTGCGGCACCGGGGACCTGAGGCCTGGAGCGTGGCGGCGGCGGTGGCCGCCGCGCCGACGAGGTCCCGCACGCGGGGACCGGCGGCGGCGACGCGCTGACCGGCGACGAGGTCGGCATCGGCATACGGCAGGAGGGTGCAGTCGCCGGAACCCAGCGCGCCGATCAGGGTGGTCCGGAAGGCGCGGCGCAGCGCCGTCTCCGCCTTCTGGGCGTCCCCGATGCGATCCCAGGCGGCTCCGGCGGCGGGGTCGATGGGACGCTCCCCGGCGATCGCGTCGGGTGGATCGAGGAGGGTGGGGTCGACCGCCCAGAGGACCGGGAGGCCGTTGCCCGCAGCCAGGAGGCGGGTCAGACGGCCCTCCGGCCCGATCTCGTCGGTCCAGGCGCGCAGGCGGGCCGGGCCGTAGCGGCCGAAGAGGGCGGCCTGCGGGGCGAGCGTGACCGGCATCAGGACGGTCGTGCGCATCGGCGGATAGTCCCCGGACTTCCCGGTGACGACGAAAGTCGGGATACGGGCCCCGGGGATGTCGACCTCGACGGGGAACGCGCCGTAGGTGAACCGGCTCGTGTCGGGCAGCCGCTCCCGCAGGACGAACTCGGCGGATTCTCCCGGGGAGAGGGAGTCGGGGATGCGGGCGCTGTCCCACGTCGTCGTCGCCCGGCCGAGGTCGGTGCCGGAAGCCCAGGAGCGGATGTCGTCGCGGTTCGTCAGGGCGTCGACGCTCCCGCGCAGCCGGACGGTGGGCCCGGCGACGGACACGTCCGCGGTGTTGCCGATCCTGCCCCGGACCAGCACCTCACCGCCGGGACGGGCGATGGTCGGGGTGACCGAGGTGATCTCGAGGGTGAGTCCCTCGGTGGTCTCCCCGGCCGCGGGAAGGCTCGCGGGGGGAGGCGCGGCATACGACATCGCGGGCGGTGTGGCCGCGGAAGCACCGAGGGATGTGGCGAGGGGCGCGGTGAACGCGGCGGCGAGAACGACGGCACGGACCACCCGGACGAGGGCGGCGCGCGGCCGCCCGGCGGCCATCACTCGGCTCCGGCAAGGCGTTGCCAGGCCTCCCGGGCGATGCGTCGCTCATTGGGGAAGGTCAGGTGGCGATGCGCATGCTCAAGGGGCAACCAGGCGACGTCGACGGCCTCCTGGTCGGGATCATTGTCGATGGTCAGGAACCCGCCGGTGGCTTCGAGCAGGTAGTGGTGGACGAACTTGTGGACCCGCCGGTCCCCCGTGGCGAACCAGTAGTCGATCGTCCCGAGCTTGATCAGGACCCGTGCCTCGATGCCGGTCTCCTCGGCGACCTCACGGGCGGCGGTCTCCGACAGGGTTTCGCCCCGTTCGATGTGGCCCTTGGGGAGACACCATTCGAGTCGGCCCGCGCGATTGCGCCGGGCGATGACCGCGATCCGGGCCCGGCCGTTGTGGATGTCGACGACGACACCCCCGGCCGAGCGCTCCTCCACGGCCGGCAGGCGCCGCTGCGTCGGCTCGGGGGCGGGGGCGGTCATACAGGTCACTCTAAGCGCCATCACCAAGGGGGGTCGGGAAGCGGCGTCCGGGGCGGTCCCGGTTCGCGATTACGGTTGGACCTCGTGAACGCGCCTTCCCGACAGGCCCTGCGACGGGCCGTGGCCAACCTCGGTCCGATCCTCGGGCTGGCCACCTCCCTCGGCGAACGCTTCGCCGCGGCCGGTCATGAACTCGCCCTCGTCGGCGGGCCGGTGCGCGACGCCTTCCTGGGACGCAGCTCCCCCGACCTCGACTTCACCACGAGCGCGCGGCCCGAGGAGAGCGAGCCGATCCTTGCCGCGTGGGGCGAGACCACGTGGGACATCGGGCGGGCGTTCAGGACGATCGGGACGGTCCGAGGCGGCACCACGGTCGAGGTGACGACCTATCGCGCCGACGCCTATGACCGGGAGACCCGCAAACCGGTGGTCGCCTTCGGCGACAACCTCGCCGACGACTTGCGCCGACGCGACTTCACCGTCAATGCGATGGCACTGCGCCTCCCCTCGCTGGAGTTCGTCGATCCGTATGCCGGTCTGGTCGACCTCGCCGCCCGCCGCCTGCGCACACCCGCCCCGGCGACGGTCTCCTTCGCCGACGACCCGCTGCGGATGATGCGGGCCGCGCGTTTTGCCGCCCAGCTGGGCCTGGTGCCGAGCGCCGAGGTGTTCGCGGCGATGCGCGAGCTCGCCGGCTCGATCGCGATGGTCTCGGCCGAGCGGGTGCGCGACGAGTTGACCAAGCTCCTCCTGGCGCCGACGCCCCGCCCGGGCTTGGGATTGCTCGTGGACACCGGTATCGCCGACCACGTCCTGCCCGAGCTGCCGGCGCTGCGCCTGGAGATCGACGAGCACCACCGTCACAAGGATGTCTACGAGCATTCCCTGACCGTGCTCGATCAGGCGATCGCCTTGGAGGGCCCGCCGGACGGGCCGCCCGACTCGGTTCCGGGCCCCGATCGCGTCCTGCGCCTGGCCGCCCTGCTCCACGACATCGGCAAGCCGGCGACCCGCAGGTTCGAGTCGGGCGGCGGGGTGTCCTTTCACCACCACGAGGTCGTCGGCGCCAAGCTCGTGCGGGCGCGGTTGCGCGCTCTGCGCTACGACAAGGAAACGGTCACCGCGGTCTCTCGTCTGGTCGAGCTCCACCTGCGCTTCCACGGCTACGGCGACGGTGCGTGGACCGACTCGGCCGTGCGTCGCTATGTCACCGACGCCGGCCCGCTCCTAGCGCGCCTGCACCGGCTCACCCGGGCGGACTGCACGACGCGCAATGTCCGCAAGGCGCGCCGCCTCGCGGCGACCTATGACGAACTGGAGCGGCGGATCGGGAGGTTGCAGGAGGCGGAGGAACTCGCGGCGGTGCGTCCGGAACTGGACGGTCACGAGATCGCGGAGGTTCTCGGCATACCCCCGGGGCCCGTTCTCGGGCGCGCCTATAAGTACCTTCTCGCCGTCCGCCTCGACGAGGGTCCGATCGGCAAGGAGGCGGCCGCCGAGCGGTTGCGCGCGTGGTGGTCCGAGCAAGCCTGATCGCGCTGCGACCGGGTATCTCATGAGCAGGGGTGCGGTTGTCGGTCCCGGAAGGTACGTTCGGAGGATGGTAGGAACACGCGCTCAGATGACCTCCTCCGGCGGGGCGGGACCCCGTGCGCGCCGTCGGGGCCGGACTGGCCATCGCCTGCTGATGAGCGTGCTCGCGACGGTGGCGTTGCTGCTGGCGGGGCTCACGCCTGCCGTGGCGGGGTCCGGGCATGGCCAGGCATCCGATCGGGCGACCCCGAGCGAGCGTGGATTCACGGGGGAACACCGCTTCGCGATCGTGCCGACCTACTGGTCGGGCACGGCACCGGCTCCGCTCGACACCGGCGAGGTGACCGCCAAGATCGCCGAGACGAGCAGCTATTACAGCGCGATGAGCGGGGGCCGGATGTCGGCCTCACTCAACTTCCTCTCCGGCTGGCTCAAGATCAGCTTGACCTCGACCGAGGCCAAGACTTGCGACCAAGGCGCGATCCGCGATGCGGTGCGCAAGGTCGTCGGGAGCGCCGGCCTGCGTGACCACCTCATCGTCTATCTCAACCATGAGTCGGCCTGTCACTTCACCGATCTCGAGAATGTCGGCCTGACCGACAAGGGCGACGGCTACACGATCACCAATGGCGTGTTGACCAGTGATGTGTTCAACCGCGTCATCTCGATCAACGCCGGCGCCACCTCGACCGGCTCCCTCGACTGTGTGTCCGGCACGGGCGCGGTCCCGTTGTCGCCGTCCTGCGCCTACCGTGACCAGACGGATCCCTGGGACCCGACCAGCGGCCGCCCCTACGGCTCCCTCGGTATGCCGATGGCCGACACCCTCGAACGGCTCGGCCTGATCGCGGCTGCGGACTATCCCGAGGTGGCCACGGGCGAGAACACCACCCAGACGATCGGCCCCCTGACGGCGACCAGCGGACAGCGGGGGTTCTGGTTCGACGACGACGGCTATCGCTATCACGTCGACTACCGGGTCCCGGCGGGCCAGGATGCGTGGATCGACGACCACACGTGGACCTCCGGCGCGGTGACGTATGCCGACCCCGGCGGCGGGGTGATCGTCCACCGGCAACTCCTGGGCACGCCCCTCGGCGAACGCCAACTCGTGGACTTCCACCCCGATGCGGTCCGCGCCGACACCCAGCGGCACCCCGGTCTGGAGCCGGGGGAGACCTACACCGCCCCCGACAACGCGTGGTCCCTCGCGGTGACCGCGGCGACGTCCGATGCCGCGACGGTCAGTCTGAGCTTCCCGGTCCTGTCCAAGGTCCTCCGGTGGAGCGGCGCCGACCGCTTTGCGACATCGGCGATGATCTCCGCCAAGAACTTCGCCCCTGGGGTTCCGGTGGTCTATATCGCGTCGGGCCGGGTCTACACCGATGCCCTCTCGGGGGCGCCGGTGGCCGGCAAGACGAGCGGGCCGGTGCTGCTCGTCGACACCGACGCGATCCCCGACGTCGTCAAGGCGGAACTTCGGCGATTGAGTCCCGGCGCGATCGTCATTCTCGGGGGACCGGCCACGATCTCGACCGGCGTCGAGAGCCAGCTCGCGGCATACACCCCGGGTGGGGTGCGGCGGTGGAGCGGTGCCGACCGGTTCGCCACCTCGGCGGTGATCTCCGAAAATAGCTACAACCCCGGGGTGGGCACGGCCTATATCGCCTCCGGGCGCGTCTTCACCGATGCGCTCTCGGGGGCGCCGGTGGCCGGAAAGACCGGCGGGCCGGTGCTGCTCGTCGACACCAACTCCCTTCCGGGCGTCATCGCCGCCGAGCTGCGCCGGCTGCGTCCCGGACGGATCGTCGTGCTCGGTGGTCCGGCGACCATCTCCGACGCCGTGTTCGCCGAACTCAAGACGTATGCCAGGCAGGCC
This sequence comes from Nostocoides sp., assembly GCA_016702415.1. GTDB lineage: Bacteria > Actinomycetota > Actinomycetes > Actinomycetales > Dermatophilaceae > Nostocoides_A. Next base: position 264,132 of record JADJEA010000001.1, read on the forward strand.
GAGCGCTGGGCGGGCGCCGACCGGTTCACCACCTCGGTCGCGATCACGCACAAGTCGTACAACCCCGGCGTGGCGACGCTCTATATCGCGTCCGGCCGTGTCTACACCGACGCTCTCTCGGGCGCACCGGTCGCGGGGATGACGGCGGGGCCGGTCCTCCTGGTCGATACGACGTCGATCCCGTCGGCCGTGGGAGCCGAGATCGCCTACCTGCGCCCGCAGCGCATCGTCATCTTCGGTGGCCCGGCGACGGTCTCGACGGGGGTCCAGGCGCAACTGGCGGGCTTCCTGCCCTGAGCCGCCTGAGCGCCGGGCACGATCGCACCCGTGCACCCCGGTATGGGAGATTGGACACGTGATCCGGGTCGGCGCCGCCACGCATGTGGGGCACCATCGCAGCGGCAACGAGGATGCCGCCATCGCGGCATACCCACTCTTCTTGGTCGCCGACGGGATGGGGGGGCACGCGGCCGGCGAGGTCGCCAGCGCGATCGCCGTCGCGACCATGTCCGAGTTGGGCACGGCCGAACCGGACCTGACCACCCTCGTCGCGCAAGTCGTGGAGGCCAACACCCGGATCCGGGCCGGTGCCCGGGCGCCCGGGCGGTGGGGCATGGGGACCACGCTGACTGGTGTCGTCGCGCTCGCCGACGGGAGTTGGGCGGTCGTCAACGTCGGGGACTCCCGGGTCCTGCTCTCTCGGGGAGGGGAGTTGCGCCAGTTGACGACCGACCATTCCGAGGTCCAGGACCTGGTCCATCTCGGAGTCCTGGCGCCGGATGAGGCGGCCGTCCATCCGATGCGCCACGTCATCACCCGATCATTGGGTGCGGAGGACGATGTCGAGGTCGACCACACGCGCGTGCATCTCCTGCCCGGTGACCGGGTCCTCGTGTGCTCGGACGGGCTGACCGACGAGGTGTCGGCGGACGAGATCTACTGGGTGCTCGATGCCGCCGACGGGCCACAGGAGGCGGCCGACGCCCTCGTCACCGCGGCCCTGACCCACGGCGGCCGGGACAATGTCACCGTCGTGGTGCTCGACGTCGACAACGACACCGGCGCGCCGATCCCGGGGTAGGCGCCTGAGTGCCCAGCTCGGTGAGCTAGGGTTGCCCAGTGGTCATGCCCGTCACAGCAGACCCAGCCGTCACAGGGTGGACGGCCCGCACGAAGGGATACCAGTCGTGAGAACAGTCCGTATGCGCGCGCTCCTCGGCGGCATCGTCGCCGCGGTCGTCACCGCCGCCGGCGCCGCCGGCGCCGCGGGTGCGACGCCGGTCGCCGCGCCTCTTCACACCGCATCCGGGGCCGCGCCCGAGATCCGGTCCGACACCCCGCTGCGCGGGGACACGGCCAAACCGGTGCTTGGCTTGCACCGGGTCACCGTGGTGCCGGTCTACTGGTCGACGCCGGGGACGGCGACCGCCGCCGACATCGACACCACGATCACCGCTGTGGATCGCAACTACAGCACCTGGACCGGCGGCAAGATCCACATGATGGCCGGCCAGGTCAAGCCGTGGACCCAGATCTCGTTGACCTCGACGCAGATCTCCACCTGCGACCTCGGCGCCATCGAGCGCGCGGCCCGCGCGGCCGTCGGCACCTCGACCGCCGATCAGTACCACCACATCGTTGCGCTCTTCCCTTACAACTCGGCCTGCCCCTTCACCAGCACCGGCTATGTCGGAACCAGCCCGACCGGTGATGGCTTCGCCTGGATCAACGACAGCCTCGACACGGGGGTCTGGGCGCGGGCCCTCGGCTACAACCTCGGACTCGACAATGGCGGCTCCCTGGCGTGCTGGGCCGACGCGGCGCACACGACGCCGGTCCCGCTGTCGGACTACTGCCAGCAGTCCTCCCTCGACGACCCCTGGGATGTCATGGGGACCACGCCCTACCTGCCCGGGTTCATGTCCGCCGCCAACCTCGAGAAGCTCGGGGTCCTCGACGGGTCCTCGGTGACCAATATCGGCTGGGACCAAAGCGTCACGCTGGCACCGGTCGAGAGCGGCGCCGGCCTCCGGTCGGTGACCGTGGTCAACGGCCCGAACACCTACTACCTGGAGTTCCGCGCCCCGATGGGGATGGATGCGTGGATCGACGACGCGACATACACCGGCACCGACGGGGTCACTCGGACCGATCCGGGCGGAGGCGTCGTCATCCGACGGGTCCGCGCGGGCTGGGGTCGCTCCGGCGAGATGGACGTCATCGACTTCCACCCCGACAACAACCTCTCGACCTCCGACCGCCACCCCGGCCTCGAGGCCGGCGAGGGCTACACCGTCCCGAGCGGCGATGTGCGCTTCGCGGTGACGTCGACGAGCAGCGCTGGGGCCCAGGTGTCGATCACCTTCCCCAAGGCATCGGGGATCTACCGGTGGTCCGGCAGCGACCGGTATGCCGCGTCCGCCGCCATCTCGGCCAATAGCTTCCGGATGCGCACCCCGACCGTGTATGTGGCGTCCGGCCAGGTCTTCACCGACGCCCTCAGCGGTGCTGCCGTCGCCGGACGGGTCCGTTCGCCGCTGCTCCTGGTCTCCCAGGACGGCATCTCCAATGACGTCAAGCTCGAGCTCGCCCGGCTGCGGCCCGATCGCATCGTCGTCCTCGGTGGCGTCGCGACGATCAGCGACTCGGTGCTGGCCACGCTCAACCTCTATGCGCCGGTGACCCGGATCTCCGGGGCCGACCGCTATGAGACGTCCGCGGCGATCTCGAAGGCGAACTTCGCCGCCGGGGTCCCGGTCGCGTATGTCGCCTCCGGCCTCGTCTTCCCCGACGCCCTGGCCGGTGCCCCCATCGCCGGCAAGACCGGGGGCCCGATGCTGCTGGTCAAGAGCACCGACATCCCCGAGTCGATCGCCGCCGAGCTCACCCGGCTCAAGCCCGCCAAGATCGTTCTCCTCGGCGGGTCGGCGACCATCGCCGATTCGGTCGAGAGCACTTTGGCGGCCTACACCACCGGGACCGTCGAGCGGTGGGAGGGCGCGGATCGGTATGACGTGTCCGCCGGCGTCTCCGCGCAGGCCTTCCCGAGTGGGTCGGCGACGGTCTTCGTCGCGTCCGGGGGGATCTTCACCGATGCCCTCTCCGGTGCTCCCGTCGCGGGCAAGACCCCGGCACCACTGCTGCTGCTGCGCTCCGACAGCATCCCGAGCAGTGTCGCTGCCGAGTTGACCCGCCTTCAGCCGCGGCGGATCGTCGTCCTCGGCGGCCCCGCCAGCGTGAGCGCCAGCGTGGCGACCAAGCTGCGGGCCTTCCTGGTCAGCTAGGGCGGTCAGCGAACGCGGCCGGTGTCGGTGGGGTGCCCCGCCACCACCGACACCGCCGCCAACCTTCTGGGCTCCACCGGCGTCACAGCCGGTGGAGCCCAGCGCCGTCTCCCACCCCGTCGAGGGGCCGACGGTGCCGGGGTTTACCTTGTCGAAGCAGGACCCGCCGCCGGCGGGATCGAGGGAGGGGTCGATGATGCGCAATCAGGAGAGCGGGCCGCGGGGCGGGGACGGTTCCCAGAGGGCCGAGCGTCGTGAGCATGGTGGGCGAGTGGTGACCGCGGTGGTGGCCGCGTTGGCGACCCTGGTCGCCGGGGTGCTGACTGCGGGGGGCGCGGGCGCGGCATACGGACACGGGGTGGGGGGACCCTCCCGGGGCGGCTCGAACGGGTCGGTCGTCGTCGTCGATCCGCGGCCCGGACCGGCGGGCGCAACAGCCCGCCCGGCCGACCTGCCGGAATACCTCCATCGCGGCACCGACGGACCCCGGCGCGCAGCGACCGCCGCCGAGCGCGAGGCCGCGGCCACGGTGCCGGCCCTCGGGATGCACCATGTCCTCGTCGTGCCGGTCTACTGGGACACCCAGCCCTCGACGACGACCACGCAATTGCAGGCGACGCTGAGCGGATCGGACACCTACTACGACAAGGCCACCGCCGGCCGCATCCGGTTCAGCGGCGAGGTGCGGCCGTGGACCAAGATCTCCTTCTCCCAATCGGATCAGGACACGTGCAACTTCGATCCGATCGAGGCCAAGATCCGGGCGCTCGCGGCCGGGTACGAAACCGACTCCACCCATCACCTGCTGGCCTATCTCGAGTACCTCCCCTCGTGCTGGTGGGCGGGCATGGCGACCCTGGGGACCGGCCCCGATTCGAGCTTCGTGTGGATCAACGGCTACGACGATGTGAGCATCTGGAGCCACGAGTTCGGTCACAACCTCGGACTTCTCCACAGCGGCGCGCTCTATTGCCGTGACGGCGACGTCGCGGTCACCTTGTCGAGCCACTGCACCGCGCAGACGTATGCCGATCCCTGGGACCTCATGGGCAACCAGCCGTTCAACGGCGGGATGATCTCGGCCGAGAATCTCCGCCGCCTCGGCGTCCTCCCGGCGGATGCCACCCAGGTCATCTCGATCGACTCCACCGTGACACTTGCGCCGCTCACCTCGGGCGCGGGCGTTCGCGGCCTGACGGTCAGCGACGGGAGCGCGACGTATCTTCTGGAGTACCGCACCAAGGGCGGACTGGACTGGTGGATCAACAACCAGACCTATGTCGACCCCCACGGCATCACCCGCACTTCCCCCGGCGGTGGTCTCGTCGTGCGCCGCATCGGCCCCGAGTTTGGGCAGAGCGGCGAGCAGGACGTCCTCGACTTCCACCCCGACACCCTCGACCTGCCGTATGACAGTCACCCGGGACTCGACCCGGGCGAGAGCTACACCCTGCCCGGTGGCGCAGTCCGGTTCGCCTTCGTCGGCACGAGCTCCGCGGGTGCCCAGGTCTCGGTGACCTTCCCCAAGGCCGGCGGCGTCTTCCGCTGGAGCGGGGACGACCGCTACTCGGCGGCGGTGGCGATCGCGCATGCCGCCTTCCCATCGCGCGTGGAAACGCTCTACGTCGCCTCCGGTGAGATCTTCACCGACGCCCTGAGCGGGGCGGCAGTCGCGGCACGGCGAGGCGCGCCTCTCTTGCTGGTCCGGCACGACGTGATCCCCGCGACGGTCGCCGACGCGCTCTATCAACTCTCGCCCTCCCAGGTCATCGTCCTCGGGGGACCGAACTCGGTCAGCGATGCCGTGATGCTGGGCCTGGGCGGCTCGGGCGGCCGAGTGACGCGGATCGCCGGGGCAGACCGCTACGAGACGTCCGCTCTTATTTCCCGGTCGACGTATGCGCCCGGAGTCGACACGGCTTTCATCGCCTCCGGGGTCGTCTTCCCGGACGCCCTCTCGGGCGCGCCGGTGGCCGGACGTTCCGGCGGCCCGGTCCTACTCGTGCCGGGCGACCGGATCCCCGACACCATCGCCGCGGAGCTACGTCGGCTCGCGCCCAAGCGCATCGTCGTCCTCGGCGGGACGACGACAATCACCCCGGCCGTCCAGGCGGCGTTGGCCGGCTTCACCGCCGGGTCGGTGGAGCGGTGGGACGGCGCCGATCGGTATGCCGTGTCCGCCCTCGTCTCCCAACACGCCTTCCCCAATGGGTCCGGCGTCGTCTTCGTGGCCTCGGGCCTGGTCTTCCCCGACTCACTCGCCGGTGCCCCCGTGGCGGGTGCCACACCCGCGCCACTGCTCCTGGTGCGCAGCGACCGTATCCCCGACACGGTCGCCGCTGAGCTGACGCGGCTGAAGCCGAAGGCGATTGTCGTCCTCGGGGGGACATCCACCGTGCGCAGCGTGGTCGCCGATCAGTTGGCGGGCTATGTGAGGTGACCGCGCGGTAGCCGCGCGCAGCTCCTGGCAGACCGCCGGACGCTGCCACTTCGCCGGACGCTGGCGGCCTCGGTTTGCAGCAGCCCACGGTGCCGGAGGGCGGCGGCCCGCTCAGGGGGCGTTCAGGCGGGTCGTCTACCCTTGCCGCGTCGGTGACGCTCTATTGAGGAGTCCGCGTCCCCCGCCGCACGAGTCGCCGACCGCCCGAGTTCGCTCATGAGGAGTTTTGCCATGCCGTCCATCAGCCGTCGTTCCGCCCTTGCCGGAGCCGCCGGAGTCGCGGTCGCGTCGACCGCAGTGGCCCCCACCGTGGCGCGGGCGGCTAGTCCGCGGCTGGGCGCGGTGGTCCGCTGGGCCGGCTCGGACCGGTACGGTGGCTCGGCCCTCATCGCCCAACTCGCGTTCAAGCCGGGCGTGCAACGCCTCTTCGTTGCCTCGGGTGAGGTCTTCACCGACGCTCTCTCCGCCGCTCCGATCGCCGCGCGCGACAAGGGGCCGGTGCTCCTGGCCAACACGAACATCCTGCGCACCACGGTCCTCAACGCGATCGCCGCGTTGACTCCCGAGACCATCGTCGTCCTTGGCGGCGAGAACTCCATCGGCCCGGGTGTGGCCGACCAGCTCGCCCAGATGGCGCCGACCGAGCGTTGGTCGGGGGCCGATCGCTACTCCGCCTCCGCCCAGATGAGTTCGTCGTCCTTCGACCCCGGGGTCGCGACGGCGTATGTCGCCTCCGGTCTCGTCTTCCCCGACGCGCTTTCCGCCGCTCCCGTCGCGGGCATGACCCCCGGCCCGATCCTGCTCTCGGCGACCAACTCGCTCCCGTCCGCGATCGCCGCCGAACTCTCCCGGCTCGCTCCGCAGAACATCGTCGTCCTCGGCGGGGAGTCGACGCTGTCGCCGGCGCTCGCGGACTCGCTCTCGGCATACACCACGGGGACGGTCACCCGGTGGGCGGGACCGGACCGGTTCTCCACCTCTGCGGCCATCTCGGCGGCGAACTTCCCGGCGAACGTTCCCACCGTCTTCGTCGCCTCGGGTCGCAACTTCCCCGACGCCCTCGCCGGGGCCCCGGTCGCCGGCCTACGCCGCGCCCCGATGCTGCTGGTCGACACCGACAGCATCCCGGACTCGATCAAGGCCGAGCTGCTGCGGCTCAACCCCGCCAAGATCATCATCCTGGGCGGGGACGCGACCGTGAGCAAGAACGTCGAGGCGGAGCTCGCGGCCTATGTGCGGCCCTGACGGTCGACGTCCGTTCGGTCACGCCCGCACCGTGTCTGGGGACAACCCACCCGAACTATCCCCGATCTGAGCGCGACCCGCCTGCCTGTCAAGGTGGATTCTCCATCAGCCATCGCAGCCACTCCTGCGACGTCCGGGATGAATCCGCTCTCGCCGCCTGCCGCGCCAGGGCCAGGGCTTCTTCGTAGGCGGTGGTGGCGCGGTCCAGGGGGGGCGGGGGGCGGGGGGCGGGGGGGGGGCGCGTCGTAGGCGGTGGTGGCGCGGTCCCAGTCGCCGCGGGCTCGGGCGACGGCCCCGACATTGTCCAGGCTGACGGAGAGGTCACGCAGGGATTCGGGGGTCGCGACCCGGTCGGCGAGGTCACGGCGCAGGGTGAGGGATTCGTCGTAGGCGGTGGTGGCGCGGTCCCAGTCGCCGCGGGCTCGGGCGACGGCCCCGACATTGTCCAGGCTGACGGAGAGGTCACGCAGGGATTCGGGGGTCGCGACCCGGTCGGCGAGGTCACGGAGTATGGCGAGCTGTTCGTCGTAGGCGGTGGTGGCGCGGTCCCAGTCGCCGCGGGCTCGGGCGACGGCCCCGACATTGTCCAGGCTGACGGAGAGGTCACGCAGGGATTCGGGGGTCGCGACCCGGTCGGCGAGGTCACGGCGCAGGGTGAGGGATTCGTCGTAGGCGGTGGTGGCGCGGTCCCAGTCGCCGCGGGCTCGGGCGACGGCCCCGACATTGTCCAGGCTGACGGAGAGGTCACGCAGGGATTCGGGGGTCGCGACCCGGTCGGCGAGGTCACGGCGCAGGGTGAGGGATTCGTCGTAGGCGGTGGTGGCGCGGTCCCAGTCGCCGCGGGGGGACAGTTCAGGCTGACGGAGGGGCAGGGTTCGGGGTCGCGACCCGGTCGGCGAGGCCGGAGGGTGAGGGTTCGTCGTAGGCGGTGGTGGCGCGGTCCCAGTCGCCGCGGGATTCGGGGGTCGCGACCCGGTCGGCGAGGTCACGGCATACCGCGACCTGGGCGTCCGCAGCGCGCAAAGCGACATCCGGGTCGCCGTACCGCAGACCGATGTCGACGACCAACTCCAGGAGCCGCAGATACGGGACCGTGGCGGGCACGTCGAGGGCGGTTGTCAGGAACTGGTGCAGGCTCGTCCAATCCCCGTCCGCTCCGGCCAGCTCGGCACTGGCGCACGCGGCCAGGGCGCGGAGCTCGTCCCCAACGGATGCTGCCTCGAGGACGGCCTCGGCGAGCCTCCTCGCCGCTCGGAGATCGGTGACGCTCAGGCGGGCCGCCTGACGAAGTTGCGCGACGGCGGGCTTATCCACCTCCCTGGCCGCGATGGCGTGGTAGTCGGCATACAGCAACCGCCCGGGAGCATCCGCTCCATGGCTGGAGGGGGTGGAGGATGTCATCTCCGCGACCCTGGCGGGGGCCGGGAGTCCGACGAGCCGGCTCAACGACCGGACCGACCATAGGTCCGCGGCGCGACGGGCCGCCTCGCGCGAGACAGCCTCGGGACCGAGGATGACGAGGGCCCCCTGTCGGGGGTCGGCGAGCCGGGCGCGGAGTTCGTTCAGGCGGGCGAGGACGCGATACCGGCCACGCTCGTCGTCCCAGGGGAGGTGAACCACGACGAGGCCCGTCAGCGGCAGGCACTCCGTCAGGGCGTCCGCGATCTCGTCGCCATCGCCCGAGAACTCGTGACGGGGGACGTCATGGCGGGCACCCCACGAGTCGAGGCGGTGCGCCAGCTCCTGCTCGCCGCCGCGTGACTGACTGGTGATGAACGTCAGCGAGGGCGCTCCCCGGGTCCATTCGAGATGGCGCCGGAGGTCGTCCCACACCTCGAGCGGAGCAAGCCCCGACATCGGCTACAGGATCGGCTTCAGGAGGGGGTGCACGTCATACCACGTGTCCTCGTCGTTCGGATAGCGCAGGATCGCCCCGAGCGTGATGAGGGCCGCCTCGTCCGCGCTCTGGGCGCGGGAGCCGAAGAGCGTCTTGGTCTCGGCGACGTGCCGAAGGACGACCATCTGTTCCTGCGTCAGCGTGGTCGTGTATCCCGTCCTCAGGGTCATCTCGGCCCGGGCCAACTCACCGATGGTGGCGGGCACGGCGGAGGCCCCGAGGATGAGCTCACGGGTCAGCCGGAGCAGGTCGCGGAAATGTCCCCCGCTCGAGGAGATCAGGCGGGAGGTCTCCTCGGCGCCGAGCAGTCGGCTAAGGTCATTCGCCGGCGCACGCTTGGCCAGCACCTGCTCCAGGGCATCGCGGCCGGGGGCGAAGGGGGCTCCGGCTCGGTCCGCGAGCTTGACATTGACGATGTCGTAGCGGGTCCCGAGTCCCGGGACGTCCAGATAGATGGGGACGGTATAGATGACGTGCAGGTTGGGTATGCGCAGGTCGTCCGCCAACTGGGTGAAGGTGTCCTCGACGGACTCACGGACGGTCTCGAACTGCTCGCTCGAACCGCGCCAGTGGTCGATCGAGTCGACGATGAAGACGACATCACGGCCGAGGCTGACGCTTGAGATCAGGGTCGCGAAGAAGCGGTGGAATTCCGCCCGCATGGTCCCACGGTTGTCGGTGAACGCCCGCTCCGCTTCGGACGCGAAGGACACATCGTCCTTGACCACGCCCTTGAGGTCGACACTCGCCCCCGGGACGCCGAAGCTCGCACCGAGCTCCGGCCGCACTCTGCTCAGGAAGTTCCGGAACCGCGTCGAGGCCGGCTCTTTGAGATCCCGCTCGACCGCGAGCGCGAAGCCGGCGGCCAGCGCGATCAGGAAGCGCCAGGCGTCCACCGGCAGCCGGGTGTTGAAGAAATCCTCGATGTCGAGATAGACCACCCGGGTGCCGTTGTGCTCTAGGCGGCTCTGGAGCCGGAGCAACTCCGAGGTCTTCCCGCATCCGCGGAAGCCGGACAGGAGTTGCACGGATTGGCCCGCGCTGAACTCGATCGCGCGCTGCATCTTGGGGATGACGTCGAAGTCGCGCATCCCCGGGTGGTCATAGATCGGGACGTAGTACTCCCGCAGCCGCGGATCGAGACCCTGGGGGATGTCGGCGGCGCGGTAGAACGCCTTGAGATACTCCCGGTCCTCTCGACTGCTCACAGGCCGAGTGTAGGAGGGTGCGGGGCGCCGGGGAACGGCGCCGGCCGGCGGGGTGGTGTGCCGGGGGCGCCGTCGGTGGGGAGCGGGCGGCATACGGACCCCCATCCCGTATGCCGCCCGCTCCCCCCGGGCGGTTCCGTCAGCGCGGTTCGGTGCCGGCGATGAACGCCTCCAGGCGGGCGCGGCCCTCGGTGTCTTCGCGCTGCTCCGGCGGCGACTTCATCAGGTAGGCCGCGGCGGACAGCAGCGGGCCGCCGATGCCGCGGTCCTTGGCGATCTTGGCCGCCCGGATGGCGTCGATGATGATGCCCGCGCTATTGGGGGAGTCCCAGACCTCGAGCTTGTATTCGAGATTGAGCGGGACATCGCCGAAGGCGCGGCCTTCGAGGCGTACGTAGGCCCACTTGCGGTCGTCGAGCCAGGCGACATAGTCCGATGGGCCGATGTGGACATTGCGGTCGTCCTTCTTCCCGGCCAGTGGGCCGGTCAGGTTGGAGGTGACCGCCTGGGTCTTGGAGATCTTCTTCGATTCCAGCCGCTCGCGCTCGAGCATGTTCTTGAAGTCCATATTGCCGCCGACGTTGAGCTGGTAGGTCCGGTCGAGCACGACGCCGCGGTCCTCGAAGAGCTTGGCCATCACCCGGTGGGTGATCGTTGCTCCCACCTGCGACTTGATGTCGTCGCCGATGATCGGCACGCCCGCCGCCTCGAACTTGGCCGCCCACTCGGGGTCGCTGGCGATGAACACCGGGAGCGCGTTGACGAAGGCGACGCCGGCGTCGATGGCGCATTGCGCATAGAACTTGTCCGCCTCCTCCGAGCCCACCGGCAGATAGGACACCAGGACGTCCGCCTTCGCCGCGCGCAGCGCCGCCACGACGTCCACCGGGTCGGCGGCGGACTCATCGATCGTCATCCGGTAGTACTTGCCCAACCCGTCGAGGGTGTGGCCACGCTGGACGGTGACGCCGGTGGTCGGCACCTCGCAGATGCGGATGGTGTTGTTCTCCGAGGCGTTGATGGCCTCGGCGAGGTCCTTGCCGACCTTCTTGTCGTCGACGTCGAAGGCCGCGACGAACTCGACATCCGCGACGTGATAGGGCCCGAACCGGACGTGCATGAGGCCGGGAACGCTCCCGGCCGGGTCTGCGTCCCGGTAGTAGTGCACGCCCTGCACGAGGGAACTCGCGCAGTTGCCGACGCCGACGATGGCGACGCGGATCGAACCCATGATGTGCTCCTTGACAGCGGTGTGGGTCAGTGGTGTGTGGGTGTGGGATCGGTGGGGAACGGGTGCCCGCCCCGGGGGTGGCGGGGTCCCGGGACCGGCGGGAGGTAGGCCGGGTGGTTGGGGTCGGTCAGGGTGCCCGGCCGGGTCTGGGGGGCCCCGCGTTCGGCGGCGATGAGGTCGCCGAGCCACCGCAAGTCCCGTTCCAGGCTTTCTTCGGTATGCCGATGCATCGCCACCGCACAGCTGTCCCGGCTCCCTCGGGTCGCCGAGGTAGACCGCAGTGTCGCGAGGCGCTCCTCGAGCCGGGCGCGCCGGCCCTCCAGGACCCGCACGCGGACAGCGGATTCCGTCCGCCCGAAGAAGGCGACCCGCAAGGCGAAGGCGTCGTCGTCATACGCCTCGGGGTCGACCCGGCCGGCGAGTTCGGCGAAGTAGTCGCGCCCGGCGGCGGTGAGGTCGTAGACGATGCGCGGGCGCCGACCGGTCACCGACCCGGCACTCGCCGCGGCGATCCGCCCGTCGGTGACGAGGGTCTGGAGGCAGGGATAGAGCGTCCCGAACGACAGTGCCCGGAACGGACCGAGGGCGAGGTTGAGCCGTTTGCGCAGCTCGTAGCCGTGCATCGGCGACTCGTGGAGGAGGCCGAGGACGGCGAATTCCAGCAGGGGCTGGCGGCGCGGCATACGGTCTCCCTTCGATATATCGGATCGATATATCCGAAGGATAGCAGGACAATGTCCCGACTTTGTCACTCCCTCCCCGGCCTTGCGTTGTATCGGAACTGATACGCTAGCGGGTATGCCACGCTCTCCCCGGCTGCAGGCGGTTCTGCTTTCGGCGGCCAAGCTCCAGAGACTGGTCCCCGATGCCGTCCTCGTTGGGGGCACCGCCTCGGCCTTGCACGCCGAGCACCGACTCTCGCTGGATCACGACCACGTGATCATCGACCTTGCCGAGCGGTACGCCGAGGTCGTCGAGGCGGTGGAAGCCAGCGAGGGCTGGGTGACGTCCATCCGGGCCAGCAGCCCGCCACTCACCTTGTTAGGAAGTCTCGATGGCATCGAGGCCGGTCTACGCCAGCTTCGAAGAACTCGCCCGCTCGAGGTCGAGGAGGTCGACCTCGGGAACGGGGTGAGCGTGCGCGCCCCCACCCTTCCCGAGATGCTGCGGATCAAGGCCTACCTCGTCGTCCAGCGCAACGCCACTCGTGACTACCTCGGCACGGCCGCGCTCATCGAGCGTCTCGGCGAACGGGCAGCCGCGTCAGTTCTCGCACGGATCGACGACTACTACGCCGACCGCTCGGGCGAGGGGGACTCGGTGCTGACCGCGCTGACCCTCAGGCTGGCCGAGCCGACACCCAAGGACCCCAGGGTCGCGGCCCAACTCGCGACATACAAGGAACTCGACGCGCGCTGGCATGACTGGTCCTCGGTGACCGCGGTTTGCGCCGACATGGCCGACCGGCTGCTGGAGTTGGTCGAGCAGGGGGAGCCGTGACGACCCCGGCCCTGCGCCGTCTCCGTCACGTTGACGTCGACCCTACGGCGTCGGTTGCCACGTGGCCCTTCGAGGCACTGGTCGCCGTCCTCGAGCGCGGCTCGATCCGGGACTGGGCCGTCCTCAGTGCGGAGATCGGGCGGGACCCATGGGGGCCCGTCGCGCGCCAGGTCGAGGAGTACACCCGCCAGGAGAATGTGCCCGGTCTCGGCGCTCTTCTGAACCGCGCGATCGCTCGCGCGCGGCGCCGAGCAGAGGAGGCGGAGCGGGCTGCGGTCGCCGCCCGAGTGTCGGAGTTGGTGCGCGAGTCCGGGCTCAGCACGGCCGAATTCGCCGAACGCATCGGGACCTCCCGCAGTCGGCTCTCGACCTATCGCCACGGTCGAGTCACGCCGTCCGCTGCCCTAATGCACCGCATGGAGCATGTTGCCGCCGGTGACTCCCACGGATGCAGGACGCAGTAGCCGCCCCCGTCCGTCGCGCATTAGTCCATATGTCGGCACATTGATTTGATAGAACAAATACCCAGGTTGCCGTATGCTGATCCCGCCCACCCCACCCGACCCGCCGGCCGTCGCCGCCGCGCCCGCTCCACCCCACTCGGAGGTTGCTCATGTCCCCCTCGCTCGGTGCCCTGGACGGGCGCGTCGCCGCTGCCCCCATCTCCTGGGGCATCTGTGAGGTCCCCGGCTGGGGCGAGGTCATGCCGTCCGACCGGGTGCTGGCGGAGATGCGGGATCTCGGCCTGCCTGCCACCGAACTCGGTGCGCCGGGCTTCCTCCCGGAGACGGCGGCGGAGCTGACCGCTCTCCTGTCGGGCTATGGGTTGACGATGATCGGCGGCTTTGTCCCCCTCGTGCTGCACGACCCCGCCCAGCGCGAGGACGCCCTCCGCCGGGCCACGGAGGTCGCCGCGCTCTTCCGGGCCGCCGGCGCGTCGAGGTTTGTGACGGCGCTGGTTCAGGACTACGACTGGTCGGCCCCGGTGCCCCTGGACGCGGCGGGGATGCGCATCGTCGGCGAGGGGTTGCGCCAGGTCGATGCGATCTGCGCCGAGCATGGGCTCGTCCAGGTCCTCCACCCCCACGTCGGGACCATCGTCGAGACGGCTGCCGATGTCGCATTGGCTCTCGAGCACACCGATGTCATGTGGTGTCTCGACACCGGTCACCTCCAGATCGGCGGTGTCGACCCGGTCGCGTTCGCGCGCGAGCACGGCGCCCGCGTCGGCCATGTCCACCTCAAGGACGTCGACGTCGCCACGTCCGACCGGGTTCTCTCCGGTGAACTCACCCTCGTCCAGGGCGTGCAGGCGGGGATGTTCCGCTCTCTCGGCGACGGCGATGTCGCCGTGGACGACGCCGTCGTCGCGCTCGAGGAGGGCGGCTACCGCGGGTGGTACGTCCTGGAGCAGGACACCGCCCTCACCGAGGGCTTGCCCCCGGCGGGCAGCGGCCCGATCGATCGCGTCCGGGCGTGCCTGGCCTATCTCGCCACCTCGGTCGCCCCACGCCTCGAGGCCTGAGGTGGCGGCCGCCCCGCAGCCACCGACCCTCGACAGACCAGCAGTTCCCGATCCGGCCGGACGCGGGACCCGAACGATCGGGGTCGGTGTCATCGGGGTCGGTGTCATCGGGGCCGGCTGGCTCGGTGACGTCCACGCTCGCGCCTGGGCGCGGCTGCGCCACCACTATGGCGACCTCGGCGTCACTCCCCGCTTCGTCGCGGTTGCCGACAGCGTTCCCGAGGCGCGGGCGGCGGCGGTGCGCACGCACGGGTTCGACACGGCATACGACGACTGGCGCGACCTCCTCGCCGACCCGCGGGTCGACGCGGTCAGCGTCACCGCGCCGAACTCCCTCCACCGGGAGGTCGGCGTCGCCGTCGCCCAAGCCGGCAAGCACCTATGGATCGAGAAGCCGGTGGGGCTGTCCGCGCAGGACGCTCAGGAAGTGGCGGAGGCGGTGGCGGCGGCCGGAGTCCAGGGGACGGTCGGCTTCAACTACCGCGCCGTCCCCGCCTCGGCGCGGCTGCGCCAACTCGTGGTGGAGGGCGCCATCGGCACCCCGACCCATGCGCGCGTGCGGATGCTCACCGACTATGCCGCCCACCCCCTCGGGACCTTGACCTGGCGTTACACCCGCGCCACGGGCGGCCACGGCGTCCTCGGTGATCTCGCATCGCACGCCGTCGACCTGACCCGCTATGTCCTGGGGGATCTCGCCGGGCTGGTCGCCCAGACCGCGGTCGTCGTCCCCGAGCGGCCGATGCAGCGCGCGGGCGCGCAGACCTATGGTCACGGGCTCGGCGACCCCGACGCCCCGCTCGGCCAGGTCGAGAACGAGGACTACGTCATGGCGATGATGCGCACCCGCAGTGACGTCCTCGTCGCCCTCGAATGCAGCCGGGTAGCCGTCGGCGAGCAGAACAACTACGGCATCGAGGTGCATGGGACCAGGGGCCTGGTCGAGTGGGACTTCCGCACTCCGGGCGAGTTGCGCCTCTCCACCGGGATGTCGTATGCCGACCAGCCCACCCAACGCGTGCTGGTCGGCCCCGGCGCGGGCGACCACGGGCGCTTCCAACCCGGGTCGGGCATCCCGACCAGCTACGACGACACCAAAGTCATCGAGCTCGGCGGCTTCGTCCGCTCGATCCTCTCCGGCACGCCGGAGGGGCCGGTCCTGACCGACGCCGTCGCCGCGGCCGAGGCGCTCGACGCGATGGTCCGCTCGGCCGCCGGAGCCGGCTGGGTGTCGCTCTAAGGCCCCGCTGCGCCTGTGGGACCCCGCTGAGCGAAAGGCAGCCGAGTGGGAGGCAGCCGAGGGGAAGGGACGTGAGGGGAAGGCAGGTGAGGGGAGGCCCTTGAGTGGGAAACCTCCGAGTGGGGAACCTCCGAGTGGGAGGCCGCGGAGCCGCGGCCGCCCAACTCAGCCGATCTCGGCGGTCCTCACCGGGCGGCCCTCACGGAGTGACGTGCCGGCGGCGAGGGCGATGACCGTGCAGGCCCGGGCGTCCGCCGTGCCGGCGGGGGAGGGCCCGCCCTCGGTGAGGTAGTGGTGGAAGGCCCGCCATTCCTGCCGGTAGGACTCCATGTAGCGGTCGAGGAAGAACCACGGGAGCGGTTGGCCGACCCGTGCCTGCCGGCCGATGCTCCAGCCGGCATGCGCGGACGGATTGTCGGAGACGGCCATGCCGGCCGAGCCGAAGGCCTCGATCCGCTGGTCGAACCCATAGACCGCTTCGCGGCTGTTGTCGATCGTTGTCAGGGTCCCGTCGGCGTGGGCCAGCACCGAGACCGCCGTGTCGATGTCGCCGGCTTCGCCGATGCGGGGGTCGACGCGCACCGCGCCCCGCGCGTAGACCTCCGTGACCTCACTGCCGACGACGAAGCGCGCCATGTCGAAGTCGTGGATGACCATGTCGAGGAAGATGCCGCCACTGACCGCGACATACGCCGGGGGCGGGGGTGCCGGGTCGCGGGAGGTGATCCGCAGGCTGTGGATCTCCCCGATCGTCCCGGCCGCGACGGCGTCGTGGACCGAGTGGTGGCCCGGGTCGAAGCGGCGGTTGAACCCGATCATGAACGGGACCCCGGCCGCCTCGACCGCGGCCAGCCCACGGTCGACCTGGGCGAGGTCGAGGCTGACCGGCTTCTCGCAGAAGATCGCCTTGCCCGCTGCGGCGGCGGCCACGAGGAGATCGACGTGGGTGTCGGTGCTCGTGCAGATCCCGACGGTGTCGATGTCGTCGGCGCCCAGGAGGTCCTCGATCGTGGAGACCCGCGCCCCGGTCGTCGCCGCGACGCCCTCGGCAGCGGCGGGCACGACATCGGCGACGGCGACCAGCTCGAATCCGGGGATCTCGCCCGCGAGGAGACCGGCATGCAAGCGACCGATCCGCCCACAGCCGAGGATGCCGATTCGGCGGGTGGTCGGCGCGGGACCGGAGTCGACGGCGAATCCGGCGTCACGAGGCGACATGGGGTACTCCCTTTCCTGGGTCGTCTTTCCTGGGTCGTGCCGTCCGGAGCGGGGTGCTCCGGCGGCGAGTGGGTGGCCGAGGTGGCCAGGGCATCGACGGTGAGCGGGGCGGCCCGGACACCTCAGAGGTAGGCCCGTTGGGCCTTCTTGCTCTCGACATGGTCGGCGTATGCCGCGCGCGTCGACTCCAGCTCGCAGACCTGGGCCACCGGGACATCCCACCAGGCGCTCCCCGGCGGGTTGGGGCCGAGGGGGTCGGTCTCGACATACAACACCGTGACCCCGGTGGCGTCCGCCGTCTCGGCGAAGTTCCGGCGGAAATCGGCGATTCCGTTGCAGCGCAGGACATTTGCCCCCCACGATGCGGCATTCGCCGCCAGGTCGAAGGGGACATAGGCGCCGTCGAGCCGCCCGGTCGCCGCATTGCGCATCCGGTAGCTGGTGCCGAAACGCTGCGAGCCGCGGGATTCGGAGAGCGCACCGATCGAGGCAAACCCGTGGTTCTGGAGCAGGACGAAGGTCAGGTCCAGTCCCTCCGCGGCCGCCGTCGCAATCTCCATCGGCAGCATCTGGTAGGTGCCGTCCCCGACGATTCCGACGATGCGCCGGCCGGGGCCGATCGCCAACCGGATCCCGATCGCCGCAGGGATCTCATAACCCATGCACGAGTAGGCGTATTCGACGTGGTACTGCTCGGGAGTCGTTGCGCGCCAGAGGCATTGGAGGTCGCCCGGCATCGATCCGGCCGCATTGACGAGGACGTCGTCGGCCGCCATGAGCTCGTTCAGGGCCCCGAAGACCTCGGTCTGGGCGGGCAGGGGTCCGTGGTCGGCGTGATAGCACGCGTCGGTCTGACGCTGCCACTGCGCGTCCAGGTCGACGACCTCCTGCCGGTATGCCGCGTCCACCTCCCACCCGGACAGCGCCTCCGTCAGGGCCGTCAGCGCCTCCCGGGCGTCCGCGACGACCATGGTCGCGCCGTGCTTGAGTGCATCGAAACCGAGGGTGTTGATGTTGACGAAGCGCACGCCGGGGTCGGCGAAGATCGTGTGCGAAGCCGTGGTGAAGTCGGAGTAGCGGGTGCCGATGCCGATGACGACGTCCGCGGTGCGGGCCAGCGCATTGGCCGACGCCGCTCCCGTGGAGCCCACCCCGCCGACCGCGCCGGGGTGATTCCAGTTGATCGCTCCCTTCCCGGCATGTGTGTCCGCCACCGGGATCCCCGTCGCGGTGGCGAAGGCGCGCAGGTGCGGGGAGGCCTCGGCATACACGACACCGCCACCGGCGACGACGAGGGGCCGCCGAGCGGAGCGGATGATCTCGACGGCGCGGGCGAGGGCGGCCGGCTCCGGGACCGGCCGGCCCACGTGCCAGACGCGACGCCGGAACAGGGCCGCCGGCCAGTCGAAGGCCTCGGCCTGGACATCCTGCGGCAGCGCGATCGTCACCGCCCCGGTGTCGGCGGGATCGGTCAGGACCCGCATGGCGTTCATGAGGGAGGGGATCAGTTGCTCCGGGCGGGTGATCCGGTCGAAGAAGCGGGAGACCGGACGGAAGCAGTCGGTGACCGCCGTGTCCAGGGTCTGGGGGGATTCCAATTGCTGGAGAACGGGATCGGGCACCCGGGTGGCGAACTGGTCGGAGGGCAGGAGCAGGACCGGAATGCGATTGGTCGTCGCCAGGGCGGCGCCGGTGATCATATTGGTCGCCCCGGGGCCGATCGACGTCGTCACCGCCATCACCTGGAGGCGGTTCTGGGTCCGGGCGTATGCCGTGGCCGCGTGCACGCCGCTCTGCTCGTTGCGGATCAGGTGGTAGGGCAGGTGCCCCGTCGCGAGCGGGTCCGCGGCCCCGGACTCCTCGAAGGCAATCTGGTCCTGCAGGAGCGCCTGCCCGATGCCGCACACGTTGCCGTGGCCGAAGATGCCGAACATCCCGGTCACCAGGCGGCGCTCGACGCCGTCGCGCTCGGAATACTGCTGCCCCAGGAAGCGCACGATCGCCTGGGCCGTGGTCAGCCTGATGGTCTCGGTCATCGTCGCGGGCCTCCGTTGACAGAATGTCAGAACATTTAGGAGTGTAGCGGCTCGTCTCCCGTCGGTGGAAGCCGGACCCGGCCGCCGGCCGAGGCCGGCGTGCGTGGGGTCAGCGTGTTCGGGGTCAGCGTGTTCGGGGTCAGCGTTCGTGGACGGTGACGTCGAAGGCGTATTGGTCGCAGCGATAGCAGTGGTCGCCGAACTCGACGGCGCCGCCGTCACCGTCGTAGGCGCGGCGACTCATCGTCAACAGGGGATCGCCGGCGACGAGGGCGAGCAGCTTGCGCTCGGCCGCGGTCGGCCGGCGGGCCCCGATGGTCTGATGAGCGATGACGGGCCGGCTCCCCCGGGCGCGGAGCGCGGCATACAGCGATCCGGAGGTGACCTCCTCGGTGGTGAGGTCGGCGAACTGCGGGGGCAGCCAGTTGTGCATGAGCGCCGTCGGGGTCTCCCCGGCGAAGCGCAGCCGCTCCAGGAAGACGAGCGGGGTGGCCTCGGGCAGGCCCAGGCATTCGGCCGCGCGTGGGTCGACGATCTCGCGCTCGAAGCGGCGCAGCACGGTCAGCGGGCGCTGGCCGCGGCGGACCATGTCGTCATAGAGGCTGGTCAGCTCGTCCCGGCGGTGGATGACCTGGCTGGCGACTCGCGTCCCCACTCCACGACGGCGGACCAGGAGACCGCGGGCGACGAGATCGGCGATGGCCCGGCGCACGGTCGGGCGCGAGAGGTCGAGGCGGTCGGCGAGAGCCAGCTCGTTCTCGAACGGGTCGCCGGGTCCCAGGCGGCCGCTCTCGATCGCCGCGGTGAGCTGCTCGGCCAGTTGGTGATAGAGCGGCACCGGGCTACTGCGGTCGATGACCACCGGGATTGGGTTCACAAACCGGAGTTTATGTCACTTAAGCCTGACATCCGGTGATTCATATGTCCTGACATTATTTGACAAAGGCGCGAGCGTGCGCGAATCTGGAGCGGTCGTCCGTTCCGGGTGCGACGTCGGTCAGGGAGGTTCGATGCCGGGCTCCGAGGACGACACCAGACCCACCGGGTCGTTCACCCCGCACGCATCCCTTCCCGCGAGCGAGTCCATCGCCCCGGGCCACTCGCCGCGCGCGCACGACGTCATCGCGATCGGCCGGGTTGGGGTCGATCTCTATCCGCAGCAGTCGGGCCTGGGTCTGGAGGACGTCGAGACGTTCCGGAAGTTCCTGGGCGGGAGCGCGGGGAATGTCGCGGTGGCCGCCGCGAGGTACGGCCATTCCAGCGCGCTGATCTCCCGGACCGGGGACGATCCGTTCGGGCGTTATGTCACGCGCTCCCTCGCCGAACTCGGGGTCGACACCCAGTTCGTCGGCACCGACCCGGACCTTCCGACGCCGGTGACCTTCTGCGAGCTCTTTCCCCCCGACGATTTCCCGCTGTATTTCTATCGCTCACCCACGGCCCCGGACCTGCGCGTCGGCCCCGGTGAGATCCCGCCGGTCGCGGTTGCGCAGTGCCGGCTCTTCTGGGCCACCCTGACCGGGCTGTCGGCGGAGCCGAGCCGCACGGCGCACGAGACGGCCTGGGGGTTGCGGCGGGCGCGGGGGGCGGCGTGGGGGGCGGCGGATCGGCATACGGTCATCGATCTGGACTATCGACCGATGTTCTGGCGGACCGAGGCCGAGGCGACCCGGGCGGCGGAGGTCGCTCTGGCGGCGAGCACGGTCGCGATCGGCAATCGTGAGGAGTGCCGGGTGGCGGTCGGGGAGTCCGACCCCGAACGGGCCGGGGCCGCGCTGCTGGAGCGGGGGATCGAGCTGGCGATCGTCAAGCAAGGCCCGCGGGGGGTGCTCGCGATGACCCGGGACGACCGCGTCGAGGTGCCGCCGACGCCCGTCGCCGTCGTCAACGGTCTCGGGGCCGGCGATGCCTTCGGCGGGGCCATCTGCCACGGGCTGCTGTCCGGATGGTCGCTCGCCGAGACGGTGAGCTTCGCCGGTGCCGCGGGTGCGCTGGTCGCCCAGCATCTCGATTGCGCGACCGCGATGCCGGACGAGGCCGCGGTGCGCGCGCTCATCCGCGCGGTCCATGGCCGACGAGACGCCTGATCCCTTTCCCTGCCCACACATACCGCCAGTTCCACCCAAGGAGATCCCCCGTGACCGAGGCTCGACCCACCGGCCTGGGGCTGGACAACCACGCATTCGTCCGGCCGCTGCACTCCACCCCTGAGGGGGCGTATGCCGTGGCCATCACCCCAACGGCCGCCTCGCCGGTGCGGGGATGGCGGCATACGACCCTGAGGGTCGCGTGGCTCGAACCGGGCGCGGCCGTCGAGGAGGACCTCGGGGATGAGGAGGTCGTGGGGGGCCGGCCACGCGGCATACGAGACCGAAGCCCTTCCGGCACATCGGTGTCGAGGAGGTGCCCGTCGAATTGCGCGGGGCGGGGATCGCCGCGCGCGAGGTCCGGGGCTTCGGCCTGCCCGGCGTCCTCGACGCGGACTCGGTCCTCGTTTGCGAGGTGCTGACGCCGGCGGGCAACTGGAGTTCCTGGCCGCCGCACAAGCACGACACCGAACGGCCGGGGCTGGAGACGCAGTTGGAGGAGATCTACTACTTCGAGACCCGATCCACCGACCCGCGAGGCACCGATCCCGTTGGCTACCAACGGGTTTATGGCACGGCCGAGCGTCCCGCCGACATCCTCGCGGAGGTGCGCACCGGAGACGTCGTGCTCGTCCCGCACGGCTGGCACGGCCCGGCGGTGGCCGCTCCCGATGCCGACCTCTACTACCTCAACGTCATGGCCGGCCCCGGACCCGAACGGGCCTGGCTCATCTGCGACGACCCCGCGCATGCGTGGGTGCGGGAGACCTGGGTGGCGCCGAAGGCCGTGTGCTAGTTTGTCCTAACAAACTCTCGCCGACGGAAGTGTCCTCGCCATGGCCCCGATTCGCATCACCCACCTCATCGACGGCGTGCCGTGGACCGGCACCGCCGAGCGCACGAGCCCGGTCTACAACCCGGCGACCGGCGTGCAGACCGGCGTTCTCGACCTCGCGTCGGCCGGCCTCGTCGATGAGGTCGTCCGCGGTGCCAAGCGGGCGTGGTCGAGCCAGTGGCAGAGCGCGTCCCTGGCCAAGCGCACCCAGGTCCTCTTCGCCTTCCGCGAACTGCTCAACGCGCGCAAGGAGGAGATCGCCGCGATCATCACGGCCGAGCACGGCAAGGTCCTCTCCGACGCCCTCGGCGAGGTGACCCGGGGTCTGGAGGTCGCGGAGTTCGCGTGCGGCATACCGCATCTGCTCAAGGGTGGGTTCTCGGAGAATGTCTCGACCAAGGTCGACGTCTATTCGATCCGGCAGTCCCTCGGCGTCGTCGCGGTCATCAGCCCGTTCAACTTCCCGGCGATGGTGCCGCTGTGGTTCGTCCCGATCGCCATCGCCTGTGGCAATGCGGTCGTCATCAAGCCGTCCGAGAAGGACCCCAGCGCGGTCAATGCCGTTGCGGCACTGTGGAAGGAGGCCGGGTTGCCCGACGGCGTGCTCAACGTCGTCCATGGCGACAAGGAGGCGGTCGACGCCCTCTTGACCCACCCCGACATCAAGGCGGTGTCCTTCGTCGGATCGACGCCGATCGCGAAATACGTCTATGAGACCGGCACCGCGCACGGCAAGCGGGTCCAGGCCCTCGGCGGCGCGAAGAACCACATGCTCGTGCTGCCCGATGCCGACCTCGACCTGGCCGCCGACGCCGCCGTCAATGCCGGATTCGGGTCCGCAGGAGAGCGCTGTATGGCGATTTCCGCCCTCCTGGCGGTCGAGCCGATTGCCGACGACCTGATCGAGAAGATCAAGGACCGCATGGGCAAGCTCGTCACCGGCGACGGAACGCGAGGGGGCCGACATGGGCCCGCTGGTCACCCGGGAGCATCGCGACAAGGTCGCGTCCTATCTCGACATCGAGGAGGGCAGCGAGGCGACCGTCCTCGTCGACGGCCGCGGCGGCGATGTGGACGCCGACGGCGACGGCTTCTTCCTCTCCCCGTCGCTGATCGACAATGTCAAGCCGGGGACCCGGGCCTATGACGACGAGATCTTCGGGCCGGTCCTGTCGGTGGTCCGGGTCGCCTCTTATGACGAGGGCCTCACGCTCATCAACGCCAACCCGTATGGCAATGGCACGGCCATTTTCACCAACGACGGCGGGGCGGCCCGGCGCTTCCAGAACGAGGTCGAGGTCGGGATGGTCGGGATCAACGTCCCGATCCCGGTGCCCATGGCCTACTTCTCCTTCGGCGGTTGGAAGGCCTCGCTCTTCGGCGACAGCCACGCCCACGGCCTGGAGGGAGTGCACTTCTTCACCCGCGGCAAGGTGGTCACCTCGCGCTGGCTCGACCCGAGTCATGGCGGCCTCAACCTGGGGTTCCCGCAGAACGTGTGAGGCCGGTCGGTCCACGCGCCATCCGGCGCGTGGACCGATCCTCGCCCCCGGTCAGGGAGCCGGGAGGAGGATGTCGCGGACGAACTGGTCGAGCTCTTCGTCGGCCGCGAGGAACTGGCGCAAGGTCTTGCGCGTGGCGCCGAAGGCAATGAACTCGGCGGGCGTCATCCCGTCAGGGGCATAGGCCCGGCGGAAGTCCTCGATCTGCTCGAGCGCGGCGAGGATCTTCGGGTCGACCGGGCGGTCGAGGCGTGACTCGGGGACATGGCCCGACTCCTGGAACCGCTGCTGCCAGCTGAACGGCGGGGAGAGCACGACGTCGCCACCGATGAGCTCGGTCCACTGGAGATCGTTGCGATAGGCGGCGGCGAGCATCCGGGCGCGCAGACCACGGGACTGGAACTCGGCATACGCGCGCTTGAACGCGGCGACGCCCGCCCACTCGAGGTGAGCCGGGTCGATGTCGACTGCATCGCGCTTGACGACATCCTTGATCCAGTCGTCGAGACGCCCGACCATGAGCGTGACCACCGGGCCCATGGTCGAGATGTCCAACCCCTCGCTTTCCCGGCGACGCAGGCCGCGCTCGATCGCCTCGCCGGAGGCGATTGCCTGGGGCACCGAGAACGACACCGTCACATTGACATTGACGCCGCGATAGGTCGCCTCCTCGATCGCGACCAGGCCCGTCTCGATGGCGGGAATCTTGACGATGACATTGGGTGCGAGGCTGGCAAAGTGCGTCGCCTGGTCCGCGAGCGCGGCCGGGTCGCGCCACAGCCGCGGATCGGTCTGCATCGACAGCCGGCCGTTGCGGCCGTGAAAGCGCTCGAAGGCCGGGAGGAGCAATGTCGCGGCCTCGGTCGAGACCTCCTCCACGATGCGCCAGCCGATCTCCGACTCACCCGCCGTCGGCAGGTCGGCCGCCAATTCGCGCACTCGGCCGCTCCACCGGGGCAGATCCGCCCGGATGGCCGCGAGCGCGATCACCGGATTGCACGTGGCGCCGATCGCCCCCCAGCCGATCGCCGTCCCGAGTTCGCGCGGGTCGGCGCTGTCGTTCCACAGAGCGGTCGGGGTGGTCCGGGTCATCGTCAGCAATGGCGATCCCGGATCGGCTGCGCTCCGGTCGGGGCCGTGCGAGTCGGGCTTGGTGGACGGGTCGGTCATTGCGGTCTCCTTGGTCTAATGTCAGGACATTTAGACTACCGCACATTGTGCCTTGGCTGAGTGCCTGTCGCCACGCGACCCTCGCCCGGTCAGGCCTTGCAGCCAATCGGGCCGCCGTGGAAGGCGACCATCTCCGGCCAGACATCGGGGACGCGGAGGCGGGTGAGGATGGGAGCGCCGGACAGTTCGGAATAGGCGCGGTGGAGATTCCCGACGAGGCGCTCGGTCTCCTGCCACCCGGCATACGGATTGTCCTTGTGCCGCATCGCGGTTTCCAGCGGAGTCAGGCCCTCCGCTCGACCCTCGGCGGCGATTCGGGCGACGAACTCGACATACGCCGTCAGGTCGTCCAGCAGCCGCCCCACATCGTCGCCCCGCACCACCGGGCCATGACCGGGGACGAGGGCCTGCGGGTCATATGACCGGATTATCTCCAGGGCCTTGGGGAAGCCCGAGAGCGAGCCCTCCAGGAGGAACGGCTGGCCGCCGGCGAAGCACAGGTCGCCGGCGAAGAGCGTCCGCTGCTCGGGGAGCCAGACGACGACGTCGTTCGAGGTGTGGGCGGGCCCGACGTAGCGCAACTCCACCGGGGACTCATCCAGGTGCAGGGTCATCCGGTCGGTGAAGGTGAAGTCCGGGGGACGCAGTTCGAGGTCGCCATAGTCCGGGGTGGTGATGACCTTGGTCGCCTCGAGCCCCGCCGCCAGGACCTCGTCCCGACACAGGACGTGGCCGACGACCGGCGTCCCGTCGGGTGCTTGGTAGTTGCCATAGGTGTGATCGGGATGGTGATGGGTGTTGACCAAGGCCATGGGCGGCCGGGTGGAGTGACGGCGGACCTCGTCCATGAACTGCGCCGTGCGGCGGGCGGTCGAGGAGGTGTCGACCAGGACACTGCGGCCGGAGGTGCCCACGACGAAGCCGCAGTTGTTGACCATCCAGCTGCCGTCGGGCTGGATGAACGCAAAGACGCCGTCGACGACCTCCTCGACATAGGTCTCCCGCTCTGCCCAGCTCATGGCGATCTCCTTCGGACGATGAGTGTCGTTCTCGCGGTGGCGATATCGCCACCGGCGGTGGCCGTATGCCGTGAGTCAAGCACCGCGGGGGGAGGGTGCGGCATACCGACAGCTATGGGTGCGTCTTATGGCACCCATCGTCAAACGGCTCTTCCACCTCCCTCCGTGGGCGTGCTCTCCTTCTGCGTGACCCACCCGGTCCCCCGACCCGGTCGCCCGACCATCCGGTCCCCGACCCGACACTCTCGATGAGGAGTTGCCGTGAACCACTTCCCCTCGCGCGGCCGCACTGTCCGCTTCACCGCCGCCGTGGCTGGCTTCGGCGCCCTCAGCCTCCTGTCGGCCTGCGGAGGCACGACCAAGTCGGCTGACAGCGCGTCGGCCCCCTCGTCCGCCTCCGGCTCCTCGGCCACGAGCTCGGCCGCGGGTGGCAGCGGGAACAAGAACATCGTCTTTTCCCCGCTTGCGCTGAAGATCCCCGCCATGAAGGGACTCTCCGAGGGCGTCAAGGGGTATGGCGCGAGCAAGGGTTATGTCGTCGACGTGCAGGACCCGAACCTCGACCCCCAGAAGCAGGCCACCGAGCTTCAGCAGGTCATCGAGTCCGGCAAGGCCGGCGGGGTGTGGGTGATCGCGGTGCAACCGGGTGCCCTGAAGCAGGTCGTCCAGACCGCGATGAGCAAGAAGGTCCCGATGGTGCTCAACGGCGTTCCCGAGGACTACGGACTGTCGGGGCTCCAGCCGGGGATCACCTTCGACACGATCGACTACAAGGCGCAGGGCAAGGCGATCGGCGAGGAGCTCGGCAACTGCATCAACGAAAAGCTCGGCGGCAAGGCGCAGGTCCTGTGGGGCGAGTCCTCCGCCGGCAGCGCCGGCAAGGCCGACCTCGAGGGCTCGGCCAGGGAGGCGCTCATGGCGACCGCTCCGGGGGCCGAGATCACCGCGACCGTCACCGTCACCGACCGGGCAGCCACGCAGACGGCGATCGGCAACGCCCTCCAGGGGCACCCGGACATCAAGGCCGTCATGGGGCAGAACGACGAGGGGACGCTCGGTGCCCTGGGGGCATTCGCCGCCGCGGGCAAGGAACTCACCTGCGTCACCGAGGGTGGCGGCAACGACGAGGCTCTGGCCAAGGTCAAGTCCGGCGCGATCTATGCCATTGTCGCCCTGCAGTTCCAGCAGGACATGGCGCAGTCGTTCGACACCCTGACCGCGATGATGGCCGACCCCACTGCCATGGGCAAGCAGCTGACCGTGCCGCAGCAGGTCGTCAAGGCAGGCAGCTGACCGTGGCCACCTCCGCCCCGGCATCGCCGTCGGATGCGGCCCCGGCGGCGACCGAAACCGTGGTGCCCACCGGCACCGACATGCCGCGTGACGTCGCCCTCCTCGTCTTCATCCGGGACCGCGGGATCTTCATCCTCTGGGGCTTGCTCCTGCTGTTCTTCTCCTTCTGGTGCTCGCCCTATTTCGCGACGTGGACCAATGCGATGCTCGTCGCCAATGCCGCGGCGATCACCGCGATCTTCGCGGCCGGCGTCGGTATCGGCGTCATGACCGGGGTCCTGGATCTCTCGCTGCCGGGGACCGCCGCATTCAGCGCCTGCGTTCTCGGCTGGTTGATGACCCACGGGTGGAGTGTCTGGCCAGCGCTCCTGGTGGGGATGATCTGTGGTGCCGTCGTCGGCTTGGTCAACGGTCTGATCGCCCTGCGCGGATTCAATCCCATCATCGTCACGATCGGCACGCTGTCGGCACTCTCCGGCCTGGCGGCGGTGATCGCCGGGGGCTACACCTTCCCGGGATTGGACGCTCTCACCTTCATGGGCACCCGGCGCTATCTGACCGTGCCGGCGCCCGTCTATATCGTCGCCGTCCTCTTCGTCATCGGGACCGTGTTTCTCACGCGCACGCGCGACGGGATTCGCCTGATGGCCGTGGGCGGCAACGCGGAGGCGGTGCGGCGCAGCGGCATACACAGCGATAGGTACAAGGTGCTCGGGTTCGTCGTCAGCGGACTCTGCGCGGCCCTCGGGGGCATCGTCTCCACCGCGTTGACCACCGAGGCCACCCCGGAAGCCAGCCCGAGCATCATCTTCAATGCGCTGACCGCGGTCGCTCTCGCCGGTGTCGCCCTCACCGGTGGCCGGGGCTCCCTTCCGCGCGTCCTGGTCGGCGCGCTCATCCTCGCGACCATCGCCAATGGACTGACGATCCGGGGTGTCCAGCCCTACTGGGCGACGGTCACCACCGGTGTGCTCCTGCTCGCGTCGCTGGCGTTGGAGCGCTTCATCCAGCGCAGCGTCTCCGATCGGCTGATGTCCAGCGCCAACCTCTCCGTGCACGCGAAGAAGGTGTGAGATGTCCACTCCCGCAACGACTCCCGCAGCCAAGTCGGGTGCTACGCCCGCACTGGATCTGGCCGGCATCGACCTTCACTATGGGTACGTGCGCGCTCTTGCGGGGATCGACTTCACGGTCGAGCCCGGCGAGGTCGTCGGCCTTCTCGGCGACAATGGTGCCGGTAAGTCGACCCTGCTCAAGGTCATGTCCGGAGCGCACCGGCCGAGCGAGGGGACGATCAAGGTCCACGGGCGCGAGGTCAGTTTCCACTCGCCGAGCGACGCCTCGGCCGCCGGGATTCAGATGGTCTATCAGGACCTCGCTCTCGTCGACGCCCAGGACATCTCGACCAATCTCAACATCGGCCGCGAGATCCTGCGCAAGGGGCCACTGGGATGGATGGGCTTCGTCGACCACAAGGCCATGCGCAAGCGCTCCGAGATCGAGCTCGACCGGCTCGGCGTGCGGACCGCGCCCATGACCCGGTTGACCGAGATGCTCTCCGGCGGGCAGCGGCAGGTCGTCGCCGTGGCCCGCAGTGCGATCCGAGTCTCGGGAGAATCCAATGGTGTTCTCCTGCTTGACGAACCCACCGCCGCGCTCGGCTACGAGCAGACCCGGCTCGTCGAGGGCCTGATTCGCCGGATGGCGGAGCAGGGAATCGCGATCGTCCTGGTCACCCACAACCTGCCGCTGTGCTACGAGGTCGCCGATCGAGTCGTCGTGCTCAACCGCGGCCGCAAGGTCGCCGACGTCCCGATGGAGGGCACCGACCCCGACCACATCGTCGGGTGGATCACCGGGGCCCGGGCGTCGATGTTCGACGCCGTCCCCTGACCGCGACCGATCTCGCCTGGCCGACGCCGGACCCCCTGGGATCGCGGCTCGTCAGGATCCCTCCGGACACCACGCCGACGCTCACCCGAACGTATGCCGACCCGGCCCCGCCGTGCGCCGCCGCCCGTCGGGCAGGAGCACCTCCGCGGTGCATCCGGGCGGCACCTCGAGGTCGAGATGGAATGTGGAGCCGGACAACGACCACGCGACGGCGATCCGACCGTGGGGACTGTCGTGATGGGCCCGCGCCCACGTGAGGCCCCCTCCAGGGCGCGGTGCGACGAGGAAGCGCCGCCAGGTCGGCTCGACGCGCCGCAGCCCGGCGACCCAGCCGTGGAGGAACCCGATCACCGCGCCCTTGGAGTAGTGGTTGAGTGACCCGTGGGGCTGGCCGGCGTCGTCGATGCCGTCCCATCGCTCCCACATCGTTGTGGCGCCACGGTCGAGCATTCCGAGCCAGGACGGCAGTTGCCGTTGCCGGAGAACGGCATACGCGAGGTCGAGATGACCGTGCTCGGCCAGGACCGGCAGCAG
The DNA here is from genome assembly GCA_016702415.1 of Nostocoides sp. Classification (GTDB taxonomy): domain Bacteria; phylum Actinomycetota; class Actinomycetes; order Actinomycetales; family Dermatophilaceae; genus Nostocoides_A. Next base: position 293,289 of record JADJEA010000001.1, read on the forward strand.
ATGCGCCGTGGCGAGGAAGCCGGTCGCAAGGTGCTCACCATTGGCGCGCACCAGGTCGGCGAGCTGGTCGGCCACGATCTGGCGGTGCTGCGGCTCGACGAGATCGAAGGACAACGCCCGGACGCAGGTCGCCTGGGTGTCCGGCGTCACCCGGCCGTCCGTCCGGACGAACTCGGTTCGCCAGGCGGTCCGCGCGCCGGCGGCGAGTGCGGCATACCGCTTGGCGTCGGCCGGCCGATCCAGGAGGGCCGCGATCTGGGCGGCCAGGCCGGCGGTGTGGGCGAGATAGGCGGTCGCGACATCGCTCTTGTCGGCCGCGACGAAGGCCGGGAAGTCCTGCGGCTCACCCCCGGGCTCGAGCCACTCTCCCCAGTGGAACCCGCTGTCCCACAGATAGATCTCGTATGCCGCCGGCTCCCCTCCCCGGGCCACGCGGTCCGGGTGGCGATGCTCCCGGGCGGAGGAGGCGGCATACGCGATCCACCGCACGAGGTGCGGCCACATCTCCTCCAGGATGCCCCGGTCGCCGTACTCGCCCCACAGCTCCCACGGCACCAGGGCGATCGCATCACCCCACCCGGCCGACCCATTGAGGCGAGCGAGGAACCCGGCCTTCTCCGCTTTGGGCATCGGGGCCATGTTGTCGAGGATTCCGTTGTCCCACTGCGCACGTGCCAGGTCGCGCAGCCATTTCGTGGAGAACCCGGCGATGTCGTGAGTGAAGCTCGCGACCGGCGCAAAGACCGCCCAGTCGCCGGTCCACGCGGCGCGCTCCCGGGTCGGGCAATCCGTCGGGACATCGCAGGCGTTACCGAGGAAGGACCGAACCGCGGCCTGATGGAGGCGAGTGAGGTCCGCGTCGCTGCAGGCGAACGACCCCGTCTCGCGAAGGTCGGTGTGGACGACGATTCCGGTTACATCGTCCGGTGTGAGGGTCTCGGGGTGACCCTCGATGCGGACATAGCGGAAGCCGTGCGTCGTCAGCCGGGGCTCGAAGACCTCGTCGGCAGCCCCCGCGGAGACGACGATATCGACCTGACCGGCGCGCAGCGGCTCGGCCAAGAAGGGCATGTCCGGACGCAGATGCTCGGTGGTGACGTCCCCTTCGGCCAGGGCTTCGCCATGGGTGAGGGTCAGGGTGGAACCCGCGGGCCCCAATCGCGTCAGGCGAACCCAGCCGTTGATGTTCTGCCCCAGGTCGATCACCTGCCGGCCCGGTGCGGGGGAGGAGATCGCGACCGGACGCACCTGCGCGATGCGGCGCACGGGTGGGGCGGGGGAGGCGACCAGGGCGGCATACCCGATGCCGGAGGCGACCTCGACGGGGGACCAGGGCCCGGGTTGTCGCCGGTGATCCTCGTGCTGCCCTTCGATGAGATCCGCCGCGAGGACCTGGGATGGCCCGCCCTCCCACTCGGGGCCGGTCGCCACCACCGTGACCGTCCCATCGGGGTGGGTCATCTCGAGCTGGGCGAGGTAGGCCGTCCGTGGCCCCCACTGATCGACCGCCCGGGTCACTCCCACCGAGCCGCGGAACCAACCGTCGGCCAGGAGAGCGCGAATCTCGTTGTCTCCCTGGCTGATCAGGTCGGTGACAGCGAACGTGCTCACCTGGACCCGTCGGTCGTAGTCGGTGTAGCCGGGCGTCAACTCGTGGTCCCCGACGCGCCGCTCGCCGAGGAAGGTCTCGACGATGCCGTGGGCCGTGACATAGAGACGCGCCCGCCGCACCGGCCTGGTGACGCGGAAACTCCTGCGCAGGAGATAGGCCGGCCGGAATCCCGGTGGCGCGTCGGTCGACTCCACCGGCCGGATCCACTGCGCCCGCCAGTCACCGTCCTCGAGGAGGCCGGCCTCCACCTCCGTCACCTCCGACCAGGGCGACTCACCGACGTCGGTGCGCACCCGCACCGCGACCGTATGCCGCTCCCGCGACCCGAGCGGCGCCCCCGGCCAGGGCACCAGGACGGTGTCGGGCGACTCCCGCCAACCGTGGTCGATGTCGTCGATGCGGATCGCGTAGGCGAGCTGGCGCCCGCTGCCCGGTGGGAGCCGCCACGACAGGCGGGGGGTGCGCACTCCGATGCCGAGGGCGTGCTCGAGGTGCTCGACGCGGACGCGCACGGGGTCTCCTTGGGGGGCGGTCGGCATACGGCATCAAGGCAATCAGGGGCGGTGCGTCGGCGGAAATAGCAACCCGGAATGCCTCGGATCAGCGGCGCTGTGGACCACTGCGGCCCGGATCGCCGGGGCCCCGATGTCCGCTCAGTCGCCCGCGTCCTCCAACTCGATGGCGATGTCGTAGAGCAGTTTTCGCAGCCACACGATCGCCGCATCGGCGTCGCGGCGCGGATGCCAGTGGGCGGCTTCGGTGATCCGGACCGGCGGGACATCCGTCTCGACAATGGCGAGGTCCAGTGGGGTCAGGCACCGGCGAGCGAGCCGGGAAGGAACGAATGCGACCAGGTCGGTGCCCTTGATGGCAAAGGGTAGGGTCAGGAGGCTAGTAACCGAGACGGCGACCGTCCGGTCGGCCAAGCCGACCTGCTCGACGGCGACCTCCAACGGCCGGCGATGCGTTCCGGCAGCGGGAAATTCGGCCACGACGTGACCCATTCGGCGCAGGGTGGCCAGGTCGATCCGACCGTCCACGACATGCGGATTCCCCTTGGCCACCAGACAGACGAGGTGGTCGGTGAAGACCGGCTGGCGCAGGCCCGGAAGCTCGAACCCCAATGGCCCGATGAGGAGGTCGCGGCGCATGAGGGCGGGCTCGACCGCCTCCGCGGACCGGGGGAGCGCATCAACGGAGACCGTGCAATTCGGGGCGGCGACTTCGATGGCGCGTACGACCGGCTCGGCCATGACGGTCATCGCGTACTCCGACATCGAGAGGGTGAACAGCTTGGTGCTCGTTGCGGGGTCGAAGGCGCGGCCCGAACCGAGGAGCGCCGACGCGGCCTCCACTGCCGCCGCGACCACGGGCCGCAGCTCCTCGGCCAGCGGGGTCAACTGGAAGTCGCGTCCCACCCGGATCAACAACTCGTCGTCGAAGTGGGTGCGCAACCGGCCGAGCGCGCCGCTCATCGCGGGCTGGCTCATCGCCATCCGGACCCCGGCGTGCGTGAGATTGCGTTCCTCGAGGAGGGCGTGGAGGAAGGGCAACAGGTTGGCGTCGACCTCGCGGACGCGATCGCGCATCGGACCTCCTCATCCTGGCGGCACCATCGTAAGCTGAGCCGGACGCTCACCCAGTGGCGCGCAAAGGGAGGCGGCGATGGCGCTCGGCGGCACCGACCTGAACTTGCTACGGGCCCTTCAGGCGATTCTGGAGGAGGCCAATGTCACCCGGGCGGGTGAGCGCTTGGGCATGAGCCAGCCGGCGATGAGCGGGGCGCTGGCCAAGTTACGGCGCCGCTTCGATGACGAACTCCTGGTCCGCACTGGTCGCGACTACGAGATCACCCCTCTCGCCCGGGAACTTCTGCCTGAGGTCCAGGACGCCATGCGGCTGATGAACGAGGCTCTCGGGGTGGCGGCCGGATTCGATCCGGCGACGAGTGACCGGGTGTTCCGGTTGACGATGAGCGACTATGCGATTTCGGTTCTCCTGGAGCCACTTCTGACTCGGGTGTCCGCGCTCGCCCCGGGGGTGCGCCTGACCGTCGACCATCTCATGCCGGCGATGAGCGCCTCCGAGCGGGTCATCATCGACTATGACGCGATGGTCGCCCCACTCGGCTACGGCTTCGTCGGCCGGTGCGCCCCGCTGTGGCGCGACCGTATGGTGTGCCTGCTCTCCTCGGACAATCCCCGGGCCCGTCGTGGTCCCCTCACCCTGGCCGATCTCGAGGAGATGCCCCACGCCGAAGCCAACCTCGGCCCGGGCACCCTGACACCCGTGGGGCGAGTGCTGGGCGAGTTGTCGGTGGCCCGCCGGGTCCAGGTGATGGTGCACGGGTGGCTGCCCATCCCCTTTGTCGTCGAGGGTAGCGACCTCATTGCTATCGCCCCGGAACGCCTTGTCCAGCAACATATCCGGCCCGGCGGTCCACTAGTTGCGATGGAACCCCCCTTCGGCCGGGTGTTGCTCGTCGAGGGTTACTGGTATGCCGCGGCTCGCCTCCACGACCCCGCCGCCCGCTGGCTGTTCGCCCAGTTGGACGAGATCGGCCGGAGCCTTTCGCTTCAGGATCCCTGATCCCCCGCCTCGATGCTTGGCCGACGCCGCCGACCACCTGGGACTTTGAGGAGCCCAGCAATCAACCCGGTCGCTCACCTCCATGCAGTCGGGGCGCGCGCAGCGCGCGATGATCAGGACTTCGGGACCGGCAGCACCCGGGCCTCGCCGGGGGTCGGCTGCCACTCGGCCCCGAATCGACAGCCCGCCCCGGTCACAGCCAACACCGGATGGACCCACGTGCCTCGGACGGCGACGAAATTGCTCTGCCCTGCCTGGATGCAGCCCGTCTTGGAGGTGAAGGTCTTCGTCGCGGACTCGTTGACGGTCACCGATACCGGCGTCGGCTCGGTGAGTGGAGGACTGGTGTCCATCTGAGCAAGGGCGTAGGCCATCGAGGCAATGACGAGGAGAACCCCGACACCGAAGACGCCGAGAAAGCGCCGGTAGAGCTTCCGGGTTCGAGTGAAGACGGACCACTCCCGCAGGGATTCGACTGCCGCCCCGAGACTGCTCAACTGGTCGGCCAGGCCAGCCGGGGGAGGTGCCTTGCTGAGATCTACTTGGGCCTGCGCCATCGCCTTCTGGAAGGCCTCGGCATCGAAGAAGTGGGGAGCGATGACGCCGTCACTGATCGCCTTGGCCAGGGTCGCTCGGTTCTTTGGCTTCTGCAATGAGCTCAGGCTTTCGGGCTCTGCATCCAGGACTCGGGTCCCGCTCAGCATCACGGCACTGAGCGCCAATGTCGTCAGGATGGCCGCGAACACCAGGTGGGTCAGGGTGGTTTCCGACTGCGCGCGAATCCGGCCGAAGCTGGGTGCGCCAGTTGCGACCAGGCCGGTCGCGACCGTCGTGATGGGGACGAATGCGACCACCACTTGGTCGAGTCACGATACGCAGCCACTCCATCGGCGTAGACGGACATCGATTCTCCGCCCTTTCTACCCAGATAGTTGGGATACGATTCTGCCCAGCGTAATGGGTCGACGCCCCAGTTGGGGCACCGCAGCGTCAAGGAGCCAATCGTGCCTACACCCGACTTCGGTCCGATCCCGATCTCGCAGCTCAAGGCCCAGCGTCGGCAGATCTACGCTGCGCTTTCGGAGGGACGTCGCGTACTCCTCTCACGGCATGGGCGGGTGGTGACAGTGATCGAGCCGATGTCCGCCCAGCATCATGCGGCGATCCTGGCGAAATTCGCGATGGATACCCCCGACGCCCTGCCCCAGATCACGGCGAGCTCCTTCAGCGAGGGGTCGATCTCGGACCGGATCAGGCAGGCCGAAGCGGGGCAACCCACACTCGTTACCCAAGCGGGGAAAGCTCTCGGCTTGTTGACCAGCGTCACAACGCGGGCTGAGCCTCCGTCCGACGTGGAGCGCGAGCGCGCGGTGGCCGCCTTCGAGCGTGAGCACCCCGACGCCACAACCGCGATGCTGGCCGATGTCGCCAGCGGCCATGAGGGGTCCGATCGCCCGGCAGGGGTCGTCGGAGGCCTAACGCCCGAGCACCTCGGCCCGGCCGACAAGGAGGTCTGGCTCGCCAGGCAGGACGTTCTTGGTGACCGCTGGAACGGTGGCGACTCCTTGGGCGAGGGCCTCGAAGCGGAGGTGCTCAGGACCCTGGGGGTTGCCTTGATCCAGGACGGGGATGTCGACGGCGCGAGCGAGGCGCTTCGCGGCGCCATCGAGCGCTTCGAGGCTGGCTCTGGACCCCTCGCCCGACGGCGTGCAGTCTGGACGTCCCTCGAACTGGCTCGTCTCTGGTTGGCCCACGGGCGGACCGATGACGCGCTGGTACTAACACGTGATCTTGTCGATGACCTGGGTCTGAGCAATTCGCTTCACGCCGGCTCGGGCAATCGCTGATTCGCCATGGGCCAGGGCTTGAGGTCACCGTCTGGTCTGCCTCCGATCGATCATTGGCGCCTACGGGTCAACAATCTCAGGTCCCCGGGCCTCAATCAAGCATGCGCGGACTTGATCTCGGGCCGCCCGATCGTGACGCGGGACGGGGTCTTGGAGTTCGCCGTCGGGTCAGCGGCTGAGAGAGACTGGCTCACCACCACACTGCGTGAGCCCGACGCGCCGTTTGTGGTGGATCTTGTCCTCGCCCCGATTACCTCAATCGGTGAGCCTGACCTTGACGCACGTAGCCCGTTGCCTGCCCCAGATCAGTGGATCGTCGAGCTCGGCCCTCGACGTCGGCGCGTGGAGTTGTTCAATTGCCGGATTCGCTCCTTGCTACCGCGGAGCAACACCCCCTGATGTGCGCAGGTCGTCCCAGTGGTTCCGGTTCAGCGCACCCTCGGGGCCGGCGAGATAGCCCACGAAGAGGCCGTCGGGATCGCGCTCGGCGCGGATGCGTTGGAGCCGAGCCCAGTTGGCGTCGGACATGAACTTCACCTGGCGGCGGGAGAGGTCGCTGTCGCCGAGGTACTGCCCGACCGTGACCGGCTCCAGGTCGGCCATGACCGAGTCGAGCCAACCGATGTTGGCCGCGTCATCGGCAGGGTCCTCCCAGAGGTTGTATGCCGCGAGATAGATCTCGCTTTGCATCGAGAAGGCCATGTCGGGTAGGTCGCGCACCGGAGCCATCGAGAACCAGATGGTGAAGGCCTTGTCGTTCGGCAAGGTCGTGTAGGCGCGGGTCATCGCGGCGACGACCGACCCGGCCGGACCGGTGATCCAGGCGTTGTCGACTGCCCATCGGTGTCCCTCGGGATTGGCCAACAGCTGGTCGACCCGGTGGTCCTCGATGCTCGCCGGGACGGCGTCGTGGAGGACGAGAGCCCGATCCAGACACGGGTTGCCCCGGAAGGGGGCGAGGGCCGCATCGGCCTGGTCGGGCGTGTCGACGAGGGCCAGTCCGGTCACGACAAGGACCGGTCCGGGGGCAATCGCCGGGTCGGTCTTGGTCAGCGCGACGATCTCGACCGTGTCGGCAACCGTGTGATGGGTCTCGTGGAGCCAGGTCATCACATCCACGAAGCAGTCGAGAGGCAGGACCTGGACGGTGGTCGCGACATACCCGGGATGGGGCATCGTGCGCAGGTGGAACCGGGTGACGACGCCGAAGAACCCGGGTCCCGCCCCCCGGGCGGCCCAGAACAGGTCGGCGTTCTCCGATTCGGAGGCGCGCACGAGGTCGCCGGCGGCGGTCACGACATCGATGGCCTCGATCCACTCGGCCCCCCAACCCCACCCGCGGGCGTTGTAGCCCTGACCGCCCTGGAGTAGGAAGCCGCCGATCCCGACCGTCGGGCAATGCCCGCCCGGGAAGAAGCGCCCCTTCTCGGCGAGGAATGGTCCGAGCGTCGAGCCGCCCTTGATCGCGGGGCCGGCGCTGACGATGCCGGTCGCGTCGTCATAGGTCGCATCGTCGAGCGCGGCCAGGTCGAGCACGAGGGCGTCGTCGCGAACGGACCACTGCGCCCAGCTGTGCCCTCCCGAGCGGACGGCGACCGTCCACCCGCGCTCACGCGCCAGCCGGACGCCCCGGACGACGTCGTGCTCCGACCCCACCACGAGTACGGCAGCCGGAACCCGCTCAGGGAGCCGACGGTTGAAGATCCGGTGCACGACCGCCTCGTCGAACCCGGCGTCGCCGCGCACATACAACATCCCGTCGTATGCCGACCCCTCCGCAGGAGTGTCCCCCCCGGTCACGCCGGTTCGCACAGGGCGTGGAGGGTCTGGCCCATGATCCGGCCCGGGTCGGCGCCGGGGGTGTCCGGGTGCATCTCCCACTCGGCCAGCAGGAGGGAGTTGTCCAGGACCATCTTCACCCGCGGGAAGCGTCGGGCCATGAACGAGGACAACGCGGCTGGCAGGTCGTCGGTCTTGGTCAGCTCATCGGCGAGCACGACCGCGTCCTCGGCGCACATCGCCGCGCCCTGGGCGATGAGCGGCGGGCAGGCGTGGGCGGCATCACCGATGACGACGACCCGGCCACGGTGCCACGGCTCCTCGACGCAAACCGTCTCGATCCACTGGTAGTTGACGATCGCGTCGTCCGGCAGCGCGTCACGGATGCGGCCCCAGGTGCCGCCATACCCCTGGCCGTGCTCCTTCATGACGTGGCCGTTGGGGTGCTCGCCGATGAAGGAGCGGTCGAGGTTCTCTTCCAGGAGGAAGGCATAGCAGTGGTCCGGTGAGATCGGGGTGTAGCCCGCCTTGTATTTCGGCCCCCCGTAGTAGAGCTCGGAGCAGTCCATCTCCTCCGGCCGAGGCGCGACGACCCGCCAGATCCCCATGCCTACCGGCCGCACCTCGGCCTGTATGCCGATCATCTCCCTTGTGCGCGAACGGATTCCGTCGGCTCCAATGACGAGGTCGGCCTCGACGGTGCTGCCGTCCGACAGGGTCGCGGTCACCCCGTCCCCGCCGTCGTCGAGACTCTCGACCGTCGTGGCCAACCGCACATCGACTCCGGCGGCAACAACCGCATTGCGCAGGATCGTCGCCAGGTCCGAGCGCATCGCTCCCGCAGTGCCCGGCAGGCCGGGTCCGCCCATCGGCGGCGTCGGAATCTCCATGATGACGTGGCCGTCCGCCGACCGCATCCGAAGGTGCGCGAACGGGAACCCATGCTCGAGGACCTCGTCGATGACGCCGACATCCTGGAATGCCTTGAGGGCGTTCCCCTGGAGGGTGATCCCGTGTCCGATCGCGGTGAGGTCGGCATTCCGCTCGACCAAGACGACGTCGGCGCCCTTCTGGGACAACGCGAGCGAGACCATCGTCCCGGTCACGCCGCCGCCGATGACGAGGACTTTCGAGACCGCGGATCCGGACATGGGTCTTCCCTTTCGTCTGCCGCCGGTTCGTATGCCGCCGCGAGGCGACCCGGGCTCGGCCGCGGCGGACCGCTGTGCCCGGGTACCGGAACGCTAGGACGGGCCCGTCGCCCCGGGGAACTCTCGGCTGGGTATGGCAGGCATCGGCGGGGCCGAGTTCCCTCCACCGCCGCGGGCTCCTACCGTCTCGATGGTCGGCACCGACCCGTGGTGCCCTGCCTGCCGGAAGCGCCGGCCAGCCAACGAAGGAGCAGCCCCATGGCCTATGTCGTCACCGCGACCTGGACCGTCCAGCCCGGCCACGAGGCCACCGTGCTCGACGCCATCGAGAAGCTGATCCCCCTGTCGCGGGCGGAGCCGGGCAACCGCTGCTACCACCCCTACCGCGATCCCGAGGTGGCCAATCGCTTCCACTTCTTCGAGATCTACGACGACGAGGCCGCCTACCTGGCGCACGGGTCCTCGGATCACTTCCAGCAGTTCGGATTCGGGCAGGCCATCCCCGTCCTCGAGAACCGCGAACGCGCCTTCTACGAGACGATCGACTGAGATGCGCCTGGCCCGTTTCCGACACCGGTCGCAACCTCCCGGGGCCGCGAGGGTCGGTCTCGTCATCGGCGCCAACGGGTCGTGGCGGGTCCATCCCTTCCCCGAGGGCACCGACTTGGTCGCCCTCCTGGCGAGCGACCCGGGGGAGCGTGAGGCCGCGGCCGACGTCGCCGCCGGCCTGGAGGGGTATGCCGCCTCCGACGTCCTCCTCCTGCCCCCCGTGTATCCCGTGGCGATGCGCGACTTCCTCACCTTCGAGGCGCATGTCGACGGGATGGAGAAGGGCCACGGCAATCCTGGCGTCCCCAACGAGTGGTTCGACGCGCCGGTCTTCTTGTTCATGGCCCCCCATGCGGTCTGCGGAGCCTTCGATGATGTCGAATACCCCTCGGGCACAGAGCGGCTCGACTTCGAGCTGGAAATCGCCGCGATCATCTGCCGGGATGTGCGCAATGTGACGCCCCAGGAGGCGCGGACCGCCATCGGTGGCTATTGCGTGATGAACGACTGGTCTGCCCGCGACATCCAGGGCAAGGAGATGAAGCTCAAACTCGGCCCGTCCAAGGGCAAGGACTTCGCGACGACGATCGGCCCCTGGGTGGTCACGCCCGACGAGCTCGAGGCGGCCCGCGACGCCGACGACTTCCTCGATCTCGCGATGGCGGTGAGCGTCAACGGGGTCGAGGTCGGGGCCGATCGTTCCGGCCATATGGGCTGGTCCTTCGAGCGCCTGGTCTCGCACGCGTCCAGGGACTCCTGGGTCAAGGCCGGCGAGGTGATCGCGTCGGGCACCTGCGCCGGCGGGTCACTCGCCGAGTCGTGGGGGCGGACTGGGCGGCTGGACCCGCCGCCCCTGCGTGTGGGCGACGTCGTCTCGATGACGATCGAGCACCTGGGGACGATCAGCAATCGGATCGTCGCCGCCGCCCACGAGCCGCCGCCCACGGTTCCCGCGAGGCGGCGGGTTCGGGAAGGCGCCGGCGCCTGATGGCGACCATCGTCACGCGCAACCCGCACACCGGGGGGGAGTTGGCGGCATACGAGACCATGGACGCCGACGGCGTCGAGACTGCCTGTGCGCGCGCGGAGTCCGCGGCGCGCGCGTGGGCGGAGGTCCCGGTGGCGAACCGGGTCGCTTTGCTGCGCGCGCTCGGCACGCTCCTGACCGAGCGGCGTGAGCGGTATGCCGCCCTCATCACCGCCGAGATGGGCAAGCCGATCACCGAGGCGCTCGGGGAGATCGACAAATGCGCGCTCTCGTGCGCCCTGGTCGCCGACCGCGCCCCCGAATGGCTTGCGGACGAGGTGGTCGACACTCCCGCGCAGCGCTCGTGGGTGGCCTACCGACCGCTCGGGGTCGTCGTGGCGGTGATGCCGTGGAACTTCCCCTTCTGGCAGGTCATCCGCTTTGCCTGCGCCGCGCTCGTCGCCGGGAACGCCGGCTTGCTCAAGCACTCGCCCAATGTCACCGGCTGCGCCCTGGCCCTGGAGGCCGTCATCGACGACGCCGCCGCCGCATGTGGGGCCCCGGCTCACCTCCTCCAAGCGCTCGTCGTCGCGGAAGACGCTGTGCCGCAGGTTATTACCGCGTTAGTCGATGACGACCGCATCGCCGCGGCCACCCTCACCGGCAGCGAGCGGGCGGGTGCCGCCGTCGGCGCGGCGGCGGGAGCAGCCCTGAAGAAGGTCGTCCTCGAACTCGGCGGCTCCGATCCGTTCGTGGTCCTCGACGACGCCGATCTCGATGCCGCGGCCGACGCGGCCATCCGCTCGCGCTTCGGCAACTCCGGACAGAGTTGCATCGCGGCCAAGAGGTGGATCGTCCAGGAGACGGTCGCCGACGCTTTCGTCGACCGGGTGCTCACGCGCCTCGATCGATTGGTCGCCGGCGACCCGGCAGACCCGACCACGACCATCGGGCCGATGGCCCGGTCCGATCTGCGCTACGCGGTCCATGAGCAGGTGGTCGCGACCGTCGCGGAGGGCGCGACCCTCATCACCGGCGGTGTGCTTCCCCAAGGCCCCGGCTGTCACTATCCGCCCACCCTTCTCGACCACGTCTCCACCGGCATGACGGCGGCGCGCATGGAAACGTTCGGGCCCGTCGCCTGCGTCATCCGGGTGCGAGACGACGAGGAGGCGGTGGCGGCGGCGAACGCCACGGCATACGGACTGGGCGCGAGTGTCTGGTCGCAGTCGGATCGCGGGCTGGCTGTGGGACAACGAATTCGGTCGGGGGCGTTGTTCGTCAACGCCGTCGTCGCCTCGGACGCGCGGATGCCTTTCGGCGGCATCGGACGGTCGGGGCACGGACGCGAGTTGGGGGCGATCGGGGTCCGTGAGTTCACCAATGTGCGCACGGTCTGGGTCGGCGACGGGGCCGGGCTGCCGGTCATCGCGGAGTGAAGCGCCAGTGACGAGACGGGAAGCGCCAGTGACGAGATGGGCAGTGACCAGACCCAGCCTGAATCCGCTCCGAGCGGGCCGGGCAGGGGTGCTGCGATGATCCGTGGAGGCTTCGACCATGTCGGACTCAATGTCACCGACCTGCCGGGGATGACTGCGTGGTATGCCCGGGCCCTCGGGCTCGAGGTCGTCTTCGAGTTCGCGCTCGACGGGATCGACTTCCAGGGCGTGCTGTTGCGCCATCCGCAGGGCTACCGGATCGAACTGCTCCACCGCCCCGGAGCGTCCGCCGGGATCCACGCCGCCAACCCGGTCGAGGCGGCAATGACCCTGGGCTACAGTCATTTCGCTCTCGACGTCGCGGACGTGGACGCCGCCCACGCGGACCTGATCGGCGCTGGCGCGCGCGACCGGATGTCCCCCCGCCCGTCGCCCGAACCGGGCGTCCGGATGGCGTTCGTCGCCGATCCCGAGGGCAATCTCATCGAACTCCTCGACCGAGGCGCGGTGTTCGCGCGTGCGGTCACCCCGGGGACCGGGGACCCGGCGTGACGGCCCGCCTCGCCGGCAAGCGAACGCTCATCACCGGAGTCGGCGGCGGCATGGGCACGGTCGCCGCCCGGATGTTCGCCGAGGCCGGGGCCCGGGTCGTCGGGTGCGACCTGCACGAGGAGGGGGCGCGGCATACCGAATCGACTTTGCGGGCCGCCGGACTCGACGTCACGGTGATGGGCGGGGTCGATCTCGGCGATCCCACCGCGGCAGCCGCCTGGGTCGAGGCGGCCGCGCGCCTGCTCGGGGGGATCGACGTGCTCTACAACAACGCGTCGACCCAGCGGTTCGGGAGCATCGAGGAGTTGGCGACGGCCGACTGGGACTTCACGATGCGCAACGAACTCGACCTCGTGTTCTATACCTGCAAGGCGGCGTGGCCGCATCTGAAGCAGTCCGGGTCGGGAGTGATCCTCAACGTCGGCTCGATTGCCGCCCTACGCGGCGTGGAGTTCATGCCGCAGCAGGCCCACGCCGCCGCCAAGGCGGGGGTGATCGCGTTGTCCAACAACCTCGTCGTGGAGGGCGCGGCATACGGCATCCGGGTCAACGTCATCAGTCCCGGGCTGATCGAGACGCCCAACACCCGAGCCTTCCTCGCCGACCCGCCGGAGCGGGTCCAGCGGATCGTGCTGGACCGCATTCCGGTCGGGCGCGTCGGGCGGCCGGAGGACATCATCGCGGCCGCGATCTTCCTGGCCTCGGACGAGGCCGGGTTCATCAATGGGGCCAATCTCGTCATCGACGGTGGCGGTTCGATCCTCGGCTGAGCCACCCCCGACGCCGGCCTCGACACCGGCCGACCCCAGACTCGGGGCACCGATGGCTGGCATCACCCGCCGTTGGTTCCGGGCCCGCGCGGGGATGCCTAGTCTCGACCGCGAAGCGCCTGCGCGGCGCCGCGATCAAGCGAGGAGCCCACACCCGAGATGACCAGTCACCTCAACGAGCACGGCATCACCCATCTGCGGCACGTCGACCTGGCCGTGACCGACTACGAGACCCAGCGCCGGTTCTACACGCAGACGTGGGGCCTGACCGAAGTCGGCACCGACGGCACCCTGTCGTATCTCGCGGCGGAGGGGTCGCCCGAGCAGTACGTCATCCGACTGCGGCAGGCCGACGAGAAGCGTCTCGACCTCATCTCCTTCGGCGCCGAGTCGAAGGCGGCCGTCGACGCGCTCGCCGCCAAGCTCGCGGCGGCCGGAGTGCAACTGATCGGCGACCCCGGTGAGCTGCAGACGATGGGCGGGGGATATGGCATCCGCTTCTTCGATATCGACGGGCGCACCGTCGAGGTCAGCAGCGACGTCGCCACCCGAGTGCACCGCAAAATCGATGAGGGAGAGTCGATTCCGGTGCGCATTTCCCATGCCGTGATGAACTCCGCCAATCTCGCCGCGACTCGCGACTTCTATGTCGACGTCCTCGGTTTCAAGCTCTCCGACAGCCTCTGGAGCGCCCACATGGGCGACATGATGCACTTCCTCCGGGTCAACGACTGGCATCACAGCCTCGCCATCGCGACCGGCCCGCACACCTCCGTCCACCACGTGTCCTTCGAGTTGCGTGGGCTCGACGAGTACCTCCGCGGCACCGGCCGGGTCATGCGCGCGGGAATCAAGAAAGTGTGGGGTCCCGGCCGCCATCTCGCCGGCAACAACACCTTCTCCTACTTCATCGACCCCAGTGGCAACACGATGGAATACACCACGGAGCTGCAGCAGATCGACGAGGACCACTGGCACCCGAGCGTCTACGACATCGGCGACCCGATGACCCAGGACCAGTGGGGCACCGCGGACCCGATGAGCGAGATCATCGCCCGCGAGTCCTTCAATGACCCCGACCGCGGCGTGTTTGTCGCCCCACCCGTCTGACCTGCCGTATGCCGATCCCTCCCGAGCAGGTCCCCCGACCCGGCCGCGTCGCCGGCAAGGTCGTCGTGGTCACCGGAGGCGCCCGCGGGCAGGGCGCGGCCGAGGTCGAGGCCCTCGCCCGCGAGGGTGCGGTCGTGTATGCCGCGGACCTCCTCGACGAGCTCGGTTCCGCTCTCGCAGAAGGACTCTGCGCAGACGGGTGGGCGGTGCACGCGGTTCACCTCGATGTCACCGATCCGCGGGATTGGGCCCGCCTCGCCGACCAGATGCGCGCCGACCACGGCCACGTCGACGCCCTCGTCAACAATGCCGGGGTCGCCGCGCGCGGGCGACTGCCCCATGTCGACCTCGCCGTCTGGCATCGGACCTTCGAGATCAATGTGACCGGCCCGCTGCTCGGCATCCAGGCGCTGGTGCCATTGATGGCCCGCGGTGGATCGATCGTCAATATTTGCTCCGTTGCGGCGATCTCCGGCCACGTCGCCGCGCCCTACACCGCGTCCAAGTGGGCGTTGCGGGGTCTGACCCGGACCGCGTCGCTCGAGCTGGGCCCGAGCGGGATCCGGGTCAACGCCGTCATGCCGGGCCTGGTCGAGACACCCCTCATGGAGAGCGCATCGCCGGCGTTCCGGGACGCGGCGCTGCGCGAGATCCCGCTGGGGCGCACCGGGGAGGTCGAAGACATTGCCCCGCTGATCGTCCATCTCGTCTCCGATGAGTCCCGCTACACCACCGGCGCCGAGATCGTCGTCGACGGCGGGATGTCGGCGCATGTGTCGCACAAGGGGATCGCCGACGCCATCGCGTCGGCGGCACCCGCCGATCCGAGCACGCGAGGGTGAGGTTGTCATGAAGTTCGGCACCGTCCGCCACGACGGCCGCGATCTGGCCGTCGTCGTCTCCGGCGACGGCGCGGCCGTCCACGGTCTCGACCAGGACCTGGAAACCCTTGTCCCCCAAGGCCTTGGCGCGCTGCTCGCGGCGGGGAGGCGGGCGCGGGAGGGCGGGATCGGCATACCCCTGGCGGAGGTGGCTATTCGGCCGCCATTCCGGCCTGCCTCGGTGCGCGACTTCGTCACCTTCGAGCAGCATGTCGTCGGCGTCCGCAAGAGCGTCGACGGGGCGAACGGCGTTCCGCCACAGTGGTATGCCGCCCCCACCTTCTATTTCACCAATCCGCACGCGATCTATGGCCACGGTGAGGACATCCCGCGGCCGGACCGGTGCCGCCGGCTCGACTTCGAGCTGGAGGTGGCGGCTGTGGTCGGCCGGGAGTGCCGGTCGGTGTCGCAGATGCAGGCCCGCGACGCGATCGTCGGCTACACGATCTTCAACGACTGGTCGGCGCGGGACCTCCAGTCGGCCGAGATGACCGTCGGCCTCGGCCCGGCCAAGGGCAAGGATTTCGCCAGCAGCCTCGGCCCCTGGCTGGTCACCGCCGACGAGGTCGAGGAGCATCGCGATGCCGACGGCTTCCTCACCCTCGCCTGCTCGGTGACCGTCAATGGCGTCGAGGTGGGCCGGGATTCGTTGGCGCACATGGGCTGGACCTTCGAGACCATGCTGGCGTATGCCGCGCGCGACTCCGTCGTCAAGCCCCTCGACGTGCTCGCCTCCGGCACCACCGGCGGCGGCGGGTGCCTGGCGGAGTTGTGGGGGCGGCGCGGCATACCCGATCCACCGCCGCTGGAGCCCGGGGATGAGGTGACGATCACCGTCGAGCGGCTCGGGTCGCTGACCAATCGGGTCGTCGCCGGTTCGCCCACCCCCGAGGTGACCGCCTTCCGGCCCCCGCCCGCGCGCTGACACGAGAGCGCTGACACGAGAGCGCTGACACCCGAGCACTGCCACCCCAAGCACTGACACCCGCAGCCGCCCGCCGCGAGCCGGACGGCCCGGCGATACCTCGCATCACGAGTCACGGCTTCCCGAGGCGGGCCGATCGGGGGAGGGTGGGATCGGCATACGACAAGGGCGGCCCCGGACTCAACCGACCTGGACTCAACCGCCCCGGACTCAATCACACCGGACTCAACCGCCCCGGAATCCAGCAGCCAGAATCCACAACGCAAGGAGCGCCCGTGTTCGAGTACTTCACCGGACCCACGTACGTCTGGAATCTCGGTGTCAACGCGACGCTCAACTCGGGTGGCCAGATCTTCGAGGTCGACAAGGCGTGCCGGCCCGCACGGACGGCCGCGGACGTCGACACCGGTGCCCCACTCTTCCTCCAGGGATGGAAGGCGGTCGCCGATCAGCTTGCCGCCCAGGCCGCCGAGGCGGAGGCCGCGGGCCACACCCGCACGGCGGCCCAGAAGTGGTTCCGCTCCGGCGTCTATGTCTGCCAGGCCGAGCGGATGCTGAGCGAGTCGATGCCCGAGCGCCGGGCCTTCTATCAACAGGCGCTGGACGCGTTCGCGAAGGTCTTCGAGCTCCAGGACCACGCGACGAGCCGGGTCGAGGTGCCCTTCGAGGGGACGACGCTGCCCGCCTACTACACCAACGCTTCTCGTGCCGGAGAGCCGGTGCCGACGGTGATCATGTGGAACGGCCTGGACTCGACCAAGGAGCATATGTACACCTCCGGATGGCCGGCCGAGATGGCCGCCCGGGGCTACTCCGTGCTCCAGGTCGACTGCCCCGGCTCCGGGGAGGCCCTGCGCTACCAGGGTCTGAAGTCGCGGATCACGACCGAGGATTGGGCCAAGGCCTGCGTGGACTACCTCGAGGGCCGCAGCGATGTCGATCATGCGCGGATCGGCCTGGTCGGGTGGTCCCTCGGCGGCTATTACGTCCCTCGCGCCGCCGCCTTCGAGAAGCGGTTGGCGTATGCCGTGGCGTGGGGGGCGAACCACAACTGGGGCGAGGTCCAGAAGGGCCGTCTCGAACGCGAGGGTGAGAACCCGGTGCCGCACTACTGGGAGCACGTCCTGTGGGTGTGGGGCTTCGAGGGCCGGCCGCTGGCGGAGTTCGTCGACTTCGCCCAGGACATCCACCTCAATGGCGTCGTCGAACAGATCACCTGCCCCTTCCTCATCGCCCACGGCGAGGGGGACCGGCAGATCAATGTGAAGTACGCCCACCAGTCCTACGACCAGGCCGTCAACGCGCCGAAGCGGACCCTGCGCCTGTTCACCGCCGAGGAAGGCGCGACCGAACATATCGGCCTGGACCACCTCTCGCACGTCGGGGACTACATCGCCGACTGGATCGACGACACCCTCGCGGGACACTGAGGGACACTGAGGGACACAGAGGGACCCTTCGCGAATCGACGGGAGACGGAGGGACATCTGAACCCGATGCGGGGACGGCCATTCAGGCGTGTCGGATTGCCCGGTTTCTCCGGGGACCGTGGGACGAGGTGGCGGCCTAGTCTGACGTGGTGACCGAGGGACCCGTTGACCGCGCGATCGGAGCCGTGGACGATCTGGTGCCGGACGCGGACTCGGCCGTGGCGCAGATGACGGCCGCGGAGGAGCGGGCGGTCACCCGAGCGGGCATCGTCTTCGGGATCTGCGCGGTGCTGATGATCCCGTGGATGGTCTATCTCGCCTACGACCTGCCGAGTCGTGTGCAGACCAATAACTACGACATCGCCTGGATCGGCTTCGACATCCTCCTCGCCGGGGCCCTCCTGTCGGTGGCGTGGACGGCATTTCGTCGCTCCGACTGGTTGCCGGTGGCAGGGGCGTGCAGTGCCACCCTCCTGGTCACCGACGCCTGGTTCGACGTCCTGACCTCCACCGGCCGCATCGAGACGCTCAGCGCCATCGTCATGGCCCTGATCGTCGAACTCCCGCTGGCGGGCACCTCCATCTGGCTGAGCCGTCACGCCGCACAGGTCCAGCGCCGGGACTTCCGGCGCCGCGGGCGCCGCACCTGAGGAAGGTCCCGACGATCGGTCCACCCCGATCCAGGGCGTGATGATCCTGGCCTGGAAATCCATGCCACGGATCAGGGTTCGCGATGGCGCGAGGCGTTGACCGGCGGCACGGCATACGGCTGACTGGGATGCATGCGCACCTTCCCCGACGGCTTCCTCTTTGGTGTCTCCACGGCCGGCCACCAGATCGAGGGCGACAATGTCACCAGCGACACGTGGTTCCTCGAGCACCAGCAGCCGACCGTGTTCCGGGAACCGAGCGGGACGGCCTGCAACTCCTATGTCCTGTGGGAGAGCGACCTCGACCTCGTCGCGGATCTCCACCTCGACGCCTACCGGTTCTCGATCGAATGGGCGCGCGTGGAGCCCGAGGAGGGCGTCGTCGATGAGGCTGCGCTCGCGCACTACGCGGCCATGGTCGATGGGTGCCTCGCCCGCGGCCTGAAGCCGGTGGTGACCCTCAACCACTTCACCTCGCCGCACTGGTTCGCCGCCCGCGGCGGCTGGCTCGACCCGCAGGCCCCGGACCTCTTCGCGCGCTATGTCGCCACCGTCATCGACCGGATCGGCGACCGCATCGCGTATGCCGTGACCTTCAACGAGCCCAACCTCCCGCACCTGCTGCGCTGGGCCGGGCTGCCTCCGATCGTCGCCGAACTCGAGCGTGCGACCCTCGCGGCCGCGGCCGAATCGGCTGGCGTGGAGCGCTATCGGGCCGCCAATGTCGTTCTCCCCGAGGATCTCGACGCGATCGCGGAGGGGATGACCGCCGGCCATCGTGCGGCCAGGGCGGTGATCAAGGATCGCGTCCCCAGCCTCCCGGTCGGGCTGTCCCTCGCCCTCGTCGACGACGTCGTCGTCGGTGACGATCCGAGCGTGCGCGACCGCAAGCGCGCCGAGGTCTACCAGCGCTGGCTCGAGCTCGCCCGCGGCGACGACTTCGTCGGCGTCCAGAACTACGAGCGCCTCGCCTATGACGGCACCGGACTCGTGCGCGCCGAGGGTCCGGCGAGGGGCGCCATGACCGGCGGCGGCGAGCCGGCCTCACTCGCCGAGGCTGCTCGCTATGCGTATGCCGTTGCGGGCGTGCCGGTCCTGGTCACCGAGCATGGGTTGGCCGGCCCCGACGACGCCGCCCGGGTCGCCTTCATCGAGGACTCGTTGCCGCACCTGCTCGACGCCATGGAGGACGGCGTCCCCGTCCTCGGCTACCTCCACTGGACCCTCCTCGACAACTTCGAGTGGATCTTCGGGTATGACGTGGCCCTCGGCCTCGTCGCCGTCGACCGGGAGACCTTCGTGCGCACCCCCAAGCCCAGTGCCAGTGCGTATGCCGCGATCGCCGCCGCTCGGGGCGTCCCGGACCCAGTCACCTCCGACGCCTTCGTCGCCACCGACCGCCCCGGCCGCTATGGCAAGCAGTTGGCCGCCCACCTCGGCAAGCGGGCCCAGACGGAGTGGGACGAGGCCGCCGGGCGCGGGTCGATCCGGTTCGGTCACGGCGGCCGGGCTGACCTCGTTGCGCAGGACGCCGGCCTGCGGATGCGCCTGACCGCGCGACCGGCCAGTGTCGAGCGACTGGAGGGGGTCCTGGGCGGTCACCTGGTCCGCTTCGGTGCCCGCGACGAGCTCGTGACCTCCTGGACCCGCTCGGACGGCACCCCGGGCTCGGAGCAACGCAAGGACACCGAGTGAGCTCCCCGGCGAGCAACCGGCCGCCTGGGCATCCTCGGCCGCGCCGGGTGGTCACCGGGCACACACCCGATGGCGTCAGCGTCGTCCTCTCGGACGCTCCGGTCCCGGTCAGTCGGGAACTGCCTGAGGACGGGGTCTACTTCCACGAGATCTGGAACACCCAGGCCAGCCCCGCCCCGGTCCGCGCCGTGGAGCCGGTCGAGCCGACCGAGGCCGACCTCACCGTGCCGCCGCCGCCGGGGGGGACGAAGATCCGCATCAACGAGTTCCTTCCCGGACACCTCGACGCCCGGGGATTGCAGTCGCCGGTGCACCGGACCCAGTCCATCGACTACGGAATCGTCCTGGAGGGGGAGATCACCCTGGTACTCGACGAATCCGAGGTCACGCTGCGGGCCGGCGATGTGGTCGTCCAGCGCGGCACCGACCACGCCTGGGCCAACCGCTCGGATCACCTCGCCCGGGTGGCGTTCATCCTTGTCGACGGGCAGTTCGACCCCGACCTCGCCGAATCCTTCGGCGGCCTCGCCGGTCTCATGCACGGTGGTCCGCGCGACTGACGGGCGCGCGGTCAGAACATATGCCGACCGCCCACCACGCTCGACCGTCGTCCGTCCGGAAGGACGACCTGCGCCGGTATGCCGTCCGGCACGCTCACCTCGACGCGGATCTGCTCGCCCTCGCGCCGCCATCCACACTCGACCCGGCCCTGACGGGTGTCGAGAACGGCTCTCGCCCAGTCCAATCCGGGACCCGGAGTCGGCTGGATCAGCAGGCGGGCATAGCCCGGTGCCGCCGGACGGATGCCTCCGACGACCTGATAGAGCCAGTCGGCCACGGCACCGAGGGCGTAGTGGTTGAAGCTCGTCATGTCGCCGGGATTGATCGAGCCGTCCGTGAGCATCGAGTCCCAGCGCTCCCAGATCGTCGTCGCACCCATCGTCACCGGATAGAGCCACGACGGGCACTCCCGTTCCAGGAGGAGCCGATAGGCCTCCTCCACATACCCGGTCTCCGAGAGGGCCCAGGTCACGAAGGGAGTCCCGGCGAACCCGGTCGAGACCCGGAAGCCGCGGGCACGGACCAGTTCCGCCAACCGCGCGGCGGCCTGGTCGCGGCGGTCGCCGGTCACCAGGGCGAAATGGATGGCCAGCGCATAGACCGTGGCGCAGTCGGAGTGGATGCGACCGTCGTCGCCGACGTAGTGCTCGGTGAAGGCGGCCCGGGTCCGCTCGGCCAGCGCCACCCAGCGCATCTCCTCGTCAAGCCCGAGCTGACGCGCGGCCTCGGCCGCGAAGGTGGCGGATCGATAGAGACAGGCCGTGGCGACGACGCCCTTGTCGGCCTTGGCATTCCAGGGCTCGTGCGGCGCGGCGTCGGGGTCCAGCCAGTCGCCGAACTGGAAACCCTTGTCCCACAAACCATTCTCGGACAGGGATGCCTCCACGCCGGTGAGGTGGTCGCGCATGGCGGGATAGTGGGCGGCGAGGCGGGAGGGATCGGCATACGCCCACCAGAGCGCCTGCGGGACCCAGACGGCCGCGTCTCCCCAAATGCAGGTGGCGCCCGCCCATTGCGCGATCATCGCCGCGAACTCGGGCGGGAAGTGCGCGTGCTTGAGAACATCGGGCACGACATTCGGCACCCACCCGTGGGGATGGTGGCGGGTCTCCTCGGCGAGGTCGAGCAGCCACTTGTGGAGAACGTCCGCGCAGTCGAACTGATAGCAGGCCGTCGCGGCATAGGCCGACAGATCCCCGGTCCACCCCAGGCGCTCATCGCGCTGGGGGCAGTCCGTCGGCACGTCGAGGAAGTTGCCCTTGTGCCCCCACACGGAGTTGGAGACAAGCTGGTTGACCTGCGGGTCCGAGCATTCGAACCACCCGGTGCGGGTCATCGCCGAGTGAACGACCACCGCCTCGAGGTCCAGCGCCTCGGTGTCCAATCCCTCGGTGTCCAATCCCTCGGTGCCCAATCCCTCGGTGTCCGGGTCGCCGGCCGGGTGGGAGGTGATCTCGGCATACCGGAAGCCGTGAAAGGTGAACGTCGGCTCGAACTCGTCCCGATCCCCGGAGAGAATAAAGGTGTCGGTGGCCCGGGCCGCGCGCAGCGGCCGGGTGCCCAACTCACCCTCCTCGAGCACCTCCGCATGGCGCAGGACGATCTCGGTCCCGGCCGGACCGGTCACCGTGAACCGGAGCCACCCGACCAGGTTCTGCCCGAAGTCGACCAGGGTCCGGCCCGCCGGCGAGCGCCAAATCGCTTGTGGGTGAAGGATTTCCTGGCGCTGGATGGGTGGTCCGACCTGGGCCACGAGAGTGTTGCGGTCGATCTCGGTCGTCCGGATCGCCAGCGGGGTCGGTGTCGCCGAGCGCAGTCGCGCGTCGATGGTCTGCCCGTGATAGAGCGACGCAAAGGTCGTGTCGGTCGTCGCCGCCGTCCACTGCGGCCCCGTCCGGATCACCTGCTCGTCGCCGTCGGCGTAAGTGACGACAAGCGCGGCGAGGACGGCCACCTCGTCCCCATAGTTGGCGTTCGCGTGCTCGAACCCGAGGTCGCCGCGATACCAGCCCTCCGCCAGCCGCAGCGTGAGCCGATTGTCGTCGGCGAGCAGGGCGGTGACGTCGACGGACTGCACCTGCAACCGCCATTCGTAGGCCGTCCATCCCGGGTCCAGCACCGAGTCGGAGACCCGGCGCCCGTTCAGGCTCGCCTCGTAGACCCCGTGCGCAGTGGCGTGGAGCACGGCCGAGGTCACGTCCGCCCGGTCACCCGCCAGCGCAAAGTCCGTCCGCAGATCGACGACCGTATGCCGCGGTGCCACCGCCGTGATCGCGATGGCCTGATCCAGGGCCGCAGAGATCGCGGCTGCGGCCGTCCGGTCCTCGTGGGCCAGTCCCGGCCCACCCGCCTGCGCATCAGCCGGCATCCGGGAACGCCTCCGTGTCGACATCCCCCGCGGCGGCCGGCCCGTACCGCCGGCCGTGGACGGTGCGGTGGTTGAGCAGGTCACCCGCGGCGGTCAGGATCTCCTCCGGGATGGTCAGGTATGCCGCGCCCACGTCCTCGGTGAGGTGGCCGAGGGACCGGGTTCCCGGGATGGGCACGATGTCCTCACCCTGGGCGAGGAGCCAGGCGAGCGCGAGTTGGGCGGTGGTGCACCCGGCCTGGCGGGCCAGCGCGGCGATCCCGTCGCGGAGGGTGAGGTTCGCGGCATACGCCTCGCCCTGGAACCGAGGCATCGCGTGGCGGAGGTCCGCCGCCGGCAGCTCCTCGAGGTGTGGGGGGAGGTCGGTGAGGAATCCCCGCGCGAGCGGGGAGAAGGCGACGAGGGTGATGCCGAGTTCGCGGCATACGGCCAGGACACCGAGTTCGGGGTTGCGGGACCAGAGGCTGTACTCGTTCTGGACCGCGGCGATGGGGTGGGTGGCGTGTGCGCGCCGCAGCGTCGTCGCCGAGATCTCGGACAGCCCGATGGCTCTGATCTTGCCTTCGGCGACAAGGCCGGCAAGTGCGCCGACACTCTCCTCGACCGGAACCGCAGGGTCGAGGCGGTGGAGATAGTAGAGATCGATGACGTCGGTGCGCAGGTTGGTCAGGGCCTGCTCACATGTCGCGCGCAGCGCCTCCGGCCGGCCGTCGATCACCCGCACCCCATCGACTCCGACCATGCCGCACTTGCTAGCCAACACGACCTGGTCGCGCCTGGTGGCGAGGACCTCGCCGATGAGGCGCTCGTTGGCCCCGAACCCGTAAAGCGCGGCCGTGTCGAAATGGGTGATACCGAGATCCCGGGCGCCGAGCAGGAGCCGCTCCGCCTCGGCCCGGCTCGGCAGGGGATGGTAGACGTGGCTGAGGTTCATGCACCCGAGGCCGATCGGTGCCACGGGAACCGAGCCGAGCCGTCGCGGGGGCAGCTCGGCCAGTGACCCGGGTGCGCGCTCTGGTGGGTTCATGACAGGTTGGCTCATGACTGGGCGGCGAGCTGGTCCTCGAGCGCGGCCAGGGTCCGATAACACGGCATGACCTGGGCGATGGACGCATTGGGCTCACGTCCCTCCCGGATCGCGGCGACGAACTCCCGGTCCTGCAGTTCGATCCCGTCCATGGAGACATCGACCCGGGAGACGTCGATGGGGGTGTCCGTGCCGTCGGTCAGATCGTCGTAGCGGGCGAGATAGGTGCCGGTGTCGCCGATATAGCGGAAGAAGGTCCCCAGGGGGCCGTCGTTGTTGAACGACAACGACAGGGTGCAGATCGCGCCGTTCGCGGCGCGCAACTGGATCGAGAGGTCCATCGCGATGCCGAGGTCGGGATGGAGGGGGCCCTGGATCGCATTCGCCTGGACGATCGGGGAGCCGGCCTGATACGCGAAGAGGTCCACGGTGTGGGCCGCGTGGTGCCAGAGCAGGTGATCGGTCCACGACCGTGGCTGGCCGAGCGCGTTGAGATTGCGCCGCCGGAAGAAGTAGGTCTGGACGTCCATCTGCTGAATCGCGAACTCCCCGGCGCGAATTCGCCGATGGATCCACTGATGGCTGGGGTTGAAGCGCCGGGTGTGGCCGACCATGGCGACCAGGCCGGTGCGCTGGTGGAGGTCCAGGCACGCCTCGGCTCCGATCAGGGAGTCCGCCAGCGGGATTTCCACGTGGACGTGTTTGCCCGCGGCCAGGACGGCCCGGGTCTGGTCGGCGTGCAACGGGGTCGGCGTCGCGAGGATGACGGCGTCGATGGTGTCGTCGTCGAGCACGTCCGCGAGATCGCTCACGCCGCGGCCGACCCCATGCTCGGCGGCGAAGGCCTGAGCCGACTCCAGGGTGGAGCTGACGATCGCGGCCACCGACACCCCCTCGATCCGTTTGAGGGCGGCGACATGCTTGGCGCCGAAGGCCCCGCCACCGGCCAGGGCGATCCGTAGGGGCTGCGGCGTGGTCACTGGTCTGCTCCGTTGCTCGCGGTTTCGGCGTTGGTCGGGGTGTCCTGCAGGACGAGATGGCCGACGGCCGTGTTGGACGCGGGCACATGGTAGAACCGGTGGATCACCCGCGGTGGCGCTGGCATCTGGGCCGGTGCCGGGCTGGCCGCGTCGGATTGATCGCTCGCCTGGTCCGCCATGGCGCCGCGGGCGATCAGCCACATGACCAGCTCGATGCCCTCCGAGCCGGCCTCCTCGATGTATTCGAGGTGGTCGGACTCGGCGAGCCGGGCCGGGTCGGCGATGAGGCGGTCGAGAAAGGCGTTGTCCCACTCCGGATTGATCAACCCGGCCCGCCGCCCCTGGAGTTGGTGGCTCATCCCGCCGGTGCCCCAGACCTGAACGCGCAGATCCTCGGGATAGGACCGGATCGCCCGACCGATGGCGCGCCCCAACTCCAAGCAACGCCGCCCGGACGGCACCGGATACTGCACGACGTTGACCGCGAACGGGATGACGGCGCACGGCCACTGCGCGACATCGCCGAACATCATCGACAAGGGCACCGTCAACCCGTGGTCGACGGGCATCTCGTTGACCAGCGTGAGGTCGAAGTCGTCCTGGACGACCTCCTGGACGATATGCGCGGCCAGGGCGGGGTGACCGTCGATGCCCGGCACCGGCCGCGGACCGTAGCCCTCGTCGGCGACGGGATAGTGCGCCCCGGTCCCGATGGCGAAGGTCGGGATGAGGGAGAGGTCGAAGGCGGTCGCATGGTCGTTGTAGACGAGCAGGATCACGTCAGGGGTGTTGTCGCGCAACCAGCTTCGGGTCGGCTCGTATCCGGCGAAGACGGGACGCCAGTAGGGCTCGTCGGTCTTGCCGTGGTCCATCGCGGCGCCCATGGCCGGGACGTGGGAGGAGTAGATGCTCGCCGTGACGCTCGCCCGGCCGGGTGGGGCGCTGCGGTCGTCGACCCGGTCGGGGTTGTCGGCGATCCGATTGCCGTCGGGGGAGCGACCGCCGGCCACCATCATGTCGCGATAGGCCGCTTCCGACAGCCCGGTCATGCTGCCGGCCATGAACTGGAACGACTTCCCGAAGGTCGCGCCGATCTTGGAGAGGAAATAGATATTGCCGCCGAGCGCGATGCAGCGGTTGAGATCGAAGTCGAGGACCGCCTGCTTCTGCTCCTCCGTCATCGGCCACTCGTCGAGATAGGCGCGCTGGTCGGCGACGAAGCGCTCGCGGTTCTCGGGTCTCATCAGCGACATGCAGAACTGGTTGAGGTGATAGCCCCGTCGCGATTGCTCGGCATCGAAGAGGGTCGTCCCGGGGACATCCCGGTAGCGCTTGTCACGCATCATCGAACTGCTCATGTCGTGGCCTCCTCGGGCCAGTAGAGGCGCATCGGATTGTCCACCACCAGCTTTCGCTGCTGGTCAAGGGTCGGGGCGATGCTCGGGATCCAGTCGACCAGGAGGCCGTCGTCGGGCATATGGTCGGTCAGGTTCGGGTGCGGCCAGTCGGTTCCCCACAGGACGCGGTCAGGGAACTCCTCGACCACCCGCCGAGCAAAAGGCACGACATCGCGGTATGCCGATCCCTCCCCCCCGGGCGCCCCGTCTCCCCCGCGCGCCCCCTTACCTCCGGGCGCCGTCTCGCCGCCGGGTCCACCCTCCACCGAGGGCGATCCCACACCCGGGTGCGGAGGCACCGGAAGGGCGGGTGGGCCGGTCCGGGAGAGGCGTTCGGGGCAGGTGACCTTGCACCAGATGTCGTCCTTGGCGCGCATGAGGTCGAGGAAGGCGGCGAACTGCGGACCGTCGGGGTCCGCGGTGACGTCGGGCCGGCCCATGTGGTCGACAACGAGAGGCACCGGCAGGGAGGTGAAGAAGTCGGCGAGGTCCGGAAGCTCCGCCGCCTCGAAATAGAGGACGATGTGCCAGCCGAGCGTGGCGATCTGGTCGGCGATCCGGCGCAGGCCCTCCGTCGGTAGGACGTCGACGAGGCGGCGGACGAAATTGAACCGCACTCCGCGCACCCCGGCCTCGTCGAGGCGGCGCAGCTCGTCGTCGCCGATTCCGGGTCGGACGGTCGCGACCCCGCGCGCCCGGCCGTCGGATGCGGCCACCGCGGCGAGCATGGCGGAATTGTCCGCGCCATGACAGGTTGCTTGGACAATGACGTTGCGGGAGAAGCCGAGCCGATCGCGAAGGGCGAAGAGCTGCTCTGCCGAGGCGTCGCACGGGGTGTACTTGCGCTCCGAGGCAAAGGGGTAGCGATCGGCCGGTCCGAAGACGTGGCAGTGGGCGTCCACCGCGCCCGGGGGAAGGGGGAATCGGGGGAGGGAGGGATCGGCATACCAATCCAGCCACCCGGGGGTCTTCTCGACGGGCATCAGTCGAGGTACCTCAGGCCGGCCCGCGCCAGGGTGTCGCGCATCGCATAGAGGTCGAGACCGAGCACGCCCGCGCGGAATTGCGCCCGCTTGACCTCCTCGTTGTCCTCGCGCGCTGCCGCGCTCGCGGCGACGTCGGCGACCCGCTCCCGGGGCACGACGACGACGCCGTCGGTGTCCGCGAGCACCACGTCCCCCGGGCGGACCAGCGCCCCGCCACAGATGACGTCGACATTGACCGACCCGAGGGTGGCCTTGACGCATCCCTTGGCGTTGATCGCCCGGCTGAAGACCGGGAAGCCGATCCGCTCCAGATCGTCGACATCGCGCACGCCTCCGTCGATGACCAGCCCGCCGCATCCGCGGGCCTGGACGGAGGTGGCGAGGAGTTCGCCGAAGAACCCGTCCTCGCACTCGGTGGTGCAGGCGGCGACGAGGATGTCCCCGTCATGGAGCTGCTCGACCGCGACGTGGAACATCCAGTTGTCCCCGGGCTGAAGCAGGACGGTGACCGCCGGACCGCACAGGCGAGCGCCGCGCCAAGCCGGCCTCAGGGCGGGGCGCATCAGCCCGACCCGGCCCATCGCCTCGTGCACGGTCGCGACCCCGAAGCGGGAAAGTGCCTGCACTGCGCCGGGATCGGGGTGCGTGATGCGGGTGTGGACGACGCCGAGTTCGTCATTGGCCATGGTCGCTTCCTCTCTCCGGGCCCGCTCAACGACCCTGGGCCGTCAACAGCCGGTCCAGGCGGGGATAGACCCGGCGGGCGTTCGCGGCATACACCTGCGTGCGTTGGTCGTCGGTCAGCGCCGGCGTGGCGTCCACATAGCGGCGGGTGTCGTCGAAATGGTGGCCGCTGTCGGGATCGATATCCCGCACCGCGCCGATCATCTCGCTCGCGAAGAGGATCGACGAGTGCGGGAGGACCCGGGCTAGCAGGTCGATGCCCGCCTGGTGATAGACGCATGTGTCGAAAAAGACGTTGTCCAGCAAGGTGATCGGGTCCGGGCGACCCAGGGCCATCGCCAAGCCCCGGAAGCGGCCCCAGTGATAGGGGACCGCGCCCCCGCCATGGGGGATGACGAACCTCAGGTCCGGGAAATCGGCGAAAAGATCACCCTGGACCAGCTGCATGAAGGCCGTGGTGTCGGCGTTGAGATAGTGCGCCCCGGTGGTGTGGAAGGCGGGGTTGCACGAGGTCGAGACGTGGATCATCGCCGGGACGTCGAGGTCGACCATCGCCTCGTAGATCGGATACCAGCTGCGGTCGGTCAGCGGCGGGCTATCCCAGTGGCCGCCCGACGGGTCGGGGTTGAGGTTGACGACGACGGCACCGAGGTCCTCGACGGCGCGGCGCAACTCGGGCACGCTGGTGGCCGGATCGACTCCGGGGGATTGCGGGAGCATGGCGCCCATGACGAAGCGGTCGGGATAGAGCGACGCGACGCGATGGCACAGGTCGTTGCAGATGCGCGCCCACGCCGAGGAAACGGCGAAATCGCCGATGTGGTGGGCCATGAAGCTGGCCCGGGGGGAGAAGATCGTGACGTCGGTGCCGCGCTCGTCCATTAGGCGCAGCTGGTTGGACTCGATCGTGGCCCGGATGTCGTCGTCGCTGAGCACGAGGTCAACGGGGTCCGGCGCGCTCGCCGGGTCGCCCACCGCGGCGATCTGACGGTTGCGCCACGCCTCCAAGGCCGGCGGCGCCGTCGTGTAGTGGCCGTGGCAGTCGATGATCACCCCGCCAGCCTGGCAGTGCGGTCGGCGGCCGTCAGTGGAACTTCCGCCAGGCGGAAGAGTGGGCGTTAGCGCCGGGATCGTTCCCTACCGTGGGTCGTATGCCGCTGCGTGGGCTCTCGTCGATGGCGACCAAGGCGGTGCTCGCCGACCTCGCGACGCGGGTGTCGCGCTCGGGGCCCGAGGTGGTTGTCGAGTCGGCGGGTGGGGTCGCGGTGGCGCACCGCCTGCGCGAGGGCGAGCGCGCTGATCTCGTCGTCCTGGCGCACGAGTCGATTGTCGGGTTGGCCGGTGAAAGTGTGGTCGTGCCGGGCTCGATCCGGCCGCTGTTCCGCTCGGAGGCCGTGCTCGCCATTCCCTCCGACGCGCCGACTCCCGGCATCGCCACCCGTTCCGAGGTGATCGCCGCGCTCGCCGCGGCTCATCGGATCGGCTATTCCACGGGTCCCAGCGGCGACGCGCTGCTACTGCGCCTGAGCGAGTGGGGCTTGCGTCCGGGGCTCGAGGACCGCCTCGTTCAGACTCGGCCGGGAGTCTCGGTGGCCCGGCTGCTCGCCGACGGGGGCGCGGATATCGGTGTGCAGCAACGCAGTGAGTTCGCCGGGGTGGACGGGGTTCGAGTGCTGGGTGCCCTCCCGGCGGACTGCGCGATCACGACGGTCTTCACCGCGGCAGTGCTCTCGTGCTCCACCCGGCCCGACGCGGCGGCCGCGGTGATCGCGGGACTGGCGGACGCGGCATACGACCCCGTGGTGCGCAGCCACGGGCTGGAGCGGCCTCAGCCCTCCGACGGCCACCCGGTGTATTGCTCGGCGAGATAGGCGCGCCCGGCTCGCGTGGACACCACATTGTCGAGTTCACCGAGTTGCCGGGCCCGGTCGAAGTCACTGGCGCCGGGAGCGCTGTGCAACATCTGGGTCATCCACCACGAGAAGTTCTGGGCCTTCCAGACCCGGCCGAGGGCGCGCGGCTCGTAGTCGGCGAGGGCCGATTCCCCCTCCGGGCCGAGGGCCCGGGTCAGCACCTCGGCCAGGATCTTGACATCGTGCAGGGCCAGATTGAGCCCCCGGGCCCCGGTGGGCGGAACGGTGTGGGCGGCGTCGCCGGCGAGCAGGAGCGACCCCCAGCGCATCGGTTGTTGAACGAAGGAGCGGAAACGCAACACGGTCTTCTCGACGATTGGGCCCTCCCGGAGCCGGAATCCGTCGTCGCCGGCGACCCGTGCCTGCAGGGTCTCCCAGATCCGGGCGTCGTCCCAGGCGGTGACGTCCTCGTCGGGGTCGCACTGGAGGTACATCCGCTGCACGGTATCGGTGCGCTGGCTGATGAGAGCGAAGCCCCGATCCGAGTGGGCATAGACCAGCTCGGGCGCGGATATTGGTGCGCGGCAAAGGATTCCGAACCACGCGAAGGGATACTCGCGGAAGTACTGAACGCGCTCGGACGCAGGTGTCAGCCCTCGGCAGACGCTGCGTGATCCGTCGGCCCCGACGACATAGCGGGCGCGCACCTCATGACGGGCACCGTCGGCGCTGGTGAACCGAATCGACGGCGCGGCCGCGACCGCGTCGGTGACATCGACCTGGCTGACCCCGAAAAACACCGTGCCGCCATCGCGGGCGCGGGCATCGGCCAGGTCGATGAAAACGTCGGTCTGGGGATAGAGCCACACCGACTCCCCGACCAGATCCGCGAAGTCGATCCGGTGGGGTCGGCCCCCGAAGCGCAGCTCGATGCCCCGGTGCTCGTGGCCGTCGCGCAGGACGCGATCGGAGACACCCGTCTCGACGAGATCGCGGGCGGCGGGTGCCTCGAGGATGCCGGCGCGGTGGGTCGTCTCGATCTCGTCGCGGGAGCGGATATCGATATTGACGCAGGAAATGCCGGCCCGCCCGAGACGGTGGGCAAGCATGAGTCCGGCCGGCCCGGCACCGACGATGGCGACCGGCACCGACATCGTGGAGTCGATCGGGGTCATCGCGGGGCTCCCTCATTCCGGCGGCTCGCCCCTGGAGGCGGTGAGCCGAGCGTGGCGCGTCGCCACGGCACCGGGCCAGCGGGATTCCGTCAGACGGAAGTCGCGCTCATCCGCCGGTCCGAGCGCGGGCGCCGAGTTCGACCGAGACGGCGCGGGATGCGGCGAGAACGGCGGCCCGCAGGTGGCGCACGGCACCCGCGGTCGTGCCGGCCACGACGATCCCGAGCGCGGCCTGGACCTCCCCACGCAGTCCGACCCGGATGGGCGCGGCGACCCCGACGGTGTTCTCCGAGAGTTGCCGGTCGTTGACGGCAACCTGGCTGCGCCGGATCTGGGCGAGCATCGCGCGCAGTTCCCGGGGATCAGTGACCGTCTGTGACGTATGCCGCGGTACCGGCTCCGCGAGGACGGCCTCCCGAATCTCGCTCGGCGCGAAGGCCAGGAGCGTCATCCCGATCCCGGTGGCGGTCAACGGGAATCGCGTCCCGACCATCGTCTTTAAATCGATGGACCGATGGCCGGCGATGCGCTCGACGAAGACGAGTTCGGTCCCCTCGCGGACACCGAGCTGGATGTTCTCGTGGGTCGCCTCATACAGGTCTTGCATGAACGGCAGGGACACCTCCCGCAGGATCTGGGTGCGTGGACACGCGGAGGCGACCTCCCACAGCCGCAGGCCGACCTGCCACGATCCCTCCGCCGTGCGCTCCAGGGCGCCCCAGGTCGCGAGCTCCCCGACGACGCGATGGGTGGTGCTCAGCGGTAGCCCACTTCGGTGCGCGAGATCGGTCAGGGTGAGCGCGGGCCGGCCTCGGTCGAAACACGCGAGGACCGCCAAGGCCTTGCCCGCGGCGCTTGGCCGGGGAATCCCCGGTCGGGCGGCACTGGAGCGGGCGGTCGGCATACGTCCTCCTCCCGGGGTTCGGTTCCACGGCCGATCGGGTGCGACCGGACGCGACGCGACTGCGGCACTGGAGGGCCAGTGTGGCAGGTCGTCCCCACTGGACCGGACCAGCGACGACGGTACTGTCGGAGGATGACGATGGCCGCCCTGCCGTCCCCTCGGACCCTCGACCCGCATCAGGCCCCGTCGCTGCGATGGGGCATCCTCGGCACCGGGTGGATCGCCGAGCGCTTCACCGCCTCGTTGCGCCGGCATACGACCCAGCGCATCCAGGCGGTCGGGTCGCGGACGAAGGAGAGCGCGGACCGGTTCGCGGCGGCCGCGGGGGCGCGGGCGGCCTACGGGTCGTATGAGGCGCTCGTCGCCGACCCCGAGGTCGACATCGTCTATGTCGCAACACCGCACAACCTCCACCATGCTCACGCCCTGCTGGCCATCGAGGCCGGCAACCACGTCCTGGTCGAGAAGCCCCTTGCCGTCAGTGCGGCCGAGGGGAGCGAGATCGCCGCCGCGGCCACCGAGGCGGGCGTCTTCTGCATGGAGGCGCTGTGGACGCTCTTCCTGCCGAAGTACGACGTCCTGCGGCACCTGCTCGACGATCTGCGGCTCGACACCGTGCTGGCCGACCTGGGCGAGCGGTTTGCGCCCGATCACCGGATCTTCCGGGCCGACCTGGCCGGCGGCCCGCTCTATGACCTCGCGACCTATCCGTTGAGCATTGCCATGTGGGCCCTGGGCGGGCCGCCCCAGCGCGTCACCGCGTCGGGCACTCCCGCCGCCAATGGTGTCAACGGGCAACTCGCCATGACGCTGGGGTATGCCGATACCGCTGTGGCCCAGCTCCATTCGACGATCCTTGGGGCGACTCCGACAACCGCGGCCTTCTCGGCGCCCGAGTGCACCATCGCGGTCGACGGGCCCTTCTATCAGCCGGGCGGGTTCACGGTCACCTGGGCGTCCGGGCAGTCCCTCCGGTATGACGAGCCCGCCGGTGCCCATCTCGCCGGCCTCCACTTCCAGGCGGCGGACGTGGCGCGCCGGATCGTGGCCGGCGAGATCGAATCCCCGATCCGTCCCCTGGCCGACTCGGTCGCCCTGCTTGAGGTCATGGACGCGATCCGGGAGCAGGTCGGCATACCGCTGCCCGGGACGCCCTCCTGAGGTCACGCGGCCAGGGGGGGTCCGGTGGGCGTTCAGCCGGCCACCGAGGACGGCCGCTGCCGCGCGAGTGCGTCCAGGACCCGGGATTCGAGGGCGAACACCGGTCCCGGGTGGGGAGGATCGGCATACGTCATCCCGAGGCGCGAGTCGCGATCCCACCGCGGCCACGGGAGTTCGTGGGTCGCCACGAACCGGACCCAGTCGCCGTGCATCGCGTCCGCGAGTGACTGCGGGGGGTTCGGGCCGGCCGACATCGCGACTCGCTCGGCGTCGAGGTGGTCCCAGACGAAGGGAAGCTCGGCACAGTGCGGGGCATATCCGGTGACCGGCTCGACGAATCGGTAGTCGTAGAGCCAGGTCGGCGCGGTCCGCGCGTCCGCCCACGCGACCAGGGGTGCCCGGAAGGCGTGGTCGGTCATCAGCTGGCCCAGCAGCGCGGTCGAACCACCCGCCAAGTCGGCGTATGCCGAGAGCCACCCCTCCCCGGCATCGCCGAGTGCGCGCGTGATCACCTCCGCGACGTCCGCCGGACCCCGCCCGAGGACGAGCGGTTCGAACATCGGCCCAGCCATGGTGAACTCGTTCGCCGTCGCGCCCGCGAGCACCGGGACCGGCGCCTCCAACCCGGACCGGGGAGCGTCGTGGACCGGGCCGGTGAGGACCTCGCCGTCGACATACGGCCGATAGGGCACGGAGATCCCGCCGGTGGCGATCATGTCGGCGACGACACCGGCGAGATCGGCCGGTCGTGGCAGCTCTCGCTCGACCTCGTCCTGGAGATCGAGAACGCGATCCTCCTCGAGTCGAGCTAGATCGGCTGTGCGGCACGGAGTTCCGGCGAGTTCGGCGAGACGTCGGCCGGTGGCCTCGGCCTCGTCCAGGGACTGCGCCCCCAGGGCGCCCGACTGGCAAATCGCGGCGTGGACGAGCCCGCGCGCCATCGGGGAGGCGAGCAGGAAGCGGACCGAGGCCCCGCCCGCGGACTGCCCGGCGATCGTGACCCGCCCGGGGTCGCCGCCGAACGCGGCGATATTGTCGCGCACCCACTCCAGGGCCGCGATCTGGTCACGCAATCCGCGGTTGTGGACCCCGTCCTCGATCCAGCCGAACCCGTCGAACCCCAGGCGATAGGAGAGCGAGACGGTGACGATGCCGTCCCGGTTGAAGCTCGACCCGTCATACCAGGAGCCGGGGGAGGAGCCCGCCTTGAACCCGCCGCCGTGGATCCACACCAGGACCGGGCGCGGCGGCGCAACGGGAGACTCCTGCGGGGTGAAGACATTGACGTTGAGGATCTCCGCGCCCGGCACGCTCGGCTCGGGGATGGCCGTGACCTCGGCGAAGGGTCGGCGCTGGGGGGTCGGTCCGGGGCGGGTGCAGTCGCGGACGTCGCTCCATCCCGGGTGAGGCGTCGGCGCCCGAAACCGACGGTCGGCGACGGGTGCCGCGGCATACGGAATCCCGTAGAACACGGTGGAACCGTTGCGTCGCAACCCCCGCACCGGTCCCGCGGCGGTCTGGACGACGGGCGGGCCCGGGACGGGGTCGGTCATGTCAGACTCCAGCGGCGAGATGGTGGTACGCGGCGCTCCACCGTAGCTCGCGAGCAAAGGCCCGCGTGGTCGTCCCGGCGCCGATGAGGGCGAGCTCGGTGCCGGTGAGGTCGGCGAGGTCGAGCAGATCCTCGCTGGTCAGCTGGGTCGACAGGACCGTATGGTGCGGACCCCCCGCCGTCAGCCAGCACTCGGTCGAGGTGGTGAAGTCGGGAACCGGTGCCCACACCGCGCGGGCGACCGGCAGCCGCGGCATCTCGGCGAGGGCGGGGACGACTCGGCATTCGTTGGCCACGAACCGGAATCGCTCGCCGAGGTCGCAGATCCCGAGGGTCACCCCATCGCCCGGCGCCGCGTCGAAGACGAGTCGGACCGGGTCCTCGCGGCCCCCGATGCCGAGTGGGTGGATCTCCACGCGCGGGCGCCCGGTGGCGATCGACGGGCAGACCTCGAGCATATGGGCGCCGAGGATGAGTTCCCGGCCCGGCTCGAGATGGTAGGTGTAGTCCTCCATGAAGGAGGTCCCGCCGGGGCGTCCGGCCCCCATGGTCTTGAGAGTGCGGACCATGACCGAGGTCTTCCAGTCGCCCTCGCCGCCGAATCCGTAGCCGTCGGCCATGAGCCGTTGCACCGCAAGGCCGGGAAGCTGGCGCAGCCCGCCGAGATCCTCGAAGTTCGTCGTGAACGCGCCATACCCGCCGTCCTCGAGGAAACCCCGCAGGCCCGCTTCGATGCGGGCGGCGTAGCGCAGGGACTCGTGGCGGGCACCGCCCGGACGCAGCTCGGGGACAACGGCATACAGGTCGGTGTAACGGGTGACCAGATCGTCGACGGCCGCGTCCTCCACCGCGTCGACCCGCGCGACGAGGTCGTTGACGCCGAAGGCGTCCACCGACACGCCGAACCGGATCTGAGCCTCGACCTTGTCCCCTTCGGTCACGGCGACCCCGCGCATGTTGTCGCCGAAACGCGCCAGTCGCAGGTGCCGCAGATCGTCGTATGCCGCGGCCACCCCCGACCACGCCGCGATCCTCGCGAGGACGGCCGGGTCGCAGGTGTGGCCGACGATCGTCTTGCGCGGCACCCGCATCCGCGTCTGGACGAACCCGAACTCCCGATCACCATGGGCGGCCTGGTTGAGATTCATGAAGTCCATGTCGATGGTGGCCCAGGGCAGGTCGCGGTTGACCTGGGTGTGGAGGTGGAGCAAGGGCTTGGTCAGAGCGCCCAGCCCGCCGATCCACATCTTCGCCGGCGAGAAGGTGTGCATCCACGCGACGACACCGATGACACGGTCGTCGCTGCTCGCGTCGATCATGGCCCGGCGAATCCCGTCGGCATCGGTCAGCACCGGCTTCGCGATGATATCGGCGCGCAGATCCGGGGCCGCGGCGAGCGCGTCGGAGATGCTCCGCGACTGGTCGCGGACCTGGTCCAGGACCTCCGGACCATAAAGCCCTTGCGACCCCGTGAGGAACCAGATCTGCTTGCGGGACACGGTGGTCGGAGCATCCGTCGTCATCTCATCGGCCTTTGCGGGTGGGTGGTGTTTGGCCTGGCTGGCCATAGACGTTCTGATAGCGGTCGTAGAGCCGGTCGATGTCGCGCTCGGCCAGCGGCGGGGGCTCGCCGAGCTGGCGCGCGAGGTGGACCGTCCGGGCGACGTCTTCGAGCATGACCGCGGCCTTGACCGCCGCCCGGGCACTGGTCCCGACCGTGAACGGGCCGTGTCCGGCCATGAGGACCGCCGTGGACCGGGTGGTGCGCAGGGTCTCCACCAGGCCACGGCCGATCGAGTCGTCGCCGATGAGCGCGAATGGCCCGACCGGGATATCGCCGCCGAATTCGTCGGCGATCATCGTCAGGACACAGGGGATCGGCTCCCGGCGCGCGGCCCAGGCCGTCGCATAGGTCGAATGTGTGTGGACCACCCCCCCGATGTCCGGCAGATGCCGGTAGACGTAGGCGTGCGCCGCCGTGTCACTGCTCGGGTTGTGGTCTCCCTCGATGAGATTGCCGTCGAAATCGGTCACGACCATCGCGTCGGGGGTCAACTCGTCATACATCACCCCGGACGGCT
Organism: Nostocoides sp.; assembly: GCA_016702415.1. Classification (GTDB taxonomy): domain Bacteria; phylum Actinomycetota; class Actinomycetes; order Actinomycetales; family Dermatophilaceae; genus Nostocoides_A. Next base: position 329,964 of record JADJEA010000001.1, read on the forward strand.
TGATGACCAGGAGGTCGGCACCGGGCACCCGCGCGGAGACATTCCCGGCCGTCCACACGACCAAGTCGTTGCGGGGGAGGTGGGCGTGCAGGGCCGCGACCTCGACCTTCAACCGGTCCACCGCCGCGCGCACCCTCTCGACGTCGCGGCGCTCGCCGAAGTATGCCGACCCGCTCACCCGCGGGCCGCCCGCCGGATCGCCTTCAGCCGCCGCATGACCTCGGTGCCGCCCCGACCGAAATGGTCATGGAGAGCGCGGTATTCGGCATAGAGCGCGGCATAGCGCGCGACATTGTCCGGGATCGGCTGGTAGGCCCCGACGTCGCGCCCGCCCATGGCCGCGGCAGCGGCGCGGATGTCGGGATAGGCGCCCGCGGCGACCGCGGCGTGGATCGCCGAACCGAGCGCCGGCCCTTGGGTGGAGGTGACCACGGAGAGCGGGAGGTTTAGGACATCGGCATAGATCTGCATCAGCAGCGGGTTCTTGGCCAACCCGCCGGCGACGACGAACTCGGTGACCGGGACCCCCGAGTCGTTGAAGGTGTCGACGATCATCCGGGCGCCGTATGCCGTTGACTCCAGCAGCGCCCGATAGATGTCCTCGGCGCGGGTCGCCAGGGTGAGTCCGACAATCAGCCCCGACAGATCGTGGTCGACCAGGACCGAGCGATTGCCGCTCCACCAGTCGAGGGCGATCAGGCCGTGGGCGCCGATCGGTTGGGTCGCAGCGAGTTCGGTGAGGTGCTCGTGCAGCGACTGGCCGCGCGCGCGGGCGGCGGCGGCATACTCCCCCGGGACGGCTCGCTCGGTGAACCAGCCGAAGATGTCGCCGACCCCGGACTGGCCGGCCTCATAGCCCATGAGACCGGGGACGATCCCACCGTCGACCACCCCGCACATGCCCGGCACCTCGGCCAGCGTCGACCCGGACATGACGTGACAGGTCGAGGTGCCCATGATGGCCACCATCGCCCCCGGATGGGTGACTGCCGCCGCCGGCGCGCTCACGTGCGCGTCGACATTGCCGACCGCGACCGGGATGCCGACCGGCAGTCCGGTCCAGCCGCTGGCCTCGTCGGTGAGATGCCCTGCGACGGAACCGAGTTCGCCGATGTGGTGGGCGAGTTTGGCGTCGACGAAGTCGACGAAGCCGGGGTTGAGCGCGGCGAGATAGTCCCGGGACGGGTAGGCCCCGTCCTGATAGATCCCCTTGTATCCGGCGGTGCAGGCATTGCGGACATAGTGGCCGCCGAGCCGCCAGACGATCCAGTCGGCGGCTTCGACGAACTTCCACATCGCCGCATAGGTCGCCGGTGCGTCCTCCAGCAGTTGCAGGCCCTTGGCGAACTCCCACTCGCTGGAGATGAGCCCGCCGTAGCGCGCCAGCCAGGGCTCTCCGCGGGCCGCGGCCAGCGCGGTGATCCGATCGGCTTGCCCTTGCGCCGCATGGTGTTTCCAGAGTTTGACATAGGCGTGCGGGTCGAGCGCGAAGCCGGCGACCTCGTTCAGGGGCGTGCCGTCCTCAAGCACCGGGACCATCGTGCAGGCGGTGAAGTCCGTGGCGATGCCGATGACATCGGACGGGTCGATGCCGGCCTGCGTGACCGCCGCCGGGACGGCCCGCCGGAGCACCTCGAGGTAGTCGTCAGGGACCTGGAGCGCCCAGTCGGGGGAAGCTGGGTCGAACTGCCGGGAAGATGGGTGTCGATGACACCATGGGGGTAGTCGAGAACGGCGCTGCCCATCTCGCTGCCGTCCCGCACGCGGACGACGAGGGCGCGCCCAGAAAGCGTCCCGAAGTCGATTCCCACGACGAACTGCTCGCGTCCGGTTCCGCTCATCAGTGCTCCTCAGCCGGCCAGCAGGACGCGAACATCCCACGGGCCCAGTCGGATCGGGTCACCCGGGGCGATCGCCATGCCGCCGAGGAGGTCGTCGAAGGGCGTGGTTGCGCTCACGGTCGTCGGCGTCCACGACCAGTTGTGGAGGACGTGGACCTGTCGGCCGTCCGGGGTGCGCGACGTCATGTCCGTCACCGCCGGGGGCAGCTCGGGCCACCCGGAGATCCGGTGGGGCGCGAGCCAGCGCGCCAGGGACCGCGCCAGGTCCTCATCCGGTATGCCGCCCACCAGCGTCACCCGGCCCGCGCCGTGGGGCGCGGTGGTCATCGCCGCGAAGGTCCCGTAGTGCGGGTGGTCGAGTCGGGCGAGCACCTGCGCACCCTCGGTAGTCGTGCTGGGACCGCCGGGGGCGGTGGGCGGCCCCACCACCAGCAGTTCGGCGTAGTCGGTCATAGCTCCGCAGAAGTCGTTCGCGACAGAGAAGTCTTGCGCGACAACGGCAACCGGGCACGCGAGGGTGGCCGACTCGGCATACCACGCATGGGCGGCCCGATGAAGGTGGGCGGGAGCAGGATCGGCCCACGGCCGGCCCTCGCGGTCGGCATACGCCGTCCGGGGACCGAGGACGAGGTGACCACCGGCGGCGGCATAGGCCTCGAGGAAGGTGAGGTCGTCGGGCGCGGTGAGATAGAGCCCGGCGACGAGGAGCACCGGATAGGCCGCGGCCGCCTCCTGCGGCGACAGGGTCCCGCCGCGCGACGGAAGCAGGTGTTGGGCCCGCACCAGGCGCTGTTGGCGGCCGGTCTCGGTGATCCCCCGGCAGAACGGCTGGACGATCCGGCGGTAGGAGTCGGGGTCGACCGTCCCGCCGGGCGCACCGAGCGGACCCTGGGTCGTCAAGGCGAACTTGCTGTCGCAATCCCAGAGGACGGCGATGTCGAACTCCGGCTCGGCACCCGCGAAGGCGGCCCCCGCCTTGGTGAGATCGGCTCCGAGGGAGGCGAGTTCGGCATACACCCCACCGGGTCGGCCACTGTGGGGGAGCACGCCGACCCAGTGGGTCTCGGCGCCATAGGGAAGGGTGTTCCAGTGCCAGTACGACACCATCCGGGCACCGCGGGAGACCAGCAGCCATGCGGCCTGGCGCCACTGCCCGGGATAGGGGGACATTGCCGTTGCCGAGTTGCCGATCGATCCGGCATTGGTCTCGGTGACGAGGAAGGGTGCCTGCCGGCTCGACCACATGAGGTCGGCGAGGTGGGTGACCGCCCAGGGACCGCGGACGATCCAGCCCATCGGACCCCGTGCGGCGGGGACGGGGCTGGGGTTGGTCAAGGAGTCGCCCATGTCGTAATAGGCGTTGCCGGACAGGATGTCCAGCTGGGCGCCGAGGTCGACATCCTCGACCGCCGACTGCTCCATCGACACGCAGGTGGTGACGAACTGACCGTCCCGGCGCAGATCGCGCACAAGGTCGGCCTGCCAGCCGATGAACTCGGTCACCAGGTCGGCCTGGAAGCGTCGCCACGCGAGGTCGTATTGCGGCTGTTGGTTTCCGTCGGGCCGCCACAGGTCGGCCCAGGTGGAGAGGCGGTGCGACCAGTAGGTCAAACCCCACTCGCGGTTGAGGGTCTCGACGTCGCCATAGCGAGTTCGGAGCGAGTCGACGAACCGCTGGAAGATGCCCTCGTTGTGCAGCAGGCGCAGCCCCGGCTCATTGTCGACCTGATAGCCGATGATCGCCGGGTGGTCCCGATAGCGTTCCACGACAACGCGAATGATGCGCTCGGCATACCAGCGATAGGTCGGATGCGTGAAGTCCATCTCCTGGCGGCCACCCCAGCCGATGCGCTGCCCGGTGGCGGACTCGCCGGCGACCTCGGGGTGCCGGCGAGCCAACCACATCGGGAGCGCATAGGTCGGCGTGCCGAGGATGGCCCCGATCCCGTGGGCATGCGCGGCATCGAGGACGGGCTCGAGCCAGTCGGTTTCGAAGCGGCCGTCCTCCGGCTCCCAGGTGGACCAGACCGACTCACCCACGCGGATGACGTCGAAGCCCGCCGCCGCCATGAGGCGCAGGTCCTCGGCGAGATCGGGTCGGCGCTGATACTCCAGGTAATACGCCGCGCCGAACCGGATCGGCCTGGCCCCGGGATCCTGGGTGAACTCGGTGTCGGTCACACCGGCCTCCGCGACGCCGGCGTCAGCCGACGAGGTGCTCGACGGCGAGCTGGTTGAGCCGGACGAAGCCGAAGTCCCGTTCGGCGGCCTTCTCGGCGTTGAAGCCGTCGTCGGTCGCCAGGAAGTCGGCGAGACTCTCCCCGTCATCCAGGGTCGGCTGCTTCAAGGTCGTGACCCCGGAGTACTCGAGGGCCTCGACGACGCGGGGGTCGGCCCGGAAGGCCTTGGCCTTCTCGGCCAAGAGGAGATAGGTCTGCATGCAGGCCTTGGCCGACTCCCAGACGCCTTCCATGTGCTCGGTCCGCGACGGCTTGTAGTCGAAGTGCTTCGGCCCGACATAGCGGGGCGCGTCGGGATTGCCGGCGAATCCGTTCTCCAGCAGGTCGACCGTGAAGAAGGCCGATAGCAGATCGCCGTGGCCGAAGACGAGGTCCTGGTCGTATTTCAGGCCACGCTGGCCGTTGAGGTCGATGTGGAAGAGCTTGCCGCTCCACAGGGCCTGGGCGAGCTGGTGGGTGTAGTTGAGGTTGGCCATCTGCTCGTGGCCGACCTCGGGGTTGAGCCCGACGATGTCGCCGTACTCGAGCTCGGCGATGAGGGCGAGCGCGTGCCCGACGGTCGGGAGGAAGATGTCACCGCGGGGCTCGTTGGGCTTGGGCTCCAACGCGATTCGCAGGCCATAGCCCTTGTCCTTGACATAACCGGCGACGGTGTCGAGGCCCTCCTTGTAGCGGTCGAATGCGGCATACAGATCCTTGGACCCGTCGTATTCCGCGCCCTCGCGCCCACCCCACATGACGAATGTCTCGGCGCCCAACTCGGCGGCGAGGTCGACGGCGCGAAGGATCTTCCGGAGGCCGAAGCGGCGCACCGCACGGTCGTTGCTGGTCAGGCCGCCGTCCTTGAAGACGGGGTGGGAGAAGGTGTTGGTCGTGACCATCTCGATGGTCAGGCCCGCGGCGTCGACGGCGTCCTTGAACTGCCGCAGGATGCGCTCCCGGTCGGCGTCGGAGGCGTCGAAGGGATAGACGTCGTTGTCGTGGAAGGTGACCCCCCACGCGCCGACCTCGGCGAGCTTCGCGGCATACTCCCACGGGTCGAGCGCGGGCCGGGTCGAGACACCGAACGGGTCGGTGCCGGTCCACCCCACCGTCCAGAGTCCGAAGGAGAACTTGTCCGACTTCTCGGGTGAACGCACCATCGCTGCCTCCTGGGCGGTGAATTGATTTCGTGACAAAATATATTGGGTCAGGCGACTACAGTCAAGGGGGTGTCTGTCGCGCCGCCCCGCCGCCCGGGGACCGCGACGCCATGCGCGCCGCGAACCTCGCGCTCGTCACCGCTGCGGCGTATGCGCGCCCCGAGCCGCGCTCGCGGGCCGAACTCGCCGACGTCACCTCGGTCAGCCGGGCGACGGTGGGCCGGCTGGTCGACGACCTCGTCCGGGCCGGGTTGCTCGTCGAGGGCCCGGCCGCGCCCAGTCAGGGCCCGGGCCGCCCGTCGATCCCGCTCCTGCCGACAGGACATCGGTATGCCGCCCTCGGCCTCCAGGTCAACGTCCGGCGCCTGACCGCCCGTGTGGTCGACCTGGCGGGCACCCTCGTGAGCGAGTCCGTGATCGATGGGGATTTCACCGATTCCGATCCGGACACCGTTCTCCCCCAACTCCTCTCACTGGGCCGGGAGGTGGTTCGGAGCAGCGCGGATGGCCGCGAGGTCGTCGGTGCCGGCCTGGCGCTGCCCGGCCTCGTCGGGGCCGACGGCCAGCTCTTGCGTGCGCCCAACCTCGGCTGGCAGGAGGTCGACATCCGCGCCATCGTCGATGGGCGCTTGGGGGGACTGCCGCTGGTGATCGACAACGAGGCAACCTTCGCCGCGCTCACCGCCGCGCGCCACGCGCCCGGACGGCCCGCGGCCATCGGCGACTTCGTCTATCTCTCCGGCGAGGTGGGCGTCGGTGGGGCGATCGTCGTCGACGGCCAGGTCCTGCGCGGCCGGCACGGGTGGGCCGGCGAGGTCGGCCATGTCCCGGTCACCGCGGACGGTCCGCGCTGCCCGTGCGGATCCACCGGCTGCCTTGAGACGTATGTCGGCCGCTCGGCTCTGCTCGCCCGGGCGGGACTGCCGGTCGACTCGCCGCCTGCGGCCCTCGCCGCGGCGATGGGACGCGGAGAGCACCGCGCCGTGACCGCGATCGAGGAGGCGGCCCGGGCGCTCGCCGTCGCTTTGGGTGGCGTCGTCAATGTCCTGGACGTGCCGACCGTCGTCCTCGGCGGCCACCTCGCCGATCTGGGCGCGGCGCTCGCGGACCGGGTGCAGTCGGGTCTGGCGGAGCGGGTCCTGGCCAGCCGCTGGGTCCCGCCGGTCGTGCTGGTCGGCTCCAGCGATATCTCGCCGGCGGCGACGGGCGCGGCATACGTCCCCTGGAAGGACTGCTCGCCGATCCGGGATCGGTGCTCGCCCGGGGGCGCGCGGCGGCATACTGACCGCCGGGAGGTGAGCGGCGGATGGCGGTGAGTGTCAAGGACGTCGCCAAGCTGGCCGGAGTGTCGGTCGGCACGGTGAGCAATGTCCTCAACCGTCCCACCGGGGTGCGCCCGCAGACCCGCGAGCGGGTCGAGGGAGCGATCGCCCAGCTCGGGTTCATCCGCAACGACTCGGCTCGCCAGTTGCGGGCGGGCCGCAGCCGGATGATCGGCTACGTCGTCCTCGACGCGGCGAATCCGTTTTTCACGGACGTGGCACGCGGGATCGACGAGGGTGCCCGCGCGGAAGGCCTCGTGCTCTTCCTCGCCGACAGCCATCAGGACGCCGATCGAGAGGACCAGTTCCTCGAGCAATTCCTCGAACAACGCGTCCGCGGTGTGTGCATCACGCCGGTCGACAGCGGGAATCGGCGCCTGCTGTCGCTGGCCGAGCGTGGCGTCCCGGTCGTCATGGTCGACCGCGCGCCGGCGAGCCAGGAGGACCGGTGGTGCAGCGTCGGGGTCGACGACGTGCTGGGCGGTGAGTTGGCGGCCAGGCATCTGCTCGATCTCGGGCACGAGCGGATCGCGTATGCCGGTGACTCCCGCCGCCTCCCGCAGTCGGTTGATCGGCTGGCCGGGGTTCGTCGCGCGCTGGCCTCGCGGGGGATGGACGAGGACCACGGTGTCGTCCTGCACACCGAGGGCATGCGCGTCGCCGACGGTCGCTCGGCGGCGGCCCGCCTGCTCGCGCTGCCGCGGCGACGCCGTCCACGGGCCGTGGTGTGCGGCAACGATCTTCTGGCTCTCGGGGTGCTGCAGCAGGTGATCGGTCAGGGCTTGCGAGTGCCCGCGGACGTGGCGATCGTCGGCTACGACGACATCGAGTTCGCGGCCGCGGCGGCGGTCCCGCTGACGTCCGTGGTCCAGCCGCGCCTGGAGCTCGGCCGGGCCGCGGCGCGGCTGCTGCTGCGTGAGGAGGACGAGGGGCCCGGGCACGTGCACGAGCACGTGAGTTTCGAGCCCGCGCTGGTGGTCCGCGCTTCCACGGTGGGTTGACGAGCGCGGCATACGGCCTTATCGTTCAACGTGAGTGAAACGATTCAATAACTCGTCGGAGTGTGTCAATGATCCCCACCCTCACGCCCGCCGCCCTTGATGTCCTCGACCGGCTCGCGATCGAGGTGCCGTCGTGGGCGTTCGGCAACTCCGGCACCCGGTTCCGGGTCTTCGGCACGCCCGGGACGCCGCGCACGGTGCGGGAGAAGATCGCCGATGCCGCTCAGGTGCATGCGGTGACCGGGCTGGCCCCGAGCGTGGCTCTGCACATTCCGTGGGACCGGGTGGACGACTACGGGGCGCTGCGGTCGTATGCCGCCGACCTCGGCGTCCGCCTCGGCACGATCAACTCCAACACCTTCCAGGACGAGGCGTTCAAGTTCGGCTCCCTGACCGCGGCCGACGAGGGAGTTCGGCAGCGGGCCGTCGACCACCACATCGAGTGCATCGCGATCATGCGTGAGACCGGCTCGACGGATCTGAAGATCTGGCCCGCCGACGGATCGAACTACCCGGGGCAGACCGACCTCCGCCAGCGCCAGGACTCCCTCGCGGCGTCCTTGCGGACGATCTATGACGCGCTCGATCCCGGGCAGCGGCTGGTTCTGGAGTACAAGTTCTTCGAGCCCGCCTTCTATGCCACCGACGTGCCGGACTGGGGCACGGCATACGCCCAGGTCGCCGCGCTCGGCGAGCGCGCCGTGGTCTGTCTGACACCGGACACCACGCTCCCGGAACGAATATCGAGCAGATCGTCGCCACGCTCCTGCGGCTGGGCAAGCTCGGCTCCTTCGACTTCAACAGCCGCTTCTATGCCGATGACGACCTCATCGTCGGGGCGGCTGATCCGTTCCAGTTGTTCCGCATCATGGCCGAGGTCATCCGCGGCGGTGGCCTCGACCCCGGCTCGGGCGTGGCGCTCATGCTCGACCAGTGCCACAACATCGAGGCCAAGATCCCCGGCCAGATCCGCTCGGTGCTCAACGTCCAGGAGATGACCGCCCGGGCGCTGTTGATCGACCGCACCGCGCTCGCCGCCGCCCAGGCTGCCAATGATGTCTTGACGGCGAACGCGGTCGTCATGGACGCGTTCTATACCGATGTCCGGCCCGCGCTGGCCGCCTGGCGCGAGGAGCGCGGACTGCCGGCCGACCCCATGCGCGCCTTCGCCGACTCCGGCTACCTCCAGCGCATTGCCGCCGATCGCGCCGGCGGCACCCAGGCTGGGTGGGGCGCGTGAGGCGGCCCCCGGGTGCCCCGCACCATCCGCCATTCCCTCGCCCCACCGTCGACCCGAATCGCGAGACCGCACATGCCTGACGCCACCTCGTCCTACTCCACCCCTGCCGACTTGACCTCTCCCACAGCCAATCCGGCCGTCACCGACCTCATCGCCCGGGCCAACCGGTTGGGTGCCGATCCGCGCAACACCAACTACGCCGGGGGCAATGCCTCGGCCAAGGGCACGCAGACCGACCCGGTGACGGGCCGGGACGTCGATCTGCTCTGGGTCAAGGGGTCCGGTGGCGACCTCGGCACGCTCACTCCCGAGGGACTGGCCGTGCTTCGGCTGGACCGGATGCGTGCCCTCGCGGCGGTCTATCCGGGGCTGGAGCGGGAAGACGAGATGGTCGCCGCCTTCGACTACTGCCTGCACGGCAAGGGCGGGGCGGCACCGTCCATCGACACCGCGATGCACGGGCTCGTCGATGCCGCCCATGTCGACCATCTCCACCCCGACGCGGGGATCGCCCTCGCCACCGCCGCCGACGGGGAGGCGCTCACGTGCGAGGTGTATGCCGACCGCGTCGCCTGGGTGCCCTGGCGCCGGCCCGGCTTCCAACTCGGTCTCGACATCGCCGCGATCAGGACGCCAATCCGCAGGCCGTCGGCTGCATTCTCGGTGGTCACGGGATCACCGCCTGGGGCGCGACGTCGGCTGAGTGCGAACGCAATTCGCTGTGGATGATCGAGACCGCAGCGGCCTATATCGCCGAGCACAGTCGGCCGGAGCCGTTCGGTGCGCCCCTGGCCGGTCACGAGCCGCTCCCTCGTGCGCAGCGACGCGCGCGGGCGGCGGCGCTCGCCCCGACGATCCGTGGGCTCGTGAGCACCGACCGGCCGATGGTCGGGCACTACACCGACTCCGATGTCGTCCTCGACTTCCTCGCGCGCGCCGCCCACCCGCGTCTGGCCGACCTGGGCACGTCGTGCCCCGACCACTTCCTGCGGACCAAGGTCACGCCTCTCGTCCTCGACCTGCCGGCGACGGCGACGGCGGAGGCGATGATCGCGCGGCTGAAGGAACTCCACGGGGAGTACCGCGCGGCATACCAGGCCTATTACGACCGCCACGCCACACCCGACTCGCCGGCCATCCGCGGAGCCGACCCGTTGATCGTGCTCGTCCCGGGGTCGGGATGTTCTCTACGGGCCGGACAAGCAGACTGCGCGGGTGGCGGGGGAGTTCTATGTCAACGCGATCAACGTCATGCGCGGCGCCGAGGGCATCTCCACCTATGCCCCGATCGATGAGGCGGAGAAGTTCCGGATCGAGTACTGGGCGCCTCGAAGAGGCCAAACTGCGGCGCGCCTGCCCAAACCCAAACCACTGGCCACCCGCATCGCGCTCGTCACTGGCGCGGCTCTCCGGCATCGGCCGCGCCATCGCGAATCGCCTTGCGGCAGAGGGCGCGTGCGTCGTCATCGCCGACCTCTCGCTGGAGAAAGCGCAGGCGGCCGCGGCGCAGATCGGTGGCCCGGATGTGGCGATCGGCGTGACAGTGGACGTCTCGGACGAAGCGGCCGTCCAGGCGGCCGTGAATGCCGCCGTGCTCGCCTTCGGGGCCTCCTGACCTCGTCGTCAACAACGCCGGGCTGTCGCTGTCGAAGTCGTTGCTGGACACCACTGTCGAGGATTGGGACCGCCAGCACGATGTCATGGCGCGGGGGTCCTTCCTCGTCTCCCGCCCGCCGCCCGCGTGCTCATCGACCAAGGCATGGGCGGTGACATCGTCTCTATCTCGAGCAAGAACTCCGTCTTCGCCGGGCCGAACAATATCGCCTACTCCGCCGTCAAGGCCGACCAGGCACATCAGGTCCGGCGCCTCGCCGCCGAGTTGGGCGAGCACGGCATCCGCGTCAACGGGATCAACCCTGATGGCGTCGTCCAGGGCTCGGCATTTCGCGGGGGGGGGGGGCGAACCGGGCGGCGGTCTACGGCGTGGACGAGAAGGATCTCGGCCGCTTCTATGCCCAGCGCACGATCCGAAGAAGCGAGGTGCTGCCGGAGTATTGTGCCGCAGCGGTTTTCGCCCTGGTCGGACCTGACCTGACCCGGACCACGGGGATGCACATCCTGGTTGATTCCGGCGTGGCTGCGGCCTTCCTCCGGTGAGCGGTATGCCGCCCGCCCCCTCCCGTTGTCGCCGCGCCCGTCCGGTCGGTTCGCGGCCGTGGATCTGGTGCCTCGTCGGGGAGGGTCATGGTGGGCGAGATTGGTCCGATGGCGTGCGGCTGACACCCGTGGCGGGCTTTCCCCAACGCGGCGGTGCCGCGGGCGGACGGGTTGCACTGGGGACACCGGCGCTGCGGGATCAGGTAGTGGCTGGCTGCGGGCCGCGACCGGGCTGGTCGGTGCGGAGGGCCGCTGAGCGTCGGAATCGACTCCTGGGCAGTGGATTACGGCCTGATGCGCGACGGCGATCTCCTCGGCGAGCCCTTCCATTATCGCGACGAACGCCGCTGCGCCGAAGGGCCGCGAGCGGTGCACGAGCGCCTCGACCACGCGGAGCCTTTCAGCCGTCATGGGCCGCAGTTCCTGCCCCTTCACCACCCTTATCAACTCGCCGCCGATCCGCTTCGCGCGCGTGAGGCGGATCGGTTCCTGCTGATCCCCGATCTCCTCGGCTACTGGCTGACCGGACGGGCCGTGGCCGAGCGAACCAACGCCTCGACCACCGGCCTGCTCGAGCGACCTCAGGGCTCTGGGACGACGACGTTGTCAGCCGAACCGAGCTGCCGCGCCGCATCTTTCCGATATCGTCGACGCGGGCGACCGGTGGGCACGATCTCCGGCGGATGGCCGCTGGGGCGGGAGTGGTTGGCATACCCCCTGGTGCGTGGGTTCGCACGACACGGCGTCCGCGCGGTGGTCGGGGGTCCGCTGGAAGGCGAGGACGCGGCATACATCTCCCTGGGGACGTGGGGTCTGGTCGGGGTCGAGTTGGCTCCACCCGGTGCTGAGTGACGATGCGCGGGGTGCGAATTTCACCAACGAGAGGGGTGGACGGCACGATCCGGTTTCTCACCAATGTCATGGGGACGTGGCTGCTCAGCGAGAGCCTGCGCGCGTGGGGGCACCGACGATCTGATTGGCCTGTCGCCGCGCGGGGCCGAGATTCCCTCCGGGGCAGCGACATTCGATGTGCAGGACGCCCGCTTCCTGCCCCCGGGGACCCCCGTCCCGATCACGCAGCGGTATGCCGACCGTCACCTCCCCCCGCCGACCGGCCGTCCCTGCGTTGGTCCGGGCGATCGTCGAGAGTCTCGCCGAGGCCTACGCCCGGGCGGGTGGACGATGCGGAACGCTTGTCGGAGAAGACCATACGGAGTCGTCCATGTGGTCGGCGGGGGCGCGCGCAACTGTCTGCTGTGCCAGGTTATCGCGGACCACTCCGGTCGACGCGTCGTGGCCGGACCGGTGGAACGACGGACGGCACTCGGCAACGTCCTGGTTCAGGCCAGGACCGCTGGTCTGACGCGGGACCTCACTTCTCGGACCTCCGGCGTGACCTCGTCCGACGGTCGGTGGCGCTGCAGAGCTCATTCCGGGGTGAGCGAGCGCGGCGGGTCACAACCCCCCCGGCGGCCCCCCCCCCCCCGCCATGACGGTTCCGGGCTGTCGAGTACCCCGCGAGCGGAGGCACGAAGGTGGAGGCGGCCCCAAGATGGCGCTCCCCCCCCGTCGCACCCGCCACCCGAGTCTGCCTCCCATACGTCCCGTCGTCGCCGCCCCTGCGGGGAGCCCCCCGGGGGCGCGCCTTCCGGCGGCGCCGTCACCGCGCCGCCGCCGTCGCCGGTCCCCAGCAACCGAGTCCGCGCTCGCCAGCGCTCGCGGGGCTCGCAAGCCGGGTCCGGGGCCTGGGGGGGCCGCCACCGGGGCCTCGGGAGGAGGGCACCCCACGGGCGACACCCCCCCCGCGTCCGGGCCGCCGCGCGCGCGGGCCTGCCGGAGCACGACGGTGACCGTCACCGGTGGGCGCGACGACCATCACCGCGACGGCCGCGCGCCCACACCACACGACGACCCGCCGCCGCCGGCGCCCTCCCGCGGGGGGGCCCACGACTCGGGTGGCTCGGTATCGGGAGACCGCGGGGGGGCCGGGCCGCTGGGGGGCCGGCGGCATCGGGGGGGCCGGCTACCGAAGGGGGGCGGACGGGGGGGGGCGGGGGCGGCGGGGGGGCGGGGGGCCGGGATCCGGGGGGGGGCGGCGCGCCCGCCGTGCGCGGGCGTCGGCGCGCCGGGTGCTTGGGCCTGCGCGGCCGGTGGCCTGCGGTGAGGGCGCGGGTGTGACCCAAGCGGGCCGTTTGACGTGTCACTCGAACTAGTATACGATTAGTGCGTTGGTCCGGTTGGGCCATCGGGGGTGCGGGTCGACGATGCGGGGGTGTCGTAGTGAGCGTTGCAATGGTGTCTGCGGTTGCCGGTCACGGCGATCCGGAGGAGTTGTGGGAGCGGGCTCGAGTGATCGCGGGCCAGCTGAACATGCTGTATGCCGAGCTGGCCGAGGTGACCGCTGCGGTGATCGAGGCGCAGGCGTGGGGTGGGCAGGGGGTGTCCGGTCCCCAGAGCATTGGCTGATGCTGCGGGCGGGTTTGTCGCCGGCGACGGCGGCGCAGGTGACCGCGCTGGCCCGGTCGCGGTCCCGGATGCCGGTGTTGACCGGCCTGGTCGATCGAGGACGGTTGTCGTTGGACCAGGCCAGCACGATCGCGGTCCGGGTCCCGGCCGGGTATGCCGAGTCGGGTGTGAGATCGCGCCATTGATGACGGTCACCCAGCTACGCCGGGCCGTCGGCCGAGTACGCCTTCGACCCCGACCCCGGTACTGGCCCTGAGGGTCAGGTGGCGAGGATCGTGGGGTGGATGCCGGGCGGGCGGTGGAGCCGAGCCAGGTCTCACTGGTCTGGGATGAGGGACGGCTGCTGCTGTGGCTGATGCGCTGGTCGAGATGGCGTCCCGCTCCCTGGCTGGCGTGCCCTCGCCGGCACGGGCCGCGCATTACCGGGTCTTGGTCCATCTGGACACCGAGGGGGCGTGGCTTAACGCCCGGGGCGGCCTCGCGGTCCGGATCGCGGAACGGGTGGGGTATTGCCGACGCGGCCGTGGCCTGGCATCGGGACGGGAAACCGGTTTCGGTCGGGCGCACCCGGCGGGCGATCCCGGAACGGACCCGCCGGCTGGTGGAGGACGGGACGGGGCTGCGCCTACCCCGGTGCACCGCGGCCGGTTCGTGGAGATCCACCACGTGCGGCATCGCCAGGACGGCGGCGGCCACGACTACGACAACCTCTCTGCCTGTGCCCGCGTCACCACCGCGCCCACCACGCCGGAGACTTCCACATCACCCCCGGCACCGACCCGCGGGTCCCGTTCGTGTTCACCGCCCGCCATGGATGGACCATCCAGGTCCCCCACGCGATCCGACACCCGAGCGATCCGACACCCCGAGCGATCCGACACCCCCACGCGATCCAGCCGCTACGCGATCCGCCCGAGGCCCGCTGAGGCCGACCCCGGGAGGCGACGGCCGCCTGACCGCCCACCGGACTACACACCCCCGCTTGGGGAACGCGCGGACTACGGCGCAACTGTCTTCCGACGACAAGACCTCAACCCACCCCACGACGACGGAGACGACGACGCCGCTTACCGTCAGGCGCAGGACTAGCGTTCGCGGACGCCGGTCACGTCCGCGACCCGTGACGGCTTCTTATAGTTGCTCGTGGTCACCGAGCCCGACCTGGGATTTGCGGTATGCCGTGTCCCTCGACGCCGTCGGTCGGCTCGGGTCCTTCAGCGCGGCGGCCGAGGAACTCGGATATACGCAGTCGGCGGTGAGCCAGCACATCGCTCGCCTCGAACGCATCGTCGGTCACCCCCTCGTGATCCGGCCGGGCGGTCCGAAGCGGGTGTCCCTGACACCCGCCGGGGAGATCCTTCTGGCGCACGCGCGGGCGATCAGCGACCGAATCGACAGCGCGTATGCCGACCTCGAAGCCCTCCAACGTGGTGCCGCCGGGGTGCTTCGAGTCGGGTGCTACCAGAGCGTCGGGGCGCGCATCCTCCGGCGGGGTGCTCCGCGAGTTCGCCGCCGCCGGCCGCGGGTGCGGGTCGAGCTGACCGAGGCCGAGGACGACGCGGTACTGCTCTCCGAGTGGAGCAGGGGGTCCTCGACTCACCTTCGTCGCCTATCCGATCGCGGCCGGGCCATTCCGCGGCGAGGAAATCCTCGAGGACCCTTACGTCGTCGTCGTGGGGAACACGATCCCCTGGCCTCGGGCACCGACGACCTCCCTCGACGCGTTGGACGGGCGACCGCTCGTGACATACGCGCAGATGCGGGAGGTCCACTGATCGAGAATCGGCTGGCCCGCCCGCAGCTTCGCGAACAGATCGTCTTCCGCTCGAACGACAACGGCATGCTGCTCGGGCTGGCTGCGGAAGGAGTGGGGCGGCGGTGATCTCCTGGCTTTCGGTCGACCCACACCGGCCCGGCATCCGCGTGCGGCGGCTGGCCTACGTGAGCCCCCGCGTCGTCGGCATCGCCTGGCATCGTGATCGCTACCGCATCCCGGCCCACCGCGCCTTCATCGACCTCGCGCGCACCTACGCCCTGCGGGAAGCCCGGCTGCTCTCGGGGATGTCGGCGGCGCGCGGTCAGGAGTGACTGCGCGCCCGACGTCGATAGCGACGACGGCGCGACGCTTGACGGCCGGTGGATCACCTCGAATCCGAGGCGAGATAGATGCTGAGCGGGCCGGGGTGCTCCCTCCCCAGGTGGCGTCCGGGACGGTGATCGGATACGCCTCCACCTGCCGCGCTCCCCGGTCCCGCGCGAACGTCACCGCCGCCGCGGCGAGCGCCCGCGCGACGCCGCGCCCGCGGAATCCGACTCGGGTCAGCACGCAGGTGACCGCCCAGACGGAGCAGTCCCCGCGGTCCTCGGTCCGCCCAGCGCCACGCGGTCTGGTTGGAGTTGCGGACCAGTCCGTCGTATGCCGACCGCTCCCCACCGCGCACCACCCCGCCGGTTCGCCGTCGACGTAGGCGATCAGGCCGCCTCGTCTGCGGCGAGTCCGGGTCGCCACAGGCGCTCTGGTCGCGCAGGCGCTGCGCCCGCTCCTCCACCGGGGTGCTCCGGAAGGACTCCCCGCGCGCCAACCGGTAACGCTGGCACTGACATTCGGCGCTGCCGCCGCGCTCGCCGATGATGGCGCGCAGGTCCGCGCAGCTGGCCTGGTTCGCCGGAACGACGGTGATCCCCACGGCGACAGTGTGCGCCACGCAACCGCCCGTGCCCCACGTAACCGCCCCCTGCGCCACGCAACCGGACGCCGGTGACGGGTCGGGAGAGAAGCCGACCACGTCCAATCGAGCACGAGCCGCGCCGCAGCCCTACTCGAATCGACGCGGCCCGGAAGCGGACGTGCATACCGGAAGAGAAGCCGATGAGCGAGCCCACCCACGCGACCCAGCCTGAGCCCACGGTGCCCGACGACGCCAGCGGCCGGACGCACGACAGCGATCCCGAACCGTCGCAGGGGCCGGAGCATGACGTGCCCCGGTTCACCGAACTCGTCGCGGACTTCCGCACCTGCATGTTCTCCACCATCGGTCCGGACGGGCTGATCCACAGCCGACCCATGGCGATTCAAGAGGTGGCGACCGACGGGACGGTGTGGTTCTTCGATTTGCCGACGCCCCGGAAGCTGGCCCAACTGGATACGCCCGCCGGGGTCAACCTCACCTTCGGCAACGACAGGCGCTTCGTGTCGGTCAGCGGGTCCGCGACAGTGGTCGACGACCTCGCCAAGAAGCGCGAGCTGTGGAACCCGTGGCCCTCTTGGGCAAGGGCACCCCCGCCGACGGCGACAACGCCAAACTCGACCTGGGCTGATCCGCTCAGAGCGTCCGCCCAATCGGTTCGGGGTGCCCTCTCCCCTAGTCTGGCCGGGTGAACCTCGAGAAGGTGGTCTTCGGCTTCTTCGTCCTCCTCGCCGCGACGCTCAATTTCGGCTTCTTCGTCGGCGACATCGCCGACGCGCGGGTGCACAACGTGTGGGAGCTCTTCCTCGCCGTGGTCGTCAACGCCATTGCGACAGTCCTGAAGTTCGACCGCACGCAACTCGGCGCGGTTCATCTGGCGACCAGCCTCGTCGCGCTGCTCCAACTCCTCGCCGCGACCTCGGTTTGGATCTGGGCGGTCCAGGTGTCGGCGGACGGGCTGACCCCCACGCACATTTCGAGTGTCGTCTCGCTCTCGGGGGGCGCTCTGTTGGCCAATATCGTCTCGGTGGTCCTGCTCGTCGTGGAGACGGCGTCCTTCCGGCGTCGTTGACCGATGCCGAATCCGTTGCACCTCTTCGGTTTCGACCGGCGCGTGCGAGCGCGCCGGCGACGGGCGGTGCCCGTGCCGACGGCGCTGCCGCGCACGGATGCGGTCTTCCTCGTCATGCGGCGGATGCGGGCGCCCTTCCTCGTCGTCATCACGACCTTCAGTTTCTGCACCGCGGGCCTGACCTTCATCCCCGGCACCGACGGCCAGGGGAACCCCTATCGGATGACCGCCTTCGACGCGATCTACCAGATGACGATGACGGTGACGACGGTCGGCTACACCGAAGCGCCCTACGCCTTCAGCTACCCACAGCGCATGTGGGTGATGATGTCGATCTTCCTCCTGGTCGTGAGTTGGGCCTATGCCCTGGGGGTCTTCTTCTCCCTCCTGCAGGAGCCAGCGTTCGTCGATGCCGTTGCGACGCAACGGTTCCGCCGGCGGGTGCGCCGGTTGCGGGAGCCTTTACGATCATCGCCAGCTATGGTCTTGCCGGCCGCACCGTCGGGGGCGGAACTCGACGAGCGCCGCCGCCGCTTCGTCGTCCTCGACAACCAGCGCTCCAAGGTCGAGACGGTGGCAACCGAGCAGTTCGCCGCCGACGTCCCCGCGGTCGAGGGCGACTGCCGGCAGCCGGCCATGCTCGGCGTCGCCGGTCTGGACCGGCCGACCTGCGCGGGTCTCGCGCTCACGGACGACGACAGCGCCAATCTCGCCGTCGTCATGGCCGTGTCCGTCCTGCGTCCGGGCGTGCCGGTGCTGGCACGCTGCTCCTCCCACGTCTTCCAGGACCGGATGGAGCAGTTCGGCCCGGAGGCGGTCATCAACCCGGACGACCGATTCGGCAACTACCTCGCCTTGGAGATGCTACGGCCGGTCACCCATCAACTCCTCATGTGGCTGATGGACAACGACGAGAACCATCTGCCCGCGATCCGCAACGGACTCGGGCGCGGCCGCTGGATCGTCTGTGCCGACGGCGCTTTCGGGGACCTGGTGACCACGGACCTGCGCGAGGCCGGCGTCGAGGTGGACCTGACTCACCCCCGTGACGGCGCGCCGCGCGACTCCGGGATCACCGGTTTTGTCAGTGGAACCGACGACGACATCGTCAACATCGCCTTGGCCGAGCAGGTGCGCCTGACCAATCCCGAGGCGCACATCGTCGTCCGCCAGAAGAACGCCGCCAACAAGGCCGTGCTCGCCTACCTGCGGGTGGACCACGTCTACATCGCCACCGAACTCGTCGCGCGCGAGGTTCTCGCCCGGACGCTGACGCCGGTCTTCTGGCGCTTCGCCGAACTCGCCGTCGCCCAGGACGAGGCCTGGGCGATCGCCCTGCGCGACCGGCTCGTCGAGCGGCTTCGCCGCCGGACGCCCGATCGCGACCTGCTGACCCTGTCGATGGCGGACGCCCCCGGCCTGGTGCACTGGCTCTCCCGCGGTATGCCGTTCACTCTCGGCGACCTTGTCCGCGACCCCGGTGACCGCTCGGCCGAACTGCCGGTGGTGCCCCTCCTGCTGGCCCGCGGGGACGACATCCTCATCACGCCCGGCTCGGACGTCCCCGTCCGGGTCGACGATCAGGTCCTCCTCGTCGGCAGCGGCGAGGGCCTCGGGCCGCCTCGCGGAGGTCCTGCTTTACGACGACGCCGTGGAGTATGCCGCTACCGGCCGCGTGGTCCCCACGACCTGGGTTTGGCGCACCCTCACCGCCGCCCGCCGCGACCGTCGCCAGGCCGCCGGCGTCTGAGGCGCCCCACGACACGGCGGCACCCCAGGACACGGCGGCGCCCCAGGACACGGCGGCTCCCCACGACGAGACGCGGGGGTGGGGATCGGCATACCGACTGCGCTGGCGTGGCAGGCTCTGCACCGTGCCACCCGATCCTGTGCTTCCCGATCGCGATGGCGACGCGCGGGCGCGTCCCCATCGCCCCGCCGTCGCGGCCGCATTCTTTGTCCAGGGCCTGATCTTCATCTCGCTGACCCTGCGGCTACCGGTGATCCAGCATCTCTTCGGACTGAGCGAGTTGGCGCTGTCCGGGTTGAGGCTCCTGATCGTCCTTCTCGCGGGGGCGGGGTCGGTGCTGGCCGAGCAGATCGTCAAGCGCTCCGACGGCGCGCTCGCAGTTCAGACGGCCCTCGTCCTGATTGCCCTGGGCCTGGTCGTCCTCGGCCTCGGGGCCCGCGGCGCGGGGACGCTCCCGGTCTTCGTGGCCGGGTTGGGGGTCTACGGCGTCGGCGTCGGTGCCCTCGACGCCGGTGCGAATATGCAGGCCGTCGCCCTCGAGCATCGTCTCGGGCGGCCGGTGCTCCCCTCGTTCCACGCGGCGTGGACCCTCGGTGGCCTCCTGGCAACGGTGGTCGCCTTGGCGTTCACCACAATCCCGTATGCCGAGGGCGCCCTCGCCCAGGCCCTCCTCCCCCTCGCCCTGCTCGCCGCCCCCTTCCTCCGCGCCGATCACGGAGTCGTCAGCGCCGACCCGGAGCGTCTCGGGGTGCCCTGGCGGCCGATCGTCCTGGTCGGGATCGCGTTGGTCCTCTTCTACATGGTCGACACGGCGACCACCGCGTGGGGGCCGGTCTACCTGGGCAGCCCGAAGGTCTTCGACCATCCCCCACCGCCTCCGGGACGCTCGCCCTCGCCACGCTGCCCTATCTCGCGGCCACGCTCCTGGCCCGGTCCGCCGGCGATCGTCTGACGGCGCGCTATGGGCCGGCGCCGATGGTCCGGCTCGGCGCGGTGCTCGCCGTCGTCGGACTCGCCGTCGTCGTCTTCGCGCCGCGGTCGGCCTGGCCGGTCGCGATCGGGGGCTTCTTCGTCGTCGGCCTCGGCGCGGCCGTCGTGGCGCCGCTGTCATTCTCCGCAGCGGCGCGCCTCGGCGGCGGCAGCGGTGACGCCAACGAGCGCCGGGCCCGCGTCGACGCCGTTATCGCCAGGTTCAACCAGTTCAACTACGTCGGTGCCCTCCTTGGGGCCGTGTTGACCGGGGCGATCGGCCAGGACAACCTCCGGGTGGGGTATGCCGTGCCCATGGTCCTCGTCCTCGGCCTGATCCCCCTGGCCCGCCACTTCGCCCGCGAGCCCGGCGTTGCCCCACCCACTCACCGGAGGTCCCGTGACCCACCTCCTGCGCCAGGGACCCCATGAGGACCCCCCCACCGCCGACGCCTCGCACCATCACGTCCACGAGCACGACGGTCACGAGCATGGGGAGGGGTGGCTGCGGCATACCCTTTCGGACCTGCTCGGAGGCCATTCTCACGACGCGGCCGACCAGATCGATGACGCCCTGGAAGCCGACGCCCGCGGGCGGCGGGCACTGTGGGTCAGCCTGGCCGCCCTGGCGGTCACCGCCGTAGTGCAAGGCGCTGTGGTCGCGATCTCGGGGTCGGTCGCGCTCCTGGGGGACGCGCTTCACAATCTCGGCGACGCGCTGACCGCGGTGCCATTGCTGGTTGCGTTCACGCTCGCGCTGCGGGCGCCCACCGACCGGTATACCTACGGCTACGGCCGGGCCGAGGACCTTGCGGGCATCTTCGTTGTGGCGATGATCGCGGTGTCGAGTGCGGTCGCCGGGTTCGAGGCGGTGCGCCGGCTGCTGCATCCTCAGACGGTCACCCATGTGTATGCCGTCGCTGCCGCCGCCCTCGTGGGCTTCGTCGGCAACGAACTCGTCGCACGGTATCGGATTCGGGTGGGTCGACAGATCGGTTCGGCCGCCCTGGTCGCGGACGGTCTCCACGCGCGGACGGACGGGTTCACCTCGCTCGCCGTCCTCCTTGGGGCGGCCGGTGTCGCCGCCGGATGGCATTGGGCTGACCCGGTCGTCGGTCTGTTCATCACGATCGCCATCCTGGCGGTGCTCAGGTCGGCGGTGCGCCAGGTTGGGGCCCGGCTGATGGATGCGGTGGACCCCTTCCTCGTGACCGCCGCCCGCACGTCGATCAGCGACATCGACGAGGTCCTGGGGGGTGCGCCCTTGCGGTTGCGCTGGATCGGTCACACCCTCCACGCCGAGGCCGACATCACGGTCCCCGCGGACCTCAGCCTCGGCCAGGCCCACGACGTCATGCACCATGCCGAGGCTCACCTCCTGCATGACCTCCCGCGACTGACCTCGGCCACCGTGCACGCCAGCCCCGCGGGGGCCCACTGAATGCGTCGGTGGGGATGACTCGTCGGCTATGACTCGCCGGCGGCCTCGTCTCGTGAGGGGTCGGCATACCGGAGGTGGATCGCCACTTGGCGCGCTGCAGGCGTGCCACCCCGTCGAGGATCACCTCGAGGGCGAAGTCGAACTCGAAGTCGTCGTCGCACCCGACCGCGTCGGGGTGGAGGGCCCAGGCCGCAGCGGCGACGGCGAGGATGCCCGGGTAGTCGTTCGGGTCGGGCGCGCGGGCGGAGCGCCGCTTACCGCGCGCCGCGGCGCGGCGCCGGTGCCGTGGGTACTCTGCCGTCTGCGGCCCCGCGTCGGCCGGCTCCCGAGCGGCTCGCCCATCCGGCAGAGGTGTCGCGCTCTCGTCGAAAAGCTCCGGGCTGAAACCCCAGATCCGGTTGCCGAGCAGGTGCATGACGTGGTGGGTCAGGTCGGGGGTGAACCCGGCGCGGAGGAAGATCTGGGTGAACCGTTCCATGTGCGCCAGGACGGCCGGTGTGCGAGTGGTGCGGGTCTCCAGCGCTCGGCGAGCCCATGCGTGGCGGGTGACCAACGCTCGAGCGGCGTGGGCGTGGGCACGAATGGCCTCGCGCCATTGCGCGGGGCGCATGGCGGCGATGTCGGGCAGCTCCGCCAGGATCTGCTCGACCATTCCGTCGATCAGGTCCTCCTTGTCGGCGACGTGGCGGTAGAGCGCCATCGGCACGACGTCGAGGATGTGCGCGAGTCCGCGCATGCTGACGGCATCGAGACCGTCGCTGTCGGCGAGGTGAATGGCGGCACGCAGGATCGACGCTCGTCTCAGCGGCCTCCGGGGAATTGCGGTGGGATCCGGCACTGCACTCCTGGGGCTTGACCAGGCATCCATCGTACGCCTACGCTGACCGCCGTTCGGTGTACGGAGTACACATAATGAGGGTCGAGGGGAAACAATGGCGAGCACGCGGATGCGGTGCCGAATTGCCGCAGCGCTTTATGTGGTCACGTGGGTGACCTCGGTCGCAGCGGTCATCCTGTACGGCGGCTCGACCATGAACCCGACCTCGTCTCTTGCTGGACGTGTCCCGGTCCTGGCGGCCGGCGTCCTCGAGGTGATCCTTGCGGTCGCCGTCGTGGGGACGGCGGTGGCCCTCTATCCCGTGTTGCGGGGATACGAGGGGGGCTCCGCCATGGCGTATGTCGCCCTGCGCACCCTCGAGGCCGGCGTGATCCTCGTCGGCGTGGTCGCCATCCTGCCGGCCGTCGCGCGGCCGGGGGCCCGCGCGGCCGCTGCCTTGGACAGCGATGTCCTCGCCGGCCTTCACCTGATGCACGACTGGGCCTTCGTCGTCGGGCCGGGGCTGATCAACCCGGTCAATGCCATCGTCCTGGCCGTGGTGCTCTGGCGCTGGAACCTGGTCCCGGCCTTCATCCCGGTCCTCGGGGTGGTCGGCGCCGTTCTCGTCGCGGGGATGAACGTGGCGGTGGTCTTCGGGTTCACCAACCCGCTGCCGCTCCTGGCAATCCCCCTGTTCGCCTGGGAGATCTGCCTGGCGGCCGCGTTGGTCATTCGCGGAATCCCGCGGTACCGGCGCGGGGGGTCCTCGCGCCGTGGCTCCGCACGCGAGGGCGACCGGAATCGGGGTTGAGCACGAGACTGAAGACCCTTCCGCGCCGCATCTGGGCGGGGCGGCTGTGATGAGGAGCAGCCCCATGCCCGACACCGCTCTCCGCCTTCTCGTCGGCACGACCAAAGGGGCGTTCGTCCTCGACGGCGATACGGACCGCGAGGCGTGGTCCGTGCGGGGACCCTACTGCGACGGCTGGCCGATCAACCACGTCGTCGGCGATCCCGTCACGGGCGCGATCTGGGCCGGCGGCGGCGGGGCCTGGAGCGGTGCCGGGGTATGGCGGTCCGCCGACGGCGGGCATGAGTGGACCCTCGCAAAGCTGACGCTTGGGGAGATCGACCGGTGGGCGGCCAATGATCCCGGATTCGCGGAATCGATCGGATGGCAGGCGCAGGAGGTCCCGTTCGGGAACGCTTCGCGCAGGTCTGGTCCCTCGGCCGCGTGGGTGATCGGCTGTATGCCGGGACCAAGCCTGCCGCACTCCTGTCCAGCGACGACGGGGGAGCGACCTGGAGCGCGGTCGAGTCGCTCACGGACCATCCCTCGGCACCGGAGTGGAATCCGGGTGCGGCGGGGCTCGTCCTGCATACGATCGTCGCCGACCCGGCCGACCCCGACAAGCTGTGGTTGGGGATCTCCTCCGCTGGTGTATTCGCGAGCAAGGACGGTGGCGCGGAATGGGAACGCCGCAACGACCTCGCCGACCCCGACGAGGTCGCCGAGCCCGGTCATCCCGCGGGTCCCCGCGACGGGCAGACCGGCCACTGCGTCCACAACATCGTTCGCGCGCCCGGCGACAACGACCTTCTCTACCAACAGAATCACTACGGTGTCTGGCGCTCCGACGACGGCGGGCTGACCTGGCACGACATCACGCCGGGGCTGCCGTCGACCTTCGGCTTCCCGATCCGGGTCCACCCGCGCGACGGGCAGACGATCTGGACCATTCCCCTGAACGGCGACACCGAAGGTCGCTTCCCGCCCGATGCGGCGGCGGCCGTATGGCGCTCCCGCGACGGTGGGCGGAGTTGGACCGCCCAGCGCACCGGCCTGCCGCAGCAGTCGTGCTTCTTCACCGTGTTGCGTCAAGGCATGGCCGGGGACGCACTCGACCCGGCCGGGGTGTATTTCGGCACCAACACCGGGTCGGTCTTCGCCAGTAGCGACGAGGGCGACAGCTGGGTCGAGATCGCCCGTCACCTCCCGACCATCCTGTCGGTCGAGGTCCTCCAAGTGCCGTGAAGGCAACGCCGCGCTTGACAGAGGCACCCTTGTAATCATGTAATCAATACATGAGAGAAATCACGGAGTGGTTCCGCGGTCACGTCCCCGCGGACCTGTATGCCGAGCCCCCCACCGTCGTCGTCGACCGCGAGGAGATCACGGTCGTCGGCCCGATCCCGGGCGAGGAGAGCGACGCGGCGATAGCGGAGTTCCGCGAGCGGACGCGGGCGCAACGGATGGAGGTCGCAGCCCGGGCCGAGGACCTGTTCGGGCGCAAGGTCGCCTGGGGGTGCGCGCCGGCGACCGATCGGTCGTCTTCACCAACCTCGCGATCCCCGTCATGACCCGGTTGCGGCAGTCCGAGCGGGCAGTGCTCGACACGCTGGTCGCCGGCGGTGTCGCGCGGTCGCGCGCCGACGCGCTCGCGTGGTGTGTCCGCCTCGTCGGCACCCACGAGGCGGACTGGATCACGCGGATGCGAGAGGCGCTGGCGGCCGTCCACGAGGCACGCGACTCCGGTCCGGCCGCGTCGAACTGAAAGTGGGGCGGCCCGCGGGCCGCGCGGGCTCAGCCCTGCTCGACCTTGGGCATGATGTCGTTCTTGAGACGCTTCATGTCGTCCATCGTCTTGGACACCGGCACGTCCTGGAACGGCGGCCAGAGCATCGGCATCGTCAGGCCGGCCTCGCGGTATTCCTTGAGCTTGTCGGTGATCTGACGCTCGCTCCCGACGAGGATGTTGGAGCCCTTGCCGTTGTCGGTCTGGTCCATGTCGGCATCGGTGATGACGAACCAGATCATGCTGCTGATCTCCAGATCGTCCATCGAGCGCTCGGTGTCGAGCTTGTCGAGTTCGGCCTGAATCGCGCCCCGCCACTCCCGCAGCTCGCGCGGCGTGTCCTGGATGCCGATCCACCCGGCGAGGTCATATTTCGCGATGCGATTGGCTGAGCGCTAGGGTCCTTGAGGCCCGAGAAGAAGATCGGCGGGTGCGGCTGCTGGACGGGCTTGGCGCCGAAGCCGCAGAGGTCGAAGTCGGCGAACTCCCCGTGATATTCGAAGTGCTCGTTGGTCCAGATGCCCTGCATGATCTCGAGCGTCTCGCGGACATGGGTATGCCGCCGCGGGAAGATGTGCGATGCGCTCGCCGCCGCGAACTCCTCGGGCATCCACCCCGCCCCCACACCGACATTGAGTCGGCCGCCGCTGAGGTGGTCGATCGTCGCGCACTCGGCGGCGAGGACGGCCGGTGCTCGATACGGGGTGTCGGTGATGCTCATGCCGATGCGCAATTTCGTGGTCTTGGCCGCGAGCCACGGGATCAGCGGCCACCCTTGGTACCACTCGCCACGCGAGCTGACCGGCAACTGCTTGGGGAAGCCCGGGATCATCCCGAAGCTGTACGCGAGTTCGCCGTGGTCGGAAGCCTCGGGCACCACGATCCGGTCGAGAGTCCACACCGAGTCGAAGTCGAGTTCCTCGGCGAGAGCGGTGAGATCCTCGAGTTCCTTGACGGTGACCTTGTCACGGAAGTTGGGCAGATAGAGGGCGAGTTTCACCGGGAGCCTCCTGACACCGATGTCGTGGACGTACCGGCAAACGTTGCACAGGATCGCAAACCGATCAAGAGTCGGCGCGGAGTCGGTCGCGCAGGTCGCGTTTGAGGACCTTGCCGTAGTTGTTGGTCGGGAGGGCGTCGACGAACCGATAGTCCTTCGGGCGCTTGAATCGGGCGATCCGCTCGAGGCACGCGCGGTCGAGGTCGTCGGTGCCGGGGGGTGCGGCCGCGTCGGTGGGGACAACGAACGCGACGACCGATTCGCCCCACCGCGGGTCCGGCCGACCGACAACGGCGACCGCCCGGACGCCCGGGTGGTGGAGCAGGGCCTCCTCGACCTCCCGCGGATAGATGTTCATGCCGCCGCTGATGATGAGGTCCTTCGAGCGGTCGCGCAGCGTCAGGTAACCGTCGCCGTCGAGGCTGCCGATGTCGCCGGTATGCAGCCACCCGTCGCGGATCGTCTCCGCGGTCGCCTCCGGCTTGTTCCAGTACCCCGCCATGACGACATCGCCGCGGACGACGATCTCCCCGGACTCCTCCGGTGGCACGGGGCGACCCTCTCCGTCGACGACCCGAACCAGCACATCGGTGCGCGCCAGGCCCACGCTCTCCATCCGCTCCCGCCACCGGGGATGCGCCCGATCGGCGTGATCGGCCTGTGCCAGGGCGGTGATCGTCATCGGCGACTCGCCCTGGCCGTAGATCTGGGCGAGTCTCGGGCCGAAGACGGTCAACGCGTGCTCGAGATCGGCGAGATACATCGGTGCTCCGCCATAGATGATCGTCTTGAGATTGCCCAGGTCGCTCGCGGCCACGGCGGGGTCTTCGGCCAGGCGCTTGACCATCGTCGGGGCGGCAAAGAAGGAGGTCCCGGGCCAGCGTCGGATCAGCGCGGCCATCTCGGCACCGTCGACGCCGCCCGACTCCGGGAGCACGCTGACCGCCCCCTTGGCCACATGCGGAAGGCCATAGATCCCCGACCCATGGGACAAGGGTGCGGCATGAAGGACGCTGTCCTGCACCGAGATCGGGTCGATGTCGGCGAAATAGCTCAGGGACGCCATGAGCAGATTGCGGTGGGTCAGGACGGCACCCTTGGGCCGCCCCGTCGTGCCGCTGGTATAGAACAGCCACGCCGGGTCCTCGGGCCGGACTGCGGTCAGGGGGATCGGTTCGGCGCTCGCCACCCGACGCCACCGCTCGCCGGGAGCGACCAGCGCGGCGCGCGCGGAGCGCTCGCCATCGACGAGGGCGGTGATGTCGGACGCGTGCTCCTCGTCCGTCACCACGACGGTGCTCCCGCTGTCATCGAGGATGTGCGCGATCTCGTCGCGATGGAGGCGGGCATTGACGGGGACGGCGACGAGGCCGGCGTGCCATACGGCATACAGCGCCTCGATGTAGTCGGGGCGGTTGCGCATGACGATGGCGACCCGGTCGCCAGGGACGAGAGCGAACTCGCGGCGCAAGCCGCCCGCGATGGCGGCGGTCCGGCGCGCAAACTCGCGCCAGGTCGCGTGGACCCGCTCACCCTCGGCGATGGCGGGGCGGTCGGCGTGCGTGCGGCCGTTGCGCTCGACCCACGAGGCGAGATTCATCCGGCCAAGGGTAGGGGCCGAACCCCCGGCTTACCATGCCCCGATGAGGATGGTGGCGCAGCAGGCGCGGGATCGGCTCGCCGCGTCCGGTCACGGGGTGTTGGCGACCGTCCACCCGGTCCGAGGTGTCGACGCCGTCCCGGTCGTGTATGCCGTGGACCCGGCGGGGGTGGTCGGCATACCGGTCGACCTGGTCAAGGCGAAGACGACGACCCGGCTACAGCGGGAACGCAATCTCGAGGCCGACCCGCGCGCGACCCTGCTCATCGAGCACTGGGACGCCTCCGACTGGTCGAGGTTGTGGTGGGTGCGGGCGGAACTGCGCCGAATCGAGGGCACGGACGCCGCGCTCGAGGAGCGGCTGGCGGGGCTGCTGTCGCAGCGGTTCGGGCAGTATGCCGATCGCCCCTTCGCCGGATTGCTCCTCTTGCGCATCGTCGCGGTGCGCGGATGGACGGCCGAGGGCTGAGATCAGTTGGGGCGGAAGCGGATTCGGTGTCCGGGGCGGACTTGGGCGAGGAGGTCGGTCGCCTCGTCGGCGACCACCGCAACGACGGGATAACCGCCCGTGGTGGGGTGATCGGCGAGGAAGACGAGAGGATCGCCCGAGGGGGGCACCTGGACCGCGCCGCGGATCAGCCCCTCACTCGGCAACTCGCCGGTGATCGCGCGCTGCAGGGCCGGCCCGGTCAGGCGCACTCCGATCCGGTCGAGGCGATCGGAGACGGCGAACTCGGCGGCGATCAGCTCGCCCCACGAGGCGTCGGTGATCCAGTCGCGCCGGGGACCGGGCGTCACCGGAAGAATGAGCGGATCCGATTGCGGCAGTGGCGAATTGTGCGGATGGTCCAGGCGGGGTAACCATGGATGCGGTATGCCGACCGGCAGCACCGCGCCCGGGGTCACTGGCAGGGACACCACCCCGCCGAGGGTGTCCTCGGAGCGGGAGCCGAGGACGAGCGGGCTCGTCAGGCCCCCGGCGACCGCGAGATAACAGCGCAATCCGACCCGAGCGCGCCCGATCGCGATCGTCGAGCCGGGGGCGGCGAAGAACGGCATACCGACCGGGACGCAGGCGCCGTCGAGGAGCACGTCCGCAATGGCCCCGGTCAGCGCGCACCAGTGGCTCGAATCCGCTTGCAGGACAAGGCCGCCGAGGGTGCATTCCAGGGCCGCTTCGGTCTCGGGATTGCCCAGGAGCCGGTTCGCCAATCGCAGGGCCGCGCGATCGGCCGCGCCGGAGGGGGAGACCCCGAGAGCGGCATAGCCCGGGCGGCCCAGGTCCTGGATCGTCGTTCGCCAGCCGGGGTCGAGCACCCTCAGGCCCATGGCGACGCCTCGACGAAGCGGACCCGGGTGCCCGGCCGAAGGAGCGCCGGGGGCTCGCGGTCGATAACGAAGGTCCGCACGTCGGTGCGACCGAGGAGCCGCCAGCCACCGGGGGAGGCGGTCGGGTAGACCGCGGCATACGGGCCGGCGATGGCGACCGATCCCGCCGGGACGGCGGTGCGTGGCGAGTCGAGCCGGGGGAGGTGCAGGCGCGGGTCCAAGCCGAGGAGGTAAGCGAACCCGGGCGCGAACCCGAGGAAGCCGACGGCATACGTCGGGCCGGTGTGGAGGGCCACGACGTCGCGGGAGGAGAGACCGCGCAGGCGGGCGACGGAGTCGAGGTCGGCGCCATCGTAGGTCACCGGGATTGTCACGAGATCGGACGAATCCGATTGGGCGGGAAGGGGGTCCAGGTGCGCCAAGACGGCGCGGGCGGCAGTGGCGGCAGCCTCGTCGGCGAAGCGGACCAGAACCGTCTTCGCCGCGGGGACCGCATCGACCACGGGGAGGCCGGAGGCGATCACCGCGCGATAGAGCCCGAGCGCGGTCGCTGTGTCCC
Organism: Nostocoides sp.; assembly: GCA_016702415.1. Classification (GTDB taxonomy): domain Bacteria; phylum Actinomycetota; class Actinomycetes; order Actinomycetales; family Dermatophilaceae; genus Nostocoides_A. The sequence goes on from JADJEA010000001.1 coordinate 359,173, forward strand.
CGACCTCCAGGAGGACCGCGCGGCCTCCATACGGCAGGACCCGGTTCATCGACTCACTCGGGATCGGCGCAGCGGCGGTCGTGGAGGGGTGTGGTTTGGGTGTCGGCCCGGACGAAGGGGGCGAGGCGAATCCCGGCCGCCTCGAGTCCAGCCCGCACCGAGCGCGCGATCGCCACGGCGCCGGGGGTGTCGCCGTGGACGCAGATCGACGCGATGTCGACGGCGACGCGCTCACCGGTGACCATTTCGACCGACCCGCTGCGCACCATGGCGACGACCCGATCGGTGATCGCGGCGGCGTCGTGAAGCACGGCACCGGGCGCGGACCGCGGGACGAGGGTGGCATCGGCGGCATACGCCCGGTCGGCGAAGGCCTCCCCGACGGCAGTCAGTCCGTGTCTCGTCGCCACCCGCATCCACACCGAGCCGGGCAGGCCGAGGACGGGCAGGCCCGGGCGGAAGGCGGCGCAGGCGCGGGCGACCGCGGTGGCCTGCTCCTCGTCCGTCGCGATGGTCGTGTAGAGGGCGCCGTGCGGCTTGCAGTAGTCCACCGACGCCCCCTCCGAGCTCGCCACGCCCGCGAGGCTGGTCAGTTGCGCGAGAACGAGATCCGCCAGTTCCTCGGGTGGCACGGACATGGGGCGGCGTCCGAAACCGGAGCGGTCGGCATACGACACATGGGCGCCGACGACCACCCCGGACCGGACCGCGGCGGCGCACACCCGTCGCATCGTCTCCGCGTCTCCGGCGTGGACGCCGCAGGCGACATTGGCGCTGGTGACGATCCCGAGCAGCGCCTCGTCACTGGTGCCTTCCCACGGCCCCTCGCCGAGGTCGGCGTTGAGGTCGACCACCGCCCACCCGTCAGTGGGCGGCGTTCGTCGCCGACTCGCGGATCGCCTTGGGCTCCTTGGCTTTCGCCTTGTCGGCGTCATTGCCGGGGCCACCGTCGGCCTTGCCCTTGGTCACCGCCGCCTTGATCCGGGCGCCGATCTCGGCATCGACCGAGGACCAATACCAGTAGGCCCGCTCCAAGACCGGGTCGGTGACGTCCTGGAGGAGGGCGCCGGCGACAGTCTCGACGAACCGGTCGCGCGCCGCATCGTCGAGGACCTCGCGGACCAGCAGGCCGGCCTGGCCGAAGTCGTCGTCGTCCGCGCGGAGGGTCTGGGCGCAGCGGATCATCTCGCCGTCCGCCTCCCAGCCGTCGGCGGCGATGCCGTCGTTGTCGGCATACTCCCGGCCGGCGGAGTTGGCCGCATAGGTCGCCGCAGCGCCCTGGTGCTCGATCCGCATGGCCCCGTCGAAGGTGTAGACATTGGTCTCCACGATCGGCCGGTTGACGGGGAGTTGGTCGTGGTTGACTCCGATCCGGGCGCGGTGGGCATCGGCATACGCGAACACCCGGGCGAGCAGCATCCGGTCGGGGGAGAAGCCGATCCCCGGGACGATATTGGACGGGGCGAAACTGGCCTGGTCGATCTGCGCGAAGAAGTTCTCCGGGTTCTCCTTCAGGGTCATCCGGCCCACGTCGATGAGCGGGTAGTCCGCGTGCGACCAGATCTTCGTCAGGTCGAAGGGGTTGTAGCGGTAGTCCTTGGCCTCGGCATACGGCATGACCTGGACGCGAAGGGTCCAACTCGGGAAGTCCCCGGCCTTGATGGCCTCGAAGAGGTCGCGCCGGTGGAAGTCGGCGTCCTCACCGGCGATCCTCTCGGCGTCCGCGCCGGTCCAACTCTCGACGCCCTGGTCGCTGTGGAAGTGGAACTTGACCCAGAACTTCTCGCCGGCCGCGTTGACCCACAGATAGGTGTGCGAGCCGTAGCCGTTCATGAACCGCCACGAGCGCGGCAGGCCACGGTCACCCATGAGGTAGGTGACCTGGTGCGCCGACTCCGGGTTGAGGGTCCAGAAGTCCCACTGCATGTTCTGGTCGCGAAGACCGCTGTCCGGCAAACGCTTTTGGCTGCGGATGAAGTGCGGGAATTTCATCGGGTCGCGGAGGAAGAACACCGGGGTGTTGTTGCCGACGAGATCCCAGTTGCCCTCGGAGGTGTAGAACTTCAGCGCGAATCCGCGCACATCACGCCAGGTGTCCGGCGAGCCCGCCTCCCCGGCGACGGTCGAGAAGCGCGCCAAGACGCGGGTCGTCGCGCCTTTCGCGAACACCGCCGCCTTGGTGTATGCCGAGACGTCCCCCGTGATCTCCAACTCGCCGAAGGCGCCCGATCCCTTGGCGTGCGGCTTGCGGTCGGGGATGTTCTCGCGGTTGAAGTGCGCGAGCGTGTTGACGAGGTGGTGGTCGTGCAGCAGGAGTGGGCCGTTGGGGCCGAGAGTGAGGCTGTGCCGCTCGGATGCCGACGCGCCGCCGCCCAGAAGGGTGGAGGCGCCGGCGTTGCCGGGGTTCGGCGGCTGCGGCGCGGTCGTGTCGCTGGGCTTGCTGGGGGTGGCCGGGTTGGTCGATGCACTCATGTCGGCTCCTGCGACGGGTGAGGGTGGGTCTTCTCGACACTAGACCGTGAACCTCGCTCGCGCCTGCCGCAGCGGTCGCCCACCTTGGCGCGATTGGCCGCAGGAGTTGGCCGGTCCGGCGTCGGCGCGTCCGGTGAAGTCGATAGGGTCGAGGTCGTGGACACCGAGATGTTCGTCACGCGCCGGGAGCGGGTGCTGGCGACGATCCGCACCAGCGCCCGGCCCCTCGACGACGTCGAGCTCTCGCGGCGCAGCGGGGTGCGTCCGCGCCAGACAGTCAACACGATCTGCCATGCGCTCGCGGCCGAGGGGATCATCGAGCGGCTGGCCGGGCCGAGCGGTCTGATCGTCAACCGGTTGGCTACGGCCACAACGGATCTCGTCCGGGAGTCGATGCTCGACATCGACGTCGGCGGCACGCCGGGGCCCCCGGTCACGGCGCAGCTGCGGCGGGCGCGGGCCCCCCGGCCGGCCGAGATCATCGCCGACCTCGGCCGCCGCCTCGGCATCGAGCTGTCCTCACGCCGAATCGGTCACCCGAGCGGCGCCCAGGTCGTCATCGATGGGGTGGCGGACGACAACAGCGTGTTGGCGCAGGCATGGTCCGTCCTCGGGCCGGCCACACCCGCGCAGCGCTCCGACCTCCTCGGTGAGGCCGTCAAGCTTTTCTGGATCGCCCGCATCCTCACCCCCATGCCACGGCGGTTGCTCATTTGCGCGGCCGATCCCGAGGCGATCGCCCACATGACACCGCGCACCTGGCAGACCCGCGCGATCGCCGAACTCGGCGTGGACGTCGACGTCCTTGCCCGGCTCTGATGCCGATGCTCGGCTGACGCGATGGCGGCGCCACCCCAGATCGGCATCGGTCTCTCCCCGGCGTTCGGCCGGCCCGCAGTGCCCCCGACGATGAGCGGGCTGAGCGCCCGCGAGGTCGTCGTCGCGTTGGTCCAGGGCGCGGTGCTCGCGGGCTGCGAGGTCCGGCTCGTCCGCGTCAACGCCAGCGTCGATGTGGTCCGCATCGCGTGGGAAGCGGCCAGGTCGGTCCCGTCGGGCATCGGGATCGGGGTGCTCGCCAAAGGGACCGCGGTCCTGCACTCGGTTGCCCGGTCGCCGCGGGAGATCGTCGAGCTGTCGCCCCCGGCCCCATTGATGGATCGGGCGGCATACCGGTCACTGGCCACGCGCGCCGCGCGGCTCGCCAAGGACCTTCCGGTCACGGTGCCGGATCCCGTGCTCGTCGACCCCGACCTCGTCGCCGAGCTGGTGGCGCGGGTGCGGGAGTACGGCGCGACCGAGCGCCAGTGGTGTCGCAGCGACCCCCCGGTCGAGGACGTGGTGCGCCTCGATTGAGGACCCGGGAGGGTGCCCAACGGCATACCCCTATGGGTATGATGGGTGCAGGCGATCGCGGTCCGACCCCTGTCCCATCCGGGGGTCGGGCCGGGACGCCGCCGGCAGGAGGCGATCATGTCACCGGACGTCGAGCCCAGTGGGGACGCGTCGCGGCTTCCGCTCGCCGAGACCGATATCCCCGCCCTGGTCAGCCGCATCCATCGCGCGAGCGGTCAACTCGACGCGGTGGCTCGCATGCTCGGCGAGGGCAAGGGGTGTGCCGAAGTCATCCCGCAGTTCGTCGCGGCGCGACGCGCGCTGGACAAAGTCGCCTTCAAGGTCATCGAGTCCGCGCTGCGGATGTGCCTCACCGATCCGGAGGCGAGTGCGCAGGACCGGGCCCGGCTCGAGCGGCTGTTTCTGTCGCTCTCCTAGCCGGCACTCTCCTAGCCGGAACTCTCCCAGCCGGCGCACTCGTAGCCAGCGATCGTCAGTGGTCGCCCTTGAGCACCATCCGCATGATCCGGGCGTTGAAGACGGCGAACCGGGTCAGCTGGATCGGGATCGACTGGCGTTGGCGCAGTGTCTTGGCGGTCGGCAGCGGGGCCTTGCTCAGATCGGCGATCTCGGCTCCGGCCGGGGTCGTCAACTGCTGGTAGTCGGCGGTCGGGTTGGGTGCCATGTCGCTCACTCCGGGATGAACTGCCAGCCAAGGCGGCCCTTGGCTTTGTGGATGAAGAGGTAGTGCAGCATGAGCTTGACCCAGTGGCCGGCCAGACCGAGCTCCCCCCGGGTGTCCTTCAGGTCGCGCCCGGTCGGGTAGCGGCCGTAGTCGGGCACGATGGGCATCATCGTCATCGCGGCCGCCGAGCCGGTGCGCAGGTTGGACCCGGCCGAGGCCACGCAGGCGGCACCCATGTGGGCCATCGAGGCCTCGTGGTTCTTTGCGGACGGACCGTGCTTGATCCGGTCCACGATCGAGAGGGCGACGGTCTTGCCCATGACGCCGGACGGCATACCGGTTCGGGGCGGCGACGGGGTGATGACCGTGCCATTGGGGGACTTGCGCGGCCGGGAGATCTGGTGCGGCGGCGCGAACGCGATCCCCACCGCCCAGATGGTGTCGTATCCGACCGCTTGGTAGGTCTTGGGCCAGTCGGTGGGGAGCCACTCCTCATACGGCTTGCCCGAGTAGTCCGCGTCGACCTTCATGAATCCACTGGGGGCAAAGAGGGCCGAGGTGATATCGGACCCGTCCTTGGCATAGGCCGCGAGTGGCACCCCGCCGAAGGGCGGCAGGAGCATGGCGAAATCGAAGTCGAGGGTGTGCATGGTCCCCTCGAGGGTTTCGTAGTGGACCACGCCCGGCTCGACCTTGGTCACATGGGCACCGAGGATGGCCTCGACGCCGCGCTCGCGGAACAGCGATCCGGTCCAAAGCTCGGACGAGGTCTCAAAACCCATGTCGGCGAACGTCATACCGCCGACGCCGAAGTCGCCGAGTTCCTTCTCGTTGGTGAGATAGACCAGGCGGGCGCGGTCGCGGACTCCCGCCTCCCGCAGTTCGTGATCGACGTTGAAGACGTATTCGAAGGCGGCGCCCTCGCAGGTGCAGGTGCCATGGCCCATCCCGACGACGAGGGTCTGCGGCTTGCCCGATTTGAGGACGGCGATGGTCTCGGCGAGGCGCGCGGCGGCCTCCACTGCGTGGTCGGCGGTGCAGACGGAAACGGTGTGGCCCCCGTGGGGACCGAGGCCCTCGGTCATCTGGAACTTCAGCTGCGGGCCGGTCGCGTTGACGAGGTAGTCGTAGCGGATGCGCTCGGTCTGACCGGCGCGCTCGGGGCTGGTGTGTTCGACCTCCACCCCGGGTCGCGCCGAGTCGGCGTCACCCTCGGGCCAGATCGCGGTGGCCTTGGCTTGGACGAACCGGATGCCCTTCTTGGCGTAGACCGGGGCGAGGGGGAAGACGACATCCTTCTTGCCCATCTTGCCGACCCCGACCCAGATATTGCTGGGGATCCAGTTCCACTGCGAGTTCGGGGACACCACGGTCACGGTGTGCCCCGCGGGGAGGAGGCGAGAGAGGTGGAGGGCGGCGGTGTGGCCGGAGACCCCCGCACCGAGGACGACGACGTCAGCCATGGCTTCTCCTTCGAAGCGACTGCCTGGTTTGATACCCCATAGGGTATCTCATCCTGTCGCGATGTCCATGCCGGGGGACGTCCGGCCAGGGGTGGCCAGTCGGGGGTGGCCAGTCGGGGGTAGGTCAGTCGGGGGTAGGCCAGTCGGGGGTAGGCCAGTCGGGGTAGGTCCTGGCGCCTCAGCCCTGGGCGGTGGCGAATGGTCCGGTGACGATCTCGCGGCCCGCGTTCTGCCAGGCGCTGGTGCCCCCGGCGACGGAGTAGGCCTCGATGCCGTTCTGGCGCAGGAAGTCGGTCGCCCGAAGACTGCGATTGCCCGAGGCGCAGATGACGTAGACCGGGCCGTCCTTGGGGACCTCGTCGAGCTTCTCGGGGAGCCGACCGAGCGACACCAGGAGGGCCCGCGGGACGTGGCCGGCGCGGTACTCCGCCGGCTCACGGACATCCACCACGGCGGCTCCGCCGGCGTGGACCGCGACGAAGTCGTCGGCGGAGATCTCGCGCGGCTTGGACATCAGCGCCTTCTGGGTCGCCATCTGGGCATGCACGTCCGTCATGTCGAGTCCACGGACCCCGTCGATGACCTGCTGCAGGGCCGCCGCGGGGAGGGCGCCCGGTTGGGAGAACACGAGGACGCCCTCGCGGAAGGCCATGAGCGTCGGGATCGACGAGACCTGGGCGGCTCCGGCGAGGCGCTGCTCGGCCTCGGTGTCGACCTTGGCGAAGACGATGTCGGGGTGCTTCTCCGACGCCGCGGCAAAGACCGGCGCGAACTGCCGGCACGGGCCGCACCAGGCAGCCCAGAAATCGACGAGGACGATGTCGTTGGAGGTGATCGTGGATTCGAAGTCGGCTTCGGTGAGATCACGGGTGGCCACGGTGTTCTCCTGGGGGTCGAGGTGCCGGTCGCGGACGGGCCGGGGCAGTTGTCTCCAGTGTAGTCCAAAATACCCAGGGGGGTATGCCGCGGCCGGTTCCGGGTCGAGTCACCGCCGCGGTAGGTCCAGGACGAAGGTGGCGCCGCGCCCCAGACCCGCCGACCGGGCCTCCAGACTTCCCCCGTGCGCCTGAGCCAACCGGCGGGAGAGGGTGAGGCCGATGCCCGATCCATCCCCGGCCCCGTGACCGCGACGGCGCCCCGGAACACGATAAAACCTCTCGAAGACGCGTTCGAGATCGGCCGCATCCAGCCCTTCGCCGGTGTCCGTGACGGAGATGCGCGCGCCCCGTGACGTCTCCAACAGGCTCACCTCGACGGTGCCGCCGGGCGGAGTCGAGCGGAGGGCGTTGCCGACCAAGTTGGTGACGATCTGTGCAATGCGGTCGGGGTCGATGAGGATCTCGGGGCTCGGCTCGGTCCGGACCGCCAGGGTGATCCCGGCGTCGTCGGCTTGAGGGTGAAGTCGCTCGACGATGGAGCGCAGCAGCGGGCCGAGGGCGGTCTGCACCCGGGCGAGGTCGAAGCGCCCCTCCTCGGCGCGCGAGAGGGCCGACAGGTCGTCCGCCAGTCGACGCAGCCGGCGCATCTCGTCAGAGACCTGCGCGAGCGTCGCATCGTCCGTCGGTAGCACCCCGTCGATCATTCCCTCGACATATCCCTCAACGACGGTGAGCGGGGTCCGCATCTCGTGGGCGACCTCACCAAGGAGACGGGTCCGTCGGACCTCGGTCTCGGCGAGGGACTCGCTCAGCGTGCGGATGTCGTCGGCGAGGTCGTCCAATTCGCGCGTCCCGGGCCGCGGGATCGCATGCTGCAGCCGGCCGGTCGCGATTTCCCGGGTGGCCGCGCCGAGAGCGGCGAGAGGACGCATGAGGCGGTATGCGGCATACATCCCGAACGCCCCCGCGGCGACGACCCCGGCACTCGTCCCGGCGACCAACGACCAGTCGATCGCGGTGGCGAACTCGTGACGCAGCTGGGGACCCCGCCCCATACCCCCGCCGCCCATCATCCCCACCTGGCGGTCGAACATCGGCGGTGCCAGCGCGCGGACGACGAGTGCGGTGGCAAGCGCCCCGACCACGGCCACGAGCAGGTGGCTCAGCACCAACCGAACGACGAGGCGGTTCATCGAGGGTGACTCGCCGGGGACCCGGGCGGGACGGCTGGGCTCAGTGGATCGGGGATGAAGCGATAACCGACGCCTCGAACGGTCCCGATGAAGCGCGGAGCGCTCGCGTCGTCACCCAAGGCCTTGCGCATGCTCCGCACATGGACATCGACGACGCGCTCGTCTCCGTAGAAGTCATAGCCCCACACGTCCTCGAGCAGCTGCCCACGAGAGAAGACGCGACCGGGGGAGCGGGCAAGCGCATGGAGCAGGTCGAACTCCAGGGAGGAGAGGAGGATCGGAGCACCGTCGAGAGTGAGGTCCCGGCGCACCGGATCCAGGACGAGGCCCGGGAAACGGAGGACCGGGTCGCTCTCGGCCGCGCCACCGCCCGATCCCCCCTCGGGTCGCGCCCGGCGCAGGACGCTCTTGACGCGGGCGACGACCTCTCGGGGGCTGAACGGCTTGGTCACATAATCGTCCGCGCCGACCGAGAGCCCGACGATCCGGTCGACCTCCTCGGCGCGTGCGGTGACGAGGATGACGTAGACATCGCTCGTTCGCCGGAGGGTGCGCAGGACGTCCAGGCCATCGAGATCGGGTAGTCCGATGTCGAGGAGGACGACATCGGGCCGGTCGGCACCGGCGACCCGGTTGAGAGCGTCGGCTCCTGTGCCTGCCTCGGTGACGCGGAATCCCTCGGCGCTCAGATAGGCGCGCATCAGCGCACGGATCGCTGGCTCGTCGTCGATGACGAGGACGTGTCGCGCCATGGGGCCTCCTGCCGGGTCAGCTCGTCCGAGTCTGCGCCATCGGGCAGTCGCTGGGCCTGGTATCCCGGCCTTGCCCCATGCCGCCCGCCTGCCCCATGCCACCCGCCTGCCCCCTGCCTCTCCCTTGACCCATGCCGCTGCCTTGACCCATGCCGCTGCCGGGCGCGCCCGAGTCCGAGGCCCGCTCGAATGCGGCGAGGTGAGTGCGTGAGGCGGCCAGGAGATGTTGGTAGACGGTCGCGACATCCGAAGGGGGCTTGGCGGCCAGGGCTTTCTCGAGGTCAGCGATATCGCGCTTCTCCACCGCCACCCCGACCGAGTATGCCGCGTCCAGGCTCGCCTTCCCCTGGGCCAGCCAGGTGTCGTAGAGGCGCTGGATCTCGGGGAAAGCGTACGTCCCGGCGGACTTTCCGGCTGAGGGGTCTGGCACGGCATACCGGGTCAGCAGGGTGGCGACGGCCGACCAGTGCCTGTCCTCGCTCCTGGTGATGGTGCTCATCGGTCGGGCGCCATCGTGGGCGTCGGCGAGTGCGGCATACAGGTCACGCGCCATGCGCTCCTCCTCGCGACTGAAGCTGAGGCTATCGGCGAGAGTGGAGGATGCAATGGGGGCCGGCGAGGTCGACGGATCGCTCGCGCCGGAGGTGTTGGCCCAGGCGACAGCGCTGCCGCCGGCCAGGGCGGTGGACAGGAGAAGGGTCGCGGTCCTACGGGTGAGACTGGTCATGACGTGCTCCGGGGTTCGGTGGTCGGTATGCCGGAGTCAACGCCCCTCGTGTGAAGGATCGGGGCGAGCGGATGTGAAGCCTCCGTGAAGGACCTCTCCGCCCGCCCCGATCGGCTCAACTCGCGACTGGGTGGGCGGCGGCCCACGCGTTGAAACCGCCGAGAAGGTCGGACACATCGGTGAACCCATTGGCGCGCAACAGGCTCGCGCCGACGCTGGAGCGCCATCCGCCGGCGCAGTAGAGCACCACCGGGCGGTCGCGGTCGAGTTCCTCGAGGCGTCGGGGAAGCTCGGGGAGCGGGATGGTGCGGGCACCGGGGATGACCCCGCCGACCGTCTCACCTGGATTGCGGATGTCGACGACCTGGATCTCGCCGCCGTCCAGGGCCGACGCGGCCGCGGCGACGGTCAGGCGGCTGGCCCGGCCGACCTGGTCCTGGCGGGACAGGAGGTAGCCCTCGGGATCGGCGACATAGCCGACGGTGTTGTCGAAACCGATCCGGGCGAGCCGCAGGGCGACGTCCTGTTCCTGCCCCTCGGGCGCCATGACGACGATCCGCTGCTCGGGGCGCAGCACCATACCGGCCGTCTCGGCCATCCGGCCGTCCGCGGGAACGCTGATGGCGCCGCGGATGTGGCCGCCGGTGAAATCGGCCGCGGGCCGGGCGTCGTGGAGGACGGCCCCGTCGGCCAGTGCGGCATCGACGGCACCGTGATCGAGGGCCGGGATGGCCTGGTCGACGTCGCGCACGTCGCGGTCCTGCTTGTTGAGGGTGGCGTTGTACAGGAAATATGCCGGCGCGCTGGGCTGGCCCTCGGTCACCACGGCGACGAACGCATCCTGGCTCATGGGCTGGCAGGCGTAGTTGAATCGGCGCTGCTCGCCAATGGTCGACTGCTTCTCGGTGGAGAGGTTCTTGCCGCAGGCCGAGCCGGCCCCGTGGGCGGGAAAGACCCGCACCGCGTCGTCCAGACCCATGAGCTTGTGCTGGATGGAGTCATAGAGCTGCCGACCCAGGTCGTCCGCGCTTACCCCGACGGAGGCGAGCAGGTCCGGCCGCCCGACGTCACCGATGAAGAGAGCGTCACCGGTCAGCACGCCGTATGCCGTGCTGTCGCCCGGGTGCTCGAAGACCAGGACGCTGATCGACTCGGGGGTGTGCCCGGGGGTCGCCATGATCTCGAGGGTCACCTCGCCGAGCGAGATGCGCTCCCCGTCCGACAGCGGCCGGTGGGCGAACTCGGGGGTGGCGGCCGCGCCATACCCGATCCACGCCCCGGTCTCTCGGGCCAGTTCGAGGTGACCGGAGACGAAGTCGGCGTGGAAGTGGGTGTTGATCACCCCGACGATGGTCAGGCCAGCGGCCCGCGCGTCATCGAGGTACTCCGCGACATCGCGCCGCGGGTCGACGACGACCGCCTGACCGGTGGTCTCGTCGCCGATGAGGTAGGAGGCCTGGGAGAGGCAGTCGAGGTAGTACTGCGTGAACAACATGATGTGCTCCGTCCGCTGCGTCCCGCCCGATGCGGGGGATCTGTCGTCGTTAGAATACCCGGGGGGGTATATTTCTCAAGTCGGCACGGTGAACTGGGTGCCGGGAAGGATGACGTCACGATGCTGTTCTGGGTGCTCCCCGCCGGGCTCGCCATCGGGCTCGCGCTGGGCGCGCTCGGCGGTGGCGGCTCGATCCTCACCGTGCCCGCGTTGGTCTACCTTCTCGGGCAGGACGCCGCGGTGGCGACGACTGGGTCCCTCGTCGTCGTCGGCACCAGCGCGCTCATGGGGATGGCCGCGCATGCCCGCGCCGGCCGGGTGCGCCTGGTCCACGGCGCCGTCTTCGGGGTCCTCGGCACCGCGGGGTCGTATGCCGGGTCCCGCCTCTCCGCGCACGTCCCCTCCCCGGTGCTCCTGAGTGCCTTCGCGGGGCTATTGCTCGTCGTCGCCGCCCTGATGGCGCGCCGCGCCAGGGCCGCCGCCGCGGGTGCCGCGACCCGGGTCGCGGGTGGCACGGAAGTGGGGGGGAGCACACGGCATACCGAATCGGGCGCCTGGACCGCCCGCGGGGCGGCGAATGTGATCCTGGCGGCGACCGGGGTGGGGTTGCTGACCGGGTTCTTCGGAGTCGGCGGAGGCTTCGCCATCGTCCCGGCGTTGGTGCTCGTGCTCGGCTTCGAGATGCCGACGGCCGTGGGCACCTCGCTGCTCGTCATCGCGATCAACTCGGCCACGGCCTTTGCGACCCGGCTGCATTCGGGGGTGACCCTCGACTGGCCGGTCATCCTCGGCTTCACCGGCGTGGCCGTCGTTGGGAGTCTCCTTGGCGCGCGCCTGGCCCACCGACTCGACCCGCGGCCGCTCAACACCGCGTTCACCGGGCTGCTGGTGCTCGTCGGGATCTATATCGCGGTGATGAATGTGCCCCGGTTGTTCTCGGGGGGCTAGCCGAGGCGGTCAGCCCGCGGCGAGGGGGCCGATGAGGAACTGCTGGAGCCGATCGTTCGGCTCCGGCTGCGTGCCGTGCTGGCCGTTAAAGGCGCTGGTCGCATCCGTGCCGCACAGCTGCACGATGAAGCTCGCACCGCCGGGGTGTTGGCCGACCCAGGTTGTGAGGTCGTAGACCTCCCCGTCGATCGCGGCCCAGCAGTCGGACTGCTGGTTGTGGGTGGCCACGGCTGCCATGGTCAGCGCGGGGGACGTCGTGGAGGTCGAGGTCGACGTCGATGAGGAGGTGGCGGAGGTGGAGGAGGTGGGGGAGGTGCTGGACGAGGTGGAGGTCGCCGGGGTGGTCACCCGCCCGGCCCAGGCCGACTTGGCGCCGGTGTGACCGACCAGGACCGTCAGCCCGATGACGGCCAGGCCCACCACCGCCGCGAGAGCACCGGTGATCTGCCCTACGGGGGCGGTGGCGCGCCCGCGGGCGGACGCGGCGTACCAGATCAGGGTGGTGAGCGCGAAGGCCGCAGCGACCGGGACGAGCCGGTCACCCCATCGGGCGTGGTCCTCGGGCCGGCCGAGGTGGGCGGCCAGGCGCTCGCCGGACTGCTGCGCCACCCAGGCCGCGCCGGCGCCAGCGAATGCCCCGAGGACGACGAGGATGCCGAAGCGGTCGCGCAGGCTGCCACGCAGGAGGCACACGAGGAGCCCGACCGCGCTGAGCGGCACCAGGATGACCACGGCATGGACGACCAGCGGATGGACCGGTAGGCCGGCGATCGTGTCGAGGAGCGAATCCATGGGCGGACGGTAGCGGGTGTCGCTGTGTCTCCTCAGCGTTTACCGCGCTCACGGCACGCTCCTGCGCCCCTCCTCGGTGGCGGCGGACTTCTTGACACATTCCAGAAAACGGGTCATGGTGGACGGGTGACCCCCGACTTCACCGGGCTCCTGCGCGCGGCTGGATTGCGGGTGACGCGGCCCCGGCTGGCGGTGCTGGCCGCGCTGGAGGAGGCACCGCATACGGACACCGCGACGGTCATCGCGACGGTCCGCCACCACCATGCGGCCGTGTCCCATCAGGCGGTCTACGACTGTCTCCACGCGCTGACCGACGCCGGGGTCATTCGGCGGATCCAGCCCGCGGGGTCGGTGGCGAGATACGAACTGCGCACCGGCGACAACCACCACCATGTCGTATGCCGCTCCTGCGGCGCCGTCGCCGACGTCGACTGCGCGCGTGGGTCGGCCCCCTGCCTCGACCCCGCCGACGCGCACGGGTTCATCGTGACGGAGGCGGAGGTGACGTACTGGGGGATGTGCGCCGACTGCGCCCGCGGCCGGGTGTCCGGATCCTCGGCACGCTGACCGTCGCGACGATCATGGCCGGGTCGATCGCGCCCAGGACGCGCGCCTGTGCGGCGCTGGCGGCAGTGGACACGACCGCAGGACAAAGCCGGCGGAGGCGCCGGGCGGCGTGTCCCCGCGTCCTGCCCCCGGGTCCGGGTTTCGATTGCCCCATGAGTGCCGACTGGCTGCGTGACGCGGTCATCTACGAGATCTACCCGCAGTCGTATGCCGATTCCGACGGCGACGGCATCGGCGACCTCCGGGGGGTGATCGACCGTCTCGACTACATCGCCTCGCTCGGGATCGATGCGATCTGGTTCAACCCGTGTTTCGCCTCGCCCTTCCTCGACGCCGGCTACGACGTCGCGGACTATCTCACCGTCGCACCCCGCTACGGGACCAATGACGACCTCGTCGAGCTCGTCGCGAAGGCCCGGGAGCGCGGCATCCGCGTCCTGCTCGATCTCGTCGTCGGGCACACCTCGACAGCGCACGCGTGGTTCCAGGAGGAGCTGGCCGCCGCCGGCCCCAACCCCGCCGGCGACCGCTTTATCTGGCGAACCGATCCCCCGGACAGCGGCTGGGGCATCGACCTACCGGGCATCCCGGCGTGGGTGCGATCGCCCGGGCCCCGCCCGGGGTGGTACCTGAAGAACTTCTACGACACCCAACCCGCCCTCAACTTCGGGTGGGTGCGCCCCGACGCAGCCCTGCCCTGGCGCGCCGGGGTCGACGCGCCCGGGCCACGCCGCAACCGGGAGGCATTGCGGGAGATCCTCGACTTCTGGCTGAGCAAGGGCGTTGCCGGATTCCGGGTGGACATGGCGTTCTCGCTGGTCAAGGACGAATTCGTCGCCGAGGGACGCCTGGAGTCGGTCGCGATCTGGCGAGAGATCCGGGGGTGGATGGAATCGGCATACCCCGAGGCGGTGCTCATCCCGGAAGGGGAGGAACCCCGGGACGGACGGGGGTTCGCCTTCGACGCCGACTTCGCGCTCGTCATCCACGAGGCGCACGCGAGCCTCTTCGACAACCACGGCGCCGGGGCGTTGCCGTGGCACACACCGCGGGAGCCGTTCTTCGACGCCGCCGGCCAGGGCTCGACCGAGGTCTTCCTCCGGATGTGGGACCAGTGGCGCGCGGCCGATGACCAGCGCCCGGTCATCGTGGCCAGCGCCGACCACGACTTCAGCCGATTGCGTTGTGGCGCAAGGAATCCCGAGCAGCTTGGGGCCGCGTTCACGCTGCTGTTCACCTGGGGGAGCATCCCGAGCCTCTACTACGGGGACGAGATCGGCATGCGTTATCTGCCGGGTATGCCGAATGTCGAGGGAGCCGTCTGTCATCCCGCCTACAACCGCGCCGGGTGCCGAACCCCGATGCAGTGGGACGACGGACCGAATGCCGGCTTCTCCGATGCCGACCCCGCCGACCTCTATCTGCCGGTCGATCCCGCGCCCGACCGGCCCACGGTCGCGGCGCAGGACGGTGTTGGCGGATCGACGTTGACGCTGGTGCGCGAGCTGCTCGCGCTGCGGCGCGCAACCCCTGCGCTGCAAGGGCGGGCCCCGACGCGGGTGGTCAACGCCGGCTATCCGTTCGCCTGGACCCGAGGCGAGAGCCATCTCGTCGTGGTCAATCCGCGCGCGGAGGCGGCGGCGCTGGAGGACGCGCGGGCCGGGTCCGGTCGGCTCATCTGGGGCTCCGGCGCTCGCACGAGGCCGGGAGGGCTTGACCTCGACGGCTTCGGATACGGCATCATCGAGATCTAACCGTCCCCACCTCGCTGGGAGGTTTCGCGATGAGCACGAGCGCGCAGGGTGATCCGACTCGCGGGCGGGCCGGGGACTTCGGGCGGGTCGAGGAGATCAGCGAGGGGATCTACGCCTATATCCAGCCCGACGGGACGTGGTGGATCAACAACACGGCGTTCCTCGTGGGCCGGCGGGGAGTCGCGGGCGATCGAGGTGGTCGAGGGCCTGCGCTCGTATGCCGCCACCACCTCGTGCCGGGACATGGACCGGTTGCCGGTCCCGGACTCATCGACGAGGTCCTTGCCTATCTCCACTTCGTCCGCGATCTGGCGGCACGGGCGAAGTCGGCCGGTCTTGATCCCCTCGAGGCGGCCCGGGCAGCAGATCTCGGCGAGTTTGCCTCCCTCACCGATCCCGAGCGGCTCGTCGGCAACCTCCATCGGGCCTATCTCGAACTCGACGGCCTGCCCCGCGGCATACCCCCTGCCCGATCCGGCGGCGGTCCTGGCCGACATGGTCGCCTTCAATGGTGGCCGCCCCCTGAGCTGTCACGCCTGAAGGAGGCAGTCATGCGCTGGGTCACCTACGACGCCGGGAACGGAATCCGGACCGGCATCCTCGATGTGGACGACACCGTCCGCGGACTCGCCCCGGGAAACAGCCTGCTCGGCCTGGTCCGCGCGGGCGAGCAAGGACAGCGTGACAACGCTGGCGGGTGGCTGCGCCCCGGGGACATCGTCACCCTCCGCGGCGCGGGGTTGGGCGAGACCCGGCAGCGCATCGTGCCGGGGATCGACGTCATCCCGTTGCGCTCGGGCTGCTGACGCGCCGCGAGGCGACCGTGGGGTCAGGCCGGTGGGGCCGTCAACTCCTCGATCAGCGCGCTGACCCGGCGCTTGATCTCCTCCCGGATGGGGCGTACGGCCGCGACGTCCTGACCGGCCGGGTCCTCAAGCACCCAGTCCTCATAGCGTTTCCCCGGGTAGTACGGACAGGTGTCGCCGCAGCCCATGGTCACCACGACATCGGATGCCTCGACCGCCGCGGGCGTGAGGATCTTGGGGGATTCGGCCGAGATGTCGATGCCCTCCTCGAGCATCGCGGCCGCGACCGCGGGGTTGACCTGGTCGGCCGGCGCGGAGCCGGCCGACCGCACCTCGACCGCTCCGCCGGAGAGGTGGTGGGTGAAGGCCGCGGCCATCTGTGAGCGTCCCGCGTTGTGGACGCAGACGTAGAGAACCGACGGTCGCGTCGGCTGGTCGGACATCGTGCTCATGAGGTCTCCATCGTCGGGATCTGGTGTGGGTAGCGGGGGCGCAGGGCGAGTGACACATAGACGAGGCCGACGAGGACGGGCACCTCGATGAGGGGTCCGACGACGCCGGCGAGGGCCTGTCCGGAGGTGGCGCCGAAGGTCGCGATGGCGACGGCGATGGCGAGCTCGAAGTTGTTGCCGGCGGCGGTGAAGGCGAGAGTCGTCGTCCGCTCGTACGTCAGCCGCAGCGCCCGCCCGAGGAGGAACCCCCCGCCCCACATGATCGCGAAATACGCCAGGAGCGGGAGCGCGATGCGGACCACGTCGAGCGGTCGGCTGGTGATCTGCCGGCCCTGGAGGGCAAAGAGGACAACGATGGTGAACAGAAGTCCGTAGAGCGCCCACGGACCGATCCGCGGGAGGAACCCCGTCTCGTATGCCGTTCTCCCCCAACGTCGTTCGCCGATCCTCCGGGACAGATAGCCGGCGATCAGGGGAATGCCGAGGAAGATGAGGACGCTCTTGGCGATCTGCCAGGCGGAGACCTCGAGCGCGGTCTCCGACAGCCCGAGCCAGGCGGGAAGCACCGCGAGATAGAACCACCCGAGCACGGCGAAGGCGAGAACCTGGAAGATCGAGTTGAGCGCGACGAGGACCGCCGCGGCCTCACGATCGCCGCCGGCGAGGTCGTTCCAGATGATGACCATGGCGATGCAGCGCGCGAGTCCGACGATGATCAGGCCGGTGCGGTACTCCGGCAGATCGGGAAGGAGGAGCCATGCGAGGGCGAACATCAAAGCCGGTCCGACCAGCCAGTTCGCGACGACGCTTGCCGCGAGCAGCCGTCGATCACCGGTGACGGTGTCGAGGCGGTCGTATCTCACCTTCGCCAGGACCGGATACATCATGACGAGCAGACCGATGGCGATGGGGAGCGAGGCGCCGTCGACCTCGACCGCCGACAGCGCACCGCTCAGTCCCGGCACCAGTCGACCGAGGAGGAGCCCCGACCCCATCGCCAGGAGGATCCACACCGGGAGGAAGCGGTCGAGCCGCGAGAGCCGGCCCGCGACCCCGGGTGACGCAGCGGGCGCGGCGGGCGAGGCGGCGGTGGACGTCATACGGACTTGGTGGCGCGGATGAAGGCGCTCGCGAACGCGCCCTCCAGGGCGGTCTTCGCCTCGTCGAGGCTCATCCCGGGTGGGAGGCGGTCGGGGTCGAGGTTGTCGCCCATTGCATCGAGGTCGGCGCGGGTATAGGCGCGGGTCACCTCCACCGCGGCGTCGGTGAACCCCGCTCTGAGCAACCGGGCGACATAGTCGTCGTCGCGCAAGGAGCCGGAGATGCAGCCCGTCCACAAGGCCATGACGGCCCGCAGCCCGGTCGGGATATCCCGCAGAAGGACGATGTCGGACACCGCGAACCGGCCGCCCGGCCGCAACACCCGGAACGCCTCCCGCAGCACCGCGTCCTTGTCCGTGCTCAGGTTGATGACGCAGTTGGAGATGACGACGTCGACGCTCGCGTCCGGCAAGGGCACGTCCTCGATCTGGCCGAGGAGAAAGCGCGCGTTGGTGATTCCCGCCTCCGCCCGGTTGCGCTCGGCGAGCGTGAGCATGTCCGGGGTCAGGTCCAGTCCGTATGCCGTGCCCCCCGGCGCGACCCGGCGCGCCGAGAGCAGGACATCCAAGCCGCCGCCGGAGCCGAGGTCGAGGACGTCCTCACCCGGGCGCAACTCGGCCAGCGCCGTCGGATTGCCGCAGCCGAGAGACGCGGCGAGCGCAACGTCGAAGGCGGCATTTGCCGCGCGGTCGTGGGGGGAGCCGAAGGGGGAGCCGAAGGGGGAGTCGGACTCGGCATACAGACCGGAACTGATCGGGTCGATCGGGCGCGTCTTGGCCGACTCGCCGCAACATCCCGGGGCGCAGTGTCCCCCCTCGTCGTGGCGCGCGGCGAGGTCGAGCGAGGCGCGGGCGGCGGCGGCATACCGCTCCTGGACGGCGGCCCGGACCTCCTCGTCGGTCAGGTGGGCGGTCATCCGCGGGCTCCTTGTCTCGATATCTGTCGAATCAGTCTCAACTCTCCCGCGTTGGTTCGAGATCTGTCAAGATAGGCCGATGACCGCCGTCGAGACCGCCTGTGCCCCCTCCGGGAGCCCGATCTCGGGGGAGGACGCCGCGCGACTCGCGCCGGTCTTCAAGGCGCTCGGTGATCCGGTCCGATTGCGGATGGCCTCGATGATCGCCAGCCGGCCGGAGCTGTGCGTGTGCGAGATAACCCCGGCCTTCGACCTGTCGTCCGGGACGATCTCCCACCACCTGAAGATCCTCCGCGAGGCCGGTCTCGTCGACTGTGAGCGTCGTGGGACCTTCGTCTACTACTCGATCCGGCCGGCGGGGCTGCGCTCGTTGTCGGCACTGCTCGACCTCGACTGAATCCCCACCCGGGCCTCAGTCGTCGGTGCGCCGCGCCCTCCCGTAGCGCTCCATCACCAACTCGCCCATCGCGGCGTCTTGGGCACCGATCCCGGTCAGATCACAGATCGTCACCGCGCCGGACGGGAGGGTGCTGCGGCCCGGGTGGGCGCCGTCCAGGATGTCGCCGAGCGTCACGGCTGGGCGAGGGCAGCCCTGGAGTTCCCCGAGCCGACGCGACTGATCGAGGTCGTCCGCGGCGAACAGGTCCGCGCCCAGCACCAGCTCGACGCCGAGTTCGCGTTTGCCCGGTCCGTCGGAGCCAATGGCGGTGACCTGGCATCCCGGGGGTACTCGGGACACCACCGGCGCGTGCGCCGGAGTCGTCGTGACAACCGCCGTCACCCCATCGGGTATGCCGTCCGCCACCGACCCCACGGTCACCGCCCCCAGGCCGCTCGCGGCGGCGCCGGCGGTGAGCTCGGACACCCAGGAAGCGGCCCGGGACGCGTCGCGGACGCACACGTGGATCGAGGCGATGTGCCGGAGCAGGCCGAGTGCCTCGACCTGCAGCCTCGCCTGGACCCCGGCACCCACGATCGCCAAGTGCACGGCCCCGGGCAGCGCGAGCGCATCGGTGGCCAACGCACCCGCCGCGGCCGTGCGGGCGTCGGTGAGCCATCCGCCGTCCAGGCAGATCAGTCGCGGGACACCGGTCTCGGCGTCACCGACGATGCTCAGCCCCGACGAGGTTGACGCACCCAGGTCGGCATTGCCGGGGAAACCGGTGGCGAGCTTGACGGCATATGTCGCGGCGCCACGGCGCCAGGCTCCCTTGACGTGGACCTCCCCCGGGACCGCTCCCCCTGCGACATCGAGATGCCATGGGGCGGGCTGAGACACCTGGCCGCGTGCGTGCGCGATCAGCGCACGCCGGGTCGGCTCGATCACCGCACTCAGGGGCACGAGGCCACGAACCGTGGCGGCGTCGAGCACAACCGGGCCAGGCGGGAGCGTCATGGCGGCCATTGTGTCCCCGACGTCCCCCGCCGCGTGCGCGATCGGCCTCACGAGGCGGCCGGACAGCGGGCATCGTCACGGGTCACCGCGAGCGTGGTCGTAGCTGCCGGGTGTGAGGTTCCAGGTGATGTGCCCGGTTGCTGGGTCGATGTGTCCGTGGAGGCGGCGGGTGTGGACGGTGTGGTGGTGATAGGAGCAGAGGAGGGCGCCATTGCTGAGGGTTGTGGGGCCGTGATGTCGGTGCCAGCGGAGGTGGTGCGCCTGGGTCCATTTGGCGGGCATGGTGTCCATTTGGCGGGCATGGTGCAGCCGGGGAAGGTGCAGCCTTGGTCGCGGTGCCAGAGCTTGGTGACCAGGGCGGGCGGGAAGAAGCGTCCGGGATATCCCTGATCGACGATGACGCCATCGGTGGAGAGGACCAGGGGGATCAAGCCGGCGCCGCAGGCGAGGCGGCGGACCTGACTGGGGGAGAGGACCGCAGTGCTCGCGGCACCGGCTTGGCCGAGCGGACGCCCGTAGGACGGCGCACTCTCACGGACGGTCGGGTGACGAGGGTCCGACGTGGGCTCCCGACGTTCCGCAGCCGTCGCTGCGCGCAGCGCGGGGGTGAGGGCGTCGAGGGGGATGGTGACGTGGAGCTGGCCGCGGGTCCCCGTGGCCGGGCCGTCGGGGGCGGCGACGGCGGTCTCGATGAGGGTCAGGAGGCCGTCGGCGCGTCGTTGCCGGCTGCTTCGCGTGTCGGGTTCGCCGGACGGGCCGGGGACGGGTTTGGCGAGGGGGTCGAGGGCGGCTTCGAGCGTAGCCATGCCGAGCGTGTCGGTGCGGAAGAGGTACTCGTACAGGCCGGGGCCGAGGTGGGCCGGGGTCGTCAGTTCGCGGTGGGGGTGGGCGCGTTCGGCGAGGCGGTCGAGGTGGTCGGGTCCGGCATACGTGGTGAGGAGCTCGAGCGCGGCCGACCGGACGAGGCGGGGCATGCCGGAGGCCGCGGCGGTCACCAGGACCTGGGCCACGGCGGTGGTGACGACGTCGTCGGTGCGCATCGCAGCGGGGAGTGACGCCAGGACGGCGCGGGTTTCGGTCGCGGCGACGACGGCCGTGGCGACCGGGACGGCGCCGCTGCGCAGGCCCTCGGTGATCTCCTCCAGCCCGTCGTGGGTGATCAGGTGGGCGGCCTGGACCATCGCCGTGGCACCGAGTCCGCGCAGGGCGAGGTTGTGGCTGCGGACCCACTCCACCGGGCTCAACGCCTGCTCGCCGGAGCGCGGGAGATCGCGCTCCATCGCTTCGGCGGTGGTCTCGGCGGTCATGGTCTCGATCGCGGTGGCCGCCTGTCCGAGGGCGATCATGACCTCGGTGACGCCTTCACCGCTCAGGCCCGGCAGCCCATCGCGGAGTGCCGCCCCACCGAGCGCGACCACGCTCAGCGCCCGCATGAGGGCGGTGATGTCGGCGGGGGCCGGCGCCCCCGACCCCGGGCCGGGACCGAAGACCGGGGCGGACGGCACCGCGCTGCCGTCGAGCCGGCGCACGCCCACCCCGGGAATGCACCACCCCGCCAAGGCATCCCGGCCACCCGACGCGGACTCGCGTCGGGGTGGGGTGGCCGGTGCCGTGCTCATTCCTGCACGGTAGGAGAGGGCACCGACAGCCCCTCCCCCCGCTCACGCTCATCCCGACCGGTCGATTATCACGAATCGATAACGCTTTCGCGAGGGCGAATCCAGGCACCGGCATCCATGCCAAGAGCCGGTTCCGCTCGCACCGACGTCCCCCCGACCGTGCGCCATACCGACCAGCCCAACCCGATGAGGGCGATGCTCGGCGGGATCGCGAAGAGGCGCTGATTGACTTGCGGCAGAAGGGGAATAGTGGCCGTGGCGACCGTCCCCGCGATCAACAGCCAGCCGGCCCACCGCGCCAGGACACCCGCTCGGACGACGCCGATTCCGAACACCAGGCCGCCACCGATGAACCCCGCGCCGCCCAGCGCGGCCAGCACGGACATCAGACCGATAGCGCCGTGAACCGCGCCGCACGTGGCGGCGGCGAGCACCTCGCTGGCATAGCCCGGGGACGTCCCGGCGATGCTCGGCACCACCACGAGACCGATGACCTCCGTGGCGAACATGACCAGATATCCGGCGGCGAACAGGAGATACCCGAGGAGGCCGATGATCCGCATTCGCCGCACCTGACAGGCATAGATCCCGGTGATCCCGACGAGCGAGAGCACGGCCATGACGATCTTCACGCTCTGCCGCACGCTCCACTGCGTCGTGGTGACCAGGCCGAGATCGACGACGGGGTGACCGATCTGGACCGCGATGAAAAGGAGGCCGGCAGCGGCGGCGGCGAGTCCGGCATACCGGACGAGGGTGGTAGGCGTGACGGGTGCGGCGGTGACGGACATGAGAACTCCCGAGGAGAGGGGCCGGCTCAGGTCTCCGGCACTGCCCCCACGCTAGGAACCGGGCGGCCCGGCGTCGTCACCCAATGATGTGACCCGTGGGGTGATTGGTCGCTCAGGCCGGCGCGCTCGCACGGCCCCGACGGACGGCACCCTGGCGGACGGCGCCCCGGCGGCTGGTCACCCCGAGTTTGACGAAGATTCGCTTGGTGTGGGTGCGCAGCGTGTTGTAGGTGATGAAGAGCTGCCGTGCGATCTCCGGCCCGGTCAGGTCGGTGTCGAGCAGGGCGAGGATTTCCAGTTCCCGGGCGGTCAGCCGGTCGACCAGGGCGTCGGGATGATCCCGAGGGGGTATGCCGTGGCCCACCCCCGGGGCGAGCCGCCCGAGTATGCCGCTTCCCCCCACCCCCGCGAGCAACGTCCGGGCCGGTGCCCCCTCATCCAGGAGAATGCTCACGGGGAGAAGGGGATCGGTCCAGGCCGCTACCCCCTTCTCGAGGCGCCGCAGGGCGGCGGCCCGGTCACCGGCGGCATCGAGCCGCAACGCCTGGAGTATGCCGATTTCCCACACGCTGCCTCCCCGCCCACCGATCACCGCCGCGTGGTGGAGCCGGTCGAGCAGGTCGCGGGCCTGGTCGAGCGCGCGCGGGTCGGTCCCGGTGCGGGCGCGATGGAGCAGCTGGCGGGCGGTGGTGAGGGTGCGGTATTCCGAGAGGTAGTCGAGCTCCCCGGCCGACCCGGCTGTGGACGCGCTCGGGTCAGGCGTGGCGAGGCCGTCGGTGATCCCCAGCCGCGTGCGCAGGGACCCGATGGGGCGGATCTCGGGGAAGAAGCCCGCGGCATACAGGCGGTCGGCCTCGCGAAGCATGGCGCTGGCTTCGTCCGGATCACCCTCCCCGTGAAGGATTTGCGCCATGACGACGAACCACCGGTAGCGGCCCTCGGTCACCGGCAATCGTTCTGCGAGAACGGCGGCCGCCTCGAGATGGACTCGGGCACGCTCGGTGTCGCCGACCAGGCGGCGCACGTCCGCGAGTGCGACGTGCACTTCGGCCGCCGCCTTGGCGAGCGAGGGTCCCCCCGCGACTGCGCGCGCGAGTGCGGTCTCTCCCAGCCGCAGGGCACGGCTCGGGTGGCCCAAGGCCAGGTGAATGTCCATGAGCGCGACGGTCATTCCCACCTCGTCGACGATGCTGCCGCTGGCGTGCAGGCTGGCGCCGGCCCGGCCCAGGGTCTCCCGGCGACGGTCAACTCCCCCCGCGCCCACGCGGCCATCCCGAGCAGTCCTTCGGCACTGCCGCGCGACAGATGATCACCGGGCGCGGCGAGGGCCAGCGCCCGCCGGGCCTGTCCGAGGGCTTCGGGGAGGTCGGCGCCGGCGAGAGCAATCGCGCTGCGGTACACCGCGATCGACGCCGGCAGCGTGCGGTGTTCGTCGGACTCCGCCGTGCCGCCGGGAGACGCCCTGTCCGCGACGAGCAGAGCCTCGGCATGGGCGAGCCGGCCGGTAGCCGCCGCGCGCGCACCCACGCTGAGCAGCCGATGGGCGTCCAGGACGCTCAGCACCGCGCTGCGCTCGACCACGTCCGCCGGCAGGCGATCCAGCCACCGGATGAGCGTGGTCTCCTCCCGGTGCCGGCGAGCCGCGGGGATGGCCAGTTCCAGGAGGCGCGCGGCATACTCCGGTTCACCGGCGCTCAGGGCGTGCGGGATGGATGCGTCGGGGTCGTGGTGGTCGGCATACCAGGCACTCGCTCGGGCGTGCAGGACCGCGGCCGGCGCCACCGGCCCGCGCGGATCCGCCGCCAGCCGCGCCCGCAGCACATCGGCGAAGAGATGGTGGTAGCGAAACCAGTGCCGATGCTCGTCCAGGGGCGTGAGGAAGAGGCCGGCGTACTCAATCCGGGCGAGGAGGTCGGCGGCGTCGTGGCGCTCGGTGACGGCATTGCACAGATCGACGCCGAGGCGATCGAGGATGCAGGTCGCGAGGAGGAACGCCTGGATCTCGGCCGGTTGCCGGGCCAGGACCTCCTCGGTGAGGTAGTCCACGACATACCGATTGTCGCCGCGGAAGCGCGCGATGAACCCCGGGGGGTCCCTGGCGTCACGAAGGGAGAGCGAGGCGAGGTGAACGGCCGCCGGCCAACCCTCGGTCCGGTGGGCGAGGTCCGCGACGTCCCCGGGATTGAGATCGAGACCGTCCGCCGCGAGGACCTGGGCCACCTCGCGTGGGGTGAACCTCAAGGCGGAGGCCCGGATCTCGCACAGCTCGCCACGCGCTCGCCACCGCGCCAAGGGCAGGTCCGGCTCGGCGCGGGTCGCGATGACGAGGTGGACCGCCTCGGGGAGATGGTCGACGAGCAAGGCGAGCCCGTCCCCGACGGCAGCTTCCGAGACGAGGTGGTAGTCGTCGAGGACGATCCACAGCTCGCGCCCACTGAGCGTGACGCCATCTGCGAGCTCCTGGACGAGCACGGCGACCGCGACGTCGAGCGGCGTGCGGGCTGTGCCGAAGAGTGCCGCGATCGCCGGACTGAGTCCCGGCAGGACGTCGTGAAGGGCGCTGATCAACGGCGTCCAAAAGGACGCCGCCGCGGCGTCCCGGGGGTCGTGCACGTGGTCGAGGGCGATCCAGGCGACCCGCCCCCGTGTGGTATGCCGATCCACCCCTCCCCCGATCCGGCTCGACCCGTCGGGGGCGAGCCACTGCGCGAGGATGGTCGACTTGCCCATGCCGGCGGGCCCCGAGATGACGGTGACGCGGGCGGTGGCACCGGCGTCGAGGAGGTCGAGCAGTCGTTGGCGCCGCAGGCTGCGTGCATGCGGGCTGGGCGGCCGGAACGTCGTGCCGATCATGTCGAGCGACGCCGCCTCTCGGCATACCCCCGAGCGCCAGGCGCGCCCGGGCGCAGGCTACTCCTGCCCCCTGGGGACCGCCGACGGTGAAAGGGGGGCGGAGCGGCATACGGGACCAGGTGCGCCTCGTGGTAGCGATCCGCGCCGAGTCGGTGCACGCAATGGGCTAGCCCTGGGCGAGCCCGCGCCGGGCTGCGCCATTTCCCTGCGCGCCGCCAATCCTCCTGCGACAGTTGGCCGTATGGGGACTTACCCGATCCGCACCGAGCGCCTCACCGTCCGGCTGATGCGCAGTAGCGACATCCCCACACTGGTCGCCTATCGCAACGACCCCGAGGTGGCCGCGCTGCAGGATTGGGACCTGCCCTATACGGCGCAGATGGCGGCCTGGCTCTCCGGCCAGGACTGCCTCGACGACCTCGCCGACCACGGCTGGACCCAGCTGGCCATCGAAGTCGAGGGGGAGCACATCGGCGACATCGCGGTCTGCCTCGACGACACCGGAGCGGAGGCCAACATCGGGTTCACGCTCGCGCGCCGGCACTGGGGGAGCGGGTTGGCGAGCGAAGCGGCATACGCCGTCCTGGCCGACCTCGTCGACAGACGGGGCATCGTCCGGGCGACCGGTGACTGCGATCCGGCCAATGTCGCCTCGATGCGCGTCCTCGAGCGCATCGGATTGGTGCATTCGCATGACGCGGCGGCGAGCTACCTGTGGCGGGGAGCGTGGACGGACACGACGTACTACGCGATCACCGCGACGGCCTGGCGCGCCTGGCGGGACCGTCCGACAGCCCCGCCCACCGATGTCGTACTGGTGGAGATCGATGCCGACACCGCCTGGTCGTGGCGGTCGGTCCAAGCGCACCGGTCGCAGCGGCGATTCGTCGCCTCGGTCGACGATTCGTATGCCGATGCTCTCTTTCCCGGCGATTGGCTGGGCGGGCCGCTGGTTCCTGTGCTCCGGGGGGTGGTCGCCGACGGGGAGCGCGTCGGTTTCCTCATGTATGCCGCGGTCACCCCCACGATGCCCGTCCCCTATCTCTGGCGACTGCTGATCGACCGTCGCCACCAGGGTCGGGGGATCGGCCGTCGGGTGCTGCAGCTGCTGGCCCGCGACGTCGTGGCGGGCGGCAGTGATCAGCTCTGGACGACGTTCGCCGAGGGCCCCGGCGGCCCCAGGGGCTTCTATCTGGGGCTGGGCGCTCGCCTGACCGGGGAGGTCGTTGACGGGGAGACCAAGGTGGTGCTCGATCTCGCTGACCTGATCCGCGCTCAGTCCCGTGGCGAGGTGCGCCCGTAGAACAGCTGCGACGTCAGGTCGCTCAACCGCATGTCGGGTCGTTCGCCATACGTGAGAACGGTGTTGATGCGCGGTGTCGGGCCCTGGATCGGGGTGACCCAGTGCAGCGCGTGTCGGCCGCGGAAGAACGCGAGGGTCCCGGGCGCGCTCGGCAGGACGCGCAAGCGATCGGTGTCCGCGCCGTCGAGGACCCGCTGCACGCCGGCGTAGTTCTCGTCATCCTGTGAGCGCAGCCCGGGGGCGTAGAGGAAGTCGCCGCCAGCGTTGGCCGGCTGGTACATCACCGTGACCGAGAACTCGCTGTTGTCGAAGTGCCAGCCCAACTCGTCGCCCTCGTGGAAGAGGGTCATCTGCATCGCGTCGAGCGGGTCGGCGCTGCGGTGCAGGACGGGCTTCTCCAGGACGGCGGCGATGAACCTCGTGAGGTCGTCGGACTCGTAGAGCCGACGCACGGGCGCCTCTGCAGGAATGTGGTCGTAGGCAATGCCGTGCTTGGCCGAGCGCACCGTGCGCGCCAACGGGTGGTCCGCGCCGTGAGAGGCGTCGGGCTCGGTGAAATAGACGGTATGCGACTGATTGGACGACCAGGCCACCTCTTCGAGAGAGAGCGCGAGCCGCGCCATCTCCGCGACCGCCCCGGGACGGATGAATCCCTCCAGCGCACACGCCCCCTGCGCCACGAGCTGGGCCCGACACTCCTCGACGAGCCCGTGGCTCGCATCGCTGTCGAGGTCGTGGATGGGGTAGCGGTCGAGATCGACCACATCGGCGTATGCCGCGGGCCCGGTCGTCGGGTCGGTCGGGGTGGTCATGGCCGTGGTCGTCATGGTCGCTCCTGGGTTTGGGAATCCTGCTTGGGTGGATCTCGCTGTTCCCAGGGTGGTGGTCGCTCATCATTAGGGCAAGTCACGAAATTGGCTGTGACTATGAATCCTCCTTATGGGGAAGCGGACCCTGCGACAGTGTGGTCGCCCGTTGGGGCTGTGGATAAGTGGCGCTTCCGGTGGCGAGATCGGGCGGGGTCGTTCAGGCTGGTGTTGTCCAAGACGTGGCGGGCCTGCGGTCCCGTCCCGAGGGTGGGAGGCGATGTGGGGTCGAGTCGGCGTTCCAGTGGTCGATCAGGGTGGGGGGTTTCGGTCCTTCTGGCCTTCGCCCTGGTGGGTGGTCTGTCGGGGTGTGACGGCGGCGGTGGGAGTTCGTCGAGCTCCACCAGCTCTGGGCCCGCGAGCGTCTCCTCGTCGACGACCTCCTCCTCTTCCACGTCCTCGACCAGCGCGTCGAGCACCTCGGCCACGGCATACGTCCCCGTGAAGCCGACCTTCCCCGCAGCCGCGCGCGCCCACACCGACGCTGGTGCTGTCGCGTTCGTCCAGTACTACTGGGCCGCCTTGAACTACGCATGACCAAACCCGACATCAAAGATCCTAAGGACCTGAGACTCGAATTCGTGCGAGTCGTGCACTTCTTGCAAGACCGCACAGGAACCCGTTCGAGCGCACTCACGCATGCTAACGATGCTGGGCGCCCAGCATATCGTTACGATTCCGGAAAGAACTCGCGTCATCGTCGGTCTACAGCTCATAATGCCTATCAAGTCGACTCAACAGGCGTTAAGATCAGAACGACAAGGACGCGGTAAACAATCACGCATCTGCCTTACATCCTGGAATGGATCTCAGGCTGGCGCAGGTATGGGATCGGCATGCGTCTAAGATAAGGCGCTTTTGATTATCTCGGCGCTGATCGTTCAGCGGCCAATATGGGGGAGCCCTCCGCCAGAACCGGTCCCGTGTCATGGGCGGACGACGGTATTGAATTGGCATCTAGAGAAAGATGGGCGCTTCCCCCAGGGAGTGGACCAGGGCAAGCTGAGCCACCCCTACTTTCGATATGGTTCGTCAACCATGTGTGGCGGTAACATGAGAAGGAGCCGGGAGACGATGAGTTGTGCGGTCAGGCTCTGGCGAAGTGTGCCGGTCGTCCGCCGGAGGGTGGGGACGGCCCCGCGACATACGTGTTTCAAAGGCAGATCGACCCCGACACGGATTGGCGGCTCACTGGATGGACATGCTGGCCGGAACTGATCCCTGGTCCGAAGACGCCGACGATGGCGATGATTGAAACAGCATTCCACCGGACACCGTTTGCGTCGCCTGGGGTGACGATGCAGCCGCCGGGTGGGCGGACGTTGGTGACCTTGCCCACCTACTACCAGGTTTCCTGGTCCGAACGCGGGTTCGAGCCGGGTGAAATCGATTCGTTGAATCCTCGGGATTGGTTTGGGTTGGATGTGCGGGTTAAGCCCCTGTTCGAGTCGGTGACGTATGCCTTCGGGGATGGCGCGGGTGAGGGTCCGACGCGGGACTTGGGCGGTCCGTATCCCACGGGGGGCATCGTCCACGCGTACGAGTCCGGAGGAGTGTTTGACGTGCAGGCGAGCGCGGTGCTTACGGGTCAGGTGTCGTTGAATGGATCTGCGTGGATCGATATTCCTGGTCACGCCGACGTTGCTGGCCCGGTGGTCCCGTTGACCGTATTGACCGCCCGCAACCATCTGTATCTTCCCGGGGACTGACCGGGGTGACGGCAGCGCGGATCCGGCTCGGATCGTCCGGCCGCTACTCGGCACTCGGTTGGCGACATGATGGGCGGACACGTAGTCATCGAGTTCGGGCACAGCATCGGTGTGGCTACGGGCAACTCGCTGACCTACGGCCGCGGGGCGGTCGCCCCGGCCTTCGCCGCCGCGTCCAGCACGTTCGGTGAACATGGTCGGTGAACTGCGCTCGGCCCGTCGCGTCCGACCGGCGGCGGCCTTGCGCGGCAGGTCGATTCCTTTGAGGAGGATCTGCACATCCGTCAACTCGGGCCCGAGCCGGTGCGTGCGGTGTTCATCCGGGCGCCGTGGGTCGAGGCGGTCGGCCCCGAGGTCGAGGTCCGCGCGCGCGTCGAGAGCGGTCCCTCAGTCGGACGCATCGTCGCCGTTCGGCAGGCGGCCCTGCTGGCGACGTCCTTCCATCCGGAGATGACCGGGGACCATCGGGTTCATCGCTTCTTTCTCGATCTGGTCCGCCACCGTTGACCGGCCCCACAGACGGGCAATAGTCCGCCGGTGGGCGGGGGTGCGCGCTCGGCATACGCCCCTCGTGGGGGTATTGCCCGTTCGTCTGGTCGGGTCGCCTCGGCGGCGCCCGGGCACGTCGTTAGGCCGACGACCTCGGGTCGGGGTGCCGGCTGGCATCCAGGAAGTCTGCGGACTTCACGTGGGCGTCGCGCATGGCGATGCCGGAGGTGAAGGTGGCGGTGTCGGTAACGACGTCGACGGCAGCTCTGGTGTCGGAACGGATGGTGACAGTCCCTCCAGCGAACGTCGCCACCACGCCAGCGCGTCCTCCCGCCGATCGGCACAACCATTCTCGACCCTGACCGGACGACGATCGCCCTCTCCGTGAGGTCAGGTGAGCCGGGGGAAGAGGACGAGCGCATTGTCGCGGTCGATGCGGTGGCGCTGCTCGCGGGTGAGCTGCGCCAGGTCGTACTCGTCGCGCATGTAGCGCACCGCCGCGGGAGGGGCGAAGGGAAAGTCCGTGCCGAAGAGCACCTTGCCAGGATCGGCGACGGTCATCAGTGTCGGGAGAGTGGTCGGCGTGGAGGAGAGCGCCACGTCGAACCAGAATCTCCTGATGACGTCCATGCGCTTCTGGGCCTCGGCCTTTCTCCGGACCGCCACGGCCACCAGGCGCCACTTCGGCTCGCGGGAGAGCATCGTCAGGACGATCCGGTGGGCGATATAGGGCACGAAGCCGCCGGCGTGGGCGAGGATCCAGCGAATCCGGGCGTACTTCTCCAGTTGCCCCGAGAGGATGAGGCTGATCGCGGAGCGGGTGGTGTCCAGGAGGAAGTCGGCCGTAAAGGTCGGTATGCCGTGTACCGGCTCCGCGGGCAGCTCACCCGGGTGGACGAAGACCACGGCGCCGCGCTCGTCCAGCATCCCGAGGAGCCGGTCGAAGGCGGGGTCGCCGAGGTAGAGCCCGGCATTGTTGGCGAGCAGGATGACTCCGTCCGCGTGCAACTCCTCGAGCGCATAGTGCGCCTCAGCAATGGCGCGCTCGACGTCGGGAAGGGTGAGAGTGGCGAAGAATCCGAAGTTCCGGGGGGCCGCGCTGACCACGCCGGCGGCCGACTCGTTGACGCTACGCGCCCACCATGCCGCCTCGCGCGCATCCCCGAACCACACCCCGGGAGCCGAGACGGACAGGATGGCCGTCTCGACGCCGACCTTGCCCATGATCTTGGCCGCCAGGGGCGCGGTCCACGTGGGCAGCGGGATGCCGCCGGGCGTGATGCCCTTGTCGCGCAACAGCTGTGCGTAATCGGGGGGCAGGAAGTGATGGTGCACGTCGATGCGGCGGGGTCGAGTCATCGGGTGCCTCTTCGGGCCACGCCGCGGACGCGGTCGATGACGGCGGCGGGGTCATCGGGCAGCCGATCACCGCGCCACGCGACGTGCTGGTCCGGCCGGACCAGCACGAGGTCCCGCTCGTACAGGTCCCGAGCCCGACGATCCCGGACGTCGACCACGGTCAGGGGCACGCGGCATACCTCCGCCGCCGCGGCCAGCGCCGAGACGTCGACGTCGGCAAACCGGACCAGGGTGAAGCCGACGCCGAAGCGGTCGAAGAGCGCAGTGCCATCGTCGAGGATCACGCTCGGTGGTCGCGCACCCGGACGAGTAGTGGGAACGTAGCGGTCCGTCGGGGCGGCTGCGCCGGTGTCGCCGTCCCCCCAAACGACCGGCGATCCGTCGTAGCAATACCCGAGTTCGATGCCCCACGCCTCGTTTTCGAGATTCCCCAGGTCTCGGATCAGCTGACCCAGGCCCCGTCGCGTCTGCTCGCCCCGCCACCCCTCGTGGTGCATCCCGCCCCACCGCGAGATGTGGATGGCGGCCCGGACCGTCGAATGGCGCGCCGCGGCGATCCGGTTGCGCAGCGCGACCCCCCGCCGTTCCCTCTCGTATGCCGCGAGCAGACCGGGCCCGCCCCACCCCTGGACCTGGCCCGCAACCGCCCAGGCCAGGCCGACGGCGTCACCGACGCCGGTGTTCATGCCGTAGCCGCCGGTGGGCGGCACCTGGTGCACGGCGTCCCCGGCGAGCCAGACCCGGCCCTGCCCGTAGCGGTCGGCGACGGTGAGGCGCGGCGTCCATTCGTTGGCTTGGAGGACCTCGAGCGCGAAGCGATGCCCGAGGACCCGCTGCACCAGCTCCGCGGGGTCCGTGCCGGCGGTCTTCTCGCCGACGCCGATCGGGACGTGCAGTGTGTAAGTCCCCGCGTCGTCCTGAGAGATGAGTGTCCATCCGGCAGGTGACTGCAGGTGCCAGATCGGCCCGAAACGGCGCTCAATCTCCCGATCACAGGTGTGAAAGTGAATGAGGTGGAACCGTCCGGACAGGGGTCGCACCCCGGCGCGGAGGTTGCGCGCCATTGCCGGCAGGACTCGACTCCGCCCGAGGTCCCCTGCAAGGTGGCGGCGCAGGTCGATCGCGCCCAGACCGATTCCCAGGTGGCGCCGGACTGCGCTGCCGGCCCCGTCGCACCCCAGGAGGTATGCCGCGTGCACCCGCCGCCGCTGCCCACGCGCGGACTCGACGAGGGTCGCCGTCACGCCGTCGGCACTCTGGTCAAAGGACTCCAGTCCCCAGCCGTAGGCGGTCCGGATATGGGTGGCGCGGTCGGCTTCGGCGCGGAGGACCGGCTCGAGGAGAACCTGGGACACCCGCATCGAGGGTTCGAGGCTGAGGGTGCCGTCGTTGACCGTCTCGATGTCCTGCCGCTGCTCCAGGACGCTCGGGTACACGAAGCGGGCCAGCTCCCAGCCGCCGACTCCGGTGGCCCAGCTGACCGTCATCCGGCGCTCCTCGGGCACCGCAACGGCCCGGAGCATATCCACGACACCGAGCCGGCGAAAGATCTCCATGCTTCGGCCGTTGGTGATGTCCATCTTCGGGTGGCGGGTCGCGGTGAGGCTCTTGTCGATCAGGAGGGTGTCGACGCCATACCGATCGAGTTCCAGGGCGAGGGTCAGGCCAACCGGGCCGGCGCCGACCACGAGCACGTCGGCGTGGAGGTCGGGGACACCGTCGTCGGGGGAGCGCTGGGCCGTCGTCATCGGGACACCGCGCATCCCGGGAGGAGGCGGTCGAGGGCTGCCACCGCCTGCCCGTGTCCGTCGGGAGGGGTGACGGAGAAGACGTGCCGATCGGGGCGCAGGACGATGACGCTGCCGGTCCGCGCCCCGGCGCGGGTCAGCCAGCGCGACAAGGCATCCGAGGTGCCCTCGAGGTCGATCAGACCCGGCGGGGCAGCGGCCGCAACCGCGCTCCCAGTCCCCTCCGGGCGCCGGCCGGTGGGCCGACCCCCCATGGTGAACACCCTGGCCCACACCGGGGCGAGGCGCTGCCATACCGGCTCGGTCAGCACCGCGCGCGGGTCGACGCCCACACCGAGGACGGCCCACCGCTGGCCGAGGGCGTCATCGAGGCGTACCGGCCGGCCGTCCGCCGTCCGCAACGGCACTTGCGGTATGAGCGTTCCCTCGACCCCGCGCAGACCGCGCCAGCGGCGGGGGAGACCGGCATACGAACCAGGGCGGAAACGCGGCTTGGGTTTGAACTTCGCCTCGCCGACATAGGTGCGCACGCCGGGCATCCTGGTGGCGACCCCGAGGCCCCAGTCGCGGGCCCGGATGGCGGCGGGCCGTCCCGTGGAGACGATGTCCTTGTTGAGGACCGAAAGCCGAATCATGGCCTGGGCGTGGGGTTTTCGCTCGCTCTCGTAAGTGTCGAGCAGCGTGTCGGCGGCGCCGCGAAGAATGACGTCGGCGAGCTTCCAGGACAGATTCTCGGCGTCCCGCAGCCCGGCGTTCATCCCTTGTCCGATGAACTGTGGCGTCATATGGGCGGCGTCGCCGGCAAGGAAGACCCGCCCGGCTCGCCACCGATCGGCGACCAACGCGTTGAAGGTGTAGACCAGCTGCCGCGTGATCGTGACCTCGTCGACGCGGACATACCGGCTGAGCAGCCGCTCGGCCGTGGCGCGGGCTTCGAACTCCTCGGTGGAGTCGCAGTCCCTGAGCATGAACTCGAAGCGGTGCCGTCGATCGGGCTGGGGGCAGCTGACCGTGGGCAGTTCGGGGTCGCAGACGAAGTCGAAGTAGGGCAGATGCGTGAACGGCTCGCTGCCCTCGGTGGCCTGCAGGTCGAGGACGAGCCAGCGTTGCGGGAAGCGCGTCCCCGCCATGTCGATACCCAGTGCGGTGCGCACGGTGCTGCGGCCACCGTCGCAGGCCACGAGATAGCGTGCGCGGACGTGCTCCTGTGCGCTGTCATCGAGGTGCAGGTCGGCCGTGCCGTCGGCGGCACCTCGGGAGGCCGCGTGTATCACCGTGACGCCCTCGTCGTCCTGCTCGAGACCGGTCACCGATCGCCCGCGGCGAATCGTGACCTCGCGGCGCTCGCCGAGCCGCCGCTCCAGGACGCCCTCGAGGAACGGCTGGTAGAAGAAGTTCGACACCGGCCACCCGTTCGGCCGCGTCGGCTCCCGGAACTGCGCGAGCAACGACCCGTCGGCCGTGACCCACTGGACCGGCAGATCCACGATCATGTCGGCGTGGGCCTCGTCGGCCACGCCGGCGTGCTGGAGGATGCGCAGGCATTCGTCGTCGGTGTAGACCGCGCGCGCCATCCCGTAGAACTCCGGCTCGCGCTCCAGGACCGTCACCGTCAGGCCGCGGGCGGCGAGCAGGTGCGCCATCGTCATACCGGTCGGTCCCAACCCGACAACGCAGACATCGCAGTCGTATGCCGCGGCCGCACCCGCCGCGGTGACGGTCGCTTTCGTGGTCATGACGCTCCTCGTCCTCTCAGAAAGCGGGCAGGGCGGGCTCGCCGCGGCGGGCGGCGCGGACGGCATACCGGATGTTGTTCAGGCGGGTGACGACGTTCTCGCCGATGGGCGTGTGCCCCCAGATCGAGATGCTGTCGTAGGTGCGCGGGGCCCAGGTGAGCTCCTGCTCGGGGGTGACGACGATCGGGTTCCAGCCCAGCTCCCACTCGAATCCCGAGGGAGTGACGCAGTAGAAGGACAGTTCGCGGTCGTTGGTGTGCTGGCCGACGCTCCACTGCATCCGGAATCCGTGGTCGATGACGCGCTCGTAGGCCGCGAGCATGCCGTCGAGGGTGGTGACCTGCGTGTTGAGATGCTGAATCGCCGTGCGGATCGGGTCGACGCCCAGGCCGTGGATGCCGGCGATCGCGACACTGTGGTGGCGCTCGTTGACGCGCAGGAACCGGATCCGCAACGGAAGCCCGGCGATCCGCTCGTGCACCCAGTCCGAGAGGCGGGCGTCGAAGATCGAGGCGTAGTAGGCCCGGATCTGCTCGGGCCGCTGGGCGGTGATCGCGACATGGCCGAGTCCGGCGGCGCCGGTGACGAAGCCGTCCTGCAGCATCCGCAGCGGTGACTCGGATGTCGTTGCGCGCGTGTAGATCTCGGTGGCGGTGCCCTTGGGGCCGGGGACGCGCCAGAGCCGCTCGACCCCTCGCACGGCGCACTCCTCGTCGCTGCCTTCGGTCACCGGGAGGCCGGCATCGGCGACGCGCGCCAGGAGGACGTCGACGGTGGCTTGGTCGTCGACCTGCCAGCCGAGCGCGGTCACGTCCTCGCTCGGTCCGCGCTGGATGAGCAGGCGGCAGGCGTGGTCGTCGAGCCGGAACCGCGTGGTGTCCGTCGTCAACTCGTCGACATGCAGGCCGAGTGCGTCGGCGCCGAAGCGGCGCCAGTCGGTCAAGCGTTGGGAGGCCACGACGGCATACCCCAGGGACACCGCCCCGAAGATGTCGGTATGCCGTGCCGCCCCCGACGTCATCGGGGCGCCCCGTGGTCGGTGCGGGAGAGGAAGTCGATGGCGAGGTGGTTGAAGAGGTCGGGGGCTTCATACTGCACCCAGTGACCGACGCCGGCGGCGAGGTAGGCGTCGCAGTGGCGCATGGTGTGGGCCAGCAGGGGCGCGCCAGAAGGGCGGTTGATGGTGTCCTTGGTGCCCCAGACGACCAACGTCGGCACCTCGCACCGCGCGAGCCGTGGGTCGCGGGAGAGGTCCATGCGCCATACCGTGCGCAGGGCGTTCTTGCCCGATGGGCGTCGCAGCGGAGGGTTGGCGACGACCTCGGGGTCGATGCTGTCGCGATAGCGGCCGTCGATGACCTCATCCGTGACGCCGCTGGCGTCGGCGACGAGGTAGGTCCTGATGAAGGTCGCCATCTTCTCGCGGCTGGGCCCGTCACCGCCGTAGTAGTCGAGCAGTGCGTTGAGGCCCTTGGTGGGCAGGGCGCGGGTGGTGCCGATGCCGCCGGGGCCGTTGAGGACCATCCGGTCGACGCGATCAGGACGGTCGAGGGCCAGGCGCAGGGCCGCGCCGCCGCCATAGGAGTTGCCGACGAGGTGGGCCGTGGGGATCTCGAGGGCATCAAGCAGCCCGCCCACGGCCGCGGCCAGGTCGCCGAACGGGTCGTCCTGGTCGATGTGCTTGGTCGACTTGCCGTACCCCGGCAGATCGGGGATGACGAGGCTGAAGTGTTCGGCGAGGGCGGGGATATTGCGGGTCCAGTTCGCCACTCCGCTGGCACCGGGCCCACCCCCGTGCAGCAGGACAAGCGCCGGCCCAGAGCCGGTCGTGACCGTGTGCATGTCTCGGGCGCCAACGCGGACGAGGCGCCCCTCGAGTGTCGTCATGCCGCTCCTCCGATGAATGTGATGATCTCGTCAACTCGATTGTTGATGGAATCATCAGGGACGCGGGCCACCGTGTCAAGCGGGATATGATCAAACCATCACGTTGCTGGAAGGACTGGACGATGACGGGCAAGGGCACGGCTGTGGGCGGGCAGGCGCGCCGCCGCCTACGGACCCGCCAGGCCCTCGTGAGCGCGGCCCGTGAGTTGCTCGTCGAGGGACGGGGCACGGCGAGCATCGAGGAGATCACCAAGCGCGCGGGGGTGGGATTCGGGTCCTTCTTCAATCACTTCCCGGGAGGGAAAGACGCCCTCTTCGACGAGGCACTTTTCGAGGTCCTCGACGGGTATGCCGCGTGGCAGCGCGCCATGGCCGAGGGCCTGACCGACCCGGCCGAGCGCTTCGCCCGCAGTTTCCGCCTGACGGGCCGGATGGCCGCCGCTCAGCCGGATCTCTTCGCGCCCGTGCTCACCCGCGGTAGCGAGTTGCTGTTGCTGGAGCGCGGCCTTCGCCAAGAGGCGCTCGCCGACTTGCGCGCCGGGGTCGACTCGGGTCGTTTCGACGACCTCCCGCCCGAGGTCCATCTGATGTCCGTGGGGGGCGTGCTGATCGGACTGGTCCGGGTGCTGTCTATCCCCTCTGCAGTCCTCGACGTCGCCACCGTCGTCGACCGGGTCACCGAGGGCGTGCTGCGTCTGCTCGGCGTCCCGGCCCGTGATGCCGCCGACCTGGTCACCCGTCCGCTGCCCGCCCTGCCCGAGGAGCCCATCGCCCCCTGGGCGGGATGACATCGACGTGTGGGTGCGTGGCCCCTCGCCCGATCTCGCGCAGGGCGCCTACTCCGGACGCGGTGCCGAGGGGCTGGCCTCGCGCCACGTCGTGAGACAGCGCAGATGCGATGTGCGGGAGGAGTCCGGGTCGGCGCTCCCCACCTCGCTCGCGGCGCTGTGTTCCCTCGCCGGGGCCGAGCCGGATCGGTGGCTGCCCACCCACCTCGAGGCGACCGATGACCTGCTCATCGCGGTGGCGAGCAGTCTTGGCCCCGTCCTCGGCGGCCAGCGCAGCCCGGTCCCGGACGACCTCACCGCCGTCCGGCAGGCGCACCTGGCGATCGACCAGGCCACTGCCGAGTATGCCGCGGCCGCCGACGCGCTCGACCTCCCCCGAGATCTGCGGGCAGGTCAGATCCTCGGTACCGGGGTATTGCTCTCGATCCAGTGTCGCGAGCTCCTGAACGCCATGGGGCCCTCGCCCTTCGCCGGGCAACTCGACCCCCCGGGTCAGGGCGTCGTCGGGGGCCACGCCCGTCTCGTGTGGATCGACGCTGACGCCTCCTGGCAGGGCGCC
The DNA here is from genome assembly GCA_016702415.1 of Nostocoides sp. GTDB lineage: Bacteria > Actinomycetota > Actinomycetes > Actinomycetales > Dermatophilaceae > Nostocoides_A. Next base: position 396,609 of record JADJEA010000001.1, read on the forward strand.
CGTTGGGTCGTGGAGGCCGACGACGGTCGTCGCCTCCCGGCAACCCTCGCCATGCTCCTGTTCGACTCGAGCGGAGTCCTCAAAGACGAGGCGCTCGATGAGCACCGGGAGGCGCTGCGCCGGGTGACGGACGCCGTCCGCACCTCGGCGGTGGAGCCCATCCAGGCATCCGGAGCCGTCGACTGGCTGCTCTTCGACTGGCTCATGGCACACCGGGACGGGCCGCAGAGTGCCGCCGTGGAGATTCGGTCAGGCAGGGTCGACGACGCGACGATGATCGTGCATGCCGCTGCCGCGTCGGTTGCCGTCCGCTCCCGCTTCGATCCGGCCCTCAGCCGTCGCGACGCAGGCGCGGGCGGCTAGCCTCGAGCTGCCAGTCGGTCCACCACTCCAGCTCGGCCCGCTCGGGTGGAGTGAGTACGTCGCAAGGCGAACCCCAGTGCACGGCGACGTCGGCTCCCACCCTCGATTCCGTCGGCGAAGGGCTGCCCGTCCACCCGCCAGGACACGTAGGACTCCCCCTCCGCCGCGAGCGAGAGGCCGGTGCCCACGGCATACCTGAGGGCTCTGCTCACCACGCGCAGTCGCTCGCCGTCGACCGCTTCCACGCGGGCGGGAGTGATGCGACAGGAGTCGATAACCTGGAGCGGCTCGGGAAGTCCCGTGGGAAGCAGGCGCGACCACGGGTACACCCCGATGACATGAAAGAGGTGGGTGGGGGCTGCCTCCACGAGCAGGTCCGGCGTGAGATGGCTCCAGTAGTGGCCCGCCAGCGGGGAAATGCGGTCGAGGAGAGCCTTGCCGAATGCCGTGCGGTCCACCCGGCGAGTCAGCTCGCCTCCGCTCCAGTAGGACCGCACCACGCTGGGGGACAACGGATCCGAGTTCCCCGACAGGTCGGCGATGAGCTGCTGATAGGGCCAGGCGCCACTGAATGCGCGGGCAATCGCCGGGACATCCACCTGCGCCCCCTCGGGAAGACCGAGCGCCACCTCGACCAGTCCAGGCACGCCGGTCCGCACCGGGGGCCCGCAGTAACCGAGGGCGTTGGGACTGTGGGCATAGCGCGCGAAGGTCCGCCATCCGGGCGGGACTGCGCGCACCGCCCCGACGGCGCTCACCGCCCGGACCGCGCCACCATGAGGGCCGTCTCCCGGTGCAATCGTCCGAAGTTGTAGTAGGCCGCGCACGCCCCCTCCGGGGAGACCATGCAGGTGCCGATCGGCGTCTCGGGGGTGCACGCCGTCCCGAACACCTTGCACTCCCACGGCTTGATGACGCCCTTGAGGACCTCGCCGCACTGGCACGCCTTGGGATCGGCCACCCGGACCCCGGGTAGCGAGAAGCGTTCCTCGGCGTCCCACTGGGCATAATCCCGGTGGACCTTGAGGGCCGACTGCGAGATGAAGCCCAGCCCCGCCACTCGAAGTGCGGTCGCAGCTCCATTGTCTCCGGCCATGAGTGCCAGGGCGGCCGGGTTGCCCTCTGGTCGCACGATCCGCGAGTACTGGTTCTCCACCTCGCAGCGGCCCTGGGTGATCTGTTGGAGCAGCATGTGGACCGAGGCGAGGATGTCCAGCGGCTCGAAGCCGGCCACGACCAGCGGCTTGCGATAGACGTCGGGCACGAAACGATAGGGCCGCACACCGACGACAGTGGAGACGTGGCCGGGACCGAGGAAGCCGTCGAGGCGCAGGTCCGGGCTGTCGAGGATCGCCTTGATCGGCGGGACGATCGTCACGTGGTTGGCGAAGACCGAGAAGTTCTCCACCCCGAGCGCTTTCGCCCGGGCCAGAGTCAAAGCCGTGGACGGTGCAGTGGTCTCGAAACCGACCGCGAAGAAGACGACGTGTCGCTGCGGGTTCTCCACCGCCAGCTTGAGCGCGTCCAGCGGGGAGTAGACGAAACGCACGTCGGCACCGCGCGCCTTCGCCTCCAGCAGTGAGCCTCGCGAGCCGGGGACGCGCATCATGTCGCCGAAGGTCGTGAAGATGACACCGTCCTGCTCGGCCAGGTGCATCGCGTCGGCGACCCGACCCATAGGGATGACACAGACCGGGCAGCCGGGACCGTGGACGAGACGAATATTCTCCGGCAGCACGTGCTCCAGGCCGTGACGGTAAATCGTGTGCGTGTGCCCACCGCATACCTCCATGAAGGCGTAGTCGCCGTCCTTGGAGAGTTCGGTAATGGAGCGCACCAGGGCGCGGGCGGCCGCCGGGTCGCGGAACTCGTCGACGAACTTCATCGTGGTCTCCTTCAGTTCTGCCGTATGCCGTGGTGCCGGTCAGGTGATCGCGCTGGCGCCAAACGCGTCCAGTTCGTCCCGATACTCCTGGCCCATTTTCGCGACCTGCTCAAGCGTCAGTCGGGCCTCGGTCTCGTCGATCTTCGCCATTGCGAAGCCGACATGGACCAGGACCCAGTCCTCGACCTCGATCCCCTGGTCGGCCAGCAGCCGCACGGAGATGTCGCGGCGCACGCCGGAGACGTCGACCTTGGCGATGTGGTGGTCGGGGTCGACGATCTCGACGACCCGACCGGGAATTCCCAGACACATGATTTCTCTCCTCAACGGACGGATCAGCAGATCGGGGAGGAGGTCGCCAACGAGCATGTCGACAATGCGTGTGCCGCCGAAGGACGTGCGCATGGCGACGACACCCGGTGGCTCCGGGACGACTCGCCGACGACGGCGGCAGCCTCCCCCGCCCGGTGTCGCGCGCAGTGCGGCGACGGCGGCGTCGGCGGAGTCAGCCGGGACAACCGCGACGAAGCGGCCCCTCGTTGGCGACATAGATGGGATCGATGCCGAGCAGGTCGCAGGCGGCGAGGACGACGGGCTGGATCGGCAGAGAGGCCTCGTCGAGGATGACGCCGAGGTCGGTGCTGTGCGCCAATTCGTTGGCAACCGTGCCGAGCCCGCCGCGGGTGGCATCGCGCATCCAGCGGGTGTCCGGCACCGCTCCCAGCAGTGCCTCGACCTGGCCGTTCACCGCCGCCGTGTCGGAGCAGATGTCCGCCTCGATCGCCAGCTCTCCGCGCGCGAGCATGACCGCCATGCCGTGCTCGGCGATCGTTCCCGAGAGGATGACCGTGTCTCCGACGCGGACCTGCTCCGGGCCCAGGTGCCGCCCGGCGGGCACGACGCCAACGCCGGCTGTCGTGATGTAGAGGCCGTCGGAGGCCCCGCGCGCCACGACCTTGGTGTCGCCGGTGACGATGGACACCCCCGCCGCTGCCGCCGCAGCGGTCGTATGGCCGACGATGGTCCGCAACCGCTCGATGGGGAAGCCTCCTCGATGACGAAGGCGGCCGAGATCCACTGTGGCACAGCGCCACCGACGGCGAGGTCGTTCACTGTCCCGTGAATGGCGAGGTGTCCGATCGAGCCCCTGGAAACTCGATCGGCTGCACGACATACGAGGCGGTGGAGAACGCGATGCGCCCTCCGTCCGTAAGGGAGAGCACCGCAGCGTCGCCGAGTTGCTCCAACGTCGGGTTGCGGAAGGCGTCGAGGAACACGGAGTCGACCAGCGCGGCCGACGACTTGCCACCGGCGCCGTGGGCGAGGGTGACGACCTCCTCGATGAGACGAGGGCGGCGTTTGCGCACGGCCTCGATCCGCAGTCGCTGGCGGTCCTCGGCGGACATGGCCGCGTCGTGGCTGCTATCGGTGGGCGGGTTCACGCTGTGTCCTTCGTCGTCGGGGACGTCAGCTCGCGCTGGACGACCTGCCAGAGGCGGTGTCCCACCACCGCCTGGCTCTCCTGGATTCGATGGATCGACTGGCTGTCGATGGTGACGCAGTGGTCGACGTCGCGTGTCTCGGCAAGCCGCCCCCGGCATACCCGCTGAAGGCAAGGACGAGCAGGCCTCGTGACCGGGCCTCGGCCACGGCGCGAACAAGGTCGTCGGAGTTGCCCGACGTGGACAGCGCGATGGCGACATCCCCGGGGCGGGCGCGCGCGATGAGTTGCCGGGAGAAGATGACGTCGAACCCGATGTCGTTCGCCAACGCCGTCATCACGGCCTGGTCGGTGGCCAGGCTCCATGCCGGGAGCGGCCGGCCGTGGACCGGGCGGGCGAAGAGGGCGGCCAGCGTCGCGGCATCGGTCGAGGATCCACCATTGCCGAACGTGAAGATCCGCCCGCCGCAGCGCACTCGATCGGCAACGGCCCGGCCCGCCGCCTCGATCTCGGCACCCCAGCGCTCCAGCGAGGCCGCCTGCAGGGCGGCACTCTCCCGCGCCTTCTCCACCGCCGAGGCTGCGAGGTCACGCAGCAGCGCAACGGGGTCGCTCTCCTCGGCGTCGATGAAGGGATAGAGGAAGCTGGTCGCGTCGGTCATGACACCTCGACCCGCGTCAGCGCCGAGCCGGCGTGCACGAGGAGCAGGTCGCCACGGACCACCTCGCCGACCAGGGTCACGTCCACCGCCTCTTCGCCGGTTGCCGTGCGCACGAGGGCAGGGTCGAAGGGATTCGTCGGGACCGTGACCACCTCGGCCAGTCGGCCCTCGTCGCTGCAGGTGATGCACACGTCGTCGGTGCACTCGCGGGGGTCGGTGAGTAGGCCCGGGTGCTCGAAGCAGACATGCGTCAGCTCCCACAGCAGGTGGTACAGCAGGACGAAACGACCCGTCGACGGGGCCATCGGACCGTCGTCGTCAACCCAGAGGACGTGGTCGGCCAAACCGGCGCGGGGCCGTGGTCCGTGACCGATCCACAGAACCTCGACGCCCCAGGCCTGGCCTCGGGCCGCGATCGATGTGGCGACCCCGTCGCCGCCGTGGGCGAGCACGACCACCACGTCGCCCGGTGCCGCGGCGAGGCGCAACTCCTCCACCGGATCTGGCCCGACAACGGCAACCGCCATGAGAGCGCGTTTGCCCACCACGACGGGGTGAACGAACCCACGGCGACATGGTTGGCATGCGGCGCCCACTGCGGCGCGACCACCCATAGGGTCCCGCCATGCCGAAAGCGTCGGGCCAGCGCAAAGGACGCCCGGGCGAGATCCTCACCGAGTCTTTTCGGGACCAGCGCCTCGGTGACCGCCGTCATGTCTCGTCCTCGGCACCGGCCGGCTGCGGCGTGGGCAGGAGTCCCACCTCGCGCATGGTGCGGATCGTCTCCGCGGCGTCCTCGGGTGTGAGCCGAGTCAAGGCATATCCCGCGTGCACGATGGTGAAGTCCCCCACGGTCAGGTCGGGAAGATAATTCAGTCGGATCGTGCGCGTCTCGCCCGCGAAGTCCGCGTCCGCGAGCAGTCGACCGTCATCCTCGCTCCACGTGCGCGTGATCCGCCCGGGCACTCCTAGGCACATGACCGATCTCCCGTCGTCGTGCTGTCCGCGTATGCGGCCCGCGCCCACGGCCTGCCCCAGGCTGAGTCCTCCGTCGGTGCACGGCACGACCCGGTGTTCGAGGACCGCCAGGTCAGCGGCAGCCAGCCGCTCGCGCAGCCCGCGACGCAGCAGGGCGTTCTGGAAGGCGCCGCCGGTGAGGCCGACCGTCGTCACGTCGTGGCGGTGCGCCAGATCGACGGTGAGCCCGCTCATCCCCTCGCAGAGGGCGTCGTGAACCCCGCGCGCGATCCGGGCACGGTCCACCGCGCGCTGGAGCGCGCGCACCACGTCCCGGACGAGGGTCACCGTGTCCAAGACGGGCAGGCTCGCGGGGCCGGGCACGGTGGGGAGGGACACGGCATACGGCGTGCTCGCGGTGCGGGCAAGCGCCTCGAACTCGATGGCCGCCTGGGCCTCGTAGGTCACGTGCCCTCGCACGCCCAGGAGGGCCGCGAGGCCGTCCCAGAGCCGCCCGACGCTTGTCGTCAGGGGCTGCCCGCCGAGGGCTAGTTGACTACGGACAAGGGCAAGCTCGGCGGGATCCGCGCCAGGCAGCAGGTCGCCGACGTCGATGCTAGGCGGTGGTGGAGCAGCGACAGGGCGATGCGCACGGGGCGCCGCACGGCCACTTCACCCCCGGGGAGGGCGAAGGGCGCGAGGTGCCCGAGCCGTCGGATCGCGGTGACATCCCCGGCATTGAACAGCAGCTCACCTCCCCATATCGCACCGTCGCAGCCGTATCCCGTGCCGTCCAGCACGATCCCCAGCACCCGGTCACCGAGCCTCCCGTGCTCGGCCAGGAGGGCGGCGAGGTGGGCGTGGTGATGCTGAACCAGATGAAGAGGTATGCCGTGCCCCTCCCCCCACCGCTGCGCCCAGGCGTGGGTTGCATAGCCCGGGTGGAGGTCGGCGGCGACCACAGTCGGCTGGCTGTCGTGCAAGGCCAGGAGCTGCTCCACGGTGCGAGCGAACGCGCGCTGGCTCTCGAGGGTCCCCATGTCGCCGACATGGGCGGAGAGGAAGGCCCAGCCGTCCCGCGTGAGGGCACACGTATTTTTGATCTCGGCCCCCACGGCGAGCACGACCGGCTCGGGCCCCTGCAGGGCGGGGAGGACCACGGGCAATGGCGCGTGCCCACGACTGCGGCGGATCGGCGTGATACTGCGCTCGTCCGCAGCCACGACCGAGTCCTCGACAGGCACATGAATGGGGCGGTCGTGCGTGAGGAGGACGTCGACCATCGCCCCGAGTCGGGCGATGGCGTCGTCGTCCTCGAAGGCCAGTGGCTCGTCGCCGACATTGCCCGACGTCATGACGAGAACCGGCGGCGCTGCGCAGCCGGAGCTCGGGTGCGGCCGCAGCAGCAGGTGGTGGACGGGGGCATAGGCGAGCATCACGCCCAGCTCGTCCAGGCCGGGGGCCACGCTCTCGCACACCACCCCACCCGGCTACGGCGAGCCAGGACGATGGGGCGGTCCGGGCCGGTGAGCGCCATCGCGACCGTCTCGTCGACCTCGATCAGCGAGTCAGCGACAGCGAGGTCGGCAACCATGAGAGCGAACGGCTTGTCCGGGCGACGCTTGCGCTCCCGCAGGACGGCGACCGCCGCCGCGCTCGCGGCGTCACACGCGAGGTGGTAGCCACCGATGCCTTTGACCGCGACCACCCGGCCGGTGCGCAGCGCCTCCTGCGCCGCGGCGAGCGCCTCCTCATCACTGGCAAGCGGGCGGCCGGCGTCACGCAGGGTCAGGGTCGGGCCGCAGTCGTGGCACGCGATCGGCTGCGCATGGTGGCGCCGGTCGGCGGGGTCGGCATACTCACGCGCGCACTCGGCGCACAGGGGGAAGCCCGCCATGGTGGTGGCCGGTCGGTCGGAGGGGATGTCCGTGATGATGGACAGGCGTGGGCCGCAGTTCGTGCACGTGATGAAGGGGTGGCGGTACCTCCGGTCGGCCGGGTCGCACAGCTCGCGGAGACAGTCGTCGCACGTGGCCGTATCCGGCGGGACGAGGGCGCGTGGCCCGTCCGCGATCGCACTCCGGACGATGACCATGTCCCCCGGTCTCTCCTCCCGGGCCTGGATGTCCGTCGCGACGCAGGTGGAGACCCGGGCCAGCGGCGGAGCCTCATCGACCAGTCGGCGCTCGAACTCCGCCACGCGCTCCGGCTCGCCCTCGACCTCGATACTCACCCCTCGCGAGTGGTTCGCGACCGTCCCGGAAAGTCCGAGCGTCTGTCCCAGAGCGACGACGAAGGGACGGAACCCGACACCCTGCACGACCCCGGTCACCTCGATGCGGCGTCGGCGCAGCGCCACGGCCCTCACCCTCGCCGCCACAGCACGACGCGGTTGTTGCCGGAGTCCGCGACGGCAAGCCGGTCCTCGTGCGCGGCGAGGCCGTAGGGCCAGCACAACGTATCGAGGGCGACGAGTTCCCAGCGATTCTCGCCGATGGCACCGTAGTGAGGTTGCGCCAGAACGGCATCCGGGTGGTCGCTCGGTCCGGTGGGGCAGCTGTCAAAGACCAGCACGCGGTTGTCGGCGGTGTCGGCGACGGCGAGGCCGCCCCCCGCGAGGGCGGCCACGGCATACGGAAAACGCAACTCGCGCCCGTCGTGCTGCCGGTACGGGTTCTCCGTCGAGCCGGTGAAGTCCTCCTGACCGAAGACCCAATCGGCGGGCTCGTCGGCCTCGGGGTGGCTGGCCCACCCCAAGAGCCGGTGGTCGCCGGCGTCGGCAATGACGATGCCACCGCGGCCGTCGGACGCGATGGCGTGCGGCCAGCGGAAAGAGTCCGCTCCCGCGGGTCCGCCGCGGTTCTCGTCGCGATCTGACGGGGTGGGTTGCCCCAGAACGACATCGGCTTACCGTCGAGGGGGTATGCCGTCCCGCCAGCACAGCACCCGCCGGTTCCCGGTGTCGGCGACATAGAAGCGCCCCTCCACGAGCGCCATACCGAACGGCCAGTAGAACGTTGACCCGTCCACCATGCCCGCGGCGTTGGGCTCGGTGTCGGTCATGCTCGGTTGCCCGATGACGTGATCGGCCGGGAACCCGGCCTGCGTGGGCACCTCGTCCCACACCAGCAGGCGATGGTTCCAGGCGTCGGCCACGACGAGGCGCCCGGCGTCGTCGATGAGGACGCCGCACGGCAGGTTCAACCGGTCAGCCCCGCCCCCCGGCCCCTCCGATGTCGTATCCGGCTGTCCCAGAACGACATCTGCCTCTGCACCATCGATCTCGGGGTGGCCTCGCCAGATCAGCACCCGGTGGTTCCCTGTGTCGGCGACCACGACCGCGTCGTCGCCGAGCCACACCCCGCGGGGTGCGTAGAGCGTCCCTGACGTCGGGTACGCGGGCGGGAGGAGAAGGCCGCCAGGCGCCGCGGCGCCCAGCACGGCATACGGCTGCCAGGGTCCGTAGCACGGCGGCCAGGACTGGGGACGCGTCGGCACGCCGAGCCCCGGCCGCACCCCGTGGTGGGGGGCGCCCGACTCGATGACGTGGACGCGGACCATCAGCCGGCCGCCCGGACCCAGACGTGACCGTCGTCGACGCGCAGGGGAAGGGCATCGAGCTGGGCTCCAGGGACGGAGAGACACTCGCCGGTGATCGTGTCGTAGCAGAAGCCGTGCCACGGGCAGCGCATCGTCTTCTCGGTGACGTCGAGGATCGCGCCGTCCATCCGAAGGCCCTGGTGTGCGCACGCGTTGACGTATGCCGTGAGCTGACCGTCGATGTGCACGACGAGTGCGTTGACACCCTCCCCGTCGTCGGGTCGCAGGGCTCGAGCGGTGACCTTGCCATCGGGGAACTCATCGATGGAACCGGCTCTCACCCAACCCTTTTCACGTGCACCCGGACGCACCCCGATCGCTGAGAGGGGGATGATCGCGGGCTCGGCTCGTTGGGCACGACCTGCACCGCCGTGATCCCGGGGACCCCCTCGGTGAGCGCCCGCTCGACCCCCTCGCGCATCGTCACAGCCGCCATCGAGCACCCGTTGCACGCTCCCTGGAGCCGGACGTGGACCGTCTGCCCGTCGACGCGCACGAGCTCGACATCCCCTCCGTGCGACTGCAGCTGAGGGCGCACCGCGTCCAGGACCCGCTCGACCTGGGTTGTGACATCGGGACGGATGAGTCCGTGGCCGAGGAGGAGCAGGCGGACAACGGGCTCATCGACCAGCTCGAAGAGCAACTCCTTGCCACGGGGGTCCTCGCGCAGGTGCCGGATGACGCGGACGAGGCCGGCACGGTGGAGGTCCTGCGTCGCGGCATACAGGGCCAGAGCGGTCGATCGGGACGCTCCGTCGAGTGCCTGCGCGTCGGCCATCCGCGCGTCGAGTGCGGCCGCGAGCTCATCGACGTCCCGGTCCTCGGGCGAGCTCATGGTGTCGCCTCCGGGATGACCCGGCCCACGCCCTCGGGCACTTGGGCGCGGGACAGCTCGTCGAGGATGGAGCGGACCGCCATGACAGAGTCGTGGTCCAGAGCTTCCTCGAAGAGCGCCCGGGCCTCGTGCAGTCGTGCCTTCGCCTGGTCGAAGACGCCGAGGTGAGCCAGCGCATTGCCCTGGTTGGCGAGGACGCGCGCCCGCCCGATCGGGTCGCGGTCACGGTCGCGCCGCGTGAGCACCTCGTCGTAGAGCTCGACGGCCTCGACCAGGTTGTCACCCTGCTTGATCGACGGCGCGTAGACGAGGGCATTGGCGAGGTTGACCGTCGCGGCGGACCACTCCTGCGGGTAGGCGTCCGGGGTGAAGACCCGCAGAGCACCGCGCAGGGCCTGCATGGCCACTCCCGAGCGCAGGGTGTCGGACGCCTGAGTCATGGGCATCGTGAGGTATGCCGTGCCAAGACTGAGGTTGGCCGCCGCCCACAGCGCTGGCGCGCTCTCCTCGGTGACGAGTTGCAGGACGCTGTAGAAGTGGTGGATCGCTCCGGTGGGAGGCGAGTCCGTCGACGCGGCATCCTCGTGGAGCAGCGTGGCGAGCTGGTGGTGCAACTCGGCCCGGGCGAGCGTCAGGTCGGTGCCCTCCAGGGCAGTGACCGCCCCCTGCAAGTCGGCGCGAGCGCGGTCGCGGTCGACTCCCGACTCGTGGCCCACCGATCCGGCGTTACCGCGCAGGAGCGCCGAGAACGCGGGCGCAACCGGCGCCGCCACGGCGGCTGCCTCGTGGAGCAGCGCGATGGCGCGCCCGGGGTCCCCGCCGACAGCGCCGCGGTAGCCTGCACCGACAGCACGAGCGCGCGGATCTCCCCGTCGGTGCCGGTCGGGTCCGGGAGGAGATCGGTGTCGCCGATCATGTAGCGCACGACATCGACGAGCGGAGCCAGGTCGTGGGGGAGTCCGGCGCGGACCGCGTCCGGGTCGACGCCCGTCGGATCGATGACGAACCGGTTGAAGTGGTCGACGGCCCCGTCCCCGGCAAGGTGAGCGAGAGCGTCGGTGAGCCGCCCGGCATACGCCGCCTCGATCCCGGCGAGCGCCTGCGGCCAGGAGGTGGGCAGGCGGCCTGAGGCCAGTGCCCCCCGGGCCGGGTCCACCTCGGGCCCTTCCCCTTCGATGAGGAGCATCCCGGCCGGCAGCGGAAAGGTCGCCAGCGGCTGCGGGCGGCGGATCACGGGTGCCATGGATTCACTCTCAGGAAGGGGGGGCGAGGTCGACGAGGAGGACGGCACGGCGCTCGTCCCAGGTGACTGTATGCCGCCCGACCGGCAGGTCGTCGTCCAGGACCTCCCGCACGAGGAGGGCGCGGTCGCCGGATGGGGTGCGCTGCTTGAGCAGGGCGCCACCATTGGCCTGGGACGCGAGCGGGATCATCACGAGAACATCGCCCTCCCGCTTCAGCCCACACACGTGCGCCGGGAAGTAGCGCTGCGCGAGCGCCGCGTCGATCCTCAGGTTGCCGGTGTCCGTGATCTCGACGCTGTCGCGCAGGGGGTCGAAGAAGTCCCGGCGAATCACCTCGGCCACCGCTCTCATGGACTCCTCAACCCGGGCCGACAGCGTTCCGCCGGGGGTGAACTCGGCCGCCTCGATGAGGAACACGGTGATATCGGACGGGAACTGCGGCCCGAGTAGCCACCGGCCGAACGAGATGGCGTGGTCCCAGCGAAAGGAGTGCGTGTGGATGCCGTCGATCGGTGGGAGCTGCGCGAGCTCGTCACCGGGGACTCGGTAGATCGTTCCCGGCTCTGCGCCCGTCGATGATGCGTCCACGATGACGACCTTGGCTGCCCCGCGCATTTGGAAGCCGACGTCCATCCCCGCCGTCCCGCCGTCAAGCATGCGGACGCCCTGCGGGATGTCGCCGTGCGACCACAGCAGTCGCACGAGAGTCGGGCCGACCGCGTCGTCACCACGCAGGATGTTGCCGCAGCCGACGACGAAGAGATCGCACCGGGAGACGCCGGTCCCGTCGTCCAGCAACTCGTGCGGGGCGACGGGACGAGTGCCGCCCGGCACGGTCAGACCATGCCGTTGATGACAAAGCGGTTGAGCTCGCGCCCGGTTCGTCCGGCGTAGGCGTGGACCGTGCAGACGAGGCAGGAGTCGAAGGAGCGGGCCACATGCCCGAGCTCGACGGGGTCCTGCATGTCGTAGATCTCGGTCCCGATGAAGGCCTGCTCCATGGGGCCGAGCACGCCGTCGGAGTCGCGCGGCCCAATGTTCCAGGCGGTTGGCGTGATCACCTGGTAGTTCGCGATCTTCCCGCCCTCGAGGACGATCCAGTCCTGGAGCGCGCCCCGCGCGGCCTCGGTCCCGCCGTGTCCCTTGCCCGACTCGTGCTCGGTCGGTTTGGTGTAGAACGACCCGTGCAAGTCGATCTCGGCCAGCCAGGTCATCACCGCGTGGAACAGCTTGGGACCCTCGTGCATCCGGGCGAGTTGGCGGGTGAAGACCGACGCACCCTTGGCGTTGATGCAGTCGAGGATGAACGGGTCGTAGTCCTGATGCGCCGCAGCACCCTCACGACCGGCGATGACCTGACGGGCGAGCGGGCCGACCTCGAGCGGCATCCGTCCCTTGCCGGGGACGTCGTACCGGGGTGACTTGGCCCAGGAGTACTTGTCCGCGGCGCGACCGTCCTTGGGGTCGAGCGGGTCGGTCTCCCCCTCCCACGGGTGCAGCGGTCGGCTGCCCTTGTAGAAGGAGTGGGTCACGTCCTCAGAGACGCGCAGCTGGTCGTAGTCGTGGAAGGCGCCGTCGACATAGATCCCGGCCGCGCGCGTAGAGCGCGTCATTGCGCCCCTCGACCGTGGGGTTCTCATAGGCTCTGGCGAGAGGTAGGTCCCGGCGGCGAAGAAGTTCCCGCACCCGGCCCGAAGCTGTCATGGCCGATGTCGAGGAGTAGCGGATCCAGAAGCCGCAGTCGGAATTGGCGTGGGCCTGCGACTCCTCGAGCCAGGCCATCAAGTCGGCCCAACTCGGATCTGCATCCACCGCTCGACCGAGCAGCCGAGCCACTCCTTCTCCAGCCAGTTGTCCTTCCAGTGGTTGAGGATGGCCATGGCGCGGGTGACGTCGGCCAGCGACGGGGCGCTCGCGACCCCTCCGGGGACCATGAAGGAGCTGTGCGGCCACTGGCCACCGAAGAGGGCGTAGACCTCGACCGGCTTGGCCGACAGGACGACCCCCTTTTGATAGGCGGTGCCCGTGTATGCCGTGAACCTCCGGCAGGCCTCGTCATACATGGGGGAGTTCTTGTACTTGGTGCACGAGGTCGATGGCGAAGAGGGCATAGAAGTAGCGCGGAATCGACTGGAGGGTCTCGCAGGCCTGGGCGATATTGCGGACGAGCGTGGCATTGCGCGGCACGTGGGTGTGCCAGGCGGTGTCCAGCGCATAACACGCCTTGTAGAGATGGCTGCCGCCGCAGATGCCGCAGATGCGTGGGGTGACGATGAGTCCGGCTTGCGGGTCTTTTCCGCGGAGGATCATCTCGAAGCCGCGGAACATCGCCGCCTCGGTCCAGGCGCTCGGTGACGACGCCGTCGGTGATCGTCACCCTGACGTCGAGGTCGCCCTCGACCCGCCCCAGCGGGCTGACGAAGAGGTCGACCGAGCTGTCCGGCTTGGTGTCTTCGGTAATGGTCATGTCTGATCTCCTTGGGTTCTCGACTCGTCGATCAGACGACGAAGAGGTCTTCCTTGGTCCACTGCGGCGCAGCGATCCGGGCTGCGGCCGCATGGGCCATATAGGTCAGGTGGTCGGTGCCTTCGGGGACGTCCTTGGGGACGACCCCGGACACCTTCTGGGTTTTGAAGACCGTGCCGGCGGCGAGGTCCATGAACGGGAACTCGGGCTCGGTGCAGCCGAGACACGGCATACCGGCTCGGGTCTTGCTCGACTGGCGGTTCCACAGGATCCGGTTGCACGGCGAGTGGGTCATCGGCCCGCGGCAACCGAACTCGTAGAAGAGGCAGCCGGTGCGAGTGCCCTCGCCGAAACTCGTCGTGGACTGCTTGTACTCGAAGAACTGGACCCGGGTGCAGCCGGTCTGGGTGAAGGTCTTGAAGAAGGTCTGTGGACGGTGCAGCTCGTCCAGTGCGATGTCGCCGGCGCGACCGGTCGCGAGCGCGACGAGGATCTGGGTGATCCAGTCGGGGTGGGCCGGACAGCCGGGGATGTTGATGACGGGGAGGCCGGACTTGGACTTCCAGTCGGGTCCGAGGAATCCCCCCTTGGCGCGCTTGTGGAACTGCAAGCCGGTGGAGTCGCTGGGGTTGGGCTCCATCGCGGGGATGCCTCCCCAGCAAGCACAGTCGCCGATGGCGACGACGATGCTCGCGGCGTTGGCGAGCTCGGTCACCCACTCGATCATCGGACGGTCGGCGAACATGTCCATCCGACCCTCGTGGGCCTGGATGACCGAGCCCTCAAAGACGAAGATGTCCATCTGGCGCGCCCCGGAGGCGCAGTCCTCGAAGATCTTCTTCGCGTTGTCACCCAACTCGAGGCCAAGGCTGGGATGCCAGATCACCTCGAGGCCGAAATCGACGATGAGGTCGACGACATTGGGCTCCTCGGCGTTGAGGAAGGACATGGTGTTGCCAGAGCAGGCGCCACCTTGGAACCACAAGACGGATGACACGGCTGTTCGTCTCCTTTGACGGCGGTGGTCGGCTGCTACCGGCCGAGCTCGGCGCCCATGGACTTCAGGACATTGAGGAAGAAGGACATCCCGCGGGCGATATCAGGGTCCTTGAGGGCCTTGAGCAGGGTCAGCGGGCCACTGACGGAGATCTCGTGTATGCGGGCCGCCTCGGCTCCCTGCGCCAGGCCCCGTCCGAGACGTCCGACCTGCTCGATGACCCCGGGCTCGGTGATTCCGGAGTCCATGACGGCGTCGATGAGTCCCGAGTCGACGACCTTGGAGATCGCCGGGGTGACCCGGTGTGAGGTCTGGGTGATCGCGCCCAAGGCCTAGGCGAGCTCTCTGAGGTCGATTCCACGCAACGGGTAGTCGTCGGCGGACTGCATGGCCCGCAGGTCGGTCAGGCTGCCCGCCAGGGAGTTGCCGATGACCTCGCTGCGTTGGATCGCGCCGTCGAGCCCGACGACGAGCAGGGCGAGGAGGTCGGCGTGGTCGAGGATGCGGGTGAGGGAAGCCGCAACCTGAGGGTCGTCGAGCTTCGCCCGAAGTGCCGACACCTGCGGGTCGGTCGCGATGCCGTCGGTCATGGGTGCCCTTTCGCGATCCACGGTGACACGTGAGGTCCGCTCACCGTAGGTCGGTGGGAGGGCTCGTGCTATCGCTTCGGCGCACGTACTATCCAATAAGCGCAACGATGTTTGCACATATGCGCGGATTCCCGGGAGTAGGTATGGCAAGGCTGTCCAAACTCGGCTTCATCGATGCGCGGCATACCCGCTCACCGGTGCGGCGGCGACTGCCGTCCCGCGGGGTTCCGGTGGCACTGCGTGATCGCGAGATCCTGTGCACGGACCACCTCGCGGATGCGGCCGGTGTGGTGAGTGGACTGCTCGGCCGCTGCTCCCTGCGGCCGGAGCCGAGCGCGGCGGCGCCCTTCCAGACCACCCTCAACGCCGTGCGTATCCGGGACGTGACGATGGCCTATCTCGATTTCCACGCCCCGACGACCGTCGACGTTCGTCGCACGGGAGCCCACTACACGGTGCACATGCCCACGAGTGGGCTCGCCGCTGCCACCTACCGCGGTCGACAGATCGAGGTGAGCCCCTATCACGTCCTCGTCGTCTCCCCCGGGGAGGAACTGCGGATGCGCGTCGAGCACGATTCGCCGCAAGTCATCCTTCGGATCGAGGAAGAGGCGGTCGACCGGACCCTTACCCGGATGCTGGGCCGAGCTCCGGGCAGCCGGGTCGTCTTCGACCCGGTTCTCGATCTCACGGCCGAGGCCGCGGTCCGATGGCACACGGTGATGCAATTGCTCTCGACAGAACTCGTCACGCCAGGCTCGCTGCTCCACGCGGGCAGCGGTGTCGGTCAGATCGAGGACTTCGTCATCTCCACGCTCCTGCTCATCCAAGGCTCCAATCACACCATTGGCGCCGTTCCGGGCCGGAGCGCGCGCCGCACCGTCCAGCGCGCCGTCGCGCACATCGAGGCTCATCTCGCCGCCCCGGTCACCATGACCCACCTTGCCGAGGCAACCGGCATGAGTGTCCGCGCGATCCAGCAGGGCTTCCAGGAGGACTTGGGCACAACCCCGATGGCCTATGTGCGCGACTGTTAGCTCGACCGCGTCCGCGCGGAGTTGTCCGACGCACTGCCGAGCGACCGGGTGACCGTGACGTCCGTGGCCCAGAAGTGGGGATCACGCATCTGGGCAACTTCGCGGCTGGTATCACCGCCGGTTCGGCGAGACGCCGTCCCAGACGCTGCGACGGTGAGCAATATCGACAAGGCGAGCTAGGGTGACGGCCGTGCACGAGCTCTCGCTCTGTCAGTCGATCCACCGGATCGTCTCCCGTGCTGCGCAGGGCCGACCTGTCACTGTCGTCCACCTCCAGGTCGGGCAGCTGCGCCAGGTAGTCCGGACACCTTGGCCTACTGCTGGGAACTGGTCTGCGAGGGTGGTGAGCTCGCCGGCTCGGTCTTGGCGATCGACTCTGTGCCCGTGGAGGTCAGCTGTCGCGCGTGCTCGCGCACAACCGTCGTCGAGCATTCGCTCGTTCTCGTATGCCGCGCCTGCGGTTCCGGAGAGGTGACGGTGATCCGTGGTGAGGAGTTCCTCATCACCAGTGCCGACCTCGCACCCGCGACCGCCGGGTCCCTCAAGGAGCGTTGACATGGGCCGCTTTCACCACCACGACGACGCCACCGTGCACAGCCACGACCACGGCGACGACGGCCACAGCCACGAGGACGGACTCGGGGACCACACGGCATACGCGACCGCTCCGGAACGGGTCACGATCCTCGAGCGCATTTTCGATGAGAACGACCGGGCCGCCGCCGACAACCGGGCCATCTTGGACCGCCATCACATCGTGGCGGTCAACTTTCATGTCCTCGCCCGGTGCGGGCAAGACGACGCTGCTCGCCAAGACCCTTGCGGCACTGCGAGGTTCGACGCGCGTCGGGGTCGTGGAGGGCGACATCGAGACCAGCATCGACGCCGACCGGCTCTCCGGGCTGGGTGCTCAGATCTCCCTGCTCAACACCAGCAACGGCTTTGGCGGCGAGTGTCACCTCGATGCGCCGATGGTGGCCCGCGGACTGCGGGGGCTGCGCCTGGACGAGTTGGACCTGGTGCTCATCGAGAACGTCGGAAACCTCGTCTGCCCTGCCGAGTTCGACGTCGGTGCGCATCACCGGGTCATGGTCTATGCGATCACCGAGGGGGAAGAGAAGCCGCTGAAGTACCCGGTGATGTTCCGCTCGTGCGAGGTGGTCGTCGTCAACAAGCTCGATCTCGCCCCGCATCTCGACGCCGACGTCGCGCTCTTTCGCCGGAATCTCGCGAGCGTGAACCCCCACGCCACCGTGTTCGAACTCTCGGCACGGACCGGAGATGGCCTCGATGGGTGGCTGGGGTGGCTGCGCGACCGGCTTCCGGGGTGACGCCCTGGCCCCGCGGCGACGGTCAGGCGCCGACCGGGGCGCCGACCCGGACCAGGTGCCGTTCCGCAGCGCGGGCGGCGGGATGGGCGATGGCCGCCGCCGCCACGCCGATACCCGCGATGACGAACCACCCCGGTGTGCCCCACCGCAGGGCCAGGAAGGTGAAGAGGGCCGGGAAAATCACCGACTCGATCTGGTAGCCGATGCCCCAGATCCCTTGGTAGTCACCCAGCCGCCGGTGGTCGGACAGCTCGCTGGTGAAGCCCCAGTCGGAGGCGGACTGCCACAGCTCGGCCCCGGTGATCGTCACATGCCCCACCCAGACCAGGACCAGGGTCACCCAGCCGACGGTCTCGTGAGTGACCGCGAGCAGCGCACGACACGACGAACGCCCACCCAGACCAGCGCACCGCCTTGAGCGAGCCGGCGACGGAGTCGGCGACCCGGGACGCCCGCACCTGGAGCAGGACCGCGAGCACCGTGTTGGTGCCGAAGAGCCAGGCGAGCAGGGTGTGCGGGGCGTCGGTGCGTTCGACCAGCCAGAGCGGAACGACGACATTGAGGAGCACTTGGTTGGACGAGATCACCCCATTGCACAGCGCCAGCACGACGAAGCCGGTGTTGCGCCACGCCGCGGGGGCCGCCTCGAGCGCGTCCCCGATCGTCGCGGTGTGGGTATGCCGCGTGATCGGCGGGAGGACCGCCGCGATCATCACCGCGTTGAGGGCGAGCAGGCCGGCCGTGACGAGGGGGATGGCCTTGACCGCGCCCAGACCCAGCCCGAGCGCAATGCCGCTGGCCCCCGCACCAAGGGTGTAGCCGACGTTGCGGGCGGCCCGCATGTAGGCGTTCGCCCGCACTCGGGTCTCACGGGTGAAGATCGTGAGCCGGTAGACATTGCGTGCATTCCGCCCCGCGGTCTCGACGATCGTCATCGTGCACAGCATCGCGACGAAGGCGACCATGCCGTGCAGGAGGGGCCACGCGACATACAGCATCGCCTCGACGGCGGAGGAGACCACCCACAGCGGCTTGGCGCCGACTCGGTCGGCGAGTCGGCCCATCGGGATCTGGAGCAAGAGGGTGAGTACCGCGGCGATGGACAGGCCGAGGCCGACCTGGGCGCCGGTCAGGCCGACGACCTGGGTGAAGAAGACGGCGGTGCCGGTGAGGAAGGAGCCGGTGCCGAATGCCGACAGCACGGCCTGGAGCGCGAGGTCGCGCTCAAGCGTTGTCGGGGGAAGGATCCGGCGCCACCATGTCACGGGACGATCCTCCGACCATAAGTCTCTTGATGTCAAAGGACTTTTATGGTTTCTGCCGAGCAGGCACCCGCCTGGCGGCGCGACCAGCGACGGTGATGGTGACGCATAATCCTGCGCTCGACGCTCATGGCTCACGCAGCGGGGGAATCGGCGAGGATGTCGTGGTTCGGGCGCCAGCCTGGTCCGAGGATCGGGGGCGGGCTGGTGGAGTGGACCTGTCCCGTGGGTGTGGTCCAGGTGGTCACGCCGGCGGCATCCGTGCCGGCCCCACTGGCGCGGGTGACCACCCACCCGGGTTGTTCCTTGACGTCATTGCATCGCTCGCACAGTCCCTGGCCGTTGCGGTAGCTCGTCGGCCCGCCGTCGCTATGTCGCGTCACATGGTCGACGTCCCGGATGGGTGCGTCGCACCAGGGGGCGGCACAGCATTGGTCCCGTAGGCCGATGATCTCGGCCAATGCTCCGGTGAACACCCGGCTGCGAGACTCCATCTGGGTCAGGTCCCGTCCGTTTGGGGTGGTGAAGAGACGACGGATCCGTGCCGGTGTCGCCGGATTGCTCAGCCAGGCCCGAGCGTCCGGCGCCGCGAGCGGTCCGTGGCCGGGTAGCTGTCCCGGCTCGTCGACCGAACGTCCAGGGTCGCCCTCGCCGAGCAGGGCACGATCGGTGATGACGAGGTTGACCATGACGGGCTGACCCTGTCCCACAGCGCGATTGGAGAGCAGCCGCAGCGCGCGGTCGGTCATGATCGCGCCGACACCCCGTCCCTCCGGACCCTCGTCCTCGTCAGCGCCAGCGACCACGGCCTCAGCGGCCCGCTTGAGCGCGGCATACGCTCCCACGACCTCCGGCAGCGGCCCGAGGACGGACAGGTAGGCCATCCCCTCCGGTGCCGGATGAACGGTGACCCGACAGGAGCGGGCCGCCCGGGCGATCTTGTCCACGACGGCCGCCGCGTCGATGCTCGCGGCAATGCGCCGGCAGGCGGCGTCCAGCTGCCGCGGGGAGAGCGTGCCGAGGTCACTGCTCAGGGCGGCGTCGATCTGCTCACGCATCCCCGGCGCGAGGCCGGAGGTCGCTCGAAACGCCACGCGCGCGTGGTGCTCACCGATCGCCCCACGGCTGAGGGCCGCGAGAGTCTCGGGCATCTGGTCGACCAAGGCTGTGGACAGGGCCCGGAACTCATCGCCTCGGTGGGGGGAGGTATGCAGCGCCAACGCCAGCTGAGAGCCGATCGACCGCGAGGCCTTCGCCGGGTCGCCACCAGCACTGATGTGCGCGCAGCGCGCGGAGGTGTCGAACGACTCGGCCACTCGCACCTGAGCTGCCGCCGCAACCGCTTTCAGCTCCTCAAGACCACGGATGAGGTCGAGCCGCTCACGGTCCGAGAGTCCTTCCGGGTCAAGCCTGGTCAGCACCTCGCGCACCCCGGCGAGGTGATCGGATGCGGTGGATGACGGCATACTTCATCGTATGTTTGTTCGATATTGATGTCAAGCGCACTGGTCACGAAAGGAAGTTGCTGCTCACCTCCGCTGATAGCAACGCATCAACGGGTGTGACGCTATGCTGTCAGGATGCGCACCACCGTCACCCTCGATCCCGATGTCGAGCATCTTCTGCAGCGCCGCATGAGCGAAAAGAAGGTGTCCTTCAAGCGCGCCCTCAACGATGCGATCCGCGAGTCCGCCGCCGCGCGACCTGTGGTCCACGTCGAGACGCCGACCTTCGATCTTGGAGTGCCCGCGATCGATCTGACCAAGGCGATGCGGATCTCGGCCGAGCTCGAGGACGAAACCCTCATCGCCGGTCTCCGGCGGGGCGCATGACGATCGTCGACGTCAATGTCTTGCTGAACGCGGTCAATACCTCAGCCCCAGACCACAAGGTCGCCAAGTCGTGGCTCGATGCGGCCCTCAGCGGCGGTGGTCCTGTGGGCTTCACATGGGCCGCGCTTCTCGCCGTCATACGGCTCACCACGCGCCCCGGACTGTTCGCGCGGCCGCTCACGGTCGCCGAGGTCAGCGCCGTCGTGAGAGCGTGGCTCGACGCTCCCACTGCGATCGTCCTTCACCCCACCACGCGTCACCTCGACCTGCTCACCAGTCTGCTGACAGAGGCCGGGACAGGAGGCAATCTCACCTCGGATGCGCATCTGGCGGCATTGGCGCTCGAACACCGCGCGACTGTGGTGACCTTCGACGCCGATTTCGATCGGTTCCCCGGCGTGCGATGGAATCGGCCGGCTTGATGAGGCTCATCCCCGCTGGCGCGGGGCGGACGCATGGTGTTGACCGGGGTAGCGCGGTGTAGTTCCGCGAGGACCACATAACTCGCGTCGTAGGCAGTCAGGTTGCGCCGCAGGCCCCGGACCTGCTCGACCTGGCTGTCGCCGCCTACGCATCACACACCACAGCACGCGGCGCGCGGACGGGGCGTCGGCCGCAGGCTCATCGACGATCGGCGTCGCGCGCGCTCAGAATGGCGGCGGCATCCACGCGGAGTCCGGTCGCGTCGACCCGCGAACGGATGCGCGCGATCACGTCGGCGACGGCCGGGCGGGCGGCCGTCGCCACGAGCAGTGCGCGCAGGAACTCTTGCAGCGACATACCGGCCCGAGCGGCGCGCGCGGCGAGCTCGTCCCGGGTGTGTTCCGGCACTTCCCGGACGGTCACGGCGACACCCATGCAGCGATATCAGCTGCATGCGCTGCAAGACAGCAGCGGCGAGGGAGGAGCGCGGGCCGGAGTTGTCAGCGGTTCGTGCCCGGCGCGACGGGGATGGTGTCGCGGTCGGCATACCCGGCCGGAGTCAGTCCAGTGATCCGCCGGAAGTCGCGGATCAGGTGCGCTTGGTCGAACCAGCCGAACTCGTGGGCCAGCTCGGTCAGGCTGCCGGGCCAGCCGCGATCCAGCGCCGCCACCGCCGCCATCACCCGCGCTCGCACCAGCATGCGCTTGGGACCCACGCCGGTGTAGCGGCGAAAGGTGCGCTGCAACGTCCGCATGTCGCAGCCCACCCGGTCCGCCACGTCGTCCAATCTCGCGACCGTGGGGTCATCCAGCAGCGCGTGCATCATCCGGAAGCGGTCGTAGCCAGCGTCCGTGGAGGGGCCCAAGCCGAGCAACCAGGCGTCCAGCCGCGAGGATGCCTCGGACGCCGAGGGTGGCAGCTCGGACGCCCAGGCGTCTGAGCCGAACCACTGCGCAGCCGGGACCGTCCGGTCGCGCAGGGCCGCCAGGTCCGCGTTCGCGAACGCCACGGTGCCGTCCACCTGGAACTTCACGGCGACGACGGACCCGGACCCGCGCAGGCTCACATCGAAGCGCCTGACCGTCGCCGGACCGGTCAACCAGAACCCCGGCCCTGGTCGTGCCAGGGCGCGCGATCCCCCCACGCTCGATGGAGAGGTTCACCGCCGGGTCGTCCACGGTCGCGGGTGTGGAAGATCTTGCCTGGGGCCAAGTCCCACTCGACCGACCAGTACTGGTCGATCCACGGGGCCAAATCGGTGCAGGGCTCGGCGAAGTCATAGCGAACGTGCCGGAGCAGCTCGTCCGGACGCAGAACGTGGCCGAACATGTGCTCCGGTGTCGCGTTCGTGCAATCGTCGGGCGTGGCCATGGCACCAGCATGCCCGCATGAACGAGCACGACATCACCTTGGCCATGGTCACCCTCGATGCCCCCGACGCCAGCGCCCTCGGCGCCTTCTGGTCGCAGGTCCTGGGCTGGCCCATCGTCTACAGCGACGAGCAGTACGCGATGCTCCAGGGGCCGGCCCACAAGCTCGGCATCGGCACCATCGCCGACTATGTGCGCCCACCGTGGCCCGACCATGGTCACAAGCAGTTCCACTTCGACCTCGCCGCGGACGACCTGGAGGCTGCTGCGACCCGGTGCGTCGAACTCGGGGCGACCAGGCCGGACGTCCAGCCGGGCGAGACCTGGATCGTCTTGCTCGACCCGGCACCACCCCTTCTGTATTACCGACACCAAGGCATGGGCGTGACCATGGACCCCGTCGACTACACCGACACCTTCATCGCGCTCGCCCCTGGCTCGGAGGGGCCGGCGAGAGTTCCCGCGGAGCGCGGCGGAAAGCCGACCATCGCGTCGGCGACGTGGGCCATGATTCACGAGGCTCCCTACCGGCACACCTCGGGCGACGTCATCTTCACCGTGTGGGCCGATCGCCGGGGCGTGCCGGACCGCGAGCGGGCAGCGGCGCGCGCGGAGTTCTATTCCGTCGGACGTCCCTGCCTGCGCGCCTCCGACCTCGGGAAGGCGTATGGCTGGGGCGTCCACGCGGACGCGGCCGGACGGCTCGCCCTTTACCCGTACGGGTCGACCGAGTATGACGCCCTGGCATCCGGGGTCGCCCCCGACGGCACGGCGGTGACGGTCGTGCGGGCGATGCGCGCCAAGCGCTGACCGGCGCGGCCCGGTGGGCGGATCGGCGGATCGGCCAGGTGGGCGCCCGGGTTTTCCAGCGCGATCAGCGCGCCAGGCCCAGTGCCAGGCTGGCCGTACAGTGCTCACCATGACCGGCACCGGCACGTCCGAGGATCCCTGGCAGCTGACGACGGCACCGGGCACGTCGGCATACACGATGTGGCGCGACGAGGGCGGCGACCCCCCGGCGCTGGTATGCCGTGTCGGCTCGACCACGCTGCGCTATCACCTGAGCGCCATCGACGACCTCGCCGCCTGGCTGCGCGAGCAGGCTGACTGGGTCGAGTTGGGCGCGGCCGATGAGGGCAAGGTGGCCAAGCCGGGCACGGTCGAGGCGTGGGGCCGCGACGAGAGCAACCCGGTGGGCGGCTGGTACGGCCTCCGTAAGGGCTACCGAGGCCGGTTCGGGATGTACCTCCCGCCGCTCCTCGAGGCGCTCGGACTGGTCGAGCTCGAGCACAACCCGCGCAACAACCGCGTGCGCGCGCTCTAGCTGCACCCAGGCCTGGGGCTCGCATACCTGACGGCGATCGGCTCGATGATCCGCCTCAAGGAGGAAGACCGCGGGAACCGACCCGCCTAGCCTGGAGGGATGACGCCCACCCGCGCTGACCTCGTGGTGACGCTGGGATGCGTCACGTCAGCGGCCTGCATCACCGTGGTGGGCGGATTCGGACTGCCGGAGTTGCTCTTCTTCGGAGTGATGCTGACCTCGCTCGCGTTCGTGGCGCGCGAGGCCTGGAGGGCTGGGGTGCGTGCGCGAGTGGCACGCCGGGAAGCCGCCGGAGCGGCGAGGATCCATCCCGACCATGTGGCGGCCATGGCCGTGCGTGACGAGCGGCGTCGTCTGTCGGAGGACATCCCCGCCGAGCTCCGTCGGCTGTTCATTCACGTGCGCATCGAGGCCGCTCAGGTCGAGGACCACGCCGCCACGGCTCGCCGGATCCACCGCCACGCGCGGCTCGCCTCGAGCGAGTTGCGACGGCTGCTTGGGCTGTTGCGAGATACGGGCCACCCAGTCGACCTGATCGAGGTGGGGCCAGCCCGTCCGACCCGGATACCTCGGCGGGATCTTGCGTTCGCCGCCGCGGCTGGGGTGCTGGCACTCGTGGAGTCGATCACCTATGGCCATATGGAGCAGGGGCAGGTGCCCTGGTGGGGCGTCGCGCTGACGGTGATTGTGGCCATCGCGGTGGCGGGCCGGACGCTCTCACCGACGGTCGCGGCGCTCTTCGCGGCCTCATCGGTAGCCCTTGGCGCAGTGGCGTCGCACGAAGTGCTGTGGGGGTTTTGGATGCTGATCACCGTGACGGGCCTGGTCTGGGGCACGATGGGCATTCCGGGGTCGCCATGGCGTCGCACCGCGGCCATGCTCCTCTTCGCCGGAACGGCAATCACATCGGCATGGGTGCACGACCACGAGAACGCCGTCATCACCACGGTCGTGGTCTGCGTCCTGCTGTCCGTGGCGCTGATCATCCGTGTCGAACGGGGACGGGCGCAACGCGCCCTGGGCCTCGCGTCGCACTACCGGTCGACCCTCGACCGGGCCGCGGCCGCGGCAGTCGAGGCCGACCGGGCGGCGTTCGCCCGGGAGATCCACGACTCGGTGTCGCACGCGGTCGGCCTCATCGCCATGCAGGCTGGTGCCGCCGAGGTCTCGGCCGACCGGGACCCGGAGTCGGCCAGGCGCGCTCTCGAGGTGGTCGAGAGCGCAGCGATCGAGGCTCTGGCCGATCTCGACCGTCTCCACCCCGAGTCCCACGCTCCCGCCCGAACACCACGGGATGTGGCAGCGCTCGTCGACCGGATCCGGGCCAGCGGAACGTCAGTCACCCTATCCGGCCTGGATCAGTTGCCCCCCAAGGGATCTGAGCTGGTCTACCGCATCGTGCAGGAGGCCCTGACCAATGTCGTCCGACACGGACGAGGGGCACCGGCCAGCGTCAGCGTCGAGAGTGGCCCCGGCCATCTCACCGTCACAGTCACCGACAGCGGGCCCGGGGCCGGTGTGCCTCGCGAGCATGGCTCCGGCCTGGTGGGACTGGCAGAGCGGGTGGCTCACGCGGGTGGCCGCCTCCATACCGGAACCCCCGCCGGAGGGAGGGGCTTCGTCGTCAAGGCCACTCTGCCAGCGTCCCGCGCCCCTCTGCCAGCGTCCCGCGCGCCGGTCACATGACCGTGCGGGTCGTGGTGGTCGATGACCACGAGTTGCTGCGCGCAGGCCTGGTCACTGTCCTCGGGAGCGATGGAGCCATCGAGGTCGTTGGCGAGGCAGCGGACGGCCCGACCGCTGTGCGCCTGGCGATGGACCACCGTCCGGATATCGTGCTGATGGATGTGGAGATGCCAGGTGGCGACGGCATCAGTGCGACTCGTCAGATCCGCGCCACCCTGCCTGACACTCGGGTGTTGATCCTCACGATGTTCGATCTCGACGAATACGTCGTGCAGGGCCTGCGCGCGGGCGCCTCGGGATTCTTGCTGAAGACCACCGAGCCGCGTGGACTAGTGCAGGCGGTGCTCGCCTGCGCGGCCGGCCAATCGACGATCGGGCCAACGGTTCTGGCGCGGCTTCTCGACGGCGTGTCGGTGCGACTACCCGACCGTAGGCCCCACCCAGGACTGACCGAATTGACCGAGCGGGAGCTCGACGTCCTCAAGGCCATGACGCGTGGCCTGTCCAATGCCGAGATCGGGCACACGCTGTTCCTCGCCGAGTCCACCGTCAAATCCCATGTCGCCCAGATCCTCGCCAAGCTCGGCGTGCGGGACCGGCTGCAAGCCGTGGTCGTCGCCTACCGCCACGGCCTCGACTGATCGGCCCCCCAGTCTCCTTCTCGAGACGGGTCGTGCATCGTCCCCGAGGAGACAATCGCACGACCTTAAGACGGATGCGGCCGACCCTCCGTGTCGCGGAGCCTGGATGGACGACCACTTCCAGGTAGGAGCACCCGATGAGAACCCACCACAAGATCGCGCTTGGCCTGACCGTGCCCTGGGTCGCCCTGCTCGGCTACGACTTCGCCCACCGCGTCTCTGAGGGGACCGGCACGTGGGTGACCGACAGCGACCTCGTCGAGAGCAGAGTGTTCTCGGTGACCACAACCGTGGCCATCGGTGCGATGTTCGCGAGCCTGGCTTGGGTTGTGCATGCCGAGCGAGCGCGATTCGCCGACGCGCCGAGAGCGGCGCGGTGGGCGCGCCGACCGCTCCTCGTCTCGCTGATCGCACTGACGGTCGGCTTCTGTCTGGTGAGCCCGACCCAGGTGGCGCTCGGCGTGAAGAGCGGACTGTTCTACGACATCTCCGGTCTGGTGGCCTTCGTCGCGATCTCCGGATTGAGCCTGTCGGCCCTGACCGTCGGCCTGGCGTCGGTGCGCAGCATGGCCCTGGGATACGGCGGCCGCATCCTGGCCCTCATCCTGCCCGCTGTGCTCCTGGGCGCGGCGGCGGCCCTGTATGCCGACGCCCCTGTCAGTCCGGTTTTCGGCACTTTCGTTGCCCTCGTCGGCCTGGCCACCCTGGGCCTCGGTCTTCCCGGCCAGGCCGTTGGTGCCCGCGGGGTGGTTGACGGCCAGCACCACCCCTGAGCTGCACCCGCATGCGGGGGCCTCGCCGCAAGCACGGGTTCAGGCGCAGCGGCGCACCACGCTCACGATCACGACCGTGACTGACATGAGGATGAGCACGAACTTCCCGAATGCCGCCCCCGCCGCCACCGCCGCGGCCCACCCACTCCCGCGGCCCTGGGCGAGTTGAGCGATGAGGGCGGCATTCTCGGCGTAATCCATTGCGGCGGCACCGAGGGGGGCCAACCGCCAACGGGACGGACGTCCCCGCGTCGCCCAGGCCAGGGCGCGGTCGAGCGCCACGGCATACAGGATGGGGTATCCGAGGTCGATGGCCATGAGCCACCACGCGGTGCCGGTCACTCCCGCTGCCGTCCACTGAGCCAGCATCGCGTCGGCCTGGGCGGCGCTGCCCGCCAGCTCGAAGGACACGATCCCGTGCGGAGCGGCCGGGCCGGTCAACACTGCATTCCAGGGCTGCTGCGCCACGAGCAGGCCGAGCGCGGCCGCGCCGAGGAGAGCGGCCCGACGTCCGTTTGGGTAGGCGCGCTGAGCGGTCGACATCCCCGAAGCGTATGCAGTCCGGGTCTCCCGGCGCTGGCCCCGCCCGCCACCCGCACGGCCGGCACCGTCACCCGTTACCGTCAGCGCCATGCGCACCCTAGAGCAGCTCGTCGACGAGCGGGCCGCCACGACCGGATTCAGCGGTGTCGTCCGGGTGGACAGGGGGGGTGAGACGGTGCTGGCGGCGGCATACGGGCTGGCGGACCGGGCTCACGGGCTGCCGGTGACGCTCGACACCCAGTTTGGGACGGCCAGCATGACCAAGGGCTTCACCGCCCTGGTGGTCCTGCGCCTGATCGAGGGCGGCGTGCTCCAGCTCGACACGGCGGCCCGTACACTCCTGGGCGCCGACCTGCCGCTTGTCGACAATGGAGTCACCGTCGAGCACCTGCTCGCGCACCGATCCGGCATCGGCGACTACCTCAACGAGGGGACGCTCGGCGACTTCACCGACTACGTCATGCCGGTGCCCGTGCACCGGCTGGCCTCGACCAAGGACTATCTGATCGCGCTCGACGGCCACCCGCAGGAGAGTCCCCCTGGCGAGGCCTTTCGCTACAACAACGCCGGTTTCGTCGTGCTGGCGGTACTGGCTGAGCGGGTGACCGGCCGGGCGTTCGCTGACCTGGTGGACAGCCTGGTCTGCGTGCCCGCGGGCCTGCACGACAGCGCTTTCCTGCGCAGCGATGAGCTGCCCGGCCGCGCCGCCATCGGCTACCTGACCGCGGACAGCCCGCGCACCAACGTCTTGCATCTGCCGGTCCTCGGTAGCGGCGACGGAGGCCTGTACTCGACGGCAGCCGACCTGCACCGCTTCTGGACCGCCCTTTATGCCGGCCACGTCGTCACCCCGGCTGCGGTCGCGGAGATGACCCGGCCCCGCAGCGACTGGCCCGAAGAGGACCGCCGCTACGGCCTGGGCATCCACCTGCACGCCACCACCGACGCCGTCTTCCTGGAAGGGATGGACGCGGGGGTGTCCTGCGCCAGCCACCACGATTCGGCCGCCGGGGTGACCTTCACCGTGCTGAGCAACACCACCCGGGGGGCCTGGCCCCTGGTGTCTTTGTTGGCCCGCACTCTCCAGCCGGCCCGCGGATCGTCTGATGTCGCGTCGTCCGGGCGCGACCACGGCCGCGATCAGCGGCCACCTACAGTGGGCGGGTGATCGAGCGGTATGCCGTCAACTACGGCTGGGGGCATCAACCAGGCTGGTCCGTCGACGTGCACGTCACCCTCGTCGGTGCGCTGCGCGGAGCCGCTGCGGTCGCCGCGGTCCGCCAGTGGTGGGTCGGGCTGCCGGAGAGCGAGCGCCCCGCCGAGGTGGGGTGGCGGTATGCCGGGGGTGCGCTCCTGCGGGTCACCCCGAGCGGCGAGGCCGCGGCCTCCGTCGAGATTCGCTCCCGCGGCGAGGATGCGTTCGACACGATCGGCTGGTATGCCGATGAGGTCACCGACCTCGTCGACGCTTCCGCCGACAGCAACCCGGGTCAAGGGGTCGTTCTGCTGTGGAGTGAGCTGCCCGTCGAGGCGCCGGGACTCTGGACCGCGTCGGCGGCCTCTCTCGACTGAACCCGAGTGCCTCGCGGACGGGGGGAGGTGGCCCGAGACCGTCAGCGTTCCGGGCGCCGGGGGGTGGCGTCCGCTCGCGTGCCACCAGGCACCCCGCCGCAGGCGGCCCACACCAAGGCGGCAACCCGGGGAGCCCAGTCGCGCGGCGCAGGGCGACCCGCGACGTTCAAGGCGTACCACGACCCGGTGAAGAAGGAGCCGGCGATCTCGAGGTCGGCGTCGGCCGCGAGTTCCCCGGCCTCGACCGCCGAGAGGAGGATGCCGCGCAGTCGCGCCCGCCGCGGCCCCACGATGCGCTCCAGATAGGCCGCCCGCACCGCTGGCTCAACCGCATCGGAGAGCATCAGCCCGGCGAGCGGAAGCGCGCCGGCGGCCCTGATGCAATGGGCGAAGTTCTCGAGCTCGGCGACCAGGTCGTCCTGCGGACGCCCCGTGACGGGCGGAGCTTCCGCCTCTGCGAGCCGGGCAACCGCGTCGACGACCAGAGCCGACTTGTCCTTCCAGCGTCGGTACACCGCGGGCCGGGTGGTGCCGGCGGCCTCGGCCACAGCGGCGAGGGAGAACGCGGCATACCCCTTGGTGCCGAGCTCGCTCAGAGCAGCGTCGAGCACGCATGCGTCGATCGTCGTGTCGCGGGGGCGGCCCGCGACGGCAGGCGACGGCTGCGTCATACCGACCAGGATACGTGACGGCACTGTATTGATTCGCGCGTCCCACCATGCTAGGTTCCATTGCGTTCCATAGACGTAACGTAAAGGACACAGGCGTGAACTCAACGATGCAGCGACAACACCCCGGAGTCGCCGCCGCGCCGCTCATCATCGACTCCCTCGGCCGGTGACCGCTGTGAGTCCCCTCCATCTGATAGTGCTCGGTCCCGGGAATGTTGGGTCGGCAGTGGCCGCGGCCGCGCTGCGCTCTGGGCACCGGGTGACCTTCGCCGTGAATCCCGACCGCGCTGGGAGAGCGGCGGCTCGGGTGCGCTCGACCGCGGCACTGGAGGGCGCGATCGTCGCGGAGCCCCGGGCTGCCGTCGCGGGAGCCGACCTCGTCCTCGTCGCCTTGCCCTTCGCCGCCCTCGACAGCGCGCTCCCGCCGCTGGCCGACCGGCTCGCCGGCCGCGCCGTCATCGATGCGACCAATCCGGTCGGGCCGGGCCTGCGGCACGCGCTCGGCGAGCCCTCGGGAGCCGAACGGGTGGCCGGGCTGCTCCCGGGCGCCCACATCGTCAAGGCCCTCAACGTCTACGGGGCCGAGAACCTCGGCGGCATCGCAACCGCTCCTGGCGCTGCCTGGCCGCTCATGCCGTATGCCGGTGACGACCCCGCAGCCAAGGCCGCCGTCGCAGCATTCCTCACCAGTCTCGGCTGGGAGCCGCTCGACGTTGGGCAATTGTCGGCCGCCCTCGACCTCGAGCACCTGGCTCTGCTGTGGATCCGGATGGTCCGGATGGGCGGCGTGGACGGGCACCTCGTCTGGTCGGCCCTCCGGTGGACACCGTGACCGGGGTCCTGCGCCGCGCGGTCATGCGCGACCACTCGGTGCACGAGCGTCCGTCGACGCCGCTGGAGTTGCTCTTCGACCTCTGCTTCGTCGTCGCTGTGGCATTCCTTGCCGCGGAACTGCACCACGGCATCGCGGCCGGGCACCCCCTTGCCGCGATCACGGCATACGCCCTGCTCTTCATCCCGATCTGGTGGGCGTGGATGAGCTACACCTGGTTCGCCACGGCCTTCTCGCACGACGACCCGCTCACCCGAGTGCTGACCTTCGCGCAGATGGGTGGCGTGCTGGCGCTAGCCGCGGCGATCCCATCGGCGAGCCGGGGCGAGCTGGTGCCGTTCGCCATCGCGTATGCCGTGATGCGGCTTCCGCTCGTCCTGGCCTGGCTGCGCTCGGCCTATGCCGACCCGCCACACCGGGCCTTTGCACTCACGTATGCCGTGGGCTCCGTTGTCGCACAAGCGCTCTGGGTGATCGGTGCGGTGGCGGGAGGGGTGCTCGGCACGATGATCTTCGTGATCGCGCTCGCGGTCGAGCTGGCCACACCGGTGCTCGCCGTCCGCCGCTCCCCCGACCGTGTCTTCCACCCGGGCCACATCGCCGAGCGGTACGGACTGTTCACCATCATCGTGCTCGGCGAGACGATCCTGGCGGTGAGCACCGGCCTGGTCGAGGTGGTCGAGGGAGGACTCGTCGCTGCGGATGCGCTCGGGGTGGTGGTCGCCGCCCTGGTAATCGCGGCGGCCCTCTGGTGGGCCTACTTCGGGGCGCTGAGCACGGAAGCGCTGGTGCGCAACCGCGCAGCGGCGTTCCTCTGGGGTTACGGGCACTACGCGGTGTTCGCCGCCATCGCGGCAGTCGGGGCGGGGGTGCGGGCGCAGGTCGATGTGGTCGCCGGCGACGGTCACGGGGTCGGGGCGAGTGGGACGGTCGTTGTCGCCCTCGCCTCGGCGGTAGCCCTGCTCGCGCTGGCCGCGATGGTGCGTGCGGCGGAGGGTGGTCGCAGTGTCTGGCACCTTGTCGGGCCGGCGGGTGCCCTGGTCGTGGCGGCGGCAGCGGTGCCGCTGATCGGTCCGGTGGCCGGCTGCGCCCTGATCGCTCTCCTGGTATGCACCTCGGCTGCCGGCGGAGGACGTCGGCCGGACCGAGGCTAGCCTGCTCGAAGTCGTGCGACACGACGAGCCTGACAATGATGATCCTTCTCATGCGGTTATTGCAATATGCGCATAAAAGTGCTTGACTCGGTGGCGTGGGTTCGTCGCAACAGGGCTCACGGCGGGAAGTCGTCGGTGGTCCTGGGGCGACAGCCCCGCATCCGAACGCACGGAAAAGGAACCATCATGAGCACCGGCACCGCCCACGCCGAGCACACCCTCACCGAACACGAGCACGGCCCGGAGTGCGGTCACCAGGCCGTCGAGCACGGCGACCACGTCGACTACGTACACGGCACCCACCGGCATGCCCTGCACGGCGATCACTACCACGAGCATGAGGCCCACGCTGAGCACACAGTCGCGGAGCACGCGCACGGTCCGGAGTGCGGCCACGAGGCCGTCGAGCACGGCAATCATCTGGACTACGTCCATGACGGCCACCGGCACGCGGCCCACGAGGACCACTACGACGAGCACTGAGAGCCTCGCGGGTGAGCCCTGCGGAGAGTTCGTGACTAGGCCGTGCTGAGCGCGCCGAGTATGCGCGGATTGCTATACCTGCATATGCCTGTTTGACTCGGGGCATGGATACGGATGAGGCGGCGGCACTCGCGGCGGACCTCTTCCGCGCCCTGGGTCACCCCTTGCGGGTCGTCATGCTCTCCCAGCTCGCCGAGGGTCCGCTCGGCGTCTCTGAGCTCCAGGCTCGCACCGGAGCCCCGCAACCCCTCGTGTCCCAGCACCTGCGCGTCCTGCGTCTGGGCGGGCTGGTCCATTCCGAGCGGGCGGGTCATGCCGTGGTCTACCGCATCGCCGATGACCACGTCGCCCACGTCGTGCGCGACGCTGTCGAGCACGTCCGTGAACCTCGGACCGGCGGGGTCACCCCTGACGGGCCTTGAATCGCGGGTTGAGGCGGTTGATGACGGAGGTCTTGCCCCGGCGACGGACGACCTGGGAGCCGGGGACCTTCTTGAGGGAGCGGATGCTGGCGCGCACCTTCAGGGGAGGACGACCACCCTGCCCTCGGCTCGCGGCCCAGCGACGAGAGCCGCGCGCTCGCCCGCCTCGCCCTCCAGCGCCTCCCTCGGGACGCCTCACCCACCCGGCTGGTCAACCGCGACGTCGTCGACGGCCGACGTCGTGCTGTCTACTGCCGCTTCGGGCTGTCCCGGATCCGCTTGCGCGAGATGGCCCACCGCGGCGAGCTCCCAGGAGTGACCACGAGCTCGTGGTGACGGGTGGCTGAGCCACAACGACTGCACCACAACGCCTCTCGGTCATCAGGTTGTCCTGATGGCCGAGAGGCGTTTCTGGGTTGGGAGCGGCTAAGGCCGCTTGGGTCAGTGGCCGTGTCCGCCGGCAAGCACGTTGGCAGGGGTGACCGCGAGGGTGACGCGGCGGAGGATCTTCCCGGTCTCGAGGTCGACCAAGGTGACGGTCCGAGCCGCGGGGTCGGTGACATAGGCACGGTGTCCGTCGATGCTCATCACCGGACGCGCCACCGTGTAGTCAGTGGGCTTGCTCCAGGCCGGGATGACCGACAGGGGCTCAGCGACCTCGCCGGTCAACGGGTTGATCCGGTGCAGCGCGCCATCGGTCCCCAGGACGACAACTGACCTCGTCATCGCGGCCGAAGGAGCCATAGTCCATGCCGAGCTCGACCAGGCGGGTCGTCATCGTCTGGGTGTCGGCCAGCACGATGGACGTCGCGGTGAAGTTCCCCGCCAGGATCGGCGAGTCCCTCGCTGCCCGCGAGGTCGAGACGCGACCTCGACGCCGGCCGCTCGGCGATCTTGCTCGCTGCACCGCTGCGGTAGACGAAGATGCCGTCGTCGCGAAGGCGACCACGCCACCTTGGCGTGGCCCTCGCCGTGCAACCCGGGGCAGGTGTCCCAGCGAGCGGCGACCGTGCCGTTCTCCCGGATCCGCGCGACACCGATCCGCGCGAGCTGCCGGCGGCCGGGACGCTGGTCAGGAAGCCCTTCGCCATCGGCACGGTCACACCGTGGTGCGGGGATAGGCGCCATCGCGCGCACGGGCAGCGCCGCGGCGCTCAGGTCAGCGTCGGCCACCACCTGGATCACCCGGTGCCGTCGTCGAAGACCGCGGTGCGGCCGTGCTCCCCACGACGTGTCCGGGGGTGACGCCGGCCAGGACGCCCCGCTCGATGTGGGGCTGCGTGGCTCGCGCGTCAGCGGTGGCAGCCCGGTGTCCAGGATCTGGACCATCCCTTACCCGAGGGTGAGGGAAGACGTGGCGGCCATCTCCAGCGGCAGACAGGCCGGGACGGGCGGCCATCGGGATGGTGTCGATGACCGAGAGGCGGTTGGCGTCCAGGACCAGTGCGGCCTGGTCGCTGGCGACGACGATCCGGCTGACCGCGGCGGCGGTGGTGGTGGACGGGGTGCTAGGGGTGCTGACAGCGGCCAACGAGGTGGGCGCGAAGAGCGCCGTGGCGACGCCGCCGGCTGCGAGGAGTCGACGGGTGGTCCGAGACGTGAGTGGGCTCATGTCGTCCACCCTAATGCGAATGATTCTCATCCTCAAGTGGTGGATGCGGCTGCCGAGCCTTGCAGGTCACCTCAGCGCAGCGCGACTCGCCTCGCGGTCAGCCAGGAGACGAAGGCGCATACGGCGGTCGCAGTGAGTGGCCACAGCAGCCACACCTCGGGCCATGGTCGACTGGCGACTCCCTCCACCATCCGCCCGAGACCGACGCGTGTCAGCAGCACCACGGTGAGCCCGCCGACGGTCAGACTGACCCCCGCGATGAGCCACCACACCCCCGAGGACCCCCACCGCACCAACACGGCTCCGAGGACCGCGCCCAGACCACTCATCGCGAGGAGGACTGCCGTGACGATGGCGAACTGCCCCAAGGGGTCGCGGCGTCCAGGACGGGGTGCGGAAGAACCGGACGTCCATCCCCATCCCCCGGTCCTGGCCTCCACCGCTCCGAGGGACACCACGAGGAACGGTGCCGGCGCCGCAGGAGGACGAAGAGTTCCCATCCCAGCGACGCAGCGTTGTGGCGAGTGCCCGTTCCTGCCCGATCACGAAGGCGGTGCACCTGAGTCCAGGCCTGCTGGTTGGCGACCACCGAGGTGAGGAAGAGGAGAGCAGCCCACCGCTCTGCCGGACCACAACCGGACTGTCGCCTACCGCCGCGAAAAAGGCCAGGTTCACCGCGAAGCTCATGGCGAGGATCAGCCATGGCCACAGCGTGGGCGAGTCCGCGGCGCGACCAGGATGCGCAGCATGGTGACTGCCTCACTCACCTTCTCACCCCATTGTGTGGGTGGCCAGGCCGTCCATGTGCCGATTCCCCTGAGCCCTGGATGGTCCGGACGACAGGGCGAGGACAGCCTCTGGAAGGGCAGGTGCGGCAACCGGCAACCCTCGTGCGGCGGCCCTTTATCGGCGCGGGCTCCCGCACGATCGCCCGGGTGAGCCCACCAAGGTCGGCGCGGAGAGCACGGTGAGCCGAGCGGCATACTCATCAGAGGAGGACGCTGGGACCGGTGAGTGTCTAAGATGCCGTCTCGTACGCTCTCGGTCGCAAGCCGAGGACAACGCGACCGTTTCGGCGATGACGACGACATGGTCGAGGAGGTGGGCGACCCATCGATGAGGGACGAGAGGATCACGGTGCGGGATGGGCAACGAACTCCTCCAGCAACCGGTCATAGAACCGTTTCTACGTGGGCCACCGCGTCGAGACCGACATAGGCTCGTCCAGCACGGTCACCGGCGCCTGACGCCAGTGCCACGACGACTTCGAGGGCGCTGCGCTGCCCCCGGGACAGCTGGTCACCCTTTCTAAGCGGCGCGCAGGTCGAACAGGTTTCCACGAGGTCGGTGGCCGTGGAGGATGTCCCACTGGGGATGCAGCAATCCCGCGCAGGTGAGCAATGGTGCTCACGCGAAACGACTTGGGGTGGTTGACTTTCGGTGACGCACACACCCGGGAGAGGCCGTTCGGTCCTCATAGTTCTAAGCGCACCGTGACCGAACTCGATCAGTAGCGCGGGGGCGCAGCCTCCACACGAGGTCGAGGAGGGGTGACTTTCCGGCAACCATTGCGTCCGACCAGTCCGCCTAGTGATTCGGCGCTCTCGCCGAAGCTGACCGACACGTGGTCCAGGGCGGCACATCGCTGAAGCGCTGCGTTACCTCGGTGAGGAGACGGCGTCCACCGCTGCCTCCTTTTCGGTCGCGGTGAGCTTGGCGCTCACGAGCTCGAGCCACCGCTGATCGAAGCTGATCCCGAGCAGGTCCGCTTCGCCGCGAGGGGCGCCACGAAGTGCTGCTCGAACTGCTGCTCGCGACGCTTGAGGAGCTGGGCGCGCGCGCCCTCGGCGACGAACATCCTGCAATGCCACGACGCTTGTAGATGGTCCCGTCGGTGGCCAGGTGAGCAACCCCTTGCTGCTGTCGCGGGATTGATCCGATGGAAGACCGCGAGCTCATTGGTCGAGGGAACCTGCGATCCTCGGGGAAGGAACTGTCGAGGATCCCCGCCCTCGATGTTTTTCCCAAGTGATCACCAGGAAGAGCGGGGTGAGTGCTGCCTTGGTTACCCGACTATTAGTCATGTGATGAACCATGCCACCGCCTGGCTCCTGCGGGGCCTGGGTCATCCTGGGATGAAGAGGACCTCGACGAGGAAGTCAAAGGTCGCTGCCTTGGGGGCCTCATCGCCCCCTCGTTGTTCTCGCGGTGTGGGGGAGGGTGATTCGCTCCTGCGCGCGAGTTTTTCCCTCGGCAGCTTCTTCGTCCCACTCGCCGTCGGCTCGTTGTTACCCCCGCCGTCTTCGTGGCGCAAAAGGGTATGGAGGTCGGTCAGTCTTCAGCGTGCGGCCTACGGCGATCCCGGTCAGGCTGCCGCACCCGCTCGGCGACCAGGTCCTAGGCGGCACTATCGGTGTCATGGGCGACCTGACACCGAGCTCACGCACGATGTCGAGGTGACCTGCATGGCGGGAGTACTCGGCGGAGAACGTGGAAGCAGAGATCCACTGAGAGTCGGAGTGGTTCGGGCAACTGGCCGCCCGAAGAGCCGCCTCGGCGAGCTCGTGCGCCGTGAGCCGTTCTGACGGGGTGCGACCATCGCGCGTGCAGATCCGCGGCGATCCGCCCCCGGCCGGCGTCCCCTCGGCGACACGCCACCGAGGAGTCGTGCCTATGGCCGCTGGTCACCCCGGCCACCGACATTCCAGTCCCCCCAAGGCGCTTTAAGCACTCGCTCGCCGAGGAAGCCCCAGATTGTTCGCCAGCTGCTCCATGTGCAGCAGATGACTCACCAGCTCCAGGGGCATCAATCCCGCTCGGCAGGCGGGACGCGGTCTGCTCCTGCGGCGGCAGCCCCAGGAGACGCCCTCGATGATGTCCCCTCGCGCAGCCAGTCGAGATAGTCCGCCCACTGCTGCTCACCAGCCTACCCATGCTTCGGCGGCTCCTTAGGTCCCCGTGCCCATCCGGCGGTCCTCGGTCACCCTCCCACCCTCGGCCGACCGGCCTCAGGCGAAGGCGTCCGCTGACGGCCAGCGTCGTCCTGAAGCCAGTCCTCGAAGACCGCTCTCGTCGACACGGACGGCAGGACCAGGCAACGCAAGGCCTCACGAAAAGCCCTGCTGGGAACGCATCGGAATCACCGGACCTTGTGACCGATGGCATCGGCATACGCGGCCGCCATCTGGTCCGCGCGGTGTGGCTGCGGCCCGGCGAGCTCGATGCGAGGAATCCCCCGGCCCGGCCTCGACCGCCTCGACGAGGGCACATCGCGGGCCACCGGAGTCGTGACATTGAGGATGGACAGCACGACGATATGGGGCACGCTCTCGGGCTCGCCGCGGCGGTGATCTGCCGGGCCGCGGCACCGAAGAAGCCGACCGCGAACCGACGCACCCGCGACAACGATTCGCACCACACCACTGTGCCCGACATCGGCCCGGAGCCGCGCGGTCGCTCCCTGGCCACAGCCTTAGTCAGTCCGCCTTGGGCCGGGCGGTGACGAGCTCGATGGTGTAGGTCGGACCTGATGCCCGCGCGAGCCGCCGGTCTCCGGTGAGCAGGATCGCCTGCAGTGCCTCGGCCAGGGCGACGTATGCCGCGTCATAGACGGTCAGGTTCTCTCGCAACTCCCAGCAGCGCGCGATCAGCGCGGGTGTGGTCGTGGCCCGCTGAAGTGGCAGCGCACGGAGTCCGCAACGGCCAGTGCCACCCGACGAGAGTCCAGTTGACCGCTGCGGGCCAGGCCGCCACCGGAACGACCTCGAGGTCGATCAGGCTCGGGCGCAGAGCGTGACCGCGCCAGCGCGCTCGCAGCGCGTCGCCGTCCTCGCCGTCGTCGAGAAGTGGGACGGCGAGGACGCTGGCGTCAACGACGAGCACGCTCGAAGCGCAGTGCGCTGACTGCGTCCCCAGCGCCAGCGTCCGCCAGCGCGGCCCCCGCGCGGTCGGACCTCGTCCAGCGTCGGCTGCGACGCCTCCCGGATCAGCCGCGACCGAAGGTACTCCTGCAGCGACTGGCCCGCAGCAGCAGCTCGCGCACGCAGCACGGCGTGGGTCTCGTCCGGGCACGTCCTGATCTGAATATTGGGCATGGCTCCATTGTGGCTCCATCCAAGCCATAGCGGAGTCAGGAGAGTCCCCTGCACGATCCTCTTGAGGAATCACTCGTTGGGGGCCGTCGAAGGAGACGCGCTGACGTCGAGGAGAGGGGCTCGGGGCCTCTGCAGGCATCTCCGCTGACGCGGCGAGGCTGGTGTGGATCGCCAGGTGTCGAGCGAGGAATGCCTTCTCGGCGAGGCCCTTCCGACGCATCCAGCCCGTGACCTCCGAGTGCCATTGCTGCTGCAGCGTCGGGCAGGCGGGCACGACGTTGGCGAGGGTGTACCGACCGCCACGGGCAACCGGTAGCACGCAGTCCCGGTGCAGGGGTGTCCTGTGGCCCCGCAGTAGGCGCAACCGCCCCAGATCTCGCAGCGCACCCCACTGGGCGTCGGTGAGGTCATGCACCCCTTGGGCCAGGCGGCTCTTGCGGCGCTTGGCCGCCCGGACCTCCGACGGTTCACCGGCACCAGACCAGGGTACGAAGCATAGCCAGGGGAACCCGTCTGGCCAGACCGGAGTCCATAGGTGCCTCATGGGAGTCTCACAGGGTCGCTGGACAGGCTCGGCGTGTTCCCCCGAACCGCTGATCCCCCACCAGGGTCGTCGTGCCCGTCATCGCCCCACTCACCCTCGTTCGACGCGCCGCATCGCCGCCATGGCCCCGTGCGGCATAGGCGCTACGCCTCGGGCTGTCCGCCTGTGGCTCGACGTCGAGCAATCCTCCGGCGACCGTCTCGGCGAGTACGACGTCGTCCGCGTCGTCCGCGTCGTCGCCCACCGTCGCGGCCGGGACCACGGGCAAGGGGGTCGCCCGCGCGGCGGTCGAGACGCAGCAGGGGGTGGCGTATGCCGCGGCGTCGGCGACGCAGACACTCGACCTGTACCTGCCGGCGACCGATGGGTCCAAAGCGGTGCCGGTCGTGGTGCTGATCCACGGTGGAGCCTTCGCGATGGGCGACTCGGGGATGGAGACGCAGTACGCCCAGCAGCTCGTCGCGCAGGGCTTCGCCGTCGCGTCGGTGAACTCCGGCTGTCCGGCGGGCCCCCTACCCGCGGGGCCCAGGACGTGAAGGCTGCCGTGCGCTGGCTCCGCGCCCACGCAGCCGAATATGGCTTATGACTAGCGAAGTTCGGCGCCTGGGGGCAGAGCGCCGGAGGCTGGATGCGAACATGCTCGGTGCCACCGGCGACCAGAAGACGATCTTCGACGATGCCGCGCTCCGCAACGCCGACCAGTCCTCCGCCGTCCAGGCCGTCGTCTCCTGGTTCGGCCCCACCAATTTCGCCACCATGGACGCCCAGGCCAAGGAGGTGACCGCCTGCGGCTCGAAGTCCCAGGTGCATGGGAGCGCCGACTCCCCCGAGTCGCGGTGGCTCGGCGCAGTCGGCACGTCCTCGCAGACCGCGTCGACGAATATCTCCTCCTACCTGGCCGGCGCGAAGACGCTGCCCGCCTGGTATCTCGCGCACGGCGACTCCGACTGCAATGTGCCTGACGGTCAGAGCGCCGAGCTCGACGCGGCACTGAAGAAGGCCGGCGCGACGCAGACCTACGTCGTGCTCAAGGGTGCCGGTCACGCCGACCCGATGTTCGACCAGACCCAGGTGCAGCCGACCATCGCCTTCCTCACCCAGACCCTCGCACCCTGAGGCGGCCGGGCTGAGCCGTCCCCCTCTCAGGGGCGAGAGCGCCCCTCGATGTGCCGGTCGGACGACCCTTGGCTCTCGCGGCGCAGCACCGTGGCGAGGAAGGCCAGGAGGCCAATCCCACCCGTGGCGAAACTGGCGAGCACCCAGGGCCACGGAGTGATCCCCACCCGGCGGGCCCGAGGCATGATGAGGAACAAGGCCACGCTGGCCGCGATGAGCAGATCGAACCAGATCTGGTTGCCCCACAGGTTGCGTACGTGCTCGGTCCAGAAGCCCGTCGCGCCCTCGCGCGCGGCTGCGACGACGCTGAAGGCGAGGAACAGTGCGGACACTCCGGCGGCCCACCACCACCCGCGTGGGCTGGGGGCACGTCGGGTGACGGCGCGATACACACCGAAGGACACAGCGGCCACGGCAGCGATGACCGGTGCGAGCTCGACGAAGGACTGAGGACTCCTTGGCGTGAGAGGGGTAGGAGGCGGCACTCTGCGAAATTGTAGTTGCCACTCGGTTCCCCCGTATGCCGTGCGCGCGGGCCGTAGGCTCGCGGCGTGGGCTACAAGTACGATCGCGCGAGCTTCCTGGAGGAGGCCGGCCGCCTGGTCGTGGAGGAGGGTCTGTCTCGGCTGACCTTCGGGCGGCTGGCCGCACGCCTGGGCGTCCCCGGACCGGGTCGTCGTCTACTACTTCCCCACCAGAGCGACCTGATCAGCGAGACGATGCACACCCTGGGCACTGGGCTCCAGGTCCTGATCGAGGAGGCCTTCGGCAGCACCCGGCGATCACCTGAGGACGTGGTCGCCGATGCCGTGCGGGTGCTCACCGCCCCCGAATCCGACCGGATCGTCCGGGTCTTCCTGGAGATCGTCGGTCACGCAGCCCTCCGGCCACAAGCCATCCCCGCGATCGCGGCAGGCGTCGTAACCGCGTGGGTCAAGTGGCTCGGAGCCGTTGCTCGCGGACGTCGACGACCCGCACGCTGCCGCCCTCGCCGTGGTGGCGCGAGTCGATGGGCTGCTCATCGTCCACCACCTCCTCGGGCCCGACGCCGCGCGCGCCGCAGCCTCCGCTCACTGACCGCTGGATGGGTGGTTGGCTGAGACTTGCAGTTCTGCAATGGAAATGCAAACTGCAATAGTGGCGCTGAGTGACCTGGACCTCGGAACCGTGGTGGCGCGGCTCCGGCGTCTGGGGACTGACACCGCGACTGTCGAGGTCAAAGCCCGCGGCGTGACTCGCGGATGGCGTCGCCGATGAACGCGGTGTCGGTGGATCACCAGGAGGGCTCGCGGACCGGGGAGTGGCGCCGGGCCTCGACCTCGGCGGCGATCGCGTCCACTGTCTCCTGGGACACGCAGCTGGCGTCCAGGGCCGCGAGCAGGTCCCCGGCGGTGGACCCCGCCGCGGGGAGGTACTTCTTGATGACCTGGGGAGAAGGAGTCGCCATCCTTGAGGCCGGTTCAGGCGCTCGTAGGCCTCCATGTCGATCGTAATCGTCTTCACTGCCATGCACTGAGCATGCACTTATCCTCCGCAAATGCGGGTGGCGGAATCCCCAATTGCGCCGCTCCCGAGGTCTCACGATTCGCTGCCCCACCTGGCGAACCGGGTGCGCCAGCGTGAGGCTGGCCTAACGTCGGCCCCATGGTGCTCTTCGGTCTTTCCCTGCTGGCCGGGCTGCTGACCGTCCTCGCCCCCTGCGCGGTGACCCTGCTTCCCGGCGTGGTGGCCCCGCCACGGCACAAGGCCAGCGGGGCGCTCGAGCCTGGACTGCCCCGCTCGTCGTCGCGGCTTCGCTGGCCGTCTCGGTGTTCCTCGCCACCGTCCTGCTCAAGTGGCTCACCGTGGCAGCCGGGCTGCCGCCACAGGTCTGGCGGTGGCTCTCCGCGGCGCTCCTGATCATCGCAGCGCTCGCCCTGTGGTTCCCGGCAGCCTGGGACCGGATCAGCTATCGGACGGGGCTGGCCGCGGGGGCACGTCGCGGACTCGCGGCGAGCCGTCGGATCGAGGGCCGCTGCGCTGGAGTCGTCACCGGGGTCGCCCTCGGGCCGGTCTTCTCCTCATGCTCACCGGTCTACGCCTTCATCCTGGCCAGCGTCCTGCCCAGCACACCGGCATACGGGCTGGTGTTGTTGCTCGCCTATGTCCTTGGTCTGGCCACTGGTGTCTTGGGCTTGGCGGTGGGCGGCCTGCATCTGGTGCACCGCCTCGGATGGGCGATTAATCCCGACGGATGGGTGCGGCGGGTCGCCGCCGCCGGGCTGGTGCTCACCGCCTTTCTGGTCGGCAGCGGGCTGCAGCGCACGGCCGAGGACCTGACCGCCACCACAGCACCGAGCACCAGCGGGTGGGAGCTGGAGCTGCTGCGCAGGGCCGTACCGTGGGCCGCACCGACGCAGGCCTCCGCCGCAT
This sequence comes from Nostocoides sp., assembly GCA_016702415.1. Taxonomy (GTDB): domain Bacteria; phylum Actinomycetota; class Actinomycetes; order Actinomycetales; family Dermatophilaceae; genus Nostocoides_A. Next base: position 438,785 of record JADJEA010000001.1, read on the forward strand.
CCGAGCCATCGCGCTCCCCAACGGCTCGGATGAGCGAGAACCCATATCCCGCACCCCCATTCACCGGCCTGACCCACCCGATCAACACCGCAGAGGTGCCTGACTGGCCCGGCTTGCGCGGTGACGTCGTCGTCGTGGACTTCTGGACCTTTGGCTGCGTCAACTGTCGCAACACCCAGCCGATGCTCAACGCCTGGCACGAGCGTTTTGCCGGGCGCGGACTACGGATCGTCGGGGTGCACGCACCGGAGTTCGGCTACGAACGGGAGCCCGCCAATGTCCAGACCGCGGTGCGTGAGGCGGGGATCCGGTATGCCGTCGCCCTGGACAACGACTTCGGGACCTGGCAATCCTTCGGGATCCGGGCATGGCCGACGATGGTCTTCGTCGACCGCTCCGGGATGGTCCGGCACATCCACGTCGGCGAAGGCGACGGTGACAACGGCACGGCGGTGATCGAGGCCCTGCTGGCCGAGCCCCGACCCGAGCGCTAGCGCGCGGCGGCGCGGTCCCGCTGGGTAACGCCTCGTTGCGACTCTCTGCGCCGCCGAGGAGCAGGTCGCCGATGCTGTGGAACAATTCCAGGCCGAAAGTTTCCACAACTGCCTGTAGTGTGACTATGTGCTGACCCGCATGTTCCAGAACAGTCCAACCGGACACCTGGTTCCCATCACCGGGGCCTACCTCGGCCGCGAGTGGACCCATGACGCGTTCGTGCCGGACGCCCTCCGCGACGCAAGCCCTGAACTCAGCCAGGCGGCATACCGAGCAGTCGCCGAGGCCCGGGCCGCGCTCGCGGCACTCGACTCCACCGCGGCGAGGCTTCCGAACCCGCGACTCTTTCGCCACGCGTCCATCCGCCTTGAGGCTCAGGCCACCTCTGCGCTGGAGGGAACCTACGAGCCGCTGATGGACGTGCTTGGCGTCGAGCCTGCGGAGGCCACGTCGCCATCCATGATCGCGGTCGTCAACTACGTCACCGTCGCCGAGCTCGCTTTTGACTGGGGCGCCCAGGGTCGGCCCTGGTCCGTCAGCACCTTCGAGGAGCTGCACCGCCTCCTCATGCGCGGAACCACAGGGGAGCGCGAGTTCCACGGGGTGCGACCTATCCAGGTAGTCATCGGTCGGCGGAAGGACGCCGATCCTGCCGACCTCCCCATCAAGGCCGCGCGCTACGTGCCCCCGCCACCCGGTGACGACCTGCGCAGACGCCTGGCCGATCTCCTCGACTGGGCGCAGACCGACCAGAGCACGACATGCGATCCGGTTGTCGCAGCCGCGATGGCCCACTACACCTTCGAAGCCCTGCACCCCTTCCACGACGGCAACGGGCGGATTGGGCGGCTCTTGGTGGTGCTTCAGCTGCACCGCCTCGGAGTGCTCGGCGAGCCGTCTATCACCATCTCACCCTGGTTCGAGGCGCGACGCCAGCGCTACTACGACGCCCTGCTCGGGGTGTCGACCTCTGGCGACTGGTCGACCTGGGTCGAGATGTTCGCCGAAGGCCTCGCCTCCTCGGCCACGAGCGCCCGAACTCGGATGACGGCATTGACCCATGTCCAGGACGACCTTAAGGAACGCGTCCGCCAGTCTCGCCTGCGCACGGCAAACGCTCGGCTTCTCGTCGACTTCGCGGTGGCTCGACCCACCTTTACCGTGCGTCAGGTCGCGGAGGAGCTGGGCTTTGCAACGGCCGGGAGCCAAGAAGCTCGTGGACAACCTGGTGGAACTCGGCGTGCTGGCGGAGTACGGTCAGCGGGATTACAACCGCCGCTACCACGCACCCGAGGTCCTGCGGACGCTGCTTGCCCCAGGCCACCACGCGGGCTAGTCACGGCACGAGTCGACCATGTCGCTATGTCTCGATCATTGCGCCAGGCGTCACTTGCTGAGAGCTGTTCGAGGGGGAGGGATATGCCGCCCGTCAGCTGGCGTGCCGCCCGCCCGCCTTCGCGTGGATAGCCAGGACCGGGATGGTGGCGTCGAGGAGCAACCGTTGAGAGACGCTGCCCAGCACGAGCTTGCCCACGGGGGTGCGACGGCGCAGTCCGACGACGAGGAGCTCGGCGGCAGCGTTCTCAGCGGCCTCGAGGACGAGGTCAGACAGGTCAGCGCCCATGGGTCGGACGATCTCGTGCTCCACCCCACAGTCGGCCAGCCGCTGGTCCAGCGAGAGGATACCCTCGGCCGACGCATAGTGCGTGTCGACCAGGGCGTCTCCCTTGGTGGCGTTGACGACGACAACGCGCAGTCCTCGGAGCTTGGCCTCGGCGATGGCGGCGTCGAGCGCGGCTTCACCCTCAGGGCTGGGCATGTAGGCGACGACGATGCTCATGGGCTCACCTTCCGTCAGGGGACTCAGCGGCGGTGGATCCAGCCGCATCCGGTCCTGTCCCTGTGCCACGCACGCGCTTCATCACGAGCGGGACGATGAAGATCAGGGCCATGCAGATATAGACGATGATCGCGACCGGCTCGGACCACAGGGTCGACCAGTCACCGCTAGAGAGCTGGAGCGCCTGGCGCAGCTGGTACTCGAGCCGGGGTCCGAGGATGACCGCGATGATCATCGGCAGCACCGGGAGCCCGAACCGCCGCATGAGCAGTCCCAGCAGTCCGAGGACGAGGAGAAGCAGCAGGTCGAACCACTGGAGGTTCACGGCATACGCCCCGAGGCTGGCGAAGAAGAGGATCCCGGCATACAGATAGGGCCTTGGGGTGCGCAGCAGCCTGGCCCACACCGGTGCCAGCGGCAGGTTGAGGATGAGCAGCAGCGCGTTGCCGATGAAGAGCGAGGCGATGAGCGCCCAGACGAGGTCGCCGTTCTCTTCGAACAGGGCTGGGCCAGGCTGGATCCCATATCCCGCCATCGCCGCGAGCATGATGGCCGCCGTGGCATTGGTCGGCAGGCCGAGGGACAGCATCGGGACGAGAGTGCCTGCGGCAGAGGCATTATTGGCCGCCTCCGGTCCGGCGACTCCCTCGATGGCACCCTTGCCGAACTCCTCGGGGTGCTTGGTGAGCTTCTTCTCGGTGACATAGGAGAGGAAGGTCGGGAGCTCGGCCCCACCCGCCGGCAGCGCACCAAAGGGGAAGCCGAATGCCGTGCCGCGCAGCCACGGCATCCAGGAGCGTTTCCAGTCCTCCTTGCCCATCCATGGGCGACCGACCGGGATGACCTCCAGCGGCCGACGCCGCAGGTGGGCCGCCACCCAGAGGGCCTCGCCCACGGCAAAGATCGCGACGGCGACCACGACGATGTCGATGCCGTCGGAGAGCAGCGGGACGCCGAGGGTCATGCGGTTCTGGCCGGTGAGCAGATCGGCGCCGACCAGCCCGATGGCCAGGCCCAGGAAGAGCGAGATGAAGCCGCGCAGCTTGCTCGACCCGAGGACGGCAGTGACCGCGACGAGGGCGAGCATCATGATCGCGAAATAGCTGGGAGCGCCCAGTTGCACCGCAGCCGTCGCGATGGTCGGGGCGAAGGCGACGATGAGCGCCGTGCCGATGGATCCGGCGACGAAGGAGCCGATGGCCGCGGTGGCAAGCGCCTGCGCGGCGCGGCCGGCCTTGGCCATCTTGTTGCCCTCGAGGGCCGTGATGACCGACGAGGACTCCCCGGGGGTGTTGAGCAGGATCGAGGTCGTCGACCCGCCGTACATGCCGCCGTAGTAGATGCCGGCGAACATGATGAAGGCGCTGGCCGGCTCGACGTTGTAGGTGATCGGCAGCAGCAGCGCCACGGTCATGGCCGGTCCGATGCCCGGGAGCACCCCGACGGCGGTGCCCAGCAGGACGCCGATGCAGGCGAAGAGCAGGTTCATCGGGGTGAGGGCAGTGGCAAAGCCCTCCATCAACCCTTGCCAGGCGTCCATCAGAGGATCCCGTCCAGAATGCCGGGCGGGATCGGCACCCCGAGCCCGACATAGAAGGCATAGAACGAGCCGACCGACAGCACCGCGCCGATGATCAAGTCCCGCACCGGAGTTCGGCTCCCCAGAACGTATGTCGTGCCGGCGAAGAGGAGTGCCCCCGTGATCGCCCACCCGAGGAAGGACACGAGGGCGACGTTGACGAGGACGATCGCGACGAGCTTGCCCACCGTGGCCCAGTCGGCGCGCATAGTGAGGTCGACGTCCTCGCCTCCGTCCTCCTCGGGCACGTCCCCGGCAAGGGTGCGCCAGGCCAGGATCGCCGCGAGGACGAGGCAGCCGATGCCGATGAAGCGTGGGAAGGCGCGTGGGCCGAGCGGGTCGGACTTGGCGAAGCCGGCCACGACGTCCCAGGTGCTGATGATCGCGAAGAGTCCGACGGCGACGAGGACGCCCACAACGACGAACTGCGACATGTCGCGGTGACGGTGTCCCACCGGGTGAGCTTCCGTCTGGTTGTCGGTGCTCAGGTTGTCTGTGCTCATGCCAGTCCCAGCTCCTTCAGCGTCGTCGCCACGCGCTCGTCCTGCGCCTTGAGGAAGGTGCCGAACTCCTCACCGGTGACGAAAGCGTCGGTCCACTCACGCTCCGCGAGCACGTCCTTCCACCCCTGGCTGTCGTGCATCTGCTGCAGCAGGTCGATGAGCTCCTGGCGTCGCTCGGTGGAGATCTCTGGTGGCGCCAGGATGCCGCGCCAGTTGGTGAAGGTCAGGGCGATGGCGGCGTCCTTCAGGGCGGGAGCATGGGCGCCTTTCTGGGCCTTCTCCCCGGAGGTGGCCAGCACCCGGACCTTGCCCTGCTTGATCTGCTCGGTGAACTCCCCGAGGCCGGTGGTGGCCATGTCGAGCTTGGACCCGAGCAGCGCGGCGAGGATCTCGCCGCCGCCGTCATAGGGCGTGTAGTTGACGTCCGCGGGCTTGATGCCGACGGCTCTCGCGACCTCCATCGGGAAGAGGTGGTCCGGCCCGCCCGGGGAGGAACCCCCACCGACGGTCATACCCTTGACGTCGGCCTTCCACGCGGCGACGAAGTCGTCGATGCTCTTGAAGGGCGAGTCCGCCGGGACCACCACGCCCTCGACCTCCTCGATGAGGCGCGCGATCGGTGTCGCAATGGAGACCCGGGCGTCGGACTTGTTGGTGTAGACGGCCCCGACGACACCGAGCCCCATGCACTGGAGCAGGTTGTCGTTGCCGGCTTCGTTGATGAGTCGAGCCATAGCGACGGTGCCACTGGCGCCCACCACGTTGAAGACCTCGAAGCGAGGGGTGATCTTCTCCTCCTCCATCACCCTGACCGCGGTACGTCCGGTCAGGTCATAGCCGCCACCGGGTCGGTTGGGGATCATCATCCGCAGCCGTCTGCTCCCGGCATTCTCTCCGCGAGTCACCCCGCACCCGGCGAGAGTCAGGCCAGCCAGGGAGCCAGCGAGGAAGGCGCGTCGATGGACCATGTCCCATGCTCTCGTAGGTTCGGCCATTGCGCACCCCTGGCAGCCTGCGGATCTCCGCAAGCGGACAGACGGACTGGCCAGGGAACCGCCACGCAGGTCACTGACGATCCGCGGATGGTCACCTGGGCGTCAGTCGAGGTGCGCCAGCAGTGCCTCGGTGAACGCCTCGTGGTACTGGAAGACGCCACCGTGCCCGGCCTCCGGGTAGATCACGAGGGTGCTGTTCGGGATCCGGCGGTGCATGTCCTCGGAGAGTTCGGTGGGCACCATACGGTCGTGGTCGCCGTTGGCGATGAGGGTCGGTGCCGTGATGCGAGACAGATCCTGTGGCTGCTGCCGTCCCCACCGACGGACGGCGGAGATCTGGCGATTGAAGCCGGACACGGCCATGGGCTGGTCGCGGTCAAGAACCCGTTCGCGGAGGCGGCCGAGATAGACCCAGGCGCGGCGGCCTTCCCGGCCGGCGTGCGGGGGAAGAACAGGAACTCCTTCGCGTCGGTGCGATGAGCGAGGCCGCGCAGCATGTCCCAATAGATGTAGGCTCCGCCGGTCTTGCGGTCGATGCCATGACCCCCTGCCGGGCCGGTCCCGGTCAGGACAAGCCTGCGGACCAGATCGGGGTCGTCCAGAGCGACCTGTTGAGCGACGAAGCCGCCGAGCGAGAAGCCGACCAGGTCGACGTGCTCAAACCCGAGGGCGGCGATCATGGCGCGGGCCGTGTCGGCCATCTCGTGGATGCTTCCTGGAACAACGCCACCCGAGCCGCCGACCCCGGCCAGCTCGAGAGCGACGACGCGGTGCCGCCTCGCCAGGGCATCGACGATGGCCGGGTCCCACTCATCGAGCGTCGCGCCGAGGTGGGTCAGCAGGACGACGGGGGTGTCGGTGAGAGGGCCGAGGTCGCGGTAGAGGAGACGGTCCCCGGCCACGGTGATGTGGCTGTTCGGGACGGTGGCCCATGTGGTGGGTCGCTCCGGGAAGTCCTGCGCCTCGGCCTCGCTCGGCATGGAGCCGGCCGGGTCGGGGCGGGTGGAGACGAGCACCTTGCCGCGGGTGCCTCCGGCGAGGACCTGGGCGATGGCGTCGAGCGTGCGCCCGAAGGGCAGGACACGGTCGACGACGGGCTTGAGCACACCGTCATCCACCAGCCCGGCGAGGGTCGACAGGGCCGGCCCGTCGGGCTCGATGAACAGGAACCGGTAGCGCACACCGAGGGTGCGGGCCTGTCGCCGGAGACGAGCGCTCAGGACACCGAGCGCCAGCTTGACCGGCAGGGGGGCGCCGACCTGGTCGGCCAGGGCGGGGTCGGGGGTCCCGGCGATCCCGACGACGATGCCACCGCGGCGCAGCACCCGCAGGGACCGGGCGGTGGTCTCGCCACCCTGGGTGTCCAGGACGAGGTCGACCGGGCTGGCCGCCAGGCGGGCGACGAAGTCCTCGCGCCGGTAGTCGATGACCTCGTCGGCGCCGAGAGCGCGAACGAAGTCGGCGTTGTCGCCCGACACGGTCGTGACGACGGTCGCGCCGAGGTGTTTGGCGAGTTGGACCGCGATCGACCCGACCCCGCCGGATCCGCCGTGGACGAGGACGCGCTGACCGGGCTGCACCCGGCCGAGGGTGACGAGGGCCTGCCAGGCGGTCAGTCCGACCACCGGCAGGGATGCCGCCTGGACCAGGGAGACGCTGGTCGGAGCGTGCGCGAGGGCGCCCTCGTCCACGACGGCGAACTCCGCGTAGGCACCCATCGTGACGACGCCGGTGTAGGCGATGACAGCGTCCCCCACGGCGAATCGAGCAACCCCGTCACCCACGGCGACGACCTCACCGGACAGCTCGCCGCCGGCCACGGCCGGAAGCGTCGGGTGGAAGAGCAGCTTGAACTCGCCGGCCCGGCTGCGCTCGTCGGCGTGATTGACACCCGCGGCGACCATGCGCACCAGCACCTGGCCGGGGCCGGCGGCCGGACGGGGGACCGACACCTGTCGGAACGGGCGACCGTACTTCTCGAGGACAAAGGCTTTCATCGCTGTGCTCCTTCGGACTGGGGGAACGGCCGAGCGTCGAGCTGGGCCAGGACGTCGAGGATTCGACGGTCCTTGGCGAGGCGGGAGTCGAGTGCGGGTGCCAGCACACCGCGCAGGGCCGAGACCGGGCGCCATCGCGCCGGGTGCGTGACCCGGCTGGCTCGTCGCTCCAGACCATGGACGAGAGCCGCTGCCGCGGCGTCAGCGGTGACCCGCTTGAGCATCGGCGCCGGGAGAGTCCGCAGCAGGGCCGTCACCGTGTCGTCCTCGTCGACACCGTGTTTGATCATCTCGGTGTCCACCAGGGAGAAGTAGGCCGTGAGCACCGAGACGCCCAGGTCCGCGACCTCGAGACGCAGGCCGCGTCCCAGTTGCTCGACTGCCGCCTTGCTCATCGCGTAGGGGATTGCGCCCATACCGTTGAGGTAGGCGAAGACCGAGCTGATCAGGACGACCTGACCCCGGTTGCGCGTCACCTCTTCCATCGCGGCCGAGATCGTGTTGACCACGCCGTTCACATTGACGTCCATGGTCCGCTCCACAGTGTGGGCGGGCATGGTGCGCAGCGTCGCGGCCGTCGGCAACAGCCCCGCGTTGGCGATCGCGATGTCGACGCCACCGAACCGCGCCACTGACTCGGCGACGATCCGCTCGAGGGAGGCGCGGTCGCGCACATCGGCGACGCAGCCGAGAACACGCGGCTCTGGGCCGAGCGCGGCTGCCCGCTCCGGGGTGGCCGGATCGACGTCGGCGACGACCACCCTGGCTCCCTTGCGCAGCAACAGGCGGGCCGTCGCGGCACCGATCCCTCCGTTGCCGCCGGTGATGAGGACCACCTTGCCACGCAGGTCGTAGGACCTTCCGGACATCACAACACCTCCTCGCTTTACCGTACGATCGTAATAGTATGATCATACTAGGATCTTTGGCAAGCGTGAACCAAAGGAGCGGCGATGACCAGGTACACCCCAGATCACAAGGCGGCGACCCGACGCCGGTTGCTCGCCGCCTCGGCTCGGCGCTTCAAGCGCGACGGCTTGGATGGGTCCGGGATCGCCTCCCTCGTGTCGGATGCGGGTCTGACGAATGGCGCCTTCTACGGGCACTTCTCGTCGAAGGACGATCTCATCGCCACCGTTGTCGCCGACCAGCTTTCGGCCCAGGTCGCGCGACTGGAGTCGATCGCCTCCGGGGAGGACATGGCCGCCTTCATCCGGCAGTACCTCTCACCCCAGCATCGCGACGACCCGGCCGAGGGCTGCCCCTCGGCCGCCTTGCTCGACGAGATCGCCAGTCAGTCCGAGCCGGTCCGCGCGGCATACACCAAGGGAGCCGACCGAGTCATCGCCGTCCTTGCCGAGAGGCTCGCCGGCGACAACACACGAGCACGAGCCATCTCCCTGTTCACCCTGCTCGTCTCATCGATGCAGCTGGCGCGGGCCGTCACCGAGCCCTCCCTGTCCGATGAGGTGCTCGACTCGGCATACGACTCGGCGCTGCGCATCGCCGGGCTCACGCCCGAGCCTGAGGGGTTGGCCGAGGTGCCCCTGCCCGTGCGGGAGTGAGCATGACGACCCCCCGGGGTATGCCGTGTGGCCCAGGGGCACCGGGATCGTCACCACGAGGGATATGCGGCGCTGGTCGGTGGTCGATCAGGGCAAGCCGGCCGCGGTGAACTCCTGCTGCAACCGTGGGCGACGTCGATGCTCCTGCCGCAGGTCGGCGATGAGCTGATCGACCTCGGTCGCCTGAGGGGTGTCCGAGGCAAGGCGACGCATCCGCGCGAGGCGGCGCGCGGCATACCGATAGTTCTGTGCGTTCGCGACGCCGAGCTGGTCGATAACGAGTCGGGTGTGCATCGGCAGGGTCGCGAGCGCGTCGACCTTCTCGTATGCCGTGAGGAGGCGTGACCACAGATCCCCGTCGGTGAGGTCGAGCTCGTGCGCGAGGGTCCAGGCGAGCGCGGGCTCCCGAGGGTGGTGAGCGCGAAGGTGACCGCCTCCTCGCGGGGCACGGCGAAGGTGGGTCAGGACGTGCTCGCGCAGCTGGGGCCAGTCCGTGCCGACGGCACTGCGCAGCGCCGCGGCGTGCCCAGCCGTCGGCCAGCGATCGAAGGTCGCGCGGGTGGCGTCGACCAACGCATCCGGCCGGTGGGCGGCCACCAACTCGGCGAGGTACCGGGCCGCGGTGATCGCCTGGTGGCCACCGGTGGGATGCGCCACCGCGCGCTGGGCCCATTCGATGGCGAGGTCGTACTCGCCGATCTCGGCGAAGGCTACGGCGGTGTCCTGCAACCATGCTGGCACCCGTTGGTCGCGGGCATGCGTCGTGATGATTGCCTCGATGTCCCGGTCGAGAACGGCCAGCCGCTGGTCGTTGGAGTGGATCGTGAACCAGTCGCGCGCATTCGGTGAGCGCCAGCTCTCACCGCGATCCGGCTCCGGCCCGAGGGTGGCGCGCCGCTCCGCCAGACGCCGCCGGTAGGCCGCCATCCCCACCTCGCCGAGGGCGGGTGCGTACCTGACCGGGTCGATGGGGAAGAAGTCGCACTCCTGGTCGAACTGGAAGGCGATCAGCCAGGTCACGAGCTTTGCCGGCGCGGCCATGGCTGGCCCGGCCGTGGCGGCGTGCAGGTCAAGGAGGCGGCGGCAGGCATCGCCGATGATCCCACTCGAGTCGTCGGCGCGCATGATGACCTTGAGGGCGGAGGCGATCGCGCGCTGGGTCACCGCGAATGCCTCGGCGGGGTCGGTGGTCGCGGCGCGCTCAAGCACGTCGACGCCCCCCTCGTCCTCGAGTTTGTCCGCCAGCCGGTTGAGGGCGGTCACCTCGACTCCCGGTCGCACGCCGAGCGGTGGACCGCACTCGATAGGGCGGTGGCGTGCCCATTATTTTGGACCCGCCCCCGCCGGGTGTCGTCAAGATGACAAGCGCTCGCGCGCAAGATGAGCAGCTCCATGCGTTGGGCGATGCAGCGCTACCTCTTCGACTCCGCCCAACTCGCCTCGAATCGCAAGCTCACAAAGGACAACAAATGACGCCGGTTGGCTTCCAGGACAAGGTCGCGTTCGTCTGGAAGGTCGCCGACAAGCTCCGCGGCACCTTCAAGCAGCACGAGTACGGCTCGGTGATGCTCCCCCTCCTCGTCCTGCGCCGCATGGACGCGGTCCTCTCACCCACCAAGGCTGCGGTCCTCGACGCCGCCAGGGCCATGCCCACCATCGGCGAGGGCCAAGCCGCCCTCCTCAAGAAGAAGGCGGGTCACCGCTTCTACAACACCTCACCACTCACCTTCGCCACACTGCTCAGCGACGACAAGACCCTCGCCGATAACCTGCGCACCTACATTCGCAGGCTCTCCCCCGAGGCGTATGCCGTCATGGAGGCTTACGACTTCGACCCCAAGCTTGAGCGCCTCGACCGGGCCGGGATCCTGTATTCCGTCGTCGCCGACTTCGCCGACCTCGACCTGCGTCCGTCCGTGGTGAGCAACGAGGCAATGGGCTACATCTTCGAGGAGCTGCTGCGGAAGTTCTCCGAGATGAGCAACGAGACGGCCGGTGAGCACTACACCCCGCGCGAGGTCATCAGCCTTATGGTCAACCTGCTCGTCTCCGGCAAGACCGCGCAGGAGCTCACCGATAACCCCAAGCCGGTCCGCACCGTCTATGACCCGGCGGCCGGCACCGGGGGCATGCTCATGACCGCGCTTCACCACATCAAGGCGCTCAACCCGGCCGCGATCGTCAACGTCTATGGCCAGGAGCTCAACGACGAGACCTGGGCGATCGCCCAGTCCGACCTGATGATGCAGGACACCGGGCCCGAGCGGATGCGCAATGGCAACAGCCTCACCGGCGACGCCTTCCCCACCGAGAAGTTCGACTACATCCTCGCGAACCCGCCCTATGGGGGTGGACTGGAAGGCGTATGCCGCGCCGATCAAGACCGAGCACGAGAAGCTCGGCTTCCACGGCCGCTTCGGTGCCGGCCTGCCCCGAGTCTCGGACGGGTCGTTCCTCTTCCTGCAGCACATGCTCTCCCACATGAAGCCGACCGGGTCGCGGGTCGGCATCGTCCTCTCCGGGTCGCCGCTCTTCTCCGGTCAGGCCGGGTCGGGAGAGTCGGAGATCCGCCGGTGGATCCTGGAGAACGACTGGCTCGAGGGCATCGTCGCCCTGCCGGACCAGATGTTCTACAACACCGGCATCTCGACTTACGTCTGGATCCTCACCAACGACAAGGCCGACGAAGACCGCGGCACTGTCAAGCTCATCGACGCCCGCGAGCTCGGGACCAAGATGCGAAAGTCGTTGGGCGACAAGCGCAAAGAGCTCGCACCCGCCGCCATCGAGGAGATCGCCTGCCTCTATGGGGGAGCGCGAGACGAGTTCGCTGACGACCCTCGCGTGAAGGTGCTCACAAACGAGACCTTCGGCTTCCAGCGGATCACCGTCGAGCGCCCGATGCGCCGCCGCTGGGAGGTCACCCCCGAGGCAGTGGCCAATGAGCCGTATGCCGCGCATGCCGCCTTGGTCGGTCAGCGCTTCGAGACCGAGAAGGCGCTGCTGTCTGAGGTTGCCGGTTTGACACTGGCTCAGAAGAAGGTGTTCGCGAAGGCTTGTGCCATTGCTGATCCCGAGGCGCCGGCCGTCACGGGCCGCGGCGGGAAGGTCGAGCCGGACCCGGACCTGCGCGACCAGGAGAACGTTCCGCTACCGGCCGGGTGGCTTGCTCTTGGCGAGCAGGAGCGCGACCAGGCACTGGTCGAGACCGCAGAAGCGCACTTGGAGAACGAGATTCGCCCCTACGTTCCCGACGCCTGGATTGACCACGCGAAGACGAAGGTTGGCTTCGAGATCCCCTTCACCCGTCAGTTCTACGTCTACACACCTCCTCGGCCGGTTGAGGAGATCGCCAAGGAGATTAAGGACCTCGAAGGCCAGATCCAGACCTGGATGAGCAGGCTAGGTCTGTGAAAACCACACGGCTTGGCCGAGTCGCCCGCACCATTAGCGGCTCTGGGTTCCCACCATCCGAACAGGGGGCGACCAGTGGCGACCTCCCGTTCGTCAAGGTCTCAGACCTAGCGCTGAAGGCGAACTCCTTCGGGGTCAAGACAGCGGTGAACTGGGTCAGCCGCGAGCAGGCCGTTGCCCTGGGCGCACGAACAGTCCCAGCCGACTCGATCATTTTTCCAAAGGTGGGAGCAGCCCTCCTTGGTAACGCTCGAGGACGCACGCGCACGGCGCTACTAATCGACAACAACATGATGGCCGTCGTGCCGACCGGCGTGGACCGTGGATTCGCGTACTGGTGGCTGCGATCTGTCGATATGGCCCAGTTGTCGGAAGGCGGGACGCTGCCATTCGTCAGCGACTCTGCTGTTCGCGACCTGAGGGTTCCACTCCTGCCATTAGAGGTGCAGCGGCGGATCGCGGAGTTCCTCGACGACCGCGTCGCCCGCATCGACCAAATCATCGCAGCTCGCCGCCAGCAGGCTCAACGGCGCAGTGAACTATTCTTGGAGCGGGCGCGCGTTCTCACGACTCAGGGCTTAGTAGTTGAGACGCGCGCGTCGGGCGTGCCATGGATGCCTAGGGTTGGGGTGTGCTTCCGTCTCTGGCGGGTGGGACAAGCGTTCACCACAGGCAGCGGCACCACTCCACGATCGGACAAATTGGAGTACTACGACGGTGGCATTCCGTGGGCTACAACTTCTGATCTGAGGGATCGTTCTGAGGTGGTGCCCCCAAGGTCCGTGACAACCCGAGCGATCGCAGACCATTCGGCACTTCCGATTTATCCCGCCGGCACTCTCCTCGTCGCAATGTATGGGGCTACTGTCGGGCGTGTCGGTGTCCTGGCTGTCGACGCAACAGTGAACCAAGCATGCTGCGCTCTGATGTCACGTGGAGTCGTACATCCGGAGTACGCCTTTCATTGGTTCGTAGCGCATCGCCCCGAGATCATGGCACTGGCGTCCGGAGGGGGCCAACCGAACATCAGCCAGGACGTAGTGAGGAGTTTGCGGATACCTGCGCCACCTTGGGCCGAGCACCTGAAGATCGTTGTAGCTCTCAGAAGACTCACTGACGATGCCAACGCCGCCTCTTCAACCATCGAGACGAGCACCGTTCTTCTCGCTGAGTACAAGCAGGCGTTGATTACGGCTGCAGTGACCGGTGAACTCGATGTGACGACTGCGGGTAGCGGCATACCGGGGTGAGGACGAGCCCGCCTCGCGCTACCGTCACCCAGGGTCCAAGCACGGTTGGAGGCTGGCGACCAGCCTCCAACCAAACTTCTCTCTTGCTTGGATCTAGAGCTTTAGTTCCAAGTCCGGTTGCATCCCTCGCACCAGGATCCAACCAAATAGCAGTTTTGGTTGTAGGTTGACCGCATGCGCGCCGGGGACTTTGCCGACAGCCCGTTCGGGCGAGCCACCCGCGAGCCCCACAACAGATTCGCCTTCGACTACTACCTGCCCAACCCCATCCCCCGCGACCTCCAGCTCTCGTCCGCGGTCGTCTCTGTCCTGTCAGAGGCCGATGCCTCCCTTGGTCACTTGCACGGGCTGGGCACTCTCATCACCGATCCAAGTCTGCTCATCGGGCCGTATCTTCGCCGCGAGGCCCTCGCGAGCACCCGCATCGAAGGAACCCAAGCCTCACTGTCGGAGGTCTACCAAGCCGAGTTGGACGACCGCCCACCCACGAACGACGTGCTCGAGGTGCAGCGCTACCTCGAAGCAACGCGTCTCGCCCACACCCGCAGCCACGACCTTCCGCTCACGCAGCGGCTCATCCTGGAAGTCCACAGGTCATTGCTCACCGACGTGCGCGGTGAGCAACGGCGTCCTGGCGAGTTCCGGTCGACACCCGTGTGGATCGGTGGCGCCGGGGCCACCCCATCCACGGCCGCATTCGTTCCACCTCTACCCGAGCACCTGCCATCCCTGCTGAGCGATTGGGAGCGGTTCGTCAACGACGACGGCCGCAACTATCCCGCCCTCATTCAAGCCGCCCTGATGCACTATCAGTTCGAGACGATCCACCCGTTCCTCGACGGCAACGGGCGGATCGGTCGTCTCCTCATCAACCTTCAGCTCATGCTGCGCCGGCGACTCACCCACCCCCTCCTGTATGTGTCGAGCTACTTCGAGACCCACCGTGCCGAGTATTACCAAGGACTCCAAGGGGTCCGCGAGTCCGGAGACATCGACACCTGGTTCACCTTCTTCCTCCGTGCCGTCTCGGAGCAGGCCACCGACGCCGTGCACCGTGCGCGGCGACTGATCGAGGTGCGCGAGAGCTATTTCGAGGAGGCGATCCAGGCCCGCTCCAGCCTCCCCCGCCTCGTGGGGGTCATCGTCGAGAACCCCTTCGTGACGGTGAAGTCTGTCGAGACTCAGCTGGGACTGACGAATCAGGGAGCGCGCAGCCTTATCCGGAGCGCCGTCGAGCGCGGCTGGTTGGAGAAGCTCCAGGTGAAAGGCCGCAGCGGCCGCGAATACTGGTATGCACCCAAACTCTTTGAGGTCATGGAGGCCCCGATGGCATATCACAGCGATGACGAGGACTCCCACCGATGACGATCACCCACGAGTCGGCGTTCGAGGCGAACATCGAGGCGCACCTGCTCGGTGACGGCTGGCGCAAGCTCGACCCCACGGCATACGACCGAAAGACTGGGCTCTTCGGTGACGAGGTGATTTCTTTCGTCCAGGCGTCGCAGCCCAAGGCGTGGCAACAGCTCGTGACGCGCCACGGCGGCGAGGCGACGGCGCGGGAGAAGTTCCTCAAGGTCGTCGTGGCCGCGCTCGACCATCGGGGGACGATCAGCGTGCTGCGATCGCCGGTCAAGGACTCGGGCGTGAGTGTGCGGCTGTGCTTCTTCAAGCCGGCGAGCGGCCTAAACGCCGAGCAGACCCAGCGGTATGAGGCCAACCGACTCGGGGTGGTGCGCCAGCTGCACCACTCGGAGTCCAACCCCTCGGACTCGCTCGACATGACGCTGGTGGTCAACGGAATCCCAATCGCGACAGCCGAATTGAAGAACCCGCTCACGCACCAGAGCGTCGAGCACGCGATGGCGCAGTACCGTAGCGATCGCAACCCGAGCGACCTGATCTTCCGAGCGCGGACGTTGGTGCACTTTGCGGTCGATCCGCACCGGGTGGCGATGACGACCCGGCTGGCCCGGGAGGCGACGGTGTTCCTGCCGTTCGACCAGGGCAGTGGCGGGGCCGGCAACACGGGGACTGCCGGCAACCCGCCGACCAAGGGCGGCTATCAGACGGCATACCTGTGGGAGCAGGTTTGGCAGCGCGATGCGTGGCTGGATCTGCTCGGGTCGTTCATCCATTTGGAGGGCGATCGGGTGCTGTTCCCCCGGTTCCACCAGTGGCACGCGGTGCGCTCGATCCTGGAGGCGACCTACCGCGACGGCGCGGGCGAGGACCGGTTGGTGCAGCACTCGGCGGGGTCGGGGAAGTCGAACACGATCGCGTGGACGGCGCACGCGCTGTCGCGGCTGCACGGGCCGGATGATGCTCCGATCTTCGACAAGGTCGTCGTCATCACCGACCGCAAAGTCCTGGACCGGCAGCTGCAGGACACTGTGGCCGGGCTGGAGCACACGCCTGGGACGATCGTGCGGATCGATGAGAACTCGGCGCAGCTCAAGGAGGCACTGGAGGGGCACGCGGCTCGGGTCATCATCACGACCCTGCAGAAGTTCCCGGTCGTCGCTGACTTGGCTGCCAAAGCCGCAGCCGAGGGCGACGCGATGGGTGTCGTTGGTCGCCGGTTCGCCGTCATCGTCGATGAAGCCCACTCCTCCTCGAGCGGCGACTCGGTCGCCAAGCTGAAGAAGGTGCTCGGGTCGGGGGGCGAGGCGGCGCTGGAGGCGGCCGAGGAAGCCGAGCACACGGCATACGAAGAAGCAGTTGACGCCTCTGACGAGGCCCTGTTGGACAGTGCGCGCCACCGGGGCAAGCACAAGAACCTGTCGTTCTTCGCGTTCACGGCCACGCCGAAACCGAAGACGCTCGACACGTTCGGGCAGGTCGGCGCGGATGGGCTCAAGCGGCCGTTCCACACCTATTCGATGCGGCAGGCCATCGCGGAGGGCTTCATCCTCGATGTGCTCGCGAACTACACGACGTATGCCGTGTACTACAAGCTCGCCAATGCTCACCCGCGCAATGACCCGGAGATGGAGACGAGCAAGGGTCGCGCCGCCCTGGCCCGGTTCGCGTCGCTGCACCCTTATGCACTGGATGCCAAGGCGGAGGTGATCATCGAACACTTCCGGCAGAAGACCGCGGGCAAGATCGACGGGCAGGCCAAAGCGATGGTTGTGACCCGGTCCCGCCTGCACGCGGTGCGCACGCAGGCGGCGTTGACGGCATACATCGCGAAGAAGGGGTACGACCGGGGGGAGCGGCCCTTGCGGACGCTGGTGGCGTTCTCCGGGTCGCTGGTGGATCCGGATGCGCCGGAGGCGCCGCCGGTGACGGAGGCGAGCATCAACGGGTTCTCCGAAGGGCAGCTGCCGAAGAGGTTCCACGGGCCGGAGTACCAGGTGCTCGTGGTGGCCGAGAAGTACCAGACCGGGTTCGACGAGCCGCTGCTGCACACGATGTATGTCGACAAGAAGCTGTCCGGGGTCGCGGCCGTGCAGACGCTGTCGCGGCTGAACCGGACCCACCCGGGGAAGGAGGACACGTTCGTCCTGGACTTCGCCAACACGGCCGAGGAGATCAAGGCATCGTTCGAGCCGTTCTACGAGGAGTCGTTCTCGACTCCGACCGAGCCCAACGTTCTGGCCACGATGGAGCACGACCTCATGGCGGCCGGGGTGCTGTCGATGCCCGAGATGGAGGCGGCCGTCGCGGCGCTGTTGTCGCAGGACCCGGGGCAGCAGTCGGTGCTGTACGGCAATCTCGAGCCAGCCGTCGGGCGGTTCGTGGCGTTGGAGGAGGAGAAGGCTGACGAGTTCCGGCGGACGCTGGAGCACTTCTGCCGGGCATACGCGTTCGTCGCTCAGGTGATGCCGTGGGCGGACACCGACTGGGAGCGGCTGTTCCTCTACGGGCGGCTCCTGTTGCTGGAACTCCCGCCGGGTGAGAACAGTCCGATGCCGCAGATCTCCAAGTCGGTGCAGCTGACCCACCTGCGGATCGCGGTCACTTCGGAGGCAGCGGTCGAGCTCGCCGGCTCGGACGAGCCCGGCGTGGCACTCCCGGGTGAGGGCAAGGGTGCGACGGTCGAGCCGGTGCTCGACAAGCTGTCCGCACTGATCTCGGCGATGAACGACAAGTACGGAGCCGACCTCGGCGAGGCCGACAAGGTCTGGGTGGACCAGCAGTGGGTTGTGGTCAAGGAGGACGACGAGATGCGCGAGGTCGCCCTCAACAACGACCGCAGCCAGTTCGAGATGGTCCTAGAGCAGAAGGTCAAGGACCTGCTGATCGACCGGCACGACAAGAACGGCGTGCTCTTCGACCTGTTCTTCTCCAACCCCGACTTCCAGGTCTCCCTCGTCCGCTACCTCGCCGGCACTTACGACGAGTTCCGCCGAGAGACGATGGCCTGAACATGGGCCTCAGCGTTGTCAGTCGTGACCCGTACCGTCTATGTCATAGTGAGTAAGCAGCCACACGGAGGAGGAATTGTCAAGACCTGTGGATCGGTGTGTCATGAGGCGAGTTGGTCACCTCCTGGTTGGTCGTCGTCTCGTTCGAGCAGAACGCCTTTGTCGAAGCGGGCACCGGCTCGGACGAGGGCGACCAGGTGGGTGCGTTGACCGCTCGCCAGCGGCGTTGGGCTGACTGGATCAGCTTGAACGCCATGGCGATGCCGGCGGCTCTCGAGCCGGGTCCTTTGGTCACCCGCTGGCGGAGGCGGACGGTGGCGAATGTGGATTCGATGGGGTTGGTGGTGCGCAGGTGGATCCAGTGCTCGCCCGGGTAGTCGTAGAACGCGAGGAGCACGTCGAGGTCGTCGGTGATCTTCGCGGCGGCCTTGGGCCACTTGCCGCCGTACTCCGCCACGAAAGAGGCCGCGGCCCGGGCGGCGTGGTCCTTGCTCTCGGCGTTCCAGATCTCCGCCAGGGCCTTCTTCGCGCCTGGGTGGGCCGACTTCGGCAGTGCGGCAAGGACATTCGCGATCTTGTGGAACCAGCACCGCTGCTCGCGCGTGGCGGGGAAGACGTCCCGGACCGCCTTCCAGAACCCCAGCGCGCCGTCCCCGACCGCGAGCACCGGGGCCCGCATGCCACGCCGTTTGCAGTCGCGCAGCAGGTCCGCCCACGACTCGGATGACTCGCGGAACCCGTCGGCCAGGGCGACCAGCTCCTTCGTGCCGTCGGCGCGGACCCCGATCATCACCAGCAGGCAGATCTTGTCGCTCTCGAGGCGGACCTTGACGTGGATCCCGTCGACCCACAGGTACACATAGTCGACCTCGGCCAACGACCGGGCGTTGAAGACTCGGGCCTCGTCCTGCCACTGCGCTGTCAAGCGTGTCACGGTCGCCGGGGACAGGCCTGCCGCGGACCCGAAGAACCCCTCCAGGGCGGGGGTGAAGTCCCCGCTGGACAGGCCGTGTAGGTACAGCAGCGGCAGCACTTCAGCGACCTGCGGAGACTTCCGCGCCCACGCCGGCAGGATCGCCGAAGCGAAACGAACCCGTTCTCCCGTCACCGGATCGGTGCGCTTGTCGTTGACTCTGGGTTGTTTGACCGGAACCGCCCCAGCCGCGGTCGCCACCAGGCGCGGGGCGTGGGTGCCGTTACGCACGACCAGCCGGTGGCCATGCTCGTCGACCTCGCCGGCGTGGGCGTCGACATAGGCGGAGACCTCGGCCTGCAACGCCGCCGCCAGCATCCGCCGAGCGCCCTCACGGGCCAGCTCGTCCAACAGGTCACCACCCACCGCCGCCGCAGCGTGCGTGTCGTGGGCATCGTCAACTACGGTGAGCATGAGCGCACCTTCCCGAACCAGCGCGTCAACGCCGGTCCTGATCAGAGCTACTTGGACTTCAGATCTTCCTCGGGGAGGTGCGACTCTTCACGCCCGCCCCGCCGAGGGCCATCCACAGGTTCTGATCATTGCTCCACACGGAGGTGCGCGATGGGATCCGCTACGACCGAGTCGATGACGCCGCAGGAGCTCGAAGACGAGCTCCAGAGACTTCACCGCCAGCTCGGCATCCCTGAGGAGCTCGCCGAGGACCTGGCCGCTGCCGACGCGCTGGATGCCGACCTGTATCAGGTGCTGCGCCGGATCCGGGACCTGAGGTGGCTGCAGAGCGAGTGAGCACACTCGAGGATCAGACAGAGGAATTGTCAAGACCTGTGGATCGGTGTGTCATGAGGCGAGTTGGTCACCTCCTGGTTGGTCGTCGTCTCGTTCGAGCAGAACGCCTTTGTCGAAGCGGGCACCGGCTCGGACGAGGGCGACCAGGTGGGGTGCGTTGACCGCTCGCCAGCGGCGTTGGGCTGACTGGATCAGCTTGAACGCCATGGCGATGCCGGCGGCTCTCGAGCCGGGTCCTTTGGTCACCCGCTGGCGGAGGCGGACGGTGGCGAATGTGGATTCGATGGGGTTGGTGGTGCGCAGGTGGATCCAGTGCTCGCCCGGGTAGTCGTAGAACGCGAGGAGCACGTCGAGGTCGTCGGTGATCTTCGCGGCGGCCTTGGGCCACTTGCCGCCGTACTCCGCCACGAAAGAGGCCGCGGCCCGGGCGGCGTGGTCCTTGCTCTCGGCGTTCCAGATCTCCGCCAGGGCCTTCTTCGCGCCTGGGTGGGCCGACTTCGGCAGTGCGGCAAGGACATTCGCGATCTTGTGGAACCAGCACCGCTGCTCGCGCGTGGCGGGGAAGACGTCCCGGACCGCCTTCCAGAACCCCAGCGCGCCGTCCCCGACCGCGAGCACCGGGGCCCGCATGCCACGCCGTTTGCAGTCGCGCAGCAGGTCCGCCCACGACTCGGATGACTCGCGGAACCCGTCGGCCAGGGCGACCAGCTCCTTCGTGCCGTCGGCGCGGACCCCGATCATCACCAGCAGGCAGATCTTGTCGCTCTCGAGGCGGACCTTGACGTGGATCCCGTCGACCCACAGGTACACATAGTCGACCTCGGCCAACGACCGGGCGTTGAAGACTCGGGCCTCGTCCTGCCACTGCGCTGTCAAGCGTGTCACGGTCGCCGGGGACAGGCCTGCCGCGGACCCGAAGAACCCCCTCCAGGGCGGGGTGAAGTCCCCGCTGGACAGGCCGTGTAGGTACAGCAGCGGCAGCACTTCAGCGACCTGCGGAGACTTCCCGCCCACGCCGGCAGCATCGCCGAAGCGAAACGAACCCGTTCTCCCGTCACCGGATCGGTGCGCTTGTCGTTGACTCTGGGTTGTTTGACCGGAACCGCCCCAGCCGCGGTCGCCACCAGGCGCGGGGCGTGGGTGCCGTTACGCACGACCAGCCGGTGGCCATGCTCGTCGACCTCGCCGGCGTGGGCGTCGACATAGGCGGAGACCTCGGCCTGCAACGCCGCCGCCAGCATCCGCCGAGCGCCCTCACGGGCCAGCTCGTCCAACAGGTCACCACCCACCGCCGCCGCAGCGTGCGTGTCGTGGGCATCGTCAACTACGGTGAGCATGAGCGCACCTTCCCGAACCAGCGCGTCAACGCCGGTCCTGATCAGAGCTACTTGGACTTCAGATCTTCCTCGGGGAGGTGCGACTCTTCACGCCCGCCCCGCCGAGGGCCATCCACAGGTTCTGATCATTGCTCGATCAGACACAGCGATTCGCGCAGAGCATCTCAGATGCTGTCTCGGCGTTCGTCGGTCAAACCGTCCCATTCAGGGCCACTCGCCGTGGCTCCCGGTTTGTGGTTTCAGATGACACCCATGGGGTCGTGATCCCAGTAGGTAGCGGCGCGACGCTTACCCTCGAAGTCAACTACCGCTGCGAACTGGACGGGGCAGGGATCTACCTCAAGATACTCAGCTCGAAGGTGGCTGTGTACGCAGGTAGTCGTCCCAAGGGGACCCCTCTTCCGGTTTGAATACGTCCACCGCCAAGGTGATGGCCTGCCTGCGGGACATCTCCACGTTCACGCGCACCGTGATCAGGTCACGCGGGTGATGACCCTTGCGGCACTCTCGGGAGCCCCACGGCGCCAAGTGGAGCCGGGCTCCGAGCTCGAGGCCGCCCGTATGTCCAAGATCCACTTCCCGACCGGCGGCCATCGCTTCCGGCCAACGCTGGAAGACGTGCTGCAGCTCGTCGAGCAGGAGTTCGGGGCTTCCCCTGGGCCTACTTGGCACCAGGTCCTGCGCCAGAACCGCGTGGAATGGCGCCGCAACCAGACCGGGGCCGCCGTGCGCGACTGCCCCAGCGAGGCTGTTCGCGTTCTACAGGAGCTTGGCTACACCGTCGAGGCGCCTGAGTGTTGAGCGACACCTGTGTTGGGGATGGGGCTTTGGGGTGACGACGTGCACGCTGAGGATGTCGCCTCGGGGGTCGTGATGGGTTGGGCCTCTACGGTTGGCGTCAAGAGCGTGATGATGCGCTGAGGACGCGCGACGGCCCTCCCTAGCTTGGCGAGCAGGAGGGCCGTCACTTGGTGCTTGGAGGGCACCCATGGTGATGGTAGGTACCGACCGGGCCGAGGTCGAACGCGCACTGGTCTCGGGGGAGCTTTCCTGCCCGTCGTGCCAGGGCGTGCTGGCCCCGTGGGGGCACGCTCGCTCACGGTCTTCGCGAGGGCCCGACGGGACGATCCGCCATCGTCCGCGCCGGGCACGCTGTGGCGCATGTCGTGGCACGCACGTGCTGCTGGCGCAGCGGTGGTTGTGGCGGCGCGCGGACGCGGTCTCGGTGATCGGCGCCGCGCTCGAGGCCAAGGCCGCCGGCGCCGGACACCGCAGCATCGCAGCCGTGCTGGACCTGCCGGCGACGACGGTGCGGGGCTGGCTGCGCCGCTTCGCCGCCCGGGCCGAGCAGGTCCGCGCGCACTTCACCCGGTTGCTGCTGGCGCTGGACCCGCTCGCTGGGCCGGTGATCCCGCGCGCCTCGATCGTCGCGGACGCGCTGGAGGCGATCGGTCGCGCCGCGGCCGCGGCGGTGCTCAGGCTGTCGCCGACCCCGGCGTGGGAGCTGGCCGGCCGGGCCACCGGCGGGCGGCTGCTCGCCCCGCCGGCCCGGGACCGGTGGTGAGCAACACGAGTTGACCCTGCCGCCGGCCCTGCCGGGACGGGCACCCTTGGCGACCGAACGGAATTCGGACGAAGGGAAGAGCAGGGATGAGTGAGCGACACAGACCGGGGGATGATGCGGCGCGCCGGGCCCAACGGGCGCGGGACGTCGCGCTGTTCCGGTACGCGCTGATCCGGCAGGCCGCCGACGGCGCGTTGACCACCCGGCAGCGCGGCGCCTTGGTGCGCCGCCTCGTCGCCGAGGAGCACACCGGCCCGAGTGGTGAGCGGGTGACGGTGTCGCGCTCGAGCGTGGACCGGTGGATCAAGGCGTGGCGCACCGGCGGGTTCGACGCGTTGCTGCCGTCGGCGCGGCACGTCGAGCCGCGCACCCCGGGCCAGGTGCTCGAGCTCGCCGCGGCGCTCAAGCGTGAGGTCCCGTCCCGCACCGCGGCGCAGGTCGCGGCGATCCTGACCGAGCACGGCACCGCGGTGGTGCCCTCGCCGCGCACGTTGCAGCGCCACTTCGCCCGGCTCGAGCTGAACACGCGCCCGGACGGGACCGCCCCGTCGGCGTTTGGCCGGTTCGAGGCCGCCGCGCCGAACGAGCGGTGGACCGGGGACGCGCTGCACGGGCCGGTCATCGGCGGACGCAAGACGTACCTGATGGCGTTCATCGACGACCACTCCCGCGCCCTGGTCGGCTACCGGTGGGGCCACAGCGAGGACCTGCTCGCCCTCGCCGGGGCGCTGCGCGCCGCGCTTGCCGCCCGCGGCATCCCGCAGGTCTGTTATCTCGACAACGGCGCAGCGATGGTCTCCCGGCAGCTGCTGCGCGCCCTCGCGGTGCTCGGCATCCGGCTGACCCACTCCCGACCCGGCCAGCCGGCCGGGCGCGGGAAGATCGAGCGGTTCTTCCGCACCGTGCGCGAGCAGTTCCTGCTCGAGCTGACCGCGCCCGGCGCCACAGAGCGGATCACCGACCTGGCCACCGTGAACGAGCTGTTCACTGCATGGGTCGAAACCGTCTACCACCAACGCGTCCACTCCGAAACCGGGCAGGCGCCGCTGGCGCGGTTCCTCGCCGGCGGGGCGCCGGCGACACCGTCCCCGGCCCAGCTGCGCGAGGCGTTCCGCTGGTCCGAGCACCGCGCCGTGACCAAGACCGCGACCGTCTCGCTGCACGGCAACACCTACGAGGTCGACCCGGTCCTGGTCGGCCGCCGCGTGGAGCTCGTCTTCGACCCGTTCGACCTGACCGACATCACCGTCCGCTACGCCGGCCGCGAGGTCGGCACCGCCATCGCGCACGTCATCGGCCGACACGTGCACCCCAACGCCAAACCCGCCGAGCAGCCCCCCGCGCCGGTCACCGGGATCGACTACCTGGCCCTGGTCCGCGACCGGCACACTCAAATCCTTGCCGAGCGGGTGAACTACGCCGCGCTCACCGAACCCCAGCACGAGCCCGCCACCCGGCCCCAGCCCGCTGCGGCTGCCGTCAGTGCCGAGGCCGCGCACGTGCTGCCCGGACAAACCGACCTACTCGACCTGCTCGACCCCACCACCCACGACGTCCACGACGCGCACCACCGTCAGGAGCTCTCATGACACTTGACCGCCTGCAGGCCCACTACGGTTTCACACGCACCCCGTTCGGCAAGGCCCTCGCGCCCGGCATGCTGCACCGGCACACCTCCACGCCGAGGCCGTCGCCCGGATCGGCTGGTGCATCAACGAACGCGCCCTCGGCGTGGTCACCGGCGAGGTCGGCGCCGGCAAGACCGTCGCCGTGCGCGCCGCCCTGGCCGGCATCGACACATCCCGGCACACCACCATCTACCTGGGCAACCCCGCCGTCGGCGGCCGCGGCCTCTACGGCGGGATCGTCACCGCCCTCGGCGGCGTCCCCCGCTTCCACAAGGCCGCCTGATCCCACAGACCGCCGAGCTGCTCGCCGCCGAGGAACACGAACGCGGCCGCACCGTCGTGCTCGTCCTGGACGAGGCGCACCTGCTCACCGGCGAACAACTCGAAGAGCTCCGGCTGCTCACCAACGCCGACATGGACTCCCACTCACCGTTCGCGTGCCTACTCATCGGCCAGCCCACCCTGCGCCGCCGGATCAAGCTGGGCACCTTCGCCGCCCTGGACCAGCGCATCGCGCTGCGCTACACCCTCACCGCGATGAGCGACACCGAAACCAAGAGCTACCTCGCGCACCACCTCACCCTCGCCGGCCGCTCCGACCCCCTCTTCTGAGGTGTTCCAGCGTCTTTGTCCGCTTGGGGGCGGGTGATCAGACCACATTGGGGTCGTCTGGGTTGGGTTGATTGTTGCGGGTGGCTCGGTGGTAACAAGCCGGGTGTGGGCGGCCTGGGTGAGGCCGTCGCGGCGGGCTTGCCGGATGGCAGGGCCGCGGCCGGTGTGTTCGTCCTCGGGGTGACGTAGCCGATGCCGGAGTGCAGTCGTCGGGTGTTGTACTCGTTCTGGACGACGGCGAGCTCGGCTCGCAGGACGGCGGGGTCGGTGATCGCCAGCAGGTGGGGCCATTCCCCGTTTGGTGGTGCCGTTGAGCGATTCGATCCAGGCTTGATCGGTCGGGGTCGAGGGCGCCCGAAATGCTGGGCGATGGCGACCATGGCCATGAATTTGCGGGTGTTCCCGGCGATCATCTGGGGAGCCGTTGTCCGGAGACGGCTAGCAGGATCGGGGTCAGCTCGTCCTCACCGTCGAGGTGCAGCGACCGACCGATCGCGTCGGCCCGGTCCAGGGCCGGCTGCAGCAGGCCCCTCGGCGTCCAAGGCCTGCTCGAACGCGAGCTGGACCTGGGTGTGGGTTTCCTCGGCGGAGACGACGTGGGTGATCCACTTGCGAGAGACCAGGTCCTCGATGATCAGCACCGCCATCCCGGCTTTCGGGAAGTGGGTGGTGTCGTAGATCCAGATCGAGTTCGGGGTGTAGGTGCCCAGTCCGGGAACGGCCGCCGCTGGCCCCGGGGTGGCCGTGGCGGCTGACGAAACCGCAGGCCATGATCGTGTAGGACCCGGCGTACCGTGGCTGGGCAGGCCCAGAACAGGTGCTCGTAGGAGCCCGGTGGGCCAGCCGGCGGTGGGAGAAGTCCTTCTCCCCGAACCGGTCGAACGCCGTCAGGATCGCCTCCAGCTCGGCCGGGGTGAGGCCGTTGACCGACCCACCCGGGCGGGCATCGACCAACCCGTCCACGCGGTCGGCCCGACCGGTCCACCGTCGGGCTCGGCGCACGTCCACCCCGAGCACCGCACACGCCTTCACCAGGGGCCAGCCCTGACTGGTGGCCTGCTCGATCAGCCCCAGCAGTGCCTGTTTGGTCGCCGCGTCGACTCGGGCTGGGACCGGGCTGGTGGGCATCAACCCCGCCCCTTTTCCCTCCAGGAGGGTCAGTTTCACGGCCAGCTCTTTCACTGCTTCGGACAATCGGGCGATCTCCGCGTTCGCGTCCGCCAATTCGACATCCTTGGCCGACCTTCCTGGGGTGCCCGGCTTCGATGCCGCCAACGCGGCCATCGCCCCGTCCTTGGCGACCTGACGGACCCGGATGATCGTGGAACGGTCCACCCCGGCCTCGGACGCAGCCTGCCCGATCGAGACCTCGTCACGGACCAGCCGCAACCAGATCTCGTACTTCGCCGACGGCGACAAGATCGTCTTCGGCCGGCGCTTACGCGGTGTCTCGCTGGTACTCATCGTGCCCTCCTACAGGCTCTGCACGACCGTACCGATGTGGTCTGATCCCCACCCCCAAAGCGGACACGAACGCTGAAGCAAACCAGATGCTGGGACGCCTGGTGTTCGGCGCTGGAGCATCCGCCCACCCCAGGACCCCGTTCTCCGCTCGCGCGCACTTACCGCCGCCGACCACATCCTTGCCGCCGAGGACCTCGACACCGCCTCGGCCCGATTCGGCTACTGGCTCCGCCACTTCCCCGACGTCCCCGTGGGCCGACTCGGATGGCTGGCCGACCACACGCGCATGACACCGACCCTCACGCGACTCGTCATGGCCACACACGCCCCGCGGCGTCGCCTGTCCCATCTCCTCGCCCAGTCACCACCGCTCACCTCCCCGCGCGTCTCGTCGACGACCACCTCTCGTGGCTATTCGACTCTCGTCCCGCGACTGTCGGCCTCTTCGCGTCCCTCTGCCTCGCTCGAACCCACAGGCACGTTCGATCGTGGGCCCAGGCGGCGCACGAGCTCGGCCTACCGCCAGAGCTTGGCGAACGTACCGCCCGAGCTTGCTCCGCATCGATGACCGCATCGACCGCCGATGTCGTTGCCGCCCTCGTCGCTGCGAGCCGTGACACGGAGGTCGACTACCGAGAGCTCGAAGTCCGTGTCCGTCGCCTGGCTCGAACGACCCGCTGGTTCACGCGCTGGACTCGCATCAACCGAGCCGGCACTCATGCCGGGAGCCGTGCCAACGCAGTGCTCTGGCTCTGGACCGAGGTCGCTCATGGACACCCAGGCACCTCACCACTGCCCGGGCTATCGGCATGGTCCGCCCGCAAGTTCTCACACGGGCTCACGTCCGATCAGATCCAGTCTCTGGGCAACGCGATTGGACCACGCGCATGAACAATCGCGAGGCCGCGAGCTTCATCCTCCTTGGAGCGGCCTTCGTTGGGGTGCTCTGCCTGCGCGCGGTGCGCCCGACGCTTGCCGTTGTCGCCCGACAGTTGCTGTGGTCGAAGTTGGGGGCATGTCACGCGAGAGGCGGTCCGGTACACCACTAAGGCTGCCCGGATCCGAGTACCGACCAGCAACACCCTCGGCCTGTCGGCTCGCGCGCAGTTGCTCGATATCGCGGCACTATCCCGCCGTAGCATCGCGTGGTCACCAACTACGTGGACGGGCGTCACGGGGATACATCCAACCCGACGCCTTCGAACAGCGCTCCTCGCGCCGTCCCTGTTGATCAGCGACGGTCTCGGATCAGTTCGAGAGACCCGACCTCGCCCGATGAATGCTATCGGGCAAAGTATCCAGGGCGCGATCGTGCAACTCGGGCGGCATCTGGCCCGAATGTTTCATCGGGTGGCGGCGTCGGTGTGACCGGCGCCGTTGCCGTTTGTGTGACGTGATTTTGGCAGGTGGGTACGACGAGTGGCCGGGATGTCGCTGCCGGTGGGCGTCGTCTTCCACGAACGAGAGGGCGGCCTGGGGTGGTAGGGGCGTTTCGGTGCGCTGGTCAGGGCGGTGACAGCGCGGTCAGGTTGGTCCATGCGTCGGTGAACAG
The DNA here is from genome assembly GCA_016702415.1 of Nostocoides sp. Classification (GTDB taxonomy): domain Bacteria; phylum Actinomycetota; class Actinomycetes; order Actinomycetales; family Dermatophilaceae; genus Nostocoides_A. The sequence continues at coordinate 466,676 of JADJEA010000001.1, forward strand.
GGCCGCCCACGGGGCGGTGTTCTTCACGTGCAGGAGTCGCTGTCGTGCGGTGCGCACGAGTGTCGCGGCGATGGTGAACAGGCGGTGGCGCAGGGTTTTGGGCTCCCACCGTCGGGCGTCGTGGCCGGTCAGGGCGAGCATCCCCATCCACGCGAGGGAGATCGTTGGCGATCTGGACGATGAGCAGCCAGACGCGGTTTTGGTTGAAGCCGTGTAGTGGCAGGTTGGTCAGGCCGCTGTCTTTGGCGATGCGGATGCGGTCTTCGCAGCGGGCGCGGCGGCGGTGGCGAAGTTCGAGGTCGGCAAGTTGGCCCTTGGCCGTGTTGGTGACGAACGCGGTCAGGCGGTAGCCGTCGACGTCGTCGAAGCGTAGCTGCGCACCGGGGTGGGGTCGTTCCCGGCGCACGATCACCCGCATGCCCGGCGGGTACCCCTTCAGCGTGAGCAGGTCGGTGAACTCGGCCACGTCCGCGCCCTCACGTACGGCCCCGTCGGCGTTGTACGCGCTCTGCCACACACCCTCGGGGATCAGCTTGTACAGGTCAGCAGTGTTCGCCGGCAGGGTCCACCCGATCGAGTACGACACCCCACGCCGGTGCACAAACCCGAGCAGTTCCCGGGTGCCACCGCCGCCGAGGAATTGTCAAGACCTGTGGATCGGTGTGTCATGAGGCGAGTTGGTCACCTCCTGGTTGGTCGTCGTCTCGTTCGAGCAGAACGCCTTTGTCGAAGCGGGCACCGGCTCGGACGAGGGCGACCAGGTGGGGTGCGTTGACCGCTCGCCAGCGGCGTTGGGCTGACTGGATCAGCTTGAACGCCATGGCGATGCCGGCGGCTCTCGAGCCGGGTCCCTTTGGTCACCCGCTGGCGGAGGCGGACGGTGGCGAATGTGGATTCGATGGGGTTGGTGGTGCGCAGGTGGATCCAGTGCTCGCCCGGGTAGTCGTAGAACGCGAGGAGCACGTCGAGGTCGTCGGTGATCTTCGCGGCGGCCTTGGGCCACTTGCCGCCGTACTCCGCCACGAAAGAGGCCGCGGCCCGGGCGGCGTGGTCCTTGCTCTCGGCGTTCCAGATCTCCGCCAGGGCCTTCTTCGCGCCTGGGTGGGCCGACTTCGGCAGTGCGGCAAGGACATTCGCGATCTTGTGGAACCAGCACCGCTGCTCGCGCGTGGCGGGGAAGACGTCCCGGACCGCCTTCCAGAACCCCAGCGCGCCGTCCCCGACCGCGAGCACCGGGGCCGCATGCCACGACGCTTGCAGTCGCGCAGCAGGTCCGCCCACGACTGCGAGCTCTCGCGGAACCCGTCGGACAACGCGACGAGCTCCTTGGTGCCGTCGGCCCGGACACCGATCATCACCAGCAGGCAGATCTTGTCGCTCTCGAGGCGGACCTTGACGTGGATCCCGTCGACCCACAGGTACACATAGTCGACCTCGGCCAACGACCGGGCGTTGAAGACTCGGGCCTCGTCCTGCCACTGCGCTGTCAAGCGTGTCACGGTCGCCGGGGACAGGCCTGCCGCGGACCCGAAGAACCCCTCCAGGGCGGGGGTGAAGTCCCCGCTGGACAGGCCGTGTAGGTACAGCAGCGGCAGCACTTCAGCGACCTGCGGAGACTTCCGCGCCCACGCCGGCAGGATCGCCGAAGCGAAACGAACCCGTTCTCCCGTCACCGGATCGGTGCGCTTGTCGTTGACTCTGGGTTGTTTGACCGGAACCGCCCCAGCCGCGGTCGCCACCAGGCGCGGGGCGTGGGTGCCGTTACGCACGACCAGCCGGTGGCCATGCTCGTCGACCTCGCCGGCGTGGGCGTCGACATAGGCGGAGACCTCGGCCTGCAACGCCGCCGCCAGCATCCGCCGAGCGCCCTCACGGGCCAGCTCGTCCAACAGGTCACCACCCACCGCCGCCGCAGCGTGCGTGTCGTGGGCATCGTCAACTACGGTGAGCATGAGCGCACCTTCCCGAACCAGCGCGTCAACGCCGGTCCTGATCAGAGCTACTTGGACTTCAGATCTTCCTCGGGGAGGTGCGACTCTTCACGCCCGCCCCGCCGAGGGCCATCCACAGGTTCTGATCATCGCTCACCGCCGCCATCGGTCCTGATCAGGACCTTCTTGCCTGGCCGGGACGGGTTGATCCCAGGCACGGCTGCCAGGGCAGCCTTGATGAGGAGCTCGTGGTCGGCAGCGGTGTTCGACCCGGCGTTCCCGGCCCGCAGCAGCATCGCCAATGGTTCCCCGGTCCCGCCCTGGCCATGATCGACGAACACGCACAAGGGGTGGAACCCGTAGCCCTTCTTGAACGTCGGCTTGGCGTGCTCCTTGTCCGAGTGCGCCGTCACCAACGTGGCGTCAGGTCGATGACCAGCGGGTCCGCCGCGCTGATCGCGTGGTTCGGGGCGTGCTTGCCGGCCAGTTCCCACACCCGGGCCCGCGCTGTGGCACGAGCTGACGCGACGGCCTTCTCGACCGCGCCGACGTCCGCCGCCAGGGTGGCGATGCTGCGACTGATCGTGGCGTCCGAGGCCACCAAGCCATAGATCCCCGGCTCGGCCCGCAGCAGCGAGGCGTCGAGCAGGCATCCCCACCCAACGCCAGCGACACCGCCAAATCCAGGACGACCTTGGGGGTCGTGCCTGGCCAGCGGCTTACGCCAAGACGACAGCGCATCCGACAGCGCCACGTCCAGGCCCGCGACCCGCGCAGTGCGCGTCAACAGCACCCCACCGGCCTGCGCGACCGCAGGCACATCCGCGGTGTCGACTCGAACATGCGGATACAGACCGCTACGCTTACTCACCTGGGAAGTGCCCTTCGACTGCGACGATTTCGACTTCGACAATCGCTATTCTCGCAGCTCAGGGGCACTTTTCATGTCACGGCACACCCGCCCTCATGAAATCTCCGGGCTAGGTGCGCCCACGGACGCCGGTGGCCTGTCGGAGACCCATCCCAAGAGCCCGACCCCGACGAACTGCCGGCTTGGCTCGACCCCTCGACGTCGACAGTTGGAGTCTCCTTGACGTACACTCATTTCACGCGGAGAGAGGGAGCAACCTGATGTCTTTGCATGACGGACAGTCGCGGATGCGTCGACTCCGCATGGGGCTCCTTTTTGTTGGCCTTTGTGCTGTTTGCACTGCCACGACTGGGGTGACAACCCCTCTCGCGGCCTCCTCCGGTGAGTGGGTGCGAGACAGGAGCGGTCTCATGGTCCACTCGGGCGAGTACCGGGACCTCGGTCAAGTTCCGCCAGAGGCTGATGTGGAGCTGGCTGCGTCAGAGTACGTGGCCCAGGTGGCGCCAGAGGACTTTGGTGGCGCCTGGTTCGACAGGGAGAACGGCCACGTGGTCCTGGCCGCTGCGACACCGCGCGGTGCATCGATCATCACATCGTTGCGAGAAGGTGCCACGTCCATAAGTGCTGCTCTTTCGAAGTCTACGGCCGAATCGCGTGAGATGGATGCGAAGGCTGATAAAGGGCTCCCGGCCCTCACCGCCGGCCTCAAGTCGGGCCGCATCGAGCAGCGCCTCGTGACATACGACAGTCAGTTCCTGATGAGAGTGCAAGACCGCCTGACCCAGTTTTCGTCCACTGACGGAATTGGTGAACCCGTTTGGATGACCCGTGTGGACGTTGCCAACAATCGAGTCATCGTGACGGTTGACCAGTTCACGCAGGACCTCGCGCAAGAGATAGTCACCACCTTTGGGCCTGACGTGGTTGCAGTCGAAGTTGCCAGCGATCCGGTCCCCGTCGTGCCGGCGGCCGGGCGCTGGAACGACACATCAACAGGCGGCTTCTACGGGGGAGCCCGCCTCAGTCTCGGTTGCACGGATGCGTTCTCGTGGTATTGGGATCGACCCACATGATGCTGACCGCCGGACACTGCATCCCTAGTGGCGGGACCGTAGCGACGACTGCCGAGCATGGGAAGTGTCGCGTCGGGGTCTCGAGAGAACTGGAGCACGTCGGTCGGGACGCAGTACCTCACTGGTCAGACGACCTATCGGGGGGACATGGCGCTGATTAGCCTGTCCTCGGGGAAGACGTCGGCAGGGCGCATCTATCGAGGGAACTCTGAGTCGACATCGAGCTCACGAGTCGCAGGGATGATGTCCCGGTCGTCACAGGCAAACGACCAGTTCTGCACGGGCGGCGCGTCCAGAAAAGCCGACGGTAGCGCCGGTCCGGGTGAGATCTGTGGGTGGACCGTCGATGTGGTTGGGGTCAATTACGAATACTCCCCGGGTCACTGGTGGCGCAACATCGTTCGCTCTAAGACCAAGACAGGCTGGTGCAATCGGCCAGGTGATTCCGGGCGCACCGGTCTATATCGTCTCTGGGAGCGACGTCTACGCCAAGGGCATTCTCGACGGCGCGGGCGGCGGTGGCTCGGACTATTACGGTGGCACCTTGGACAAATGCAAGGTCGACTTCACAGACATCTATCAGGCCTACTATGGCTTTCCCGGCGCCATCCGGACAGGCTGACGTGAATGGCCGCCTGGCGCCGTAGGCTGGTGATTGTGGCAGTGGCCACGGTGATGTCGGCTGCCAGTTGTTCCGGAGCGCGCGATGCATCCGCCGCCTTGGTGGGCTACCGCCTCGGCGCCACGGATCGTGAGTTGGTCCTCGTGGTGGAGACCGGCCCGGAGGATGAGATCGACAAAGCCGTGATCCTCACTGAGGACTCGTCTCGCGTCAAGGTCGACGTCAAGATGAAGCAGGCTCAGGGCCTGCAGCCAGCGCAAGCGATCCGTCATGAAGTGAGCGTCGTCTTGACCGCACCTCTGGGCCAGCGGGAGGTGCAAGCGTCGACTGGTCGGGCATTGGATAAGGTTGCCCAGCTAGATGCTGAGCCCAAGTGAATCGTACCTGGCTGCTGCGATGACGCTGGCGCCAGCAACGGCGGCACCGAAGCCGTCAACGGCCTCATCGAACTCCACCGACGCATCGCCCGCGGCTTCCGCAACCTCGACAACTACCGGATGCTCCTCATCGGTGGCGGGCTGCAACTATGACCCCACACCAAACGGCGAAGAGCCACTTTGCATGCCTCCGACCAGTGAGGTGTTCCAGCGTCTTTGTCCGCTTGGGGGCGGGTGATCAGACCACATTGGGGTCGTCTGGGTTGGGTTGATTGTTGCGGGTGGCTCGGTGGTAGGCAAGCCGGGTGTGGGCGGCCTGGGTGAGGCCGTCGCGGCGGGCTTGCCGGATGGCGGGGCCGCGGCCGGTGTGTTCGTCCTCGGGGTGACGTAGCCGATGCCGGAGTGCAGTCGTCGGGTGTTGTACTCGTTCTGGACGACGGCGAGCTCGGCTCGCAGGACGGCGGGGTCGGTGATCGCCAGCAGGTGGGGCCATTCCCGTTTGGTGGTGCCGTTGAGCGATTCGATCCAGGCTTGATCGGTCGGGGTCGAGGGGCGCCCGAAATGCTGGGCGATGGCGACCATGGCCATGAATTTGCGGGTGTTCCCGGCGATCATCTGGGAGCCGTTGTCCGAGACGGCTAGCAGGATCGGGGTCAGCTCGTCCTCACCGTCGAGGTGCAGCGACCGACCGATCGCGTCGGCCCGGTCCAGGGCCGGCTGCAGCAGGCCCTCGGCGTCCAAGGCCTGCTCGAACGCGAGCTGGACCTGGGTGTGGGTTTCCTCGGCGGAGACGACGTGGGTGATCCACTTGCGAGAGACCAGGTCCTCGATGATCAGCACCGCCATCCCGGCTTTCGGGAAGTGGGTGGTGTCGTAGATCCAGATCGAGTTCGGGGTGTAGGTGGCCCAGTCCGGGAACGGCCGCCGCTGGCCCCGGGGTGGCCGTGGCGGCTGACGAAACCGCAGGCCATGATCGTGTAGGACCCGGCGTACCGTGGCTGGGCAGGCCCAGAACAGGTGCTCGTAGGAGCCCCGGTGGGCCAGCCGGCGGTGGGAGAAGTCCTTCTCCCCGAACCGGTCGAACGCCGTCAGGATCGCCTCCAGCTCGGCCGGGGTGAGGCCGTTGACCGACCCACCCGGGCGGGCATCGACCAACCCGTCCACGCGGTCGGCCCGACCGGTCCACCGTCGGGCTCGGCGCACGTCCACCCCGAGCACCGCACACGCCTTCACCAGGGGCCAGCCCTGACTGGTGGCCTGCTCGATCAGCCCCAGCAGTGCCTGTTTGGTCGCCGCGTCGACTCGGGCTGGGACCGGGCTGGTGGGCATCAACCCCGCCCCCCTTTTCCCTCCAGGAGGGTCAGTTTCACGGCCAGCTCTTTCACTGCTTCGGACAATCGGGCGATCTCCGCGTTCGCGTCCGCCAATTCGACATCCTTGGCCGACCTTCCTGGGGTGCCCGGCTTCGATGCCGCCAACGCGGCCATCGCCCCGTCCTTGGCGACCTGACGGACCCGGATGATCGTGGAACGGTCCACCCCGGCCTCGGACGCAGCCTGCCCGATCGAGACCTCGTCACGGACCAGCCGCAACCAGATCTCGTACTTCGCCGACGGCGACAAGATCGTCTTCGGCCAGCGCTTACGCGGTGTCTCGCTGGTACTCATCGTGCCCTCCTACAGGCTCTGCACGACCGTACCGATGTGGTCTGATCCCCACCCCAAAGCGGACACGAACGCTGAAGCAAACCAACCAGGACCTTCAGTTGTGCAAAGTGCCTCGTACGTGGTCGCGCAATCTTGGTTGCATCCCGACAGTTGTCGTCGTCGTTATGAAGTGCTCTTCGAGTTGGTCGGGGAGCCCGGGCTTAGGGGTTTGACCAGCCTCGGCCCGTTCGGTTGTGGAAAGGGGTTGGTTCGCAATGTCTGCGATAGCGCAAGCACCGGTGATGGTGTCTGAGGTGTTCCAGCGTCTTTGTCCGCTTGGGGGCGGGTGATCAGACCACATTGGGGTCGTCTGGGTTGGGTTGATTGTTGCGGGTGGCTCGGTGGTAGGCAAGCCGGGTGTGGGCGGCCTGGGTGAGGCCGTCGCGGCGGGCTTGCCGGATGGCGGGGCCGCGGCCGGTGTGTTCGTCCTCGGGGGTGACGTAGCCGATGCCGGAGTGCAGTCGTCGGGTGTTGTACTCGTTCTGGACGACGGCGAGCTCGGCTCGCAGGACGGCGGGGTCGGTGATCGCCAGCAGGTGGGGCCATTCCCGTTTGGTGGTGCCGTTGAGCGATTCGATCCAGGCTTGATCGGTCGGGGTTGAGGGGCGCCCGAAGTGCTGGGCGATGGCGACCATGGCCATGAATTTGCGGGTGTTCCCGGCGATCATCTGGGAGCCGTTGTCCGAGACGGCTAGCAGGATCGGGGTCAGCTCGTCGAGCAATGATCAGAACCTGTGGATGGCCCTCGGCGGGGCGGGCGTGAAGAGTCGCACCTCCCCGAGGAAGATCTGAAGTCCAAGTAGCTCTGATCAGGACCGGCGTTGACGCGCTGGTTCGGGAAGGTGCGCTCATGCTCACCGTAGTTGACGATGCCCACGACACGCACGCTGCGGCGGCGGTGGGTGGTGACCTGTTGGACGAGCTGGCCCGTGAGGGCGCTCGGCGGATGCTGGCGGCGGCGTTGCAGGCCGAGGTCTCCGCCTATGTCGACGCCCACGCCGGCGAGGTCGACGAGCATGGCCACCGGCTGGTCGTGCGTAACGGCACCCACGCCCCGCGCCTGGTGGCGACCGCGGCTGGGGCGGTTCCGGTCAAACAACCCAGAGTCAACGACAAGCGCACCGATCCGGTGACGGGAGAACGGGTTCGTTTCGCTTCGGCGATCCTGCCGGCGTGGGCGCGGAAGTCTCCGCAGGTCGCTGAAGTGCTGCCGCTGCTGTACCTACACGGCCTGTCCAGCGGGGACTTCACCCCCGCCCTGGAGGGTTCTTCGGGTCCGCGGCAGGCCTGTCCCCGGCGACCGTGACACGCTTGACAGCGCAGTGGCAGGACGAGGCCCGAGTCTTCAACGCCCGGTCGTTGGCCGAGGTCGACTATGTACCTGTGGGTCGACGGGATCCACGTCAAGGTCCGCCTCGAGAGCGACAAGATCTGCCTGCTGGTGATGATCGGGGTCCGCGCCGACGGCACGAAGGAGCTGGTCGCCCTGGCCGACGGGTTCCGCGAGTCATCCGAGTCGTGGGCGGACCTGCTGCGCGACTGCAAACGGCGTGGCATGCGGGCCCCGGTGCTCGCGGTCGGGGACGGCGCGCTGGGGTTCTGGAAGGCGGTCCGGGACGTCTTCCCCGCCACGCGCGAGCAGCGGTGCTGGTTCCACAAGATCGCGAATGTCCTTGCCGCACTGCCGAAGTCGGCCCACCCAGGCGCGAAGAAGGCCCTGGCGGAGATCTGGAACGCCGAGAGCAAGGACCACGCCGCCCGGGCCGCGGCCTCTTTCGTGGCGGAGTACGGCGGCAAGTGGCCCAAGGCCGCCGCGAAGATCACCGACGACCTCGACGTGCTCCTCGCGTTCTACGACTACCCGGGCGAGCACTGGATCCACCTGCGCACCACCAACCCCATCGAATCCACATTCGCCACCGTCCGCCTCCGCCAGCGGGTGACCAAAGGACCCGGCTCGAGAGCCGCCGGCATCGCCATGGCGTTCAAGCTGATCCAGTCAGCCCAACGCCGCTGGCGAGCGGTCAACGCACCCCACCTGGTCGCCCTCGTCCGAGCCGGTGCCCGCTTCGACAAAGGCGTTCTGCTCGAACGAGACGACGACCAACCAGGAGGTGACCAACTCGCCTCATGACACACCGATCCACAGGTCTTGACAATTCCTCACCACCTCAAAGCCCACCACGCCACGGGGCTCTGTCACGATCGGCGTCACGCTGCGACTCCAAAGCTTTGACCAGCTCGGCCAATGACGCGAGCATCTGCTCGTCACTCGGCGGAGTACCGCGATACACGGAGGCAGCGAGCCTGGCCTCAAGTGCCGACGCCCCCAGCTCAACTGAGGTTCCGCGCAGGCGCGCCCAGCGCTCGGCCAGCGCGCTGAAAGCAGGTGATGAGACTACGGACTGGAATGCCTGATGCGCAGGCGCTCCCCCTTGGTCGATGATCAAGTCGTCGGCCTTAACGCCTACCACCTCGGCAATCGCCTGGATGAGGGCCGGAGGCACCGCAGCGTTGCTGCGGGCCTGCCAATCGAAGACATCCCGCGGCGCGACGTCCCACCCGCGCTGGGTGAGTCTTGCAGCGAGAGAACTCGGCTTAAGCCCCGCCGTGTGCATAGCTCGCTTGAGCGCGCGGGCGTTAAGCGAGCGGCTGGAGTCAGGCACAAGTCCGAGCATCGCTGCGACCGGGTCCTGAGCCAGTGGTGGTGCGCCGTGAGCCGCCTCCCACAGCAAGTCGGCGGTATCGAGCAATTCGAGCACCTCAGGCCCGTGACCGGAATCGATTCCCTCTCGGCCGAGGTTGGTGCCAGTGACGTTCTCGTCAACCAGCCGTGCGAACTCCGACTCCCAGCGCTCGTCCGTCATGGTTTCACCCCTTCCTGTTCCAGCGCTTCCCTGAGGTCTCTCAGCGCTCTTGTCGCCATCTGACTGATCCTGGCCGGCGATACGCCCAGCTCCGCGGCGACTTCCTGACGCGGGCGGCCCTTCGCCACGTACTCCCAAGCGACGCGCCGGTGGCGATCGTCGAGAACAGACAGTTTGTCCCAGGCCGAGGCTGCCGCTGAGCAATGATCAGAACCTGTGGATGGCCCTCGGCGGGGCGGGCGTGAAGAGTCGCACCTCCCCGAGGAAGATCTGAAGTCCAAGTAGCTCTGATCAGGACCGGCGTTGACGCGCTGGTTCGGGAAGGTGCGCTCATGCTCACCGTAGTTGACGATGCCCACGACACGCACGCTCGGCGGCGGTGGGTGGTGACCTGTTGGACGAGCTGGCCCGTGAGGGCGCTCGGCGGATGCTGGCGGCGGCGTTGCAGGCCGAGGTCTCCGCCTATGTCGACGCCCACGCCGGCGAGGTCGACGAGCATGGCCACCGGCTGGTCGTGCGTAACGGCACCCACGCCCCGCGCCTGGTGGCGACCGCGGCTGGGGCGGTTCCGGTCAAACAACCCAGAGTCAACGACAAGCGCACCGATCCGGTGACGGGAGAACGGGTTCGTTTCGCTTCGGCGATCCTGCCGGCGTGGGCGCGAAGTCTCCGCAGGTCGCTGAAGTGCTGCCGCTGCTGTACCTACACGGCCTGTCCAGCGGGGACTTCACCCCCGCCCTGGAGGGGTTCTTCGGGTCCGCGGCAGGCCTGTCCCCGGCGACCGTGACACGCTTGACAGCGCAGTGGCAGGACGAGGCCCGAGTCTTCAACGCCCGGTCGTTGGCCGAGGTCGACTATGTGTACCTGTGGGTCGACGGGATCCACGTCAAGGTCCGCCTCGAGAGCGACAAGATCTGCCTGCTGGTGATGATCGGGGTCCGCGCCGACGGCACGAAGGAGCTGGTCGCCCTGGCCGACGGGTTCCGCGAGTCATCCGAGTCGTGGGCGGACCTGCTGCGCGACTGCAAACGGCGTGGCATGCGGGCCCCGGTGCTCGCGGTCGGGGACGGCGCGCTGGGGTTCTGGAAGGCGGTCCGGGACGTCTTCCCCGCCACGCGCGAGCAGCGGTGCTGGTTCCACAAGATCGCGAATGTCCTTGCCGCACTGCCGAAGTCGGCCCACCCAGGCGCGAAGAAGGCCCTGGCGGAGATCTGGAACGCCGAGAGCAAGGACCACGCCGCCCGGGCCGCGGCCTCTTTCGTGGCGGAGTACGGCGGCAAGTGGCCCAAGGCCGCCGCGAAGATCACCGACGACCTCGACGTGCTCCTCGCGTTCTACGACTACCCGGGCGAGCACTGGATCCACCTGCGCACCACCAACCCCATCGAATCCACATTCGCCACCGTCCGCCTCCGCCAGCGGGTGACCAAAGGACCCGGCTCGAGAGCCGCCGGCATCGCCATGGCGTTCAAGCTGATCCAGTCAGCCCAACGCCGCTGGCGAGCGGTCAACGCACCCCACCTGGTCGCCCTCGTCCGAGCCGGTGCCCGCTTCGACAAAGGCGTTCTGCTCGAACGAGACGACGACCAACCAGGAGGTGACCAACTCGCCTCATGACACACCGATCCACAGGTCTTGACAATTCCTCGCTGCCGCTCGCTGCCGATCAACGGCCTCAATCACGTCATCTTCGACAGTGGCCGGTACCGCACCGTCATGATCAGCAATCTGCGAACCCGACGCGTGTTGGATGTCGGTTGACTTCAGCAGATCGAGTGCGCGTCGGTGGGTCACCTTGACCAGCATCGCCTCCCAGTTCTGGACACCCTGGGGAGGCCGCTCCATCAGGGACACCATCGCCTTCATGACGGCGTCTTCGGCCTCGTGCGCCCGACCGGCTCCGCGCAAGGTGCGCGCGGCGACCCTGTACATCGCGTCGCGATGCTTCTCATACAGGGCCGCCCAGTCTGGTGGCGGGACTGTCGTCACCTCTTCCCTCCTCAGGTCTGGGGCGGCCTGTGATCGAGCCGGGCACTAGGTAGTCGATCTAAAAGGCTGTCGAGTTAGGGAACGCGGCGACCAGGCCCGAGCAATGATCAGAACCTGTGGATGGCCCTCGGCGGGGCGGGCGTGAAGAGTCGCACCTCCCCGAGGAAGATCTGAAGTCCAAGTAGCTCTGATCAGGACCGGCGTTGACGCGCTGGTTCGGGAAGGTGCGCTCATGCTCACCGTAGTTGACGATGCCCACGACACGCACGCTGCGGCGGCGGTGGGTGGTGACCTGTTGGACGAGCTGGCCCGTGAGGGCGCTCGGCGGATGCTGGCGGCGGCGTTGCAGGCCGAGGTCTCCGCCTATGTCGACGCCCACGCCGGCGAGGTCGACGAGCATGGCCACCGGCTGGTCGTGCGTAACGGCACCCACGCCCCGCGCCTGGTGGCGACCGCGGCTGGGGCGGTTCCGGTCAAACAACCCAGAGTCAACGACAAGCGCACCGATCCGGTGACGGGAGAACGGGTTCGTTTCGCTTCGGCGATCCTGCCGGCGTGGGCGCGGAAGTCTCCGCAGGTCGCTGAAGTGCTGCCGCTGCTGTACCTACACGGCCTGTCCAGCGGGGACTTCACCCCCGCCCTGGAGGGGTTCTTCGGGTCCGCGGCAGGCCTGTCCCCGGCGACCGTGACACGCTTGACAGCGCAGTGGCAGGACGAGGCCCGAGTCTTCAACGCCCGGTCGTTGGCCGAGGTCGACTATGTGTACCTGTGGGTCGACGGGATCCACGTCAAGGTCCGCCTCGAGAGCGACAAGATCTGCCTGCTGGTGATGATCGGGGTCCGCGCCGACGGCACGAAGGAGCTGGTCGCCCTGGCCGACGGGTTCCGCGAGTCATCCGAGTCGTGGGCGGACCTGCTGCGCGACTGCAAACGGCGTGGCATGCGGGCCCCGGTGCTCGCGGTCGGGGACGGCGCGCTGGGGTTCTGGAAGGCGGTCCGGGACGTCTTCCCCGCCACGCGCGAGCAGCGGTGCTGGTTCCACAAGATCGCGAATGTCCTTGCCGCACTGCCGAAGTCGGCCCACCCAGGCGCGAAGAAGGCCCTGGCGGAGATCTGGAACGCCGAGAGCAAGGACCACGCCGCCCGGGCCGCGGCCTCTTTCGTGGCGGAGTACGGCGGCAAGTGGCCCAAGGCCGCCGCGAAGATCACCGACGACCTCGACGTGCTCCTCGCGTTCTACGACTACCCGGGCGAGCACTGGATCCACCTGCGCACCACCAACCCCATCGAATCCACATTCGCCACCGTCCGCCTCCGCCAGCGGGTGACCAAAGGACCCGGCTCGAGAGCCGCCGGCATCGCCATGGCGTTCAAGCTGATCCAGTCAGCCCAACGCCGCTGGCGAGCGGTCAACGCACCCCACCTGGTCGCCCTCGTCCGAGCCGGTGCCCGCTTCGACAAAGGCGTTCTGCTCGAACGAGACGACGACCAACCAGGAGGTGACCAACTCGCCTCATGACACACCGATCCACAGGTCTTGACAATTCCTCACCAGGCCCTCGCCAGGCCGGTAAGCAGCGCGGAACTTAAAGTTCATCGGGCAAGAGTTCAATCTTGGCTGCATCTCGACATCAGAACCCACCACTCGGGGCCATGTTGGCGAAGCGGGCGTAGTGGCCCTGGAAGCCCAGCACGAGGTCCTTGGTGGGGCCGTTGCGGTGCTTGACGACCAGGACGTCGGCCTCGCCCTCGCGTTCGCGGTCCTTGTGCAGGAGGATCACGACGTCGGCGTCCTGCTCGATCGAGCCGCTCTCGCGGAGGTCGGACATCTGGGGGCGCTTGTCGGTGCGCTGCTCGGGGCCACGGTTGAGCTGCTTGCCCGAGCTCATCAACTGGAGATAGTCGATGACGACGAGCTGGAGTTGGTGCTGCTGCTTGAGGCGACGGCACTTCGCGCGGATCTCCATCAGCGACATATTGGGGGAGTCGTCGATGAAGAGGGGGGAGTCGGAGATGCGGCCGACAACCTTGGCGATCTTGGCCCAGCCGGCGTCGCCGATGGTCCCCTTACGCAAGTCCTGCAGCTGGATGGTGCCCTCGGCGGCGATCACCCGCATCGAGATCTCGGTGCGCGACATCTCCAGGGAGAAGATGGCCGTCGGCATACGGTGCTTGATCGCCGCGCAGCGGGCGACGTCCATGCCGAAGGTCGAGTTGTGGGTGGGGATCATGGCGCGGCCGGCGAGGTAGAGGTGGTCGGCGTTGTCGACCTCGATGCAGCGCACCGGCACGCTCGGGACCCGGCGAACCGCCGTGATGACGCGGGAGGTGCGCGGGCGGGGTCGCCGAGCGATGAGGTCCTTGTGCAGCAGCGCCTTGGAGGAGAGCCGGAACACCTCCTCGTCCGTGCGGACGACGAGGGTGTATGCCGCGTGGCCGGGAATCCTGTCTGCGGCACCCGCGCGGGCGGGGAGGGGGGAGACGCGCCATACCAGGCCGAGAGAGGTGAGGAGTTCGCCAACGCTGTCGAGAAGGCGCGGGTGCGCGATCGACAGCTCGATATCGCCGTCGGGGGCGATGGTGCCGGCGAGGTCGAGGAGGCCGGCGAGCAACTCCCGCCGCTGGAACTCGCTCGCGCGAAGGTAGGCACCGGGGATCGGCGCGTCAGCAAAGACGCCCACCTCATCCACCCCGTCCCGGCCGACCACGCTCCGCGGAGCTCGACCCGAACGCGCGCCGCATCGCCGGCCGGGGTGAGGAGGCCCCGGCCGCCTCCAGGCGCATAACGAGCTCGGGGTCGCTGAGGCTGACCCGCGCCTCGCCGCCCTCCCTCCCCCCGCCGTCGCTCCCCACGCCGTCGCTCCCGCCGCCGTCGCTCCCCCCGCCGTCGCTCCCACCGGCGGCACGCTCACCGGCAGCGAGCCAGACACCCAGGGCATAGGGCGCGACGGGGAGGACGGCCTCGGGCAGGTGGAGGGGAACGTCATACGGACGCGGTGGTTGAGGCGTGACCGGCGGCCGGGGTGCGCAGGGTCCGGGCGATCTCCTCGGTGGTGCGCACCGCCACGCGGGCGGGCCCGCTCCCGCTGGCACCACCGCCAACGCGACCGCCAACGCGACCACCGGCCCGACCACCGGCCCGACCACTGGCGCACGTCTCCGTGAGCCACTGGTGCTCGCCGTCGGCGACGATCACGGCCCCGTCGGAGAAGACGACCTCGAAGCACGGCCGGTCGACCATGACCTCGGTGGCCCGGACCACGCGGGTCGGCCGGCCGGAGGCGTCCAGCACGAGATCGCCGACGGCGAGCGCGCCCATGGTCGTCCAGCCGGTGGGCGTGGGGATGGGGGTGTCGAGCGCGAGCGCCTTGCCGACCGCGGGGCGAGCGGCCACGACGATCATCTGACCCTTGTGCAAGCCGTGGAGGAGGTCATCGAGCTCGGTGAAGCCGGTCGGAACCCCGACGAACTCGTCGCTGCGCCCGCTGGCCACCTCGATCTCGGTCAGCGTCTCCTCGAGCGTCTGGGCGAGCGGGATGTAGTCGTCGCCGCGCCGCTTCTCACCCACCTTGTAGATCTCGGCCTGCGCGGCATTGACGATGGCGTCGACCTCGCCCTCGCCCTGGCCGTAGCCGAGCTGCACGATCCGCGTCCCCGCCTCGACGAGCTGCCGCAGCAGCGAGCGCTCCGCCACGATGGTCGCGTAGTAGCCGACGTTGGCGGCGGTCGGGACGGACTGGATCAGGTCGTGGAGGTATGCCGGTCCCCCCACCCGCTGCAGCGTCCCCCGCTTGGTCATCTCGTCGGCGACCGTGATCGCGTCGACCGGCTCGCCCCGGGAGAAGAGGTCGATGATCGCGCCATAGATGATTTCGTGCGCCGGGCGATAGAAGTCCTCGGCCTTGAGCCGCTCCGCCGCCTCGGCGATCGCATCCTTGGACAGCAGCATCCCGCCGAGCACCGACTGCTCGGCGTGGACGTCCTGCGGCGGGAGGCGGTCGAGCTCCGGCCCGTCCGGCGAGCCGTACGCGCCCAGGTTCAGCTCCGCAATCGACACCGGCTGCCCGCCTCTCCACACGTGCTGTGACCCACGGGGACAAGAGTCACAGGGCCACCGACAGCCCCGGTGGCGACGGGGTTCGTGGGGGACCGGGGACACCGTAGGCGGTGTCGGGAAGACACCACAAAGCCCCCATGTGTATGCCGTGTGGACACCTTGTGGAACACGCCGACCCCGCTTGTGCACAGCTGGGGGAAAAGCCTGTGGAGACTTGCGAGTAACCCCCTTATCAAGGCGCTGACCTGCACGGATACCCGTGCACAGCTGTGGAGAAAAGAAGTCTCGGGCGTGTCTTCTCCCCCGCCTCTCCCCAGGCACCCGGGCCCGCCTGGGGACGGATCGGCGCGGGGGAGGACGGATTCGGCATACCCCCCGTCGGAGGAGGAGGATGGGGGCATGCAGATCCTCACCCCGGAGGCCCTCGGGAGCGCCCTCTCGGCCCTGCCCGACAACCCGCGGATCGTCATCAGCGGCAATGCGGCCATCCCCCACGACGCGATCCCGATCATCGATCGGTCCCTCGAGCGCTACATCATCCATGCGCTCAACGCCACGCCTGGTGCCGCCCCCGTGCGCGACGGGGGGTAACCGCCGAGACGTGCTTCGTCGGGTCGGGGATGCGCAAGCACCCCGGTCTCGCCTACGTCCCGGCGCGCCTGTCGCTGGTGCCCCGGCTCTTTGCCGGCCCCCTGCCGCCGGATGCCGTCGTCGTCCACTGCGCCCCGCCGCGCGACGGCCAGCTGAGCATGGGCATCGAGTGCAACATCCTGCCGGCGGCGATCGAGTCCTGCCGCGCCCGGTCCGGGCGGATCATCGCGGTCATCAACCGGCAGATGCCCTACACCTTCGGTGACGCCCTCCTGCCCATCGACCAGGTCGATCTGGCCATCGAGGTCGACTCGCCGCTGCCCGAGATCCCGCCGGCGGTCCCCGACGACGACAGCAACCGGATCGGCGAACTCGTCGCCGTGCGGGTGCCCAATGGTGCGACCTTGCAGGCCGGCATCGGCGCCATCCCCGACGCCACGATCGCGCAGCTCAAGGGCCACAAGGGTCTGCGCGTGTGGACCGAGACGTTCTCCGACGGGGTGCTCGCGCTCGAGCGGGCCGGGGCGATGGACCAGGGCAACCCCCTGACCACGAGTTTCATGATGGGGACGCGTGAGCTGTACGACTGGCTGGACGGCAACGCCCGCGTCCGGATGATGCGGACCGAGCGCACCAATGACCCCACGCTCATCGCGCTGCAGCGCGAAATGACGTCGATCAACACGGCCCTGGAGATCGATCTGTTCGGGCAGGCGAACGCGAGCCGAATCAACGCGCGGATCTATTCCGGCTTCGGCGGCCAGACCGACTTCATCGTCGGGGCGCTGCACTCGCCCGGCGGCCAGGCGTTCATGGCGCTGCGCTCCTGGCACCCCAAGGCCAATGTCTCCACGATCGTGCCGCTCATCGACGAACCCGTGACCAGCTTCCAGCAGTCCGCTGTCGTCACCGAGAACGGCGTCGCCGAACTCCACGGCTACACCCAGCAGGCCCAGGCGCGCCACCTCATCCGCGACGCGGCCCACCCCGACGTCCGCGAGGAACTCTGGGAGGAGGCCGCCGAACTCGGCCTCGCCTGATCAGCGGGTATGCCGCGCGCCTCCCCGGCTACCCGCCGGGCAGGTAGAGGTGGTTGCGGGCTGTCGTGACCACGAGGGATTGGGGCACGCCCGTGACCGCGGCGGTGCCCGGGATTTCGATCCAATCCGACCCGTCGATGCTGACGTAGCCGGTGTAGACCGCGTCCGCTCGCACCGTGAATGTGCCCGGGTCGGTGTATGTCGCGGTGATATCCCCGGTGGGGTATGGCCCGCCGGTGGAGGTGGTCGGGCCGGCGCCGGTGCCATTGCCGAAGTCGTAGGTGAGGGAGGTCAGGGTCGGTTTGATGGTGACGGTCATGCCGAACCAGTGCCTGGGGTCGAGGGTGTCGAGTTCCCCGGGTTGGAATCCCCTTGTGGGCCAGCGGACCTCGACGTAGGTCGGCAGGGTCACGAGGGTGACATTTCCCTCGGGTTGGATGTGCAGGGTCGGGGCGGCCAGGTCGGTGCGGTGGAAGGCGTCGGCGATTTGGGCCATGCCGATCGTGCCGGGGATGAGGCGGGGGTAGCAGGTGTAGCCGAGGCGCTTCCACGGGGTGTCGGGATCGATCTGCCGTTGGAAGACCCAGACGGCTGGGCCGTCACCGGCCTTGTCGTCACAGAAGCGATACATCAACGCGCAGTCCACCCCGCCCGGAGCGGTCGGGGTCGTCCCACCGCAGTATTGCGCCGTCCCGTAGTCGTAGAACTGATGTGGTGTCCCCGGGGCGTGCCCGCCGGGAAGCTGGAGCATGTCCGCGGCCACCATCAGACTCTTGCCGTCGCTAATGCAGGAGAGTCCGCACTGTCCGTCCGCATAGGCGCGCGGGCTGACCGCAAGAAGGGCGAGAAGCAGACCGAGACCGACGGCAAGGAGATGCCTCTTCATGCGTTGGCCACCCCAGCCACCCGCCACCCTTGTGCGGTCCACTGCAGCTGGACCCGGAAGTTGATCGGCAGCCGGGGAGCGGCCGGAGTGAGGCGTCCGTCGGTCTCGAGAATGGGGACCTCATTCTGCTCCCCCGTCACGATCACGAAGGGATGGTCGCGACTGGTGGTCACCACGGTGACGCTGTCGACGGTCACGACTTCCGACAGATAGCGCCGGTGCTTCGCGACGAGGTTGACCGCTTCACGTTCGTAGTTGGCGCAGGCGCGGCATGTGCTGGTGCCGAGAGGCCCGAGCAGGCCGTCTTCCGGCTTTGTGTAGGAATAGTTGGCGAGCTCATAGAAGTACGTCACGAAGGCGGCGGCCGAGTCGAGGGTCTGGGGCTTGGCGGCGGCGGGGAAGTCGGGCTTGACCGGGACATAGGTCGGGGAGGACGACGCGCTGGTCGGCGGTGGGGAACTCGACGTCGTCGAGGACGCGGACGAGGAGGTCGAGACGGCACTCGAACTCGAGCTTGTGGAGACGGAACCCCCCGACGTACAGGCGGCGAGAGCGAGGACGGCGGCGAGGGCGGGCGGCATACCGAAAACGCGTGCGTGCGCTCCCTCGCGGCGGCGACCCCGCCACTCCCCGCGCGGTCGAGCCCCGTGCCCCTTGAGTCTCATCCCGACCCCTCCCCTGTCCAACCGACTCCTCCAAGAGTGGAGGAGTTCGCCCGGGCTCGCCACCGGAGCGGCGCGTTATCCACAGGCCACCGCGAGGTGAGGGGTGGGCTACCGACCGTCGGCGGACTCGGCCGGGGTGTCAATCGCGACCCGCACGACCAGGGCTCCCGGGGTCAGCGTGGCGCGGATGCGGCCGGCCACCTCGAGCACATCGCCGTCGACCTCCACCGGCTGCGGGGGTCGGCCACGATGAGGACCTCGCGGCCCTGGCTGCGTGTGATCGAGGGGCCGTCGGCCGCCTGGCCCGTGACCACTCGACCGGCGAGCGCGGCCCATTGGGTGAGGCTCTCGGGGGTCAGGACCGAGGTCTTACCATCGAGGGTCACCTCGGTCTGATCAGCGGGTATGCCGCGCGCTCCCCGGCTACCCGCCGGGCAGGTAGAGGTGGTTGCGGGCTGTCGTGACCACGAGGGATTGGGGCACGCCCGTGACCGCGGCGGTGCCGGGATTTCGATCCAATCCGACCCGTCGATGCTTACGTAGCCGGTGTAGACCGCGTCCGCTCGCACCGTGAAGGTGCCCGGGTCGGTGTATGTCGCGGTGATATCCCCGGTGGGGTATGGCCCGCCGGTGGAGGTGGTCGGGCCGACGCCGGTGCCATTGCCGAAGTCGTAGGTGAGGGAGGTCAGGGTCGGTTTGATGGTGACGGTCATGCCGAACCAGTGCCTGGGGTCGAGGGTGTCGAGTTCCCCGGGCTGGAATCCCGTTGTCGGCCAGCGGACCTCGACGTAGGTCGGCAGGGTCACGAGGGTGACATTCCCTTCGGGTTGGATGTGCAGGGTCGGGGCGGCTAGGTCGGTGCGGTGGAAGGCGTCGGCGATTTGGGCCATGCCGATCGTGCCGGGGATGAGGCGGGGTAGCAGGTGTAGCCGGGGCGTTCCACGGGGTGTCGGGATCGATCTGCCGTTGGAAGACCCAGACGGCTGGGCCGTCACCGGCCTTGTCGTCACAGAAGCGATACATCAACGCGCAGTCCACCCCGCCCGGAGCGGTCGGGGTCGTCCCACCGCAGTATTGCGCCGTCCCGTAGTCCCAGCGCTGGTGCGCCGCCCCGGGGACGTGCCCGCCGGGAAGCTGGAGCATGTCCGAGGCAACCAAGAAGGCGGTCCCGTCTCCGAGACAATCGAGTTGAGCACACGCGGATGCGGGGGAGGTGAAGCTCCCCGGGACGATCACGAGAAGAAGGGCCAGGACGGACGCACCCAGAAGTCGACGGATCATGTGTTGGTGATGCTTTCGATCCGCCACCCGCTGGAGGTCCACTTGAGCACCACGCGGATGAACACCACCTTGCGTTGGGAGGTCTCGACGGTGGCACCGTGCGCGTCCACGACTCGTGTGCCGGGCTGCTCGCCCTTATAGGTCACCCAGGGATTGGCGAGGTTCTCGGTCGAGAAGTCGACCGACACGAAGTCGACGATCTTGCCGTCGAAGTGCTGGCCGGATCGCACGAGATCCGTGGCCTTCTCCTCATATCGGGCGCACGCGGTGCATCCGTCGGTTCCGAGGGGTCCGAGCAGGCCGGCCTCAGGGTTGGCGAAGGCATAGTTGACGAGATCGTAGAAGTATTTAACGAAGGCGGCGGCCGAGTCGAGGGTCTGGGGCTTGGCGGCGGCGGGGAAGTCGGGCTTGACGGGGACATAGGTCGGGGAGGACGACGCGCTGGTCGGCGGTGGGGGACTCGACGTCGTCGAGGTCGAGGACGAGGACGAGGAGGTCGAGACGGCACTCGAACTCGAGCTTGTGGAGACGGAACCCCCCGACGTACAGGCGGCGAGAGCGAGGACGGCGGCGAGGGCGGGCGGCATACCGAAGACTCGTGCGTGCGCTCCCTTGACTCGTGCGTGCGCTCCCTCGTGGCGGCGACCGCGCCACTCCCCGCGCGGTCGAGCCCCGTGCCGCTTGAGTCTCATTCCGATCCCTCCCCTGTCCAGCCGACTCCTCCAAGAGTGGAGGAGTTCGCCCGGGCTCGCCACCGGAGCGGCGCGTTATCCACAGGTGAGGGAGGGCTACCGGCCGTCGGCGGCGTCCGGCCTAGGTGTCAGTCGCGACCCGCACGACCAGGGCCGCCGGGGTCAGCGTGGCGCGGATGCGGCCGGCCACCTCGAGCACATCGCCGTCGACCTCCACCGGCTGCGGGGGGTCGGCCACGATGACGACTTCACGGCCCTGGCTGCGTGCGATCGAGGGGCCGTCGGCCGCCTGGCCCGTGACCACTCGACCGGCGAGCGCGGCCCATTGGGTGAGGCTCTCGGGGGTCAGGACCGCCAGATCGAGGAGGGCGTCGTCGATGACGGCGTCGGGCAGCAGGACGATTCCGCCGGTCAGGGTTCCGCAGTTGCCGACGATCACGGTCCGCGCCCCGCCGCGGGGGAGGTCGCGCCATCGAGGGTCACCTCGGCCTGGAATCCTTCTCCGCGAAGGTGTTTCGCCGCCGCGATGACGTATGCCGCCCAGCCCACCGTGTCCCTGACCTCTCCGGGGCGTCGTCCATGATCGTGGCGTCGAAGCCCAGGCCGGCCATGACCGTGAACGCGTGGACATTGGCCGCCGCCGGATCCGGTATGCCGCCCGCCCCCTCCCCGGGGTCGACCTCCAGCCAGCCAATGTCGACCGACCGGTTCACGCCGTCGATGACGGCGGTCAACGCCTCGCCGATGCTCGACAGGGGCACCCCGAGGTTGCGGGCCAGGAGATTGCCCGTCCCGCCGGGGAGCAACCCCAACGGGACGCCGGTCCCGGCGAGAACCTGCGCGACGGCCCGGACCGTCCCGTCGCCGCCGAGCGCGCAGACGACGTCGGCGCCCTCGGCCACCGCCTGCCGGGTCTGGCCGAATCCGGGGTCGTCCTGGGTCGTCTCGACGATCCGCACGCTGACCCCCGCGCGTCGGCGACCCCGGAGATCTCCTCCCGGACCTCCTCGAGGTCGTCGAACTTCGTCGGGTTGACGATGACGATGATCGTCGGCCTCGGGACGGTGGGCGTGCTGATGCTGGCGTCCTTTCGCTACGGCGCAGGTAATTCCAGGCGAGCACAGCGGACGTGCCGCCCACGAGCATCCCGGCGAGGAGGTCGCTGATGTGGTGCATGCCGCGGTAGAACCGCGAATACCCGACCAGGAGGGGGACGATCGCGCAGAGGGTCATCGCGGCATACCGCATAGTGCGGTTGCGGATCCCGGTCGCC
Organism: Nostocoides sp.; assembly: GCA_016702415.1. Lineage (GTDB taxonomy): Bacteria > Actinomycetota > Actinomycetes > Actinomycetales > Dermatophilaceae > Nostocoides_A. The sequence goes on from JADJEA010000001.1 coordinate 488,597, forward strand.
ATGAGGAGGAAGGAAAGATAGAGCGCCGTCGAGGCGCCCTCGTGACCACTGAAGCTCGCCGTCGGCGGGAGGTGTCGAGCTTGGGCACCGGGGGCGCGGCCGGCCGACAACGGCGGCGGCGGAGACGAAGATGATCGCCTGGAGGGTGATCGCGAGGAGGGGGATCACGGCATACCACCACCGCCGGGTGCGCCACCACACCAGGACGACGCCGAGCAGGCACACCCGATGATGATTTCGGTGGCCGCCATGTGGGTCCAGTAGAACGTGATCGTGTTCCAGGTGGGGGTGCGGCGGTCGGCGATCCATCGGTTCGCGCGCTCCTCGTCGGTGCCGATCCCGCTCGCGGGACCGACGAGCAGCAGGCCCAGCCGACGACGAGGCCGAAGAGGACGACGCCGGGCGCGACCATCCGGACAGCGATGTCGCGCATGGCCTCCGTGACGGTCGGCCGGCTCGGATCATCCTCGTAACGGGAGAGGAAAGGCATGGGTCACATCGCTTTCTCGGGGGCCGTGGGCGGGGTCCACCCGAGGTACCCCAAATAGGACGCGGCAACCAGCCCGGCGCCGAAGAGGACGCCCGCGGTGACGTCGGAGGGGAAGTGGACACCGAGGAAGACCCGGTCCAGGCAGGTCACGACGACGACGAGGCTGCCGACCACGGCGAGGGCGAGGCGCCCGGCGCGGCCCACCAGCGGCCACAACAGGACGGCCAGGGTCGCCATCGCGCACGCGGCATTGGCCGCATGACCCGACGGAAAGGAGTATCCCGACGCGTGCTCGATCGGGTTCTCGACGACGGGGCGGGCCCGGGCGACGACGAGCTTGACCAGCGACTGCAGGCCCCAGCAGACCATCATCGTCACGAAAGCCCACCACGCCCGCGTCACCAGCCGCCGGCCGAGCCAGACCCAGAGGCAGACGGCGGTGACAGCGGCATACAGAAAGATCGGGCGGCTGAGCGACTGCCAGGCCACGAGGACCGAGCGGAGGTCGTGCCGGCGGGTGATGTCGGTCGCCGACCCGATGACCCGCTCGTCGACTCGGATCAGCGGGTCGAACTTCTCCCGGACCAGGAACCCGATCGCCGCGACCGCGACGGCCACCGCGCTCCCGCACACGGCCGACCAGAGCAGTCGGCGCGCGCGCGAACGCATGGCGGGGTGCCGAGCGCTGGAGACGGGGGCGCTGGTCACAGGGGCATGTCTACACCGCGGGGACGGGCCGAGCGGGCGGGAGCACGCGGCATACTCGCGAATTCGTAGTCCGCCACGGGCTCTCGCGGCCGCATACTCCCCGCCATGGAGACTCCCGAGGTCAAGGCCGCCGCCCGCGAGGTCGGCGACAGCGAGACAGTCGAGTGGCTCGCCCGGACGGGGGTATGCCGCCAGCGCCCTCATCCATCTCCTCCTCGCCTTCCTGGCCCTGCAGGTCGCGTGGAACGGGTCCGGCCGCAAGGCCGACCAGTCCGGCGCCCTGGCCCTGCTCGCCCAGAACCCATTGGGCACGCTCCTCCTCTGGGTCCTCGTCGTCGGATTCCTCGGCCTGGCCGTGTGGCAGGTCACCGAGGCGATCGCCGGGCACGGCGAGACCGGCGACCGGGTCAAGGCCGGGGCCAAGGCGATCCTGTATGCCGTGTTGTCCTGGTCCGCGTTCGGCTTCGCCCGGGGTTCGGGGTCCTCGAGCACCCAGCAGACCCGCGATTTCACCGCGTCGCTCGCCGGCGCGCCCGGGGCCGGCTCCTCGTCGGTGCCGTCGGGCTCGGGGTCATCGCCGTGGGCGGCTATCACGTCTACAAGGGTGGGCCGCGCGGTTCCTCGGGGATCTCGTCGGCCATCCGGGGCGTTCGCCGAGCGGATGGGCCGGATCGGCTATATCGCCAAGGGCATCGCCCTGATCGTTGTCGGCGGGCTCTTTGTCGCCGCGGCCATCCATCACCGCAGCAAGGAAGCGACCGGCCTGGACGGGGGCGATGCGCACGCTGCGGGAGCAACCGTCCGGCCAGATCCTGCTGACCGTCGTCGCCCTGGGTTTGGGTGCCTTCGGGATCTACACGATGGCGCGGGCGAAGTACGCCCGCGTGTGAGGCCCGGCAGGCACCGGGCTACTCCCGGGATACGCCGGGCCCGGGCGCCGCCTGGCCCTGGCCCGCGCCCGTAGCGCATGGCCGCCCGCGCGCGGGCCTTGGCCGCCTCGACCTCGCGATCCTTCGGCGGCGCGGTCGTGACGAGATCGGCGAGCAGGTGCTCGGTCGCGTGAGCAATGTCGGCGACGGCGCGGTCGAAGGCCGCCTGGTTGACCGCCGCGGGGCGGGTCGTGCCGGCGACCTTGCGGACGTATTGGCAGTGCAGCCGCGTGGATCTCGGCGCCGGTGGCCGGGGGCGCGAAATTGTTCAGCGGCCTGATGTTGCGGCACATGGCCGCGACTGTAGCCCGCCCGAGCGCGCTCAGAAGGCGGTGTAGTAGCAGGTGTCGCTGGAGTCGACGACGACCGGGCCACTGTCGGCGGTGGTGATCGTCGTCCCGACGGGCAGGGCGTTGGCCCCGGTCCACGCCACGCCACCGGCAGAACTGGTCGGAGCCGGAGGTGTTGGTGTGTAGTGGTGGCGATGGTGATCGTGTAGACGTAGCTCGGTCCGCTACCGCTGACCGAGGTCGTCGCGCCCAGGCCGGACACGGCCAGCGCGGCGGGGGCGCCGCCGCCGTCCGTGGTCACCGTGAAGGTGAAGGACTTGCCGGCCGCGACGGTGGCCCCCGCGGGGACGAGCACCCCGAAGGCGACGGTCGCCTCGATCGTGTCGGTGTTGAGATCCATCGCGCCGGTGCAGAGGCTGCCGAGGGCCCCCGAGGCGAGGGGGGATCCGGCATACGCGCTCGCCGGGGCCAGCGCGATCAGGGCGGGAGCCGCCCAGGCGACGCCCTTTGACCAGGCTGCGCCGCGGGGGTTGGAGTTCTTGCACGTCCGCGTCGGCAGCCGTGGTCGAGGGATGGGGAGCGTCAGACATGGCGGCCATTCCTTCGGCGAGGGGCAAGGCGTCGAGCAGGAGGGATGCGGACACCGCCAGCAGGATGCCCCACACACGGATGAGATGCAACCCTTGCGAAGTTGCGGAAATTCTTGCGGTCCACCCCTAGACGACGCGCCGGACCGGACAGTAATCTTCCAGACACCCCCGCGTCGCGTCCCCCACGCCGCCGATCCCGCCCGACCCATCGAGGTGCCCATGCGCAGGTCCGCGCGATTCCTTCTCCTCGTCCTGACCCTGCTCGGGCTCATCGCGGTCGGGGCGCCGAGTGCCAGCGCGGCGAGCTATCGCACGCTCGTTGCGCAGGTCCCGACCACCCCGCCGCCGGGCAGTCGGTCGTCGTGTGGGTCGACTCCGACACGGCCTTCGGAGAGACCGCGGGGCTGGAGTATCAGATCTCCGGTGTCTACACCAAGGTCCTCGGTGCCTATGACACCCTCCCACGCGGGGGCCAACTGGCGGCTCACCATCCCCGCGCAGCCGCAGGGGACGACCGTCTCCTACCAGTTGTTCACCCGCAACCAGAGCGGCAGCGACTACGGCTTCACCGGGTTCAACTGGACCTACACCGTGGCGGCCAGCGGGCTGGTCCACGACACCTACTCCACGGCATACCGCTCACCCGGCGGGGCGGTGGCCGCCGGCACCCCCGTCACGCTCAAACTCGCCGCGAGCGCGGGCTACGCCAGCGCGGTCGACCTCGTCGTCTATCAGTACGTCGCCTCCACCGACTCCACCCTCCCCGCGGCGACCTATCCGATGACCTGGGACGCCGCGGCCGGACGCTGGACGGTCACCTACGCCACCCCGAGCGTCCCGTCGATCGCCTACTACAAGTTCAAGATCACCGGGGCGACCGGCGAGACCAGTTGGTATGCCGACTCCTACGCCGACGATCACGACAACGTCAACCAGGGTGGCACCGGTGCGCAAACCGGGTCCGAGCCGCAGACCTCCTTCCAGATCAGTGTGTATGCCGCGAACTTCACCACCCCGAGTTGGATGGCCGACGCGGCGATCTACCAGGTCTTCCCGACCGCTTCCGCAATGGCGATGCGACCAACGACTACTGCGTGGCCGGCTCGACGACGGGCTGCCGAGCTTCTTCGACGGCTCCCAGCCGATCCAGGCGCACACGACCTGGAACGAGGCGATCTGCGACCCGCGCGGGACGACCTGCCCCAATGCCTATGGCAACCAATTCTTCGGCGGGGACCTCAAAGGAATCCAGGACAAGCTCGACTATCTGAAGTCCTTGGGCTTCAACACGATCTATCTCACCCCGATCTTCCAGGCCAGCAGCAACCACCGCTACGACACCTCGGACCATCTCACCGTCGATCCGGCGCTGGGGGCAATGCGGCATACAGCAGCCTGATCTCGGCGGCCAACGCCAAGGGCATGCGGATCATCCTCGACGGCGTCTTCAACCACACCAGCTCGGACTCGGTCTACTTCGACCGCTACCACCACTGGAGCACCGATGGTGCGTGCGAGTCGACGGCCAGCAGCTACCGCCCCTGGTATGAGTGGAACGACAGCGTCACCCCGTGCACGAGCGCGTCCTACAACGGCTGGTTCGGGTACGACTCCTGGCCGTCCTCCAGGACGACAGCAGCGCCGCGCGCGACTTCATCTATCGCGCCAACTCCTCGGTGATGAAGACGTGGTATGCCGCGGGCACCTCCGGCTGGCGCTTCGACGTCGCCGACGAGATCAGCCACAACTGGTGGCACGACCTGCGGCCCTACGCCAAGGCCGGCAAGTCCACCGGCCCCTTGGTCGGTGAGGTGTGGTACGACGCCTCGAAGTACCTCCTCGGCGACCAGCTCGACGCGGTGATGAACTACCGCTTCCGCAAGAACATCCTCGGCTTCGCCCGCGGCGTCGGCTTCAAGGACAACGACAACAACGGGTCCAACGAGATCGTCGGCCTGACCCCGACCAGTTTCGACGCCGCGCTCGCCTCGGTCCGGGAGGACTACCCCAAGGCCGCGACCAACGCGATGATGAACCTCGTCGACAGCCACGACACCAACCGGGCCCTCATGAACTGACCCTCCTCGGCGACACCGGCCTGACCCAGGCCAAGGAGCGGCTCAAGCTGACCTCGCTCTTCCAGTTCGCCTATATGGGTGCCCCGACGGTCTACTACGGCGACGAGGCGGCCATCAACGCGCCGTCCCTGGCCAATGGGACCAATGGGCCCGAGGACGACCCTTACAACCGGGCGCCCTACCCGTGGGCGGACGCGAGCGGCACCACCAGCGTCTACGGGCCCGCCGATGCATCGATGATCAGCTGGTACACCAAGCTGGCGGCGATCCGCAAGGCGCACCCGTCGTTGCGTGGCGCGGGCACGTTCACGACGATGCTCCTCGGTGACACCACCGCCTCGACGACCGACAACTCCAGCTATGTCTTCGCGCGGACCGGCGGCGGCGAGACGACTCTGGTGTTGATGAACAACGGGGCATCGAGCAACACCGTCGCCGTCCCCGCTCCGGCGGCCTTCGCCAACGGCAAGGTCCTCATCGACGGCATCACCGGCGCGACGACCACCGTCAGTGGCGGCGTCGTGACGTGGACGCTGCCGGCCCGCTCCGGGGCCATCCTCTATCTCAAGCCGGCGACCGTGGCACCGGTCGCCGCGTTCACCACGACTGCCACTGCCGCGGCGCGGCCTGGCAGCACGGACCGCAGCACGGAGGTCTGGTCGCCGACCCCGGTCACCTTGACCCCCTCCGCGACCGACGACCGGGGGATCGCCTGGACCGAACTGACCGTCGACGGCAAGACGGTCCGCTCGACGAAGGCCGACCGCTCGGTGACGATCTCCGCCCAGGGCATCCACCGGGTCAGCTTCCGCGCCATGGACACCTCGGGCACCCTGAGCGCGACGGCGACCATGACGGTGCGCATCGACACCGCCGCCCCGGTCGCCTCGGGCACGGTGACCGGGACCGGCGCGACCCGGACGATCGCGCTGTCGGCCACCGACGCCCGGTCCGGCGTGTCCGGGATCAGCTACCGGATCGGCAGTGGTCCCATGGTCGGCTACTCCGCGCCGTTCACGGTGCCCGCCGGGTCGCGGGTGACGTATGCCGCGCTCGACCTCGCCGGAAACGCCGCCCCCGAGTCGGTGCTCACCGCGCGCTGATCGGATTGCGGGCCGGCCGCGAGGCCTGGCACCCCCACGAGCACGGCGGGGAGGATTGACGGGTGTCGTCCTCCTCCGCCGATCTCGTCCCCGCCGGGCAGATACCCGAGCCCGTCCGCACCCTCGTCGGCGCCGTCCGCGCGGCGCTCGCCGAGCAGGCGAACCCGGTCCGCGCCGCCGAGCAACAGCGGTACATGAAGTCCGCCATGCCCTATCGCGGCCTGACGTCGGCGCACCTGCGGGCGACCCTGCGACCGGTGCTCGCGGCATACGCCCCGGCGACGCGGGCCGGGTGGGGAGAGGGCGGTGCGGACCCTGTGGGACGGTGCCCTCTTCCGGGAGGAGCGGTATGCCGCGACCGCCCTCGCCCAGCACCGCAGCGCCCGCGCCTGGCAAGACCCAGGGACGATGGAGCTCTATCGCCACCTCGTCATCACCGGTGCCTGGTGGGATCACGTCGACGACATTGCCACGCATTGCGTCGCCCCGATCCTGGCGCGGCACACGCAGAGCGAGACACCACGGATGCGGGCGTGGGCGGTGGCGGACGACCTGTGGCTGCGGCGGGTGGCGATCCTGAGCCAGTTGCCGTTCAAGGAGTCGACGGACCTCGCCCTGCTCACCGACGTCATCGAGGCCAATGTGGAGGGCACGGCATACGGCTCGGAGTTCTTCATCCGCAAGGCGATCGGGTGGGCCCTGCGCCAGCACGCGCGGGTGGACCCCGACTGGGTGCGGAGGTTCGTCGCCGCGCACGCCGATGTCCTGTCCGGGCTGAGCCGCCGCGAGGCCCTCAAACACCTCGGCTGAGGATGCCTGCCACCGCGAAGGAGCCGGGAAGAATCGGGGCGCATCGGTCGTCCTGTCGACCGGACCTACGGGGTCTCCTCCACCGAGCGGATCGTCCGCTCTCCCAATCGAAAGGGGTGGTGGAATGGCACCAACGACATCCCGGCGGCGCCTCGCCGCAGTGACCGGCCTGGCCGGCGTGGCCGCGCTGGCGGTTCCCGCGATGGCCTCGGCGTCTGCGACGGCACCGTCGCTGACCGCGGCACAGCAGCGGCAGATCGCGGCGGCCGATCAGCGCACGACCGGCGCGCTCGTCGCCCAGGCGTTGACGCTCAAGGGTGGTGTCGACCCCAAGGCGGGCCACTCGGCCGGGCCGGTCTCGCGCGGCGGCACCTACCCGACCCGGAAGGGCACCTTCCTCTCCACCGACACGAAGTTCGCTGGGCTCATCCCGACCGGGCACTCGGCCATGGTCTACAGCAGCAGCTATGTGGTGGAGTCGCTCGGCAGCGGGGTCCAGTGGGGGCCAACAACTGGTACTCCTCCAAGCCCCACGCGTGGGGATGACGGCCCGGGCGACGTCCTCCACGCAGGACGCCACTGCGGCCGACTGGGCCCGCGGTAGCTCGGCAAGCCCTACAACTACAACTACTACGACATGGGGACGCGCAGCTCGTTCTACTGCTCGCAGTTGGTGTGGGCGGCCTTCCGGGACACCACGGGCATCGACCTCAACACCTCGGCCTATGACGTGCTCGGGTTGCACGCGATCCACCCGATGGAGTTGCCGTCCTCGGCCAACAGCACGAAGGTCTCGACCTTCTACGTCAAGTAGGACGAGACGATCTGCCGGGAGTGGTCCGCGCGCGTGCGCCCGTGGACCACTCCCGGATCGATCCCCAACCAGCAGAACGCGAGAGGCCGTCGGTGACGAACAAGAAGGTCGCATCCGTCAAGGCATGGATGACGGTGGGCGTGGCGGTCGGCAGCATGCTGCTGCTGTCCGGGTGCTCCGGATCGGCGACCGCAACAACGGGAAGTGCACCGACCGGGAGCGCGGCAACCGGGAGCCCCTCGTGCCCGGCCGGGCCCGTCGTCGCGTGGTCGAGCGAGGAAGCCTCCCCGAGTCGGCTCACCGCCGTCGCCGACGGCGCGGCCACGACCGTGGGCTCGATCCCGGTCAAGGGCATCGTCCCGGGTGGGGTGTCCGGGCATGCGAGCGGTGACCACGCCTACTTCCTGTCCGGCGGAGATGCCCGCCACGACGTGACGCACCTGGTCCACTGGTCGCCCGGGACGTGCCGGGGCAGCGCCGTCGAGCTCCCGGGAATCCACTCTCCTCGGGTTCGCCACCGACGGGGCCCGGTTCTATGCCACCGAGACCGTCAACGCGCGGACGATCATCCATCGGTATGACGCCCGGGGCACGCAGGTCGCCACCGCGACGCTCCCCGACATCGTCGCCACCTGCCTCGCCCTGGACGGCGGCACGCTCTACGCCTTCGCTACCCAGTTCCACGACGGGGCGCCCGACAGTGTCGTCCTCGTCGCGCTCGACTCCGACACGATGGCGGTGCGCTCGCGTCACCCGTTGCCGCTGGCCCCAGGTCCGGTCGCCTCCGCGGTGGTCCACGGCGGGAAGCTCTATTACCCCTTGACCGCCAACGAGTCCACCGGCACCCAGGGCCATGCGCTCGCGGTGCTGGACCCGACAACCTTCACCGAGACGACGATCGACCTGGGCGCGCGCCTGCCCTACGCCCTTCGGCTAGTCGGGGACACCCTCTATGTCGCCCACACCTTCATCAACCCCGCGTTCGGTCCGCTGTCGAGCCTGCGTCACCTCTCGCGGATCGACCTGAGGACCGGTACGGTCACCGGCCGCGACCTCGACACCGGCATCGTCGACATCGCTGCCGACGCACGCCACGTCTATCTGATCGGCCAGGACGTCGACCTCGCCGACGACTTCGTCGTGCAGACGTATGACGCGACGACCCTGGCCCGCACCGCCTCCGTCCCACTGACCCGGCCCAAGGCCGGGGGCTACTACTACCCGGCCGGCGTGCTCGCCCCCGCGACCTCCTGACCGACCGTCCCCGCCGACCACGCGCGCGGGACCACGGCGTCGATACCCTCCCGCACGGCGGGTCGGATTGCGAACGCGACCGGCGAGCCGACCGCTGTGGGCCCATGATTCCCGTATGCCGCAGGCCACCGGCCGCGAGATCCTCCGCCTCGCGGTGCCCGCCTTCCTCGCCCTGATCGCCGAGCCGCTCTTCCTCCTCGCCGATTCGGCGATCGTCGGCCATCTGGGGACGGCGCCGCTGGCCGGGCTCGGCCTGGCGAGTGCGGTGCTGCTGACCGCGGTCGGGCTGTTCGTCTTTCTCGCCTACGGGACAACCGCCGTCGTCGCCCGGCAGATCGGGGCGGGCTCGCGCGCCGGGGCCATCGAGGTGGGCATCGACGGGACCTGGCTGGCCGTCGTCCTCGGGTTGGCGGCGGCCGCGGGCGTCGGGTTCGGGGCCGGGCCCCTGGCGTCCGCGCTCGGGGGCAGCGGACCGGCGCTGGAGCAGGCGGTGAGCTACCTGCGGGTGGCGGCGGCCGGCATACCCGCAATGCTCGTCGTCCTGGCGTGCACGGGCGTCTTCCGAGGACTGCAGGACACCCGGACTCCCTTGGTCGCGAGCGTCCTCGCGTCCGCGGCTAATGCCGTCCTCAACGTCGTGCTGGTCTATGGCGCGTATCTCGGCATCACCGGATCGGCATTGGGAACCGTTGTCGCGCAATGGGGTATGGCGCTCGGCCTCCTCGTGGTGCTGGCCCGGTATGCGCGGGCGGAGGGGGCGAGATGGCATCCGCACCCGGGTCGGGTCCTGCGGGCCGCCGTCGGCGGCCTGCCCCTGCTCGCCCGCACGTTGGCGCTGCGGGCGATCCTCGTGGTCACCACCTGGGTGGCCGCCGGGCTCGGCGACGTCACCCTCGCGGCGCACCAGGTCACCGCTACGGTATGGAGCTTCCTCGCCTTCGCCCTCGATGCACTGGCGATCGCCGGGCAGGCGCTGACGGGGAAGGCGCTGGGGGCGGGGGATCGACGCGCCGCGCGGGAGGCCACCGGGGTGATGATCCGGTGGGGAGTCTGGGGCGGCGCCGCCTTGGGCGCGCTGACCCTGCTGGCGTCCCGGGCGCTGCCGGTGCTCTTCACCGGCGACCCCGAGGTGCGGGCGGCCATGGCAGCGGCCCTCGTCGTGGTCGCGGTCGGTCAGCCGTTGTCGGGCTATGTCTTCGTCGTCGACGGGGTCCTCATCGGGGCCGGAGACGCGCGGTGGCTGGCGGGGGGCGATGGGGCGACGCTCGCGGCATACGTCCCGGTGGCGCTGGTCGTCCGCGCGCTGGCCCCACCCGATCCGTCCACCGCGCTGGTCTGGCTGTGGGTGGGCTTCACGTGGTTCATGGTCGTCCGCGGGGCGCTCTTTCGCTGGCGAGTGCGTGGCGATGCCTGGATGGTCACCGGCGCGGTCCGCTGAGCCGTTGTCCCCTCCTTGTGGGGCATGACCGCGCAGGTGGCGGGCTCCTAGGGTGGCGCCGGGACACCGAGGTGCAGCGGTGCCCGACGCCCGGTCCGGATGCCCGGACCGGCAGGACGTGACCTCGAGGAGACGACCGATGGCGCTGCGCTGCCCCCAGTGCGGGCGAGAACTGACCGACACCGACCGCTTCTGCATCACCTGCGGCTCGCCGGTCAAACCGCCCGGCGGACCCCAGTCGTCCGATGGGATGACGGGCCGGCCGCCCACAGCGGCGGCGAGCCGCGCCGCCGCGCCACCGTCCTCACCGCCGCCAGTCACCGCTGCGCCCGTTGCACCCCCGCCCTCCACGCCGCCGCCGTTCACGCCGACACCCGGCGCCTTCTCCACTCCCCTGACGTCCACTGTCGCCGCCAGCGCGGTGTCGGGAGCCCCCGAGATCGGCCTCTTGCCGGGGGAGCGCCAACTCTACGAAGTCACCTTTGCGCCGAAGCTCCTCGCGCCCCATCTGCTGACCTATCTGACGGTCACCGACAAGCGCATCATCGTGCGGCACCCGAACACGCTGTTCGGGTTCTTCCCGCTCGGCTATCTCGTCTCCTCGGCACCGCACTCCAGTGTCGAACAGGTGGACAGCGGGATGCACATGAGCAGCCGACACCTTGTGGCCGGTGCCTTAGCCCTGATGTCCGCGCTGTTCTCGCTCGCGTGGGGCGCCAGCTCCTCCGAGGGCATGCTGTTCTTCGTTGTCGCCCTGGTGGCGGGTCTCGCTCTCCTCCTGACCGCCAAGAAGGTCGGTGTCCTCATCCACACGGGCGGAGCGCACCTGGTGGCCCTGGCCCGCGGCAGCCAGCAGGCCGATGCGCTGGCCGCGGCCCAGATCGTCAACCGGCTGGTGCTCGAGACCGAGGAGTCGCGCGGGGGCCGGATCTGAGATCAAGGCTCGCGCCGGACTCGGCGAGGGTCAGCACGCGGGTCGCATCGGAGCATCGACGGAGGTCGCGCGCTCGCCGGGGGAGCGCGCGACCTCCGGCCTTCCGAACCGGTGCCGCCGCCAACCGGTGCCCGCCCAGCCCGTGACGGGGCCGAGGCTCAGGCGACCCCGGTCGCGGCCTCCCGCCGCGGATCGCCCGCCGCGGACAGGACACCGGTCGCGCTGCGGGAGGCGCCGCCGACCCCACCGAAAAACATTGCGTGCCTGGCGTGCTCGTTCCCGGTCAGGTGCAGATCCGCGATGGCCGCAGCGATGGCGGGATCGGGCTCATGCTCGACGCGCGTGGGCTCGCCCTTGACGACGCGGACGTGGACGCGGGGGGCGGCGATGGCTTCACCCAGCGGCATACCGAGGAGGCAGTGGCGGGAGAGGACCTGCATCAGCGCGGTGGTGATGCGATCGGCGCCGGGGGTCCCGATGGCCAGGACGTCGCCGCTGCGGTGGCGGGCGACGGACGGCGCCATATTGGAGGCGAGCCGGGTGCCCGGGGGGAGGGCGTGCAGGCCCAGGCGATTGAGTTCGGGCTCGCCCAGGCAGTTGTTGAGGACCAGTCCTGTTCCGGGAATCGTTGCGCCGGAGGAGTATCCGCTCGACGCCGTGATCGCGCAGGCGAGTCCGTCGCTGTCGACTGCGGACACATGGGCGGTCTCCGAGGAGGTCGTGATGCCGGCCAGGCCCGCGGTGCGGACCTCCTCCAGGAGCCGGTAGCCGTCCTCCTCCAGATCGCCGGAGAAGTCGTGCACCTCGCTGCGATAGGTCAGGACCTGCCGTTGGACCTCGATGACATCGCCCCAGGCCAGGGCGCCGCGGCGGACCAGCTCCCCGAGCATGACGGCGAGCATCGGACCACCGACGCTGGGCGGCGGGTTGGTCGCGATATCCCACTGCCCGAGATCGAGCCGCAACGGGGTGCGCACCACCGGCCGGTATGCCGCGAGATCCGCCTCCGTGATCAGCCCACCCCCCGCGGTGCTCGCCCGGGCGAGCGCCCGCCCGATCTCGCCCGTGTAGACCTCCCCGGCGCCATTCTGGGCGATGAGCCGCCAGGAGTCGGCCAGGGCCGGATCGACCATCCGGTCACCGGCTTCGAGGTGGCTGCCGTCCGGGCGGGTCAGCGCGGCGTGAGTCTCCCGGTCCCAGCCGAAGAGGCTGTCGGTCGTCAAGGCGAGATAGCTGGCGGCCGCGGCCCCGAGCCGGAAGCCCTGCCGGGCCGCCTTCTCCGCCGGTGCCAGAGCGTCGGCCCAGGAGCCTTCGCCGTAGCGGTCGTGCGCCAGGCCGAGCGCCGACACCGCGCCCGGGAGGGCCACCGAGCCCCAGCCCGCATAGATCGTGATGCCCCCGCCATAGGCGAGCGGGATCTCCTCCAGACCCTGACCGAACTGCTCCCCGGTGGCTCGGCGCCCGGGCATCTCGACATTGCCGTCGATCGTCACCGGCTCACCGTCCGGTGGCCAGATCGTCACGAAGGCGCCACCCATCGGGCTGACGACACCGGGCTCGGTCGTCATCGCGACGCACATGGCGGCGATGGCCGCGTCCACCGCATTGCCACCGAGGCGGACGACAGTCAGCCCCGCGTCCACCGCGGCGGGTCCGGTCGCGGCAACGGCGACGTGTCGAGTCATGGGCGCGATTCTTCCCGACTCCGCGCCTTCGCGCCGCGTCAGCCGGCTCGTCCCGCTGCCGCTGTCGCCAGCGGGAGGGTCGCGAGCGTTTCGTATCTGGGCCGGCGCTCGCGGCCCTGACCGAGGTGCGAGGCGACCAGGGCCAGGTCGCCGACCACCCACCCGGGGCTTTCGTAGGTGTCGAGGATCCGCAGCCATCGCGTGGCCTCGATCGGGTGACGGACGCGGGCCACGGTGACATGGGCGTCGAAGCGCCCGCCGTCGGGAGCGGCCCCGCTGCGGTTGGCGGTCGCGCGAGTGACGCGCGCGAGGCGCGGCAGGTGACCACCGTCGTCGGCGACGCGGGCGGTCAGGATGCGCGCGGCATACGGACTGGGGAAGGCGCCGCCACCGGCCAGGTGGAGGGCGAAGGCGGCTCGCTCCCGGACCGCGTCGGCGAGCGCATCGGCGAGGGGCTCCAGCACCCGGTCGGGGACGTCCGGGAGGAAGGCGAGTGTGATGTGGAACTGCTCCGGGTCGGTCCACCGGATGTCGACGCCGGCCTCTCGCCGCGACTCCAGGAACGTATCGAGGTGGTCGCGGATGGCCGCGGGTGGGACGACGGCGAGGAACATCCGCGTGGCGCGCCAGCCTAACGAGGGTGTCGAGGCCGGGTTCGAGGGCCCGGGAACGCCGAACGCCCGCCGGGCCGGTGCACGGCGGGCGGGCGTTGGGCGGACGGGCGTTGGGCGGGCGGGCGTTGGGCGGGCGGGCGTTGGCCGTATGCCGCGGGGTTCAGCCCGCGACGACCTCCAGCTTCAGCGACGCCTGGACCTCGGGGTGCAGGCGGACGAGCGCGGTGTGGGTCCCGAGGCTCTTGATCGGGGTCGGCACCTCGATCGTCCGCTTGTCGAGCGCCGGGCCACCGGCGGCCTTGACGGCCGTGGCGATGTCGGCCGTGGAGACGGCGCCGAACAGGCGCCCCTCCTTGCCGGCGTGCGCCGACACGGTGACGGCCGTGGATTCGAGATTGCCCTTGATCGACTTGGCCTCTTCGAGGGACTTCACGGCCCGGGCGGCGCGGCCGGCCGCGATCGCGTCGACCTGCTTCTGCCCGCCCTTGGTCCACGCCGTGGCGAGGCCACGACGGAAGAGGAAGTTGCGGGCGTAGCCGTCCTTGACGTCACAGACGTCTCCGGGGGTGCCCAGACCAGTGACCTCGTGGGTGAGGATGACCTTCATCGGTGTGTTCTCCTTCGATGCGGCGCGTCAGCGGGAGGAGCTGCTGTAGGGCAGCAGCGCCATCTCGCGGGCGTTCTTGACGGCGTTGGCGATGAGGCGCTGCTCCTGGACGGAGACGCCGGTCACGCGCCGGGCGCGGATCTTGCCGCGGTCGGAGATGAACTTGCGCAGCAACTGCGCGTCCTTGTAGTCGATGTTGTCGATCTTCGCGGACTTCAGGGGGTTGGCCTTCTTCTTGGGCCGACGCACAACGGGCTTAGCCATCGTGGTGCTCTCCTATTCGGTGAAGAGCCCGAGTGGGTGACTCGGGATGGTTGGGGGTGATGACGTGATGGGGTTCAGCTCAGGCGGGTGGGGTTAGAAGGGGGGCTCGTCATACGACGGGGCGTTGCCCCAGCCGGGCTGGCCGCCTTGGCCACTCTGGCCGCTCTGGCCACCCTGCTGGGGTGGGGTGTTCCAGCCGCCCTGGGATGGGCCACTCTGCTGGGCGGGAGCGGAGTTCCAGCCGCCCTGGCCGCCCGACCCGGAGCCGGGGCCGCCGGACGGGTTCGACCACGGGTCCTCGTGACCGCCGCCCGAGCCGCCGCCGGCGAATCCGCCGCCGCCTCCGCGTGGGGTCCGGTTGACCTGGGCGGTCGCGTACCGCAGCGAGGGGCCGATCTCATCGACGTCCATCTCGATGACGGTGCGCTTCTCGCCCTCTTTGGTCTCATAGGACCGCGACCGGAGCCGGCCGGTGACGATGACGCGGAAGCCCTTGTGGAGGGTCTCGGCGACGTTCTCGGCGACCTCGCGCCATACGGAACACCGCATGAACAGCGTCTCGCCGTCCTTCCACTCGTTGCTCTGCCGGTCGAAGGTCCGCGGCGTCGAGGCGACGGTGAAATTGGCGACGGCCGCACCCGAGGGGGTGAAGCGCAACTCCGGATCACCGGTCAGGTTGCCGATGATCGTGATGGTGGTCTCGCCGGCCATGGCGCTCCTCGATTGTCAGGCGTCGGCGCGCAGCAGCTTGGTGCGCATGACGAGTTCGGAGAGACCGAGCTGGCGGTCCAGCTCCTTGGCCGTCGCCGGCTCGGCGGTGAAGTTGACGACGACGTAGCTGCCCTCGTCCTTCTTCTTGATCGGGTAGGCCAGGCGGCGGCGCCCCCAGACGTCGACCTTGTCGACGCTGCCTCCGTCGCCCTTGACGACGGTGAGGAACTTGTCCATCGTGGGGCCGACCTGACGGTCGTCGACTTCGGGATCGACGATGACCATGAGTTCGTACTGACGCATGCTTGAGAACCCGCCTCCTCTGGTCTGAAAGCGGTCACGGTCCTTCCGTGACAGGAGGGTTGATGCGTATGCCGCGGCCTCGCCGCGGCAACCGCACAAATGTACCCGAGGCGGTGGCCGGACACCCAATCGGCGCCGCGCAGGCTGTGGATAGGGCCGGATGGATGCGGCGGGTCGGCGGTGCTTGGGGGGCCGGGCGGGCGTGTGGGGGTGGGGAGTCGAGGAGGGCGAGGAGGCGGGCGAGGTGGGTCAAGGAGGTGGGGTTCGGCATACCCGTGGTAAGCATCGGGGGTGACTTCGCCGACCGTGACCCTGCCCACCACCACGCGCCAGGTCGTCCTGGCTGCTCGACCCACCGGCGCCCCGACCCCGGACGACTTCCGGATCGAGAGCGCCGCCCTCCCTGCCCTGGGAGAAGGCGAGGTTCTCGTCCGCACCACCGTCATGTCCGTCGACCCCTATATGCGCGGCCGGATGAACGACGTCAAGTCCTATATCCCTCCCTTCCAGATCGGCCAACCGCTGGACGGGGGTGCCGTCGGCGAGGTCGTCGCCTCGACGAGCGACGCCCACCCGGTCGGGGCGAGCGTCCTGCACGGCCTCGGCTGGCGGGAGTATGCCGTCGTCCCCGCCCGCTCCGCCTCTGTCGTCGACACGGCTCTCGCCCCGCGAGTGCCTATCTCGGGGTGCTGGGGATGCCGGGCCTGACGGCATACGCCGGGCTCGTTGCCCTCCTCGAGCTCGGCTTCGATGCGGCCTTCGACTACCACGACGGTCGCGTCGTCGACAGTCTTCGCGAGGCCGCGCCGGAGGGGATCGACGTCTATTTCGACAATGTCGGCGGCGATCACCTCGAGGCCGCGATCAGCCGGATGAATGTCAAGGGCCGGATCGCCATGTGCGGGGCGATCTCGGCCTATAACGCCACCGAACCGCCGTGCGCGCCACGCAATCTCACCATGGCGATCGGCAAATGCCTGACCTTGCGAGGATTCATCGTCAACACCTATGCGGCGCTGCGCCCGCAGTTCCTGGCCGAGGTCGGCGCCTGGGTCGCGGCGGGACAGATCCGGTATGACGAGACCATCCGCGAGGGCCTCGACGCCGCGCCGCAGGCCTTCATCGACCTGCTCGCCGGCGCCAACGTCGGGAAGATGCTCGTCCGGCTCTGACGGCACGCGACTTCCGTGCCGGGGGGTTGCTGAGGGGTCCGGGGCCGCGCGGGTGGGCGTGGAGCCTCGGCTACGGCAGCGAGTCCGGGCCGAGAAGATCGGCCAGCCGGGCCTGGGCCGCGGCCTCGTCGGGGACGTCGAGGTCGAAGACCTTGGTCCGCCCGGTCCTCCCCGTCACCAACCGCACGGCAGTTGTGCGTATGCCGAACGCCTCCCCGATCGCGGCCCGCACCGCCGCGGTGGCCGCCCCGTCGACGGCGCGGGCGGTGACGGCGACGACGAGGGTGGACTCGGCATACCGACCGCCGACCCGGGTGCGTGCGGACCCGGGCTTGGCCCGGACGGTGAGTCTCACGGACCCGGCCGGGCCATCAGGCGGGCGCCGACGCCGCGGCGGGCTCGGCCACGGCGGAGGATGTGGGGTCGACCGCGGGCGCGCCCACAGGATCGAGTGAGCGGCCGGGGGTGCGAGCGGCCTGCCAGACGCGGGAGACGATCCAGCTGATGCCGCCGAGCCGGATGAGAAGGAAGAGGGCGTACCACGGGCCGGGGAGGGCGCGATCGGGGCGGGTCAGGGCACCGATGTAGAGCCAGACGGCGATGAAATAGGCGATCTCCGTCCCCGCCCAGATCAGCTGATCGCGCCAGCGCACGCCCGCCGCGGCGGCTAATGGCAGCAACCACAGCGAGGCCTGGACCGGGACCGCCTTGCCGGTCATCATCGCCAGCGCGACGACGACGAGGGCGACCTGGGGCCAGGTGGGGGCCCGGAGGGATTCGCGGACGAAGATCCGCCCGAGGACGACGGCCAGGCCGATCCCCAGGAGCGCGAGGGTGGTGACGGTCCAGACCGGCAACTCCACCCCGCCGAGGTGGAAGATCCAGCGCATGAACCCCGACTCGGTCTGTTGCGTCGTGCAGGCCGGGACGTCGCAGGCGATCGTCTGGGAGAGCAGCCACGGGGAGCCGTAGCCCGCCTTGGCCTTCCACCACCCCGTATAGACCGCGGTCAAGGCGGGGCGATGCACCACGGCGAAGAGCGCTGCGATGCCGACGGCCGTGCCGGACGCCGTCACCGCCACTCGCCGAGCGGCGGCCATGGTCCCCGAGCGCCCGGCAGTCAGGAGAAGGGCGACGGCGACCAGGGCGACATACCCCCGGGTCATCATCCCCACCCCGAGCAGGACCCCCGTGAGGGTATGCCGACCCCTCGCCCACGCGAGCATCGCCCCGGCCACGAGGGCGACCGCGAGGATGTCGGAGGAGAGCAGCGCGCCGGTGACGATGACCGGCGAGAGGGCGACCTGCGTGGCCGCCTGGACGTCGCCGGGGACGAGATGGGCGGTGCACCAGACCGTCGCCGCGAGCAGGACGGTGATGACGACGACCCACATCAAGACGTAAGAGCGCGACTGGTCGACGGCGCCGACATTGCTCGGCACCAGACCTCCGAGCAGGCTCATGATGCTGCCGGCGACGACGGGCTGCTCGAGGTGGGCGCGGCCGTCGAGATACCCCATCAGGCCGCTGGAGAGATTGCCCAGGGAGTACTGCGCCGGCAGGTCGGAGAAGCACTCCCGCCAGAACTGGTCCTGCCCGCCCCAGCCGAAACGCACGCACCGCTCGCGCTGGACGATGGCCAGGACCATCGGAATCCAGACGAGGGGGACGATCCGGGCGACGACGCGTCGCCAGCGGCCGACGGGATCGGCATATGTCCCGAGGGGGCCGCCGATGGGCTCGCTCGCGACGGCGGGCAGGACGTCCGGGCGCATCGTCAGCGGACCTGCTCGGGGGCTGCGATTCGGGCCGCCAAAGCCGGCAAGGCAATCGAGGCCGCCGAGGCCGCCGGTGTCGGCCGGACCGGCGGGGTGGGCGGGATCAGGCGCCCGGTCGCACTCGAGCTTTCACTGCTCGGGGTGGTCGTGGACTGAGCGGGGGGTGTCGTTGTCGTCGAGCTCGACGGCGAGGTGCTGCTCGGCGTCGTCGTCGATGACGTGGGGGTCGTGGTCGTCGAGGTCGGTGTGGTCGTCGTGCTCGTGGGTGTCGTCGTCGTGCTCGTCGGGGTCGTGCTGGTGGAACTCGACGACGAGCTGCTGCTCGAGGAGGAGCTGGAACTGCTCGACGAGGACGAACTGGAGCTGCTCGAGGTGCTCGACGTCGACGGCACCGTCGTTGCGATCGACGGGGTCCCGCCGGAGATATTGCCCGGCGGCGGCAGCGGGACGATCGGCTGGCCCTGGAGAGCGCCCTGCATGAAGGCGGTCCAGATCGAGAGGGGGACGGTGCCGCCGGTGATCTCGGCATACCCCCCGAGGTTGACGAGTTGGTTCTCGGGTTTGAGCGATCCGTCCCCTCGGTAGAGCCCGACGGCCGCGGCGAGCTGGCCCGGAGTGAACCCGTCGAACCACGCCGAGTAGTTGTTGGACGTCGTCCCGGTCTTGCCGGCGGCCGGTCGGCCGAGCGCCGCGGCGGCGGCTGCGGTGCCGCCGGGTTGGGTCACTCGGTGCATCGCCTGGATGGCGTCGCGGCAGACGTTCTGGGCGAAGACGACCTTGACCTTGGGCTTGGCCTTGTAGCTGATGTCGAAGCTGCCGGTGCCCTTGACACTCGCGATCAAATAGGGCGCGGCGTATTTCCCCTCGGCGGCGATGGTCGCGTAGGCCGAGGCCTGGTCGAGCACGCGCACGAGGTCGGTGCCGAAGACATTGGCGTAGTTGGTGCCGAGCTCCTTCTGCGCACCGGCCGCACGCAGGCCGGCCTTGGTCGCCATCTCCTTCGTGGACTGGGGGGTGACTTCGACGTTGAGCTGGGCGTAGTAGGTGTTGGCCGAGAGGGCGGTGGCCGTGGCCATGTCGACGACGCCGTACTGATGGTTGCCGAAGTTCTGCACCTCCCCCGCCTGCGCGGCGGCGGTCGCCCCGGGCTCGGTGCTCGCGAACTGCGGGAGGAAGATCGGGGAGTTGGCGTCGAACCGGGTCGAGAGGGGTATGCCGCGTTCCAGCGCCGCGATCAGCGTCCACACCTTGAACGTGGACCCCGCCTGCATCCCGGCATCGGTCGCGGTGTTGAAGTAACCGAGGCTGCCGGAGCCGTAGGTCGGCCCGCCGTACATCGCCCGGATCGCCCCGTCACCAGGCGCGACGGCGGCGAGGCCGACGTGGAGGGACTCGGTGCCGGGACCGGTCGGCATGCCGCTCTTGACGGCGGCGATCGCCGCGTCCTGCGCCTGCTTGTCGATCGTGGTCACGATCCGCAGGCCACCGAGGGCCAGATCGGTGTCGGTGAGTTTGAGCTTGGTCTTGAGTTCCTCGCGGACGGCCTCGCTGACGAAGCCGTTGGGCCCGGTCAGGCCGGTGGACTTGGCGACCGGGCGCGTGTCGGGGAAGGTCAGCTTCGCTCGGGCGCTTGGGCTTAACCACCCCTGCGCCACCATGCCGTCGAGGACATAGTTCCAGCGTCCCTTGGCCAGGGTCTTCTGCTCCGGGCCGAGGGCCGGGTCGTAGAAGGACGGGCCCCGGATGACGGCGGCGAGCAGTGCGCCCTGGGCGACGTCGAGGTTCTCCACTCCTGTCCCGAAGTAGGCCTGGGCGGCCGTCTGGATGCCGTCGGCGCCCCGGCCGAAATAGATCGTGTTGAGGTAGTCCTCGAGGATTTGGTCCTTGCTGACCTCGCGGTCGATCTTGATCGAGATCAAGATCTCCTTGACCTTGCGGGTGATGGTGCGGTCCTGGGTCAGGTAGTAGTTCTTGACGTACTGCTGCGTGATCGTCGACCCGCCCTGCTGCGGCCCGCCCTTGAGGCCCACCCAGATCGAGCGCGCGATGCCCTTGGGGGAGATGCCGTTGTTCTGATAGAACGTGCGATCCTCGGCCGCGAGGAAGGCCTTCTGCACCGGCTCGGGGATGCGCCCGAGCGTGACGCTCTGCCGGTTGACGGTGCTGAACCGATCGAGGATGGAGTGGCCGTCGCTGTAATAAATGATGGAGTTCTGCTGCAGCGCCCGCTCATTGGGCTTGGGGATCGGCGTCACGACATAGGCGACGATGATCCCGGCAATGCCGAGGACGCCCAGCGCGAGGAAGGTCCACAGCGTGCGGCGCAACCAGCGCCGCTTCCTGCGGGGCGGCTTCGGCGGGCGGGTGGCGGGTGGCGTTGTCGTCATGGGCTTTCCGAGTCGGGGCAGCGAACGCGGCCCGGGGTGCGGGTCGCCGTCAAGTATGACGCCACCCACCGACAGGGGGTTGCCTCCCGATGTCGTCCGCCTCCGCCCCAGGTCCCCGCGTGGAGACGCCAGTCCTCCGGTGGTGGGGTGGAGCGAGGCGAGTCAGCCCCGTGGGGTCGGCCCTACGCGAGTGAGAGGAAGAGCTTCTCCATCGAGGCGACATCCATCGTGTTGTGCTCGGGATCGGTGATGCACTGGCGCAGCCCGACGGCGATGGTGGCAAAGCCGGCCCGGTCGATGGCCTTGGACACCGCGGCCATCTGGGTGACGATGTCCTGACACTCACGGCCCTCCTCGATCATCCGGACGATGCCGCCGAGTTGGCCCTGGGCTCGCTTGAGGCGCTTGACGACGATCGCCATCTCATCGGGGTGGAGTTGCATCGAGACCTCCCAGGGCCGAGCCGAGAACGCCCTCGACTTTACCCCTACCGGTATGCGCATGCGCGCCACGCGCTCGAGCACCCACGCGCGCTCGGGGCACCCACGCCTGCTCAGGGCATCCACGCGCGCTCAGGCGGGCGCGACATACTCCGCCAGATGGCGACCCGTCAGGGTCGAGCGCGAGGCGACCAGGTCCGCGGGTGGCCCCGAGAAGACGATCCGGCCGCCGTCGTGCCCGGCCCCCGGGCCGAGATCGATGATCCAGTCGGCATGCGCCATGACCGCCTGATGGTGCTCGATGACCAGCACGGACTTCCCCGAGTCCACGATCCGATCCAGGAGGGCCAGCAGATTCTCCACGTCGGCGAGATGGAGCCCGGTCGTCGGCTCGTCGAGGACGACGATCCCGCCCTTCTCGCCCAGGTGCGTCGCGAGCTTGAGTCGCTGCCGTTCCCCGCCGGAGAGGGTCGTCAGTGGCTGGCCGAGTCGCAGATAGCCCAGACCCACGTCGGCAAGCCGCTGCAGTATGCCGTGTGCCGCCGGCGTTCGCGCCGCACCGTCGGCGAAGAACGCCTCCGCCTCGGTCACCGACATCCCGAGCACCTCGCTGATGTCCTTGCCCCCGAGCTTGTAGTCCAGGACGGCGGCCTGGAACCGTTTCCCGGCGCAGTCCTCGCACACGGTGGTCACCATGTCCATGAAGCCCAGTTCGGTGAAGATCAGGCCCGCGCCATTGCAGGTCGGGCAGGCCCCCTCGGAGTTCGCGCTGAAGAGGGCGGGCTTGGCTCCGGTCGCCTTGGCGAAGGCCTTGCGGATGGGATCGAGCAGGCCGGTATAGGTCGCCGGATTGCTGCGCCGGGAGCCCTTGATGGCGCCCTGGTCGATGGTGACGACTCCCTCGCGCCCGGAGACCGATCCCTGGATGAGCGAGCTCTTGCCCGAGCCGGCCACTCCCGTCAGGACGACGAGTACCCCGAGGGGGATGTCGATGTCGACGCCCTGGAGGTTGTGCAGGTCGGCACCGCGCACCGGGAGGTGGGCGGTCGGCATACGGACGGAAGGTTTGAGGCGGGCCCGGTCGTCGAGGTGCCGTCCGGTCAGGGTGTCGCTGGCCCGGAGGCCGGAGAGGGTGCCCTCATAGACGATCTCCCCGCCATCGCTGCCGGCGCCGGGGCCGAGGTCGACGACGTGGTCGGCGATCGCGATGGCCTCGGGTTTGTGCTCGACGACCAGGACGGTATTGCCCTTGTCGCGCAGTTGGAGGAGCAACTCGTTCATCCGCTGGATGTCGTGGGGGTGCAGGCCGATGGTCGGCTCGTCGAAGACATAGGTGACATCGGTCAGGGATGAGCCGAGATGGCGGATCATCCGCACCCGCTGGGATTCCCCGCCGGACAGCGTCCCGGAGGGCCGGTCGAGGGAGAGATAGCCGAGCCCGATCTCGACGAAGGCGTCGAGATGCTCGCTCAGGGTGGCCACCAGCGGCGCGACGGAGGGGGCGTCCAGGGTCCGCACCCACTCGGCCAGATCGCTGATCTGCATGGCGCAGGCGTCGGCGATGCTGATCTCACCGATCCGGCACCGCCGGGCACCCTCACTCAGGCGGGTCCCGGCGCACTCGGGGCACGTCGTGAAGGTGACGGCGCGCTCGACGAACGCCCGGATGTGCGGCTGCATCGCCTCGACGTCCTTGGCGAGCATGGACTTCTGGATCCGGAGGACCAGGCCCTCGTAGGCCATATTGATGTTCTCGATCTTCATCCGCGTGGGCTCGCGATAGAGGAAGTCGTGAAGCTGGCGCTTGGAGAACGACCGGATCGGCTGGTCCGCCGGATAGAGGCCGCTGGAGGCGTAGAGCCGGTAATTCCAGCCCCCGAGGGTGTAGCCGGGGATCGTCAGGGCTCCGTCGGCGAGCGATTTGTCCTCGTCGTAGAGCTGCCGCAGGTCGATGTCGGAGACATTGCCCATCCCCTCGCAGCGCGGGCACATGCCGCCGGTCCGGGTGTACTCGGCCTTGACCGCCCGGGTCCGCTCCTCGCCCCGCTCGACGGTCACCGCGCCCGCCCCGCGCACCGTCGGGACATTGAAGGCGAACGCCGTCGGCCCACCGATATGAGGTTCCCCCAAGCGGGAGAACAGGATTCGCAACATCGTGTTGGCGTCGGTTGCGGTCCCGACGGTCGAGCGGACGTTCGCCCCCATCCGCTCCTGATCGACGATGATCGCCGTCGTCAGCCCTTCGAGCACATCGACATCTGGCCGCGCCAGCGTGGGCATGAAGCCCTGCACGAATGCGCTATAGGTCTCGTTGATCATCCGCTGCGACTCCGCCGCGATGGTCCCGAACACAAGGGAGCTCTTCCCCGAACCCGACACCCCGGTGAAGGCGGTCAACCGTCGTTTCGGGATCTCCACCCCGACGTCCTTGAGGTTGTTGACCCGTGCCCCGTGGACCCGGATGACGTCGTGCCGGTCGGCCGGATGGGGGGAATCGGTGGGGATCGGCATACTCGGGGCTCCTCGTCGCGGCGGTCGGAGTCGATCTAACCAGCCGCCGGCCACGTCGATAGCCTGTCGAGGACCCCGAGGAGATCCCCATGAGCCACCCCGGACCGTATGCCGCACCTCACCTCGTCCGTTCCCCGCTCGGGGGAACGGTGGTCGCCGTCCTGCGCGGCCCGGGTGAGCGGGTCGGCGCGACGACGGCGCTCGTCGTCGTCGAGTCCATGAAGATGGAGCACCCCGTCCCCGCGGGGGTCGCCGGTGTCGTCGCCAGCCTGGAGGTGGGTGTCGGCGAGCAGATCGGTGTGGACGCGCCGGTGGCCACGGTGGCCCCCGAGGAGTCGGCCTCCGCGCCGCAGGAGGCGGTGGCGGTCGCCGACCTCGACCGCATCCGGCCAGACCTCGCCCAGGCCCTCGCTCGCCGCGACCTGACCCGGGACTCGGCCAGGCCGGAGGCGGTGCGCCGGCGGCATACGACCGGGCACCGGACCGCCCGGGAGAATGTCGCCGACCTCGTCGAGCCCGGGTCCTTTGTCGAGTACGGCTCGCTTCCCGTTGCGGCGCAACGATCCCGGCGCGACCTCGAGGACCTCATCGCCACCACGCCGGCGGACGGGATCGTCACCGGGCTCGGCCGGGTCAACGCCGACGCGCAGCGTCATGGCGAGTGCATGATCCTCGCCTACGACTACACCGTGCTGGCCGGAACGCAGGGCTTTTTCAACCACAAGAAGACCGACCGGGCGCTGCGACTGGCCCATCGCCGGCGCATGCCCGTCGTCGTCCTGGCCGAGGGCGGCGGTGGCCGGCCGGGCGATGTCGACGCCGCCCATATCGTCGCCTCGGGGCTCGACGTGGAGACCTTCGCCCACATGGGCCGGCTCAGCGGGTGGGTGCCGACCGTGGCCGTGGTCACCGGGCGGTGCTTCGCCGGCAATGCCGCCGTCGCCGGATGCTGCGATGTCGTCATCGCCACGCGCGATGCGACGATCGGGATGGCCGGTCCGGCGATGATCGAGGGCGGCGGCCTGGGCCGGTTCGCCCCGGAGGAGATCGGCCCGATGAGTGTGCAGGGGCCCAATGGTGTCGTCGACATCGTCGTCGAGGATGACGCCGCGGCCATTGCCGCCGCCCGCCGCTATCTCGGGTACGTCCAGGGTTCTCGGGCGGACTGGAGCGCGCGGGATCAGCGGGAGTTGCGGGTCGGCATACCGGAGAACCGCAAACAGGCGTATGCCGTGCGCTCCCTCATCGAGATCCTCGCCGACACCGATTCGGTCCTGGAACTCCGGGCCGAGTTCGGCGTCGGCATCGTCACCGCGCTGGTGCGCATCGAGGGTATGCCGATGGGCCTGGTCGCGAACAACCCCGCCCACCTCGGTGGGGCGATCGACGCCGACGCCGCCGACAAGCTCGCGCGCTTCCTCCAGCTCTGCGACGCCCACGGCCTGCCGATTGTGTCCCTTTGTGACACACCGGGATTCATGGTGGGTCCGGAGGCGGAGCGGGCCGCGACCGTGCGGCATGTGAGCCGGCTCTTCGTCGTCGGTGCCAACCTCCGGGTGCCCCTGATCACCATCGTCCTGCGCAAGGCCTACGGCCTGGGTGCCCAGGCGATGGCCGGGGGCGGGTTCCGGGAGCCGGTGGCGACGATCGCCTGGCCCACCGGCGAGGTTGGCGGCATGGGTCTGGAGGGGGCCGTCCGGCTCGGCTATGCCCGCGAACTGGAGGCGATCGCGGACCCGGACCGGCGGGCGGCGCGCTTCGACGACCTGGTCGAGCAGCACTACGCCCAGGGCAAGGCGACGAACGCGGCGATGCTCGGCGAGATCGACGAGGTCATCGACCCGGCCGAAACCCGGGCGTGGATCCGGGCGACCCTGGGCGACGCCATTCCGGGTGACGCCACACCGTCGCCAGCGGGACACCGCTTCA
Organism: Nostocoides sp.; assembly: GCA_016702415.1. Lineage (GTDB taxonomy): Bacteria > Actinomycetota > Actinomycetes > Actinomycetales > Dermatophilaceae > Nostocoides_A. Next base: position 514,436 of record JADJEA010000001.1, read on the forward strand.
TCGACACTTGGTGACCGGGGCCTGGGCCAGGCAGCCCGGGCTAGGGACCCGGGGCTTTAGACCTGCTGGTCGGAGCGGCCCTTGAAGTCGTCCATCGTGTGATAGACGCCGATGATGTTGTCGGCGATGAAGTCGCGCACCCCGATCGGGACGAACCCCTTGAGCATCTCGCTGAGCATCACCGTCTTGGGCAGGACGACGAACGAGCTGCCCGAGCACATGCCCTTCCAGGCCTCCTCCACGACGTCGTTCGGGTCGAGGATCGGCAGCAGCGGAGCGGATTTGGCGCCGTCGAACATCCCGGTGTTGACGTAGTACGGGCACACCGTGGTCACCTTGACGTGGTCGACACCGGCCTGCTTGAGCTCCAGCCGCACCGAGTCGGACCAGCCGATGACGGCCCACTTCGACCCGGCATACGCGGCCATGCGCGGGTTGGGGGTGAAGCCGGCGGCGGAGGCGAGGTTGAGGAGGCGGCCCTCGGCGCTGGCGGAGATCATCCCGGGGAGGAACTCGCGCGCGACATACATCGGGGCGAGGGTGTTGACGTTGACGGTCAACTGGGTGTCGCGGACGGAGTCGCACTCCCAGAAGTACTTGTTGCCGCGGACGACACCGGCATTGTTGACCAGGACGTCGAGATGCCCGAGGTCCTCCAGGACCATCTCGGCCGTGGCCTTGATGAGGTCGAGATCGGAGACGTCGACGACATAGCCCGAGACCTCGGTGTCCCCGCCGGACAACTCGCCCAGGGTTGCATTGAGGGCCTCCTCGTTGACGTCCCACAGGACGACGGCGGCGGCGCCCTCGGCGATGGCGCGCTCGGCGAACAACCGCCCCATCCCCATCGCCGCGCCGGTGACGAGAACGGACTTGCCCTGGACAGACTTCACGATGACTCCTCGAGGAGATGGACTCCCCTCATCGTGTCACCCGCGACGACGGTCGGGTATGCCGTACCGACGTGGCCTACGTCGCCTCCGCCATCCGGTCCCGCGCCTCCAGGGCCGCCTCGCGGACCCGGGCGAAGTCCTCGTCGGTGTAGACCCCGCGGACTCCGGAGATCGTCGCGAGCTTCATGCCGTGCTTGAGGCCGAGTTGGTAGATCTCCTTGACCTTGGGCCATTCGATATTGCGCCCCACGGTGAAGGTCTCATAGCGGCCCTCGAGGGCCAGCACGACGGTCTCGGCGAGGCAGGCATAAGCGACGCCCTTCGGGAGACCGATATTGCGCATATGGACCTCGCCGGGCAGTTCGATCTCACCGGACTCGATGACCAGGACGTCCGGGCGCTTGGCGACGTCCTCGGCCGACATATCGAGCGGGCGGGCGACATCGGTGATGACGCACCCGGGCTTGACCTTCATGATGTCCAGGACCTTGTTGCCGGCCGCGGAGGTCGCGGTGACGATGACGTCCATATCGCTGAGCACCCCCGAGGGGTCGGTGGCGACGTGGACCTCGGCCCGCGGGTGCTCGCTCTCGATGTCCTCCTTGAGGGCGAGCAGCTTGGCGGTCTCGGGGGAGACGAGCCACAGCTCGTCGGTGACGAGGGCGAGCAGGCGAGCGCACACCGAGCCGATGGCGCCGGAGGCCCCGACCACCATGGCCTTGCCGTGGATGATCCCGTCGTCGTCGACGTCGGCGATCCCGAGCTTGCGGAGGGCGGCATGGGCGGCCCAGAGCGCCCCCGAGGCGCTATAGCTGTTGCCGGTGGTCACCGGTAGCGGTGCCTGCTTGGCCACCGTGACCCCGGCATCGCCGACGACCTTGGTGAAGGCACCCAGGCCCATGATCTGAGCGCCGAGCTTGCGGGACATGTCGGCGGCGTCCAGGAGGCGGGAGTAGGTGAACTCCGGCGGGTGGGCCAGCATCTCCTTCGGGGTGCCGCCGACGGTGATCAACCAGCCCTCGGCTTCCGCCCCGGTCGGGGAGACGATCCCGGTGACGTGGCTGTAGAGGAAGGGTGGGGCATAGGCCATCGCCCGCTCGACGACCCCGCCCATGCCGGGGAGGCTGGCGATGGTCCCGAGTGCCTCGACGTTCTTGAAGTACTGCGTCGACAGCGGGTGGATGACGAAGGCGAACCTGCTCTTGCGCTTGTCGCCATTGGGCTGCAGCAGCCGCGGCTCGAGCTGGGCCGACTCGACGAACTCGACGAGGTCGTTGGTCGTCACGGTCCGGCCCTCGGGCAGGGCCGCGGCCACCATGGCCTCGAGCATCGAGGCGACGACGACGACGTGGAACGGCTGCGGAGTGGCGTCGATGACGAGGTCGACGCCCCGGCTGCCGAGGTCGGCCAGGCGCTCGTCGGAGATCGCGCTGGTGATGACTGTCTTGCCGGCGAGGTCCTCAAGGCCGAAGCGCTCGAGCTCGGAATAGGCGCCGACGATGACGTCGGCGTCGCGGGCGGCCCAGTGGGCGAGCTTGTCGCTGACCCAGCCGGCCGGTGCTTCGGCGCCATGCTTGAGGAAGTCGGGGGTATGCCGCCACGCATACATCCCGACCTGCGCCGCCTTCGCGGTGATCGGGTTGGAGTTCAACGCGACCGGGACATCGGTGCGCTGCATCGCGTCCTCGAAGTCGATATTGGCCGTGAACTCGCGCAGGACCGCGATGGTCCGGTCCTGCATCGCGGGGCCGACGACGACGACGCGGGCATTGCTGAAGTAACCCGGCATCTCGGCCTGGACGCGGCGGATCGCCCACTCCTGCAACACATCGGCAAACATCACGCCGTTGCGGACCGGGACCCGCTTCGTTGTGCCCTCGACCTTCTTGATCTCGGCGACATCCCCGTGGAAGAGGCCGGCGGCCTCGGCCTCGCGGACGCCGCTGACGGCCACCGCGTCGGCCTTGAGGGACCACTTCCAGACGAGATCCTCGGCGGCCTTGACGTCGCCACTGGTGCCGACCCGGATGAGCCGGTAATCCCGGCCGGCGAGGGAGACTCTCTCGTCGTAGTCCCACTCGTTGCTCTGGAGCGTGACATTGACGACGACGAGGCGCTTACGGCGCGGCATACGAAACCACCAATCAATCGGTCGGCTGGGACGTCGTGGCGAGGGCGGCGAGGCCCTGAAGGTGACTCTCGACGAGTTCGGCGATCCGCATCGGGTCGGGGATCATCCGGACGTCGGTGGCGACACCGACGTTGACGGTGCCGTCGTAGGTGAACAGGCAGACCCCGATCGGCTGGTCGCCCGACGTGGGCACCCATCCGAGCATCGAGCGGACCGTCGCGCCCGCCATCGTCAGGGTCGACTGCGGACCGGGCACATTGCTCAATTGCCCGATCGTCTTGCCGGAGAAGTAGTCGGTCAGCCGGCGGGCCACGGTCATCGGCGCATCGGCGATGACGCGCTGCATACCGAAGGCGACGGCCGGCTCGGCGGAGTTCTTCAGGCGCATCGTGCGCAGGTGGAGTTCGTCGACGAGTTCGCGCGGATCGCGGATGCCGAGCGGCATGGTGAGCATGACGACGACGAAGTGATTGCCCAGGGTCGGCGGCAGGCTGCCATCGACCGGCTGCAGCGAGATCGGCATCATCCAGGCGAGGTCGTGGAGATCCTCCACTCCCCGCTCGGTGAGGTAGTCGGTCAGGGCGAGTGAGACACCCGCCATGAGGATGTCGTTGAGCGTGCCGCCGAGATCGCGGGCGGCGGCCCGCAGGCCGTCCAAGGGGAAGCCCTCGATCCAGGCGACGGACTTCTCCACCCCGGGATGACCGCTCCAGGCACCGGTGTCCGCATGCTCGGCCAGCAGCAGCCGGCCGATCTCGCGCCAGGAGTTGGAGAACTCGTTGTCGACCGAGGAGACGGAGGTCAGCGCGTCGATGAGCCGGACGGGATGCCGGGCGAGGTCGACCGCGCTGGCGACCTGGTCGCGCAGGGCCAATGGGTTGGTCGTCGCGCGCAGCAGCCGCCCCGCCGCCGAGAGCGCATCGCCGGCGTGGGCGGTGACGGCCTGGCCCGCGTGCTGGACGTAGTCGATGGCGTCGGTGACCGAGTGTTCGGCGATGTGGACGACCCGCTCCAGCGGATGGTGGTGCTCGCCGTCGGCGTTGCGGCCCACCGACTTCGGGGTCGCATCGCCCGTGGTGTCGCAGGTGCCGATGATCATCTGGACGAGGCGGATCCCATCGCCGACGCCGTGGTGGAAACGGCTGAGGAGGTAGCCGGGGGCGTCGTCCTCGGGGCCGGAGATCAGTTGCATCTCCCACAGCGGGTGGGACCGGTCGAAGGGGGTGGAGAAGACGGCGGAGACATGGGCTTTGACGGCCTCATCGCTGCCGTCCTCGAGGATGACCCGGCGGACGTGCCGGTCGATGGAGAAGTCGTTGTCGTCCTCCCAGTACCAATGCTTCTTCTTCTGGACCGGGATCTGGCTCAGGAGGCGGTACTTGCCGACCATCCGCTCCATGATGATCGCCGAAAGCTCGTCGAAGTCGGGGAGGGTGTCGAATCCGGTTAGCCCGTGGACGTGCATGAGGTTGTTGGGTCGGTCCATCAGCAACCACGTCAGGTCCGCCGGGGCGATGCGCTTGGCCATACCTCGATCCTTCTGCCGTCGCGGCGCTCCGGCGGTCACGGTGTCCGGGTGGCGCCGCCGGGTGCGGCCGGATCCCGGAGGTTATCGCCGATGCTATCGGGCCGGATGGGGTGCTCTCATGTGGCGTGTGACTCCCGACACGAACCGCGAGCTACAGCAATGGACCGTCGCCGGGGCGCTTTGTGCGTAAGCCGGCCCCCTCGGGGTCCGAAGGTGGAGCCGGGGGTCCGGGGCGCGCGGCATACACGGCGGCCTGGAAGGCACGGAAACCGGCGACGGCAGCGGGGTCGCCCAGGGGAAGGATCTGGGTGGCCCAGAGGCCGGCGATGCCGGACTCCCGGTCGATCCAGTAGAAGAGGTTGGCCAGGCCGGCCCAGCCGAGGCTGCCCGCCGCCGGGCCTGCGGGAATCGGTTCGTCGGTGCGCAGGAAGGGCAGTGACCAACTCGTCGCGACACCGGGGAAGAGGTCGAGCTCCGTGCACAGCCGGGCGTCGGTGCCCTGCACCGGGGTGACCCGGCAGCCGGGCGGCAGGTGGTCGGCCAGCGCGTCGGCGTGGGCCCGCGCCGACAACAGCGGCGCCCCGTCGCCGAGCCAGAACCGCAGGAAGCGGCCGTAGTCGGGGACCGTCCCGAACAGCCCGTGCCCGCCCATGTCGATCTCGGGATGGGTGGGCAGACCCGCCCGCGCCGGCCGCGCCGTCCCGTCCGGGAGGCGGTGATGGACGGTCGCCGCCCGCCGTGCTCGGTCGCCGCCGAGGACGAAGGCCGTGTCCGTCATCCCGAGCGGGCCGAGGACCTCCTCGGTCAGGACCGCGCCGAGGCGGCGTCCGGTCGCCCCCTCGATGACCTGCCCGACCCAGTCGAGATTGCTGCCGTACTCCCAGCGCGTGCCCGGATCGGCGAGCAATGGGGTGGTCAACGCCGCCCGGGTGGCCACCGCGATGGGGGGCTGGCGGCCGGCGCGGGCGAGCGCGGCATACGTCCGATTGGTGAAGTCGTATCCGAAACCGGCTGTGTGGGTGAGCAATTGGCGGGTGGTCGGGATGGTGCGCGGGGGTCGAAGCCGGGGGCTCCCGTCGGGGTCGAGGCTCACCACCACCTCGACCTCCCCGAGATAGGGCGCGTATGCCGAGGCCTCCCGATCGAGGTCCAGCACCCCCCGCTCGGCGAGCCGGACCGCCGCCGTCGCCGTGATCGCCTTGGTGGCCGAATAGAGGGCGACGACCGTGTCCATGGTCATCGGCTCCCCGCCGACGACCCGCACCCCGCGAGCGCCCTCGTAGATCGTCCCGGTGCGGTCGGTCACCAGGGCGATCACCCCCGGGACGGATGCCGACCCGCTCGCCCCCGCTGCGCCGACACCCGCTCCCCGCACCGCCGCGTCGAGAATCGCGTCCGCGGCCCTGGTGAAGTCAGCCCACGTCATGACCCGAGCATCCCGCATCGGTGTCCGCCCACGGCAGGGCACTCGGCGTGCCATCATGCCCGCATGCCCAGACGCACCCTCGTCCTCGGCGGTGGCGGGGTCACAGGCATCGCCTGGGAACTCGGCCTGATCGCCGGTCTCGCCGATCGCGGACTCGACCTGCGTCGCGCCGACGTCGTCATCGGGACCTCCGCTGGGTCGGTGGTCGGTGCGGTTCTCGGATCTGGTCCCGAGCCGAAGGCGGCCTACGAGGCCCAACTCGAGCCGCCGGAGAAGGAGCCCAAGGCGAGTTTGGGCCCCTGGACGATCGCCCGGTATGCCGTCGCCATGGGCTCCACCCGCGATATTGACCGTGGGGTCGTGCGGCTGGCGCGGTGGGCCGAGGGAAGCAGACGGGGCGATGCCGCCGAGCGGGTGGCCGTCATCGAGTCCCGCCTACCGAGTCGTGACTGGCCGCTGCGGTTCGACCTGCGGGTGACAGCCACCTCGACCGTGGACGGGCGGTTGCGGGTGTTCGACCGGACCAGTGGCGTCCCCTTGGCGTATGCCGTGTCCGCCTCCTGCGCGGTCCCGCTCGTGTGGCCCCCGGTCGAGATCGGCGGGATTGCCTACATGGACGGCGGGATGCGGTCGCCGGCGAATGTCGATCTCGCCCACCACAGTGAGCGGGTGATCGTCATTGCTCCCTTGACGGGAGCAATGCGCCGCGCCGCCCGCCCGGCCACCCAGCTCGCCGCCCTTGGGCTCGGCACCCGGGGCGCGCTGGTGGCGCCCTCCCGCGCGGCCCTGGACGCCATCGGCCACAACCTGCTCGACCCCGCGCGCCGTGCCGCCTCCGCCAAGGCGGGGTATGCCGACGCCGACCGCGTCATCGATCGTCTCGCCGCGGCCTGGGTGGGCTAGCCGGGGCTAGCCGCAGGGGAGGTCCCGGAAGTCGCCGAGCCGGCGCGGGCGGGTGTGCCCGCCCGCGCCGGCTCGGCGGCGGCCGGCTCAGCCGCGAAGGGCCTGGGCGAGCTCGCGAAGGTCGTTGACCAGGACGTCCATCTCGCTCTTGTGGTGGGCGAGCGAGACGAGCCACTGCTCGTCGAGGCCGGGTGGGGTGAGGATGCCGCGGTTGACGCCCCAGAGCCAGGACAACTCGGCGATGCGGAAATCGGTCGCCTTGTAGTCGCGATAGTTGCGCACCGGCGTCGGCGACCACGTAATGCAGCCCTTGACGCCCAGCGCGACGGTGTGGGCCGGGAGTTCGAACTCCGAGATGACCTCATCGACGTCGTCGAGGGTGCCGACGTTGATCTTCTCGGCGGCGTCGAGGGCGTCGTGGGTGCAGATCTCGTCGACCGCCCTGGCCGCGGCCATGACCAGCGGGTTGCCGTTGTAGGTGCCGAAGTGTGCCATCCGGCCGTCGACGACGACCTCCATGACCTCGCGCCGGCCGCCGAAGGCCGCCAGCGGGAATCCGCCACCGATGCTCTTGGCCAGGGTCACCAGGTCCGGGCGAATGCCGAGTCGCTGGCTCGCGCCCGAATAGCCCGCCGTCAACCCGGTCTTGACCTCATCGAAGATGAGGACGACGCCGCTCTCGTCGCACGCCTGGCGGACACCGGCGAGATAGCCCTCGTCGGGGAGGACGATCGCGATGTTCTCCAGGACCGGCTCCATGACGACCGCGGCGATCTCGCTGCCGTGCGCGGCGAGGATGCCGCGCAGGTGGTCGAGATCGTTATACGGCGTGACATAGACCGTGCCCGCCTCGACGTCGAAGGGCACCTGGGGAGTCGGGTTGTCCGCCGGGCCGATGTCGGCGAGGTCGGGCTTGACCGAGACCTGGAGGGCGTCATACCCGCCGTGGTAGCCCCCCTCGATCTTGACGATCGCCTTGCGGCCGGTGAACGCGCGGGCGGCGCGAACGGCATACATCAAGGACTCGGTGCCGGAGTTGGTGAACCGGAGCATGTCGAGCCCGAAGCGTTCCTGGAAGCGCTCCGCGACCTCCGTGGCCGTGGGCGAGGGGGTGACGAAAAGCGTCCCGACGTCGGTGAGGGCCTCCTGGACGCGTTCGACGACAACGGGATTGAGGTGCCCGACGAGCATGGCGCCGAAACCCATCGACAGGTCGAGCAGCTTCCGGCCGTCGACATCGGTCAGCCAGGCACCGCGGGCCGAGGCGATCGAGATGGGATACGGGTCCCAGTGCTGGAAGGAGGAGGTCACCCCGAGGGGGAGGGAGCGGCTGGCGCGGGCATTGTGCTCGCCGGACCCGGTGGTGGAGGCGCTGAACCGCTCCCACTCCTGTGCCAGAAGGCGCTCGACGGCATCGGGGTCGAGGGGCGTCCATCGCTCGGGCAGCCAGCGCCGGGTGGCCGGATCGTGGGCCGGCCAGGTCGCGGTGGTGGGGGTCGGCTCTGTCATCGTTGATCTCTCCTGGCCCGTGGGCGGTCGGTGCTGAGGTGGCGACAGTCTTGCGCATCGAGCGGTGTTGGCGCCAGTGCACTGAGGATTTCGTTGTCGAATTGCCCCATCGCGACTGATTCCGCCGCTTGTGACGAGCGGCGTGGCGATTCGAGGGCGGGGGGCGTGCGGGTCCGGGCCCTCGACCTCGGGCGCGTGCGGTTGCCTCTGGATACCCATGGGGGTATCCTTTCGGCGACATCGTCACCCCCGAGAAGGAGATCGAGACCCCATGTGCCGAGCCGTGAAGTGCCGTCAGTGCGGCAAGACAACCTGGGCCGGCTGCGGTCAGCACGTCGACGCCGTCCGTCGCGGCGTGCCCGCGTCGGACTGGTGCCCCGGACACCAGGGCGCGACGAGCGCCGACAGCGGGGGCGGGTTCCTCTCCAAGCTCTTCGGTCGCTGACCGCTGCCTCGACCGACCGCTGCCTCGGATGAGCGTTGCGTCGCCTGACCGTCGCGTCGGCTGACCAGTGTCGCCTGACCGCTAACCCGCGAGGGCGCGCCGCAGCGCCGCGATCTTGGAGTCGTTGAAGGCGACCATTGCGGGGGCGTCGGCACTGAAGGTGTCGGCCCCGTGCGGCATACCGGGGACCACGACCAGTTCGACAGGGACACCCGCCGCCCGCAACCGCTGCGCATAGGCCACGTCCTCGTCGTGGAAGAGGTCGATGTCTCCGACCCCGATCCACGCCGGCGGCAGGCCGGTGAGGTCCTCGCGGCGGGAGGTCACGGCATACGGCGGCGCGGTGTCGGCGACCGGTGGCCGGCCGAGATAGGAGGTCCAGCCGAAGAGGTTGGACCGGGGATCCCAGCCGACGCGACCGGTGCGGCCGTGGTCGGCGCGCAGCGTGGTCCGGTCGTCGGCCATGGGATAGACGAGCAACTGGAAGCACACCGGCACCTCCCCGCGGTCGTGCGCGAGCTGGACGAGCGTCGCGGCGAGCCCGCCGCCGGCGCTGTCGCCCCCGACGGCGATCTTGGCCGGGTCGATGCCGAGGTCCTCGGCGTGAGCGTGGACCCAGGCCAGGCCGGTGTAGCAGTCCTCCAGCGGCGCCGGGAAGGGATGATCGGGCGCGAGGCGGTACTCGACCGAGACGACGAGCACCCCGAGTTCGTCGGCGACCCGGCCGCCGAAGGGTTGGCCCATGTCGGCGGCGCCGATCACGAACCCGCCTCCGTGGATCCAGTAGAGAACGCCGCTGGGGCGGGCCCGCCACTGGGGTTCGTAGATCTGGAGCTCCACCGGCTCGCGCCCCTCGACGACGGCCCGCTCGACCGTGCGGGATACCCCCGCGGGCAGCGGGAACAGGCGGGCGAGATCGACCCGGCGCAAGGCGCGCACCCCACGCAGGCTGGTGGTCGGGAGGGTGACATAGAGCAGCGGGGATCGCAGGTCGGGAGCCACCACATCGCTGACGACCCGATGCCGGCGCGCGAGGGGGCGCCCGCCGAGGGCCGCCCCCATCCCGGCCAGCGCAGCGAGCGCCCGGCCGGTGCCGATCCGTCGCGTCCCATTCATTTCGGCCACCTTTCTCGGGAGGCTCCTCGGCCTCACCGACGTGTCGGTTCTCAATCGTGCCCGGGTCCTATCGTGCCTGGTCCGGTGCGCCCCGAACGGGTCAGCCGCCGAACGGCAGTGGGGGGAGGCCCCGGACGCCGGGGGTCACGGCATACAGCGAGCCGGCCGCGGGGTCGGCATCGGCGGGGAGGTTCTCGCGTGAGGTGGTGATGTAGAGGATGTCGAGGTTCGGGCCGCCGAAGGTGCAGGCGGTGCTCTGGCGGGGGGTCACGGTGACCACCTCGGTGATCTGCGTGGTGCCGGGATCGAGGCGGACGACGCGGCCGGCGCCATTGAGGGCCACCCAGATGCCGCCCTCGGCGTCGACGGTCAGGCCGTCGGGCCACGCCTCATCGAGCCGGGCAAAGACGCGCCGGGGTCCCAGTCCGGCCACCGGGTCGTGGTCGATCGCAAAGACACAGCGGGTCGGGGTGTCGGCGTGATAGGCGGTCCGTCCGTCGGGACTCCAGGCGAGCCCATTGGCGATGGTCAGTCCGCCACGGACGAGGGTGACGTCGTCGGGGGCGGCACCAGGGTCGAGGCGATAGAGATGGGCGACGCCGTCGCGCCGGTCATAGGCCATGGTGCCGACGAGGAAACGGCCCTGGGGATCGCATCCACCCTCATTGGCTCGCTGTCCGTCGGGAACGAAGAGTCCACTCCGCCAACAGATCTCGCCCAATGCGTCGTCGGCGAAGAGGACGATGTCCCGTTCGCGGGCGACGACCGCCCCGGCCGTATGCCGCGGCCGCACCACCGCGGCGACCGGCGACCCGATGTGGGTGCGCACCACCATCGCGTCGGCGCCCACGGTCAGGACGTCACCGGCGAGAAGGTCGACCATGCGCACGGCGCCCAGGCGCGGCCACCAGACCGGTCCCTCGCCGTGGTAGGCGATCGAGTCGGTGAGGCGCTCGGCACGCATGGCGCTCCTTCGTGGGTCAGCGGAGGATGATGCCGGCGGCGAGGGCGAGGGCGTGGCCGTGGAGGGCGGCATACGCCTGGGGGCCCAGCGGGCCGAAGTGCTCGAACACCTCGGCGGACACGGACGCGACCGCGAGGGTCCACGCCGCGATCCCGGCGGGGAAGAGCGGGGCGGGAAGCTGCGCGTCGGTCAGGCCCAGGTCGGTCAGCAGGGACCGTGCCAGGGCGACGACCTCGGGAGAGGGCAGCGGCCGGCGGTCGTCGGGCGCCTGCGCGCCGGCGGCGACGGCGTCCCGGAGGAGGTCGACGAGGAGCATCTGGACGCGGGTGCCGGGATCGGTCGTGCGGTCGGCGGGTGCGGCATACCCGGGGACGGGTGAGCCGTAGAGGAGGGCCCAGTCATGGGGGTGGCGGATTCCCCACTCCCGCAATGCTTTTCCGGCGGCAGACCAGCGCCCGTGCAGGTCGTCGCGGGGGACGGCGGCGTGCGCGGCGGCGACCGCGTCGCCGAGCGAGTCGTAGGACTCCACGATGAGCCGGGTGAGCAACTCGTCGCGGCTGGCGACATAGCGGTAGACCGCCGACGAAGCCATCCCGAGGTCGCGGGCGATCGCCCGGACCGACAACGCGGCCGGGCCGACGGAGGCGAGTTGGTCCCGCCCGAGACGGAGGATCTCGGTCTCGAGGCGTTCCCGATTCTCGGCCCGTATGCCGCGCGCCCGCCCCGTCATGCCCCCAGCCTCGCGCAGGCGGACGGGCGGCGTCAAGCAAAACGAGAGCAGTGCTCTTGACAGGTTTGCCGTGGCGTGTCACCGTTGGACGCATCGAGAGCGGTGCTCTCGTTTAAGTCCTGAAGGGGAAGGCTCTCATGGCTCGTCATCTCGTCCTCGGCGCCGGCGGCATCGGTCGCGCAACCGCATCCGCCCTCGCCGCGGCTGGCGGCGAGGTCGTCCTCGTCTCGCGCTCCGGGCGCGACCCGCAGCTGCCGGGTGTGCTCGCGCAGGCGCTTGACGTGACGGATGGCCGGGCGCTCGCCGCGTTGGCCGCCGGAGCTCGGACCCTCGTCAACGCGCTCAACCCGGCGGAATACACCCACTGGGACCGCGACTGGCCGCCGATGGCGACCGCGGTGCTCGATGCGGCCGTGGCCAGCGGCGCGCGCCTGGTGACGGTCTGCAACCTCTACGGCTATGGCCGGGTCGACGGGCCGGTAACGGAGGATAATCCGTTGTCCCCCAATGGGATCAAGGGCCGCGTTCGGGCCGACATGTGGATCCGCGCGCTGGACCTCCACCGGGCCGGTCGGGTCCAGGTGGCCGAGGTCCGCGGGTCCGACTACATCGGCCCGCACACGCTGGGCAGCAGCCTCGTCTCCTCGATGCTCGTGCCCCGGATTCTCGCCGGCACGACCGCGTGGATGCCGATGGGCCGCGCCGACGCGCCGCACTCGTGGACAGTCGATCTCGACGTGGCCGCGCTCGTCGCGGCGATCGTCGCGAGCGACGACGCCGACGCGTGGGGCCGCCCGTGGCATGTCCCCACGGCGGGACCGGCGACCCTGGCCGAGGTCGGGGCCCTGGTCGCCGACCTGGCCGGTATGCCGCGCGCCCGCGTCCGCGCCCTGCCTCGCGCCGTCGTGACGATCGGTGGCGCCGTGGTGCCGCTGCTCGGCGCGCTGCGGGAGACCCGCCACCAGTTCGAGGGTCCGTTCGTGATCGATTCCGCTGCGGCCCAGAGCAGGTTCGCGCTGACGCCGACGCCCCTGCGGGACGCGCTGGCGCTGACCATCGCCGCCGTCCGCGACCGCGGCCAGGACTGACCGGGCGGCCCTGGCTGGCGGTTGCGCCGCGGCCCGACCGCCAGCCAGGGCTCCATCACCGAACCCTGGGCTCCATCAATGGTCGGCTGGCCCCGCGACACGCCGGTGAGCGCCGGGGTGGGGGTGCAAAGGTGTAGCCGGGGGTCCGCGGCATACGGCCTCGGGGTCGGCAGGCGGGCTCGGGGTCAGGCGGGCAGGCCGTCGAGGCGGGCGAGGATCTGGAGCATGACCTCGTCGGCCCCACCGGCGATGCCGACCAAGCGGGCGTCACGCAGGTGGCGGGCGGTCCAGGTCTCCTCGATATAGCCCATCCCACCGTGGAACTGGATGCACCAGTCCGCCACCTCGCGCGAAAGGCGCCCGGCCTTGAGCTTGGCGACCGCGCCCATCCGGGTGATGTCCCCACCGGCCATGAGCGTCTCGCAGGTCGCATGGTTGTGGTGGCGCAGGAGGTCGACCTCGGCCTGGAGTTCGGCGAGGCGGAAGGCGACATACTGCCGGTCGGCGAGCGGCCGGCCGAAGACGGACCGCTCGTGGACGAATGCCCGGGTCCGCTCCAGTGCGTGATCGCACTGTCCCACAACGGTGTATGCCGCGAACATCCGCTCGATGACGAACTGTTCCATCTGCTGCTGGAACCCGCGTCCGACCTCGCCGATCGCATTGCCCACCGGGACGCGGACCTCGTCGAGGACGAGTTCGGCCGTGTCGGAGCACCGGTTGCCGAGCTTGTCGAGGGTGCGGGCGACCGCGAAGCCGGGGGTCGCGGTGGGGACGACGATCTGTGACATCCCGCGGTGCCCGCCCTCGTCGGAGGTGCGGGCCAGGAGGCAGATCCAGTCGGCCTGGGCCCCGTTGGTGATGTAGAGCTTGCGGCCGGTGATCACCCAGTCGTCGCCGTCGCGCACGGCGCGGGTGCGCAGACCGGCGACATCGGAGCCGGTGTCCGGTTCGGTGACCGCGATCGCGGCGACGGCGTCCCCGGTGATGGCCGGCGTCAGATAGCGGCGTTTGAGGTCGTCGGTGCCGTACTTGTGCAGCGACGGCGTCGCCATCATCGTCTGGACGCCGATCGCCATGCCGACCCCGGCGGCGTGCATCCGGCCGTATTCCTCCGCCGCGACCATCTGGAAGCTGTGATCGGCTCCCTCGCCGCCATAGGCGGGGTCGTACTCGAGGCCGAGCAGCCCGAGGCGCGCCGCCTTGCGGAAGACGTCGTGCAGGGGAACCCGTCCCGCGCGCTCCCACTCATCGACCTGGGGGTTGATCTCGGTGTCGACGAACTGACGGACGCTCTCGCGGAAGGTGCGATGGTCCTCGGTGAGCAGCATGGCGCCGACGGTAGCGGGCGGCATACCGGAAAAACAAGCGCTCTTGCTTGTTTTCCGAGACTATGCCACGCTCCCGGCGTGACCGATGCCGTAACCCACACCGGGACCGACACCAGGACTGACACGGTGGCGGCCTTCCTCGCCGAGGCTGAAGACATCGACGCCCTCGTGGCCGGCCTGGACGAGACGGGTTGGCGGCGGGATACCCCCGCGGCCGGTTGGACCATCGCCCACCAGATCGCCCATCTCGCCTGGACCGACGAGACCGCCGTGGTGGCCGCGACGGACCCGACTCGGTTCGCGGAGTACCTCGCCGCCGCGGGCGCGGACCCGTTCGGCTATGTCGACCGGACGGCGGCGGAGGGCGCGGACGCCGCCCCCGGCGATCTCCTGGAGCGCTGGCGATGCTCGCGGGAACGCCTGGGTGGGATTCTCGCGCAGTCGGATTCGCGGTCGCGGATGCCCTGGTTCGGGCCGCCGATGAGCCCGCGCTCGATGGCGACCGCGCGCCTCATGGAGACCTGGGCGCATGGTCAGGACATCGCCGATGCCCTCGGCGTCCGGCGGACCCCGACCGACCGCCTGCGCGACATCGCCCACCTCGGCGTGCGCACGCGCGATTATGCGTATGCCGTGCACGGCCTCCCCGCCCCCACCGCCGAATTCCGGATCGTGCTCATCTCGCCCTCCGGGCAGCTCTGGACCTGGGGGCCGAAGGAGGGACCGGAGGGGGGCCCGGACGGGCGCCACGACGGCAATCCGGACGCCGTCACCGGAAGCGCCGAAGACTTCTGCCTCGTCGTCACCCAGCGTCGCACGCCGGAGGAGACCGGACTCGTCGCCACCGGCGCTGCCCGGGACTGGCTCGCCATCGCCCAGGCCTTCGCCGGACCGCCCGCGCGGACGGACCGCCCGTGATCGGGGCCAACCCCGAGGTCCTGCGGATCGGGAACTGCTCGGGCTTCTATGGCGACCGCGTCACCGCGATGGCCGAGATGCTCGACGGCGGCGATCTGGACGTCCTGACCGGCGACTATCTCGCCGAGCTGACCATGCTCATCCTCGGCCGCGACCGGATGAAGGACCCGGCGACCGGATACGCCAAGACCTTCCTCGCCCAGGTGCGCGACTGCCTGCGGCTGGCCCTCGACCGCGGGGTACGCCTGGTCGCCAATGCCGGCGGTGTCAACACCGCTGGGCTGGTCGCGGCGATCCGGGCGTTCGCGTCCGAGCAGGGACTGGCGCCGAGGATCGCCTGGGTGCGCGGGGACGACCTGACCGCGCGCGCCGCGGATCTCGGGCTGGGCCGGCCGCTGGGGGCGCACGCCTATCTCGGCGGCGCCGGCATCGCCGCCGCCCTGGCCGCGGGTGCCGATCTCGTGGTGACCGGGCGGATCACCGACGCCTCCCTCGTCGTCGGTCCGGCCATGGCCCACTTCGGTTGGGAGAGAACCGATGTCGACCGGCTCGCCGGGGCGACCGTCGCGGGGCATGTGCTGGAGTGCGGGACGCAGGCGACCGGCGGCAATTTCCCGTTCTTCACCGAGATCGCCGACCTCGTCCGTCCGGGCTTCCCCATCGCCGAGGTCCACCGCGACGGGTCGAGCGTCATCACCAAGCACCCAGGCAGCGCAGGCGCGGTCACCACCGACACCGTCCTGTCGCAACTCCTCTACGAGATCGGCGACGCGCGGTATGCCGGACCCGACGTCACCACCCGGCTCGACTCGATCCGCCTCGACCCGGACGGTGTCGACCGGGTGCGGATCAGCGGCGTCGTCGGAGAACCCCCACCCCCCGACGTCAAGGTGTCACTGACGGCCATCGGTGGCTTTCGCAACGAACTCACCCTCGTGCTGACCGGGCTCGACATCGAGGCCAAGGCCGACCTCGCGCGCCGCCAATTCCTTGATGCCCTCCCGACCCGGCCGGCGCAGCTGACCTGGCGGCTGGCCCGTCTCGATCGCGCCGATGCGCCAACGCAGCAGGAGGCCGCGGCCCTGTTGACGATCGTCGGTCGGGACCCGGACGAGCGGGCCGTGGGCCGCGGCTTCGCCAACGCCGCGGTCGAGGTGGCGCTGGGGTCGTATCCGGGGTTCTTTGCGACCAGCCCTCCCGCGGCCGGGTCGCCCTATGGCGTCTTCACCCCCGGGTTCGTCCCGCAGGGGGTGCCGGCGCACGAGGTCGTCCACGACGACGGCCGGGTCGAGGCGATCGCGCCCCCGACCCGGACCCAGCCGCTCGCCCCCGCCACCGGCGGCACCGACAAGGCGGCCGGAGGACACCCGGCTCCGGCTGGGGAGGACCCGGGTCCCGGGTGGCACGACGCGTCAGCGGGGGAGAAGTGCGGCCCCGGGTGGGAGGACGCGTCCGGGGGGGAGGACTCGGCATACGACCTGGCGGAGCGCACCCGGCGCCTGCCGCTTGGGACCCTCGCCGGCGCGCGGTCCGGCGACAAGGGCGGGGCCGCCAATATCGGGGTCTGGGTCCGCGACGCGCGGGCCTACCCCTGGCTCGCCGGACTCCTGACCGAGGACCGCGTCCGCGCGCTGATCCCGGAGGCCGCCGGCCTGCCCATCACGATCACCCGATTGCCCAACCTGCGGGCCGTCAATATCGTCCTCGACGGCCTCCTCGGCGAGGGAGTGGCGTTCAACGCGCGCTTCGACCCGCAGGCCAAGGGCCTCGGTGAGTGGCTGCGCTCCCGCGTCGTTGACATCCCCGAATCCCTTCTCCCGCAGGAGCAGCAGTGAGCCACGCCGACTGGAGCACCGCGGAGCTGGCCGCTCTGCGGGAGACGACGACGCGATTCGTCGAGCGCGAGATCCTCCCCGACCAGGAGGCGTGGGAGGAGGCGGGTCTAATCCCGCGCGACCTCTCCCGGCGCGCCGGCGCGCTCGGTCTCATCGGGGCCGGGTTCCCCGAATCCGTCGGCGGTGGCGGTGGCGGACAGCGCGCCGCCGTGACGATCTGCGAGGCCTTCCACGAGGCCGGCGGGGCGGCCGGGGTGTATGCCGCGCTCGTCACCGCCGGCATCGCCTGCCCCCACCTCGTCGCGGCGGGGGACGGCGACCAGATCGCCCGGTGGGTCACCCCCGCCCTCGCCGGCGACCTCGTCGGTGCCCTCGCCATCACCGAGCCGGGCGGCGGGTCCGATGTCGGCGCGCTGCGGACCACGGCCCGGCGGGACGGTGACGTGTATGTCGTCGACGGGGCGAAGACGTTCATCACCTCCGGGGTCCGGGCCGACTTCGTCACCACGGCGGTGCGCACCGGGGGCACCGGGCTGCCCGGCGCTGGTGGCATCTCGCTCCTGGTCATCGAGAAGGGCACTCCCGGGTTCACCGTCTCGCGGCCGCTGCGCAAGATGGGCTGGCGCTCCAGCGATACCGCCGAACTCACCTTCGAGGGCGCCCGGGTGCCGGTCGGCAATCTCGTCGGCACCGAGAACTCCGGCTTCGCCCTTATCGGTGCCGCCTTCCTCACCGAGCGAATCGCCCTTGCCGTGCAAGGGTATTCGCAAGCGCAGCGCTGCCTCGACCTGGCGACGGCGTGGTGCCGGGAGCGCGTGACCTTCGGGCAGCCGCTGATCGCCCGGCAGTCCGTCCAGGACACCCTCGTGGAGATGACCGCCCGCATCGACGTCGCCCGCACGTACACGCGGGCCGTCGTCGACCGCTACGAGGCCGGGGAGCCCGTCGCCGCCTTGGTGCCGCAGGTCTGTTTCGCCAAGAACACTGCCACCCGCACGGGCGAGTGGGTCGCCGACCGGGCGGTCCAACTCTTCGGGGGGATGGGCTATATGGCCGAGTCGGAGGTCGAGCGGCAATACCGCGACATCCGCATCCTCGGGATCGGCGGCGGAACCGTGGAGATCCTCAACCACCTCGCGGCCCGGAGATTGGGGATCGCCTCATGACTATCCTGCGCACCTGCCTCGACCCGCGCAGCGCCGACGCGCTCGCCGCCCGCGAGGCGATGCTCACCGCCCTCGCGAGCATCGACACGGAGGTCGCCAGCGCGATCGCCGGGGGCGGGGAGTCCGCCGTCGCGCGTCATCACGCCCGCGGCAAACTCACTGCGCGCGAACGCATCGAGCTCCTCCTCGACCAGGACGCGCCCTTCCTCGAGCTCGCCCCGCTGGCCGGATATGGGTCGAGCTTCACCGTCGGTGGGAGCGTCGTCGCGGGCATCGGGGTCGTGGAAGGCATCGAGTGCCTCGTCATCGCCAACGACCCGACGATCAAGGGCGGCGCCAGCAATCCCTGGTCGCTGAAGAAGACACTGCGGATGCACGAGATCGCCCTCCAGAACCGGCTCCCGGTCATCTCCCTCGTCGAGTCCGGCGGCGCGGATCTGCCCACCCAGAAGGACATCTTCATCCCCGGTGGGGCGATCTTCCGCAACCTGACTCGGTTGTCCGCCAACGGCATACCGACCATTGCGCTCGTCTTCGGCAACTCAACCGCGGGCGGTGCCTATCTGCCCGGCCTGAGCGACCACGTCGTCATGATCGAGCGGCGCTCGAAGGTCTTCCTCGCCGGGCCGCCACTGGTCAAAGCGGCCACGGGGGAGGAGTCCGACGACGAATCCCTCGGCGGCGCCCAGATGCACGCCCGCGTCTCCGGCCTGGCCGACCATCTCGCCCGGGACGAGCAGGACGCGATCCGGATCGGCCGGCGGATCGTGGCTCGGCTCAACTGGCGCAAGGCGGCCGGCCCGGCAACCACCAACCCCCGCCCGCCGCGGTATGCCGCCGACGACCTCCTCGGGATCGTCCCCCCGGACCTGAAGACCCCCTTCGACCCGCGCGAGATCATCGCCCGTGTCGTCGACGACTCCGACTTCGATGAGTGGAAGCCGCTCTATGGCGGGTCGTTGGTGTGCGGCTGGGCGCAGCTCTACGGCTATCCCGTCGGCATCCTTGCCAATGCCCGGGGCGTGCTCTTTAGCGAGGAGTCGCAAAAGGCCGCGCAGTTCATCCAGCTGGCCAACCGCAGCGACACCCCGCTTCTGTTCCTGCACAACACGACCGGCTACATGGTGGGCAAGGACTACGAGCAGCGCGGCATCATCAAGCACGGCGCGATGATGATCAACGCGGTGTCGAACTCCACCGTCCCGCATCTCTCCCTGCTCGTCGGCAACTCCTATGGCGCCGGGCACTACGGCATGTGCGGTCGTGCCTACGACCCGCGCTTCGTCTTCACCTGGCCCAGTGCCCGCTCGTCCGTCATGGGCGCGACCCAACTCGCGGACGTGACGTATGCCGTATCCAAGGCCTCCGCTCTCTCCCAGGGCCGCGAGTTCGACGAGGCGGCCGGGCTCGCGCTGCGCGGGTTCATCGAGCAGCAGATCGCCGCCGAGGCGATGCCGCTGGTCCTCTCCGGCCTCGTCTACGACGACGGGATCATCGACCCGCGAGACACCCGGGACGTCCTCGGAATCGCCCTGTCCGCCGTCCACACCGCCCCCGTGGCGGGCACCGCCGGTTTCGGTGTCTTCCGGATGTGAGTCGTATGCCGCAGCCCACCCCCACCCCGATCGCCCCCACCCCGATCGCTCCAGCCCCGATCACCCGGGTCCTCATCGCCAACCGGGGCGAGATCGCCCGCCGCATCGCCACGACCTGCCGGGCCCTCGGCATCGCGACGGTCGCCGTCTTCGCCGACCCGGACGCCGCCAGTTCCCATGTCCAGGAAGCCGATTGCGCGGTTCGACTGCCCGGCGACAGCCCCACGGAGACCTACCTGCGCGGCGACCTCGTCATCGCTGCGGCCCTGCGCACCGGTGCCGATGCCGTCCACCCCGGCTACGGATTCCTCGCCGAGAATGCCGGGTTCGCCCGGGCCGTCCGGGACGCCGGCCTGGTGTGGATCGGCCCCGATCCCGAGGCCATCGAGGTCATGGGGTCGAAGGTGGAGTCCAAGGCCCGGATGGCCGCCGCCGGGGTCCCCGTCCTCGAACGCCTCGATCCGGCGACGCTCACGGCCGCCGACCTGCCCGTCCTGGTCAAGGCGTCCGCCGGTGGGGGAGGGCGCGGGATGCGCATCGTCCGCGATCTCGCCGCTCTGCCAGAGGCTCTCGACTCCGCCGCCCGGGAGGCCCGCAGCGCCTTCGGGGACCCGACGGTCTTCTGCGAGCGCTATCTCGAAACCGGCCACCACGTCGAGGTCCAGATCCTCGCCGACGCGCACGGAACGGTCTGGGCCCTCGGCGAGCGCGAGTGCAGCCTCCAACGGCGTCACCAGAAGGTCATCGAGGAGGCCCCCTCGCCCCTTGTGGACCGAGTCGGCGGCGACCTGCGCGACCGGCTCCTCGCTGCCGGCCGGGCCGCCGCGGCGGCGGTCGGTTATCGCGGCGCAGGCACCGTGGAGTTCCTCGCCGACGCCCGCGGCGAGTTCTGGTTCCTCGAGATGAATACCCGCCTCCAGGTCGAGCACCCGGTCACCGAGTGCGTCACGGGCATCGACCTGGTCGCCCACCAGATCGCGATTGCGGAGGGGACGCACCTGACCGGGGCCGAGCCGGCCGTCACCGGTCACGCCATCGAGGCGAGGCTGTATGCCGAGGATCCCCCCGCGGCTGGGCCCCCAGACCGGCACCGTCGTCACCCTCGCCATCCCTGGGGTGGCGGCCCGGTTCACCGGAACCCGCACCGGGATCCGGCTCGACAGCGCCGTCGAGCCGGGCTCGGTCGTCGGCACGCACTACGACGCCATGCTCGCGAAGGTCGTCGCCTGGGCCCCCGACCGCGCGGCCGCCGCGCGCCTTCTCGCCGGCGCCCTGGCGGGGGCGCGAATCCACGGCCTGACGACAAACCGGGACCTCCTCGTCGCCACCTTGCGCCACCCGGAGTTCCTGGACGGGACGGCGTCGACGGCCTTCTATACCGAGCACCCGCCCGGCGAACTCACGGCCGGCATCGGACTCGACCCCGGGCTCGGGGGCGTGGTCGCGGCGGTGGCGGATGCGGCATACGGCAGGAGGGGGGTCGCGGCCCTGGCACCGAGCGGGTTCCGGAATATCCCGGTCGGGTTCCGCACCAGGACGTATGCCGCGGGCGACCACCAGGTGGAGGTCGCCTACCGCTTCGGTCGCGACGGGCTCGACCTCGAGCGGCTCCCCGACGGTGTCTCCGTGCTCGAGCTGGTCGCGTCCGTGCCGGACCGGGTGCTGCTCGACATCGACGGCGTCCGCCGGGCATTCGGCGTGACCAGGTTCGGCGAGGACGACGCCACCGTGGTCGTCGACAGCCCGGAGGGGTCGGTGACGCTGCGACGGGTGCCGCGGTTCGTCGATCCGGCTGCGGTGGCCGCGCCCGGTTCCATCAGCGCCCCGATGCCCGGGATCGTCGTACGGCTCGGTGTCGCGGTCGGGGACCGCGTCGTGGCCGGACAGCCGCTGCTGTGGCTGGAGGCGATGAAGATGGAGCATCCGGCGCTCGCGCCGACCACCGGCGTGGTCACCGCGCTCGCGGTCGCCGTCGGCGATCAGGTCGAGCAAGGGGCCACGCTCGCCGTGGTAGCGGACGACGGCGATGGGTGAGCGGCCGTGACGGGCGCGCGATGACGACCGGCGCACCGACGACGGGCGGCGCGACGACGGGCGGCGCGACGACGACGGGCGGGCCGAAACAGGATCGCAGCCGGTTGACCCGGCACCGGCTCCTGGAGACGACAATCCGGCTCCTGGCGAGCGAGGGCTGGGAGGCGACGACGGTCGGACGGGTCGCCGAGGAGACGACGATCAGCCGGGGAGCGGTCCAGCATCACTTCCCGACCCGGGCCGACCTCGTCGTCGCCGCGCTTGAGCACATGTTCGAGGTCCGTGTCGCCGGGGTCGATGCGCTGCCCGATCCCGGTGGG
The DNA here is from genome assembly GCA_016702415.1 of Nostocoides sp. Classification (GTDB taxonomy): domain Bacteria; phylum Actinomycetota; class Actinomycetes; order Actinomycetales; family Dermatophilaceae; genus Nostocoides_A. The sequence goes on from JADJEA010000001.1 coordinate 536,368, forward strand.
TCGGGGCGCGAGCGGGTTCGGGCCGTCGTCGCCCAACTGGTCGAGCTCGTTGGCGGCGATCTCTTCACCGCCGCCCTCCAGGTCTGGACCGCCAGCGCCGGGGACCCGCAGTTGCGCGCCCAGCTGATCCCTCTCGAGCGCCGCTTCGGGGGGGAGGCGCATGCCCGCGCCGTCCGCCTGCTCGGCGTCGACGACCGTGATGCGCGGGTACGCACCTTGATCCAGGCCACGCTCGACCTCGCCCGGGGCCTCGCCCTGGCGGGCGTCCTGACCGACGACCGGCGCCGCCGGTCCAGGATCGTGCGCGCCTGGGCCGATCACGTGACGGACGCGCTCGCGTTGGCCTGACCCAAACGCGTGGCCCGACTCTCGTGGTGCGACGGCCGTCAGCCGCCGAGCCAGTCGCGCAGGACCGCCTCGGTGTCCGCCCCGGTGGCGGGGGGCGGACGGCATACCTGCGGGGGTGCGGGAGAACCTCGGGGCCGGTGCCGGTTGGGCCACCCCGTTGATGTCGGCGATGGTCCCGCGCGCGGTCAAGTGCGGGTCGGCGGCGGCCTCGGCGAGGGTGTTCACCGGCGTCACGCAGGCATCGGTTCCCGCAAAGACGGTCACCCAGTCCGCGCGGGTCCGGGCGGCGATCCGCTCCGCAAAGGCCGCACGCAGGATCGGCCAGCCCGTGCGATCCAGTTGGGGCGGAAGGGTGTCCGGGTCGAGACCGAGCCCGCGCACGAAAGCGGCATAGAACTGGGGCTCCAAGGCTCCCACCGCCAGATAGGTCCCGTCCTCGCACGGATAGACGTCGTAGAAGGGCGCGGCGCCGTCGAGGAGATTGGCCCCGGGGCGGTCCACCCACAGGCCATTGGCCAGCATCGCCCAGATCATCTGCATGAGGACCGACGCACCGTCGACCATGGCCGCGTCGACGACCTGGCCGAGCCCGGACCGCTCCCGCTCCCAGAGAGCCGCGAGGATGCCGACGAGACAGAAGAGCGACCCGCCACCGAAGTCCCCGACGAGGTTGAGCGGGATGGCGGGCGGTGCGCCGGGGCGACCGATCGCATGGAGGGCGCCGGTGAGGGAGATGTAGTTGATGTCGTGGCCCGCGGTGTGTGCGCGCGGACCCTCCTGGCCCCAGCCGGTCATGCGGGCATACACGAGCCGGGGGTTGGCGGCCAGGCACTCCTGCGGGCCGAGGCCGAGCCGCTCGGCGACCCCCGGCCGGTAGCCCTCGACGAGGACGTCGGCGACACCGGCCAGGCGCCGGACGGTCGCGAGACCGGCGGGCTCCTTTAAGTCGGCGGCCAGGGAGCGCCGACCCCGAAGGAGGTGATCCGGCCGGCCACCGTGGATGTCCAGGCCGGGGACCGGTCGCTCGACCCGGACCACATCGGCGCCGAGGTCGGCGAGGATCATGCAGGCGTGGGGGCCAGGGCCGAGGCCGGCGAGTTCGAGCACGCGCAGGCCGGTGAGGGGGCCGGTCGAAGTGGTCACCCCATCGTCATACACCTCACAGCCGGGTGGCGCTGCGGGAGTGGGCCGCGCGTGCGAGTGTGGAGACCTGATCCACCCGCCCAAAGGAGTGTTCCGTCATGCCCGAAGCCGTCATCGTCTCCGTCGCCCGGTCCCCGATCGGCCGCGCCGGCAAGGGCTCGCTCGTCGAGATGCGACCGGACGATCTCGCCGCCCAAATGGTCAAGGCGGCCCTCGCCCAAGTGCCGGCGCTGGACCCGACCACCATCGATGACCTCATGCTCGGGTGCGGCCAGCCCGCCGGTGAGGGCGGCTTCAACATGGCCCGGGTCGTCGCGGTCCTCGCCGGGCTCGACAGCCTCCCGGGGGTCACGGTCAACCGCTACTGCTCCTCGAGCCTGCAGACCTCCCGGATGGCCTTCCACGCGATCAAGGCCGGCGAGGGCCAGGCGTTCGTGTCGGCGGGTGTGGAAACGGTGAGCCGGTTCATCAAGGGTGGGGCCGACTTCCTCCCCGACACCGAGAACCCGGTCTTTGCCGAGGCGGTTGCGCGGACAGCGAGCCGGGCCGCGGGCGGCGCCGAGACCTGGAGCGACCCTCGTGGCGGCGGGGACCTGCCCGACATCTACATCGCGATGGGCCAGACCGCCGAGAATGTCGCCCAGATGACCGGCATCACCCGGGCGGAGCAGGACGAGTTCGGCGTCCGCAGCCAGAACCTCGCCGAGGCGGCCATCGCCAACGGATTCTGGGCCAGCGACATCGTCCCGGTCACCACGCCCTCGGGCACGGTCGTCTCCACCGACGACGGCCCCCGGCCCGGAACCACGCTCGAGGCGGTCTCCCAGCTCAAGCCGGTCTTCCGTCCCGACGGCACGGTCACGGCGGGGAACGCCTGCCCCCTCAACGACGGCGCCGCCGCCGTCGTCATCATGAGCGACACCCGCGCCCGGGAACTCGGCCTGACGCCGCTGGCCCGCATCGTCGCGACCGGGGTGTCCGGACTCTCCCCGGAAATCATGGGCCTGGGCCCGATCGAGGCGACGCGGCGGGCGCTCGCGCTGGCGGGGATGACCATCGACGACATCGACCTCGCCGAGATCAACGAGGCCTTCGCCGTGCAGGTCCTCGGCTCGGCGCGCGAACTGGGCCTGCCCTTGGAGAAGCTCAATGTCAACGGTGGTGCCATCGCGATCGGTCACCCCTTCGGGATGACCGGAGCCCGGATCACCTCCACCCTCGTGCACTCGCTCGCCTTCCACGACAAGCAGATCGGCCTGGAAACGATGTGCGTCGGCGGCGGCCAGGGAATGGCGATGATCATCGAGCGGCTCGGCTGACCGAGGTCAGGCCGAGGCGGGCGCGGGCGCGGCGGATCGGGCGATCGCCGCGACCCGCCCGCTGACCACCGCGGTGACGAGGTTGGTGACGAGGGCGCCGACCAGCAGGGCGGCGTCCTCGCCGGGCCGCAGGACCCCGCTGGAGCGCCCCAAGCTTGCCGCAGCCACGGGCACCCCGAGTTGGGCGCACGTCACCAGCGCCAGCGGGAGGGGTTGCCTGGTCAGGCGCCCGGCCGCATGGACACCCGCCGCCGCGAGCCCGAGGACGACCCCGAGGGCCAAGAGCGAGGGCGTCGCCGCGACGGCATGTGCGCAGTTCGAGGGCGAGGCCGCGTTCCTCCGACACGGTATGCAGCGCCTTCCGCCGCCCGCTCTCCTGCGCCCACCGCAGGACCAGGAAGAGCAGCCCACCCGCAGCGAGGACGACGATGGCGCCGACGGCCCGGCCCAGCGCCTGCGACGGAGCAATGGCCAAGGGCAACAGGACAATGCACATGGCGTCGGCCACCGCGAGCTGGGCCAGCATCGCGACGACAGGCGGCCCCGTCAGGGGCAGGCCCTCCAGGCTCGGCATGACGATGGAGGCGGAGGAGGAGGCGAGGAGCACGGCATACAGGAGCCCGTGACCGGTCCCGAAGAGGGCGGCGATTCCGAGACCGGCGGGCACGGCGAGGGCCCCGACCAGGGCAGCGCGGGCGAGACCGAGCCGCAGGCCGGCCCGGATTCCCGGCGAATGGACCGGGACGTGGGAGCCGACGACGAACATGACCAGGGCGAAGCCGACGTCGTCCCCGAGGAAGCGGAAGATCGGATCGGCGGCCGAGAGGATGTGAAAACCACTGGCCCCCAATACCATCCCGACGAGGAGCTCGCCGATGACGACCGGGAGATGGAGCACGCGGGAGACCGCCAGGGCCGGCCCCACCAGGGCGACGGCGCAGATCAGCGCGAGTTGGGCGAAGGTCACGACGGGCGGTCGACCAGGCGTACCGGGATGTCGGTGTTCTCGTCGGTGTGATAACTCGCGCAGACCCGGTGATAGCCGTCGGCCACGACGGCCGGCCGGCCCGCGGTGAGGTCGCCGCGCACCATCAACACCGGCGAGAGCGGGCGGCCCGCCGCGATCTTCTTCAGGTCGGAGTCGACATGGGGGTTGGCGACGTCGAGCGCCGGCAGCCCGCTGGCCCGCAGGATGTCCTTCGCCTTCTGGTGGGTGGTGGGAGCCGCCTTCATGGCCTCCACCAGGTCGGTCACCTCCGCGTCGGAGGCGACCAAGGTCAGGTATGCCGCGGCCGCGGGGAAGTCGTGCGCCTCCGGTTCGTCCATCCACAGGACGGGCCGTGGGGTCGATTTGGCATGTCCGCTCCTTCTTCACCTTCAGGGCACCCGGGGTGCCGGGGGGCAATGTAACGCCGTCAGGTGCGAGATGGCCGAGCGGTGGAGGAGCGGATGACGAGTTCGGCGGACAACTCGACGCGCGGGGAGGTGACCTTCTTGCCGTCCAGGATGTCGGCGAGGCCGCGATAGGCGAAGGTGCCCATCTCCGCCAGCGGCTGGCGCACGGTCGTCAACGGCGGGGATGCGGAGCGAGCAACGACATTGTCGTCGAAGCCGACGACACTCAGATCGTCCGGGACCCGCAGGCCGGCGGTGCGCGCGGCCTCGATCACGCCGAGCGCCTCAAGGTCGTTGGCGGCGAAGACGGCGGTCGGTGGCGAGGGGAGCGCCAGGAGGGCGGCACCGGAACGCAAGCCACCGGCATACGTGAAATCGCCGCGGCGGACCAGGTCGGGATCGTGGCCCAGGCCGTGGCGGGCGAGGGCGGCGGCATACCCGTGGAAGCGCGCGTCGTCGACGAGACAGTCGAGGCCGCGCACCATGGCGATGCGGCGGTGGCCGAGATCGAGCAGGTGGCTGGTGGCGGTGAAGCCGCCCTGCCAGTTGCTCGTCCCGACGCTGACGACCCGGGAGTCGACGAGGTTGACCGGATCGATGAGGACGAAGGGCAGTCCGTCGGCGCGCAGGTGGCGGATGTGGCCCGCCGAGAGCCGGACGGTGACGATGACCAGTCCGGCCCGGCCGGCGCGCTTGAGGTCGGCCAGCCAGCGCTCGGGATCGACGCCGGGGTCGAGGACGCTGATGGCGACCCGGTCGCCCCGCTCGCCCGCCGCCTCCAGGACGCCGCTGAGGAGGTCGAGCAGATTGGGGCTCTCCAGGGAGTCGACGACCATCTCGATGTGACGGGTCCCGCCGCTGATCGCGGCCGCCCCTCGCGGGCGATAGCCCTCCTCGTTCAGGACGCGCAAGACCAGTTCGCGGGTCGCGGGGGCCACATCGGGGCGGCCATTGAGGACCTTGGAGATCGTCGGAGTCGAGACGCCGGCGCGGTCGGCGACCTGCTGGAGGGTCACCCGCCGTCGGCGTGTCGTCATCCGGGCACCGTACCAAGACGCCGAAAATATTTCGAGACTGGTGGTTCGTAACGATTCGGCAATAGCGGCCCGTTGAGGTCATTCGACACGACTCGGATCGTTGACAGTGCAAGTGCCCGGTGCGAGACTGCCCGGCGACCGAAAGAGTTGCGACCGACTGCTCAGGGTTCGGCCCCGGTCCCACTTCACCGACGAAAAGGGAGATCCGATGACGAAGAAGGCTGTCGCCCTCGTCATGGCGGCCGGAGTCGCCGCCTCACTCAGCGCCTGCAACCGGGACTCGAGCTCGAGCTCGAGCTCGACCGGCTCGAGCGCATCCGGGAGCGCGACCGGTAGCGCCGGCGCCGGAAAGCGCGCCTGCGTGATCCTGCCCGACGCGGCCTCCTCCAGCCGCTGGGAGAATGGCGACCGCCCCCAGCTCGACAAGGCATTCAAGGACCAGGGCGTCGAGACCGACATCCAGAATGCCCAGAACGACACGGCGAAGTACGCCACCATCGCCCAGCAGATGACGACCAAGGGCTGCTCGGTCATGCTGCTGGTCGACCTCAACCAGGCCGGCGTCCAGGTCGCCGCCAAGGCCAAGGGGGCCGGAATTCCGGTCATCGCCTATGACCGGCCCATCGCCGGCGCCGACTACTACATCTCCTTCGACAACTTCCACGTCGGCGAGCTCGAGGGTCAGATGATCGTCGACGGGCTCAAGGCCGCCGGGAAGGACCCGGCGACGGCCAAGGTCGTCTACGTCGGTGGCGACCCGACGGACGGCAACGCCAAGCAGTTCCACGACGGCGCCGACAAGGTCATGAAGGCCGGCGGCATCGCCAAGCCCGCGTTCGAGACCCCGGGCACCTGGGACACCCAGAAGGCCGGCACCTACTTCGAGCAGGCCTACACCGCACTCCAGGGCAATATCGACGCCGTCTGGGTGGCCAACGACTTCAACGCGGCCTCGGTCATCGCCGTCCTGGACAAGAACGGCAAGAAGGTCCCGGTCAGCGGCCAGGACGCCAGCCCGCCCGGACTGCAGAACATCCTGCTCGGCAAGCAGGTCGCGACCGTCTACAAGCCCTTCCAGCTCGAGGCCAAGGCGGCCGTCGACCTCGCGATGCAGCTCATCGCCGGCACGAAGCCCGACGCCCCGTCCAAGGACACCACCGGTGTCCCGTTCTTCCCGCAGACGCCCGTGGTCGTCACCTCGGCGAACATGAAGCAGGTCTTCGACGACGGCAACGCGAAGTTCTCCGAGGTCTGCACCGGTGACGTGAAGGCCCTCTGCGAGAAGGCCGGCATCACCGGCTGAGATGCTCCACCCACGCCCGCGTCACGTCGCACGATCGACGTGGCGCGGGCGCGGCATACCCGGCACCGACGCCACTGCGCCGGCGCCCCTGCGAACGGGAGAGTGAAGGAGGAGAAATGGCGAACCCCACCATCGAGTTGAAGGGCATTCGCAAGAGCTTCGGTCCGGTCGACGTCCTCAAGGGGGTCGACATGCAGGTCTTCGCCGGCAAGGTCAGCGCCCTCGTCGGCGACAACGGGGCCGGCAAGTCCACGCTCATCAAGGGATTGAGCGGAGCGCAGCCCTATGACGCGGGCGAGGTGTTCTTCGACGGGTCGCCGGTCGCGATCAACTCGCCCAAGGACGCCTCGGCGCTGGGCATCGAGGTGGTCTATCAGGACCTCGCGTTGTGCGAGAACCTCGACATCGTCCAGAACATGTTCCTCGGTCGCGAGGAAGTCCACCAAGGCATGCTCAACCAGGCCGAGATGGAGAAGCATGCGGCGGCCACCCTGGGCTCGCTGTCCGTCCGCACGATGAAGTCCGTCCGGCAGAAGGTTTCCTCGCTCTCCGGCGGCCAGCGCCAAACCGTGGCGATCGCGCGCGCGGTGCTGCAGAAGGCCAAGGTCGTCATCCTCGATGAGCCGACCGCGGCCCTCGGCGTCGCCCAGACCGAGCAGGTCCTCAACCTCGTCCGGCGCCTGGCCGACTCCGGTGTGGCCGTCATCATCATCAGCCACAACCTCGCCGACGTCTTCCAGGTGTGCGACTACATCAACGTCCTCTATCTCGGGACGATGACGGCCCAGCTCGAGACCGCCAAGACCAATCACCCCGACGTCGTCGCCTATATCACCGGCACCAAGAGCGACACCAAGATCGCCGAGGAGAGCGTCGCATGAGCACCGAGCCCGGCCACTCGTCCAATCCGTCCACGAACACCGCCGCCGCGACCGCCACGGCGGCCGCGCAGCATACGTCCATCCCCACCGGACACGAGGGGAGCGTTCGCGACCAGTTCGATGCCTACCTCCAGCGGGTGCGCGGCGGCGAGATGGGTATGCTGCCCGCCCTCGCCGCCCTCGTCATCATCACCCTCGTCTTCTGGATCGCCACCCCGTTCTTCATCACCAAGCTCAATATCGCCAACCTGCTGACCCAGACCGGCGCGCTGATGATGCTCGCGATGGCGCTGACCTTCGTCATCCTCCTAGCGGAGATCGACCTGTCCGCCGGGGTGACCGGCGGGTTGTCCATGGCGATCTTCATCCTGTTGACCAACAAGTCCTCGCTCCCGTGGGTGGTGGCGCTGCTCGTCGCCCTTGTCTGCGCCGCCTCGATCGGGTTGTTCATCGGGTTCTTCGTCGCCAAGGTCGGTATCCCGTCCTTCGTCATCACCTTGGGTCTCTTCCTCGGCCTTCAGGGGCTCAACCTCGTCCTCCTCGGCAATGCCGGCGCGTATCGCATCCAGACCCCGGCCATCGTCGCCATCATGAACAAGTCGATGCCCGTCTGGGCCGGCTGGCTGATGTTGCTGATCATGGTCGGGCTCTCGCTCGGCACCGGGATGTATGACCGCGCGCGCCGCGCTGCCGCCGGCATGGCGGTACGGCCGATGAGTCTGCTGTGGGCGCGCGTCGGAGCGCTGGCGATCGGCGGCGGCCTGATCGTCTGGCTGCTCAGTCTCAACCGGTCGACGAGCTCGGTGGAGATCAAGGGCGTCCCGATCGTCGTCCCGCTGGCCCTGACGGTCATGTGGGTCGGGACCATGATGCTCGATCGCACCCGGTTCGGTCTGCACCTGTATGCCGTGGGCGGCAACCCCGAGGCCGCCCGCCGCGCCGGGATCAACGTCGCCCGGATCCGCATCGCGGCCTTCATGATCTGCTCCTCCCTCGCCTGCCTCTCGGGGCTGTTCTCGGCGAGCCAGACGGGCACCGTGGAGTCGTCGGCGGGACGTGACATCGTCCTGTCGGGGGTGGCGGCTGCGGTCGTCGGCGGCGTCAGCCTCTTCGGTGGCCGGGGCCGGCTGGTCCAGGCCGCGATCGGCGCGCTGCTCATCTCGATGATCACCAACGGCCTGGGCCTGCTCGGTCAGTCCGCTGGTATCACCCTCCTGGTCACCGGTGGCGTCCTCATCCTCGCCGCCACGGTCGACGCCCTGTCCCGGCGCCGGTCCGGCTCCACCTCGCTCGCCCGGGGCTGACCGGGCTCGATCCCCGCGCCAGAATCCTCAGCCGCATCCCCACGTCACGGAGCCGGACCGAACACGGTCCGGCTCCGTCGTGCGTGGTGAGCACGCGGCATACGACCTAGGACGGCCCCCCGTGATCCAGAATCCGATCCTCTCCGGCTTCCACCCCGATCCGAGCATCGTGCGGGTCGGGGAGGACTACTACCTCGCGACGTCGACGTTCGTGTGGCAGCCCGGAATCCGGATCTTCCACTCGCGCGATCTCGCCACCTGGACCCTCGTCGGGCACGGCCTGGCCCCCGGGGTGCACGACTTCCGCGGGATGATCGCCTACCACGGGGTGTGGGCGCCGTGCCTGACCTATGCCGAGCGCGAGGGGCTCTTCTATCTCGTCTACTCGGTCATGAAGAGCACGGGTGCGGAGTATTTCGACGTCGACAACTATCTCGTCACGGCGGCGGACGTCCGCGGGCCGTGGAGTGAGCCGGTCTATCTGAGCAGCATCGGCTTCGACCCGTCGTTCTTCCACGACGCGGACGGGCGCCACTGGCTGGTCACCCTGGAATGGGAGACCCGCCACGGGCACGAGCACCCCGGCGCCATCGTCCTGGAGGAGTATCTCCCGCAGCGGAAAGCGTTGCGGGAGGGCACGATCCGCATCTCGCGCGGCTCCTCCGACCGGGGCTGCCTGGAGGCTCCTCATCTTTATCGCCGGGACGGCTGGTACTACCTGATGACCGCCGAGGGAGGCACCGGTTTCGGCCACGGGGCCTTCCTGGCCCGGTCCGCGACGATCGAGGGCCCGTATGCCGCCTCCCCCCTCGGGCCGGTCCTGACCAGCAACCCATCACCCCATTTCGGTCGCAATGTCCGCGATCACCTGCGCCCGGAACTCGCCAACCCGGGTGCCGATCTCCAGAAGGCCGGGCACGGTTGCCTCGTCGACACCCCGGGTGGTCAGTGGTTCGTCGCGCATCTGTGCGCCCGTCCCGTGGGTGACCCGCCACGGTCGATCCTCGGGCGCGAGAGCGCGATCCAGGAGGTCGAGTGGACCGACGACGGCTGGTTGCGGATGGTGGGCGGGGGTCCGGTCGCGCGGGGACGCACCGGGGGCATTCGCGGGATGACGTATGCCGACCGCCCCCCCGAGGAGTTCCGCGACGACTTCGACGGTCCCGACCTGGACCCGCGGCTGGCGAGTGTGCGCCGGCCCGTCGAGGCGTCGTGGGTGTCGCGGTCCGCACGCCCGGGGTGGCTCACCCTGACCGGGGGCGACATGCTCACGTCGCGCTATGACGTCGCCCTCCTGGCGACCCCGCTGACATCCCTCGATGCCATTGCCGAGACGCGGATGGCCTTCTCGCCCAGCCACTTCTCCCAGTCCGCGGGCCTGGTTGTCCTTTATGACGAGGCGAACTTCGCCTACCTGCGGCGGTGCGCCGACGAGGGGCTCGGCGCGGACACCCTCGGGATCGTCGTCGTCGAGGCGGGGGTCGCGCGGGAGTTCCCGCTCGACCGGGCGGTCCTGGGCGGCGTGAATGCGGGCGAGGCCGACCTGCGCGCGGTGCTCTCCGGGGGCCGGCTGCGCTTCGAGTGGCGGCCCAGCGACGGGCCGTCCGCTGAGGGCGCACCCGGCCCCGAGGGCGCAATGGGCTCCGAGGGCGCACTAGACCCCGGGGGCGCCACGGACGCTCGGGACGCGCAGTGGCGCGCGATCGGCCCGGAACTCGACATTGCCTTCATGTCCGACGAGGCGACCCGGGGGTTCACCGGGACCGTGGTCGGGATCGCGTGCGTCGACCGCTACCGGCGAACCGCGACGGCGAGTTTCGACTACCTTCGGGTGCGCCCTCAGCCGACGACATGCCCTCAGCCGACGACAGGCCCTCAGGCGACGACGGACACCGTGCCGTCGGCGGCGACCTCGACCTCGTAGGCCGTCATCCGACCCCCGAGATCGGGCACCTCGACCCGGTGCCGGGTGCCGGGGGCGACGCCGAACGCGCGGAAGGTGAGGCCGTCGGCATACGGATAATCCGGCCGGTCCTCCACGGCACCCCAGGGGAGGATCGTCCCCGGGCGGACGTAGACGGGGACGGTGTCGAAGCCGCAGGTCCGGCGGACCCACCGGGGGCCGGCGACGACCTCGCCGGTCTGCAGGTGGGTCCACTGCCCGTCGGGGACGTAGAAGGAGACCTCGCCCGAGGCGGTGAAGACGGGCGCGACGAGGAGGCAGTCGCCGAGGAGATACTGGCGGTCGAGGTGGGTGCAGGCGGGGTCGTCGGGGAACTCCACCGCCATCGGGCGCATGACCGGGATGCCGTCCCGGGCGGCGATAACCGCCTGGCCGAAGAGATAGGGCATCAGCCGCAGCTTGAGGCGGGTGAAGATCCGCAGGACGTCGACGGCCTCCTCGTCGAAGTTCCATGGGACGCGATAGCTGTCGCTCCCGTGGAGGCGGCTGTGCGTCGAGAGCAGGCCGAAGGCGAGCCAGCGCTTGAACACCGCCGGGTCCGGGTCGCCCTCGAACCCGCCGATGTCGTGGCTCCAGAACCCGAACCCGCTGGCCGACAACGACAATCCGCCACGCAGCGACTCGGCCATCGACACGAACGACGACTCGCAGTCACCGCCCCAGTGCACCGGGAACTGTTGCCCGCCGGCTGTGGCCGAGCGCGCGAAGACGACCGCCTCACCCTCGCCGCGCACCTCGCGCAGGAGGTCGAAGACGCACCGGTTGTAGAGCAACGTGTAGACGTTGTGCATCCGCTCGGGATCGCTCCCGTCGTGCCAGACGACATCCGTCGGGATCCGCTCGCCGAAGTCGGTCTTGACCGCATCGACACCCATATCGAGGACGGCGCGCAGCCTGGCCGCGAACCACGCGCACGCCGCCGGATTGGTGAAGTCGACCAGTGCCATCCCGGCTTGCCAGAGGTCGGTCTGCCAGACGTCACCGTCCGCGGTGCGCACGAGGAAACCGCCCTCCATCCCCTCGCGGAAGAGCCGGGAGCGTTGTGCGATATAGGGATTGATCCAGACGCAGGTCTTAAGGCCGCGCTCCTTGAGGCGGGCGAGCATGCCGGCCGGATCGGGAAAGGTCGCCGGGTCCCAGACGAAATCGGTCCAGTGGAACTCCCGCATCCAGAAGCAGTCGAAGTGGACGACCGACAGCGGCAGGTCCCGCTGCGCCATGCCGTCGACGAAACTCGTCACCGTCTCCTCGTCGTAGCTCGTCGTGAACGACGTGCTCAGCCACAGGCCGAAGGACCATGCCGGCGGCAGGGCGGGCCGACCGGTCAACGCGGTGTACTTCCGCAAGATCTCCTTGGGCGTGGGCCCGTGGATGACCAGATAGTCCAGGCGCTGACCCGCCACGCTGAACTGCACCCGCGAGACCGCCTCGGAGCCGACCTCGAACGAGACGAGCCCGGAGTGGTCGACGAAGACGCCGTAGCCGCGATTGGTCAGATAGAACGGGATGTTCTTGTAGGCCTGCTCGCTGCTGGTCCCGCCATCCGCCTGCCAGATGTCGACGCTCTGACCGTTCTTGACCAGGGGGCCGAAGCGCTCGCCGAGCCCGTAGACGGCCTCCCCGACATCGAGCGAGAGTTGTTCGCGGACATAGCTCGTGCCGTCCTGCGTGGTCAGGGCCGCGGTCGATTTCGGGCCCGTCCCGGTCAGCACCCGGCCGTCGGCGAGGAACTCCAGGGCGTATGCCGACCCCCTCCGGAACCGGGCCGTCACCGTGCCCGACGTGAAGGCGGCATACTCCGGCGTCACCTCGGTAGTCACCGCGGTCGCGCTGTCGGTCGCGATGGCGAAGCGTGGCCGCCGCTCGCGTCCGCCGAGGAAATGGCCGATCGACACGGCGATCACATCGGGGGCCGGGGAGGTGCACCGGATCGTCAGGCTCGGCTGGTTGAGGGTGTCCCCGCGCGTCGTGATCCGTTTGGCCGGGGCATGGACGACGAGGGCGTCGGGCGTCACCTCGACGTCGCGGACCTCGGCCGGATAGATCGCGCTGACTCCCTGCCGCAGCAGCCAATAGCCGTCGGTGAACTTCACCGGCCCAGACTAGTCAGGGGCGCCCTGGCGGCGGGGGGATCGCCGGAGGAGACTGGCCCGTGCCGTCCGGGGCCGCCGGACGTGGAGGAGGAGACCGTGACCGACCAATCCCGCACGCAGTCAGACAGCGCGCACCGGGCCCGGGGGCGAGGGGCGATGCGTCGCGCCGGGCTGGCTGTGGCCGTCCTGGCCGCGATGGTGTTCGCGGTTCCGTCCGCCTCGGGCGCCGACGGCTCGCGAACCGCTGGCTCGCTCGGTGCCGGCGCGCGGGGTGCCGGACCGGCCCTGACGTGGGTCGGTCAGATCGCCCGTCAGGATGTGCCGGTGCTGCCCACGTCGGAGGCGGACACTCTGGTCGAGCCGGATATCGCGGTGTCGCCCAAGGATTCCCGGGTCGCTCTCGCGGTCGCCCACGACGGCCGCTATCCCGACGGTGGGGCCGTCGGGATCGAGACGGCCTGGACGGGCGACGGGGGGAAGACGTGGACCCACCGCCCGCTGCCGGGCGTCACGACGACCACCGGTGGGGTCCAGCCCTGGACGCGGGCCAGCGATCCGGTGGCGGCGTACGCGGCGGACGGAACGGCATACGTCTCGACCCTGCTCTTCAACGCGGCCACCTGCGACTCCGCCGTCGCGGTCTCGCGCAGCAGCGACGGGGGCAAGACCTTCGCCAAACCCGTTCTCGCGCATGAGGCGCACACCTGCGCCGTCTCCGACGACAAGAACTGGCTCGTCGTCGACACCGGAGCCGCCAGCCCGAACCGCGGGCGGCTCTATCAGTTCTGGACGGCGTTCACGATCGATCTGTTCGGCAATGCGTACTCGCCGCAGGCGCTGGTCATCTCCGACGACGGCGGCCGCACCTGGTCCGCGCCGATCGCGGTCTCCGCGCCGACGTCCAACACCCAGAACTCCCAGCCGATGATCCTGCCGAATGGGACGCTCGTCGACACCTTCATGGACTACGGGAGGGAGTCGGCCGGCGATCGCGTCGAGAACCCGCAGCCGAGAGCCCGGGCGCTGCCGGCGGGTGAGCGCGCCCCGAAGCCGGTGTGGCGCAGCGTGATCTCCACCGACGGCGGCGTCTCCTGGCGGCGTGCCGGGACCATCACCGACGACGTCGGCGACGGACCCAGCGGCATCCGGTGCTGCCTGGCCTCCGCCACGATCGACCCGGTCACCAAGGTCTTGTATGCCGCGTGGAACTCCACCCAGCGCACCGCCGTCAAGCTCTCGACCTCGACCGACGGGCGCACCTGGTCGCGGCCGGTCGTCGTCAACCGGCCCAAGCCCGGCCTGCCCACCGTCAATGTCGACGTCGCCGCCCGCGATGGCGCGGTCATGGTCTCCTACGGCCTGACGAATGCGTCGGCGTCGCCGACGTGGTGGGGTCGGCAGTATGTCGCGACCTCCCTCGACCGGGGCCGGACCTTCCTCTCCCCCAAGGAGATCGGTCCGCCAACCGACTATGCGTATGCCGCGTTCGCCGGCGGTCGCTTCCCCGGCGACTACATCGGCAGCACGATGGGCGCGGGGCGGGCCTATACGGTGTGGGCGGTCGCGTCCAGGCCGTCCGATCCCGCCGCGACCTACCACCAGGTGCTCTATGCAGCAGTCTTCGACACCCGCGGTCTGCGCGCCGGCTGAGGGTGGCGGGCCCGGGGGTCGGTCGGGGCTCCAGGTTCGCTCGGGTCGGCCGGTTCGGTGCGCGTCAGGCCAAGCCCGCGTCGTGCATTCGAATGGCGATCTGCACGCGATTGTCCGCGTGCAATTTCGTCATGACATGCGTCACGTGCGCCTTGACAGTCGCGACCGAGAGATAGAGGCGGGCGGCGATCTCGGCATTGGTGGCGCCCTCGGCGATGCAGCCGGCGATCTCGCGCTCGCGTTCGCTCAGGGTGTCGGCCAGGGCAAGGGCGTCGGTGCGCCGGCGGTCGCTCGACCCTGCGGCGACGGCGGTGATCAGCTGGCGGGTGACGCTCGGGGAGAGCATCGGCTCCCCGGCGTGGACGCGGCGGACCGCCTCGACGATCTGCGGCGGCGGGGTGTCCTTGAGGAGGAACCCGCTGGCCCCGGCCCGCAGCGCGCTGACGACGAGATCGTCGGTGTCGAATGTCGTCAGGACGATGACCTGCGGGTGATCCGGACGGGAGACCAGGGTGGCGGTGGTCGTGATCCCGTCCTGGCGCGGCATACGGACATCCATGAGGACGACATCGGGGCGGTGTTGGCGGACGACGCCGAGGGCGTCGATGCCGTCGACGGCTTCGCCGACCACGTCGATCGCCGGGTTGCCCCCGAGCATCATCCGTAGGCCGGTCCGAACAAGGGCATCGTCATCGACGATGACGACGCGGATCGCGGTGTCCGTCATGGTCAGTTCCCCTCCTGCGGGTCGGCCGCCACCCACGGGAGGTGGACGGCGACCCGATAGCCGCCGGCCGCGGTCGCCCCGTGCTCGACGTGGCCACCGACGATGCTCGCGCGCTCGGCCACACCGACGAGGCCCAGTCCGGATCCCGGGACCGGGAGGCCGAACTGCGGACCGCGCGGCGGCCCGTTCTCGATGACGAGGTCCAGCCCCGACCCGGCGGCCCCGGTGACCGCGATCTCGACCCGGGAGCCGGGCGCATGCTTGCGGGCGTTGGTCAGGCACTCCTGGGTGATCCGGTGGGCGTGCCGGCCGAGGGCATCCGGCACGGGCGGCGGGGTGGCGAGGTCGATGCGCAGGTCGATCTCGGTGCCGGCCGCACGGGCGGCCTCGACGAGGGCCGGCAGGTCGGCGATGGTCGGCTGGGGTGCCTCGCGGTGGGTGGCCGTGGGCATCCCAGGGGGCACCTCCGTGGCCCGCAGCAGCCCGAGTATTCCGCGCAACTCCCCGAGCGCCTCCCGCGCCGTCGCCTGGATCAGTTCCGCCTCGGCCCGGATGTCCTGACGGGGGAGATCCTCGCGATAGGCGAGCACGCCGGCATGCATCGAGAGGAGGGAGATCCGGTGGGCGAGGACGTCGTGCATCTCGCGGGCGATCCGGCGCCGTTCGGCCTCGCGCGCCGCCTCGACCTTGACCGCTTGCTCGGCCTGCGCTTGGAGCACCTGGGTGCGATACCCGGTCACCACGCCGCGGCGGTGGCCGATGTAGAGACCCCACATCATGACGAGGACCACGACCGCGGCGGTGGTCGCCGACATCGCGACAACGGGGTAGGCGCTGGGGAAGAGGACCCGGTTGAGCACATCGCAGGCGACGACGAGGGTGAGGAACCCGGCGATCTCCCAGGGGCGGCGCCGGGTCGCGATCGAGGCGAACGCCATCACCGCCGCCCCCAGCGCCGAGGGAGCCGGGATGACCCCGATCGCCGTCGCGGCGGCCACGGCGCGGGGGTGGCGCCGGTGGTACCACAACAGCCCGACCATCGCCGCCCCGATCGCGACATCGAGCCACCGCACCGGCATGGACCGGCCTGCGCCGGCCGTCGGATCGTTCGGCGTGATGATGAGCGTCAGCGCCGAACTCAGGACCGGCAGTCCGGCCAGTCCCATCCGCCAGGCCTGGCTCCACAGCCCCAGCGGCTCCGGTGGGAGCACTAACGGAGCCGAGGACACTGACGGGGAAACCGGGGCGGGTGGGACCACCGGGGCGGGTGGCGGCACCGGCGCGGGGGAGAAGTCCGGCGCGGCGGGGGAGTCCATGACGGCCAGCGTAGGCAGCGGGGGGAGGGCGCGGCATACGACCAAGGTCGATGTCCGGTCGCCGTTGGGCGCATTCACGCCACCCCGAGGGGGGCCCGCTGAGCCGGTATGCCGCGTACCCCCGGCTACGGCAATCGCCGCTGACGCCGGTGCTCACCGGCGTGTCGCGGCCCCGCGTGGGCATTGCCGAAGCCGAGGGTCCGGGTGGGCGCGATGATGGACCCCGTGACCCCATCCGGCCAGCAGGTGACCATCCGATCCGGCGACTACGAGGCGACGACGACGGAGGTCGGTGGCGGGCTGCGGACCCTGACCTGGCGGGGCCGGCCGCTCGTGGCGGGATTCGAGGTGGGGCAGATCCGCACGGCATACCGCGGATCCGTCCTCGCGCCCTGGCCCAAGCGGGTGGTGGACGGCAAATATTCGTGGGAGGGAAGGGATTTCCGACTCCCGTTGACCGAGCCCGAGCGTAGCCACGCCCTGCACGGACTCGTCGTCTGGGAGCGCTTCGCCGTCGTCGCGTCCGGGGACGACGCGGTGGTCTGGGCGGCGACGACCGTTCCCCAGCCGTGGTACCCATGGTGCATCGAGGTGCGGTCGGCATACCGGCTCACGGGCGCGGGCCTGGAGTGGTCGGTCTCCGGCCGCAACCTGTCCGAGGCGGCGGCGCCCTTCGGCTGCGGGATCCACCCCTATCTCCTCGCGCCCGCGGGCGCGGTCGACGACTGGTCGCTCACCCTTCCCGCTGCCGCGGTCCAGGAGGCGTCGCCGGACCGGCTCGTGCCCGGGGGACTATCCCGCCTGGCCGAACCCCCGGGGACACCGATTCCGTTGCGGGGCAGGGCGTTCGATAACGCGTTCACCGAACTGACCACCACCGACGCCGGCACCTGCGCCGCGTCGCTCACCGATGGGGCCGGCCGCGGCGTCCGACTGTCGTGGGACGCCTCCGCGCCGTGGGTGCAGGTCTACACCTGCGACGGTATGCCGGGTGCCCACCGCCGCGCGGTCGCCATCGAGCCGATGACGTGTGGCCCGGACGCGTTCAACTCCGCCGCGGCCGACGTGCGTCTGGAGCCGGGGGAGACCCGCGGACTACGTGTCCTCGTCGCCGCCCTGGCGGGTGGCAACGGCGCTGGCTGACCGCAGCACCGTCACCGCGAAGTCGGCCTCGTCGTGCCACGCACGCAAGTCCCAGGTGGCGAATCGGTGCTCGATCCGCAGGCCCGCCGCGGACACCGCCCGGTCGAAGCGGTCGAGGGTCAGCTCGCGATCGGTGTGGAAGCCGGTGACGACAAATCCATCCGGCCCGAGGTGGTCGCGCAGCCGGCGCAGGACCTCGGTCTCGGTGTCCGGGGCGAGGAAGACCATGACATTGCCGGCGACGAGGATGGCGTCGAACGGATCCGGCTCACCCAGGGCCGCGAGGTCGAGTTCGCTGAGGTCGGCGACGTGATAGCGCGGGCCGGGATGGTCGACCTCGGCCGCGGCGATGAGGTCGGCGTCGGCGTCCACCCCGACGACGTGGTGACCCACCTCATGGAGGTATGCCGCGTGCCTCCCCGGCCCGCAGCCCGCGTCCAGGACGCGCGCCCCCCGCGGAACCATCGCGTCGACCAGACGGGCCTCACCGACGAGGTCGGCCCCGTCGGCGGCCATGGTTCGGAAGCGCTCGATATACCACTGGGAGTGGCCGGGTTTGGTGTCGGTGACCCAGCGGGTGGGGTTCGCCATCGCGAGGGGTGGTCGGTCGGGGCCAGCTAGGCGGAGCTGGTCACTCGGACTTGGCGATTGCGCGGCGGTCGGACACGGCATACGCGGCCCCGGCGGCAACGGCCGTGACGACGGCGACGGACGGCCAGGCGCCGATCTGCTTGGCGAGCGGGTGTGAGACCCCGAAGGCGAGGAGATAAAGCGCGCCCAGGCCGCCCGCTTCGACCGGCCCGCCACGAGCCAGCCAGGTCCGGCCGGCGACCAGTCCGGCGGCCCCGAGGAGGAACCCGCCCATCGGCCGGACGCCGGTCTCGCGCGCGATGAGATAGCCGCCGGCGAGCCCCAGGACGACCAGAGGAGCGGTGATGACGGAGGCGGCGGGCTTGAGGGAGAGCGGCATACCGTCCAGCTTAGGTGGCCTAGTTGTGCGCCGTCCCGGCGGAGGTGGCCGTGATCTGGTCGGCCCAGGCGGCCTTGGCGCCCGTGTGACCGGTCCACGTGATCGAGCCCATGGCGGCGAGCGAGGCGAGGACGACCGCGGCGACGGCGAGGAGGTTGACGGCCCCGGCCCGCGCCCGGCCGGTCGCCGGGATCGCCCAGAAGACAGCGGCGAGGACGACGACCATGAAGACAAGGCAGAGGACCTTGGTGAGGTCACCGGCCTCGGCATGGTCGTGGACGAGGGCGAGGGCGGCGGCATCCCCGGCGTCGGCGGCCCGGACCCGCGCCTCGAGCTGCTCGCCGCTTTCCCCGGCGACCAGACCGGTCACGCCGGTGGCGAGCGCCCCGACCACGAGGGGCCATTTGAGCGCGGCCCGCCAGGCGGGGCGGGCGGCATACGCCATCGCCATGAGCGCGGCGATCGGACCGAGGACGACCACGGCATGGATGACGAGGATGTGCACGGGCAGGCCCATGATGGTGTCGAACATGACTGTCCTTACGGCGGCGAGTGGTGGCGCGTGCGACGCTAGGTGACCGCGACTGAGAAGAGGCTGAGACCCCGCCATGCGGCTGCTGATCGTGGAGGACGAACGCGACCTGGCCCTCGAACTCGCCGAGGCGATGCGTGACCGCGGCTGGGTCGTCGATGTGGCCCACGACGGCCTGCACGGGCTCGCCCTCGCGCGCTACGGCGCATACGACGTCGTCCTCCTCGACATCATGCTCCCGGCCCTCAACGGGTATGCCGTGCTCCAGCGCCTCCGCGAGACCGACACCCGGACGGCGGTCGTCATGCTCAGCGCCAAGGACGGGGAATTCGATCAGAGCGACGCCTTCGAGTTCGGGGCGGACGACTATGTGACCAAACCGTTCAGCGTCGTCGTCCTGGCCGCCCGGCTTCAGGCGCTCTTGCGGCGCAGCGGCGTCCCGCAGGGGCTGCGGCTGGAGTGCGGCGATCTGGTCCTCGAGCCGATGGCGCGGCGGGTCTCGCGCGGCGGTCGGGACATCGACTTGACCCCGCGGGAGTTTGCTCTCTTGCACCACCTCATCCGGCACGCGGAGCAGGTGGTGAGCAAGGCGGATCTCCTCGATGCGGTCTGGGACTCCGACTACCCCGGCGCGGACAATGTGGTCGAGGTGTATGTCGGGTACCTCCGCAAGAAGATCGACGCCCCGTTCGGGGTCCAGTCGCTGGAGACGGTGCGGGGGATGGGCTATCGCCTGATCCCTTGCCACGCCGCCGCCACGGGCTGATCGGCATGTCGATCCGCCGTCGGAGGTCCTGTCGGTGGCGTGGGTGAGGAGTCGTTAAGCGGTTCTTCAGTGGGCCCCCACGGGCATTAACGCGTCGCTAAGAGCCGTCGCGGAGTCTCCTCTCATCGCCCCGACCGGGGGCCGGCAAGAGAGGCACTCACGATGAACCGCAAGTCCACCGCCGCCAGCATCATCTCCGCCGCGACGATCCTTGGTGCGTTCACCGGGGCCGCAGCGGCGTATGCCGATGGCGCTCAGTACCGCCCCGCCGACCTCGACAAGTCCATCGTCTGGGTCGATGTCACCTGGGAAGCGACCGTCACCGTGCCGTTCACCGACGGCACCACGGAGAAGAAGCGGGCGTCCGCCGACTTCTTCTGCACCGGCTGGTTCGCCAGCACGACCGGCGACATCGCGACGGCCGGCCATTGCGTGACCAAGGACGACGACCTACGCATCACGCTGCTGCAGAACCTCATCGACGACAACGACTACGGACTGAAGGCGACGAAGGTCGACTGGGACGTCGTCATCGACGCCCCGACCGTGCACGTGGGACAGCCCACCGGCGTTCCGGGCGGCCCGTTCACCGGGGGCCTCCCCCTCGTCGCCCAAGTCGTTGCGGCGCAGCCCTTCGACGACGGCGACAACGCGCTCCTGCGGGTCGCCGACCTGCAGAACACCCCGGCACTGGAGCTTGCCGACGGTATTCCCGAGACAGGGGAGAGCATCACCTCGATCGGGTTCCCCGGAAGCGTCATGACGGTGGCCGACGTCCAACGCCAGCACCCCTCGCACAAGAACGGCACCGTCAGCTCCCGGCAGTACAGCAAGCATGGTGTCCCGTCGACGGAGATCGATGCCGCGGTGAGTGGGGGCATGTCCGGCGGCCCCACGGTCGACGACCAGGGCCATGTCATCGGCATCAACTCGTTCAAGATCAATGGCGAGAGCCAGCCGTTCAACTTCGTGACGGACGCCAAGTCCCTCCATGACTTCCTCAACGCCAATGGCGTCGTCGTCACCCAGGCCGCCTCCGCCGGCCAGAACGGCGCGGGCTCAGACGGGGACGACCCAGGCGGGCACAGCCCAGGCAGGCGGGGACGGCCCAGGCGGGGACGGCCCAGGCGGGGACGGCCCAGGGGGGAACGGCCCAGAGCGGCACGGCTGCGGCCGGGTCGGCGTCAGCTCAGGGTCAGGCTGGCGGGTCGTCGGTGGCCGCGTCGCCAACACCTGCCGCGGGAAGCCAGGGCACCACGCCGGCCACGGAGGGCGGGCTGCCCCTGACCGGCATCCTCGCCGCGGCCGCGCTCCTCGGGCTGGTCGGCACCAGCGGCTCGGCCTACGCGTTGAAGCGCCGGCTGGATGCGATTCGCCGCCAGCCATCCCCGCAGGCTTGACGCCCTGACCCGGTGCCCCGAGCTCGTCGGCGCGACGCCCTTGTGGCACCTCGCCAGGCCTGCGAAAGCGCCATACCCGCGACAGCGCCAGACTCGCGACAGCGCCGCGAGCGGGTCAGGTCCGCTCCCCCGAGTCGGCCGGACCACCCATCGGGAGGGCGACTTCGAATCGGCACCACCCGTCGGCCGCTTCCGTTGTCTGGACGCGGCCGCCGTGGCGCGCGACCCCGGCCGCGACGATGGACAGGCCGAGACCCGAGCCACCACGATCCCGGTCGCGCGCCTCGTCGAGCCGGACGAACCTCTCGAAGATTCGCTCGCGTTCCTCGACCGGCACCGGGTCGCCGTCGTTGTCCACCGTGAGACGGGCCTCCTCGGTCGTATGCCGCACGCTCACCCGCACCCGGGACCGGGCGTGCCGCTGGGCGTTGTCGAGGAGGTTACGGACGACCTTGTCCAGCAGGTCCGCCACGCCGATCACCTGGACCGGCTGCAGGTCGAGCGAGACCGGGTGGGACCTCGGCGGGAGGCCTCGCACGGTCCGGAGGACGAGATCATCGAGATCCAGCGGTGCCGGGGCGACGTCGCGGCGCTCATCGATCCGGGAGAGCGCGAGCACGCCCTCCACGACCCCGCTGAGCCGGTCGACCGCGATCCCGGCCCGCTCGGCGGACCGGGCCCGGGCCTCGCGGTCCAGTCCAGGGTCGGCGAGCCGGTCCAAGCTCAACCGGACCGCGGCGAGGGGACTGCGCAACTCGTGGCCGGCATCGGAGATGAACGTCCGCCGGGCGTTGTCGGCCGCCCGCAGTCGGCGCAGCAGGTCGTTGAGGGTCGCCGCCAGCCGACTCAACTCATCGTCCCCGGGCGGCACGGCGACCGACCCGCTCGAGCCGATGTCCGTGATTGCCCGGACCTCCTCGCCCATGGCGTCGACGGGGCGGAGGGCGGCGCCCACGGCATACCGGACCCCGATCCCGGTGGCCAGGATGAGGGCGACGGCGGTGACGACCAGGACGGTGGTCAGGCCCACCTGGGCGGGCTCCTCCAGGCTCGACGGGGCGGCAACGACGACCGTCAGCGCCGCACCGTCGTCCGCGCGGGCGCCCGTGGTGACGACGACGAAGCCGTCGGAGTCGAACCCGGGGATCGACGGCACCGTGATCGCCACGGGATGATCGACCCGGCCGGGTCGGTCGGTCAGGGCGGCCAGACCGGCGGGACTTCCGGCCACGAGCCGGCCGTGCCCGTCGAGGATCTGGATGACTCGCTCGGGGCCGGCCGACCGCGCGTGGGCGGCGACGACCCGGGCGGGCGAGGCGTCGGCGAGTTCCTCGGCGATCCATCCGGCCGTGGCCGTCGTGCTCGCGACGGCCTGGGCCCGGATGAGGTGGACGACGACGCCGGCGAGCACCCCGATGCCGAGGAGGACCACGACGACGAAGGCGGTGAGGACCACGCCCACCACGCGAAGGCGGATCGTCCGGCGCAGGCCCACGCGGGCAGGGTACGCGCCCTGAGACAATCGCCTCGCACCCCGCGACCGGATCGCCGACCCAAGGAGCCCAACCCGGTGAGTACGCACGACCTGGCGGTCACGACCTTCGACGGCGGGGCGGCCCTCTCGGCCTTCCGGGCGCGGACCCTACTCGCGCGCCTGCGGGTGGTGGCCCCCGAGGTCGAGGCGATCGACGCGAGATATGTCCACGTCGTGGCCGCCAACGAGCAGCTTGCGGCCGAGGTCGCAGACACGGTCGGGCGGCTGCTCACCTATGGTCGGCCGTATGCCGGACCCGCCCCCGCCGACGGCAGCGTCGTCCTGGTGACTCCCCGCCTGGGCACGATTTCCCCCTGGGCTAGCAAGGCGACGGACATCGCCCACAACTGCGGGGTGGCCGTTCGCCGTGTCGAGCGGGTCACCGAGTACGTCCTCACCGGCCCGGGCCTGGCCGGCGGTGGCCTGCGTCCCGCGTCCTGGGCCGCGTGCGCCGATGTCCTCCACGACCGGATGACCGAGTCGGCGCTACCGTCCCTCGATTCCCTGGCGGTGCTCCTCGCCGAGCGCGAGGTGGAGCCGACGGCGCACATCGATGTCCTCGGGACGGGACGGGCGGCGCTCGAGGCGGCCGATGCGGCATACGGGCTGGCGTTGTCGGGGGAGGAGATCGACTATCTCGTGGAGGCGTTCACGGGCCTGGGCCGCAACCCGACCGATGTCGAGCTCACGATGTTTGCCCAAGCCAACTCCGAGCATTGCCGACACAAGATCTTCAACGCCGATTTCGTCATCGACGGTGTGCCGCAGGCGTATTCGCTCTTCGGGATGATCCGGCACACCGAGGAGGTCGCCGGAGCGGGGACGATCGTCGCCTATCGCGACAACGCGTCGATCATGCGCGGCTCGGTCCGGCAGCGGTGGCTCCCCGAAGGGTCGCCGGACCTGCCGAGCCGGTATGCCGCCCGCACCGGCGAGGTCCACGTCCTCATGAAGGTCGAGACCCACAATCACCCGACCGCGATCTCGCCTTTTCCCGGGGCGGCGACCGGAGCCGGTGGCGAGATCCGGGACGAGGGGGCGACCGGGCGGGGGTCGCAGCCGAAGGCCGGACTGACCGGGTTCGCGGTGTCGCATCTGCGGGTGCCCGGCGCGACCGAGCCGTGGGAGTCCGAGCCGGCGAGCGCCCCGCGGCATATCGCGACGCCGCTGGAGATCATGATCGAGGCGCCGCTCGGGGCGGCGGCGTTCAACAACGAGTTCGGTCGTCCGGGACTGGGCGGTTTTTTCCGCGTCTTCGAGCAGACCGTCGGGGGCGTGCGCCGGGGCTACCACAAGCCGATCATGAGCGCCGGGGGGCTGGGGACGATCTCGGCGGACCAGACCGACAAGATCGCCTTTCCCGCGGGCACCCTGCTGGTCCATCTCGGTGGCCCGGGTATGCGCATCGGGATGGGTGGCGGGGCCGCCTCGTCGATGGCTGCGGGGGTGAACGCCGCCGACCTCGACTTCGACTCCGTCCAGCGCGGCAACCCGGAGATGGAGCGGCGCGCTCAGGAGGTCATCAACCACTGCTGGGCACTGGGGCCCGACAACCCCATCCTCGCGATCCACGACGTCGGCGCGGGCGGGCTGTCCAACGCCTTCCCCGAACTCGTCGACGGCGCCGGCCTCGGGGCGCGCTTCGATCTGCTCTCGATCCCGCAGGGCGAGAGCGGGCTCTCGGCGCGCGAGGTGTGGTGCAACGAGAGCCAGGAGCGCTACGTCCTGGCGCTGGACCTCGACCGCTTCCCGGTCTTCGCGCGCCTCGCCGAGCGTGAGCGGTGTCCGTATGCCGTTGTCGGACAAGCCCGTTCCGA
Organism: Nostocoides sp.; assembly: GCA_016702415.1. Classification (GTDB taxonomy): domain Bacteria; phylum Actinomycetota; class Actinomycetes; order Actinomycetales; family Dermatophilaceae; genus Nostocoides_A. The sequence continues at coordinate 561,009 of JADJEA010000001.1, forward strand.
CGGCATCCTGCGCCTTAGCAGCGATATCGAGGGGGAGCCGGGCGAGGAGTTCGCCGTCGACATGCCTATGGACGTGCTCCTGGGCAAACCCCCGCGGATGACCCGCGAGGTCACCCGCGTCGCCTGGGCGGGCGACGACTTCGCCGCCGGGGGTGTGGATGTGGAGGGGTCGGCATACGCCGTCCTGCGCCACCCGAGCGTGGCGAGCCGGCGGTTCCTCATCACGATCGGGGACCGGACCGTGGGCGGGCTGACCCACCGCGACCAGATGGTCGGCCCGTGGCAGGTGCCGGTCGCCGATGTCGCGGTCACCCTGGCCGACTACGCGGGCTTCTCCGGGGAGGCGATGGCGACCGGCGAGCGGATGCCACTGGCCGCGGTGAATGCTCCGGCCTCGGGGCGGATGGCGGTGGGGGAGGCCCTGACCAATCTGCTGGCGGCGCCGATCGACCTGGCCCGGGTCAAGCTGTCCTGCAACTGGATGGCCGCGTGCGGGGAGCCGGGCGAGGACGCGGCTCTGTACGACACCGTCCGCGCCGTCGCGATGGAGGTGTGCCCGGCGTTGGGCATCGGGGTCCCGGTCGGCAAGGATTCGCTCTCGATGCGGACGAAGTGGTCCGACCCCGCCGACCCCGACGCGGACCCCGACTCCGCCGACGCGAGCGTGGAACCGCGGCAGGTGATCTCTCCGGTGTCTCTGGTCGTCACGGCCTTCGCGACGCTCGCCGACGTGCGCGGGACGCTGACCCCTGTCTTGCCCGCCGGGCATGTCCTCGTCCTGGTCGACCTCGGTCGCGGCCGCCACCGGATCGGCGGCTCGATCCTCGCCCAGGTCCACGGCGGTTTCGGTGCCGAGGTGCCCGATCTCGACGATCCCGCTGCCCTCGTCAGCCTCGTTGGCGCGGTGAATGCATTGCGGGACAAGGGGATCGTCGCGGCATACCATGATCGCTCCGATGGCGGGCTCTGGGCGGCCCTGTGCGAGATGGCGTTCGCCGGGGGCACCGGCGCGACCGTCGATCTCTCCAGACTGGCCGACTGCGCCGACCGAGACGCGGTCGTCCGGGCGCTCTTCGCCGAGGAACTCGGCGCCCTCCTGGCCGTCCCCGCCGATCGGGTCGGCGAGGCCGTCGCCCTCCTCGGTGCGCATGGGCTCGGCGAGGCGACCCATATCCTCGGCGGTGCCGCCGACGGTGGCCGCGTGCGCGTCACCGCCGGCGAGGCGACCCTCCTCGACGAACCCCTCGGTGCGCTCGCCCTCGCCTGGGACGAGGTCTCCTGGCGGATCACCGGCCTGCGCGACAACCCCGAGTGCGCCGACGAGGAGCACGCGTCCGTCGGGCGGCTCGGCGACCCCGCCACGCGGCTTGTCGTCGCCCCCACCTTCGACCCGGCCGACGACATCGCGGCGCCCTATCTCGCCCTCGGCGCCCGGCCCAAGGTCGCCATCCTTCGGGAGCAGGGCGTCAACTCCCACGTCGAAACGGCGTACGCCTTCGACCAAGCCGGCTTCGCGGCATACGACATCCACATGACCGACCTGCTGTCGGGGCGGGCGGATCTGCGCGACTTCACCGGCCTGGTCGCCTGCGGTGGTTTCTCGTATGGCGACACCCTCGGCGCGGGTGAGGGCTGGGCCCGCTCGGTGCTCTTTCACCCCGGTCTCACCGCCGCCTTCCACGACTTCTTCCACCGGCCCGAGACCTTCGGGTTGGGCATCTGCAACGGATGCCAGATGTTCGCCGCGCTCGCCGATCTCATCCCCGGGGCCGACGCGTGGCCGCGCTTCACCCGCAACCGCTCCGAGCAGTACGAAGCCCGCCTCTCCCTCGTCGAGGTCCTCGACAGCCCGTCGCTCTTCCTCGCCGGCATGGCCGGCTCGCTCCTGCCGATCGCGGTCGCGCACGGGGAGGGGTTCGCCGACTTCTCCGCCCGGGGCGACGCCGATGCCGTATGCCGATCCCTCCGCTTCGTCGACGCCACCGGTGCCGTCGCGCGCACCTACCCCGCCAACCCCAATGGGTCCCCGGACGGCCTGACCGCCGTCACCACGCCGGACGGGCGGTTCACCGCGATGATGCCCCACCCGGAGCGCGTGCAGCGCACTGTCCAGCTGTCCTGGTCCGACGGTGCCCCGGAGCAGGACAGCCCTTGGCTGCGGATGTTCCGCAACGCCCGCGCCTGGGTCGGCTGATCGCCGCGGTAGCGGTGCGGCGGCGAGGACACCAGCGGCGAGGACACCAGTGAGGACACCGCCGAGACACTAAGTGGACAGACGGCCACGGATGCTGGCCGTAGCCTCCTTCGGCTCACGAGGCTGGCGGAATGTCAAGTCCCACATTCCCAGCCACGAAGGGGGTGATCCGTCGTGGAATGGATCGGCTGACCTCGGCAGGTCAGGAGTGCCGACGTCGTGAGGTCGGCCGGCGGGTCCCTCGGGGGGGCATGCCCGACACCAGCGAGTATTGCGATGCTGAGTGCACGGCGTGACCTGAGGGCAGCCCTCAATCGCGGGGCGGCGATCTCGACGCTCATCTGCGTCGGGCTGGGCGTGCTGAACTTGTTCCCGTTGCGGGACATCTTCCCCGTCCGGCCGATCGCCGCGATCTTGATGGTTTTCCTGGGACTGAGTGCGTGGGCGGTACGCCGGTCGATCTCACACGCCAGCGACATGGGCCCGGTGCGGGCCATCGCGGCGGCATCCGTGGCGCTGAGTGTGGTGTATCCGGCCTTGGGGCCGACCCGGGACTCGGCGCAATACTCACCGCTGACGCACCTCCTGGTCATGGGGGCGATCTGCTCGTCGGTCGCCTTCGGCAGCTGGTTCGGTGCATTCGCCTCGTTGCTGGCCGGATACAGCACCTTCGTGGTCCGAACGGAGCAGACATCGCTCTATCAAGGTGCCTGCGAGGGCGCGCTCTTCTTCGTCACCGGGCTGGCCGGGGCCATCGCGGTCATCCTTGTGCGCCGGGCCAACGACAAGGTGGCGACGGCCACGAGCGACCTGTGGCAGCTACAGGGGTTGGCCGATCAAGTGCGGCAGCGCGAACTCGAGCACGCGCGCTTCGACGCCATCGTCCATGATGCCGTCCTGGCAAGCCTCCTCGTGGCCGGCCGGGGCCAAGACCCCGAGGCGGCACGCCGTCTGGCCGCTGAGGCCGTACGCGAATACGACGCCGCCGACTCCTCACCGGCGGCGACCGGACGCGCGTGGGCGAGCGGCATACGACAGGCAGCCCGTCAGCTGGGCCTCGAACTGGACCTCCGGGTCAAGGGGGTGCCGGGCGACACCTGGCTGACGTCGGCCCTCTATACCGCCACGGCCGAGGCGCTCGCCAATGTGGCTCGCCACTCCGGTCAACGCCAGGCCTCGGTCACGGCTGTCTTCACCCCGCGGCTCCTGCGCGTCCTGATCCGCGACCATGGCCGGGGCTTCGACCCGAGTGCCGTGACCACCGGCCGGGCCGGGCTGGCGATGAGCATCAACGCGCGGATGCACGCGGTCGGCGGGAGCGTCGAAATCGACTCGGAGCCGGGCAAGGGCACGCTGGTGACCCTGACCGGGCGCCCCCCCACGACGTCGGTCACCGTGCCGCCGTCGCGGTGGAGTCGCAGGGCGTTCGTCCCGATGGTCATCCTGGCGATGGTGGCCATCGGCATCCACAGCGCGATCGGGATGACCTACCTGATGGGCAAGGTCGACCTGCCGTGGGTCACCGGACTGGCCCCGGTCGCGCTCCTGGGCATCCTCGCCTGGACCTGGTGGGCACCATTCCGGCCACGTCGGTGGGTCAGCTCGAGTGTGCTCGTCGTCGCCCTCGCCGCGCTCCTGAGCATCAACGTTGTCCAGCCGGGGGCGAACGACTGGCGCCTCTGGTACATCGGGGCCATGGACGGCATCGTCGGGGTGATCGCCTTCCGCTACTCCGGCCGCGGCGCGGTGCTCACCGCGCTGGCCGTGCCCACCGTCGTCGCGCTGATCTTCCTCCTTCGCACCGGTCACCTCGTCGTCACGCCGGTGATGAACTCGAGCACTCAACTTCTCGTATGTGCCCTCCTCGGCGTGGTGTTGCGACGGGGCCTGACCCAAGCGGCCCAAACGCTCAACCGCGTCGGTGCGGCCACTCACAGACTGCGCGTCGACGAGGTTGCCCGCGTGGCCAGGTCGGAGGAGATCCGGGTGCGGGCGAGTGAACTCAACGAGGCCTGCCTGCCGACGCTGCGCCGCATCGCCGCCGGTGAGCAGCTGACGACGGCCGAGCGCGACCTGTGCCTGCTGATGGAGGCCGCAATCCGGGATCAGCTCGTGGCTCGCCCGCTCCTGAGCCCCGACCTGCGTGTGGCACTCGACGAGGCCCGAGCGCGTTCGGTGCGGGTCGACCTCGCGATCGCCAAGACCGCCTCCAGCGTGGAAACGGTCCGGCTCCGGGAGGTCCTCCTGGTCATGCTGCCGGCGGTCCCTGAATGTGGGAGCGTCCGGGCCACCTGGCGACCCGCGCGCCCTGGCACCGGGTCCCCGCGACGCGCACTGGCCACGATCGTCGTGGCTGGGCAGGAGACGGACGTCGTCCGCCTCGCCACCCTCGCCGGCACCCTCACGTCCACCCCCGACCTCGCCGTCGACCACGACGCGGACGTACTTATTGTCGATGTCCTTGACGATGAGGCGGAGGCACCGTCGAAACCCCTGGCGGAGAAGGGGATCGCGGCGAACGCGGTCTCTGAGCCCCAGTCCTCGTGGCAGCTGGTCCACCCCGGTGACCCGTGTCCCTCATTTTGAGGACAGCAGGCACCTGCACCCTCCCACGTGGCTAAGGTTTCACCGTGCTGGCCGTGGAGGTTGGCCTCGCCACTCACGTCGGGCGGGTCCGGGATATCAACGAGGATTCGCTCTTCACCGGCGAGCGTCTCTTCGCCGTCGCCGACGGGATGGGTGGGCATGCGGCGGGGGACGTGGCCAGTCGGACCGTTCTCGAGGTGCTGGCCCATCTCGACCAGGGGCCGCTGAGCCCAACCACCCTCCGCGCGAGAGTCGGGGACGCCAACCGGGCGGTCGTGGCATATGGGCGCAGTCATCCGGTCCAACGCGGGCTGGGCACGACACTGGCGGGTATCGCCCTCGTGGACGAGGACGGTCCCCCGCATTGGGCCGTGTTCAACATCGGTGACTCACGTGTCTATCGCTTCTCCAACGGGGCGGTCCGTCAGATCACTGTCGACCACTCTGAGGTTCAGGAGATGGTCTCGGCGGGTGTGCTGACGCGCGCACAGGCACGCACCCATCCTTCGCGCCACATCATCACCCGGGCGCTCGGTGAGTTGCCGAGCCCCGAAGTCGACATCGTCCTGGTTCCTGCTCTCGCTGGCGAACGCTGGCTCATCACCAGCGACGGGCTCACCGCGGAACTCCCCGACGAGGAGATTGCCGAACGCCTCGGGCTCGAAGACGGCGCCGGTGAGATCGCGACCCTCCTCATCGACGCGGCGCTCGCCGCAGGCGGACGCGACAACGTGTCCGTCATCGTGATCGACGTCCTCTCCGACAGCGACGAGGACTGTGGCGTCGAGCAGACCATTCCCCGTCCCGACGCACAGGAGTTCCCGTGAACCGACCCGAGCAAATCCACTACGCCCCCGGGACTGGCCTCGCCGTGGTTCGTCGGTCGGTGGCAGTGCTCCTCCCCTCAGGAGACGAGGAGCTCGCGCTGCGTTGTCATCGTGCCCTTGACGGTGAGAATCCCGTCGAGGATGTTCTCGCCCTGTTGCTCGGCCACGGTCTGTATGCCGCGCCCTCCTTCGCGATCGCCTGCTTGGCCGACGCGTCGTCCGGCGCGGTCGCGAGGTTCGTGGTCCGCGGCACTCACCGGATCGTCGTCGCGGCCGGGGGCCAGGAACAAACCCTTAGCGAGGTCCGTGGTGTCGCCGACAGGGATCACACGGGTGTGGAGTGGGCCCGGCTCGACGCTGGCGACAATAGCGACTCCGACGTCATGGGCCTGCCGCTGGCGGATGGCGTCGTCAGGGCCGGAACCATCCTTCTGCGGCCGGGATGGGCGGCAGACGAGGCCGGGCAGGCGGAGGTTGCGCCCGCTGATGAGGCACAGTCCGAGTCCGCTGCGACGGCACCGGGGCTGTGGATGCCATCCGCCGCGACCTGGGCTGTCGCGACGACTGGCGAGACCTCCACCGCGCCGGAGTCGACGACCGCCGAGACCCAGGACGACGAGGGGGCACCCGCCGCAGGGCAACTTGACGGTGCAGCCACGCCGGGAGCCGGGAACGACGCGGACACTGGCATCGAGGCGCCACTGGCGGCTGACCCGGAGAGTCCGGACGAGCATGCTCAGGACGACGGGGCGCCGATCGATTCAGGCGGCGGGGGTGACCCCTGGTCCGACAACGGCTCACCCGCATGGGTGGACTCTGACCCGGCTGAGGCTGCGGTGGCGCAGTCGTCCGCCTTCGTGTGGGGGGACGAGGAGCAGCCCTCAGCCACGGATGGATCAGGTGACGTCGCGGAACCAGGCACCGACAGAGGACCCGGCGTCGAGGGTGAGTCGGGTGTCGACAGCGACTCCGGCGTCGACGACGGCGAGCCAGCTGTCGATGGCGGGTCGTTCGGTGTGGACGACTGGGGCGTGCCGACGCCCGGCGAGCCTTGGTCGGCATACCCCGACGAGGCTGGACAAAGTGACGTCCTCGAAGCCCAGGCCAGCAGGGCCGACCAGGGCGACGTCGAGAACCATGAGGATCCCGAGGCCGCCGAGGGCCTGGAGTCAAGGGCCAGCGTCGACCTCGTGGACGTGCCCGCATCGGCCGAGACCCCCGGCCCCGACGGTGGCCACGACGCCCCCGGACCGGTCGTGACCACGTCCGGGCCCCTCCCCGAGGCCTCGGGCTGGATCAATCTGGCGAAGCCGCCGGCCGAATTCTTCACGCCGCTGGGGCGGATTCTCCGGTTGTTCGCAGCGATCCCGAACCGAGCGCCCGGGGAGCGCGTGGCCGTCGACGGCTGGGGGTGGTCGCCGCGCGCTGCGGAGGGGCCAGCCTCGCCCGAGGTCCAGGAGCCTGCGTCGCAATGGCGGCAGTCCGAGCCGGTCCACTCGGCGTTCATCGACAGCATTCCCGCTCCACCCGCACCTGGTCGACCGAGCTTCGCCTGGGATGACGACGTGGACGGCGAGACCGTGTTGCGCCCCGATCCCGACCTGGACGACCTGGACTTGACGGTCGCCCAGGTCGGATCGGCCGCAGATGTCCCTGGACAGATGGTCTGGGCCGCCCGATGCCCCGCTGGCCACCTCACGTTCGCCCACCAAGCGCACTGTCGGGTATGCCGCCAGGTCGTCCCCCCGCAGGAGCCCGTCCAGATGCCGCGCCCGACCCTGGGTCGCCTGGTGATCTCCACCGGTCAAGTGGTCGACCTCGACCGCGATGTCTTCCTCGGTCGGGCCCCTCGAGTGCCGGATGACTACTCGGGTCCGGAACCTCATACGATCCGTCTCGTCGACCCAAGCGTCGAAGTGTCGAGTCAACATCTGCAGGTGTCGCTCGATCACTGGATCGTTTCCGTCACCGATCTTCGCTCCACCAATGGCACCGAGGTCGTCCACGAGGACGGCCGGCGGACGACCCTCAGCCCGGACGTCCCGGTCACCATCGACCCGGGCACAAAGGTCATCCTCGCCGGGACCATCGACCTGCTCTATGAGGCATAGACCGTGAAATCGATGCCTCCGGCGCCGCAGATCCCCGGATACGCGTTCATCCGGGTGCTCAGCGACCGCGGGGGCTTCGGGGACGTCTACCTCTACAAGGAGATCGCTCTCGATCGAGAGGTGGCGATCAAGGTCATCCGCGACCCTGACCTTGACGAGGCGACCCTCGCCAGCTTCCGCGCCGAGGCTACGACGATGGCCGCCCTGGAACACCCGCACGTGGTCCGCATCTACGCGATCGGCCAGACGCGGGAGGGTCGGCCCTATATCTCGATGATGTATTGCCCGAACAAGACCATGGCGGAGCGATCCACCGGAGGTGGTATGCCGCTCCACGAGGTCCTCGCCATCGCCGTCGCCATCGGCGGCGCGGTCGAGAGCGCCCATGGGGTCGGCATACTCCACCGGGATATCAAACCCGCCAACATCCTGACGATGCCCTGGGGAGATCCCGGCCTCACCGACTTCGGTGTTGCCTCGTCCCTCAGCGCCGACACCGACGACGAAGACGTCGGGGTGTCGATCCCGTGGTCGCCACCCGAGATGTTGTTCACCAACACTCGAGGATCGCGGGCCTCGGATGTCTATTCCCTGGCCGCGACGATTTGGCACCTGCTGGTCGGCCGGTCGCCCTTCGAGGTCGTCGCCGGCGACAACAGCCGGATGGCGTTGATGACGAGGATCAGGAACGCGCCACCACCTGCCACCGGCCGCGGCGACACCCCGGCCTCATTGGAACGGACGTTGCGGCGTGCGCTCGCCAAGGACCCCGCAATGCGCCCCCAGACGATCGCGGAGCTCGTCCGGGCTCTCCAATCGGTCCAACTCGAGCTGAGCCTGCCGCGATCCCCATTCACGGTCCTCGATCGACGTCCATCGGGCCCGATCCCGGACACAGCGACACGGACGGGCGATTCTTTGGATCGCACCCGGGTTCGGTCGGCCCCATCCGGGGCGCCCTCCCTGCTGTCGACCAGCTCGAATGTCCAACGGGTGGAAGTGCTGGGATCGACGGGAGCGGGGTCGGCGCCTGCGTCGCCGACCCGAATCGGTGACCTCGAGTCGGTCCCCGATCCACGCACGGGTCGCTCCGGCCCCCGGCCGTCACGCCCAACGACGTCCGAGCGTTCGGTCGGTCCGGGGGTCCTCATGGCGGGGGCAGCGGTGGTCGCCGCGGCGGCGCTGGGACTGGGGTATGTCGCGTTCTCGGGCCGGGATGCGCGGACCCCGGCACCTCCCCGGATCTCCCCGTCGAGTCAGGATGTCGACGCGGGGGGCGAGCCCGAGCCGGGGCGCCTCGACATCAACGGGATACGCCTGGACCGCCAGCACGCGCGCTTCACCTGGACCTACAGCGGCGCCCAGGCCGGGGACACATTCCTCGTCGAGATCGTCGACACCTCCGGTCGGACCGTGGAGTCGCTCCAACCCCTCGACGTCGCGCGTGTCGATGTGCCAGGACCGTCCGGCGGGACGGTCTGCATCCGCGTCGCCGTTCGCCGGCCGGGCACGGCGACAGCACCGAAGTTCTCACCTCGGGCGTGCACCGACCTGTGACCGCATGCCCTCAAATAGAGGGACAGGAGACCTGGGCCGCCGGTCCCTAGGCTGCCTGTGAACCCAGCCCCTCCGAGAATCGAGCGCGATGAGGCGAAGCCGCATCAACTCGTTGGCGACCGTCACCGCCGCGACGCTCGCGCTGACCGGTGCGATCGGGCTGGCCGTCGTGGCCGACGGCAACCCGGTCCGTAGCGTTCCATTGAACGACTCCGGCGTCTGGGTCACGAACGACACGCTTGGGGCGTTCGGACGGATGAGCAAGGTTGCGCGAGGGCTGGATGCGGTCCTGACCCCCACGGGCGAGGGGGGTGGCCAACAACGGCTCGACGTCGTCCAGGACGGGTCGACGGTGATCGGCTATGACGTTCGCAGAGCCACCCTGGTGTCGATCGACCCCGTCACCCTCGAGCGCACCGAGGGCGCGATCGACACCGGAGCGCGGGTTGCGATGGCGGGGGGCACCCTGGCGGTCTATTCACCGACATCCGGGCGCATCTGGGCCACCCATTACACACCCGGGACCCCTCTGGACAATCTGGGCGCACTCTCGGCCCAGAGCGACCCGGTCGCGGCAATTGGCGCGTCCGGTGCCATGGCAGTGACCGAGAAGGGGTCCGTTCTCGCGGTGGATCCGTCCGGAAAACGGGTGCGCATCGATCCCACCGATTCCGGATTCGGCAAGCCTCAGGTCGGCGATGTCGGCCGCCGCGAGGCCGTGGCCGTCTCGGCCGTCGGTGAGCATGTGGTCGTCGCGGATCCCATCACCGGCACGGTCCAGGTCGACGACGGTCGGCCCACCGACGTCGGCGCGCGTGGCGCCGTCGTCCAGCAACCCGGTCCGGACCGCGCGGATGTGCTCTTCGCGTCCGACCACGCTCTCATCTCGGTGCCGCTGACCGGTGGGCCGATGTCCGTTCTCTACTCGGGTGGGGCCGGCCTGCCCGCGGCTCCCCTCGTCCTCGGTGACTGTTCGTATGCCGCGTGGTCCGGCACGGAGCCCAAGGTCACCCAGGCATGTGGCGGGGAACGCCCCGTCGAGCGGACAGTCCCACGGGAGGCCGGCGCTCGCAGCGCCCCGGTGTTCCGGACGAACCAAGGTCAGGTCGTCCTCAACGACACAGCCAGCGGCCAAGTCTACGATCCCACGGTCGAGCGGACAGTCGACAACTGGCGCGAAGTGCGGCCCCAGGTGGTCGTCGACCACGCGACCGACCACCCGGATAACGCCACGACCTCCAAGGTCGTGGTCGAGCCCTATACGACTGCGGCGCGTCCCGGTCGGATCAATATCCTCCATCCGATCGACAATGCTGCCGATTCCACCGGGGCGATCTTGACCATCGCCAAGCTCGGGAAGATCCGGGGAAAGGGCGCCACGGCGACGGTCCTCGGCGACGGGCAGTCGGTCGCTGTGACCTTCCCGGCAAGCACCAAGCGCGTGGAGTTCCTCGCGACCGTCTCAAATGGCACCGGTAAGACGCAGGCGATGCCCGTCACGGTCACGGCCGTCAAGGACTCCGCCAACACCCCGCCGACGCCTGGGAAGACCAACACGGCAGTGACGGTTGCCGCGGGGGGGAGGATCGGCATACCGATGGTGTGGCGGGACCACGAGTGTGATCCGGTCACCATCACCTCGGCCACGGCGAACGTCGGGGGTGTCTCGATCTCCCCGGACGGTCAGGCTTTGGAGTATGCCGCGACGGCCGACTCCAAAGGCAAGGCAAGCATCGGGGTCACCGTCTCGGATGGTCGTGGTGGGGGGGCCAAGGCCACCGTCCCGGTCACCATCTTGGGGGCCGGCGCACCCGACCCGACCCCCCCGTTGACTCAGCCCGACGTCGTCCGGGCCGTCGTGGGCAAGCCGGCGGTGGTGTATCCCCTCGACAACGACATCCCCGGCGCTGACCCGACGATGGCCATGGCGCCCCTCGCCTTGCTGGGGAATGTCGTTCCACGACAGAAGGACCAGGATGCGTTGCGGGTCGAGACCGATGTCGCCACCGGCAAGGTGACGGCGACCTCCAGCGCCAAGACGCCCGGGTCCTATGTCCTGGCCTACAACGCGACATCGGGCTCCGCCCCGTCGGTCGAGGGACGGATCCGCGTCGACTTCGTTGCCCAGGACTCGACGACCCCCATCCTCACTCCCGACACGGCTGTCCTCCATGGCCAGGCCCCCGTACTCGTCGACGTCCTCGCCAATGACCGCGACCCGCTCGGCCGAGTTCTGACGGTGCAGTCCGCTAGCCCCGACGGACACCTCCAGGTCGCGGTTGTCGGAGGTCGCTGGCTGCGAATCGTCGCGACGGGTATCGCGGAGGGTAAGGGCTCCAAGAAGACCAAGCCGGCATCGATCAGGTACACCGTGACTGCCGACGGGCATACATCGGTCACCAGCATGGTGGACGTCGCGGTACTCCCGGCGCTGGCCCATGACCTTCCCGTCACCACTGCCGACCGCGCATCGGTGCGGGCCGGCGATTCCGTCCGGGTGCCGGTGCTGGAGAACGACAGCACGCCCGGGGGCGCACTGCTCGCTCTTGCCGCCCGGGTCGAGGGTGCCCCGGCCGCTGGCCAGCTACCCGTCAGCGATGTCGCCGATGTCAAGGCGAAGGACGTCGGGACCGCGTATGTCGCCGGGAACGACATCCGCTATTTCGCACCCGCATCGGTCCGATCTCCCCGGTCGGTGGTGATTCCCTATGTCGCGACCACGGCCGCAGGCGACGCAGCGGGTGGGACGCTGACCGTCACGATCCGACCCGCACCGGACGACAAGACCCCTGATCTGGCGCCGACGCCGGTCGACCTCGAGGCTCGGGCGGCGTCGGGGGAGACGGTGACCATTCCGGTCTCGGCCAGCGGCCACGACCCCGACGGGGACTCGACCGTTGTGGCCGGGATCGCCTCCGCGCCCAAGCTCGGCCGGGTGGTGGGGTTTAGCCCCACGAGCTTGACCTACCAGGCCTATCCGACGGGCGCCACAGGGACGGACACCTTCACGTATGCCGTGTCCGATTCGTTCGGCAAGATCGGGACGGCCACCATCCGAGTCGCCGTGGTCTCCCCGCAGCCCCCGCAACCGCCCGTGGCGCTCCCGGATCAGGTGACCGCGGCGCCGGGTGCACGGGTGACGGTCAATCCCCTGGAGAACGACTTGGTCACCCGCGGTGACTCGGTGGCGTTGCGGCTGCTGTCCACGACGCGTGGGCGCCCGCCAGGTGGGGCGACACTGCCCTCCGGGCCTTCGGGGGCGCACGGTCCGGTGACGGCGGCCGCCCCGAAGAAGGGCTCCGCGCCGACGGTCATCGGGTATGCGGTGGACGGACTCGGCGGCTCCTCGGCACCGGGGACGATCACCATCCGCAGCCAAGTCGGTTTCGAGAACCCTCCTGTCGTCTACGACGTCGTGGCCCCGGCTACGGAGAAACCGACCACGACCGTCGACGTGCTCGCCCGCGCCTTTGATCCCGACGGTGACTCGACCAAACTGACGGTGCACGTGGACGCCCCGGGGGCATCGGTCGAGGGAGGCGTTCTGACACTCCCGGTGAAGAAGACGCCCCAGGCGGTCGGTTTCACGGTTACGGACGCGGGCGGAGCGACGTCTGCGGCGGTCGCCTATGTCCCCGCGTCGGGATCCGGTGGACCCTATGTCCCCAAAGGCAAGGTCATCGCCGTCCCGAGAACGGGGACGGTCACGGCGGCTCTGTCCGAATATGTCGTCTCCCCCGCGGGTAAGAGTCTGCGCATGGCTGATGCCAAGTCCGCGGTCGTGGCAACGCCGGCATCGGGACTGCGGATCGTGAAGTCGGGCACCCAGGCGGTCGAACTGGCCGCCGCCAAGGACGAGAGCGGAAAGGTGTATGCCGGCCCGGCGGCCCTCGTCCTCCAACTGGTCGAGGGAACCGACAAGACCGTGCACACCGTGAGCATCCCGGTCCAGGTCGGCACCCCCCTGCCCATCCTCCGGTCCTGCCCGACGGACCCATTCGTCGTCTCGGCCGCGGGCGAACCACTCTCCCTCGACATCACGCGTCTCTGTCACGTCTGGGTCCCCGACGGGGTCGATCCGGCGTCGGTGCGGTATGCCGCGGGCTGGCAGGGGACGCCGCTGGCGGGGGTGACCCTCAGCGGACAGAACACCCACATCCTCTCGCTCGCCGGGGACGGGGCGACGCAAGCCGGAACCGGGAAGCTCGCGATCCGCATCGCGGGCTCGGAGGACGCGCAAGCGACGTTGACCGTTGCCGTTCGACCGGTCGATCCCCTCACCGTGACGGCGCTCGTTCGGGATCACGTCAAGGCCGGAGAGTCGGTCACGGTCGACTTGAGCACCGCCATCTCCTCGCCGCTGCCCTCGCCGCAGATCGCGGTCCGCGCGACCCAAGTGCCCACGAGCGTCGCGTCGGTGTCGGCGCATGGATCGCTCCTGGAGGTGACCACCGGGGCAACGGCTGCGGGTGAAGTCGTCGTCCCGATCGAGGTCACCGATGCCGAGCGCGACCCCAAACGCGACTGGGTCCCGACGACGGTCACCCTCGTGGTGTTCGCTCCGCCCGACAAGCCCACGGGGGTGGCCCCGGTGTCCGCTCCAGTGAACGAAACCATCTCGTTGGCCTGGACCCCCGGATCGGCCAATGGGGCTCCCGTCGACTACTTTGATGTCGAGTCGGACACGGGCCTGCACCAACGGTGCGCGGCGTCGCCCTGCCAGATCGCCGGACTCCCGATCGGTCAGAAGGTGCGCTTCCACGTGAGCGCCCACAACGAGGCCGGCTCGAGTGCGTGGTCCGACTGGTCCCCCGAGGTCACGGTCGACGTCAAACCGGACCCAGTTACCGGATTCGTGGCCACCGGATCCGGAGACCACAAGATCACGCTCCAGTGGACTCCAGCCTCCTCGAAAGGCTCCGCTGTGCGGGGCTATCGGATCACCGGACCGGTTATGGCCAGTCCTGGCGCGTCGAGCACGTCGGTCAGCCTCTGGGTGCCCGATAACGGCGTGCCGTACGACTTCACCATCGTGGCGTGGAATGACGCGGGAGACAGCGCGCCCGTCACTGCGTCGGGCTATGCCTACGCCGCCCCAACCGCGCCGGGAAATGTCGAGATACAGGCGGACGGACTGGGAGGCGTGACCGTCTCCTGGTCGGCATCCATGGCGAACGACTTGGGCGATGTCACCTACGGCGTGACCGACTCCGTCTCGGGCTCCATCTGCTCGGCGACCCCCTCCACCTCGTGCTCGACAACCGTCAGTCTCGACAACACCGAGCACTCCTACACCGTGACGGCGACGAACGCGCACGGACTGCCTGCCTCGGCTCCCGCGGTCAGCTATCTGGCGGTGGGCAAGCCGGCAGATTTCAGCTCGGCTTCGGCGAGTTACGCCGGGCCGCTCCAGGGCAGTGTGACCTTCCGTGCGGGCTCGTCGCCGGCGCCGTCGATCGTCACCCTGTCCGTCGACGGTGCTCAGGAGGCGTCACAACCTGCACCGAGCGACGAGGTGACCTGGTCGTTCACCGTTTCCAAGGAGGGCACTCATCACGTGATGCTCACCAACTGCACGAAGCCGGACGACCCCCAGACCTGCGTCACCTGGTCCCAGGACGTCGTCATCTACGGCGCTGTCGATGCCCCGGTCTGGCAGGCGCTGCAACTCGCCGGAGACAACCAGACGATCGAGTTCACGGCGTCGGCGTCGGGCACCGGAGGGGATCTGAGCTGGAGCGTCAGCGCGTCCGACCCCTCCGCGTCCGTCCACTTCTCGATCAGCGGTGACTGCGCGAGTTCGTGCCAGGCATCCGGCACGGTCACCGGCGTCGCCCCGGGGTCGAGTCTCACCCTGACGGCGACGGTGAATCGATCCGTCGACGGATTGTCCAACACCTCGACCTCGCCCTCCATCACGGTCCCCAGCTCGCGATCGGTGGATGTCTCGACGGGGCCGGACACGGGCGGGGCCGAGTGCGGTTCGGCACCCTGCTATCCGATCTACCTGACGACGTCGGGCTTCGATCCGACGATCGAGTGTTCCGTTGCTCCCTCCAGTTCGTACTCCCCGGCGGTCTCTCCCGTGTACGCGTTCCCCGGGACTCAGACCATCGGCTACGCCGGACCGAGCGTGACGGTCGACGTCGGATGCGACGGCATTCACGACAGCGGATCGACACCCGCTGCCACTACCGGTCGAGTCAGCGAGAGGAAGCCATGACGATCACCGATGACGAGGCCCGCGCATTCGCGGAGACCTTTCACCGGATGGTGACCAATATCGAGGTCGCCGTGCGGGGGAAAGAGCGCGTGATCCGGCAGACCTTGACGTGCCTGATCGCCGGGGGACACCTTCTCCTCGAGGACAATCCCGGCACGGGGAAGACCCAATTGGCCAAGGCGTTGGCCAACACCGTCCAGGGCACCCACAATCGCATCCAGTTCACCCCGGACCTCCTCCCGACCGACATCGTCGGGGTGTCGATCTACGACCAGCGCACACAGGAGTTCGCCTTCCGCAAGGGTCCCATCTTCGCGTCGATCGTCCTCGCCGACGAGATCAACCGCGCCTCGCCGAAGACCCAGTCGGCGCTCCTGGAGGTCATGGAGGAAGGCCGGGTCACCGCGGACGGCGTCGGCCACTCCGTTGGCTCGCCATTCATGGTGATGGCCACCCAGAACCCGATCGAGCAGGCCGGAACGTATCGACTGCCCGAAGCTCAGCTCGACCGTTTTCTCATGAAGACCTCCATCGGCTACCCCAGCCATGACGTGACGGTGGCGCTATTGGCGGATGCGGAGAACCGGGACCGTAGTGCGGCGGTCGTGCCGGTGATCGCGTCGGCGGGGGTGAGCAAGATGTCCGCGGCGGCACAGCGGGTGCACGTGGACCCCGCCATTCTCAGCTACGTCGCACGTATTGCCGAGGAATCCCGACGCCACCCCAGCATTTCCCTCGGCCTGAGCGTCCGAGGAGGCCTCGCGTTCGTCCGCTGCGCGAAGGTCTGGGCCCTCTCACAGGGACGGCCCTATGTGACGCCGGACGACGTCAAGGATCTTGCCCACCCGATCCTTGCCCACCGTCTCCTTCTCGGCGACCAGGCGGCATACGACCGTATGCAGATTGCCACTGTCATCGACGACCTGATGAACGATGTCGCGGCGCCCGCGTACCGCTCGGCCTGACCGCGCGCCCAGCTCCTGGCGGGGGCGCATCTCGCGGGCGCGGGTCGAGCTGCTGGCCCAGTGGCAGGAGGCGCGGCCACGGCTCGAGCCGGTTGCCAGGGTGATGCGCTGCGTGTCCCCGCTGGGCTGGGGTGTCCTGGCCGCCGCGGTAGTGTGCTGGGTCGTCGCGGCGGCATACGGATGGCGTGAGGCGGCGTATGCCGCGACCGCCCTTCTCCTCCTCTTCCTCCTGTCCTGCCTGTTCACAATTGGGAGGACCCGGCTCGGGGTGACCCTCAAAGTGCAGCCGCAACGGGTCCGTGCCGGCGATGTCGCCGTGGCGGAGGTCCGGGTGCGTAACACCGGCGCGGGCCGGCTGCTCCCCCTTCCCCTGGAATTGCCCTGTGGGGACACCTCCACCCGGTTCCTGGTGCCGTCGCTCGCCCCGGGAGGGGACCACGACGACATCGTCGTGCTACCCACGGGTCGCCGGGGGGTCTACCGGATCGGACCGGTCACGACCTTGCGCGGGGACCCCTTCGGGCTGGTCCGGCGAACCATTCCGTGGACCGATGGAGTGGATCTCGTCGTTCATCCGGCCACGGTCTACCTGCAGTCCTTCGGGACCGGCCTGCTGCGTGATCTCGAGGGCCGCACGACCAATGACCCGTCACCCAGCGACTTGGCCTTCCACGGCTTGCGGGACTACGTCCCCGGTGACGATCAGCGCCATATTCACTGGGCCTCGACCGGCAAGCGCACCAGCGTCGCCGGGTCGACGGCGCTCATGGTCCGGCAATTCCTCGACACCCGGCGGACCCATGTGGGGATCGTCCTGGACTGTGACGAGCAGGCGTATGCCGACGACGACGAGTTTGAGACTGCCGTCTCCGTGGCCGCCTCCGTCGCCCGGCGCGCGATCACCGACGAGATCGACCTGTCCGCGGCCACCGGGCCCTTCCAACTGCCCGGGACCGGGGGTTCCCGGGCGGTCGACCTCTACGCGCGGGCGCGTCTGGGGCCGGAACGGATCGACGTCGTCGCCGCCGGGCTGGCGCGCCGGGCTCCCAACCTCAGCACGACCATCGTGGTATCGGGCTCGCGCTCCGACCTGCACACTCTCACCCGGGCGGCCGGCGCGTTCGCGCGCGGGATCGCTGTCGTGATCGTGCGCGTGGTTCCCGGGGCCGACGTGATGCGCCGGGTGGCCAATGGACGTGTTGTGGTGACGATCGGCGGTCTCGACGATCTCCACCAGGCGCTGGCGGGGAGGCCGGCTATGACCGCGACCAGCATCGGGCGCTCCGCGTTCATGTCCCGGACGCGTGGGTGGGATGCGGTGATCGGGCGAGGGGCCGGTGTCGATCTCACGCTGTCCGCGCTTGCCGGCATCGTCGCCCTGCTTCCGTGGATGAGCACCTTCGACGGCATGCGGCACTTGGTGGTCGGGGGCGCCGCGGTCGTGGCCGGCGTTGCGGCGGCCTCCTCCGGGACGGTCCCTGGCCGGGCCTGGCGACCCGCCGCCATCGTGGCCTTCCTCTACGTCCTGATCGCCGGGGCATTGGTGGCGGGGTCGGTGGTGCCGCCGTGGACCTCGCTTGGGGAGGGAGCCCGGTTGGCCGTCACCGGATGGAAGAGCCTCCTCACCACCGTCCCGCCGGTCGATTCCTCGGGTCCTCTCGTGGTTCTGCCCCTGCTTCTCGGGCTTATCGCCGGCTGCGCCGGAGCACTCATCGCACGCAGGAACACCGGCCCTTGGCTGCCCGTCACGCCAGCGGTGGGGGTCGCCATACTCACCATCCTCACGGGGACCCGGGAGGGCTGGCATCCGATCGTCAGCGGTGTGGGTCTGGCGGCCTGCGCGACCTCGTGGGCGTCGCTTCGGCGACGTCGGCGACTGCGGGTCGTCGGAACGGGTGCCGGGGTGTGGACCCAGGTCGCCGTGGCCGCGGCCCTCCTTCTCACCTCCGGTGCGGGCAGTTGGATGGTCGCCCCGCATCTGCCCGGTGCCGACCGGCCGCGGTTCGTCGCCCGTGATCTCGTCGAGGCCCCCTTCGACGTTGATCAATACCCGTCCCCACTTCTCGGCTTCCGCAAGTACGGCGAGAGCATGCGGCTGCTCCACGACGCTTCTCTCTTGCGCGTGTCGGGCCTGCCTGCGGGGTCACGGCTGCGCCTGTCGGTGCTCGACTTCTACACCGGCTCGGTCTGGAGCGCCGGCTCCGGCGTGGAGGGCAGCGGCGCTGTCTTTCAGCGGGTCGGGCGGACGATTCGCGCGGGCACCGAGGCCCATGGGAGGGACACGACTGCCGTGGTCACGGTGCAACCCGCGTTCGCGTCGCAACAGGAGCTCAGCCCCTGGGTGCCCGGCGTCGGACCGTGGTCGCGGATCACCTTCAGCGGGCCGCGCGCGACCGATCTGCGCGACACGCTGAGATACAACACGCAGACCGGACAGGGCTTGGTGACCGCGCGCCTCCAGGGCGGTGACGTGGTGTCGGTGACCGGAGCGGCGGTCCCGGAGATCGACATCACCAAGGCGGGATTCCGGCCGGCGACCACACCCCTGCTCGATCCCGACACGACCGCATTCGTCGACCCGATCGCCTCCGCGTGGCTCGACGCCGATCCCGCGCGGCCGCCGCTGGCGGCGCTGGCCATCCGGCTTCGCGACAAGGTCCGCGCCTTCACCGACGGTGGCCTCGACGCCAAACAGGGCTATCTCCCAGGCCACAGCGAGTGGCGCATTCGCCGGTTCCTGGAAGCGAAGCTGAACCAGCCCGACAGCTACGGCAGCGATGAGCAGTTCGCCGCCGCCTATGCGCTGCTGGCCAATGCGGTCGGCGTGCCGGCTCGGGTGGTGCTCGGCGCAGTCGTGCCGAGCGGTGGGGATGTCACCGGCAAAGACATCCGGGCGTGGGTGGAGGTCGAGGCCGAGTCCGGCCAATGGTTCGCCGTGCCCAACTCGGCGTTCGAGTCCGGACCCAGCCAAGTGGCCGTCGGTGATCCGGAGGAGACGACGTCCGTGACGGACCCAGTGCTCGTGCCACCTGCGGCCGGTGCGCCCGCGCCGGGATCGGTCGCAGCCCTGACCGATGGCGATCCAGGAGCCAACCGGCCGGGAGGAGGGGCCGGCGGCGGTCCCGGAGGAGACCCGGGGTCGGGTCGGGTCCCGGCGTGGGTGGCGACCACGGTCTCGTATGCCGCCGTGCCCACCGGCGCTCTGGCGGCCGCAGCGTTGACCGCGGGGTCGGCGCGCGGCATACGGCGGCGGCGCAGGCGCACGGTCGGGTCTGTGAGTCGTCGCATCGCCGCGGGGTGGCGAGACCTGACCGACCAGGCCCGTGACCTCGGCGTGACTGTCCCCGTGGGGGCGACCCGGATGGAGCAGGCGGCGATCGTCGGTCACCACGGCCTCGCCTCGCTGGCGGATCGAGCGGTGTTCGGGGCCCACGATGCCGGGGACGCCCAGATCGAGGCCTACTGGGCCCAGTTGCGCACTGCCCGAAAGGCCGTTCGTCGCGCGGTTCCGTGGCGCCGTCGGCTGCTGGCGCCGTGGAGCGCGCGCAGCTTCTTCGTGCGCGACCCGGTCGTGTCCGAGCCGACACCCCGGCGGGCCCGTCCTCTCCGTGCACTCTTCACCCGCGGTGCGCCGGCGTCGTCATAACTCAGAAAGGGATCGTCATGACACAAGGCGACGGCGAGGGCGACACCAACCCGGTAGCAGCCGCCCTTGCTCGGGTCGTGAGGGACTTCGGCCCCACCGTGGTCTATTCGCCGGGACGACTGCGAGCCTCTCTGTCGGATGTCCTGGACAGCGTGGGAAGGCTCTACCGGGCCGAGGTCGACGCCCTCGAGATGGCGGCCGAGGAAGGCGTGGCGAGGGACATCGACGTGGGGTCCCCGGATTCGGCCGCACTCGCCGCGCGCCTTGTCGGTCGTGGGCTGACCCCCGAGATGGCGCGGTTCGCCGTGACGGCATGGAGCGGGGCTCTCACGAGCGGCGCGGTGACCCCGGCCGCTCCCGTTTCGGCGGCCGCCCTTCCTCCGGTCGCCGACGCCGCCTCGTCGCGGGCGCCCGCGGCCACGCCCTGGTCAGGTGCGGCGCCACCAGCCGCTAGCGGGCCCCAGACCGATGAGCCGCAGGCGACCGTGTTGCGCTCGTCCCTGCGTCGGGTGGACGAGACGGTCGCACCGTCGATCCAACACCCAGTCCCCACGTCGCGGGGACGCCGTTGGTGGGTCCTCGCCGTGGCCGCCGCGCTCCTGCTTGCCATCGCTGGCGGGGTGCTGACTCAACGGGCCCGCACGCCCTCCGACAGTTCGTTGGACCGGATGCCGACCGATCGCTCGAAATTGTCCGCGGCCGGCGCGTCCTGGCATCAGGAGGTTCCGTACGGGTGGGAGGGATCGCAGTGCTCCACCACGCTGGCCGCCCCGACCGGAGTCGTCGCCAAACCATGTGCGCTGCAACTGACGGTCACGAATTCGGGGTCCGCCACGTCGTGGAGGATCACCGATGTCCGGGTCAGCGGCCCCGGGCAGGCACGGATCATCGGCGACCACGATTTCGTGTACGAGAACTCATCGAATGGCCCCTACGAAGGAACCGTGGACTATCGGATCGAGGGCGGGGGAGTTCAATCGATCGGGAGACTCACGTTCGTGATGGCGTGCAACACCAACTTCGCCTGCCAGGGTTAACGGATGCCGCGCCGCACATGTCACCGAGGCACTCGCGGGAGGACCCCGCTCCTGACCGGCTTGTATGCCGTGACCGGTCCCCCTCTCCCGGGGCACCCTCTCCCGGGGAACCCGCGCTCCGGGCGGTCCCCGGTCCGTGTTCGACACGCCACGCGTGGATGGAGGGTTCGGTCATGAGCACGGACGACACCTTCGTCAGCGCACTGAGGCAGGTCGTGGCGGGCACGCCAACTCATCTGGTCCGCCAGCCCGCGTATCTGCGGTCCGCCTTGAGCCGGCGCCTGGGCGAACTGGCACCGCAGTATCGCAGCGACATCCATCTCGTGTGCGGGGCCCTCGATGAGAACGTCCCCGAGAGCCTCGCCGAACTCGCCCCGCTGACGACATCCGATCTGACCTGGCAGGCCCGGCATCTCGCCGCCTGCCGCGCGTGGACCCTCGAGGCCGCGGACCACGCCGTGCGTACGTGGGTCGCGGCGTTGCGCCTGCCGGTCCACGCGTCCTTGCCGTCGGCAACCGGAGAGGACGACAGCAGCTTCGGGCCCGAGGTCACCGGGGCGACCGTCCTCCGTCTGTACGGGACCGACGCAGCCCTATGAGGCGGCTACTGCGTTGTCGCCTCGACCAGGCCGGTCGCTGGTCCGAAGTCGACCTGTGTGCCGGGGAGCATGGCAATGGCCCGGTCCGGCACCACCTCGACCATCGCGTGCCCGGGAACTCGTGCCTGCCACGGCTGGGAACTGACATTGCGCAGGCCCCAGACGTCCCGCTGGGGGTGTTTGACGAAGGTGCCGACCGGTCGGCATACGGCGTAGTCGTGTCGGATGTGGTGTTGCGTCACCTGCGCGCCGGACCCCACGAGCACCCTGCTGCGCCCGACGGTCAGGGTCAGGTCGACGTGGAGTTCGGTGCCGCAATGCCAGCACCGGGACGTCCCCGACACGCTGAGGGAGTTCTCGGCCGCGCATCCGGAGCAGGCCACGACTCGGTCGAGAGCGGCCGCGAGGTCCTTGCGCCAGGCGCTCTCACGGACCCGGTCCTCCGGCCGGATCAAACCGGAGGTGAAGGCCCGCGTGAACAACGCCCGCAGCGGGGCCGGAAGGATTTCCCAATTCGCGACCATGGCTTCCTGAGCTACCGGGTCCGGGGCATTCACCGCAGTGGCCGGGTCGAAGACGAACACCGCCTTGTCGCCGAAGAGTTCTTTCTCCGCGGCCTCATCGATGCAGGCATACAGGGCCTCCCGGCGGCCGAGCAGCGGGTGTCCGATCATGAGCACATAAAAGATGATGACGGCGAGGGAATGAAGGTCTGTCTGGATACTCGGCAGCGCGTCGCCGCGCACGATCTCCGGTGCCATGAAGCGACGGGTACCCAGGACCACGCCCTCGGTCCCGTCCAGCCCGACATTGTCGTTGTCGCAGATGATGACTCGTCCATCGCCGGGGTCGAACATGATATTGCCCAGGCTGATGTCGCGATAGCACAGGCCCAGACTGTGCAGCTTGAGGAAGGCATCGCTCAGACCCACACAGATGCGCAAGGCGATGGAGACCCCCACGTCGACGCGGCCTCGCAGCAGGTCGCCCAGCCCGATGAAGCCAGCGGGTCGCAGGGGCATGACATAGCCGAAACTGTCTGGGGCCGAGATGATGTCGAGCGGCCACAGGAAGGCCGGGCTGGGACTGCCGCGCTGCACGAGTGCCGTGATCGCGTCGTGCTGGGTGCGCATGACCTTGGACGGGGCGTACCACTTCAGCGCGAGTTGTCGTTGCGACCCGTCGACGGCGCGGACCAGGTGAACCGAGCCCTGACCACCCTGGCCGAGGAGTTCCTGGACGCGCCAGGAACTCCCGAGTCTGGGCAGTGTGACCACGTCACCCTGACGCACCATCGTCGCTCTCTCTCCCTCGGGACTCCTCCTCATCCTAAGGCGGATGCGCTCCATGCTTGACCCCAGCGTTCCGAAACGTCCGGGAAGTGCCCTGTCTCGGCGGCCACTTCATTTCATCATCCTGGCCGATTGCTCCGGGTCCATGGCCGCCGACGGGAAGATGATCGCCCTCAATACGGCGATCCGCGAGACCCTGCCGCATCTTTCCGAGGTGGCATCGGCGAATCCGCACGCGCAATTGCTGGTCCGGTGCATCGCCTTTTCGTCGGGCGCACGCTGGCATCTCTCTCATCCCATGGAGGTCGACGATGTCGTCTGGAGTGATCTCGAATGCGGGGGGTACACCGATCTCGGGGCCGCCACTCGGCTGCTCTCGGACGCACTGACGGTCCCTCCCATGGAGACCAGGGCGATGCCTCCGGCGGTCATCCTCGTGTCCGACGGTATGCCGACCGACGACTTCGAGTCGGCCCTCACGGCATTGGAGGCGTTGCCCTGGGGCCGTCGGGCCGTCCGGGTCGCGGTGGGAATCGGGCGGGATGCCGACTACGACGTGTTGGTGAGGTTCATGGGTGCCGGTCCCGATGCCGTTCCCGCCACCGCCAGCAACCCCGAGCAACTGGTCGACGCCATCCGTTGGGCGTCCGTTCACGCCTCGCGCGCGGCGAGCCAGGTCAGTCCCCAGGCGAGCGCCCCACCGCCTCCCCCCATCCAGGAAAGCCCCATCCGTGACCTCTCGGAGGTGTTGTGGTGAAGCGCCCGGGCACCTCGCATTGGGACATCGCCGCCGCTACCGCGCTCGGGGCGGGTCATACCCGCTCCGGCCAACCCAACCAGGACGCGCATCAGGTCAGCGAACTCCCGACGGGCGACGTCGTGGTGGCCGTGGCGGACGGCCATGGCGGCAAGGGCTATGTGCGCAGTGACGTGGGGTCGCGTCTCGCCGTGAGCATCGCGATCGACGAACTCACCCGCATCGCCAACGGCGAGCCGGAGCCTCTCGACTACCTCCCGACGCGGATCGTCCAGCGGTGGCGCGGCGAGGTGATGGGCGACGTCCGGGACCGGCCGCTGACAGCGGCGGAAGTCACCCGAGCCACTCCCGCCACGCTGGCCGATCCCTTCCAGCTCTATGGCGCCACCCTCCTCATCGCCTGGCTCGGGCGTCATGGGCTCTGGGCCGCTCAGATCGGCGACGGCGACATCCAGGTGTTTAGCGAGGGCCGGTGCGTCTCCCCCATCCCGGACGACGAGCGACTCGTCGGCAATCTGACCACGAGCCTGTGCGGACCGGATGCGGCAGCCGACTTCCGGTTCGGAAGCCTTCCTGACGTCGCGCCGGGTGATCTCGTCCTGCTCGCTACGGACGGGTACGGCAACTCGTTCGTCAGCCCTGAGTGGGCGAGCGAGGTGATGCCGGATCTCGCCGAGAACATCGACCGACACGGGATCACGCTGGTAAGGGAGCAGCTGCCGTCGTGGGTCGAGCAGTCGGCGGCGATGGGTGGTGACGACACCACCGTCGTCGTGGTCCGACGCCGGGCCCTGCCGGCTGCCGTACCCGGTGCTGGTGACACGGTGGTTGCGACCGTGGTGCGGCCCACCGGGCCCGAACCGAATCGTCCGGCCCGGCAACCGATCCCGACATCCCGACCGGCGGCCGCCGCCCCTACGACCGGGTCTCGACGGTCACGGGGCAGGCGGGTGGCACCTGCTCTCGTCGCCGGCATCGTCGGTCTCGCCGGGGTTGGGTATGCCGCGACCCGGCTTTCCTCGGGCAGTGACCAGGTGTCCGTCCCAACGTCCTCGACCACGTCGGGGCCGTCAGTGACGACGTCGTCCCGACCCGCGACCACGTCGACGCGCACCCCGACCGCATCCATCGAGCCCGCCACTGGCGGGTCCTTCACCGATGGGTCCTTCACCGGGGGGTCGTTCACGACAACCGGGCCCACGACAACCGGGTCCACGACAACCGGGTCCACGACAACCGGGACCACGACAACCGGGACCACGACAACCGGGACCACCTCTTCGGGGGAGCCGACCACCTCGGCGACGACCACGGGGGCGGCGACCTGCCCGGATAGCGTGTTCGTCCAACCCCTCGCTCCCACGCCAGCAGGCTTCGGGGTGTTCGCTCTCCTCCCCGCCGGTGTGGCCCTCACCCAGCTCGGCGACGCGTGGAATCGGCAGGCGTCGTGTGCCAACCGATAACCGGTGGGTCGCGGTGCAGCGGACGCGTCATGCCCGACGTGATCAGCGGGTTCGTGGATCGGCGTGCGGATGGGATCAACCGGCCATGTCATCTGTTTGAGGGACAAGGCAGGCAGCCTGGGCGAAGCTAGGTTGCCCTTGTGTCCACCTCCAGTCCGGTACCACGGTCCACCGGTCCGGAGATTGCGCTCAGTTGGGGGGCCTGCACGGACCCTGGTGAGCGAGGCCGCAACGAGGACGGTCATCTCGCGGAGCGTCCCGTCTTTCTCGTCGCCGACGGGATGGGCGGGCACGCCCGCGGGGAGGCTGCCTCGAGCGCGGTGGTGGCGGCGTTTCGGCCGCTGACCGGTGCCGACTGGGGCAGTGCCGCGGACCTGAGGCGGGCCATCACCGCCGCCAGTGACAAGGTGGATGCGCTCGCGCGCGATGGCGCCTGTCCGGGCTCGACCGTCGCCGGAGTGATGCTGACGCACGAGGGCGGTCAGGCGTACTGGCTCGTCTTCAATATCGGCGACTCTCGGGTCTACTTGTTCAGCGGCGATCAGCTCGAGCAGGTGAGCATCGATCATTCCCGGGTTCAGGAACTCGTCGACATCGGGGAGATGTCGGCCCAGCGGGCTCGTGATCACCGCGACCGCAATGTCATCACCCGGGCCCTCGGGGCCGGAATCCGCGGCGCCCCCGAGCCCGATCAGTGGCTGGTGAAGGTCGTCGCCGGTGATCGCCTCGTCATCTGCAGTGACGGCCTGACCACCGAGGTCACCGATCCACTCATCGCCGCCACCTTGCTCAGTGTGGGCGACGCGGCAGCCGCGGCCCGCGAGCTGGTCAACGCCGCCTTGACGGCGGGTGGACGTGACAATGTCACGGTCGTCGTGATCGACGTGCTCGGAGCCCCACCGACGGGGGACGTCTCGGCATACACCACGGAGATCACCCTCGACCTGCTGCCCAAGGTCGACCTGGATGCCCCGACCATGCCCGCGCGGCGTACCGGTGAAAGCAGGTGGAGCTCCTGATGGCCCGGGCGATGTGGGTTCCGGGCTCCGATCACGGCCTTGTCTGGGGAGGTGGCGTCGCCATTCTGGACGGCTCCGTCTCCATCGAGGTCGTGGAGAAGACGTGGCTCCTCCTCGAGGGCGGGGCGGATCTGCGGGCCTTCCTGGAGGGGATGAGTGAGGCGATCGGCTCCGGTCTGTTGGGGCTGCCCGGCTTCGCGATCGGCCTGGTCCGCGGTGAGGCGATGAGTCTCGCGGCGCGCGGCGAATTTTCCGCAGGCGTGGTGGGAGCGGCTGGCGTGGTCAGCATCGAGGGGTCCGGGGTGACCACCTGGTCCGAGCGGCAGGTCCTCGGCGGCGAAGAAATCACGGTTGGTCGAGTGGGCACCGAGCGCGCGCGTGGGCGAATTCTGGTGGGTGGGGTCGTGCCGGCCGGCGTGGTGGTCTGGCACCGTCGGGATGCCGCACTGACCACCGACGCGAATGTCATGCGGGCGGCCGCTCCGGCCGCGTCACCACCCTCCGGCACCGGGGTGGGTATGCCGTCCGCCCCCGTCGGTGCCGATCCCGCTTCGGCAGCCACCGGTTCCGGTGACCGAGCCGCCGCCGCGGCCGGCTCCGCCGCCCCCCCAGAGCCGGAGGACACTGTCGACCCCGATCGGGAGGATGCTCCCGGCGCTGGCCCGGGACGGTTCGATGCGCTCTGGGGCGAAACGGTGATCCACACCGTCGAGGAAGCGGCCATACGACCCCCGGGGGAAACCCCTGCGCGTCCGGAGCACGCGGACAATGTCACGCTGGTGGAGTCGCAGTCATCGGGCTCCGGGGACGGCGCGGTCAGTCCCTTGCCTGCCGCCGCCGTCCCAGAAGCCCGTCGGCACAAACCCCCATCGTCGGCCGGTGCGGCTGGGTCGCAAGAGAGGACTGATGCGGGGCGAGCCAGGGTTCCGGGCGATCACGACGGTGCCACCGTGGCGCGGATTGACCTTGACGCCGGGCCCCCGGGCGGCGACATTCCCGCGTCGCTGTGTCCCGAGCAGCACCCAAATCCCCCGCAGGCGGCCTCCTGCCGCATCTGCGGTCGTCGCGTCGGGTCGGACATCGTCAGCATCCCCCAGCCCTCGATCGGCCGGGTGCACACATCCACCGGCGAATCGGCGGACCTGGCCGGGCCTCTGATCGTGGGCCGCAATCCGCGTCCCGCCCGCTTCCAGGGCAGCCGGATCCCGGGTCGGCTGGAGTTGCCCTTCCCCCACATTTCGGGGTCGCACCTGGAGTTCCGGGTCGAGGGCTGGTCCCTCCTGGCGGTTGATCTGAACTCCCGAAACGGGACCTTCCTGCGCCGCGGCGAGGACCCGCCGCAGCGCCTTCTGGCCAACTCGCCGGTCGCCCTCTATGGCGGTGACGTCATCGACTTCGGGGACGATGTCATGCTCTCCTTCGAATTCCTCGCATGACGCCGCGCCCCTCCCCTCCGACCCTTGACGACTTCGTCTTCGTCGACGTTCTCGGATCGGGTGGTCAGGCCACGGTCTATAAGTACTCCCAGCCGGCAATGAGCCGCATGGTTGCGGTCAAAGTCCTGCATGGCAAGCTCGGGCCGCGCACCCGGAGTGCGTTCGAGGCCGAGACCCGCACGATGGGACAGCTGTCCGCGCACCCGAACGTCGTGAGCATCTATCAGGCGGGAATCACTGTCGATCTCAGTGCGTATTTCGTCATGGAGTTCTGCCCCCCGCCCAACCTGTCGGTCCGAGTTCGCAAGCAGCACCGGCCGTACGGCGTCCCGGAGGCCCTCCGCACCGGAATCCAGATCGCCGGTGCGGTCGAGCGAGCGCACTCACTCGGGATCCTCCACCGTGACATCAAGCCCGCCAATATCCTTGTAACGGAGTACGGCACTCCGGCGTTGACGGACTTCGGCATCGCCGCCTCGCTCGTCGGGGCCGACTCCGGAGGGGCCGAGGGAGTGTCGATCCCGTGGGCACCGCCCGAGCAACTCGTGGCTGGTGCCACGTTGACACCCACCGCGGACGTGTATTCCCTCGCGGCCACGCTCTGGACCCTGCTCGTCGGCCGGTCTCCCTTCGAAATCCCCGGGGGAGACAACAACAATTCTGCGCTGAGCCGCCGGGTGCGGACCGACCCAGTGCCCAGGATCCGGCGACAGGACGTGCCGGAAACGCTCGAACTCGTCCTGGCCCGGGCCATGGAGAAGCGGCCCGAGCCCCGATTCCGCAGCGCTATCGAACTGGCGCGCGCCCTCCAGCGGGTCGAGGCCGAACTCCACCTCCCCCAGACGCCCTTCGTCGGCGGACAGGTCACCCCCGGCGACGGAAGCGACGGGGTGGGCGAGGAGGAGCGGGGCTCGACCCGGTTCGTCGCGTATGTCCCCATCGACCCCGACGGGCCGGCGCAGACCGGCCGAGGGACTCGGCATACGAACCCCGGCATGACGCATCCGGACCTCACGAACCTCCACGCCGATCCCCGCCCCGACGTCATCACCGACGGCCACGGCAGCGCGCCGGTCGGCGTGCGGGACTTCACGGGCCCACAGCTGCTCAATCGCGGGATCGAGGACACCGATCTCATCCCGCAGCGGGCGCCGGCGACGCCCGAGCAGCTGCCGACGGGTGTCTCGGAGCCGGTGGCTCCCGCTCCACGTGGGACCGGTCGCGTCGTAGGGATCCTCGCCATTGCCGCGCTGGCCGTCGTCGCGGTCGTGGTGTCGCTCGCGACGCTGTTGGGTGGAGGCTCGGGAGGCCATTCCTCCACGTCGTCGACCAGCAGCGGTGTCAACCCGATGGATGCCGTCGGCGAGGATGTGCCGCCGGTGGACGGGCTGGCGCTGGCACCCAAGGGCTCCGGGTGGCTGGTGACGTGGAATGCCGCCGCGCCTGCGTCCGCTGACGCCTTTCTCTATGTCGCTTACCGCCCGGGCGAGCCCCGACCCGAGTACCAGTCGACATCGCAGACCCGCGTCACCGTCAAGAAGCTCCAGGGGATGACCTGCGTGTCGGTTCTCCGGGTGCGTGCGGGGCGCCAATCGGAGGCAAAGGAGGCATGCAGGTCATGACCGACGACATCTTGACCGTCGATTTCGCCGGCGAGATCTTCACCGTGGCACCCGGTGAGGACTTCACCATCGGACGAGACGGCGATCTCGCCATCGACGACAATCCCTATCTCCACCGGATCTTCCTGACCGCTGCTCACGCGGAAGGGCTGTGGTGGGTGACCAATGTCGGTTCTCGGCTGGCCGCCTATCTGACCGACGCCAGCGGAATCATGCGGAGTTCCCTCGCGCCCGGCGCGCGCAGCCCGCTGGTGTTCCCGCAGTCCTTGTTGACGTTCACTGCGGGTCGACGGCATACGAGATCATCCTCCAGGTCGCGGCCACTGAGTATGTCGCGCAATCCCACCGCCTGCCGGCGTCCGGCGACACGACCATCACCCCCACGGCGTTCACCGAATCCCAGCAGTTGTGCATCCTCGCGCTGGCCGAGCCCCTGCTCAAGCGCGTGGGGACCGGCTCGGCCGATGTGCCCTCGGCCGTCGCTGCAGCACGCCGCCTCGGGTGGACCCAGACGAGGTTCAACCGCAAGCTCGACAACGTCTGCGACAAGCTCATGGCCGCCGGGGTGGGGGGTCTGCGCGGAGAGGTGGGCGCCAGTGCCGCCAACCGGCGCCTTCAACTCGTCGAGTATGCCGTGTCCACCCTCCTGGTCACCCGCGACGACCTCCCCCTGCTCGAACGCGAGTCACGGGCCAACGCCCAACACCTGCGCGACGATCGCGTGCCGAGAAGCGGGTAACGCGTGCGCCTGCAACTGGTCCTCAACCGGCCTGGGGCCGCCGACGCCCAGACCATCGTCCAGGTGACGGCGGACGCGACGACCACCGTGTCGGCCATGGCGCACGCCCTTGCCTCGGGTCCCGACGGGAATGCACCGACGGACTCGGCTCAGCAGTTGACCCTGAGGGTTACCGATTTTGCCGGTGGCGGCGCGATCACCCTGCCCCCGGATGCGCCCGTGATCGACACCGGCCTGCGTTCCGGCGCGACGGTGGAGCTGGCCTATCCGGCCGCCGACGTCGCCGGTGATCGCGGTCCGGTGACCACCTTGGTCAAGGTCGTGGCGGGGCCGGACGCCGGCCTCGATGTCGCGATTCCCCGAGGGTCGTCCCTCATCGGTCGAGTGCCGGAATCCGACATCCGGGTCAGTGACCCGCGCGTCTCGAAGATCCATGCTCGGATCAATGTCACCGACCGGGTCGAGATCGTCGACTGTGGGTCCTCGAACGGGGTTCTCGTCGGTGGAGTCCGGGTAGCGCGGGCGGTTGTCACTCCCGGTGACGTGGTCCTTCTCGGTGACACCGAGATCATGGTGGTGCCATTGCGCTCGACCGGCTCCGAGGAGGGTCGCTCTGCGGACTTCGCGTATGTCCGGCCGCCGCGGGTCGTCGCCCGGCCCACGGTTCGCACGATCGCGATGCCTCAGGCGCCCAGTCGGGCTGACGCGCAACGGTTTCCTTTTCTCGCTCTGATCGCTCCGCTAGTTATGGGCGTCGCGCTCTACTTCACCACGCACTCCCTGCTCAGCCTGCTCTTCGTCGGGTTGAGCCCGATTCTCATGATCGCCAACTTCGTGGACCAGAAACTGGCTGGGAAGCGGGCCTACGCCCGTGGCGTCGAGGCCTATCGGGAGCAACTCGCCCACCTCACCACGGAGGTCGCCGAGGGGGCGCAGCGGGAACGATCACTTCTCGAGGATGTGCACCCGTCTGTTGCCCGTTGCGTTGCTGCGGTCCTGCAGACCGCCGACCCGCTGTGGGCTCGCCGACCGGAGCATCCCGAGTTCCTCGCCGTGAGGCTGGGGACGGGGACTATTCCCCCGTTGATCGACCTGGAGGAACGGGAGGGGCCTCCGGCGGAATGCCGAGCCGAGTATCGGGCATTTCTCGAGGGGAGCCGAGCACTCCCGGACGCCCCGGTCGCGGTGAGTCTTCCTGAGGTGGGCGCGGTGGGCGTGTGCGGCGAGCGGCCGGTGCTCGACGGCGTGCTTCGCGGCATCGTGCTTCAACTCGTGGCCCTGCACTCCCCTGCAGAACTGGTCTTGACCTGCCTGACCAGTGCCCGGCGCGTCGACCTCTGGTCGTGGCTGAGTTGGTTGCCGCATACCTCGTCACCTCATTCCCCGTTGTCCGCTCATCTCGCCGGTGACGCCGCAACGGTCCGGATTGTTCTCGATCAGCTCGAGGGTGTGCTGGGGACCCGGGATTCCGAGGGCGAGGGTCAGAGATCGTGGGGACCGCTGCCCGCCGTGGGCCCCTCTGGCAGTCCGGACTCGCCGGTTCCCGCGGTGGTCGTGGTGGTCGACGAGCCGACGATCGACGCGGCGCGCTTGGTCCGTCTCGCCGAGCGCGGTCCAGCCGCGGGGGTGCACGTGCTCTGGGTGGCGGATGTGATCGCTGGGCTTCCCGGGGTATGCCGGGCCTTCCTCCGCGTCAACGCCGCCGACGGAGGGCAGGTCGGTCTGGTCCGCAGGGAGCAGGTTCTCCGGCCGGTGGTGTGCGAATCAGTGGACGCGGTAACCGCCACCCGCGTCGCTCGCAGTCTCGCCCCGGTCGTCGATGGCGGTCGGCCGACCGAAGACGAATCAGATGTTCCCCGGTCCGTTCCCGTCGTCAGTGTTCTGGGCGCCGACTCGATCGACGATGCCGATCACACGCTCGCTCGTTGGCGCGAGAATCGCTCCGTCGCCGACCGCAGTGGTGCCCATCGGCCCTTGGACAGGCCCAGTGATCTGCGCGCCCTCGTGGGCCACACCGGGATCGAGCCGTTCAGCCTGGACCTGCGCACCCAAGGGCCCCACGCCCTCGTCGGGGGGACGACCGGGGCCGGGAAGAGCGAGTTCCTCCAGGCGTGGATTCTCGGTATGGCGTATGCCAACAGCCCCGATCGGGTGACCTTCCTCTTCGTCGACTATAAGGGCGGGGCGGCGTTCGCCAAGTGCGTCCAACTGCCCCATTGCGTCGGCTTGGTGACCGATCTGTCGCCTTATCTGGTCAGGCGGGCGTTGCGCAGCCTTGGCGCGGAGATCCGCCGTCGCGAGCACCTCCTCAACCTCAAGCGGGCGAAGGACCTGATCGAACTGGAGAAAACCGGGGACCCGGATTGCCCGCCGAGTCTGATCATCATCGTCGATGAGTTCGCGGCCCTCGTCGGCGAGATCCCCGAATTCGTCGACGGCGTCGTGGATGTCGCTCAGCGTGGACGCAGCCTCGGCCTGCACCTCATCCTGGCCACCCAGAGGCCCTCGGGCGTTATCAAGGACAGCCTGCGCGCCAACACCAATCTGCGTGTCGCCCTCCGCATGGCGGATGTCGACGACTCGAACGATGTGCTTGGAACACCGATGGCGGCGCACTTCGACCCGTCGATTCCCGGACGCGCAGCCGCCAAGACCGGACCGGGGCGGCTCGTCCAATTCCAGTCCGCCTTTCCCGGGTCGAAGACACCGGCCGTTCCCCCGACGCCACCCATCGACGTCGTCGAACTCGGCTTTGGCACGGCGAGAACGTGGAAGCAGCCCCCGCGCCCTGGGTCCAACGCGCATCTGCCGACGGATATCGACCGTGTCGTGGAATCGATCTCGACGGCGAGCCGCCTCGGCGGGATCCCGGCGCCGCGGAAACCGTGGCTGGAGTCCCTGGCGGACTCGTACAACCTCGAGGTCCTGCAGCCTCGGACGGACACGGACATCCTCCTCGGTGTGATCGACGATCCCGACAAGCAAAGTCAGGACAAGGAGTACTTCCAGCCCGACACCGATGGCAACATCCTCTACGTCGGCGCCGGCGGGTCCGGCAAGACGACCGCGCTGCGCAGCCTGGCGGTGGCCAGTGCGATCACCCCCCGCGGCGGCCCGGTCCACGTGTACGGCATGGACTTCGCCGGCGGTTCGCTGCGCAATCTCGAGATCCTTCCCCACGTCGGGTCCATCGTGGCGGGAGACGACGACGAACGCATCGGTCGATTACTTCGCCTCCTTGTCGGCCACCTTGATGAGCGGTCCCCCAGATATCGAGCGGCGGAGGCGTCCAGCCTGCAGGAGTACCGGCTGCGAGCCGACAACCCCGAAGAACCGCGACTGCTCGTGCTTCTCGACGGTTTTACGGCATTTCGCAATGAGTACGAAGGGTCTATCTCGGCGGGGTCGGCATACATGCTCTTCCAGCGGCTCCTCGCCGAGGGGCGGGGGGTGGGCATCCACGTGGCCATGACCGTCGAGCGGCCCGCCGCGCTGCCCAGTGCCATCAGCACCGCCTTCGCCCGCAAAGTCGTTCTTCGACAGGCAGACGAGGACGCGTACACGTTCTATGGGCTCGATCCGGATGTGTTGTCGTCGAGCAGCCCGGCCGGCCGGGCGATGCAGGTCGACCGACCGCAGGAGCTTCAGCTGGCCATCATCGGAACCAGTGGGAACATGGCCGAGCAGGTCCGGCTCATGCGAGAGTTGGCGCCGGCAGTGGCGAAATTCCATCCCCGCCGACCCGAGCCGGTCCGGGCGCTCCCGACCTCAATCCCCTCCTCCACCCTTCCCGACCGCATCCAGGGTCAGCCGGTGCTCGGGGTCACCGACCTCGACCTGCGTGCCCTTCCGTTCGACCCCACGGGTGGTCTGGTCGTCGCCGGCCCTGCGCAATCCGGGCGAACGATGGCGCTGTCGTGGCTCGCCCACGCGCTTGCCCGGGCCTATCCGGGGATCGCCCTCTATTTCGCGACATCCCGTCGTAGCCCCCTGGTGTCCCTCAACTGTTGGACAGACACGGCCACCGGTCCTGAGCAGACTGCAGGCATGCTGACGGGACTTCTGGCTCGGATGGTCGACGGAGCACAGCCTCAGGATCCGGCATTCGCCGTCATCGTCGAGAACGCCCCGGAGTTCGTCGAGACCGACGCCGACAGCGCCCTGACATCGCTGGCCGTGCAGGCCCGACGCGGAGGGCACATCCTGATCAGCGAGGGCGAGATGTCGCAGTGGACCGGCTCGTGGGGGCTGGTCGGGGAACTGAAGAACGCGAAGACGGGGCTTCTGCTCCAGCCGGACCAGGGTGACGGGGACACTGTCCTGAAGACGGCGTTGCCCAGGGTGAAGCGGACCGATTTCCCTCCCGGACGGGGATTCTGGGTCAAGAACGGACGTGTCGTCAAAGTCCAACTGCCCGTGGTCGACTGATGGGTGGGTCAACCCATCGACACCAACCGCGACGTCGACTTCACTAGATCATGCAAGGTCACCAGGAAATAACACGACGAAAGGAAAGAGCACCATGGCGCGTCTGGGAATGGATGTCGACGAGGTCAGGAACGTCGCGTCGAATCTGCACTCGCAATCGGGTGAGCTCAATACGCTCATCAGCAAGATCGAGTCGTTGGTCAACAAGGCAGTCGGTGTCTGGGATGGCCCCGACTCACGTCGCTTCCACGAAGATTGGGCCTCGAAGCACCGCCCTGCGCTTCAGCGCCTGAGCCAGGAAATCGAACAGCTCAGTTCTGTCGCGCGCACGAACGCGGCCGAGCAGGAAAACGTCTCGAGGTAGGACGAGGCAGCTGGGTTCGGGGACAGCCGTGGCTGCAAGGGTCGTCCTTGCGGCCACGGCTCCCCATACACACGCCGAGAAGGAAGAGGCAACCGATGGCCCGAATGGGTATGGATGTCGATGTCGTCGAATCGATCGCACGGGAACTCGCTCACAAGGCAGACGCCGTGGAAACGCTCCGGGCCAATGTCGCCAGTCAGATCGGTCGCGCGCACGGCCGAGGGATGTGGACGGGAGGGCGTGCGGAGCGCTATGTGGCCGACTGGCGAGCCAGCGACGCGCGCGCCCGAGGTGTGGTCGGTGACCTGAGGGCGTTCGGTCTGCTCTTGCTCGCGGAGGCGCGTCAGCAACGCGACGCCAGCAACTCCTCGGGAAGTGCGTCGGTAGGAAGCGGTGCCCCGCTCGCTCCCGACCCGCGCCCCTCGGAACCGCATTTCCCCCCTGCCGCGCACGCCTTCCGCGACCTCGCGAACGCGGCGTACGACGGCGCTCCTGTACCACGTGGCTACACGCAGCTCTCCAAAGAGGAACTCCTCAAGTTGGGGATAGGTCCGAAGGACCTCGACGACGCGTCCTCCGGCTTCCACGCGACCGTTATGCGTGACAGCGCCGGCAATATCGTCGTGTCCTACCGGGGAACCGAAGACCTCTTCAGTCTCGGCGCCTCCCCCGATCGCGATACCGATGTTGCCGGGGCGGTCGCGCTGACCCGCCAGACGGAACTCGCCGTTCGCTTGGCTTTGACCGTGAAATACCAGGTGGGGGGCGATCACGTCGTGTTCACCGGACACTCCCCGGGGGGACGGCTCGCAGCAGCCAGCAGCATGGTCACCTCGGCACCGGCCGTCACCTTCAATGCGGCTGGCGTCGGCAACACCGAGGTTCTTTACGCGTTGACAGCGGCCGGACGCGATCCCAGCCTGATGGACTATGTCGGCGGTTTCTTCGGATTAGGGAAACTGGCGCAATCCACGCACTCCGACTTGATCGTCAACTATCGGACTGCGCGCGACGAATTGACCTTTCTTCAGGAACAGGCCGGCCTACATCTTCCACCCGCTGCCGGGCGTCAGGTGACGGTTCCGAAAACAGGGGGACATTCCTTGTCAGAATTCGGCGATCTCACCGCCTACTGAGTCGGGCCGCTACGTGACGACCGGAGTTTCCCGCTATCGCGGCATCGCGCTGTTGTGTGTGATGACGCTCGTGGTGGGTGTCCTCGCAGCCTTCCATCGCGGCATACCGGTGGCGGATCTCGAACTCAACGATGGTGGTGTGTGGGTCACCAACGAGTCCGAGCATCTCGTGGCTCACCTCAATTATCCCTCCCGCACCATCGACGGTGCGGTGACGATCCCCGCGGCTATCGACGGACTGAGCCAGGCCGGGGACACGGTCGTGGCCACCTCAGCCGCCGGAGCACAGGCCGTCGACACCCTCACCCTCACTCTGGGGACACCGCTTCTTCCCAAGGACGGGATGACCCTTGTCGTCGGCGGGCAGACCGCGCTGATGGCCGACCAAGCGGGAGGCAAGTTCTGGGCCATGGACGCCCGCGCACTCGCCGGGTTCTCCGCGGAAGCGGATCCGCTGGTCGACAAGGCGAAGGGGGTGCGTGCCGTCGTGGGTGTGGACGGTGTGGGCCACCTCCTCTATCCCGACGGCACGGTGCGGCGAATCGATCGCCGTCAAGACCGGTGGCTGGTGTCCGACGACGGGTCGTTCAAGGACTTCACGAACTCGGAGAGCATCGTCTTGACCTCGGCAGGCGACCGGGCGGTCGCCGTCGACACCAGCCGACGCGAGGTCTGGACTCGAGATTCACACCGATCCCTTGGTGCCGGCGAACCGCTGACCGTGCAAGCACCGGGCCCCATGCGCGACCTGGTCGCGCTGGCCACACCCAACCAGCTCCTGTCCGTCCCGCTCGACGGGGGCGATGCCGCAACAACGGCGACGCCTGAACCAGGAACCGCCGCGGCGCCCGTTGCGGTGGCCGGGTGCGCGTATGGCGCGTGGTGGGGATCGGGCGCCTATATCCGCGACTGTCCCGGCACCGGAAACGACGTGTCGCGGGCATACCCCCAACTCGCCGGGGAGAGTGGACTGACGTTTCGGGTCAATCGCGATGTCGTGGTCCTCAATCAGACCGCGGACGGGACGATCTTCCTGGTCAACGACGACATGCGCGTCGTTGACAACTACCAGGCCGCCATCAGTGACAGCACGAATCAGAACCAGTCCCAGACCGACGACCCGAATGACCAGACGCATCAGACCAAGAAGGGTGACGCCGCCACGCACAACCGGCCGCCTCAGGCGAAGAACGACCATTTCGGTGTCCGCGCCGGCCGCACCACCACGCTCCCGGTCCTGACCAATGACGTAGACCCGGACGGAGACCTGCTGACGGCGTCCGTCGCGAAGTCACCCTCATTGGGTCCGGTTCGCCAAGTCCGCGGGGGGGAGGCCCTCCAGATCGACGTGCCTGCCGCAGCGAGCGGGAGTACGGCGTTCGATTACACGGTCAAGGACGGCCGGGGTGGGGAGTCGGTCGGCCACGTCGAGGTCGACGTCCATCCGGTCGGCCAGAATGAGAAGCCGCACGCTCTCCACGGGAGCACCCTCACGATCGCCCGCCGCGCCGAGGCCGCCTACAACACATTGAGCGACTGGATCGACGGTGACGGCGATGCGATCACCTTGGTGGGGGCCAAGGCGCCACCTGGATTCCAGGTGCGATTCCGTCCGGACGGCGCGCTGACGCTCAAAGACCTGGGCAATGCTCCCGCCGGCAACTCCGTCGTGACGCTGACCGTCTCCGACGGCACCCTCACCGCGTCCGGCGACATGACCGTGACGCTCGTCGATGCGAAGGGGCGGAACACCCCACCGGAGCCCAATCCCGATCACGTCCAGGTGCTCGTCGGGCACACGGTTGCGATTCACCCCTTGACCAATGACACCGACCCCGACGGAGACGACCTAAGAATCACCAAGATCGACCGGCCCGGCCCCGGCCTGAGCGTCCACTCGGACCTCGACTCCGGGGTGGTCACCCTCACCGCGAGCGACGCAGCCAGGCCCACGACGCAGTACCTCACGTATGGCGTCACGGACGGCCCCAATGTGGCGACCGCCCGGATCCGGGTGGATATCGTCGCTGTCCCCAAGTCGGGCGCGCCGGTGGCTGATGCCGATATCGGACTACTTCCGTCCGGGGGATCGGTCCTCGTCGACGTCCTGGCAAACGACTTCGACCCGCTGGGTGGCGTGCTCGTCCTCCAGTCGGCCAAGGTGACCACCAATTCCACGCTGGTGGCGCAGGTCGTCGGACACGCATTGCTGCGGGTCAGTGCTCCGGGTGGTCTGTCGGCCCAAACGACCCTGAGCTACACCGTGTCCAACGGATCGGCGTCGAGTACCGGCCAGGTCACCATCGTCCCCATTCCGCCGAAACCGAGTCCGGAGCCTCCGGTGGCCCTCGATGATCGGGGAGTCGTGCGGGCGGGGGACATCGTCACCGTGCCTGTGCTCGACAACGACACCTCGCCCGACGGCCTAGATCTGACTCTCGATGATGCCTTGGACATGATCGCCGGAAAGGGCCTCGGGCAGGCGTTCGTCTCGCAGAACGCCCTTCGCTTCAAGGCGGGACCACGTGCTGGGCGGGTCCGGATCACGTACACCGTGCGCGACGCGCGTGGGAACTTTGCCTCCGCCGACGCGGTGCTGACCATCAAGGCCCTCGACAAGCACAACTCCCCGCCCACTCCGCTGCCTCTCGTCGCCCGGGTTCTCGCCGGCGCGACGGTCACCATCCAGGTCCCGCTCAACGGCATCGACCCCGACGGCGACTCCGTCCTTCTCGCGGGGATCACCGAGGCCGCGAAGAAGGGGACGGTCCGCGCAACGGGCGGCCAGTTGGAGTATTCGGCTCCAGCGTCGACGAGCGGCACCGATTCCTTCGCGTATGCCGTGGCCGACCGCTTTGGGGCCCAGGCCAGCGCGACGGTCCAAGTGGGCATCGCGCCGCCCCCCGCGGTTAATCAACCGCCCGTGGCCGTCGCCGACGTCGTCACCGCGCGTCCCGGGACGGAGATCTCGATACCCGTCCTGGCCAACGACTTCGACGGAGACGGGGATCCCATTGCGCTCACTCAGGGCGCGTTGACACCCATCACCCGATCCACGACGACTCGGGCCTC
Organism: Nostocoides sp.; assembly: GCA_016702415.1. Taxonomy (GTDB): domain Bacteria; phylum Actinomycetota; class Actinomycetes; order Actinomycetales; family Dermatophilaceae; genus Nostocoides_A. The sequence goes on from JADJEA010000001.1 coordinate 600,082, forward strand.
GGCCACGGGAACGCGCGTCGACCTGCTCACTCCCATCGAAGCGGCGACGCTCCAGTACTACTACGACGTGACCGATGGCAGGGGCGGCTCCGCCCGGGGAGTTCTCACGGTCACGGTGACCCCGAAGGCGCCGAAGCGCGCTCCAATCGCCCGCGATGACATCGTCGACCCGAGCGACGTCGTCGGCCGGACCAGCATCACCGTTCCGGTCACGGCGAACGATGAGGACCCCGATGGCACCGTCGCAAAGCTTCAGGTCGCGACGGCAGAGCGCGGCGTCGTCGTCGATGCACGAGGGCGCCTGGTCATCCCGGTGGCCGCACAGCGGCAAGTCGTGGTCTACACGGTGACGGATCCGGACAGCCTGCGGGCGTCCGCGGTCGTGGTCGTTCCACCGGCCAGTGGAGCTCCACCGACGCTCCGCGCGGACAAGATCCCGGTCAAGGTCACGGCCGGCAAGGCCGTCGCACTCCCGCTGGCGGACTATGTCGTCGTCCGTGCCGGCCACTCCCCACGAGTGACCTACGAGACGACCGTCCAGGCAGGACCTGGAGCGAATGGCTCACCCCTGGTCAAGGACGCCGGCACATTGGTCTTCGGGGCCGTGCCCGACTACTGGGGTCACACCTCGGTGACATTCGAGGTCACCGATGGAACCAGCGCAGATGACCCCGAGGGACTGCGCGCCATCCTCACGATTCCGATCGACGTGGCAGGCCGGGGCAACACCCCCCCGACCTTCCAGCCCAGCCAGGTCACCGTGGCGGCCGGTGAGCCTGCGACGACGGTCGACCTGAGGACGATGGTCACCGACCCGGATGGAGGCGACCTCCAGCGCATCACCTTCTCGATCGGGACGGTTCCGTCCGGCTTCGACGCCAAGCTCTCCGGGTCACGCCTGAGTGTGTCCGCCCCGGCCGAGGCCAAGCCCAATGCGGGGGGATTGCTGCCGGTGACGTTCACCGACGGAAGCACCAAACCGGTGACCGGCTCTCTTCCGCTGAAGGTACTGGCCTCCACGAGGCCCCTTATGACGACGCGCGATGCCACTATCGACGACGCGAAGGCGGGCGAGCCTCGGTCGGTGGACATCGCGGCATATGTCACGAACCCGTTCGCCGATCAAGGGAAGCCGATCACCATCGTGCCCTATCCCAAGGTCGCTGCCGGTTTAGGGAAGATCTCCACCAGCGGCACGACTGTGACGATCACTCCCGACGCGGCCAGTCATGGCCAGTTGACCATCGTCTATCGCGTCGCCGATGCGACGAATGCGCTGGATCGTCAAGTCGAGGGGCGGGTGTTGCTCAGCGTTCGGGACAAGCCGGATCCGCCCACCGGCGTCAGTGCCGAGACCCACGAGTCCAAGACCGCGTCCGTCTCCTGGCTGCCGGGGGGTAACAATGGCGCGCCCATCACGCAATTCACCGTGATCTGGGACGGTGGGAGCCAGCCGTGTGGAGTGGTGACGACCTGCACCATCACGGGGCTGACCAACAACGTGGAGTACCGCTTCCGCGTCACCGCCACGAACAGCGTCGGCGAGTCCGACCCCTCCGAGCCTGGCCCACCCGTCAAGCCGGACGTCAAGCCGGATCAGCCGTCACCCCCCACCGGCTCGTTCGGCGACAAGCAGGCGACGATCACGTGGACGACTCCCGGAAACTCGGGGTCGCCGATCACCGAATACGTCATCGAGGCCAGCCCCCCACCCGGGGGTGGGGGGCAGCAGGTCGTCGCCACCGGGACGACGTCCCTGACCTGGCCAGGACTCGCGAATGGCACGGCATACCGCTTCCGGGTCCAGGCCAAGAACGCCGAAGGCCCGTCGGACTGGTCGGACTACTCCGCCGATGTGACCCCGGTCGGGGTCCCCTTCGCGCCGGGCGCGCCGACGGCCGTTGCCAATGGCGACAAGAATCTCGAGCCCTCGGCAACGGTGACCTGGCCGGCCGCGGACGGCAACGGGGACTCGTCACTGACCTACGAACTGCGCAAGACCGGGACGACGACCACGCTCTACTCGGGCACGGGCACCTCGACAACGGTGTCCTTGCCCGTCGGCGACACCGATGTCTCCTTCGAGGTCCACGCGATTAACAAGGCCGGGTCCGGCGCCTGGTCCGGGGCATCGAACTCCGTCCGGCCGTTCAAGGCCCCAGGCGCGCCCACCGGCGTCGCCGCCTCTGCGACCGGCTCCGACAATCAAGTCCTCATCCGGTTCACACCCGGCCCGGCGAACGGTGCCCTCCCTGGGGAGATCACCTATGCCTGGTATGCCGCGGGCACCCACGGATCAATCCCGGCCGGTGGCGGGACGGTTACCGATGCCGCCTTCCGCAATGGGACGGACGTCTCGGTGACGGTCGTGGCGACCTCGACGGTCAAGGGTCAAACGGCGGTGGGTGCGCCCTCGGGTGGCGTCGTGGTCAACGCCTATGGTCCCCCGGCCGTGCCCACCGTCGCCGCAAGCGGCAACGTCAACGACGTCACCTTGAGCTGGAACGGGTCCGGCTCGTTCAACGGCCGCTCCATCGTCGCCGTCAACATCCTCACCACCGACGGCGGGACGCAGCGGATGTCGACAACCGGATCCATCAACCAGGGCAATGGTCGCAATCAGACGAAGGCGATCCGAGCCCAGGCGGTCGACAGCGAGGGGCATACCAGCGCCTGGTCCGGCGATGCGGTCGCCGCCACCTGGGAGTCCCCATTCGAGGTCACCACGCATACAGAGGTGTACCCGTGCAAGTACTCGAACTGCCGGCATGTCCTGGTCGAACTCCAGAAATGGAACCCCGGCTCGTGGGTCGAGTGCCGCGTGACGGGTAACGGCGCGGCGGATTGGGTTCAGCGTCGGCAGGTGGACGGCAATGGCTACGCCGGGCCCTCGGCCGACGGAAGTCCTGGCCCGCTCTTCGACTCCGACGGCGATCGCATCCCCGATGGCCGCAACACCGTCAACTGTTATCCCGGCTAGGAAGGACGAGCCCACCCAATGGCTCTTGCCCCCGAGAATGCGGCGTGGTTCGCCGAGACCTTCGCGCGCCTCACCGACAACATCGGCCAGGCCGTGCTCGGCAAGGCCCCGGTGGTGCGCCTCGCCCTCACCTGCCTCCTCGCCGAGGGACATATGCTCCTCGAGGACGCCCCCGGAACCGGCAAGACCGCCCTGGCCCGGGCGCTCGCCGCCACCATGCAGTGCTCGAACTCACGGATCCAGTTCACTCCCGATCTGCTCCCGTCCGACATCACCGGCGTGACGATCTTCGACCAGAAGCGCAGTGCGTGGGAGTTCCACCGGGGCCCGATCTTCGCGTCCATCGTCCTGGCGGACGAGATCAATCGGGCCTCGCCCAAGACCCAGTCGGCATTGCTGGAGATCATGGGGGAAAGTCAGGTCACGGTCGATGGGACGCGGTATGACGCCGCCCGCCCCTTCATGGTCATCGCCACGCAGAACCCGATCGAGCAGGCGGGAACCTATCGGCTCCCTGAGGCCCAACTCGACCGCTTCCTGATGAAGACCCGACTCGGGTACCCCGAGCGGGCCGCGGCGATTGAGGTGTTGGCGGGATCGGCCAGACCGGATCGCAGCGCCCAGTTGCGCCCGATCATCGCGACGAAGGCGATCACCGACATGGTCGAGATGGTCAAGGACAACCACGTCGACCCGGCGGTCCTCGACTACGTGCAGCGACTGGTCGAGGCCACCCGCGACCACCCCGACACCGCCCTCGGGGTATCCACTCGAGGCGCGATCGCGATGGTGCGCGCGGCTCGGGTGTGGGCCGCCGCTCATGGCCGCAACTACGTCCTGTCCGATGACATCAAGGAACTCGTCGAGCCGGTGTGGACACACCGCCTGATCCTCTCCCCCGACGTGGACCTCCACGCGGCCACGCCGACCACTGTTCTGGCCCGGGTCCTGGACGAGGTCGCCGCCCCCATGATGCGCGCCTGACCACGTCATGACAGCGTTGACGAGCGCACGCCGCGGCCGGATCACGGGAGGCTGGCTCGGTGCCTTACGGTCGCGGTTCACGGCCGTGTCGCGGCGCGGCTGGGGCATCCTCCGTCCCGGTGTCGACCGGGTTCGCCCGTGGGTCGCCGCCGTGACGCCGCTCGGGTGGGCGGTCACCGGTGGTGCCGGGGCGTGCCTGGTCGCGGGCCTGGTCGAGGGGTGGGTCGAGGTCCTCGTCCTCGGGGTCGCCCTGACCTTGATCGTCGTTCTCGCTCTCATGTGGACCTTCGGCCGGATGTCGTATGCCGCGCGAATCGATCTCGACACCCCGCGCGTCACCGCTGGGGACGACGCCCATGGTCGGGTGCTCGTGCGCAACGAGGTCATGCGGAGCCTGGTCCCGGCGCGCGTGGAGCTGATGGTCGGGCGGGGACGTTCTGTCTTCGACCTTCCCGCCCTGGCCAAGGGCGAGGAACACGAACTGCTGTTCCTGGTCCCTACCCGGCGTCGGGCCGTCATCGCGGTCGGGCCCCTTCGCTCGGTCAAGGCCGACCCGATCGGCCTGTTCAAGCGTGAACGGCGTTGGGCAGAACGCACCGATCTCTATGTCAATCCGCGCACGATCCACATCGGGTTGAGCATGGCGGGCTTCCTCAGGGACATCGAGGGAGTCACCTCCCACAATCTCACGTCGTCGGACGTCGCGTTCCATGCCTTGCGTGAGTACGTCGACGGCGACGACCTGAGAACGGTGCATTGGCGCACGACCGCCCGCACGGGGCGACTGATGGTCCGCCAATTCGAGGAGACGCGGCGCTCTCACCTGCTGGTCCTCCTCTCACTGCGCCCGGACGACTATGCCGATCTGGACCAGTTCGAGCTGGCCGTCTCCACAGCCGGTTCTCTGGTCCTCCAGGCCAAACGCGAGCAGCGCCAGGTCGAGTTGATGACGAGCGTGGGCCGCTTGTCCACGCGCTCCGGGCCCGGGGTCTTGGACCAACTCAGCAGTGTCGGACTCCAGGCCAGCGCTGCGCCGCTGCGGCAGACCTTGACCCTCGCCCTCGCCGAGGTCCCGAGCACGTCGATGGTGGTCATTGTCACCGGCGGCGCAGTGACGGCCGGCACATTGCATTCGGCCTCCCTCGTCGCACCCCTGGACCTGATGACCGTCGGAATCCGCGCACTCGGCCAGGACGACCCTCGGGCGCGCCGACGCGTCGGCGCACTGACCATCCTCGACGTGCCCTCGTTGGAGGAGCTTCCTCGCATGCTTGGGACGATCCGGTGAACGCACCCGTCGTTATCCGTCCGGACGGCACCGACAGCCTCACGATGAGCGCGCGCTCGGCCCTGGCCCCGGGCTGGATCCTCGACGTCGTCGCCGTCTGTGGACTTCTCGCGCCGGGCGTCCTCGCGTTCGGTCCCGTCTTCGGGGGGACCCGAGGCTACGTCGCGGCGGCCGCCGGCGCCGGAATCGGCCTCGCCCTGGGCTTCCTCGCCCATCGCCTGCGATGGGGTGCCCTCACGCTGACCGCGGTGCTGCTCCTCGCCTACTTGCTGGGTGGCGGCGCGATCACCCTCCGCGACACCACGATCGGCGGGTTCATCCCCAGCGTCACCACGCTGTCACGACTTGCCCAGCTAATCGTCCATTCCTGGCGAGACCTATTGACCAGCGGGATTCCGGCGGACGGATTCACCGGCCCGGCCGTGGTCCCCTTCGCCAGCGGGTTGGCCGCCGGCGCGATCTCCATGCGCCTCGCACTGGCCCGCCGGGTCAGGCTGTGGGCGGTCGCGCCCGCCGTCGTCTTCCTTCTCGTCGGCATCCTGTGGGGCATCAAGATCGCGCCATATGCCGTGTGGCAGGGCGGCGCCTTCGCCACAGTCGCGCTCGCGTGGATGACCGTCCGGCATGAGGGCGCGGTGCAGCAGGCCGGGGACAGGCCGAGTCGGGATCCGCGCCGCGCCGCTTTGGCGGTCGCGATGATCGTGACGTCGGTGCTTGCGGGCGTCCTGGCGGCACCCGCGCTGGCGGCCCATACGAACCGGCATGTCCTGCGGGACGACGTGACGCCTCCGTTGGATGCGCACGACCTGGCCAGCCCTCTGGTTCAGTTCCATCACCTGGCCACGGACCTCGAGCACAAGACCCTGCTCACCGTGACCGGTCTGCCCGCCGGGCAGCGCCTGCGAATGGCCGTCCTGGATGCCTACGACGGGCACGTATACACCGTCAGTGGAGCGTCCGCCGAATTCATCAAGGTGGGGGAGCGCGTGGAGTTGGCGCCGCCGACCGGCACGCCCACCCGACTCCACGTCGTCACCGGCGACCTCCACGGTCCGTGGGTCCCCGGTGGTGGAGACGTGCGCCAAGTCACCTTCTCCGGTCCACAGGCCCGCGACCTTGCCCGGTCCCTGTATGTCAACCCGGCCACCGGCTCGGTCCTGACGACTGCCGGGCTGGGGGGCGGAACGGCATACGACATCGATGTGGTGCTGCCCGAACAGCCGAGTCCGGATGTCCTGCGCACCAGCAGCGCACGGGCGATCCCCCTCCCCGACAACACCAATGTGCCCGACGTCGTGGGGAAGATGGCGGTGGAATTCGCCAAGGGGATGGCCGGGGCATTCGACCAGGCGCACGCCTTGGCGACCAAGCTTGCCCTCGGCGCCTATGCCAACGGAACGGCACGGGCGGGGCATTCGGCCGAACGGATCGCGAGCTTCCTCAAGGCGTCCGAACGGGCCCAACTCACCGGGGACGACGAGCAGTATGCCGTGGCCATGGCGTTGATGGCGCGTCACCTCGGGTTGCCCGCTCGCGTGGTCATGGGGTTTTACCCGCCCGCGGGGACCACCGCCGACCCGGTGATTCTGACCGGCCGAGATGCTCACGTGTGGGTCGAGGTCGCGTTCACCCCCAACTCCTGGGCCAGTTTCGACCCCACACCGGATCGGGACCGGAAACCGCGCCAGCGCTCGGTCCAAGAGAAGGAACAGAGCAGTCCGCAGGTTCTGCCGCCCCCGGCCCCGCCCGTCAGCGATGTCCAACGCCCGAACGACCTCGACACCACCCGGCGCCCTCCCCAGACGAGCCCGACCCCACCCGCTTGGCACCACGTCCTGGCGATCGGGCTGTATGCCGCCGGCGGTCTCGCGGCGGCCAGCTCACCCTTCGTCCTGGTCGTCGCGGCGAAGCGGCGTCGCCGCGAGCGACGACGCCGGGCCACGCGGACGGCGGATCGTGTCTCCGGGGGGTGGTCGGAGATACTCGACCGCGCCACCGACCTGGGTAGTCCGGTTCCCACCCGCATGACGCACCGGGAAGGAGCGGGCTATCTCGGCGAGGCCTTCGTCCCGGTGTCGGCGGCAGCGGTCGCCGAGCGCATCGAGAGTCGCCTGTTCGCCCCGGACGAACCCAGCGAGGCCGATGCCGCCGTGATGTGGCATGAGATCGATGGACTCCTCGCGGCGATGTCGCGCGCGGCCGGCCGCCGCCGCGCCCTACGAGCCCGCTTCTCGCTGCGTTCCTTCCGCCGACATACGAATGTGGATGGCTCGGCCGGGCGGGGACCGAGCGCATCATCGACGCTGCCGTCCGTGGCAGCGTCCCTCGCAACGCAACCGCCCTCGGTGTCGGGGCGATTTGCGGCGGGCCTTCGCCGACCACTCCGCCGTCGTCCGCCCGGGCGAGGACACCGACCGCGGGAAGCGGCCGACATACCCGACCGTCCACTCCGACCCCCGAAGGACTCACGGTGACATCATCCGCACTTCCGTCCGTCGACGACCCGAACGGCGCCCTCGCTGGCTACGTCCCTGCCGGTCTCGGTGCCCGCTTCGTCGCCCGCCTCATCGAGGGCGTCATCCCGGGCATCGTCGCTGTCATCCTTGCCTCGCTCGGCAGCGGCATGGATGGCGGTGATGCTGGCGGCGGTGCGCTCCTTGTCCTGCTCGCCGCGATGGGGGTCTACGGCATCGTCGCTTGCGCGGTCCTGCTCATCTCGGGGGCGACGATCGGCAATCTCGTCCTCGGCCAACGCCACGTCTCGGTTACCACCGGCCGGATCGCGGGCGGGGCAGCGTTCGGGAAGTACGTCCTCGAGGGGGTCGTCTCGGGCTTGACCCTGGGCCTGGGTCAGCTCGCCCTGTTGATGACCGTCCACCCGCCCTACAACCGGCACTGGGCCGATCGTGCCGCCGGGGTGGCGGTCGTCGATATTCGGCGCGGACGGGATCCGCGCAAGCCTCGGCCCGCGGTGGTCGCCGCCCCGACATCCACACCCGTCAACCCCGGGATTCGGCCGGTCCAGCTTCCGCCGTATGCAGCGCCCCCGGCGATCCCGGGCCCGACGCCCGACTATGTGGCGCCGACCCCTGAGTACGTCGTCCCGTCCCGGGCCCCGGGTCCCGCCCCGTATGGCGCGGCCTACCCCGGACCGGAAGAACGCCGTGCGGGAGCCGCGCCCTCGTCGACGCCCTTCGGTCCCCCGGGGACGCCGCCGGCCGACCCGCCACCCTACTGGCCGATCCAGCCGGCCCCGGACGAAGGAGCGGGCGCCGGTGCCCCCGAGATCATCGAGGCCGCACCGCGGTGGGACTCATGGGCTCCGTCGCCAGTTCCGCAGCAGCAGCCGTGGACGCCCACGCCGCCACCGGTGGTGCGCGACATGCGTCCGGTGGAACCACACCCGGGGCGGTCCGCCGAGACCGCACCGAGCGAGGATTTCGCGGCCACCATGCGCCGCGGCTCGGGAGCGCCGGTGATCCGGCTCGACAACGGCCAGGGGTCGGCGATCACCGAGGTTGTCGTCCTCGGCCGCAATCCCTCCCCGGTCCCGGGACTGGAGGGGGCCAGGCTGCTGCCGGTCGCGGATCAGGGAAGGTCCATCTCCAAGACGCATCTCGCCATCGGTCCCGCTGGGGCGGGAATCTGGGTGCAGGACCTCCACTCGACGAACGGGGTGAAGGTGACCGACGCCATGGGGGTCACCCGGCGGGTTCGGCCCGACGAACGCATCCCTGTCATCGCTGGCTCCACCGTCTCCTATGGCGACCGGAGCTTCGTGGTCGAGTCCGGCTGAGCGCGCTTGAGCGGCCACGTCCGTCAATCGAAGGACATGACTGCCTGGACGGTGCTGGCTAATCTGCGACGCAGGTGGGAGGTGCTGGCGGTTTCACCAGCGGCCTCGATGGAGGAGGTTGGGAGGGTTGCTGACCTGCACGAAATGTGGCGCGAGCGGAACGGGTGCGTTCTGCGGGTGGTGCGGTTCGCCGTTGTCCGAGGAGGTCGCGTCCCCGGCCGTCGTGAAGGCACCCCGGGTCAGCGCCGCGAAAATCGTCGGATTCCTGCTGCTGGGTGCCCTCGCCCTCGCGTGCGGGGTGGTTGCTGTCGTCCTCGCCATGCGCGGACAGGACGACCGCTCCGGAATCTCCGCTGCGACCTCTCCAGGAACGCCTGTCCAGCCGACGGCCGGTGCCGCGGACCCGAGCGCGGGGGCGACGCTGTCCACGTCGGCGCCGGCCGTCTCGGACACCAGCACCGAGCCCTCCATGTCCAGCTCCACATCCGCCGCACCCTCCTCGTCCTCCTCCTCGTCCACGCTGAGCGCTCAGGCCCAGGGCCTGGACGACCTGCGGGCGGCCCGGCTGGCCAGTCTCGAGGGTCTGGTGCTCGACGGGCGCTGGGCACTGCGCCTGTCCAGCAAGTCCAATGGCATCGTCGACCCTCGTCAGCGTGCCCTCGACGGAAGCCATGTCTTCCATTACGACGACATCGCGGCTGAGCACGCCAGGACCATCGCCGACGTGCTCGCACCTCGCGGTTGGCCGTCGTTGACGCTTCTGGCCAGCGACTACGGGAGTTATCACGCGGACGGTGACAGGTACTGGGTCCTCATCGCCGATCCCGGTGGCATCGCCTCCCCCGACGCGGCTCGAGCACGGTGCGCCGAGCTGTACTCCGACAAGACGGGCGCCGCCCTTGAGAACCTGTGTATGCCGACCCGACTGGCCCCGTCCTGACCCCGGGCACGGCCCGGTCGTCGAGGCTGACGCGGAGATCACCTCATTGGTACCCCGGTTCCACTGGTCAAGTGTTACCGGTCGTTACAGGATGGTGCCATGGATGACGTCGCGGTCGTTACCGCCGAGATCGCCGCACTTCATCGTGGTCGGGGCCTGCGCCGCCCGGATCTGCACATCGGGCCGGGGCTGCATGCGGCACTTCAACTGGAGCCGCGCGCCAGCCTCGATGAGGTCCGGGACCATCTCGTCGCAGCGCTTCGGGCGTCGGCAACCTCCCTGCCCAAAGACCTCCAGTTGGTCTTCCTCAACGCGGCCGCGCTGACCGCGTCCGACAGATCGCTCGGAGGGCGTCTGAGTCATGCGGCGGCCGCACTCGATCGTGACCCGCGGACCATCCGCCGTCGGCTCGCTCAGGCCAATGTCGGGGTGGCCACGGCGCTCGTGCGCGGGACACGCCGTCCGGTGGAGATGGGCAATGCCTGGTTCATCCAGGAGTTCGAGGCGATCACCGATCTCCGCGGCGAGCGCCCGGTCTTGACCGCGCGCAAGATCGCGGTCCCGACGCTCGGTGGGGTGCACCTGGTCAAGGAAGGATTCGGCCTGCCCAGGACGTCGCCGGATCGCCCCGATCCGCAGATCCGCGTCGTTGAGGGGGGGCACGTCGAATCGATCAGTCGCGAGGGCGAGAGCGTGTGGTCTTTCCTCGTCCGGCTCGACAGGCCGACGGAGGCGGGAGTCGCCCGCGAGGTGGTCCTCGAGGTGACCGTCGATTCCCGAGACGGCCTCAAGCCGTACACCGCCTATTCGGCGTATCGCGCCTGTCGCCTGGTGACCACGACCGTCCATTTCCCTCTCGACGAGCCTCCCAGCCAGGTCTGGTGCCATGACGGGGTCGTGCCGGTGCGGTTGGCAGACGAATCACCCGCCGCCACCGACCGGCTGGTCGTGCCGGACGAGAACGGCTGCGTCACGGCGTCGTTCCCCTCCCCTCAACTGGGGTTGACCTACGGGCTGCATTGGCGCTGGCGCTGACATGAGACTGGGGCGGATTGTCATCCGCCCCAGTCCTTGTCCTGCTCCGTCGGCCTCAGCCGAGGAAGATGATCCAGCCGAACCAGTGCATTGTCCGCTCCCTTCACTTTCGCCCCCGGGATTTCCGGGCTGTTTCCAGCTTGATTCGGAGCAGCGATTAAGAAAATGGGTTGGCCAACCCATGCGCGGCGGCTTTTGGGTGTCTGAACGGGAATTTTCCGTGTCAATGGGTTGACCAACCCATTGAGGCAAAGAATGCGATGTTGTGGCAGTTCAAGGGATTGTCGGAGGCGCAATTGTCAATGGGTTGGGCAACCCATGTGCCTGGCCGCCATCGACGTTCGTGCGAGGGTGGGGGCCGAAGACCGCGTCACCGGTCGATCACCGGCCGATCGGCGGCGCGCAGGTCGGTCCGAGTTCGGGACCGAGTGGTGTCAGCCGTCTTGCGTCAGAAGCGGTCTTGCGTCAGACGCCGGCTGGTGTCAGAGGTCGCGTTGGGGATCGGGGGCGTCGAGGTAGCCGTCCTGCGCCGCCGCGCGGAGGGCGTCCTGCGGGGTGTGGACGTCCCGTCCGAGGTCGCGGTACTTCTCACAGATCCGGTTGAAGTAGGTGACGACGGTCGACATGGCCACGGGCGGGTCCATTCGTCGGCCGATCGTCTTGCGGGGCAACCCGCTGGCCAGGAGTTCGAGGGCTTCGCGCTCGCGGGGGGCCAGGTGCGGGGTCATCCGCTGGTCGTTCACGAGCAGGTACGCCAACTCGCTCGAGACCGCGAAATCGCCGGAATAGGCCTGTCGGATCACCTCGACGATGCGATGGGTCTCGTCGGACTTGAGGATGACCCCGAGCGCCCCGGCGATCACGGCATCGCGGATGGGGACGGGGCGGATCTCCGACGTCAGGACGACCGAGCGAATGCCACGTCCGGCCAGCCAGTCGATGCCGTCCGCAGCCTTGGACTCGTCGTGGAGGTGGAGGTCGTAGAGCACGATGTCAGGCGGTGGGGTGGTCGACATCACCAGGTCCCGCAGACCGGCCAGGTTGCGCGCGGCGCCGAGCCATCGGATGTCCGGCGCGGTGCGCGTGAGGATGGCTGCGAGGCCCTCGACCACAAGCGGATGGTCGTCCACGGCTGCCAGCCGGATCAGGTCGCCGCTCACCATCTCGCCTTCTCGCCCCGCGGTCCGCGCCGCGCCTGGTGCCGACACGAACGCCCGGTGCCGACACGACCATCCAAACCAACGCCGGTCCACGCGGGCGAGTCCCTCCTTTGAAGGACGGGCTTATTCAAGGACCAGCCGTCTTGAGTTACCAGGCCCGAGTATGCCTGGGCGCGGCCGGGCCCGCTCGCCGACGCTCAGCGCGCGACGATCGCGCGGGCGCGTGGCTCCAGGGTGAATCGCTTCGGCATGAGCGTCAACCGCTCCGTCACCACCAGGTCGTATGCCGGATCCGCCGTCAGGTCGAACCGGTGCAGCAGTCGCGCGAGCACCAGGACGGCTTCGTGGATCGCGAACTGCCGCCCGATGCACGCGCGCACCCCCGCCCCGAACGGGAGGTAGCTATAGGCCGGGCGGGCGCGGACCCGCTCGGGGAGGAAGTTGTCGGGGTCGAAGCGGTCGGCATACGGACCCCAGACGGCCTTATCGCGGTGCACGCCGGGGAGGAAGACGATCAGCCAGTCCTGGGGCAGCATCGCAAAGCCCCCGACCGTGGTCGGCCAGCGCGGGGAGCGGGCGAAACCGGGCGCGGTGGGCCACAGGCGCAGGGTTTCGTCGAGGACCCGGCGCAGGTAGCGGAACTTCGGGACCTGCTCGAAGCTCGGCCGGACTTCGGGGTCGGGGCCGAGGATCGCATCGGTCTCGGCCTGGGCCCGCGCCATGACCTCGGGATCGTGGCTGAGGTACCACAGGGCGAAGGAGAGGGCCCCCGAGGTGGTCTCGTGGCCGGCGGTGAGAAAGGTGAGGATCTGGACCCGGATGTTGTCGACGTCGAGGCGGGCGCCGGAGCGCTCGTGGGCCGTATGCAGCATCCGGCCGAGGAGATCCTCCCGGCCTCCCGGTCGTGGTCCCAGGGCGAGTCGGGCGGTGATGATGGGGTCGACAACGGCGTCGAGGCGACGGCTGATGTCGGCGGCGCGGCGGTTGTGCCAGGCGGTGATCGCCCGACCCATCGGGAGGGTCTGGAGGGCGGAGTCGAGGGAGGCGTGCTTGAGGGAGTCGACCATCGCCACGACATACGGATCGGTGTCGCTGGTCTCGAAGGCTCCAAAGCTATGGCCGAACGCGGTGCGCCCGATCGTCTCCAGCGTCATCCGGGTCAGGTCGCCGGCGACGTCGACGGGATCCTGCGCCGCCGCCCACTTCCCGAGAAGGTCGTCGGCGACCTCGTTCATCGTGTCGTGATACTCCCGCATCGCCGGCTTGGTGAACGCGGGCGCGAGGAGGTCGTGGGCGAGGCTCCAGTTGGGCTCGTCCGTATAGGCCGTGAAGAGCCCGCCCGCGGCGAACACCCGCAGCGCCAGCACGGACGGCGCGAGGGCCTTCTCGAAGGTGGCATCGTCGCTGACCTGCGCACACAGAGCCGCGTTATGGACGAAGACGAAGCGCTCCCGATAGGCCTTGAGCTCGAACAAGGGTGGCACCTCATCGAGCCGGGCCATGAGGTTTTGGACCGGCGTCATCGGGTTGGAGTCCTTGCGGATGTCCCCGACGATGCGTCGCCGCCCGGGCGGGTGGGGCAGGCTCTGACCGGACCATGAGTTGCGCACGACATCATCTTGGTCCCGCACTGGCCTCCAGGAGGAGGTGGGGCGACACTGGAGTGGTGCAGCAGGTCCGCCCGCCGGCGGTTGCCGGCGCGTTCTATCCCGCCGACCGGGACACACTGGCGTCCGTGGTGGGGGAGTTGCTCGCCGACGCGCGAACCCACCTGAGTCCCCCCGGCCCAGTGCCCAAGGCCCTGGTCCTCCCGCACGCCGGCTATGTCTACTCCGGGTCCACCGCCGCCAGAGGGTATGCCGCTCTCCTTCCCGCCCGCGGCCGGCTCACCCGGGTCGTCCTCCTCGGTCCCACCCACCGGGTCGCCGTCGACGGGCTCGCCCTCCCGGCCGCCCACGCCTTCGCCACCCCGCTCGGTCTGGTGCGGATCGCCGAGATCGATCCGGCCGTGCGCGCGTCCCTGCCGCAGGTCGTCGATCGGCCCGACGTCCACGCGCAGGAGCATTCGCTCGAGGTCCACCTCCCGTTCCTCCAGTGGGTCCTCGGCGATGTCGAGGTCGTCCCGCTCGCTGTCGGACGGGCCGCGCCGCCCGTCGTCTCTGCGGTGATCGACGCCCTCTGGGGTGGTCCCGAGACGGTTGTCGTCGTCAGTTCCGATCTCTCCCACTACCTTCCGTATGCCGAGGCCACCCTCCGCGACGAGGACACGGTCGCGCGGCTGCTCGCCCTCGACGGCCCGATCACGCACGAGGACGCCTGTGGCGCCACACCGGTCAACGGGCTCCTCGTCACCGCTCGCGCCCGTGGGCTGTGGCCGGACCTGCTGCACCGGTGCACCTCGGGCGACACTGCCCGCGACCGGAGAAGGGTGGTGGGCTATGCCGCGGTGGCGTTCCACGAGCCCCCGACCGGCTGAGGAGGTGCCTGATGGGGTGACTGGGCCGCCGCCCGTGCCTCCCGACGCGGGGCCGGTCCTGCTCGGCCTCGCCCGCCGGTCCATCGTCGCTCACCTCGGGATCACGGGAGGCGCTCACCTCGGGATCACGGGAGGCGACGCCCACGTCGCTGAGCCCTGGCTGGATCCCCACGGCGCTGATGCCTGGCTGGACGCGCCGGGCGCATGCTTCGTCACCCTGACGGCGGCGGGACGGCTGCGCGGGTGCATCGGCAGCTTGGAGGCACGCCGGTCGCTGCGCGCCGACGTGACGACGAACGCCGTCGCCGCCGCGACCCGCGACCGGCGCTTCCCGCCGGTCGCCGCGGCCGACCTTCCCGCCCTGGCCATTGAGGTCTCCGTCCTCTCGCCGCCGCAGCCGTTCCCGGTCGCGGGGGAGGCGGATGCCTGCGCCCGCCTGTTGCCGGGCGTCGACGGGGTCGTCCTGGAGCTGCGCGGGCGGCGCGCGACCTTCCTCCCGCAGGTCTGGGAGACCCTGCCCGACCCGCGGGACTTCCTCGCCCACCTCAAGACCAAGGCCGGCCTCCCCGCGGATTACTGGGATGCGGCCCTGACACTGAGCCGCTACCGGGTGACCGAGTTCCACGAGACCGCTCCCCACGCCACCGGCCCCCACGCCACCGGCCCCCCCCCACCGGCCCCCACGCCACGCACCAGGACCGGCTCCGGTGACGGACGCGCGGGGGAGGCGCGCGGCATACTGGCACACCCTGGGGGACGGCCGGATCCAGTGCGACCTGTGCCCCCGGGAATGTCGACTCCACGACGGCCAGCGCGGCTTCTGCTTCGTCCGCGCCCGGGAGCGCGAGGAGTTGATCCTGACGACCTACGGCCGCTCGTCCGGATTCTGCATCGACCCGATCGAGAAGAAGCCCCTCGCGCACGTCCTGCCCGGCACCAGCGTCCTGTCGTTCGGGACGGCCGGGTGCAATCTCGGCTGCCGGTTCTGCCAGAACTGGGACATCTCGACGTCCCGCGAGCAGGACCGGCTCACGGACGCCGCCGCACCCGAGGCCATCGCCCACGCGGCGGCCGACTGGGGCTGCCGCAGCGTGGCCTACACCTACAACGATCCGGTGATTTTCACCGAGTATGCCGTCGCTGTCGCCGCCGCCTGCCGCGCCCGGGGCCTGCTCAATATCGCCGTCACCGCGGGGTACGTCCAGGGCGCCGCGCGAACGGACTTCTTCGCGGCGATGGACGCGGCCAATGTCGACCTCAAGGCGTTCACCGAGGAGTTCTACGCCACGGTCACCGGGGGTCGCCTGCGGGTCGTCCTGGACACCCTCGTCCATCTCGTCCACGAGACGCCGGTCTGGACCGAGTTGACCACCCTCCTGATCCCCGGCCGCAACGACTCCGACGCCGAACTGCGGGCCATGTTCGGCTGGGTGGTGGCCGAGCTCGGCCCCGACATCCCACATCACCTGAGCGCCTTCCACCCCGACCACCGCATGCGCGAGGTCCCGCCCACCCCCTTGGCGACCCTCGTGCGGGCCCGCGATCTCGCCCTGGAGGCCGGCCTCCACCACGTCTACACCGGCAATGTCGCCCACCCCGACGGCGAGGTCACCAGCTGCGCCGGATGCGGTATGCCGCTCATCGAGCGCGATCGCTACCTCGTGCGCGCCTACCGCCTCACGGCCGCCGGGGCATGCCCGCGGTGCGGGACGATTCTTCCCGGCCGATTCGACCCCGCCGGTGCCGGCGACTTCGGACGCCGGCGCATCCCGATCCGGATCGGGTGAGCACACGGCATACCGCCTACGTCCGGGTCCCTCCCAGGGACCGCGCAGGAACCTGGCATATTCAGGAAGCGTGAGTGGACGAGGGACGGGTGACAACCGGCACGCCGAGCGCCGGGTGCTGCGGGGGACGCGCATCCTGACGACGACCTACGGGTTGGCCACGCTGACCTCGCTGTTCATGACGCTGCTGTTGCGCGGGGCGGAGCGCCGACCGACCCTCGTCGAATCGACCTTCGGGCTGCTCAACGTGCCCGTCGCCCGGAGCTGGGTGTCGGTGGTCGTCCTCGCCCTGGTCACCCGGGCCCTCATGGGGCGCAAGCGGTTCGCCCTGTGGCTGGTCGCCCTCTTCCAGGTGTATGCCGCATTCCTCGGCATCATCGCCCTGCTCCACTTCGCGCGCATCCCGATCCTGGTCCCGTGGGCGGCGCACACGGATATCGGCCGGGTCCTCGACATCGTCTCCCTCGCGGTGAGCGCGGGAGCCTTGTGGTGGCTCTGGCATATCCGGTCGGCCTTCCCGGGCCGTCTGGTGCCGGGGTCCTGGTGGCGCGCGGTCCTCGCCGCCGTGGTCGGCGGCGGCGTCACCCTGGCGATCACGTGGATGTGCCTGAAGGTCGTCCACAGGAATGTGACCCCCCGCGGACTCGTCGTGGCCGTCCTGGCCGCCCTCGGCGATCCCGACTCGGTGCGGCATGGGCGCTTCGCCGCGGTGCCGGGCTGGTTGCTCGATGTCACCGCGCTCCTGCTCAGCGTGACGATCATCGCCTCCGTCGCCCTCTTCCTCGGGTCGGCCCGGCATCGCACGCGGTGGTCCGGGGGACGTGAGGTGCGCATCCGGAGGTTGCTCGCGGCATACGGCGACACCGACTCCCTGGGGTATTTCGCGACCCGCCGGGACAAGGACTCGATGTTCGCCAAGGACGAGCAGGCGGTGGTTCTCTATCGGGTCATGGCGGGGGTCTCGCTCGCGTCCGGCGACCCGATCGGGCGTCGGGAGAGCTGGGGTCGGCCATCGAGCTGTGGCTCGCCGAGGCGCGGGAGTACGGCTGGCTCCCGACTGTCCTCAGCGCCAGCGAGGCGGGCGCGAAGGCGTATGCCGCGGCTGGCCTCTCCGTCCTCGCCATGGGCGACGAGGCGATCCTCGACCCCGCCCGATTCGACCTGCGGCGGGCGTCGATGACCCCGGTCCGGCATGCCGCGCAGCGGGCCGCACGCGCCGGGCTGGTCGTCACGCTCCACCGCCAGGAGGACCTGACCTGCGCGGAACTCCACGAGATCCTCGAGAAGGCCGAGGCGTGGCGTGGCGACGAGCCCGAGCGCGGGTTCTCGATGGCCCTCAACCGCGAGGCCGATCCCGCCGACGGACGCATCCTGTTCGCCACTGCCCGTGACCCGCAGGGGCATCTGGCCGGCCTGCTCTCGTTCGTCCCCTGGGGGCGGACCGGGATCTCCCTCGACCTCATGCGCCGCGCCCCCGACGCCCCGAATGGCGTCACCGAGTTTCTCGTCTCGGAGGTCATGGCCGCCGCCCCCACCGTCGGCATTCGTCGGGTATCTCTCAACTTCTGCATGTTCCGGTCGGTCTTCGCCGACGCCACGCGCGTCGGGGCCGGGTCGATCACCCGATTCAATGCCTCCGTCCTGGGGTTCTTCGACCGCTTCTGGCAACTGGAGCGGCTCTATCGCTCGAACGCGAAGTTCGAGCCGCAGTGGTACCCCCGGTTCCTCTGCTACCAGGACGTCATGTCGCTGCCGCACGCGGCGATCGCCTCCGCGTCGGCCGAGGGCTTCCTCCCGGCCCCGCCCCTGGCGCGCTTCTCCGGTTCGGGGCGCAGCGCCCTGACCCCGGCGGAGCTCGCCGAGGTCCAAGCGATCGCCATCGTGCCCGTCGCCGCTGTCGACGAGGTCGGCCCGCGGCGCTCCGACCAGACCCGGCACCGGCTTGCCCATCTCGCCGCCTTGGAAAGCGGCGGCATCGACCCCTATCCCCCCGCGACGGGCGCGGCGCCCACGCCCTTGGGTGAGGTGCCCGCCGAGTGGGCGGAATCGGCATACCTCGGCGTGGTGGGGCGGGTCCGTCGGGTGCGCGACCACGGGGGCGTCGTCTTCGTCACGCTCACCGACGGAGGGCGCAGTCTCCAGGTACTCCTCGACGCGGCCACGCTCACGCGAGAGCGGCTGCGCTCCTTTGCCCGCCTGGTCGACCGCGGCGACCTGCTGCGGGTGGA
This sequence comes from Nostocoides sp., assembly GCA_016702415.1. Lineage (GTDB taxonomy): Bacteria > Actinomycetota > Actinomycetes > Actinomycetales > Dermatophilaceae > Nostocoides_A. The sequence continues at coordinate 618,756 of JADJEA010000001.1, forward strand.
CGGCCGGCCCGGGCCGTCACGGACCGGGACCCTCAGCCTCCTCGCCGACCGGTGGGCGATCGAGGCGAAGTCGTTGCACCCGATCCCCTTCGACAGTTTCGAGGACCCGGAGGCGCGGCTGCGGCAGCGCTCGACCGACCTGCTGGTCCACCCGGGCCAGGTCACCCTGCTACGCCAGCGCTCCCAGGTCGTCCGCGCCGTGCGGTCCACGCTCGATGCGGCGGGGTTCACCGAGGTCGAGACGCCGATGCTGCATACGATCCACGGCGGTGCCACGGCCCGGCCGTTCACGACGTATATCAACGCCTACGGCCTCGATCTTTCCCTCCGGATCGCCCCCGAGCTCTATCTCAAGCGCCTCCTCGTCGCCGGCATGGGCCCGATCTACGAACTCGGCCGCAACTTCCGCAACGAGGGCGCCGACGCGACGCACAATCCCGAGTTCACCTCCCTCGAGGTCTACCAGCCGTATGCCGATTACACCGCCATGCGCCGCCTCACCGAGGCGCTGGTCACCGCCGCCGCGACGTCCGTCCACGGCGCGCCCCGTCTGCCGCTCCCGGGCCCGGACCGGGTCCGCACCGGCCTGGACGGGGTCCCCTGGATGGAGCTCGACGGGGAGTTCGCCGTCGTCCCGGTCCTCGAGGCCGTCAGCAGGGCGGTCGGCCGCGAGATCACCCTGGACAGCGACATCGACCTCCTCCTGGAACTGGCCCGCACGCACGGGATCGCCGTCCGCGACGACATGGGCCCGGGCGCCCTCATCGAGGAGTTGTATGCCGAGATCGTCGAGCCCGCGACCCTCGCCCCGACGTTCTATGTCGACTTCCCGGTCGAGACCTCCCCGCTGACCCGGCCGCATCGCGGCAAGCCCGGCCTCGTCGAGCGGTGGGACCTGGTGATCGCCGGCATGGAGGTCGCGACCGCCTATACCGAGCTGACCGATCCGATCGACCAGCGCCGGCGCCTGACCGCCCAGTCGCTCAAGGCGGCGGCGGGCGATCTGGAGGCGATGGAGGTCGACGAGGACTTCCTCGTCGCCCTGGAGACGGGGATGCCGCCCACGGGCGGGCTCGGGGTCGGGATCGACCGGCTCGTCATGCTCCTGACGAATACCTCGATCCGCTCCGTCCTGACCTTCCCGTTCGTCAAGCCGGCCGCGCGGGGCTAAGGCCAGCCACCGCCCGATCAAGGCCGATCAGGCCGGGATCGATCGGGTAGGGACGATCGGTTCAGGGTCGATCCGTTCAGGGTCGATCGGGTCAGGGTCGATCGGTTCAGGGGCGATCAGGGCTGATCAGGGCTGGTCGAGCTGATGGGCGGCATAGGTGGCCAGGGCAGCCATCGCCTGCCGGTGCGGATACGGGCCGTGGGAGACCCGGGCGACCCCCCACTGGCGCAGGACGTCGTAGTCGGGCAACCCCACGGCGGTGATCAGGCTCAGGCGGCCGCGCCCGAAGGCGTCGACGAGCCCTCGGATGCTGGCCCCCGCAGTGAGGCCGGGCACGAACACGCAATCGGCCCCCGCCTCGAGATAGGCCAGGCCGCGGTGGCGAGCCTCGGCATACCTGCGCTCCTCCGGCCACTCCCGGTGCGCGAGATAGACATCGGTGCGCGCGTTCAGGACGGCGGGTATGCCGCGGGCTCCCCCCACCGCGACCGCGGCGGCGATGCGGTCGGTCATCTCGGCGACCGGGCACATCGCGTCCTCGAGGGTGTAGCCGACGGCGCCGGCGTCGAGGGCCTGGGCGATCGTGTCGGGGGGATCGGCATACCCCCGCTCGAGGTCGGCGGTGACCGGGAGGTCGACGGCGGCGCAGATCCGGCGGAGGGAGTCGAAGACGAGGTCGGGCGGGATCTGCTCGCCATCGGCATACCCGTGGGCGGCAGCGACCGCGGCGGAGGCGGTGGCGATCGCCGTGCACCCGGCGACCCGGGCGACGGCCTGCGCCGAGGCGACATCCCAAACGTTGACGAGCACCAGGAGATGGGGGTCGAGGTGGAGGGCGCGGAGGCGCTCGGCCTTCTCGATCTGGCTCAACATGGGCAGATCCGGGACATGGTCCGCATCGTATTGACGACGAGGCTGCCCGGCGAACCGATTCGCCGATCCGGGCCAGGTCCGCGTCAGGAGCGCAGGAGGAGCCCGACGCCGGCGACGGCGGAGGCGAGCAGGACGGCGATGTCGAAGGTGCCCTGGCTCATCGCCTTGATGCTGCGGTACCCGACCCAGGCGCCGAGGAGGATCGCCGGGGTGAGCAACCCCGCCCGGCCGACATCGCTCCAGTGCAGGAGGCCGAGCCCGATCGAAAACGGCAGCTTCGCGAGGTTGACGATGAGGAAGAACCACGCGTTCGTCCCGACGAAGCGCCGCTTGTCGATGCCGGCGGCGGAGAGATAGAGCGTCATGACGGCACCGGCCGCATTGGCCGTCATCGTCGTGAACCCGGCCGCCGATCCGGCCGCCCAGGCGGCAACGGGATGCTCGTGGGCGTCGGTGGCCACCGGAACGCGGCGGACCTTGAGCACGAGTTGGAGCCCGACCAGGCCGAGGATGACGACCGCGATCGACCGCTTGAGGACGGTGTCGTCGACCAGCCGGAGGAAGACCGTGCCGAGGGCGATCCCGACGAGGACGGCGGGCATCAGGCGGCGCACCAGGGCCCAGTCCGCGTCCCGGCGATAGTGCCAGCAGGCGATGACGTCACCGACGATGAGGAGGACGAGGATCGCCGCGGTCGACTCCTTGGCTGGGAGGATGTCGGCGAAGATCGCCACGCTCAGCACCGCCAGCCCACCGAGGGCGGTCTTGGAGTAGCCGATGATGAGCGCGGCGAGGAGCATCAGCGCGAGGGTGGCCACGGCATACGTCCGCGCGAGGGCTCAGCCGGTGGTGCGGGGGCGCGGAGAATGGGGGCGGGGAGAGTGGGGGACGATCGGCATACCGGCCGCCTTCCACGCCGCGAACCCACCCTCGAGGTGGGCGACATCGGTGCGGCCCATCTCGGTCAGGGTCCGGGCCGCGAGGGCCGAGCGCCACGCGCCCCCGCAATAGAGGACGAGCGTGCGGCCGTCGTCGAGCGCGGGCTTGTAGTACGGGCTTTGCGGGTCGATCCAGAACTCGAGCATTCCGCGCGGGGCCGGGAACGCACCGGGGAGCGTGCCGTCACGCTCGAGCTCGCGCGGGTCGCGGATGTCGACGAAGAGCACCCCTGGATCGTCCAAGAGGGCGCGGGCGGCCGGGACCGGGATCGTCACGACGACGGCCTCGGCCTCGGCGACGAGGGTCGCCGCGGGGCGGGGGAGCGGGCTTCCCGGTGTGCGCTCGGACATGGCGCCTCCTTGGTCGTATGCCGTGTGCTCCCCACCGTAGGCCCGTCCCGGTTTCGCCGGGCGAATCCTCCGTCCCGACGCGCCCGGCGCTGGGGTCGGCAGTGAGGCTCGGGCGTCGAGGCTCAGACGCTGAGGCGTGTGGTGCTCCGGGTCGGGCGTCGAGGGGTGCCGTGTTCCGGGTCAGGCGCTCAGCTCGTCGCGCCGGTCGTCGGGCCGGTCGTCGGGCCGGTCGTCGAGGTCGGCCAGCCGTTCCAGTGCCAGCCGGCCGTAGACCTGCTGGCGGGTGATCGTCCGCTCGGCCCGGCCGCGACCGACGAAGCTGACGAACCAGCTGATCAGGGTCGTCAGCCGGGACTTGAACCCGATGATGTAGACGAGGTGGACCGCCAGCCAGGCCAGCCAGGCGACGAACCCGGTCAGGCGCAGCCGGCCGATCTCGGCGATGGCCCGGAAACGCGAGATCGTCGCCATACTGCCCTTGTCGACATAGGTGAACCGCTGCCCGGTCGGCTCCCCGGCCAGGGCCCGGCGGATCTCCTTGGCGCTGTGTCGCGCGCCCTGGATAGCGACCTGGGCGACCCCCGGAAGGTGGTCGAGCGCGGCCATGTCGCCGATGACGTGGACCTCGGGGTGGCCGGGAAGGGTCAGGTCCGGCTGCACCGGGATGCGTCCCGCGCGGTCGACCTCGACGCCGACCTGATCGGCCAGCACCCGGGCGAGCGGGCTCGCGGCGACGCCCGCGGCCCACACCTTGGTCACCGCGCCGATGCGCTCCTCGTGAGCGGTGCCATCGCTGCCGGTCGTCCGCACGGTGAGCCCGCGCTCGTCGACCCCGGTGACCATGGCGCCGAGGCGAACCTCGACGCCCATCTTTTCCAGCGCCGCCTTCGTCTTCTCCTGCAGGGTGGGGTGGAAGCTGCCGAGGACGGCGGGCGCCGCATCGAGCAGAACGATCCGGGCATCGCCAGGCTTGATGTAGCGGAAGTCGTGGCGCAGCGTCCGCTTCGACAACTCGACGAGCTGACCCGCCATCTCGACCCCGGTCGGCCCGGCGCCGACGACGACGAAGGTCATCAGGTCGGCAACCTCGTCCAGGCGGCCCTCCTTGGCAGCCACCTCGGCGAACTCGTAGGCCCCGAAGATCCGGCCGCGCAACTCCAGGGCGTCGTCGATCGACTTCATCCCGGGCGCGTGCTCGGCGAACTCATCGTGGCCGAACCACGACTGGGCGGCCCCGGCGGCGACGATGAGGTGGTCATAGCGCTGGTGGAAGCCCTCGTCCCGGCCGATCATCGCGGCGGTCACGGTCCGGGTTGCCAGGTCGATTCCGGTGACCTCGCCGAGGACGACGGTGGCGTTCTTCTGGCCGGAGAGGACCTCGCGGGTCGATGGCGCGATCTCTCCTTGCGACAGAATGCCCGTGGCGACCTGATAGAGCAGCGGCTGGAAGAGGTGGTGGGACGTCTTGGCGATGAGGACGACGTCGACATCCGCCCTGGCCAGCGCCCGGGCGGCGAAGAGCCCGCCGAAGCCGGATCCGACGATGACGACGGTGGGGCGGGCGGACGCGGGCGTGGTGAGGCTCGGCATACTCATGGGCAACCGCGCCGCCGGGACGACTGTTCCGGGGCGCGGCGTTGCCCAGGACACACCGCCCCTCGACACACCGCCCCACGACACATTGCGAGCCGCGCGATGACCGCCGAGGTCCCTGCCCCCATACAGGTCGCCGGCGCTCCTGCCCTCGCCGGACCCACGAATGCGGCTCCGGCCCGCCGCCCCGGATCGGTCCGGCGCACCTCCAGCCTCGACCTCGTGCCCGCCCCTGACGGGAGCCTCGCCGTGCGGGGGGTTGCGCGGGACCTCCATACCGGCACCGACGGCAGCGCACGCGTCACCGGTTCGGGTCTGCTGCGTCTGACGGTCGACGCCGAGCGCACCGTTGCGACGCTCTCGGCGCACCCGCACGGACCCGCCCTGGCCGCACTGCGCGGACGAAGCGTCGCCGCTGGCTTCCGGACCGCCGTCTGGCGCGCCTTGCCCGCGGAGTATGACGCGGGCTCGCCGCTATTGCTGCTCCTCGACGATGTCTCCGGCGGCATGGTCATCAGCGGGTTCACCCGCCGGAAGGTGGTCGTGCAGGGGAGCCTGCCCCCGGTCACCCGGCGGATCGACGTGTGCGTCGGGTGGGCGGCGGAGAGCGATGCCGTCCGGAGGCTGGAGGAGGAGGGGCGGCCGCCGCCACCGCAGTGGAACCCCGTCGCACCCCGGAGGTATGCCGCGGACCCAGCCGGTCGGCATACGGCACCGGCGTTGCCGCCCAACGGAATGCGCCGGGCTCGCCGCCTCGACGTCTGGTTCGACGAATCGGGCGACCTGGCGGCGGACGTGGGCTTCCGCGATACCTTCGTCGATCCCGACGGAATCGAGCGGGTCCTCCACGAGTACTCCGCCCGGTTGTCTGCCCGAGACGGCCGGGTCGCCACGATCGAGGCGACGGCGCACGTCCTCCCGCATCTCGAATGCCCCCTGGGTGCGCTGTCCGCCCAGCGCGTGGTCGGCCGGCCGCTCGCCGCACTGCGCGACAGCGTGTCCCTGGACTTCTTCGGACCCTCGACGTGCACCCACCTCAACGATCTCCTGCGTGGCCTGAGCGATCTCCCCGCGCTGGCGCAGCCGCTGGGCGACCCGTCCAGCAACCCGCCGGCTGCGCGCTGACCGGCATCCGTGCCTCCTGTCGGACCCGCGCGGCGGGGACGGGCGGATCAGCCGAGAGTGAGTTCGCCCAGAACGCCGCTGGCGCGCACCTCGCGAAGCCGTCCCTTGACGCGTTCCGCCACGGCCCAGGGGTCCAGGGTGTTGATGAAGACATTCGTCCCGCCCTCGAACCCCGCGGGGGTGTTGATCCGCCATTTCAGGACGGCCCGCAGGGGCGCGACCACGCCGGGCATCGAGTGCGGCTGGTAATGCCACTCCTCGTTGCTGGGCACGAGCGGGCCCGTCGCGGCGTGGCAGGCGTGCAGGAGGTCCGACCAGTCCTGGATCACCTCGGGCGGGAGTTCCCAGGGGACCCCGTTGACCTTCGTGAAGATGTCGACGCCCGGGAAGCGGTGGCCGACGCCGGCGAAGGCGACCGCATAGGCATTCTCGGCGATGAGGAGGCCGTGTTGGCGGGCGAAGTCGGGCCCCCACCGCTGGTAGAGCAGCGGGTCCTCCCGCAGCCGCTCGAACTCCGCGCGGGTGCGTGCCCCGATCGTGTCGATCCCGACGATCTGCTTGTGCAGATGTTCGAAGGAGGCCCCGGCGGCCTGGAGCCAGTTCTGGAAGATCGACACATAGCGCGCGTGCGGGTTCCCGGTCACCAGGGCCTGCGCGCTGCTGATGGTCGCCCGGATGAATGCCGCGTGCTCGTCCCGGGTCAGGGTGCCGGCGGAGGCGAGTTGGTCGGTGTGGTTGGCATTCGGGACGTAGTGGCGGCGCGCGATGACGACATCGTGGCTGCCGGAGAAGAAGCTGCCGAGGATCGCCGGATCGTCGGCGTGCAACTCCTCCAGCGTCGAGGGGAGGTCGCGCTCGCGGACGTCCATCGCCCGAAGCTTGGTCCGGGCGAGATCGACGACGTGCTTGCGGCCGGTGTCGGTGCCGAGATAGATCGCTTGGTGCGCCCGCGCGGCCGGGCTGCCGGTGAAGCCGTAATTGAGGTGCCAGAAGTCGAAGGACAAGATCTCGAAAAGATTGGGCACGCGCCGGAACTCCGCCGGGGCGGCGAGGACTTCCTCGAGGGTGAGGCCCTCGGCATACCGCCATCCCGCCTCGGACCGGATCCACCGGCCGCTCTCCGGCGTCGTCTCGAGGTAGCGCTCCTCGCAGAATGCGCAGCGCCGCCGCGCCTCGTCCGGGCCGAGTGCCCGCACGTCGGCGACCGGCGAGGGGATCGGGCGGTGGGCGCGACCCGGGACGGTCCAGACCTCGGTGCCGGAGAACGGGTTTACCTGTTTGACGGTGCCGTCGGCGAGCCGCACGAGGGGTTCGCGGGATTCGTCCATCCGGTCCATGCCGCCCAGCGTATGGCGCGGGGTCGCCCCGCCGGCACCGTTCGCGGTCGTTCGCCGTCGTTCGCCGTCGCTCGCGGTGTCGTTCGCGAGGACGGAACCGCCGTTCCCCGGTGCGGAGGCCGCCCGACACTGGTCGTGCGGCATACCCCTCCACGCCGGCCCGCGGGGGCCGCGGGGCCAGGACCAGGAGGACCGATGACGACGGCGAATCCGGAGATCGGCCGGTCGATTCCGACTATGGGATTCACGACGAACTGCCAGGACCTCGGATCCGGTCCGCCCGTGCTGCTCCTGCACGGCTCGGGGCCGGGGGTGAGCGCGTGGGCCAACTGGCGGTTGCCGATCCAGCATCTCGCGCCCCGGTTCCGGCTCATCGCTCCCGACCTGGCCGGGTTCGGCTATACCGCGGTCCCCGATGACGTCGAGTTCACCCGGGACCTCTGGCTGCGGCAGGTCGTCGCCGTGCTCGACGCCCTGGAGGTGGAGCGCGTCAGCGTCGTGGGGAACTCCTTCGGCGGTTCCATGGCGCTCGCCCTGGCGATTGCCCATCCCGAGCGGGTGGACCGGCTCGTCCTCATGGGCAGCGTCGGGGTGCCGTTCACGTTGACCGAGGGCCTCGACGCGGTCTGGGGGTACGAGCCGTCGATCGAGACGATGGGGCGCCTCATGCGCGAGACCTTCGCCTACGACACGAGTTTGGTCACCGACGACCTCGTGGCGATGCGGTATGCCGCGAGCATCCGCCCCGGTGCCCAGGTCGCCTTCGCGCGGATGTTCCCCGCGCCCCGCCAGCGCTGGGTCGACGCGATGGCGCATTCCGAGGAGGAGGTGCGCGGCATACGGCATCCGACGCTGCTGGTCCACGGGCGGGACGACAAGGTAATCCCCCTCTCGACCACCCTGACGCTGCTGGACTGGATCGACGACAGCCGAGCGCACCTCTTCGGCCGATGCGGGCACTGGACGCAGATCGAGCATGCCGCTGCTTTCAGCCGTCTTGTCGCCGACTTCCTGGCGCCCGGAGCACCGGACTGACTGGAGGCCCCCCGCCTCCACGGGGGGACGAGGTGGCCCGTCGGCGCCGGGCGATAACCTGCTGACAGGGGAGCACCGCCGCTCCCGTCACCCACTCCGCGTCGAACGCGCGGTGTCCGCAGGGAGATGTAACGTGACCGATTCGCCCCACCCCGCAGATGCTCAGCCGTCCGACGCGCAGGCGTCCGACACCCAATCGTCCGACACCCAGGCGTCAGATACACAGGCGTCCGATACCCGGGCGTCAACCACCCAGGCCCCGGGAGGCCCGGCCCCACTCTGGACGCCGGGAGCGGAGTTCGCCGGCAGCGATCTGGACCGGTTCACCGCGTTCGTCGCCGAACGCACCGGGCAGCCCATGCCCGACTTCTGGGCCCTATGGCGGTGGTCGACAACGAAGGTCGGCGACTTCTGGGAGGCGGTGTGGGCGTTCTACGACGTGCGGGCGTCCACGGCATACGACCAGGTGGTGTCGGGGGAGGCGATGCCCGGAGCCCGCTGGTTCGCCGGCGCGCGGGGCAACTATGCCGATCAGGTCCTGCGGTGGCGGGATCGCCCCGGCGAGGCCCTGGTCGCGGTGACGGAGGACGGTGCGCGGCGCACCATGGGGTGGGCGGACCTCGCGCGGGAGGTCTCCGGGTTGGCGCACTTCCTGCGATCGGCCGGGGTGCGCCCCGGTGACCGGGTCGTCGGGTATGTCGGCAATGTCCCCGAGGCGGTCGTCGCCTTTCTCGGCGCGGCGTCGGTGGGGGCGACCTGGGCCGCGTGCGGCCTCGACTATGCCGTGGGAGCGGCCGTCGACCGGCTCGGCCAGTTGGGACCGCGCGTCCTCGTCGCCGCGACGGCTACGCGCTTCAACGGCAAGGATCACGACCGGCGTGGTGCGATTCGCGATCTGGTGGAGGCGTTCGGCGACGTCGAGACGGTCGTCCTCGTCGGCGACGGCGAGATCGACGGGCTGCGGGCGGGGGTCCGCGCGGTGGCCTGGGCGGATGCCGTGGCCGGTGCCTCCGAACCCGCCGCGTCGGCGACGGCATTGGCGACCGAGGTGGCGACCGAACAGGTGCCCGCCGAGCATCCACTGTGGGTGCTCTTCTCGTCGGGGACGACCGGGCTGCCGAAGGGCATCGTCCACGGCCACCTCGGCGTCGTCCTGGAGCACCTCGTCGCCATTGGCCTGCACTCGGGCATCGGGCCCGGGTCGCGCTTCCTGTGGTACACCAGCACCAACTGGATGATGTGGAACTACCTCGTCGGCGGCCTGCTCGCGGGCGCGACGATCATCCTGTATGACGGGTCGGCCACCGTCCACACCCCCGACCGGATGTGGGAGCTGTGCGCCGCCGAGCAGGTCACCCAGTTCGGGACCGGCCCGGCCTATCTGCAGGCGTGCATCAAGGCGGGGCTCGTGCCGGCAGCCGACCACGACCTCTCGACCCTGCGCATGGTCGGGGTGACGGGCGCACCGCTACCCGCCTCGAGCGCCGAGTGGATCATGGCCAATATCGGGTCCCGGGTGCAGATCAACTCGATCAGCGGCGGCACCGATGTCGTCTCCGCCTTCCTCGGCGCCGCGCCGAACCTCCCGGTGTATGCCGGGGAGCTGAGCGGTCCCTTCCTCGGCACCGCCCTGGACGCTTTCGACCCCGAGGGCCGGCCGGTGCGTGGGGAGGTCGGCGAACTCGTCGTCACCGCGCCGATGCCCTCGATGCCGATCTCCTTCTGGAACGACCCCGACGGATCGCGCTATCGCGACGCCTACTTCGACACCTATCCCGGCGTGTGGCGGCACGGCGACTGGATCACCATCACCGACCGCGGCAGCGCCGTCATCCACGGGCGCTCCGACTCCACCCTCAACCGCCAGGGCATCCGGATGGGGACGGCCGACCTCTACGAGGCGATCGAGTCGCTGCCCCAGGTCAAGGAGGCGCTGGTCATCGGGTGCGAACTGCCCGGCGGCGACTATTGGATGCCGCTCTTCGTCGCCCCCGCCGAGGGGGTCGACGTCGACGAGGCCCTGTGGGCGCGGATCAAGGACGAGGTGCGCACCCGCGTCTCGCCCCGCCATGTCCCCGACGAGGTGTATGCCGTGCCCGCCATCCCGCACACCCGCACCGGCAAGAAGCTGGAGGTGCCGATCAAGCGCATCCTTCTGGGCGCGCCGCTGGACAAGGTCGTCAAGCCCGAGGCGGTCGACGACCCAGCCCTCCTCGACTTCTATGTCGACCTCGCCGCCCGGCGGGCCGCCACCCCCTGACCGCAGTCGCCTCCCGCAGGCCCGTTCGCGTCCGTCGAGGTGGGTGGGTGCGCGGCGGGGAGGAACGGCGGGTGGGTGCGCGGCGGGGGGAGGAGCGGCATACTGCCCGGATGGCCTATGACCGGGAGCTGGCCGCGGTATGCCGAGCCCGGCCTCACCTACGCCCGCTCCCTCGGCAGCGGGACGGACCTTAGGCGATCGGGGGTCAGGCGATCGGGGCGAAGGTCGCGGTGAAGTGCCGCAGCGCGGGGGGCTCGTCCACGATCCGGTAGCCGGGCAGGTCCGCGGCCCCCGCCTTGACCCGCTCGGCCACCTCGATGACGTAGTCGATGTGGCTCTGCGTATAGGTGCGGCGAGGGATGGCCAGGCGCACCAACTCCATCGCGGCGGGCTGCTGCGATCCGTCGGGGTGGCGCCCGAACATCACCGAGCCGATCTCGCACGAGCGCACCCCGCCCACCTCATAGAGCGCGACGGCGAGCGCCTGGCCGGGGAAGTGCAGCGGCGGGATATGCGGCAGCAGAGCCTTGGCGTCGATATAGACCGCGTGGCCCCCCGCCGGCATCAGGCACGGAATCCCTAGCCGGACAAGGGCATCGGCGAGATAGGCGGTCGAGCGGATGCGATAGCGCAGGTAGTCCTCACTGACGACCTCCCGCAATCCCTGCGCGAGGGCCTCCAGGTCGCGGCCGGCCAGACCGCCATACGTCGGGAATCCCTCCGTGAGGATGAGGAGGTTGCGGCATTCCTGGGCGAGGGCGTCGTCGTTGACGGCGAGCCAGCCGCCGATATTGCCCATCGGGTCCTTCTTGGCCGACATCGTCATGCCGTCGGCATATCCGGCCATCTCGCGGATGATGTCGGGGATGGCGCGCTCGGACTGACCGGGTTCGCGCATCTTGACGAACCACGCGTTCTCGGCGAAGCGGCAGGCGTCGAGGATCAGGGGCTTGCCGGCGGCGCGGCATACCTGCGAGACGGCGCGGAGGTTGGCCAACGAGACCGGTTGTCCGCCACCGGAATTGTTCGTGATGGTCATCATGACGGCCGGGATCTCGCCACCGCGTTCGGCGAGGAGGGCCTCCAGCCGCGCGACATCCATATTGCCCTTGAAGGGATGCAGCGACGCGGGATCGTGGCCCTCGTCGATGACCAGGTCGACCGCCTCGGCGCCGGTGTATTCGATATTGGCGCGCGTGGTGTCGAAGTGCGTGTTGCTCGGGACGACCTTTCCGGGGCCGCCGAGCACCTGGAAGAGGATGCGTTCGGCCGCCCGACCCTGGTGCGTCGGGATCACGTGCGCATACGGGAAGAGCTCCTGCACCGCGTCCTTGAAGACGAAGTAGCTCGGCGACCCGGCATACGACTCGTCTCCGTGCTGGATCGCCGCCCACTGGTCCCGGCTCATCGCGCCGGTGCCCGAGTCGGTGAGCAGGTCGATGAGGACGTCGTCGGCATGGATCTGGAACAGGTTGTATGCCGCTTCCGCCGCCTTCGCCCGCCGGTGCGCCGGCGTCGTCATCCGCAACGGCTCGACGCTGTGGATGCGGAAGGGTTCGATGACGGTCCGGAACTCGACCTCGGTGTCAGTCACGCGTGCGACGCTATCGCGGGGTGCTGCCGTGGTGGAAGCAGCGCGCGGTGGCGGGAAATCGGGGGGAGGGGGCTGCGGGGGCGCGGCATACCACGTAGGTTTGACGAGGACAGCCGGTGCGGGGCCGTTGGGGGCGTCGGACGGCACGGCAGAGGAAAGGGACAACATGCAACCCAAGCGCCGCGGACTCGTGGCACTGATCAGTGGGCTCGTGCTCATGCTCATCGTCGCCCCGGTGGTCTTCGGGGTGGGAGCGTGGTACGGCGCGAAGCACCTCGGCGATATCGCCAAGAGCGCCAAGAGCGTCTCCCAGGGCGGCACGGTCACGCTGGCCGCCGACGAACACATCTTCGTCATGGTCGACGTCGGCCCGAGCAGCAAATCCGACTTCTCGGTCACCAGCGACACCGGCATCGCGCTGGAGAGCTGCGACGTCTCGGGTCCGGCCGGCCAGGCGACCGCCGACTCCGGCGTGCAGGGCATCCAGGTCAGCTATCAGGGCCGGGAGTACCACAGCGCCGGGGTCTTCACCGCCCCAGCGGCCGGCGACTACACCGTCTCGTGCAGCGCCGGACCGACGAAGGTCATCACCGGCGACGCCGCGTCGAACTTCGCCGGCGGGACGATCATGCCGGTCCTGGTCGGGTTCGGCCTCGCCACGCTGGCCGGCCTGCTCGGGCTCATCCTGACCATCGTCGGCATCGTCAAGCTCGTCCGCTCCGGCCGCGAGCGCAGTGCGTATGCCGCCCAGTCGGGGGGCTACGGTCAGCCGGGTTATGGCCAGCCGGCGTACGGTCAGCCCACGTACGGCCAGCCCACCTACGGTCAGCCCACCTACGGTCAGGCGCCCCCGCCGCCACCCCCGGGACAAACGGGCCAGAGTTCGCCGTCGGCGAGCTATCCGCCGCCCCCGGGACAGGACGCGCCCCCGCCGCCGAACTACCCGCCGCCCCCCGGGGGGAGCGGCTCCGGAGGCCAGGGGTCGTGAGCACGTCGCATCCGGGAGCGTATGGCTCGACCGAGGGTCCGCAGGACGGTGAGCCGCTGAACTACCGACCGATCCCGACGCCGCAGCCGCCGCAACCGCCGGTGCCGTATGGGACGCCGGCTCCCCCAGCACCCTCCCACCCGGCCCCCTCGCACCCGGCCGCGCCGCCGACGCCAGCCGCAGGGGCGGGGACGGGTTCGGTGGACCGGATGGGTGGCCTCCTGATGGCCTCCGGGCTCTGGCCACGCTGGCGTTCTTCGTCGCCGGGTTCATGGGCGGGTGGACGTGGTCCTGGCTCTTCTTCCTCGTTCCGCCGGTCCTACGGGCGTATTACTCGGGCTCGCGCAACCTGACCGAGCGTGACTGACCGAGCGCAAGTTCCCGATCTCGCCAGTGCCCGATCGCCTCAGTACCCGATCGACCAGTCGGCGAGCAGGCCCCGCAGGTATTGCGCCTGCCCGACGTGCGCGACGGCATCGTCGATCGTGCTGATCAGCCGCACCCCGCGGGTGACGGGCGGGTCCCAGCGCCGGTCGACGATGTCGTCGAGGTCGTGGGCGGTGAGGCCGGCGGCATACTCGACGACCCGGTCCACGACCGCCGCGAGATAGCCCGTCAGCAGGTCCGGGTCCGTCACCCGGACCGCGGCGATCTCGGCCGGCCCGTCCCCGAAACCCATCGCGTCGGCGGGCCGCTCCAAGGCGAACCGGTCGACCCAGCCTGCGGCGCGCCAGACGTCCTGGCTGTCGGCGAGTTCGGCGACCTGGACGTCCTGCTGCCGTGCGGCATGCCAGATCAGCCAGGCGATCGTGCTGTGCCCCGGCGCGGGCACGCGGTTGAGGGTCTCGATGTCGATCCCGGCGAGCGCCTGCCGGGCGCTGTCGAGGGGCCGGCGGGCGGCGTCGGCGAGCAGGTCGCGATGGTCCATGCCCCCATCGAAGGCGTCCTTCGGCGTCCGGGTCAAGGCAACCCGAGACGATCGGCGCACGCGGACAGCGGAGCCGATCAAAAAGACGGAGGCGATGAGAGCAGGGCAGGGCGGGTCCGTGAGGGCAGACTGAGGCGATCAGAGCAGGCCGAGACGGTCGAGTGCCGCGACGGTCGTCCGGATGCCGTCTTCCGCCCGCGCGCGCCGACCCACTGTGGCGGCGCGGTCGGCATACCGCCCGCTGGTCAGGTCGGTCAGGAGGTGGGCGAGACGTGACGGCGTCACGTCGTGGATCGAGACGGGCGCCGGGCCGAGGCCGAGAGCGTGGACGCGGGCGGCGTGGTACGGCTGATCGACGCCGAAGGGCACCGCGACGCTCGGCCGCCCGGCGCGCACCGCGGCCCACGTGGTCCCGGCGCCTCCGTGGTGGATCGTCCCGGCGAGCCGGGGCAGGAGCCACTCGTGGGCGACGGGATCGACGGCCAGGACCTCCGGGGCCTGCCGGCCCGCCGCAAGGTCCGCCCCGGCCGGGGTTATCACCCGACGCCCGGCCAACGCTGCCGCCTCGAGGATCAGACGAGTTCCGTCCCGGCCGAGCAATGGGCTCATGCTCCCGAACCCGACATACACCGGTGGGGAACCATCGGCGAGGAAGGCCGCGATCGCCGACCGGCTCCCGGGGTGCCCGTCCTGGCCCGGGTCGGGGATGGTCTCGGGCACGAGATAGCCGGTCTGCACCACGCCGGCCGGCCAGTCCGGCGCGGGTGGGACGATCAGCGGGCTCGCGGCGAGGATGGTCGGGTGGCGGTCCGCGGCATACGTGCGGGTGCGGAGGGTGCGCGGGTGGCGTAGACCGTATTCGGCACGGACGATCCGGGCGGCCGGCGACCCGAGTCCCGTCGCGATCCGCCAGCCGAGCCGCGCGCCCCAGAGGTCGTATGCGGGGATGCCGCGAAACCACTGTGCTCCGAAGTGCGACTCACGGTGGGCGGTTGGCACCTGGCCGGTATGCAGCACCGTCACCGGCCGGCAGCCGCGGCCCTCGGCGAGGGCGGTGGCGAGATCGCGGGTCAGGATGCCGCTGAGGAGGACATCTCCGGGTGCGCAGACCGTCAGGGCGGTTCGCGCGACGGCGGGCGCGATCCGCGCGACCCAGGTGCGCAGGGCGAGTGCCTGCGCCGTGGGCCGGCGCGCATAGGCCCGCCCCCGCCGACCCCGGACGAGATCGGCCGCCTCCCGGCTGTCCACCGGTATGCCGACCGCTCTCGCCCCGAGCGATTCCGCGACCGGGACCAGGTCGGCGCAGCAGGCGACAACGGCATCGATTCCGGTGCGGGACAAGGCGGCCACGAGCGCGGCGAGCGGTTGGACATCGCCGCGGGAGCCGAGGGCGAGGGCAACGACCGCCACGGGGGGAGACTCTACGGCCGCGACGATGAGGGCGCGGTGCGCGGGCCGACGAGTAGCGTCGGGGCGTGCCGTGGACGATCCCCGAGTTCGAGATGCTGCGCCACCCCCGGTTGGTGCGGCGATTGGGTGCGGTTCGCGCGCGGGTCCACGAGGTCGTCACTACGCTCGATGCCCGTGTGGCGACCGCCCCGGAGCCGGTGCCCTTCGCCGAGCGCACGGGTCTGCGTTATCGCCCGGCCCGCCGCGGGACCCGCTGGGGTTCCGCGCACACGTGTGCGTGGTTCCACCTCACCGGTCCGGTGCCCCCCGAGGCCGACGCCAGCACCGGCCGGGGAGGGGACCTGAGGGGGGAGGGGACGGCATACGCGCTCCTCCTCGACATCGACGGGGAGGCGCTCCTGCACGACAACGACGGAACCGTCGTGGGGATGGTGACCAGCCGGCTCACCCCGATCGAACGCCACGCCTCCGCGCGGGCCAAGACCCGCGTGGCCCTGACCGCGCAGCTGCGGCAGCAATGCGTCCGCGACGGGCAGCTGAGCCTGTGGCTCGATGCGGGGTTCAACGGAAAACTCCTGCCGCCCTATGGGATCGCCCGCGTGCGTCGGCTGGACCTGGTCCGGGTGGACACCGCGGCCGACGAGGCGTATGCCGACCTCCTCACCGTGGCCTATGCCTCCCTGCGCGCCGGTGGGCAGGCCGCGCTCTATGCGGACTCCCTCGAGCGCGCGTTCGCCCACGCCGAGCGCGGGGACTGGGCGGCCACCTCGGCGGCCCTCGCGCCGGTGCTCGACGGGCCGCCCGACGACTCCCTCGCCCTGACCGGCCTGGGGCACGCGCATCTCGACCTCGCCTGGCTCTGGCCCATCCGCGAGACCCGCCGCAAGGCCCGGCGCACGTTCCGCGCCCAGCTCGACCTCCTCCAGGAGCATCCGGACGCCTATTTCGGGGCCAGCCAGCCCCAGCAGTTCGCCTGGATCGAACAGGACGACCCGGCCCTCTTCGAGCGCATCATCGCGGCGGAGGCGGCCGGGCGGCTGGAACTCCAGGGCGGTTTCTGGGTCGAGCCGGACACCAACCTGCCGAGCGGGGAATCCCTTGTCCGGCAAGCGATTCACGGCCAGCGCTACTGGGAGAGCCGGTTCGGCCACCGGGTGTCGATGTGTTGGTTGCCCGACGCATTCGGCTATTCCGGGGCCCTCCCGCAGATCCTCCGCGGGGCCGGGATGGACCGCTTCCTGACGATCAAGCTCGCGTGGAACGAGCACACCGACTTCCCGCACCGGTCCTTCGTGTGGGAGGGCATCGACGGCACGGACGTCCTGGTCCACATGCCGCCCGAGGGGACCTACACCTCCAGCGCGACCGGCCTGAGTCTGGGGATCGCCCGCGACCAGTACCCCGAGCGCGCCCTCGCCCCCATCGCCTTGGTCCTCCTCGGGACCGGCGACGGGGGCGGTGGCCCCAGCGAGGTGCATCTCGACCTCGCCCGCCGGGGCGCGCACCTGCGTGGACTGCCGCGCCTGACCCCGGGGACCGCGACCGGTTTCTTCGACGAGCTGGCCGGCCATCGCGACCGGCTGCCAAGGTGGCGTGGGGAGCTCTATCTCGAGAAGCACCAGGGGACGCTGACCACCCAGGCCGCGGTCAAGGCGGGCAACCGCCGCCTGGAACACCAGCTCCACGATCTCGAATACCTTGCCGCGCAGGCGAGTTGGTCCGAGGGCGCTCGATGGCCCGGCGAACTCATCGATGCGGCGTGGGCGGAGGTCCTGCTTCACCAGTTCCACGACATGCTGCCGGGCTCCGCGATCGGGCGGGTCCACGCGGAGTCGCGCGCGGCATACGCCCGGATCGGGGCGGTGCTGAGGGAGGCTACCGACGGCGCCCTCGCCGCCGACCCCGGCCTGCCGCCCGCTTACGTCAATACGACCCCGGTGCACCGCGCCGGTTTCGTCGCGCACGAGGGGCGGTGGTGGCGCCACGAGGCGCCCCCCTTCGCGATCACGCCGCTCGTGCCGTATGCCGACCCCCACCCCGCCACCCTCGGCGCCGACGGCGACACCATGTGGAACGACCGCCTCCGCGTCCGGTTCGCCCCCGACGGGACCATCGTCTCCCTCGTCGACACCCGCACCGACCGGGAGCACGCCCGTGGTCCCCTGGGTCGCCTCGTCGTCCATCGCGATCCGTGGACCTTCTTCGACGCCTGGGACATCACGGAGGACTACCCCACGCGTCCGCGGGCGGACCTGGTCCCGGTCTCCACCAACGCGGTCCGCACCCATACCGTCCGCGACGGCCCGCGAATCATGCGGCGGCACGAATTCCGCCACGGGCGCAGCGCGATTCGTCAAGATGTCGTCCTCGTGGAGGGCGAGGATCTGGTCCGCTTCGAGACAAGCGTGGACTGGCGCGAGCGCTGGCGGATGCTGCGGGCCGAGTTCGAGCCCGAAGCGTGGGCGGACGAGGTGGCCTGCGAGATCCAATTCGGCCACATCTGCCGCTCGACGGGCGCGGCCACCCCGCAGGAGCGCGCGCAATTCGAGATCTGCGCCCACCGGTGGCTCGACGTCAGCGACGCCCGCGGGTTCGGGTTCTCGCTCCTCAACGACGGCAAGTACGGCCACCGGGCCAAGGACCGGCGCATCTCCCTGGCCCTCCTGCGGGCCCCGGTCTATCCCGACCGCACTGCCGACCGGGGTCGGCATACCTTCATGTATGCCGTCCATCCCCACGAGGGACCACTCGGGCAGTCCACCACCACCCATGCGCGCCACCTCAATGCCCCGCACGTCATCGCCCGGGTCCCGCCGGCGCCGCCGGCCTTCGTCGTCGAACCCGCGGGCGTGCTCCTCGACACGGTGACCCTGGCCGCCGCCATGACGACGGTGACCCCCGCGAGCACGACGAACCCCGCGATCACGATGAGCGGAGCACAGGACGTGCCCGGTGGCTCGGCGGATCTGATCCTGCGGCTCTACGAGTCCACCGGCAGCGCCGGTGTCGCCTCGATAACCGGGCCCGCGGTCGAGCGGGTGACGTCAGCCCGCAGGGTCACCCTCCTTCTGGACGATCTCGGCCCGGCCGACCTCGGGTGCATCCCGGTGCGTCCCTTCGAGATTGTCACGCTCCGGTTGACGCGCACCGCACGATGACGCGCGGACGGTGACCGGCGAGGATCAGCCGATCGCCCACGAGTGTTCGGCCACGCGCACGCTGCCCGCGCCCAGGGGCAACTGCGTCGGTGTATCGGAGGCGTTGAGCCCCAACGCGATCCGCTGACCGTCCCCTCGTAGCTCGACGACCATGGTCGCGTTGGTCAGGTGCGTCACCTCGATCTGCGCGGCCACGAGCCAGGGGTGGAGGCGGCGGCGACCGATGAGGTCCTGGTGCCGGGCGAAGACGTCCCGGCCGAAGGGCAGCAGCCGATCGGGGGACTCGGGGAAGGGCGGGCGTACCGCGTCGTCCCCGGCCGACCCGTCGGTCTTCTCGCCGGTGAATCCCTGCTCGTCGCCGGCATAGATCGACGGCACACCGGGCAGCATCAGCAGGAGCGCCGTTGCGAGCGGGAGGTGCCGAGGCTCGAGGAGCTTCGTCGCGATCCGCGTCACGTCGTGGTTGCCGATGAAGGTCAGCGGCCGGAAATGCGCCCCGAACTCCGCATGCCGCCCCAGAGCGTGGGCGAGTTCGAAGAAGTTGCGCTCGTTCAGCGAACTCCAGATCGCCTTCCACAACTCGTACTGCGTCACCGAGTCGACCCCGGACCGCTCCACGAAATCGGCGTAGTCCCCGTGGATCACCTCGGCGACGATCCAGCAGTCGGGGTATGCCGCGCGCACCCGCCCAAGGAGGGGTCGCCATACGTCCGGGCCCGCGGCGTAGGCCGCGTCCAGTCGCCACCCGTCGATGCCCCGCCCCAGCCAGTGCGTCATGACCTCGACGACATAGTCCTGCACCGGGGGATGGGTCAGATCGAGCTCGACGAGGTCGAGATTGCCCTCGAACCCGCGGGGGTAGCCGTCGACCCACCGAATCCACTGACCGTCAGGGGAGTGGGGTCCGCCGGCGAGGGCGCGCCGGACGATCTCATGGTCCTCGCTCACGTGATTGAAGACTCCGTCGAAGAGCAGCCGGATGCCGCGTGCCCGGGCCCCCGCGATCAGCGCGTCGATGTCCCCGTCGTCACCGAGGCGCGGGTCGATGCGGAAGTGGTCGAGGGTGTCGTAGCCGTGGGTGCGGGAGTCGAACACCGGCGCGAGGATCAACCCGTTGGTGCCGAGCTCGATGACATAGTCCAGCCACGCGGTCAGCCGGGGCAGCCGGTGCTCGACCCGGTCGCCCAGGGTGTCGATGCGCTCGCGTTCGGCGTCGACGAAGCGCAGGGGATAGCAGTGCCACCAGATCACGGTGTCGGCCCACGGCATACGGACTCCCTTCCCTCCCCACATCGTGCCTCCTCGCCCGACGACCTGGGGACCCACCCCTGGTGGACCCCGCCGGCGAAGCACCCGCCAGCGTGAATCAACCGAAAGGTTGACCCGGATCGGTGGAGGGTCGCGCCCGGACGGGGGAACCTGGATGACGAGCCCATCCGACCCGACCGCTGCGGCCGACATACGTCATCCGAGACATGTCCACCGAGACATGTCAACCGCGACATGTCAACCGAGGCGGTCCGACCGAGACTCACCCCTCGAGAAGTCGACGCCGAGTCGACTTGGAAAGGTGACGCCATCATGCGCACCACCCTCGTCCGCTCCGCCGCCGCCTGGACCGGCGCCGGCCTCGCGAGCGGCCTCTACTACCGCGAATTGACCAAGCACGCCGGCCTCGCCGGAACCCGCGATCTCGCCGGCACCCAGCTCGCTGTCGTCCACACTCACGCCCTGACCCTCGGGACGCTGGTCCTGCTGATCCTGCTCCTCCTCGCGGCTCAGTTCACCGCGCTCGAGGCCGACCGCCGCTTCCGCTGGGCCGTCGTGCTGTGGCAGGCCGGGCTCGGGCTCACGACGATCGGCATGCTGGTCACGGGGACACTCCAGGTCACCGACACCGCCGGCTACGACTCTCCGGCCCTCGCCGGCGTCTCGGGGCTTGGTCATGTGACCCTTACGGCCGCCTTCGTCCTCCTCTTCCTCGCCCTCGGCGGCGCGGTGCGCGGGTCCGATCCCGCGACGCCGACCGACCCCGCGGCCGCTCCCACCTCGGTCGCCGAGCACGTGTCCGTATGACGACCGCCGCCCTCCCCACGTCAGGTCCCACGTCCATGACCACTCCACGGCCCGCCCCCGCCTCGCCCCCGGAACCGACTGCCGCCCAGGAGAATCCGCGCCGGTGGTTCGCCCTCGGCATACTCGCTGCGGGTCTGGCGATGATCGTCCTCGACGGGACCATCGTCGGTGTCGCCCTGCCCCGGATCATTGACGACCTCGGCCTCGACCTCACCGACGCCCAATGGGTCAACAGCCTCTATTCGATGATCTTCGCCGCAACGCTGCTCACCTTCGGGCGGGTCGCCGACCGGTTCGGGCGGCGCCGAATCTTTGTGGCCGGCGTGCTTGTGTTCGTCGCCGGCAGCGTCGTCGCCGGGCTGTCCGGCACCGCCGCCGCCCTCATCTCCGCTCGGGCGCTCCAGGGGGTCGGCGGCGCGATGATCCTGCCGACCACCTTGTCGAGCGTCAACGCGACCTTCCGCGGCAAGGACCGGGCCGCCGCCTTCGGCGTCTGGGGCGCGGTCATGGCCGGCGCCGCGGCGATCGGCCCACTCCTGGGCGGCTGGCTGACGACGAGCTTCGACTGGCGCTGGATTTTCTATGTCAACGTCCCGATCGGGGTGCTCATCCTCGCCGGGACCGCCTATGCGGTCACCGAGTCCCGCGGCGCCGCGGGCGGGCCCGGTGTCGACGTCGACGGGCTCTTGACCAGCGGCATCGGCCTGGCCCTCGCGGTGTTCGCCCTGATCGAGGGCCGCGCCCTCGGCTGGTGGAGGCCGGTGGCCGACTTCACCGTCTTCGGGATCACCTGGCCGGCCACCGCCCCGATCAGCATCGTCCCGGTCGCCATCGCCGTGGCCGCGCTCTTCCTCGGGCTGTTCCTTCTCTGGGAGCGCCACCGCGCCCACAACGGCCGCGACGCCCTCCTCGACCTCACCCTCTTCCAGGTGCCCACCTTCACGTGGGGCAATCTGACCGCCCTCACCGTCGCGGCGGGCGAGTTCGCGCTCGTCTTCCTCCTCCCGCTCTATCTCGTCGACGTCCTCGGGCTCGACATCATGGGCGCGGGCTTCGTCCTGGCCGCGATGGCCGTGGGCGCATTCGGCTCGGGTGCGTCGGCCCGGCATCTGGCCGCCCGGATGAGCCCGTCCGGCGTCGTCGTGCTCGGCTTGACCCTCGAACTCCTCGGCGTCGCCGCCACCGCGCTCGTCATCGGCCCGGACACCTCACCGTGGCTGATCGCGCTTCCGATGGCGGCATACGGCATCGGGCTCGGTCTCGCCTCCGCCCAACTGACCAGCCTCGTCCTGCGTGACATCCCCGCAGCCCAGTCGGGGTCGGCGTCGGCGACCCAGAGCACCGTCCGCCAGATCGGGTCCGCCCTCGGATCGGCCGTGGCCGGCACCGCATTGGCCGGAATCCTGAGCGCCCGCCTCCCCGGCGACCTGGCCCCGATCCATGGCCTGCCCGATCGGGTTGCGGGACAACTGGTTTCCGGCACCGTCGACAGTGCCGGCGGGCTCATCGCGAGCCTGCGGGACCAGGGCACGGGCGGTCGACTCGGTGACCTCGGGCCGGTCGTGACCGACGCGCTGGCCTCCGGCTTCGCCGGCGCCACCCGCGGCTCCGTCCTCGTCGCCGCGGCCTTCCTCGCCCTCGGACTGCTCGGCGCCCTCCGGGTCCGGGCCGCCGACGGCCCCCGCGAGGACCCGGGGTCTCCGTTACCGTCGTAAGTATGGAGCGCGCGCTGCGGACACTCACCGTGCTGCAGCATGTCCTCTTCGGTGTCCTCGCCGTCGTGTGCCTGGCCCGCGCGCTCGCCACCGGTGCCTCCGTGATCGCCTCGGTCCTGCTGACCCTCACCCTTCTCGGGTGGTATGCCGCCGGCGCCCGCGCCTCTCGGCGCCATCCCGCCGAGTCCCTCACCGGAGCGGGCCCCGGCCGCCAGGGCGTGGTCTGGTTGCTCGGGCTGACGGCGATCTGGGCGGCCCTGGTGGCCCTCTCGCCGGAGAACATCTGGCTCGCGTTCAGTCTGTGGCTCCTCGCCGGTCACTTCCTGCGTCCCCCCGCCGCGCTCGCGTATGCCGCGTCCGTCCTCGCTCTCGTCCTCCTCGCCACGTGGCGGGCCACCGGCTCCGTCACGGTGGCGGGCATCATCGGGCCCGTCATCGGGGCCGCGTTCGCCGTCGCCCTCTCGCGCGGTCAGGTCGCCCTGGCCCGGGAAGGGATCGAGCGCGCGGCCCTGGTTGCTTCGCTCGTCGCGGCCCAGACCGAGGCGGAGACGCTGCACGCCGAACTCGCTGCGGCACAGCGTGAATCCGGCGTCCTGGCCGAGCGTACACGGCTCTCCCGGGACATCCACGACACCCTGGCCCAGGGCTTCTCCTCCATCTTGCTGCTCTCCCGGGCCGCGGGTGCCGCCGGTGCCGCCGGTGCCGCCGGTGACCCGGCGACCTTGACATCGCTGCTCGGCCAGATCGAACGCACCGCGGCCGCCAATCTCGACGAGGCCCGCCGCGTCGTCGGCGCCCTCGCTCCCCGGGATCTCGACGGCAGTGGCCTTGCGGCGGCGCTGCGGCGGATCCTCGACGCGTTCGGTGAGGAGAGCGGCATACGGACCGACCTGCGCATCGACGGGGACCCGGCCGGGCTGCCGACCACCGCCGAGGTCGCCCTCCTGCGGACCACCCAAGGGGCCCTCGCGAATGTCCGCCGTCATGCCCAGGCCACCCGGGTCGTGGTCTCCCTCAGCCACCTCGACGACTCCGTTCGACTCGACATCGTCGACGACGGCATCGGGTTCGACCCCGCCGCCGACCGCCGCCGCGGCCCGGTGTCCGGGGGCGCGGGTGGGTACGGCCTACCCTCGACCAGGGCCCGGTTGCGCGAACTCGGCGGCGACCTGAGCGTGGAATCCGCGCCGGGGGAGGGGACCGCGTTGACCGCCCACCTGCCGCTGGGTCCCGTTGCGGCGGAAGGTGATCGGGAGCGGGTCGGATGAGCGGTCGTCGCGCCCGGGTCCTCGTCGTCGATGACCATCCGGTCGTCCGCGCCGGCCTGCGCGCCCTCCTGTCGACCTCGCCGGAGATCGACGTCGTGGGGGAGGCCGGCGACGCCCCCTCGGCGCTGGCCGGGGTCGCGAGCCATCGTCCCGATGTCGTCCTCTGCGATCTGCGGCTGGGGGAGGGGGCCGACGGAGTCGCGGTGACGCGCGCGGTGCGCGCGCTCGGCCCGGACGCGCCCGCCGTCGTCATCCTCACGACCTATGACCACGACGGCGACATCGTCCGCGCCGTAGAGGCCGGGGCCGCCGGATATCTGCTCAAGGATGCTGCGCCGGACGACATCGTCGCCGCCATCCGTCGCGCCGCCGACGGCGAGACGGTCTTGTCCGCGCGCCTCACGCAGCGGGTCGTCGACACCATGCGTACGCGCCGGGCCGGGCTGAGCGAACGCGAGATCGAGGTCCTCGGCCTCGTTGCCGTCGGCCGGTCCAATCGCGAGATCGCCCGCGAACTCCTCGTCAGCGAAGCGACCGTCAAGACCCATCTCAACCACGCATTCGGCAAGCTCGGCGTCGACAATCGCACCGCCGCCGTCGCCGCCGCAAGGTCCGCCGGGCTGATCTACGGGACGTGACCCGGTCGGGCGGTCGGAGACCCTGCCCCGCCGCCGGCACGGATAACCGCCGCCACGGCTCACCGCCACGGCTCACCGCCACGGCAGGGGTGAGGCCGAAATGCAGGGACGGCGCAGGAGGGCCTGAGGCAGACTGTGGCGGTGTTCCTGACGATCTCGACCAGCCACCGGCCGGCCACCGATCTCGGGTATCTCCTGCACAAACACCCCGATCGCGTCCAGCGCTTCCCGCAGTCGTTCGGGACCGCGGTCGTGTTCTATCCCGAGGCGACCCAGGAGCGTTGCACGGCCGCTCTGCTCCTCGACGTCGATCCCATCCGGCTGGTCCGCACCCGGGGTCGGCACTCCCCGGATTTCTCGCTCTCGCACTACATCAACGATCGGCCGTATGCCGCGTCCTCCCTCCTCGCGGTCGCCCTCGGCGATGTCTTCGGCACCGCGCGTGCCGGACGCTGTGCGGCCCGCCCCGATCTGGTGGGGGTCGGCATACCGCTGGAGATCGGTGTTCCGGTGTTGCCCTGCCGCGGGGGTCCGGAGGTGGCCCACCGGATCTTCGCGCCGCTGGGCTGGGAGGTGAGCGCGACACCCATCCCGCTCGACCTGGCGTTTCCCCAATGGGGTGATGCGCGCTATGTCCGACTGGCCCTCTCGGGCCGAATGCGCCTGGCCGACGCGCTCAACCAGCTCTATGTCCTGCTTCCGGCGCTGGACGAGTCCAAGCACTACTGGCAGGGACCGGATGAGGTCGACAAGCTGCTCCGCAGTGGCTCGGGCTGGCTCGAGACCCATCCCGAGCGCGATCTCATCGCCGGGCGTTACCTCGGGCGGCACCGTGCGCTGACCCGGGTGGCGCTGGCCAGGCTCGCCGAACTCGGGGATGACGTCGACTCCGCGCTCGACCCGCCCGCCGAGGAGGATGCGACGGTCCCGGCCCGGGTCCCCCTCAACGCCCAGCGGCACGCGGCCGTGCTCGGTGTTCTCCGGGAGGTCGGTGCCAGTAGCGTGATCGACCTCGGGTGTGGCACCGGCCAGTTCGTGGCCGCGCTGCTCGCCGCCGGCGGCCTGACCCGGATCGCGGGGTGCGACGTCTCGACCCGCTCCCTCCAGGCCGCTGCGCGCCACCTCCACCTCGACACGATGTCCGAGCGCCAGGCGGGCCGGTTGGACCTCTTCCAGAGCGCCCTCACCTATGCCGACGACCGGATCGCCGGGTTCGACGCGGCGGTTCTCATGGAGGTCATCGAGCACGTCGACCCCTCGCGGCTCGGCGCCCTCGAGAGCGTCGTCTTCGGGTCCGCGGCGCCCGGGGCCGTCGTGGTGACCACGCCGAATCGCGAGTACAACCCCCGCTATCCCGGCCTGACCGGGATGCGGCACCCCGACCATCGATTCGAGTGGGACCGTGCCGAGTTCGCCGAGTGGGCGAGCCGGGTGGCGGCGACCTATGGGTATGCCGTGGACCACCGTGGCATCGGCGATCCCGACCCGGAGGTCGGCACCCCGACCCAGATGGCGGTGTTTACCCGTGACTGACCAGCCGTCCCTACCCGAGCGGTCCCCCATGCCCGAGCAGACCGCCCCGCCTGAGCAGACCGCCGTACCGGAGCAGACCGCCCCGCCCGAGCAGACCGCCCCGCCCGAGCAGACCCAAGTGCCCGAAGAGTCGCCTGCCCTTGAGTGCTCCCCGGCGGCCGAGCAGTCCCCCTCCGCTGAGCAGGCACCCACATCCGGGGCGACCATCGGTTCCCTGACGGCCTCGGCGAGCGATCCGGGGCGGCCGCCGATCGGCATACCCGCCACGGGTCTCGTCGTCCTGGTCGGGGTGTCCGGAAGTGGCAAGTCGACGTTCGCCGCGACCCACTTCCGGGCGACGGAAGTGGTCTCCAGCGACTTCTGCCGTGGCCTGGTCGCCGATGACGAGAACGACCAGGCGGCAACCCCGGATGCCTTCGACGTCCTCCACTACATCGTCGGCACCCGCCTGCGCCGCGGCCGGCTCACCGTCGTCGATGCGACGAGCGTCCAGCCGTCCGCCCGGCGGGCGCTGGTCCAACTGGCCCGCGATCACGACGTCCTCGTCGACGCAATCGTCCTCGACGTTCCCGAATCCCTTGCCACGCAACGGAACCGAAACCGCGCCGACCGGGATTTCGGCCATGGCGTCATTGCCCGGCAGCACCGGGAGTTGCAGCGGTCGCTCGGGCGGATGGGCAAGGAAGGCTTCCGCCGGGTCCACGTCCTGCGCGGGCCGCAGGAGATCGCGAGTGCGACGATCGTCCGCGAGCGCCCGTGGAACGACCGCCGGGACCTGGTCGGTCCCTTCGACATCATCGGCGACGTCCACGGATGCCTCGGCGAATTGCGGCTCCTACTCACCGACCTCGGCTGGCACCTCGACTTCGACCACGCCGGCGTCGCTGTGGGGGCGCATCATCCGCAGGGCCGGACCGCGGTCTTCGTCGGTGACCTGGTCGACCGTGGGCCCGACACTCCTGGGGTGCTGCGCCTCGTCATGGGCATGGTCGCGGCGGGGACTGCGCTCTGTGTCGTCGGCAACCACGAGGCCAAGCTGGCGCGGGCCCTCGCCGGGGCGCGGGTCACGGTCTCCCACGGTCTGGCCGAGTCGTTGACGCAGTTGTCGCGCGAGACTCCGGAGTTTCGGGCCGACGTGCAGTCCTTCATGGAGCGCCTGCTCGCGCACTATGTCCTCGACGGGGGGCGGCTGGTCGTCGCCCACGCGGGCCTGAAGGAGAGCTACCACGGCCGGGCGTCGAAGCGGGTGCGGGCATTCGCGCTCTATGGCGACACCACGGGCGAGACCGACGAGTTCGGGCTGCCGGTGCGCTATCCCTGGGCGCAGGAGTATCGCGGCGCGGCGATGGTGGTCTACGGCCACTCGCCCGTGCCGACGCCCGAATGGATCAACAACACGATCTGCATCGACACCGGGGCAGTTTTCGGTGGGGCGCTCACGGCACTGCGGTATCCCGAGCGGGACCTCGTCTCGGTCCCGGCCGAGCGCGAATACGTCGCCCCGACAAGGCCGTTGGTGCCGGTGGCCCCCACGCGCGGGCCCGCCGAGCTGCGCCTGGACGATGTTGCCGGAACCCGGTGGGTCGACTCCGACCACGCCGGCAAGGTGAAGATCCCCGAGGAGAATGCCGCCGCCGCCCTGGAGGTGATGAGCCGGTTCGCCGTCGACCCCCGATGGCTGATCTATCTCCCGCCGACGATGTCGCCGGTCAAGGCGGCCACGCTCCCGGGCTATCTGGAGCATCCCGAACAGGCATTCGAGGAGTATGCCGCGTGGGGAGTCACCCGCGTCGTCTGCGAAGAGAAGCACATGGGCTCGCGCGCCATCGCCGTGGTCGCGCGGGACCCCGCCGTGGCCTCGCGCCGGTTCGGCGTCGACGACGGCTCGACCGGCGTGATCTACACCCGGACCGGCCGGGCGTTCTTCGACGATGTGGCGCCCCTCATCGAGCGGCTGCGCGGTGCCATCTCTCCCCTTTGGGACGCGCTCGACACCGACTGGATCGCGCTCGACTGCGAGGTGCTCCCCTGGTCGGCGAAGGCGCTCGACCTCATCCGGACGCAGTATGCCGCGGTCTCCGCCTCCGCCCGGGCCGCCCTCCCTGACGTCCTCGGCGCGCTCGACTCCGGTGCCGGCCGCGGACTCGACGTCGCCGAATTGCGGACCGCGTTCGGTCGCCGTGCGGCGCATGCGGCGGCGTTCCGGGACGCGTTCACGGCATACTGCCGGACCGATGGCGGCGTCGACGGGGTCACCGTCGCGCCCTTCCAGATCCTCGCGGTCGAAGGGCGGGCCCTGGCCGTCACACAGCCGCACCCGTGGCACCTCGAGCAGGTGGGACGCCTCGACGATCCCGTCGTGACCCCAACTCGGCACCGATTCGTCGACCTCGCCGACGCCGACCAGCGAGCCGAGGCGACCCGCTGGTGGCTCGAGCTCACCGAGGGCGGCGGCGAGGGGATGGTCGTCAAGCCCGCGCACCTGACGGCCCCCAATGTCCAGCCGGGGCTGAAGGTCCGGGGCCGGGAATACCTCCGGATCGTCTACGGACCCGACTACACCGACGCGCTCGACGTGCTTTCCGACCGGTTCCTGGGCAAGAAGCGCAATCTCGCGAGGCGCGAGCACGGCCTCGGACTCGACGCACTGACGATGGCCGTCGACGGCGCGCCCCTGTGGAAGGTCCACGAGCGCGTCTTCGCCATCCTCGCCCTGGAGTCCGAGCCCGTCGATCCTCGCCTGTGAGCGGGAGCGGGGCAGGAGCAGCCAAGCCCCGAGCAGCCAAGCCCCGGGCAGCCACGCCCCGAGATCAGGGCGTACGGGTGTGCACCTGGTCGAGCACCTGGGTCATGAGCCGCTGGACCGCGAGCGTGTCGTCGAGCGGCATGACCGGACTCTCTGTCATCCCGGCGGCAAGGCACTCACCGACGTGGATCACTTCATACTCGTATCCCCCCGGGAACTCCAGGTGTTCCGGAGTCTTGCCTCGCCAGACCGTCAACGCCGGCGCGCGATGGAAGCGGGGGTGGACGTCGATCCAACCGCGGGTCCCGAGGATCATCATCCGCCCTGGTCCGTATGCCGTGAACGCCCCCGACAAGGTGGCCGACCGCCCGTCGGCATACCCCAGGAGAATGCCGAACTCCCCCTCCACCCCGCTGGGCAGGAGGCCCCCGGTCGCATGAACGCTGTCCGGCGTGCCGAGGATGGCCTGGGCGAACGACAGGACGTACACCCCCAGGTCGAGGACGGCTCCGCCGCCGAGGGCCGGGTCGAACAGGCGGTCCGCGGGATCGAACCTCCGGAACGCCGTCAAGTCCCCCTGGACGGCCCGAACCTCGCCGATCACCCCCTCGGCGATGAGGGACCGGGCGTGAACGATCGCCGGATTGAACCGGGTCCACATGGCCTCCATCGCGAAAACTCCGCTGGCACGAGCGGTTTCGATGATCCGCTCGGTGTCGGCGATGCTGGCCGTGAAGGCCTTCTCGACCAGGATGGGCTTGCCTGCCGAGATGGCGGCGAGGGCGATGTCCGTATGCTGCGGGTGCGGCGTCGCGATGTAGATCGCGTCGACCTCGGGGTCGGCGATCAGGTCGGCATAACTCCCATGCACGTGGGGTATGCCGTGTCTCGCCCCGAATTCCGCCGCCCGCTCCGGTGAGCGTGACCCGACCGCCACCAGCCGTCCGTTCGTGACATGCGGGAATGCCTCGACCATCGCGGCCGCCATCCGGCCCGGTCCCGCAATCCCCCATCGCAGCGTTGTCATGACCGCAGCGTAGGCGGCCGGAAACCCGGGACGGTGGGATGCGACCGATCCCGATGTGAGTGATCCCCACACGAGCGATCCCCACACGAGCGATCCCCACCGACGCGAGCGATCCGGATCCCGGCCACGGGTGGCCGAGGGTGGTTAGGGAGGTGGATGGTCATAGCTGCCTGGCGTCAGATTCCACTCCACGTGGCCGGTGTGGGGATCGACGTGACCGTGGAGGCGTCGGGCGTGGACGACGTGGTGGTGGTAAGAGCACAGGAGCGCCCCATTGGTGATGCTGGTGGTGCCCTGATCGCGATACCAGGTCAGGTGGTGGGCCTGGGTCCATTTCGCGGGCATGGTGCAACCCGGGTAGCTGCAGCCGCGGTCCCGCTGCCACAGCCGGGCCACAAGGTTGGGTGGGAAAAACCTGGTCAGGTGGCCTTGATCGACGACGATCCCCGCGGTGTCGAGGATGAGGGGGATCAGCCCGGCGTTGCAGGCGAGGTGACGTGCCTGGGACGGGGCGAGAACCGCGTGACCCGCGGGCCCGGCTTGCCCCAGGACGCGCCCGTGGCAGGTGGGGTCGGCGGTCGTCTGTGCGCGAGTCATGGGGGCGGAGGATGTCGCTGCGGGGGTGAGGGCGTCGGTGAGCGCGTCGAGGGTCATGGTCAGGTGTAGTTGGCCGCGCAGGCCGCTCGGGGGACCGTCGGGGGCTGCCACGGCAGCCTCGATGAGAGTGAGCAGCCCGTCGTGTCGGCGTTGTCGTGGGGTCCTCGGATCGGGGGTGCCGTCCGGCCCGGGTGTCGGGGCGGAGACGGGATCCAGGGCCGCTTCCAGCGTCGCCATCCCGAGGGCATCGGTGCGCAGGAGATACTCGTAGACGCCGGTCCCGAGGTCACTCGGGACGGTCAGCTCCCGCTGGGAGCGCGATCGCGCCGCGAGTTTGTCCAGCGTGTGTGGGCCGGCGAGGGCGGCGACCAGTTCCATCCCGGTCGCCCGAACCTGTTGGGGTATGCCGCCCGCCGCGACACCGACGAGTGTCGCGATCACGCTGTCGCGGACCTCGTCGTCGTGGCGTTGGTGCGTGGGCAGGACGCTGAGCACCTTCGCGGTCTCCCGGGCCGCGCACGCAGCAGCCGGGAGCGGGATGACTCCGGTTTGGACGGCCTCGGCGATCTCGGTCAGCCCGGGTCGTCCGACCATCGTGGCGACGGCCACCATCTGGGCGGCGCCGAGTCCTCGTAACCCGGCGTGGTGAGCCTTGACCCAGTCCACCGGTGTCATGGCGATGCTCCCGGAGCCCGGGAGTCCGCGTGCCAAGGCCTCCGCGGTGACTGTCACGGTCATGGCCTCGATCGCGACCGCCGCGGTCCCCAGCGCGGTCATCAGGTCGGTCAGCTGGGCTGGGGTCAGCGCGCGAACCTCGTCCCGAGCGAGGGTCATCCCCGTCGCCGCCCGGCGCAGGCACTCCACCAACTCCGCCGCGTCCCGTGGGGGCTGGGTGTGGTCGAGCCCGGCGAGGGCCGGCGCGGCGGGGAGGTCACTGCCATCGATGCGACGAACGCCGACCCCGGGCACGGCCCACCCGACCGAACTCCCCTCCGGCCCACCGGTGCGCCCTCCCGCACGGGCGCGCCCTCCCGCGCCGTCGCCCCCTCCCGCCCGGTCGCCCCCTCCCGCACCGGCAGCAGAGCCCTCGCCCGACCCCCAGCCCTTAGGCAAGCCGACGCGCCCAGGCCGAAACCTGGTCACCTCGGGCTCTCTGAACGACTGGGACATGAAACCAACGCTAGAGATGACCACCGACAGTCACTGCCCCCAAACAGGCACAGAAGGCCACGAGATACATCACGAAAAGATAACGATTGGTCCGTGGCGCAGAGTGGATGGTCGCGTGCCGAGCCGCCGGACGGGCCACATTCGGAGGCCGCCGTCGTGAGTTCAATCATGGTGAACTAACCTCCCCGCATCCCCTCAGGTGAATGATCGGCACCACCGCGCCCGCCTGCCTCAGGCGCGCCGCCTGCCTCCCCGCCACCTGACCCCCACCACCTGCCTCCCCGCCACCTGACCCCCACCACCTGCCTCCCCGCCACCTGACCCCCACCACGTGCCTCGACCACCTGCCCGTTAACCCACCACCCCGCCGCTGTATGCCGAGAGAGGAGTCCCGTGGACCTCGAACCCCTCGCGCGTTCGCTCGACCGCGTCGGCGGTGGCCGCCAGGCCCGGCTGCGGGTGCCGGCGGAGGCCCGGGTCCAACCGCCCGTCCGGCGGGCGTTCGTGCGCGTCGGCTGGCTTCTCGGTCTTCTTTTCCTCATCGGGGCCGGAGCGGTGGGTGAGGCCGTGGACCTCACCCTGACGGGCGACCGGATCTCCGGATTCGTCTGGTGGCGTCTGGTCGTCGTCTTCCTCATCGCCGCCACGCTCTTCTACTTCTTGTGGCGGGCCAGCCTCGGCTGGTGGTGGGCCTATTCGCGGCTGCGCCTGTTCAGCATCGTGTTCCCCGTCGTCGCTGTGTCGACGTGTCTGATCCCCGGCCTCTACCCGACCTGGATGGTCGTGGAGCAGATCGCCTTCAGCGCCGTTCTGGTGGTCATCTCCCTGCCCCTGACGCGCGGGGAGGTGCGCGCGGCATACCGACGCCCCGGACCGGGCCCGGCCGAGCCGGTGCGCTGACCCGCCGAGCCGCGCCGGGCACCCGTCGAGCCGGAACCCGCCGAGCCGGTGGCCTGACGCGGCGTGCCAGTCAGCTCACCCGGAGACCACCTGGCCACTGTCTGCGCCCCCACCGGCCGCGGCTAGGGTGGCCGGGTGCCCGTGCTCCCGTCCCTCGCCCGCGCCGACCGGCAGAACTGGACCGAGCCCGGGGCGGAACTCGTCGCTGCGGGGGTGCATCGCATCCCCCTGCCGCTGCCGAGCGACGGACTGCGGGCCGTCAACGTCTACGCGATTGCCACCGACGAAGGGCTGACCCTCATCGACGGTGGCTGGGCGTTGCCGGTCGCCGAGGAGGCGCTGACGAATGCGTTGCGCGACATCGGATTCTCCCTCGGCGATATCCGCACCTTCCTCGTCACGCACGCGCACCGGGACCATTACACCCAGGCCAGCGCGCTGCGCGAACGCTTCGACGTCCGGGTCGCTCTCGGGGCACTCGAATGGCCCACGGTCGAGTTCTGCCAGCGCCGGGCACGGGGGGAGCACGTCGACGACATCGAGGTGGGGATGCTGCGCCGAGCCGGTGCCACCGAGTTGGCGGACATCATCGAGCGGCATGCCTTCGCGCGGTTGTACCCGCGCGATTGGGCCGTCCCGGACACCAGCCTCGACGACGGCCAGTCGATCACCGTCGGGACACGGACGGTGACGGCGCACCATACGCCAGGACACACCCGTGGACACCTGATCTTCCGCGACGCCGACGCCGGACTACTCTTCGCCGGGGATCACGTCCTGCCACACATCACGCCATCGGTCGGTTTCGAGCCGATCCGGCAAGAGTCCCCGCTGCGTGCCTATCTCGCCTCGCTCGCGCTGGTCCGGGCAATGCCCGACGCGCTACTCCTGCCCGCGCATGGGCCGGCGACCGGCAGCGTCCACGAGCGCGTCGACGAACTCCTCGCCCACCACGCCGAGCGGCTCGATCTGACCTCAGCCGCGCTGCGGGCCGGGTGCGACACCGCGTATGCCGTCGCCGCCCACCTCGGGTGGACCCGTCGCCACACCCGGTTGGAGGACCTGGACCCGTTCAACCGGATCCTCGCCGTCCTCGAGACCGTGGCGCACCTCGACGTCCTCATCGAACGCGGCCTGGTGGGGGCGACGGACGACGACCGCGGCCTGCGGCACTACCACCAGGGTGAGTCGGCCCGGCTCGCCGCGACTCCCGGCCCACGCGGCACATCTCGTCAGCGCGCCTGGAGACGGCGCAGGAGGATGTCGACGAGCCAGAAGATTGCATCGACGGCGAGCCCGAACGCGAGAATCCCCAGGAGGGTGACGCTCACCGAGCCGTAGCCATAGGTCCGGGTGTCGAGGAAGCCGTACGGATACGCACCGACGATCGCCCCCCGGACCATCGCCCAGACGATCCAGAGGAGCGGCAGGACCATGGCCCGCAGGACCACGCCGGTCGATAGCCATCCGCGCGGTCCCCAGATCAGCCAGACGAGAACCGCCAACGCCGGCACGACGATGTGTTGCCACGGATTCGTCAACACCGACCAGCCCGTGACGACCTGCGTCGGGGCGAGCAGGACGCGGTAGACGATCGCCGTGACGGTGATCATCAGCAGCGCGCTCGCGAGCAGGGTGCGACGCAGGAGGGTGCTCTTTCCCGGCTGCCGGGCCAGCAGGGTGAAAGCCACGGCGACAACGAGATTCGACCATTCGGTGAAATAGCTCAGGTGGTCGGCAATCCGCCCGAAGGCCCCCGCCCAACCGGCGGCGTTCCGGCCGTAGACATGCTCACCCGAGGGCCCTCCCGGTCCGTAGGCGTCGAGAAGGTTGAGCAGCGTGACCAGGAGGAACCCAGCCCAGGTCACCACGGCGACCACCGTGTGGGCGGTGCGGGCACCCGGGCGGGCCTCGTCCGCGCTCCAGCCGTATGCCGACCCCTCCCCCGCCGTGGGGAGATTCTGTCCCGGCGCTGCGGCGGGCACGCGTGTGTTCATGGAAGCGGAGGTTACCCCGCGGTAGGCGGTTGCGGGAATGGTTGCCGACACCAGTCCGGTGGTGCGGCGGCCGGGCGGCTCCCCGCAGCGGCCGTCACGCGGCATACACGGGGCACGATCGTCCGTGCCACCCTGGTGACCCCGATGGTCGAACGAGCGTCGGCGCACTCCAGGTGAGAGTACGGAGAAGACATGAACGACACCCAGCCCCTCGTCCGGGTCGATGTCGACGCAGCGGTCGCCTGGCTGATCCTCGACAGTCCGAAGACCCGGAACGCCCTGTCGGACAGCCTCCTCGATGAGTTGATCGCCGCGCTGGAGCGGGTTCGCGATGACCTCTCGGTGCGCGTCGTCGTGCTGGGCTCGTCGCACGACTCCGTGTTCAGCGCGGGGGGCGACCTCAAGGCGCTCGCGGGGGATACCCCGACGATCGAGAAGTATGCCGACCTCGCCCGCTTCCCGAGGATCTGTTCGTTGATCGCCGGGTTGGGCAAGCCGGTGGTGTGCGCGGCGTCGGGGGACGTCCTCGCCGGCGCGTTCGGGCTGGCCCTTGCCTGTGACCTGATCATCGCCAAGGAAGGCGTGCGATTCGGGTGTCCCGAGATCAACGTCGGGGTCTTCCCGTTCATGATCTCGGCCCTGATCGTCCGCAATCTCCCGCGCATGCGGGCGAATGAGCTGATGATGCTCGGTGGGTCCTTGAGCGCTCGGGAGGCTCACGACCTCGGTCTGGTCAATGCCGTTGTGCCGGCCGGTGACTTCGATGCCACCGTGACGGACTGGGCACGTCGCCTCGCCGAGAAGTCGCCGCTGCTCATGCGGCTGGGGAAGGACGCGCTGACCGCGACTCGAGACTTGCCGCTGGATGCGGCCCTCGCCGCGCTGCGTGCCCAGCTCGCCCTGGCCTTCACGACGTCCGACATCCGTGAAGGTGTTGCTGCGTTCGTGGACCGGCGCGAGCCCAACTGGTCCGGACGCTGACCAAACGGATCACGCTACAACGGGAACAGTAAGGCAATTACTGAGGGTTGCCTTACTTGCCGGTAGTAATGTAGTTCCTAGTATTTGACCGATCAGCCCAGCCGATCCTGCGGGTGGGGCTGGCGCTCGGGCAAAGGCTAGGAAGGAACTTAAGATGGGCAACCTCGGCAGCGAGGCAATCAGTCGGCGGACGGTCACCAGGGGAGCGGCCTGGGCAACACCGGCCATCTTCGTCGGGGCAGCCGCGCCCGCGATGGCCGGGTCGGTCACGTGCACGGACTCCCTCGTGTGCCCGACGACTCCGATGACTCTTCAGGGCGGGAGCAATCTCGCGGTCAACGCGATCACGACGATCACCGGGGGCACGCGCTACACCCTCGACCTCGGCCAGTGGAACACCCCGGCCGTCGATTTCACCCACTCCTGCCCGGGAGTTCCGGCCACGACTATCACCTCGACCGGCTACTACCTCAACTGGGGCACGTGGACCGGCGTCTGCGACACCTCCAACGGGAGCGGCTCGGTGTCCAACTTCACCACCGCCGATGGGGTCGCGCACACGGCGACGCTCAAGTCGTCCACGCCGAATGGCTGCTCCCCGATGACGGCTGGGGCGGGTCTTGCGGTCTCGGCGATCATCGACACCAATGTGCCGTACGACTTGTTCAAGGTCTGTCAGAAGTCGATGAACCTCGGGACGGTGTCGATCCCGTTCACGGTGACCTATCTCAACGATCTCGACCCGATCGCGTCGTGCTCCTACAAGCTGAACCTCACGTTCAAGACGGGCTGCCAGCCGAACTACGTTTCGAGCTGGTCCATCAGCTGAATCGACGGGCCCCTGGGCCGGGCCGGCCACGCCTACGATGCCCGTCATGGATCTTTCGGGACTGTTCGGCACTGTCGACACCAGTCAGCTGGTCGATGTCATCGAAGTCGTCGTGCGCAATCGCGATGTCATCGACAAGCTGGGTCGACTACCCGAGTTCCTGGACAGGCTGGGGGACTCCCTGGCGGGAGCCGGCACGGAGGCTAAGTCGGCTGCCGTGGCCCTGGTGGGTCAAGACGGGTCCTCGGGAGCCAAGGGTGCTCTAGGCGGCGCGGCCCACGCCCTGAGCGAGATTGCCGACTCGCTCTCCAAGGGTGCTGGCCTGCTGATCGCGGCTGCCGACGCCGCACACAAGGTGCCCTTGATGGACCGGCCCGCCGACCGAATCGGTGAGGCGGCCAC
Organism: Nostocoides sp.; assembly: GCA_016702415.1. GTDB lineage: Bacteria > Actinomycetota > Actinomycetes > Actinomycetales > Dermatophilaceae > Nostocoides_A. The sequence continues at coordinate 655,396 of JADJEA010000001.1, forward strand.
CGAACTGGGCCAGTCGACCTCCGCGCTCGGCGAGCTGGCGACATCCCTTGCCGGGATCGTTGCGGTGCTGGACTCCGTCGCCCATGCCCTCGACAGGGTCGGCGATCACCTCGTGGACACCAGCGGGCAGGCGCGCGGCTTCCTCGCATCCTCCTAATGTCCCGACGACGACGGCGCTGACCACCCGGGCACACTGACGCCGCCTCATCGGCGACGACGGCGCTGCCGGCGCGTCATACGTCGTGGTCGTGGATGAGGTTTGCGGCGATGAGCCGGGAGCGATCGGCGAGGATCTCGCGGGTCCGGGTGTCGGCGAGCACGCGATGGTCTTCGCCGAAGATGATGGCTCGTTCGGTCAGGTCGGCCAGTGTGTGCAGGTCGTGCGTGGCCAGGACGACGGTCTTGCCGGCCTGACCGAGTTGGGCGATGAGGTCGATCAGCCAGTGCTGCGTGCGCGGGTCCAGCGCGGCGGTGGGCTCGTCGAACAGGATGACCTCGGGATTCATGACGAGGACCGAGGCGAGGGCGACCTTCTTCTTCTGGCCACCCGAGAGCTGGAACGGGGTTCGCTCCGTGAGTTCCTCGATCTCGAGCATCGCCAGCACGTCGGCCGTGCGCGCCGCGGTTTCCGTGGCGGAGAGACCGAGTTGGAGGCAGCCGAAGGCGATCTCCTCACGGACTGTCGCCGAGAACACCTGGACGTCGGAGTTCTGGAAGACGATGCCCACCCGAGAGCGGAACCTCGCGTTGACCTCCGGGTCGGCCAGGGACTCCTCGGTGAGCGGTTGTCCGTATGCCGTGAGCTCGCCTGCCGTGGGGAACACCAGTCCGTCGAGGATCTTCAGCAGGGTCGACTTGCCGGAACCATTGGCCCCCAACAGGGCGATCCGCTCTCCCTTGCGGATCTGGAAGCTCACGTCCTCGAGGGCGGGATACCGGTCGAGGTAGGTGTAGCCGAGTCCGTCGGCCCGGAACACGATCTCGGCGTCCGAGTCGGAATGCCTGTCGGGACGTGTGTCCGTAGCGGGGCCGGCACCCCTGGTCGGGGCAAAGCCCGCGCCGTCGTCGGCGTCCGCGCCGGCAGGGGCTTCCGTGCGTGGGTCAGCGGAGGAGATGGTCGCCCCCGACGATGGCGACCGCGGTTATCAGCGACGCGACCAGGGCGAGCAGGTCCATGCCGGTGGCCCGGAATCCGACCAGGGTGTGGTGCCGCCCGGCATACCCCCGGGCCGTCATCGCCTGGTGAACCTCCTCGGACAGGTGCCCGGCCCGGCCCAGCAGCGTGCCCACGGCCGCGCCGACGAACCGTCGGTCGCCCGCATTGTGCGCGACCGGCTGAACCGTGCGGGCCTTGCGGGCCATGAACATGTCGAGCACCGAACCGAGCAGGACGAAGAGATAGCGGTAGGCCATGGCAATGACCGTCACAAAGATCCGGGGCACCCCGAGCGCGCCGAGGGCGGCCAGCAGGCGGTTCCACGAGGTGCTGATCGTCACGAGCAGGACCAGCGACACCGAGCAGGCAACCCGCAGGACGACCAGGCCCGCAGCGGTCAGTCCCTGGGCGGTGATCCCTTCGGCCACGCCGTGCCACGTCCACAAGGGGACCACGACCTCGCCGGGCGTGATGACGGACAGGGTTGCCGGGGCGACCGCCACCGCCGTGAAGAGCGGGACGAAAAGCCAGACCCGTTTGACGAAGACGCCGACCGGCACTCCGCCCGCCCAGGCGAGCAGCACCAGACCCAGGTAGACCACGGCGAGTGTGACCGGGCTGTGCACCAGCGAGACGCCCACGAGCAGGACGACAAGCGCCACGAGCTTGATCCGCGGGTCGATCCGGAAGAGCACCGCGTGCCGGTCACCGCGCGGTCCGGTGGACTCGGCATACATGGCCCGGCGCACGACATCGGCGCCGTCGCCCAGGGTCTTCTCGAGAAAGGCGGCCCGCTTCCGTCGGCCGAGGCAGCCGCACGCGCACATCGCAGGCTCGCCGGACACGAGCCATGCGGGAGCCGGTTTGAGTGTCCGGACCGTCACGCGTGCACCTGCGCGGGCACCTGTCCGCGCCGGCGCCGTGCGGCCCACACGAGCAGGCGGCCGGCGGCATATACCGCGATGCCCACGATGGCGATGCCGAGCAAGGCAGAGACCCAGTAGGCCAGAGTCGCGTTCTGACCGTCAGAAAAGCCGTAGTCGCCCAGCAGGGTGTGGCTCCAGAAACCGGTGTAGCGCTCCATTCCGGCGGGGATGGCGTTCAGCCCGAGGTCGGCGAGCGGCAGATCCTCCGGGGCGTCCTCACCGAAGGCGCCGCCCGGTGCCAGCAGGCCGAGCGGAGAGAGCGCGGCGAGCACGACGACGAAACCGATGGCCACCCCGGCCGGGCTAAGGCGACCCGTGGTGGGGCTCGGGGCCGGACGTGAACCCGGTGCGCCGATCAGACCGGGGTGGGTCGCGGCGAGGGCCGACGGGTTGGCTCGCACGAGGTAGGCGAAAACGCCCGCCGTGAGGACGGCCTCGACGGGCCCGGCGACGACGATGTGGGCGAGCGCCATCGCGGGGATGGTCTGGCTCAGGTGATACGGGGAGTAGAGGGGGGCGCCGGCCGCGGTGTGAAAGAGGTCGGGTTGGATGCCCAACTCGATCGCCGTGGCGAGGGCCGCGGCGTTGATTCCGACGAATCCTGCAACGCCGGCCGCAATCACCCGGCGGGTCGCGGTCAGCGGACTGCGCCCCGCGATCAGCCGGTACACCGCATACCCCACGAAGGGCATGAGGATCGCCATGTTCGCCACATTCGCCCCGTAGGCCAGGACCCCGCCGTCACCGAAGAGCAATGCCTGGAACAGCAGCGCCACCGACACCGCGATGACCGCAGCCCACGGCCCCAACACGATGGCGATGACCACGGCGCCCACCGCGTGGGCGGTGGTCCCGTCCGGGATCGGGACGTTGAACATCATGACCAGGAAGCTCACCGCCGCGAACATCGCGAGCATGGGCACCTGTCGGGTCCGCATGACGGTAGCGACCCGCCGGGAGGCGACCGCGAGGGTCGGGACGGCGACGGCATACGCTGCTGCGCAGGTCAGGGGGGAGAGGTACCCGTCCGGGATGTGCATGGTGGTGTCCTCTGGGTCGCGCATCAGGGTGGCCACCCGATCCTAATGCAAGACCTTCGCAACTGAGTCGGCGGTCGGCTCTGTCTCGGCGGTCCCGGTCGTTGCGCTGCGACATGGGTGGCACAGCCCGGACAAGGCCGCATGAGTCGGGTCGAGGGCGAAGCCGTATTCGTTGGCCAGTCGCTCGGCGGTGGGGTCCAGGACGTCGGCGGGAAGGTCCCAGACGCGACGGCACCGGCGGCACTGGGCGTGCGCATGCGACCCGCTGTCGTCGACGAGGTGGTATGCCGTCGAGCCGTGGCCCAGGTGGACGTGCTGGACGATGCCGAGCCGGGCGAGGGTGTCGAGGGATCGGTAGACGCTTGCCAGATGGACGGCCGGATCGACGCCGGTCACGAGGTCGGCGACCTCCTCCACGGTGAGGTGACCGTCGGCGCGGTGGAGGACGGTCAGGACGGCGCGGCGCGGGGCGGTCATCCGCTCGCCCCGCTCACGCAGTTGTCGGCCGACCCGATCGAGGAGGGAGTCGAGCCCACGCGCATCGGTCGTGGTGGTTGCTGGCGCGCCCACGGCCGGTCGGTGATCATCGCCGTCATGCGCCACGAGACCGATTGTGGCACCCGGTCGGACGTCGGACCCATCAGTCCTCGGTCCGCTCCCGTCGAATGGGCACCCGCTGATGGCTCCCGTAGGGGAGGATGGGCCTCCGAATGGCGGTGTGGGCGAGGGAGCTCAGATGCAGGATGTCGGGCGCGTGAGTCGCGAGCGAGCCGGCCAGCTCGCGGACGCGGTGCGCGGCTTGGTCAGCCAGCATCACGACATCGTGCTGGTGTCGGCTCCCCCAGGATTCGGCACGTCCACCTTCCTCGACGGCATCGCGACCGGCTGTCGATCGGCCGGGTGGCGAGTGGTGACTGCGGCAGGGTCGCCGGTCCATCGGGGGATGCCCTACGCCACGATCATCGACCTGCTGCGGGACCTGGTGGGCTCCGCGCCCTCGGCGGTCTCGCGGCTGACGGAGGGGATCCCCGAGCTCCACTGGTTGGGCGGCTCGAGGCCGACGACTCACCCCCTTCCCGCGGAGTCGGGGCTGGATCGCGCCCGCCTCGCCGACGCGGTGCGGCAGGTGCTCCAACGAGCCGCAGCCACGGGCCGGGTTCTCGTGGTGGTCGACGACCTGCAGGACACCGACGAGGAGTCGCTGGAGATCCTGCGGTATGCACTGACCGGTCGCCAGGGTGGGCGAGTCGCGTGCGCCTTGGGCTTGGGCGTGGTTCCGGGGGTTCCGCCCCCGGACTGGGTCACGGCACTGGGCACCTGGGTCGTTCGTTCGCGGGCCGGCAGCCGCATCGACCTGCGTCCGCTGACCCGGGCCGAGGTGGCTGCTCAGCTGGCGGGGATCCTGGCCGGCCCGCCACCGGAGAGCGTGACGACGCTCGCTCACGGGTTGAGCGGCGGGTCACCGGGGTTGGTGCGGCTCCTGGTCGAGGAGTTGCGTCGTCGCGGAGTTCTGGAACGTCGGGCCGGAGTATGGCTGCTGGGGCCCGTGGACGACCTCACGGTGCCCGCCGACGCCGAACCGGTGTTGGTCGCGATGTTGGCGGGGATCGACGCGGCGGCCAGGTGTGCCTTCGAGCTCCTGTCCGCCGGCGACGGAGAAGTCGCGACCGCGGCGCTGTGCCGCCTCTGTTGTCGTGGGACCGGGATGGAAGCGGCGCTCCAGGTACTCGCGGACCGGGGGCTGGTCACCGAGGAGCTGAGGACCGAGGGACATGTGGTGCGCGGGACGGTCCCCCTTCTGGAGCGACGGGTCACTCAGGCCCTGGGCCCGCAACGCCTCCAGGAGTTGCGCTCCGCCCTCAAGGGTGTGGCGACCCACGGCGCAGACGCCTCGGCAGACGCCTCGGGACCGGCCTCGGGAGTGCGGGCCCCGGGAATGCGGGTGGCGGCCGCGCCTCTGTGCCAGGGATCGCCGCTGTCCGACGTCCACGCCTTCGACCTGCTCCGGCGTGGGGTGGACGAGGCGCTGGCCGGGGGCTCGTGGCGTGAGGCGGTGACCCTCGCGGAGGCGAGCATTCGGCGCGCAGCCGCGCTCGCGGCATACGACCAGTTGGCTGGGCTGCATGAGGCGCGCGCCCGCGGACTGGACGCCGGCGGCCACCGCTCGGATGCGGTGGCGGCCTGGCGGGCCTCCGTGGCCGCGACCCCCGACGATGAAGTCGTGCGGCGGGCCGACCGACTTCGCCACCTGGCCGAGATCGAGTGGCAGGAGAGTCTGTTCGCGGCTGCTGATGCCCACATCGAGGAAGCAGCGATCCTGCTTGAGGATCACCAGGGGGACGCGGGCGAGGTCCTCGATGCCGTGACTCTCACCCGAGGGCTGTTCGCGGGCAGGGCCCCGCTGCCCACCGCCACACAAGCCCACGCCATCGCCGACCTCGACGACGTGTGGCAGCGGACCGGGGCACCGGCGGCCGGGGTCGCGCGGCTGATCGTCGCCTCCCATGCGGCGTCCCGCGATGGCCGCTGGAGGCAAATGCTCGATCTGGCGCGGCAGGCTTGTCAGCTCGCCGCCGGCAGTGGGGAGGCGCATCTCGTGGGGCAGGCGGCCGTGGCGCTCGAGACGGCGCAGGTGGTCGCGCTGGATGTGGCGGCCCGGGACGCCATCTCCGCCTCGATTGCGTCGACGGCGGCGGCCGGGCTGGACTCGGTCGAGGCCGACCATCGCTCGTTGGCGGCCTTTCTCCAGGTGATGGTGGGCGACATCGACGGCGGTATGGCGCACGCGGACGCGATCTTGGCCATCGGGTCGCGGCTGGGTAGTCGCGCGGTCCTCGCCAAGGGTTTCCTGGTGCGGGGCCTGATCCAGGCGTATGTCGGGCAGGTGGGCAAAGCGGTCGCCTGCCGCGACGAATTCCTCGGGTGCTATGACACCGAGAGCGCGAGTCTGCTTCATCTGAACGTGGGGGCTGGAGAGCTGGCCGCCCACATCGCCCTCCGTCAAGGACGGCTGGCCGACGTGGTGTCCGCGCTCGATGGCCTGGGGACACCGCGTCGCGGACACTGGTTTCACGCGAGCATGCTGAAGGGCACGGCCCACTTCGGATTGTCCGACGCGAGCGCCCTCGCGGCGCAGGTGGCCGCCCTGCGTGCACTTCCCGAACCGATGCCGTGGGTCGAGCCCGTGGTCGACCGGCTGGAGGGATTGCGGGTGCTCCTCGGGGGAGACACTGGTGCGGCCGCCGCCTTGCTTCGATCGAGCAGCGCCCGACTGGACGAGCTCGGACTGTCGTTGGCGGCGGCCTTTGGCTGGCTGGAGTGGGCCGAACTCGGCCTGGCCGGACGGCTCGACGCCGAGGCGTCGGCCCGCGTGGAATCAGTCGCGGCAGATCTGGCGCGGATGGGTGCCCATGAGGCCGCCGAGCGTGGCCGACGCCTGCTGCGGGGGTCCCGCGATCACGCGGACGAGCCCGGGGGGTCCGGGGACCTCACGAAGCGTGAGCTGGACGTGGCGCGCTTGGTGGCGGCCGGGCTGAGCAATCAGGAGATCGCCGAGCGCCTGTTCGTGAGCACCCGAACGGTGACCACCCACCTGACCCACATCTACCGGCGACTGGGGTTGAGCGGTCGGACCGCATTGGCCCACTATCTGCACACGCGGGAGGCAGGCGAGCGGCGCAGCTTCTGAGGGCGGGGCCGGCTCAGTACGCAATTCCTACGATGGCAACCCCCGCGCGCCAGGTGTGGGGTGGGACTCGCCGCGCGTCGCTTCGGGCGCGGACGCCCACCCAGCGCTCGGGGTCATCCCAGGATCGAGTCATCGTGAAGACGTCGCTGAGTCGTCGAGCCCCCGCCTCCGCACTGGCCGGTCTGGTGGTTGCGGGTCTCATCGCCACGGCCATACCGGCCGCCAGTGCCGCCGACGCGGCATACCAGCCCTATGGATCGGCGGCGCTGCTGACCGTCGGCAGCCATCAGTATTACGACGTCTACGGCAACGCGGCCCGCGACATCTCCGAACCGTCGCTGTTCTTAAGGGACGTGCTCAACTCGACGGTGCCCGCGGCCGGGACCAGGTCCCTGACCGACCTGTGGCGCGATCTCGCTCGCACCATCTACTTCACCTCCGTCCCCATCAACACCATTGCCCTGTATGCCGGCAATCTCGGCACCGGAGCCATCACCTGGCGGGACGGCCCGGTCACCGAGGCCTCCAGCCTTGCGGCGGTCGACCAACAGATCCGAAGCGGCATGGCCATCCCCGACCCGTTCGCCAAGAACGCCGACCTCGCCAACAACACGACGTCCCAGACGGTCTTCTACCAACTCAGATCCGCCCAAGGATCGCTGGGGAAGGCCGCGATCGCCGTCATCTACTACGACGTCAAGCTCGGCTATCTCAACGCGGGTTCCCAGATGCAGGCGGCGCCGCCGGGACCGGACAACAAGGTCACGACCGGGACCCCGGACGTGTCCTACTCCGGCGGGGTGCAAAACCAGTCGAGCGTCCCGGTGCAGGCCAGCCAGTCCCTGCAGCAGACCACCACGCAGGAGATCACGAACTCGGTGAGCTCGACCGAGCAGTACAGCCACACCCAGGCCTTGGAATACACCACGGAACTCACAACGCCGCTGAGCGGTCTGGTCGGCGGAGGCAAGGAGTCGCTCAAGCTGGCGCTCAGTGCCACGGAACTCTTCGGCACCACGACGTCGAGCTCGACGACGAATAGCACCTCCACAACGGGTGGCGGCACGGTCTCGATGGCCCTGCCGCCACACACGGGCGCGCTGATCAGCCAGTCGACGTCCCGGTCGACGTTTCTCGTCAGGTACGACTACCCGGTCGCGGTGCAGTACAAGGTCAAGATGGCGGCCTACGGATACGTCCCGTCGACCTTCTCCGCCCAAGGCCTGACCTTGACGACCTTCGGCGACAACCCTGGTGGCGACGCGTTCGCGGCCGACAACCTCCAGGCGCGGTACCAGAACAAGACCGTCGCCGGCTATGAGTCCACGCACGGGACCGGGCTCGACTGGGCCACCATCGACCGCACCGGAGCCAGGGCTACCGACGCGTCCGAGACCACCTTCCGCGGGATGTTCGGTGACACGACCCTCTACAACTACACGCAGATGATGGATCGCCTGATCAACGTGCGCCCCATGTCCCTGACCGGGGGCGTCCTCAGCGGCACGAGCACGACCATCGCCTCGAACGTCGCCGCGATCACGCCGCTCTATCCGTTGGAACGGGTCACCACCACCCAGCAGCGACCGATCACGTTGACTCCGGGTGACCAGCTCTACACCGACGACATCCCGCTGCGCGGCATCAACCGCTACTACGTCGACTACTACGGCTTCAACCCGGTTCGTGGTCACTGGGTCGTTCTCGACTCCTCCGGTATGCCGGCCCCCACCAGCCCGGTTGCGCAGCTGCATACGAACCCGCTGACGGGGACCACGCAACTGGACGCCGGGGGCACCCCGGGAACCGTCTACCTCAAGTACCTCATCACGGACGGCTTCTACACCTACGGCGACCAGACCGGTGCGGCCACGACCAACGCCGATTTGGCGGGCACCGCGGTCGTCCCCATAACCGTCAACTACAAGCCCTTCACCGGGGCGATCGCAGTGAGTGGTTCGCTCACCGGCTACGTGGACGACCCCGCCCTCACGATCAGCGGTCCCCTGGCCACGGTGATCACCGATCAGAGCGGACTTCAGGTGGATCGGCCCGTGACGTGGCAAGCCCAGGAGTTGGCGTCGTCCGGCGTTCAGGTGGTCGACAACAAGATCACCTTCACGACGGCGGGGACCTTCCATGTGCGCGCCGTCGTCGACGGCGTGTACTCGCCCTGGGTCGCCGTCACGGCGCTCCCGAAACGGGCACTGGCCTCCATTGTCATTGCGGATCCGGCGAAGGTGTTGAACGTGACGCTGACGAAGGGCGGCTCGGCCACCGTCGACCTCACCCAGCTCTCCGTCGTGGCGAAGGATCAGTACAACGACCCCTTCCCGCTCTCCTCATCGACCTGGATCCCGTCCGGCACGGGTCTGAGCGTGCAGGGCACCGTGCTCACCGTCTCGGCTCGAGGGACCTTCAGCGTGGCCCTCGCGAGTGGCACGGTGCGCTCGAACTCACTCCAGGTGAAGGCCAGCCTTGTCAGGCGCGAGCTTCGGTTCAACACCGCCGGTGGCCAGGTCGTCGCGCCGCGAACCGTCGCCGACGGCTCGGTCGTGGCCCTATGGAAGTACCGCACGAAGCGGCCCGGATACACCTTCACCGGATGGTATGCCGACCCCTCCCACTCCAAGCGGCTGACCAAGATCGCCGTCACGGCCGACACCACGGTGTATGCCGGGTGGCGGGTAGCGCCCTGAAGAACCACCCGGGGCACGGGCGGGGTCGCACCCGCCCGTGCCCCGGGTGCTTGCGCACCAGTGGGCTGCCCCGTGGCGGCCCACGCGTGGACTCTCTTTGGCCGGTCGCTAGAGTGGGCCTTGTTGCAAACTACTTGCAACAAGGCCCACCCGAGGAGTTGTCGTGTATACGCTGCCCGACCTGCCGTACGACTATGCCGCGCTGGAGCCCGCGATGAGCGGCCACATCATGGAGCTGCACCACGACAAGCACCACGCCGCATACGTCAAGGGCGCGAACGACACTGTCGAGCAACTCGCGCGGGCCCGCGAGGATGGCCAGCTCGGCGGGCTCATGGGCCTGGAGAAGACCCTCGCGTTCCACCTGTCCGGGCACGTCCTGCACACGGTCTTCTGGACCAATCTCTCTCCGGACGGCGGCGACAAGCCGGTCGGTGAGCTGGCGGAGCTGATCGACCGCGACTTCGGCTCGTTCGACGCCTTCAAGAGCCAGCTCACCGCCGCGACCGCGACCACGCAGGGGTCGGGTTGGGGTGTGCTGGCCTGGGAGCCCCTCGGGCAGCGCCTCATCGTCTCGCAGGTCTATGACCACCAGGGCAATGTCGGTATCGGCTCGGCACCGCTGCTGGTCTTCGACAGCTGGGAGCACGCCTATTACCTGCAGTACAAGAACGTCAAGCCCGACTACATCGCCAAACTCTGGGACCTCATCAATTGGGATGACGTCTCCGCCAGGCTGAGCGCGGCCCGGGTAGCGTGATGCCGACGGCCTTCACCGAGTCCGTGCAGCGGGCGGCTGCTTATGTGGCCGCCCGCGCCCGCGGTGACCTCGACGCAGCAGAGGCGATGCTGGCCAGTTTCGACAACGACAACCAACGCACCCTGGCGTTCGCCTCTCTCGCGGAGCTGGCTGTCGGTCTGGTCGCCGCCTACGACGATGAGCCCACCGACGTGATTGCGTCCCGGCTGGCACTTTCGATCGCCGCCCTGCGCTCCGACGAGCCGTACTAGTCGTCGGTGGCCTTGGGTCACGCCCAGGACCCCGTTGCGCATGGCGGCTCAGCGGACGCCGAGGACCTCGAGGCGTCGCGCCCGGCACTGCGCTGACGGGGACAGCCCTGTCGAGCGTGACGAGCTGCCCGCTGTGGTGAACTGCAAGTGCGAGCAGGTAGGCCTCGGTGACCTGGCGATGCCCCAGCAGTGCGGCCGACTCAATGGCTCACGGATCGGTCAGTGTGATAGCGCACGACCAGAACTCGTGGTCCCCGGCGGCGATGGATGATCGGAGCAGGTCGATTGCCGCGGCCACTGTCGCTGACCCGGAGTAGGCGGGCTGACTGAGGATCCGGACGAATCCCGTTCGAGTGATGGGGCATGACGCCCAGCCGTCGGCGAGTCCCTCGGCGGCCCAGGCGTGGACTCTCTCGTGGTCGGTGTGGGCTTCGTCGATGAGCGCGATGAGGACGGTGACGTCGAGCAGCGCCCGCGTCACGAGCCGTCCTCGTCCCGCAGGAGTTCTACCAGGGAGTTCGTCACCGTGTGGCCGCGGGGCGCGAGGACGGTGAACCCGTTCCGGACGGTATGCCGTCCGCTCACCCCCTGCGTCAATGCAGCTCGAGCCAGGTCGGAGAGCCAATCGACGGGTGGTGGCCAAGTCCTCGGCATCGAGGTCACGCTTGCCGCTGACGTGCGAGACGCAGACGTGTCATGCCCTCCAGTCCGTATGCCGTGTGCCCCCGCCTCTCCCCGCAGTCGATCCGCCGCGCTCTAGGGATTGACATTTGGGCAGTCCTGGATCGCCAGTCAGACGGGCAATGCGCGAGAGCGGGCCTGAAGACCGGATGCGCCGCGTGCTCAGCACGGCGCGCCAGCCGGTGATCTGCGGGGGTATTGCCCGTCCGTGTGGCGAGGTGCGTGGGTTCCGACGCTTGCGCCCAGTTCCAGGTCGCCGACACGCGGTTCTCTGAATCCCAACCCGCCGGGAACAAACACCAACTCGCCAAGAGTTGAGTAGTCCAGACGCAAGTTTTCAGATCCCAAGTTGCGCAAGCGGCATACGGGATCTAACTTGAGTGCAAGCAACTCAACCTGAGCCTCAACCAAGGAGACACCCCACATGGCCCGTGCAGTCGGCATCGACCTCGGCACCACCAACTCGGCCGTCGCCGTCCTCGAAGGCGGCGAGCCCACGATCATCGCGAACGCCGAAGGCGGTCGCACCACCCCGTCCGTCGTCGCGTTCACCAAGTCCGGCGACGTGCTCGTCGGCGAGCACGCCAAGCGGCAGGCGGTGACGAATGCCGACCGCACCATCCGCTCGGTCAAGCGCCACATGGGCACCGACTGGAAGACGGAGGACATCGACGGCAAGCGCTACACCGCGCAGGAGATCTCCGCCCGCACGCTCATGAAGCTCAAGCGGGACGCGGAGTCCTACCTCGGTGAGCCGGTCACCGACGCGGTCATCACCGTGCCGGCCTACTTCGACGACGCCGAGCGACAGGCCACCAAGGAGGCCGGCGAGATCGCGGGCCTCAACGTCCTGCGCATCATCAACGAGCCCACCGCGGCGGCGCTGGCGTACGGTCTGGACAAGGGCAAGGAGGACGAACTCATCCTCGTCTTCGACCTCGGCGGTGGCACCTTCGACGTCTCCCTCCTCGAGGTCGGCAAGGACCCGGAGGACGGCTTCTCGACCATTCAGGTCAAGGCCACCAGCGGGGACAACCACCTCGGTGGTGACGACTGGGACGAGCGGATCGTCCAGCACCTCCTGACCACGGTCAAGAACTCGACCGGCGTGGACCTGTCCAAGGACAAGATCGCGATGCAGCGGCTGCGCGACGCCGCCGAGCAGGCGAAGAAGGAGCTCTCGTCGGCGACGAGCACCAATATCAACCTGCAGTACCTCTCCATGAGCGAGAACGGCCCCATCCACCTCGACGAGTCCCTGACCCGGGCGCAGTTCGAGCAGATGACCAAGGATCTCCTCGACCGGTGCAAGACGCCGTTCCAGACGGTCATCCGGGATGCCGGGATCAAGCTCTCCGAGATCGACCACGTCGTCCTCGTGGGCGGGTCCACGCGGATGCCGGCCGTGAGCAGCCTCGTCAAGGAGCTGACCGGCGGCAAGGAGCCCAACAAGGGCGTCAACCCCGACGAGGTCGTGGCGCTGGGCGCGAGCCTGCAGGCCGGTGTCCTCAAGGGCGAGCGCAAGGACGTCCTCCTCATCGACGTCACCCCGCTCAGCCTCGGGATCGAGACCAAGGGCGGCCTGTTCACCAAGCTCATCGAGCGCAACACGGCCATCCCGACCAAGCGATCCGAGGTCTTCAGCACGGCCGAGGACAACCAGCCGTCCGTGTTGATTCAGGTCTTCCAGGGCGAGCGCGAGATGGCGCAGCTCAACAAGGCCCTCGGCACCTTCGAGCTCTCCGGCATCGCGCCGGCCCCGCGCGGCGTGCCGCAGATCGAGGTCACCTTCGACATCGACGCCAACGGCATCGTCCACGTCACCGCCAAGGACCGCGGCACCGGCAAGGAGCAGAAGATCACCATCTCCGGCGGCTCGGCCCTGTCCAAGGACGAGATCGACCGCATGGTCAAGGACGCCGAGGCGCACGCCGCCGAGGACAAGAAGCGGCGCGAGGAGCTCGAGGCGCGCAATAACGCCGAGCAGCTCGTCTACTCGACCGAGAAGTTCCTCGCCGACAGCGGCGACAAGGTCCCGGACGACGCCAAGAAGCCGGTCGAGGAGGCCCTGGCCGACCTAAAGGAGGCCATCAAGCCCGAGTCCACCGTCTCGGTCGAGGACCTCAACGCCAAGGTCGACAAGCTCAACCAGGAGTCCCAGAAGATGGGCGCCGCGCTGTATGCCGCCTCGGCCAACCAGGGCGAGTCCGGTGACGTCCCCGGCGGCGAGCACAACGACAGCGCCCACGGCACCACGCCCTCGGACGACTCCGACGTCGTGGACGCCGAGGTCGTGGAGGACGACGAGGACAAGAAGTGAGCCAGTTCCCCTTCCCCACCGAGGACGGTGGAGAGCCGCCCATCGAGGAAGCGGCCGCCGCCGAATCCGTGGACATCGAGTCCACGGGCACGGGTGACGGCGAATCCGGTGGCGTCGGCTCCGGTGACCTCAACACCGGCGACCTCAGCACCGGTGACCTCAACACCGAGGCGGCCAATGACGGTGTCGCGCCTGCGGATTCGTCCGCGGGCGCGGCCCCGGCCGGCCCGTCGACGTCACACGAAAGCGTGCCCTCAGATGCGGTGCACCCCGACACGATCCTGGCCGCGGAACGACTCGCCGACCTGCAGCGGCTCAACGCCGAATACGTCAACTACAAGCGGCGGGTCGACCGTGACCGGCCGCTGATCCAGGAGCGGGCGATCCAGGACGTCATCGAGGCCATGCTCCCCGTCCTGGACGACATCCAGGCCGGGCGCGACCACGGCGACCTGGTCGATGGCCCCTTCGCCGCGATCGCCGACAAACTCGAGGGGACCTTGGGGAAGTTCGGTGCTGTCCGCTATGGCGCGGTCGGTGAGACGTTCGATCCGGCGGTCCACGAGGCGCTGATGCACCTCGATGCCGCCGCGGTGCCGGGCGGTATGCCGCAGGGCGCCTCCGACACGACCGTGGTCCAGGTGCTCCAACCCGGATACCGTGTCGGCGACCGGGTGTTGCGGCCCGCGCGGGTCGCCGTCGCCGATCCGGCGTAGGCGGAATCGGCATACGTGTCCATCACATCGCAGAAGGGAGGACGCCACGATGGCTAGTCAGGACTGGTTCGAAAAGGACTTCTACGCGATCCTCGGCGTCCCCGCGGATGCCGACCAGGCGGCGATCAAGAAGGCCTACCGCAAGCTCGCGCGGAAGGAGCACCCGGACCAGAACCCCGGCGACCCCAAGGCGGAGGCGCGGTTCAAGGACATCACCGAGGCCCATTCGGTGCTTTCCGACCCCAAGCAGAAGCAGGAGTACGACGCGATCCGGCAGATGACCCGCGGCGGTGCCCGGTTCACGGCCGGCGGGCCGGGGGGCGGGGGAGGGGCGGGCGGCTTCGAGGATGTGTTCTCGCAGATGTTCGGCGGCGGGGGCGGCAATGTCCGCTTCGGCACCGGCGGTGGCGGACAACCCAATCTCGAGGATCTGCTCGGTGGGCTCTTCGGCGGTCAGGGCGGCGGCTTTAGCCAGACCGGCGGGGGCTTCCCCGGTGGTTTCGGCGGGTATGGCGCGCCTCGCGGCCCGCAGAAGGGTCGCGATCTCGAGGCCAAGACCACGCTCACCTTCCGCGCCGCCGTCGCCGGGTCGACCGTCACCTTGAGCGGCCTGGACGGCAAGCGCATCACGGCGAAGATCCCGGCCGGGGTCAAGGACGGCCAGAAGATCCGGTTGCGCGGCAAGGGCGGCGAGGGCGATCCCGGTGGCCCCGCCGGCGACCTCATCCTCACCGTCTCGGTGTCACCCGACTCGGTCTACGGGCGCGAGGGCGACAACCTCACCGTCGACCTGCCGGTGACCTTCGCCGAGGCGGCCCTCGGGGCGACCGTCCCGGTGCCCACCCTCGACGGGGCCACCGTCAAGGTTCGATTGACGCCCGGGACGCCGTCGGGCCGCGTGCTGCGGGTCAAGGGCCGGGGTGTCGTCGCCAAGGACCACACCGGCGATCTCCTCGCCAAGGTCCAGATCGTTGTCCCGCAACGGCTTTCCGACGAAGCCCGCGAGGTGGTCGAGAAGTTGCGCGAGCAGGAGGCCGGCGTCGACCCGCGCGCCGAGCTGTTCGCCAAGGCGCGCCAGGGGTGAGCAACGGATGAGCAGGATGGTGGACATCGGCGGGTTCGGTCCCGACGACGAGACTCCCTTGTTCGTCATCTCGGTCGCCGCCGAACTCGCCGGGATGCACGCGCAGACGTTGCGGCAGTACGACCGCCTCGGCCTGGTGTCCCCGTCCCGCACCCGGGGCGGGGGCCGGCGCTATTCCCCCAGGGACGTCTCCCAGCTGCGCGAGGTGCAACGGCTCTCCCAAGAGGAGGGCGTCAGCCTCGCGGGGATCGTGCGGATCATGGAGCTCGAGAACGAGGTCGCCGCCCTGCGCGCCCGCATCGAGGAATTGACCGGCGAACTCGTGCGCTCGAGGCAGGCGTCGATGGCCCGCGTCTTTGCCGTCGGCTCCGGCGGTGACGTCGTCGCGGTGCGCCCGGGGGAGCGCCCGCGGCATACGCGCTCGCAGGCGCTGGTCCTCTGGGAGTCCTTCCCGACCCGGCTCCCGCGCCAGACTCGGCCCTGACCACGGCGGAGCCGACCGGCCCGCGCCCAGTGGGTTGCGCCGTCAGGCGCTGAGCGCCAGCAGGTCGCTCACGGTGTGGAAGGTCCACCCCTGGGCGAGAAGGGCGGCGAGGAGCCGGGGGAGGCGTTCGATGCTGAGGATGCGCTCGGCCGTGCCCGAATCGTGCCCCAGGAAGATCGTCCCCGGATGCATCTGCCCGGCCGCGTCCGCGACAATCCCGTCCGGTTGGTCGCGAAAACCGCTCTCGCGGAAGCGACCCGACCACAGCACCGTCGTCAGCCCCGCGGCCGCTGCCGCGAGCACCGCCGCTCCCGACAGGTGGCCGTAGGGCGGGCGGAAGAGCGTCGGGACGATGCCGTATGCCGTGTGCATCGCCGCGCTGCACCGCTCGATCTCGCTGCGGGCGGCGGCCAGGTCGAGCCGACCGAGATCGGTGTGGGTGAAGGTGTGGTTGCCGAGTTCGTGCCGACCGACCGACCCCTTGTGCACCGCGCCATGAGCGACGACATTGTCACCGCGCAGGAAGAAGGTGGCCGGGACACCCGCGGCATCGAGGGCGGCCAGAACCCTGGGCGTCCTGTCCGGGTTCGGGCCGTCGTCGAAGGTGAGGGCGAGGGCGCGCTGGGGGGTGTGGACGCGCCATACGACCCGCAACTCGGTGGCGATGGGTGTGTCGGGATCGGGAGCGGGCAGCAGCGACGCCGGCCCGCCATAGAACGGGAGCGGGCCGGAATCGTCGGCGAAGGCGACTTGCGCCCCCACAGTCGTGGCGGCTCCCGCGGCCGCGGCTCCCGCGGCGACCAATGCGTCCCGCCGCCGCACCCTGCCCAGCCCCATACCGTGCAGCGTAGATCACGCCCGATCGCCTCGGCTTGCCCCCGCCCGGGGCCCGGGCTTAGGTTGCGCGCGTGGGGGAGTATCCGACGCGCCGCGCCGTCCTCCTCGGCGCGGGCGCGCTCGGGGTCGGGACGCTCGGGGCCGTCCGGGTCCTGGACCGCGGCTACCCGCGGGTGGCCCTGCTCGGTGAGACCGTCGCGTTCGACGGGACGGGCGGGCGGCGCCTCATCGCCGCGGCCGAGCTCCCCGCCCTGGGACCGTCGAGTCGCTGCCTGACCACGGCCCCCGCTCGCGTGCGCGCGGCCGAGCGCGACTTTCTCGCCGCACTCCCCGCCTGGACGCGGACCGGCCCACATCAGTCCCTCTTGGAATCGGCGCTGCTCGACCTCTGGGTGCTCGGTGAGGACCTGCCCGCGCCGGTCGCCGGGTGGGCGCCCAAGTGGCGCTATATCTGGCCGCGGGATGCGGCCCATGTCGCCGCCGCGCACGCCGCGCTCGGGGACATCGACCGTGCCCTCGCGCCGCTGGCCTTCCTCGCGGCCCGGCAGGAGTCGAGCGGGTGGTTCGAGCCGCGCTACGACCCGTGGACGGGCCGGGCCCCGGACGGGCGGGCGCACCAACTCGATGCCACCGCCTGGGTTCTCTGGGCGGCGGGGCGGCTGGTCGCGCTCGCACCCGGTGAGGCGGACCGGATCGAGGCGGTGACGGGCCCGATGGTGCGTCGCTCGGCCGGCCTGCTCGCTCACCTGTTGGCGACCCAGGACCTGCCCCCGGCGACGCCGGACTATTGGGAGGTCTCGACGCCCGTCCTGACCCTGGGCACGGCCGCGTCGGTGCTCGCGGGGGTGCGCGCGGCATACGGACTGGGGCGGGTATGGGGCGACGCCGCCCTGGCGGACCGCAGCGGCGCGGCCGCCGAACGCCTGCGGGTCGCGCTGTCCCGGACCTTCGAGCCGGCGGGGTGGCCCCGAGAGATCGACGGCCGCGCGGTCGATGCCGCGGTCGCCTTCCTGGCGCCGCCGTATGCCGCGGACCCGCCCCCCGCCTCGGTTGGTGCCGCCCTCGACCGGTACCGGCGCACGGCCGCCCGGCCCGCGGGCGGCCTCGCGCCCGGGGCGGACTGGAAGCGCGACGGGATCAGTTGGACGCCGGAGACGCTGATCCTCGCCCAGGCCTATGCCCACCTCGGCCGGGCTCAGGACGCCGGCGCCCTCCTGGACTGGGTGGCCGCCCACCGCACCCGCGCGGGATCGATCCCCGAGAAGGTGCTGTATGACGGGACCCCCGCCGCGGTGGCTCCTCTCGCCTGGAGCGCGGCGCTCGCCGTGACGACCATCGCCCGGCTTCGGGGCGTCTGAAGCGAGGTCGACCGGGTGGGTCGGCGTCCGCTCGGTGCAGCGGCGGTTCGGACGGGGAAGGCGACGCTCAGTTGTTGCCGCCCGGGGTGGCGGACTCGTCGGCATACCGCACGACCACGGTGGCGAACCCCATGCGGTGACCGAGGGCCACCAGGAAGTCCCGGCCGTTCTCGCGGGCGGTCTCCGACAGCGGCGAGTCCGTGGCCGCCTCGCGGAGCGCGGCGACCGCGGCCCGGTCCAACTCCTGGCGCTTCTCGAGCGGCGCGGCGGCGAAGAAGTCGCCGACGCGGGTGCCGAGACCGCGCTGTTGGACCACGACCCGGGACTTCTCCTCGTCGATATTCGGCTCCGGTGAGGGTCGGGGCGGGACGACGATGGTCAGGGTGTTGGTGGCGGTGTCGGCCAAAAGGTCGGCCTGGGTGAGCCCGCGCAAGTCGACGAGCGCGTCAACGCTTCCTTGATAAATGGCGATGCCGGAGTCGCCGTCGATGAAGTTGGGGATGTACTGCTTGATCCCCGTCTCCGAGGTCCCGTAGTCGACCGGGACGGAGAATGTCCCCGTCGCCGCCCGCAACTGCGCGGTCCGTTGGAGTTCCAGGAGAGTGACATCGGAGGCGCTCGGGCCGGACGCCGAGCCGAGGATCGCGTCCTTGAGACGGCCCAACGGATCGGAAAGGAAGAACGCGACCCCGAGAGTCAGGAGCGCCACCAGGAGCAAGGGCAGCCAGGGGCGGTTGCGCGGGGAGGTACTCACGGCGCGGCGACCGGCTCGAGGTCGGGAGTCGTGTTCGGCCCGGCGTCGAGAGCGGGCGGGGCCGGCGTCCGGGTCGCAGTCATGGCGACGATTGTGCCCGCTCGTGGGCCGGATCGGGCCGGGAACAGGCCGGCGCAATAGGCTCAGGGGTCGTGACCGAGGTCGTGACCGAGCACCCTCCCGTCGTGTCCGGGCGTGGTGGGTAGTCCGCTCCGGCTCCGGAATCCGGCTGCCGACATCGCCACCGCGCGGACGCAACCTTTCCCCCGGCGGCGTGCGTCCTCGGGTATGACGAGACGATGCGAGGGGAGGTGCGGGCATGGATGCCGCCGACTTCGACCGGTGGTATGACGCGGCATACCCCCGCATCGTCGGCCACCTGACCGCGCTCCTCGGGAGCCGGGCCGAGGCGCAGGACTGCGTTCAGGAGGCGTTCATTCGGGCCTGGGATCGCCGACTCGACCTGGAGGTGGAGGCGTCGCGGGACGCGTGGGTGCGCACCACGGCATACCGCCTCGGGGTCAGCCGGTGGCGCCGGATCAAGCGAGGTCTGGATCTCGGCGCCCGCGGGCTGCGCGAGACCACCGAAGCGACCTCGCTGAGCGATATCCGCGCCGATCTCGTCGCCGCCCTCCGCAAAATCCCCGAGGGGCAGCGCCAGGTCGTCGTCCTCCACTATCTCGCCGACCGGACGATCGCCCAGATCGCCGCCGAGCTCGGCATCGCCGAGGGCACCGTCAAGGCGCGCCTCCATCACGCCCGCCACGCGCTGGCCGACCTGCTGACCGACACCACGACAGGGGCGTCGACATGACCGACTTCGACAGCGAACTGCGCGCACTCGGCGACGATCTGCGCGCCGACCCGACCCTTCCCGCCGCCGAGATCCGGCGCCGTGGCGCCCGCCGGCGCACCCGCCGGCATCTCGCCGTGGGTGGCAGCGCGCTGGCCGCGGTCGCCGCCGTGGCCCTTGCGGTCGACCTCGCCGGCCGCCCGGTCGCCAACCCCCCGGCCGGTAGCTCCTCGACCACCTCCACCTCGACCACCTCCACCTCGACCACCTCCACCTCGACCACACCCGCGTCGATCCCGCCTAACGTCCGGCAGATCCACGCCGACCCCCGCGTGTTCGCCGCTGCACCGGGCGGGTCGGGACTGGCCCGCCCCACCGCCACGGTGGAGGGGTATGCCGCCCTCGACCCCGCCAGCGGCTGCCTGGTCCTTAGCGACGCCCCGACGATCACCGCGTCCATGCCAGCGACGCACCAGGTCCCCCGAGCCTTGGTCTTCCCGGTCGGGAGCACGTGGACGACGACCCCGGTGCCCGGGGTCGCGCTCGGCGACACCCGGAGGGTGACCCCGGGGGCAAAGATGGTCGTCAAGGTCGTCATCTCGCCGCGCTCCGACAACCTCCTCCAGGGGGTGTGCCCCGGAACCGCCGGGGTGGCCTCGATCCCCACGGCCGCCGACGTGCTGCAGATCGACGGGCAGCCCGCGGACCCCTCGACGCCGGGGACGCCGTCCGGTCAGTGGGCCAGAACCATCACCGATTTCCCTCTCGGACAAGGCCTCTCGGCGGCCGGGGATCAGACCCTCGGGCCCATCACGCATGACATCCGCCATCAGGGCGGCCTGGACCCCTGTCTCCACCTGGCCGAGATCCCCAGCGTCGACGCGATCGAGATGACCCTGGACAGTCCCGCGGAACAACTCGTTCGGCAACTGCGTCTCTTCGACGAAGAAGCATCCGCCAAAGCCAATGTCGCCTCATGGCAGGACGCTGCCCGCAGCTGCGAAGGCAAGACGGTGACCGGTCCCTCGGGCGTGACCCTGAGCTACGAAGTCATCGACCTCGGCACCGACGAGCTGATGATCGTCCAATCCGCCAAGACGGCGACCGGAGGCCTGTTTCCGTGGATGGGCGTCATGGGGATCAAGCGGGTCGGGAATGCCGTGCTGACGACGAGCTCGACGACCGAGGCCATGGCGACGCCGGACAATGTCGACCAGGCCAAGGTGGCGACGGCGGAGTCGCTGGGGATGCTCGGAAAGTTCATGTGTTCCTACGGCCCCGGCGGCTGCTGAGGCGCGTCCCGCAGGCAGGCCGACGACGACCGCGGGGTCGATTGTCTGGCGACCGGGTGGGCCCGACCGACGGGGGTGTCGGCTGAGGATCTCGCGCCCGTTTGCCTGGGGTTCACCTGGGTGTCATCTGTTGGTCCCCGGGGGCCCGGTACCCTGCCGCCATGACCGAGTACCAGATCACCTTCTGGCGCGACCTCCCGTCGATGGTGACCGCTCGCAATCGCGACGAAACCGCGAAAGTGCAACTGCCGCAACGCTTCCAGGAGGCCATCGACGAGGCGGCGATGCGCCTGGGTGACACCGGCGCCGAGGCCTATCTCGACGGCTGGATCAAGGGCGACTGGGTCGCCACCGACGAGGAGCCTGCGCGAGCGTGCGACATGGTTCTCAGTGAACTCGAGGCCCTGTGGCCCCCGGCCGAAGTCGCGGCCTACCTCGACACCCTCGACGCCCTTGACGCGGCCGTGGACGCCGACGCCTGAGATCCCTGGGCCACGCTCGAGCGGGCACACCCGGCCCACCCTGCGCACCCCCGCCGACCCGTTACCCGGCGGCCGCACGGATCGCTGCTGAGCGCGCAGACCCCCGCGCAGTTCGTCGCGTTCGACCTCCTCGCGTTGGCCCCGGCCCCGGCTGGCCCGCCCATTCCCCTGAACCTGGCAGGCGCGGGAGGGGGCGGCCGCGGGGGTCGGCCGGAGGGGTCGGCTTATGCTCCCGACATGACGGACGTCCAGAACCCCGCGATCGTCGTCATCTCGGCGGTGTATGCCGACCGGCTGGCGGAGGAGTTCGGGAGGTACGCCCGGGACTACGAGATCGCCAAGGCGCGCTCGGTCGATGAGGCGATCTCGGTGACGATGACCCTGAGTCGCCGCGGCGTGCAGGTCGCGATGTTCGTCAGCGACTCGCGGCTGCCCGACAGCGCGGCACCGACGGCGCTGCACATGTTGCGGTCGCTGGTGCCGACGAGTCGCCGGGTGGTGGTGGCGCCGTGGGACTACTTCCGCGAAGACTCCGTCGCATTCCGGCCCGTGCTCGCCAAGGGAAAGGTCGACGCCTTCCTCCTCATGCCGCGCGGCCTGCGCGACGAGGAGTTCCACCTCGCCATTGTCGAACTGCTCAACGAGTGGGGTGCCACGGTTGCCGCCCCCCTGGTCGACTCGGTCCAGATCGTCTCGCCCGACGGTGGCGGGCTGGTCCTCGCCATCCGGGACTACCTCCTGAGGATCGGGGCTCCCGGGCGGGTCTACGCGCCGGACAGCGAGGTCGGGAAGGAGGTGGTCGCGGCATACGACGGGGAACCGACCTGGCCCCTGGTGCGGGTGTTCAGCAGCAAGGACGTCGTCGCGCCCACGTCGGTTCGCGATGTGGCGATGTCGATCTACGGTCGTCCGGACGATATCGATGTCGACACCGTCGTCGACGTCCTCGTCGTCGGTGCCGGTCCCGCCGGCCTCGCCACCGCCGTTTACGCCTCCAGCGAGGGCCTGTCGGCGGTGGCGATCGAGTCGGAGGCCATCGGCGGGCAGGCGGGGACCTCGTCGATGATCCGCAACTACTTGGGCTTCCCGAGGGGCATCTCCGGCATCAAGCTCGCCCAGCGGGCTCGGGCCCAGGCCCTCCGCTTCGGGACCCGCTTCTTCACCGGCTGGCCCGTCACCGCCCTCAAGACCGGCCGGGACGGCGACCCCCACGTCGTCTGCACCGAGGGCGGGGACGTCCGCGCCCGGGCGGTGGTCATCGCGTGTGGCGTGGACTACCGTCGGCTCGACATCCCGTCGGTCGATGAGTTCGTCGGTCGCGGCGTCAACTATGGCGCCGCAATGGCGGCCGCGCGGGAGATGGAGGATGCCGATGTCGTCGTCGTCGGCGGCGGCAACTCCGCGGGGCAGGCGGCGGTCCACCTCGCGCGCTTCGCGCGGACAGTGACCATCATCGTGCGGCGCGAGGATCTCCGCGCGACGATGTCGCAGTACCTCATCGACGAGATCGCCTTCAACCCGCGGATATCGGTGCGCGGGCGGACCCAGGTCGTCGGTGCCGCCGGGTCCGACGTCCTCGAGGCGATCGACGTGGAGTCGACCACGACCGGCGAGCGCGCGCAGCTTCCCGCGCGCGGCCTGTTCCTCCTACTCGGCGCCGAGCCGCGGTGCGAGTGGATGCCGCCCGACGTCCTGCGCGACGAGGACGGCTTCGTCCTGACCGGGCGCGATGTGCCCATCGAGCAGTGGATCGACGGGTGCCCGCCGGCGAGCTTGGCGACCAGCGTGCCCGGGGTGTTCGCGGTGGGCGACGTGCGCTCGGGGTCGATGAAGCGCGTCGCCAGCGCCGCGGGCGAGGGTGCGAGCGTCGTCCCGCTCGTCCACGCCTGGCTGGAGACCACCCGCACCGTGGGCTAGATCTCCGAGGCAAGTTGAGCGGAATACACTCAACTTCAGCCGGGTTGGCACTCGTAGACCATCACCTCCGATCCAAGGAGTCATGCCCTTCATGGAACTCAAGCCGACCACCAAGGTTGCCGAGATCCTCGCCGTGGCGCAGCGTTCGGCGCAGGCGGGCGGCAACCCGGAGATCGTTCCGGCCCACATCGTCCTCGCCGCGGTCGAGGTCCCCGAGACCACCGTCCCGGCCCTGCTCGCGGCGGCCGGGACCACCCCCGAGGCCGTCAAGGCCGCTGCCGCCACCGAGATCGCCCGGCTGCCGCGGGTGAGCGGATCGACGAACGGGCCCGGTTTCGGGCAGTCCGCGCTGCCCGTGCTCCAGCAGGCCAACACCCTCATGCAGGCCTGGGGGGACAGCTTCCTGTCCACCGACGCACTCGTCCTCGCCCTGGCGGAGAAGGGTGCCCTCGGGCGCATCGACGTCTCCGCGATCGAGGCGCAGATCGAGCACCTCCGGGCCGGGCGCAAGGTCTCGACGGAAAACCCGGACGCGACCAGTGAGGCGCTGGACAAGTACTCCACCGATCTGACCCAGGCGGCCCGCGACGGCAAACTCGACCCGGTCATCGGCCGGGACACCGAGATCCGGCGCGTGGTCCAGGTCCTCTCGCGGCGGACCAAGAACAATCCCGTCCTCATCGGCGAGCCAGGCGTCGGCAAGACCGCCGTCGTCGAGGGCCTCGCCCAGCGCATCGTCGACGGGGATGTCCCGGAGTCGTTGCGCGACAAGCGATTGCTCTCGCTCGACCTCGGCGCGATGGTGGCCGGAGCGAAATATCGCGGCGAGTTCGAGGAGCGCCTCAAGGCAGTGCTCGAGGAGATCAGGGCCAGCAATGGCCAGATCATCACGTTCATCGACGAACTCCACACCGTGGTCGGTGCCGGCGCGACCGGCGAGGGAGCGATGGATGCCGGCAACATGCTCAAGCCGCTCCTCGCACGTGGGGAGTTGCGACTGGTCGGGGCGACGACCCTCGACGAATACCGCAAACACATCGAGAAGGACCCGGCGCTCGAGCGTCGCTTCCAGCAGGTCTTCGTCGGCGAGCCGAGTGTCGAGGACACCATCGCCATCCTGCGCGGCCTGAAGGAGCGCTACGAGGCGCACCACAAGGTCGAGATCGAGGACTCCGCGCTGGTCGCCGCCGCCTCGCTGTCGGATCGCTATATCAGCGGGCGGCAACTGCCGGACAAGGCGATCGACCTCGTGGACGAGGCTGCGTCCCGGCTACGCATGGAGATCGACTCCAGCCCGGTCGAGATCGACCAGCTGCGTCGCTCGGTCGACCGGATGAAGATGGAGGAACTCCACCTCGCCCGCGAGACCGACGAAGCCTCCCAGGAGCGGCTGGCTCGGCTGCGCGCCGATCTCGCCGACAAGAGCGAGGAGTTGGCCGCCCTCAATGCCCGGTGGGAGGCGGAGAAGTCCGGTCTCAACCGGCTCGGCGACCTCAAGGTCAAGCTCGACGACCTGCGCACGCAGGCCGAGCGCCTGCAACGGGAGGGCAACTATGAGCAAGCCTCCCGCCTGATGTATGGCGAGATCCCCGCCCTCGAGAAAGAGCTCGCCCAGGCGAGCGAGGACGAAATCGCCCGCGGGACAACGGATCTGATGGTCAAGGAGCGGGTCGGCCCCGACGACATCGCCGAGGTCATCTCCTCGTGGACCGGCATCCCCGCCGGCCGCCTCCTCCAGGGCGAGACCGAGAAGCTGCTCTCGATGGAGTCGATCATCGGCTCGCGGCTGATCGGCCAGTCGGCTGCGGTCCAGACCGTCGCCGATGCCGTCCGGCGGTCGCGGGCCGGGCTGGCCGATCCCGACCGGCCCACCGGGTCCTTCCTCTTCCTGGGGCCGACCGGCGTGGGCAAGACGGAGCTGGCGAAGTCGCTGGCGGACTTCCTCTTCGACGACGAACGGGCCATGGTCCGCATCGACATGAGCGAGTACTCCGAGCGGCACGCCGTCGCTCGACTGATCGGCGCTCCGCCGGGGTATGTCGGGTACGACGAGGGCGGTCAGCTCACCGAGGCGGTGCGCCGGCGGCCCTACAGCGTTGTCCTCCTCGACGAGGTCGAGAAGGCACATCCGGAGACCTTCGACATCCTCCTCCAGGTCCTCGATGACGGCCGTCTCACCGATGGGCAGGGCCGCACGGTGGACTTCCGCAATGTCATCCTCGTCATGACCTCCAACCTCGGCTCCCAGTTCCTCATCGACCCGTTGCTGTCGCCCGAGCAGAAGAACGACGCCGTGATGGGCGCGGTGCGTCAGGCGTTCAAGCCGGAGTTCCTCAACCGGCTCGACGACGTCGTGATCTTCGACCCGCTCTCGACCGAGGAGTTGACCCGGATCGTCGACCTCCAGGTCCGGGCGATCGCCAATCGGCTGCACGACCGGCGGATCACGCTCGAGGTCACCCCGGAGGCCAAGGCGTGGCTGGCGCGGACGGGATACGACCCGGCATACGGCGCCCGGCCCTTGCGCCGGCTCGTCCAGCGGGAGATCGGCGACCGGCTCGCCCGGGCCGTCCTGTCCGGGCAGGTCCGCGACGGCGACAGCGTCACGGTCGAGCTGGCACCCGACGGCGACGCGCTCGCCCTCGGCTGACGTGCTCGCCCTCGGCTGACCCGCTCGCGTCTCACCCCCGCTCGTCAATTCCCGCTCGCTTGACCCCGCTCGTTCAAGCCCCGCTCGTGCAAGCCCCGCTCGTTCAAGCCCCGCGCCACTCCCGAGCCGACCTCGGCGGACCGCGCATCCCGCGCAACCCGCCGGGGTCGCTTGGCCCCGGCGGACCCGCGCACTGCCCAAACCCGCCGGGGTCGTTTGGCCCCGGTCACCGCCGAACCTCGAGATTCCCCGGCGGTCACGAACGCGGGCTTGTCACCAGCTCCCGCCACCACCGCCGCCACCGCCGCCCCCGGACGAACCGCCCCCGCCGGAGCCGCTCGACCCCGAGTTGCTCACGCTCGCGCTGGTGAGGGAGGAGCCGAAGTCGGTGGTGGAGTAGGAGGAATAGAAGGACGGGCCGGAGTACCACGTGGGCGTGGAGGGGATGCGCCCGCTGGCCGCGAGTTCGGCGCAGACCCGCTGCCAACGCTCGGCAAGGTCGAAGACGATGGCCCAGGGGAGGTAGGCGCTGAAGATGTCCTCCCCCTCCTCGAAGCGCAGCTGACCCGCCTCGGCGGTCGCGAGATAACGCCGGAAGCCGACCACCTGGTCGGTCAGGGCACGGCCCACGGGGGTGCGCAGGCCGCGGGCGCGGCGGATCGCGGCATACAAAAGGAGGGCGGCGACCACGAGCACCGGGGCCGACCAGATCCAGACGGCCCCGCCGGTGGCGTCGGTCAGCCCGATGAGGACGATGACGGCGGCGGTGGCGAAGCCGACAAAGCCGACCATCGGCCAGGCGGAGGTGCCGGTCCGCCAGGACGCGGCCTTGGTCTCCGCGTCGAGCGCCTTGTGCAGCGCCTGAACCCCGGCCTGGAAGCGTCTCTGGTCGTCGGTGCCGGGGTCGTCGAGCACCAGCGGGGTGGCGGCACCGGGCGGGAAGAGCACGGCGACGAAGGCGCTCTGGTAGCCCGGACGCACCCGGCTCAGGTCGCGAGGCAGAGCGGTGCGCACCAGCCCCGCCGAGTGCGTGGATGCCGCCGGATCGGGCTGCGCGTCGATGCCGATGACGCCCCGCGCCGCGAGTTCGACCAGGACGGTCGCGGTGCGCCGGGAGGACGCGCTCGTCTGAAGAAGCGGTCCGGCGAGCGCGGGTGGGGCCTCGGGCGGGTTGAAACGGACCGGGATTGTGTCCTCGTCGATGGTGTCGATGACGATCGGCGTCCCCGGCGGCGCGATGACGCCGGGGGGCGTGCCCGCGAACCGCTGATCCCGGGTGCGGCGACGGCTGCGTCCGGCGGCGACCAGCGACAGGAGGAGCGCCGCTGCCGATCCGCCGACGGTGGCGGGTGAGACGTGGGCGTTGCCCAGGAGGGAGCCGCCCGCGACGACCGACGGTTTGGCGTTGGCGATGGACCCGGCGGGGAAGAGCACCGAGACGGTCATCCCCTCCCGCTCGCCCAGTCCGGTGGCGGAAAACTCGGCCACATCTCCGCTGGCGCTAGCGTCACACCGCTGGGTCGAGCCAGCTTGCCCGCGATAGCAGGCCGACTCCCCGGCAGTGGCGGGCCCCCGGACCTCCACGCGAACTCGGTCGATCGCCGCGGTCCAGTCCGTTCCCGTTGCGTTCCAATAGAATTCGGGCTTTCCGCCGGTCGTCCGCAGGGCGCCGCCGAGGGTGTAGCGGATCCGATAATGCGCGCGTCCGGCCGCGATCGTGGTGTCCTTATCGCCGACCTTGAGCTCGGTGTAGCGGGTGCGGAAGCCGTGCCAGTGGGTGCTCTTGTCGACCGCCGAGGGCGCATCCGGCGAGCTGACCGTGATCGCGGTGAGGTCGTAGACCACATCGTCGCCCGAGGTGGGTGAGAACGGCTGCCGAGTGACGAGGTCGCGATAGATGCCATGCCGGTCAGTGCCGGCGAAGTCGTAGTCGATGTCCTCGACGACATCGACCAACCCGTCCGGCCTGATCGTGTAGGTGATCGCGTAGTCGCGGATGACGTCACCGGAGTCGGCGTGGGCGGGCAGGGCGGCCGCGGCCCAGGCCGAGATCGCCATGATCCACCAGAGCGCGATCGCCGTGGTGCGCTTCATCAAGACCCCCGATCTGCCCGCCGCTCACACGGGGACAAGGGCTGTTGGAACCGGCCGCCGTGACGACCACACCCGGACCACCCGACGGGGGATGCCCTCGTCGGACACCCGCAGGGGACCGGCTGCGATGCTCCGCACCATATCGGGTGCTGCCGACAACCTCAGCGACACGCGGCGACGGTCGCCCGGACGACGTCGTCCAGGCTCCGCGGTGTCAGGCCGAGCGGCGGGGCGTATGCTGCGGGGTCCAGTCCCAGATCCCGGCCGAGGATGTCGGTGGCGAGCCGGCCCGGGGTCAGTCCCGAGGCCCGTCCCGTCAGGGCGAGCCGCCAGCCCTCGACCCGCAGTCCGGCACCCAGGAGCGCCGTCGGCACGGTGACGACCGGCTTGCGGGGGGTGCCGAGGGCGTCGCTGATGGCGCGGACGAGCCGGTCATAGCGATAGACGTCGGTCGAGAGTGGATGGGCGCCCGGCGGGCACCGGCCCTCGATGACGGCGCGCACCGCGTCCGCGACGTCGGTATTGGTCACCGCCGCGCTCGCCCCGGCCGGTGCGACGGCGACCGGAGAGCGCCGCGTCGGGGCGACGAGATAGGACTTCCACATCGGGACGATCCCCGGCAGCGCGCCGAACACGAACGGGATCTCCAGGACCGTGGTCGCCTCGGGCCCGGCCTCCCGGCCACGCCTTGCCTGGTCGACCCGGGCCTGGATATAGGGGTGGCGGGCGGCGAGATCCCAGTCGGGGTGGAGCCGGTGGTATGCCGTGAAATACGACCCGAGGATCACCAGCGAAGCGACCCCGCTGCGGCGCGCCGCCCCCGCCACCCGCTGGGTCGGGTCGACGAGGAGGCGCTGGAAATACTCCGTCGCCGAGCCGCGGACCCGCTCGCGGTCGTCGGGCCCCAGGCAATGGACAACCGCGTCCGCACCGGCGAAGGCGGTCTCCAGAGTGGGTGCGCTCGCGGCGACCACGTCGAGAACCCCGGCGCTTGCTGCGGGGGCCTCGGGGCACGGCATACCCCTGCGGGAGAGGCCGGTCACCGCGTGACCGTGCCGGACCAGATCGGCAACAACGGTCCGGCCGAGGAACCCGGTCGAGCCCAGGACGATCACGCGCATGTGAGCAGACCTTCCGTTCGGGCGCTCACTGTAACGTCCCGAGCTCGCCGGATTCCTCGGCCGGACCGTGTCCTCGGCGGGAGCTGTGTTCTCTTGACTGCGTGCTTTCCTCGACCGGTGCGTCAGCCTTTGACGGCGCCGGCCATGACACCGGCAACCAACTGGCGTCCGGCGAAGGCGAAGACGACGATCAACGGCAAGGCGGCGAGGGTGACCCCCGCGAGGATGAGCGAGTAGTCCTTGAAGTAGCTGGCCTGCAGCAACTGGATCGAGACCGGCAGGGTGGGTCGCGCGGAGCCGAGCACGATGAAGGGCCAGAAGAAGCTCGTCCAGGAACCGATGAAGGTGAACAGACCGAGCATGGAGGCCGCCGGCCGAGCGGCCGGAAGCGCGATATGCCAGAAGGTGCGGATCATCGAGCAGCCGTCGACGCGCGCCGATTCGATCAGCTCGAAAGGCAAGGCGGTCTCGAGATACTGCGTCATCCAGAACACCCCGAAGGCCGTCACCAACCCGGGCACGATGACCGCCTCAAGCCGCCCGGTCCACCCGAGCTTGGACATGACGATGAACATCGGCACGACGCTGAGTTGGACCGGCACGGCCATTGTCGCCACGACGAAGACCAGGAGTGGCCCACGACCGCGGAAGCGCAATTTGGAGAACGCATAGCCCGCGAGTGTCGAAAAGAAGACGACGGACAGCGAGGTGATGACCGCGACGATGACGCTATTGAGGACGGCCTGCCAGAAGTGGATGTCCGAGGAGATCACCCGGGTTGCGTTGGTGATGAAGTTGCCCTGGGGGATCAGCGACGGCACCGGGTTCCGGGCGATGGTCCGGGCATCGGAGGAGCCGAGGAGGAAGGAGTAATAGAGGGGGTATGCCGACAGGGCCAGGACCGTGCCGAGGACCGCATAGGTGATCCAGCCCGCCGAGTCGGCAGCCTTGATCCGCTTGTTTCGGCGGGCCTCGAAGCGGGCTGCTCCCCGTCCGGCGAGGGCTGTCGTGCCAGGTGAGGTGGTCATGCTTTGGCCTTCTTCCGGGAGCGTCTGCTGTCGCTGGAGGCGATCCGGCGGGTGAGGAGGAAGTTGAGGATCCCCACGAGGATGATGATGAGGAAGAGGATCCATGACACCGCTGCGGCGCGGCCGAAGCTCTTCTGGGAGCCCCAGCCGAGTTCGTAGATGTACATCGTGATGGTCATCCATTGCCGGTCGGCGCCGCCCTGGCCGGTCTGGTCGAAGACCCGGGGTTCGTCGAAGATCTGGAGACCGCCGATCGTCGCGGTGATGATGACGAAGATGATGGTCGGGCGCAGCATCGGGATGGTGATCGACACGAACTGGCGCATCCGGCTGGCACCATCGAGCATGGCCGCCTCATAGACCTCGCGGGGGATGGCCTGCATGGCCGCGAGGAAGATCAGCGTGACATAACCGGTCCAGCGGAAGTTCACCATCGTGGCGATGGCGATATGGCTCGGCAGCACCGAGGCGTGCCAGGTGATGGGGTCGATCCCGATCGCTCCGAGGAGGGAGTTGATCAGGCCGGACTGGTCGGCGAACATCTTCGAGAAGATCACGCCCACCGCGACCGGTGCCACCACATACGGCAGGAGCACACCCATCCGCCAAAAGGTCTTGGCCCGGATGTTCTGGTTGAGCAGGGCGGCCAGGATCAGCGCCGCCAGGGTTTGGGTCACGCCCGAGAGCAGGAAGATGCTGAAGGTGTTGCGCAGGCCGGTCCAGAACTGTTCCTGCTTCAGGACGTGGGTGTAGTTGTCGAAGCCGACGAACTTCCCCTTGCCTCCGATCAGGTTCCAATTGTGCATCGACACCCAGAAGGTGTAGACGAGCGGAAAGAGGCCGACCAAGAAGAAGAGGATAAAGAACGGGGAAATATAGAGATAGGGCGAGATCTTCGTGTCGAGCGCAGACAGCCTCTGGCGTAGCGCAGAGCGTTCGGGCTCGACCCGTTCTCCGACGGCATGGCCGGACATCGATGCTCCTTTGCGGGTCCGTGGTCGGGGGGATCTTCGGGGCCGGCCGGCGGGGGCCCGGCCGGCCCCGAAGAAGGGGGATCAGCCCAGGGCCTCGACGTCCTTGACGAACTTCTCCCACGAGGCGGCGGCGTCATCGGTCTTGTCGATGTCCACCCGCGAGATGGCCTTCTGGATCGCGTCGTTGATGCCGGAGTACTTCACGCCCTTGAACGGGACGACGGTCACGGCCTTCGCGCGGTTGGCGAGGATGGTGCCCGTCGGGGCGTTGTTGAAGAAGGGGTTGACGACGGCGGCGAGTTCGGGGCTCGCGAGCGCGGCAACCTGGCTCGGGAAGGTCCCCTTGGCCTTGAACGCCTTGATCTGCTGCTCGGGGGCGGTCAGCCAGGCGGCGAGTGCCTTGGCCTCGGCCGGGTTCTTGCTCTGGGCCGGAACGGTCAGGAAGGACCCGCCCCAGTTGCCGCCGCCGCCGGGGAAGGTGTCGGCGATGTCCCAGCCCTTCACATTGGCCGCATTGCCCTCGATGACGCCGAGCATCCAGCCCGGGCAGACCATCGTGGCGAATCCGTCACGCTGGAACGAGCCGGTCCAGTCGTCGCTCCACTGCGCCAGGTGCGCGGACAAACCGTCGGTGGACGCCTGGAGGACCGTGTCGTAGAGCTTGCGGACCTCGGGGTTCTCGGTCGCGATGACCGTGCCGTCGTCCTTCTCGTAGGCGTTCTGGACCTGGTTGACCATGGCCTGGAAGATCGCGCCGGAGCTCTCCATCCACGGGACGTCCGACTTCTTGGCGAACGCGCGGCCGGCCTCGAAGTAGCTGTCCCAAGTGGTGCCGAGCATCTTGGCGACCTCGGCGCGGTCGGTCGGCAGACCGGCCTTGGCGAAGAGGTCGGAGCGGTAGCAGATCGCCTCGGGGCCGATGTCGGTGCCGTAGCCGATGAGCTTGCCGTCGGCCGTCGTCGCCTGCTTGGCCTTCCACGGCAGCCAGCGGTCCTTGACGTCCGAGCTGTTGAGGTCGACGAACTTGTCGGGGTACTGCAGCAGTTCGGGGAGCCAGTCGACCTCGATGGCCTCGATGTCGGCCAGCCCGGAGCCAGCGGCCAGACGGGTGTTCATGTTGTCGCGGGCCTCATTGGACGTCGCGGCCTTCTTGTGCTCGATCGTCACATTGGGGTGGGCGGCCATGTATTCCTTGATGAGGTCCTCGTAGCCGAACTCGTTGAAGGTCGCCAGGGTCAGGGTGACCTTCTTGTTCGGATCGGTGGACGTCGACGACGCCCCGGCCTTCTCGCCTCCGGACGAGCAGGCGCTGAGGCCGATGGTGAGAACGGAGAGTGCCGCAATGGCACCGAGGACAGGACGCCGCTTCATGGGCCGTCTCCTTTGACTGACGGTTCGCCTGCTCCGTGCCGTCAGGGCAGGGCGATGACTAGGTGCGAACGCCCGTGTCCGGCAGTCAGAGAGCGCTCTCTCACTAGAGATTGGCGCACCGCCGAGACCTTTGTCAAGGGGACCTGGTCACGGGTTGGTCACGATGCCGCCGGCGTCCGCGCCCGAGGGCGCGACCTCTTGCGCCGCAAGGACCCGGCATGGCATCGTGCGCAGAGAGCGCTCTCTCCCGGAGGAGTCACGACCATGTCGCCAATATTGCTTTCGCCCGATGCGATCGGGACCGGTGTCGATGACGCGGATGACGGGACCTCGCCTTTCCGGACCATCGAAAGGCAGCGGTATGCCGTGATCGACGACGTGAGCGACCTCGACCCCTTCCTGATGTCGGTCACCGGCGCGAGCGATGTCTGGATGTTCCTGTCGAGTTCGGGGGGGATCACCGCCGGCCGGCGCAACGCCGGGCACGCGATCTTCCCCTACTACACCGAGGACAAACTCACCGACCACGCCCACCGCGTCGGAGGGCTGACCATCTGCCGCGGCATCGACGCGGCGGGCGAGCCCTGGCTCTGGGAGCCCTTCCTCGGACCCACCCCACCCCCGGGAATCGAGCGCTCCCTGGCCAAGTCCACCCTCGGCGACGTCGTGGTGTTCGAGGAAACCCACCACGAATTGGGCCTCCAGCTGCGCGTGTCCTGGCGCACCAGCGCCCGGTTCGGCGTCGTCCGCCGGGTCCGGTTGACCCCGCTGCGGGGCGGCTCATCGGGACCGCAGATCGAGGTGCTGGACGGCTTCGTCAACCTCCTGCCGGCGGGGATCGGCACCCGCACCCAGAACGAGTTGAGCAATCTCCTCGACGCCTACAAGCGCACCGAACTGCGCCCGAGCGGTCTCGGCCTGAGTTGGCTCAGCTCGATGCTGACCGATCTCGCCGAGCCGAGTGAGTCCCTCAGCGCCACGGTGGCCTGGCAGACCGGGCTCCCGGCCACCACCCGGTTGCTCTGCGAACGGCAACTGCCTGACTTCCGGCGCGGGCGGGCCATCCGGCCGGAGACCGACGTCCGTGGAGAGCGCAGCGCCTACCTGACCCACGCCGCCGGTCCCCTCCCGGCGACCGGATGGGAATGGACGGTGGTGGCGGACACGGCATACGACACCGCCCGGGTCCTGGACCTCGAGAACGTGGTGACCGACCCGGGGATCGGCGCCGTCCTGGCCCGCGACGCCGCCGCCGATCGTGACGCCCTGCGCGACCTCGTGGCCGCCGTCGACGGCGTCCAGGACACCGGGGAGGAGACGGCGTGCGTCCATCACAGCGCGAACGTCCTCTTCAACGCCATGCGCGGGGGTATGCCGCCCACCGGCTACCACGTGAACGTCGCCGACGTGCGCGCCTTCCTCCAGCGCCGCAGCGGGGCGCTTCGCCCCGAGATCGAGGCGGCCCTTGCCACGCCGCCCGCGCGCCTGACGACGATCGACCTCCTCGCGTGGGCCGACCGCCAGGCCGACCCCAGCCTGGCTCGCCTCGTGCGGCTCTTCCTCCCGCTGACGTTCTCGCGTCGCCACGGCGACCCCAGCCGTCCGTGGAATGCGTTCGATATCGCCCCGCGTGATCCCGAGCGGCCCCGCCTGGCCTACCAGGGCAACTGGCGCGACATCTTCCAGAACTGGGAGGCCCTCTCGTGGTCCTATCCGATGCTCACCGAGCAGATGGTGGTGACCTTCCTCGACGCGACGACGATCGACGGCTACAACCCCTACCGGATCACGGAATCGGGCATCGACTGGGAGGTCCCTGAGCCGGACAATCCCTGGTCCAATATCGGCTATTGGAGCGATCACCAGATCGTCTATCTCCTCAGCCTGGTCGAGCAGCTCGACGCGATCGATCCCGGCCGACTCGCGCGCCTCCTCGATGCGCCGATCTGCGCCTACGCCGACGTGCCGTACCGGATCGCCGGCTACCCCCAGCTGGTGGCGGATCCCCGCGCCACCATCACCTTCGATGCGGCTGCCGATGCCCGGATTCGCGCGCGCGCCGAGCGCGAGGGCGGCGACGGGTTGCTCGTCCACGCGCGCGACGGCTCGCTCCTGCGCGCGACGGTGGCCGAGAAGCTGCTGCTCCTCCTGGCCGCCAAGCTGGCCAATCTCGTTCCCCTCGGCGGGATCTGGATGAACACTCAACGCCCGGAGTGGAATGACGCCAACAACGCGCTCGTCGGTCGCGGTTTGTCCGTGGTCACCCTGGCCCACCTGCGCCGGTATGCCGCCTACCTCCGTCCCGTGCTCGCTCGCGAGGTGACGGTGCCCGTCGAACTCGACGAGTTCGTGCGCGACCTCGGCGCCATCCTCACCGAGCACCGCGACGTCCTGACCGAGGACGACGACCGACACCGCCGAATCGTCCTGGACGCCCTCGGGGCGGCCGGGAGCAGGTATCGCGCCGCGGCATACGCCGGCCTCTCCGAGACCCGCGTCGCCCTCCCCGCCGAGGTGGTCACCGACCTGATCGACCTCACGGTGGAGTATGCCGACGCCACCCTCGCCGCGAACCGCCGCCCCGACGGGCTCCTCCACTCCTACAACACCCTCGACCTCGACGGGGGGTGCGCGCGGATCGGTCGCTTGCCCGTCATGCTCGAGGGCCAGGTCGCTGTCCTCGCCAGCGGGGTGCTCAGCCCCGCGGAAGCCGCCCACCTGCTCGGTGCCCTGCGCCAGAGCGCCCTGTATCGCGGTGACGCCCGCAGCTATCAGCTCTATCCCGACAAGGACCTCGCCGGGTTCGTCGAGCGCAACCGATTCCGGCTCGAGGCTGGCCCGGTCGCCGATCTGGTCGCGGGCCTCGCCGCGGCCGCAGACCGCAGCATCGTGGTCACGAGCACCGCCACGAGCAGCACCGGAGACACTGTCGTCACCGGCGCCGGCACCGGGAGTACCCCTGGTGGGGGCCTCGCACACTTCGCCCCGGGCATGCGCAACGCCGGGGCCCTCACGCAGGCGCTCGACCGGCTATCGGCCGACTCTCCGGAACTCGCCCCGCTGGTCGAGGCCGGGCGGGCGGGACTGTTGGCCGCCTATGAGGAGGTGTTCACGCACCGCGACTTCACCGGTCGCTCCGGCTCGTTCTTCGCCTACGAGGGGCTCGGGAGCATCTACTGGCATATGGTCGCCAAGCTCCTCCTGGCGACGCAGGCCTACGTCTTCCGCGCAGCGGACGCCGGGGACCGCGCGGTGGCGGCGGAGTTGGCGGGCTGCTATGAGGACATCCGCAGCGGACTCGGCTATCGCAAGTCGGCGCGCGAGTACGGCGCCTTTCCCACCGATCCCTATTCGCACACGCCGGCGGGCAAGGGTGCCCGGCAACCCGGGATGACCGGCCAGGTCAAGGAGGAGGTCATCACCCGGTTCGGCGAACTCGGGGTGCGCTTCCGCCACGGCTCCATCGCCCTCGACCCGGTGCTCCTGCGGGCGAGTGAATGGCGCGCGGACGGGACGGCCGCGTTCACGCTGTGCGGGACGCCGGTGCTCCTGCGCCGTATGCCGACCGGCTCCCCCCTTGCGGTGACCGTCACTGAGGCGGGGGGTGCGCGGCATACGACCGCGGGCGCGTTGCGTCCGGAGCACAGCCGGGCGATCTGGTCGCGGGACGGCTCCGTGGTCGGGGTGGAGGTGGCGGTTCCGGACGGGTATGCCGTGGTCGATCAGGCCGTGTCGCGGACGACCAACTCGACCGGCAGGACGATGACGCCGTCGGAGCCGACGTCCGGGAGGTCGTCGCTGGGCGCGAGCTGACGTCCGGTGCTGGCCAAGAGGACCCGCGCCATCGCTCTGCCCTGGAGTTCGGTTCGTTGCCGCACGGTCGTCAGGGCGGGGACGCTCGCGGCGGCCAGCGGGATGTCGTCGAAGCCGACGACCGCCACGTCCTCGGGCACCCGCCGCCCGGCGCGCCGGAGCGTCGCCAGGGCCCCGATCGCCATGAGATCGGAGGCCACGAAGAGCCCGTCCACATCCGGTGCCCGCGCCAGGAGGCGACTCGCCGCGGCCATACCGCCGTCCGTTGTGAAGTCGCCGTGCTCGACCAGGCCTGGGTCGAAGGCATCCCCGAGGGCGGCGGTGAAGCCGTCCAACCGGTCCAGCCCGGCGGACATGTCCAGCGGACCGGCGATGGTGGCGATCCTGGAGCGGCCGAGCGACATCAAATGCCTCGTGGCGACGGCTGCGCCCTCGACGTTGTCGTTGTCGACATAGGCCACGTCGAGATCGGTGTCGAGCGGCCGGCCACCGATGACCAAGGGGATGCCGTGCGAGACGAGGGTCGAGGCGAGGTGATGGTGACCGTGCTCGGAGATGAGGAGGACTCCGTCGACGGGCTTGCCCAGCAGATAGGTCTCCACGCGCCGGACATCCTCGGGAGACTGCACCATCGAGACGACCAATTGCATGCCGATGGCGGTGAGTTCCTGACTGACCCCGCGCACGATGCCCGCGAAGAAGGGGTCACCGAACACCCGGGTGTCCGGCTCGGCCGCCACCAATGCCAACGCATTGGTGCGCCTCGTCATCAGCGCGCGCGCGGCCTGGTTGGGGACATAGTTCAGCGCGTCGATCGACGCGGTGACGGTGGCCGCGATGGCCGGATCGACGGTGGCGACCCCATTGACGACCCGCGACACCGTCGCCCGAGACACTCCGGCGTGCGCGGCGACCTCTTCGAGGGTCGGCCGGTGGGCACCACGCCCGCGCTGGGTCGCGGGGGCCGGGGTCAGGTGAGCCGGGCCGGTCATGGGCAATCGCGCTTTCGGTCGATCGGGATGTGGCCGATGGTATTACCGCAACCTAGGCACCAGGGGCCGCGCCCACAGGGGTCCTGCCAGGTCACCGGCCCCGCGATGTCACCGGCCGGGGCCCCGCGATGTCACCGTCGGGCCGGGGCCTGCGATGTCACCTCGGGTGTGTCCGGCCGGGGCCCTGCGATGTCACCGTCGGGATCGTGCGATGTCCCGGCCGGGTTCCTGCGACAGCGGCCGTCAGGGGCGCACGGCCGATGACGCCCGGCAGCGGCCGCCCTTTGGGGAGACCGTGCGGAACCCCTTGACGGGTATCGTCGTCGCCATGCGTCGCCGACTCCTCCTCACCGCGCTCGCGGTCAGCCTCCCGTTGTCGCTGGCCGCCTGCTCGGGCTCGACCACGGCGACCGACCCAACGGCAGCCCTGGCCAAGGCCAAGACCACCCTGGACACCGCCAAGGCCGTGACCCTCGACCTGAAGTCGAGTGCAGCGGTGCCCGCCGGCCACAACGGCGTCTCCGGGGCCAAGGGGACCGGGATCATCGACCCGACCACCCCGAAGTTCTCCGGCCAGGTCAGCGCGGTGGTCAATGGCACGCCGGCCACCGTCCGGATGGTCGGCATCGGCGACAAGACGTGGATGTCCTTCTTCACCCCCAAGCTGACCCCGATCGACATGGAGACCCTCGGCGCGCCCAACCCCGGGATGCTCTTCAAGCCCGAGACCGGATTGTCGAGCATGCTCGGCAAGGCCAGCGGGGCGGCGGGCGGCAAGGATCAGCGCTACGGCAAGGAGGTCCTCCAGACCTACACCGCCACGGTGCCCGGCCAGGTCGTCGTCGATCTCCTCCACCTCGGGACGGCCACGGAGACCTTCGCCGCCGAGTTCGGGATCGAGCCGACCAGTGGGCAGTTGCGGGTGGCCAAACTCACCGGGGTCTATTACGAGGGCGAGCCGGCGTCGACGTACTCCGTGGTCCTCACGGACTACGGAAAGACCATTGACATCCCCCAGCCCTGAGGCGCGGTCCGGCGCTGACTCGCCGACCGGCCGCGACTCCCTCCGAGGTCCCGACTCCCCGCGTGGCCCCCGCCTCCCTGGCCCCGCCTCCTCGCGTGACCCCGACTCCCTCCCTGGCCCCCACTCGCCGCCAACCGCTGGCGCGCCGCGCGCCCGGACCCTGCTGACCTTCGCCTCGATCGCCGTCGCGCTCGCCGCGGCCGACACCTATGTCGTCGTCCTCGCGTTGACCGACATGATGCAGGGCGTCGGCCTGGGCATCGATCACCTCCAGCAGGCGGCCCCGATCATCTCGGGTTTCCTCCTGGGGTATGTCGCGGTCCTGCCCCTGATCGGCCGGCTCGCCGACCTCGTCGACCGCCAGCGGGTGCTGATCGGCTGCCTCGCCATCTTCGTCGTCGGCTCGATCGTCACCGCCCTCGCGGTCGAACTCCCGGTGCTCGTCATCGGCCGGGTCGTCCAAGGCGTCGGCGGTGGCGGACTGGTGCCGGCGACGCTGGCGATCGTGGCGGCCCTTTGGCCCGAGGGCCGCCGCGGACTGCCGCTCGGGGTCGTCGGAGCCGTCCAGGAACTCGGGTCCGTCCTCGGTCCCGTCCTCGGTGCGTTGATCCTCGCGGTCGCGGACTGGCGGGCGATCTTCTGGCTCAACGCGATCGGGGGAGTCGTCCTCGCGGGGCTGATCGCCCGGGCCGGTGGTGGGCTGCGGTGGCGGGTGCACGGCATACGACTGGCGGTGACGCTTCTCGGGGTGACCATCCTCGGCCTGGCCCTGTGGGCACCGGCCAGCCTCACCGACAGCGTGACCCTCGGCATCCCGTTCGTCCCGTTCGGGTCGATGACCTCGCGGCTGGCCACTCCCATCGGTGTTGTCGGGCTCGCCCTGGCGGTCCTGGCCTTGGGGTGGTCGATCCGGGCAAGTTGGCCGGTCCTGCGTGGTGCCGACCCGACCGGTGCCGCCCTGCTCGGCGGTGCGCTCGGGGCGATCGTGCTCACCTTCGCCTCCTCCGATCCCGAGAAAGAGGTCGTCGGCCCCCTGGGATTCGCCCTCCTGCCGCTCGGGCTGATCCTCGCCGCCGGGTATGCCGTCCTCCACCGCCGCACGCCCGACCCGGTCATCCCACACGGGGTCGTCCGCGGCACGACCATTTGGGCGTTTCTCGTCTCCCTCCTCGTCGGGGTCGCGCTCGTCGCGGTCATCGTCGACATCCCGCTCCTGGCCCGGCTCATCCACACCGACGCCGCGGGCGCGACGCCGGTGGCGACCGAGGGTGCCCTGATCCTCGTCCGGTTCCTCATCGCCGTCCCGGTCGGAGCCCTCCTGGGCGGCTGGCTGCTGCGGTGGACCGGTGACGGGTCCGTCGCCGCGCTCGGGCTGGCCTGTGCCGCCGTTGGATTGGCGGTACTGACAACCTATGGCCGGGGGTCGTTCGCCACCGCGTCGTCGTATGCCGTGCTCGCCCTCGCCGGGCTCGGCGTCGGCCTCGCGCTGGCCCCGGTCAACAACGCCGCCCTGGCGCAGACGGCGATGTCGGCGCACGGGACCGCCAGTGCGCTCGTCGTCGTCGCCCGGATGGTCGGGATGGTCGTGGGGATCTCGCTCCTGACCGCCTTCGGCCTGCACCACTACTACCAGGTCGTCGCCGCCCTGCCCGATCCCTCCGACAAGGTCGCGCTCGTCGATGCGGGAATCGCCCAGGTGCACTACGTCTTCCGGGGCGCGACCGTGGCCGCCGCGCTCGGGGCGCTGCTCGCCCCCCTTCTCGGGCTGAGGCGGCACGCCCGGGTGAGCGGTCGGCCCACCTTCGGGCTCTAGGGCCGTCAGGCGGCGGGCTCGGCGACCCGGCCGATGAAGAGCGGGGCGTGGGTTGAGGTCTCGTGGATGACGAACAGGAAGGGCCGGTCGAGGGTGACCTCCTTGGGCTCGACGACCGCCCCCATCGCGAGCAGGACGACCGCGGTGGCCGCGGCGGCCTCGGTGCCCTTCTCGTCCACGGCGATAAAGACCTCGTGGAGGATGTCGGAGATGAAGAGCTTTTCCTGGTCCGTCATCCCGGAGAAGTCCGCCGTGTCGCCGAACGCGGTGGGCATTCCCATCGCGGCGAGATACCTCGGAAGACTGGACGGGACGCGGAAGGTCCACCGCGGCATACCCAAGAGCACCTGGGTGGCGGCGCCGCCGGTGAGTGCGTGGTCCAGGTTCGCCGTCGTCAGCCACCCCGCGTGGTCGGCGGCGGTCGCCGCGTCGGTCCGGATCAGGGTCATCGCGAGGGTGCCCCCGGCATACGGGAGGGTGACCGCGACCCAGCCGGGCCCCTCGGCATACGGCACGCTCACCGACTGGTGCATCATCGGGACCGACCGTTCGCCCGCCGCGGCGACGAAGCGCCCAGGGGTGGTCGCCTCGGGCACGAAGGGCGTCATCCACGGCGCCTTCAGATAGAGGGCGTTGACGAGGACCAGCCGGGTGGTGGCGTCCACCGCGCCGTCCGGGATCAGTTCGGGAATTCGCGTGTGGGTGCGCTCGCTGGTCCACGCGTTGATGGCCGCCCGCGCCGGGCCGGCCGCCTTGACGTAGTCCACCGTGTGCAGCCCGGCCCCATACCAGCGCGCGAGCGCGTCGAGGAAGGGCGCCTTCCAGGACATCCCCGCCTGCGGCCACAGGGAGTTCGCGCTGTCCAGCGCGATGTCGTATGCCGGTCCCCCCGGCTCCTGAATGTGGCCCGCCCGGGACTCCACCACCTGGGTCAAGGCGCCCATGCCCCGGTTCAGGCGGTCGAGGGAGTCGGCGCCAAGGACGTGGAGCATCTCGCTGGCGGTGGTCCCCGCAGCACCATTGGCGGTCATGGCCAAGGCGACCGCGACGGAGAAGGGCGAACAGGCGAGGTTGTCTTCGGACGCCCCGAGCAACCGCCGGGTGAGGTCGGCACCGAAGCCGCGCAGGGCCGCGGCCGCGGTCGTGGCGTCCGCCGTGACCTCGGCCGGGGAGAACACCGCCCGCGCGACCGTCGCCGTGACGACCTCACCGGCGTTCCCCGGCGCGGACGAGCCACCGGCGCACCCGGCGAGTGCCGGCGCGGCGAGGGCGAGGGGCCCGGCGAGGACGAGCCCGCGAAGGATTGTGCGGCGGGAGGAGGTGGTGCGCGTCGAGGTCATGGCGTCAGCCCTTCGAACTTGGGGAGGAAACGGGTGAGTCGGGATCGCTCGGCGTGGCGGGAAGCACCTGGCGCTCCGCGCGGGTGAAGGAGAGCCAGTCGTCGCCCTGGACGATCCCCAGGTACGGTCCGGAGCGGTCCAATCGCGGCTTTCCCGCGATCCAATCGGCGAGCCACGCGTCCTGATCCATCAGTGCCTGGGCGCAGCCCATCTCCGTCATCGCGAGCGACTCGACGATCAGGTGGGAATCCTCGACGCGGGCCGGCCCCGACATCGTGTTGCAGCCCGCGTTGAGGGAGATCTGGGCATCGAGGACCGTGAGCCGGATCGTCGTCCCCGGGACCAGGGCCCGGGGCGGCCGTGGCTGCTCGGCGGGAGCCTCGTAGACACCCGCGATATCGCTCAGCTTCGCGACAGCGATCATCCCGGCCGTGGTGTCGCCGGGATCAGCTCCGGTCCCGGAGCCGCTGCCCGACTTGGATGGGGCCCCCGAGGTGGAGCCGGACGCGGGACCGGCGACCTGAGTCCCGCAGGCGGTCAGGAGGAGGATGGCCGCGACCGTGGCGAGTCGAGCATTCATGCGCCCTTGGACGTATGCCGCGCGCCCCCGGTTCCGCCGGGTCACCCCCCCCCGGGCCCGCGGCGTCACCCCCGGGCCGCGGCGGTGGGCCCGCGACGCATTCGGCCCGAGATCACGCCATGACGTGGTGGGCGATGACATCGCACACCTCGGCCGTCGCCTCGAAGCCGAGCATGTGTCCCTTGCCGGGGATCTCGATCAGTCGCGAGCCGGAGATGCCCTCGTGCAGGGCCCGCGCATAGTGCACCGGGGTGAGCCGGTCCTTGGTCCCGACCATGATCGTCGTGGGAATCTGACCGAGCATCGCCAGCGAGGCGCTCTCGTCGAGTTCCTCCAGGGCGGTGAAGTAGTTGCCCATGTCGCGGATCTTCGTGGCCGCGATGGCGTTGCGGACCAGGCGCACATCCCGGGGGTCGGCGTCGTCGCCGAAGTTGAGATATCGCTGGTGGGGGTTGGTGACGAAAATGCCGGCGGGGATGCGGGGCCAGCGCTTGGCGACGTGCATGACCCCCATCTCGACCCGCCCGAACCAGCCGGGCCGTTTGACGTCGGCAGCGGCGGTCCCGAGCAGGACGACCCCGGCGCACCGGGAGAGCAGGTCCTCGGGGTAGCGGCCGGCATACGCCATGACGGTCATCCCGCCCATGGAGTGCCCGGCGAGGACGAAATGTCCGCCCGTCGTCTCGGCGATGACTGTGGCGAGGTCGTCCCCGAGCTGACCGACCGACGCCTTGCCGCTGCCGGGGGAGGATTCGCCGTGGCCGCGTTGGTCGTAGGCGACGACCCGCACCGGCACCCGGGCGTGGATACCGCGGATGACCCGGCTCCACAGGGTCCGGTTGAGGGTCCACCCGTGGGCGAGGATGACGGTCGGCCGCTTCTCGTCCACGGCCCGCGGCGGGTAATAGGTCTCGCCGACGATGCGCGCACCGGCAGCGCCCTCGACGACGAAGGATTCGGTCCGGAACGGCTCAGCCATCGGTCACCTCGATCACCACCGGCGCATGATCGGACGCGCCCTTGCCCTTGCGTTCCTCGCGGTCGATCGCGGCACCGGTCACCCGGGCGGCGATATCGGGGGAGCCGAGGACGAAGTCGATGCGCATCCCCCGGCCCTTCTGGAAGCGCAACTGCTGATAGTCCCAGTACGTGTAGACCTTCGGACCGGGCAGGACCGGCCGGACGACGTCGACGTACCCGGTGTCGAGGAAGGACTGGAAGGCCGCGCGTTCCCGAGGGGAGACGTGCGACTTGTCCTCGTAGAACTCCATCGACCACACGTCCTCGTCCCGCGGGGCGATATTCCAGTCGCCCATCAGGAGCGTCGGTCCCTCGGCGAGCCACTCCTGCGCCTGCGCGCGCAGCCGGGCCAGCCACTCGACCTTGTAGTCCATGTGGGGGTCGGCGATATTGCGGCCATTAGGGACATAGACCGACACGATCCGGATGCCGCCGCACCGCCCCACGAGCACGCGCGCCTCCGGCTCGCTCGCCTCACCCCAGCTCGGGGCGTCCCGGAAGCCGGGGGCCGCCTCCTCGAGGCCCACCCGCGAGACGATCGCGACACCATTCCACTGGTTGAACCCGTGGTGGGCCACCTGATAGCCGATCTCCTCGAAGCGGAAGAACGGGAACTGGTCGGCCCGGGTCTTGGTCTCCTGGATGGCCAGGATGTCGACGTCGGTGCGTTCGAGCGACGGGATGACTCGCTCGATGCGGGAGCGGATCGAGTTGACATTCCATGTCGCGATCCGCATTTTTCCACGGTAACGGAGGTCCCCCCCGGCCATAACCCCGAGGGGACGCAAGGCGCATCACATAGGGTTCGGGGCCATGAGCACCGCCCTGGTCACCGGCGCCACCGCCGGGATCGGTCGCGAATTCGCGACCCAGCTCGCCGCGCGCGGGCACGCCCTCGTCCTCGTCGCGCGGGATGTCACCCGGCTGGAGGAGACCGCGGGGGGGTTGCGGTCGGCATACGGCATCGAGGTCGAGGTCCTGGCCGCCGATCTGGCCGTCCGCGACGACCTCGC
The DNA here is from genome assembly GCA_016702415.1 of Nostocoides sp. Classification (GTDB taxonomy): domain Bacteria; phylum Actinomycetota; class Actinomycetes; order Actinomycetales; family Dermatophilaceae; genus Nostocoides_A. The sequence goes on from JADJEA010000001.1 coordinate 699,467, forward strand.
CCGCGTGGCCGCCCGGGTCGTCGATCCCGACCGGCCGGTGGAGATCCTCGTCAACAACGCGGGTTTCGGTCTCAAGGCCCGCTTCCTCGACAGCGAGATCGCCGATGAGGAGCGGATGTTCGACGTGCTCTGCCGGGCCGTCCTCGTGCTGACCCATGCGGCGGTCAAGGCCATGGTCGCCCGGGGAGCGGGCGGATCGTCAATGTGTCCTCCGTGGCCGGCTTCATCGCCTCGAGCAGCTATTCCGCGGCGAAGTCCTATGTCACCGTCCTGACCGAGTCGCTGGCGCCGATGCTCGCCGGGACCGGGGTGAGCGCGACCGCGGTGTGCCCGGGCTTCGTGCGCACCGAGTTCCATCAGCGGGCGGATCTGGACATGGCGTCGATCCCCGGGTTTGCCTGGCTCGATGCCACCGACCTGGTGCGCGAGGCGCTCGCGGATGCCGACGCCGGGACCGTCGTGAGCATCCCGAGCCGGCGCTACCGCAGCGTGGCCACCCTGCTCAAGCTCGCCCCTCGCGGCCTTGCCCGCACCCCGGCCGTCGTCTCCCGGCACCGCCGCTGAGCGGGCCGCCCGCCCGCGGTGGGGACGTTTTCGTGGTGGGGGGCGCGCGGCATACCGTGGAGGTATGCCGACCTCCCGCCCCGCCGCCGATGTCGCCCCCTCCGGTGGCACCCCGGACCTCGCCGCCGACCGCGCCCGCCTGCTCGACCTCATCACCGCCAAGGCGATCGTCCACGGGCGAGTGACGCTCTCCTCCGGGCGGGAGGCGGACTACTACGTCGACCTGCGCCGGATCACCCTGGACGGCGAGGCGGCGCCCCTGGTCGGGCGGGTGATGCGTGACCTGGTGGCCGACCTCGACTTCGACGCGGTCGGCGGGCTCACGCTCGGCGCGGATCCCGTGGCAACCTCGATGCTGCACGCGGCCGCGGCGGCGGGGGAGCGTCTCGACGCCTTCGTCGTCCGGAAGGAGGGCAAGGCGCACGGGCTGCAGCAGCGGATCGAAGGACCCGCCATCGCGGGGCGGCGCGTGCTCATCGTCGAGGACACCTCCACCACCGGGGCGTCCCCGCTCGACGCGGCCGAGGCGGCCCGGGAGATCGGGGCGACCGTCGTCGGCGTCGCCACCATCGCCGACCGGGCGACCGGCGCCGCGGAGAAGTTCGCCGAGGCGGGGCTGACCTATCGCTACGCCTACTCCCTCGCCGACCTCGGCCTGGCCTGACCGGCCTGGCCTGACCTCCAGCCGCGCCCGGATTGACGAGCGACCCACTCGATCGGCTGACCTTCCCGGATCATCCGGGCTAGGATCGGCGGGACCGTCGCCGGGGCCGGCGGCCTACGAATGGAGTGGACATGCTCATCGCGTTGCTCGTCATCGTCGGGATCGTGGTGCTGCTCGGCCTATGGGCAGTCGGGACCTACAACGGGCTGATCAAGCTGCGCAATCTCGTCCAAGAGGCGTGGCGGCAGATCGACGTCGAACTCAAGCGTCGCCACGACCTGATCGGCAACCTCGTCGAGACCGTCAAGGGGTATGCCGCGCACGAACGCGGCACCCTCGAGGACGTCATGAAGGCGCGCAGCGCCGCGATGACCGGCGGCCAGACCCCGGCCCAGCAGGCGCAATCGGAGGGCATGCTCAGCGCCGCCCTCGGCCGGCTGATCGCCGTCGCCGAGGCCTACCCCGACCTCAAGGCCAACCAGAACTTCATGGCCCTCCAGAACGAGCTGACCTCGACCGAGGACCGGATCGCCTCGGCCCGGCGCTACTACAACGCCAATGTCCGCGAGCTCAACACCAAGGTCGAGACCGTGCCGAGCAACGTCGTCGCCGGCATGTTCAACGTCAACCGGGCCGAGTACTTCGAGGTCGAGGGCGTCGAGCGCGACCCGGTCAAGGTCGACTTCGGTCAGAGCAACTACACGATCCCCCCGCCGAGTGGGTATGCCGCCCCCCAAGACAGCGCCCCCCAGCAAATCCCCACCCCGCCGCCGCCGACGCAGCTTCCCCCCGGCCAGTAAGACCCCGGGCCCTGTAACGCCATCTGGCCAGTAAGGCTTTCCCCCGGCCAGCAACCCCCCGCCAGCCCCCCGGCCAGAAAGGCTTAGGGGGCCAATCCCCGGATCGATTCGGATCGGACCTTCATGAGCCTGGGCGCACACCCCACCGACACCGGCACGCGATTTCGCGTCTGGGCACCACACGCCGACGCGGTGAGTGTCGTCGGCGACTTCAACGACTGGGACGAGACGGCCGATCCGATGGCCGGCGAGGACGGCGGGATCTGGTCGGTCGAGGTGGCCGGTGCCCGTCCCGGGCACGAATACAAGTTCGTCATCCGCAATGGCGATCAGGTCCTCCACCGCATCGACCCGTATGCCGCGCAGGTCACCAGCTCGGTCGGCAATGGCGTCATCTATGACCACGGGGCCTTCGACTGGGGTAGCGACGACTTCCACCTGCCGGGCCATCATGAGCTCGTCGTCTACGAATTGCACGTCGGATCGTTTTATCGGCGCAACGAGGACGAGGTCGCCACATTGGACCTGGTCACCGAGAAGTTCGACCACCTCGTCAAACTCGGCGTCAACGCCGTCCAGGTCATGCCGCTGGCCGAGTTCGCCGGTGATCTGTCGTGGGGGTACAACCCGGCGCACATCTTCGCGGTGGAATCGGCATACGGCGGTCCGGATGCCTTCAAGTCGTTCGTCCGGGAGGCGCACGCCCGCGGGCTGGCGGTCATCCTCGACGTCGTCTACAACCACTTCGGTCCCAGCGATCTGGACCTGTGGCGGTTCGACGGGTGGAGCGAGAACGACAAGGGCGGGATCTACTTCTACAACGACCACCGCTCGAGCAGGCCGTGGGGCGACACCCGGCCCGACTACGGCCGTGAGGAGGTCCGCCGGTTCATTTTCGACAACGCGACGATGTGGTTGAGCGACTATCACGTCGACGGGCTGCGCTATGACATGACGCCCTATATCCGCAGCATCGACGCATCCGGCAAGGACCTGACCGAGGGCTGGGACCTGATGCGCTGGGTCAACACGACTGTGCGCGAACAGTTCCCGGGCACCATCCTCATCGCGGAGGATATGCAGCAGGATCCGTCGATCACCGCCGTCGGCGATGACGGGGCGGCCTTTCACGCCCAGTGGGACGGCGCCTTCGTCCACCCGGTCCGCGACGCCATCACCCAGGTGGCCGACGAGTCCCGGTCCATGGCGGCGATCGCGCAGGCCGTCACCACGACCTACAACGGCGACGCCTTCCAGCGGGTGATCTACACCGAATCCCACGACGAGGTCGCCAACGGCCAGGCGCGGGTCGCCACCGAGGTCGACGCCGACAACCCCACCGGCTGGCCCGCCCAGAAGCGCTCGACGCTGGGGGCCGCGCTCGTCCTCACCTCCCCGGGCATCCCGATGCTCTTCCAGGGGCAGGAGTTCCTTCAGGGCGAGTGGTTCCGCGACGATGTCCCGCTCGACTGGGATTTGAGCGAGGAGTTCGCCGGGATCGTCCGGCTCTATCGCGACCTGATTCGGCTGCGCCGCAACTGGCGCGATTCCACGCGTGGTCTGTCCGGTCATGGGACCGCGATCCTCCACGCCGACGAGGCGGCCAATATCCTCGTCATCCACCGGTGGGCCGACGGCGGGCCCGGCGACAGCACGGTGGTCGTGGTCAATCTCTCCGCGCAGGAGCACCACGACTACTCCGTGCCGATGCCGGCTCCAGGGTTGTGGCGCTTGGAGTTCAACAGCGACGCACGCGCCTATAGCGCGGACTTCGGCGACTTCGTCTCCACCGACACCGAAGCGGGGGGCGGGGAGGATGGTCCCGCCATGGCGTTGGTCTCGATCGCGCCCTACACGGCGTTGATCTATTCGCTGGCTCCGTGATGGTGACCGTGCGCGTCCAGGTGGCCGTCTCGGGGCGGGTCGGGCGGCGCGGCCAGTAGCGACTGCAGGATTCGGGCGAGGTCACTGCGGTCTGCGTCGGTGAGCCGGCCGAAGTATGCGTCCGCTCCGGCCTGGCGCGCCGCCGCGACCCGGCTGGCGGCGCGGGCTCCCGCCGAGGTCACCGAGAGCAGCACCGCCCGCCGGTCCGCGGGATCGGGTCGACGCTCGATGAGACCGCGGTCCTGCAGGGCGTCGGCGACCTCCGTAGCGGATCTGGGGGCGATCCGGAGCCGCTCGGCGAGCGCGGACAGTCGAAGCGGCCCGGTCGTGTCGATGATCCGCAGCGCGCGGCCCTGGTGGGGGGCGAGGTCGAGATCGTCGGGAAGGACCGTCCAGGTATGCCGCAGCGCCCGCACCGCCCGCCCCAGCAGCACCTCGAGTCCGTCGTCGCCGAGAGACCCGAGGGCGCTGTGGCCGTCCGCTTCGCCCTGGCCGTCCGCTTCGCCCCGACCCTCCGCTTCGCTCCGACCCCCCGCTTCGCCCTGGCCCTGCGGTCGGCCCGGGCCTGCCGGCGCGACCTGGTCGCCGACGGGGGACGCAACCGGCAGTGATCCGGGAGTCGCGCGGTCCGCGGGGGGCATGGGCGCAGCATACGCCGATTTGCCGGGTTCCCACAACGTGAGGTAACCTCTACAAATGGTGAGGCAACCTCACTATCACACGGAAAGGAGACCGCTCGTGGACAACGACCCGCTCTCCGGCGGGGGCCGACGCGGCCCCCAGAAGGCCGACCCCCGCGATCGAGCCCAGTTGGCGCTCTCGCCGGTCGACAGTTCGCGCGTCCTCGCGCTCTTCGCGCCCCATCGTGGCGCCATCGCCCTCGTCCTGGCGATCATCGTCGCGGCGTCCGTCCTCGGACTGGCGCAACCCTTCCTGCTGCGCAGCGTCATCGACGATGCGCTGCCGCACAACGACATCCGTCTCCTCCTGCTCGCCGTGGGCGGCATGCTCGCCGTCACGGTCACGACCTCCCTGCTCGGGGTGGTCCAGACGTGGGTCTCCACCAAGGTCGGGCAACAGGTGATGCATCGCCTCCGCGCCGACGTCTTCGCCCACTTGCAGAAGCAGTCGCTGGAGTTCTTCACTCGCACCCGGGGCGGTGAGATCCAGTCCCGGATCGTCCAGGACATCGGCGGGATGCAGTCGGTGGTCACCTCGACGGCGACGTCGATCGCCGCCAACCTCACCACCGCCGTCGGGACGGCCGTCGCCATGGTCGCCCTCAGCTGGCGCCTGAGTCTGCTCTCGCTCCTGGTCCTGCCGCCGGCGATCTGGCTCACCCGCCGGGTCGCCCTGATGCGGCGGGAGATCACGGCCGCGCTCCAGGCCCGCCTGGCCGATATGCACGTCCAGGTCGACGAGGGCCTGTCGGTCAGCGGGGTGCTGCTGACCAAGACCCTGGGTGCCGGGCAGCTGGCGAGTACCCGCTTCGAGTCGACCTCGGCAGAACTCGTCGATCTCGAGCTCCGCTCCGCCCTCGCCGGCCGGTGGCGGATGGCGACGATGTCGATCGTCTTCGCCGCGATCCCGGCGCTGATCTACCTGGCCGCCGGGTTCCCGGCCACCAGTGGCGGCATGAGCATCGGCACCCTCGTCGCCTTCACCGCGCTGCAGGCCGGGATCTTCCGCCCGGTGATGGGGATGCTCAATGTGGGTGTGTCGTGGATCAGCTCGATGGCGCTGTTCAGCCGGATCTTCGGCTACCTCGATCTGGTCACCGATGTCCCGGCGCCGGTCGAGCCCGTGCCGGTCGACCTCGCTCGCGTGCGCGGCGAGGTGCGCCTCGACCACGTCACCTTCGCGTATGCCGACGGCGGCCCACCCGCGGTCGATGACGTCTGCCTCGTGATCCCGGCGGGGTCGAGCCTGGCCCTGGTCGGGGACACCGGCTCGGGCAAGTCAACCCTCGGGTCGCTGGTGGCCCGGCTGCGCGACCCGCAGTCCGGGACGGTGTCCATCGACGGTATGCCGCTGCCCTCCCTCGCCCAGGAGAGCCTCGCCGCCATCGTCGGGGTCGTCTCCCAGGAGACCTACCTCGTGCACGACACCATTCGCGCGAATCTCCTTCTCGCCCAGCCCGATGCGACCGAAGCGGAGCTATGGTCGGCGCTGGCGGCGGCCCAGGTCGCCGACCTCGTTGCCGGCCTGCCGGACGGCCTCGACACCATCGTCGGATCGCGCGGCCACCGGTTCTCCGGCGGCGAGAAGCAGCGGCTCGCCGTTGCCCGGACGATCCTGCGCGACCCGGTGGTCCTCGTCCTCGACGAGGCCACCAGCGCGCTGGACAACCGGACCGAGCGCGCCCTCCAGGAGGCGCTCGATCGCCTCAGCCAGGGCCGGACCACCATCACCATCGCCCACCGCTTGAGCACGATCCGCGACGCCGACCAGATCGCCGTCCTCGACCGCGGCCGGGTCGTCGAGCTCGGGACGCACGCGACGCTGATGGCACGCGGTGGCCGGTACGCGCGGCTGGTCGCGGCGGGTGAGAGCGCGGCGGGTGAGAGCGCGTCAGGTGAGCGCGGTGCAGATGAGAGCACGGCGGGCCAGAGCGCGTCAGGTGAGAGCGCGCCGGGCCAGAGCGCGCCGGGAGGGGTCGAGGAGGGGGAGCGCACGGCATACGACCAGGCGGCGTGACCCGTCGCCGGTCGCACGGGCCAGCAGCTCAGCCGGCCCGGCGACTCAGCCGTGCCAGCGCGCCCAGGCGGCCTGACGGGTGGTGCCGGAGGCGTCGCCGACGGCCGCCCAGGACGTGGTCTCGGCGAGCAGCCGCGCCGAGCGGCCCAGCGCCTCGCCCACGACCGCGCTCAGCGTGAGCAGCGCGTCGAAGGCCTCATGATCGGGCGTGGCCGCGATGCGTTCGACGGCCTCCAGCGCGGCCGTCCGGTCGCGGGCCACGGCATCCGCCTGGGCTTTGGGCACCGGGAACCTCCACCGTGATCGTCTCGTCGGGATCGTCGAACCGGCGCGTCCAGGTGCGGCCGGGCCAGTGGTAGTCGAGCGTACCGGCCCGCGGGTGGTACGCCGCGGCATACAGGCTCCCGAACCCGATGTCGTAGCGCGTCGCTCGCACCGGGTCGCTCAGGAACGCGGGCACGACCACCTTGGCCGGCGCCCGGTCGGCGGCGAGTCGGGAGAGCGCGGCATGGCGTTCGGGGCTGCGGATGCTCGCGGCCGCGGCGGGGTACTCCACGACATCGAGGCGCTGGTTCGTCGCTACCGTCTGCGTGGAGACGTGGGCGTCCTCGCCCGGCGCGACGAAGACGGTGGCGGCCGCGCCGTCGCGGTCGACGACGGTGACGTTATAGGCCTGCGCGACCGGGATCGTCCGGATGCGCCGGACCGCCTCCGCGACGTCGCCACACTCCTCGAGCAGCGCCCGCAGCACCAGGGGTATGCCGAATCCCACCCCCGACCCGGGCCGCCCGCCATAGGTCAGGGAGATCGCCAGACCGTCCTCGTTCATCCCGTCGACCAGCCCCCAAAGGCAATCGCTGGTGCCGATCACCCGGCGGCTGCCGGAGTAGTTCGTCGAGGCGACGACCCCCTCGAACAGGCGCGGGTCGTAGTCGTAGCTGCGAACCAGGACCGGCTCCGGGTCCGTGAGCGCGATCTGGCTGCATCCGCTCAGGAAGGGCGTCGGCCGCCACAGGCTCAGCAGCCGTCCGGCGTCCTCGGGTGTGGCCCCCGTCGTCTGGGCCGCGAGGTCGACCAGGTGCTCCCAGGTCGGCACGAGGGCGGGCAGGTGGCGGCGCAAGGCCTCCCGGGACTCACGCAGCGTGGGCATCGCGCCGGCCGGGCGGGCCCGGAACCACCCGTCGTATGCCGGCCACGTCGCCCCCGCGAGCGCCTGCCACCGCGCTCCGGGGGTCGCCTCCCGATAGGCGTGCATGGTCAGGACGAGGGCGGGTGCCGCCTCGCCGATCGGCGTGGCGTGCTGAGTGCGCGCCGTCGCCGACGCTGTCGTGGCCCGGGTCGTGGCCCTGGTCGTGGGTCGGGTCGTGGGTCGGGTGGTGGCCCGGGTCTCGGGCCGGTGAATCGTCGTGGGCCGGGGACTGGCCGCGGGCTGGTGGACAGGCGCGTCTTGGCGGGCGGGGGCCGGCCGCGCGGGGTAGGCCGCGGCATACGCCAGGCCGTAATCGATCCACCCGCGCCAGTCGGTGACGTCGCGGGGCGGCTGGGGAATTGTCAAGGTTCGCATGACGTCAATGATTGCTTGACAACGCACAACTGTCAAGCAGACCTTGACACGAACTCGGCGCGGAGTCGGCCGGGTGGAGCGGTGCGCGCGATCACCGGGTGCACCGGAACGGCGATCGGCCCGGCGCCCGACGGAGGTCGTCCGTCCGGCGCCGGGCCGATCCCCCGGGGGTTCGTCAGCGGAAGGCCGGCAGGCCGGTGAGGGTCTGCCCCACGACGAGGGTGTGCATCTCGACGGTGCCCTCGTAGGTGAGGACCGACTCGAGATTGTTCATGTGCCGGATGACCGGGAACTCCAGCGAGATCCCATTGGCGCCGAGGATCGTCCGCGCGGTCCGGCAGATGTCGAGAGCGGCGCGGACATTATTGAGTTTGCCGAGGCTGACCTGCTCCGGGCGCAGCGTGTGCGCATCCTTCCGGCGGCCGAGGTGGTGGGCCAGGAGGAGGCCCTTGCTGTACTCGAGGTACATCTCGGCGAGCTTGGCCTGGGTGAGTTGGAATCCGCCGAGCGGCTTGCCGAACTGCTCCCGCTCGCCGGCATAGGTGATGGCCGCCTCCAGGGCCGAGCGGGCCGCCCCGAGCGATCCCCAGACGATGCCGTAGCGAGCCTCGTTGAGGCAGGACAGCGGGCCCTTGAGCCCACGCACCTCCGGGAAGACCGCATCGGCGGGCAGGCGGACGTTGTCGAGGACGAGTTCGCTGGTCACCGACGCGCGCAGCGACATCTTGTGCTTGATCAGCGGTGCCGAGAAGCCGGGGGTGTCGGTGGGGACGGCGAAGCCACGGATACCTTCATCGGTCTGGGCCCACACGACCGCGACGTCGGCGATCGAGCCATTGGTGATCCACATCTTCGCCCCGTTGAGCACCCAGTCGTCGCCGTCGCGCTTGGCGGTGGTGCGCATGCTGCCGGGGTCGGAGCCGTGGTCGGGCTCGGTGAGGCCGAAACACCCGATGAGGGTTCCGGCCGCCATCCCGGGCAGCCATTGCTGCTTCTGCTCCTCGGTGCCCCAGCGCCAGATCGCGAACATCGCCAGCGATCCCTGGACCGAGACCAACGAGCGGATGCCGGAGTCGCTGGCCTCGAGCTCCAGACAAGCCAGGCCGTACTCCACCCCGGACATCCCCGCGCAGCCATATCCGGTCAGGTGCATCCCGAGGACGCCGAGTTCACCCAGCTCCCGGGCGAGTCCGCGGATGTCGTCGATCTCGCCGCGCTCGAACCAGTCGGCGACGAAGGGATCGATCCGCTTCTCGCACATCGTGCGCACGGATTGACGGATGGCGAGTTCGTCCTCGCTGAAGAGATCGTCGAGACCCGCAAAATCGAGTCGGTCGTGAAGGGAGGGGATGGTGCTCACGCGAGGCTCCTGGTCGGCTGGTGAAGGGGTGCGGTGGGGTCGGTGCCGGCGAGCCAATCCTCCACGAGGGCGGTGTGCTCCCCGACGTCAGGTGGGGCAGTGGCCCCGTCGAGGGCCGCGCCGGAGAACAGGATCGGGTTGCGGACCTGCTCCGGGTGGTCGTCGCCGACCGGGAATGTGGGGGCGAGCCCGAGCTCGCGGGCCCGAGCGAACGCGGCGCCGAGGTCGTTGACGGGTCCCGCCGCAACACCCGCGGCGAGGATGAGCGCCTCCCAGTGGGCGGCGGTGTCGGTGCGCAGACGCTCCTCCAGAGCGGCCACCAGGTCGGCCCGGTTGGCCACCCGGTCGGCATTGGTCGCATACCTCGGGTCCGTCGCCAGTTCCGGTATGCCGAGCGCTCCCGTCAGGCGCGCGAACTGCCCGTCGTTGCCGCAGGCCACCGCCAGCGCGGTGTCGGCGCACTGCAGGGGTTCGTATGGCGCGATGCTCGGGTGCGCATTCCCCATCGCCCGGGGCGCGACCCCCGTGGCGAGATAGGCGCTGGCCTGGTTGACCAGGGAGCCGAGGAGGCTGGAGACGAGGTTGACCTCGATCCGCTCGCCGACCCCCGTCGCCGCGCGCTTCTGCAGCCCGGCGAGGATGCCGATCGTCGCATCCTTGCCGGTCAGGACGTCGACGAGTGCGACGCCGACCTTCTGCGGCTCGCCGTCCCGGGCGCCGGTGATGCTCATGAGCCCACCGACGGCCTGGGCGACGAAGTCGTAGCCGGGCAGCGATGCCCCTGCGCCGGAACCGAATCCGGTGACCGAGGCATAAACGATGCCGGGATTGACGGCGCGGACATCGGCATACCCCAGACCGAAGCGGTCCATCGTCCCCGTCATGAAGTTCTCGACCAGCACGTCGGCCCGCCGCGCCAACTCACGGGCCTTGGCCAGATCGGCGGGATCGCTCAGATCCCAGGCGACGCTGAGCTTGCCGCGGTTGAGCGCCTCGAAGTAGGAACTCGCGTGCGTCGTCCAGGGCGGACCCCAGGCCCGGGTGTCGTCCCCACGACCGGGGCGCTCGACCTTGACGACGGTCGCGCCGAGATCGGCGAGATACATCGTCGCCAGCGGACCGGCGAGCACCCGGCTGAAGTCGGCGACCAGGACACCGGTCAGGGGACGGCGCATCGCGCGACCTTCGCTTCCTTCGGAACGCGGATGCGGCCGTCGATGCGACGGGAGATCCGCCAGATGTTCTTCTCCTGCAGCGGGACCGGCAGCGCGGCGGCCGGTGCGCCTTGGTAGGCGACCGGACGCGTGAAGCGCCCGAGCGCGGCGGCACCGACCGACGTGGCCCGCGGATCGGTCGTGGCCGGCCAGGGCCCCCCGTGCTGTTGGGCCCAGGTCGTCGCCACGCCGGTCGGCCACGCGTCGACGGCGACCCGGCCCACCTTCGGTGCGAGCGCGGCGACGAGGTCGGCGACCTCCGGGTCACCCGGGCCGCCGCTCATGACACTGGCGACGAGGGCACCCGGGAGGGCGGCAATGAGCTCGTCGCGCTGGGCGGAATCGGCATACTCGACGACGAGGACGACCGGCCCGAAACACTCGCGCAGCAGCGGGGAGTCGGCGCGGATCAGGGTCGGGTCGGCACCGAGCACCCATACAGCCGGACCGATCGGGGTGGCCGCGTCGGAGCGGGCCACGCCATACGCACCGGCGGCGAGCAGGTCCTGTATGCCGCGGCCGTACCCCTCGTGGATGCCGGTCGTCAGCAGGACGCCTTTGGGTGGGGTGTCGTGGAGTTCGGCACCCAGGCGGGCGGCGAAGCCGCTCTCGGCCGGGACGAGGACCAGTCCGGGCTTGGTGCAGAACTGGCCCATCCCCATGGTGAACGAGGCGAGGCAGCCGTGGGCCAGCTCGGCGAGACGCTCGACCGCGGTCGTGGTCAGGACGACGGCATTGACGGTGCCCATCTCGGCATACACCGAGACCGGGATCGCCCGCGTTGCGGCGAGGCGGTGCAGGGCCATGCCGCCCGCCTCGGACCCCGTGAAGGCCACCGCAGCGATCTCCGGGGCGAGGACGAGCTGCTCACCGGCGGCGAGCCCGGTGACCGCCCCGAAGGTCCCGGCGGGCGCGCCGGCCTCGGCGAGGGCCTCCCGGGCGATATCGGCCAGGGCGGCGTGCGTGCGCGGATGCGCGGGATGGCCCTTGACCACGACGGGAGCGCCGGCGGCCAGGGCCGACCCGGTGTCATTGCCGAGGGTGCCGAAGCCGAACGGGAAGTTGCTGGCCCCGAACACCGCGACCGGCCCGAGGGGCACCTGGACGCGACGCAGGTCCGGCGTGGTCGCCGTGGCGTGGTCGATCGTCGCGCCGAGCCACCCGCCGTCGACGCAGACATCGGCATAGAAGCGCAACTGCGTCGCGCAGCGCAGCACCTCCCCGTCGAGCCGGGGCAGGCCGAGCCCGGTCTCCTCGTCGGCCAGTGCCGCCAGCGCGGGGGCTTGCGCGAGCACGGCATCGGCGATCGCGCGCAACCACTGCGCCCGGTCGGCGGGGGCGGTGGCGGCCACCGCGGGGGCGGCGGCGGACGCGGCGGCGACGACGCGGCATACCTCCTCGTATGCCGATTCCACGGCGGGCGCGGGCGCGCCCCCGGCGAGCGTGACGGTCATATCAGAGACCCTTCCACGCGGAGGTGAGGACCGCCAGGCCGTCGTGGAGGAGGTCGTCGGGCATGACCAGCGGCGGGAGCAGCCGGATGACGTTGCCATAGGTGCCGCACTGCAGGGTCACCACGCCCTGACGGTGGCACGCGGCCATGACGGCGGCGGCGGCCTCGGGGGCGGGGTTCTTGCTGCCGGGGACGACGAACTCGACGGCGAGCATGGCGCCCCGCCCCCGGATCTCACCGACCCACGGGTTGCCGTCGGCGGCCTCCTCCAGCGCCGGACGCGCGAGGGCCTCGATCTGGCGGGCGCGGGAGACGAGGTCGAGTTCGTCGATGGTCTCGAAGACGCCCATCGCGGCGGCACACGCGACGGGGTTCCCGGCGAAGGTCCCGCCCAGTCCGCCGGCGGGGACGGCGTCCATCAACTCCGCCCGCCCGGTGACCCCGGCCAGCGGCAGGCCGCCGGCGAGTCCCTTGGCGGTGACGATGATGTCGGGGACGATCCCGTCGTGCTCGGAGGCGAACATCGCTCCGGTGCGGGCGATCCCGGTCTGGACCTCGTCGGCGATGAGGACGATGCCGTGCTCTCGCGCGAGCGTCGCCACGCCCTGGAGGTACGCCGCGGGCGGCACGATGAAGCCACCCTCGCCCTGGATCGGCTCGATGACGATGGCGGCGGTGTTGTGGGCACCGATCTGCTTGACGACGAGGTCCTCGAGGGCGTTGAGAGCCTCGATCGCGCAGTGCTCGGGTCCGGTGGGCCACCGGAAGGGATAGGCGAGAGGAGCGCGATAGACCTCGGGGGCGAACGGGCCGAAGCCGTCCTTGTAGGGCGCGTTCTTGGCCGTCATCGTCATCGTCAGGAGGGTGCGGCCGTGGTAGGCGTGGCCGAAGGTGACGATGGCCGGGCGGTGGGTGGCGACCCGGGCGATCTTGACGGCGTTCTCGACGGCCTCGGCTCCGGTGGAGAAGAGGGCGGACTTCTTCGCGTGCGTGCCCGGGGTGAGGGCGTTGAGCTTCTCGCCGACCTCGACATAGCCGTCGTACTCGGTGACCAGGAAGCAGGTGTGGGTGACCTTGGCGACCTGCTCGCGAACCCGGCGCACGACCGCGGGGGCGCTGGAGCCGACGGTGGTCACGGCAATGCCGGAGGCGAAGTCGATGAGCTGATTGCCGTCGACGTCGACGAGGATGCCACCGCCGGCGCGCTCGACGAAGACGGGCAGGGTCGTGCCGAGACCCGTCGAGAGGACGGACTGCCGGTGGGCGTGCCGGGCCAGCGACGCCGGCCCGGGGATCGCCGTGTGCAAGCGTCGAACCTGTTCGGGCAGTTCGACATCCGTGTAGGACAGCGTCGCGGGTTCGGCCGTCATGGCCCCTCCTTCGATCGGGTGCCGGGATTCGGGCGGCCCGGCCGTCTCCGCAACGGTAGGTGGGCGCGCGTGCGCGGGTCTCTGGACAAAGCGTCCTTCCTCCGACAGCATTCCCGACGAGTTGTCCATTGAAGGGGGAGCCGCGGGGATGGGGATCACCATCGAGCAACTGGCCGGTGACGCGCGTCTCGGCCTGCGCATCGTCGGTGGGCTGACCGGCCGTCGCCGCGATATCGCGTGGGCCCACACGAGCGAGCTGATCGATCCGACCGCATGGCTCGAGGGGGGCGAGTTGCTGATGACGCTCGGCCTCAATGTCCCCGACGATCCGGTCGAACAGCGGGCGTATGTCGCGCGCCTCGCCTCCATCGGCGCCGCCGGCCTCGCCTTCGACACCGGCATGATCCACAGCTCGGTCCCGGAGGCGCTCGCCCAGGCGGGGGACGAGTTCGGGTTGCCGGTGCTCGCCATCCCTGGGGCCACGCCTTTCCTGGCCATCTCCCGGGCGGTGATCTCGGCGATCACCGCCGACCAGGTCGCTCTCGTCGCGCAGATCTCCCGCAACCAGGAGCGCCTCGCGAGCGCCGCGATGCTCAAGGGCGCGGCCGGCGTCGTGGAGTCGCTGGCCCGGATCCTTGGGGCAACGGTCCTGACGCTGGACGGGGCGGCCGCTGTGGCGGAGTCGGCTGGGGCTGGCTCGACGCGCCTCGCCCGGAGGGCGACGACGCTGCTGACGGCCCGGCGCGGCAAGCGGGCGGCGTCACTGCGCCAGCCGACCTTCAGCCACGTCGACGACGAGGGCTATTTCACCGTCCAGGTCCTCGGCAAACCCAAGCAGGCGGCCGGCTTCCTCGTCGTCGGCGGACGCCGCCAGCTCGACTCCAACCAGCGGCTCCTGGTCAGCCACGCGGCGACGCTGCTCTCGATCCTCCTCGATCGTCCGGCCCATCTCCACGAAGCGGAAATGCGGCTGCGCCGCATGCTCTTTCGCTCACTGCTGCGCCCGGGTTCCGACACCGACCTCGGCCTGCTGCGCTATGTGGGTTTCGCCCCGGATCACCAGGTCGCGGTCGTCGCCGTCGCCGACGCCGGGCCCCCGCGGGCGGCCGAGGCGGCCGTCGACGCCGCGCTCGCCGCCCGAGGGACGCCGGCCCTCGTCATGGCCAACTCCAACGGGCTGGACGTCCTTGCGGGCGCTAGCGAGCGCACCGAGGTCGTCCGGGTCGCCCTCGAAGCGCTGCGCGAGCGGCTGGGCCGGATGCCGTCCGCGGGAGTCGGGCGCGGGGTCGACCTGGCGTTGGCGCTGGACAGCTACCGGCAGGCCATCGCCGCCGCCCGGGTCGCGGTCGGTCAGCCCGGGCAGGTCGTCGACTTCGCCGCCCTGAGCATCTTCGACCTGCTCCTGGGGACGCAGTCGCGCGACACCCTGGCGGCGATCGCGGGGTCGGTGCTCCGGCCGCTCGACCCCGTGGCCGCCGGCGCCCACGGTGACCTGCTGCGCACGACGGCGGAGTTCCTCGCCCACGGGGGGCACTGGGAGGCGACGGCGTCCTCGCTGGGGGTGCATCGGCATACGCTGCGGAACCGGATCGACCGCATCTCGGGCATCCTCGGCCGCGACCTGACCCTCGCCAGCGAGCGAGCCGAGGTGTGGCTGGCCCTCAAGGCCCGCGAGTTGCTCAATCTCACCGCCGCCGAAGCGGTGGCCGAGGGCATGGCCGACGGAATCTCGGGGAGCACTGTGGCATCGGGGGCCGACGGGATGTCCGCGTCCGAGGGTGCCCTCACCGGCGAGGTGGCACCGAGGCGTGACCGGCCGAGGAGTGACGGGCCGCGGCGCGAGAAGGGACGCCGGGGACCCGGCCGGACGCGGGACGAACACTGAGAGTCGCCCCACAACGGTGTGGGTGATGCCGGTCCGGCACCGGCGGCGGCCCACCGGTGCCGGACCGGCATGATCAGAGGGCCTTGGAGTTGAGCAGGGTCGGCATCGAGACCGGGGGCGAGGTCAGGGACGCGGTGGCGTACTGAGCCCGCAGGCCGGCGACGATCTGCTCGCAGCGTGGCGTCAACGACTTCGGGTCGTCGGTCTGCATCCGGGTCTTGGCCATGACGATGCCGAGGTCGGCGCCCTTGAAGAGGTAGTCGCCGGGGCCATAGACCCGCATGAAGAACAGTTCGTTCTCATCCTGGAGACCGTGCCAGTCGCGCGAGGGGCGACGGTACTCGAGCTTGCCGCCGGGCTGAATGCCCCAGGTGCCCGTGCGCGGCGCGGCGAGGATCTGCGAGACCTCGTCCTCCGGCTGCTTGAGGATCAGTTGGCTCCACTGGTCGATGGCGGCCAACTCGGTCCAGCGCTCGTTGATCTCGTCGGCGTCGATCGTGTAGTCGACATCCATGTACTCCAGCAGGTGGAACAGATAGAGGGGGAGGTCGGCATACGCCCCCGCAGTGACCATCGTGATCGGGGAGGCGCCGGAAATGCGGGGGTTGAGTTCGCCGAGATAGACCTCGTCGGTGTCCAGGTCGATCAGGGTGTCCACCTCGAAGAAGCCCGAATAGCCTTCCAGCGCAAGGCGATCCCCGAGCTTGCGGACGAGGGCGGTGGCTGCCGTCCGCTGCTTGGCGGTCATCACCTCGGGGAAGACGTCATTGCCGCACCAGCCGCCCTTGTAGGGCGTCATTGTGTCGTATCCGGTCAGGTCGAT
Source organism: Nostocoides sp. (assembly GCA_016702415.1). GTDB lineage: Bacteria > Actinomycetota > Actinomycetes > Actinomycetales > Dermatophilaceae > Nostocoides_A. Next base: position 715,745 of record JADJEA010000001.1, read on the forward strand.
CATGAACGGCCCGACGATCGTTCCGTGGCGGGTGATGCAGCCCTCGACGGCGAGCGCGGTGTTGCGGATGCGCTTCATGATCTTGGCGTCCTTGCCGGCGAGGTCGTCGGCATACTTGTCCCAATCCGCCTGGCTCGCAATGAAGAACGTCGTCTTGCCGGAGTCGCCATAGGGCAACTGGATGACCAGGTCACTGCCGAGCCCGGCCTCGCCGGCGATCCGCAGCAGGTCGTCATAGGACGCCGCCGCGGCGAGGGTGTTGGGGACGCTCGGGGCGCCGGCCTCGTTGCCGAGCCGGGTCGTCTCGAGCTTGGAGTCGAGCCGCTTGCGCAGCGCCACCGGCGGCAGGGTGAGGCGGTAGCCGAGGTCGCGGCAGATCGCCTCCGTCTCCTCGTCGATGAAGACCGCCATGACGCGGGGTGTGCCGCCGCGGGCGGCCAGCCGCATCCGCATTTCGTCATCGGTGAGCAGGAAGTTGGTGATCTGCTCCGAGGAGGTGAAGGTCTCCTCCGAGCGCCGCGATGGCGTCAGGAGGCGGGGGTGCTCGCCGTCCCACGGGTCGTAGTAGGTGAGGTAGTTGAAGTTGCGGACCCACCGGTCGAGGCCGAGGAGGTTGAACGGCGTCGGACCGACGAAATAGATCGGCTCCTCGTTGGTCCGGTAGAAGGACCGGATCTCGGAGATATTGCGCAGGGTCGGGGTCGTCATCGATGCTCCTTGATGGCCGCGGGGTGGTTGGCGAAGGCGGATCTGGCAAGCGCTCCGGCGAGGGTCTCGAAGAGCGCAAGGGTGTCATAGAAGCGGGCGCCGTCCTGGGCCGTCGGCCACGAGGAAAGCTTGACGCCGGTCACGGCCGCACGTTGGTTGACATAGATCATCTGGCCGTGGATGCCGAGGGCGAGGAAGGTCGTCCGGTCCGGGAAGGGGACCCAGACCTGGTTGCGGTAGTGGCCACCCGGCATACCCGTGGGGGAACTCGTCGCGGCGAAGGCGGCCCGCAGGTCCTCGGTGCCCAGGAGGGTGTCGATCGTGAACCAACTCGGCCCGACCTTTCGGCCGGAGGGGGAAATGCCGCTGTGCCGCAACATCTCCCCGAATCGGACCACGTCGCGCAGGGTCGCGCACAGGCCGCCGTCGGCGACCGCCGTCCCCTCCCGGTCGACCGTGATGTATGCCGCGTGCTCCCCTCCCATGGGCTGCCACACGTGGTCGTGGATCAGCTGGGCCAAACCCGTCCCGGTGGCCGCCTCGCAGACCCACGCCAGGGCGTCCGTCTCGCTGGAGCGGTAGTGGAAGGTCCCGCCGTGCGGCCGGTCCCGGGGGAGGGAGCGAAGGAAATCGTGGAGGGTGCTCGGCACGTCCTCGCGCGGGCTGCGCCACTGCGTGGCGTGCTCCATGAGATAGACGTCGGCGTCGGGGTCGTGGTAGGTCTCGCTGAAGCGCACTCCCGAGCGCATGTCGAGCAGATCGCGCACCGTGGCCCCGCCGAAACCGCTGTCCCGCAGCCCGGGAACGACCTCCTCGACGAGGGTGTCGAACCCGAACCAGCCCTCCTCGACCAGGGTCGCCGCGATGACACCGACGACCGTCTTGGTGACCGACATCAGCAGGTGCCGGGTGTCGGGGGTCATGGAGTCGGCATACGTCTCGAGGCGGATGCGGCCGTGGTGGAGGAGGGCGAACCCGTCGGTGTCGGTGTCCGCCAGGACCTCCGCGACGGAGGTATGCCGCACGATCCGCCCGGTCGCGTCATACCGGGGCGTCGTCACCGATAACAGTGCCGGGTCCAGCTGTGCCGCAAGGGGTTCCGGATCGCTCGAGGCCGGGATCGATTGCGTTGCAAGGATTTCCTCGAGGTGGAGGAAGGACCAGCGCACATTGGGCGGTTCGGCCCAGTTGTCCAGGGTGACCCCCCGCTCCCGCGCCTGCGGCGAGAGCGGGTGGACTGCCGGGAGGGAGAGGTTCACGATGTGCTCGCGGGCATGTCCTGTACGACCTCGGGAGCCTTCGTGCGGTAGCCGCGGAGCAACCAGAACACCACCAGGAGAACGCCCCACGAGGCCAGACCGAGGGTGATCTGCGAGCGGGTGTCGTCGCGCCAGGCCATCGAGACAAGGATGGCGACCATGGCGACGATCGTGGCGATGGTCAGATAGGGGAAGCCCCACATCTTGAAGCGCAGCACCCGCCCCTCGGCCTGTGCCCGCCGCCGAAGGACCAGCTGCGAGGCGGCGATGAGGATGTAGGCGAAGAGGATGACTGCGCCCGAGGAGTTGATCAGGAAGCTGAAGATCTTGTCCGGGGAGACGAATGCGGCGATGACACAGGCGTATCCGACGACGGTGGACATGAGGATCGCGTAGGCCGGGACGCCGCGGCTGCTCAGCTTGAGCACCTGCGGCGGGGCCTCCCGGCGGCCGGCCAGGACGAAGAGCATCCGCGAGGCGGTGTAGAGGCCGGAGTTGAGGCAGGAGAGCACCGAGGTGAGGACGACCGCGTTCATGATGTTCGCGGCATACGGAATGCCGAGTCTCTCGAACGCACCGACATAGGGGGACGCGCCGAGCTTGGTGGAGTTCCAGGGGAGGATCACGGCGAGCAGGAACACGGAGCCGACGAAGAAGAGCGAGATCCGCCAGACGACCGAGCGGGTGGCCTTGGTCACTGCGCGCTCGGGGTCGTCGGACTCGGCGCCGGCGATGGTCGCGATCTCCGCCCCGACCATCGAAAAGACGGCCGTGACCATCCCGGCCATGATGATGCCCTTGCCGTTGGGGAAGAAACCCCCGTGGGCGGTCAGATTGCTGAAGTCGAGCTTGCTGTCCGGCCACAGGCCGAAGACGAAGAGGCTGACGGTGACCAGGAAGATAACGATGGTCGCGACCTTGATGCCGGCGAACCAGTACTCGAACTCGCCGAATGCCTTGACGGAGTAGAGATTCGTCGCGGTCATCATGAGCATGAGGATCAGGGACATCAGCCAGAGGGGCGCGTCGATCCAGTATTGGAGGATCTTCGCCCCGGCGATCGCCTCGAAGCCGACGATGATGACCCAGAAGTACCAATAGAGCCAGGCGACCGAGAACCCGGCCCACGGTCCGAGCGCGTCACGGGCATACTCCGCGAAGGACCCGGTGCTCGGCTTGGCGACCGCCATCTCGCCGAGCATCTGCATGACCATGATGATCAGCACGCCACAGAGGGCGTAGGTCAGGAAGGCCGCCGGGCCGGTCTCGTTGATGACCACCCCGGAGCCGACGAAGAGCCCGGCCCCGATGACGCCGCCGATGGCGATCATGGTCAGGTGCCGCTGTTTGAGGCTCTTGTGCAGGCCCTCGCTTGTTGCTGCCTCGGTTGTCGCCGCCATTGGTGACCTCCCACTTCCCATCGTGTCGAGGATCGATTCTGGGAGAGTGCCAGGAGGGGCGGGAGGTGCGAATGGACGAGATGTCCATGTGGCGCGGGGGATTTCGACGTTCTGTCCCTGGCGGGGTCCACCGGGGGTATGCCGTGGGCCCCGACCGCGCCCTCCCTGCGGCCGTGCGATCCGACGCCGTCGAGGGCCGGGTCGAGCGGCCGGCGGGATCACTGTCAGGGTACCTCCGGTGCTCGCCCCCCCGGTGGGAGGGGGCCGGAACAATGCCGAGAGGTATGCCGACCCCGCCTCCCGCGCCCGGCCCGCCGCCCGTTTGGCCTCGCCGCCGCGCCCGTCCCCGCCGCCCGCTTGGCCTGGCCGCGCCCGGCCTCATACGGCGAAGGGCCAGCCCCGCGTCATACCGGCGGGTGCACCGGGTTCGATGTAGTGCTCGGCGGCAAAGAGCGCGGCGAAGATCTCCGGCGGCATCCGCAGGAATCCCTCGATGTCGGTCTTCTGGCTGCGGTGGGCCTCCAGGGCGGCCCGCCGCTGCGGGAGGTATGCCGAGACGTCCACCTGCCAGGTGATCTCCGCCTCCGGGGTCCCCAGGGGCGAGCCGTCGTCCATCGGAGCGTCCGGGTCGAAGGCATCCTCGGCCGTGCCGGCCTCCAGCGCGATCCGGTAGAGCTGCCGGACGAGGTCGCGATTCATCGTCGACTCCAACACCCGAGGCGCGCGGGCGGCAAGCCGGGCGGCTTCGTGGACGACGTGGTGGACCTTGATGTGATCGGGATGGCCATAGCCCCCGTGCCAGTCGTAGCCGACCACGATGTCGGCGTTCTCCCGGTCGAGCAGGGCCGCCAGCCGCAGGCCCGCATCGCGGACGTCGGCCTGGTGGAAGGAGCCCGGGTGGGTGTTCTGCGCCCAGCCCGTCATGCCCGAGTCGGAATAGCCGAGCCACTCCACCCGCGACACCCCGAGGGCCGCCGCCGAGCGCTCGCCCTCGGCCCGGCGACGCTCCAGGAGACCCTCCCCCGGAGCGAGATCGTCGGGCACCTCCCCGTGCTCACCATTGGTTGCGAAGACCACGACCACGCGCCCTCCGCCGCCGCACGCGCCATCGCGCCCGCCGTCTGCGAGGCCTCGTCGTCGGGGTGTGCGTGGACGAACACGATGGTGGGCACGGTCGGCAATGTAGCTGCTCGTAGTCTGGAGGACGTGAACGAGCCGTCGGCCGTGACCGAACACCCCTATTACCATCCCCTTCCCGGCACCGCGTGGGAGGCGGTCGACGAGGCCGAGGACCTCCTCGGCGCCCAGGCCCCGCTGGTCACGCTCGCCAACTGGCAGGAGGATCCCCACCATGCCTGGTCCTTCCAACACATGCGCGAGTTGATGCCGAGCCAGGTCATCGACGGGACCGATGACCCACGGCCGCTCGCCGAGGCGACGGGGGAGGTGGGCGGCATACCCCTGCCGGAAACGCCGTGGGCGCCGACCGTCGACTCCCTCCTGGCGGCGACCGAGACCGACGCGTTCCTGGTCGTGCACCGCGGAACGATCGTCCAGGAGCGCTATCACGCGGGGATGAACCGCCGCCGCCGCCACCTCCTGATGTCGGTCACCAAGTCCGTCGTCTCCGCCGTGGCCGGCAGCCTGACCGGCTCCGGGCTGCTCGACCCCGATGCCCCCGTCGAGACCTATGTCCCGGAGCTCGCCCGGTGCGGGTATGCCGGCGCGAGCGTCCGGACGGTGTTGGACATGCGCTCGGGCGTGAAGTTCAGTGAGGCCTATCTCGATCCCGACTCTGAGGTCCGGGTCATGGAGCGGTCGATGGGCTGGGCGCCGCGCAACCACGGGGACCCCCTCGGGATGTACCCCTACATCCTCACCACAACGGCCGCGCGTCCCCACGACGGGGTCTTCGACTATCGCTCGATCGAGACCGATGTCCTGGGGTGGATCTGCGAGCGGGCGGCCGGGCGGCGGATGGCCGACCTGATCGCCGATCTCGTATGGCGACCCATCGGTGCCTTCCATGACGCCGAGATCGCCGCCGACCCCCTCGGGTGCGCCGTCCACGACGGGGGTATGTCGGCGACCCTGCGCGATCTCGGGCGGTTCGGGTTGATGCTGCTCGACCACGGCCTGGTGGGGGAGCGGCAGGTGATCCCGGCGGGTTGGGTGACCGATGCGGCATACCCCCCGGCGGACGTGCGCGCCGCCTTCGCCGCGTCGACCAACGAGCCCTATCTCCCGGGTGGGTGGTATCGCAGCCAGTTCTGGTTCGTTCCCGGCGACGCAGGACCGATCCTGCTGTGCCTGGGTATCCACGGCCAGATGGTCTTCGTCGAGTGGTCGACCGGGCTCGTGGGCGTCAAGTTCTCGTCCTGGCCGACGCCGCAGAACGCGGACAAACTCGTCGCGACGATCGGGGCCTTCCGGGCCATCGGCCGCGCCTGTCCGACCCTGTCCTGGCGCTGCCCTGACGCCTGCGGTCCTGACCTGACGGGATGTCCTGAAGGGGTGTCCTGACGCGCGCTCAGGGCCGGGTGCGGGCCGCCTCGCGCCGGTGCTTGAGGTATTCGTAGACCATCGGCAGCACAGAGACGGCGACGATCAGCAGGATGACCATCTCCAGGTGATCCTTCAGGCCGGGGAAGGTCTGCCCGAGGAAGTAGCCGGCGAGGGTGACCCCGACCGCCCAGAGCACGGCGCCCACGCCGCTCCACAGGAAGAAGTGGCGCCGGTCCATCCGGCCCACGCCGGCGACGACCGTGATGAAGGTCCGCACGATCGGGACGAACCGGCCGAGGATGAGGGCCTTGGCGCCATAGCGCTCGAAGAACGCGTGGGTCTTGTCGAAGTTGGCCGCGTTGACGAAGGCGCCCCTGCCGCCGATAGGCGGCGTGCCGGCGCGCCCGATCTCGTAGCCGGCGACATTGCCCGCGAAGGCCGCCGCGGACAGGATGACGCACGCGGTGACGAGGTTGAAGTCCAGTGTCCCGTTGGCGATGAACAGGCCGATCGCGAACAGCAGCGAGTCACCGGGCAGGATCGGGAACAGCAGCCCGCACTCGATGAACACGATGGCCGTGCTCACCCAAAAGAACTGGCTGCCGAATCGCTCGAGCAGCCAGGCCGGGTCCATCCAGTTCGTCGCAAGGCCATGCATCACCCGCCAAGGGTAGGTGTTGCGCCCTGGGGATCGGCTGGGAACACGCCATCCGAGGGCTGTCGGTGTGGCCTGGCACGCTTTCCGTTGCCGGATTCGATCCGGTCGGGTTAGCTGAGTTCGAGGGGTATGCCGCGTGCCTCGCAGGGGGGCATGCGCCCGCGTGAGATAGGGGATGAGATGTCGACGACGCGATTTCGTCGTGCCGTGATCGGCCTGCTGGGTGGTGCCGTTGCGATCTTGACGGCCGGATCGAGCGCGGGTGCGGCCGCCGCCGCGGGGGAGGGGGTCGGCATACGGGCTGGGACTGCGGTTCAGGTCGATGCCGGTCAGGTCGACGCGCCGGTGCCGACGATCACGTGGCGTCCGTGCCCGTGGTACCCATCGGCGCGCTGCGCGACCGCGTCGGCGCCCCTGGACTACGACAATCCGACCGGGCCGACGATTCTCTTGGACCTGGTCAAGATGCCGGCCAAGGACCAGGCGCACAGGCTGGGGACGATCTTCGTCAACCCAGGCGGGCCGGGCGGATCGGCGTCACACTTCGCACCAACGGCGGCCTACTATCTCGGGTCCTCCGTCTCCGCGCGCTATGACGTCATCGGGATCGATCCGCGTGGCGTCGGCGATCACGCGCAGATGGTGTGCCACACCACCGTGCCGCAACCTCCCGCGCCCGGGTACTTCCCCGTCTCGCTCCGCGAAGCTGAGATCAATTGGCGGAGTGCGCAATGGGAGCGGGCCGCCTGCACGGACGATCCGGGCCGGATCGTGGCCCATATGTCGACCGCCGACACGGCCCGGGACATGGACCTCATCCGCCAGGCCGTCGGCGACCCGCGGCTCAACTACTACGGGGTGTCCTATGGCACCTATCTGGGCACGACCTATGCCTCGATGTTCCCCACCAAGGTCGGGCATGTGATCGTCGACGCAGTGCTCGATCCGGTCGCGTGGGCCACGGGCACCGGTCGGCCGCCACTGATGCCGTTCTCCACCAGGCTCAAGAGCGCCCGCGGTGCCTATGAGGCGCTGACCAGCGGACTGGCGGAATGCGACAAGGCCGGGAAGGCTCGCTGCGCATTCGCCGGACACGCGCGCGCCAAGTTCGAGAAGCTCGTCGACCTCGCCCGCGCCGGAACGCTCAAGTCCGGGCCGAACGAGCCACTGCCCTATGCCACGCTCATCGGTGGCACTCTCGGCGGACTCTACGGTCACGACTACACCCTCCTGATGGACAACTTCCAGGAACTCTGGGACTACAACATGCGGGTCCCCGGGGCCAGCGCCGACCGGGCGACGGCCGCCGCGGGCGGCCTGGCGGCGGCAGCCGCGACGATCTCGACCGCCCCCTACATCACACCACTGGCCCGACAGACCATTTCGGATGCCTTCTCCGGCGTTGCCTGCTCCGACTCACGCAACCCGCGCAGCCTCGATGCCTGGTGGAATGCCGGGCGGATGCAAGACGAGGAGTACCCGTGGTTCGGGTCGCTGTGGACCTGGGCCAGTTCGACCTGCGGTGGCTGGCCGGGCACGACGATGGCCGACGCCTTCCTCGGGCCCTTCGGGGGGAAGACGGCCAAGCCGGTGCTGGTCATCGGCAACCGCTACGACCCGGCGACGCCGATCCAGGGTGCCGAGCGGGTCGCGCGCTTGTTCACCAACTCCCGCCTGCTGCGCACCCTCGAGTGGGGCCACGGGGCGCTGGAGAATGCGTGTGTGAGGAAGGCGTTCGCCGACTACTACGTCCGGGATACCCTCCCGGCGCCCGGGTCGGTATGCCGCGCCAACGCGCCTCTCTATCCCGGTTCCTGACGGGGCCGACATCGCGCGGACGGTGCGGCGCTATGCTCGCGCCGCACCGTCCGTTCGCGGCCGCATCGTCCGCCGCCGCATGTCCCCGCCGCCCGTACACCAAGGAGAGCGCGATGACCGGTTCCCTTTCCCCTTCGGCGCCTCAGCGGGTATGCCGCCCTCCTCGCCGCCGCGACCAGCCTCACCACCGCGTGTGGTCAGGCGCAAGGTCCCGCCGGCGGGTCTGGGTCCAACTCCTCTTCCGCCTCGGGGTCGGGTTCCCTGTCGTCGTCGGGCACCGACTCTGCGTCCGGGTCCAGTTCTGCGTCCGGCTCCGGTTCGGCCTCGGGGTCCGGATCGTCGACGAGCGGCACCGGCGCCATCCCGGCGTCGTGCATGAAGGGAACCCTGCCGACCCACACGGCCGGCACCCTGACCATCGGGACGGACAACCCGGCATACGAGCCATGGTTCTCCGACAACGACCCGAGCAATGGCAAGGGCTACGAGTCGGCCGTGGCGTATGCGATCGCCGACAAGCTGGGGTTCGCCAAGAGTGAGGTGGCCTGGGCCAAGGTGCCCTTCAACAAGGCGGTGCTCCCGGGCGCGAAGGACTTCGACTTCGACGTCAATCAGGTCTCGATCACCGACGCGCGCAAGAAGGCGGTCGACTTCTCCAGCGGCTACTACGACGTCGTGCAGGCCGTCGTGACTTACAAAGGCAGCCCGATCGACGGCAAGACCACGGTCGCCGACCTGAAGTCGGCCACGCTCGGTGCCCAGGTCGGGACCACCTCGCTGCTCGCGATCTCGGATCAGATCGGCGCCAAGAAGATGGTGTACGACACCAACGACGCGGCGGTTCAGGCGCTCTCCGCCAAGCAGATCGACGGAATCGTCGTCGACCTGCCGACGGCGTTTTATATCACCGCGGCGCAGATGGACCAGGGCGTCATCGTCGGGCAGCTGCCGCTGGCCGGGGGGCAGCCGGAGCAGTTCGGCGCGGTCCTGGACAAGGGGTCGGCGCTGACTCCCTGCGTGACCGCCGCGGTCGATGCCCTGCGGGCCGACGGGTCCCTGGACACGCTGGTCCAGACGTGGCTGTCCGCGGCGGGCGCGCCCGCGCTCTCGTGACCGAGTCCGCCGCCCCCCTCGACCCCGGCGCTCCATCCGACCCCGGCGCTCCCTCCGACACCCGCGCCAGTCTCAACCGCGGTGCTCCCTCCGACACCCGCGCCAGTCTCAACCGCGGTGCTCCATCCGACGCCGGCGCCACGCTCGACCGCGGCGCTCCATCCGACCCCCGCGCTCCATCCGACACCCGCGCCAGTCTCAACCGCGGTGCTCCATCCGACACCCGGGCGGCGAACGGCCGCGCTGTCGGGGCGCGCGCGTTCGGGACGCCCGCCGTCGGCGCGGGCGACGCGTGGCAGCCGTCGGCGATCGAACGGGAGCGCGCGGCATACCGGCGTGCCCAGACCCGCAGGTCGGTCGTCATCGCGACGGTGGCGACGATCGTGCTGGTCGCGGTGGCGAGTATCGCGCTGACGTCGTCGCCGGGGTGGCCGGCCCTGCGGCATACCTTCTTCGACTGGGGCAAGGCGCGGGAGTCGTTCCCGGCGGTCCTCTCGGGACTCTGGCTCAACATCCGCGTCATGCTCGTCTGCGCACTTGTCATCGGCGTCCTCGGGATGGCGCTCGCGGTCCTGCGCACCCTGCGGGGGCCGGTGTGGTTCCCGGTGCGGGCCTTCGCGACGGCTTATGTCGACCTCTTCCGCGGGCTGCCGTTGCTTCTCGTGCTCTTCCTCCTCGGGTTCGGGATGCCCGCGCTGCGCTTCTCGGGCCTGCCGAACAGCGCGTTGTTCTGGGGCTCGACCGCCATCGTCCTGTCCTATTCCGCCTATGTCGCCGAGGTCTTCCGGGCCGGGATCGAGTCGGTTCATCCCTCGCAATGGGCCGCGGCGCGATCGCTCGGCCTCACCTATCGACAGACGCTGCGCCACGTCGTCCTGCCGCAGGCGGTCCGGCGCGTGGTGCCGGCGCTGATGAACGACCTCGTCTCGCTGCAGAAGGACTCCGGCCTCATCGCGGTCCTCGGCATCGTCGATGCCATCCGGGCAGCCCAGATCGAGACCTCACTCGACTACAACTACACGCCGTATGTGGTGGCGGGCGTGCTCTTCGTCTGTCTCACCGTGCCGATGGCGCGCTTCACCGACTGGCTGGCTCGGCGCCAGGGCGTGCACACCGGGGGTATCCGGTGAACGCTCACGACGGCGCGGCGGGTGCCGCCGCGCGTGCGGAGCCGTCGTCTTCTCCGGCCGGCGAGCCGCTGCTGGAGATCGAGCGACTCCGCAAGTCGTTCGGGACCAATGTCGTCCTGCGCGAGGTGAGTCTGTCGGTCCGCGAGGGTGAGTGCGTCGTCCTCATCGGGGCCTCCGGCTCCGGCAAGTCCACGCTGCTGCGCTGCGTCAACCTCCTCGAGCACGTCGACGACGGCGTGATCCGGCTGGCCGGCCGCGACATAACCGACCCCCGGGTCGACGCGGACGAGGTCCGGTCGCGGATCGGGATGGTCTTCCAGTCCTACAACCTTTTCCCCCACCTCAGTGTCCTGGACAACGTCACCCTCGCGCCGATCCGCGTCCACGGTATGCCGCGCGCCGCCGCCCGCGATCGCGCCCGCGCGATGCTGGAACGGGTCGGGTTGTCGGACAAGCAGAATGCGCGTCCTGATGCGCTCTCCGGCGGACAGCAACAGCGCGTCGCGATCGCCCGCGCCCTCGTCACCGACCCCGTGCTCATGCTCCTCGACGAAGTCACCTCGGCACTCGATCCCGAACTCGTGGGGGAGGTGCTCGACCTCCTGCGCGATCTGAAGGCCGACGGTATGACGATGATCGTCAACACCCACGAGATGGGCTTCGCCCGGCAAGTGGCGGATGTCGTGTGCTTCCTCGACGGTGGCGGCATCGTCGAGCAGGGGCCACCCGAGCGCGTTCTCGGCGATCCTCGGGAGGAACGCACGCGCCGCTTCCTCTCCCGACTGCACGGCTGACCGGACCACGCTGAGGGCTGCTCGTGCACGTCAGGCAGAGGGCTGCTCGTGCACGTCAGGGCGGAGGGCTGGTCGTCTCAGGCCGGCTTCTTCCGGAAGTGGATCCAGTTCGTGTCGAGGCGCTCCCCAGAGGGTGGCTGGTAGCCGGGGTCGGGCAGTGCACTCAGGCCGATTCGCCCACCGGGGCCGAGGCGCCCGCCTTGTCCTTCCTTGTCGCGTTCTCCCGGGTCGCCTTGTCCCGTGTCGCCTTGTCGCGGGTCGCCTTGTCTTCCCGGGTCGCCCTGTCGCGGTTCGCCTTGTCTTCCCGGGTCGCCCTGTCGCGGGTCGCCTTGTCTTCCCGGGTCGCCTTGTCGCGGGTCGCCTTGTCTTCCCGGGTCGCCTTGTCCCGGTCGCCTTGTCTTCCGGGTCGCCTTGTCCTCCCGAGTCGCCCTGTCTTCCCGGGTCGCCTTGTCCCGGGTCGCCTTGTCTTCCCGGGTCGCCTTGTCGCGGGTCGCCTTGTCTTCCCGGGTCGCCTTGTCGCGGGTCGCCTTGTCTTCCCGGGTCGCCCTGTCGCGGGTCGCCTTGTCTTCCCGGGTCGCCCTGTCGCGGGTCGCCTTGTCTTCCCGGGTCGCCTTGTCCCGGGTCGCCTTGTCCTCCGGGGTCGCCGGGATCGCCGGGAGCCTGTTGGTCGCCGGGATCGCGCGGCGGGTGAGGTGGATGGACCTGGATCGTGCGACCGCTGCGATTGGTGAGGGTGAATGGGACGAGGGGGTTGCGGGTTGGGGCGATGGTGAAGTCGCCGCGGTGATGAGCGGCGTGGTGGTGCGGGCAAAGGCAAGCGAGGTTGTCGTAGTCGTGGCCGCCACCGTCGGCCTGATGGTGGATGTGGTGAATCTCGACGTGGCGAGTCGCTCCGCAGCCGGGGTAGACGCAGCCGCGGTCACGGTCCTCGACGAGCCTTCGGGTTCGCTCCGGGAGCGCATGGTGGGTGCGGCCGACGGAGATCGGCAGGCCTTGGGTGTGCCAGAGGGGTGCTGCGGGAGCGAGGCAACCGATGCGAGTGGCGAGGGCGTGCACGAGGGTGCCGCGCGCGTTGATCCAAGCGCCCTCGGTGTCGAGGTGAAGGTAGATGCGGTAATGGGCGGCCCGGGACGGGCTGCTCAACGCGGCCAAGGAGCGCGAGGCGATCTCGGTCATCGCGGTAGCCAGGGTGGTGTCGGGATCGGTGCTGTGGAATCGGGCGTCCTTGGCCTCGCGCAAGGCGTTCTCGATCAGCGCGCCGTCAAGGGCGTCGAAGCTGCCCCGCAGCATCAGTCGGCCCTCGTCCCACCAGAGGGAGAGCTCACTCGGGCGGGCGGGGTCCAGCCGTCCGATCCCCTCGTCCCCGAGCACGAGGGAACTCGCCTCGGCCGCACCGGCAGGGGCTGGTGCGGGCACCTGCGTGGTGGTCGGGAGCGCCGCAGCCGGGTCGCCGACCGAGCCGTCCGCGCCCGCGCCCTCACCCTCACCCGCGCCCTCGCGCTCCCCATGAGCCGCCGGCGTGTCCGGCTGGGCGGTCGGGCTGGACGCGAGGTCGAGTCGCGTGGCCGGGTCGGGCTCGGAGCGGTGGTCAGAGGGGTCGATGGCGGGGGTGGCGGCCGTGGCGGGGACGTCGGTGTCGAAGGGGTAGCGGCTGAGGGTACGTCGCAGCTGCGTGACCGTCATCAGGGGCGCAAGGTCGCAGACCGCGTCTTCATAGGCAATGGGGACTCGTGCCGCGATGGCGCCGGCCTGGTCCAGGGACAGGCGTCCGTCATCGACCAGGCCCGTTAGAGTGGGCAGGCGGCGACGAGCGCGGGCGAGAGTGACGATTTGGGCGGCGGTACCGTGGGAAATGCCGGCACGGAGGGTGAGCCAGTGTTCGGGGGAGCGGATCCCGCCGTGGGCACCCCAGGCGTCGGCGTCGATCACGCGCGCGGTGACCTCGACCAGGCGTGCGTGGAGGAGGTTGAGTCGGCCGGCGATCTGGGCGACCTCTGCCGTGACCACGTCGTCCCAGGCGCCATCGCCAGGAACAGAAGGGCCAGCGACAACACGGTCCCAGCCGTCAACAGCGGGCACCTGACCCGCACCCGCGGGCGCGTCCCCACCCGGCGCCTTAGAAGTCCCGGAGGCGATGTCCGCGGGCGGGGGCAGGATCGGCTCACCGCGAGTGTCTCGCGTCCCCCAGTCACGGCTCTCGTGATCCGTCATCGAACGTCCCCCATGTCTCGTCAACTCACACTGCCTCGGCACGCGAGCCTCGTCACCCCAACCTCGAGCGCGAAGGTCGCGCGCCCGGAGACTCCGCCCTTCTCCGCAACCCAACACTGATATAATACATATATTCGATTAGATCCGCAAGGGGGGAGTCGGCATACACTCGCTCGGCACGGCGCCGCGGTGAGCGGGGCTTCAGACGATGGCCCGGCGCCGCCGACGAAAGGCGCCCGATCATGGCTCAGGGCGACCCCCACAACGCCGACGACCCCGTCGACCGCCACGACTCCCACAACCCCGATCCCGTCCACGCGTTCACCAGCGCCTGGGAATACGACTGCTGTGGCGATCTCGTCACCGTCGGTGACGAACTGACGCTCGACCACATCCCCTACCAGCCACGCGCGGCCGCCGATAACGCGTTCGACGGCGTCCTCGACATCGACTGGTATGCCGGTCACCACACCACTGCAGACGAACCCGGCGCTTCCCGGACCCGGGTGCGGGTCCTCCGGCTGTGGGAGGCGTATGCCGACCTCGACTACCGCGGGGACCTTCGCAGCTACGTCCCGATGGCCGGGACCGCCCGCCTCGTTCCCGTCCGTGACATGGTTCGTCATCGCGACACGCGGAGTGCCGGGTCGAGCCCCGCGACCGCGCCCGCTCCCTCGCCCGCGCCCATCCCCACGCCCCCGGCGCGGTGGTCGGGTTACCACCTGGGATGGGTGCTGCAACTGGTTCCGCTCGAAGACTAACGGCCCGAACTTGGTGGCAACGCTGTCGCTCACCAGAGGCGTTGCCGATCGGGAGGATCGTCCGGATCCACTCCACCTCGCTCCACCGGAACGTCCACGGTGACCCGTTCGGCCCCGTTGACCCCCGCCCCAACCCGGTCACGACTCCATAACCCAATCCACTGTCGCACCAAAGGAACTGTTATGGTTTCCGGTGTCCGGACGGGGGTCGGCCCGAACTCCCCACCCGTGAACTCATGGCCAGACTCGTCACTCACCCAACGGCCGCCGAAAGGAGCCACCCGTGATCGCGACCGATCTGCGTGGTCCCGACGCACTCGCCGCCGACTTTCGCCAGCGCTTGACCAATGCCCTGTTGTCGGATGTGGTCGATCGCATTGCCGCCCGGCGCGACCTGTGGGAGCCGCTGGTGTCCACGGTCCTCGGTGACCGTGTGGGAGAGCGGACCTGGGCGCGGCTTCCGGTTCGGGAGGATCTCGACGTCTTCGTCGTCACGTGGCGGACCTCCTCGCGCACCAGCCTCCACAGCCACGGCGGGGCCGCCTCGGCCTTCCGCACCGTGGAGGGGGTGCTCACCGAGATCCGACCCGACACGCGCGGGAGACTCATTCCGAGCAATTTCGCCCCGGGTCTGACCGCCCTCATCGCGGCCGACGAGGTCCACGACCTGCGCAACGAGCGCGGGCAACGGGCTGTGTCGGTCCATGCCTACGCGCCCGGGCTGACCTCGATCACCTATGTGGACATCATCGACGGCGTGGCCCGGCCGATCCGCACGACCTACCCGGGCACGTCGGCGCTCGACCCCCATTGGCCGCGCGCCACCAGGCCCTGATGCAGGCCCTGGATCAACAACCGGGTGTAGTCGTCGTCGGTGCCGCCGAAGGCATCCAAGAGTCCCGAGTCGAGGAGCATCGCCAGGCCGTGAACGCCCGACCAGGCGAGGAGCGTCCAGGGCCGAGAGTCCCCGGGCGGAATGCGGCCGGCCTCCTGACAGCGCTCGATTCCGCGGGCGAGGACCTCGAAGGCCCGTAGTCCCGCCTGCTCCGCCGCGTCGGGCCCGCCGGGGGCCCGGCGCAACTCGGGCCGGTTGAGGAGTTGGAACACCGCCCGCCGTTCGCGCGCGAATCGGATGTATGCCGCGCCGGTCGCGTCCAGCGCCTCCAGCGGGTCCGCGTGGGCATCCCAGGCGCGGGTGAGTTCGTCCGTCAACCACTCGAACCCCTCCACGACCATCGCCTCGACGAGCTCCCCTTTGGACGAGAAATGATGGTGCGGCGCAGCATGACTGACCCCGGACCGGCGCGCGACCGCCCGGATGGTGACGGCATCCAAGCCGCCCTCCTCCAGCAACGCCCACGCGGCGCTGAGCAGGGCCTGACGCAGGTCGCCGTGGTGATAGGGCTTGGCGTCGGCGAGGGGGGTGGACGGCATACGGCACCCTATCCGGGCATCTTGACAGTGTCAGGACCGAGGCGGGTATCTTGACGGTGCAAAGATAAGGGGCCTCGACCGATCGGCCGGGAGCCCCGTGATGACAGGGGGATGTCATGACGACCTATGACGCCATCGTCGTCGGTTCGGGCGTCGGCGGCTTGGCCGCCGCCTCCTTGCTGACCCAGGTGGGCGGGTGGCGGGTCCTGGTGCTGGAGCGCCATTTCGCGCTCGGTGGATTCAATCATGCGTTCCAGCGCAAGGGCTTTCACTGGGACATCGGCCTGCACTATGTCGGCGACATGGCCCCGGGGTCGCAATTGCGCCGCATCATGGACCTGGTCACCAGGGGCGAGGTCGACTGGCGCCGGATGCCTGACGAGTTCGACGTCTTCCACTACCCGGACGAGCAGTTCGCGGCCCCGTCCGACGCCGATGAGTATGCCGACCGCCTCTGCGCCCGCTTCCCGGCCGAGGCGAGCGCCATCCGGGCGTACTTCGCCGACGTCCGGCGGGCGTCCGGATGGTTCGCCCGAGAGGTGGTCCGCTGGAACATCCCACGGCCGGCGAGCGCCGCCCTGGGATGGGCGCAGCGTCGGGACCGGGCCCTCGCCCTGACGACGACGGGAGCCTACCTGGGCAGCCGGTTCGCCGACCCGGCCCTGCGCGCGGCACTCGCCTCGCAATGGGGGGATTATGCTCTCCCGCCGCGGGATTCGGCGTTCGCCATGCACGCGCTCATCGTCGACCACTACCTGCGGGGTGGGTGGTATCCGGTCGGCGGCTCCACGGCGATGACCGCGGCCATGGTCGGGGTGATTCGGGACGGCGGGGGTGACGCCCAGGTCTACTCGACGGTGGAGGAGATCCTGATCGAGAACGGATCCGCCGCCGGAGTGCGCGTCGCGGTCAAGCGCGGGCGAGCCAGCCGCGTGCACGAGGTGCGCGCGCCCGTCGTGATCAGCGACGCCGGGGCCCGGGCGACCGTCGGCCGGCTCGTGTCGCGGTCGATGCCGCAAGAGCGGCTTCTGGCGGAGCACCCGTCCGGAACCGCTTGTGTCACAGCCTATCTCGGTCTCGCCCGGTCTCCGGAAGAGTTGGGGTTCCACGGGGAGAACCATTGGTATTTCACCAGCCTCGATCACGACGCCGCCGCGGCCTCGGATGGCGCCCTGCGCGGCGAGCCGGGGCACGCCTACCTGAGTTTCCCGTCGCTGAAGGACCCGGGGGCGACGCGGCATACCGCCGAGATCATCACGACCGTCCCGGCGGCGGCGTTCGCGGCGTGGTCGGGCACCTCGTGGCAGCGGCGCGGCGACGACTACGACCAGCTCAAGCGGCGCATCGGGGACGGGTTGGTCCACTTCGTGGAGACGCGCGCGCCGGGGTTCCGTGCGCTGGTCGAGCACGTCGAGGTGTCCACCCCGCTGACCGTGTCTCAGTTCGCCGGCTATCCGTCCGGGAGCTTCGCCGACCTGGCTGGGACCCCGGATCGCTTGCGGCACAAGATGTTTCCCAGCCGGATCGGGCCTGGCCTCTATCTCACCGGTGCCGACGCGATGTCGCTGGGGATCGCCGGCGCGCTGATGGGCGCGGTGATGGCGGCGGGGTCGGCGATGGGACCACTCGGCATCCCGAGGGTGATGGCGCGGGCGGCCCGCCGTCGGCCACCCGGCGTCGCCTAGTCCCGTCGGCGACGCGCGCTCCCGGTGGGCGGGGCCCGGGCATCGAAGAGTCGGGCATCGAAGAGTCGGGCATCGAGGGGCGGGGCATGGAAGGGTATGCCGCATGGCCGACCTTCTCCTGGACACGACCTTGACGCCGTTCGGGCCCGCGGGGGCGATCCTGCTGACCGACGACGAGGTCGCCACGCTCGGCGGTGGCAAGCGCGCGGCGGTGCGCGTCACCGTCGGGGAGAAGACGGCACGGCTGCGCCTGGCGGTCATGGGCGGCCGCAACTGCATCGGGATGAGCAAGGCTGTCCGCGCCGACCTCGGACTCCAGATCGGCGACGCCCTCCGCGCGCACATCGCCCTGGACGAGGCGCCCCGCGAGGTGGAGGTCCCGCCGGAGCTGGCGGCGGCATTGGCCGCGGACGGGGAGGCCGAGGCGGCATACGCCAGGCTCGCCTTCACCCACCGGAAGGAGTATGCCGTCTGGGTCGGCGAGGCCAAGAAGCCCGAGACCCGACTGCGTCGGGCCGAGCAGGCGGTGAGAATGCTACGGGAGGGTAGGACGCGATCCTGACTGGCGGTATGCCCCACCCCCTGATCCCCCCGGCCTTCCACACCCTCGTGGCCGGCCGGGCACCGGAGCCCGACATCGTCGGTGACGACTGTCTGCGTCTACTTCCCCGGCTCATCGACGACGCGCTCGATCGCTGGGAGCTGACTGTCGACGGCGCGCCTCGGCATGGGCAGTGCGCCCTGGTCATCCCGGTGTCGGCGCGGGGCGCGACGCTGGCGCACGCCCCTGACGGGCGGGCCGTGCTCAAGCTGACCTGGCCGCACCGGGAGGCCAGCACGGAGCATCTCGCCCTGCGGAACTGGAATGGCGAGGGGGCGGTGCGGCTGCTCGCGGCGGACCCCGCGGCATACGTCCTCGTGCTCGAGCGGCTCGACGCCGACCGCGACCTCACCCGGGTCCCGATCCTCGAGGCGTGCGAGGTGATCGGTGGTCTCTTCCGTCGGCTCGACCGGCCGGCGGGGCCCCAGTTCGATGCCCTGACGACCCGGGCGCGGCGATGGCTCGACCACCTGCGACTGGGGCATTCGCTGGTGCCGCGGCGACTGACCGAGCAAGCGTCCACCACCATGGAGCACCTGCTCGACGGCACCGTCGACGGTCGCCTCGTCCACGAGGATCTTCACGACATGAACGTCCTCGCCCCGCTCGATCCCGCCCGTGGCGACTGGCTGGCGATCGATCCCAAGCCCGTGTCGGGCGAGTGGGCGTATGCCGTGGCCCCCCTCGTCTGGAATCGCGCCGACGCTACCGCGGCCGCCGCCAACCTCCGTCGCCATGTGCGCCTGCGGGCCGACATCGTCGCCGACTGCGCCGGTCTCGACCCCGACCGGGTCACCCGATGGACCTTCGTGCGGCTCGTCCTCAATGCGCTCTGGGCCGGGCGGGACGGGCCGGCATTCGACGATGTCAGGGCCCGGATGATCGCCCTGGCCAAGGCATTCGCCGACTGACCTCGCCTCTCCACCCGGGTCGACGGGCCGACCCGACGGTGGCCAAAGGTCGCGGGTGGCCAAAGTTCCCGGGCGGCCAAAGCTCCAGGGCGGCCAGCGATCCCGGGCGGTCGGCATACGCTCCCGGTGTGGTGTCAAGGCCCGCGGGGACGCGCCGGTGGCGACGACGGCTGCGCCGGGCGGCGTATGCCGCGCTCGCCACCCTCCTGACCCTCACCCTCGCCAGCGTGGTCGCCAACGCCCTCACGGTCCCGCCCGCGACGCTCGCGCCCGACGGGGGCAGCGACGTCCAGGTCGGCGGGGTCCGGGTCCACTATCGCCACTGGGGCCCGGCCGGGCCGCCGATCCTGCTCGTCCACGGGTTCGCCGAGTCGTCGGCGACGTGGGGACCGACGGTCGACCTCCTCGCCCGCGACCATCAGGTGTATGCCGTCGACCTCGCGGGCTACGGCTACACCGACTACACCGGGGACTATTCCCTCGAGGACCAGGTCGCGCTCGTCGATGGCACCATTCACGCGCTCCACCTCGACCGGCCGGTCGTCATCGGACACTCTCTCGGCGCCGCAGTCGTCGGCGCGCTCGCCCTCGCCCACCCCGGCGACATCCGGGGGGTGATCTTCGCCGACGGTGACGGGCTCCCCTTCCCCGGCCAGGACGTCCGCCGGGTACCCCCACGCTGGATCTATCACCTGCCATATCTGACGACCGCCTATCGCCTGGGCACGCGGTGGGATCGGTTGTCGTCCCTCCTCGTCCGCGCCCAATGCGGGTCGGTATGCCGCGGGCTCACCCCCGCGCTCGTCGAGGCCTGGATGCGCCCCCTGCGCCAGGGGGAGGCGGAGCGGGCCCTCCCCGCGATCGCGGCGACGGGCATCCTGCACCTGACGCCCGAGCAGATCCGGCGCATCGACATCCCGCGGGGGATCATCTGGGGCGCCGAGGACGCCACCTCCGGGGGCTCGCTGACCGGCGCCAAGGCCAACCTCGGCGAGCCCCCGACGATCGTGCTGGCCCACGCCGCGCACCTGGCCCAGATCGCCGATCCCGAGGGCTGGGCCGCGGCCGTGCGGCACATCGTTGCGACCTGGCCCGCGACCGGGCCGGCCTGACCACTGGGCTCGGCCCCCCGTCGGCACCCGCACATGTCGCGGCGCCAGAAGCCAGGGCGACATCGTCGCCCCGGCCCGCCGCCCCCCGCCCCGCCGCCCCGCCCCGCCGCCGCTCTCGTCTTATCGGGCGGACACCTGGGGCGGACGCGGCCTGCAGGGGTGAGACGGCGGGGGCGGCATACGGGCGAGGTGGGAGGATCGATGTGGATCGCAACCCCTCATCGTCTAAGGAGCACGCAGTGCCAATCGCCACCCCCGAGGTCTACGCCGACATGCTCGACCGGGCCAAGAGCGGCTCGTTCGCCTACCCGGCCATCAACATCACCTCCAGCCAGACGGTGACGGCGGCGATCCGTGGGTTCGCCGAAGCCGGCTCCGACGGGATCATCCAGGTCTCCACCGGGGGCGCGGAGTACGCCTCCGGATCGACCGTCAAGAACATGGTCACCGGGTCGCTGGCCCTGGCCGCGTACGCCCGCGAGGTCGCCAAGAACTACCCGGTCAATATCGCGCTGCACACCGACCACTGCCCCAAGGACAAGCTCGACGGGTTCGTTCGCCCGCTCATCGCCGCGTCGGCGGAGCAGGTCAAGGAGACCGGCCTGCCGATCTTCCAGAGCCACATGTGGGACGGCTCGGCCGTGCCGCTGACCGAGAACCTCGAGATCGCCAAGGACCTCCTCGCGCTCGCCCGCGCCGCCAAGATCATCCTCGAGGTCGAGATCGGCGTCGTCGGTGGCGAGGAGGACGGCGTCGCCAACGAGATCAACGACAAGCTCTACACCACGCCCGAGGACGCCCTGGCGACCGTCGAGGCGCTGGGTCTCGGGGAGAACGGCCGCTACATGGCCGCCCTGACCTTCGGCAATGTCCACGGCGTCTACAAGCCGGGCAATGTCAAGCTGCGCCCCGAGGTCCTGCGCGCGTGCCAGGACGCGATCATCGCCGCCCGCGGGCTCGAGCCGGGCAGCAAGCCCCTCGACCTCGTCTTCCACGGCGGCTCCGGCTCGCTCCCGCAGGAGATCTCCGACGCGGTCGACTTCGGCGTCGTCAAGATGAACGTCGACACCGACACCCAGTACGCCTTCACCCGCCCCGTCGCGGCCTGGATGATGCGCAACTACGACGGCGTCCTCAAGGTCGACGGCGAGGTCGGCAACAAGAAGCAGTACGACCCGCGCGCGTGGGGCAAGGAGGCCGAGGCCGCGATGGCTGCCCGTGTCGTCGAGGCCTGCCAGAACCTCCGCTCGGCCGGGACGCACGTCGCCTGACCGGAGCGTCCGAGAGCGTCCGGGAGCGCCAGGGCGATCCCGGCCCTGCCCTTCATTGACGCGAGCCTCCCGGCGCACCGGGCGTCAGCCCGGGCGCCGGGAGGCTCGCGTTCGCGCACCCGCCTAGTCCCAGCGTTCGCGCACCCGCCTAGTCCCAGAAGGAGCCCGTATGCCGGACCTGCTCGGTATCCCCGAAACCCGTCTTCCCGACGACCCCGCCGCGGCGGCCATCGCGGCCGGTGACGAGCGCCCCGGGAGGGTGGCGGCGGCATACCCCTCCTCCTGCCTTGCGTGGGCCGTGCTCGCCGAAGCCGCGCTGGACGCGGATCACCCGGTGCAGGCCTATGCGTATGCGCGCACCGGATACCACCGTGGGCTCGATGCCCTCCGTCGGGCCGGCTGGCGCGGGCAGGGCCCGATCCCGTGGAGCCACGAGCCCAACCGAGGATTCCTGCGCGCCCTGGCCGCCCTCGCCAAGGCGGCGGCGGTCATCGGCGAGGAGGACGAACGGGTCCGCTGCACCGAGTTCCTGCGCGCCTCCTCCCTCGACGCGGCCCGCGAACTCGGCCTCTGAGCGATTCGATCTCGTTCTGTCCGCCCGTCGGTGCCGGGCCCAGTCCCGCCGCCACCCACCGCCACCCGCCTCCAGACGCCCACGCGGCCCCGGCACTGAGCCGGGGCCGCGTCGGGTACTGCGTCGGTCGTGCGATGACCGGTGTTCAGGTCGTGCGGACGCTGTCGTCCCTGCGGGCGACGATCAGGTGATGGAGGCGTCGTAGATCGACTGGATGCTCGCATCGAGCGTCGAGTTGAACTCCGCGTCCGTCATCTGTGCGGTCAGACCCTCAGAGAGTGCCCGCGAGAACGACGCGATCATCCCGGGGTTCTGGGCGAGCTTGGCGTTGGCGTCGTCGCGGGTGTAGCCACCGGAGAGGGCGACCACCCGCATGACCTTGGGGTGGGCGATGAGTTCGCCGTAGAAGCCGTCCGTGCTCGGCAGCGTCAGCTTGAACATCACCTGCTGCCCCTCCGGGAGGCTGTCGAGCCCGGCGAGCAAGGCGGCCTTGAGCAAGGTCTCGCACTCCGCCTTGTCGGCGGCCTTGATGTTGACCTCGGGCTCGAGGATCGGCATGAGCCCGTGGGAGAGGACCTGCGCGCCCACCTCGAACTGCTGGTCGACGACGGCCTGGATGCCGGCCGCATTGGCGGAGTTGATGACCGAGCGCTCCTTGGTGCCGAAGATGCCCTTGGCGACGCCGCGTTCGAGCAGCGAGTCCAGGTCGGGCATGGGCTTCATCAACTGGACGCCGTCGGCCTCGTCGGCCAGGCCCTTGTCGATCTTGAGGAAGGGCACGACGTGCTTGTCCTCCCAGAGGTAGGTCGCGGTGTCCTTGCCCTCGACCTGGCGCTCCATGGTCATCTCGAAGAGGATCGCGGCGATGACGCGGTCGCCGGTGAAGGCGGGGCTGGTCATGATGCGGCAGCGCATCTCGTGGACGAGGTCGAACATCTCCTCGTCATTGCTCCATGCGCTCTCCTCGAGCCCATAGAGCTTGAGGGCCTTCGGGGTGCTCCCGCCGCTCTGGTCCAAGGCGGCGATGAACCCCCGGCCACTGGTCATCTGGGTTGCCTGCTCGGCATTCATCTGGGTCTCTCTCGCTTCGGGGAAAGTCTCCGGCCGACCGGCGGCCGGTCGTCTCGATGCTAGGGCCCAACGCCCCGGATTGGCTAAGTGAATCTCCGCTCATCCGGCCGTGCCCTACTGACCCGGTCGTGCCCTACTGACCCGGTCGTGCCCTACTCTCGGCGGGTATGCCGCCACCGCGCGACGATCGCGACCTCCTCGACGCCTTCCACCGCCAGATCCGGATGGGCGTCGGGGAGGGCCCCGCGCGGACGAGACGCGAGCGCGTGGGGTGGGTTGCGCGGCATACGTCCACCGACCCGGAGGACCGCTGGGCGATGGTCGACTGTCCCGAGGGGCTCGGTGACGATCCCGACGCCGTGATCGCCGGGGAACGGGATCACTTCCGCGCCCTGGGTCTGCCCCTGGAGTGGAAGACCTATTCGTATGACGATCCCCCCGACCTCGGCGACCGGCTGGTGCGCGCGGGCTTCGTCAAGGAGGACGACGAAGCGCTCACGCTCGGCGACCTCGCGGTGCTGGCCGCGGCGGCCGAGGCGCCGCTCGAGGTGCCGGCCGGGATCACCATCCGGGAGAGCCGCACCCGCGGCGATGCGCGGCGGACGGCCGAGCTCTACGAGCTGGTGTGGGGTGGGGCGTGGGGCCGGGCCGACCGGGACGCCTCCGGTGACGAGGACCCGCTCCCGCCCGGGGACCCGACCGAACTCAAACTGATCGCGCAGGCCTCGCCCTCCGGGGACGTCGTCTGTGCCGGCCGCGTGACGCTCGCTCCCGGAACGGATTTCGCCGGATTGTGGGGCGGCTCGACGCACCCGGACTGGCGTCGGCAGGGGCTCTTCCGGGCCCTCCTTGCCGAGCGGGCGCGATGGGCGATGAGTCGGGGATTCACGCTGGCGCGCGTCGACGCCTCACCCGACTCCGAGCCGATCCTGCGCTCCCTCGGGTTGCGCCGGGTGGCGACGACGTCGCCCTACACGCTGCCTCGGGCGAGCCCCGACAGCGCTCTCACTCCGCCCGGGCCGGACGCCACATCGGGCCGATAACCAGGAGCAGCACCGGGACATTGATGAGGGCATTCCAGGCATTGCCCGAGCGACCTCTGATGCGGACCCGCTGTTCGCGGTCTTCTTCCAACTCCTCGGCCTGGCCAGTGCCGGGCGCGAGCCGTATGCCGCGATCACCCGCGCCCTCGTCGGCGACTGGGCCGCGTGGGTCACCGACCGACTCGACCCGACCGGGCCCGACCCCCGCGCGGAGGCGCTGGCCACCCTGGCGACCCTCGACGCGCTGCTGCTGGTGCGGCATACCCTCGGAGCGGACGCGGCCGAGCGCGCCTTCGCCCACGTGGTGGGCACCGGGACGGCGGCGCGGACACCGGGCGGGGCGGGGTCGGCATACGGCTAGCCTTGGTCGCTGGTCCGCGACGAAGGAGAGGCCGTATGCCGGCGATCGTGCTGGTCGGCGCCCAATGGGGCGACGAGGGCAAGGGAAAGGCCACCGACCTGATGGGGTCGGGGGTCGACTTTGTCGTGAAGTTCAACGGGGGCAATAACGCGGGCCACACGATCGTCATCGATGGCGAGAAGTACGCGTTGCACCTGCTCCCGAGCGGCATCCTCACCCCCTCGTGCACCCCGGTCATCGGCAATGGCGTCGTCATCGACCTCGAGGTCCTCTTCCGGGAGATCGACGGGCTCGAGGCGCGCGGGGTGTCCACGAGCAAGCTCGTCGTCAGCGCGAACGCCCACGTCATCGCGCCCTATAACCGCACCCTCGACCGGGTCACCGAGCGTTTCCTCGGCGCGCGCAAGATCGGCACCACCGGCCGCGGGATCGGACCCACGTATGCGGACAAGATGTCGCGCAACGGGATTCGGGTCCAGGATCTCTTCGATCGGCACATCCTCGAGCAGAAGGTCGAGGCCGCGCTGCGGTTCAAGAACCAGGTGCTGAGCAAGATTTACAACCGGCGGGCAATCCCCGCCGGCGAGGTCATGGACGAACTCCTGCGGTATGCCGACCGCCTCGCCCCCATGGTCGCCGACACCTCGCTGCTGCTGGAGCAGGCGTTGAACGACGGCGCCAACGTCCTCCTCGAGGCCGGCCAGGCCACGCTGCTGGATGTCGACCACGGGACCTATCCCTATGTCACCTCGTCCAGTGCGACGGCGGGCGGTGCGTGCACCGGCTCGGGTATCCCGCCCACGCGCGTCTCCCGGGTCATCGCCGTCCTGAAGGCCTACACCACGCGCGTCGGTGAAGGCCCCTTCCCCACGGAGTTGTTCGACGAGTCGGGGGAGTTCCTGCGCAAGACGGGCTGGGAATACGGCACGACGACGGGCCGGCCCCGGCGCTGCGGCTGGATGGACACCGTGATCGGGCGCTATGCGACCCGCATCAACGGAGTCACCGACTTCGTGGTGACCAAGCTCGACGTCCTCACCGGCCTGGACACGGTTCCGATCTGTGTCGCCTATGAGGTCGACGGGGTCCGGCACGACGAAATGCCGGTCAACCAGAGCGACTTCCACCACGCCAAGCCCATCTACGAAGTGATGGACGGCTGGTGGGAGGACATCTCCGGCTGCCGGACCTTCGCGGAGCTGCCGGCGAACGCCCAGGCGTATGTGTTGCGTGTCGAGGAGCTGATCGGCGCCCGGATCTCCGCCATCGGCGTCGGACCCGAGCGCGACGCGATCATCTCGCGCCATCCCCTGCTCGACTAGCCGGGGTGGGGCGGGCGGGTTCTGGTGAGCCCGCCTCGACCCGCCCGCCAGAGCCACCCGCCAAGACTCGCCGTCAGAACCCGCCCGCCGGAACCACCTGTCAAGACTCGCCGGCCAAGACTCGACCGCCAGAATCCCGCCGTCAGGTCCAGGCGCGGGCGACTGCCTCGTGAGCGTCCTCCTGAGTCAGCCCGAGGGTGCGGACCGAGGCGACGAACGTCGTGGCGGCGGCGTCCAGGCGGGCACGCGTCATCCGGCTGGGGGAGCGGGCGATCGGGGCGACGGTGGTGCCGCCGCCGCGGCGGGTCTGCACCAGGCCGGCCTGCTCGAGTTCCTGCACCGCACGAGCCACCGTGCCGGGGGCGATGCCGAGATCACGGGCCAGCTGGCGGACCGGCGGCAGACGTTCGCCCGGCGCCAACTGCCCGGTCTCGATGAGCGTCGCGATCTGCCGCCGAAGTTGCTCGAAGGGCGGCGTCGGGTCGGCCAGATCGACGCTGATGGCGCGCGTCACCGGGGCCTCGCGGACAGATCGGGCGCGCTTGGGGCGACGAGGAGGCCGCGCCGGCGCGGCAGGAGCAGCCGGGCGAGCAAGGCGGCCGCGACGACCGCACATCCAATGGCGACCACCACGAGCATCCCGGCGAAGGTGTCGCCGCCGCGCGCGCAGTCGTTGCTGCTCAGGATCATGGCCATGATGGTGGCGATCGGCACGGCGGTGCCGAAGGCCATGACACCGACCGCAGTGACGAGATTGGTCATCGCCTCGCGCCGTAGCTCCCAGTCCAGTTCCTGCGACGCGGCACTCGGGTTGGCGCGCCGGTGGATCGCTACCGCTCCGGCGGCGGCCAGCGCGAGGCAGGCCACCACCGCAATCGCCGCCGGTCCGGCATAGAAGCTGCCCGGCCACGGGGTGCTTATCGATGTCTGCATCGTGGTGCCCGAGTCGGGAAGGGCGACCTCGCACGTGGCCCGCAGCGCCCGTCCCGCCCGGCCGAGGTCGTCCGGGCTGCCCGCCCAGGTGCCGATCACCAGAAGCGTGGTCAGTATGCCGATCCCACCCCCCACCACCGCCGTCCGGGTGCGGGGGAGAAGGTGGCGCCACGAGCGCGTCGTCAGGGCGGCGGTCCGGGTGGTGGTCCGGCTGGGGTGAGCCGTGGCCTCACCGACGACGACCCCCGCGATCATCGCCGCAGCAGCCAGGGCGGGGCTGGCGAGTGCGAGCCGCCCGAGGGCGACCGGCCGCTGCGCGGAGAGGAAGGCGGCGCTGCCGAGCAGCAGTCCGAGGACGACACCGCTCCACCGCCAGCGCGCCGTCCACCGGGCGATCTCAGCCAAATCGGCTGGTGCGGAGTCTGGTTCGGTTGCTCGGCGGTGGATCAGGGTCCTGGCGACCAACACCGCGATGACTACGGCGAAGGCCAGGACCAGCATGAGCAGGAACTGGAGCGACATGGTTGGTCCTCGACTTTTGTATCGATGAGTTGATACAAAGCATGGTGCCGCTAACCCGGGACTTGTGTCAAGTCGATGACACAAGTCGAGTCTGGGGCGCCGGGGTCGGGGTGGAGCGTCGGGGTCGGGGCGGAGCTTCGGGGTCGGGGTGGAGCGTCGGGTGTCCGCGGCCTCGCTGCTCGGGACGGCCGCGTTCGCGGGGTCGTCGGTGCTAGGACCGGGACGCAGCTGGCAAGTGGGCGGCGGGCTGCGGGCCTCCCTCGTCGGGCCCCATTGCTGTAGCCGGGGGTACGCCCAGGTGCTTAGGTCAGGCGCGCCGGTGCACCTGGTCGGGCGCGCCGGTGCTCAGGCCGGGCGCGCCGGTGCACCTGGTCGGGCGCGCCGGTGCTGGGACCGGGACGGCCAGCTACGGCAATGTGGGCCGGGACCGGGGCTGTATGCGGGGCCTCGCCTCGCCGGGCCCCATTGCTGTAGCCGGGGGTACGCCCAGGTCTTAGGTCAGGCGCGCAGAACGGTCATCCGGTGGGCGGCGCGGGTGAGGACGACATACAGGACCCGGATGCCGCCCGGCGACTCCGCCGCGATGGCGTCGGGATCGACGACGACGGTGGCGTCCCACTCCAGGCCCTTGGTCGCCATCGGGTCGACGACCTGGACCCGGCCGTCGTGGGTGCCGTGCAGGGGGGCGAGGGCATCGGCATACCGGAGGGGGGTGACGACGGCGATGGTGCCGTCGACCTCACTCACCAACCGACTCAGCGAATCCGCCACCGCCGCAACGGGATCGCCGCCCAGGGGGGCGACCACCGGGTCGACGCCGGTCTCGCGGACCGCGTCGGGGATATCGGCATCCGGCATCACCTCGAGGATGACGTCGCGGGCGTAGTCGAAGATCTCGCGGGCGTTGCGGTAGTTGGTGGCCATGTGGAAGCGGCGCCGTGGCGAGGTGCCGAAGGCCTCGTCGCGCGCGCGAGCCGCCTCCGCCGGATCCGACCATGAGGCCTGGGCCTCGTCGCCGACGACGGTCCAGGACGCCCACTCCGCGACGCGTCCGAGCATCCGCCACTGCATCGGCGACAGATCCTGGGCCTCGTCGACGAGCACGTGCGCATAGTCCCCCGGCTCGCCGATGTGCCCGCGTAGCAACCGCTCGCGCGGGTCGCCCGTGCGCGCCTCCGCGGCGGCCCCGAGGCTCGCGGAGGTGGGGCCGAGCTCGCGGAATTCGCTGGCGGAGACCACATCCAGCTCGTCGATCTCATAGAAGCCGCGCTCCTCGCCGGTGCCGGCGCGCACCTCTCCCACGCGGGTGGCGAGGTCGTCGATGAGCGCGACGTCGGCGACGCTCCACGTCCCGACGGCCAGCGCGTCCTGCAGCGAGAGCGCCACCGCGGCGCACTCCTCGTCGCTGAGCGCCCCCCGCCCGAGTCGGTAGGCGAGATCGGTATCGGCGAGCCAGAGGAGGACCTCGCGCGGATCGAGTTGCGGCCACCACGCGGCCATGAAGTCGTCGACGGCGATCGAAGAGTCGAAGGCCTCCAGGAACTCCGCCTTGAGCCCTGTGCGGACGCTGGCCCAGGCCGCTTGCCCGAGCAGGGCCCGCGCCGAGTCGGTCGCTGCATTGCGCGCGTGCCCCCGCAGGGCCCGGGCGCGGACATCGGCGAGCACGGGCGGGCCGAGGGTGACCGCCTGACCGCCGACGAAGGCGCGGAACTGGTCGGGGGCACCGGGCACCGGCGCGCCGGCGGCCCGGGCGAGCAACCGCCGGATGCGAAGGGACCCCTTGACGGCGGCCACCTCAGGGCGGTCCAGGCGGGTCGCGCTGACCGCGTCGACCAGATCGCCGACCGAGCGTAGGGTCACCGAATCCTCTCCGAGAGAGGGCAATACGCGTTCGATATAGGCGGTGTATGCCGTGGACGGCCCCACGACGAGGATGCCGCCGCCCTCGAAGCGGCGCCGCTCGGCATACAGGAGGTAGGCCGCCCGGTGGAGGGCGACGACGGTCTTGCCGGTCCCCGGGCCGCCGGTGATCTCGGTGACGCCGCGGCTGGGGGCGCGGATGGCTTCGTCCTGATGCTGCTGGATGGTCGCGACGATGTCGCGCATCCGCGGCCCGCGCGCGCGGGTGAGCGCGGCCAGGAGTGCGCCGTCACCGACGACGACGATGTCGTCGGGCGCCTCCGCCGCCATGAGGTCGTCCTCGACGCCGACGACGGTCGTGCCCTGGCTGCGCATGACCCGGCGGCGGATGACGTCGTGGGGGTCGACCGGCGTGGCGCGATAGAACGCCGCCGCGGCCGGGGCCCGCCAGTCGATGACCAGGGGCTCGTAGTCCTCGTCGCGCACGCCGAGCCGCCCGATGTAGCGGATCTCGCGCTCCCGCCCCGCCCACCAGGGCGCGTCGGGGTCTGCGGCCGGCTGCTCGGGTTGGTCGCCGGGCTGTGGGGTGGTCGCGTGGGCGAGGTCGAGCCGCCCGAAGACCAGCCCTTCGTACTGGGTGTCGAGCGAGGCCTGACGCCGGGCCGCGTTGAAGACGAGCGCGTCTCGCTCGAAGAGTCCGGACATCTCCTCGTCCCGGATGTCGCCGGTGCGATCGGTGCGGCCGCGGGACATCCCGTCGGCGGCGACGAGGGCGGCGCGCTGACTGGCCTTGCCGAGTTCGGCATACACCCGGTCGACGTGCGCCTGCTCGATCGCGATCTCGCGGGTGACGGCGTCCTGGCTCGTCGCGTCCGAGGGACGAGGACTCAATGCATGCCTTCGAGGTGGGTCCGGATGGGAACGACCCAGCCTAGCGGGCCGCCACGGCGGGGTGGTATGCCGAGTCCCGCCTACACCAGTCCCTGGCGGGCCGCCTGGACCCCCGCCTGGAAGCGGGTTTCCGCGCCGAGGCCGTCCATGATGTGCCGGATGCGGCGTTCGACGGTGCGTTGGGAGATGCGGAGGCGCCGCGTGATCGTCGAGTCACTGGCGCCCGCCGCGAGGAGGCTGAGGATCAGGGCGTCGCGATCGGCGTTGTTGTCGCTGCCCGCAGCGTCCTCGCCCATGGGAAGGGCGACGCCCGAGCCGAAGAGGGAGTCGCCCCAGCGCAGGAGGGCGGCAACGAAGGGCTGGCTGCGCAGGAGCATCGATCCGCCGCCGGAGGGTTCGATGTGGCTGAACTCCACGACCGCGGCGGCGCGGTCGACGATGATCGCGGAGAAGTGGATGGTGCCGGAGAGGCGGATCTCCTCCCCGCCCATCATCCGGTCGCGCAAGGCCTCCAGGGCGCCAGGGACATCGAGGACGGCCTGGTCGTAGACCGCGCGCAGAGTGACCAACTCCCCGGCGGCATTGCGGAAGTACTCCCGGTGGGAGTTGAACGGGTCGAGCAGGAGTTGGTGCGTCCGGCGCGAGTCGGCCCTCACGGAGAGGATCTCGGTCTGGGCCGCGGCGGTGATGGTCGCCGTGGCGGACGCGATATCGGCCAGGGTGGCCAGCTCACGGTTGCCCGAGTCGACGACCTCGTGATTGCGCACGGCCATGAAGAGTTGGTGGAGCTGGCCCGCGCGCGCCCGCCACTCGCGGGTCCGGCGCTCGGCATCGGCCGCCCAGGCGGTGATGGCGATGTCGGGTGCGGGGATATCCCAGTCGTCCGGATCGCTGGCGTCGAGTAGTCCCCTGGCCTGCAGTAATACCGTCGCGCGGTCGACGAGGTCTGCCGGCAAGCCCGTCGTGAGCAGGCTGTCGCGGCTGGGTTTGGGCAGGCGGATGAGTGCTCCGTAGACGCGGCCAATGTCCTCCTCGCTCAGCAACTGCGGGTCCGCCGCCTGTATCTCCCCTGCTGACATACCCCCAAGGGTTCCACATCTGGCGGGTTTCCGCCAATGGCGGAGGACCGACAGGATTGGGCTTTACTCGCGAGTAGAAGTTTGTCAAGATTTCATCGGTTGATCCCGCGTCAACCCGCGTGAAGAGCGCCGGTTCCCCCACCGAGTGCCCACGCCACAGGCGCGGCGTTCCCGGGGGAACATCCCCCCTGCTCCCCGGGAACGCCGCGCCCCTTTATTTTCCCTGGCGGCCCGAGTTCAGCAAAGTGGACCCGCAACGTGGGCCGCAACGTGAGCACGTCTTGTCGACTTGAGCACCCCATACATGGCGTGCTCAAGTCGACAACGCGTGCTCAAGTTCGTCAGGAGGGCGTGCGAACGTCGACATGGCGTGCTCAAGTTCCTCAGTCGGCGTGCTCACGTTCGTGAGACAGCGCGAGCGCGCCGTAGCCCCACTCCCGCCGGGTGGACGTATGCCGATCCCCGCCCACTCACTAGGGTTTGTGGGCATGAAGGTTCTCGTGGTGGGGTCGGGGGCGCGAGAGCACGCGCTGGTGCGCGCGATCGCCCTCGACCCGATGGTCGATGCGGTCATCGCCGCGCCCGGCAACCCCGGGATCGCTCAGATTGCCTTGTGCGAGCCGATCGGCGGAGGCGGGATCACCGATGGGGCGGCGGTCGTCGAGGTGGCGCGGCGGCATACCGTCGATCTCGTCGTCATCGGACCCGAGGCACCGCTCGTGGAGGGGGTGGCGGACGACCTGCGGGCGGCCGGGTTCGCGACCTTCGGGCCGTCCGCGCGGGCGGCCCAGCTCGAGGGGAGCAAGGCGTTCGCCAAGCGGATCATGGCCGAGGCGGGGGTGCCGACGTCGTTCTCGCATGTGTGCACCACACGCGCGGAGGTCGAGGACGCGCTCGACGCATTCGGGGCACCCTATGTCGTCAAGGACGACGGGCTCGCGGCGGGCAAGGGCGTGGTGGTGACCGACGACCGGGATGCGGCCCTCGCCCACGCCGACGCCTGTCTCGCGCGCCCCGACGGGCGGCTGGTCGTCGAGGAATATCTCGACGGCCCCGAGGTCTCCCTCTTCTGCATCAGCGACGGCACCACGGTCGTCCCGCTCGCCCCGGCGCAGGACTTCAAGCGGCTGAGCGACGGCGATGCTGGCCCGAACACCGGCGGGATGGGCGCCTACTCCCCGCTCGACTGGGCTCCCCCCGGCCTCGTCGACGATGTCGTCCAGCGCATCGCCCAACCGACCATCGACACCATGCACCGCCTCGGTATGCCGTTCGTCGGCGTCCTTTACGTCGGCCTCGCGCTGACGTCGCGCGGGATGCGGGTGGTGGAGTTCAACGTCCGTTTCGGCGACCCGGAGACCCAGGTGGTCCTCGACCGGCTGGTGACGGCGCTCGCGGAGTTCCTGCAGGCGGCGGCCACGGGCCAGCTCGACCTCGCCGGCCCGCTGCGGTGGCGGCCCGAGCCGGCGGTCACCGTCGTCCTCGCGGCCCCGGGCTATCCGCAGGCTCCTGAGAGTGGGGGCGTGCTGTCGGGGGTCGAGGAGCACGGGCTCGCGGACGAGGCGGGCGACGCCGAGGCGGGCGACGGCGGGGCGGCGGGTGGCGCGGAGGGGGCGGGATCGGCATACGTCCTCCACGCGGGCACCGCGATCGGCGACGACGGCCTCCTGCGCGCGAGCGGTGGGCGGGTGCTCTCGATCGTCGGGTCGGGACCGGATCTCGCGGCGGCGCGGGCGGCGGCATACGACCTGATCGAGCGGATCGACCTCCCGGGCGGGCACTATCGCACCGACATCGCCGAGCGGGCGCAGCGCGGCGAGATCACGGCGCCGGTCGTGGGGGCCTGAGGTGGACCTGCCCGGGTATGTCCACCTCTACTCCGGCAAGGTCCGCGACCTCTATGCACCCGTCGGGCCGTCGGGGGAGCCCGACCCCGACCGCATCCTCCTCGTGGCATCGGACCGCATCTCGGCCTACGACCACATCCTCGGCACGCCGATCCCCGACAAGGGCCGCATCCTGACGCAGCTCTCCCTCTGGTGGTTCGAGCGGTTGGCGGACTTGGTGCCCAACCACGTCCTCTCCACGGAGGTGCCGGCGGCGGTGGCGGGGCGGGCGCTGCTGGTCCGGCGCCTCGACATGCTCCCGGTCGAGTGCGTCGCGCGCGCCTACCTGACCGGCGGCGGCCTGGAGGAGTATGCCGCGACCGGCCGGGTCAGTGGCGTGCCCCTGCCGGCGGGTCTCGTGGACGGGTCCCGGCTGCCGGAACCGGTGTTCACTCCGTCGACCAAGGCCCCCCAAGGCGAGCACGACCAGCCCATCCCGTATGCCGCGGTCGTGGACCTCGTCGGACCGGACCGCGCCGCCGCGGCCCGGGACCTGACCGTCGCCATCCTGCGCCGCGGTAACGAGATCGCCGCCGAACGGGGAATCCTGTTGGCGGACACCAAAGTCGAGTTCGGGATCGGCTCCGGCGATGAGCTCGTGCTGGCCGACGAGGTCCTGACGCCCGATTCCTCCCGCTTCTGGCCGGCCGATCAGTGGGTGCCCGGGCGGGTGCAGCCGTCGTTCGACAAGCAGTACGTCCGGGATTGGCTCACGCACGAGAGCGGCTGGTCGAAGTCGTCCGGCGAGGCGCCCCCGCCACTGCCGGAGTCGGTTGTCGAGCAGACCCGGGCGCGTTATCTGGAGGCGTACGAGCGGCTGACCGGGCGGACGCTCGACTGACCGGCACGGGCTCGGCCGAGGGACCCCTCGACGTGATCGACCGCCGCATCAGTGATCGATCGCCGCATCAGTGGGGCGGCGCTGCGGCGCAAAGACGGGTTCGGCCGATTTGCCCCGGCGCCGCCCGAGAGGCCCTACCCTTCAGTAACCACGCAACGAGGCGTGTCCGTGAAGGGAGATCCCCCGAATGCTCCACCCCCGCTCCACGACGGCCCGCACCCGGGCCACCACCCTCTCCTCGGCCGCCGCCGTCGGTGCGGCGCTCCTGGCGGCCGCGACCGCACTCCCGGCAAGCGCCGCCGGCTCCGCGTATGTCGCGCTCGGTGACAGTTACTCCTCCGGTGTCGGCACCCGGACCTATATCAACGACGGCACCTCGTGCATGCGCTCGGTCTACGCCTACCCGAGCCTTATCGCCAGCGCCAAGGGCTACGCCTTGAACCTCCGGGCCTGCTCCGGCGCGACGGCTGCCGATGTGACGAATACGCAACTGTCCGCGCTGACGACGGGCACGGCATACGTGACCATGTCGGTGGGCGGCAACGACGCGGGCTTCGCCGACGTCCTGACCACCTGCGCGCAGCCGTCGTGGATGAGCGACTGCATGGGCGCGATCGACAAGGCGCAGAGCTATATCAACACCACCCTGCCCGGCACGTTGTCGACGCTCTACTCGGCCATCCGCGCCCGCGCGCCCTATGCGAAGGTGACGATCGTCGGCTATCCGCGGGTCTTCAATGGCACCGACTGCAACGCCTTCACGTGGTTCTCCCCGACCGAGGAGTCGCGCCTGAACCAGACGGCGGACCTGCTCAACAGCAAACTCGCGACGCTCGCCGCGAGCAAGGGATTCGCCTTCGCCAACCCCACGACGGCCTTCCTCGGGCATGCCGTCTGCGACAGCGCGGAGTGGATCAACGGCCTGTCGTACCCGATCGCGGAGTCGTACCACCCGAAGGTCGTCGGGCACTCCTCCGGCTATTTCCCCGTCGTCAGCCCTCTCGTGACGGGCTCGACGCTGCGGATGACCCCGGCGATCCGGGCCGCGGCTGCGGCGTCCGCGGACAGGCTTGCGGCGCAACAGCGGCAGTATGCCGCCGCCGACCGCAGCATCCGCCCGGAGACCTTCGTCGCTCCCGACCTGACCTCCCCGCGGGCGAAGGCCGCCGCCGCGCGGGCCGGGGTGGATCTGTCGTCCCGGGCCAGCAT
The DNA here is from genome assembly GCA_016702415.1 of Nostocoides sp. Lineage (GTDB taxonomy): Bacteria > Actinomycetota > Actinomycetes > Actinomycetales > Dermatophilaceae > Nostocoides_A. The sequence goes on from JADJEA010000001.1 coordinate 750,708, forward strand.
CGATGCCGCCGATGCGCGGTATGCCGCATTGCAGGCCGCGCCCTACCTGGGCTGACGTTAGCGCGCCCCTCCGCCGGATCTTCTTCCCGCGGAGGGGCCTGCGCCCTGCCGGTGGCTCCGATTCGCCCGATCGGTCGGGCGACCTGCAACGCAGGGCCGCCCGGTCGATCGTCGGAGTCGGGGCGCCTTGAGGCGCGCTCGGTTGCTCAGGGACGCAGGTAGAGCGCGCGGGCGGGGCAGAGCTTGACCGCGAGGTCGGCATCCTTCGCCTCGACGGGCCGGTCGGCGACGATCGGATAGCCCCACTCGTCCAGGCCGACGACATCGGCCAGGGTCTGGGCGCAGATGCCGTGGCCGCTACACGCGACCCGGTCCACGCCGATGCGCGGTGCTCCGGCGGAGACCGGAGCCCGTCTCCGCGACGGGCGGCGCTGGTCAGACGACACGACTGCTCCTTGAGGTGGACTCCGCGACCGGGGTGACCGGGCTATTCGAGTACGTCGGTCCTGCGTAGGTCGGGCCCGGGTAGGTCGGGCCCGCGTGGGTCGGGCCCGCGTGGGTCGGGCTGGTCGGACAATGACCCTCGGCGTGGGCGGCGAGGTGGTCGGACAGCTGGCGGTGAGCCGACGCCGCGAACCGGGCAACCCCGTCGGGGAAGCGGCAGGCGCCCCGGCCCGGCACGAGCGCGAGGCGTTGGGTCAGCCGAGACTCGACCGTGGCGCGGTTGCCCGGGCGCACGGCCGCGAGATCGTGCCAGTCCGCGGCGATCGCGGGCAGTCCGAACATGCACGGGCCGCATTGGCCCGCGGACTCGCCCGCGGCATACGTCAGCATCCGGTCCACATACTCGACCGGGCACTCGCGCGGGTCGAGGACGTCGATGACGCCCGGTCCGACGCTGCCGCCATAGGCCGCGAGGTCGGCGCTGCTCCAGCGCAGCCGCGGCACGTCGGCCGCGGGCATCAGGACGCCCCCGAGGCCGCCCACCCAGAGATACCCAGCGCCGGACGGCATGCCGCCGGCCGCTGCGAGGAGGGTGGTCAGCGGCATACCGGCGGCGGTTTCGAGCACCCCTGGGCGCGGTACGGCACCGCCGATTGTGACCAGCCGCGGTCCGGGTTCGGCCGGGGTCCCCTGGGCGCGGAACCAGTCGGGGCCGTAGGCCGCGATCTGGGCGATGCGCCAGACGGTCTCGGCATTGAGGACGACGGTCGGGGGGATTCGGCGTCCGCGGCTGTCCCGGCCCCCGCCGACGAAGGGGGCGCGCTTGGTCATCGGCCGGGCCAGGCCCTTGGTGGCGAGCGAGATCACCGCGGTCTCCTCGGAGGAGACATAGCGGGAGGGGACGTCGAGGACGTCGAGGCCGGCCGCGATCAGGCGGGTTTCGGTGTCGGAGCCGCGGTGGGCGGCATACCGAATCCGGCCCGAGCCCCGGGTGACCAGGCGCGCGCCCTCCACGAGCTCGCCCAGGTGGGCGGCCACGACGAATGCGTCCTTGGCCGCCCCGAGTTCGCCATCGCAGGCGTTGACGATGAGGGCGGCCCCGTTGTCGTATGCCGCGGCCACCTTGACGGCGGTGCTGAACGCCGCGCCGCCGCGGCCGGTGAGACCGGCGCTGCGGAGGTCGTCGATGAGGGTCATGACCAACCTCCGGCGAGGATGTCGCGGCGGCGGTCGCGGTCGGCATACGAGGTGGTCAGGCGCCAGGCCAGGGCGAGCGCGCCGGCGGCCCCGCACAGGAGGGTCGTGCCCCGCAGCAGCGGCTGATCGGCGGTGCCGAGGGCGACGCCGTGGGCGATTGCCATGGGCCACATGAGGTAGCCGAGCCAGTGCACGGCCGTCCACGCTCGCTCGGTCATCCGGTGGCGCCAGTACGACGTCACCATCACGGCCACGAGCACGTCGAAGGCGAGGGTGCCCAACCCCACCCACAGGGGGGAATAGGCCGAAGTGAAGGGGATCACGAGCGAGATCCAGTCGATCGAGACATAGGTCTCGACGATCGCCGTGACGATGTGGGTCGTGAGGAAGGCGACCATCCCGAGGGAGACCCAGCGGTGCAGGCCCATGACGATCGTCGCGCGCTCCCCGAACGGCCGTCGGCGCCCGGAGGTGAGCAGGCCGAGGATGACGACGAGGGTGAGCAGGGTGATGCTCGCGAGCCCGGTCGCCCGGGAGAGGTACCAAAGGGTTTCGTTGCTCATGCGTCCTCCACCGGCCAACCGGGGGTCGTGGTGACGGAACCGTCGAGACCGTCGAGCCGAGCGGGTATGCCGTGCCCCGCCAACCACGCGGGCGCGTGGGTGCCGAGGATGATCGCCGCCGTGGAGGCGGCATTGGCCTCCAACGCGGTCGCCGCGGCGCAGGTGACCTGCGCCCACGGCGTGTCGGCCGTCGTGCCCGTTCGAGGGTCGACGATGTGATGCCGGGTGGTGGCGGCGCCGGTTGTCCACGTCCGCTTCTGGGTCGAGGAGGTCGCGAACGCCTGCCCGGAGCCGGTGACGACCTGGAGGACGTGACCGTCCGCGGCCTCGACGCCGATCCGCCAGCCGCCCTGCGGGAGTTGCCCACTGGTGGCGATGTCCCCGCCGAGGTTGACCACGAAGCCGCCCGGCAGGCGCTGCGCCAGCATCCGGGCGATGCGGTCGGCAGCGGCCGCCTTGGCGGTGGCGCCGAGGTCGATCAGGGTGCCGGCGGGCACCTCGATTCGGTTGGTGTCGTCGACCCGGACCCGCTGCCAGCCCGCAATGGGGGGGGGGGGGGCCGGGCATCGTGGGAGGCCATTGTGGGGAAGGGCATTGTGGGGAAGGGCATTGCGGGGCGGGCCCGGACGACATCCAGGTCGGCGTCATACCCACTGGCGACGACCGCCGCCCCGATGGTCGGGTCGACGAGGCCGTCGGTGATCCGGGCGGCGTGCAAGGCGTCGCGCAGGTAGTCGGCGAAGGTCGCCGAGGCGAAGCACCACGCGGGTCCGAAAGCGGCGCGCCGAGCCAAGGCGCTGACCTCGGAGTCGTCCCGGAAGCGGGACACGGCCGCGTCGAGCTGCGCGAGGTGGTCCTTGGCGATGGCGGTGGCCTCGATCAGTACGACGGGATCGGTGACGAGGATGCGGTTGGTGGTCCCGATCGCGGCGAATCGGGTCTCGGTCGGGTGGAGCGCGAGGGCGGTCAGGTCAGCGGTCCTGGTCATCGTGGCCCCCTCTGATTCCTGGCGTCCTCGGGTTCGTAGGAGCTCATGAACCCGACGTCGTCGTCTGGGCGCTGCCGCTGGCGCCCGTGACGGTGGAGACGGCGCCGAAGCCGGTCGAGGAGGTGTCGGTCGTGCTCGATGAGGTGGTGGTGCCGGAGGAGGTCGTGGCACCGGTGTCCGTCGTCGTCGAGGCGGCGACGGTCGTCGAGGACGCGGTGGCGTCCGCGAGGTGAATGACGACGGCGCCGGTGGCGAGGCTGGCGGCGGCCAGCGTCGCGGCGGCCAGTTGGCGGGTCTTGGTCAGGGCGTTCATGTCGGTAAGTCCTTCGTGTTGGGCCTCGGCTGCGGTGTCCGGGCCGCTCGAGAACGACACTTCCGCCGCTCCCTATGGGATTCCTGTGCGCGGCCAACGACCTGTCCGTGACCTTTCTGCGCGTTTCCTGTGAGCGTCCGGGTCCGCGGGGCGTGAGTTACCCTGCAGCCGACCTCACCCGCCCTCGGAAAGGCGCGTCCGTATGCCGCCCCGTCGCCGCGTCTCCGCTGCCGCCGGTCGTGGGGCTCTCGCCTCCTGGCGCACCGACCGGGAGGCGTCGTCACGGGAGGTTCTGGCGGGGGCGGTTCGGCATACGCTCGCCGACCTCGCCGAGCGGCACCCGGGTCGCTCCGTGGAGGTGCGGGTGCCTCCGTTCGGGGCGGTCCAGTGCATCGCTGGGCCGGTGCACCGCCGAGGCACCCCGCCCAACACCGTCGAGACGGACCCCGCGACGTGGCTCGCCTTGGCCGTCGGCGAACTCCATTGGGCGGACGCGGTCGAGCGAGGGCTGGTGCGCTCCAGCGGCATCCGGGCGGACTCTGGCGTCGGTCCTGCCCCTCGACGAGGTGTCGGCCGAGTAGGTTGGGGCCCACGCCCCCCGGAGGAGGAATCTCATGCCAAGCCAGGAGTTCGAGGACGCCGTCGCCGCGGTTAAGACCGTCGGCAAGGACCCCGGTAACGACGTGAAGCTCAAGCTCTACGCGCTCTACAAGCAGGCGACCGAGGGTGACGCCCGGGGCAAGCGCCCGGGAATGTTCGACCTGGTCGGCCGGGCGAAGTACGACGCCTGGCACAACCTGGCCGGCATGGCGCCGGAGGACGCCGAGGACGCCTATATCGCCGAGGTCGACAACCTCCTCGGCGACTGACGCTTCCCGGACGGCGGGCCGGGGCCCGACGTCACGCCCCGGGAACCGGCTCCCCGGGGTAGCGGACCCCGATCTGCTCGCGGACGCGGTCCATGAACCGCATGATCCGGACGCTCTCCGCCGGTGACATCAACGGTGAACTCGTCTCGCCCGCAGTGATGCGCCGTGCCACCTCGGCGGCTTCGTAGCTAAGCCCGGCATGGTCGTGGTCGACGGGCACCCACTGCCCGAGCATGGTCTCGTCCGGTGCGACGAGGCGGCCGGTCCCGGGTCCGTAGAAGACGCCGTCGATCTCGACGCGGGCACGCGTCCCGGACACGGTGGCCACAGTGGCGGTGCGTGCGGCCATCGTCGTGGTGAGCACGGCCTGCGCCCCGGAAGACGTCAGCGCGAGGATGCTCACCTGGGCGTCAACCCCCTGCTCGGTCAGGGTGCCCACCGCCACCGGGTCGCCCAGCTCGCCAAGCACCATGTGGGCGAACGAGATCGGATAGATGCCGAGGTCGAGGAGGGCGCCCCCGGCGAGGGCCGGGTCGGCCAGTCGTTGCGGGCCGCCGGGCCACAACAACTGGCCGTGATCGGCGGTGACCGTCTGGATGTCCCCGAGGCTGCCGTCGCCGACGAGCTGCCGGACGATGTCGTAGTGCGGGAGGAAGCGCGACCACATCGCCTCCATGCAGAACAGTCCCCGCTCCTGCGCGACCCCGACGACCTCGGCCGCCTCAGCGGCGTTGCGCGTGAAGGCCTTCTCGACCAGGACGGGCTTGCCGGCGTCCAGGCAAAGGAGCGCGTGGTCGCGATGCTCCGAATGGGGGCTCGCGACATAGACCACGTCGACATCGGCGGCGACCAGATCGGCATACGTCCCGGTCAGGGGTATGCCGAACCGCCCCCCGAACGCGGCGGCCTTGGCCGGGTCGCGACTGCCGACCGCGGCGACCACCTGCCTGGTCCCCTCGCGCAGGGCCGAGGCGAACGCGGCCGCAATCCAGCCGGTCCCGAGGATGCCCCACCGCAGGGCGGGGGCGTCCATCGGGTCGGGAACCCGGCTTTGTGGCAGCGAGATCACGGGCGGCTCCTAAGGTGTGTGGTTGGGCGCCATCCGGGGTGAGCGAGGGTCAGCGGTGCTGACGGGAGGCGAGCATCCGGGCGTTGGCGGTGATCTGGTCGGCCGCCGCAATAGCGCTACGGGTGGCCACGGTGGGCAACCCAGTCAGGCCGTTCTCGGCCGTCTTGGCGGGCTTCGTCCGATCGACCAGCCAGTGCTGGAAGAACCCGCTGAGGTCCTGGCCGGAGATCTGCGCAGCGAGAGCCTCGAACTGGACGACGGTCCCGTCCCCACCCTTGCGGTTGGCCACCCATGTCTTGAGGATCTTGCTCACGGTGGGGGCGCCGAGGCGATTGCGCAGCGCGGCCAGCGTCATGGCGCCGCGATCGTAGACCGCTCCGTCGAACTCGTTGTGTTTGCCCGGGTCGGTCAGGCGGACCCCCCAGAACCACGTGTCGGTCGCGGCATACTGCTGGTAGTTCTGCGCGAGCAACTCGTTGGTGGTGGCGACCCCGGCGTGCTCGGCATAGAGGTACTCGGCGAAGGTCGCGAACCCCTCGTTGAGCCAGATGTCCTTCCAGTTGTGGACGCTCACCGCGTCGCCGAACCACTGGTGGGCGTTCTCGTGGACGACGACGAAGAGATTGGATCCACCGGCCCAGAAGTCCGGCGTGTAGACAGGACGGCTCTGGGTCTCCAGTGCGTAGCCGAAACTCATCGACGGTACGACGCCACCGACGGTGTCGAAGGGATACGGCCCGAACTGCGAGGCCTCCCAGTTGATGATGGACGGGGTCTTCATCAGGTCGGCCTTCGCCGCCGCAGCCATGCCCGCACCAGCCTTTTGGGCGATGGCGACGAGATAGGGACGACCACCGGAGGTGCCCTTGGCGACGGAGTACTGCCCGATCGCCATGAACGCGAGATAGGTCGCCATGGGCTGGGGCATCGACCACTTCCAGACATCGGTCGTCCCCGAGGTCGTCTTGCTCACCAGGGTGCCGTTGCCGATGGCCTCGAGTCCCGTGGGGACCCGGAAGGTCATGTCGTAGGTCGCCTTGTCGCGGGGGTGGTCGTTGCTCGGGTACCACCACGCGGCGATCTCGGGCTCGCCCAGGGCCAACGCCTCGGTGCCCGATCCGATCCATGGCGAAGGAACACCGCCATAGGAGATCCCGCGAGGCTGGCCGGAATAGGCCACCGTGATCGTCATGGTCGCGCCCTTGCGAATCACCGAGGCTGGCGTCACGACAAGCTCGTGGGGGTCGCTCTTGCGGAAGGACGCGGTCTTGCCGTTGACCGTCACCGCGGACGCGCTCAGGAGCAGGTCGAGGTTGAAGCTCGTCAGGTCTTGGGTCGCGGTGGCCGTGATGGTGGCCTTGCCCTTGATCGTGGTCCCGGCCGGCACATAGGTGATGTCGAGCGCGTAGTGCGACACGTCATACCCGCCGTTGCCATAGGTGGGGTAGTAGGGGTCGCCGATTCCGGCGGAACCGGGGCCCGCGGCATACGCAACGGTGGCGGTGGTGAGGCTGAGCGTGGCCCCGACGGCGGCGACTCGCGCGAAGCGGCGACTGGACATGGTTTCCCCCTGAAGGCGAGTGGTGGTCGGGCGGTCCTCCCTTGCCATGACACCCTAGACCGCAGTCCCGACAGCCCGGAGGAAACCGATGAATCGTATGCCCGCACCCCCGCGCCGCCGCCTGCGCCCGCGGTTCGGCCGGTTCATCGGGACCGGTGCCGCGGTCGGAATCCTGGTCGGGATCGGGATTGCCCGGGCCACCGCCGATCCGGCCGGGTACAGCGCGCGGACGACCTACGGGTATATGGCAATCTTCTGCGCCTTGGTGGGGGCACTGGTCGCCGCTGTGGTCGCCGCGGTCGTTGCCGGGCGGGACTGAGCCTGGAGGGAATGGGCGCCGGCCCCCGGCCGGAAGTCCGGGAAGTTGTCAGCGCCACTGCCATGCCTCCCGACCTTTGTCGGCCCGGGCACGTATGTTGATCCGTGAGGACGCGAGGTGCGTCCCTGGCCTGCTGTGCCCGGACGGGAGTTGAGGATGAGCAACGGCGGTGAGCCCGGCGGCACGGGGAGCCCCAGCCGCTGGCAGGCGGACGTGGGTGAACGAGTTCACGAAGGTGAAGTCCACACGCGATGGGTCGAGGAGACCCGTCGGTATCGTCGGCCGATCGGCGGGTGGTGGTGGCTGGCGCTCTTCCTCGTGCCGGCGATATTGGCCCTGATGGGGTCGGCCTTCGGCGGCAGTGACGACAAGAAGGCATCGTCGACGGGTTCGTCCTCGTCCAGCACGTCGGGGTCCGCCAGCGGCACCGGCACGGGCGGGAGTTCGACCTCCTCCGGCACCTCAGGCAGCGTCCCGACGTCGAGCGTCACGCTCGCCTCGGCACCCTTTGCCGTGACTCGAGGGAGTGACGGGGTCACGGTGTCGGCCGATGTTCCCGATGCGACCGCTGGTCAGGCCCTCGTCAAGGCGGTCAAGGAGGCACTCCCGGACGCCACTGTCATCGACAAGACGAGCGTGGTCCCCGGCGCCTCTGCCCCGGATGCGCGGGCAGTGGGGGCATCGGTCGCCGCCCTCTCATCGGTGAAGGATTTCGGCATCGGCTACGACCGCAAGGGCCTCACCATCGTCGGCACCGCAGCGGACGACAACGCCAAGAAGGCGGCGGTCGAGGCGCTGACCAAGGCGTGGCCGGCCGGCGCCAACCCGGCCGTGGTCTTGGGCGTGGGCACGGACGCGGCGGCCAGCTGCCCCGTGCTCGGCGATTGGATTCGCGTCGAGGTCGCCCGCGCGACGACGGTGACCTTCCCCAATGGCGGCGCTGCTGTTCCGGCGGACTTGAAGGCGGCACTGGACACGATCGCCCCGAAGGTCAAGGGGTGCCCGGGGACGAAGCTCGCCGTGACGGGCTACACCGACAAGACGGGCACGGATTCCGGCAACCAGGCCCTGAGCAAGCAACGCGCCCAAGCCGTCGCCGACTATCTCGCCTCACTGGGCGTGGACAAGCAGTCGATGGTCGTGACCGGAAAGGGATCGGCCGACCCAATCGTCGACAAGGATGTCGCGCCGGTGAACCGCCGCGTCGAGATCACCGTGGTGAAGTGAGGACCTGATGACCGGATTCATCATCGCGTGGCTGTGGTACATCGTCGCCTTCGCGCTCGGTGCCGTCGCCGCCTGGCTCGCCGCTCGAGCCGTCATCCCCGCAACCAATGACAACGAGGCGTTCGAGGACGTCCCCGAGACCCGAGCGATCGGAGACCGCTGATGAAGTGGTGGCTGTTCATCCTGGCGTTCCTGTTGGGCGCCTTGCTGACCTGGATCTACATCGTCCGGCGGGCCACCCGCGAGGTCCGCATCGTCGAACGTGACCGCATGGTCGAGACCGACGAGATGGACGACGAGGGGTATGCCGACGACCTCCCCCCCGCTGCGTCGACGCCTGCCGCGCGTCCCGCGGCCGGAGCAGCGGTTGCCGGTGCCACGGCGGGTGTCGCTGCGGCCGCGGCCGCCGCGACGGTCGGCAAGGCGGCCGAGGCGGACGTCAGCCTGCCTCGGAGCGTCGATGCCGACCTGGATGCCGCTCCGGCGGTGACCCTGCCCCGGGTCGCCGAGCCCACGATCGCCGCGCCCGTCGTCGCTCCCGTGGCTGCACCGGTCGTCGGCGCGACCACCGGGTCGACCACGACGGACGACGACCTGCTCAGCCTTGACGCCGAGCCCGACGACCTCGACCTCCTGGAGGTTCCGTCTGCCGGATTCGACCTCGACACGGGGTCCGTCGATCTCGATGCCTCGCCTGCGAATGACGAGGTCGTCGCTCCCGCTGCCGGTGTGAACCTGGATGCCGGCGGGCTCGACCTTGACGGTGCCGGTTCCATGGACCTGGACGCACCCGGTATGGACCTGGACGCGCCGGGTGGCGTCGACCTGGACGCCCCGGGCTCGCCGGTGAGGCGGCCACCTACTGCCCCCGGGTGGACCTGGACGCCACTGGCGTCGATCTCGACGCTGGCGGCATCGATCTGGACGCGGGCGGTGTCGCCTTCGACGCGTCGGCTGCCGCGCCCGCGGTGTCGGCCGTGACGGCGGCGAGCCCGGCGGTCGACCTGGATGCCCCGACCACACCTCGCTCCGACCTCGGTGTCGGCGCCGTGGATCTGGACGCGGACGGTGGCCTCGACCTTGACGCCCCCGGCGGCGAGATCGACCTGGACGCACCCGCAGCCGACCTTGGCCTGGACCCCGCCCCCGTCGCCGTGCCTGCGCCTGCTCCGGGGACGACCGACGACGACCTGCTCGACGTCGGCGCCGGCACCGATGACGTCGAGTTGCCTGCCGTCGAGGTCGCTACCCCGGAGGTTGCGCCGGCCGAGATTGAGCCCGCCGCCGGTGCGGGCGACGTTGCCGGCCTGCTCGACCTCGATGACCCAGATGCCGTCCTGGACCTCGATGCGCCCGCAGCGCCCGCGGTCCCCGCGGCACCCGCGCTTGTCGCTGCTGCCGACGAGGCCGTGGTGGCGGCTCCGGCTGCGGTCGCCGCCCCGGACGACGAGGTCGAGGTGATCACCGGGGACGTGGCCGACCTCGACGCCGTCGACGTCTCGGGTGGCGTGGACGCTGCCGGTGACGACTCCGGTGGTGTGGATACCGCTGGTGTCGATTCCGTTGGTGTCGACTCCGCTGTCGACGCGGCCGCGGACCTCGATGGCGCCCCCGCTGTTCCCGACGTCAGCGTGGCCGATGGTGTGGTCGATAGTGCGGTCGATAATGCGGCCGCCGACACGCCTGCCGCGGCGGTCGATGCGGAGCCGATCGACGAACCCGTCGTTGCCGGGGCGGCCGACGTGGGCACCGTGGACACCGGTTCCGCTGAGGCGGCACTGCCCGACGCGACTCCAGCGGTGATCGCCGGTGGCGCTCTAGATGGTCTGGCCGGTGGCGCTTGGCCGGTGGCGTCCTCGATCTGGACGATCCCGACTCAGCCCTGGCGGGTGCCGAGTCCCTCGGTGGTTCGCAGGCCAATCTCGGCGACAGCGTCGAGGCTGGCGTGGCCGAAGCTGTCGGCGAGGTGTCCGAGACGGGCGAGGCCGTAGATGCGGGCGCTGCTGCTCCGGCAGCCGCTGCGGACGTCGCGGCTGCGGGCCTGGTGGCTCATGAGGCTGGCTCCTCCCACGCCGAGGAGATGCTCGACTTCGACCTCGACGCCGCCGGAGACGCCAGCGCCACGCAGGCCGGGCAGGCCCAGCCCACCGACGCCGCGGGCGTCCAGACGGACGAGAGCGCGTCCCCGCTCGCAGACGGCGCCGCCGGTCTTGTGGCAGCGGCCACCACGGCTCCCACCACGACCGCCATCCGCGCCGGACGGTATGCCGACTCCGCCGAGCCGGCCGCCGACGGGTCCGGCCCCGAGGGCTGGGAGGTCAAGGGCAACGAGGACTCGATGCTCTACCACACCCCGCAGAGCCCCTACTACGGCCGGACCAAGGCCGAGGTGTGGTTCCGCGACGCTGCTGCCGCGGAAGCCGCGGGATTCGCCAGGTGGGATTCCCGCGCCAAGGCGAGCGCCGCTGCCTCGCTGGCCGCGACCGCCCCGCCTCCCGGCAAGTACGGCCCGGGGTCGGCGGACGCGGGCTCACGCGGCAAGGGCCCGGAGGGCTGGGAGGTCAAGGGCAACGAGGACTCGATGCTCTTCCACACCCCGGACAGCCCCTGGTACAAGCGGACGCGGGCCGAGGTCTGGTTCGTCGACGTCGAGACCGCCAAGGCGGCCGGCTTCGAGCACTGGGATCCCGACCAGCGCTGACCCTCACGCGCGTCAGGCCCTGGGTGGCACCGATCCGTCGGTGCCACCCAGGGCTTTGTCGTCGGCCCGCCGGGCCCGGTAGGCCGCGACGGCATTGCGATTCCCGCACGTCGTCGAGCAGTACCGGCGGGAGCGGTTGCGGGACAGGTCCAGAACGATCCCGGCGCACGTCTCGTCCGCGCACATCGAGATCCGGGACAGGTCACCGGCGCGAATGACGTCGATCATCGCCATGCTCGTCTCGACCAGCATCCGATGCGCCAATGGTGCCTCGTCGTCGGACGCGTGGATGTGCCAGCCGACGGGGTCGTGCCGAACGAGGCGGGGGACGGCGGCATACGTCCACAGGAGGGTATTGATCCGGTCCACGGCCTCATCGACGTCGCTGAGGAGAAGAGCGCGCAACGTCTCCCGTATGCCGCGCACCTCCCCCAACTCGGCGGCGTCGCCGTCGTGCCGGCCGGTGTACCCGTGGCGGGCGAAGAAGCGCGTGAGGTCGGCGGGGGTGGTCAGGGTGTCGGGCTCGAGGGCGGAGTTCGCCAACTCCACGGCAGCCGCCAGGGCCGCGTCGGTGTCATTAGCGAAGACCACGTTGACATATTACCGCGCGGCGACATACTGTCATCGGTCATGGCCGCCATGACTCATGACTCTCCCGCGCGCCAAGCCCTGTCCCCGTCAACTGCTCCTCGCCACGGCACCGGCGTCGGGCTCGCGCTGGCTGTCGGCTCGGCCCTCGGGTTCGCCCTCTCGGGCCCCCTCGCCCGCGGGCTGCTCGACTCCGGCTGGAATCCGGCCAGTGTCGTCACCGTGCGCATGACCGTGGCCGCGCTGGTGTTGCTCCCGTTCGGCGTGCGCGCCCTGCACGGGGACTGGAGCATCCTGCGGCGCTCGTGGCGGGTCGTCGGGCTCTATGGGGTGCTCGCCGTGGCCGGCGCTCAGTTCTGCTACTTCTCCGCGGTGGACCACATGGCCGTGGGGCCGGCGTTGCTCATCGAGTACACCGCCCCGGCGGCGGTCGTGCTGTGGCTGTGGGTGATGCGCGGACAGCGCCCGGGACTGATGACGCTCGCGGGGGCGGCGGTCGCGGCAGCCGGCCTCGTCCTCGTCCTCGACCTCCTCTCGGGGGACGCTCACGTCAGCCTCGTCGGGGCCTTGTGGTCGCTCGGGGCGATGGTGGGCGCCGCGGCATACTTCATCATCTCGGCGGACACCGACAACGGCCTCCCGCCCATCACCTTGGCGGCGGCCGGCCTTCTTGTCGGTGCCGGGATCCTCGGGGCGCTGGTGGGGACCGGGGTCCTGCCGGCGGCCGCGGGGAGGGGGAGCGCGGCATACGCGGGACATCACGTCCCCTGGTGGGTTCCCCTGATCGCGCTCGGCCTGGTGACGGCGGCGATGGCCTACGTTCTCGGGATCGCGGCGACCCGCATCCTCGGCTCGCGGCTGGCGTCGTTCGTCGCGCTCACCGAGGTCGTGGCCGCGGTGGTGTTCGCGTGGCTCCTCCTGGACGAACTGCCCCGCCCGATCCAGTTGGTGGGCGGGGCGCTCGTCCTCCTCGGGGTCGTCGGCGTCAAGCTGGGCGAACCCGGCGTGGACGTCGGCCCGGAGCTCGAACTCGACGTCGCCTGACCGTCACAGCGCGCCGAAGGTGTCCTGAACCGCGGCGACCACCTGCTCGTGCTCGGCCTGCATCCGCCGCAGGAACGTCTTGGTGCGTTCGTGCTGCGGGTTGTTGATGACCTGCGTCGGAGCGCCCTGCTCGACCACGACGCCGCCGTCCATGAAGACGACCCGGTCGGCGACATCGCGGGCGAAACCCATCTCGTGGGTCACGACGATCATCGTCATCCCCTCCTTGGCCAGCTCGCGCATGACCGTGAGGACCTCGCCGACGAGTTCGGGGTCGAGGGCCGAGGTGGGCTCATCGAAGAGCATGAGCTTCGGCCGCATCGCCAGGGCCCGGGCGATCGCGACCCGCTGCTGCTGACCACCGGAGAGTTGGGCCGGGTATGCCGCGGGCTTATCCGCGAGGCCGACCCGGGCGAGCAACTCCTTGGCCCGGTTGACGGCTTCCGACTTGCTTTCGCCCTTGACCTGCACGGGTGCCTCGATGATGTTGTCGAGGACGTTCTTGTGCGGGAAGAGGTTGAAACGCTGGAACACCATCCCGATGTCGCGCCGCTGGCGGGCGATCTCCTTGTCGTGGAGGCGATGGAGGTGGCCGTTGCGGTCGGCATACCCCATCAGTTCGCCGTCGACCCAGATCCGGCCGCCGTCGATGGTCTCCAACTGGTTGATGCAGCGCAGAAAGGTCGTTTTCCCGGACCCGGAGGGGCCAAGGAAACAGACGACCTCGCCCTTGTGGACATCCATATCGATGCCCTTGAGGACCTGATTGTCACCGAAAGACTTGGTCACATTCACCGCGTGAACCAGGGGTGTCTCCGCCATCAGTGGTCACCTGCCCGAGCCAGGAGCGCGTCCACTTTGCGGGCCTGCTTCGTCGACGTGGAGGTGCCGAATCCGCGGCCGAAATAGCGCTCGAGATAGCTCTGCCCGACCATGAGGATCGAGCAGACGATGAGGTACCACAAGGTGGCCGCGACGAAACCGGGCATGATCCGGAAGCTGCGCGATCCGAACTGGTACGCCTGGTAGTAGAGCTCGGCGATGACCGGGATGGCGGCCAGAAGCGAGGTGTCCTTGACCATTGCGATCGTTTCGTTGCCCGTTGGCGGGACGATGACGCGCATGGCTTGGGGCAGGACGATTCGGCGCATCGTCTGGCCCGGTGACATTCCCAGCGCCTGGGCGGCCTCGGCCTGCCCCCGGTCGACCGACAGGATGCCCGCGCGGGCGATCTCCGCCATATAGGCGGCTTCGGAGAGGCCCAGACCGAGGATGCCGACCCAGACGGTCGAGGAGAAGTCGTCCCACTTCAGCGAGGCGAAGGTCAGATCGGTCGATAGGCCGAGGGCGTGGGCGATCTGCTGACCGAACGGGATGCCGATGTCGAACTGCTTGTAGAGGAAGCCGACACCGATGCCCATGATCGCGAGCAGCACATAACGAGGCATCGCCCGGAAGAACCACGTATAGGCAAATGCCACGCCACGCAGCACGGGATTGTCCGACAACCGCATGACCGCCAGGGCGATGCCGAGGCCGATCCCGAGGATCATCGCGCCGATAGTGCCGAGGATGGTGCCCTTCCAGAGGCCGTTGATGACCGCCTTCTGCTGCATGATCTCGAAGGCATAGGGGAAGTCCCATTTGGGGTTGGTGACCAGCGAACTGACCATCATCGCCAGGAGCAGCGCGATGATCGCGATGGCCACCCAACGCCCCGGATGCCGGACCGGCCGGGCGTTGATGGCGCCCGGCCGGTCCGAAGTGACGCTCGTCACGAGTTCACCGGTGGGTTGACGGCGAAGTCGTTGATGGCGCCATCCTGCGTCTTCCACTTGGCCAGGACCTGGTCGTAGGTGCCGTCCGCCTTGAGTGCCTTCAGCGCCTCGACGATGGCGGCGGCGAAGTCGTCGGAGCCCGTCTTGGGCAGGACGTAGCCGTAGGGCGCAGAGTCGTACTGCGACCCGAGGGTCTCCAGCTGGCCCTGGGTGTCGTCGACGGCCGCGAGCGCCGGCGGGAGGTCGACGAGCATGGCGTCGGCCTTGCCGGACACGACCATGGTCGTGACCTTGCCCTGGTCGGAGTCGATGAGGACGTTGATCGCCTTGCCGCCGCCGTCGGTGCACTTCTTGCTGCGGGCGTTGATGTCGTCGACCTGGACGGTGCCCTTCTGGACGGCGATATTGAGCCCGCAGGCGTTCTCGGGGTCGACCTTGCTCGGGTTGCCCTTCTGGGTGACCCACTGGGTGCCGGCGGCGAAGTAGCTGACCATGGTCGCCTCCTTCTCGCGGTCCTTGTTGACCGTGAAGGAGGAGATCCCCATGTCGTACTTGCCCGAGTTGACGCCGAGGATGATCGCGTCGAAGCTCGACGGCACCCATTCGGTCTTGAGACCGAACTTGGCTGCCACCGCATTGAAGAGGTCGACATCCATGCCGATGACGGTCTTGCCGTCGGCGTCGAGGTATTCATTGGGCTTGTAGGTCGCGTCGGTGCCGATCTTGATCACGCCCGCGCTCTTGATGGCCGCAGGGACCTTCGCGGCGAGGGCGGCGTCCACGGTGGCCGAGGCCGAGGAGGTGGTGGAACTCTGCCCGGCTGAGGACGAACTCGACGAGGTCGAGAGCGAGTCGGACCCGCAGGCGGAGAGGCCGAGCGCGAGGGAGCTCAGGCCCACGAAGGACAGGACGGTGGTACGACGCAACACGAGAGGGGCCTCCAGACGACGGACAGCGATGCCGGGCCCGGTATGCCGTGCCCAGGCGCGAGCGTAACCCGCACCGTTCGGGTCAGACCAGGGCGCGCGTGGTCACGAATCGGTTGCCGGCCCGCCGACGGGGACCGAGCGGAGCGGCATACGGCCCTCTGTCGGCGGGGACTGTCACTATGGAGGCATGCAGAACATGCTCATCAAGGTCGGCATCAACGCTGTCGCGCTCTGGGTCGCCGCCCTCGTCGTCCAAGGGGTCCGGCTCGGTGAGGACGCCTCGAAGCTCTCGACACGACTGCTGACCATCGTGTTGGTCGCCGCTGTCTTCGGCATCGTCAACGCCGTCGTCAAGCCGATCGCGACGTTCTTCTCGTTCCCGGCGATCGTCTTGACCCTGGGGCTGTTCACGTTCGTCGTCAACGCGTTCATGCTCCAGATCACCGAATGGGTTTGCCACGGGCTGGGGCTGGACTTCAGCATCGACCATTTCTTCTGGAATGCCGTCATGGCGGCGTTGGTGATCACCCTCGTCTCCATGCTGCTTAATTTCCTCTTGCCCGAGCACGACAACCGCTGACGCGATGGCCGACCCGATGACCGACAGCCCGCGACCGCGTGCCGTTCTCGCCGGTATGCCGCGCTACCGCCCGGGCCGGCCCCCCGCCCCGGTGGCGGGGCGCGCGGCATACAAGATCTCCTCGAACGAGAACCCCTATCCGCCACTGCCGAGCGTCCTCGAGGTCGTCCGGGACGCGGCGTCCCGGATGAACCGCTATCCCGATATGGCCAGTGTCGAGCTGCGGGAGGCGCTCGCGCAGCGGCTCGGCGTCGGCCCCGACTGGATCGCGCCGGGCACCGGCAGCGTCGGCGTGCTCGGCCAGATCATCCAGGCCATGTGTGACGCGGGGGACGAGGTCGTCTTCGCCTGGCGCAGCTTCGAGGCGTATCCGATCGTGGTCACTGTCGCCGGTGCCACCGCGGTGGCCGTCCCGCTGACGGCCGACGCCCGCCACGACCTGCCCGCGATGGCCGCCGCCGTCACCGAGCGGACCCGGGTCGTCCTTGTCTGCACCCCGAACAACCCGACGGGCACCTGCGTCGGTGCCGCCGAGCTGCGGGCCTTCCTCGCCGCCGTGCCCCGCCACGTCCTCGTCGTCATCGACGAGGCGTATGTCGAGTTCGTCACCGACCCCGATGCCCCGGACGCCCTCGCCCTCCTGCGCACCCACCCCAATGTGGTTGTCCTGCGCACATTTTCGAAGGCGTACGGCCTGGCCGGCCTGCGCGTCGGGTATGCCGTGGCCCACCCCGAGATCGCCGACGCGCTCCGCACGACCGCGGTGCCCTTCGGGGTCAACTCCCTCGCGCAGGCGGCGGCGGTCGCCTCGCTAGCGGCCTACGACGAGCTCGAGGTGCGGGTCAAAGAACTCCTCGCCGAGCGGTCCCGGGTGGAGGCCGAGCTCGCCGCCCAGGGGTGGGTGCTCCCGCGCTCGCAGGCCAACTTCGTGTGGTTCCCGCTCCGTGAGGACACCGCCGGGTTCGCCGACGCCTGTGAGGCCGAGGCGCTGACGGTCCGGCCGTATGGCGTGGACGGCGTCCGCGCCACCATCGGCGAGATCGGGGCGAGCGACCGGCTCCTGGCCATCGCCGCCCGCTGGCGGGCCAGGTCGCGCTGAACCGGCCTGTGGGCGGCTCACCGCCTGCGGGGGCGGTAGGTTGTGACCTGACGCACAGCACGGCGGCCACGAGGACGTGGCCGCGCCACCGTCGCCGGCGTCGGGCGCGGCATACCGGTCACCCCCGGTGCGCGCTCGGCGGGGCGACCGAGTCATCCGCGGCGGTCATCCCGTGGCGGGTGAGAACGGAGCACCGATGGGTGACAAGGGCCGGCAACGCCGGATCGAGCCCCGCGACGGCGGACCGGACATGGTCCAGCTCGTCACGCCGGAGGGCGAGCGGGTCTCGGACGAGCGCTACGACGCGATCGCCGACGCGCTGACGACGGCGGATCTGCAGGGCTTCTATCGCGACATGGTCCTCGTGCGGCGGATCGACAACGAGGCGACCGCGCTGCAGCGGCAGGGCGAACTCGGGCTCTGGGCCCCGTGCCTCGGCCAGGAGGCTGCCCAGGTCGGCTCCGGCCGGGCGCTGCGGGCGCAGGATTTCGCCTTCCCGACCTATCGCGAGCACGGCGTGGCCTGGTGCCGCGGGGTCGACCCGCTCAACCTGCTCGGGATGTTCCGCGGGGTGCACAACGGCGGCTGGGACCCGTTCGAGAAGAACTTCCACCTCTACACGATCATCATCGGCGCCCAGACCCTCCACGCCACCGGCTACGCGATGGGGGTCCAGCG
Organism: Nostocoides sp.; assembly: GCA_016702415.1. GTDB lineage: Bacteria > Actinomycetota > Actinomycetes > Actinomycetales > Dermatophilaceae > Nostocoides_A. The sequence goes on from JADJEA010000001.1 coordinate 768,655, forward strand.
GGACGGCGCGGTCGGCACGCGCGACCCGGACCGCGACACCGCCGTCATCGCCTACTTCGGGGATGGGGCCAGCGCCCAGGGCGACGTCGGGGAGGCGTTCGTCTTCTCCGGCGTCATGAATGCGCCGGTCGTCTTCTTCTGCCAGAACAACCAGTGGGCCATCTCCGAGCCCAACGAGCGCCAGATGCGCGTCCCGATCTACCTGCGGCCCAAGGGATACGGCTTTCCCGGGATCCGCGTCGACGGCAACGACGTCCTCGCGACGTATGCCGTGACCAAGGCCTGCCTCGACGCCGCCCGTGACGGACAGGGCCCCTCCCTCGTCGAGGCGTTCACCTACCGCATGGGCGCGCACACAACCTCCGACGACCCGACCAAGTACCGTGTCTCCGCCGAGGTCGAGGTCTGGAAACTGCGTGACCCGATCGAGCGGTTGCGAACGCTGCTGGGGCGGGCACACGGCATACCGACGGCGTTTTTCGCCGAATGCGAGGAGGAGGCGGACAGCGTCGGTGCGGACCTGCGGGCGCGCTGCCTGGCGCTGCCGGATCCGACCCCCGAGTCGATGTTCGCCCATGTGTATGCCGCCCCCCACCCCGTCATGGACGCGGAGCGGGCGGCGCTGACCGAATACCTCGCGAGTTTCGAGGGGGCGCACTGATGGCTACCGAGCACCTGACCTCCCCCGACGCTCTGCCGCAGGGCGCCGGCGGGCCGCTGATGCGATCGATGACGATGGCGAAGGCGCTCAATGCGGCCCTGCGGGCGGCGCTGGAGCGGGATCCGAAGGTCGTCCTGATGGGCGAGGACATCGGCAAGCTCGGCGGGGTGTTCCGGATCACCGAGGGCCCCCAGAAGGACTTCGGTGAGGACCGGGTGATCGACACCCCGCTGGCCGAGGCGGGCATCGTCGCCACGGCGATCGGGATGGCCCTGCGTGGCTACCGGCCCGTGGTCGAGATCCAGTTCGACGGGTTCGTCTATCCCGCCTTCGACCACATCGTCTCCCAGGTCGCGAAATTGCACGCGCGATCACTCGGCAATGTCGGGCTGCCGATGGTCATCCGCATCCCCGTGGGTGGGGGGATCGGTGCCGTCGAGCACCACAGTGAGTCCAATGAGGCCTATTTCGCCCACACCGCGGGCCTGCGGGTCGTCTCGTGCAGCAATCCGGACGACGCCTACTGGATGCTGCAAGAGGCGATCGAGCATCCCGACCCGATCATGTTCTATGAACCCAAGCGGCGCTATTGGGACAAGGGTGACGTCGGGGCCGCCCCGCAGCGGGACCTGTTCCGCGCCAATGTGATCCGTCCCGGGACCGATGTCACGGTCCTGGCGTACGGGCCGATGGTGCGCTCCTGCCTCCAGGCGGCCCGCGCCGCGGAGGAGGAGGGAATCTCGCTCGAGGTCGTCGACCTGCGCTCGCTGACCCCGCTCGACACCGAGGCGATCTATGGATCGGTGCGCAAGACCGGCCGCTGCGTCGTCGTCCACGAGGCGCCGACCTTCCTCGGTCTCGGTGCCGAACTCGCCGCCCAGATCCAGCAGGAGTGCTTCTATTCGTTGGAGGCACCGGTGCTGCGGGTCGGCGGCTACAACGTCCCCTACCCGCCGAGCCGGGTGGAGGAGGAGTACCTTCCCGACCTCGACCGTGTCCTCGACGCTGTCGACCGCTCGCTGGCGCACTGAGAAAGGGTCCGATTCCGTTGCGTGAGTTCAAGCTTCCCGATCCGGGCGAGGGTCTGACCGAGGCCGACATCGTCACCTGGCGGGTCGCGGTCGGCGACATCGTCAAGGTCAACGACATCGTCGTCGAGATCGAGACCGCGAAGTCGTTGGTGGAGTTGCCCATCCCGTATGCCGGGACCGTCGCCGCGTTGCTGGTCGACGAGGGCGCGACCGTCGAGGTGGGGACCCCGATCATCGTCATCGACGACGGATCGGGTGGGGCGGCGTCCCCTGGTGGCGAAGTGGTCGGCGCCGCTGCCGGTGTCGCGGCGGGTGGGACTGCCGGCGATGCGGCGGGTGGAGCAGCCGAGGGCGCCGCGTCGGCGGTGAGTGGCGCGGACTCCGCGCCCGTCGAGCGGGCCGCGTCGGCCGTGCCGGCCGCACCGGCGAAGCCGGAGCGCACGCCGGTGCTCGTCGGCTATGGCGTCAAGCAGACCGAGGCCAAGCGGCGCCCGCGCCGCAAGGCCCAACTCCTGCAGACGATCGCGCACTATCCGGACGAAGAGCCCGCGGTCAAGGAACTCGTGCACCCGGACGCGAGCAGCGGCGTCGGCGAATTGGTCGCCGCGCATTCGACCCACGTCCTGCGCGACCAGCGCCCGCTGACCGAACTCGCCGAGCACTCGGCACGGACCGCCGACCGTGTCCGTGCCCTGACCAAACCGCCGGTTCGCAAGCTCGCCAAGGATCTTGGCCTCGACCTCGCGGTGGTGCGCGGCAGCGGCGAGGGCGGGCTGATCACCCGCGACGATGTGCTTGCCGCCGCGCATGGTGCCGCCGCGCGTGGCGCCTCCTCGCATGGTGCCGCGCCGGGGGCGGGGAGCGGTGCGGAGCCGGTCGGGTCGGGACCGGCGGCGGGACCGACGCCTGAGGCGGGGTCCGCGGCAGGTGCGGGGTCCGCGGAGGGGGCGGGATCGGCATACGGCCAAAGGGGTGAGGAACGGATCCCGATCAAGGGAGTCCGCAAGGTCACCGCGGCGGCGATGGTGGCGTCGGCGTTCACCGCCCCGCATGTCACCGAATGGGTCGACGTCGACGTCACCGCGACGATGGACCTCGTCGAGCGGCTACGGCGCGACCGGGAATTCCGTGACGCGAAGGTCACCCCGCTGCTTGTTCTCGCCAAGGCGATGTGCGTGGCGGTGCGCCGCAATCCGGGGATCAATGCGACCTGGGACGAGGCGGCCCAGGAGATCGTCCTGAAGCGCTATGTCAACCTCGGGATCGCCGCGGCAACCCCGCGTGGCCTGCTCGTCCCCAATATCAAGGACGCCGACCGGCTCACCATGCGCGAACTCGCCGACGCCATCACCGCGTTGACGACCACGGCGCGGGAGGGGCGGACCCCGCCCGCGGACATGACCGGCGGGACGTTGACGATCACCAATATCGGGGTGTTCGGGATCGACTCGGGGACACCGATTCTCAACCCGGGCGAGGCGGCGATCCTCGCGTTCGGGACGATCGCACGCAAGCCGTGGGTCGTGGGCTCGGGTGCCGAGGAGCGCATCGAGCCGAGGTGGGTGACGACGCTTGCCCTGTCCTTCGACCACCGGCTCGTCGACGGCGAACTCGGCAGTCGCTATCTCGCCGATGTCGCCGCCCTCCTCGCCGATCCCGCCCGCGGGCTGGTCTGGGGCTGAGGGCACGCCTGCTCCCGGCGTCGGGCGAGGTTACCGCCAAGTAGGTCAGACAGTTCGGTTGTTATCGGCACCCAACTGTCTGACCTACTGCGCGGTCAGTTGGCGGATCCCCGCCGCGACCTGATCGAGGAAGGCGTCCGGGCTCAGCCGCAGCCCCAGGACCGGTATGCGGAGCACCCGCCCCCGCTGCAGCGTCACCGCATTGGCACGCAGCGCGTCGTCGACCGGCGCGAGGCCCTCACTGTGGTGAACCCCGTCGATCTCGACCACCAGTCCGCACGCGAACGCCACATCGAGATAGATCCGCCCGCCCGGACCGCGGCGCACCGCCTGGCGGGTGGGCTCGGGCAACCCGCGATCCCGGCAGAGCCGGGCGAAGTCGAGTTCGCCGAGGGAGTGGGCACCGTCGCAGACGTCCGCAATGACGTGGCCGATGACCGTATGCCGCGGCGACCGGGCCACGCTCGCCCAGTGCGCCATGAGGGGTCCGGGAGCCACGATGCGTTGCTGCGCCGCCATACAGATCAGCAGCGCCGCCTGCCGGTCGGTGGCCGCCAACTGGGCCGCGCGCACCGTCGCCACCGGGGGTATGACGCGTGGCACCGCCCCGACCACCTCACCGAGGTCTCGCCGACGGGTTGTCCGGATGCCGGGGAATCGCCGCCGGCGGGCGCCGCGGGGGAGCGAGATGTCGATGACGTCGAGGGTGAAATTGCGCAGACCCGCCGCCACCAGCGCGCTCGCCCCGTCGAGCACCGCTCCGGTGCTGGACTCCCAGACGGCCCACCAGAAGGGGGCAAAATCGGTGTCGATCGCGCCCCGGTCCAGGACCCGCGGGGGTCGCATCAGCGGCATCCGTCGCAGCATCGCCACGTCCCTGTCGGTCAGGGCGACGCCGGTGATGCCACTGGGGAGGTGGTGACCGGCATACTTGCCGCCCTGGTCGCGCCAGTGCGGGACCGGGGTCTCGGGCAGGGCGAGGGTATTGGGCCCGACCTTGACCCACCGCCCGGCGTGCACCTCGGCCCGCAATTCCGCCGGGGTGACGCCGGCCCGGAGCAGGTCCGCCCGGCGCATCAGCCCGCAGTGCTCAGCCGCCAACCGCCACGCCACGGCCGCCCGCCACGGTCGCCGGGGCACACCGGGGGCGGGCGGGGGAGGGAGGCACAGCGGCATACGGCACAGTCAAACCCGACCCCCGTGGGACTGTCGCGCCGACGGGACGGGCCTGTGGAAAACACGGTCAGACAGACGGGTCGCTCTGACCATCCACCTGTCTGACCTACCGCCGGGTCACTACTCCGCGACGACCGGAGCCTCGCCCGGCGCGGGACGGCGCAGCGAGATCTGCGGGATCGTCCAGGCAATCGCGGCGCCGATGATCATGACGATCGAGGCGAAGAGGAATACCCGGTCCATGGAGTCCGCGAAGCCCTGGAGGAAGGGCTTGGCCAGCCTGGGGTCGAGGGTGGAGAGGAAGGAGGAGTCCTTCATCACCGACGATCCGCCGGAGCCCCCACCCGCCTTCATCTGCTGGACGAAGGCCGCATTGGCGGGATCGGCGAGGGCGGCCTTGAACTCCGCGGTGCCCTGCGCCTGGCCCATTCGGGTCGCGATGCGCTCGGGGAGGGCGGAGAAGAGGATCGAGAGGAAGACCGCGGTGCCGAGCGTGCCACCGATCTGACGGGTGAAGGTCGCCGACGCCGTCGCGATGCCCATGTCCCGGCGCTCGGCGGCGGCCTGGATGGCGAGCATGAGCGGCTGCATCATGAAGCCCATCCCCATGCCGAAGAGCACCATGACGATCATCAGCTTCCACAGGGCGGTGTCGTAGCGCGTCCAATGGAGGATGAATAGCGCCACGGCGATCATCGGGCCGCCGGCGCGCAGGAACGGCCGGTAGCGGCCGGTCCGGCTGATCGTCTGGCCCGAGATGACCGAGCCGGACATGATGCCCAGGGTCAGCGGCAGCAACTGGAGGCCGGCCTGCGTCGGAGTCGCGCCCTTGACGATCTGGAGATAGAGGGGGAGACAGGCGATGCCGCCGAAGAGCGCCATACCGAGGACGGTGGAGGCGATGGAGCCGATCCCGATCGTCTTGTTGGTGAACAGCCGGATCGGCAGCAGCGCCTCCTCGCCCATCCGCCATTCGATGGCCTGGAACGCGACGACGCCGAGCGCCCCGACGACATAACAGATGATCGCGTCGGTCGAGGACCAGCCCCACTCGCGGCCCTGCTCGGCGACCAGGAGCAGCGGCACCAGGCCGACGGACAGCGCCGCCGCCCCCCACCAGTCGATGCGGTGGTCCAGGCGGGTATGCCGCAGGTGCAGCGTCCGCATGACGACCAGGAGGGCGACGATCCCGATCGGGACGTTGACGAGGAAGACCCAGCGCCACCCGGCGATTCCGAGGAAGGAACTCATCCCGGCGAAGAACCCACCGATCACCGGGCCGAGCACCGAGGACGTGCCGAACACGGCGAGGAAATAGCCCTGGTACTTCGCCCGCTCCATTGGCGGGACGATGTCGCCGATGATGGCCAGCGCGAGGCTGAACAGCCCGCCCGCGCCGACTCCCTGGACCGCGCGGTAGGCCGCGAGCTGGATCATCGAGTCGGCGAAGGTGCACATCACCGACCCGATGACGAACACCGAGATCGCCGTGATGAAGAACGGCTTCCGCCCGTAGATGTCGCTGAGCTTGCCGTAGAGCGGGGTGACGATCGTCGAGGTGATCAGGTATGCCGTGGTGACCCACGCCTGCCGGTCGAGCCCCTGGAGGTCGTCGGCGATGGTCCGGATCGCGGTAGCGACGATGGTCTGGTCGAGCGCGGCCAGGAACATCCCGAGCATGAGCCCGGTCAGGATCGTGACGATCTGCCGGTGGGAGAGGGGGGCAGCGGGCTGGTCGCTGGTCAGCGCCGGGTCCGCCGCCGAGGCGTCTGTGGTCATCGGGTGGTCTCCAGTGAGTGGTCGGTATGCCGATCCGCCCCCGCGCGCGCCCCTCGGGTCTCGAGGGCGTCGCCGAGGCGGGTGAGCAGGGTCAAGAAGGTGTCGATCTGTGCCGGGTCCCAGTCGGCGAGGAGGTCCTCGAACCAGGCCTGCCGCTGCGCGCGTAGGGTCGCGAGGATCTCGTGCCCCGCACCGGTGAGGGTGACCAGCTGAGCGCGCCCGTCGTCGGGGTCGGCGATGCGGGTCACGACGCCGTCGCGCTCCAGGGCGGCCACCTTGCGGGAGGTCGTCGAGACCTCCGTGTGGGTCCGCTCGGCGAGCGTGGTGATCCGGATCGGGTCGCCGCACAGACTGAACATCAGGGGGTATGCCGTCGCGTCCAGCGACGCCGGTCCGTGACCGTGCGCGTCCCGGAGGCTACGCAAATGCTTGGCGACGCGGATGAGCTGTAACCCGATCTCGTCCGGCGTCGACGCCGCCGCCCGAGCGCCCGAGCACGCGGGTGCCCCGGTGGGTATGGGTGGTTGCACGCGCAAATATCTATCAGATGGTTGTTTGTGCAAGCAACTTCCGTGGGAGGGGGCGGGCGGCATACGACCTCGGGGGTTCGAGGGGGTGCGCCCTCAACAAGGTCAGACAGATGGGTCGCCCTGACCACCCAAATGTCTGACCTACCGACGGGTCACTCAGCGGCCGGAGGCGTGCCAGCGGCGGATGAGGGCGATGCGATGCTCGACCTGCTCGGTGGTGGCTTTGGACAGGGGAGGACCGCCCGCCTGGCGGCGAAGCTCGGCGTGGACGTGGCTGTGCGGCATACCGCGCGTATGGGCGAACTGGGAGACGAGGGAGTTCAAGAGCTTCCGCTGCGCCTCCAGCGCCCGGTGGAGGGAGACCTCGGGGGTGACCTTCTCGCGGCGGTCGCGGCGGGCGGCACGGGCCTGGTGGCGGCGTTGGCGCTCGTGCAGGACCTCGCGCACCTGGTCCGGCTCGAGAAGACCGGGCAGCCCGAGATAGTCCAGTTCCTCCTGGCTGCCGGCGGGCGTGCCGAGGCCGAACTGGTGGGCATCGAACAGGACGTGGTCGAAATGCGCCGCCGACCCCAGCGCCTCCCACCGCCCAAGGAGGTCGTCGGCGGCCGCCTCGGCCCGGTTGGCACGCGCGAGTTCGTCCTCCGGGTCCTCCTCGCGGGCGGACGGCGGGCCCAGGACGTGGTCGCGTTGCCGCTCCATGAGCGAGGCGTGCGCAAGCAGCGGCGCCACCGTCGGGAGGAAGACCGTCGCCACCTCGCCCCGCCGGCGCGCGCGGACGAACCGGCCGACCGCCTGGGCGAAGAACAACCCGGTGGCGGTGGCCGTGGCATACACCCCGACGGCGAGGCGGGGGACGTCCACCCCCTCCGAGACCATTCGGACCGCGACCAGCCACCGGTCGTCGGAGGCCGCGAACTCCTCGATCCGTCGGCTGGAGCCGGCGTCGTCGGAGAGGCCGAGGGTGGGGGCGACCCCGGTCAGCGACGTCAGCACCCTCGCATACGCGCGCGCGCTCGCCTGGTCGGTCGCGATCACCAACCCCCCGGCGTCGGGGATGTGGCGACGGGTCTCGGTGAGCCGGACGTCGGCGGCCCGCAGCACCGCCTCGATCCACTCGCCCTTGGGGTCCAACGCCGTTCGCCACGCGTGCGCGGTCAGGTCCTTCGTCAACGGCTCGGCGAGCTGGGCCTCCAACTCGTCCCCGGCCTTGGTCCGCCAGCGCATCGGCCCGCCGTACGCCATGAACAACACCGGCCGGACGACGTGGTCGCGGAGGGCCTCGGCATACCCATAGGTGTAGTCGGGGGCCGACCGGCGCGACCCGTCGGGCAACTCCTCATACCGGACGAAGGGGATCGGGTTGTCGTCGGATCGGAACGGGGTCCCGGTCAGCGCCAGCCGCCGCCGGGCGGGGGCGAAGCACTCGGCGACCGCCTCACCCCACGTCCGCGCGTCACCCGCGTGGTGGATCTCATCGAGGATGACCAGCGAATTCGAGTTCTCCGTCAGGGCGCGATAGTGGAAGTGCCGCGCGGCCACGCCGGCGTAGGTGACGGCGGTCCCGGCATACTCCCGGCTGCGGCCCCGCCGCGACCCGCCCAGTCCGGGGTCGAGGGCGATGCCGGCGCGGTGCGCGGCGTCCGCCCACTGGACTTTCAGGTGCTCGGTCGGGGTGACGACGGTGACCCGGTTGACCACCCGCGCGTCGAGGAGTTCCCGGGCGACCCTCAGGGCGAAGGTCGTCTTGCCGGCCCCGGGTGTCGCCACGGCGAGGAAGTCCCGGGGAGCCTCGGCGAGATAGCGCTCCAAGGCCGCCGCCTGCCACGCGCGCAGCGAGGACGCGGTCCCCCACGGTGCCCGACCGGGGAACGCGGGGGAGAGGTTGGGGAAGTCGCGGGACATCGCTGTGCTGGCCGTATGCCGTGTGCTCCCGCCCGCGCCGCACCCCACCACCCGTTTCGGGTCGCCCGGGCACGCCGCGGCCGGGTCAGGGGAGGACGGCCAGCGCCTCCCCACTGCGCGCATACGGAGCGACGGCATCCGACGTGGCCGACCCTGCCGCGACGAGCCGGGAGCGGCCGTCAAGGGGAGTGCGGTGGTCGGGCATCCAGCCACCCTACTTAGTCTTGGAGTCGTGACAACGCAGCGCACCCCTGTGGAGCGTGTCCCCACCCTGGTCCTGGCCGCCCCCGCCCTCGTGGCCCTCGTCCTCGCCGCCGGGCTCGGTGGTGCCGTCTCGGCGTATGCCGTGGGCGACCCCGGGGTGGTCATCCGCTGGCTGGTGCCCCTGTCCACGTGGGTGGCCATGCTGGGGGCGTGCGGGACGATCGGATTCGTCCTCGCCGGGGCCTTCCTCATGCCCGAGACCACCCGCACCCACCGGCGCGCCACAAGCGGCCGACTCGGGGCGATCTCCGCCGGGGTCTGGGCCGCCGGCCTGGTCGCCGGGCTGATCTCGGGCTTCGCGGACGTGTCCGGCCTGCGGCCGACCGATGCGAGGTACTGGACTCAGTTCTTCGGCCTCGCCTGGGAACTCGCGCCCACCCGGATGGCCATCATCAGCCTCCTCCTCGTCGTCGCCATCCTCCTGGCCTTGCTCCAGACGCACGGCAAGACGGCGCAGGCATGGTGCTTCGTCCTCGGTCTCCTCGCGCTCATGCCGACGGCCCTGGCCGGGCACTCGGCGGTCAGCCGCGACCACATGAGCTCGATCAACGCGCTCGCGGTCCATCTCGTCGCGGTGACCACCTGGGTCGGCGGGCTGCTGGCGCTGGTGGTGTTGCGGCATACGCTCATCCCCCATCTCGGGGTGACCGCCCGCCGGTTCTCGACCGTCGCCGCCTGGTCGTATGCCGCACTCGGCCTCAGCGGCCTCCTCGCCGCGTGGTTCAACCTGGGGTCCGTGTCCGACCTCGGGTCGGGATATGGCGTGATGCTCGTGGTCAAGCTCGCGGCGTTCGCGCTGCTCGGGGTGGCCGGGTGGCGTCATCGCCGCTCGACCCTCGCGGCGCTCGACCGTCAGCCGGGAGACGGGGCGGCCTTCGCCCGGCTCGCCCTCGGCGAACTGGTCCTCATGGGGGTCGCCATCGGGACCGCGGTCGCCCTCGTGCGCACCCCGCCGCCGGCGATCGGGTCGCTCGCGCCCGATCCCACGACCGTCTATGCGCTGACCGGCTACAGCGACCCCGGGCCGCCTCCGGCGAACGCGTGGCTGGTCACGTGGTACCCCGACTGGCTATGGATCGGCGTCGCCGCGGTGGCCATCGGCGTTTATGCGCGCTGGGTGCTTCGGCTGCGAGCGCGGGGGGACTCGTGGCCGATGTGGCAACTCCTGTGCTGGGTCGTCGGCTGGCTCGTCTTCGTCTACTCGATGTGCGGCGCGCCCGGGGTATACGGGCGAATCCTGTTCTCCTGGCACATGATCATGCACATGACCGTCGCGATGATCGTGCCGCTGCTGCTGGTCCCGGCGGCGCCGATCACCCTGGCGCTGCGGGCGTTGCCGGCGCGCAAGGACGCGACCCGAGGGCCCCGCGAGTTCATCCTCGCCGTCGTCCACTCCCGCTATCTGCGGATCTTCGCCAATCCGATCGTCGCCGCGGTCATGTTCTTCTTCAGCCTCGCGACGTTCTATTTCACCCCGCTCTTCTACTACGCGCTCGTCACGCACACCGGTCACATCCTGATGACGGTGCATTTCCTTTTGTCGGGCTATCTCTTCGCCTGGGTGCTCGTCGGGACCGACCCGGGGCCGGTGAAGTGGTCGCCGCTGATCCTGCTCGTCGTGCTGTTTGCGACGATCTCCTTCCACGCCTTCCTCGGGGTCATCATCACCGGGAGCAACAATTTGCTCGCGCCGGACTTCTTCGCCCGGCTCGGGCTGCCGTGGATGACCGACCCGCTGGCCGACCAGCACGTCGGCGGGGCGATCGCCTGGGGTGTCGGGGAAGCGCCGACCCTCGTCCTCTCGCTCATGGTCGCGCTGCAGTGGCTGCGTCAGGACGACCGGGAAACCCACCGCACCGACCGGCAGGCGGAGCGGGACCACGATGCCGACCTCACGGCATACAACGACTATCTCGCCGGGTTGGCCGCGGTCGACCGGCGACGGGGGGAGCGCGCGTGAAGGTTGCCGTCGTCCAACTGGCGTATGCCGATGGCGAACCCGTCGCGGTCCGTCGCGACCGCGCGGCGCACCTCGTGCGGGCGCAAGCGGGGCACGACCTCGTGGTGCTGCCGGAGTTGTGGGCACCGACGGGGTTCGGGTACCTCGGGTGGGCGCAGGCCGCGGAGCCGCTCGACGGGCCGACCGTCACCGCGATGGCGGCGGCGGCCCGCGAGATCGGGGCCGTCGTCCATGCCGGGTCGATCATGGAGCGGCTGGCTTCGCCTGGGGCCGAGGGGAAGACGCTCGCCAACACCTCGGTGCTGCTCGGCCCGGACGGGTCGACGCTGGCGATCTATCGGAAGATCCACCGGTTCGGCTTCGCCGACGGCGAGCCGGCCCTGCTCGAGGCGGGCACGGAGATCGTCGTCGTCGACATCCCGGGTGGGGGCCCGCGGGTCGGGCTGTCGACGTGCTACGACCTGCGCTTCCCGGAGCTGTACCGGGCGCAGGTCGCGGCGGGCGCCCAGGTCTTCCTCGTCCCGCGGCGTGGCCGCGGCCCCGGGTCGCCCACTGGTCGCTGCTGGGCCGGGCGCGGGCGGTGGAGAACCAATGCGTCCTGATCGCCGCCAACACCGGCGGTGCCCACGCGGGCTATGTCATGGGCGGCGCCTCCCAGGTCGTCTCCCCGCGCGGCACGGTCCTCGCCGAGGCGGGGGGCGACGAGGAGGTGCTCTCGGTGGAGGTCGATCTGGGGGAGATCGCCGACTACCGCGCGGAGTTCCCGGTCCTGGCCGACCGGCGGCTCTAACGCAGGCTCACCCCGGACGGCGGCCGCCAGGCGCGGATCGTCGACTCAGGCGCCGCCGAGCCGGCGGTGGCGGAGGGTGAGGTCGGCATACGTCCCGACGGTGGTGAGGATTCCCGCCCGCTCGTCGGCGGTGGTCTCGCGGACGACACGCGCGGGGGAGCCGAGGACGAGGGAGTTCGGCGGGATCACCTGGCCCTGGGTCACCAGGGCGCCGGCGCCGACGATCGAGCCGGTGCCGATCCGGGCACCGTTGAGGACGATCGCGCCCATGCCGATCAACACCCGGTCCTCGACCACGCAGCCGTGCAAGAGCGCCCGGTGCCCGACCGCGACCTCGCTGCCGATCAGGGCCGGGAATCCGGGATCGGCGTGGACGACGGTGGCGTCCTGGAGGTTGGTTCGCGCGCCGATGTGGATCGCGTCGCGGTCGGCGCGCAAGACGCAGGCGTACCACACCGAGGCATCCCGATCGATCCGCACGGCCCCGAGCACGCTCGCCCCCGGGGCTATCCAGGCGGAGGGATCGACCCGCGGGCCGGTCAGCAGAACGTCAGCCGCGTCCGGGCCCGCTCCGTCGGCCGGGGCCGGCGCCGGAGCGGCGCGTCGGTGGGGAGCGCGTTGGGAGGTGAGTCGTCGGGGGCGGAGGGTGTGTCCGGGGCGGGCTGGGTCGGCATACGACCACCTTGCCGCAACTCGGCGGGAGGGCCCTCACGACGCCGCCCGCGCGGGCGGCGGTCACCATCGTCAGAAAGGGCCCCATGTACATCGGCCTCGGCATCGTCCTCCTCGTCGTCCGCGCGATCATGTCGTTCGCCGTCAAAGACTCTGTCAGCGGGGTCGATCTCGCGATGATCGGCTACATCTGCATGGGCGCGGGCGCGCTCGCCATCCTCCTGTCGTTCCTGGTCCAGGCCGGGGGGCGTCGCGGCGCGGGCGGGTATGCCGCGACCCGGGTCACCCACACCGACCCCAACACCGGTACGACTATCGATGAGACGCACGTCGACCCGCGGTGACACCAATGTGACGTCATGATGACGTCACATTCCCTTGACGTGACGCCGCGATCGGCGTCATAGTGGTGGCATGGATATCACTCCGTATGCCGATCGCCTCCGCGCCGAGCTCTTCGCCGTCGCCGAGGGCGATCCCGACCTCGAGGACGCCGTTCGTCGCCTCGCCCGCGTCCTCGACCCCGCCATGCGCCTGACCCTGCTCGAGGTCCTCTCCGACGCCGCGGCCGAGATCACCAGTGCCCTCCCCGCCGGCAATGTCACCGCTCGCCTCGCCGGGCGCGCCGTCGATTTCGTCGTCGACGGCCTGTCCGACGCCACCGCCGGGGGTATGCCGTTCGCCCCCCACCCGGCCCCGCCTGTCGCGAACGTCCTGCCCGTCCACATGCCGCAGGACTCCTCGGGGAGCTCGGATGAGGGCGACATCGCCCGAATCACCGTCCGGTTGCCCGAGGGCATCAAGGAGAAGGCCGAGCGTCAGGCCGGCACGTCAAGTCAGTCGCTCAACAGTTGGATCGTCAACACCCTCCGCGACGCGACCCGGCCCGGAGGACTCGACATCGATCTCGACCTCTCCCAGGTCCCCTTCCTCAGCGGCGATCTGCCTCAGGGGTTCCCGTTCCCGCCGAACTTCCCGTTCGGCAAGGGCTCGGGCGGTCGGATGAAGGGGTGGGTGTGAGCACCGTCCGGCGGGAGTTCGCCACATCCGGCCCGGTCGACCTCGTGGCCGAGCTCGACGAGGGGACCCTCGACATCGCGACGGAGCCGGCCGACGGCTTTGCCGTGACCGTCCACGGACCTCGCTCCGAGGAGTTCACGATCACGCAGCGGGGACGCGAGATCGTCGTCCGGTCGCCCCGGGGACGGTCCTGGTTGCGCGGGGAGGAGCACCAGGTCGAGATCCGGGTCCCCGAGGGCAGCGACCTGACCGCGCGGACCGGATCCGCCACCCTGCATGCCCGTGGCCGGTATGCCGCCGTCTCGGTCAAGGCGGGCTCGGGTGCCGTCCTCCTCGACGACGCCGGCGACGTCGCCATCGCGTCCGGGTCCGGGCTCGTCCGCTGCGGGGAACTGAGCGGCGCGGTGCGCATCAAGAGCGGCTCCGGCGATGTCGCCGTCGTCGCCGCCACGAGCGACGGGACGATCTCCACGGGCTCCGGGTCGGTGCGGATCGGAACCGTCACCCGCGTGCAGGCGGTCAAGACCGGTTCCGGCGACGTCCAGGTCGGGCGGCTCGTCGGCGACCTTCGCGTGGCGACCGGCTCGGGCGGCGTGAGCGTCGAGCGGATGGACCGCGGCGGGGTCGGGGTCCGCACCGCGTCCGGGGACGTGCGGGTCGGCATACCCGCCGGTATGCCGACCTGGACCGACATCGCGACCGTCACCGGCCGGGTGGACAGCCGGCTCCCGCCCGTCGGTGAGCCCGGTCCCGGGCGGGAGCATGTGAGCGTCCGGGTCCAGAGCGTCTCCGGTGATGTCCTGCTGTTGGCCCTGGAGCCGACGGAGGACGCGGCCGAGGAGCCTCAGGACGCGTGAGGCCCCAGGACCCGTGAGGCCCCGCGCAGACCAGCACGCGCTGGGGTCCCGCGACAGCGGGACCCCAGCGCGTGCTGGTCTGAGCGGATGGGCCCGAGCTTGTCGGGCCGAGTCGTCACGCCCGAGCTGTCGGGCCCGAGCTGACCAGCGTGAGCTGTTCAGCTCGAGCTGAACAGAGTCAGAAGGCCGACTCGGGGACCTCCATGAGCGCGTTGTCGATGCCCTCGGCGATCGTGCGCTCGGCGGCCAGCCGCGGCAGGACCGTGCGCGCATAGAACTGGGCGGCGGCGACCTTGCCGGTGTAGAAGTCCTTGTCGGCGCCGGAGGCACCGGCATCGAGGGCGTCCTGGGCAACGGCGGCGCCGCGCAGCAAGAGCCAACCGACGACGAGGTCGCCGGCGGCCAAGAGCAGCCGGGTGGTGTTCTGGCCGACCTTGTAAAGGTTGGTCGGGTCGCCGCCCATGCGGGTGTCGCTGGCCATCAGCGGGGCGACCATGGCTCCGAGGATGCCCTGGACGTCCTCGACGGCCTTGCCGAGCAGTTCGCGGTCGCGGTCGAGGACGCCCTGCTGCTGGCCGGTGTCCTTGGCGAACTCGGTGATCTGCATCGACAGGGCAGTCAGCGCCTGCGCCTTGTCGCGGATGATCTTGCGGAAGAAGAAGTCGAGCCCCTGGATCGCCGTGGTGCCCTCGTAGAGGGTGTCGATCTTGGCGTCCCGGACGTACTGCTCGATCGGGTAGTCCTGCAGGTAGCCCGAGCCACCGAGCGTCTGCAGCGACTCGGTCCCGAGGATGACCCAGGCGCGCTCGGAGCCGAGGCCCTTGACGATCGGCAGGAGCAGGTCGTTGGTGCGCGCGGCGAGATCCGCGGCGCTGCCCTTGACGACGTCCTCGTTGCCGGTCTCGAGGTAGTGCTGGTCGGCGACATCCTGTTGGGTCGCGGTGAAAAGCATGAGCGAGCGGAGGCCCTCGGCATACGCCTTCTGGAGCATGAGCGAGCGGCGGACGTCCGGGTGGTGGGTGATGGTCACCCGGGGGGCGGCCTTGTCGAGCTGCTGGGTCAGGTCGGCACCCTGGACGCGGTGCTTGGCGTAGTCCAGGGCGCTGAGATAGCCGGCCGACAAGGTCGCGATCGCCTTGGTGCCCACGAGCATCCGGGCGTTCTCGATGACGTGGAACATCTGGGCGATGCCGTCGTGGACGTCGCCGAGCAGGGTCCCGGTCGCCGGCTGGCCGTCGCCGAAGGTCAGCTCGCAGGTCGTGGAGACCTTCAGGCCCATCTTCTTCTCGACATTGGTGACGAAGACGCCATTGCGGGCGCCGAGGGCGCCGGTCTCGAGGTCGACGTCGTACTTCGAGAGGATGAACAGCGACAGGCCCTTCGTGCCCTCGGATGCGCCTTCAGGCCGGGCGAGGACGAAGTGGACGACGTTGTCGGTCATGTCCGACTCGGCGCTGGTGATGAACCGCTTGACGCCGGTGATATTCCAGGTGCCGTCCTCGTTCTGGACCGCCTTGGTGCGGCCGGCGCCGACGTCGGAGCCCGCCTCGGGCTCGGTCAGCACCATCGTGCAGTGCCAGCCCTTGTCGACGATCCACTTGGCGAGCTTCTTCTGGTCGGGGGTCCCGAGCGTGTAGAGCAGTTCGGCGAAGCCGTAGGACGCCCCGAACATCGCGATCGCCGGGTTGGCACCGAGGATCATCTCGTTGATGGCCCAGCGCAGCGAGGGCGGGCACGGGGTGCCGCCGAGTTCGTGCTGGAGCGTGACGTGCCAGAAGCCGGAGTCCTGGAACGCCTTGTAGGACTTCTTGAACGACTCGGGCATCGTCACCAGTTGCGTGGCCGGGTCGTACTTCGGCGGGTTGCGGTCGCCGTCGACGAAGGACTCCGCCAGCTCGCCCTCGGCGAGTTCGCGGACGTGGGCGAGCAACTCGCGGGCCGTGGCCTCGTCGAAGTCCTCATAGGGCTGGTGGCCGAGCAGTGCCTGGCGGCCGAACACCTCGAACAGGTTGAACTCGATATCGCGCAGGTTGGCCTTGTAGTGACCCATGGTGTCCCCTTTGACTCTGTCGTGCGCTCGGCAGCGCTGACTAAGCGCTTGCTTAGCTGGAAGTTCAGCCTAGTGTGCAGATCGCGACCCCAGGGCGCAAGGGGTGGGTGATCTTGCCCGCAGTGGGGTGCGTCACCGCTGCGTGTGCCAGGACCGCTGCGTGTGCCAGGACCGCTGCGTGCGTCAGAACCGCTGCGTGCGTCAGGACCGCTGAGGTCGTCGGGACCGCTGCGTGGGCCGGTGGCCGCTACGCGCGTTAGGCGTATCTCGCCGCTGCGGACCGGGCCTGGGCGGCATACCCCCCGCCGAAGAGGACGGCGTGCAGCAGGAGCGGATGGAGTTGATGCAGGCCGACCCGCGCGCGCCAGCCGTCGGCCAGGGGGTGGACCTCGTCGTATGCCGCGAGGATGCTGTCCAGGTGCGGGGCCCCGAAGAGGGCGAGCATGGCGAGATCGGTCTCCCGGTGCCCGCCGTGGGCGGCGGGGTCGATCATTCTCGGCCCCTCGGCGGTGAAGAGGAGATTGCCGGCCCACAAGTCGCCGTGGAGTCGGGCGGGTCTCTCGCCGTCGGCGAAGTCGCCGCGGCGGGCGCGGTCGGCGACCGACCGGAAGGGCGCGAGGTCGCCCTCGGTCCAGATCCCGCGGCGCAGGCCGAGGGTGAGAACGGTGCCGATCCGCAGGTCCGCCCAGAACTCCCCCCACGCCAGCGCCGGGCGGGTTTCGTTGAGCGGCAGGGGGAGTGGCTCGTCCGCCGGACCGAGCCAGCCGTCCCCGGTCCAGCCATCCGGGGGTGCGCCGTATGCCGCGGCTCCCGCCCCATGGACCGCCGCGAGCATCCGCCCGAACTCCTCGGCCGCGCCGGGGGACGCCGGGACCGGCCTGAGCCGGGTCATGACCAGGTGGTGTTCACCGACGTCGGTGACGTCGGGCACGCACCCGGGGTATGCCGCGCCCAACCACCGCAGCCCGGTCGCCTCCCAGCGTGCATACCCGGTGGGAGCGTGGGGGAGGGTCTTGCGGAAGGTGGGGGTCGGCATACCGCCCAGTCGACCACGCACACGCCGACCACGCCCACGCCCACGCCGACCACGCCCACGCCGACCGCGCCCCAGTCGACCACGCCTGCGTCGGTGACGGTCCGGGAGGCGCGCCGATGGCTACCATCGCCGGGTGAGCGCGGAGGTGGGTGAGGCGGGGCAGGTCCCGGGGCCGGAGGAGTCGGCATCCGCGCGGCTCGATCCGGGCGACCTCGCGGTGGCGCTTCGGGTCCTGGCGACCCTGCCCGACCTGGCCGCGGACGATCCGGACATCCAGACGGTCAAGCGGGCCGCGGCGGTCATGACCAGCCGCATCCGCAAGGCGCGCCGCCGGGAAGCCCGAATCGCCGCCCGGGCCCCCGGTCTGGCCCACGACCGGCGAGTCCTGGCCGCGACCGCCACCGGCTCGCCGCTGCGGATCGACGACGAGACGCGCGGAATCCCCCTTGTGGCACAGACGGATTCGGCGTATGCCGGGGACCTCACCACCGCCCGTGGGTGCTACATCTGTCACGAGAAGTACTCCCGCGTCGACGGCTTCTATCACTGGCTCTGCCCGCGCTGCGCGGCGTTCAGCCATGGCAAACGCGACCAGCGCACCGACCTACGTGGGCGCCGGGCGTTGCTGACGGGCGGGCGGGCGAAGATCGGGATGTATATCGCTCTGCGCCTCCTGCGCGACGGCGCCGAGCTGACGATCACGACCCGCTTCCCCAAGGACGCGGCCCGTCGCTTCGCCGCGCTCGCCGACTCGCCCGAGTGGCTCGACCGGCTCACCGTCGTCGGTATCGATCTGCGCGATCCGACCCAGGTCGTCGCGCTTGCCGACGAGATCGCCGCGGGCGGGCCGCTGGACATCCTCGTCAACAACGCCTGCCAGACCGTGCGGCGCTCACCCGGCGCCTATGCACACCTCGTGGCGGGGGAGTCCGCGGCGCTCGCTGCCGGTATGCCGCTGCCTCGCCTCCTGGAGTTCGACCGGATCAGCGAGGCGCACCCGGCTGCGCTGGTCGGGGTGCTGGCGGGTACGCGGCATACCCCCGCCGAGGGGAGCGGCGCCGCAGCTGCCCTGACCGCGCTTGCCCTGCAGGGCGGATCGGCGAGTCTGGCCGCGCACCGGGCCGGGACAGCGATCGACGCCGGGGGACTGGTGCCGGACGAGGTCTCGGCCAACTCCTGGACGCAGAAGGTCGAGGACGTCGATCCCCTCGAACTCCTCGAGGTGCAGCTGTGCAATGCCGTCGCGCCCTTCCTCCTGGTCTCGCGGCTGCGCCGGTCCTTGCGGGCGGCGGTGGCGCGCGGGGCCCGGCGGGCGTATGTGGTGAACGTGTCCGCGATGGAGGGGCAGTTCGGCCGGCGCTACAAGGGGCCGGGGCACCCGCACACCAATATGGCCAAGGCCGGGCTGAACATGCTTACGCGGACGTCGGCGCGGGAGATGTTCACGACCGACCGCATCCTCATGACCGCGGTGGATACGGGCTGGATCACCGACGAACGCCCGCACGCCGAGAAGCTGCGGATCGCCGCCGAGGGGTGGCACGCGCCCCTCGACCTCATCGACGGTGCCGCGCGGGTCTACGACCCGATCGTGCGCGGCGAGGCCGGTGAGGACCTGTTCGGCGTCTTCCTCAAGGACTACGCGCCCCACCCCTGGTGAGTCCCCGGCCGTGAGCACCAGGGCACGCGGAGAGAGCGTGACCGGGGTCAGAAACCCGCGCCCGGGTTGAGGATTCCCTGCGGGTCGAGGGCGGCCTTGATCCGCAGCGTCAGCTCCATGACGTCGGGGCCGAGCTGGTCGGGCAGGGCGGCGCGCTTGAGGCGGCCCACGCCATGCTCACCCGTGATCGTCCCCCCGCGCCGGATGGCGGCGGCCATGATCGCGGCGAACGCCTCCTCCGCCCGCGCGGCGGCCGCGTCGTCACCGGGCGGCACGACGATGATCGGGTGCGTATTGCCGTCGCCGGCGTGGGCGACCGTGCAGATCTCCACGGCATACCGTGCGCCGATCGCCTCGACGTCGGCGAGCAACCCGGGAAGCTCCGTCAGCGGAGCCCCGACGTCCTCCAACAGCAGCGACCCGCGCGCCTCGGTCGCGGGGAAGGCGAGCCGTCGCGCCTGGACGAACAACTCGCCCTCGTCGGGATCCTCGGTGGTGAAGACGGAGTCGGCGGCGGCGGCGCGGCATACCTGCGACATCGCCTCGATCTCGGCACCACGGGCGGTCGGGTGGGCATCGGACTGCATGAGCAGCAGCGCGCCGGCCGTCCGGTCCAGCCCCATCGGGCGATAGTCCTCGACCGCGTTGATCGTCGCCCGGTCCATGAGTTCGACCATCGAGGGGCGGGCGCGGCGGCATACGGCGAGGACGGCGGTCGCCGCCGCGCTCACCGTGGGGAAGGTGGCCACGAGCGTCGCCGGTGCCTCGGGAAGCGGCACGAGCCGCAGGATCGCCCGGGTGACGATGCCCAGAGTGCCCTCCGACCCGACGAACAGCTTGGTCAGGGGCAGGCCCGCGACGTCCTTGATCCGGCGCCCACCGAGCGTGACCAGCCGACCGTCGGCCAGGACGACGTCCAGGCCCATGACGTAGTCGACCGTGACGCCATACTTCACGCAGCACAGGCCGCCGGCATTGGTCGCCACATTGCCGCCGATCGAGCAGATCTCGAACGAGCTGGGGTCGGGGGGATACCACAGACCGTGCGCGCGGGCGGCGGCCTTGACCTCGGCGTTGAACGCGCCCGGCTCGACGATCGCGACGCGGTTCTCGGTGTCGATCTCGATGTGCCGCAGTCGTTCCAGGGTCAGCACGATGCCGCCGTCGACCGCCGATGCGCCGCCGGAGAGGCCCGATCCCGCCCCGCGCGGCACCACCGGGATGCCGTATGCCGCCGCCCACCGCACCGTCGCCTGGACCTGATCCGCGGTGGTCGGGCGCACCACCGCGCGGGGTCGGCCGGCGTTGGGGTCGCGCGCCCAGTCGTGGCGGTACTTCTCCATGACCGTCGGGTCGGTCACCACGACCCCCTCGGGCAGGGAGGTGACCAGGAGAGCGACCGGATCGTCCATGGGTTCACTCAACCACGCACGCCCGACAGCGCGGCGGGCGACGGGGCGGCGAGGGATTACCATATCGTCATACCATTATTGTTCGGTTCGGCGACCGGAGGTCCCATGCCCCTCACCCGACGTGCGCTCGTGTCCGCTTCCGTGCTCGGCGTCTCCGCGCTGGCGCCCGGGCTCGGTGTCGCCGCCGCGACCGCCGACCCCTCCCGCCGCGTCCTCGTGGTGGGTGCGGGGATCGCCGGCATCGCCGCCGCCCGGTCCCTGGCCGATCAGGGGTATGCCGTGACCGTCCTCGAAGCCCGCGACCGGATCGGCGGCCGGATCCACACCAGCCGCATCTGGCCCGACCTGCCGGTCGAGCTGGGCGCGTCGTGGATTCACGAACGCGACGGCAACCCGCTCACCGCGGTGGCCACCCAGGCGGGTTTGACCATGGTCTCGACGGACTACGACAGCGCCGTCACGTACGACGCGCGGCTGGGGCGAATCCCGACGGGGGCGGGATCGGCATACGACCGGATGCTGCGCCGGATCGAGGCGGGAATCCGGCGGGGATACGCCCTTCCCCGGGACACCGCTTTGCGTGGGCATCTCGAGCGCTCCATTGGCTTGGCCACCCTGGACGAGGCCCAACAACGCCTGGCGAACCACCACATCGTCAGCCTGGCGGACGACGAGTTCGCCGGGGATTCGGCGCAGTTGTCCGCGTGGTACTGGGACAGCATGGGGGGATTCGAGGGCCTCGATGTCGTTCTCCCGCACGGCTACGACCGGCTCGTCGGGTATCTCGCCGACGGCCTCGACATCCGCCTCGGTGCGGTCGTTCGGCGCGTCGATCGCCTCGCGAACGGCGTGCGGGTCCACACCGACGACGAGGTGATCGCGGCGGCGCGCGTCATCGTCACCGTGCCGCTCGGGGTGCTCAAGCACGCAGCGATCGAGTTCCACCCGGCACTTCCCCCGCGCAAACGCGCCGCCGTCCGCGCTCTCGGGATGGGCAGCGGGACACTGACCAAGGTGTGGCTGCGATTCCCGGACACGTTCTGGGACACCACCGATTGGATCGAGCACGTCGCCGACACCGACGAGCGAGGTCGCTTCCACCAGTGGCTCAACGCCTCCCGGCTCACCGGTCAGCCGCTGGTGTGCGGGTTCCTCGGTGGGGCGTATGCCGCGCGCGCCGAGACGTGGACCGACGCCCGGATCGTCGCCGAGGCCATGGAGGTGCTGAGGACGATGTATGGCGCGCGCATCCCCGATCCGGTCGGATGGCAGATCCCGCGGTGGAGTCGGGATCCGTTCAGCTACGGGTCGTATTCGTTCAATGCCCTCGGCTCCCGCCCGCAGATGCGCAACGACCTCGCCGGCCCGATCGCCGGGCGGGTGTTCTTCGCCGGCGAGGCGACGCATCGATCGCTCTTCGCGACCGCCCATGGGGCGTATCTGAGCGGGCTGCGCGCCGCCCGGCAGGTTCGGGCGGTCGATGAGTGATCGCCGGGCGAGCGGGTTCGATCGCCCGGGGCGGGAGGGTGCTGGTCGCCCGAGGCGGGAGGGTGCCGGTCGCGCGGGGCGGCCGCGCGTGCATACCGATGCCGTGATTCTCGACGGCGCGGCCCGGGCGCTAGTCGCCAGGGGGTATCAGGGCCTGCGATATCGCGATGTTGCCGACGCCAGCGGCGTTCCGGTCGCCAGCGTCCAGCACCGCTATCCCACTCTCGATGCGCTGCGGCGAGCCGCCCTGTGTCGCAAGGTGCGGCTGGAGTTGGACGACCTCCTCACGGCCCTGGACGGCCACGCCGACCCGTGGGCGTGGATCGTGGCCATGATCGAGCGATCGGTCGCCCGAGACGCGGTCGTCCGGGCGCACGGGTGGGCGTTGTGGCTGGAGTATCTTCACGCCGCCGCCCGCGACCCCGACCTCGCGCGGGACGCCGACGAGGTCGACGCCCTGTGGCTGGGGTCCTTGGCCGACGTCATCGCCCGGGGCGCCTCCTCGGGGGTCTTCGAGCCGGTGGTGCCCGTCCGGGATGCCGCGCGCCTGCTGCAGGGAATGATCGACGGCCTCGGCTCCACCCTCGCCGTGCCCCGGAGCGACGCGCAGGCCGGGGTGGTCATCGACCTCCTAGTCAGCGGCGCCGAGGCCCTCCTGCGCCCCGTCCCGCAAGAAAGCGGACCCCGGGCTACAGCAATGCGGGCCAGGGCGACGTCGTGAGCGGGGGAGTGTCGTCGCTGGGGGCATTGATCTGGGGGCATTGATGGAGCCGAGGGTTCGCCCAAGGCCGGCCAGCCACGCCGGCGGATTCGTTGAGAGCCGATGACGGGAATCGAACCCGCGTGTCCAGCTTGGGAAGCTGGCGCTCTACCATTGAGCTACATCGGCAGCGGCCGACGGGACGTGCCCGGCGGCGCCCAGAGATTCTAACCCAGGGTCACCACGCTCGGGTTCGCGGGCGGCATACGGCCAGGTCCCGGTCAGGACGCGGGGAGCAAGGCGGAGGTCACGCGCACGAACCCGGGCCCATAGGTCTGGTCCATCCGCTGCTGCAGCGACCCGTCGTCAAAGAGGACCTGCAGGTCGATCACGCTCGTCACACCGTCGACGCTGGAGGACACGAGCCCCGGCGTCTGGGCCAGCGCGGCCTGGGTGTCGAGGAGGTCCGTCTCGGTGCGCCCACCCTCGGTGACGCACAGCATCCCGCCCCAGACCTTGCGCAAGGCCGCCTCGGCGGCATCCCGACCCTGGGTCACCCTCACATTGAGGATGAGCTTCTTGGGGTTGTTCGCGCCGTCCCCGTCGGCGTTGGGATCGGCCGCCGCGGGATTGCGTGAGGAGTCCACCCAGAGGGCGCCGAAACCGGGCAGCCCCTGGGCCACGGTGATCGCCTCCGTTTGCGTCACCGCCGTCGTCGTGGCGGGATCGACGACCGCCCACCCGCCAGCGGGTTCCGCGCAGGGCGTCGGGAAGGCGTTGCCGGGCCTTGGGGTCGGGTGTTTCTGCTCGTATGCCGCCCGCGTCACCGCCGGCGTCGTCAGCGTCAGGGCACGGCCGTCCCAGGTCCCGGTCACGGCGTACTCCCCCCAGCGGACCCCGTCCCGCTGTTCGGGCGCGGGCGCCGTGGCCCAGTCCCACCCGATCAGCCGCGGGCCCGAGCACTGCGGCGGCAGGGAGTCGAGCACCCCGAAGCACACCATCGCCCCCTCGCTGCCCTTCTCCAGCACGGTCCCGACCCCGACGACCTCCCCTTGGGCGGGGACGGCGGACAGGGTCGCCGAGGACGCCGGGGACGACGTCGATGCCGGCGTCGAGGTGGCCGGGGACGACGAGGCGGACGAGGGCGTCCCCGAGGCGCCGGACGTCGTGCTGCCGCAGGCGGCCACCAGGAGGGTCGCGGCGAGGGTGAGGGCGGCGGGGAGGCGAGTGGTCGGCATACCCCCTTGACGTATGCCGACCACTCGCCGTTCCCGACATCCCTCCCCGGTGCTCGCGTCCGAACGACTAGGTTGACGTCGTGCTGCTCTCCGACCGCGACATCCGCGCCGAGATCGACCACGGCCGCGTCGTCCTCGACCCCTGGGATCCCGCGATGATCCAGCCGAGCAGCGTCGATGTGCGGCTCGACAAGTACTTCCGGCTCTTCGACAACCACAAGTACCGCGTCATCGACCCGGCGACGGACCAGCCCGACCTGACCCGGCTCGTCGAGGTCGACGCCGGTGAGGGCTTCGTCCTGCACCCGGGGGAGTTCGTCCTCGGCAGCACGTTGGAGTCCGTGAGCCTGCCCGACGACCTGGCCGCCCGCGTCGAGGGCAAGTCGAGCCTGGGCCGCCTCGGACTGCTCACCCATGCGACCGCCGGGTTCGTCGACCCGGGATTTTCCGGGCACGTCACCCTCGAACTCTCCAATGTCGCAACCCTCCCGATCATGCTCTGGCCTGGGATGAAGATCGGCCAACTCGCCTTCTTCCGCCTCTCCAGTCCCGCCGAGAATCCGTACGGCAGTGCTGCCTACGGCTCGCACTACCAAGGGCAACGCGGCCCGACAGCCAGCCGCTCCTTCCAGAACTTCCACAAAACCCCCCTCTGAGCCGGATGCCGACCCCACCCGCCGCGCCCGGTCTGGTCTGGGTAGCGGCACCGCCCGACCCTGCGGGCGTCGTCCTGGTCCTCCACGGCGGTCAGGTGTCCAGTAGCCATCCCGTCGGGCGGACCGATCTGGCCCCGGCGCGGATGATCCCCATCGCCCGTCGCATCGCGTCGGCCGGTCAGGGACGGCTCGCCGTGGTCCGGGTCCGCAACCGGGTCCGGGGATGGAACGGCTCGTCCGCCGATCCCCTCGCCGACGCCAGGCACGCCCTCGGTATCGTCCGCGACCGGTGGGGCGGCATACCCGTCGGGGTGGTCGGTCATTCCATGGGCGGGCGGGTCGCGCTTCGCCTCGCCGAGGATCCCGGCGTCGCGCTCGTCGTCGGGCTCGCGCCGTGGATCGATCGGAGCGATGCTCCGCTCGGTCGTCCCGGACTGCCGGTCCTGCTCATGCACGGCAGCGCCGATGTGGTCACCTCTCCCCGCGCCACCAGGAGGTATGCCGAGTCCCTCCTCGCCCGCGGCGTCCGGGTCCAACTCGATCTCGTCGCCCTCTCGCTGCACGCGATGACTCCGTGGTCGGGCTACTGGCATGAGCGCGTCGCGACCTTCGTCGCCGAGGGTCTCCGCGCCCCCGACTGAGCACCCGATTGAGGCCCGGACTGAACGGCATCCTCGCTGGTCGGGCGGTTGTCGGCGGGCTCGGTTACGGTGATCACACCACCCGGGAGAGGCAGTCATGATCCGTTTCGAGGCCGTGACCAAGGCGTATGCCGATGCCTCCCCCGCCGTGGACGACCTCACCCTCGAGGCCCCCACCGGGGCGATCACCGTCCTCGTCGGACCGTCCGGGTGTGGCAAGACGACGACGCTGCGCATGGTCAACCGGATGATCGAGCCGACCTCCGGCCGGATCACCATCGACGGCGTCGACACCGCGTCGATGGACCCCGCCCGGCTGCGGCGGGGGATCGGCTACGTCATCCAGCACGGTGGCCTCTTCCCCCACCAGACGGTCGAGCGCAATATCGCCACCGTGCCGCTGCTGCTCGGCTGGGATCGCGCGAAAGCCCTGTCCCGGGCCCGCGAGCTCATCGAGCTGGTCGGCCTCCCCGCCGCTCTCGGCCGGCGCTATCCCGCGGCCCTCAGCGGTGGGCAGCAGCAACGGGTCGGGGTGGCCCGCGCGCTCGCGGCCGATCCTCCGGTGATGCTCATGGACGAGCCGTTCTCGGCGGTCGACCCGGTGGTGCGGGACCAGTTGCAGGAGGAGTTCCTGCGCCTTCAGTCCCACCTGGGCAAGACCATCCTCTTCGTCACCCACGACATCGACGAGGCCATCAAGCTCGGCGACCAGGTTGCGGTGCTCCGGGTCGGGGGGCGACTGGCCCAGCTCGCGCCGCCCGCGCAGTTGCTTGCCCACCCGGCCGACGATTTCGTGGCGGGATTCGTCGGGCGTGACCGCGGCTATCGCGCCCTCGGGTTCGTCGCTGCCACCCTCCCCGTCCGGCCCGAACGCACCGTCGCACTGGGCAGCACCGTCGGGGCGGGGGAGGGCTGGGTGCTGGTCGTCGACGACGGCCGCCCCCTCGGGTGGCTCGACACCGCCCGGCATCCCGGCCCGGTGGATCGCTCGTCGCTGGCCCTCGGGGGGACGCTCGCGAGCGCCGGCGGGTCCCTGCGCGCCGCGCTCGATGCGGCCCTGTCCAGCCCGAGCGGGCGTGGCGTCGTCGTCGACGACGAGGGCCGGGTCGTCGGCACCGCGACACCGAGCGACGTCATCGCCGCGATCGAGGCCCAGCGAGCCGAGTCCGCCGCTGGCGGAGGTGCGCCGTGACCTGGGCCCTGGACCACCTGGGGGTCATCGCGAGTCTGACGTGGCGGCATACGCTCCTGGCCGGCATCCCGCTGCTCCTCGGGCTTCTCGTCGCCATCCCGCTCGGGTGGGTCGCCCATCGCGTTCCGGCCCTCGCGCCGGTGACCATCGTCGGGACCGGGCTGCTTTACACCATTCCCTCGCTGGCGCTCTTCATCCTCATGCCGCTGGTCCTCGGCACCCGCATCCTCGATCCGATCAATGTCGTCGTCGCGATGACGGTCTACACGGTGGCGCTCCTGGTTCGCACCGTCGTCGACGGGCTGCGCTCGGTGCCCGCCGATGTCGACGCGGCGGCAACGGCCATGGGTTTCGGGAGATTCCGGCGACTGTGGCAGGTCCAACTCCCGCTCGCGATTCCCGTCATCGCCGCTGGCCTCCGGGTCGCCGCCGTCAGCAATGTCAGCATCGTCAGCATCGCCTCGCTCATCGGTGTCGCCCAACTCGGCTCGCTGCTGACCGACGGCTACAACCGTGCGATCGCCGGTGAGCTCCTCACCGGCATCGTCGCCGCACTGTTGCTGGCCCTCGTCTTCGATCTCGTCGTCGTCGGGACGGCCCGGCTCCTGACCCCGTGGCGGTCCCCGTGATCGCGAGCGTGTGGTCCTGGCTGACCGATCCCGCCAATTGGCGCGGCGCGGGGGGCATCTCGTCGCGCCTCGGCGAGCACCTCGGCTATAGCGCCGTGGTCATCCTCATTGCCGCCGCGATCGCGATCCCGCTGGGACTGTGGTCGGGGCATTCCGGCCGCGGACGGTGGCTCATCTCGGCCGCCAATGCCGCTCGGGCCGTCCCGACCATCGGGCTCCTGTTCGCCACCTCCCTCTGGCTCGGGCCGCACGTCACGGGTGATCTCGCGTTCACCGTGCCCAGCATCCTCGTGCTCGTTCTCCTGGCGATCCCGCCAATCCTCGCGGGGGCGTATGCCGGAGTCGAGGCGGTCGATCCCGCCGTCCGTGATGCGGCGCGGGGGATGGGCTTGACCGGCCCCCAGGTCCTCCGCAAGGTCGAGGTCCCGCTGGCCCTGCCGTTGCTGGTCTCGGGTCTGCGCTCCGCGGTGCTGCAGGTTGTCGCGACGGCGACCATCGCCGCCTACGTCGGGTTGGGCGGTCTCGGTCGCTATCTCATCGACGGTCTCGCCTCGGGCCGGTATGCCGTCATGGCCGGCGGCGCCGTCCTCGTCTCCGGCCTGGCGCTTGTTGCCGATCTCGTGATGGCCGCCCTCCAGCGGCTCGCGGCGAGTCCCGGACTGCTCCCGCCCGGCCGGCGAAAACGCAGGTCCGACCGCCCCGACGCAGGCCCGGACCCACCGCATGGCACGACCGTCGACGTGCCCGCTGGCCAGGATCGGGAAGGATCTCGCACCCACCGGCGTTGACCGGTCACCCCAACGGGCCCACGCGACCCGCGTCACCCGAGCAGCGCATCCGACCCAAGGAGCCCTCATGCCACGCCACCTCACCCGGATCGTCGTCGGCATCGCCGGCGTCGGCCTGCTCGCCTCGTGCGGCTCCGGCGGCGACCCGCTGGCCTCGTCGTCCACGGCGACCTCCGGCACCTCCACCGCCAGTGGCTCGTCCGCCGGCCCGATCGTCGTCGGCTCGGCCGACTTCTCCGAAAGCCAGTTGCTGGCCGAGATCTATGCCGGGGCCTTGACGGCCAAGGGGATCACCGCCACCACCAAGCTCAACATCGGTGCCCGCGAGATCTATCTCAAGGCCCTCCAGGACGGGTCCGTCGACCTTGTGCCCGAATACACCGGTGCGCGCGCCTATTACTACGACAACACCTTCAGCGAGACCGACCCCGACAAGGTGTATGCCGCGCTCCAACGCCTCGTCCCCGCCCAGTTCACGCTGCTCACCAAGTCGGCGGCCGAGGACAACGACTCGATCAATGTCACCAAGGCGACCGCCGACAAGCTGAAGCTGAGCAGCATCGCCGACCTCGCCGCCGTCGCCGGCGACCTGACGCTGGGAGCACCGCCGGAGTTCCAGACCCGTCCGCAGGGCATCCCCGGCCTGGCCAAGACCTATGGCGTGACCTTCAAGACGTTCCGTCCGCTCAAGGGCCAGCAACTTGTCCAGGCGTTGAAGAACGGCCAAGTCGACGCCGCCAATATCTTCAGCACCGACCCCGCGATCGCGGCCAACGGCTTCGTCACCCTCACCGACGACAAGCGCCTCTTCGGCTCGCAGAATGTCGTTCCGCTGATCGCGGCGTCCAAGGACACCCCGGCGATCAGTGCCGTCCTCGACGCCGTCTCCACCGCGTTGACGACGGCCACCCTCGCGGATCTCGTCAAGCAGGTGGACGTCGACAAGGCCGACCCGGCCACGGTGGCGAAGGGCTTCCTGACGAAGGGGGGCCTGGCCTGACCCGGTCACGAGCCGTGAGCTGCGCGCCGGCAGTGGGTTGGTCTGCGCCTCGCCGACGGGCGGGGGCCCGGAGGGCGCACCAAAGGGACCGCTCGATCCTTCGCGCAAGCTGAGCATGGAGGACCGCTATTCGGCCCGGGGCGCCCGGGGGGGCACCAAAGGGCGGCTCGATCCGGTGGATCGAGCCGCCCTTGGCGGTGCCGCACTGGCCCCCCGGTGGTGCGGCCAGCCACCGGCACCTGGAGCGAAGCTCGTCCCTCCGAAGCTTCGATCCGGCTCGTCGAGGCTGGGAATTCGACGCTGGTACCGGCGGTGAACCCCACTCTGCCCGGAGCGCCTGCCTCGCCACATCGGTAATTTCACTCATTTCCGGCCTCCGCTAGCCTGAGTGAATGCTCCCCCCGTGCCTGGGTCGTCGTGACTTGATCACGCGTGCCCGCCGGGACCTGGCCGTCGACCGACTGGTCTCGTTGGTGGGTCCGCAGGGGGTGGGCAAGACCCTGTTGGCGCGGCATACGGTCGCGGGACGGGGCTCGGTCGCGTGGGTGACCGTCGCGCCCGGGAGCACGATCGAGGACATCGTGGCCGACTCTCTCGCCGTCCTCGACCCCGACACCGCACCGGGCGACACGGCCTCGTTCGCGCTCAAACGGGCCCTGGACGACGGCGAGCACGTCCTCGTCCTCGACGGCCTCGACGAGTCCAGTCCTCGTGCCCTCGATGAGCTGGTGACGTCCCTGCTGGCCACGACGTCCGACGCCCGATTCGTCCTGACCACGACGCGCCCGCTCGCGATCGGGGGCGCGCAGCTGCGGGTCCCGCCGTTGCCGGTGCCGCGGGCCGGACAGCCGTTGGACGGCCCGGCCGTGGAACTCTTCGTCAGCAGGCTCGCCGCGGCCGGCGGCGATCTGGTCGACCTCGACCGCGACGAGCGAGTCGTTCGGGCACTCCTCGACGCCAGCGGCGGGCTGCCCCTGCTCATCGAACAGTTCGCGGTGCAGGCGGCCCTGGCCGGTCTCGACGCGGTCGTCCCGGAGGACACCCTCGGGGGCGTCGTCGCCGCGTCCTATGCGATGGTGAATCCGTTGTCGCAGAAGGCCTACCGTCTCATCGGTGTCCTACCGGCCCCGGTCGGCGTCGATGTCGTGGCCCATCTGCTCGACACCCGACGGGCGGTCGCGATCGGGGCCGTCGCCTTGCTGGAGCGCCATGGCCTGGTCGAACTCGGCAGCGATGAGCGCGTCGGCATGCTCGCGCCCGTGCGCCTGCACGCCCGCGAGCTGGCCTGCGCTTGCCGGAGAGGTCGCGCTCGCCGAGGACGGCCTGATCCGCTGGGCCGACGCGACGTTGCCGGCCAGCGATCAGGATGGCTCGGGTGATGAGCCCTGGCTCGCCGACCTGGACATCGTGTATGCCGCGGTCCGCGCCGCGTGTGCGCGCCCGGACCTGGCTGGCCTCGGCTACCACCTGGCGAACCGCGCGTTCAGCGCGCTTTATGTCGCGATGAAGCCCCGGGAGGCCCTCGCGCTCTTCGAACTCGCCCTCGACTCCGGCCCCGGCCCGTCCCAGATCGGGGCCCAGGTCGCCCGCCGCGCCGGGATCTGTGCCTCCGAAGTCCGGGGCACCTTCGAGGGGCTTCGCTTCCTCGATCTCGCCGAAGAGCCGGCCCGGCGCGCCTCGGACCCCGACGTCCAGCTCGCGAGGACAGCCTCGATCCGCGCCGAGGTCTATCTCGACGCCGGTCAGCTCGAACGCGCGCGGGCCGAGGCGGCCTCGATCCTCGAGTCGGGAGTTCAGGACAGCTATGTGCTGCGTCAGGCCGCGCGAACGCTCATGGACGTCGAGGTGAGTGAGGGAAACCTCGATGCGGCCCAGTCCCTTTCGGCACGGATTGTCGACGGTCCGCCGCCGGCCGAGGAGCGCTGGCTGGCCATCGCCGCGCGGATCCTCTGCGGCCAGATCGCCTGGGAGGAAGGCCGGGAGCTCGAGGCGGCCGCGATCGCGCGGGGGGCTCGCGAGGAGGCGTTGGGCCTGGCCGAGGACCGGATCGCTCTCCTCGCCGACGTCCTGCACCGTCGCGTCACCGGTGCGCCGGCAGTGCTGGAACCCCAGCCCGAGTCCCTGCCCTGGGCGATCCGGCTAGGCTATCAGTTGCAGCATGCGCGCGACATCCTCGCGTCCGGGGAGCCGATGCGCGCGGCCGGGCTCGCCGCCGACATCGTCGTCCTCGCCGACAGCGCGCGACTCGAACGCGACGGGGTCGAGGCGCGCATCGTTCTCGGCGACGCTCTGCTCGCTGCCGGGGACGACGCGCAGGCGCGCACTTCGTATGCCGCGGCCGTCCGCCACGCCAGCGCTTGCCCGATGCCGCTGCGGGTCGCCGATGCGCTCGACGGGCTCGCCGCCGCCCTCATCGGCAGGGGCCCCGACACCCCCCGGACGGCGACCTCCCACCCCAACACCGCCCACCCGAGCACCGGCCGCACCAACACCGGCCACTCCAACACCGGCCAGCCCAACCCCGGCCACCCCAACATCGGTCGCGCGGGCCGGTTCACCGGGGCGGCCAATGCGCTGCGCGCCCACCTCGGTGCGGTGCGCCGCCCGCGACCGGGGTTCGATGAGAGCCGTCTGCCCCCGCCCCGCTCCGCCGGCTCCTGGGTGGCCGCTGGCGCGCTGACCGAGTCCGGCATCAAGGAGGCCGGCCGGCTCGAGGACGGCACCGGCGAGGAGGCGGCAGCGTCGGGCCTCGCGGCGACCTTGACCAAGGCCCAGCTCGCCGTTGCCGAACTCGTCGGTCGCGGCCTGACGAGCAAGGAGATTGCCGAAACGCTCTTCCTGTCCCCGCGCACGGTCGACAACCATCTCTTCCAGATCTACCGTCGCCTCGACATCACCTCGCGAGCCAAGCTCGCCGCGCTCATGGCGGATGCGGGCTGACATGGGCGACGCCACCTCGGGCGCTCCGGTGCGTTACCGCGTCTCACCGGGCGGCGTTGGTCAGGTCCTGCTCGACCGGCCGAAGGCCCTGAACAGCCTCACCCAGGACGTCGTCGAGGACCTGATCGCCCACTTGACCGTATGGCGCGCACTCCCCTCCGTGCGTGTGGTCACCCTTGCCGGGGCCGGCGAGCGGGCGTTCTGCGCCGGGGGCGATGTCGTCGCCGCCCGGGCCGCCATCCTCGCGGGCGATTTCGAGGCGGCCGCCCGGTTCTGGGAGCGCGAGTACGACCTCATCGAACTCGTGGCCACCTACCCCAAACCGGTCGTCGCGCTCCAGCACGGCTACGTCATGGGCGGTGGCCTCGGGCTCAGCGCCCACGCCGCCCACCGGTGGGCCACGCCCGACACCCGATTTGCGATGCCAGAGACCGGGATCGGCTTCTTCCCGGACGCCGGCATCTCCCATCGGCTCGCCCGGGCGCCGGGGGAGACCGGCACCTATCTCGCCCTCACCGGGGCCACCATCGACGCCACCAGCGGTCGGTATGCCGACCTCACCGACCACCTGCTCGCCCCAGCCGCCCTCGCCGCGGCCCTGGCGGCCTTGGAAGGGGGGTGCGATCCCGCCGAGGCGCTCGTGGTCGCGCGTACTCAGATCGGTCGGCCCGGTCCGGTCCCCGACGGCGCCAGCCTCCAGCTCGACGACGAGGGTCCGTCCCGCCTGGAGGCGGACCGGACTTGGATCGACCCCTGTTTCGCCCCGACGGCCGCCGCAGCGGCCCCGGCGGCCCCAGCCGCCGCCCCCGCCGCCGATGAGGAGGCGGCGGTCGGTCCGGGGGAGGAGGCGGTCGGCATACTCCATCGGCTCGAAACCCACCCGGACCCGCGGGCCCGGGAGTGCGCCACTCTTCTGCGTGGCCGTTCCCCGCTGTCCGTCGCCGTGGCTCTTGCCCGGGTGCGGGCCGCCCGAGCCGAGCCCGACGTCGTGGCGGCCTTGGCGACCGACCGCCGAATCGCGCGCGCGATGATGCGCGACGGGGACTTCGTCGAGGGGGTGCGGGCGCGGCTGGTGGACAAGGACGAGGCGCAGTGGCGGCATACAAACCAGAAGGCCGTCACCCCGCAGAGGTGACGGCCTTCCTGGCCTAAGCCGGGCCGTCAGGCACCGACCGGCTCGTCCGCCCGCTTGACCGCGGCGAGCAGCATCTGGGCGATATCGACGACCTCGACCTGCTCGAAGAGGCCCTCGCTCTGGCGCTCGACCAGACCGTCGGAGAGCATGACGCGGCAGAAGGGACAGCCGATCGCGATCCGCTGGGCGCCCGTGGCCAGCGCCTCGTCGGTCCGGTTGACGTTGATCCGGGTGCCGATCTTCTCCTCCATCCACATGCGCGCGCCGCCGGCGCCGCAGCAGAAGGAGGTGTCGGAGTTGCGCGGCATCTCCTTGAGCGACACCCCGGGGAGGGCCTGGATGAGTTCGCGCGGCGGGGCGTAGACCTGGTTGTGCCGGCCGAGGTAGCACGGGTCGTGATAGGTGACCGTGTCGGCGGTCGAGGCCACGCTCTTGGCCGTGCTCGCGGTCGGGGTGTCCGCGGGCCGCGCCACCGGGATGAGCTTGCGCTCGCGCACCAGCCGGTTGAGCAACTGGGTGTGGTGGACGACTTCGTACTTGCCGCCGAACTGCGGGTATTCGTTCTTCAGGGTGTTGTAGCAGTGGGCGCAGGTGACGACGATGCGCGTGGCGTTGAACTCCCCGAGCACCTCGATGTTTTGCTGGGCGAGCATCTGGAAGAGGAACTCGTTGCCGGCGCGCCGCGCGGAGTCGCCATTGCAGGTTTCGCCGTCGCCGAGGACGGCAAACGACACCCCGGCCGTATGCAGCAACTCCGCCACCGCGCGGGTGGTCTTCTTGGCCCGGTCCTCGAACGCTCCGGCGCACCCGACCCAGAAGAGGTAATCCACCTCGTCCAAGGTCTCGATGTCGCCACCGACGACCGGAACGTCGAAGGGCAGGTCCTTGGCCCAGTCCATCCGGGCCCGGGCGGACATCCCCCACGGGTTGCCCTTGTTCTCCATGTTCTTGAAGAGGCTGGCCAGTTCGCTGGGGAAGGCGCTCTCGACCAACGTCTGGTAGCGGCGCATCTCGATGATGTGGTCGACGTGCTCGATGTCGACGGGGCACTGGTTGACGCAGGCACCACAGGTGACGCAGGACCAGAGCACCTCGGTGTCGATGACCGCGCCGCCGTCCGGGTGGGTCGGGTCACCCTCGGTCTCACCGACGAGCGGACGCTCGACCTCGGCCTTGACCTTGTCGGACAGGCCCTCGCGGGCCTCCTCCGCGGCGAGGATCCACGGCCCCTTCTGGAAGGCGTGGTCCCGGAGGTTCATGATGAGCATCTTGGGCGAGAGGGGCTTCTCGGTGTTCCACGCCGGGCACTGGCTCTGGCAGCGGCCACATTCGGTGCACGTCGCGAAGTCGAGCATCGCCTTCCAGGTGAAGTCCTCGATCTTGCCGACCCCGAGGACCGGCTCCTCCTCCATCTCCTCGAGGTCCTCCATCGTCACCGGCTTGCCGGCGACCATGAGCGGCTGGGCCGGACCGAGCGCGACCGGCGGCCGCTTGAACGCGACATTGATCGGCCCGGCGAAGATGTGGAGGTGCTTGCTGTGGACGACCTCGATGAGGAAGGCAAGCATGACGCCGATGTGCAGGAGGAGGCCGAGCCCTTCGAGGAATTCGAGGAGGCCGTGGCTCCACCCGTGCATCCACCGACCGATGGCCTGCGAGACCCAGGCGCCCTCGTTGGTGTAGTTGCCCAGCGCCGAGGCGGCTCCCCGGAAGAGGAACATCGTCCACAGGACGCTGAAGATGAAGAAGAGCACCAGCCAGGCACCGCCGATGTGGCTTCCGCGGAAGCGGGATTGCCGGCCGAGCTTGTCGGGGGAGTTGGTGTAGCGGATGATGCCGAAGACGGCGATGGCCACGAGGGCGCACAGGGCGATGGTGTCCTGGGCGAAGCCGAGGATGCGCCACTTGCCGATGATCGGGATCTCGAAGTCCGGCTTGAAGAGCGCGCCATAGGCCTCGATGTAGACCGTCGAGAGGATCATGAACGCCCAGAACACAAAGAAGTGGGCCAGACCGGGGGCGGTCCACTTCAGCAGCTTGCGCTGACCGAAGACCTCGGTCAGTTCGCCCTTGATCGCCGTCCCGACGCGCCCGCTTGCGCCGTCCAGGCGGTCCGGGGCGGGCTGGCCACTGGTGATGAGGCGGAACAGCCAGACGATC
Organism: Nostocoides sp.; assembly: GCA_016702415.1. Lineage (GTDB taxonomy): Bacteria > Actinomycetota > Actinomycetes > Actinomycetales > Dermatophilaceae > Nostocoides_A. The sequence continues at coordinate 803,704 of JADJEA010000001.1, forward strand.
CGGCGTATGACGATGGGCAACGCGATGAGGTTGAGCAGGAGCCCAAGGATCAGCACGACGCGCACGTGACACTCCAACCTGCCCGTCAGGGGCCCGGCATCGACGCGCCCTGGGGCCGAGGCGGCGACCAGGGATCTCTCGGCAGTCTACGCAGAGGGTGGGTCGCCCGAGGATGCTGTGACCAGTGTCAAAGATGTCACGTGGGCGATCTCACGGACCGGGCGGTTCCGGCGGGCTGCGGACGGCGTCTCGGCGGCTCCGGGGAATGAGATAGCATAACTCGGTGTTGGGTCGTGCATAACACACGCTTCCGCCTTGTCGAGTCCCAGGAGTTCTCCCCGTGCCCATTTACGACGACGTCACCAAGCTGATAGGCAACACCCCGTTGGTGCGCATCAACCGCATCATCGACAGTGAGGCGACGGTCGCGGCGAAGCTCGAGTTCTACAACCCCGCGAACTCGGTCAAGGACCGAATCGGTGTCTCGATCATCGACGCCGCCGAGCAGTCTGGGGCACTTCAGCCGGGCGGGACCATCGTCGAGGCAACCTCCGGCAACACCGGCATCGCCCTCGCCATGGTCGGTGCTGCCGGGGCTACACCGTGGTCCTGACCATGCCCGAGACGATGAGCAAGGAACGTCGCGCGCTGCTGCGGGCATTCGGCGCGGAACTCATCCTCACGCCGGGGTCCGAAGGCATGAAGGGCGCGGTCAACCGCGCCGACGAGATCGTCGCCGAGCGCGACGGAGCGATCCTCGCGCGCCAGTTCGCCAACGAGGCCAACCCGGCCATCCACCGCAAGACCACGGCCGAGGAAATCTGGCGGGACACCGACGGCACGGTCGACATCGTCATCGCGGGCATCGGCACCAGGGGACGATCACCGGCGTCGGCCAGGTCCTCAGGAGCGCAAGCCCGGCGTCAGGATCATCGCGGTGGAGCCGGAGGAGTCGCCCATCCTCAATGGTGGCCAGCCTGGGCCGCACAAGATCCAGGGGATCGGCGCCAATTTCGTCCCCGAGATCCTCGACACAAGCGTCTATGACGAGGTCATCGACATCAACGCCGACACCGCTGTGGAGTGGGCCCGACGCGCCGCCCGCGAGGAAGGCTTGCTCGTCGGGCTCCCTCGGTGCCGCTCTGGCGGCGGGCCAACCAGGTCGCCACGCGTCCCGAGAACGCCGGCAAGACGATCGTCGTGATCATTCCCAGCTTCGGTGAGCGCTACCTCTCCACCATCCTCTTCTCCGATCTCCTGGACTGATCCGCGTATGCCGCGCGGGCGGCATACCTGCGGCGGTCACGACCCCTCCGAGGTGACTTCCATGTTGGTGAGTCCGACTGTCGGCGCACCCGGCCTGCTCGCCAAGGCGCGGGGTGGCATCCGTGAAGACCTGGACGCGGCGATGCGCCGCGACCCTGCGGCGACGTCCCGGCTGGTCGTTCTGTTCACCTCCGCAGGCTTGCACGCCATCTGGCTTCACCGCGTTGCTCATGCCCTGTGGGGGAACCGTATGCTGCGCCCCCTCGCCCGCCTGATCGCGTATGTGTCGCGCTCGCTCACCGGGGTCGAGATCCATCCGGGGGCCACGCTCGGGCGTCGCTTCTTCATCGATCACGGGATGGGTGTGGTGATCGGGGAGACCGCCGAGGTCGGCGAGGACTGCATGCTCTATCACCAGGTCACCCTCGGTGGGCGGTCGATGGAGCGCGTGAAGCGGCACCCGACTCTCGGTGATCGTGTGACGGTCGGTGCCGGCGCCAAGATCCTCGGCCCCGTGACCGTCGGGGACGACGCCCAGATCGGCGCCAACTCGGTGGTGGTCAAGGATGTGCCGGCGGGCGCGATAGCCACTGGCGTTCCGGCGGTCTACCGACTTCCGAAGGCACCGGACGAGGAGCCGTATGACGCCCTCTTCCGCGACCCCGCTATCTTCATCTGAGCGGTCGGGCGGCAAACGCGGTCCGGTCCGGGCGGTGACGGGCCTTAAGCATGGTCTGGGGCCTCGTCAGGGACAGCACGCGGAGAAAGGCCTACGGCAGCTTGCCGGGACCGGGGCCGAAATGGTGCTCCGCGTGGAGCTTCCCGTCCGTCCCGCGGTGGAGCGTGGGCGGTAGGTCCTCGTCCGTGTCGGTCGAGTCCCCGCCCGACCTGACGTCGCGCAGCTTCTGCGCCGTTGACTTGGCCGCGTCGCTGACCAGGTCGGCGACGAACGGGGCCGCCTTGGTCTTCGCGGCGTCCGTCGCTTGGCTGACCTTGGTCTGGACCGGGTCACTGGACCAGATCTTGTTTGCCTGGGTGGCGATCTGCTCGTAGCGTTCCCGGCCCGCCCGGGCACCGAGCACGTAGCCGACCGCGGCTCCGGCGAGGAATGAGAGTTTCGACATGGGGTCTCCTTTCGGGAGGTCTCGCTCGACCCTAGCCCCGCGGGACGTCCAACGGTCGTCCAAGGACCGGGGGCAGATGGCCCAGGGCTCGGCCCCGCGGCGTCCACGACGTGGGCGCTCGCGGGAGGGCTCGCATAGTGGCCTAGTGCGGCGGTCTTGAAAACCGCTATGGCGGCAACGTCATCGTGGGTTCGAATCCCACGCCCTCCGCTCACTTCGTCTCGCGGAGGCCGTAGGACCCACCACGCCCTCCGCTCACTTCGTCTCGCGGAGGCCGTAGGACCCACCACGCCCTCCGCTCACTTCGTCTCGCGGAGGCCGTTAGTCCCGCCACACTTTCCCCCGACACGGGCGGACTCACGGCCGGCGCCCGAGATAGCTGACCGGGGCGGACCATCGGCTACATCAATGCCCTCGGTCGAAGCCCTGCCGAGCGTGGCGGCGGGGGTGGGGGCGCGGTTGGTGTAGCCGAGGGCCCGGCATACAGGCCGGATGACCGGTCGGGGCCCCGATCCCGACTACATCGGCGAGCCAGCCCGGGTGGAATCGAGGTGCCTGAATGACGAGACGCGAACCGTGGCCCGTCAGCCCAGTCCGAGCTCCTGCGACGACACCTGGCGCATTTCGACCTTGCGGACCTTGCCGGTCACGGTCATGGGGAAGTCGTCGACGATCTTGACATAGCGGGAATCTTGTAGTGCGCCAGATTCCCGGTGCAGAAGGCCCGCAACGATTCCGCGGTGAGGGGCTCGGCGCCATCGTGCATCCGGATCCACGCGCACAACTCTTCGCCGTACTTCTCGTCGGGGACGCCGATGACCTGCGCGTCCACGATGTCGGGGTGTAGAGAAACTCCTCGATCTCGCGGGGATAGATGTTCTCCCCGCCGCGGATGACCATGTCCTTGATGCGGCCGGTGATGCGCACGTAGCCGTCCGGGTCCATCACGGCCAGATCGCCCGTGCGCATCCATCCGTCGACGATGGCCTCGGCGGTCTTGTCGGGCTCATCCCAATACCCGATCATGACCGAATAGCCCTTGGTGCAGAATTCCCCGGGCTCGCCACGTTTGAGGGTCTCCCCGGTCAGTGGGTCGGCGACGCGGATCTCCAGGTGCGGGCAGACGCGCCCGACGGTTCCCACCTTGTGGTCGAAGCCGTCGTCCGTGCGCGTCTGGGTCGACACGGGCGAGGTCTCGGTCATCCCGTAGCAGATCGTCATCTCCTCGATGCCCGCCGCGATGAGCTTCTTCATCAACTCGGCCGGACATGGGGAGCCCGCCATGATCCCCGTCCGGACGCTGGACAGGTCGTATGCCGCGAAGTCCGGCAGGGCCCATTCGGCGATGAACATCGTCGGCACGCCATACAGCGATGTGCACTTCTCGGCCTGGACCGCAGCAAGGGTCTTGGCGGGATCGAAGCCGGGGGCCGGAATGACCATGCAGGCGCCGTGGCTGGTCGCCGCGAGATTGCCCATAACCATGCCGAAACAGTGGTAGAAGGGAACGGGAATACAGATCCGGTCGACCTCGGTGTAGCGGCAGATCTCCCCGACGAGGAAGCCGTTGTTGAGGATGTTGAGATGCGACAGCGTGGCGCCCTTGGGGAATCCCGTGGTCCCGGACGTGTATTGGATGTTGATGGCGTCGTCCGCCGACAGCCCGTCGGCGATGGCCTGGACGGCCTCTGGCTCGACCCCAGCGCTGCGCGCCACGAACTCGTCCCACCCGGGAGTCCCGAAATAGACGACCTCGCGCAGGTCGGCGCAGTCGCCGCGCACCTGTTCGATCATTCCGGCGTAGTTGCTCGTCTTGAACTGCTCGACCGCAACCAGAAGCGCCACCCCGGACTGCTTGAGCACGAACTGCAACTCATGGGTCCGATAGGCCGGGTTGATGTTGACGGATGAGCCCCACCTTCGCGGTGGCGTACTGCACGACCGTCCACTGAGCCATATTAGGTGCCCAGATGCCCACGCGCTCGCCAACCGTGAATCCCGACGCGACCAGCGCCCGGGCGACCTTGTCGACCTCGGCGGCGAACTCGGCATACGTCCAGCGGATGCCTTTGCTCACAGTCCACGGGGGCGTCGCGGTCGCCGTGAGCGGCGACCGTCGCGTCGAGGTTGGCGGAGATGGTCGCGGTCAGCAGTGGCGGGCTCGTCTCCCCGACCGCGTGCGCGAGTGTGGTGTCGTCATCGACAGTCACGGACATCGATCCTCCTGGCTTCGGTGGGTTGTCACCAGCCTGCCACGTCGAGCCCGATGCGGCGAGGGGGGTGACTCAGGGCAGCGCCGACAGGGCCGCGGTGAGAGCCCGGCGGTAGGCCGAGACGTTGGCGAGCTTGGACCCGCTCAGCCACGGACGAGGTCGGGCAGGGCCGCCAGCGCGATAACCGCGTCCGCGTTCCGAGGGGTCAGGGCTGCCGTGGCCCGGGCGAGGGCGCGACATACTCCTCGATCAGGGCGCTCCACGCGACGCACCTCGGCGCGACCGAAGGGGTCCAGACGCGTCCCACGGGGCGGCGCGCGGCATACAACGCGGTGAAGGCGGGCTTGGCCACCTCCGCCGGGACGGCGACCTTGGACCTCACCCCCAGGGCGCGCAGCATGGGCGGGTGCAGCTGGAAGGCGTATGCCGCGTTCGCCCCGAACTGGGCGCGGACGGCGTCGTCCAGCGCAGGGTCGAGGCTCAGGCGCGCGACCTCGTATTCGTCCTTGTAGGCCATCAGCTTGTGGAGGTGGCGCGCGACCGTCCCAGTCAGGGCGGCGGCTCGCTCGGGGGCTGCATCGCTCCCGCGCCGGTGGACCTCGCCGAGGTGTCTGATGAACCGGCGCGCATAGTCGGCGTCCTGATAGGCGATGAGATCGTCAGTCAGCCGCACCACCAGCGCCCCGAGTTCGCCGTCCGTGGGGGCCCGCTGCCCGCCACCAGTCGGTATGCCGCGCCCCTCCCCGAGGAGGATCACTCGCCGCCTCGTGGGCGACCAGGGCGGGGGAGGTGGGGTCCGCGGCATACGCCCGCCCCCACCGGAAGGCCTGGATGTTGGCAGCGACGGCGACACCGTTCTGGGCCAAGGCCTCCTCGAGATGCGTTGGATCGATCGGCCAGGCACCGAGTTGGGTCGCGACCCCGAGGAGGAAGGTGTTGGCGAGTTGGTCGTTGCCGAAGAACCGCTCGGTCAGGGCTCGCGCGTCGAGGAAAAGACTCTCGGGCAGAACGCGATCGGCGATTGCGTCGCGCAGGGCGCCGACGTCGGGGAAGGCTGCGGCCGGGTCGGCGATCATCATTCCCGTGGGGGTCTTCGTCGTCGAGATGATGCCAAGGGTGGCTTGACGATTCGTCAATTCAAGATTGACAGGGTCGGCCGCGACGAGGAGATCCGCACCGAGATAGACCCCGCACTCGCCGGGCTCGATCTTGTTGCTCCCGGCGAAGGCGGTGTGGTGCAGGCGCAGGTCGGAGACGACGGCGTAGGCCTTCTGGGACAGGCCCATTGGTCGAGCCCGCGCACGCTGGAGACCGGCATTCGTCGCGCCCACGGCCAGGGACCTGGGCGGTGGTGACGATTCCGGTCCCGCCGATGCCCATCAGGCGGATGCCGATCGGCCACCGGTGTTCGCGCTCAACGGGTTCCGGCAGGTCCGACGGATCCGGCGCGGAGGAGAGGCTCGTGGCCGTGCGGGCGGAGGTCGCGGGCGTGACGGCGAGGAAGGACGGGCAGTCCCCGTCGAAGCACGAGTAGTCCTGATTGCACGACGCCTGGTGGATCCGCGTCTTGCGGCCGAACGGGGTGTCGACCGGTTGGACGGACAGGCAGTTCGACGTGCGCGCGCAGTCACCGCATCCCTCGCAGACCCGCTCGTTGATGAAGGCCCGCAACGCCGGCGCGGCCACCAGTCCGCGTTTCCGCTTGCGCCGCAACTCGGTTGCGCACTCCTGCTCGTGGATGACGGCGGTGACGCCGGGAATCGCCGCGAGGTCGGCCAGGACGTCGGTCAATTCGTCCCGGTGACGCACGGTCACGCCACCGGGAAGGGACACTCCGCGATAGTCCGACGGATCATCGGTCGTCACGACCACCTGGACGACCCCCCCGGCGAGGAGGTCGGCGGCGAGGGCGGGAATCGCATACCACCGACGATGTCTTGGCCCCGGTCATCGCAACCGCACCGTTGTAGAGGAGGCGATAGGTGACATTGCTGCGGCGGCGACGCTCGCCTCGGACGGCGAGGCTGCCGGAGTGGTGGTAGGTGCCGTCCCGATGTTCTGGACGAGATGAGTTTGGGGAGACGAACGGCTGTATGCCGATCCACGCCGCGCCCTCGCCGCCCATCTGGAGTGAAGCCGACGACATCCCCACCTGCTCGGGGCCATGAAGACGACGAGGGTGTGGCAGCCGATACCGGCGGCGACGAGGCTGCCCGACGGCGTGCGCGTCGAGCGGTTGTGCGGCAGCCGGAGCAGAAATAGGCACGCGCCGGGCCGTCGGGGTCGCGGAAGAGAAAGGCGTCGGTGTGTCTCGTCCTGCTTTCGGCTCATCCAGTCCCGGGCGGCTTGCAGGCCGACCCTGTCGGCCAAGAGGGGGCGAGCGCGGTGGCGATGACCTGGGGGGAGGTCGGCATACGACCGAGGAAGAGGGGGCGGTCGTCGGGGCCGGTCTTGCCCCAGACGTCGGGAGCGCCCGGGCGGCCGTAAGAGGATCGAGCGGATCGCGGTCTCGACGAACGGGCGCTTCTCCTCGACGACGACGAGATCGGTCCGGCCCAGCTGCGAACTCCCGGATCTGAGTCGGGTCGAGCGGCTGACCATGCCGAGTTTGAGCAGCCGTTGCCGCTGCCCCAACGACTCCGACGTCACCCCGAGGTGCCCCAGGGCCTCCTGCAGGTCACGAATGTCAGCCCGCCGCGACGACCGAGGCGGGCGCGCGGATCGCCGGAGACCTCGTTGAGCCCGTTGGCGACGGCATAGCGGCGGGCCAGCTCCGGCGAGCGCCGACCAGGCTCTCCTCGAGTTGACCCCAGCACCGGCTGGAGGAACCGCGCGGTCACCCGGTGGACACAGGCCGTCCGGCGATCTCGTTGTCCGGCAGAACTATTGGTCCAAGACCGCGTATGTCGCAGGCGGGTGCCTCTTGACCGCGGATCGCGAGATCGGGGATGGCGCGATGTGGCGTGAGGTCGACGGTCGCGACCCCGTCCACGACATTGGTCGCGAGCTTCAGGCCGCTCCAGAGGCCGCAGAACCGCGACAAGGCGATGCCGTGCAATCCGAGCCGAAGGATGTCCGCGGGGTCGGCGGGGGAGAGGATCGGCATACCCAACTCCGCCAGGGCGATCTCGGACGCGCTCGGGACCGTCGAGGATTTCGCCGTCGCGTCGTCGCCGACCAGGGCAAGGACCCCACCGGTAGGCGAAGCGCCCCCGAGACTGCCGTGGCGCAGCGCGTCTGGTGGCGCGATCGAGGCCGGGGGGGCCCTGCCCGTACCTGCCAGGATCCCGACGACCCCCTCCGCGCGCCGACTTCGGCCAACGTCGAGACGAGTTGGGAGCCGAGGACCGCGTTGGCGGCGAGCTCCTCGTTGACGGCGGGGCGGACGACGATCTGCCTCGCGTCGAGAACTATCCTTCTGCCGCACAGGAGTTCTTTGTCGTATCCACCGAGCGGGGAGCCCTCGTAGCCGGAGATAAGGACTGCCGTCCGCGCCCCGGCCGCGTCATCCGCGCGGCGCTGGTCGAGCGGGAGGCGGACGAGCGCCTGAAGACCCGAGAGGAGGATCTCGCCAGTGGTGGCGGCATACCGGTCGGCGAGAGCGAAGGTGCGCCCTGCGGGTGCGGTCATCCAAGCCCCCTCGGTCGGCGCGGTGGTCGGGTCAGCGTTGTGGTCAACGCTGCCTGACCAACTCTGCCTGACCAACTCTGCCACGCGGGCTCCCAGCGCGACACGGCTCGGATCTGTCATGGGTCGACCGTCGGGCGGCCGGGTTGCCCCACCCCCCTTTCCGGGCGACGCAGCGGCCAGGCTAGCGTTGGGTGGACTGGGGAGATGCCGTCGAGCCGTATGCCGCGCCGCGCCGTCGTGGTCGGCGCCGCCCCGGGATTGAGCGCCTGTGCCCGGGTCGCGCCAACCACGGTTGAGCCGACCGGTTCCATCGGGCGGCAGCTCCCTCGGGAGGCGACCACATCGCCCGCCGAGCGACCCTCCGGTACGCCCACCCACTCGCCGGCACGGCGGGGCTCTGCCTCATCCGCCCACGGGTCCGGCCGAAGGCGGTGTCCATACCGGCACGATCGGCCATCGTCGCGCGCTTCGCCGGGCGCGTACCCCCATCCAGTGGAGTGAGACCGCCACGGGTGTCGTCCGGCGCCTCGACTCCGGGCGCGATGCCGTCGCTCGCACCCTCGATCCAGGTGCGGGCGGTGGCCCCTATCCCGGAGCGCCGGGAATGGGGTCGACGCCGACCTGTCGCGCGTCCTTCGTCGTCACCAGGCTCGGGCGACCTTCTTCGTCAACGAGCCGCTGGGCGCGCGCCAACCCGCGCGCCTTCCGAGGCTCGCCGAGGATCCCCTGTTCGAGATCGCCAACGGCACGCGGCACCTACCACTGTCGGTCACGGGCCCGATCGGCATACGGCGAACCGGGAACGCGCAATCCCGGCGGGTCTACGACGGAGATCGCGGGAAGGCGCCTACCTCGCCGCGAGGCTGGGTCGGCGGCTTAGCGTGGTTCCGCGGGGGGACAGCGTTCTACGACGAGGTCGCGGTCGCGATCTGCGAGGAGATGGGGGGAGCGGGTGATCTGGCTTCGTGGTCAACGGCGACGCCGGGACGGACGCGTTCTCCGCCGGCAGATCGGTCGCCCAGCTCGCGACCGCGCGAGCGGAGCGCGACATCGTCATCTCGCACGCCAATCGTCCCGAGCACGCCACCGCGGGAGGGGTACCGCGGGCCTGCCCGCCCTGCTCGCCCGACTCCGGGCGGTCACTCTGTCCGGCCACCTCCGTCCGGCCTGACAGCGCGCTCGTCCGGGATACCGCTTCCATAAGCCCTGGGGCCGATTCGATCCGCGAAGGCATCGGCGTAGCGTGACCGGTGACCACGTCCCCGTCTCAGCCCCGCACCGACCCGCCCCAGGACCCTCGCACTTGTCACCCCACCGCCCACCGAGCGCAGCCCGATCGATTTCGGCCATTAGCCCGTGCTCGTCTTCTGGGAGGTGACCCGCGCCTGCCAACTCCCGCCTGCTCGCACTGCCGGGCCAGTGCCCAGGCCCCCCTCTCCCGGGCGAGCTGACGCATGCCGAGGGTCTCGACCTCATCGAGCAGGTCGCGGGCTTGTGGCCCTACCCGACCTCGTCCTCACCGGGGCGATTGTCTGCTGCACGGACATCTGGGACCCGGTCGATGCGGCGGTGGCGCGCCGGCACTACCGACGGCGCTGTCTCCGAGCGTCACGCCGCAGTTGACGCCGGCGACAATCGACCGCATCGTGGCGAGTGGGGTCAAGGCCGTCTCCATCAGCCTCGACGGGTGCCGCCCGGAGACGCACGACGGGGTCCGCGGCATACCCGGTCATTTCGCCGAGACGATCCCGGCTATCCGCGCGCTTGCCAGCGCCGGCTTGACGGTCCAGATCACGACCGTGATGGCGGCCAACGTCGCCAGGAGCTCGCCGACGTCGCCCGGCCCGTCCGCGACACCGGCGCGCACACGTCTGGGAGGGTCTTCTTCCTCGTCCACGTCGGTCGCGGCGTTGCCGAAGGCGCCATCACTCCCAGGACCACGAGGACGTGTCAATTCCTGTATGACGCGAGCCGCTACGGCTTCATCGTCAGGACCGTGGAGGCCCCGTTCTTCCGCCGGGGTCGCCTGGCGCAACAGGAGGCCGGGCGGCGCCCGGAGACGCCGACCGGTGTCGCCCTCGGGGATCGCCTGCGCGTCGCGCTCCTGGGACCGGCGGAGAGGGACGCGGGCGCAGACCGCACGCAGGAGAGACGGCAAGGATCGTCGTTTGTCGCGTATGACGGGACCGTCACCCCCCGCCAGCTTTACTCTCCCCCTCGTGACCTCGGTCGGTCCGCTCCCGACCGCTCGCGGGAGATCTACCGGGAAACCCCCCCGTCCTCCAACGCTTTAGATCCGGGAGGCTCCTTCACCGGCCGCTGCGGTGCGTCAGGCGTGTTATGCCGACCTCTGCGGGGGTCCAGAGGCGAGGGCGTATGCCACACCGGCAACCCGCTGGCCGAGGATCCCGCCTGCGCATTCATCCCCGCGGGGTGCCACAACGACGTGATGCGGCCTGAGCGGCACCGGAACGGCGTCAACCGCCAAGAATCACCGGACGACCCCACCTCCGGGGAGCCAAGTCACGTCGAGAGTGACCCGAGCAGGTTTCGCCGCCGAGCGGAATCACCTCGCCGCGAGCGAATCCGTGCCGGGCAGCAGACCGCGCATACCGTCGGGGTCCACGGCCCGACCGGCGACCAGCCTGTCCAGGCCGGTCGCGTCGATACCGTATGCCGCCGCCGTGGCCCACCACCGCGACCTTGCCGCCCTCCCGGCATCCCCGCTCGATCAGTGGGGTCGACATGGAACACCCGGCCGTGGTGCGACAGGAGGGACGCGCAATTACTCGAGATGAGAATCGATCGTGTCCTCCTGACGTAGTGTGGAGCATTGCCGAACTGACGACAACATCGAGGTCCCCCCACCTCGTAGAGCCACGCCTTCGCGTGAATCGGAGGCGGGCAGGCGGGACGCCCCACAATCCCGAGCCAAGTCGATCAGGACGGCGGTGCCATCGGCCCCGGTCACCTGGGCGGTTGGGGAGCGCTTACCGGAAGTCGTCGGGTCAGGGGTGCCAGGGCTTGCACCGAGGTCGCGCACTCAGGCGCCAGGAGCGAGGCCCGCGGCGGCGAGCCAGCGGCATACCGTTGCCACCGTGCGGTCCCCGGCGCGTAGGACCCCAACATCGCATCCCACTCCCGCATGCCAGGGGAAGTCGACGCCGTCGGGGGGATCGAGTCGGGGGAGTCACGCAAGCGAGCCTATATGAGAAATGGTTCTCACTTGATGAGTGACTGGGGCCTTCGGCCCATCAGACTTGGGAGGCGGCCCGCGAGGACGGGGGACACCATCGCCGACAAGGTCCGCGAGGGGCGACCGTGCGCGTCCGGTCAGGGCGAGGATGAGGGCCTCGGCTTACCCTGGACGAGGGCACGTCCCCCAGCGTCAGCCCCTCTCCAGGTAATTCGACGACGAGCCGCAGTCCTCCATCCCGCCGCCGCCGGGACCGAACCCCCGCGCCGCTGCGGGCGAGGAGGTGCAGCACATCGCGGAGGTCGTCGGCGGCATACCGCATTGTGCGCGAGGCCGAGCGGTTGGCGGGATGTCCTGGCTGCTGTACCAGACGTCGGCGAGTTGGAAGTAGCCGTGCCGCCCGGCGGCACATGGTAAGCGGCGGTGCGCGCGCTCGGTCAGGACCCGAGGCAGGTCGTCGCCAGGCGGGCGAGTACCCGTCCCGCGGGCGAGTGGGCGTCGTTGGCGGCGTCGAAGGTCGCCGCGGGCGCGGAGCATCGCCAGGGCGAAGCGCGGCAGCGTCACCGTGCAGCGGCACCAACGAGGTGGCCGAGCACGTCGCCGGACCGACCACCGGCCGCACAGACTCCGGGTGAAACCTTGGGCAAGCTGGGCCGAGGTGAGCTCGGCACCGATAGCTGCGATGTCGCGCCGGAGCGCGGCGGTGCGGGGTCGAAGACTCTTGTGCGTCCTGGGGTGACGTCATGCCGCGGAGTCTAGGAGCCGGGCGCGGCTGGTGGGTTGGCACGGTGGTGCTCGTGTGGGTGCCGGGCGTGCGGCGGGGTGTCGCTGGTCGCCGATCGCCATGTGAACTCGACAGCCACCGGTCGACCCGGTGCCGCACCGCCCGCTCACGACCCGGTGTCGAGAGATCACGGATTGGCTGCCGCAGAACGGTTTCTCAGCCGGGCTGGAGCGCCCGGCGCGGGTCACCGAGGGTGATGATCTCGTGGTGCGGCCCGTTGAAGGTCACCCCCGAGTTGAGGCATGAGCTCATCGTTGCAGGCACGGGCAGCGTCGGGCCCTCGTCGTCATACGGCCCGACGTGGCGGGATCTGCACCGGTACCGGCCCTCGGTGATGGTGCGGAGCTGCACCTCCGGCTTGGGCAGCGCGGGCTTTTTCCGGTAGCTGCCGCGGCACGCCCACCCCCCACGTCCGCCGTGGTCACCGCACCCGGCAGAGGGGGATGAGCATGGTCCAGTCCCCAGTCGTCGTCGCGGCGGTCGACCTTGAGGAGCTAAGGTGCGCTTTGCAAAGTCCGACAACCCTTCCTGAGCGGTCCGACGACGAGCTCGAGGCCCGTGCTGCGGCGCGCGGAGGGCGTGCCGCACGGCACACGCCTGTCGTGAAGAGTGCCCACCGCCGCGGCATACCAGGGGCGCTTCGGGGTCGCCGTGCCCGTCGACCGCCAGGTAGTGGATCAAGCGGGACCTCGAGCTCGGACCGGTCCACCGCCGAGGCCGACTGGTAGAGCTGGCGGTGATCGCGCTCGAGATCGATCTCACCGGGGCTCCAGCGGCCGAGGTCTTTGTCCTGCTCCTGCATCGCGCGTCGTAGAGATCGTCCATCACCGGCGCGCATCTCCTCCTCCTCCAGGCGCCCCGCATCGGACGGGTCCAGAACCGGGTGAGGACGAGCATGGCCGATGCCGATAACGAAGGCAGACCAGGCCGTAGTTGAACGAGGCGGGAGACAGGTTGGACCCGGGAGAGGATGAGCGTGGCGACCAGGCCGAGACAGGGGGAGGATCACGGGCAGAAGATCTCCGCCGGGGTCCGCACGAGGCGCCCCCGCCAGGCGAAGTGCACGATCACGGTGAGGTTGAAGAAACTGAAGCCGTGAGGGCACCGAAATTGATCAGCGCCGCCACGAAGTCGAGGTTGAGCGGGATCATTGAGCAGAGAGATCATTCCGATCAAGAGCACCGACAGGGCCGGGGTGCGCCAGCGGATGGATGAAGGAGAACGCCCGGCTGATCGGACCACGACCGCCGCGACCCACGACATAAGAGCATGCGGGAGACCGAGGCGTGCGAGGCCAGACCCGACGCCAGGTCGCGGCGAAGGCCGCTGCCGTGAGGAACGCCTTGAACAAGGTGCCACCCACCTTTTTAAGCGATCTCCGGGAGGGCGCTGTTCTTCAGGGCGTCCTCGCTGAAGCCCTCCATCGTCGGGAAGACCGACTGCGCGAACCACCCTGCGGTGAAGAAGATGAAACCGCCGATGAGCAGGGTGATGAGGATGGCCCGCGGGACCGTCGACTCGTCCTTGGCCTCCTCGGTGTACATCGTGATCGCGTCGAAGCCGATGAACGAGAAGCTTTGATGGTGGCTCCGGTGATGACCGGGCCGAGTGAAGTGTCGGCGTGCCAGAGCGGCTTGGTCGAGAAGGCCGTGCCATTGCCCGCGCCGCTGGCCAGCTCCCGCCAGGCGAGAGACAAAGTGACGACGATGAGGACGATCGAGAAGGCGACAAGAGGATGCCCGTTGAGCTTGGAGGTGTTACTCATGCTGAAGAGCACCATGGCGGTCACGGCCGCGACGACGACGAAGACCCAAAGGGCCGGGGTGACATTGGGAAAGAATGCCTCCATATAGCTGCGCAGGATGAGCGCGTTGACCAGCGGCAGCAGGAGGTAGTCCAGCAGCGACGACCAGCCGACGACGAATCCGACATTGGGATGGATCGTCTCGGGACGTGGGTGCAGGCCGCCCAGCAGACTAGTACAGCCGCACCATCCGGCCGTAGCTGATCGCGGTCAGCCCCATCGCCACCATCGCCATGAGGTAGGCCATGGGCACCACGAAGTTCGTCTCCTCCGAGACGATGCCGAAGGTGTCGAAGATGACCGTCTGGGTCATATAGCCCAGACCCAGACCCACGATCGCCATCGTCCCGAGGGTGCGCCGCAGATGGGGGTTGCCGTCGGCCATTTGCACTCCTTGCCCTGGCCCGGCGCAGATCCGGGCAGCTGACCGGTCAGCGGGAGCAGACCGGTCAGCGGACTCTAGTGCCATGTTCCGTCACGGAACAGCAGATTCGACCACGAAACGCGATGGTCCTGGCCGAATGCACCGCGGAATCCGGATGGTGGACCGAATGTAGTGACCGCCAGGGTCGCGGCCTGGGCTATCCGGTGACCCGCCCGGCGACCGGGTCGAGCCGCTCCAGCCCTGGGATGCCGTCGAAGTCGCCGTCGCAGCTGACGATCTGGGTGAACCCAGACGCGAGCGCCGTGGCGGCGTGCACCGCATCGCGCCCTCGGGCCTGGCCCCTCGACACCAGACCCGAGGCCGCCCGCAGGATCTCGACGTCGAAGTCGTGCCAGAACGACGAGCCGGTCCACCTGGTCGAACTCGGCCAGGCCCCTGCTGCGGCCCGACCCGGCGCAGCCGGTGGAAGAGGAACTCCTGACCGCCCTCGACGCTGGAGGTGGATGCGCACAGTCCCGGCGGCCGCGGCAGCCAGCACGACCCGGCACGGTGCCCGCCAGGGGTGATCGCCGCCCACCGCGAGCAGCAGCACCGAGGGGGTCGAGGAAGAGCGGTGTCACCGGCCGTCGACCTTGGCGTCGAGGGCGGCGGCATACGCGTCCTGGAGTTCAGCCGGACCCTCGCCGGGAGCATCGTCCGGGGTCGCGGTCAGGGCAAGCAGAGAACCGGCTGCCGCGCTCGCCCCGCCATCGGTGTCGGGGAAGCGCAGGTCGATGGCCTCGCGGATCACCGCGGCGACGCTGCGACGGCTTCGCTCGGCCTCCGCCGCGAGCCGCTCATAGCGACATCGAGCAGGATCTGCAGCCGCCGCTCCAGCACAGACATACACATACAGTAGCATGTGTAGGTCTTCGACGGGGTCCCCTGCGGGCGACGGCCTCCGTCAGGCGGCGGTGTGCGTGTCTGCGCGGCGGGCCGCCGCCTCACGCTGGGCCTCGCGCAAAGCGATCTTGACAACGGCCGCGTGCGCCGCGATCCAGTAGCGGTCCCGTGCGTCCAACTCACCGGTCGCGGCATACGGCTCCGAGATCACCGGATCCCACTTCGCGGCGATCTCGTTCAGCGCCACCCTGGTCGCCCTAGCCGGAGCGGCGATGGCCGCCAGGGTCGACCGGGAGCCCCGGCGCCCACCCTCTGGGGTCAGCCGACCGCGCGGCGGATCAGGGTCTCGACGGCCTTGGCGGTTGCGGCATTCCAGGCCGTGATGGCGTAGGCCGTGGGCCACATCGTGCCGTCGTCGAGCTGGGCCGTGTCCTGGAAGCCGATGTGCCCGTAGCGGGTCTTGAACTTCCCAGGAACTGGAAGAAGAGGAGCACCTTGCCATCCTTGGCGTATGCCGGGGAAGCCGTACCACGTGCGTGGGACCAGCTCTGGCGCCACCTCCCGTACCAGGGCATGCAGGCCCTCAGCGATCGCCCGGTCGGTGTCGTCCATCGCGGCGATGGCATCGAGGACGTCCTGCTCGGTGTTCTTACCGGCCTTGGTGCGCTTGGCCTCGGCGGCGGCCTCCTTCACGGCGGCGCGCTCGTCGGCGCTCAGCTCACTCGTGGTCGTGCTTGCGCGCTTGGAGGTCGCCATGGGGGTCCTTTCGGGTCGTTGGAGACAGGGTGGCACTGTCCTGGCGCCCAGGCAGCCTCATATCTGGCCGAGCCCGTCAAGGCTAGCACCAGATGGATGGCGCAGCGTGGCCCAGCGGCGGTAGCGAGCCGGCGGTCGGCGGTCACGAGCGGTATGCCGTTTGCCTCCGCCGCCGCGACGAACGCCGCGTCAGACGACGTCAGGTTTTCCCTGAGCTCCCAGACCCGCGGGAGCAGGGGCGCGATGGCGACCCGGTCGACGGCGAGTCGGCGCCACGCGGAGATCACGCCCTGGGCCGCGTCCTCGCCGAGCTTCCCGCCGCGCAGCAGCCCGACCACCGCGTGTGCCACCTCGACGTCGATGTGGTGGGGAGCCACGAGCCGCGCCTCGGTGATCACTTGCCGGGACGCCTCGTGCCCAGCCAGAGCCGCGATGACCACCGACGTGTCGATGACGATCAACGGTCCCTGCCGCTGCGCACGACCTCGACGATGTCCCCCACTTCGAGGCCAGAGGTCCGGCGAGGACCACACGATGTCGGTATTGCGCCGGAACGCCACAGCTGCCGTCAGCTCCCGAACGGCAGAGCGCTGACCGACATCGACTGAGCACTCGCGAGCTCCTCGAGGGCAGCGCTCACATCGTCAGGGACATTGCGCAAGTACAGCGTCTTCGATGTTGCATTGTGCAAGCACTACGCTATTACTGCAACCGCCCGCTCGGAGGTCGCATCCGAGCGCTTCCGGCCGTGGTGGGACGCCGACCCGACTCCAAGAAACGGGCGACGAGCTAGACGGGAGCGGCACGGCATACACACCATGCCCTCGCGGTACGAGCTGACCCAGACCGTGCTGCCCACGACGGCAGCGTCGAGGTTGGCTCGATCAGCCAGAGGCGCTGCATCGCTGAGCGGCAGTCGCTGGAGGACGGCGGCCGTTGTGGGGTCGAGGATGACGACCGTCGGACCAGCCTCGGCGATCACCACCACGCGGCCCTGCGCTGCAACCACGGTGTCCGGCGAACGCTCGACGGGGACGGTGTGGCGGACGGTCAGCGTTGAGGCGTCGACGGCGAGCACCACGCTGTCCGGCGTGCATGCGACCCACACGGCGCCCTCGATCACGGCCATCCCCTGCGGGCCGCTGCAGGGCAGGGCTGCGCGCTGGACTGCCTTGGTCCTGGGGTCGATCGCCAGCAGCTCATTGAGCGCATAGTGCGCGACATAGAGTCGATCCGGACCTGCCAGGACCAGGCGTGCCCCCGTGCCGATGTTGATCCGGGCGACCACTGACATGGTGCGCGGGTCCACGCGGACGAGTTCACCCGCATCCTGGGCGATCACCCACACCGAACCGAAACCGGTGGTGACCCCTTCGGCCCCTTCGCCGATGGCGACCGAGTCGGTGACCGTGGTGGTCTTGGGGTCGATGCGGAGCAAGGTGCCGTCTCGGAAGCTCGTCACCCAGGTGGCACCCAGTCCCACGGCAGCCCGGAGCGGCGTCGAGCCGGCGGGCACGCTGCCGGTGACGTCGAAGGTGGTCGGGTCGATGCGGCTCACCGTCGTTGGCGTCTCCGCTGACCACCCACAGTGCGGAGCCATCGGTCGCCACCCCGATCGGGCCATCCGCCACGGCCACCGCGCGGGTCCCCGGTGGCGGAGAGACCGACGGTGCCGCGCTGGGCGTCGACGCCACCGTCGTCGGCGCGGTGCTGCTGCTGCCTGGTGCCGTGGATCCGGACTGAACCCGCTGCCACGGCGGCGAATGCCGTGAGCGCGGCGAGGACCACGACCCCTGACCGCACTAGGACTCCTCATGGCGAGCAGCAAGGTCCACTGACGGATGGTGTCGAGATTTTCGACACATTGAAGCGAGGGAGTATCAGGACCGATCGGGGTCCGGGGAAAGCCCTGGGCTGCGGTGGCGAGGGAGGCGGAAACCCTCGGCGTCGAGCTGGTACACATTCGGTCCGCGCACCGGACCGTGAGATCGATCAGCCCCGCACCCCGGAGCAGGGCGAGGTGATGCAGCATCGAGGTGCGCGGTCGATCCAGACGCTCGCACAGGCGCGCCAGGTGCTCGGGCCGGACCTGAGCTCGACAAGGATGCGCATCCGCGCTCGTCTCCGAGCGCCCGGCCGATGAGCATCAGCGCGTCCGTCGGGCTCGAGGCGGAGCCGGACCCCGCGGGCGGGTGAACGATGACCGTGGTTCCGACAAGACGGATCTCGATGATGATCAGGCGTCACCACGGTGAGCTGACTCAGGACGGATGGGCCCGCGGATCTGGTCAGTGCAGGCGCGGAGCGACCTGGGCGAGCAGGCCGTCGAGGCCGAGCCTCGTCGAGGAGGGCTGACGTCGCTCTGCCAGCCTCGCGCTCGGGCGGATCGATCCGCGCCAGGGCGTCGAGCACGCTAAAGGCAACGCTGCCGAGCCTCCTCGGGACGAGCACGCAGCAGCCAGGTGCTGACCTCGAGTCGGGTATGGCCCGCTCTTGAGCGCCCGGTTGAGCTCGGTCCGCGCTCCGGTGTCTCCCGTCGACCGCACCCACGATCTCCACGGACCGGCGGCCCAGCACCGAGGTGAGCTCCAGTCGGTCGCCACCGAGCAACACGGCATACACATCAGCCGCATCGGCGTCGTCCACCACCCGTCGCACCTCGGTGACGCTGCCTCCGGCCCCGGCCTGCACGACGTGCCCCAGGAGATTGACCCACCCGAAGCGCCCCAGGCTTGCTAGCTGCGTGAGGGGGTCTCGCGACCCAGCTGCCGCTGCCAGGCGCGCTGAGCTCTGCCGCGTGAGTGAACACCATCCGCCAGCGGGCGTCCGCGACCGTTGCTGCGGCGACCAGGAGCTGCAGGCCCGGCCCGCTCTCGACCCGGGCGCTGTCCGACATGGAGCCCATCTTGCCGGGTGGCAGGCCCCGGGCCCCTGGGCCCCTTCGCGATCGGCCAGTCGGATCACCGCGGGTGCGCCCTCCCACCGGCTGGCCTCCCGCCCTGTGGAGACGTGGGGCTGCTCGCAACCGGCGTTCGCGTGATGCCGAGACGATGATGCTGCGATGCCATGATGTTATGGTGTGTCAATGCGCACCACGCTTGACCTTGACGAGCAGGTTCTTGCCGTCGCGCGCTCGCTGGGCGACGTCCCGGCGGATCTCGCCATGGCGGACTTTGCGTACAGCCCGTTCCCGGTCATCGTCGGCGACTCCGACGTTCTCGTCTCCGACGAATTGATCGCCGAGCTTCGTGATGCGTGAACGGTGGTGAACCGGCCCACGCCTGCACCCACGGTGCTCTTCGACGTCAACGCTCTGGTCGCGCTGGCGCTCACGACGCACCAGCACCACCGGGCGGCGCACCGCCACCTGGCCACAGTTACCTCCTGGGCCACGTGTCCGGTCACCGAGGCCGCTCTGCTCCGGCTCCTGCTGAACCCCGCCGTCACCGGCCGCCCACGAGAAACCCCCGAGGTGGCGTGGGTGCTGAGCGGCTTCCGGACCGACCCCCGGTGGCACTGGGTGGCCGACGACAGCACGCTCGCCGCGCCGATGATCGACATTGCGCCGCTCACCGGCCACCAGCAAGTCACGGACCTGCACCTGGTCAACCTCTGTGCCCGAGTCGGCCTCACCCTGGCGACCTTCGACACCGCGCTGCCGACCTGGCTGGTCCCCCCGGACCGGCGTCATGTCCAGGTGATCCGTTCGTAAGCCCGGACCGGCTGCGGACAGGACCATGGAGGCCGAAGGCCTCGCCCGCGGCGATCTTTCGTCACCGCGAGTTCTGGCCCGGCAACCCGGCCTGGGCCAAGAGCGCCGAGGCCTGCGCGTCCCTCGAGTTGAAGCCGCAGATGGTGCGCCACCTGTCGACGTGGAGAACCGCCGGAGCGTCCGCGCGGGCTGCGGTTTATCCTCGGGGCATGGCTGAGCCCAAGACCCGGCCGACGGACGCCAGCGTCGATGAGTTCCTCGACGCCGTCCTCCTCACGAGCGCCGACCGACGGGACGCGCGGACTCTCGACAGCCCTCATGAGCGCGGCCACCGGTGAGGCACCGGTCATGGCGGGGCACCTCGATGGTCGGCTAGCGCCATCGCCCACCAGGGCCCCGCGGCACGGTGAGGTCCTGGCCGGTCGTGGCGTTCTCGCCGCGCAAGACCGAGCTCGTGCTCAATCTGAATACCGCGCTCGAGGAGGCTGCCTTCGGGGCGGGTCTGGCCCGCACCGTCGCGGTGCCGCGTGTCTCTATCTCAAGGCCATCGACGACGTGGACCGACGGTGCTGAGGACCTCATCCGCGCCAGCGTCGCACTGGCGACACGCACGGAGCGCGGACGAGCAGCCGGGGACGGGCGCTGATCCGCCGCGCGAGTGACCTCCGCGCTGGTGCACTTCCCGGCCCGTCAGGACGACATCGCGAGCACGGTTGACGACGAAACTCGCGCACTTCGCCGAAACGGGCCCTTCGTTACCGCAGCAGGCAGGCGCACGATGGAGCGGTCACTCGCACGACGACGGTGGCCGTACACCTCAATGGACCACCCGGCACGCGGCACTGGTTCGCCGAGTCCGCTGGGGACAACTATGACCGCACCGCGGCAGACAACGCGTTCCAAGCCCCCCCGTCGACATCCCGACGACGCGATCGGCGGCCCAGGCCCGCACCGCTGCTGATCAGACGCGCTTGGAGTGGTAGGCCCACATCGCGATCTCCACCCGGTTGCGGACACCGAGCTTCGTCATCAGTGAGGCGACATGGCTCTTCACCGTGCTGAGGCTGATGAACAGGTCCGTGGCGATCTCGGCGTTCGTGCGACCACGAGCAACCAGGACCAGCACCTCCTCCTCCCGCTCGGGAGCGGGTCGATGGGCTGGGACACCGTCTCAGGCGCGTGCTCGACGAGGGCTGTCAGCAGCCGCCGGGTGACATTGGGCGCGATGAGCGCGTCCCCCTGCGCGGTCGCATGCACCGCCTGGACCAGCAGCTCGGGTCCGGCGTCCTTGAGCAGGGGAAGCCCCGGGCGCTGGCAGCAGCGCCCCCAGGATGTACTCGTCCAGGTCGAAGGTAGTGATGACCACGACCGCCATCGGATCGGCCACCTCCGACCCGCGAGCTGCCGGGTCACCCCGACCCGTCGAGCCCGGGCATGCGGATGTCGACGAGCAGGACGTCCGGTCGCAGCCGACGACACACCTCAAGAGCCTGAGGCCGTCCGCGGCCTCGCTGACGACGTCGATGCCGGGCTGGGCCCCAGGATCATCACGAGCCCGGCACGCACGAGGTCCTGGTCGTCGGCCACGACGACACGGATGCTCATCGCGGGGCCGCCACGGGGAGCATCATCTCGACGACCCAGCCGCCCTGCGCCCCAGGGGCCAGGCCGAGAAGGAGCCACCGCGAGCCCGGGCGCTCGCCATCCCGGTCAACCCGAACCCGCGGAGGGAGTCCGACCTCCTCGGTCGCGAGACCGTCGTCGACGACCCTCAGCAGGACGCGATCCTCCACGCGGCGGACGTCGATGCTGATGCGAGTCGCGCGGCGCGCGTGCCGGACGGTATTGGTCAGGGCCTCCTGCGCGATCCGGTAGACCGCGGTGTCCACGGGGGGAGGCAGTCCGCTGACTGAACCCGTGAGCGACACCTCGACCGCCGGGCTCGCGCCGGGCCGCGCCAGCCTGCAGGTCGGCCACCCCGGGAGGGGTCCGGTATGCCGCTGCGTCGCCTTCCCGCAGCACGCTCACCATCGCCTGCACTCTTCGAGGGTGCGCTTCGCCCGGCCTCGATCGTGGCGAGCGCCTGGGGCGCCCGGGTGGGCTAACCCGGGCGAGGACACCCCGGCCTGGGCCTGCACGGCGATGGCCGAGACGCGGGTGAGCCACGGTGTCGTGCAGCTCGCGGGCGAGGGCGAGGAGGCCCTCGTTGCGGATCTCCTGTCGCTGGCGCTGCCAGAGGTCGGCCCGGGAGCGAGAGACCGCAGCGAGGGCGACGAAGAGGGAGCACGAAGAGGCTCCCGCCGACCACCTCCGCGAGGGCAGCGGACGCGGCATACATCCCCAGCGCCACGACCGCAGCGAACACCAGCCCGATGGGGCCATCTCGCGACCCGACCCCAGCGGACGAGCGCGAAGAGCAGGATGAGGATGACCAACATCGAGGACGGCCTGAGGTCAGCTGCTGGTGGCCAGCGCCAGACGGCGATGCGCGAGGTCTCACCGGAGCGGGTCGCGATCATCGACATCGACGCCCACCACGGCAATGGCACCCAGGCGATCTTCACGACCGCGCGGTCGTCTACGGTTCGGTGCATGTCGACCCGGGCCGCGGGTGGTTCCCGCACTTCGGCGGGGTTCGCCGACGAGGTGGGGAGTGGCGCTGGCGAGGGCTGGAACCGGAACCTTCCGCTGCCGCGGGGTCCGGGCGACGACGCCTTTCTTGCCGGGGTCGCCGAGCTGTGTGCACAGGCGTCCGCGCTGGGGTCCAGGCCTGGTGGTCTCCTCGGTGTCGACGCCGCCGGGAGCTGGACCTGGAGAGCCTCTGCGGGTGAGCCGCGGCGGTTTCTCGGCCGCTGGGCGCCTGCTCGCCGAGATGGGGCCGCCGACGGCTCTGGTGCAGAGGGCGGCTACCACCTGGAGACCCTCGGCCTGCTGGTGGCTGACGTCCTCGGCGGCTTCGGGTAGGGCGGGTAGCGCGGCGCACTCCACCGGTGCGAGTTGCAGCAGCGTTGCAGGGCTGCGCACGAAGTGCTACATCGCGCACATGCCGACCATCGCCGCCCGCGACCCGCGCAACAATCACAACGCGACAGTGCTCGATGGCGTGCGCCGCGGCGAGGCGTCTATGTCGTGACGTCGCGGGTGAGCCGGTCGCGGAGCTGCGTCGACCAGCCCGGCGGCGGCGGACTCCATCCCGCGGGAGGAGGTGCTGGCCTCCTGGAGCCGACAGAGATCCGACCCGACGCTCGCCGCCGACATGGCGGATCAGCGAAGGCGGGACCGATGACCTCGACGCCCTTGGCTGACACACGTCCGGGCCCGGGGTCTCGACACCAGCGCGTCTGGATCGCCGCCGAAGTCGGCCGACCTGTTGACCACGACCGACTTCGCCGAGGCGCTCGTGTGCGGGGTCACCATCGCCGAGCTTCAGGTGGGTGCTGGCTGCCTCGGAGAGCACGTCCCGCGCGTCGGTTGACACCCCTCGACCGCGACGGAAGTGGAGCACGAAGATGACGTCCGGCCGACCAGATTCCGCGAGGGCGGCGGAGGCGGCACACATGCCCAGCGCTACGACCGCAGCGACAAACACCAGCCCCACGGGGATCTCGCGACCCGACCCCCAGCGGACGACCGCGAAGAGCAGGATGAGGATGACCATCATCGAGGACGGCCCGAGGTCGGGGCTCGTAGTAGCCAGCGCCAGGCCTGAGAGTAGCCCGGCGACACCGAAGCCGAGGAGGCAGGTGGCCAGCGGGTGGCTGCGGCGCCAGAGGAGCGCTTAAGATCGCGGCCATGGCCACCAGGGTGACGACCGGGCGCCACGCCAGGTCCGGGCGGGCCACACCCTCGATGAGCGCAGCCCCTCCCGAAGCCACACGAGCACCCAGTCGCTGCGGCCTACGGGCGGAGGCTCCGCAGCCCGTGGCTCGCGCCACAACACTCGCCAGAGGGCTGTCATCCTCTCAGGCTAGGGTTCCTGACGGGCGGGTCCACGTCCAGGCCGAGCGCAGGATGAACCCGAGGACGACCATCTCGAGGGCGAACCCGAGCCCGTAGTAGACGATCCACTCTCCGCCAGCGAGGTTGAAGGCCATCCAGGGGATGAGCAGAGCGGCGACGACGAGGTTGGTCGTGCGGTTGGCGCGCGGCGGCAAGGTCGTCGAGAGCAGGATCATCATCGTGGGCACGGCGGAGGCGGCGAGCGCGCTGACCGAGAAGGTCTGGGTGATGTCGAAGGTGAAGACCCTGCCGTCGAGGATGTCGCGACGGCGCCCGGCTTGTGAGAGGCCGAGGACGTCGACATAGATGTAGGGGAGCCATGAAGCTGGTCCAGGCTGCGGCGAGCTTCCAGCTGTTGAGGGACGAGCGCCTGCGCTCTGGCTGTGGGCACTGCCGTGGTGACGGTGGTCATGGTGTTGAGTCCTTCGGGGAGAGCGAGTGTCTGACCCCTCCACCATCGCCCGCCGGCGTCTGCCGGTCATCAGTCTCCAGGCCTGGCCTGACCTGGCCGAAAGAACGAGGCCAGCACCAGAGCCATGATCTCGGCCTCGTAGTCGGCGTGCGCCCACCGCCCGGCTGGACCGGCATGGGCACCGGCACCGGTCTCGACCCGGAACAGGACATCGGCCTCCGGGCGCAGGTCGCGGCAGCCGGGCGACCCACCTGGCGCTCGTGGACGAGCACCCGCGGGTCGTGCACCGCACCGGTGACGACCAGTCGAGGCCAGGCACCCGTCGGCTCGTTCTCGTAAGGCGTGTAGGCCCGCATCCAGGCGTAGTCCTCAGGCCTGCTCGGGTCGCCCCACTCCTCCCACTCCGCCACCGTCAGCGGGATCGTGTCATCCAGCATGGAGGTGATGCAGTCGACGAAGGGCACCTCCGCGACGACGATCCGCCACAGGTCCGGGCGGGCGTTGAAGACCGCCCCTGAAGCAGCCCGCTTACCGACAGCCGCGCGTCGCGATCCGGTCGCGATCGACCAGCCCGGCAGCGGCGAGCCCTTCGGCGACGTCGACGAGGTCGGTGAAGGTGTGCTTCTTGGCGGCCAGATGCCCCTCCTCCCACCAGCGCCGCCCGCCCTCACCGCCGCCCCTGATGTGCGGCTGCGCGTAGACCACGCCGCGGTCGAGCCACTCGGGGATGACCGGGTCCCACGCGGGCCAGTCACAGGACTCGTAGGCGCCGTACGCCCATAGGACCGCCGGGGTCGACCCGTCAAGGCGAGTGCCGTCGGCATACGCAAGAGTCACCGGGATCTGGAGACCGTCCCGGGCTGCGACCCAGCGCAGCTCGCAGTGGTATGCGGTGGCGTCGTGGCCGGGGGCCTGGGTGCGGTGGACGACGCGGGCGGGCTCCCCGTCGAAGGGGTGGAGCTCCCAGACGGTCGGCTCGATCAGGGAGGACCGACCGACGATGACCCCTCGGGCTTCTGGGTCAAGGTTGGGGCCGGCTCCAGCACCTGCTGCGAGCCTCAGAACCATTGCCGCAGAGGAGAAGTCGTCACCGGCAAAGACCTCTATCCGCGGGCGGGCCTCATGCCGCGTGCCGACCACGACATGGGAGTCGAAGGCGTCGACCGTGTCGAGTCGGTGGTCCGCCCGGCCCGGCAGCAGCTCTCTCCACGTCGGCTCACCGCTCTCCCAGTCCTTAACGGCGCACCCCACCAGCGAGAACTCGGGGTGTCGCTCGTTGGTCACGAGCAGCCAGCGGCCACCGTCCTGCCCGCGCAGGTGCTCGACGGTCTCCTCCGCCCGTGGACCCTGGGGCGGATCGGCGCCAGCGGGGCCTCGGGAACCCCGGCCGGGACGGCCCACTCCTGCACGGTCGCGCGGGAGGCGGCGGTGATGATGATGAAGTCGCCCGACCGGGTGCGGCGCACCGTCAGCTCGAAGCGTCGGTCCTCCTCCTGCAGCACGAGCCGGTCCGGGGTCTGACCCACCCGGTGGCGCCACACCTGGTACGGCCGGTAGGTCTGGTCGTGCACGGTGTAGAGGAAGGAGCCCCCATCCGCGGCGAAGGCCCCGCCGTAGTAGGTGCGCTCGATCACGTCGGGCAGGTCCCGACCGGTGCGCAGGTCGCGGAAGCGCAGTTCGTAGACCTCGTCCCCGGTGCGATCCACGGAGTACGCCAGGGAAGTGCCCGTCGTCGCTCACCTCGAGCACCCCGACCTCGGCGTAGTCACCGTCCTCCACCTGGAGGACGGTCTCCGGCAGGCAGCCGGGACGCCAGCGGACGTAGTGGGGTACTGCGCGCCCTCGTCGTAGCGACGTTGGTAGGTCCAGCCACCCCGGCTCAGGGGCAGCCGTCCTCCCGCGCGGGCAGGCGTCGGCGCAGCGACCGGCCGATCTCCGCCCGCAGGCCCGCGAGGAGCGGTCGCGACGTCGTATGCCGCCCGCTCGGCACTCAGGTAGGCCACCAGGTCGGGGTCCTCGTGATCGCGCATCCAGTGCCACAGGTCCTCCACCGACTCACCGTGCAGCGTGCGGACGAAGGGCCGTTTTGGCGCCCGGGGCGATGCAGCACTCACCCCGGGGACACTAGCGCCCACGCCTGGGCCGGGTACCGGTACGGGTAGGGGTACTAGCGCAGTAGCAGCCCCAGCGGCATACTCGCCCCCAAGACAGGAGGCTCTGACGTGGCGAACCGTTTCATGCCTCGGGCACGTGCGCTGATGCTCGCCCTCGGGCTGGCCGTCCTGGTCCTGTGGACACCGGCGGCACCGGCCGAGACGACCTCCCCGAAGCGAGTCCTCACCGTCGGCATCGTCAACGACATCGACTCGCTCAACCCCCTCGTCGGCTATGTCGTCGAGGCCTACGAGGTGTGGGGGGCTGATGTACGACTCCTCACCGGCTACGGCCAGAAGGACTTCGCGGCCGTGCCCGGCCTGGCCGAGAAGTGGACGACGAGCGCCGACGGGAAAACCTGGACCTACACCATCCGCTCAGGCGTGACCTGGTCCGACGGCACCCCGCTCACGGCCCGGGACGCGGCATACACCTTCAACCGGATCAGCAACGGCTCTGCCGAGCAGACGAACTACGGCAACTATGTCGCCAATATCGTCAAGGCTGAGGCCCCGACGACACCACCTTAGTCCTCACCACCAAAGCAGCCCACCCCGACCATGCTCCACCTCGCGGTCCCGATCCTCCCGGAGCACATCTGGACCAAGATCAGCGCGAAGCAGGTGACGACCTACAAGAACTCCCCCACCGACACGGTGAAGCCGGTCGGCTCCGGCCCCTATGTCCTCGCCGAGCGCAAGGTCGGGCAGTACGTCCGGCTGGTGGCCAACAAGACCTACTGGGCCGGCGCACCGCACATGGACGAGCTGATCTTCCGCGTCTACGCCAGCCCCGAGGCGCTCGCGCAGGCGCTGAAGAAGGGCGAGATCGATATCGCGGACAGCCTCGAGGCCAATGTCTTCGACTCCCTCAAAGGACAACCGGGCATCACGACGCTGCGCTCGAAGTACTCGGGGTTCAACGAGATCGCCTTCAACGTCGGCGCCGCCCTCGTCGACGGGACACCGATCGGTGACGGGCACCCAGCCTTGAAGGACAAGGCCGTCCGCCTCGCTCTGGCCACGCCGTCGATCTCAACACCATCCTCGACCGGGCGGTCGGCGGGTACGGCGAGGTGGCTACTGGCGTCGTGCCGTCGATGTACAACACCTTCCACTACCGCCCCGAGACCCCCTACGCCTTCGACATCGCCACGGCCAACCAGCTCCTCGACGACGCCGGCTACCGGCGGGGCGCGGACGGCATACGAACGATGCCCGATGGCACCCGGCCCCTGCGGTTCAGGTTCTTCGCCCGAGCCGAGTCCAAGCCGTCGTAGACCACCAGGGACTACGTCAAGGAGTGGTTCGCCCAGGTCGGGGTCCAGATCGTGCCCAAGACGATCTCCGAGGACCAGCTCACCGAGGCCGTGACCACAGGTGAGTTCGACCTCTTCGAGGTGGGGTGGGTGGTCGAGCCGGACCCGGACTTCCAGCTGTCCGTCTTCACCTGTGACCAGCGGTCCGTGCAAGGAGGGCGGAGAGATCCAGGCGGGCCCGTCCGACGGCTTCTACCGCAACCCGGCTTATGACGCGCTCTACGAGAAGCAGAAGACGCAGATCGACATCGGGGAGCGGGCTGCCACCGTCAAGGCCGCGCAGCAGCTGTTGTATGCCGACGTCCCGTACCTCGTGGAGTACTACTACGACAACCTGCAGGCGTATCGCAGCGACAAGATCGCCAATGTGGTGCACCAGCCCGAGCCCGATGGCGTCATCGTCTTCCAGTACGGCACGTACACCTACCGCTCGGTGATGACCAAGGCCGACTACGACGCGCAGCGCGGCGCCGCGGCGGGCGCCAAGGCTGCGGGGACGACGACCCGAGTCGGGCCCACACTCATCCTGCTCTCGCTCATCGCCGGGGTGCTCCTCTTCGGTGGGGGCTATGCCCTCGGGCGCCGCAACCGCCTCCTCGAAGACGTGCGCGAGTAGTCATGAGATGGGCGTTGCGGCAGATCGGGGCATCACTGCTCACCCTGGCGTTCGTCTTGGTGTTCAACTTCTTCCTCTTCCGGATGTTGCCGGGCGATCCGGTGCGGACCTACACCCGCGGCCGCCAGATCGATGCCGAGCAGCTGGCCGAGCTGCGCCGCTCGCTGCAGCTGGACCAGTCCCTGTGGACCCAGTTCTGGGGCTATGTCGCGAACCCGTTCAACACCGAGGTGCTCTCGGTGCAGTTCCGCCAGCCCGTCTACTCGGTGATCGGGGAGCGAGTCTGGCCCACGGTGCTGCTCGTCGGCTCCTCCACGCTGCTCGCCACGGTCATCGGGACCTGGATCGGGATCCGCGCGGGCTGGCGCCGCGGCAGCGCCTTCGACAAGACGGCGATGACGACCTCGATCGTGCTGTATGCCATGCCGGAGTTCTGGTTGGGCATGCTGCTGCTCATCGTCTTCTCGGCGGGGGTTGGCCCCTTCCCCGGCATCTTCCCCAGCGGGGGGATGAGCTCGGTGGGCGTCACGGGGACATGGGCGCAGATCGACGACACGATCGCGCACCTCGCGCTCCCGGCCCTCACCCTCACCCTGGCCTATCTCGCCGAGTACGCCCTGGTGATGCGCTCTTCGCTGCTCGACGAGGTGGGCGCCGACTACCTGCTTACGGCTCGGGCCACAGGACTGCGCGACGCGGTGGTCCGCCGCCTGCATGCCGTGCCCAATGCGCTCCTGCCGACTCTGCCCCTGGTCTTCCTCAACTTGGGCTTCATCATCGGCGGCGCGATCACCGTCGAGTCGGTGTTCTCGTGGCCGGGCCTCGGGCAGCTCACCTACCAGGCCCTGCGCGGCCCTGATGTGCCCTTGCTCCAGGCGATCTTCCTCGTGCTGTCCGTCGGAGTGGTGCTGGCGAACCTGCTCGCCGACCTGCTCTATGGACTGCTGGACCCGGGTGAGGCACCGGTGAGGCCCGGAGGCCCGCGGCCCACGAGCCCGTCCGGCATCGCGTGGGCGCGGCGGCGGATCGCCGCGGGGCGACTGTGCCGGCGTTTCCGGGCCCAACGCCCGGGGCTGCTCGGACTGGCCGTCCTGCTCGCCTTCGTGCCGTCGCGCTCTTGGCGCCGTTGCTGGCAGCTCGGACGGGCTCCTCGTCACCAAGGCGACCGGTGACGCCCTCGCGCCGCCCAGCTCCAACGCCTGGCTCGGCACCGACGAGAACGGTCGCTCGGTGCTCACCTGCTCATCTGGGGCTCCCGGGTGTCGCTGCTCGTGGGCCTGGCCAGCACGGCCATCTCCATCCTGCTCGGGACCCTGATCGGCATCGCCGCGGGCCACTTCAAGGGCTGGCTGGGCGAGATCTTCAACCGCGTCACGGACTGGTTCCTGGTGATCCCCTTCCTGCCGCTGGCGATCGCCCTGGCCGCGGTCCTCCAGCCGTCCCTGACCAATGTGGTGATGGTGATCGGCGCGACCTCCTGGCCCGGGACCGCCCGACTCGTCCGTGCCCAGACCCTCGCCATCGAGGGCGGCCCTATCTCGAGCGGGCCACCGTGCTCGGCGCCTACCACTGGCGGCAGATGACACAGCACGTGCTGCCCAATGTCATGCCGCTCGTCGTCGCGAACACCATCCTCACGGTGGCGGTGGCGATCCTGTCGGAGACCACCTTGTCCTTCCTCGGCTTGGCGACCCGTCGCTCGTCTCCTGGGGCACCATGCTCGACAACGCCCAGTCGGCCGGGGCGATCAGCTCAGCAAGTGGTGGTACGTCATCCCGCCCGGCGTCGCCGTCGTGCTCGTCGTGCTCGCCTTCATGCTCGTCGGCCGGGCGCTGGAGACGGCGCTCAACCCGAGGTCGGGTGAGGGCCAGTGAG
The DNA here is from genome assembly GCA_016702415.1 of Nostocoides sp. Taxonomy (GTDB): domain Bacteria; phylum Actinomycetota; class Actinomycetes; order Actinomycetales; family Dermatophilaceae; genus Nostocoides_A. Next base: position 833,830 of record JADJEA010000001.1, read on the forward strand.
CCTGCTCACGATCGAGGGCCTGCGGGTCACCTACGCCACGAGCTCCGGTCCCCTCGCCGCTGTCCGGGGTGTCGACCTCACCCTGGACGCGGGCGAGGTGCTGGACTGGCCGGTGAGTCCGGCTGCGGCAAGTCGACCGTCGCCACCTCGGTGCTGCGCCTCCTGCCGTCCTCGGCCGAGGTCAGCGGTCGCATCGAGCTGGCCTACGAGAACGTCCTGGAGATGACCTGGGGCCAGCTCCGCCGGGTGCGCTGGGCGGACGCTCTCGATGGTCTTCCAGGGCGCGCTGCACTCGCTCAACCCGGTGCAGCGCGTGGATCGACAGGTCGCCGAGCCGATCGTCCTGCACGCGCGGGTCTCCGCTGCGCAGGCTCGCAGCCGGGCTCGCGCACTCCTCGGCCAGGTGGGCATCCCGGAGTCCCGCGCCGGTGACTATCCCCACCCGCTCTCCGGTGGTCAGCGGCAGCGGGTCATGATCCCATGGCCCTCGCCTGCAACCCCAAGGTCCTCATCGCCGACGAGCCGACCACCGCCCTGGATGTGATGGTCCAGGCGCAGATCCTCGACAAGCTCGCCGAGCTCGTGACCGGCCGTGAGCTCGGTGTGCTGATCATCAGCCACGACCTGTCGGTCCTGGGCACGCAGTGTGACCGATATTGGCCGTCATGTATGCCGGGAAGGTCGTCGAGTCGGGCCCGGCCAGGTCGGTCTTCGACAGCGCACGACACCCGTACTCCGCGGGACTCTCGTGGTCTTCCCGACCATCGGCCAGGCGCAGTCGCGCTACCGACCCGGAGGTGCCCGGTGACCCTCCCGATCTCACCGAGCAGATCGTCGGGTGCGCCTTCGCCCCCCGCTGCGCCCGGGCGAGCGCCGAGTGCACCGCCGCCGAGCCGCCGCTGGACACCGTCGGGCCCCACGAGGTGGCCTGCTTCCACCCCCTGGACGGCACCCGATGACCGAGATCCTGTGCGCCGACAACGTGCACGTCAGCTTTCGACGGGGCAGCACCCGAGCCGTCGACGGAGTCACCCTGAGGGTCCGCCAGGGCGAGATCCTGGCCGTCGTCGGGGAGTCCGGGTGCGGCAAGTCGACCCTCTCCCGGGCCTTACTGGGTCTGGTCCCGGTGAGCGCCGGATCGGTTGAGTTCGAGGGCGCTCCGCTGCCCACCGCACGTGGCGCACTGCGGGCTCACCGGCGGCGGGTCCAGCTGGTGCTGCAGGACCCGACCGGGGCACTGAACCCTCGCCACAGCGTGCACGAGGCGGTCGCGGAGGGATTCGGATCCATCGAATCCCCGGGGACGAGACCGAGCTGGTGACGGCCGCCCTCGCCAAGGCCGGTCTGCGTCCGCCCGAGCGCTTCTTCCTGCGCTACCCCACGAGCTGTCGGGTGGCCAGCGCCAGCGGGTGGTCATCGCCGGGCCTTGGCGCTCGAGCCGGATGTCCTCCTCGCCGACGAGCCGGTGTCTGCGCTTGATGCGTCGGTGCGCGGCGAGATCCTGGCCCTGCTGCTCCAGCTGCGGGACACCCCTCGGCCTGACCGTCGTGGTCATCACCCATGACCTGGGCCTGGCCTGGAATGTCGCTGATCGCATCGCCGTGATGTACCTCGGGCGGATCGTCGAGCTCGGCACCGTCGAGGAGGTGCTCTCCGCCCCTCGACACCACACCCAGGCCCTGCTCTCGGTCGTGCCCGAGATCGAGCAGCTCACCCCGGTCATCCTCTCGGGTGAGCCACCTGACGCGACGAGGATCCCGCAGGGGTGCCGCTTCCGCCCGCGCTGCCCGCTGTATGCGACGGCTGACCCCGAACTGCGCACGCGGTGCGAGCGCGAGTCACCACCAATCCTGCCCGACGCCGGGGAGCATGCGGCGGCCTGCCACGCAGCCGACTAGTCCGCCATCGCCTGTTGCAGCAGGGCGCTCGTCAGACCCGGCACCACGTGGCCGCCGCGGCCGACGACCGTGGGTGTGTCCAGGATGCTCGAGATCACGGCCTCCTCGCTCGCCTCGACCACCGCCTCGAAGAGCTCGTCGTGGGCGCTGCCGTGCAGCGGTGTCCTGGTGGACCGTTCGCCCCGTGGTGCGGCCAGCGACGTGGACGCGGCCAGGAAGATCTCGCCCGAGCCATGGGTCGCCACGCTCCCGGTCCGCGCCAAGCCCAGCCCCACCCGGCGGGCCAGTCGGGCACAGCCCGCGGCATCGACCGGGCATCAGTCAGCACGATGCCGATGCAGGAGCCCGCGTCCGGCGGAGTCGGCTCTGCCGGTGGGAGGGGAGCCGCTCGCCCACCGGGACCCCGGCCACGGTCAGCCGGTGACGGCTGCCGAAATTCGTGAGGAGCAGGACGCCGAGGGTGAACCCTCCGGACAGCACGCGCGATGCCGTCCCGATGCCCCCCTTGAACTCGAAGCAGGACATCCCGGTGCCGGCTCCCACCGCCCCGAGGTCCGGTGGCGCGGGTGCCGCCGCGGAGGCGACGGCCGCGGCATACGCGCGGGCGACGTCGTCATGGCTCACCTGCATCCGCCGGGCGTCGTTGAGGTGCGAGTCGTCGCACTCCGCAACCACGGGGATCACAACGTCCTCGGCGATGCCCGGGTCGCGCTCCAGCATGAGCTGACAGGCGGCGTCGTAGACCCGGCCGAGCTGCATGGTCGAGGTGAGGAAGATCGGCGACTCGAGCAGTCCCCACTCCCCGGCGCTGATGAAACCGGTGCACTCGCCGGCACCGTTGAGGATCGCTCCGCCCGCGGGCAGCGGCCGACGGTAGGGGGCCGCGCTGGGGAGAACGACCGTCACACCGGTGCGCGCGACCCCCGTCCGAGCGGGGATCGGGCTCGTCACGGCATACGGTGGCATGCCCTACCCCGACACCGGGCACATCGAGAATGGACCCCGTGGGGCCACTCGGCAGCCGACCGAAGCGCAGTCCCTCGCGTGCCATGATGACCAGCATGCCTGACGGCTCACTCGCCCGCCTCGTCGTCGTCACGGACCCGGCGACCCGGGCCCATCGGCCCGGAGCGGAGATCTGGCTCGGGGTGCGCACCCCCGGCACGGAGGTGCCCGCTCGGGTCGACGCCATCTTGGACGTGCTGACCGCGGCCGGCGCGCAGGTGCAGGCACCCGAGCGTGACCCCAACGACCTCCTGCTGCGGATCCACTCTCGCGAGCTGCTGGACTGGCTGGCGTCGGCTGCCGAGCGCTGGGAGACCGGTGGCTATGTCGAGGCCGTCGGCCAGGACCGGGTGGTTCCCTATGTCTTCCCCACTGCCGCCATGCTCCAGGGGCTGCCTCTTCGACCGGCTGCGGCCACCCACGCCGAAGCCGGCCGGTTCTTGCTACGACACGATGACCCTCGTCGGTCCGGGGACGTGGGAGGCGGCGCTGGCCTCGGCTGCCACCGCCGCCACCGCCGCGCGACTGGCCCTCGCCGGCCGCCCGGCATACGCCCTGTCGAGACCGCCCGGGCACCACGCCACCCGCGACGGGTTCGGCGGCTCGTGCTATCTCAACAATGCCGGGGTGGCGGCGACGGCGATGCGCGAGGCCGGCCTGGAGCGGGTCGCGATCATCGACATCGACGCCCACCACGGCAATGGCACCCAGGCGATCTTCTACGACCGCGCCGACGTCTTCTACGGTTCGGTGCATGTCGACCCGGGCCGCGGGTGGTTCCCGCACTTCATGGGGTTCGCCGACGAGGTGGGGAGTGGCGCTGGCGAGGGCTGGAACCGGAACCTTCCGCTGCCGCCGGGGTCCGGCGACGACGCCTTTCTTGCCGGGGTCGCCGAGCTGTGTGCACAGGCGTCCGCGCTGGGGGTCCAGGCTCTGGTGGTCTCCCTCGGTGTCGACGCCGCCGAGCTGGACCCGGAGAGCCCCCTGCGGGTGAGCCGCGGCGGTTTCTCGGCCGCTGGGCGCCTGCTCGCCGAGATGGGGCTGCCGACGGCTCTGGTGCAGGAGGGCGGCTACCACCTGGAGATCCTCGGCCTGCTGGTGGCTGACGTCCTCGGCGGCTTCGGGTAGGGCGGGTAGCGCGGGTGCACGAAGTGCTACATTTGCGCACATGCCGACCATCGCCGCCCGCGACCTGCGCAATCACACCGCGACAGTGCTCGATGGCGTGCGCCGCGGCGAGGTCTATGTCGTGACGTCGCGGGGTGAGCCGGTCGCGGAGCTGCGTCGACCAGCCCGGCGGCGGCGTGACTCCATCCCGCGGGAGGAGGTGCTGGCCCTCCTGAGCCGACAGAGATCCGACCCGACGCTCGCCGCCGACATGGCGTGGATCAGCGAAGGCGGGACCGATGACCTCGACGCCCTCGGCTGACACACGTCCGGCCCGGGGTCTCCTCGACACCAGCGTCTGGATCGCCGCCGAAGTCGGCCGACCTGTTGACCACGACCGACTCCCCGCCGAGGCGCTCGTGTGCGTGGTCACCATCGCCGAGCTTCAGGCTGGGGTGCTGGCTGCCTCGGAGAGCACGTCCCGGGCGCGTCGGTTGGACACCCTTCAGACCGCGATGGATGTGGAGCCTCTCGCGGTTGACGTCCGGGCCGCCCAGATCTGGGCCGAGCTCCGCGTCCGGCTGCACGAGGCAGGGCGAGGCATCAATGTCAACGATCTCTGGATCGCCTCTGTGGCCATCGCCAACACAGTTCCCGTGGTGACGCAGGACGACGACTTCGACGTCCTCGCCGAGTTGGGGATGCTCCAGGTAGTCCGCGTCTGAGCCACGATCACGCGCGCTCGTGGCGGGTGTCGGTGTCGGGTGCGACACTCTCGGTGAGCGCACGGCATACGGCCGTCCGCCGGAGACGAAGGGGTGCCCCGTGTCCGTCAGCTTCCACGGTATGCCGTGCTGGTACGAACTCACGACGAGTGACCTTGCTGCCGCCGAGCAGTTCTACGGCGCGGTGGTCGGGTGGTCGGTCGCCGACTCCGGCATGCCGGGGATGACCTATCACCTCGCCAGCGCCGCGGACGGCGTGATGGTGGCGGGGATGTCCGCCGGTATGCCGGGGGAGGACGGGCAAACGCCGTGCCCGAAGTGGCTGGTCTACTTCGCCTGCGACGACTGCGATGAGACCGCAGCCGCAGCGAGCGCCGCTGGCGGTGGCGTTGACAGCCCGCCGATGGATATCCCCGGGACGGGGCGCTTCGCCATCTGCGCCGACCCGCAGGGGGCAGCCTTTGGTCTCCTCCAGCCGCTACCGATGGAGGACGAGCCCGCTAGCCGGGCGTTCGACCAGGAGGCCGACGGCCATGCCGCGTGGCAAGAGCTGATGACCTCGGATCCGGTTGCCGGAGTTGAGTTCTACGTCGGCCTGCTCGGGTGGGGCCGGGGGGAGAGTATGCCAATGGGCGAGATGGGCGACTACCAACTCGTCCAGCGCTCGGGCCAGGACATCGGTGGCGCCTCAGGCTGGGCGGGGGCACCCCGGAGGGGGCGTGGATGCCGTACTTCGCCGTGCCGTCGGTTCAACGCGCCACGGCGGCGATCTCTGAGAGCGGGGGATCGGTGCACCACGGCCCGGCGGAGGTCCCCGGTGGCGCCCACATTGCCATCGCGCACGACCCCCAGGGTGCATGGTTCGGAGTCTTCGGCCCGCTCGGCGCCAGCTGACGCCCAGACCGACCCGAGCGCGGAGGTCGGGTACTCGCGCCACCGATGCGGCCGACCGCCTTGACACGCGCTGTAGTCACGAACGGCCCCAGCCGCTGTCGATCAGGTCGTCCCCTGGACGACGGCCAGGACGTCGCTCTCCACTCCCGGTGAGGGTGCGTTCGGGGTGTGGAAGGCGGCATACGAGATGGTCGGCACCGTCTCGAGCCGTCGGCTGGCGACGAGAGAATCGAGCGCCGCGCGCTGGGTCGCGGTGAACTCGCTCACCATGGCAACTCACCGAAGAGCAGGACGGTAGGGCTCGCGCGCACTTGGGTGAGGAAGCCCGAGTCCGCCGCTGCTTCCTCAGGGGTGAGGATCGTGGGGTTGATCGGTCGGCCCACCTGGGCCTGCACCTGGTCACAGGCGTCGTGGATCTCGTCAACGTCGGGCATGCCGATGATCATGATGTCGACGATGCAAGTCGACGGGCTGGTGTTTCCGCAGGTCAGGGCGGGGTCTGCTGCTCTTGCCGACGACCAGCGAAGATCTCGATCAAGTAACCGAGGACCTCAACGGGTCAGCCCAGAACGGGACGTATCGCATGGCCTTGGGTCCGGCCGCCGGGTCGTACGCCGCGATAAGACCGGCATCGAGAGCATCTCGGAGCAACCTTGATGCCTGAGCACTGTTCTGACCCGAGATCCCGAAGCGTCCCTGATCGTCGTGTTCGTCGTGTGCTGGCGGTTCACGTACTGAAGGCACGCGTGTTGATAGACCGCCCGCATACGTTCCGAGCGGTCCATCTCCCGTAGGGGGCGTGGCGCAAACAGCACCACCCGTGTGTGTGCTTCGGATACCTCTACGAGCGGTGGGGGGAGTTGATGAAGCTCGATCTCGAATGCAACCTTGTCCCAGCCGCTCCCTCGTTCTTCGCACACGCCCATCTGCCGCATGCGCGCGCGAGCCGCTCGTCCGGGACTGGGGTGGGGAATCGATGAACCGGTCGGGGTCGATCAGAGGTTTCCCGGGATTGGTCAGTTCGATGCGGTCAGCGAAAATCTCGACGGTGGGGCCGGTGCCGGAGATCCGCAGGTCTTGGTGGATCAGGGAGTTGGCGAGCAACTCTCGGGTGGCCAACTCCAGATACAAGGTGTCCGCTGTGCGAAGCGCGCCCTTGACCACCTCGTTCTCAGGCAGAAGGTCGGCGACGTATCCGTAGAGTCCGGCGAAGCCGGCCGCGTAGCCGCGTTGCCCCTCCTGTTCACGGATCGTTCGCACCCTCGACACTCCGTCGTAGAGGATGACTCTTGGTGCCTTGCGAGCGAGCCCAGGAAACTGACGTAGGTCTCGAGCGAACAGCAGGGCGCCAAGGTTGGTGATCGACCACCCGGACGCCAAGTCGTGGCGGAGGAAGCCTTCCCCTTCCAGGGCCTCGATGATCAGTGAGCGGTTCTCGGGTAGGGGGCTACGTCTCAGATGGAAATAGGCGGGATAGTCGAGAAGCTCACTGATCTGCTCGACCGCGAGGTGGTCCTTCGCTGGACTCTTCTCAAAGGGCTCATCCCAATTGAGGGTGTAGTCGTGGGCGGAATCCGCCGGCTTCTAGGAGGCAGCGGGCGATGTAGTTGGTGAGGTTGCGGAACCCGAGGGCGGTGCCGCGCAGGTGTTCCAGGCGGCCGTTGATCGCCTCTGTGGGTCCGTTGCTGGTGCGGGGGCGGTCGAAGTAGGCCAGCACGTCCTCGGCACGGCGGGCCAGGGTCCGACCGAGCTTGCGGACCTCGGTCAGCTCGGTGGGGACGCCATCGCGTAGGCTGTCGATGACCGATTGCATGAGGTGTTTGCCGTGTCGGGGGTCGGGGTCGCGGTAGGCGGTGATGATCCGCTGGTAGGCACCCCAGGTGGCCTCCACCTCGGCGTGCTCGTCGGCAGTGAACAGCACGGTCAGTCGTTCGCGTTGCCGGTCGGTCAGTAGCGCCTCGCCGGGTGCAGGGTTCGCCGGGCCTGGTACAGGGGATCCCCTCGTCGGCCGCGGTGGCCCAGAGTGGCCTGCTGGATGCGTTGCCGGCACTTCTCCAGTCCCTCGCCGGCCAGGCGGACCACGTGGAAGGGATCCATCACGCAGGCCGCGTTGGGCAGCTCCTCGGAGGCCGCGGTCTTGAACCCGGTGAACCCGTCCATCGCGACCACCTCCACCCGCGTGCGCCAGGGGTCGTCGCGGCCGGCGAGCCAGGTCTTGAACACCGTCTTGGAACGGCCTTCGACCATGTCCAACAACCGTGCCGGGCCGGTCCGGTCGCGGACCGGGGTCAGGTCGATGATCACGGTGACGTACTTGTCACCGGCACGGGTGTGCCGCCAACAATGCTCATCCACCCCGATCACCGTGACCCCGTCAAAGCGGTGCTCGTCGTCGAACAGCAGCCGCTTGCCCTCGGCGAGCACCGCGGCGTTGGCGGTGTCCCAGGCCACCGCCAACCCGGCCGCGACCCGGGACATGCTCAAGTGCCCGACCACGATCGCCTCCAAGGCCCAGCGCAGCCCGCGGCGGGAGACCTTCGCGCGGGGCTCGGCCGCTTTGCTGGTGTCCTGACGCCACCCCGGGCGCAGCCAGTACACCGGTACCGGCGCACCGTCACCTCCAACGTCGTCGGGCGCCACCCGAACGGCTCGTGCGCCAACCGCCGCACCACGCTGTCGCGAGCCACCCCCTGGCAGCCACACTCCCGGCACCAGTCATCGGGCTCCGACCACCCTGCAGGCCAACACCGCCCGCTCAGGGCTCAGCCGTTGACCAGTGACAACCAAACCGAGCTCATCCACGCGGCAGAACGTGGTCAGATCAGGGCAGTCGAAGGTAGGTTCAGACACGTCGAGGTCTTCCTGATCGAAGGCGTAGGAACCTCCATCATCGGAAGACCTCGACCCCCACCCCGGCAGCGACGCGCCTCCCCCTACCTACACCCCCGATTGGGAAGAGCCCTCAAAGGCCTCGTTGTCGAGGAGTCGCCACAGTCGTCTCTCATGTTCGGGGTGGTCCTTGAGTTTCCTTCTTGTAAGAACCCACCCGTATGTACTCGGTGTCGCGAAAGCGGATCGGACGGTCCCGGGGCGGCTCAATCTCTAGCACCACGATTCGATGACCGGAGTAGTCAAGTTCGGAGAAGGCGAAGTAGGTCTGCGGCTGAAGCTGGCGAATCAGGTGGTTCTGCAACTCCTCCTTGCCCACCTTCTGCGCCTCAGGGTGCACCGTGGTGCCGACGACAACGTGGTCGGAATCCCGCACCCCCCAAATGAGGTAGGCGCGACGCCTGCCCTCAAGGGCGGCCGCGTTTCCGAGCGCGGAGATGTACTGCCCGATCTCGTCCGGATCGTCGTTGTTCTCCTTGAACTCGATCCACTCGGTCTCTCGGTCCAAGGCAAGGATTCGATCTACTGTCTCGTGAAGATCGGTGTCCCGTTGGTCCTGTGCCACGCGCCAATCTTGCCCGATGGCGTGGCTGCGGTGTCGCTCCGAGGCCCGACCTAGTGCTGATTCGGGCGACGCCGCCTGCCTTGCGCTCGGGTCTTGGTAGCACTAGTTATGCCCCAGTTGTGCCCGGAGGGCTGAGAAACAGAGGACCCTGACCACGTTTCTGCAGGTCAGAGCCCATATCTCAGATGGTCGGGGTGACAGGATTTGAACCTGCGACCTCTTCGTCCCGAACGAAGCGCGCTACCAAGCTGCGCCACACCCCGTGGCTCCCGTGAGGGGCTCACGGAACGTCGCCATCCAGGGGACGGCGACGCCACAGGATAACGCAGACGCGAGCGGGCGCAGAAATCGGCGGTCAGGCGCGGGGGGTGAGGGTGATCAGGCTGGCCTCCGGTCGGCAGGCGAAGCGCACGGGCGCGAAGGGGGAGGTCCCCAGACCCGCCGACACGTGGAGGTATGCCGATCCCTCCGGTGCGTTCTCCGACGGGATCCCGTTCGCACCTGGCCACCACCGCGACACCCCCTTCGCGCGCCGGCGGTCCAGGTCGCAGTTGGTCACGAGGGCACCGAATCCGGGCACGCAGAGCTGGCCACCGTGGGTGTGGCCGGCGATGATCGCATCGACGCCATCGGCTGCCATCGCGTCGAGGACCCGGGTGTAGGGGGCGTGGCAGACCCCGAGAAAGACGTCGGTGCCGGGGGCGCGGGGGCCGGAGACATCGGCATACCGGTCGTAATCGAGGTGGGGGTCGTCCACTCCGACGAACTCGACATCGACACCGGCGATGGTCATCTGCGCCCGGGCGTTGTCGAGATCGAGCCAACCGGCCTCGGTGAACGCGGCGACGAGCTTGTCGGTGGGCAGGGGGACGTGGTCGTGGAGGGGAACCCGGGCGTCGTCACGCAGGTAGCGAGCGGGATTCTTCACCCGCGGCGCGAAATAGTCGTTTGACCCGAGGGCGAACACGCCGGGGAATTCCATCAGCGGTTCGAGGGCGCGGACAGCGGTCGGGACGGCGTCGAGGTGGGCGAGGTTGTCGCCGGTGTTGATGACCAGATCGGGTGTGTATGCCGCCAGCTTGCGCACCCAGTCGACCTTGCGTCGCTGCCAGGGCACCAGATGCATATCGGTCAGCTGGACCACCCGAATCGGGCGGGCCCCGACCGGCAGGATCGGCAGGTCGAAACGGCGGACGACGAAGAGATTGCGCTCGATGAGCGAGGCGTACCCGAGCCCGGCGACACCGAGGCCGCCGAGGGTCAGCGCGGCGCGGGTCACAGGATGCATCCGCCCAGTCTCCCAGACGGTCCCGAATCCGCCGTCCAGAACTCGGTTGCGGCCGGCTGAGAGACTGGAACGCATGAGCGTGACCAAGAGAAGTCTCCAGGCCGACCTCACCGACGCCATGCGTGCGCAGGACAAGGTCCGCGCGGCGACGCTGCGGATGGCCTTGACCGCGATCACGGTCGAGGAGGCCGCCGGGACCCACCACGACCTCTCCAGCGACGAGGTCCTCAAGGTGCTCGCCAAAGAGGCCAAGAAGCGTCGCGAGTCCGCGCAGGCGTATGCCGCGGCCGGCCGCCCGGAATTGGTCGCCACCGAGGAGGCCGAACTCGCCGTCCTGGAGACCTATCTGCCGACCCAGCTCGACGACAGGGCGATCGAGGCCATCGTTGCCGAGGTGATCGACCAGACCGGTGCCAGCGGGCTCGCCCAGATGGGCACCGTCATGAAGGCGGTTCAGGCGAAGGTCGCCGGGCGCGCGGACGGCGGCCGGGTCGCGGCGATGGTCAAGAGGGCTCTGGCCTCGCGATAGGAATTCGGGAGTTCGGCCACGATCGGCCGAACTCCCTACCGGGTCGCGCCGGCGCGGATCAGCCGGTGGGTGTGGCGGTGCTCGACGGGCTTGGGCTGGTGGGCGTGGGAGTCTTCGGCGTCGTCGGGCTGCCGGATGGCGTCGTCGGGCCAGAGGTCGGTGACGTCGACGTGCTCGTCGGCGTCTTGGTGGGCGGCGGTTTGGGGACGAACCCGGTCGAGAGATAGAGCCCGACCGCCGTGCCCTTGGCTGCGGACCCCGACGGGGCGGTGGCGACCACGGTGCCGGCGGGGGCGGTGCTGTTCTGGGTGCCCAGGTAGTAGCCGTCGAAGCCGCTGGCCCGCAGCGTCGCGATCGCCCCGTCGAGGGACATCCCCATCACGCCAGGCAGCGGGGAGAGGTTGCCGTAAAGGATGGCCGAACTGGGTGCGGGGAAGTCCTTCCACGGCAGGTCCCGGGAAATCTGCTCCATGATCTGGCCCCACAGCGGGGCCGCGATGTCACCGCCGAAGATGTGGGGGTAATAGGTGCCGCCGACGACGATGTTGTCCATGTCGCGGGCCACGATGGGCGTCCCGACAAAGACCGCCGTCGCCAGCTGCGGGGTGTAACCGACGAACCACGACTGCTGGTGTCCCTCGTGGGTTCCGGTCTTGCCGGCCGCGGGCCGGTGGAAATACCACCCGACCTTGGTTCCGGTGCCGCTGGTGATGACTCCCTTGAGGAGTTCCGTCGTGCCGCGGGCGACATCGGGCGAGATGACCTGCTTGCACTTGGTCTCGGGCAGCTTGATCTTGGTGCCGTTCGAGGTGGTGATGGACTCGATCGGGTTGATGTCGCAGTACTTCCCGTCGGCGGCCAGAGTGGCATACGAGTTCGCGAGGGTCAGTGGCGGGACCGATCCCGACCCGAGCACCAGACTCGACGGTGCGGGCTGCGTGGGTTCGCCAGCCCCATCCAAGAGGCCCATCTTGGTCATCGTCGCGCGCACGTCGCAGCCGCCGACCGCAATCATCGTGGCGGCGAAGGCGGTGTTGACGGAGTTCCTCGTCGCGTCGCGGAAGGGCATCGCGGGGACGGTTGTCGTGTAGTCGTTGCGAACCGGCCACGGGTCGGCGGACCCGCAGGCGTCGTGGTAGACGTTCGGCTCGAAGATGTGCGCCTGACTGGCTGCCGGGCCGGCCGGTGGGGCCGGGATGGTGCCGTTGACCGGCCACCCCCTCTCCAGCGCGGTAACGATCGTGAATACCTTGGCGGTCGACCCGATCGGGAAGCCGAGGGTGCCCTTGTATTTCTGGGGGACCACCCAACTTTGGGACGTGCTCGCCACGGTCGACTTCTTGGCCGTCCAGTCGAACACCGACGTCTGCACCATCGCCCGGAGTTTGCCGGTCCCCGGCTCGACCACCGCGGCGGCAGCGCCGACACCTGAGGGGTCGCCCGAGGGAACCCGCGCCGTTAGATCACGGAAGATCTCCTGCTGCCAATCCGTGCGCAATGTGGTGTGGATGCGCAGCCCGCCGCGGTTGATATTGAGCAACCGCTCCGCCCGGTTGGCGCCCAGGGCCTTCAGACCGAGCATGTATTCCATGACGTACTGACAGAAGAATGGCTCCTCGGATCGGGCACACGTCCCGCCCTCGCGCTCGCTCAAGTTGAGCATCGACTTCACGGTCGGCTTCTTGGCGTCGGCCGCCTCGGTCGCGGTGATGATGCCGAGTTGCTGCATCCGGTCCAGGACCACATTGCGCCGTCGTTCGGCGACCTCGGGGTAGTTGTGGGGATCGCTGCTTCCGGGGCTCTGCACCACGCCCGCCAGGGTGGCCGCTTGGCTGAGGTTGAGCTCGCTCGCGTGGACGTTGAAGTAGTGCATTGCGGCAGCCTCGACGCCATACGCCAGATCGCCGTAATAGGCGAGATTCATATAGCCGGCGAGGATCTGCTTCTTGGTCATCGTCTCCTCGACATGCATCGCCAGCCGCATCTCCCGCAACTTGCGCGCATAGTTGACGCTCACGGCCTCCTGGGCCGCCGCGTCGTCGCCCCGCTGGAGCGCCTCCTCCTGAAGGGTCAGCTTGACGTATTGCTGGGTAATCGAGGACCCACCCTGCGTCGCATTGCCCGAGGCATTGTTGAAGAAAGCGCGGAAGGTGCCGCGGATGTCGATGGGTCCGTGCTCGAAGAACCGGTCGTCCTCGATGGCCACCTGCGCCTTCTGCATGATCGGGGCGATTTGAGACAACTTGACGATGATGCGGTTCTGGTCATAAGGCGTGGCGATCGTGCGGCCGTCGGCGTCATAGATGCGCGACTGCTGGGCCAGCGCCCCCGGCTCGAAGTCGTCGGGGATCTCGTCGAACGCCTTGACCGTCTTGGCCGTCGCGGACCCGAGCGCGCCGACGGCCGGGATGAAGATGCCCGCGGCGAGCACGCCCATACCCACGCTGACGGCGACGAAGGCAGCCAGGAGGGACATCAGGTGTGGCATCGACGCGCGATCGGGGCGGGGCGACATGAGCGTCAGGGTAACCCGAGGGACTGACAGCGGTGCGCCGACGCGACCGGGCGGCATACGACCAGGGGGACGCGGCGTCTGCCCTGTATCAGGAGGACCGCGGCGCTCTCCTGACTGGTGTGACGACGAACACGATCAATCTCGGCCTTCCCCACCGAGTCGCCCCCGTCGACGACACCAACTGGGCCGCTCGCGGTAGCTGTGTCACGGCCGACCCGGACGCGCTATTCGTGCGGGGCCGGGCCCAACGCGAGGCCAAGGCCGTATGCCGCGACTGTCCCGTCCTGCTCGATTGCCTCGCCGACGCGCTCGACAACCGAACCGAGTTCGGTGTCTGGGGTGGGATGACCGAGCGGGAGCGGAGGGCGTTGCTCCTGCGCCACCCCTATGTCCGCTCGTGGCGGGCGGAGATCCGCCGCCAGGTCAGCGGTCAGTCGGGGCGGCGGCGGGCGGGCTGAGCGCCATACCGACCGTGCGGAGGCCGTCGAGGTCGTGGATATCGGTGGCGGCCGCGGGCACCTCGACAACGGAGATCCCGGGGTGTCCGCTGGTGAAGCGGCCGATGTGGGCGCGGTGCAGGGCCGCCATTGTGGCGAGGTCGGCGTGCAATCGCAGCAGTGCCGCCGCTGTCGTGCCGGGCTTCTCGCTCTCCAGCCAGGCTGCGGCGTCCTCGGCCCGCGAACGGTCGATCGAGGAATCCAGGCGCTGGACCCGGTTGAAGACGATCCCCGCCAAGGGCATCGACTCCGTCGCGAGCCGGTCGACGAAGAAGGATGCCTCCCGCAGTGCGTCACGCTGGGGGGCCGCGACGACAAGGAACGCGGTCTCGGGATTCTGCAAGAGGGCGTAGGTCTGATCCGCCCGCTCCCGGAACCCGCCGAACATCGTGTCCAGGGCGGCGACGAAGGTCTGGGCATCCCGCAGCAGGTCGCCGCCGAGGAGCCTCGTCATGACCCCGATGGTCAACGACATACCCGCGCTGAATGCCTTGAGATAGGCCTTCCCGGTTGCCTTCGCCGGCGCCATCAACAGGCGGATGAACCGGCCGTCGAGGAAGGAGCCGAGACGCTTGGGTGCATCGAGAAAGTCCAAGGCGGAGCGCGACGGCGGGGTGTCGACGACGATGAGATCCCACCGCTGGTCGGCGTCGGCCTGGGCGCGCAGTTGGCCGAGCTTCTCCATCGCCATGTATTCCTGCGTCCCCGCGAACGAACTCGACACCGCGACATAGAACGGATTGGCGAGGATCGCGGCGGCCTTCTCGGGGGTCGTGTGCTGCTCGACGACCTCATCGAAGGTCCGTTTCATGTCGAGCATCATCGCGTCGAGGGACCCGCCCGCCGAGGTGTCGACCCCGGTCACCGGGCGCGGAGTGTTGTCGAGTTCGGTGAGCCCGAGAGATTGGGCCAGCCGGCGGGCGGGGTCGATCGTCAGCACCACGGCATGCCGACCGCGCTCGGCCGCCCGCAGCGCGATCGCCGCCGCGGTGGTGGTCTTGCCCACCCCGCCGGCGCCGCAGCATACGAGAATCCGGACGCGGCGATCGGTCAGGAGGGCGTCGATGTCGAGGGGGGCGCGGGTCATCACACCATCTCCTGAACGCGCAGTTCGTCGGCGAGGACCGCGATGCCGCCGGATTCGAGGCCGTCGGCGAGGGCCGGGAGATAGAAGACCGCCCGGCCTTGGGCCTGAATGCGCTGGTCCTGCTCCGCCTGGAGATCGAGGCGTTCGATGTGCTCCCGGGCCTCGCGCAGGAGGACGTCGGCGTTGGTGGCCGGTGCCTTGATGCCCGCGGACTCGAGGTCGTCGGCGACCTGCCCGCGCAGCGCGGGGCTGATGCCCCGGGCGATGGCGTCGAGATCCTCCTCGGTCAGGATGGGGTCGCGAACCTGGTTCACGACGATGCCGCCCACGTTGAGCCCTGCTGCGGCGAGGTCGGTCATCGCGTCGAGGCATTCCTGCACCGGCATCTCCTCCAACAGCGTCACCAGGTGGACGGCGGTGATCCGGCTCTGCAGCATCGCGGTGATCGAGTCGGCCTGGGAGCGGATCGGGCCCACGCGGGCGACCTGCGCGAGTTCGTCGTTGACGCCGAGGAAGCGGACCACTCGGCCCGTCGGCGGGGCGTCCAGGACGACGGCGTCGTAGACCGGGCCCTTGCCGCGCCCGGCCGTGCGCCCGACGGCTTCATAGACCTTGCCGATGAGGAGCACGTCGCGCAGACCGGGCGCGATGGTCGTCGCGAAATCGACGGCCCCCGCCTTCTCCAGGAGCGAGCCCGCCCGCCCGAGCTTGTAGAACTTGTGGAGATACTCCATCAACGCGGCCTTGGGCTCGACCGCCAGACCCCAGAGGCTGCCGCCGGAAGGATCGGAGAGGATCTCCACCTCCTCGATCCCCAACGGTTTGATGTCGAACAGCTGGCTGATGCCTTGCCGGTCCTCGACCTCGCAGAGAAGGACCTTGCGTCCCTGCCGCGCCAGCGCGATGGCAAGAGCGGCGGCCACGGTCGTCTTGCCGGTGCCGCCCTTGCCGGTCAGGACGTGGAGTCTGACGCCGCGGGAGCTGCGGGAAGCCGGGGGATTCACCCGCACACCATACGAAGCCGGGTGTCGGTCGTGGGCGCTAAGGTCCATGACCATGACCACATGGGAGTACCTCACGGCACCAGTGCTGATCCACAACACGAAGCAGATCCTCGACAACTTCGGTTCTGACGGATGGGAACTCGTCCAGGTCGTCCCCGGGCCGGACGGCCAGGGGCTCGTCGCCTATTTCAAGCGCCCGAAGGGATGACTGCGATGTCCGCCGTCGAAGATCGTCTGGCCGAGTTGGGGCTGAGTGTCCCCGAGGTCGCCAAGCCCGTTGCCGCCTATGTCCCCGCCCTGGCCCATGGCGGCCTCGTCTACACCTCCGGGCAACTGCCGATGCGTTCCGGGTCCCTCGTCGCCACCGGGAAGGTCGGCGAGGGCGACGGACTGATCGACCCGGCGCACGCCAAGGAGCTGGCGCAGGTGTGTGCGCTCAACGCCATCGCCGCCGTCAAGTCCGTGGTCGGCGACCTGGACCGGGTCACCCAGGTGGTGAAGGTCGTCGGGTTCGTCGCCAGCGACCCCGCGTTCACCGGCCAGCCGGGCGTGGTCAACGGGGCCAGCGAGCTGCTGGGTGCCGCCTTCGGCGAGGCGGGCACGCATGCGCGGTCGGCGGTCGGCGTTGCCTCCCTCCCCTTGGATGCCCCCGTCGAGGTCGAGATCGTCGTCGCGGTGTCCTAGTCCGTATGCCGCAGCGCGACTTCCCTTTTCCGCTCCCCGCCGATGTGGCCGAGCGGTTCGCCCGGTGGGTGCGTAACCCGTGGGAGGCGCCCCCCGCCAAGCCCGCGGCGACGGTCATGCTGCTGCGGGACGGCGTGGAGGGGATCGAGGTCTTCATGCAGCGCCGGGCGGCGTCGATGGCGTTCGCCCCGCGGCGGCACGTCTTCCCCGGCGGCAGCCTCGACCCGGGGGACCGGGACGCCGTGCCGTGGTCCGGGCCCACGGCGCCGGAGTGGGGGTCCATCCTCGGTGTCGACCCGGGGGAGGCCGCGGCGCTCGTCACGGCCGCGGCCCGGGAAGTATTCGAGGAGACGGGGGTTCTCCTCGCGGGCCCGAGCGAGGCCACGAGAGAAGTCAGCGCGACGACGGCGCCGACAACGGGGATGACGGCCGGGGAGGCGTGGCGGCATACGGCTCGACGGCGGTTGTTGGCGCGGGAGGTGACGTTCGCGGGACTCCTTCGGGAATCCGGGCTGGTCCTGCACACCGACGCGCTCGGATATGCCGCGCACTGGATCACCCCCGAGGTCGAGCCGCGCCGCTACGACACGTACTTCTTCACCGCGCTCCTGCCGATCGGTCAGGCGGCGGACGCCGAGACGACGGAGGCCGATGTCGCGCAGTGGGTCCGGCCCGCCAGGGTCCTGCAGGAGGCCCGCGCCGGTCTGATGCCCCCGACGCTGGTGTGCCTGGAGGACCTTGCCGAGGCGAGGTCTGCCGCCGAGGTCGTCGCGCGGCGCGCGCCGGTACCCGTCGTCCAGCCGGTCCCGGTCCGGCACGGCGACGGCTGGGCCATGCGGGCCGACCTGTGATCCTGCCGCCGGAGACGTCCGTGCCGATCGGGGCTTGGCAAGGCGGGGACCTGACGCCGCGGGCCACGTGCCTCCTGGCCCCCAATCCCGGGCCGATGACCCTCGACGGGACCAATACCTGGGTGCTCGCCGAGCCCGGCTCGAGCGAGTGCCTCATCCTCGACCCCGGGCCAGGGGATCGCCGCCACATCGACGCCATCGTCGACCTGGCCGCGGCCCGCGACCTGCGCATCGCCCAGATCCTCCTCACGCACGGCCATCAGGACCACGCCGAGGGAGCACCGGCGCTCGCCGAGCGGACCGGGGCGCCGATCCGGGCGGTTGGCCGGGGCCACGACGACCTCGCTCCCGGGGAAGTGCTGCGCGTGCGCGGCCTCGAGGTGCGGGTCGAGGCGACGCCCGGGCACACCGCCGACTCGGTGTGCTTCGTCCTCCCGGCGGACGCGGCGGTCCTCACCGGCGACACGATCCTCGGCCGCGGGACCACGGTGGTCGCGCATCCGGACGGGGAGTTGGCGGCATACCTCGACTCTCTGGACCGCCTGCGCGCCCTGACGGACGGGGGCGGCGTCGTCCGGATCCTGCCCGGCCACGGCCCGGCGATCCCCGACGCGGCGGGCATGGTCGCCTTCTATCGGGTGCACCGCCGCGAGCGCCTGGATCAGGTCCGGGGGGCGATCGCCGACGGGGCGAGCGATGTCGAGGGAGTCCTGACCAGGGTGTATGCCGACGTGCCCCCCTCGGTCTGGCCCGCCGCGCGCCTGAGCATCGCCGCGCAACTGACCTATCTGCGCGCCCGCGGCGAGTTCGCCGGGGAGATCGGGGACTTTCGGCTGCCCAGCGGGGGCGTGTGACCGCTGCGACGGCCTTGGCTGCGCGGCTGGGGGTCAGGGGCTGGGGGTCAGCGGCTGAGGGTCAGCGGGCCCGGCGGCGGAGGCGGTCGAGGTCGAGCAGCAGGACCGCGCGCGCCTCGAGCTTGATCCAGCCCCGGGTCGCGAAATCGGCCAGGGCCTTGTTGACGGTCTCGCGGGAGGCACCGACGAGCTGGGCGAGCTCCTCTTGGGTTAGGTCGTGCGCGACGAGGATGCCCTCCTCGACAGGGCGCCCGAACCGGCCGGAGAGCTCCAGCAGCGCCTTGGCGACCCGTCCGGGGACATCGGTGAAGACGAGATCGGCGACATTCTCGTTGGTGCGGCGCAGCCGCCGGGCGAGAGCCGCCAGGAGGGTGAGCGCGACATTGGGGTGGCGGGAGAGGTAGGCGTGCAGCTGGTCGTTGGTCAGGCCGACGAGCTGGGTCTCGGCCACGGCCGTCGCCGTCGCGGTCCGGGGCCCGGGGTCGAACAGGCTGAGCTCGCCGAACATCTCGCCCGGCCCGAGGATCGCCAGGAGATTCTCGCGGCCGTCGGAGCTGGTGCGCCCGAGCTTGACCTTGCCCTCGGTGATGACATACAGGCGATCCCCGGGGTCGCCCTCGTGGAACAGCTCGTCACCGCGCTCCATCCGCAACGGAGTCATGGCGGTGAGCAGGTCTTGCGTCGCCTGCTCGTTGAGTCCGGCGAACAACGGTGAACGCCTCAGCACGTCGAGATCCACGGCGCTTAGTGTGCCAGATCACCGGGGTTGCCCGTCACGTTCGCCCAGGTGGCGCGGCGGTGCGCGGGGGTCTCCCCGGGTCACGGAGGATGGTTCGCCAGGATGTCGGTGACGGGCAATACAGTGGCGGCCGTGCCGCATACGGAAACCGCCCTCGCTCGCACCCGCCGGGCGCGCCGGACCTACCGCGTGCTCGCGGGGTTCTACCCGTATGCCCACTGCGAGTTGGACTTCGCCACCCCGCTCGAGCTCCTCGTCGCGACCATCCTCTCGGCCCAGACCACCGACACCGGGGTCAACCAGGTGACCCCGGCGCTGTTCGCGAGATATCCCACGGCGGCGGCGTATGCCGCGGCCGACCGCGCCGAGATCGAGGACCTGATCCGCCCAACGGGATTCTTCCGGGCCAAGACCGACTCCCTCCTCAAGCTCGGCGCGGCGCTGGAGGAGCGCTTCGGTGGGGAGGTCCCCGGCCGGTTGGAGGACCTCGTCACCCTCCCCGGAGTCGGCCGCAAGACGGCCAATGTCGTGCTGGGCAACGCCTTCGGGGTCCCCGGCATCACCGTCGACACCCACGTGGGGCGGCTGGCGCGGCGCTTCGGCTGGACCGAGGAGACCGATCCGGTTGCCGTCGAGCACGCGATCGGCCAGCTCTTCCCCAAGAAGGAGTGGACGATGCTCTCCCACGTCCTGATCTTCCACGGGCGCCGCATTTGTCACGCCCGCAAGCCCGCCTGCGGGGCCTGTCCCGTCGTGGCGCTCTGCCCGTCGGCGGGGATCGGCGAGCTCGATCCGGTGCGGGCCAAGCGGCTGCTGCGCTATGAGCTGGCTCCCCAGCCCGACCCTGCCCCCGCCGGTGGCTGAGCACCCGCCTCCCGCGTGGCTGCGTGGGCTCCCCGACCGGGTCCGCGCGCTGTCCCCGGACTATTTCACGCGCTTCGCGCCGCCCACCGGTGTGGAGAAACAGGCGGCCGTCCTCATGCTCTTCGGCCCCTCGCCCCGCGGCGGCGAGGACGTCCTCCTGACCGAGCGCAGCCACGACCTGCGTTCCCATGCGGGCCAGGTCTCCTTCCCCGGCGGTCGCATCGACCCGGGTGACGCCGGCCCGGTCGCGGCGGCCTTGCGGGAAGCGCACGAGGAGGTCGGTGTCGACCCCGCCTGCGTGGAGATCCTCGGGGAGTTGCCGGGGCTCTACCTCGGCCCGAGCGGCAACGCCGTGACGCCGGTGCTGGGGTGGTGGGCAGCGCGGCATACGCCGATGATCGCCAGCCATCTCGAGGTGGCGCGGGTCGTGCGGGCGCGGGTGGCCGATCTGGTCGACCCGCGGCATCGGTTCACGGTGAGCACGCCGATCGGGTACCGCGGGCCGGGCTTCGAGGTCGAGCGTCTCTTCGTGTGGGGATTCACGGCCGGGCTGCTGGAGGCGATCCTCGACATCGGCGAGGTGGCCTTGCCGTGGGACCACAGCCGGGTGCGTGCCCTGCCGGAGACGATGATCACCCCGATGATGCGCGATCTGTTCCGGCGGCGGTGAGCCGCGCCGTCAACGCAGCCAGTCGATCAGGGCACCGGCGAGGGCGCCGGGGGCTTCCTCGGGCAGGAAGTGCCCGGCGTCCGGGATGATCTCGACCCGCAGGGGTCCGTGGGCATCGCCCGTGACCCGCAGCGCCTCGGCGAGGCCGACGAAGGGATCCAGGGACCCGTGCGCGACGAACACCCGGGAGGCGATGGCGATCCGCTGGGCAATCTGGCGCCGCTCGCGTACGGACGGGCGTAGCCGGCCGAAGGACTCCGCGGTTGCGTGGGAGACGAACGGCTGCGCCAATGCGTCGGTATGCCGCGCCACCACGTCCGGGGTCACCCACCGCCGGTCCGCCCCCGACCCCGTGCGCAGGACCCGCTCGACGTCCTCCGCCCGGACATCCGCGCCGCCCGGGTCCCGCGGCGTCGGCATCCGCAACCCGCTCAGGTAGTGCCGCAACTGCGCGCGGGGGAAGGGCGCGGCATACGGTCCGAGGCGGCCGGGCGCGGGCATGGAGACCAGGCCGACGGCGCTGACCACCGCGGGCGCGAAGACACTCAGGTGCCGGACGGTCCAGGCGCCGAGGCCGTGGCCGATGACGACCGCGCGCTCCTCGCCCAGGCTGCGGATGACGCCGGCGAGGTCGGCCACCGATGTCGTCAGGTCATAGCCCAGCGGCGGCTTGTCGGAGGCCCCGAATCCGCGGACGTCCACGGCGATGACCCGGTGCCCGGCCTCGGCAAGGGCGGGGATGATGCCACGCCAGGTCCACCAAAACCCCGGGTAGCCGTGGACGAGCACGACAGGACGGCCGGCACCGGCCTCGACGAGATGGAAGCGCGCCCCGTTCGCAGCGACGAAGCGGTGCTCCCAGGGCCCATCCGTGCGTGCGCCGTCCGCGGGCATCGGGGAGTCCGGGAGTCAGCGAGACCGGGTGGTGAGGAGACGTCAGGCCGCGGACTTGACGGCGGCGACGGTCTTCTGGGCCTCGGTGATGGCCTTCTCGGGCTTGGGCTTGGCGGCGCTGACGGCCTTCTTGCCGAGCAGGCCGAGCACGCCGGCGACGAGGAAGAGGAACAAGGTGACGATCCCGAAGGCCAGCGAGCGCGGCAGCCAGATGTCCAGGACCAGGCCGAGGGTCAGGAAGAGGAAGATCAGGCCGAGGAGCGCGACGAAAGCGGCGGCGGCCAACATGCCCGCCCCCTTGCCCGCGACTTTGACCCCGCTGGTGATCTCCGCCTTGGCCAAGGCGATGTGATCGCTGACCAGCGTCGAGATGTCACGCGAGGCGTCGGCGACGAGCTGGCCGATCGTTCGCTCGTCCTGGGCGGGAGTGCTTGCCACGCGCTCACCATATCGGCTCAGGTGTCGCCCGCAACGCGATAGGCCTCGGGTATGCCGTCCGCCGCCTCCGCCGAGACCGCCGTCTCCCGCTCGTGGACCCCGCGGTAGTGGGCATTGCGCGTGCGCAGGATGACGGCGGCGAGGACCGCCGCGAGGACGGAGCCGATGAGGACGGCGGTCTTGACGTGGTCGTCCCGCTCGCTGCCGGCACCGAACGCGAGTTCGCCGACGAGCAGCGACACGGTGAAGCCGATGCCGGTCAGGGCGGCCAGGCCCGTGATGTCGACCCAGGCGAGGTCGTCGTCCAGCTCGGCCCTTGTGAAGCGGGCGACCAGCCAGGTGCCGCCCAACACCCCGACGACCTTGCCGACTACCAGGCCGGCCACGACGCCGAGGGCCACCGGGTCGCGCAGGGTCTCGCCGAACCCGCCGCCGACGAAGCGGACCCCGGCGGCGAAGAAGGCGAAGACGGGCACGGCCAGCCCGGCCGACAGCGGCCGGAGGCGGTGCTCGAACCGGTGCGCCACATCGGTTTTCCGGGAGTGCTTGCTCAGGGCCGGCACGGACGCCCGGGGCTTGACCGGGACCACGAGACCGAGGAGGACGCCCGCGACGGTGGCGTGAACCCCGGACGCGTGGACCAGTCCCCAGGTGAGCCCGGCGAGGGGGAGGAGGAGCACGGCATACGTCATCCGGCGTTGGACGAGGGCCGCGAAGGCCGCCAGGGGCACCAGCGCCGCGAGGAGGGGGGCCACGGCGAGGTCCGACGTATAGAACACCGCGATGATCGTGATCGCGATGACGTCGTCGACGACGGCGAGGGTGAGCAGGAACGACCGGAGGGCATCGGGCAGGAAGGACCCGAGGACGGCGAGGACGGCCAACGCGAACGCGATATCGGTCGCGGTGGGGATCGCCCAGCCGCGCATGGCGGCCGCGTCACCGCCGGCCAGGAGCGCGGTCCCGGCGAAGACCAGGGCCGGTATGGCGACCCCACACACCGCGGCCACGACCGGCACCGCCGCCTTGGCGGGATCGCGCAGGTCGCCGACGAGGAGTTCGCGTTTGAGCTCGAGCCCCGCGACGAAGAAGAAGATCGCCAGGAGCCCGTCGCCGGCCCAATGCCCGAGGCTCAGCCGCAGGTGACCCCAGTCGATGCCGACCTTGAGGTCGCGCAACGCGACATAACTCTCGTGCCACGGGCTATTGGCCCAGACGATCGCCAGGAGCGCGGCGACGAGAAGGATGGCGCCACCGACGGTCTCGGTGCGCAGCGCCGCGCGCACGGCCGACGCCTCGGGCCAGGAGGGGCGGGCGAGGAGGATGCGGCGAGCAGAGGGGAGCGACATAGTGACTTTCGGGGTCGACGACGGGGTATCGCCGACCAGAGCTTCCCGGCACTCCCTGGACGCATTCTACCGGGTGCGGCATACGGCCGATGTTCAGTGAACATTCAGGGTGACTTCAGCGGGCCGGTCGACGCTCGCCATATGGCGCTCACCGGCTCCGCTCTCCCGCTCATTCTCGCCCTCTTGGCAGTCGTCATGTTCGTCCTCCTGGTCATCGGGCCGGTGCGAGGTCGAGGCGTCCGCACCGTGGCGACCCGGGCCGCCGCCGCACTGGCCCTCAACGCCTCGGTGGTCGCGCTGTGCGGGGTGCTGCTCAACGATCGGTACCTCTTCTATGTGACGTGGGCCGACCTCGTCGGCGCGGGGGAAACCCAAGGCCAGACCCTGACGGCCGGCGGTGGCGCGGCGGCCGCGACGGACGCGAAGCTCCCGGTCGCCATCCACGTCGATCCCAACGCCACGTTGCCGCCGCTGCCCTCGCCGGGGGGTCAGTGGCAGGACTATCCCGCGGTCACCGGCCCCTCCAGCGGCGTGACCGGCCAAATCCTCGTCTATCTCCCCAAGGGCTATGACCCGACGTCGAGTCGGACCTATCCGGTCATCGAGGCCCTCCACGGCTGGCCCGGCGGGCCGTCCGCCGTCAACCACGAGATGGCTCTCGACAGCACGTTCCAGGGGCTCGTGGACCAGAAGGCCCTGCGCCCCCCCATCGTCGTGATGCCGCAGATCAATACCCCTTTGACGGTCGACACCGAGTGTGTCGACGCTCCGCCGGGTCATGGCCTGAAGACGATGACGTGGCTGGGGGCCGATGTGCCCGCCTGGACGGCGGCGCACTTCCGGGTGGACGCGGCGCGTTCGTCGTGGCTCGCGCTCGGGGTCTCCTATGGCGGCTGGTGCGCGGCGAATGTCGGGATGCACTATCCGGCGGTGTTCGGTGGTGCGGTCAGCTTCATGGGCTACTTTGCGCCGGAGTTCTACGGCTACAAGCCTTTCCGCGACGACCCGGCGGGCCTGAAGACGTACGACCTGACCTGGATGGCCCGACACCGGCCACCGCCGATCGCGATGT
The DNA here is from genome assembly GCA_016702415.1 of Nostocoides sp. GTDB lineage: Bacteria > Actinomycetota > Actinomycetes > Actinomycetales > Dermatophilaceae > Nostocoides_A. The sequence continues at coordinate 858,248 of JADJEA010000001.1, forward strand.
GGCTCATGGCGAGCAAGGAGGACCGCAGTGCGTATGCCGCTCTTGTCCCCTTCGTCAAGGCCGCCCGGGCGCCGCTGTCGGTCACCGCGCATGTGCTCACGCATGGCGGCCACAATGTCGACACGATCCCGCCGACCCTGTCACCGATGGTGACGTGGCTCGCGGCGACACTGCCCGGGTTCGATCCCCACGGGCGGGCATGACGGGGATCAGGCGGGCGGCATACCGGCGGGTGGGGGTGGCCGCAGTGGTGCTCGCCCTGAGCGGGTGTGCCGCGCCCGGCCCGATCAGTGGCCCATCGGGGACGTATGCCGCCCACTCGTCAGGGGGAGCGAGCGGGACCCAGGACGAGCCGGGCGGGATGACCCGCCGCGGAGAGACACCGCCGGCCGCGTCGCGGCTCCAGCCCGACCCGCTCACCGCGTCCGACCGTCCCCTGCGCGTCGTCGCCCTTGGCGATTCGGTGCCGGCGGGATCGGCGTGCGGATGCGATCCGTATCCCGACCTCGTCGCGGACACCCTCGGCAGTCGCACCGGCCGCCCGGCCTCGGCCGACAATCTCGCGTTCGGGGGAGCCGATTCCAGCGACGTGCTCGCCCAGGTCGGCGATCCGACGATCGAGTCGTCGCTGGCGACGGCCGACGTGGTGCTGATCGAGATCGGGGCGAACGACTTCGACGAGAGCCTCGCCGACGACCCCGACTGCAGCGACGCCAGCTGCCAGCACGACGTCCTGGCTCAGCTCCGGCCCAGGCTGACGGCCATCGTGCGGACGGTGCAGGAGGTGCAGCGCACGAGCGACGCGCGGATCGTCGTCATGGGCTACTGGAACGTCTTCCGCGACGGTGCCGTGGGCCGCAGCCGCGGGGAGGCCTATGTGGCGGGGAGCGCGGCGCTGACCGATGCCGTCAACATGCTCACGGCCGAGGTCGCGCGCGCGACCGACTGTCTGTATGCCGACACTCTCTCCCCGTTCAAGGGCCCCGACGGCCAGACGGACGCGACCTTCGCGCTGAGCGCCGACGGGGACCATCCCAACGCCCGCGGCCACCGGCTTATCGCCGACGCCGTGGTAGAGGCGCTCGCGGACGCGGGGGCATTGGGCGGGTGAGCTCCGCGGGTCACCTTGGCAGGTGAGCCTCGTCGGGGTGAGCCAGGCCGAGGGGCAAGGACCGGGGGGGAGGCCACGCGGGGAGGTCGGCCAGGGGAGGGTCAGGCCGGGGAGGTCCGGCCGGGGAGGGGGCCCGCGGCATACAGACGATTCCCAGGGAGGATTGAGGGGGCGTGGAGGGTGACGCGCGACGATCGGTGCTGTCGGGACCGAATCGGTCCCGGGAAGGACACGACGATGAACATCAAGCTGGTGGCCCCGAAGCCGAGCACCCGCCGGTGGCCCTTGGTCGCGGTCCTCGTGGCGGGGCTCCTGCTCGCCGCCGACCTCCTGCGGCGCAATCCGGCCGACCTGACGGACTTCTCCCGCGGCTTGGGGATCGCGGTATTGGCCGCGACGATCGGCTGGGTCGCGATGGTCCTGCGGGATATCGACGGCGCCTGGCACCCCTCACCCCCCTACCCGCCCGTCGGCCCTTCGCTCGTTGGCGCGGCGGCCAGCCCGAGGGCCATGGGAAGTAGGCCGCCCGACCGTCTGACCGTTCGTGCCGGGAGGCTGTCGGACGGCAGTCGTAGGGTTCCGGCATGACCGAGACCAGCGCGACCGAGGTGCCCCAGACGGAGGCCGATGCGGTCCTCCAGCAGTTGCAGCGATTGCTGCGGATCGTCCAGGAATACGAAGACTCCGGAGCTGGTCGGGCTCTGGGAGAGGAGATCTCGGCGCACCTGGGGGTGGCCGCTCACGACCTTCCGGTGATCGCCGAGGAGGTCCCGGGTCACCGCTATGTCGACGTCGACATTGCCATGGCGCAGATCGCTGGGCGGGACCCTGACGCCCGGCTGGTCGGCATCGGCGGCGGCGATCCTCGCTATCACGTGGAGCTCGCCGACATGATCCAGCCCGGCGGCAACCGATGGAATCGCTTCCCGGTCGCGCAGGTCGACCTCGTCAACGTGGCGACCGGACCCGACACCGAGCGGGTGGCCGTGGGGCTCGGCCTGCGCCTGTTCCGGTATGCCGACACCCCCGTCGCGGTCCTCCAGCGCCGAGCGATGCCCCATCGTGGCCGATCCAGCGGCACCCTCGACATCCTCTGCCCGGAGCGTGAGGTGGCCGCCGCCCTCTTGGAGGAGGTCCGCGAGACCTCGTTGCGGTGCAGCGTCCTGCGGGGCCAGATCGTCACATTGTCGACATCGGGCTTCGAGCTGTCGGCCGACGGGGTGACCTTTCTTGGCGCGGCCGACTCTCACCGCGGACCAGGTGATCCTGCCCGAGGGCGTCCTGGGCCGAGTCGTCGAGCACGTCGTCGGCATCGCCGAGAACGCGGCCGTGTTGACCGCGAGCGGCCAGCACCTCAAGCGGGGGGTGCTGCTCTACGGGCCGCCGGGGTCGGGAAAGACCCACACGGTGAGGTACCTCCTGAGCACGACCCCGCGGCATACGGTCATCCTGTTGGCGGGCTCGACGCTGCAGTATGTCGGGTTGGCGGCCAAGATCGCCCGCGCCCTCCAACCGGCCATCGTCGTCCTCGAGGACTGCGACCTGATCGCCGAGGATCGAGAACTCGGCTATGGCGCCAAGCCGCTCCTGTTCGAGGTGCTCGACGCGATGGACGGGCTCGACGCCGATGCCGATGTCACCTTCCTGCTGACGACCAATCGCGTCGAGTCGATGGAGCATGCGCTGGCCCAACGCCCCGGCCGGGTGGATCTGGCGGTCGAGGTCCCATTGCCGGACGAGGCGGGGCGGCTGGCGCTCCTACGCCTGTATGCGCCGCCCGCCGCCTTCGGTGACGAGGTCCTCGCGCGCACGGCCGCCCGCACGGCCGGCACGACCGCGTCGTTCGCCAAGGAGTTGATTCGCCGGTCGGTGCTCGCGGCGGCCACGGCCGGGGAGCCGCTCGGCGATGCGCATCTTCAGGCGGCGACCGATCGCATTCTCGAGGACGGCGAACGCCTCTCCCGGGCGCTGCTCGGTGTCGCCGCCGATGACGACTCGGAGGGCGACCGCGAGCGTGGCCCCAGGTCCCCTGGTCTGCACCCGGGCGGGTCCCCTGGTCTGCACCCGGGCGGGCCCAGCCGTCGAGGATGAGGTGACTTCCGGGTGAGCGTCCGGGCCGGGGGAGGAGCGGCCGGCTCGCAGCGGTCACCGCCCGAGCGGGCAGCTCCGCAGCGGTCAGCGTCCCGCGGGAGTCAGGTGGAGTAGCCGGTCCGCCGCGTCATCGTCGACGGTGTCGAAGAATTCACCCACCACGTTCTCCAACTGGTCCAGGGAGTCCGCGCAGAACAACACGGGCTGGTAGGTCGTGATGTCGTAGGGGATCGTTGCCATGACGTGGAGATCCAGAGGGCGGAACTCCATATGGCGGTAGGCCTCCATCTCTCCGAAGCTCGAGAGGATGCCGGCGCCGTAGGCCTTGACGTCGCCGAGTTCGCGCATCACCCCGAACTCCATCGTGAACCAGAAGACGTCGGCCACCGCCTTGACTGCCGCGTCCGTCTCCAGCCGTGATGTCGCGCGGCCGGCGGCCTCGGTCAAGCGGGCGAACCGCGGGGAGGCGAGTTGGTTGGCGTGGCCGACCACCTCGTGGATGATGTCCGGCTCGGGCGTGTAGAGGGGCTGGGACGGGTGCCGAAGGTACTGCGTCGAGTGGAACACCCGGCGACCGAGCGCGCCGTAGAACTCACGCAGGGGCACCAGGCCGGGGGCCGCGGCATACGTCCATCCGGTGAGGGCGCGCAGTCGCGCACCCACCTCGGTCAACTGGGGGACCCGGTCGATGGGCAGCCGCAGGGCGTCCTTGCCGCGGAGGTACTCGCTGTGGGCCGATGCGTCGTGTTTGGCTGCCAGTTCGCCACAGGCGATCCGCCAGACCTCCATCTCGGCGTCGGTGTAGTCGACAAGGGGCGGTGGCCCGTCGGGGTCGGCCGCGATCGCGAGCGCGGCGATCTCGCCGCGGCGGGCGCGATAGGTGACGTCGGTGAACCCGGGATGGTCGGCACCCAGATGCACCTCGACGCTCCCGTCGGCGTGCCGGGTCACCGGTGAATAGAGCTGACCGTCCTCGACCATCGGTCCCACCTCCTTGTGCCGCCCCCGCGGGCGGTCGATGTGGAGTTCAGGGAAGCATGCGCGACGTGGCCTGGCTAGTGTGCTGGATCACACTGGTCAGGGGGTCCACATTCGTCCAGTGGTATGCCGCGCACCCTGGACAATCTGCTCACTCGCCTCCCCTCGTGCTTCGTCCGCCCTTACCGGGCCACGCTCAGCGCTCGCCCCAGACGCACCGTGGGGTCGTGACACGCCGCGAGCCCGGGCGCTCCCCGTCGGGGTGCGCCCGGGCTCTACTCACCGGGATCTACTGCGCTGAGCGGCGGGTGTCAGCCCTCATCCCCGCCGGCGCCGAGGCCGTCCTTGATGAGGTTCATGACGGAGGAGTCGGCGAGCGTGGTCACATCGCCGATCTCGCGGCCCTCGGCGACATCCTTCAGGAGGCGGCGCATGATCTTGCCGGACCGGGTCTTGGGCAATTCGGAGACAACCATGATCGTGCGTGGCTTGGCGATCGGGCCGATCTCCTTGGCGACGTGGTTGCGCAACTCCTTGACCAGGGCGTCGCCGTCGAGGTGTTCGGCCTCGTCGTCGTGGTCCATGCGGAGGATGACGAATGCGACGATCGCCTGACCGGTCATCTCGTCGCTCGCGCCGACGACGGCCGCCTCGGCGACCCTCGGGTGGCTGACCAGGGCGGACTCGATCTCCGCCGTCGACATGCGGTGCCCCGAGACGTTCATGACGTCGTCGACGCGACCGAGTAGCCAGATGTTGCCGTCCTTGTCGTACTTCGCGCCGTCCCCGGCGAAGTAGTACTCCGGGCCGAACCGGCTCCAGTAGGTTTGCCGGTAGCGCTCGGGGTCGCCCCAGATGCCGCGCAGCATCGACGGCCAGGGCTTGGTCAGGACGAGATAGCCGACGCGCTCGGCCTCGGTGAAGGGCTTCCCCTCGTCGTCGAGGATCTGGGCGTTGACCCCGGGGATCGGCTTCTGGGCGCTGCCCGGCTCGAGGGTGGTGACCCCGGGGAGCGGGCTGATCATGATCGCCCCGGTCTCGGTCTGCCACCACGTGTCGACGATCGGGCACCGGTCGCCACCGATGTACTTGCGGTACCACAGCCACGCCTCGGGGTTGATCGGCTCGCCGACCGACCCGAGCACCCGGAGGGAGGACAAGTCGAACTTCTCGGGGATGTCGTGGCCCCACTTCATGAACGTCCGGACGGCCGTCGGTGCGGTGTAGAGGATGGTGACGCCGTACTTCTGGATCAGTTCCCACCAGCGACCCTGGTGCGGGGTGTCGGGGGTGCCTTCATAGAGGAGTTGGGTCGCGCCATTGGCCAGCGGTCCGTAAACGATGTAGCTGTGCCCGGTCACCCACCCGATGTCGGCGGTGCACCAGTAGAGATCGGTCTCCGGGTGGACGTCGTGGACGATGGCGTTGGTGTAGGCCGCCTGGGTGAGATAGCCGCCCGTCGTGTGGAAGATCCCCTTCGGCTTCCCCGTCGTGCCGGAGGTGTAGAGGATGAAGAGCGGATGCTCGCTGTCGTGGGCGACCGCCTCGTGCGTCTCGGCCGCGGGGGCGACCACGTCGTCCCACCACACGTCGCGGCTGTCGTTCCACGCGACGTCCTGGCCGGTGCGACGGATGACGACGACCTTCTCGACGGTCGTCTGGGCGTGGTCGAGCGCGGCGTCGACGGCGGGTTTGAGGGCGCTGGGGTTGCCGCGGCGGTAGCCCCCGTCGGCGGTGATGACCAGCTTGCACTGGGCGTCGTTGATGCGGGTGTTCAGGGCCTCGGCGGAGAAGCCGCCGAAGACGACGGAGTGCGGCGCACCGATCCGGGCACACGCGAGCATCGCGACGACGGCCTCGGGGATCATCGGCAGATAGATCGCGACCGTGTCGCCCTTGCCCAGCCCGAGGGACTCCAGGGCGTTGGCGGCCTTGCACACCTCGCGGTGGAGGTCGGCATACGTCACGGTGCGGGTGTCCCCGGGCTCGCCCTCGAAATGGATGGCGACCCGGTCGCCATTGCCATTCTCGACGTGCCGGTCGACGCAGTTGTATGCCGCGTTGAGCTCCCCCCCGATGAACCATTTCGCGAACGGTGCGCCGGACCAGTCCAGCGTCGTCTCGAAGTCCTTGGCCCAGGTGATCCGTTCCCGGGCCTGGGCGGCCCAGAAGCCTTCGGGATCGGCCTCGGCGGCGGCATACATCTCGGCCGTGCCATTGGCCTGGGCGGCGAATGCGGGGTCTGCCGGGAACGTGTGGTGGTCGTGCGACAGGCTTTCCTCGGACACTGCGTACTCCTTCGGCTCGGTCGTGGGTCACAGCCAACCGCGCCGCCGCCCCGGCGGCAAGCACGGATCCGGACGTATGCCGCGAGCGCACCTCCTCGTGCGACGAACGGCGGAGCGGGCTGCGGGGCCGCACCCCGCGGCCGGAGGGGTCCTCGAGGGGTCCGGGGCGGCCCGGGAAGGTCACCGATTGGGCGGGTGGGGGGAGGTGACCTACCCTCGTCAGGTGAATGAGCACGACGACCGGCTGTTTCTGGCCCAGATGGCCGGCGCCGATCCCGACCGGCTCAGGAGCACGCCGGAGGACGTCAAGGTCTACACCCTCCTCGGGTCGACCGTCTTCATCTCCTCGGGCATGGCCGTCGTCGGGATGTTCGTCACCCTCTATTTCGCCTTCGCCTATGGCGGCGGTGCCTCCTGGTGGGCGATCCTGCTCATCGCCGTCCTGTCCCTCGCCTATGGCGCGATCATCCTGGCCATCGACCGGATGCTCGTCTCGCTTCCGCTGCGGTCGATCGATTTCGTCCCGGGCAAGGAGGGCCGACCGGCGACGGTTCGCAACGGATCGCTGACGCGGATGGCGTTCGCCCTCCTCCCGCGCTTCCTCTTGGCCCTGACCATCGGTGTCCTCGTCGCCGAGCCGTTGCTGCTCCTGGCGTTCCGTTCCGAGGTCGACGCCCGGGTCGGGCGGATCGCCACCGCCGCGGCCCGGGAGGCCCAGGCAGCCGATGCGGTTCGCTATCAGGACCTCATCGACGAGGCCGCCGTCAAGACCCCCGAGCAGCAGCAGCTCGAGTCGATGATCGCCCAGCGCACCGCCAACACCGACAAGATCGGCACCCTGGAGACGACCGCCGCCAGCGAAGAGGCCCTGGCCAAGGCGGAGGCGGACGGCACCAATGGCGACACCTTCGGCGAGGACCTCTCGGGGCTGCAGGGATGCGGGCCGCGCTGCCAGGGGCACCGGTACAAAGCGGAGAAGGCCCGGGCCGAGATCAAGGCCCTCGAGACGGCCAATGCGCAGTTGGGCAGCCAGATCAGCCTGCTCAGCGCCCGGGTCGGGTCCGCCGAGAACGACCGGGTCTCGGCATACAACCAAGCATTGAAGGACCTCAAAGCGGCGCAGGAGAACTCGGGCAATCTCAACGCCTACTCCTCCGGCATCCTCATCCGGATCCAGGCGCTGGAGCAACTGGCCCGCAGTTCCTACCCGTTCGGCTGCGACCCCGCGAACCGGCCGACCGTCGCCACGACACCGGCATCCGTCGCCACGGGGTCGGCAACCGCGGGGTCGGCAGCCTCCGGGTCGGCGGGCTCGGGGTCGGCGACGACCGGTCCCACCACACCGACAGCATCGTCCACCGGGGGCTCGCCGTCGGGGGAGGCGACGTCCAGCCCGTCGGCCACATCCACCCCGCCCCCCGCCACACCGACGGTCACCTCGGTCGATTCGGCGGTCGAGTCCGACTCACTGCGGGCGCATACGTGGATGGGGATGACGCCGCTGGCCATGGCGATCAATATCACCCGCCTCTTCCTCATCGCCTTGGACTGTATGCCGATCCTCGGCAAGGCCTTGGTCTCCCTGCGCAAGCGCCGCCCCTATGAGACCGCGGTCGCCCGGGCCGAGCACAACCGGGTCCTCGAGCAACTCGTCGCCGTCGACGCGGCGGAGGCCGAGGCCGACCTCCTGCGCGCGTCGATGCGCGAGTCGCGGCGCGCCGCTTTCGATTCCGCCGGCGGGGCGTGGGTGGCCGGACCGTGGGGCGACAGCTTCGTCGGCCCGGATGGCTCACTGACCCTCCCCGAGGGAGCCCGGGCCGGGATCCGTGGCCTCTCGGTCGAGAAGGCCGCGGACGGCACCTGGGCGGTCGGCACTCGCGACGACGGGACCCGTCCGCGCCCCGCCGTCCAACGGACCTCGCGCCCGGCCCCGGCGCGTCCCGGGGCCAACCGCCCGGGCGCGGATCGGCATACCCCTGCGCGAACGGTCCCCGATCCGAACGTCCCGGTGCGCACCGACCGCGATGCCGCCGACACCGCCGCCGACCCCTGGGGGTCGACCGAGCCCCTGCCCGACCCCTGGGGGTCGACCGAGCCCCTGCCCGACCCCTGGGACGACCCCGCGCCGACGGTCCCGGTCGGTCCGGCCGATCCCACGCGGGAACTCCCCGCGCGATGAGGCCCTCGCCGCCGCCGACGGACGACCTCGGTGCCGGGCCGGTCTATCTCGACGCGGGACAGCCCGCACTCGAGATCCCGACCGATGGCGACCGACCGGTCACGATCCGGGTCCGGCCGCCGACGGGCACCTTCGGGCCGCCGCCCGACCCGGATGCCGGTCGCCTCGAGAACGTGCTCGGCGTTCCCCGCCCGTGGGTCGGCGATGTGCGCTCCGACCCGCGCACCGGCGTCGCCCTCAGCCGGGCGCAGCGTCGGCAGGAGCCACGCTCCCTCCCGCCGATCCAGGAACTCCCCATCCAGGTCAGAGGGCTGACGGTCACGACCCCGGAGGGTCGTCCGATCCTCGAAAACCTCTCCGTCGACATCGCCCCCGGCGAGATTCTTGCGGTGGCGGGGCCGGCCGACGCGGCCGCGGATGCCTTCGTTCGCGCCTTGACGGCGCGGGCCACGTTCTCCGGCCGGATCTCGTATGGTGCGCTCCACCTCACCCCCGACACCGCCCCGCTCGTGCGGTCGGCGATCGGGATCACCCCGCGGGAGAACCTCCTCACCGGCCCGATGCCGCTGCGGCGGGCCCTCGCGCATACCGCGGCGCTCCGCCAGCCGGACGCCTCCCGGGCCCAACGGCGGGCCGCGGTCGGCGAGGTCGCCCACGGCCTCGGATTGCGGCAGCACCTGGCGACGCCGCTGGGAGACCTCGATCGCGCCGCCTCCCGCCGCGCCGCCATCGCCATGGACGTCCTGTCCCGGGCCAGCGTGCTCGCCCTGCACGACCCGACCGCGGGCCTCGACCCGGATTCCGAGGCCGAGATCCTGCGGATGCTTCAGGCCCTCGCCCAGGCGGGCCGGCGCACGATCGTCATGACGACCCATTCGGCGATGGCCATGTCGGTTGCCGACAACGTCCTCCTCCTCGACGTCACCCCCTCCGGTGCGGCGCGGCTGGGCTATCACGGACCGCCCGCGAAGGCGGCCACCCATTTCGGGGCCGCGACGGAGTGGGACTTCGCGCAGGTCTATGCCGAACTCGCCGACCCCCAGGCCGACTGGTCGAGCGGTCCCGCGCCCGAGTTGGCCGCCTTCGATCCCGACGCCGGGCCGAGACTGACGCCGTCGCGCCGGTCCTGGCCGAGCCTGGTCCCGGCCGTGCGCCGACTGGCCGCCCGGCGCCTGGAGGAGTACTGGTGGCGCGGCGAGGGCGTGCTCGCACTGTTCGCGCCCGGGGCGGTTCTTGTCGTCATTGCGCTGGCCGTCCTGGGCTGGGGCAACCTCGACCCGGCACCCCCGACCGCCGAGGGCACCTCACCGCGGTTGCTGCTCGGGTTCGCGGCGCTGGCCGCGGTGCTGCCCGCCTTGGTGACGGCGGCCCGCGAGATCGTGCCGGAGCGGCGGGCCATGGTGGCCGCACTGGCGGTCGGGATGAGCCCCACGGCATACGTCCTCGGTCGGTATGCCGCGGTGCTCACCGCGGGCGTCCTGCCCGCCCTCCTGCCCGTGGTCCTCTTCGTCGGGCAAGGCGGCGTTCACGGGATCCTCGATCCGGCGTGGCTGCTCCTCCTCGGTGCCGCGTCGGCGGCGGCCGTCGGCCTGCTGATCAGCGCCGCCGGACGGCGCGAGGCGCGGGTCCTCTGGGTGCTCGGGGGAGCGCTCGTCGCGCAGGTCCTCCTCTGTAGTGCCTTCGTGGCCATCGACGACTCGGCCCTGCAGCCCGCTGCGGCGCTGACGCCGGGCTACTGGGTCTTCCGTGGGCTCGCCGCGAGCCAGGACCTCATCGGTCTCGACGCGGGGTGCCGGGCCGACGCGCGCTTCTGTTCGGGCCATTGGAGCGTGACGGCCGGGTTGGGCCAGCCGGTGCTCGGACTGGTGCTGATCGGGGTCGTCGCGGTCGCGGGGGCCGTGACTCTCGTGCGTGGGGCGGGTCGGGAGAACTGACGCCGTCAGCGCCAGGTGTGGGCGACGTCGACGACCAGGCGTGAGCCGGTCGCGTCCGTGAGCGTGAACACGCGGAACGGCAGCCGGGCACGGACCCCGACCCCGAACTCGCTGTAGCCCTCGAACGAGCCCATCCAGCGAACCTGCCGCAGCGTGCGATAGCCCCCCACGGGGACGGCCTCGGCTGGATTGGCGGGCTGGTAGACGACCGTCCCGTTCGCGTCATACGACGGGGCATTCACGGTGATCTTGATCTTGGCGCCGCCGCGGACGGGATAGACCACACCGGAGCCCTGTTGGACGAGCGCGTCGACATACGCCACGCGATACCCGGGGGCCTTGCCGCGCAGGTCGACGACGAGCCGGTCGAAGCAGGCGTGCTGGCCGGAGCGCAGATTGGTCAGCGGCCCGGCGACCAGGCCCGGGCGCGCCTCGGGAAGCGAACCCCACGTCGTGACGCACGCCGCGAGAGGCGCGGGCGCCCCGGCGCGCAGGTCGCCGGAGGGCCCGGTGCTCCCGGCCACGCCGGCGCTCGTGGGGGCCGCCACCGCGGCGGCGAGCCCCAGCGCACCGAGGCCGGTGGCGACGCCGACGGCGCGGCGGGCCTTCCGTCGACGGGTGGAGAGCGCTCGGGCGGTCGGCGCTCGGGCGGTCGGCGGACCTGCGACGGGCGGCCAGGCGGCTGGTGGACTTGGGCGTGGTGGTCATGGGCGTGGTGGTCATGGGCGTGGTGGTCATGGGCGTGGTGGTCATGGGCGTGGTGGACTTGGGCGTGGTGGTCTTGGGCGTGGTGGTCATGGTGGGCTCCTCCCCGACGTGGCGCCCGGGCGGGCGCGCACATCTCCTCCACGCGCCGTCCCCGTCGCGGGTTGACGCGTCAAGAACCACGCGCGTCCGCTTGCCTCACCAGAGCGACCGCTGGGCGGTGACCGCCGACCGTCCGGCATGACCATCGGCGTCCTTACAGCAACGTCGGCGTTGCCGACTTACCCCAGAGCGCCCGGCGGTGCCATTGTCACAATCGACCGCCAGGGGTGTCGGCCACCGGGTGAACCGGGCAGTCTGGCCCCCGCTCGACGAAAGGACACCGGCCGTGGCCGATCAGAACACCGCCTCAACCGCAGCGCCAGCGTCATTCGGAGCCTCCCTCGCCGACCCCGGGCCGCTCGGTCTGGGTGCTTTCGCGCTGACCACCTTCTTCCTCTCCAGCGTCAACTCCGGGCTCATCCCGGTAGCCGTCGAACCCGTGGTGCTCGGTCTCGCGCTGTTCTACGGCGGCATCGTCCAGGTCTTCGCCGGTATGTGGGAGTTCGCCAAGGGCAACACCTTCGGTGCCGTCGCCTTCTCCTCCTACGGGGCGTTCTGGCTGGCCTTCTGGTACCTCGTCGCCCACACCGACCTCAAGGCGATGGGGGCGGACGCAGGCAAGGGTGTCGGCTGGTTCCTCCTCTGCTGGACGATCTTCACCGCGATCATGCTCGTCGCTTCGCTGCGCACCAACGGCCTCCTCGTCGGCGTCTTCGTCCTGCTGACCCTCACCTTCATTGCCCTGACCATCGGCAAGCTCGGCCCGTCGGCCGGCATGACGAAGCTGGGCGGCTGGCTCGGTCTGCTGACCGCAGCCGGCGCGTGGTACGGCTGTCTGGCCGGCGTGGCGAACTCCACCGCCAAGCGCGTGATGTTCCCGACCTGGCCGCGCTGACGATCACCGTCGGCCGACGCTCGATCCGATGAACCCCACCCCTGACCCCATCCGCTGACCGCGCGGACTCCCCGGCGGCCCTCGACCACCCGGTCGGGGGCCGCTCGCCGTTGTCCGTATGCCGATCCGCTCGCCCCGCCGGCACCGCCTGCGGCCCGTCGCGCCCCCGGCCCCCCGCCCGACCCCAGGCCCCCCGGACCCGGCCCCCCCGCCCCGCCTTGTCGCATGCCCGACGGGACGGCCGCCCGGCGCTCCCCGGTCAGGTGTCGTTGCCGGTGTTAGTCGAGCAGAGATTCGGGGGTATGCAGCCGAGCCAACGTGCGATTGACGTGGGGCGGGATCGTCGCGGGCGTGGCCAGGGAGACGAGGACCGCGACGGCGAAGGCCAGGGGTGAGGACCACGCGGCGGGTTGCGCCAGGAGCGAGCCGAGCCACCCGTCCGGGTTCCCGCCCAGGATCGTCATCAGAACCGCAGCGCCCGCGGAGCAGGCACCGACGGCGAGACCCGCGCCCGCCCCGATCGTGGTCAGCCGCGGCCACCAGACACCGAGTGCGAGCAGCGGGGTGAAGGTCGAGGCGGCCACGGCGAAGGCGAGCCCCACGATGGTCGCCAGGCCGGCGCGGGGGAGCAGCATACTGACGATGAGGGGGACCACGGCCGCGCCGAGAGCCGAGACCCGAAGCCCCAACCGGGGCGGCAGGTCACCCCCGGCCAGGCGGGGCAGGATCGACCGGACCAGGTCCTGGTCGACGACGCCGGCGATGGACATGAGCAATCCGGAGGCCGTCGACAGGAAGGCGGCGAAGGCCCCGCCGGCGAGCAGCGCCGCCGCGACGGTGCGTAGGGGGTCGTGGAGGACCAGGTCGGGGGTGGTCAGGACGATGGTGTCGGACAGGCCGGGGGCGAGCCCGGGTTGGTAGGCGCGGGCCACCATCGCATACACGGGCGGGAAGACGTAGAACGCGCCGAGCAACCCGACGACGATGACGGTGGTCCGGCGGGCATCGCGACCGTCGGGATTGGTATAGAACCGGACCAGGACGTGCGGCAAGCCCATCGTGCCCAGGCTCAGCGCGAGCAAGGTGGACCCGGTCGCATAGAGCCCGTGGGCGGCCGTGGTCGCCGGTCGCACCCACAAGGTGGGGTCCGGTGGCGGGGCACCGGGGGTGGATCGCCATACGGCCAGGAGGATGAACGCCGGGATGCTGATCGCCGTGAGTTTGAGCCAGTACTGCATCGCCTGGACGAGGGTGATCGAGCGCATCCCACCGGCGCTCACCGCGATCGTGGTGACGACCGCGACAAGGACGGCACCGATCCAGCCGGGCCACCCGGTGACGGTGTGGAGGGCGATTCCGGCACCCTGGAACTGCGGGATGAGATAGAGCCAGCCGATCGCGACGACCAGGAGCGAGCAGGCGATCCGGATGCGGCGGGACTCCAGACGCAACTCCGCGAAATCGGCGAGGGTGTAGGCCCCGGACCGGCGCAGGGGAGCGGCCACGAGGACCATCAACACGACACACCCGATGGCGTATCCGATGCGCAGCCACAGCATGTCGATGCCCTGGGCATAGACGACGCCGGCAACCCCGAGGAAGGACGCGGCGGAGAGGTACTCCCCGCCGATAGCGCTCGCATTGCGCCAGGGATTGACGGTGCGCCCGGCGACATAGAAGTCCGAGGTGGCGCGGGAGATGCGCAGGCCATAGGTTCCTGCCGCCAGGGTGAGCGCGCAGACGACGAGGATCGCGCCCAGCCCGGCCGGGTCGGTCACGACTTGTTCACCACGTCGATGAAGGCCGATTCCAGGCTCTCGCTCGCGCGGACGTAGTAGCGGGCCAGACCGAACAGCGCGGGATAGACCAGGACGCCGAGGACGACCCACGGAAACGGGACGGGCCCGATGTGCAGCGCCCGCGCCGCCGGCCAGAGCTCGAGGGCGATCGTCAGGGACCCGAGGACCAGGACGCCGACGAGGAGGATGCTCAGCGAGAGCCGCAACTGGGCCCGCATCAACCCTGCGACATAGACCTCGCCCAACTCGGTCTGCTCGCTCACGTCGGCCGCCATCGTCCGGCGCGTATGCCGCGTGGCCCGCCTGCGCGAACTCGTCACCCGGACGCGGTGCGGGGCCGCTCCGGTGGGACCCTGCTCGGGACTCATGGGGCCTCGCGCGGGCGCAGGAGGCTGGCCCGTAGGTCGCGCAGATGGCGCCGGCTGACGGTCAACTCGACCCCGTCGATGACGACCGTGCACTTGCCGTGATCCATCCGCATCTCGCTGACGTGGGGGATCGCGACGAGCGTGCTGCGGTGGATGCGGACGAAACCGGCCGCCGCCCACCGCTGCGCGAGCGAGGCGAGCGAGGCCCGCACGAGATGGGAGCCGTTCCTGGTGTGCAGGCGCACGTAGTCGCCGTGGGCGATGACATAGCGGATGTCGGCGCGGTTGACGAAGCGCGTCACACCGCCGAGTTCCACCGGGATCGTCTCGTCGGGCACGGACTCGGCCTCGGTAGCGCGCTGCCCGGCGACGATCGCCGCCGCCCGCCGGACCGCCTCCGCCAGGCGCTCGGGCCGCACCGGCTTCATGACGTAGTCGACCGCGTCGACGGCGAAAGCGTCCACCGCGTGGTGGTCGTATGCCGTGACGAATACGACCGCGGGCCGCTGGGCGAAGCGGCTGAGGATCCGGGCGAGTTCCATCCCGTCCAGACCGGGCATGGAGATGTCGGTGAAAATGACGTCGACCGCCTCGGCGTCGAGGACCCGAAGCGCATCGGTCCCGGACGCGGCGGTGTGGACCACGCCGATGCGCTCGTCGCGCTCGAGGAGATAGCGCAACTCGGAGCGCGCTGGGGCCTCGTCGTCGACGACCAGCACGGTCAAGCCTCGCCCGGTTTCTGCGCTCATCCCTGCGCAGCTTAGAGGGGGGTCACGACAAGGTGTGCGGGGCGAACTTGGGGATTCGGAACGAACACCGCGTGCCCAGCCCGGGAGCCGTCTCGACCACGAGACCGAATTCGTCGCCATACACGGCACGGAGGCGGGAGTCGACGTTCCCGATCCCGTGGGACTGCCCGCTCGCGGTCCCGTCGAGGATCGATCGGATTCGCTCGGGGTCCGCCCCGACCCCGTTGTCCTCGACCACGATCTCGGCCTCGGCACCCCGGTCGGCGGCCGTCAGGGTCACCATCCCGGGGCCCTCCTTGACCGCCAGACCGTGGCGGACGGCATTCTCGACCAGCGGTTGGATGGCGAGATAGGGCAGCGTCACGGCGAGGACCTCGGGGGCGACCAGGAGCTGGATCTGCAAGCGTTCCCCGAAACGCGCCTGCTCCAGGACGAGATAGCGCTCGACGTTGCGCAATTCGTCGGCGAGGGTCGTGAACGCTCCGCCGCGCCGCAGGGCATAGCGCGTGAAGTCGGCGAACTCCAGCAACAGGTCCCGGGCCCGGTCCGGATCGGTGCGGACGAAGGAGGCGATCGCCCCGAGCGAGTTGTAGATGAAGTGCGGGCTGATCTGCGCCCGCAGTGCGGCGAGCTCGGCCTCGGAGGCGCGGGTCCGCTCGCGGGCGAGTTCGGCGAGCTCGACCTGGGTGGAGACCCAGCCCGCGACCTCGGCCGCGGCCCGCGCGAGTCCGGCGGTGGCCCCTGGTCCGTATGCCGCGAGCGCCCCCACGACACGCCCGTCCGAGACGATCGGGGCGACAACCGCGGCCCGGATGGGGCAGCCCAGGTCGTCACACCCCACCTGGTCGTGGTCAAGGACCCGCGTCTCGCCGGTGGCCAGCGTTCGGGCGGTGTCGCCTGGCACCCGGGCGGCGTGGTGACGTGCGGTCCCGTCCCAGGTCACCTCGCCGGCGAGGGTGTTCAGGGCAAGGGCGGGGGTGCCCAGCATTTGGCGCAGATGCCGGGCGGCCTTACCGGCGCCGTCCCCGGCCAGACCCGTACCGAGATGGCGCGCGGCAAGGGCCGCGAGATGGAGGGTCTCGTAGGTGGTGCGGTGGGCGTCGCTGAGGAATCCGCGCGAGCGGCCGCGGACCCGCCTCGCCAGCCAAATACCGGCGATCAGGACGATGGCGAGCGCGGCCAGGGCGGCGGTCGTCGAGGCGTGGCCCGGACCGTTCATACGCGCCCATGCTAGGGGTGGCGGGCACCTCACGGACGCGTGGGAACAAAGGGGACGGCCCCGGTTGGGGGGGAGGCAACCGGGGCCGTGCTCGTGCCGTCTCGGGGGGGTGGAACGGCACGAGCGGGCGGCTCGACCCGAAGGGAGCTACCCGACTGCCATGTTGAGGCAAAAGCGGCAGTAGTGCAACTCGTGGCGAGCACAGGGATCGACATCGGGGACGGCGGGCGGACGGCGGAAGGACGGCGGGCGGACGGCGGGCGGCCGGTCCGGGGGAGGAGGGCGGCAGGGTCGCGCGATGGGGTCGCGAGCGTCCACACCCGGTGCGCGGCATACCCGTGCGCCAGCGGGAGGATCGTGGGATGCGACGGGCTACCAGAGCGTGCATCCGTCGTCATCGCCCGGGGGCCGAGCAAGCAGAAACCGGGGGGGGGCCCGGGGGGGGGGGGGGGGGGGGGGCGCGCGGGGGGGGGGGGGGGGGGGGGGGGGGCGGGGGGGGGGGGGGGGGGGGGGGGGGGGGGGGGGGGGGGGGGGGGGGCCCTGGGGGGGGGGGGGGGGGGGGGGGGGGGGGGGGGGGGGGGGGGGGGGGGGGGGGGGGGGGGGGGGGGGGGGGGGGGGGGGGGGGGGGGGGGGGGGGGGGGGGGGGGGGGGGGGGGGGGGGGGGGGGGGGGGGGGGGGGGGGGGGGGGGGGGGGGGGGGGGGGGGGGGGGGGGGGGGGGGGGGGGGGGGGGGGGGGGGGGGGGGGGGGGGGGGGGGGGGGGGGGGGGGGGGGGGGGTGGGGGGGGGGGGGGGGGGGGGGGGGGGGGGGGGGGGGGGGGGGGGGGGGGGGGGGGGGGGGGGGGGGTGGGGGGGGGGGGGGGGGGGGGGGGGGGGGGGGGGGGGGGGGGGGGGGGGGGGGCGGGGGGGGGTTCTTGGTGGGGGGGGGGGGGGGGGGGGGCCCGGCGGGGGGGGGGGGGGGGGGGGGGGGGGGGGGGGGGGGGGGGGGGGGGGGGGGGGGGGGGGGGGGGGGGGGGGGGGGGGGGGGGGGGGGGGGGGGGGGGGGGGGGGGGGGGGGGGGGGGGGGGGGGGGGGGGGGGGGGGGGGGGGGGGGGGGGGGGGGGGGGGGGGGGGGGGGGGGGGGGGGGGGGGGGGGGGGGGGGGGGGGGGGGGGGGGGGGGGGGGGGGGGGGGGGGGGGGGGGGGGGGGGGGGGGGGGGGGGGGGGGGGGGGGGGGGGGGGGGGGGGGGGGGGGGGGGGGGGGGGGGGGGGGGGGGGGGGGGGGGGGGGGGGGGGGGGGGGGGGGGGGGGGGGGGGGGGGGGGGGGGGGGGGGGGGGGGGGGGGGGGGGGGGGGGGGGGGGGGGGGGGGGGTTGGGGGGGGGGGGGGGGGGGGGGGGGGGGGGGGGGGGGGGGGGGGGGGGGGGGGGGGGGGGGGGGGGGGGGGGGGGGGGGGGGGGGGGGGGGGGGGGGGGGGGGGGGGGGGGGGGGGGGGGGGGGGGGGGGGGGGGGGGGGGGGGGGGGGGGGGGGGGGGGGGGGGGGGGGGGGGGGGGGGGCGGGGGGGGGGGGGGGGGGGGGGGGGGGGGGGGCCCGGGGGGGCCCCCCCCGGGGGGCCTCGGCGGGGGGGGGGGGGGGGGGGGGGGGGGGGGGGGGGGGGGGGGGGGGGGGGGGGGGGGGGGGGGGGGGGGGGTGGGGGGGGGGGGGGGGGGGGGGGGGGGGGGGGGGGGGGGGCGGGGGGGGGGGGGGGGGGGGGGGGGGGGGGGGGGGGGGGGGGGGGGGGGGGGGGGGGGGGGGGGGGGGGGGGGGGGGGGGGGGGGGGGCGCCTGCGGGGGGGTGGGGGGGGGGGGCGGGGTTGGGGGCCCCGGCGCGATCTGTCCATCAGTGGACTGCCCGCGCGTGGGTACCTGTCGCCTCCCACGATGCCTCTCGACGCACCGCCGAAGCGATGCTCACCTCCTGTTGTACTCCCCTGCCGCGCCGGCGGCAAGGGTCCGGGCGAGGCGTGAGTGATGTCTCGTTCGCGCCTGTGGTGGAGGTCAGGTGAGGCGGCCGGCGAGGACCGCGTCGGCGATGGCGCGCCCCTCGTCGGCACCGGAGACGAGGGAGTCGGCGCAGTGTTCCAGCCAGACGATCAGCCCCGCCCGGGTGCCTTCGCCGTATGCCGCGAGCGCCCCCTGATAGGCCGTCGTCCCCTCCCGGAGGTGGCCGGCTTCGGGGACGACCACACCGGTCGGGTCGAGTCCGCTCGCGTGCACGAGGGTGCGCTCCAGGGCGCGGGCCACCAGCCCGTTGCCTCGGGTGAAGGGGCGGGCGTGCGCGATCTCCGCGTGGGCGATGGCGGCGACCACGAGGGCGGGCAGGTCGGGAGTGAGCAGGAGGATGTCGAGAGCGTCGAGTCGCGCCGTGGCGTCCACCGGGTCGGGAGCGGGACCGAGGATCGCGTACTCGCGGCACTGCTGCCCAGGGGTGCGCGGCCGGCCGAGTTGGTCGGGGGGTACCAACTCGGCGGCGGCAGCGAGATGAAGGCGGGCCAGCGCCTGGCGGGGGGCCCGGCGCACCAGCGGCCCGAGGGTTTCGGTCGCGGCGGTCGCGGCCATGGCACCGTGGAGGATCTGCTCGGCCGGGTCGGGCGGGGTGGACCGGTCGCGGGCGCCGCGCATGAGGTCGCGGACGGCGTCGAGGCTGGAGCGGGCGCCGTCGAGTTCGGCGCTCGCCCAGGCGCCCCGGATGCGGGACTCGGCGGCGGCCTCCGGGATGCGGCGGCGCAGCGCCTGATGCCAGCGCAAGGTTGTGCAGGCCTCGCGGGCACGATCGGTCGCCGCCCTCACCTGCGGGAACTCGGCGATGGCGGTCAAGGCACTGGCGGGGTCTGGCACATCGGCACTGTATGCCGCGACCCACCCACCCGGTGTCCCGGGCCGCCGTCGGACCCGGGGGGAGTCGTGGTCGCAAGGGGCGTCGGGCGCGAGATCCTGGCCGTTGCGCGGGTTGTCCACAGGTATGCCGCCGGCAGGATTCCTCGCTGTCCACAGGCGGGATCGGGCGAAGTGGCGAACGGGAGCGGTGGCGGCGACGCTCACGCCATGACGATTCTCGGGATCGCCGGAGCCTCGGGGGGACTGGGGGTTTCGACGCTGACATGTGCGATCGGTGCGGCGGCGGCCCGCCTTGGTCTGGTCGTCGCGCTCGTCGACGGGCAAATCCGCGGTGGTGGGCTGCAGGTCACCGCGGGCGTGGAGCACGAGGCCGGGCACCGGTGGCGAGACCTCCTCGAGGTGGACGGCCCGGTTGACGGGCAGCGCCTCCTCGACCGGCTTCCGGCGACAGGGGGGTGCGCCGTGCTGTCGGCGGGTCGTCATACGGAGGCTCCCGTGGGGTGCCTCGAAGAGGAGGTCTCCGACGAAGCATTCGGAAGCGTGCTCGCGGGTCTGGGGTCGGCGGCTGATCTCGTCGTCGTGGATTGGGGTCGCGCCGACTGGGGGCGCGCGTGGTGGGGCCGCGCCGGCTGGGATCGCGATGGCGGGAACCACTCGGGCGGGCGTGGCGATGGTGGGGGTGGATATGGCGGGGGTGGATATGGCGGGGGTCGGGAGGCCCTCGTCGGCGATGCACTCGTCGTCCTGGCCGGGCTCACGCCGCGCGGCCTGGCCGACATCGAGGCGTTGGTCGGCCGATTCGGCACCGGGCCCTTCGACGGATTGGTCACCCGCGCACCCCGGGAGGACAACACGCTGGCGACATCGCTGGCCGAGCACGTGAGGCTCCCCTTGCTCGGGCATGTCCGCGACGATCGATCGGTGTCGCGCAGTTGTGAGCGGGGCGACCTACCGGGCGACCGGCCCCGAGGGCCGCTCGCGCGGCTGGCCGGAGCACTGGTCCTGGCGGTGGCCACGATGCCCGAGCCAGCCCCGGCCCTTCGGGGCGGGCGGCGGCCCAGCGCTGGCGGACGGGGCGGGATCGGGCGAGTCGACGCTCGGGGGGACGAGTCGGCAGTGAGTGCCCGCGGCCTGAGTGCCCGTGGGCCGAGCGGTCGCGGGCTGGGCGGTCGCGGAATTGGGGCTCGCGGTGCCGGGGCTCGAGGCGGGCCGGGGGGACCGGGTCGAGCGGGACGAGTGCCGGCCGAGCTGCGCTGAGGTCGATCCCGATGCGCTACGACGAGGGGATCGATGCGCGGGTCCGCTCCGGACTCGGGCCTGGGCCGGCTGTGATCGATGCCCTGGTCGACGATGTCGCCGAGCGCCTGGGCGAGCGGGGCGTCCTGCGTGAGCAGGAGCGCCTCCTGGCCGACCTCGCGGGGCTCGGGCCCTTGGCCGACCTGGCGCGCGAACCGGCGGTCACCGACATCCTCGTCAACGGGGACGGCTGGGCCTGGGTCGATCGTGGGCGTGGGTTGGAGCGGATGCCGGAGCACGACTTCGCCGGCACCGAGCAGGTGCGCCGCTTCGCCGTCCGGCTCGCCGGCATTGCCGGCCGACGGCTGGACGACAGCCAGCCCTGGGTGGACGGGCTCCTCCCCGGCGGCGTTCGCCTGCACGCCATCCTGCCGCCGCTGGCCGCCGACGGGACAGCGATCAGCCTGCGCCTGCTGCGCCGGGGCAGCCTGCGGCTGGACGACCTCGAAGGTGTCGGCATGTGCACCCCCGATCAGGCCCGGCACTTGCGCGAGATCATCGCCACCAAGCAGGCCTTCGTCGTCACCGGCGGGACTGGCGCCGGCAAGACCACCCTGCTCGCGGCGCTGTTGGCCGAGGTCGACGCCCGCGAGCGCATCCTCGTCGTCGAAGACGTCCTGGAGATCCCCTTGCACGGCGGCCATGTCGTCCGCTTGCAGGCGCGTCCCGCCAATGTCGAAGGGCACGGGCTGGTCACGCTCGTCGATCTCGTCCGGCAGGCCCTGAGGATGCGCCCCGATCGACTCGTTGTGGGTGAGGTTCGCGGTGCGGAGGTCCGCGAGCTCCTGCTCGCCCTCAACACCGGACACGAGGGCGGCTGCTGCACCCTCCACGCCAACAAGCCCGCCGATGTCCCCGCCCGCTTGGAGGCTCTGGGCGCACTGGCCGGAATGTCCCGCGAGGCGGTTCGGGCCCAGGTGGCCACGGCCATCCACACCGTCGTCCACGTCGTTCGCCGTTCCGGCGGCCGTGTCGTGGAGTCGATCGAACCGCTGCGGGTGTGAGACGTCCACAACGATGGCGACGACGGCGATGGCGACTTCGGCGATGGCGACGACGGCCATGGCGGCAACGGCAAGGGGGCCGCTGGCGCCGGCGGCGCGGGGATGAGCGGGCTCGGGGCGGTCCTGATCGGGGTCGTGATCGTCGTCCTGGGGCTTGTGGTGCGTCCGCGCCGGCGGCGGCCGCCCGGCCACCGTCGAGGGCGCACGGAGCCCGCCGCGGCGCGCGCCGAGCGTGTCGCCGAGGCGCTGGAGTCGACCGCCATGTGTCTGCAGGCGGGACTGACGCCGGCCCGCTCGCTCGAGATCGCCGGGACCCGGATCTCCGGTGACGGAGTCGTCCGGGCCGTGCTCGACGACGTTCGCCGCGCCTTGTCCCGCGGCGACCCCGGCGGGCCGGTGTGGAATCGGCATACGACTCAGGTGCCGGAACTGCGTCTCCTCGCGGGGGCGTGGAGCCTGACGGAGACCGCCGGAACGGCGTTGCAGCCCGCGGTGGCATGGTCGGCCGGGCAATTGCGGGAGCAGCGCGCGGCCCGGGAGCGCCTCGACGCGGTGACGTCGGGGGCGCGTTCGTCAATGCTGTTGATGATGCTGCTTCCCTTCGCCGGGGTGCCCATCGGCGCCATGATGGGCATCCCTCCCTGGCGGCTCTATGGCAATGTGCCGGCAGGTGTCGGGTGTCTCGTCGGTTTCGGGTTCGCCCTCGGTGGGCTCGCGGGAGCGCGCCGGATCCTCGCGCGGGCGCTGGCGCCCAAGGTACTCGACCCGGATCCGCCGCATGAGGACAGTACGACGACCGAGATCACCGACGCCGCGCTCCTGCTCCATCTCGCGCTCGCGGGCGGATCCGGGGTGATCGAGTGTTTGGAGGCCGTGGCACCTGCATGCCGCGGACGGGTGCGGGCCGACCTTCGCCGCGTGGTCGCGGCCTACCGATGGGGGCTCGACCATGACGATGCCTGGGCGTATGCCGCCCCGCAGTGGTCGCCGGTCGCGATGGCGGTCGGGCTGGCGCTCGATCACGGCGCGGCGCCGGCCGAGGCGGTGCGGGCCGCCGCCGAACGGCTCCAGGCGCGGGAGCGCGCCCGCCTGGAGGCCGCGGCCGGCCGCGCCGGGACGATGCTCCTGGTGCCCCTGGCGGCGATGTTCCTGCCCGCCTTCGCCCTGACGACGATGCTGCCGCTGGTCATCGCTCTCGCACCCACACGCCTGACCGGCTGACGATTGACCAGGCATTGTCCACAGCCCGTGGAATCGAGGATTGTCGTTGATCCACAGCCATTTTCACGCAAGTGGCGCAGCCTCGCGGGGGCGGTGAAGAGTGGTCATCGAGGCCGGCAGGGGGTCGGCCACCAACCGAAAGGGGTTACCCGTCATGACCACGAAACTCGCGGCGAAGTACGACCTCGCGCTGCTCCGGCTGGGCGCCGCCGCCCGGCGCCGGGCCGAGGAGGGCATGGCCACGGCCGAGTGGGCGCTCGTCACGTTGTGCGTCTGTGCCTTCGTCATCCTCGCCCTCGGAGTCCTCGGGACCATCGGCAAGGACGCGATCGGCCAGATCGTCACCGAGGCGTTCTCGAAGCGGCCCTGATCGATGTCCGCGGCACAACTCGGGGAGCGGGCCACGCGCCGGCCCGCTCCCCGGCCGGACCCCTCCCCACCCGTCCCGATCCTGGGACGGATCGACGGGGAGTCGGGGCGAGGGAGCGGTTCCGGCCTGCGCAGGGGAGAGGCCGGGATCGTCACCCTCGAGGTCGCCCTGATGATGTTCGCTCTCGCGTTCTTCCTCACCGCCAGCCTGACCGCCCTGGCGACGGGCGTGGACCACGTTCGCTGCGCCGAGGCCGCGCGCGTGGGGGCGAGGCTTGCCGCCCGGGACGAGCCGCAGACGGCCGTCGTGGCCAGCGCACTCGACACCGCCCCACGCGGGTCGCGGGTCCAGGTCACGACCAGCGGCGGTCGGGTGACCGTGACCGTCCGGGCCCCCGAGCGGTCCTTCTTCTCCCGGCTCGGCATCCACGTCGCCGGCGCGGCCACCTCCGTGGCTCCGATCGAGTGGACCAATGATGGCTAGCCGTCCTGCCGTCGCTGGGGGTGACGGTCACGTCAGGGTGCGGGGGTCGCACCGTTGTTGGGCGCCCTTTCGGCCGACGGGCCAGGAGGTCACCGGTGGGGGGGAGGAGCGCGGGTCAGGAACGATGCTCATGATGATCGTGCTCGCCGGGCTCCTCCTGCTCCTCCCGGTGGCCCTCGGGGTGGTCACGGCGGTTCAAGCAAACGCGCGGGCCCGGGCGGCGGCCGACCTCGGCGCCATCGCCGCCGCGTCGTCGTATGCCGCGGGGCACACCCCAGAGACCGCCTGTCGGGACGGGGCGGCGGTCGTCGCCCGCAATGGTGCCGGCTACGCGAGTTGCTCCATCGCCTCGTCCGGGCGCACGTCCCTCCTCACCCACGTCACCGTCCGGATCCCGGTTCTCGGGGTGCGGACGACGACGGGACGGGCCGTCGCCGGGCCGGTGCTGGCGCGACGATGACGTCGACGGTGCGCCAGCGGAAGCACGGGCCGGTGTCCCCTCAACCACCCGCGGGTCCCGGCGACGCCGACGTCACGTGGGCGCTCGAAGCGGGTATCCCTTACCCGCGCGGAGGTGGCGGCGGGGGCGGGGGCGTGGTGGGCTGCTCGTCGGTCGGCCCGGTGAACGGCCGGGCCGACCCGCGACCGTCAGCGCGTTGGCCGTCGGCGGTGCGGAAGGGTTCGGGATCAAGGCCCCCGCGGGCGCTGCGCTCCTCCTGAAGGCGGCGGCCGGCGTCCTCCTCCGTTGCCTTGCGGTTGGCTTCGGCGGCCCTCTGCAGTTCTTTACGCTCCCGGCGCAGCCTGCTGTTGCGGGCCAGGCCGGCGCGGATGAGATAGAGCCCGAGGAGCAGGCCGAGCGCCATACCCGCGCCCGCGATGAGCAGGACGAGCGGCCGGAAACCGATCGTGACCCCCCATGCCGACAGATCTTGGGAGGTCGCCGCCGACGAGTTGGTCGCGCCGAGATAAAGCCAAGTGCCGGCGACGCCGATGGCGGCGAGGACCAGCAGTCCGATGATGATCATGGGAGTCTCCTCAGGTGGCGGCGACCGGGCGTGGTGGCC
This sequence comes from Nostocoides sp., assembly GCA_016702415.1. Classification (GTDB taxonomy): domain Bacteria; phylum Actinomycetota; class Actinomycetes; order Actinomycetales; family Dermatophilaceae; genus Nostocoides_A. The sequence continues at coordinate 882,954 of JADJEA010000001.1, forward strand.
GCGGCAACAATCAGGACTCCAACCTAACCGCCGCAAGCTCGACGGTGGCCGATGGGCTGCCACCGATAGGGCCGACGGCCGGGCCCGGGAGATCTGCGTGCGGATCGGGTCCCTCCACGTCGAGCGCGGCGAGCGTCACCGCGAGCAGCGTGGCCGCCCCGGTCTTGTCGAGGGGGTTGTTGCCATTGCCGCACTTCGGTGACACCACGCAGCGAGGGCAGCCCGACTCGCACGGGCAGCCGACGAGCGCGGCGTGCGTGGCGGCCAGCCATTCGCGCAGGATGGAGTGGCCGTGTGCGGCATACCCCGCCCCACCGGGAAACCCGTCATAGATGACGATCGTCGGCAGTCCGGTCTGGGGGTTCTCGGCGGAGGAGACGCCGCCGATGTCCCACCGATCGCAGGTCGCAAACAGCGGCAACATCCCGATCGCGGCGTGTTCGGCCGCGTGCGCCGCGCCCGGGAGGGCATCGGCGGGCACCCCGGCGGTGCGAAGGTGATCGGGGTCGACGGTCCACCACATCCCTTCGGTGACGAGGACCTGTTCGGGCAGATCGAGGGCATGGACCCCGAGCACCTCGCCTGAGGGGAGCCGCCGCTGGAAGGACGTGACCCTCGTTCGGACCGTCACCTCGCCCAGGGCAACGGTCACCGGCCCGGACCGGTCAGTCCGGAGGGGCTGTCCCAGCTCGAACTGGGAGTGACTTTGCGCACGCGTGGTCCACCCGGGGTCGCCGCGGACGACCCGGGCCACCCCGCCCTCGAGATCGAGGTCGAGCACGACATACGCCGTGCCCTGATGGACGTGGACGGCGCCGGGATGGACGTGGACCAGAGCTCCGGGTCTGTCGACCGTGCCGATCACCCGGCCACTGTGCTCCTCGACGACGGCCACGACCGGCCCCGCCCCGCGCAGCGACCCTGGCTCCGGCGGCGAGTCGACCGGCCAGTACCACCCCGTCGGTCGGCGCCTGAGGACGCCCTCGGCGACGAGGTCGTCCAGGACGCCAGAAATGCCGTCACCGAATACCGCTGCGTCCGCCTCGGTCAACGGGCGCTCATAGGCCGCGGCGGGCAGGTGCGTGGCCATCAGACGCGGGTTGCGTGGGTTGACGATCGTCCGCTCGATCGGGGCACCGAAGACGAGGTCGGGGTGGGCCAGGACATAGGCATCGAGCGGGTCGTCGGCCGCGACGAGGACGGCGAGGGCATCGGCGCCGCGGCGCCCCGCCCGCCCCGCCTGCTGCCAGAGCGAGGCCAGCCGACCCGGCCAGCCGGCCATGACGACGGCATCGAGCCCGTGGATGTCGATGCCGAGTTCGAGGGCATTGGTGGCCGCCAGCCCTCGCAGTCGCCCCGTGCGCAGGTCGGCCTCCAATGCTCGGCGCTCCTCGGGGAGATATCCCCCGCGGTATGCCGCGACCAGCGACGCCTGGGCCGGGCCGCCCGACGGCGTGGGGGTGCCGAGTTCCGCGAGTGGGCCTGCTCTTGCGGTGGAGACGCCCACCTCGGCCAGTGTCCGAGCGGCAGCGCTCGCGACACTCTCCACGCCCACCCGCGACCGCGCGAACGCCAGGGTCTGCACCCCCGAGCCCACCAGGCCGGCCAGCAGGTCGGCCGCCTCGGCGTTCGCCGACCGCCGCCGCACCGATCCGTCCGGGGCCTCGACGATCGGCGGCTCCCAGAACGCGACATCGAGAGCGCCCCGGGGGGAGGCGTCCTCGACGACGGCGTGGACCGGCATACCGATCAACTCGCTCGCATGCTCCGCCGGGTCGGCGACGGTCGCGGAGGCCAGAACGAATGTCGGCCGGGCGCGATAACGCTCCAGGACCCGGCGCAGCCGCCGCAGGACCAGCGCCACTGTGGATCCGAAGATCCCGCGGTAGGCATGACACTCATCCACGACGACGAATCGCAACGCCCTCAGGAAGGGCCCCCACGCCTGATGCCGGGGCAGCAGGGAGTGATGGATCAGGTCGGGATTGGTGAGGACGACATTGGCGTGCGCCCGGATCCACCGCCGCTCCTCGGGCGGGGTGTCCCCGTCGTAGGTGGCCGCGCGCACCCCGGGAACCATCAACCCGCCGATCCGGGTGGCCTGGTCGGCCGCCAGGGCCTTGGTCGGGGCGAGATAGAGCACGGTTGCGGCACGCCCGCCGGGGGCGCGCGCTCCCTCGGCCACCGCGGTCAGACCCGGCAGGAGATAGGCGAGGCTCTTGCCGCTCGCGGTCCCGGTCGCCACGACAACATGCCTCCCCCGGTATGCCGCCTCGGCCGCCTCCGCTTGATGCGCCCAGATCCGGTGGACTCCCGTCCCGGACAGGGCCATGGCCAGGCCGGGATCGACCCACTCGGGCAGGTCCACCGCGCGCCCGGCGCGCGCCGGGACCCGGTGGAGATGGCGCAGCCGCGGCTCGTCCTCATGGCACAACGCGACCAGCGCCCCGAGGGGGGCGCGGGGGGCTTCGGGCTCGTCCATGGGGCTCTGACCTGCAGGTTGTCTGGTGTCTGTGGCGACTGTGGACTACCGTATGCCGGGGCACCGACAATCCCCGGCCGCTTCGCACCCCCCGACCGTCCCAGGAGTGTTCGCATGCTCACCGCGCAGGTCCGTCGGCAGGACGGGCTCGCCATTGTCGCCGTGGCGGGTGAGGTCGATGCGCACAGCGCCAGGCTGTTGCGTGAGGCCCTGGCCGAGGCCCTCTCCGACGGGTCCACCCGCATCGTCGCCGACCTCGCCGAGGTGACCTTCCTCGATTCCAGCGGCCTTGGGGTCCTGGTCGGCAAGCTCAAGGACGTGCGCATGCGCGGCGGGGCGCTCCACATCGTCGCCACCACTCCCCGGGTCTTGCGCGTCTTCGAGATCACCGGCCTCGACGGGGTTTTCCGCATCCACCCGAGCCTGGACCCGGCGTTGACGGCACTGGGGTCCCCGCCGCCCCTCGTGTGACCCGTCGCACATCGGTCGTCGCAGCGTTTCCACGTGTTCAGGGTTGTCCGTCCCTCCCGGTAGCCTGAACATGATCTAGGCCTGCAGGTCGGCGTCGACCGGGCCGCTAACTCGTTCGAGGAGGATGGCGAATTGACTGGCCTTGTGCCCATGCTGCCGGTAGCAGACACGATTGACCTGACCGGCAGCAATCTCACACTCACCTACGCGGTCGCGGGCATTTCCGTGATCGCGTTGATCATGGGGATGGTGTTCCGCCGGCAGGTTCTGGCCCACAACCCCGGCACGCCCAACATGCAGACGATCGGCGCGGCCGTCGAGGAGGGCGCGCAGGCGTACTTGCGGCGCCAGTTCAAGACGCTCGGCATCTTCGTCGTCCTGGTGTTCTTCCTGCTCATGGCCCTGCCGGCCCCCGACAACAAGGTCATGATCGGCCGTTCGGTCTTCTTCGTGATCGGGGCCCTGTTCTCGGCGACGATCGGCTACCTGGGCATGAGCTTGGCCGTCAAGGCCAATGTCCGGGTCGCCGAGGCGGCCCGCGAGGGCAACCGCGACGAGGGCATGAAGGTCGCCTTCCGCACCGGCGGTGTCGTCGGGATGGCGACGGTCGGCCTCGGCCTGCTCGGCGCCTCCGTCGTGGTCATCCTGTTCAAAGGCAATGCCCCCAAGGTCCTCGAGGGCTTCGGCTTCGGCGCCGCCCTCCTGGCGATGTTCATGCGGGTCGGCGGCGGGATCTTCACCAAGGCGGCCGACGTCGGTGCCGACTTGGTCGGGAAGGTGGAGGCCGGCATACCCGAGGACGACCCCCGCAATGCCGCCACCATCGCCGACAACGTCGGTGACAACGTCGGCGACTGCGCGGGCATGGCCGCCGACCTGTTCGAGTCGTATGCCGTGACCCTCGTCGCCGCCCTCATCCTCGGTTCCGTCGCCTTCGGCGCCTACGGCCTGGTCTTCCCGCTGATCATCCCCGCCATCGGTGCCCTGACGGCTCTCCTCGGGGTCTACATCACCAAGGCCCGTCCGGGCGAGAACGCCCTACGGGCGATCAACCGCGGCTTCTACATCGCCGCCGGCATCTCCACCGTCCTGTCGGCGATCGCCGCCTACATGTACCTCCCCGACACCTTCGCCAAGCTCGGGTCGAGCAACGCCGGCGTCCAGGCGCTCACGGGCGATCCGCGGCGCGTCGCCGTCATGGCGGTCATCATCGGCATCGTCCTGGCCGGGGTTATCCTCTGGTTGACCGGCTACTTCACCGGCACCGAGCACCGCCCGACCAATGACGTCGCCCGGACGTCGCTGACCGGTCCTGCCACCGTCGTCCTCTCGGGCATCGGCGTGGGCCTGGAGTCCGCGGTCTACACGGCGGCGATCATCGCCGGCGCGGTCTACCTCGCCTTCCTGCTCGGTGGCGGATCCACGGCGCTGGCGCTCTTCCTCATCGCGCTCGCCGGCTGTGGTCTGCTGACCACCGTCGGCGTCATCGTCGCGATGGACACCTTCGGCCCGGTCTCCGACAACGCCCAGGGCATCGCCGAGATGTCCGGCGATGTCGACGGCGAGGGCGCGAAGATCCTCACCGACCTCGACGCGGTCGGCAACACGACCAAGGCGATCACCAAGGGCATCGCGATCGCGACCGCCGTGCTCGCGGCGACGGCGCTCTTCGGGTCCTACACCGACGCCTGGCAAAGCGCAGCCAGGGACGTCATGCCCGACCTCATGCCGGGCAGCGAGGAGCAGGCGCGCTGGCTCGCGAATGCGCTGAGCCTGGTCACCGAGCCGGCGACCCTCGTCGGACTCCTCATCGGTGCGGCCGTGGTGTTCCTGTTCTCCGGTTTGGCCATCAACGCGGTGACCCGCGCGGCCGGCGCGATCGTCTTCGAGGTGCGCCGCCAGTTCCGGGAGATCCCCGGGATCATGGAGGGCACCGCCAAGCCCGAATACGGCAAGGTCGTCGACATCTGCACCCGCGACTCCCTCCGCGAACTCGCCACGCCGGGTTTGCTCGCCGCGCTCATGCCGGTCGCCGTCGGCTTCGGCCTCGGCATCGGCGCACTCGCCGGCTATCTCGCGGGCGCGATCGGCACCGGTGCCCTTATGGCCGTCTTCCTGGCCAATGCCGGTGGGGCCTGGGACAACGCCAAGAAGCTCGTCGAGGACGGCCACCACGGCGGCAAGGGCAGCGACGCCCACGCCGCCACGGTCATCGGCGACACCGTCGGCGACCCGTTCAAGGACACCGCCGGCCCGGCCATCAACCCACTGATCAAGGTCATGAACCTCGTCTCGGTGCTCATCGCTCCGGCGATCGTCAGCCTGTCCATCGGTGCCGACGCCAATGCCGCTGCCCGCTACGGCATCGCTGCGGCCGCCTTCCTCATCGTCGTCGCGGCCGTGTCGGTCTCCAAGCGTCGGTCCATCTCGATCGCGGGCGACGCGTCCGGCCAGGGCGCGCTGCACCTGCGCCAGGGTGAGAACGCCGGCTAGTCCAGCGAGTCGGCACCCAGCCCGCACCGAGGCGACCGAGGTCGTCTCGCCGGGCAACGGCCGGCATCTCAACGACCGATAACGACTGGGCTGGGCCCGGTGTGGCGCACTCAGGTGCCACACCGGGCCCTGCTGCTGTGTCAGGCGCGTCCATCCCTGACGTGCCTGACACCCGGCCCGCGTTCGCTCAGGCAAGGTAGGAACCATGCCTTCCGCCGTCGCTCACACCCGGGTCCGGCTCGTCGCCCTCCTGCTGCTCCTCGCCGTCGCCGCCCCCGCGGCGTTGGCGGCGGCACGCTATCCGAAGTACTGGGCCTGGATCGCCCTCGAGGGCACCCCGATGACCTGGCTGCAGACGGTCCTCCTCGTGCTGGCAGCGGCGGCCGCCGCCGTGATTGCCCTAATCGGTAGGTTGCGGTCCTGGCCGCGCACCGCGCGTTGGCCGTATGCCGCGCTCTCCCCCGCGTTCGTCTGCGTCGCCCTCGACGACCGCTTCGGCCTGCACGAGCGGCTCAGCGAGCGGGTCCTCGGACCCCACGGCGTCCGCCCCCCGGGCCTGACCTTCCTCGCGCCGGGTGACATCCCACTGGTGCTCATGGCCGGCGCCGGGCTGCTCGTCCTGCCGTTCATCCTGCGGGCCCTGCGCACCGACCGGCTCGCCCTCGTCCTCTTTGCACTCGGTGCGCTCACGGCGGCCGTCTCCGTCTGGATGGGCTCGATCGACCCTTCCACGGTGCCGATCGACGTGGAGCGCTTCGAGAGGACCGCCGAGGAGTGCCTCGAGCTCCTCGCCGATTGCTTCGTCCTCGCCGCGCTGGGAGTGCGGCTCCTCGGCCTCCTCGGTGAGGCGGCCTGGCCCGAGCCCAGGGCAAGCGCGACAACCTCATCCGTTCCAGGAAGTGAGCCCATCGGTGTCCACGCGACCACGCATTGACCCCATGGCGGAGGATTCGGGCCCCGACCGGGCGGCGGTCACCGCGCTCCGGCAGGACCTTGCTGGCGCCGGGTTCACCGTCGAGGGGATCGGGGCCATCCTCGGTCCCGTGGCCCATGCTGCGCTGGCCCGCGAGCCGGCCCTACGGCGATGAGGACCACACCTGGTGGGTGACCTCGGACCTGGCCGAACTCGCCACCCGCGCCCCGCTCGCTCCCGATCACGTCCTCGGCATCGGTGGCGCATCGACGACGCTCGCGCAGTGGACCCCGCGGACACCGGTCGGGCGCGCCCTCGACCTCGGGACCGGGTGCGGGGTCCAGGCGCTGCATCTGTCCACCCACGCCCGAGCGGTCGTCGCCACCGACATCTCCGCCCGGGCGTTGCGCTATGCGGCCCTCAACGCCGAGCTCAACGGCGTGACCTGGGAATTGCGGCGCGGTTCCCTCCTCGAACCGGTTGCGGGGGAACTCTTCGACCTCGTCGTGAGCAATCCACCATTCGTCATCACCCCACGCGAGCGCGGCCTGCCGACCTACGAGTATCGCGACGGCGGGGCGCACGGCGATTACGTCGTCGAGCACCTCATCACCCACGTCGCCGGCCTCCTCGCGCCAGGCGGGATCGCGCAGTTGCTGGGCAACTGGGAGATCCACGGCGACCAGGATTGGCGGGAGCGGATCGGCGACTGGGCCCGCGCCAGCGGCGTCGACGCCTGGGTCGTCCAGCGGGAGGTCCAGGACCCCGCGCAGTATGCCGAGACCTGGGCCCGCGACGGCGGTCACCACCCCGCGACCCCCGAGTTCGCCAGGATGTATGCCGCATGGCTGGCCGACTTCGCCGCCCGCGACGTCACCGCGGTCGGTTTCGGGATCGTCACCCTGCACCGGCCCACGACCGCGCGCAGGCCCGTCGTCGACCTCCATGACGTGCGCGCACCCCTCACCGGTCCGCTCGGGCCCACCATCGCGGACGGGATCGCCGCGCGGGTCTGGCTCGCCGAGCACACCGACGCCGACCTGCTCGCCCGGCCCTGGCAGGTTGCCGGAGACGTCACCATGGAGCATCACGTCATCCCCGGGGAGGCGCAGCCACGGGTGATTCGCCTGGTCCAGGGGGGAGGGCTGCGGCATACCGAATCCCTCGACACCGCCGCCGCCGGACTGCTCTCGGTCTGCGACGGGGAGGTGACCGCGGGAGCGGCGATCACCGCGATCGCGGCGCTCCTGGAGGAACCGGTGGAACCGGTGCGCGCGCGCCTGGTCGAGGCCCTGCGCCGGTGGGTGGCGGCCGGCGTCGTCCGCGCGGCTACGGCAGGGTCGTCAGGGAGCAGCCCAGGGACGTGAGGGTCTTGGTGACCCGGTCGAAGGTCACCGGGTTGGATTGCGGCGTGGCCGGCTCGACGACATGCCCGTCGAGGCGGACCTTCGTCGGACGGTAGCCCGCGGTTTGGGTGATCGCTCCGGTCGCATCCCGCTGGAGGTCGACCCGGACGATGACGCCTTCCTGGGTCTCGGGTCGCAGCGTGGCGTCGACCTGCGGGGACTGGTTGGAGAGGAAGTTGCCCATCCCGTAGAAGACGTACTTGCCGTTGATCTCCTCACACGGCTGCACGACGTGGACATGGGTGCCCAAGATGAGGTCGACGTCGGGAGAGGACAGCAACTCCTTGGCGAGTGCGCGCTGGTCCGCGGTCGGCTCGGTGACGTATTGCGTGCCCCAGTGCAGGCTCACGACGACGACATCGGCCCCTGCGGCCCTCGCGGCCTTGGCATCGGCGAGGATGCCCTTCGCGTTGGCCACCGGCCACATCGACCGCGCCAACCAGGGAGCCTCGGGCGGGACGTCCGTGTTGGGCCCGAAGTCGTTGAACGCGGTGTAGGCGTAGCCCAGATGGGCGATCGTCAGTCCGTTGGCGTGATAGATCTGCACGCGCTGGGGGTCGTCCGCGGAGGGGCCGGCCCCGGCATACCCGATCCGTGCCTTCTCGAAGACCTTGATCGTGTCGCGCAGCCCCGCCAGGCCCTGGTCCCAGGTGTGATTCGACGCGAAATCGCAGCCCTCCCACCCGGTCTCCCGGACGGCATCGGCCAACTCGTGGGGGGGGTTGAAGACGAGGATGCCGGAGCGGGTCAGGTTGGTATTCGTCGAGGTCAGCGGCGTCTCCATGTGGCAGATCGAGACATCGGGGGCTTCGATGAGCGACTTGACGTCGGCGAACATCGGCGCGAAGTCATAGCTCCCGGCCGTCCCGGCATACCGCTGCGCGTCCAGCCGCACGGCCACATGCGTCAGGAGGTCACCGGTCCCCCCGATGGAGAGATGCGCGGTCAGGTCCGGGGTCGTCGACGTGGTGGTCGCCGGTGTCGAGGACTGCGACCCCGAGGAGGTATGCCGAGTCTCCCCCCTGCCCGCCGAGGCACCGGACTGGGCGGTTCCGGAGGTCGCCGTACACGCCGCGATCGCGAGCGTCGTCAGCAAGGTCGCTGCGGTGGCGAAGGCGCGAGACACCCCGGCAGGGTACGTGATGGTCCTTCGGGTTCCGGGCAGCACCCCCGATGGATGGTCTCCAGTCCGCGTGAAACGCCGTGCGCGGCTGCGTCGTGGCGTTCTCGACGGAACCCGTCCGGCTCGCGGCTGCGCCGTGCCCCTAGGACAGCGGCGTCACCGGGCAGTCCTTGAACAGGCCGAGCGTGTCCATCACCTGCTGAGCGGCCTGCCCGTCATCCTCGGCGGTCACCGGCCGGACCACGAACCCGGTGGGATCGACGCGAGTCGGCAGGACGGCGGCGGTGGTGGCGAGGCCACCGCCGGGCTGGCGGGCGAGGCTGACGCGGGCGAGCAACCCGGCCGGACTCGGGGCGGTGGCCGTCGGCGGGGCGAGGAGATTCCCGAGGCTGTAGAAGACATATTTGCCGTTGATCCGCTGGCAGGGCTGGATCGCATTCGGGTGGGTCCCGATCACCAGGTCGACCGCGGCATTGGTCAAGAGGGCCTTGGCCAGATCGGTTTGCTCCTGCGTCGGATTGGCCGCGCTCTCCTCGCCCCAATGCATGCTGACGACCACATAGTCGGCGCCGGCCTTCCGGGCGGCCTCGGCGTCGGCGATGATCCCCTCGGCCTTGACGGCCGGGTAGAGCGACCGGCGCAGCCACCGGGCCGTCGACGGCGCCGCCCCGTTGGTCGTCGTGCCGTCGAGGGAGTAGGTGTAGGCGAGATCGGCGACAGTGGCGTCCCCGACCGTGGTCAACGCGACCCGGTGGCCGGTCGACTGGGTGGTGCCGGGACCGGCATACCCCAGGCCTTCGCGCGAGAACACCGTCACGGTCTTGGCGAGTCCGTCCATCCCGAGATCGAGCGCGTGCTCGGATGCCGTGTCGCACGTGGTGAACCCCGCCCAGGTCAGGGCGGTCGCCACTTGGTGGGGGGCGTTGTATGTGGTGCTCCCGGCGATGCTGAGATCGAGATTGTCGGGGCTCAGGACGGAGTCGAGATGGCAGATGGCGGCACCGCTGCCGCGCAGATATCCCTTGACCGGGGCGAACATCGGCGTGAAGTCGTACTGCCCGGTGGCCCCCGTGTTCGCCTCGGCCGCCCCCCGGATCACCGCGTCGACGAGCACCCCTCCGGTCACCCCGACCGTCACCGCCGGCGCGACGGTCGCCGACGGATCCCCACCGGAGGAGGCGCTGGCCGATCCCGAGCCGCTCGACGACGCGCCGGCGGATCCGGAGGTGCCGGAGCCCGAGTTGCCGGCGCCCGAGGTGCCGGAGGCCGGGGAGTCGAGCCCGGGGATGGCCCCGGAATTCGCGCATCCGGCGAGAGCGACGAGGGTGAGTAGGCCAGCCGCGACCGGACCGAACAGATGGTGACGCACCCGCAGCATGCTAGGGCCCCGGAGGACGACTCCGGAATCGGGCCGCTCGCTTCGGCTCAGCCGAATTGCCAGGACCGCTTCGACAGGCCGTACCAGAAGCCGTCCACCACGCTGCGCGAGGAGAGTCCGCTGTGGTCGTATGCCGCACCCAGAGCGACATAAAGCGGTGCCCAATGCTCCGTGCGCGGGTGGGCGATCGCCGCCGCGGGGGCGCGCTGGGCGAAATCGAAGAGGGCATCGAGGTCTTCCGCGGCCAGCGCTTCGGTGGCCCAGTGGTCGAACTCGACGGACGCGGAGGGCGCGGCGGCGTCCGCAGGGGCGCTGGGGTCGAACCAGCGCAGGTTGTGCGTGGTGAAGCCCGAGGCGAGGATCAACGTGCCGGCCTCCCGGATGGGGGCCAGCGCACGGCCGATCGCGAAGAGCGCGGCCGGCTCGAGGGTCGGCAGGGAGAGCTGGAGCACGGGGAGGGAGGCGTCGGCATACATCTCGACGAGGGGCACATAGGCGCCGTGGTCGAGACCACGGGTCTCGTCGCGGGCGACCCCGCCGAGGGCGGCGGCGACGGCGTCGGCGAGCGCGGGGGCGGGCGGGGCGGCATACGTCACGTCGTAATAGCGCCGGGGGAAACCCCAGAAGTCATAGAGCAGCGGCACCCGAGCGGCGCTCGCGCTGACCGCGATCGGTGCCGCCTCCCAGTGCGCGGAGACGACGAGGATCGACTCGGGCCGGGCGAAGGCGGCCGACCACTCGGCCAACTGTCCGGGCCAGACGGGGTCGTCGGCCAGTGGCGGGGCTCCGTGCGAGAGGAAGAGCACCGGGGGAACTACGGACATACGGCCAGACTACGGGCGGAGGCGAACCGCCCACCCGGCGCACGTCTCGATCGTCTTGACGTCGCCGGATGCGGGGAGGGCCGACTTGACAGGGCGTTATAGCGTGCCACCGGCAGACCCGATGAACCGTCGGGCCGGCAACGGATGTCCTTCGAGGAGTTGATCAGGTGGCCGGGCGCAAGCTCGTGATCGTGGAGTCGCCGCCCAAGGCGCGCAAGATCGCCGGGTATCTCGGGCCCGGGTTCGCCGTCGAGGCTTCCTACGGCCACATCCGCGATATCCCCACGCCGTCCGAACTGCCGGCGGAGATGAAGAAGGGTCCCTTCGGCAAGTTCGGCATCGACATCGACAACGGGTTCGAGCCCTACTACGTCGTCGACGCCGACAAGCGCGCGAAGGTCGCCGAACTCAAGCGCCTCCTGCGTGACGCCGACGAGCTCTATCTCGCCACTGATGAGGACCGCGAGGGCGAGGCAATCGCCTGGCATCTCCTCCAGACGCTCAAACCCAAGGTCCCGGTCCGGCGGATGGTCTTCAACGAGATCACCAAGGAGGCGATCCAGCGGGCCGCCGAGAGCACCCGGGAGATCGACGCCAATCTCGTCGAGGCGCAGGAGACCCGGCGCATCCTCGACCGGCTCTACGGCTACGAGGTCTCCCCGGTCCTGTGGCGCAAGGTCCGGGCGGGCCTGTCCGCGGGCCGGGTCCAGTCGGTGGCGACGCGACTGGTCGTCGAGCGCGAGCGGGAGCGGATGGCGTTCCGGTCGGCCGGCTACTGGGACGTCGAGGCCGAGTTCGCGACGGCCACCCCGGAGGCATTCACCGCGCGCCTGACCGCGCTCGACGGGCACCGCGTGGCGACCGGCCGGGATTTCGACGACCGCGGCGAACTCACCCACGCCAAGGCCGTCCACCTCGAGGAGGCGGCGGCCCGCGCCATCGCCGAAGCGCTCCCGTCCGTGCCCGTCCGGGTCGCCGCGGTCCAGGAGAAGCCCTACACCCGGCGACCGTCCGCACCGTTCATCACCTCGACGTTGCAGCAGGAGGCCTCCCGCAAGCTGCGCCTGTCGGCCAAGGAGACGATGCGCGTGGCGCAGCGGCTCTATGAGAACGGCTACATCACCTATATGCGTACCGACTCCACGACGCTGTCGGAGACGGCCATCGCGGCCGCCCGTGACCAGGCGCGCGAGTTGTATGGCGCGGCCTACGTCCCCGACGCACCTCGCCGCTACCGGTCGAGCACCCCGGGCGCGCAGGAGGCCCACGAGGCGATCCGGCCCGCCGGGGAGACCTTCCGCACCCCGGCCGCGCTCGCCGGCGAACTACGCGGTACCGAACTCGCGCTCTACGACCTGGTCTGGAAGCGGACCGTGGCCTCGCAGATGGCCGATGCCGTGGGGTCGACCGCGACGGTGAAGGTCTCCGGCGTCCTCCCCGACGGCCGGGAGGCCGAGTTCAGCGCGAGCGGGACGGTCATCACCTTCCGGGGGTTCCTCGCGGCATACGAGGAAGGCCGGGACGAGGAGGACACCCGCCGCAAGAAGGCGGCCAAGCTCGCCGCGGAGGAGGAACGGCGGCTGCCGCACCTCGAGGTCGGCGACCCGCTGCAGGTGCGGCATGTCGAGGCCGAGGGCCACCAGACGAGCCCGCCGCCGCGCTACACCGAGGCCACCCTGGTGAAGGCCTTGGAGCAGAAGCGGATCGGCCGCCCCTCGACCTACGACTCCACGATCGGGACCATCCAGGATCGCGGCTATGTCTCCTCGCAGTCCGGGGCGCTGGTGCCCTCGTGGCTGGCCTTCGCCGTGACTCGGCTGATGGAGGAGCACTTCGGCCGGCTCGTCGACTACGACTTCACCGCCGCGATGGAGGCCGACCTCGACGACATCGCCCGGGGCGACGCCCAGCGCGTGGAATGGCTCAGTCGCTTCTATTTCGGCGACGAGGCCAGCTCGGGGGAGGGGCTGCGCGATCTCGTCGCCGACCTCGGCGACATCGACGCGCGGGCCATCTCCACCATCGACATCGGCGACGGGCTGGTCGTCCGCGTAGGCAGGTACGGCCCCTATCTCGAGGAGGTCGTCCCCGAGGGGGTCGATGCGGCGACCGGCGAACTGCTGCCCGCAGCCGCCCCTGGGGAGGTGCCGACCCCGCGACGGACCTCCATCCCCGACGACATCGCGCCCGACGAGCTGACACCGGCGAAGGCCCGCGAGTTGCTGGCGCGCTCGGCCGACGACGGGCGTGTCCTGGGGACCGACCCCGCGACGGGCCGGGAGATCGTCGCCCGGGCCGGGCGTTACGGCCCCTATGTCACCGAGGTCCTGCCGGACGCACCCGACTCCGGGGCCCCGATCAAGCGATCGGCGGCACCCAAGCCCCGCACCGCCTCGCTGTTCAAGACGATGGACCTGGCCACCGTCGACCTCGACAGCGCGCTCCGCTTGCTCAGCCTGCCCCGCGTGGTCGGGGTCCATCCCGGCACCGGGGTGGAGATCACCGCGCAGAACGGCCGCTACGGTCCATACCTGAAGATGGGCACCGACTCCCGGTCCCTGGCCAGCGAGGAGCAACTCCTCGACATCGGCCTCGATGAGGCCGTGGCGCTGTATGCCGAACCCAAGGTCCGCGGCCGGGCCGCCGCCCGCCCGCCCCTGCGCGAGCTCGGCGAGGACCCGGTCAGCGGGAAACCCGTCACGGTCAAGGACGGCCGGTTCGGGCCGTATGTCACCGACGGCGAGACGAATGCGACGTTGCGCAAGGGGGACGAGCCGGAGAGCATCACCCCCGAGCGCGGCTTCGAGCTGCTCGCCGAGAAGCGCGAGAAGGGACCGGCTCCCCGCAAGCGCGCCACGAAAAAGGCTCCCGCCAAGAAGGCCACGGCCAAGCGCGCGGCACCGCGCCGGACCGCCAAGAAGTCCTGACCGTCGAGCGGCCGCCGCGTGGGGCGGCGCGTGCGCGATCACGGTCGGCCGCGCGCTAGCCTGGCCCCCGAAGGAAGGGGGCTACCCGTGAACCCGCTGGTGAAGTGGTCGACACTGGCGCGGCGGGGCATCGTCGGTCCGGCCTTCGCCGAGGGGTCGCTGCGCCAGGCCGGGGTGTACTCCCGGTGGGGAGTCGGTCTGTCGGGCCAGATTCGCCAGGCCGCGGCCCGCGACCCGCAGCGGCTTGCGGTCGTCGACGACACCGGCGAGTCGCTGACGTATGCCGCGCTGGTCGCCCGCTCGGACCGGTGCAGCAAGGCCTTGGCTCGCCTGGGCATCGGGGCGGACTCCCGGGTGGGCGTCCTGGCGCGCAATGGCGTGGGCACGGTCCTGGCCTTGCTCGGGACCAGTGGGCTCGGTGGTGAACTCGTGGTCCTCAACACGGGGATCTCCTCGAGCCAGCTGGGCTATCTCGCGGCCGGGATGCCGCTGAATCTCCTCATCCACGACGACGAGTTCGCGCCGGCGGTGGCGGCGATCGGCGATATCTGCCCGACGATCAGCCTGTCCGCGCTCGCCGAGGCCGCCGCGGCGGAGGGACGCCGGCCGCTCGATCAGCCTCCGGCCTATTCGGGGCGCATGACCTTGCTCACGTCGGGCACCAGTGGGGTGCCCCGCGGGGTCCGGCGCTCCTCCAGCGGGCTGGTCGAGAACTTCGCCGCCTTCCTCGACCGGGTCGATCTGCGGGTCGCCGACACCGTGCTCGTCAGTGTGCCCCTCTATCACATGTGGGGGATGTCGGCCCTCGGCATGACCTTCGGGGTCCGGGGGACGCTGGTGCTTCAGCGCCGGTTCGAGGCACCCGCCGCCATCGAAGCGATGCGCACCCACCGGGTGGGTGCCCACTTCGCCGTTCCGGCGATGCTCCAGCGGCTTCTCGACCTCACCACGGATGCGCCCCGGCTTCCGGACCTGCGGGTCGTCGCCTCCAGCGGCTCCCGCTGCCCGGCCGGGATGGTCACGGACTTCATGGGGGCGTATGGCGATGTCCTCCACAACATCTACGGCACCACCGAGACGGGGATCGTCACGATCGCCACGGCGACGGACCTGCGCCGCGCCCCCGAGTGCGCCGGCAGCCCACCCGCGGGGATCAAGCTCGCCCTCCTCGACGACGACCTCCACCCGGTCGCCGACGGCACCGTCGGGCGGGTCTTCGTCGGCAACCCGATGGCCCGCGCCGGCTATACCGACGGCACGGCCGGGCAGGTCCACCGCGGACTGCGGTTCACCGGCGACCTGGGCCACCTGCGCGATGGGCTCCTCTTCGTCGACGGCCGCGAGGACGAACTCGTCATCTGCGGCGGGGAGAGCATCTATCCCGTCGAGTTGGAGCGGGCCCTCGGCCACCACCCCGACGTCCGCGAGGTCGCCGCGATCGGGGTGCCGGACCGGGAGTTCGGGCAGCGGCTCGTCGCGGTGGTGGTGGCGCGGGACGGGGCGACGATCAACGCGGCCGCGTTGACGGCATACGCCCGCCGGGAGGTGTCGCGGCACGGCGTTCCCCGCGACATCGTGGTGGTGGATTCGTTGCCGCGCAACGAGGTCGGCAAGGTCGCCATCGAGGCGCTGCGCCTGGTTGTCGCCGGCGGGTCGTGACCGCGGTGGGGCCTGTCGGCGGCGCCGATTAGGGTGCGGGGTGTGCGGACCGACGGCTACTTCATCGCCTTCGAGGGCGGCGACGGCGCGGGCAAGTCCACCCAGGTGGGCCGGCTCGCCGATGCGCTGCGTGCGGTCGGCCGCGAGGTCGTCGTCACCCGCCAGCCGGGGGGGACCGCGCTGGGGCGATCCCTGCGCGACCTCGTCCTGCACGGCGCGTCGATGGCGCCGCGGGCCGAGGTGCTCCTCTTCGCCGCCGACAAGGCGCAGCATGTCGCCGAGGTCGTCCGGCCCGCGCTGGCGGCGGGACAGGTCGTGGTGACCGATCGCTATACCGACTCCTCCGTGGCCTATCAGGGTGCGGCCCGCGACCTCGGCGCCGACGCCGTCCACGCGCTCCAGATGTGGGCCGTCGAGGATCTCGTGCCCGATCTCACCGTCGTCATCGACCTTCCCGAGGGCGTCGGCCGCGCCCGGCGAGGTGCCGTCCACGACCGGCTGGAGTCCGAGGAGGACGGGTTCCACGCGTCGGTGCGGGCGCACTTCGTCGCGATGGCACGCGGCAATCCCGAGCGCTATCTCCTCATCGACGGACTCCAGACCCCGGAGGCGATCCACGCGTCCGTGGCCGCGCGGCTGCGGTCCGCGGGGGTGCTCCCGTGAGTCGGCCGCCGGGGGTGTGGCGGGATGTGGTCGGCCAGGACAGCGCGCTGGCGTTGCTGCGCCGTGCCGTCGACGATCCCGCGTTCATGACCCACGCGTGGCTGATCACCGGACCCCCCGGGTCGGGGCGGTCGGTCGCCGCCCGTGCCTTCGCCGCCGCCCTGGAGTGCCCCGAGCGGGGGTGCGGGCAGTGCCGGGAGTGCCGCACGGCATACGACGGCACCCACGCCGATGTCGACCTCGTTTCCACGGAGGGACTGCAGATCAAGGTCGACCGGGCCCGGGAGTTGGTCCAACTGGCGGCGCGGGCGCCGTCGGTGGGTCGCTACCGCGTCATCGTCGTCGAGGACGCCGACCGGCTCAACGAGCACTCCGGCAACGGGCTGCTCAAGGCCATCGAGGAGCCGAGTCCCCGGACGGTCTGGGTGTTGTGTGCCCCCTCGCTGGAGGACGTCCTGATCACGCTGCGCAGTCGCTCGCGACACGTCCGGCTGCGCACCCCCCCGGTCGAGGCCGTCGCCGAACTCCTCCATCGCCGCGACGGCATCGAGGAGCCGATGGCGCTGTATGCCGCGCGCGCCGCCCAATCCCATATCGGCCTCGCCCGCCGCCTCGCCCGCGACGAGGGCGCGCGCATCCGCCGCCGACAGGTGGTCACCCTCGCCGGCCGGATCACCGGGGTCGGTGAGGCCGTCGGCGCCGCCGCCGATCTCATGGCGATCGCCGAGGAGGAGCGCGACGCGGCGCTCGGCGAGCGCAATGCCACCGAGCGCGAGCGCCTGCTCCTGACGCTCGGGGCCGACCCGGCGGCCCGGACCCAGCCGCCGCATGTGCGCGCTCAAGTCGCCGCAATGGAACGCGAGCAGAAGACCCGCGCCACCCGGTTCACCCGCGACGTGGTCGACCGGACCCTGGTCGACCTGCTCTCGGTCTATCGCGATGCTCTCGTCACCCGGCTCGGCCTGGGCGCAGCCCTGGTCAACCAGGACAACTCGGCGCTCGTCGGGCAGGTCGCCCGGGCGTTCACGGCGGAGGGCCTGCTCGGGGCGATGGACGCGATCGGGACGGCGCGCGAACGCATCGACGCCAATGTCCCGCCCCTCCTGGCACTGGAGGCCATGGCCGTGTCCCTCCAACTGCCTCGGTAGCTCCCGCACGTCAGATCGGTGGGTTAACGTCCTGGCATGCGATCAGCTCGATGGGCCCGGGGTGGCGCGCTCGCGGCGTCGTTGGGACTGATTCTCGGCGGCTGCACGATCACCAAGTCCATCGGCGGTGGGTCGTCGTCGACGCCGGGCACGGTGGTGGCGTCGAGCCAAACCGTTCCGCCGGGTCAGGAGGCGCTCGCGCGCTTCTACACCCAAAAGCTCGAGTGGACCGACTGCGTGTCCGGCGCCAAGTGCGCCAGCCTGACCGTTCCGATCGATTACGACCACCCCGAGGGCGCGACGACGACGATCAACGTCCTCAACAAGCCGGCCCGCAGCAGCCGCGCCCGGATCGGCTCGCTCCTGGTCAACCCGGGCGGCCCGGGAGGCAGCGGCATCGAGTACGCCAAGGCCGCCGACTTCATCGTCGGCGCCCCGGTCCGCAAGGCCTACGACATCGTCGGCTTCGACCCGCGGGGGGTCGCCTCCTCCCACCCGATCGAGTGCGTCGATCCGGCGCAACTCGACGCGTGGCTCGCTCAGGATCCCACCCCGATGACGCGGACGAGGAGAAGCAGGCCGCCGCGATCGCAACCGCCTTCGGCAAGGCCTGCCAGGATCACGCCTCCCCGCTGGTTGCCCACGTCTCGACCGTGGAGGTGGCCAAGGACATGGACATCCTCCGGGCGGCCCTCGGCGACGCCAAACTCACCTATCTCGGGAAGTCCTACGGAACCTTCCTCGGGGCGACCTATGCCGACCTCTTCCCCACCCACGTCGGCCGAATGGTGCTGGACGGGGCGCTGGCGCCCGACCTCACGCCCGCGGAGATGCTCGAGGGCCAGGCCGTCGGGTTCGAGACCGCGACCCGCGCCTGGGCGCAGGACTGCGTCGACTCGGGATCTTGTCCCCTCGGGTCCAGCGCCGACGCCGTGATGACGGCCCTCGGCGCCCTCTTCACGCGGCTCGATGCCACCCCCGCCCGAGTCGAGGGCGACGCCCGGGTGACCCGCCTGACCGAGGGGTGGGCGGTCTACGGCGTCGCGTCCGCGATGTACGACCAGGGGATGTGGGACTCGCTCACCCGGGCGCTCAAGCCATTGGTGAGCGACAACGACGGCACCGCGCTCATGGGCCTGGCCGACGTCTACGCCGACCGCGACAGCGACGGACGCTACTCCGGCAACATGATGCAGGCCCTCCCGGCAGTGAACTGCCTGGACGCCGCCGACAGCCCGGACCTGTCCGTGTACGAGAAGCGTGCCGCCGACACCGCCGTCCTCGCCCCCGTCTTCGGTCGTTTCCTCGGGTGGTCGGGGCTCACCTGCGGGATGTGGCCGATCCCGGCGACCGGCGCGCCGCACCGGATCACCGCGCCCACCGCCCCGCCCATCGTCGTCGTCGGCACCACTCGCGACCCCGCCACCCCCTACGACTGGGCCGTCCGGCTCGCCAACCAGTTGGAACGGGGGGCCCTGGTGAGTTACGACGGGGACGGGCACACGGCATACACCCGGTCCAACTCCTGCGTCGACGACGCGATCGACCGGTACTACGTCGACGGGACGGTCCCCCCGGACGGTCTGCGCTGTTGACGATTCGGTCGGGCGTGGGGGGTGTCCGTATACTGCTGCCCGCGCCTTGGCGCCCGCCGCTTTAGCTCAGTCGGCCAGAGCGATTCACTCGTAATGAATAGGTCGTCGGTTCGATTCCGACAAGCGGCTCAGCGACTACACGCATCAGGCCCTCGGGGCGTCCCCGGGGGCCTGACGTCTGTCCGTCTTCCGTCCAGGGCCCCGAGGCGCGGTGGGCTGCAGGGGGCCGCGGGCGGTCAGGGAAGGGGGCAGGCTAGGGACGAGGAGGCCGGCCGCCCTGCCAGTCGATAGGCGCCCGGTGCACCTTGTGCTGAGCCGCCTGGGCCACGGGTTTGATGACCATCGCGTCGATATTGACGTGCTGGGGCAGGGACACGACGAACTCGACGCAGGCGGCCACATCGTCGGCGGTCAGCGGGTGGTCGACATCGGCATACACCTTGTCGGCGGCGGCGCGGTCACCCTGGAAACGGGTGAGGGCGAACTCGTCGGTGCGGACCATCCCCGGCCTGAGGTCGCAGACGCGGATGTGTTCGCCGGCGAGTTCGAGACGGAGGGCCTCGGAGACGACCGACGTCCCGTGCTTGGCGGCGCAATAGCCGGCGCCGCCCTCGTAGACGATCTGACCGGCGGTCGAGCTGATGTCGACGACGATGGCGTATGCCGACCGGCGCAGCAGGGGGAGGCAGGCCTGGACCATCCGGACCGCCCCGACGACATTGGTCGCGAACATCGTCTCCCACTGGGCGAGGTCCGCCGCCTCCACGCGGTCGAGCCCGAGCGCCCCGCCGGCGTTGTTGACGAGGACGTCGAGCCGGTCCAGCCCTGCGACGGCGGCGGCGACCGACCCCGGGTCGGTCACATCGAGGATGACCGCCCGCGCCGCGGGACCGATCTCGGCCACCGCCGCCTCGAGCCGGTCCGCGCGCCGCCCGCCGACGACCACGTCGAAGCCGGCCCGCGCCAGGCGCCGACCGGAGGCGGCACCGATGCCCGTACCACCCCCGGTGACGAGGGCGACGGGGCGCGTGGGGGCGTCGGCGGGGGAGTCGGGGAGGGGAGCCTGCGGCATACGACCAGGATAGGTGGGCGGTTGCCGGGTCAATCGTGATCGTTCCGTTATCCGAAATCGAGCGGGTGATCGAGAAAGGCGGATGGCCTGCGGAATCACCCCAGCGGGATTCACACCGGAAACATTGGTCACTCCCGGCTGCGCGGCCCTCCACGGGATCGTGGGTTTTCACGGGCGCCGAACGCCTCTACCCTGCCAGAGCGGCCCCGTGCGTGCGTCGTCCCCCGAGAGCGCGCGCCGGCCGGAGTGAAGGAGTCCGACACATGCCCCCGACACCCCCGAAAACCCAGCGCGCGGCTGTCACGGCCGGGCGCGCGGTCGCCGGGTTCGCGATCGCCTGCGGCGTCGTCCTCGGCTCGGCGTACGCCGCCAATGCGACCCCCGACCCCGGCATCCCTTCCCAGCAGCAGGTCGACGACGCCAGGGCCAAGGCCGATGCGGCCGCCGCCCGGGTCGCGGCGATCGACTCGGCGTATGCCGACTCCGCCCTCGCCCTCGCCGCCCTCCAGGAACGCTCGGCCCACCTGGGCGAGGAGGCCAACGGGGCGAAATGGGCCCTGGCCCAGCGCACCCGCGAGGCGAAGGAGGCCGCGCGCAAGGCCGAGGCGGCCACCAAGGCCGCGGCCGACGCGGCGACGGCGGTTCGCGAGTATGCCGCGGTCGCCTACCAGCAGGGCGGCTCCCTCGGCAGCCTGGAGCCGTTGTTCAACGCGGCCGGCCCGCAGGAACTCAGCGACAAGATGAGCGCGCTGACCTTCGTCGGTGACCTGTATGCCGAGAAGCTCCGCCTCGCCAGCCTCGCCTCCGGGACCGCCGCGTCGCTGCGGGCCGCGGCCGACTCCGCCCGGTCCGCCCAGGCCGAGGCTGCCGCGAAGGCCGAGGCGGCCGACGCCCTCGCGCGCAGCGAGATCGGCCGGGCCCGGGCCGAGACCGCGCGGGTGGCGGCACAACGGGAGCGGCTGGCGGCGGAGTTGGCGCGGCTGCGGCATACGTCCAAGGCGATCGAGCGGGCCCGGTTGGACGGGCTGGCCGCGGAAGCGGAGGCCGCCGCGTCCTCCTCGTCGTCCTCCTCCTCGTCGTCCTCGTCCACGGGTTCGGCCTCCTCGACGAGCCACCCGACCTCGACGTCCACCTCGACGCCGCCGCCGAGCACGACCTCGACCTCGACCAGCACCAGTTCGACGAGCACCAGTTCGACGAGCACGCATTCGACGTCGTCCTCGACGTCGACCCACCCGCCGTCGACGAGCACCACAACCCACACGACCTCGACGTCCACGTCGACGACGTCGTCGACGACCTCGACCACCTCATCCTCGACGTCCACCACGCCCAGCACGACCACGACGACGACCGCGCCGCCCCCACCGCCGCCGTCGGGCGGCGCCGCAGCTGCCGTGGCGTATGCCGAGGCTCAACTCGGCAAGCCCTATGAGTGGGGCGCGTCCGGGCCCGACACCTTCGATTGCTCGGGGCTGACGATGATGGCCTGGCGTCAGGCCGGGGTCTATCTCGACCACTACACCGGCGCGCAGTGGACGGAGACCGCGCGGGTGCCCCTGGACAGCCTCCAGCCGGGCGACATCGTGTTCTACGGCTCGAGCGGAGAGACGAGCTATCACGTCGGGCTCTACGTCGGGGGCGGCCAGATGATCGAGGCGCCGCACACGGGCGCGTTCGTGAGATACGCCTCGATCTATCGCAGCGACCTGCTCCCGTATGGCGGTCGCCCCGGCTGACCGGACGCGAGCCCGGACCCGGCGGCCCCACCCAAGGTCATACGGGTGGAGCCCCAGAGGGCACGAAACGTCTGACCTACTTGTGGGTAACCCTCGGCGCGGTCGAGATGCCCGCGACCTAGCCCGACCTAGCCCCGGCTGTCGCTGAGCGGGTGCTCCTTGGTGGCCGGCTCCTGGGCATAGGTCGTCGAGTGCGGGTGGAAGGGGCCCGCGGGGCTGGCCTGCGAGCGGGACTCGGCGGTCGGCATACGCCACCGGGCAGTGGTCATCCCGGCCGCGCGGGCCCGCGCGAGGGCCTCGTTCACGGTCTGCTCCGCCTCCTCGCGACCCGTCCAGTGGGCACCCTCGACGGACTTGCCGGGCTCGAGGTCCTTGTAGGTCTCGAAGAAGTGCTGGATCTCGAGGATGTCGAACTTGCTGACGTGCTCGAGCTCGGTGATGTGATTTTGGCGCGGGTCGCCGGCCGGGACGCAGAGGAGCTTGTCGTCGCCCCCGGCCTCGTCCTTCATCCGGAACATGCCGATCGGCCGCGCCCGCACGAGGCACCCCGGCCAGGTCGGTTCGGCGAGGAGGACGAGCGCGTCGAGGGGATCGCCGTCCTCACCGAGGGAGTCCTCGACGTAGCCGTAGTCCGCCGGGTAGGCCATCGACGTGAACAACAGACGGTCGAGCCGGATGCGCCCCGTCTCGTGGTCCACTTCGTACTTGTTGCGCGCACCCTTGGGGATTTCCACGGTGACGTCGAATTCCACGGCGGCCTCCTGACCTGTGTAATGACCTAGGCTTGACAGTCTTCTCTACCACGCCGACAGCACACTCGCGGGGGGTCCGTTGCGCAGGTCGCTCACGGCGGGCGTGCTCAGTCTGTCACTCCTGGTCGGGTATGCCGTGGCCGACGTCTACGACCTCGTCCCGGGCGTCCTGACCCGGGACCGGCCCACCCCGGCGGCCCCCGCGACGACCCCCACCGCCCCGGGCGCCACCCAGACACCCGCGACCCTGGCGCCGCTGCCCACCCCCACGGCCGGGACCGGGCTCCTGGCCGCCCTCCCCGACTCCGCGCCGGTCCCGACGACGGCCGGCTTGGCGACGGCGCTGGAGGCGGCCCTCGCGGCCCCCGCCCTCGGCGGCGACGTCGGGGTGAGCATCCGGGACGCCCGCACCGGTGCGCTGCTGTATGCCGCGGGCGCCGACCAGCCGCGCGTCGTCGCCTCGACCGCCAAGATCCTCGCCGCGGCGGCGATCGCCACGACCTTCGACCTCAACCGGACGATGACCACCCGGGTGGTCCAGTCGGGGGACCGCGAGCTCACGCTGGTGGCCGGGGGAGACACCCTGCTCGCCCGGGACCAGGGCGATCCCGATTCCGCGGCCGGTCACGCCGGCCTTGGGGATCTCGCGGATCAGGTTGTCGCGGCGCTGAAGGCGGCACCTTCGGGGTCGGGGAGCTCGTCGGGGTCCTGGGGGGGGGGGGGGGGGGCGGGGGGGGGCGGCTCGGGGTCGGCCTCGAGGGCGACGGGACCGCCCGGCTGGAGCTTGCGGCTGGACGAGACCTACGACGCGGGCGCGGCGATGCCGCCGGGCTGGAATCCCGCCGATGTCGCCGCGGGCTATACCCAGGGCGTCCACATGATCGGCCTGGCGGCCCAGCGGCCGAAGCCCGGTGAGCCGAGCCCGGCCGACCCCGGCGGGGCGGTGTTGGCCACCCTCGCCGATCGCCTGGGTGAGCGCGGACTGACGGTGACGATCGAGGATTCGGGGGCGGGCCGGCATACGGCGTCGCCCGCGGGGGCGCGGGTGCTCGGGGAGGTGACCTCCGCGCCTTACCGGGAGGTCCTGGCAACCGCTCTCGACGAGAGCGACAACGCCTTGACCGAGAACCTCGTCCGCCAGGCGGCGATGGCTGCGGGGGGCGATGGGACCTTCGCCCACAATGCGGTCTATGTCACCGCGACCCTGGACGGCCTCGGGTTCGACCTGTCTGGGACCCATCTCCTCGACACCTCAGGGCTGACCTACGGGCAGACGGCGACCGTCCGCCTCCTGTCCGATGTCGTCGCCGCCGCGCGGGCGGGTCGCCTGCCGGGGCTGGCGGACGTCCTGGCCAAGCTGCCCGTGGCCGGGCTGGATGGCACGCTGCACGACCGTTTCCTGGACAAGCCTGCCTCGTCGGCCGCCGGGATCGCCCGCGCCAAGACCGGCACCCTCACCGGTGCCTCCGCCCTTCTCGGGACCACCGTGGACGCCGACAACCGTGAACTCGACTTCGTCCTCGTCGCCGACAAGGTGCCCGCCGCCTCGGGAACGTGGGCGGCCCGGGCGGCGTTGGACCGGATCGTGGCCGACCTGACCGGCTGCGGCTGCCGATAGCCCCGAGGGGGCCCGGCGGCATACAGAAAGGAATCGATCGTGACCGACTCGAGCCCGACCGCGCCGGCCTTCGTCGACTGGGCGTTCGCCAAGTCCACCGGCAGGCGGCTCGCCTCACCCGGCCCCACCGTGAGCGCGGCGGAGGCCGAGCAGATCGTCGGTGACATCAGAGCAGCGGCCGCCGCCGCGCAGGGACCCGTCGCCGAGACTTCGCGACTGGTCGCGCCCGGGATGGCGCCGCCGGCCCAGGTCATCGACCGCGGGACCTGGATCGATGTCAACCTCGACTCGATGTCGGCCCTGATGACGCCGGTCTTCGAGAAGGTCGCCGCCGATCGAGGCGCGCTCCCCGGAGCTCGGGCGAGCGCGATCGGCGGGAAGGTGACCGGGGGTGAAGCGGGAGCGCTCTTGGCATTCCTCTCCGGGAAGGTCCTGGGGCAGTACGACCTCGCGCCGCAGGGCACCCCGCGGCTGCTCCTCGTTGCCCCCAATATCGTCGCGGTTCAGCGTGAACTGGAGGTTGATGCCGCCGACTTCCGCGCCTGGGTCTGTATGCACGAGGAGACCCACCGGGTCCAGTTCACGGCGGTGCCGTGGCTGCGCGATCACCTCATCGACCGGGCTCAGTCGCTCGTGCGCGACATGACCCCCACCCCCTCGGAGTTGACCGCCCGGGCCAAGGATCTCCTCACCCGCCTCCCCGAGGCGTTCAGCGGCCGTGGCGGCGGGCTCGCCGAGCTTTTCGCCACCCCCGACCAGCGCGACAAGATCGCCGCAGTGGGTGCCGTCATGAGCCTGCTGGAGGGGCATGCGGACGTGGTCATGGACGAGGTCGGGCCCGCCGTCATCCCGACCGTCGCGGAGATCCGGTCGCGCTTCGAGGGCCGTCGTGGGGGAGTGGGTGCCCTCGACCGGCTCCTGCGGCGGCTCCTCGGGCTCGACGCGAAACTCGCTCAGTACCGCGATGGGGCCAAATTCGTCCGGGGCGTGCGTGCGCAGGTGGGGCTCGACGGGTTCAATGCCGTCTGGACCTCACCGGAGACCCTCCCGCGCCCGGCCGAGATCCACGACCCGGCCGCCTGGGTCGCGCGCGTCCACGGGTAGCCCCGCCCGACAATCACCCCGCCCACCGTGCCCCCCGAACCCGCCTCGGTCGCCTGCCGCGCCGCAGTCCGAGCAACGCTCGCCGACCTGGCCGACGGCGATCTCGTCCTGGTGGCCTGCTCGGGGGGCCCCGACTCCCTCGCGCTCGCTGCCGCGACTGCCTGGATCGCGCCCCGGCTGCGCCTTCTGGCCGGGGCGATCGTCGTCGACCACGGCCTCCAGGAGGTGTCGGCAGCGGTGGCGCAGCGGGCGGCGCACCAGTGCCGGCAACTCGGGCTCGATCCGGTCGAGGTCAGCCCGGTCACGGTCGCCGAGGACTCGCGGCAGGGACCCGAGGCCGCCGCCCGCCACGCCCGCTACGCCGCGCTCGCCGCTGCCGCCACGCGCCTCGGCGCCGCGGCGGTCCTGATCGGCCACACCCGCGACGACCAGGCCGAACAGGTCCTCCTCGGTCTCGTCCGCGGCTCGGGCGTCCGCTCCCTGGCCGGTATGCCGCGCGCCCGCCCTCCCTTCCGCCGCCCCCTCCTCGACCTCCCCCGTGAGACGACCGCCGCCTCCTGCGCCGAACTCGGGCTCGAGCCGTGGACCGACCCCCACAACAGCGACCCTGCCTACCTGCGCGTTCGGGTCCGGGCCGCCCTGCGCGATCTGACCGCCGACCTCGGTCCCGGCATCCGCGACGGCCTGGTCCGGACCGCCGACCTGGCTCGGGCCGACGCCGACCTCCTCGACGACCAGGCGACGCGGGTACATCACGACCTGGGCGCGCTCCCCTGGAGCGTCGACCGGCTCGCGGCCCTGCCACCGGCGATCCGAGGGCGGGTCTGGCGGCGAGCCGTCATCGCGGCGGGCGCGCCGGCGGGGGCGGTGAGCGCGCGGCATACGGATGCGTGCGACGCCCTGGTGACCCGCTGGCATGGCCAGGGCCCGCTGAACCTCCCCGGTGGTGTCGTCGTATGCCGACGCGCCACCGAAGTGGGCATCACCGGTCCGACTACGGTTGACTAGGCGGTGTGGACGCCGCACATATGGGAGCCGACCTGGAGAAGGTCCTCATCACCGAAGAAGAGATCCAGACGCGGCTCGGTGAGCTCGCCCAGGAGATCTGGGACCACTACGGCGGCGAGCCGTTCCTCCTCGTGGGCATCCTCAAGGGTGCCGTCCTTGTCATGGCCGACCTCATGCGAGCCATCCCCGGCTCGGTCCCGATGGACTGGATGGCGGTGTCGTCCTACGGCTCCGGGACGAAGTCGTCAGGCGTGGTCCGGATCATCAAGGACCTCGACGCCGATATCACCGGGCGGCACGTCCTCATCGTCGAGGACATCATCGACTCCGGGCTCACCCTGTCGTGGATCCGGGCCAACCTCGAGTCGCGCGGGCCGAAGTCCGTCGAGATCTGCACCCTGCTGCGCAAACCCGACGCCGCCAAGGTCACCATCGACTGCCGGTGGGTCGGCTTCGAGATCCCCAACGACTTCGTCGTGGGCTACGGCCTCGACTTCGCGGAGAGCTATCGCAACCTGCGGGTGATCGGCACTCTCGCCCCGCACGTCTATTCCTAGTCCCGCCGGCGCGGAACACCGCGTCACCCCCGGGCGTTGCCACCCGTGGACGCACAACCACCCCTTGTCCGTGGGCCGGGGTAGTGTCGTCCTCCGACCGACCGACTCGGCTGCCGTTCGCGGGTGAACGGGGCCGACAGCGCATAGGAGCAGGCCCCGGCCACACTCATGTCCACCAATGCCAAGCGTATGTTCCGCAACCCGCTGTTGTGGGTCATGGCCATGCTCGCCCTCATGGTCGCGCTGTTTTCGTTCAACGGAGACGGGGGCTTCTCCCGCATCGACACCTCGGCCGCCGAGCAGCTGATCACCCAGCACAAGGTCGAGTCGGCGCGCTTCACCAGCGACAACGTCCTGGACCTGACGCTCAAGCAGGGGGAGACCTACTCCGGTGACGGCGTCAAGGACGCCACCAAGGTGCGCACCGAGTTCATCGACGCGCGCGCGGACGACCTGGTCACGCTCGTCCAGGCCAATGTCCCTTCGAGCTACAACGACAAGATCGAGCACCCGAGCGTTCTGGGGTCGCTCCTCTTCTCGGTGCTCCCGCTGGTCATCCTGATCGGGCTTTTCTGGTTCATGATGAGCCAGATGCAGGGCGGCGGCTCGCGCGTCATGCAGTTCGGCAAGTCCCGCGCCAAGCTCGCGTCCAAGGACACCCCCAAGGTCACCTTCGCCGACGTTGCCGGTGCCGACGAGGCCGTCGAGGAGCTCCACGAGATCAAGGACTTCCTCGCGGAGCCGGCGAAATTCCTCGCCGTCGGCGCCAAGATCCCCAAGGGTGTCCTGCTCTATGGCCCGCCTGGCACCGGCAAGACCCTCCTCGCGCGTGCGGTCGCGGGCGAGGCCGGGGTGCCGTTCTACTCGATCTCGGGCTCCGACTTCGTCGAGATGTTCGTCGGTGTCGGCGCCTCCCGGGTCCGTGACCTGTTCGAGCAGGCCAAGGCCAATGCCCCGGCCATCGTCTTCGTCGACGAGATCGACGCCGTCGGCCGCCACCGTGGCGCCGGGCTCGGCGGTGGGCACGACGAGCGCGAGCAGACGCTCAACCAGTTGCTCGTCGAGATGGACGGTTTCGACGTCAAGACCAATGTCATCCTCATCGCGGCCACCAACCGGCCCGACATCCTCGACCCCGCGCTGCTGCGCCCGGGACGCTTCGACCGGCAGATCGCCGTCGAGGCGCCCGACATGATCGGCCGGCACCGAATCCTCGAGGTCCACGCCCAGGGCAAGCCCATGGCCCCGGGCGTCGACCTCCTCGCCGTGGCCCGGCGGACCCCGGGATTCACCGGCGCCGACCTCGCCAATGTCCTCAACGAGGCCGCGCTGCTCACCGCCCGCGGCTCGGGGCACCTCATCACCGACCAGACCCTCGACGAGGCGATCGACCGGGTGATGGCCGGACCCCAGAAGCGCACCCGCATCATGAGCGCCCAGGAGCGCAAGATCACGGCCTACCACGAGGGTGGGCACGCGCTCGTGGCGGCGGCGATGAACCACACCGACCCGGTCAACAAGATCACGATCCTGCCGCGTGGCCGCGCCCTCGGCTACACCATGGTGCTGCCGAGCGACGACAAATACAGCACCACCCGCAACGAGATCCTCGACCAGTTGGCCTATGCCCTCGGCGGGCGGGTCGCGGAGGAGATCATCTTCCACGACCCCACCACGGGTGCCGCCAACGACATCGAGAAGGCCACGGCGATGGCCCGCAAGATGGTCACCGAATACGGCATGAGCGAGCGGGTCGGCGCGATCAAGCTCGGCCAGAGCCAGGGCGAGGTCTTCCTCGGCCGCGACTACGGCCACCAGCGTGACTACTCCGAGCACGTCGCCGGCATCGTCGATGAGGAGGTCCGTCGCCTGATCGAGTCCGCGCACGACGAGGCCTGGCACGCCCTCAACGACAACCGCGACGTCCTCGACCGCCTCGTTCTCGAACTCCTCGAGCGCGAAACCCTCGGGGCCAAGGACATCGCCGAGATCTTCCACGACGTCCGCAAGCGCCCCGCCCGCCCGACCTGGCTGTCCTCGGAGCACCGCCTTCTTTCCGACAAGCCCCCGGTGTTGACGCCGGCCGAACGCGCCGCCCTCAACGGCTCGGGGGCGCCGGCCGGGGCCGTGCCCGCCCAGGGCGACCGGGCCACGGAACGCGCGATCGACCAGGCCGCGGCGGTGGGGGCATCGCCATACGCCCAGGACAAGCCGATCACTCAGGTGATCGAGACCCCGGAAGGTGCCCCGGTCGACCCCGAGGGCCACGTCTGAGGTCAGCGCACGTCACCGAAGGAGTTGCCGTGTCCGAGTCCGCCCTGCCCGCGCTCGCCATCGACCAGCTGCGGATCGAGGCGGCCGTGCGGGAGATCCTCGCCGCGATCGGCGAGGACCCCGATCGTGACGGCCTGATCGACACCCCGGCCCGCGTCGCGCGGGCGTATGCCGAGGCCTTCGCCGGCCTCCACGCCGACCCCGCCGATGTCCTCGCCAAGAAGTTCGATGTCGACCACCAGGAACTCGTCATCGTCCGCGACATCGCGATGTACAGCACCTGCGAGCACCACCTCCTCCCCTTCCACGGGGTCGCCCACATCGGCTACCTGCCGCGCGGCGGCAAGGTCACCGGGCTGTCCAAGCTCGCGCGCCTCGTCGACGTGTTCGCCCGCCGGCCGCAGGTCCAGGAGCGGATGACCGGTCAGATCGCCGACGCCCTCGTGGAACACCTCGGCGTCATGGGCGTCATCGTCGTCATCGAGGCGGAGCATCTGTGCATGTCGATGCGCGGTGTCCGCAAGCCCGGCGCCCGGACGATCACCTCGGCCGTCCGCGGGACCCTCGCCAAGAACGCCACGACCAGGTCCGAGGCCATGTCGCTGCTGATCAGCGGTCACCGGTGAACCTTCCGCTCATCATGGGCGTCGTCAATGTGACGCCCGATTCCTTCTCCGACGGCGGCCGCTGGTTGGAGGCGGACGCCGCGGTCGACCACGGGCTCTCCCTCCGGGACGCCGGGGCGGCCCTGGTCGATGTCGGTGGGGAGTCGACCCGGCCCGGGGCGGCCCGCCCGACGCTGGAGGCGGAGCTCGCCCGCGTCGTCCCGGTCGTCCGGGGTCTCGCGGCGGCAGGCCTGACCGTCTCGGTCGACACCATGCGCGCCGCGGTCGCCGAGGCCGCGCTGGCGGCGGGGGCGACGCTGGTCAACGACGTCTCCGGGGGCCTGGCCGACCCGGCGATGGCCGAGGTCGTCGCCGCGGCCGGGGTCGAGATGATCGCCATGCACTGGCGTGGCCACTCCGCCGACATGCAGTCCCGTGCGCACTACGACGACGTCGTCGTGGACGTATGCCGAGAACTCGCCGCCCGCGTCGACGCCCTCACCGCCGCGGGTATCCCGCCCGAGCGGATCCTCCTCGATCCCGGGCTCGGCTTCGCCAAGACTCCGGAGCACAACTGGGCCCTGCTGCGCCGACTCGAGGAGATCGCCGCGCTCGGGCACCGGGTCGTCGTCGGGACCTCGCGCAAGCGCTTCCTCGGTGTCGTGGGCCGCCTGCCCGGTCACGAGCGGGCCGTCCAGGACCGCGACGTGGCCACCGCGGTGACCAGCGCGTATGCCGCGTCCGCCCCCGTCTGGGCGGTCCGGGTCCACGACGTGGTCGCCACCCGCGATGCCTTCGACGTCGTCGCGGCGATGGGAGGTGGTTTCGCATGACCGATGTCGTCCGGCTGACCGGGCTGCGCGCGACCGGATTCCACGGGGTCTTCGCGCAGGAAAAGCGGGAGGGGCAGGAATTCGTCGTCGACGTGGTCCTCGAGGGCGACCTGTCCGTCGCCGGACGCAGCGACCGGCTCGAGGACACGGTCAACTACGCCGTCGTCGCCGATCTCGCCCACGACCGCATCACCGGCCCCTCCTTCGACCTCATCGAAGCCCTCGCCGAGGCCATCGCCGGCGACTGCCTGAGTCTGGACCGGGTCGCCTCCGTCGAGGTCACGGTCGCCAAACCGGCCGCGCCGATCCCCCACTCCTTCGCCGACGTCAGCGTCACGATCCGGCGCCGGCACCCGGCGCCGGTCGTCATCGCCCTCGGGGGCAACCTCGGCGACCGGGCGGCGACCCTGCGGGCCGCCGTCGCCGACCTTCGCGCCCTCCCCGGGGTGCGCGTGACCGCGGTCTCCCCGCTGGTGGAGACCGATCCGGTCGGCGGCCCCGAGCAGGCCGACTATCTCAACGCCGTCGTCCTCGCCGAGTCCACGCTCGATCCCGCGGCGCTGCTGGCCCGGTTGCACCGGATCGAGGCCAGCCACGGACGCGTGCGGAGCGTGCGCTGGGGCGAGCGAACCCTCGACCTCGACCTCATCCAGTACGGCACGCCCGGACATTTCGATGAGGTCCGCAGCGACGATCCCGAGGTGACCCTGCCGCACCCGCGGGCGGCAGCGCGTCCCTTCGTCCTCCACCCGTGGCGGTTGGTCGATCCCGGGGCGGTCTTGCGAGTGGGGGAGCAGGTGGTGGGGGTGGATCGGCATACCGACGGATTGGACCTGTCCGGGGTTCGCCCCGGACCCCAATGGCCGGGAGGTGCCCCGTGAGGCTGGGGGAGCGCGGCCTTGGTTGGCGGGTGCCGGTGCTGGTGGGGCTTTTCGTCGCCCTGCTCAGCGCCCTGCTGACGAAGCGCTGGATCGACGCGGGCAACTTCCCGGCCCCGGTTCCGTGGGTGACGATCGTCCTGCTCGCCCTGATCGGGGCCCTGGTGCTGTGGTCGGGCAGCCAGGTCCGGGCGTACCTGCGCGGCACCAAGGCCGACCTCAGCCCGATCCGGGCCGCGCGCACCCTCGCCCTGGCGCAGGCGGCGTCGCTGACCGGGGCCGCGATCGGCGGCTTCTATGCCGGGCAGGTCCTGGCCCTCGTGCCCGATCGCGATCTCCAGGCGGTCCAGGGGCTGTTCTGGCGGTTCGCGATCGGCCTGGCCGCGAGCCTGGCCCTCGTCGTCTGCGGGATGATCGCCCAGGGTTGGTGCCGCATACCACCCAGTGACGGCGCCGGGTACGACTCCAACGGGCACGACCGCTGACTCCCGGGCCCTGATCGGCCCGCTCGGTTACGGGCGCGCTATCGAACTCACTTGTCGACATCTCCCACGACGAAGAACATCGACCCCAGGATCGAGACCATGTCGGCGACCAGACAGCCGGGCAGCATCTCCCGCAGCACGGCGACATTGTTGAACGACGCCGACCGCAGCTTGAGCCGGTGCGGGGTCTTCTCGCCGCGCGAGACGAGGTGATATCCGTTGAATCCCAACGGATTCTCGGTCGCGGTGTAGAGCTCGCCCTCGGGCACCTTCAGGACCTTCGGCAGCTTGACATTGACGGGGCCGGGCGGGAGGCTGCGCAGCCGATCCAGACACGCCTCGGCCAGATCGAGCGCGACATGCGTCTGCTCCAGCAGGACCTCCAGCCGGGCGAGGCAATCCCCGGTCTGGAGCAACGGAACCCGACCGGGGCCGCCGGGCGCGAAGAGCTCGGCATACGCGAGATAGGGGGCGTCCCGGCGCAGGTCGACGTCGACACCGGAAGCGCGCGCGATGGCCCCGGACACGCCGTACGCTCGGACCGTCGGCGCCGTCAGGACACCCACACCTCGGGTGCGGGCGAGCAGGATTTCGTTGCCGACCAGGAGGGACTCGATGTCCGGCATCCGGCGGCGCACCCCGGTCAGCGCCGCGGCAACGCGGTCGAGCCAGCCGAGCGGCAGGTCCTCCTTGAGGCCGCCGACCCGGTTGAACATATAGTGCAGCCGCCCGCCGGAGGCCTCCTCCAGCACTGCCTGGATCTCCTCGCGCTCCCGGAAGGCATAGAAGACGGGCGTGATTGCACCGAGCTCGAGCGGATAGCTGCCCAGGAACATCAGATGGGAGAGCACCCGGTTGAGCTCCGCGAGCAGCATCCGGGCCCACACGGCGCGGACCGGGACCTCCATCCCGAGCATCGCCTCGACCCCGAGGACGACGCCGAGCTCGTTGCCGAACGCCGACAGCCAGTCGTGCCGGTTGGCCAGGACGACGATCTGGCGGTAGTCGCGGACTTCGAACAGCTTCTCGGCGCCGCGGTGCATATAGCCGATGACCGGGTCGGCGCTGACGATCCGCTCGCCGTCCAGGACGATCCGCAGCCGCAGGACTCCGTGCGTGGCGGGATGCTGCGGACCGATGTTGAGGGTCATGTCGGCGGTCGCGAGCCCGCCCGCCCCCACACCCACCGTCACCGGGTCCGAGGCGGTGGGCGTGCTCACCCTCGACACTCTAGAGCCCGGGCCGCGGACGGTGCCCGACGTGGGCGCCCCAAGTCCGGCGAGGCGGGCCGCGGGAGGTGGGCTGTGGACGGGGGCTCGACGCCGACCCGGCCGATCGGCGAGGCTGACGCCGTGCCCGAGCTGCTCGACTTCACCGATCCCGCCTTCCGTGCCGATCCGTATGCCGCGTTCGCCGCCCAGCGCGCCGCGGCCCCGCTGGCCTGGCACGAGGGGTTGCAGGCCTATGTCGCCACGTCCCATGCGGCGGCCTGTGCCGTGCTACGGGAACGTCGCCTCGGGCGCATCTTCGCTCCGCGGCAACCGGATTCGGACTGGGAGACGTTCAACTGGCTGCACGCGGACTCGATCCTCGACTCCGAGCCGCCCAAGCACACCCGGTTGCGGCGGCTGGTCGCCGGTGCCTTCGGGCGTGGGCACGTCCAGCGCCTCGCCCCGCGGATCGAAGCCCTGGCGACGGGCCTCCTCGACGACGCGCTCGCGTCGGGACCCGAGTTCGACGTCATCGCGGCGTATGCCGAACCCCTCCCCGTCCTCGTTATCGCCGAACTCCTCGGCTTCCCCGACGTCGACCGGCACCTACTGCGGCCGTGGAGCCAGGCGATCGTCAAGATGTACGAGGTCGACCGCACCCCGGCCCAGGAGGAGGAGGCGCGGGCAGCGTGCCGGGAGTTCGCGGCATACGTCTCGGGGTTGGCCGCGCGCCGGGCCGGCTCGCCGGGTGAGGATCTCTTGACCGATCTGGTCCAGATCCGGGACGGCAGCGACCGGCTGTCGGAGCGCGAACTCATCGCCACGGCCGTCCTGCTGCTCAATGCGGGGCACGAGGCGAGTGTCAACGGGTTCGGCAACGGGCTCCACTCATGGCTCGCCGCGGGCAAGCCGGCGATCGATCCGGGCGATCCGGTCGCCGTGGAGCGAATCGTCGAGGAGTTCCTCCGGCACGACTGCCCGCTTCAGCTGTTCGAGCGGACCGCGACCGCCGACGTCGACCTGCTCGGAGTGCCGATCGCCAAGGGGCAGAAAGCGATCGCGCTCCTGGGTGCGGCGAACCGGGACCCGGCCGTCTTCCCCGAGCCGGACCATTTCGACCCCGCCCGCGACCCGAACGAGCACATCGCCTTCGGCCTGGGCATCCACTTCTGCATCGGCGCTCCGCTGGCCCGGCTCGAGATGCAGATCGCCACCCGGCTCCTGCTCGCCCGCGCCCCCGCGCTCGCCCTGGTCACGGCGGAGCGTCGGCCGACCTTCGTGCTGCGGGGCTTCGAGCGACTGATCGTCTCCGCTCGCCCCTGACGGGGCCGCCGCGGGCGCTCGTGCGGAGGCCGGTCGGGTTCACCCGACCCGGGTGATCGCCCACCAGAAGTCGCCGAGTCCCGCTCCCGTCAACTCCGCCACCGCCGAATCCCGGTGCCGGGCAGCGAGATACCCGATCGGGTCGCGCCGCGCCAGGTCGTATGCCGACCGCTCACCCCCCGCACCCGCCGCCCCGACCCCGGCCCCACCGGTCCGGATACCCAGCTGCGCCAATGCATCCCGCTGTCGCACCAGGCGGTCGTGGGGAAGGGAGTCGACCGCGACATGCGCGGTCAGATCGCACGACCCGTCGGGGACCGGGCGGACCTGACGCCCCGAGCGGTAGCCGACGAGGGTGCCGTCGGCCGGTCGTTCCGCGACGACATGGCCGTAGTCGATCGCCACGACGAGCCCCGAATGCACCTGTCCGAGAAGTGATCCGAGCGCCTCGTCGCGCGCCCGCCCGATCTCCACCCGCTCCCCCCGCGGCCACCACCGTCCGGCCCAGTCCAGGTCGACCCCCCGGATCGACGGGCCCAGGCTCTCGGTGCCGGCGTGATCGACGTGCACCTCCCGCAAGACGCCCCGACGGTCGCGTTGCGCGATGACGCAGGGCACCACGTCGAGCCACTCGTTGGCGATGACGAGGACCGGCCCGAGGTCACGCAGCCCAGGCGTCCGTGCCCCACCGGGGACGACGCGCCACTCCACGGCCGCCACCGCCCTGGCGGGCTCGGCGACCTCGACCCCGACCAGGCGCCATACCTCACCCGACCCACCCGCCCCATCGGGCCCGGGCCCACCCGCGCCCGTCCCGGGCGCGCCCGGCTCGGGCCCGGTCCAACCCGCGACCGGCTCGAACCCCCACGCGCCAGGCCCGCCAGGCCCGCCAGGCCCGGCCACGATCCGGGCAATCGCCGCGAGCAACTCCCCGCGGCCGGCCCCGAGATCCACGATCGTCGTCAGCCCTTCCCGCCGGGCCAGCGCAACCACCGCCTCGGCGAACACCGCGCCCGCCGGGCCGTGACAGGACGTCGCGAAGTGCCCAGCCGGCCCCTCGGGGCGGCGATAGAAGCCGGTCTCGGCGTACAACGCCTCGTCCCACGCCTGCACCCACGGCCGCACAGCAGCGCAACCTACCCCCAGCCGACCCACGTCAGCGCACCACCCGGACAACCCCGGGACCGGTCCGCCGGCATCCGCGGTGGCAGACTGGCCCGGTGACGCCGCCCCCCCTGCTGCCGCCGGGACGGCTGCGTATCGGCATCGTCGGGGTCGGCAAGGTCGGTGCCGTCCTCGGTGCGGCCCTCGCGCGAACCGGCCACCTCATCGTGGCCGCGAGCGCGGTCAGCGAGCAGTCGCTCGCGCGGGCCGCGGCGCTGCTGCCCGACACTCCCATCGCCGCACCCGACGATGTCGTCGCCGCGAGCGACCTGGTCGTCCTCGCCGTGCCCGACGACGCCCTGTCCCCGCTCGTCGCCGGCCTGGCGACCACGGGGGGATGGCGCGCGGGCCAACTGGCGCTGCATACCTCGGGCCGATCCGGCCTGGCCCCCCTGGCCCCGGCGATCGACCAGGGCGTCGGCGGTATGGCGATCCACCCCGCGATGTCCTTCACCGGCACCGAGATGGACCTCCAGCGGCTGCGTGACTGCTGTTTCGGCGTCACCGCGCCGCCGGATCTCGTCGCCGTGGCGCAGGCCCTCGTCGTGGAGATGGGCGGGGAGCCTGTCCTCATCGACGAGTTCGACCGGGTCCGCTATCACCTCGGGCTCGTCCACGGCTCGAACTACTGCATCACCCTCGTTGCCCAGGCCATGGAGATCCTCCGCGGCGCGGGGGTGGGGGACCCCGGCCGGGTCCTTCGGCCGCTGATGAATGCCGCGCTCGACAACGCCCTTCGGGCGGGTGACGCCGCTCTCACCGGGCCGGTCGCTCGCGGTGACGCCGGTACCGTTGCCGAGCACTTCCACGTGCTCCGCGACGAGGAGCCGGACGTGCAGCAGGTTTATCGCGTCCTGGCGGCCGCGACGCTCGCGCGCGCACGCCGCCAGGGCCGCCTCGGTGCCGTCGCCGCCGGGGCGCTCGCCGACGTACTCGCCGATCAGGAGGATCCGACGTGACCATCCCAGCCGCCGCGCCCCGCACCCCCGTCGTCGCCCGGACGCGGGCGGAATTGCGGGTCGCCCGCGCGGACCTGACCGGGCCGGAGGTCGCCGTCGTCATGACGATGGGGGCCCTCCACGACGGTCACGCCACGTTGATCCGCCAGGCGCGGGAGATGGCCGACCACGTCATCGTGACGATCTTCCTCAACCCGCTCCAGTTCGGGCCCAAGGAGGATCTCTCCCGCTATCCCCGCACCTTCGACACCGATCTGGAGATCTGCTCGCGCTGCGGAGCCGACCTCGTCTTCGCCCCGAGCCCCGATGTCGTCTATCCCGACGGCGACCCCGGCGTGCGGATCTCCGCCGGTCCACTCGGCACCGTCCTGGAGGGCCAGTCGCGCCCCGGGCACTTCGACGGCATGCTCACCGTCGTCGCCAAGCTCATGCACCTGACCGGTGGGACCTCCTTCCTCTACGGGCAGAAGGACGCCCAGCAACTCCTCCTGATCCGGCGGATGGTCCGCGACCTCGACGTCCCCGCCCGCGTGGTGTCGGTGCCGACCGTGCGCGAGACCGACGGCCTGGCGATGTCGAGCCGCAATACCTACTTGACCCCCTCCGACCGCGAGGTCGCGCTCTGCCTCTCGCGGGCCTTGCGTGCCGGGGCGGCCGCGGCACCGGAGGGCCCCAGCGCCATCCGCCGGGCGGCCCGCGCCGTCCTCGTCGCCGAGCCCCTCGTGCTCGTCGACTATCTCGTCCTGGTCCATCCGACCTCGCTGCGCGATGTCCCCGAGTGGTACCGCGGCGAGGCCCTCCTCGCCGTGGCCGGCCGCGTCGGCACCACCCGCCTCATCGACAACACCCCCGTCCTCGTCGGCCCCGGCGGCGGTGCCCTCGACGTCTTCTCCGACCCCGACGCCGCCCCCGAGCTGGGTATGCCGTGACCGGACTGGCCATCCCCCGCTGGCTGCGCGCGGGCAGACCGGGCTGGACGACGACCGCCGACGTCATCGTCGTCGGTTCCGGCATCGCCGGCTTGACCTGCGCCCTCCGGTTGCGCGGCCAGGTCGACAAGGTCCTCCTCGTCACCA
The DNA here is from genome assembly GCA_016702415.1 of Nostocoides sp. Taxonomy (GTDB): domain Bacteria; phylum Actinomycetota; class Actinomycetes; order Actinomycetales; family Dermatophilaceae; genus Nostocoides_A. The sequence continues at coordinate 920,694 of JADJEA010000001.1, forward strand.
AGACGGTCCGGTCGGCGGGCTCGACCGAGTGGGCCCAAGGTGGTATCGCCGCCGCCCTCGACCCGGAGGACTCGCCCGAGGATCACCTCCACGACACCCTGGTCGCCGGGGCCGGGCTGTGCGACGAGGACGCCGTGCGAGTCCTGGTCACCGAGGGCCCCGCGCGCGTGCGCGAACTCGTCGACCTCGGGGCGCGCTTCGACCGTGCCCCCGGCGGCGACATCCTCCTGACCCGTGAGGGTGGGCATCATCGCGACCGGATCGCCCATGCCGGTGGGGACGCCACCGGTGCCGAGATCTCTCGCGCCCTCATCGAGGCGCTCGATCGGGTCGCCCAGGATCCCGGCATCGAGGTCATCCAGCACGCGCTCGTCGTCGACCTGCTTCAGGATGCCGACGCCCGGGTATGCGGCGTGACCCTCCACGTCATCGGGGAGGGGGAGCACGACGGGGTGGGTGCGGCATACGGTCGGGCAGTGGTCCTGGCGACGGGGGGACTCGGGCAGATCTACTCCTCGACGACCAACCCGCCGGTCGCCACCGGGGACGGGATGGCGGCCGCGCTGCGCGCGGGCGCGCGCCTTAGCGACCTGGAGTTCGTCCAGTTCCACCCCACGGTGATGTATCTCGGCGAGGGTGCCCACGGCCAGCAGCCGCTGATCTCGGAGGCGGTCCGCGGGGAGGGCGCCGTCCTCGTCGACGACGCGGGCGTCCGCTTCATGCAGGGTGTCCATCCGATGGCCGACCTGGCGCCCCGCGATGTCGTCGCCCGCGCGATCGTCGCCCGGATGCGCGACACGGGTGCCGCCCATGTCTGGCTCGACGCCCGCCACCTCGGCAAGGAGTTCCTGGAGCGACGTTTCCCGTCCATCGTCGCCCGCTGCCGCGAACTCGGGTTCGACCCGGCGACCGACCTCATCCCGGTCGCTCCCGCGCAGCACTACGCCTCGGGCGGCGTCTGGACCGACCTCGACGGCCGCTCCACCCTCGATGGGCTGTATGCCTGCGGGGAGACCGCCTGCACCGGCGTCCACGGTGCCAACCGGCTCGCCTCCAATTCCCTCCTCGAGGGCCTGGTGTTCGGTGACCGGATCGCCGAGGACATCGCGCGCCGCTTCGCGGCGGGGGAACTCCCCCCGACCACACCCGCCCGGCGCCGCCGCGGCGACTCCGTCGGCCTCCTCGACCAAAGCCACCGCATCGATGTCCAACGGGCGATGACGGCCGGGTCGGGGCCGGTCCGGTCCGCCGACTCCACGGCCCGGACCCAGCAGGTCCTCGGAGCCCTCCTGGCCGGGGACGAGGTCGCCACCGTGACCACGGGCGCCTGGGAGACGACCAATCTCGCCCACCTGGGTCTGGCCCTGACCGCGGCCGCGCATGCCCGGGAGGAGACCCGGGGCGGCCACGAGCGGGCCGACTTCCCGGCCCAGGACGACGCCCACTGGCTGGGGCATATCAGCCACGTGCGCACCGACGCGACCATCAACGTCACCTATCGACCCGGCAAAGGATTCCCCCGATGACCAGCCCAACCGACCTCGGTTTCCCCGTTGAGGAGGCCCTCCGTGTCGTCCGCGAGGCCCTCGTGGAGGACCTCGGTGGCCTGGACGGCGTCGACGTGACGACCGAGGCGACGATCGACCCCGCGGCGCTGACCACCGGCCGGGTCGTCGCCCGCGCCGCCGGTGTGGTCGCCGGGCTCGACGTCATCGCCCTCGTCTATGACGAGGTCTGCGCCATCCTCGGCGGGTCGGCCGATGTCGATATCACTCTGCGGGCGAGCGACTCGGACCGGGTCGCGCGCGGCGACGTGCTCGCGGAGGTCGCCGGGTCGACGCAGGCGATTCTCATCGGTGAGCGGACCCTCCTGAACATCCTCTCGCGCGTCTCGGGGGTCGCGACGGCGACGCGGGCGTGGGCGGACGCGCTCGCGGCATACCCGACGATCGTCCTGGACACCCGCAAGACCACCCCCGGCCTGCGCGCGCTGGAGAAGTATGCCGTCCGCGCCGGCGGCGGGACCAACAAGCGCATGGGCCTCTACGACTGCGCGATGATCAAGGACAACCACAAGCTCGCGGCCGGGTCGATCACCGCGGCATACGACCGGATCCGGGACCGCTTCCCCGACGTCCCCATCCAGGTCGAGGTGACGACTGTCGCCGAGGCCCGGGAGGCGCTCGCGGCCGGTGCCCGATTCGTCATGTGCGACAACATGTCCCCGCAACTGCTGAGCGAGACGGTGGCGACGATCCGGGCGACCGGTGAGACGGTCGAGATCGAGGCCACCGGCGGCCTGACCCTCGAACGGGCGGGGGAGTATGCCGCGACCGGCGTCGACTACCTCAGCGTCGGTGGCCTGACCCACTCGGCCGGCATTCTCGACATCGCGCTCGATCTGTGACCCCCGGCTGCTGACCCCCGGCTGCTGACCCCCGGCTGCCGACCCCCGGCACTGACCCCGTGCCTGCCTGACTCCCTGCCAGCCGGTGACCCCCACCGGCCGGTGAGCCTGCCGGCTTCCCGCGTCTGCCGGGGCCTTGTCGGGGCTGCCGCCTACGCTTTCCGGGGTGATCTGGATGGAGCCGCTCCCGGTGCGGCGGGTGCGGGCGGCATACGACGCCGATCCTGACCTGACCCGCTGGCCGTTCACTCTGGCCCCGGTGCGGCAACTCCTGCGCGACGGGCTCGACCTGGGCCAGATCACCGTCCTCGTCGGTGAGAACGGCACCGGCAAGTCCACGCTGGTCGAAGCGATCGCGATGACCTTCGGTCTGCCCGGCGAGGGCGGGTCCACCGGAGCCCAGCACCAGACGTACGTCAGCGAGTCGCCATTGCCGGACGTCCTGACCATCGAGCGGGGACCCGGCGGTTCGCGTTGGGGGTATTTCCTGCGCGCCGAGACCACCCACGGACTCTTCACCTATCTCGCCGCCCACCCCGGCGCCCGTGATCCCGACTTCCATGCCTTCAGCCACGGCGAATCCTTCCTCGCCATGCTCGGTTCGGGCCGCTTCCGCGGGGATGGCTTCTTCGTCATGGACGAACCCGAGGCCGGGCTCTCCTTCAGCTCCCAACTCGCCCTGATCGGCCACCTCCACGCGATCGCCCACCACCGCAGCGCGCAGGTGCTCATTGCCACCCACTCGCCGGTCCTCGCCGCCCTTCCGGGCGCCCGGATCCTCGAGCTCGACGAGACCGGCTTCCACGACCGGGACTGGGCCGACCTCGACGTCGTCGACCACTACCGACGGTTCCTGGCCGAGCCCAGGCGGTATTTGCGCCATGTGGTGGACACATAAGCTAGGCCGGTGACCGAACCGTCCACGCCCGCCGATCTCAGCGAGCAGATGCAGATTCGCCACGCCAAGCGACGGCGGCTGCTGGACGAGGGCCGGGCGCCATATCCGGTGTGGGTGCCGCGCACCCACACCCTCGCGCAGATCCGGGACGGCTGGGCACACCTGGCCACCGGTGAGGAGACCCAGGACGTCGTCGGGGTCGCCGGGCGAGTCGTCTATATCCGCAACACCGGCAAGCTCGCGTTCGCCACACTCCAGGAAGGCATCGGCACCCGGCTCCAGATCATGGTGAGCCTGGCCGAGGTGGGCGATGATGCCCTCGCCGCCTGGAAGGCCGACGTCGACCTCGGCGATCATGTCTTCGTCCAGGGCCGCGTCATCTCCTCCAAGCGCGGCGAGTTGTCCGTGCTCGCCACTCGCTGGGAGATGGCGAGCAAGGCGCTGCGACCCCTGCCGGTCCTCCACAAGGATCTGTCCGAGGAGACCCGCGTCCGGCAGCGGTATGCCGACCTCGTCGTCCGCCAGGACGCCCGCGACATGGTCCGCTTCAAGGCCAAGGCGATGCGGGCGATCCGGGAGACCCTGGACGCGCAGGGCTATCTCGAGGTCGAAACCCCGATCCTTCAGCTCATCCACGGGGGCGCTCAGGCCCGCCCGTTCCGCACGCACATGAACGCCTTCGATCAGGAGATGGTGCTGCGGATCGCGTTGGAGCTCAACCTCAAGAAGGCCGTGGTCGGCGGGGTCGACCGGGTCTACGAGTTGGGCCGGATCTTCCGCAACGAGGGCGTCGACGGGACCCACTCGCCGGAGTTCACCATGCTCGAGGTCTATCAGGCCTATGGCGATCAGACGACGATCGCGCGGGTGGTCCAGGACTGCATTCTCGCCGTCGCCGACGCCTTCGGGACGCGTCGGTTCGAAACACCCCGGGGAGTCGTCGATCTCGACGGCGAGTGGGTCTGGCTGCCGGTCTACGACGCCGTGAGCGCCGCGGTCGGGGAGACGGTGACGATCGACACCGATGTGGAGACCCTGCGGCGGTATGCCGATCGCCACGACGTCCCGCTCGACCCGGCCTGGGGGAAGGACAAGGTCGTCCTCGAACTCCTTGGTGAACTCGTCGAGCCGGGGCTGCTCCAGCCGACCTTCTTATGCGACTATCCCGCGATCGCGCAGCCGCTGGCCCGGCCGCACCGCTCCCGTCCCGGCCAGATCGAGGCGTGGGATCTCATCATCGCGGGCGTGGAGCGCGGGACGGGGTTCTCGGAGTTGATCGACCCGGTTATCCAGCGCGAAGTCCTGACCGCCCAGTCCCTCCTGGCCGCCGGTGGCGACCTCGAAGCCATGCAACTCGATGAGGACTTCCTGCGGGCACTCGAATATGGCGCACCGCCGATGGGTGGCCTCGGCATGGGCCTCGATCGCATCGTCGCGCTGTTCACCGGGGTCAATCTCCGGGAGACGATCCTCTTTCCCCATCTCAAACCGGAGGCCGGTTCATGAGCCATGTGTGGACGTATGCAGCAGCGATCATCCCCTCCATCGGGGTGGCTTTCCTCTTCTATGTGATCATCAAGCACATCCTCGAGGGTGACCGCAACGAGCGGGTCGCCCAGGCTCGGTGGGAAAAGGCTCACGACCGGTCCGAGGGGACGGACCCTCAGGGTCGCCCGGTCGGTTGAGCGTCATCGGGGGGATATTCCCGCCGGTAATGTGTGCGCGTTGCTCGCGGTTGGTATCCATGTCCGCGTTTACGTTGTAAGGTGGAGACTCCCGCATGGGATACCCCCGACGAAAGGCCGAAAAAGACATGGTGCAGCGTGTTCAAGTTCTTCTCATCGATGACGTGGACGCCTCCACGGCGGTGGAAACGGTTGTTTTCGCACTCGAAGGCACGACGTACGAGATCGACCTCAGCGCCGAGAATCTGCAGGCATTGCGCGACGACATGGCCAAGTGGACCGCCCACGCACGCAAGCAGGTTGGCCGCAAAGCCAGCGCGCCAGCGCCCGCCGCTCGCGGTAAGGGGGTGGTCGCCGCGGCGACCTTGGCAAGGTCCGCGAGTGGGCCCGCGCCAACGGGCACGCCGTCAGCGACCGTGGTCGCATCTCGAGCGCGCTCCAGGAGGCGTACGACAAGGCCCACGCCTGAGCCGAATGCGCCATCCTCGGTGACCGTCACGCCAATGACGCGAGCAGGTCACCGAAGCGCTCCAGACGCACGAGGGCGTCCTCGAACAGCACCTGTTCGAGGACGCCCTCGTCCGTTGCTGCGGCCTCGACCTCGGCCCACGTCCGCGGAGCGGCGACGGTAGGGGTTTCTCGCCCTCGGAGCGAATAGGGGCAGATCGTCGTCTTTGCGGCGACATTCTGGCTCCAGTCGAGGAAGATCTTGCCCGGACGCAAGCTCTTGGTCATGCGCCACAGAACGAGGTCTGGAAATCTCCTGGTCAGTTCCTGAGCGAGCGTAGAGGCGATGTCGCGCACCTGGTCGGAGGTCAAGTCGCCGCCGAGTGCGGCATACAACTGCATGCCCTTGCTGCCGGAGGTGACGGGAAACAACTCCAGGCCCAGCAGGCCCAGGCGTTCGCGCACATGGAGCGCTACCTGGGCACATTCCCGCAGGCCAGCGGGCCTTCCGGGGTCGAGATCGATGACGAGCCGGTCAGGGTTGGAACGCTCCCGCAGGTCGGCGCTGACCCGCCATTGGGGTACATGGAATTCGAGTGAATTGAGGTTGACGAGATAGGTGAGTTCGGCCAGATCGTTCACCAGCGGGTAGGTCACCCCGTCGAATCCGACCCGAGGTAACCACGCCGGTGCTCCCGGCGGGAGGTTCTTCTCGAAGAAGGACTGCTGCTCCACGCCGTGCGGCCACCGGACGCGCGTCACGGGGCGCCCGGCCATCAGCGGCAGGAGCACCGGAGCGATCTGCGCGTAATAGTGGAGGATCTCGCCCTTGGTCGTCTCGGTCGCCGGATAGAGGATCTTGTCGAGACTCGACAGCCGCAGGGTCCGCCCCGCGACCTCGACCCGGGTCGTCGCCCCGGCCTCAGGCATCGAGCACATCCTGGGCGCTCAGATCGTGGCGGATGCCGTGGAAGCTCGGCTGCCGCAACCGCCCGGCCCCGGTCTCGCCGAGGTGTCGCAGGTCGACGACGATGACCGGCTCGACCCAGGTCGCCCCACGCGCGTCGAGCGCAGGCACCTGATCGGCGAAGGGCGGCGTCGCCCTCGTCAGCGGCGCCAGGAGCGCCGCGATCGTGTCCGCGACCTTGCCCGCGACCCCGGAACCGATGCGGCCGGCATACACCCACCCGTCCGGTCCCGGGAGGCCCACCAGCAACGCCCCCAGGCGGGCGGGATTGCCCGTCTCGGGACGCCACCCGCCGACGACCACGGAGACCGTGTGCCGGTTGCTCGTCTTGCGCCAGTCCGCCACCCGCCGCCCCGGGAGGTATGCCGCGTCCCGCCGCTTGCTGACGATCCCCTCCAGTCCCTGCTCCCGGGTCGCCGCCAGGAGCTGGCGCCCGTCGTCATAGGTCGGCGGCACCTGCCAGTGGCGGGAGTCCAGGGCGAGCCGGTCGAGCAGATCGCGCCGACCGGTCCAGGGCTGGGCGGTGAGGTCCTGCCCGAAGAGGCGCAGCAGGTCGAAGATCATGAAGGTCACCGGCCGCACCGCCGCCAGCCTGCTCGCCTTCCGGCGGTCCTGGACGTGCATCCGCTCGGCGAGGGCAGCGAAGGAGGGACGCCCCCCGTCGAGGGCGACGACCTCCCCGTCGAGGAGGAGGTCGTCATACGTCCCGGCCAGGGACTCCAACTCGGGGAAGCTCGCCGTCACATCGTTCCCGCTGCGGGCGAACAGCGTCAGCCGCCCGTCGCGGACGTCGGCGAGGATCCGCATGCCGTCCCATTTGACCTCGTGCACCCAGTCCCCACCGGTCGGCACCGCGTCGGCGACGCTGGCGAGCATGGGGCGCATGGGGTCACCTTAGGCGAGGCCGTGGCCGCTGCTCCCGGCCGCGAGGTCTGTCACACTCGGACAATGCGCCCGATCTGGAAGGGGGCCGTCTCGTTCGGCCTGGTCAACGTCCCCGTCCGGCTGTATGCCGCGACCGAGAACCACGACGTCAGCTTCCGTCAGGTGCACCGCACCGACGGCGGCCGGATCAAATACCAACGGGTGTGCTCGATCGACGGGGAACTGGTCTCCTATGACGACATCGCCAAGGGCTACGAAACGCCCGACGGCGACATGGTCGTGTTGACGGACGAGGACTTCGCCGATCTCCCGTCGCGGTCGAGCAAGGAGATCACGGTCGAGAAGTTCGTCCCCGACGACCAGATCGACCCCATGCTCCTGGACAAGTCCTACTACCTGGAGCCCGACAAGGCCGCCGCGAAACCCTATGTGCTGCTGCGGGATGCGCTGGAGTCGGAAAAGCGGATGGCCCTGGTCACCGTCTCCCTTCGCTCCCGGATGACGATGGCGGTGCTGCGGGTGCGCGACGGGGTCATCGTCATGCAGACGATGCTCTGGCCGGATGAGATCCGCACCCCCGATTTCGGTGCGCTCGGCGACGACCAGCACGCTACCGAGAAGGAACTCGCGATGGCGCACCTGCTGATCGACCAGCTCGCGGGGGACTACGACCCCGACGAGTACGAGGACGACTACGCCAAGGCCCTCGACGCCCTGGTCAAGGCCAAGATCGAGGGTGGCGAGATCACCGACCTGCCCGCCCCGGCGGAGGAGTCCGGTGAGGTCGTCGACCTCCTCGCCGCGCTGGCCCGCTCGGTGGAGAAGGCAAAGATCGCCCGCGGCGAGGCGCCGGAGGCGGCCGAGCCGGCCTCGAAGGCCACCACCACGAAGGCCACCACCACGAAGGCCACCGCCACCAAGGCCGCCGCGACGACGAAGGCGGCGGGCTAGCCCGTGCCCGAGGGACACACCCTGCACCGGTTGGCAGGGGCGCTGGAGCGTGCGTTCGCCGGACGCCCGGCGGTCGTGACCAGTCCGCAGGGGCGCTTCGCCGACGGTGCCGCGCTGCTGAGTGGGCGGGAGGTGGAGGAGGCGTCGGCATACGGCAAGCACCTGTTCGTCCGATTCGCGGGCGAGCGGACTCTCAACGTCCACCTCGGGTTGATCGGCTCGTTCGACGTGCTGCCCCACGCGGGCACGCCGCCGGCCCCGGTGGGGGCCGTCCGGGTGCGCATGGTCAACCCCCAGACGTATGCCGATCTGCGCGGCGCGACCGTCGTCCAGGTGGTCTCGCCGCAGGAGGTCGCCGCCACCATCGCCCGGCTGGGGCCCGACCCGCTGCGCGCGGGCACACCGGGCAATGATCCCCAGCGCTCGCTGGTCCGCCTGGCCCGGACCGGCCGGTCGGTGGCGGAGTGCCTCATGGACCAGTCGATCATCGCCGGAGTCGGCAATGTCTATCGGGCCGAAGTCCTTTTCCGTCACCGCATCGACCCGTTCGTGCCCGGCGCCAAGGTCAAACCCCGCTCCTGGATGGCCATGTGGGCGGATCTGGTCGACCTGCTGCCCTATGGCGTCGCGTTCGGCCAGATCATCACGCTGGAGGAGCAACTCGACGTCGCCCGGGCGCTGCTGGACGGGCGGGATCCGGCGGCATACGACGACAGCTGGGGCGGGATCATGCCCGGCGAGCGCGGCGGGTTCGTCCGAGGGGGCGCGATCGCGCCCTTCCCCCGCGAGTACTACGTCTACAAGCGGGATGGTCAGCCCTGCCGGGTCTGCGGGAGCCGAGTCCGAAGTGCCGTCGTCGCCGGACGCACCCTCTACTGGTGCGGCCGCTGCCAACGGCGGCACTGAGCCTGTCCCGCCGGCCTGTCCCGCGCCGGCGTCACGCAGTCGGGTGTCGACGCGCGGGAGCGCAGGTGAACAGGCGGGCGGGGGCGGGCTGCGGCATACTGACGGGGTTCGGCGGGGGCCTCGATCTCGACCCCACAGCGGAGGGAGAAGCGAGCGGATGCGCAAGCGCACCAAGGTCCTGGCGTCGGCGGCGCTCGCGGTGGCGCTCGCCGCGGGAGGCGGGGCGACGGCATACGCCTCCTATTACCAGGACCGCGCGCTCCCGGGGAGCACGGTGGCGGGGCTATCGGTCGCCGGGATGACCCAGCCTGAGATCGCCGCGGCGGTCCGCGCCAAGGCGGCCTCCGTGGTCGTCTCCCTCGACACCCCCGACGGCAGGCGCGCCGTGCCGCTGGCCGATCTCGGCGCGACCATCGATGTCGACGCCACCGTCGACCGGGTCTTCGACGCCAACCGGCGGTGGACCGGCTACGCCAAGGCCCTGATCGAGCACCGGGCGGTGGATCCGGTGGCGACGACGAATCAGTCGACCTACGCCGCGCTCACGGCCGGGCTCCAAGCCCGTTCCGGGCATCCCGCCACCGATGCGACCGTCACGTTGGGCCGGGACCGAGCCACCTTCACCGTGACGCCGGCCGTCACCGGCGAGGCCCTCGACACCAGCCGCCTTCCGGAGGTTGTCGCGCAGGCGGTCCGGTCCCTGACGTCCGCGAGCGCCACCCTGACGCTGGTCGAGCGCGTGCCCGCCGTCACTACCACGCAGGCGCAGGCCATCGCCGACCAGGCCAACGCCCTCGTCCGGGCCGGTGCCGCGGTCACGGACGGCAACCGCAAGGTCACCGCCTCGGCCGGACGTAAGGCATCCTGGGTGACGATCCCGCTCACCGACGGCCGCCCCGGCGCACCGGTCGTCGACGCGGCCAAGGTCTCGACGTGGGTCGCCTCCCGGGCGAAGGAGTTCGCGGTGGCTCCGCAGCAAGGGCTGCGTTATGTCACCTCCGCCGGTGCCGTGTTGCGGGTCCTGACCCCGGCCACGAACGGCCGCAAGGTCACCAATACCCCCGCGGTCGCGGCGAAGCTCATCGCGGGACTTCAGTCCGGCACCGCCACGACGGGCCGGTTCACGACCGCGGTGGTCCCGGCGGCGTGGACCGAACGGCGGGTCGCCAAGGGCGCGGAGAATCTCGCCTACCCCGCGGCCGACGGCGAGAAGTGGATCGACGTCAACCTCTCGCGGCACACGATGACCGCCTATGTGGGGGCGACGGTGGCTCTGGGGCCCGTCCTGATGGTCAACGGGGCGCCGGCCACCCCGACCGACGTCGGCCTCTTCCACATTTACCTCAAGAATCCGCTGATGACGATGCGCGGCCACAATGCCGACGGCACGACCTACGAGACCCCCGATGTCCCCTGGTCGTCCTTCTTCAACGGCGGAGAGGCGCTCCACGGTGCCTATTGGCGCGAGACCTTCGGGTATGCCGCGTCCCACGGCTGCGTCAACCTGCCCATCCCGACGGCGAAGTGGATTTACGACTGGGCACCGATCGGGACCCCTGTCGCCAGTCACGGATAAGGCGCGATGCAGTTCGCGTTCGTCGTGCCGATGGCCTGCACCGGGGGCCAGCCGCCCCGGTGGTGCACCGCGGGGGGTGGGGGGCGGGCGCGCGGGGGGGGGGGGGGGGGGGGGGGTCGTGGTGGGATCTGCCCGACGGCCCGGAGGGGGTGGCGGAGATTCGTCGCCGCGTGGCGGCCGGCCCGCCTGGATAGGCCCGCTCAGTCGCCGAGAAGCCGGGGCAGCAGCGTCAGCGCCCGGTCGCGGAGGAACTCGGCCGCGTCCGGATCGCCCGTGAGATGCCGCAGAAGGGCACGCTCGAAGACCCCGTCCACCATGGCGTATGCCGTGGCCGAGTCCACCGTGAGCGGGCGGGCGGCCAGGGCGGCATACCGGGTCAGGACGCGCCAGATCATGTCCTCGAGAGTGGCGTCGATCATCAGGACGTCGGGACGCAGGACGTCCTCGAACATCGCCTGGGTGCGCAGGTCGTACCACAACCGGTGCATGGAGGAGTCCGCGACCAAAGTCTCGACGAGCTTGTCGGCGAAGCGCGCGAGGATCTCGGTGGCGGTCGTCGACTCGGCGACGAGATCGTCATACCGGGTCACACATTGCGCCTTGTAGTAGCGCACGCAATAGGTGATCAGCTCGGTCTTGTCGGTGAAGTAGTAGTGGACGACCTCGTGGCTGAACTCGGAGTTCGCCGCGATGTCCCGCAGGCTGGTCCGGGCATAACCGAGCTCGCCGAGCGTGAGCAAGGCGGACTGCGCGAGTTGATCGCGTCGTTCGAGCGACCGCTCGCCCCGGGCGCGCGTGGGCGCGGAGTTCCCCTTCATGACCGGCAAGCGTAGCCACCCCCGCGTCCGGATTTGACCGCTGTCAAGTCTTGACATGTGTCCAGGCGGGGCACGAGGGTGGTCGCGGCAGATCGGCCCGCACGAGAGGCATTCGGATGACGTCAATCGACTTGACCGGGCGCACGGCCCTGGTGACCGGCGGCGCGCAGGGACTCGGGGAGGGAATGGCCCAGGCGCTGGCGGCGGCTGGGGCCCGGGTCATGATCGGGGATCTGCAAGAGAGCGGGGCCGAGACCGCGGCCGCGCTCGGGGAGGGCCACGGCTTCGTCAAGCTCGACGTGACGAACGAGGCCGACTGGGAGGCCGCGATCCGCGCCACGGTGGACTCCCTCGGCGGCCTCGACATCCTCGTCAACAACGCCGGTATCGAGATCACCGCCCTGGTCACCGAGATCGACGCGGCGGACGCGCGCAGGATGCTCGAGGTCAATATCCTCGGGACGACCCTCGGCCTCAAACATGGTCTGCGCGCCATGCGCCCCGGCGGCGCGGCGGGCAAGGGCGGCGCGATCGTCAATATCGCCTCCGTCGCGGCGACGATCGCCTTCCCGGGGATCGCGGTCTATTCCGCAACCAAGTCCGCAGTCGACCGGCTCACCCGGGTCGCCGCCATGGAGTCCGGCAAGCTCGGGTATGGCGTCCGGGTCAACTGCGTCTATCCCGGCCTGGTCCCGACGGCGATGGGCCAGGGCCTGGCCGTCGACTGCGCGGAGATTGGGCTGTTCGAGAGCCCCGAGGCGGCCGTCGGTGCGGTCATCGGCCTGACCCCGGCCGGGCGGCTCGGTCAGGTCGACGACATGGCCGACGCCGTCGTCTTCCTCGCCTCCGATGCGGCGAAGTTCATCACGGGCGTCGGCCTGCCGGTCGACGGCGGCATGGGGATGTAGTCCGATGCGCCTGGTCGACTATCTCGACAAGGGCGCCTCCCTCGGCGGGGACCGGCTGTGCCTGACCGTGGACGGCCGGTCGCTGTCGTATGCCGAAGTCGTCGCCCTCAGCCGCCGGATCGCCGCCGCCCTGGTCGCCCGCGGGGTTCACCCCGGTGCCAAGGTCGCCGTCCTCTCCGCCAACGATCCGATCGCCTTCTCGTGCCTGTTCGGACTCTCCCGGGCCGGCGCCGTGTGGTGCCCGATCAATCCCCGCAACGAGGCCGCGGAGAACCGGGAACTGCTCGACCTCTTCGATGTCGAGGTCGTCGTCTTCCAAGCGGCGTTCGCGCCCCTGGTGGAGCGGATCCGGGGGGAGTTGAGCGGCATACACACGTGGGTGTGTCTGGACGGCGCGCCCCCCGGGGCGCTTACGTGGGCGGATTTCCTTGCGCTGGGCGGGGATTCACCCGTCGAGGAGTCGTATGCCGACGATCTCGCCGCCCTGGTCGGCACCGGCGGGACGACGGGGCGGCCCAAGGGAGTCATGCTCACCGGTCGGAATCTCGAGACGATGAGCGCGCTGACCCTGATGAGCTACCCGTTCGAGGGACGGCCGGTCTATCTCGCCCTCGCGCCCCTGACGCACGCCGCCGGCGTCCTCTGCTTCCCCGTGCTGGCGCTCGGTGGGGAGGTCGTCATCATGCGCGCCCCCGACGTGCACGCCTTCCTCGTTCTGATCGCCCAGCACCGGGTCACCCACACCTTCCTCCCGCCGACGCTGATCTACATGGTGCTCGCGGCTGAGGAACTCGACGCGACGGACCTCACCTCGCTGCAGTGCTTCTGGTACGGCGCGGCACCGATGTCGGTCACCCGGCTGGAGGAGGCCCTGCGCCGGATCGGCCCGATGGCCCAGCTGTTCGGCCAGTCCGAGGCGCCGATGATGATCTCGACGATGGCGCCGCTGGAGCACTACGACGCCGACGGGTCGATCGCGACCCGGCGGCTGTCGTCGGCCGGTCGGCCCACGCCGCTGGTGACGGTGGCGATCATGTCGCCCTCCGGGGAGCTCCTCGACCAGGGCGAACGCGGCGAGATCGTCGTCCGCTCGTCTTTGGTCATGGCGGGCTACTACAAGAACCCCGAGGCCACCGCCGAGGCGAGCGCCCATGGGTGGCATCACACCGGCGACATCGGCTTCCTCGACGCCGACGGCTTCCTCCATATCGTCGATCGCGCCAAGGACATGATCATCACCGGCGGGTTCAATGTCTTCTCCGCCGAGGTCGAGCAGGCCCTCATGGCCCACCCCGCCGTCCAGGACTGCGCCGTCGTCGGGCTGCCGGACGACAAGTGGGGCGAGCGAGTCGTCGCCGTGGTTCAGCCGGCCGCCGGTCACCAGGTCGACCCGGCGGCGGTGATCGCCTTCGTCAAGGACCGGATCGGCTCGGTCAAGGCACCCAAGGCGATCGAGGTATGGCCGGACTTGCCCCCGCTCCAAGGTCGGCAAGATCCTCCAAGACCGAGATCAAGAAGGACCTCGGCGTCACCTGACCGCGGTGTTTTCCGAACGCTGAGTTTCTTGACCGCGGTGTTTCCCGAACGGGCCAAGGCGGGAGCCGGGTGCCCGGGGCGCGGCCGCGGATGGTGCGCTCTGAGCGAACGGGAGCGGTCGGCATACGGACCGGCGGAACACCGCGGCGCGGTCGTCGGTTGAGGTGGGCAGTGACGCGCACCGATTCTCCATCTCGGGAGTCGGCGCGCGCAGATACCATCGAAGCTGACTCGATCATCGAGGAGCGCAATCCATGTTCGAACGGTTCACCGACCGGGCCCGGCGGGTGGTCGTGCTCGCGCAAGAAGAAGCGCGGATGCTCAACCACAATTACATCGGCACCGAGCACATCCTGCTCGGCCTCATCCACGAGGGCGACGGGGTGGCCAGCAAGGCACTCGAAAGCCTCGGGATCGAGCTGGACAATGTCCGCGAGCAGGTCCAGGAGATCATCGGACAGGGCCAGCAGGCACCCTCGGGCCACATCCCGTTCACCCCGCGCGCCAAGAAGGTCCTCGAGCTCTCCCTGCGCGAGGCGCTGCAACTGGGGCACAACTACATCGGGACCGAGCACATCCTCCTCGGCCTGATCCGCGAGGGCGAGGGCGTCGCCGCGCAGGTGCTCGTCAAGCTCGGCGCCGACCTCAACAAGGTGCGCCAGCAGGTCATCCAGCTGATCAGTGGCTACCAGGGCAAGGAGGCCCAGGCCGCCGGCGTCGGCGCCTCCAGCCAGCAGCAGGAGGGCCAGCCCGCGGGCTCGCTCGTCCTCGACCAGTTCGGCCGCAACCTGACCCAGGCCGCGCGCGAGTCCAAGCTCGACCCCGTCATCGGGCGCGAGAAGGAGATCGAGCGCGTCATGCAGGTCCTTTCGCGCCGCACCAAGAACAACCCTGTCCTCATCGGTGAGCCGGGCGTCGGCAAGACGGCCGTCGTCGAGGGCCTCGCCCAGGACATCGTCCGCGGCGACGTCCCGGAGACCCTCAAGGACAAGCAGCTCTACACCCTCGACCTCGGGTCGCTGGTGGCCGGCAGCCGCTACCGCGGCGATTTCGAGGAGCGCCTGAAGAAGGTCCTCAAGGAGATCCGCACCCGCGGCGACATCATCCTGTTCATCGACGAGATCCACACGCTCGTCGGGGCCGGTGCCGCCGAGGGGGCCATCGACGCGGCCTCCATCCTCAAGCCGATGCTCGCCCGCGGCGAGTTGCAGACGATCGGCGCGACGACGCTGGACGAGTACCGCAAGTACATCGAGAAGGACTCCGCCCTGGAGCGGCGCTTCCAGCCCATCCAGGTGGCCGAGCCGACCCTCGCCCACGCCATCGAGATCCTCAAGGGCCTGCGCGACCGGTATGAGGCGCACCACCGCGTCACCATCACCGACGCGGCCCTCGTCTCCGCGGCCACCCTCGCCGACCGCTATGTCAACGACCGCTTCCTGCCCGACAAGGCGATCGACCTCATCGATGAGGCCGGTGCTCGCCTGCGGATCCGCCGGATGACCGCGCCGCCGGACCTGCGCGAGTATGACGACCGGATCGCCCAGGTGCGCCTGGAGAAGGAGTCGGCCATCGACGGCCAGGACTTCGAGAAGGCCGCCCGCCTGCGCGACGACGAGAAGAAGCTGCTCGGCGAGAAGGCCCGCCGCGAGGCGGAGTGGAAGGCCGGCGACCTCGACGTCGTCGCCGAGGTCGACGAGGAACTGGTCGCCGAGGTCCTCGCCGCGAGCACCGGCATCCCGGTGTTCAAGCTCTCGGAGGAGGAGTCGACCCGCCTGCTCAACATGGAGGCGGAGCTGCACAAGCGGATCGTCGGCATGGACGACGCGATCAAGGCGCTCTCGCAGGCGATCCGGCGCACCCGCGCCGGGCTGAAGGACCCGCGCCGCCCGGGCGGCTCGTTCATCTTCGCCGGGCCCACGGGCGTCGGCAAGACCGAGCTGGCCAAGGCGCTCGCGGAGTTCCTCTTCGGCGACGAGGACGCCCTCATCCAGCTCGACATGTCGGAGTTCTCCGAGAAGCACACCGTCAGCCGCCTCTTCGGCTCCCCGCCCGGCTACGTCGGCTACGAAGAGGGCGGCCAGCTCACCGAGAAGGTGCGGCGGCGTCCGTTCTCGGTGGTCCTGTTCGATGAGGTCGAGAAGGCCCACCCGGAGATCTTCAACTCGCTCCTGCAGGTGCTCGAGGACGGACGGCTGACCGACTCCCAGGGCCGGGTGGTCGACTTCAAGAACACCGTCATCATCATGACGACCAACCTCGGCACCCGCGATATCGCCAAGGGCGTCAGCCTCGGCTTCTCCGCCGGCCCGGACTCGCGCTCGGGCTACGACCGGATGCGGGCGAAGGTCCAGGACGAGCTCAAGCAGCACTTCCGCCCCGAGTTCCTCAACCGCGTCGACGACACGATCGTCTTCCCGCAGCTGACCAAGGACGAGATCGTCCAGATCGTCGACCTCGAGATCGCCAAGCTCGACAAACGGCTCAAGGACAAGGACATGGGCATCGAGCTGCAGCCGGCGGCCAAGGACCTGCTGGCCAAGAAGGGATACGACCCCGTGCTCGGCGCCCGCCCGCTGCGGCGGACGATCCAGCGGGAGATCGAGGACACCTTGTCCGAGAAGATCCTCTACGGCGAGCTCAAGCCCGGCGAGATCGTCCTCGTCGGCACCGCGGGCGAGGGCAAGGCGGAGGAGTTCACCTTCACCGGCACCCCGCACCCCGGTCACATCGACCTACCATTGGTGGTCGCCGACGCCGAGTGACGTCTCGGATCACCCCGCGCGTATGCCGCGTCCCCACCGGGGGCGCGGCATACGCCGTCCTGGGGTCGGTCTCCCTTGACCGAGTCGTCCCTGGATCGAGACTCCGGATCGCCACCGGGCCACGGCGGTGGGCGCGCGGCTAATGTCGTGACGTGGACTGCGACATCGTGGTCGTCATGGGAGTGGCCGGCACCGGGAAATCGACTGTGGCCAAAGGCATTTCGACACTGATGGGGTGGCCGTATGCCGAGGGCGACGCCGTCCATCCGCAGGCCAATGTCGCGAAGATGCACAGCGGCATACCCCTGACCGACGAGGATCGGTGGCCGTGGTTGCGGCTGCTCGGGGACTGGATCGATTCGACCATCGCTGCGGGGGATAGCGCGGTGGTGACCTGTTCCGCGCTGCGGCGGGCCTATCGGAAGGTGTTGCGGGAGGGCCGGCCGTCCGTCCGCTTCCTCCACCTCCACGACTCCCAGGACCTCATCGCCGAGCGGATGGCCGCCCGCACCGACCACTTCATGCCACCGGGCTTGCTGCCCAGCCAGTTCGCCACCCTCGAGCCTCTCGAGCCCGACGAGCCCGGAGTCGT
Organism: Nostocoides sp.; assembly: GCA_016702415.1. GTDB lineage: Bacteria > Actinomycetota > Actinomycetes > Actinomycetales > Dermatophilaceae > Nostocoides_A. The sequence continues at coordinate 938,035 of JADJEA010000001.1, forward strand.
CGTCAGCGTCGCTGGTGACATCCCGGAGGTGATCGACCGATCGATGGCCGCCTTGCGCCTCGTTCCCCGAGAATCCGAAGGAGCCCACGAAAGACCGCAACGGTTGTCTCCTTGACCGGCGCCGACACGGCCCCACCGACCACCGCCGGCGGCCTGCCGTCGCGCCCGCAAGGGGCAAGTCAGCAGGCGGCGGCGAGCGTCGTCAGTTCGTCATTCGTCGTCGGTGACTCCGACGGCGTTCCCGAGGTGCTCGATGAGGACGAGGTCGAGGAGGAGGCCGAGGTCGAGGCCGGCGCCGACGTCGGGTTGGCGCTGGTCGCGTTGACGACGAGCGCGCGGATCTTGGCGAAGTCGGGGTGGGCGACATCGATGACCGTGTTGGTCAACGGGAGGCTGCACGGTGCCCGTCTTTTTGGATGCGCTCGATCAGGGGAACCCAGGCCGGCAGTTGGGCCTGGCCGATGTCGACGCTGACATGCTCCTGGAGCACCTTGGCGAGCGCGGGATAGCGCAGGAGCATATTTCCTGGGGAGACCTGGTCGACGAGCGCGCCGACGACACAGCGCTGGCGTCGCATCCGGGAGAAGTCGTCGGACATGGCGCGAGAGCGGGCATACCAGAGCGCGTGATATCCGTCGAGATGCTGGACGCCGGGGTCGATATAGCCGGTGGTTCCGACGATGGTGCCGTCGGGCAGCGCCTTGCATCCGATGCAGACGCGCTCCTTGACGTTGATGGTCACCCCGCCCATGGCGTTGACGAGTGCGGCGAAGCCGGACAGGTCGATCACCACGGTGTGGTCGATCCGCAGCCCGAGGGTCTCACCGATCACATCCCTGGTCGCCGTGAGACCCGGGTGGGGGTCGCCGGGGAAGAGATCGGCGCGCTCGGTGGCCAAGGTCCAGACCGCGTTGATGAGGCACTGGTCGCCGCAGTTGTAGCCGTCGGGGTAGAGCGTGTGGAGAGGGTCGGTGACCGGGAAGGGGGCGTTCTCGAGATTGCGCGGTATGCCGATGAGCACGGTGTTGCCGGTGCGCGTATCGATCGAGGCCACCATCATCGAGTCGGGGCGGACCCCGACCCGGTCCGGACCGGCATCGGATCCGATCAGCAGGACGTTGACCCGCGGGATCGCCTTCCACGGGTCGTCCTCGCCCACCTGGGGCACTGCGCCCGTCGAGGTCGAGCCGGGGGTGAGCGGGTCCTCCTGGAAGACGGTCGAGACCAGCGAGCGCTGCAATGCGAGGGTGCGCACTCCCCAGGCACTCGGGGCGAGGATAGCCAGGCAACACAAGGCCGCCGTGAGCGTCGTGGCCAGCCGGTCGTCTCGGGAGGGGTGCACCGGCCGGGTCAAGTGGGCGGTGGAGAGGATTGCGCCGCACCACAAGAGCGCTCCCGCGACCAGGGCGACGATGAGCAGCCTCAGCGCGCTTGTGGAGACACCGACGGACAGGGCCGTGCCGACCACGCCGTGGCGCATGAGCCGATAGACGACCAAACCGGTCAACGCCACGGTGGCGAAGACGAACATCAGGCCGATCGGTCGACGCTTGGTCCACAACAACCCGGCGCCGGGGATGACGGTGCTCAGCAGGGTCAACGCCAGGGAGCGGCGCAGCGCGGGGGACTGGTAGACCCGGCCGGGGGCTTGGCCATCGCGGGCTCGTGTGGACATCAGCGCCCTGTCGTCCTTCCGTCTCGCGGGTGACCGGCGACCGCCGCGGATCGAGGCGCCACCGACACCGTCATTGACGCCTGGGCACCGGTTCCGGTTGCCTTGGTCCCGGCACCGGTCGTGCGCAATCACCGCGGCAGATCGTAGCCGTCCCGCCTGACGACCAGAAGCCCGTCCGCAACCAGCCCGTCGAGGCAGCGTTGGAGGCGGCCCTCCTCGCCGAGGTCGAGCAGGTTGGCGCGATTCACGGCCGCGTCTGCGGATCGCACCCGGCCCAGGAGGGCACCGCGCAGTTCCCGGTCGGTCCCGGCATACCCCTGGGCACGCCGCTGCGGTCCGTCGTATGCCGGGTGGCCCGCCCCGCGCCACCCACACAGGTCGGCAACCGGGCAGTCCCCGCACGTCGGCCCGCGGGCGGTGCAGACGAGGGCGCCCAGTTCCATGGCGGCGACATTCCAGGTGTTGGCGCGGTTCCGGTCGGCGGGCAGCCAGTCGTCAGCGAGCTGGTACTCGGCTCGGGTCTGGCTCGGCGCCGCGTGCGCCCGCCCGAGTGCCACGCGCGCCAGAACTCGCCGGACATTGGTGTCCAGCACCGGTGTCGGTATGCCGTAGGCGAACGACGCGACCGCCGCCGCGGTGTAACTGCCCACCCCCGGAAGGGTGCGCAGCGTCTCCGGGTCGCGGGGGACCACGCCGTGGTGATCGCGGACCATCACCGTGGCGGCGGTGTGGAGATTCACCGCGCGGCGTGGGTAGCCGAGGCGGTCCCACGCCTTGATCGCCTCGGCGACGGGTGCCGCGGCGAGATCGGCCGGCGTTGGCCAGCGCGTCACCCATGCCGACCACGGGCCGAGGATGCGGGCGATGGGGGTCTGCTGAGCCATGATCTCGCTGACGTAGACCCCCCATGGTGTGGCATCGGGACGGCGCCAGGGGAGGTCGCGGCCGTGCGCGGCATACCAGGAAAGGACGCGGTCGTGAACGACGGATCGCCGGTCGACCGTCGTGGAGCGGGTCGCGGCGGGGACGGTAGGGACGGCCGCGCTCAAACGTAGCGCTCGAGGATGCTGCTCTCCGCCAGCCGGGTCAGGCTCTCGCGGATATTGCGGGCCCGGCCCTCGCCGACTCCGTCGACCGACTGGAGATCCTCGCTGGAGGCGTTGATGAGGCGTTGCAGGCTGCCGAAGTGGTCGACCAGGCGCTCGAACACCGACCCGGGCAGGCGTGGCACGCGGCTGAGGATGCGGTAGCCCCGGGGGGAGACCCCGGAGTCGAGTCCGTCACCGAGGCCGATGACCCGCGCGCTCGCGGCGGGGTCGACGAGGTCGTTCTGGTTGAGCTCGGTAAGGGCGTGCCGGACGCGAGCCACAGCGTCCTCATTGCCGTGATCGGCGGGCAGATAGTCGCGGACGACCCAGTCGAGGTCGTCCATGAGCCCGATCGTCAGCTCGTCGAGTTGGAGGGTCAGGAGCCGGCCGTCGACGCCCAGCTCGACGACATACGACCGGACCTCCTCCCCGATGCGGCGGACCATCTCCATCCGTTGGAGGACGGCGGCGACATCGCGGGCGGTGACGAGATCCTCGATCTCCAGCGCGGAGAGGGTCCCGGTGACCTCGTCGAGGCGGGCGCGGTAGCGCTCGAGCGTCTGCAGGGCCTGGTTGGCGTGGCTGAGGATGGCGCTGGAGCCCTCCAGGACGTGCCGTCGGCCGGCGACGTAGAGGGCGACGATCCGCATCGACTGGCTGACCGAGACGACCGGAAGTCCGGTCTGCTTGGCCACCCGCTCGGCTGTCCGGTGACGGGTTCCGGACTCGCTCGTCTCGATATTGGGGTCGGGGACCAGTTGGGTCGCGGCGCGGACGATCCGGGTGATGTCGTTGTTGACGACGATGGCGCCGTCCATCTTGGCCAGCTCGCGCAGGCGCGTGGCGGAGAACTCGACATCGAGGGGGAACCCGCCGGTGCAGAGGGCCTCGACGTGGCGGTTATGTCCGAGGACGATCAGCGCGCCGGTATTGCCGCGCAGGATGCGCTCCAGCCCGTCGCGCAGTTCGGTGCCGGGGGCGACCGCGGCGAGCGTCGCCCGCAACAGGTCGTCGTCCACATGCGCCACTGGTTGGTCCTTCGCTCGCTCTCGTGGGGTCGGCACAGTCTATGGGCGCTGGCCGTCGATCCCTTGTCGCTCACACTGGCCCGGCCGCCAGGAGCATCCGGCATCCGGTCTCGTGGCAACCGACCGCGGCACCGGCGAGGTGCCCGCTCTCGCGGTGGCCGGGGGTTGTCGGTGGTCGCCTCTACGGTCGTCCGTATGACGATGACGAAGGCCAGTCGAGCCGGGTTCCGGTGCGGGGAGTGTGGCTGGACCGGCGCCAAGTGGGTGGGCCGGTGCGTGGAATGCCAGGCGTGGGGAAGCGTGGTCGAGGTCGGCGCGTCGGGGCCGCGGACCAAGGCCGCCGGCCGCCTGTCGCGCCCGGCGGTCCCGATCGCGAGCGTCGACGTCCGGCGGGCCGCCGTTCGCGCGACCGGTGTCGAGGAGTTCGACCGTGTCCTCGGCGGGGGCGTCGTTCCGGGGTCGGTCGTGCTGGTGGCGGGTGAGCCGGGGATCGGCAAGTCGACCCTGCTGCTCGACGTCGCCGCGCGCGCGGCGCGGGCCGGGGCTCGGGTGCTCTATGTCAGCGGCGAGGAGTCCGCCGCCCAGGTGCGGGCCCGGGCCGAGCGCATCGACGCGCTCGCCGACACCCTGTTTCTCGCGGCGGAGACCGACCTGGCGATGGTGCTCGCCCAGATCGAGCACCTCGATCCGGGGCTCGTCGTCGTGGACTCGGTGCAGACGATCGCCAGTGCCGAGGTGGACGGTTCGGCGGGCAATGTCTCCCAGGTCCGCGAAGTCGCGGCGGCGCTGGTGGCTCAGGCCAAGTCCCGCGACATGAGTGTGCTGCTCGTGGGGCATGTGACCAAGGAGGGGTCGATCGCCGGACCTCGCCTGCTGGAGCACATCGTCGACGTCGTGGTGACCTTCGAGGGCGAACGGCACTCCCGCTTGCGGCTGGTGCGCGCGGTCAAGAACCGCTTCGGTCCCACGGATGATGTCGGATGCTTCGACCTCAGCGATATCGGGATCGTCGGGCTGCCCGACCCGAGCGGCCTCTTCCTCTCGACTCGCTCCGGGAGCGTCGCAGGCACGGCCGTCACGGTGGCTCTCGAGGGGAGCCGGCCGCTGGTCTCGGAGGTGCAGGCGCTCGTCGCCCCGAGCGTGTTGCCGACCCCGCGCCGCGGCACTCACGGCCTCGACTCCTCCCGCGTGGCCCTGCTGCTGGCCGTCCTGGAGCGCCGGGCGCGCGTGTGTGCCGGCAAGGCCGACGTTTACGTCTCCACCGTGGGCGGGGTGACCCTGCGCGAGCCGGCGACCGACCTCGCCGTCGCCCTGGCGGTGGCGAGTGCGGTCGCCGATATCGCCCTCGACCCGCACACGGTGGTCGTCGGCGAGGTCGGCCTAGCCGGGGAGGTGCGGCCCGTCCCGGGTATGCCGCGCCGCCTCGCCGAGGCGGCCCGCCTCGCCTTCACCCGGGCACTCGTCCCCGTCGGGACGCTGGGGGCGGGGCCGATCCCGCCCGAGCTCGAGGTGGTCGAGGTCGCCGATCTCGCCCAGGCGCTGCGAGTCCTCGGCCGGCCGCGGCTGCGGGGCCTGGCCGGTGGCGGGGGAGGTGGTGCGGTGTCCGGCGACTGATCAGAAGCGGCGCCACCAGAGGTTGACCGCGTAGTCCACGCTCGGCCCGGGATGCTCGGCGAGGATCGCCGCGGCGGCGTCGGGGGCGAACTCGATCCCGACGACCTGGGCGAACTCCGCCTCCGACCTGCACTCCCACGCGAGGGTTAGGGGGATTCGGGAGAAGCCCGCGCGCCGCCAGAAGCGCTCCACCGCGACGGGGTCGTATGCCGGGTGGAACCGCGCGAACCATGCCCCGAAAGTCGAGGTGGTGGCGTCGTTGTCGACGATCACGGCAACCGCGCCCGGTCGCGCCACTCGGGCGATCTCGCGCAGCCCGGGCTCGCAGCCGGGACCGAAGAAGTAGGCCCACCGGGCGTGGACGATGTCGACCGAGGCATCGGCCAGGGGCAGTGCCTGGGCGGCGGCGACGACCACGGTGGGGCGGTGGGAGTGCTCTGGTCGGGGCGTCGCGCTGGGACTACCGGCGCCCGGGCCGTCGGCATCCGTCGTGCCAGGGTCGGGGGTGGCGGCATCGTCGGGACTCCTCCCGCCGCACCGCCCGGCGCACGAGAGTGAGCCACCGTCCGCGTCGGGAGCGTCGGGAGCGTCGGGACTCCTCCCGCCAGGGTCGGGCGGGTCCGGGGCGAGGCTGGCCGGGGGCGTGGCGGGGTGATGGGTGCGTGCGAGGCGGGCCCTGGCCAGGCGGGCCAGCGGAGGGTGCGGCTCGACGCCGACGACCCGGGCACCCCGCTCGGCGAAGTGGGGGAGGTGGAACCCCGTGCCGCAGCCGATGTCGAGGAGGTGGGCCTCGGCATACGGCCGGAGGGCACCGATGGTCTCCTCGATCCGGCGGTGCCGGTCGAAGGCGAGGTTCTCCCACTCGTAGATCTCCGGGTGCGCCCAGATGTTCGGGCTGGCCCGGACTCCGCCGAGCTCCCCGGCCGCCCGGCTCACCGCTTGCGGCGCGCCCGGCTGCCGGCGGGGCGCGCCTCGAGGGTCGCCGGGTGCACCAGGAGCGGCAGCAGCGTTCGTGCGCCGCGGGCACGCAACGCCTTGACCGCCAAGAGGTGCGCTTCAGCGCGGAGGACGAGTTCGGCATACCCCAACGGGCCCATGATCTCGGTCAGCTCGGCGTGCGCGCTGCGGAAGAGCGGCTCTCGCCCGATGTGGGCCTCGGGGTCGCCGGTGCAGTACCAGTCGAGATCGTGGCCGCCCGGTCCCCATCCACGCCGGTCGTACTCCGTCAAGGTGATCTCCAGATAGGACGTGTCGTCGGGGAGGGTCACCGTGCGATAGCTGCGGCGGATCGGCAGTTGCCAGCACACGTCGGGCTTGGCCGCGTGGGGGTCCATCCCGTGATGGACGGCGTGGATGTGGAGGGCGCACCCGGAACCCCCGGGGAAATCGGGCCCGTTGAGGAAAATGCACGCGCCGGCGGCAACGCGGGTCGTCGTGGCCCGGCCGTCCCGGTCGGTCCACGCCCGTTGGACGGTCGTCCCGGGATGGTGCTCCCAGTCCTGCGGGGTCATCCGGCCCACGACATCCGCGACGCGGCGCAGGTCGTCCCGGTCGGTGAAATGGGCCCCGAGGGTGCAGCATCCGTCATCCGGCCGGTCGGCATAGATTCCCCGGCAGCCCGCACCGAAGATGCAGATCCAGCTCGACGTCAGCCAGGTCAGGTCGGCGCGGAAGCGCTGGTTGGGCTCCGCTGGATCGTCGAACTCCACCCAGACGCGGGAGATCTCGAGGGGAGTCTCGGGCATGGGCCAACTGTAGGCATGACCCGCCACTCTCTGGTGCCCGAAGGGCCGGTCGATGCCCTCGCTAGATTGGCAGCATGCGGCTCGGCGTGATCGACATCGGCTCGAACACCGTCCATCTCCTCGTCGTCGATGCGCACCGGGGGGCCCGCCCACTTCCGGCCGCCTCGCACAAGACCGACCTGCGCCTGGCGGAACACCTCCGCGACGACGGCAGCGTCGGCGACGCCGGAGTGAACGCCCTGGTCGCCTTCACGCTCGAGGCCATGACCCTGGCGGAGGACGAGGGTGTCGAGGAATTGCTCGTCTTCGCCACCAGCGCGATCCGGGAAGCCCCCAATGGGCAGGACGTCATCGATCGACTCTCCGCGGCGAGCGGGCTCGAGGTGGCCGTCCTCTCCGGGCGCGACGAGGCCCGATTGACCTTTCTCGCGGCCCGTCGCTGGCTCGGCTGGTCGGCCGGGACGTTGCTGGTCCTCGACATCGGCGGCGGTTCCCTCGAACTCGCGCACGGGATGGACGAGGAGCCCGATGCCGCGGTCTCGGTGCCCCTGGGGGCCGGGCGGGTGACCCGGGACATGTTGCCCGGGGATCCCCCCGATCGGGAGGTCATCCGGCTCGCGCGCCGCCACATCCGGGCGACCCTGGCCGCGGAGGTGCGGCCCATCGTCCGTGCGGCGACCCCGGATCGGGTCGTCGGCACCTCGAAGACGTTCCGCTCTCTGGCTCGCCTCACCGGGGCCGCGCCCAGCGGGGAGGGCCCCTTTGTCCGCCGGCTCCTGCACCGCGACGCCCTCGGCGAGCTGGTGACCAGGCTCTCGACCATGTCGGTGGCCGAACGGAGCCGCCAACCCGGTGTCTCCGTGGCGCGGGCCGCTCAACTCCTCGGCGGAGCGCTGACCGCGGCCGCGGCCATGGACCTGCTGCGGGTCGAGGAGTTGGAGATCTGTCCCTGGGCGCTGCGGGAGGGGTTCATCCTCCGCCGACTCGAGGCCTTCGCCTGATCCTCGCCGGCCGCCCAGGGGAGCGTCAGGCCCGGTGACGGCGCCCAGGGAAGTCCCGCCGCCGACCGGCACCGCCCACGCGGGCACGCTGGGTCTCTCGCTCGTCCTGGTTAGGCTGGCGGTATGGCGCAGCGCTCGCAGGCCGCGGTGACGATCCCGCAGGGCCATGTCGCCCTGTCGAGTTCGTCGGTCTATCCCGAGCCGACGTCCGCCGCCTTCGCCACGGCCGCCAAACTCGGCTACGACGGCGTCGAGGTCATGATCTGGACCGACCCGGCCAGTCAGGACGCCGCCGCCCTGGCCGCCCTGGCGCGCCTTCACGGGGTCCCGGTCGTCTCCATCCACGCACCGACCCTCCTGCTCACGCAACGGATTTGGGGCTCCGACCCGTGGGTCAAGGTCGACCGGTCGGTGGCCCTGGCCCAGGAACTCGGGGCGCGGACGGTCGTGGTCCACCCACCCTTCCGCTGGCAGAAGGACTACGCGCGCGACTTCGCCGCCGGCGTCGCGGAGCGGGAGGCCGAGACCGGCATCGCGATCGCCGTCGAGAATATGTTCCCCTGGCGAGCGCGGGGCCGGGAGATCCTCGCCTACTTGCCGCACTGGGATCCCGTCGGGCAGGACTATCAGCACGTCACGCTCGACCTGTCCCACACCGCGACCGCGGGGTCGGACGCCATGGCGATGGTGCGCGCCCTGGGCCCCCGCCTGACCCACATCCACCTCGCCGACGGCACCGGCAGCATCCGCGACGAGCATCTCGTCCCCGGGCGCGGCACCCAGCCGTGCGGTGAGGTTCTCGAGCATCTCGCCGAGACCGGCTTCGACGGCGACATCGTCCTCGAGGTCGCCACCCGCCGCCTCGAACCGGACGACCGGGAGCGGGAGCTGTCGGAGGCGCTGGCCTTCGCGCGACTCCACTTCGCCGGGCGGCTGGTGTCGTGAGCCCCCGCGGCCGCCGCCCCGCGGGCGCGGACACGCGCGGGTCGATCGTCGAGGCGGCCCGGGCGGAGTTCGCCTCGGTGGGGTATGCCGCGGCCTCCCTCCGCTCGATCGCTCGCCGGGCCGGGGTGGATCCCGCTCTCGTGCATCACTATTTCGACGGCAAGCCGGCGCTCTTCGGCGAGGTGATGATTCTCCCGTTCAGTCCGGCCGCTCTTCTCGCCCAGCTGCGCTCCGCGCCGACCGATCAGATCGGGCAGACGCTCGCTCGCAACTTCTTCACCCTCTGGGACGGGCCCGAGGGCCGCGTGCGGCTCCGGGCGATTTTCGCGTCCGTCCTCACGCACGAGGAGGCCGCCCGGCCGATCCGCGAGTTCCTCACCGATGAGGTGTTCACACAGGTGGCGACCCGGGCCGACGGCAGCGCCCTGCCGCTGGCCGAGGCCAAGTTCCGGGGCGGCCTGGCCGCAGGCCAGCTGATCGGGGTGGCGATATTGCGCTATGTCGCGGGCTACGAGCCCTTGGTGTCGGCGAGCGTCGAGGACTTGATCGCCGCCCTCGCCCCTGTCCTCCAGGGGCACCTGGTCGTCACTCGGTCTGACGACGCAGCGTGAGTGAGCCCAGGAGCAGGCTCGCGGCAATCCACCCGCCGATGATGAGCAGATCGGGACCCACCTCGCCCATCGGCGACGCCTTCGTCGCCACCGAGCCCATGGCGTCCACGGCATACGACAAGGGCAGCAGGTCGGAGAGGTGGGAGAGGAAAGTCGGGAGTTGATCGCGCGGCTGGAGCAAGCCGCAGACGAGGAACTGCGGCAGGACGAAGGCCGGCATGAATTGCACCGCCTGAAACTCCGTGTGCGCGAAGGCGCTGGCCAGCAGCCCGAGGGCGGTCCCCAAGACCGCGTCGAGGACGGCGACGACCACGAGCACCCAGACCGGCCCGGCGACGTCGAGTCCGCACACCCACACGGCGAAGGCTGTCGCCACGAGGGCCTGGACGATGGCCATGATGCCGAAGGCGACGGCATACCCGACCATGAAGTCGGCCTTGCCGAGCGGTGTGGCCATGAGTCGTTCGATCGTGCCGCCGGTGCGTTCGCGCAGGGTGGCGATGCTGGTGACGATGAACATGACGACGAACGGGAAGACCCCGAGCAGGGCCGGGCCGATGTGGTCGAAGACCATCGGCTTGTCGCCGAAGACCCAGGCGAGCAGGCCGATGAGGACGCACGGGACGACGAGCATGAGCGCGACGGTGCGGTGGTCGGACCGGATCTGGCGCAGCACCCGGCCGGCCGTGATCAGGGTGAGCCGGGGGTTCATGCCCGTCCCTCCTGGGAGTCGATGAGGGAGAGGAAGGCGGCCTCCGCGTCGGGGGCGCCGGTGGTGGTGAGCAGGTCGGCGGGCGTGGTGTCGGCGATGATCCGGCCCTCCCGGATGAGGAGGAGCCGCGTGCACCGGGTCGCCTCGTCCATAACGTGGCTGGAGACGAGGAGGGAGGTCCCGCCAGCCGCCAGCCGGTGGAAAAGGTCCCACAGGTCGCGTCGCAGGACCGGGTCGAGACCGACCGTCGGTTCGTCGAGGACGAGCAGGTCGGGGGAGGCGACGAGGGCCGCGGCAAGGCTGACCCGGGAGAGCTGGCCGCCGGAGAGGGTGCCGACCCGTTGGTCGGTCTGGGGGGTCAGATCGACGGATGCGATCGCCTCGGCGGTGGCGTGCTCGGGGGCGCCGCAGACGGCGCCGAAGTAGGCGACGTTCTCGCGGACGGTGAGGTCGGCATACACGCTCGGTGTCTGGGTGACATAACCGACCCGGTGGCGCAGCGCGGGCGACCCGGCCGGCTCGCCGAACACGGTGACCTGACCCCCGGCGATCCGCTGGACCCCGACAACCGACCGGATGAAGGTGGACTTCCCGCCGCCGCTGGGGCCGAGCAGCCCGACGACGGACGCGGTGGGTATGCCGACCGTCAGGTCGTGAAGCACCACCTTGCCCCCGCGGATGACGCGGAGGTCGGTAGCCTCGATCGCCAACTCTTTATTCACCATGTGATGAAAATAGCACTCGTGCCCGGCGCCCGCCAGTGGCTCACCGCGACGGTGGCAGGGTGTCGTCGGCTAGCCTCGGGCCTTCGGCGCAGGGCCGTGATCGGCTTCTTGAGGAGGAGCGGGATGAGCATCGCGATCGTCGGCGGCGGGGCCATGGGGGAGGCGGTCCTGGCGGGCCTGACCCGCGACGGCCGGGACGTCGTCGTCATCGAGCCGCGCGAGGAGCGCGCCGCACAATTGCAGGACCGGTATGCCGTGGCCACCTCCGCGGACCCCGCCGCCGTCGCCGGCCGCGAAACCGTCCTCCTCGTCGTCAAACCGCACGACATCGCGGCCGTCGCCGCGCAGATCGCCCCCCACCTCGCCCCCGGTGCGGTCGTCGTCTCGCTCGCCGCCGGTGTCTCCACCCAGGCGCTGGCCGGCCATCTGCCGCCCGGGTGCCCCGTCGTGCGGGTCATGCCCAACACCCCGGCCCTGGTGGGGGAGGGCATGGCGGCGTTGAGCCGGGGTGACGGGGTCAGCGACGCCCAGGCCGAGCGGGCGCTCGCGGTCCTTCAGGCCTGCGGGCGTGTCGTCGAGGTCCCCGAATGCCAGCAGGACGCCGTCACCGCACTCTCGGGCTCCGGCCCCGCTTATGTGTTCTATCTCGCCGACGCCCTCATCGAGGCCGGGGTCGTGCTCGGCCTGCCGCGAGCCACCGCCCGCGACCTGGCCGTCCAGACCCTGGTCGGGGCGGCCACGATGCTGCGGGAGACCGGGGAGCATCCGGCGCTCCTGCGCGAACAGGTCACCAGCCCGGGCGGCACCACCGCGGCGGCCCTGCGTGAACTCGATGCCCGGGCGGTCCGGGCGGCGCTCGTCGCCGCGGTCTCTGCGGCGGCGGCCCGCTCGGCGCAGCTTGCGGGCGGGTAGGTCGCCCGCGGCATACCTGCGATGCATCGGGGGCGACACCCGCGGCCGGGCACATAGAGTGACCCTCATGACGGACATCCAGGTGCGCGCGCTGACCGAGGACGAGTGGGCGGTCTTCCGGACCATCCGGCTCGCGGCCCTCACGGAGTCACCCGACGCCTTCGTCGCCGACAAGGCGGCCGAGGAGGCCTACGACGAGGAGTTCTGGAGGCTGCGGCTGCGCCGTGCGCGGAGACTGTACGCCGAAGCCGGCGACCAGGCGGTCGGGATCGCCAGCCTGGGCCATCTGGAGGGGGCGGACAACACCGCCGAGATCTTCGGTCTGTGGGTCGACCCGGCCTGGCGGGGGCGCAGCGTCGCTGCGACGCTGGTGCGCCGGGCCAGCGAGGCGGCCGCGGAGGAGGGCTTCGATCGCATCGCCTATTGGGTGAGCACCGACAACGGCCGGGCCGTGGCGTTCGCCTCGAGCTTCGGATTCCGCCCGACCGGATGGCGGCGGCCGATGCGCGTCAAGGGCGCCGACGGTCAGGACGAGGAGGAGATCGCCATGGTTCTCCCACTGGCGGGCGACCGCGGGGCCAGCTGGTAACCCAGCTCAGGGCCGGGCCGCGAAGCGCTCGATCAATGTCGTCGCTCCGGTGACGATGAGGAGGTCGTGCGCGGTGATCTTGGTGTCCGCATGGGCGGGGGCGAACTCCCGCCCGGGGCTCTTGACGCCGACGACGGTGACGCCGTACTTCTCGCGGACATTGCTCTGCGCCAACGTGAAACCGATGGTCTCCTGCGGCGGCACCATCTTGACGATGACGAATCCGTCGTCGACCTCGAGGTAGTCGAGCAGCCCACCGCCGACCAGGTGCGCGACCCGGCGGCCGGTCTGTGCCTCGGGGTGGATCACGTGGTGGGCACCGATCCGCTCGAGGATGCGGCCGTGCTCGGGCGAGAGCGCCTTGGCCCAGATCGTCCCGACCCCGGCATCGACGAGATTGGCGACCGCGAGCACGGAGGCTTCCACGGAGAATCCGATCCCGACCACGGCGACCGGGACCTGCCCCGCGCGCACGTCCTCGATCACGTGTGGTCGGGTCGCATCCGCGGTGACGACCCGGGTGAGGCGGCCGGCATACGACTGGGCGGTCTCGGCGTCCTTCTCGATGGCGATGACCTGGTGACCGAGACGGTTGAGTTCGAGTGCGACCGCACCACCGAAGCGGCCGAGCCCGACGACGAGAACCGCGTGCTGCCGCTTGGCCACGACCCCTCCTCGAACGTGACATAAGCCGTCCTGCCGACGACCCCATTTGCCGGTAGCGTGCCAAGCATGGTCGCACAGGTGCGAGTGGTCTGGGATCGCAGTTTCACGGCATACGACTTCGGGCCGACCCATCCGATGAATCCCGTGCGCTTGGACCTGACCGCCCGCCTGTGCGAGTCCCTCGGGGTGTTCAAGGGTGTCGAGCTGCTCAATCCCGCTGTGCCGGGCGACGATCTGCTCGAACTCATCCACGACCCCGCCTATATCGCCAAGGTCAAAGCCGCCTCGGTGAACCCCGCGGCGGCCGACCAGGACGCCGGGCTCGGCACCGAGGACGACCCCGCGTTCGTCGGTATGCACGAGTCCAGCGCCCGCGTCGTCGCCGGGACGGCCGAGATCTGCCGGCAGGTGCTCGATGGTGAGATCGCTCACGGCGTCAACTTCTGCGGCGGCCTCCACCACGCGATGCGCGATCGGGCCGCGGGCTTCTGCATCTACAACGACATCGCCGTCGGAATCCAGACGCTCCTGGACGCCGGGGTCGAGCGGGTCGCCTATGTCGACGTCGACGTCCACCACGGCGACGGGGTCGAGAAGATCTTCGAGAACGACCCCCGCGTCCTGACCGCGTCGATCCACGAGAACGGCCGCAACCTCTTCCCGGGGACCGGTTGGGCGCGCGACATCGGTCACGGACCTGGTCTCGGGTATGCCGTGAACGTCGCCCTCCCCCCGGGCACCCGCGACTCCGCCTGGTTGCGCGCCCTCCGCTCGGCGATCATCCCCGTCGTGCGGGCGTTCCGGCCGCAGGTGATGATCACCCAACACGGGTGTGACACCCACGCCCAGGACCCCCTCGCCCACCTGATGCTCTCGGTCGACGCCCAACGCGAGGCGATGATCCAACTCCACGAGCTCGCGCACGAACTCTGCGACGGCAAGTGGGTGGCGCTCGGCGGGGGCGGCTACGAGCTCGTCGGTGTCGTGCCGCGCTCGTGGACCCATCTGACCGCGATCGCCGCCCATCGTCCGGTCCCGTTGACGACGATGGTGCCCGACTCCTGGCAGGAGCACGTCATCTCGACCTTCGGGTATGCCGGACCCCCCCGCATGGGCGACCTCGACCCCGCCGACGGAGGCATCTGGGTCCAGCCGTGGGAGATGGGCTACAACCCCCACTCCGAGGTGGACCGGGCCATCATGGCCACCCGCGAGGCGATCTTCGGGCACTGGGGCCTGGACGTCTGGTACGACTGAGCGGCCACGAGTTAGCCGCCACCGACGTCCTGAAGTTTCGTGGGCGGCATACGGCGTGTCGCGTGGACAACGCGCGAGAAAAGCCACTCACATTCGGCACCCGGGTTCCACATCAGTAACAAGAACCTCTATGGTTGCGCACACGAGGTCCGTCACGCCGGAGGGGAAGCCGGCGCTGTCCGCGAAAGTGAAGTGGTGTCGTCATGGCCGAGCGCCAGCTTGCCGAGGTCCGGTTCCTCACCGTGGCCGAGGTAGCCGCGATCATGCGGGTCTCGAAAATGACGGTCTACCGCATGGTGCACGGCGGTGACCTTCCCGCGGTGCGCGTCGGGCGCAGCTTCCGGGTGCCGGAGGACGCGGTGCACGACTACCTGCGCAACTCCTACGTCGAGACCGCCTGACCTCTGCGCGCCACCTCCCGCCCTGAGCGGCGGGGATGCGGCGGGATGCGGCGGCGACCCGTTTGGGTGCCCTCCTCGCGGGCGGTAGGCTCGCGCCCATGGGTTCTGTCATCAAGAAGCGGCGCAAGCGCATGGCCAAGAAGAAGCACCGCAAGCTCCTGCGCAAGACACGTCACCAGCGCCGCAACAAGAAGTAACAGCAACCCGCAGCCCGGTCGCCGGGATAGGGAGAGGAGCCGAGGGCGCATGCCCAACGTCGTCCTTCTGACGGGAGTCTCCCGCCACCTCGGTGGCGTCTTCGCGCGCCTGATCTCCGCCGACGAGAGCGTCGAGCGGATCATCGGCGTCGATGTCGTCCCGCCGCCGCATCCCGTCGGTCGCGCGGAGTTCGTCCGGGCCGACATCCGCTCCCCGATGATCGGCAAGGTCATCGCCGGGGCGAACGTCGACACCGTCGTCCACATGAGCGTGATCGCGACTCCGCTGCACGTCGGTGGCCGGTCGACCCAAAAGGAAATCAACGTCATCGGGTCGATGCAGCTGCTGGCGGCCTGCCAGCGGGCGGCCTCGGTGACAAAGCTCGTCGTGAAGTCGACCGCCGGGATCTACGGCTCGTCCTCTCGCGACCCGGCGATGTTCCGCGAGGACATGGCCGCCAAGAAGCTCCCGGCTCTCGGGTTCGGCAAGGACTCGACCGAGGTCGAGGGCTATGTCCGCGGCTTCGCCCGGCGCCGGCCGGACGTCGAGATCACGATGCTGCGGTTCGCCAATGTCATCGGGCCCCGAGTCCGGACGGCGATGACGGACTACTTCACCTTGCCGATCCTGCCGATGCCGCTGGGCTATAGCGCGCGCCTGCAGTTCGTCCACGAGGACGATGTCGCCGCCGCGATGGCGCGGGCCACGACGACTCCGGGTGTGGGGACGATCAATGTCGCCGGTGATGGCGTCATCACCATGGCCCAAGCGGTCGCCCTGACCGGCCGGCCCTTCCTGGCCGTCCCGCCGGGCACCAGCGCCGCCATGAGCGTGGCCTTCCGGCGGGCCGGGTTGATCGACTTCTCGCCCGACCAACTCGAACTCCTCGTCTTCGGGCGTGGCCTCGACACCACGGCGATGCGCTCGCGGCTCGGCTTCGAGCCCGCCTACACCACCCGGGCCGCCTTCGAGGACTTCGTCGCCGCGGGCGGTCCGCGACCGATCGATCTCGCCCGGGCCCGGGCGCGGGACCTCGGGGCCGGCCTCGATCGCCTCGTCCAGCGCACCGCGGCGTATATCCCCGGTGCAGGCTCGCTCGCCCTGGCTGGGAGGATGGGGGCGTGACCTCGGCAACCCGGCCTCCTCGGCGCACCCCCTCCGTCGCCGCTGGGGCGGCCCGCGCCGCCGGGGAGCGGGCCCGGCGGCATACGACTCCCCTCTTGGGGGCACAACCCGAGATCGCCGGCGAATCCCAACCCGAGACGGGCGAATCGGCACCGACGCGCCCCGCTTCGGGCACCGGTGACGCCTCCACGCCCCGCGCCACCCGGCCGCGGCGCCGGTCCACCGCCGCAACCACGTCGCGGTCCGCCGGATCGTCCGCCGACCCCGGTGCGGGCCAATCCGGCGCGGCGACGGGATCGGCATACCCGGTCGGCGCCCACCCAGTCGGGACCAACGCGGTCGGGACCAACCCGGGCGGGAGCATCCCTGCGGGGGCCCATCCCGCCGGGCGTCGTGCCGAGGCTCGCCCCGAACGCCCGAGGCTGCAGATCGTCCGCGACGGACACATCCCGCAACAGCCCAACCCGATGCCCGCGCTCACGGAGATCGCCGAGGCGGTCACGGGTGCGGTCTCCTGGTTGTGCGGCCGGTTCGGTATCCCCACCGCCGAGGCCGAAGCGCGGGTCGCCGAGGCGATCGCCTTCATCCGGCGCCGCATCGACGGGGAGTTCACCGTCGACGATTTCGGGTTCGACGCCGACTATGCCGAGCACGTCCTCTATCCCCTCTTGCGGCCGCTGCAGCACTCATGGTTCCGCACGGAGGTGCGGGGGATCGACGCGATCCCAGCCGAGGGCGGGGCCCTCCTGGTGGCGAACCACTCCGGGACGATCGCTCTCGATGCCCTCATCACGCAGGTCGCGATCCACGACGCCCACCCGCGGCACCGCCATCTGCGCGGGTTGGGAGCGGACCTCGTCTTCTCGACCCCCTTTGTCGGCGAAGCCGCGCGGCGCGGCGGTGCCACCCTCGCGACGGCCGCCGACGCCGAACGTCTCCTCTCGCGCGGCGAACTCGTCGGTGTCTGGCCGGAGGGCTTCAAGGGCACGGGCAAACCCTTCCGGGAGCGCTATCGCCTGCAGCGCTTCGGCCGGGGTGGCTTCGTCTCCACCGCCGTCAAGGCCGGGGTCCCCATCATTCCGTGCGCGATCGTCGGGGCGGAGGAGACCTATCCGCTCCTCGCCAATGTCAAACCGCTGGCGCGCGTGCTCGGTCTGCCGTATGTCCCGATCACCCCGACCTTCCCCTGGCTCGGTCCCCTGGGGCTGATCCCGCTGCCGAGCAAGTGGATGATCGAGTTCTCCGCGCCGATCGAGACCGCATCCCTCGGTGCAGCGTCTGCTGACGACCCGGCCGTCGTCTTCGACCTGACCGACCGGGTCCGCGAGACGATCCAGCAGACGATCTATTCGTTGCTTGTGCAGCGCCGCTCGCCCTTCCACTGATCGCGATGTCCTCGCCCTCCTCGCCCACACGGTCGGCCAGCCTGCCCGCCACCCCGGTCGTCCTGATCACGCGGACGCGGTGTCACCTGTGCGAGGTGGTTCGCCCGGTCCTCGCCGACGAAGTGGCCGCAGCCGGCCTGACGTGGGCCGAGATCACCCTCGACGAGCGGCCCGACTTGGAGGCCGACTACGGGGAGATGGTGCCGGTGACCATCATCGACGGGGCCGTCCACGACTACTGGCGCCTGGACCGGGATCGGCTCCGGATCGCCCTCGCGAACCGGACGTGAGTCGCGCCACCTGAGCGTCGCCGAACTTTGTGCGTTTGTTCACAAGCGCGTAATGTGGATTCTTGTCGCCCGCCCGCCCGGCTCGCCTTCGTGGATGGCCGAACCCGTTTCCGAGAGGGGTCCTCCGGCATGTCGACCGCGCTGCCGCGCCGGGGTATCCCCGACGCCACCGTGGCCAGGCTCCCGGACTACCTGCGGGTCTTGACCGGGATGGCGGCCCGCGGCATACCGTCGACGTCGTCGCAGCAGTTGGCCGCCGCGGCGGGGGTGCGCTCGGCCAAGGTCCGCAAGGACCTCTCCTACCTGGGGACGTATGGCGTGCGGGGTGTCGGCTACGACGTCGAGCATCTCGCCTTCCAGATCGCCACCGAACTCGGCCTGGCGCGGGACTGGCCCGTGGTCATCGTCGGGATGGGCAACCTGGGGCGGGCCCTCGCGGCATACGGCGGACTCTCCCAGCGTGGATTCCGGATCATCGGGCTGTTCGACCACGATCCCGCGATGGTCGGTCAGCTCGTCGCCGACATCCCGGTGGCCGGGATGGACGCCCTGCCCGGGGTCGCTGCGACCGGTGACGTCCTCGGTGTCATCGCGACGCCGGCCGAGTCGGCGCAGGCGGTCGCCGACGCGCTCGTGTCCGCGGGGGTCACCTCGATCCTCAATTTCGCACCCGGGACCCCGGGCGTTCCGGCCCATGTCGAACTCCGCAAGGTCGACCTCGCGACCGAGTTGCAGATCCTCGCCTTCCACAAGATGCGCCGCTCCGGCACCGGGCACTGGGCCCAGGTGGCGCCGTGAGCCTGCTCGTCATCGGTGTCTCCCACCACAATTCGCGCATCGATCTCCTCGAGCGGCTCAGCCTCGACGCCGTCGGCCGGCACGATCTGCTCGACGCCCTGTGTCGCCGCGACAACATCGCCGAGGCGGTCGTCGTCTCGACCTGCAATCGCACAGAGGTGTATGTCGAGGCGCTCACCTTCCACGGTGCCGTCGCCGAGGTCACCGACCTGCTCCTGGCCCACGCGGGCGAGGACCGGGATGACCTGCACGACCGGCTCTACCTCCACTTCGAGGACCGGGCCATCGCCCACGCTTTCCGGGTCGCCAGCGGGCTGGACTCGATGGCCATCGGCGAGAGCCAGATCCGGGCGCAGCTGAGGGCCGCGCTCCAGGAGTCGCAGGAGGCCCGCCGCGTGGGGCCGGCGCTCAATACGCTCTTCCAGCGGGCGCTTCGGGTTGGCAAGCGGGTCCACACCGAGACCGAGATCGGTGCGGTTGGCCACTCTCTCGTCGATGCGGGCCTGCGGCTGGCCGAGCCCACGGCGGGCCCGCTGTCCGGGGCCGAGGTCCTCGTCGTCGGGGCCGGAGCCATGGCGGCGCTCGCCGCGACCTCGGCTGCGCGCTCGGGGGCCCGGGTGGCCGTCGCCAACCGGACGCTGGCCCGAGGGCAGGCTCTCGCCGACCGCATCGGGGGACGGGCGGTCCGGCTCAGCGCCCTCGGCGCGGCCCTCGCCGACGCCGACATCGTCCTGGCCTGCGCCGGATCGCCGGGCACCCTGATCACCCGCGCCGACGTCGAGCGGGCCCTGGCGGCACGCGGGGGGAGGGGCGCGGCATACGTCGATCTGGCACTGCCGCACGACATCGACCACGACGTCGATCTGGTCCCGGGGGCGGTCCGGATCGGGCTCGACGCGATCGGCGCCGCCCTCCACGACCAGGACGCCTTGCCGGCCGTGCGCGCCGCCGAGGACATCGTCACCGGCGAGGTCGCCGGCTTTCTCGCTGCGCGGGCCTCCGAGGCCGCGGCGCCGACGATCGCGGCCCTGCGCGCCCGGGCCAACGATGTGCTCGCCGCCGAACTCCTTCGCCTCGAGGGCCGGACCCCGGGCCTGACCGACCGGCAGCGGCACGAGGTCGAGGTGGCGATGGGCCGCCTCGTCGACAAGCTGCTCCACGCCCCGACCGTCCGGTTCAAGGAACTCGCCGCTCGCGGCAGCCTCGCGATTTATGCCGAGGCGCTGGAGGCGCTCTTCGCCCTCGACCCGCACGCCCTCGCCACCGTCCAGTCGCCAGCGGGCCTGCCCGAGGACACCGGGGGCGACGATGACCCGCCTGCGTCTCGGCACCCGACGCTCACCTCTGGCGCTGACCCAGTCCGGCCAGGTGGCCGACCGGTTGCGCGCCCTGGGTCATGACGTCGACCTGGTCGAGATCGTCACCGAGGGTGACCGGAACCGCGCCGCCCTGGAGCACATCGGCGGGACCGGTGTCTTCGCGGCCGCGCTCCGGGAGGCGCTGCGGGGCGGTGCGGTCGATCTGGCTGTCCACTCGCTCAAGGACCTCCCGACCGCGCCGGAGGCGGGCCTCGTCATCGGGGCGATCCCCTGGCGGGCCGACCCCCGGGATGCCCTCGTGGCTCGCGACGGTCTCACCCTGGGTGAGCTGCCGGCGGGCTCGCGCATCGGCACCGGCTCGCCCCGGCGGGTCGCGCAGGTGCGTGCGCTGGGACTCGGACACGACCTCGTCTCCATCCGCGGCAATGTCGGAACCCGCCTGGAGCGGGTCGCCACCGGCGAACTCGACGCGGTCGTCCTCGCCAAGGCGGGGCTCGACCGGCTCGGCCTGAGCCACCGGATCACCGAGGTCCTCGACCCCATCCAGGTCCTCCCGGCCGCGGGTCAAGGCGCGCTGGCCGTCGAGTGCCGGACCGACGATGCGGCGGTCCGCGCCGTCTTGGCCGCTATCGACGACGCGGACAGCCGGGCCGCGGTCAGCGCGGAGCGCGCCGTCCTGGCGACCCTCGAGGCGGGCTGCACTGCGCCCGTCGGGGTGCTCGCCGAGATCGTCGACGACGGCGAGGACACCGAGCTCTTCGTCCGCGCGGTTGTCGCGGCGGCGGACGGCACCGATGCCGTCCGCCGGTCGCACACCGGACCCGTCGACGACCCCGACCGTGTCGGACGGGCGCTCGCCGCCCTGCTCCTGGACGAGGTCGGCGACGACTTGACCTTCGGCATCCAGACCCGACACCCGGAAGCGAGTGCGCTGTGAGCCCGACGACCACGCCCACCGCGCGACCGCGGGCCGTCCCGGCCTCGGTCGCCTTCGTCGGCACCGGACCCGGTGATCCCGCGCTGCTCACCCTCGCGGCGGTCGACGCCCTCCGGCACGCCGACGTCGTCATCACCGACCAGCTCACCCGCCTCGAGATCGTGTCCGCGCACGCGCGGCCGGAGGTCGCGATCATCGACGCCTCCCATGGCGACCATGGCCAGCCGCTCACGCACGCCTCCCGCGCCAAACTCGTCGTCGAGGCCGCCCGGGAGCATCCCGGTGGACACGTCGTCCGGCTCATGGACGGTGACCCCGCGACCTTCAACGGACTCGCCGAGGAGGCCCAGGCCTGCCGTCGCGCCGGGATCGCCATCGACGTCGTCCCGGGGGTGTCGGCCGTGAGCGCCGTCCCGGCCTATGCCGGTATGCCGATCACCAGCCCCGCTGTCTCCAGCGTCGTCGTCATCGCGGCCGGTCGGCCGGCGGTCAGCTACGACCACGCCGTGGACGAGACCGTGAGCGTCGTCATCCTCGGCACCGCTGGGGAGATCGCCGACGGCCTCGCCGCGCTGCGGGAGGCCGGGCGGGCTGGGACCACCCCGGTGGCCCTGATCGAGCGCGGGACGACGACGGCGCAGCATACGGTCGTCACCACATTGGAGCGGGCCCCCTCGGTCGTCGCCGGCCTCAGCCATCCGTCGCTGGCGATCGCGGGGCCGACAGTCTCCCTCCAGGACCAACTCGCGTGGTTCGAGTCCAAGGCGCTCTTCGGCTGGTCGGTGCTGGTGCCGCGGACCAAGGAGCAGTCGACTCCGGTCACGGCCGCCCTCGCCGCGCACGGGGCGTGCGGTGTCGTCGTCCCCACGATCAGCGTCGAGCCCCCGCGCACCCGGCATCAGATGGACAAGGCCATCACCGGGCTGGTCACCGGCCGCTTCGAGTGGGTCGGCTTCACCTCCGTCAACGCGGTGCGGGCGGTGCGGGAACGCTTCGAGGAGTTCGGGCTGGATGCGCGGGCCTTCGCCGGCCTCAAGGTTGCCGCGGTCGGGGGTGCGACGGCCGACGCCTTGCGGGCATGGGGGATCAACCCCGACCTCGTCCCGTCCGGGGAGCACTCGGCACGCGGCCTGCTCGAGGAGTGGCCGGAGTTCGACGAGCAACTCGACCCGATCAATCGGGTCTTCCTCCCGCGGGCCGATATCGCCACCGACACCCTCGTCGCCGGGCTGCAGGACCTCGGGTGGGAGGTCGAGGACGCGACCGCCTATCGCACGGTCCGGGCCGCGCCGCCGCCGGTGGAGATCCGCGAGGCGATCAAGGGCGGCGACTTCGACGCCGTGGTGTTCACCTCCTCCTCGACGGTCCGCAATCTCGTCGGGATCGCCGGGAAACCGCATGCGTCCACCGTCGTTGCCTGCATCGGCCCGGCCACGGCCCGGACGGCCGAGGAGCACGGGCTGCGAGTCGACGTCTTGGCGCCCGAGGCGTCGGTGCCGGCGCTGGTCGAGGCGCTCGCGGAGTTCGGGCGGGCCCGGGCTCGGCACGCCGCGGAGACCGGGACGGCGCTGGTGCGCCCGAGCGTCCAGCGGCGGATGACCGCCCGGCGGCGGGCCCGGTGACCTCGCCCCATGGGAGCTCCGGCGTCGCCCTGCCCGGCAGCTTCCCGGCGGTCCGGCCACGCCGGCTGCGCACCACACCCGCTCTGCGTCGCCTCGTCGCCGCGACCCGCCTGCACCCCGCCGAACTCGTCCTGCCCGTGTTCGTCCGCGAGGGCATCGACGCTCCGGTGCCGGTGGCCGCGATGCCCGGTGTGGTGCAGCATACGGTCGAATCCCTTGTCGCCGAGGCACATCGGTGCGTCGAGGCGGGACTCGGCGGGATCATGCTGTTCGGGGTGCCGCTGGTCAAGGACGCCCGCGGCAGCGGTGGCGACGATCCCGACGGCGTCCTCAATGTCGCGACGCGCGCGGTGGCCGACGCCGTGGGCGACGACCTCGTCGTGATGACCGACCTCTGCCTGGACGAGTTCACCGACCACGGTCACTGCGGCGTCCTCGACGCCCGCGGACGGGTCGACAACGACGCGACCCTCGAGCGGTATGCCGACCTCGCCCTCGCCCAGGCCGCCGCCGGGTCCGCGATGCTCGGCCTGTCCGGGATGATGGACGGCCAGGTCGGGTGGGTCCGGGCCGCCTTGGACGCGGCCGGGTTCACCGACGTCGCCCTCCTGGCGTATGCCGCGAAGTACACCTCCGGTCTGTACGGTCCGTTCCGCGAGGCGGTGGCGAGTTCCCTGGTCGGGGACCGCGCGGCATACCAACAGGACCCGGCGGGCGGCGTCGCGGAAGCGGTGCGGGAGGTCGCCCTCGACGTCGCCGAGGGCGCCGACCTCGTCATGGTCAAGCCTGCGGGCCCGCATCTCGACATCGTCGCCGCCGTCGCGGCCATGTCGCCGGTGCCGGTGGCGGCGTATCAGATCTCGGGGGAGTACAGCCAGATCGTCGCCGCCGCGGACCGCGGGTGGATCGACCGGGACCGGGTCGTGCGGGAGTCCCTCCTCGGCATCCGCAGGGCGGGCGCGCAGGTCATCCTCACGTATTTCGCGCTCGAGGTCGCCCACAGCCTCTAAGGCCCACGCCGCAGCAATAGTTGATCGTCCAACTATTGAGCCTTCTGTCAAATCTGTCATGGGTCCTGGCAGAATGGACGGGTCATGACCTCACCATCCGCCGTCGTCGACACGCGCTGGCTCACCGAACCCGAGCAGCGGGCGTGGCGTGCGTTTCTGCGCGGGTCCCGCCTGCTCGAGGTGGCCCTCGACCGCGCGCTGGCCCCGCTGGGGACCCAGCTGTCGGAGTACGAAGTCATCAGCATGCTCTCCGAGGCCCCGAGCCAGCGGTTGCGGATGTCCGCCCTCGCCGACCTCGTGGTCCAGTCGCGCAGCCGGATCACCCACACCGCCGCCCGCCTGGAGAAGCGCGGCTGGGTCGTCCGCGAGGCGTATCTCGATGATCGCCGCGGCGTCGAGCTCGTCCTCACCGACGCCGGCCGGGCCGCCCTGGAGGACATCGCGATCCGGCACGTCGAGTCAGTTCGCGAGGCGCTCATCGACAATCTGGAGCCGGCGGAGTTCCTCGCCCTCGGCCACGCGATGCAGAAGGTCCGTGACGCCCTGGCCGAGGAGGGCCAGGCTACCGACGCCTTCGGAATCTGACGATCCCGGAGACCCTGCCGCCGCGCTCGTCAACGACGCATCCCGACAAGACGAACGCGACTCCCGGCGTGGGCGATCCAGAGGGGAGGCTCGTGGCTCGCCATCCGAACAGGCCCTGCATGCTCCGGGGCGAGTCAAGCGTGCTGTTGGCGGACCGTCTCCCCCTGGAGGCGCAGGAGTAGACAGACAAGAGCACAGTCACACCGTTGGCACCCAAAGTGACAACAGGTCACTCTGCTCTTCTCTAGAGAAGAGCAGAGTGATACTCTTCACGTGTGAGTGTCGACCCTGCGTATGTCGTCGGCCTCTTGGCGCGCTTGCGGGAGCGTGGGGGTGACTCGACGGACATCGAGGTCAAGCTGGGCCTGGGCGGTGTTCCGCGTTTGGGCGACACTCTGTGCGCCTTCGGCAATATGCCCACCGGAGGCACGCTGATCATCGGTCTCGATGAGACCAATGACTTCGAGCCGATTGGCGTGGCGGACCCGGCGGCAATGGCCGCAAGCATCGCTGCGCAAGCGAAGCAAGCCGTCGTCCCGCCCGTCCAGGTGGACTTTGACGAGGCCCGGGTGGACGGTGTCGTCCTCTTGTTCGCGAGCGTCGCGGCGCTGCCCTTGAGTGCTCGTCCCTGTCGTTATCAGGGCAACGCCTACCTGCGGCAGGCCGACGGCGACTACGCCATGAGTGAGCAGGAGGTCCAACAGATCCTCGCTCAGCGCGACCGTCCCAGGCATGATGCCGCCGTCGTCGCCGAAACCACCAAGGCGGACCTCAACCGCGAGCTGGTGGAGAGCTTCATCGCCAGCGCCCGATCCACCAATCCACTCCTTCGTGACGTGGACGAGGATGAGGTCCTCAGACGCACTCGAGTGCTCAGCCCGCGCGGGCCCGAGCTCACGATCGGTGGTCTTTACGCGTTGGGGGCGTATCCCCAGCAGTTTGCTCCGAGCTTGTCCATCACCGCTGCGGTGCAACTGGATCCGCGATCAGGGGCGCGGACCCGGGACCTGGCGCACCTGGCGGGACCCATCCCGATGTTGCTCGAGGACGCGATGGCCTGGGTGGTGCGCAACACGCGCACCACCATTCGCTACACCGCCGACGGCCACGCACGCGACTTCGAGGAGATCCCCGCCATCGCGGTTCGGGAACTTGTCGCCAACGCCTTGGTTCACCGGGGCCTCAGCGCCCACAGCCAGAGCAAGCGTGTCGAGTTGAGACTGACAGACGACAACCTGGTTATCTCCAACCCAGGCGGGCTGTGGGGTATCAATAGGGCGCAGCTGGGGACTCCCATGGGCAAGTCTGCGGTCAACGAGTTTCTCTACGACATCTGCAAGTTGACTCGGACAGCCAACGGCAGCCGCGTCATCGAGGGCGAGGGCGGCGGGATCAGGGATGCGCAGCGCGTGATCAGCGCCGCAAACCTCAGGCCGCCGAAGTTCATCGACAGTGGGGTCTCCTTCACGGTTCTCATTCCGCGCATCTCGCTCTTGTCGGTCCAGGATCTGGAATGGCTCTATGAGAAGGACCCAAATGGTCGCCTCTCTGCAGTGCAGCGACGACTTGCTGCGGGTCTTCGGCACGGCCGGACATGGACCAACGCCAGTGTGCGAGAGGATTTTGCCCCCATGGATTCCGTGGTGGCGCGTGCCGAACTACAGGGCCTGGTTGCGACGGGGATCGCCGTGGCGGACGGCGAGAGGGGTCAGACGACGTATCGGCTCGCAGACGCTCTCGACGTCGCTGCGGGCTCGGACGCGCGTGGCCACGTCAGCGGCAGGCACCTCACCGGCGATGCACGCGCTCAGGGCGTCACCGTCGACCACGAAGACACAGCCCTCCCGTCTACGGTCGGTCCGGGCAACGACGTGACCACTCATGGCCCGGCTGTCTGGTCGGCTCTTGGCTCCGGCAACGTGGGAGTGATGGAGTTGGCCGCCCGCACGGGCCTGAAGGTGCATCAAGTCAGCTATGCACTGAAACGACTGCGTCAGACGGGATGGATCGATATCCACGGCGGCTGGGGAGATCGCGGGACGACGTATCGAAGGAAGGCCATGCCGTGACCGCTTATCGCCGCGTCCGGTGCCGTCGCCCCTGAGACACTGGCGGTATGCCGATTCCCACCCCCGACGCCACCTCCCCGTCCGGCGCCGCACCGTCCGACACCGCACTGCCTGACGCCGCACCGTCCGGCGCCGCGCCGTCCGACACCGCACCGTCCGACCCAGCCCCCTCGGACGCACCGGCCTCCGCGGCGCTCTTCGCCCGGGCTCGGGCCGTCATCCCCGGCGGGGTGAACTCCCCGGTGCGGGCGTTCCGTAGCGTGGGCGGAACTCCTCGTTTCATCGCCTCCGCGCGCGGCGCCTATCTCACCGACGCCGACGGCCGGGAGTATGTCGACCTCATCGGCTCCTGGGGCCCGATGATCCTCGGCCACGCCCACCCGGCCGTCCTCGAGGCCGTCACGAACGCCGCGGCGCGGGGCTTCTCCTTCGGCACTCCCAGCGAGAACGAGGTCGCGCTCGCCGAGGAGATCGTGGCCCGGGTCGCCCCGGTCGAGCAGGTCCGGCTCGTCTCCTCCGGCACCGAGGCGACGATGAGCGCGGTGCGCCTGGCCCGCGGGATCACCGGCCGCAGCCGGATCGTCAAGTTCGCCGGGTGCTATCACGGTCACGTCGACGCCCTCCTCGCCGCGGCCGGCTCCGGCGTGGCGACCTTCGGCCTGCCCGACTCCGCGGGGGTCCCGGCGAGCGCGGCCGGTGAGACGATCGTGTTGCCCTACAACGATATCGACGCCCTTGCGGCCGCCTTCGCCGTCGACGGCGACCACATCGCCGCCGTCATCACCGAGGCCGCGCCCGGCAATATGGGCGTCGTGCCGCCGGCACCGGGATTCACCGAGACGATCCGGCGCATCACCCGCGATCACGGCGCGCTGCTGATCTCCGACGAGGTCATGACCGGTTTCCGGTGCTCGCGCTCGGGGTGGTACGGCCTCGAGGGGCCCTATGCCGCCGGCGCCCCCGATCTGTTCACCTTCGGCAAGGTCATGGGCGGCGGGTTCCCGGCAGCGGCCTTCGGTGGCAGCGCCGCCGCGATGGCCAACCTCGCCCCCGACGGGCCGGTCTACCAAGCGGGCACCCTCTCCGGGAACCCGGTCGCGACCGCCGCCGGCCTGGCCACCCTGCGCCAGTGCGACGACGCCCTCTATGCCCACCTCGACCGGGTCGCGCATACGATCGCCGACGCGGCGGCGAGTGCACTGACCGAGGCGGGCGTGCGGCATACGGTCCAGTGGGCGGGGTCGATGTTTTCGGTCTTCTTCTGTGACGGCCCGGTCACCGACTATGCCGCCGCCAAGCGGACCGACTCCCCGGCGTATGCCGCGTTCTTCCACGCGATGCTCGCGCAGGGCGTCCACCTGCCGCCCAGCGCCTACGAGGTGTGGTTCGTCTCCGGTGCCCACGACGATGCCGCCGTCGACCGGATCCTCACCGCCCTCCCGTCCGCCGCCCGGGCGGCCGCCGGGGTTGTCAGGGACGGCGGCTAGTCTCCCTCGGAGGGGACTTTGCTCGAAAGGGACACCATGTTTCGCCGTATGCCGATCCCGGCCGCCCTCGCGGCCCTCACCCTGGGCGCGGGTCTGGTGGTGGGCCTGGCCAGTCCCGCCGCCGCGGCCGGCGGGGTCACCGCTGTCGCGGCGGGCAAGCTGCATACGTGCGCGATCACGGCTGCGGGCGCGGTCAAGTGCTGGGGGGCCGGCGGCTCGGGTCAGCTCGGCAACGGCACCCGGTCCGATTCTGCCCGCCCGGTCCAGGTCGCGGGCCTGACCTCCGGGGTCGTCGCGATCGCCAGCGGGGCCACCCACACGTGCGCCCTCACCAGCGCCGGCGCGGTCAAGTGCTGGGGTGACAACAGCACTGGTCAACTCGGGACGGGGACGACGGCATCCGCGCTGAAGCCGGTCCAGGTCGCCGGTCTGACCAGGGGCGTGAAGGCGATCGCGGCGGGCACGTCCTTCACGTGTGCGATCACCGGGTCCGGCGCGGCGAAGTGCTGGGGCTACAACAATCGGGGGCAGCTCGGCACCGGCTCGACCGCGTCGGCGACGACACCGACCCAAGTGGTCGGCCTGACCAGTGGCGTCACCCGCCTGGCGACCGGCAACCAACACGCCTGCGCCCTGGTGTCCGCGGGCGCGGTCAAGTGCTGGGGATACAACCTCAACGGCCAGCTCGGCAATGGCACCGCCGTCGCCTCGGCCAAGCCGGTGCAGGTCGTCGGGCTGACCTCGGGGGCGACCGCCGTCGCCGCCGGATATGCCGGCTCCTGTGCGGTCACCGCCGCCGGCGCGGCCCGGTGTTGGGGCTGGGCGGTCACCGCCGGCAGCGGCACCGCCAAGGACGTCTTCACCCCCGTCCAGGTCGCGGGGCTCACCTCGGGGGTCCGGGGCATCGCCCTCGGCTGGTTCCACGCCTGCGCCGTGACCGGCGGGGGTGCTCTGAAGTGCTGGGGTTACAACTCCACGAGCCAGCTCGGCACCACCGGGTCCACCGCCACCACTCCGGTCCAGGTGAGCACCCTGACCGGCGTGAGGTCCGTCACCGGCGGCTGGGGGCACTCGTGCGCCGTGACCGGCTCCGGTGTCGTCCGGTGCTGGGGTTACAACGCCAACGGCCAGCTCGGCGGCGGCGTCACCGGGAGCCCGACTCCGACCCCGGTCACGGTCATCGGCCTGTGACACCCCCTGCCCGGCTCCCGGCTTGAACTGCCACAATCGCCTCATGACCAGCGTGCGCACCGTCGTCCACCTCGTGCGCCACGGCGAGGTCTACAACCCCGACAAGATCCTCTACGGCCGACTCCCGGGCTATCACCTCTCCGACCGGGGCCGCCAGATGGCGACCATCGTCGCCGACCACCTCGCCGGACGCGACGTCGCCCACGTCATCTCCTCCTCGTTGACCCGGGCCCGGGAGACGGCGGCGCCGATCGCGGCGCGGCATACCCTTCACGCCGAAACCGACGACCGGGTCATCGAGGCCGCCAACGACTTCGAGGGCAGCCAGGTGACCCTCAAGACCTTCCTCGACCCGCGCGCGCTCTACCGCTACCGCGACCCGCGCAAGCCCAGCTGGGGCGAGCCGTATGCCGAGGTCGCCGCCCGCATGTCCGCCGCCATCACCGACGCGCGCGCGGCCGCCCGCGGCCGGGAAGCGGTCATCGTCAGCCACCAGATGCCGATCTGGATCGCCCGCGCCGCCGCCGAGGGGCGCCGCCTCTGGCACGACCCCCGCTCGCGGGAGTGCTCCCTCGCGTCCGTGACCTCCTTCACATATGCCGACGACCGCCTCACCGCGATCGCCTACGCCGAACCGGCCCGCGCCCTCCTGTCCGACGAGACGACGAGTGTGGGTGCGTGAGTCGTATGCCGCGGCGCACCGCCGCCGTCCTTCTCGCCTGCGCGTGCCTGGTCACCCCCGGGCTCGCCGCGTGCTCCTCCGACCCCAACTCCGTGTCCAACCAGGCCAAGGACGGCTCGCAGAAGAACTTCATCTCCGGTGACGGCTCGGTCCAGGTCATTGCGCCCGACCGGCGGCTGGCTCCGGTGACCCTCAGCGGGACGACCCTCGACGGCAAGTCCTGGACCAGCACCAGCGCCCGGGGCAAGCCGCTCGTCGTCAACATCTGGGCGTCCTGGTGCCCGCCCTGCCAGGCCGAGGCCCCCGCGATCAAGGCGGTCGCGGACAAGGCGGAGTTCGCCGGAACGGTCGCCTGGGTGGGCCTGAACCAGCGCGAGTCCCCGCAGACCGCGCTCGCCCAGGTCCAGGCCTGGGGCGTCACCTTCCCCAATCTCGCCGACGACGGCGGCATCGCCCTCCAGCAACTCCAGGGCCGCGCCCGCGCGATGCCCTCCACCCTCGTCCTGGACCCGCAAGGGCGGATCGCCGCCTTCGTCGGGGGACCGGTCAGCGAGGCGACCCTGACCGGAATGATCGAGGACGTGCTCGCCGAAGGCCCGGGCACGTGACGATGCTCGCCGGACGGCTCTCCGACACCATCGCGACCGGGGCCCTCCCGCTCGCGGTGCTCGTCGCGGTGCTCGCCGGCCTGGTCTCCTTCGCCTCCCCATGCGTCCTGCCGCTGGTCCCCGGCTTCCTCGGGTATGTCGCGGCCACCGGCCCCAGCCCGGCCACCAACTCCTCGACCACGGACTCCGCAGCCACCGACTCGTCGGCGAACGCCGGCGAGCCCACGCGCAGCCGGGTCGTGCTCGGGACGCTGCTCTTCATCGCCGGATTTGCCGCGGTCTATATCGCCACGGCGGTCGTGCTCGGCTCGATCGGGTCCGCCCTCATCGAGCATCGCCGAATGCTGACCCGGATCGGCGGAGTCGTCGTCCTCGTCATGGCCGCGCTCTTCCTCGGCCTCGGCGACCGGTTCAGCGTGACCCCGCGGTATCGCCCCCGGTCGGGCCTGCTCGGTGCCCCGGCCCTGGGCGCGGTCTTCGGTCTCGGCTGGACCCCCTGCTCCGGGCCGACCCTCGGGGCGGTCCTCGCCCTGGCCAGCTCGGTCGACCCGTCGGTGGGGCGGGCGGCGGTCTTGGCCGCGGCATACTGCCTGGGGTTGGGTCTGCCGTTCCTCCTCATCGCGACGGCCTGGGAGCGGGCGGGGCGGTTCAACGCCTTCCTTCGCCGACACCAGCGCGCGATCCACCGGTTCGGTGGGGCCTTGCTGGTGGTCGTCGGGCTCCTCCTCGTCACCGGGCTGTGGGATCACGTCACCCTCTGGCTCCAGCAGCGCATCGGCGCCACGGAGGTGATCCTCTAGATGCCCGCGCAGACGATCACCCAGCCAAGGCTCGGACCCGTCGGCGCGGCCCGGTGGGCCTGGCGGCAGGTGACGAGTATGCGCACCGCGCTCTTCCTCCTGCTTCTGCTCGCCGTCGCCGCCCTGCCTGGCTCGATCTGGCCGCAACGCTCGATCAACCCCGCCCGGACCGCGGCCTATATCGAGGACCACCCCACCCTGGGACCTTGGCTCGACCGGCTCGGGTTCTTCGAGGTCTATGCCTCGCCGTGGTTCTCGGCGGTCTATCTCCTCCTCTTCATCAGCCTCGTCGGGTGCGTCCTGCCGCGCATCCGGGTCCACGGGCGCATGCTGCGGATGCCGCCCCCGCGGGTCCCGCAGCGCCTCGAGCGGCTCGAGCACCACGCACTTGCGAGGACCACCCGCCCGGCCCCCGAGGTCCTCGCCACCGTCCGGGAGGCGTTGGGACGCCGCTACCGGGTGGCGATCAAGGACGACTCCTCCCTCTCCGCCGAGACCGGCTATCTGCGCGAGACGGGCAATATCGCCTTCCACCTCGCCCTCATCGGTATCCTCGTCGGCGTCGCGGTCGGCCACATCTACGGCTGGAAGGGCGACGTCATCGTCCCCGTCGGCTCGACCTTCGCCAACACCGAGTCGCGCTACGACACCATTCAGTACGGCCCCCGGGTCGACCCGGACAACTTCGCGCCCTTCAGCCTGACCCTCGACAAGCTCACCGTCACCTTCGAAGACCAGGTCGGCGGGCGGGGCCAGTTCGGCTCGCCGCGCGACTTCGTCGCGGAGGTGACCACGCGGTCCGCGCCGGGGGCGGCGGCGCAGCGGCATACGCTCAAGGTCAACCACCCGGTGGAGATGGACGGAGCGACCGTCTTCCTTCTCGGCAACGGCTATGCGCCGGTCATCACCGTGCGCGACAAGGACGGCAAGGTCCTCTATTCGCAGGCGACGCCCTTCCTGTCCCGGGACAACAACTACACCTCCTCCGGGGCGGTCAAGGTCCCCGCGGCGCGCCCGAAGCAACTGGGCTTCTTCGGCAACTTCCTCCCGACCGGCATCATCAGCGACGACCAGGGGCCGATCTCGATCTTCCCCGACGCCAAGAATCCCGCGCTCGCGCTCGGGCTTTTCGAGGGGGATCTCGCCCCGGGCGGACGGGCGAGTTCGGTCTACACGCTCGACACCGCCGCGATGACCCAGGTCAAGGCGGCGGGTAGCGACGAGGTGCTGCGGTTGTGGATCACCCCCGGCGAGACCGTCCAGCTGCCGGACGGGCGCGGTTCGATCACCTTCGACCGGGTGGAGCGCTGGGCCGGCCTGTCGATCCGGCACGACCCGGCCAAGGACTTCACGCTGGCGAGCGCGCTCCTGGCGCTCGCGGCCCTGATCGCGCAGCTGACGATCAAGCGGCGCCGGGTCTTCGTCCGGGTGACGCCCGAGAATGCCGGCAGCCGCGTCGTCGTCGCCGCGCTGAGCAAGACCGACGACGAGGGGCTGGCCGGCCTGGTCCAACGGCTCGCCGCCGTGGCCGGCGACCGGATCGACCCCGACGACGTCCCCGCAGGTGAGCAGGCAGCAGCGGGGGGAGCCCGCGGCATACGACCGTGAGAGGATCGAGACGATGAACACCACACTCGCGCTTTATGCGAACTACTCCATCTACTCGGCCATCGCCGTGCTCACGTTGGCGATGCTCGCGTA
Organism: Nostocoides sp.; assembly: GCA_016702415.1. Lineage (GTDB taxonomy): Bacteria > Actinomycetota > Actinomycetes > Actinomycetales > Dermatophilaceae > Nostocoides_A. The sequence continues at coordinate 970,811 of JADJEA010000001.1, forward strand.
TGCCGCCTACCTCGCCCGGGCGATCCCGGCCCGGGAGGTGGCCCGGACGCCCGAGCGGGTGCTCGTCGGGGCGGGCGCGCCGGCCGCTCAGGTCGAAGTCGGGAGCGGCGCGGCGGCTGTGGATGCGGGCCGCAAGATGGCCGGGATCGGGCGCAGTTTCGCGTGGCTGGCGACCGCCTGCATCGGGGTGTCGATGGTGTTGCGCGGTCTCGCCGTGCATCGTCCGCCACTGGGCAATCTCTACGAATTCGTCTGTGCCGCAGCCTTCGCCGCGATGCTCGGCTTCTGTGTCTGGAACCAGCGGCGCGATGTCAGCTGGTTGGGGACCTTCGTCGTCACGCCCGTCCTCATCATGCTCTTGCTCGCCGTCAAGGCGTTCTATACCGAGGCGTCGTCGCTCATGCCGGCCCTGCGGTCGTACTGGTTGACGATCCACGTGAGCATGGCGACGATCTCGGTCGGCGTCTTCACGCTCGGCGCCATCGTCGCGGCGCTCTATCTCGTCCTCGACCGTTACGCGCGGGCGGGCCACACCCCCCGGTGGGTCCGCGTCCTGCCGTCACCCGCGGAACTGGAGCGGACGTCATACAGCCTCCACATCGTCGCGTTCCCGCTGTGGACGTTCACGGTGATCGCGGGGGCGATCTGGGCGCGTCAGGCGTGGGCCTCCTATTGGAACTGGGATCCGAAGGAGGTCTGGTCGTTCATCATCTGGGTGGTGTATGCCGCATTCCTCCACGCCCGCGCCACCTCCGGCATCACCCGGCAGAAGGCCCAGTGGATCGCCCTGGCCGGGTTCGCGTGCATCATCGTCAACTACACGATCGTCAACCTCTACTTCGTGGGTCAGCACAGCTATTCGGGAATGTGACATGGTCCGCTACAGCCTGCTGCGTATCCTCATCTTCTTCGGCTGCCTCGGCCTGCTCTGGCTGGTCGGGCTGCGTGGCCCCGGTCAGCGCCCCTGGCTGGTCATCGGGGCGGGCCTGCTGTCGATGGTGATCTCCTATTTCGTGCTCGCGCCCTTCCGTGAGCAGACGGTGGACAAGATCGCCCACCGGGTCGAGGCCCGCACGGCGGCCCGGGCGGGGCGGGTGACCGACGAGGACATCGAGGATGCCGCGATCGAGGACGCCCCCGGTGCGGGCTCCTCTGGTGTGGATGCCTCCGGTGCGGATGCATCGATCGCGAGGGGTCGGGGGACCGGGGCGACGGAGGGTCCGGCGGCTGCGGCGGGCGCCGCTGAGTCGACCGATCCGCGGGCCGGCGCGGAGGTCATGGGGCGCGAGGAGTACCGGTGACGCCCCGCTTCCGCCGGGCCGCCACGATCGTCGTCCTGATCGCCGTTGTCGCGGTCGTGCTCGTCTCCGCCCTGGGCAGCGCGTTTCGCTGATCGCACTGCGATCACCCGCCGGCGCGATCGGCCGGCGCGGGTCAGAGTCGCTCGACGATGTAGTCGATGGCCCCGGTCAGGCGGCTGATGTCGTCGGGGTCGACGGCCGGGAACATCGCGATCCGCAACTGATTGCGGCCGAGCTTGCGATAGGGCTCGGTGTCGACGATCCCGTTGGCGCGCAACACCTTCGCGATCGCGGCCGCATCGACACCGTCGACGAAGTCGATCGTCCCGACGACCTGGGACCGAGAGTCCGGGTCGGCGACGAAGGGGGTCGCGACGGCGGATGCCTCCGCCCAGCCGTAGAGGCGCGCGGCGGAGTCGGCCGTGCGGGAGGTGGTGAACGGCATACCCCCGTTGTCGTTCATCCAGCGCAGTTGCTCGGCCATGAGCGCGAGCGTTGCCACCGCGGGCGTGTTGTAGGTCTGGTCCTTGCGCGAGTTGTCGATCGCGGTCGGGAGGCTGAAGAAGTCGGGCACCCACCGCCCGCTCGCGGCGATCTCGTCCACGCGCGCCAGCGCCGCGGGGGAGAAGAGGGCGAGCCAGAGGCCGCCGTCGGACGCGAAGCACTTCTGCGGGGCGAAGTAGTAGACATCGGCCTGGCTCACGTCCACCGGCAGCCCGCCCGCACCCGAGGTCGCATCGATGACGACGAGCGCATCGTCGTCGGCCCCCGCGACCCGCTCGATGGGTGCCATGACCCCGGTCGAGGTCTCGTTGTGCGGCCACGCATAGACGTCGACGCCCGGTTCGGCGTATGCCGCGCACCGGCTCCCCGGGTCGGCCTTGACGATCGTCGGGTCACCGAGGAAGGGTGCCGCCTTGGTCACCGAGGCGAACTTGCTCGAGAACTCCCCGAACGCGAGGTGCTGCGCCCGCTCCCGGACCAGGCCGAACGCCGCAATATCCCAGAACGCCGTGGAGCCGCCATTGCCGAGGACGACTTCGTACCCGTCCGGGGGCGTGAACAGCGTGGTCAGACCCGCGCGGATCTCCTTGACCAGGTTCTTGACCTGGGCCTGCCGGTGGGAGGTGCCGAGGATCGTGCCGCCGATGGCGGCCAGCGCGCTCACCTGCTCCGGGCGAACCTTGGACGGGCCGCATCCGAAGCGTCCGTCCACCGGGCGCAGGTCGTCAGGGAGGCGAAGGTCGGGGGTCGCAGTCGCAGTCACGCCCGCCAGTCTCGCAAAGGGCCTCGGGTGACCGGTGCCACGTCCCGCCTCGCGGGACACCTCACCGGCTGCTGCGCGCTGGTCCTGGCGGTATGTCGACCCCCCCTCCCCCGGGGGATCGCGGCGGGCGCTGCCCGGGGGTCGGCCCGGGTGGGGAGGATGCGGCATACGGAATCCGCATGGAATGCAGTTCATCCAGTCATGTGGAGCATTCCGGGCTTGCCCAGCGTAGCGGGGGCGGCGCAGACTGGTTGTGGTGTCACACGGGAGTGCACCACCGAGATGCACACCGACACAAGGAGAAACCCACAATGACCTGCATCAAGACCTGGCTGCGGAAGTTCGACGCCTGGACCCTCGAGGCCTTCAACCCGCCGGTCCCGGGCTACCGCGGCCGCTGAGCCACCGGCCCCCACACCACGACGGCGCCCCCTCCCGAAACCGGGAGGGGGCGCCGTTCGCGTGTGCGGGCCGGTGGCTCGGCTCCGCCTCAGTCTTCGTGCGGCCGGTAGCCGCGCACGGCCGAAAGCGGGCGGGGGCCTTCGCCGACATACTTCGCCGACGGGCGGATCAGCCGGCCGGTCTTCTTCTGCTCGAGGATGTGCGCGGACCAGCCGGCGACGCGGGCGGAGACGAAGAGCGGGGTCATCATGTTGCCCGGGACATCGGCGAAGTCGAGCAGCACGGCGGCCCAGAAGTCGACATTCGTCTCCATCTTGCGCTCGGGGTAGCGCTCGGCGAGAGCGGCGATGGCCGCCTTCTCCAACTCCAGCGCCACCTCGTAGCGGGGCGCGCCCAGCCGCTGGCAGGTGTCGCGCAGGACGGCGGCGCGGGGGTCGTAGGCGCGGTACACGCGGTGCCCGAAGCCCATCAGGCGCTCACCGCGGTCGAACACGTCAGCGACATACTTGGCCGCGTCCCCGGTCTGCTCGACGCCCTCGATCATCTCCTTGGCCCGCGACGGGGCACCACCGTGCAGGGGCCCGGACAGGGCACCGACGGCCCCGGACAGGCAGGCGGCGACATCGGCGCCGGTCGAGGCGATGACCCGCGCGGTGAAGGTCGAGGCGTTCATACCGTGCTCGGCCGCGGAGGTGAAGTAGGCGTCGATGGCCTCGACGTGGGCCGGGTCGGGCTCGCCGCGCCAGCGGATCATGAACCGCTCGACGATCGTCCTGCCCTCGTCGACCCGGCGCTGCGGGACCATCGGCGTTCCGAGGCCGTGGGCGGACTGGGCGATAAAGGACATCGCCATGACTGACGCCCGGGCCAGGTCCTCGCGGGTCTGTTCCGGGGTGATGTCGAGCAGCGGGCGGAAGCCCCACAGCGGCGCCAACTGGCACAGCGCGGACTGGACGTCGACGCGGATGTCGCCGGTGTGCACCGGCAGCGGGAAGGGCTCCGCGGGCGGCAGGCCCGGGCCGAGTTCGTTGTCGACGAGCAGCCCCCAGACCTGCCCGAAACTGATCTGCCCCACGAGGTCCTTCAGATCGACGCCGCGATAGCGCAGCGCGCCGCCCTCTTTGTCGGGCTCGGCGATCTCGGTCTCGAACGCGATGACGCCTTCGAGTCCGTGCTTGACCTCGTTGTCAGTCATAGAAACCCCCGTCGGTGAGGTGGTGGGCCTGGGTGTCGGCGAGCCTATTGTGCATGGCGCCTCGCCCCGACGTGACGCGGGTCTCTCCCTGTGAACGCCCCCAACCGCGCACACGCCGTATGCCGGGTTCGCTCCAGCGGGGCCACGAACCGCCCGGCAAGCCCCGGCTCGTCAACTTGAGCACGCCATAGGGACTTGAGCACGCCAACCCCCGGCTCCAACAGGGCCCGCCAAGCCCGGCTCCCGAACTTGAGCACGCAGTACGGACTTGAGCACGCCAGACATGGCGTGCTCAAGTCCGTACCGCGTGCTCAAGTTGCGTTGGCGTGCTCAAGTTCGGGCCGGCGTGCTCAAGTTGCGTTGGCGTGCTCAAGTTCGGGCTGCGCCCCCCAACGCCCGTGGCCAGTGACCCGAACTCCAGCCGGAGACGGGGCGGCGGGCGCGGCAGCGGGAGGAGCCGTCACGCCGGCCCCCGGGAGACCGCCGCCCTCGGGAGACCGCCGCCCCCGGGAGACCGCCGCCCCCGGGAGACCGCCGCCCCGGACACTGTCGGACCCCGGTCCTAGATTGGCGTCATGGAGCGCACAACCGTCGAGCGGATCGATTATCCCGGGGAAGGCCTGGCCGAGGAGCAGGTGCCGGCCGCGCCATACGAGCTCGTCGTCGCCTGGCTGGAGGCGGCGGTGGAGCGAGGACGCAGCGGCGGCGATGTCCCGGAGCCGACCGCGATGGCGGTGGCGACGGAGGGGAGTGACGGCATACCCAATGTCCGCACCGTCCTGTTGCGGGTGGTCGAGCCGGAGGGGCTGGGGTTCTACTGCCACCTCGACTCCACCAAGGGGCGTGAGCTGGCGGCGCGTCCGGTCGCCGCTCTGACGTTGACCTGGCCGGCGATATTCCGGGCGATCCGCGCGCGCGGGCGCGTCGTGGAACTCGACCGCGACACGGTGACCGCCTATTTCACGAGCCGCCCCTGGGGGTCACGGATCTCGGCGTGGACCTCCGAGCAGTCCCAACCCGTCGACGCCCGGGACCCCCTCCAGGCGCGGTATGCCGCCCTCGCCGCCCGCTGGCCCGACACCGGCTCGCCCGACGATGTCCCGGTCCCGCCGCGGTGGGGCGGGTTCCGGATCATTCCCGAGGAAGTCGAGTTCTGGGCGGGCCGGTCCAATCGGCTGCACGACCGGCACGTCTTCGTCCGCACCGGGCCTGGGACGCTCGCAGACCCGGCGGCGTGGCGACGCTTTCGCCGGCAACCGTGAGCGGGGTTGACGGCTCCTCCCGGTCGGATCGCCTCCCCGCCCCACCCGAGGGTCACCACGGTCCGGCGCCGCCATTCCGGCTGCGGTCGGTGGCGGTCGCGGCATACGGCCCGACGATCCTCGAGGGCATCGGCTATGGCGCCTCCATCCCCGTCGTTCCACTCCTGGCCCGGCACCTGGGCGCGAGCGTCGGGCAGGCGGCCCTGATCGCCGGCCTCCTCGGCATCGGCCAGTTGGCGACCTCGCTGCCGGCCGGCTCCCTCATTGGGCGGTATGGCGAACGCCGCGCCATGCTCGTGGCCGCCACTTTCGGGGCCGTGGCCGCCGGACTCGCCGGAGCCGCTGCCTCGCTCCCGGCCCTGGCCGCCGCGACCCTGCTGACCGGGATGACGTGGAGCGTCTTCCTCCTGGCCCGCCAGGGGTTCATGATCGACGCGGTCCCGCCCGGGATGCGGGCCCGGGCGCTGTCGGCGCTCGGTGGGTCGCATCGGATCGGGGCCTTCATCGGTCCGATGCTCGGCGCGCTCGTCATTGCACGGTGGGGGATTCGCGCGGCCTTCGCGCTGAGCGTCGTTGCCTCGCTGTGTGCGCTCGGCCTCGTCCTGCGTGTGCCCGATCTCGGCGCGGACGCGCGGGAGGCCGCACGCACCGAGCCGGCATCGCTGTGGTCGGTGTTGGCGAGCCATCGGCATACGCTCGCGACGGTCGGTCTGGGCGCGACCTCGATCTCGGCCCTGCGCGCAATCCGGTTGTCGGTGCTCCCGTTGTGGGCCGATCACATCGGACTGTCGGCCAGCCAGGTGTCGCTGATCTTCGCGATCTCCTCGGGCATCGAGATCCTCCTCTTTTATCCCGCCGGCTGGGTCATGGATCACCGGGGCCGCGCGACGGTCGCCGTCCCCACCGCGCTCGCCCATGCCGTCGGGCTCCTCGCCCTGCCGCTCGCCCACGACCTCACGCAGGTCCTCCTCGTCGCGGTGATCATGGCCGTCGGCAACGGCCTCGGCTCGGGCATCGTCATGACGTTGGGGGCCGATACCGCGCCGGGCGTGCACCGCTCCAAATACCTTGGCGGGTGGCGCCTGTGCGGCGACCTCGGCTCGATGGGCGGGCCGTTGGCTCTCGGTGCGCTGACGACGGCGGCCACACTGGGGGTGGCGAGCGTGACCCTCGGGCTCGGCGGACTTGCCACCGCGGCGTGGATCGCCGTCTGGGTCGGACGTCTGGACCGGGTCCGCGACCACCCCCGGAAGAGGGCAGCGTTGCGCCCGCGTGACCGACCGCGGGTGAGAGGATCGGGACCGTGAGTGATCTCATCGACACCACGGAGATGTATCTCAAGACCATCTTCGAGCTTGAGGAGGAGGGCGTCCCGCCGCTGCGCGCGCGGATCGCCGAGCGCCTCGGCCACTCCGGCCCCACGGTGTCGCAGACCGTCGCGCGGATGGAACGCGACGGCCTGGTCAGTCTGGCCGGTGACCGACAACTCGCGTTCACCGAGCACGGTCGGCGCACCGCCACCCGGGTCATGCGCAAGCACCGCCTCGCCGAGCGGCTCCTCGTGGACGTCATCGGCCTGGAGTTGCCCTACGTCCACGAGGAGGCGTGCCGGTGGGAGCACGTCATCTCCGAGCGCGTCGAACGCAAGATCCTCGGTCTCCTCGGCGGCGACCACACCTCGCCCTACGGCAACCCGATCCCCGGTCTTGAGGAACTCGGTGACGAGGCCCCGGCGGAGGGCTTTCGGCACGGTCTGACGACCCTCGTCGAGGCGGCCCACGGTGACGACGCGGTCGTCGTCGTCTGTCGCATCGGGGAGCCCATCCAGACCGACCAGGAGACCCTTGCCCTCCTCGCCGACGCCCACGTCCTGCCCGGGTCGGAGGTCGCATTGAGCTTGGACGGTGACCGGGTGATCGCGGTCGGCCGGGGGCTGCCCGCGGCCTTGGGGGTCTCCCTCCCGGAGGACATCGCCGAGCACGTCTTCTGCCGCCTGGCCGTCGCGTGAGAAAGCTCTCGTGACCGGAATGTGACATTTCCGGGACCGCGCGGTAGTTTTCCCTCATCCTTCCCCCGGAGGATCCCACCTCGAGACGCCGAGTCCTACCACTCGAGGCCGGGCCGACACACACCGCTGGTAGGAGCGGGGGACCCAATTTCGGGGCGCATGCGCTCCTTGGGGTGAAGTCCGGTGACCTGGTCACCGGGCCGGGCGCCATACCTCCGCCCGAACCCGACAGCTGACCTCGAAGGCGCTCGGAGGTCTCCTCAGTGTCGACATATATCGGGCGCCATCGCTCCTTCTCATCCGAGCCCTCGACCTTCGCGCCGCTGCGCACCGCGACCCGGCCGGGCTTGATCCTTCTCGCGACGGGCGCGCTGGTCAGCGCGTTCGCCCTCCCCGCCCAGTCGGTGACCGTCCCGCTGGCCGCCGCATCTCCTCTCGCTGGCCCAGCCACTGCCGGGGCCGCGTCCCGCACCCCGTCGGTGACCGCACCGGAAGCCGCCGCGCCGCTGGCACAGTCCTTCGGCGTCATCGGCGTCAAGGCGGTCGCCAAGCCGAAGCCCAAGCCCAAGCCGGTCGTCGTCGCCGCGCGGACCGTGGCCACGACGGTCGCCGCCACGACGCACACGTCCCAGTCGACGGCGCCCAGCGGCGGGAACCCGGCCGCACCGAGCACGCCGTCGACGCCGCCCACCCCCGCCCACGGTGGCGTCCTCGCGATCGCGGCCAGCCTCCTGGGCATCCCCTACGTCTACGGTGGCTCCACGCCGGCCGGTTTCGACTGTTCGGGCTTCACGATGTACGTCTTCGCCCGGGCCGGCATTTCCCTCCCGCGGACGGCGGCCGGCCAGCAGGCGGCATCGACCCCCGTGTCCAACCCGCAGCCCGGTGACCTCGTGTTCTTCGGTTACCCCGCCTATCACGTCGGGATCTACGCCGGGAACGGCATGATGTACGACTCCCCGCACACCGGTGCCGTCACGACCTACCGGGCCATTTGGGGCGGCGCCAACTACGGTCGCCCGTAGCCCTCATAGCTCCTCGACAGGCTGGTCACAGCCTCCTTTGCGAGCCTGGCGACCCGCCTGACGAGGAGCCTGAATGACGTCCGCACCCACCCCTGGCGAGACCGTTGTGTTCGGTCCCGCCGCCTCCGGTCCTGAATCCGCGCCCATGTCCCCCGCCGCCGCTGGTGCCACGGGTCCCGCTGCAACGGTTGGCCCGGTCGTCCACCCGATCGGTCTCCGGGGTGCCGCGTGGATGCAGGACACGCCGCCGCGCCCGCCCACCCGCTCCGAGCGGATTCGGTCGTATGCCGCGGGCCTCGCCGCCCGCCCCCGGGTCGCCGCCGCCAGACGGCACCTGACCGCCGGCGGCTGGCGCTCGCCGGGTGCGTTGCTCGCCGCCGCGGCACTGATGGCCACCGGCTTCCTCGGCGGCAGCATGCTCGGGCACGACGAGCATCATGGGGGATTCGCGGGTGACCGGATGGGCACGGCGTTCATGCACGGCCACGGCATGGACCGCGACGGCATGGACCGCGACGGCGACGGTCACTGACGCGCGAACCCGCCCGTCAGCGCTCCGACCAGGCCGCCTCGGCCTCGTCGAAGGCCGCTTTGGCGGCCGCCCCGAAGAGCACGAACCGGATCCGTCGCATCCCGTCGCGCCGGTCAGCGTCGGCGTGGGCGACCTCGAGCGCGATCCGCGCCACCTCGCGCACATCCCAGCCATAGACCCCCGCGCTGATTGCCGGGAACGCGATCGACGTCGCCCCCAGGCCACGCGCGAGCGCGAGGCTGTTGGCGAAGCACCGGCGCAGGACATCGGGGTCGGTTTGGCCCGCATGACGATTCGGCCCCACGGTGTGGATGACCCACCGGGCCCGCAGCTTGTGCCCCCTCGTGGCGACCGCGTCCCCGGGAGGCAGTCCGTCCGGGAGGGTCGAGCGCCGCAGCTCGCGGCACTCCTCCAGCAGGCCCGGGCCCGCGGCGCGATGGATGGCTCCGTCGACTCCGCCCCCGCCGAGCAGCCTCGAGTTGGCGGCGTTGACGATGGCGTCGACCTTCTGCTTGGTGATGTCGCCCTCGACGATCTCGATCCGGCTCATGACCCAACGGTATGCCGCATGCGAGGCTTGTCGGGCGCGGGAGGTGAGCGCGCGGCATACGGCCTCAGGAAAGGGGACCAGACGATGGCGGACGAGGTCTACTACGACAAGAAGGACCAGCTCCAGATCGTTCAGAACAACTTGCTGCCCGACGAGCAGTTATTCGCGGTCTACGACGGCAAGGACGTCGGGACCGGGTTCATCGGCCTGACGGACAAGCGGGTCATCCTCCAGGACAACTCGTTCGTCGGGGGGCGGGTGGCGGTGACCTCCGTGCCCTATTCGAAGATCATCGCGGTGTCCTATGCCTCGAATGCCTCGATGTTCGGCCGGTTCACCGAGGAGACGGTCGTGGCGATCCACACCTCGCACGCGACCTACGAGATCCTGCTGCGGGGCTCGGACAAGGCCAAGCACGCCCACGACGTGATCCTCCACTACGTCGTCTACTCGTGAGTCGCCCTCGGCCCGCCGCATAGGCTGGCGCCATGAACGATGCGGTGACCTGGACCCCCGACGGCGACTACGAGGACATCCGCTACGAGTTGTCCGGGGACGGGATCGCCAAGATCACGATCAACCGGCCGGAGGTGCGCAATGCGTTCCGCCCGCAAACGCTGATCGAGGTCTCGGACGCCCTCGATCGCGCCCGCGAGGACACCTCGGTCGGCGTCGTCATCCTCACCGGTGAGGGTCCGGACGCCTTCTGCTCCGGGGGCGACCAGCGCGTGCGCGGCGACACCGGCTATCTCACCGAGCCCGGTCGGGCGGGGGCCGTGGGCCGCTTCCACGTCACCGACCTGCACATCCAGATGCGTCGTATGCCGAAGCCCATCATCGCCATGGTCGCCGGCTACGCGATCGGCGGCGGTCACGTCCTCCATCTCGTGTGCGACTTGACCGTTGCCGCCGACAATGCGAAGTTCGGGCAGGTCGGGCCCAAGGTGGGGTCCTTCGACGGCGGCTTCGGGGCCGGGCTGCTCGCCCAGATGATCGGGGTCAAGAAGGCCAAGGAGATCTGGTTCCTGTGCGAGCAGTACTCCGCGGAGGAGGCCCGCGAGATGGGCATGGTCAACAAGGTCGTCCCGCTGGCGGATCTCGAGACCGAGACGGTCGCGTGGGCGCGCCGGATGCTGCAGCTCTCGCCGTTCGCGCTGCGGCTGATGAAGGCGAGCTTCAATGCGGCCGAGGACGGGCTCAGCGGCATCCAGCAACTCGCCCACGACGCCAACCTCCTCTTCTATGCGACGGAGGAGGCCAAGGAGGGCCGCGAGGCCTACAAGGCGAAGCGCCGGCCGGAGTTCGAGAAATTCCCCAAGCGGGCCTGACCCCGACTCACCGGGCAGTGGAGTTCAGCGGTCGTGGTGTACGACAGACCTGTGCAGGGAAACGACGAGGCAAGCGGGTCCGTCTCCCCGTTTCCGTTGAGCATGATCGAAGTGGCGCGATCATGCGCCGAGGCCGTGGATGAACTCATCCCCACACCCGCGACGGCGTAGCAGCGGAGGACACGCCTGATGTTTCGGCCATGAGCGACGGCGACCTCAGCACTGCCCTGCAACAGGTCCTTGGCGAAGGTTCGCCTCTTCAACAAGCTGGATGGGGGCGAGTAGTCGCATGATGCGGCATCCAGTCGACGGCGCGCACGAGCCGTACGACGTGCTGCGCGGCACCTGCCCATCCTGTGGATCGGGCGAGGTCGTGCACCTGATTATCGGCATGCCATCGGGACTGGACGCTATGTCAGGCCACCCTGACTGGGTTCGGTGGGTGGGTTGCCTGGACCCGGGTTTCGAGCGGGAATGCGGCTCATGCGGGGCGACGTGGAACAGGCGCTCCGTCCACGCTTTCAACCCGATCCGACTGCTGTCGGAGGCTGGCGCATCGTTCGCCCTGCTACCTGCGCCGAGCCTAGTCAACTTCGACTATCCGGACATCCATCTGGTGGACATCGAACTGCTGACACCCGATCGTCTCGTCCGTTACCTTGGGCGACCGCTGCGTCGAGACACGCTCGCAAGGCTCGCCGAAGCCTGGATGCAAGCGGCCCACGACGAGCACCCCGAGCAGACTGTCCCGACTGTTCAGGATGACGCCGCCGGCCTCGCTGTCGTTGTCCACCAGTCAGCCCCGTTCGCGGTGACCCTGGAGATCTTGGTCGAGGCCAACCTTGGCGGCGATGTCCCCGACCCAGATGGAGTCTCATTTGACGTTCCACGCTCCGGGTTGATCGACGCCGCACACTCGATAGAAGGGTGGTTGGTATGAGCTACCTCGGAACCATCCTCGAACTCGACGATGTCTCACGTCTCACGGGCGTTTGCCTTAAACCACTCGCACGCGATCTCGTGCACCGGGACGGCACGGTGTACCTCCACGTCGTGATGCTGCCCGCGGGAAACGACGCAACCACCGCAAGCGGCGCCGTCGCGACCTTCATGCCGGCGACACTTGCAACCATCGACGGGAATCAGCCTGACGGCAGCACGTGGTTCGCGACGTTCCAACTCGCTGCAGACCACCGCGATTCTGTATGGGTTGAGCAAGCAGCTGACTCTGCGATTCTCCGCGCTTTGAACCTCACCGGGATGGGCGAGGGGAGTGTATGGGGCCAAGCGCTCCGTGCCGACGACCTGCGCTCGGCCAACGAGGTCGCCGGCGATTACGACGTGAGCGATTGGTCGGTCTCTGACCTGCTCACCGGGTTGCTGATCGAGTTGACCAACACCGATCTCGCAATCGTCGCCGCGGACTCTGGTCGACCCCCGCAGGGCGAGAGGGCAGGCGAAACCCGACGGACTCGACTGCACGAACTGCTCATGTCTTGGGCCGCCACCTACGACGGGCCGGCCGTATGACGGCAGGGGCCGAACAACGACGAGCAACTCGCTGCGTGAACAACTGCCCGCGCTCTTGGGGTAAGACCCAGACGAAAACGGTGACGGGATGCTGGACCCCTTGGACCCCTTGGGCCCTAGCCCGAATGTTTCATCGGGTGGCGGCGTCGGTGTGACCGGCGCCGTTGCCGTTTGTGTGACGTGATTTTGGCAGGTGGGTACGACAGTGGCCGGGATGTCGCTGCCGGTGGGCGTCGTCTTCCACGAACGAGAGGGCGGCCTGGGGTGGTAGGGGCGTTTCGGGTGCGCTGGTCAGGGCGGTGACAGCGCGGTCAGGTTGGTCCATGCGTCGGTGAACAGGGCCGCCCACGGGGCGGTGTTCTTCACGTGCAGGAGTCGCTGTCGTGCGGTGCGCACGAGTGTCGCGGCGATGGTGAACAGGCGGTGGCGCAGGGTTTTGGGCTCCCACCGTCGGGCGTCGTGGCCGGTCAGGGCGAGCATCCCCATCCACGCGAGGAGATCGTTGGCGATCTGGACGATGAGCAGCCAGACGCGGTTTTGGTTGAAGCCGTGTAGTGGCAGGTTGGTCAGGCCGCTGTCTTTGGCGATGCGGATGCGGTCTTCGCAGCGGGCGCGGCGGCGGTGGCGAAGTTCGAGGTCGGCAAGTTGGCCCTTGGCCGTGTTGGTGACGAACGCGGTCAGGCGGTAGCCGTCGACGTCGTCGAAGCGTAGCTGCGCACCGGGGTGGGGTCGTTCCCGGCGCACGATCACCCGCATGCCCGGCGGGTACCCCTTCAGCGTGAGCAGGTCGGTGAACTCGGCCACGTCCGCGCCCTCACGTACGGCCCCGTCGGCGTTGTACGCGCTCTGCCACACACCCTCGGGGATCAGCTTGTACAGGTCAGCAGTGTTCGCCGGCAGGGTCCACCCGATCGAGTACGACACCCCACGCCGGTGCACAAACCCGAGCAGTTCCCGGGTGCCACCGCCGCCATCGGTCCTGATCAGGACCTTCTTGCCTGGCCGGGACGGGTTGATCCCAGGCACGGCTGCCAGGGCAGCCTTGATGAGGAGCTCGTGGTCGGCAGCGGTGTTCGACCCGGCGTTCCCGGCCCGCAGCAGCATCGCCAATGGTTCCCCGGTCCCGCCCTGGCCATGGTCGACGAACGCGCACAACGGGTGAAACCCGTACCCCCGCTTAAACGTCGGCGCGGCCATCTCCTTGTCCGAGTGCGCCGTCACCAACGTGGCGTCCAGGTCGATGACCAGCGGGTCCGCCGCGCTGATCGCGTGGTTCGGGGCGTGCTTGCCGGCCAGTTCCCACACCCGGGCCCGCGCTGTGGCACGAGCTGACGCGACGGCCTTCTCGACCGCGCCGACGTCCGCCGCCAGGGTGGCGATGCTGCGACTGATCGTGGCGTCCGAGGCCACCAAGCCATAGATCCCCGGCTCGGCCCGCAGCAGCGAGGCGTCCGAGCAGGCATCCCCACCCAACGCCAGCGACACCGCCAAATCCAGGACGACCTTGGCGGGGTCGTGCCTGGCCAGCGGCTTACGCCAAGACGACAGCGCATCCGACAGCGCCACGTCCAGGCCCGCGACCCGCGCAGTGCGCGTCAACAGCACCCCACCGGCCTGCGCGACCGCAGGCACATCCGCGGTGTCGACTCGAACATGCGGATACAGACCGCTACGCTTACTCACCTGGGAAGTGCCCTTCGACTGCGACGATTTCGACTTCGACAATCGCTATTCTCGCAGCTCAGGGGCACTTTTCATGTCACGGCACACCCGCCCTCATGAAATCTCCGGGCTAGGCGGTTGGGCTTGCTCACACCGCCGGGTGTGGCGGTCGGGCCACTTTCGGCCGGCCCGGTGGCCGTGATCGCCGTCGTGTCGGTGCTGGGCCAGGTCGGCGCGTAGCGTGCGACGGTCTCGGCGTACGCGCCGCCACAAGGCCAGGTGATCGTTATGGATCGCCGCAGGAAGATGGAGCCTGGCCACCCAGCCCGATCGCACGTCGGGCAAGGTGTGCTGACGCAATTCCCCTTGGCTGTGGGCACGGGAGGCGCGGCCACCGTCCGGCCACGACCCAGCGGGGGAAGTCAGGTGGCCACGGGCGGGGACAGCATTGGGATGGCGGGGATGGGCACCTCGCCCTGATACCGACGATCGGACAAGGCACGCCGTAGTGTCGACGAGTGGCACTGATGCTCGATGAGAACGGGATCGGTCTGGCGCGGTCGTACTGGGTCCAGATGGTGCGCCCGCTGCTCAATCTCGAACTCCCCTCGGTGCCACGCATAGCTGCGCGAATCGGATCGGGTTCGGACGTGCTGGGCTTGGACGACGAGATGTCGCGCGATCACGACTGGGGCCTGCGGCTGCAGTTGCTGGTGCCGTCAACGGCGCGCTCGCGGGTCCAAGATGTGCTGACTCAACATCTGCCAGCTGAGTTTGCCGGCCACCCCACCCGGCTCCGGTTCACCGGTCAGGAGAGTCCTTCGCTGACCGTGGAGGTGGACACCCTCGACTCCTTGATCGAATCCCGCCTCGGATTCGACCCGCGGGTCGGTGGCAGCGCACTGGACTGGCTGTCCCTCACCGGGCAGGCGGTGCTCGAGTTCACGTCAGGAGAAGTCTTCGAGGACTCCGAAGGACAACTCACCGGGCTGAGGTCAGTGTTGAGCTGGTACCCCGAGGACGTGTGGCGGTATGTGGTCGCGTCAGCCTGGCAGCGTGTCGATCAGGAGCTGCCGATCATGGGAAGAGCGGGCGAGCGCGGTGACGACCTTGGGTCACGGATCGTCGCCGCACGCCTCGTGGACGTCGCTGTGCATCTTGGCTTCCTCGTGTGTCGCCGGTGGGCTCCCTACTCGAAGTGGAGAGGCACCGTCTTCGCCCGGCTGCCTCTCCCGAGCCAGGTCATTGGGCATCTCGCCAACGTGCTGGACGCACCAACGTGGCCGGAACGTGGGCAGCACGTGCTCCGCGCTGTGGAGCTGCTAGCCGAACAGCAAGCACGTGGGGGGCTGCCGACGGTGGCGCCCGTCTGCACTCCGTTCTGGGATCGCCCGTTCCTCCATCTCAACCCGGCCCTGGTGCCGGCCATCGACGACAGCATCTCCGATCCGGCGGTCCGGGCTCTCCCCATCGGACTCGGCAGTATCGAGCAACGTTCAGACAACGTGGACCTCCTGGTCCATGCGGCCCGTCGGCGCGCTGCGGTTGGAGCTGCGAGCAACGGGACGGCCCTCCCTGACGAACGTCCGACCATCGCCGAGGCGCTACCTTGCACGCGCTGTGGTGCAGCGCCCGCTCACGCAATCTGAACCGCACGCGGTCGTGCAGTCTTCACCGCATGTGGACAGGTTGTCTGGGCGGTTGGGCTTGCTCACACCGCCGGGGGTGTGGCGGTCGGGCCACTCTCGGCCGGCCCGGTGGCCGTGATCGCCGTCGTGTCGGTGCTGGGCCAGGTCGGCGGGTAGCACCCTGGCGCTCGCATACGCGCTCGCCCACCCCGATCGGGTCCTCGGGCTCGTCCTCGTCGCGGTCACCACGACCAGCCGGGAGGAGGTCGATTGGATCACCGAGGGCGTCGGCGCCATCTATCCCGAGGCCTGGGACCGGTTCGCGCGGCACGCCGAGGAGGGCGGGATCGGCTAACAGCACGGCCATGCGCGCCTGGTCGAGGCGTATGCCGCATTGCTCGCCTCGCCCGATCCTGCCGTCCGGGACGCGGCCTCGCGCGAATGGGCGGTGTGGGAGGACACGCACGTCGGGATCGGCGCCGGCGGTCCCGTCCGCGACCCGCGCTGGGCCGACGACGCGTTCCGGCACGCCTTCACGCGCCTGGCGACCCACTATTGGTCGCACGACGGCTTCGTCGACCCGCCGATACTGGCGCGGGTCGGGGAGCTAAGCGGCATACCCGCCACGCTTATCCACGGTCGCCGCGACATCTCGAGTCCGGCGGTCACGGCCTGGAGGCTGCACCGTGCCTGGCCCGGTTCCACCCTCGTCATCGACGAGGGCGACGGCCACGGCGGCGCGTCGATGGCCGAGCACTGGCGGGCCGCGAACGACGCCCTCGTCACTGCGCATCGGCGGCACGCCGATCCGGTCGCGCGCCTCGGCTCGCCCCCGGAGGCCCGCCCGTAGGAGGATCGGACCCGACCCGCTCACGACGCGGCGTCCCGGTCACGCGCGATCGGGGCACGTCCGTCGCGGGATCAGTCCCGAGCGATCGGGTTGAGCCCGATCGGGGTGCACGAGCCGGCGAGGACGGAGGAGATGAGGACGGTGGCGATGACGAACGGGCACCCGGTGTCGGTGGGTGTGGACGAGATCGACGGGGAGGCGGTCGCGGCATACCACCGCGACGGCCTGCTGCACGTGCGCGGCCTGCTGTCCCCGGAGCAGGTCGAGGCGGCCCGCGCCGGAATCGACCGCGTCCTGGACGAACCCGGCCCACTCCACCAGCGCGCCAGCGGGGTCGATGACCCCGGGGCCTTCGTCGAGGACTTCCGGCGCTGGCGCGACATCCCCGAGTTCGCCGATCTCGCCCTGCGCTCGCTGGCGCCGCAGGTCGCGCGACTGTTGTTGGGGGAGAGCCCGATTCGCTTCTATCACGACCACGTCCTGGTCAAGGAGGGACAGACGCGACAGCGGACCCCCTGGCATCAGGACCAGCCGTACTACAACGTCGACGGCCACGGCACCAGCGCCTGGATCCCGGTCGACCCGATCCCCGACGGTGGCTGCCTCGAACTCGTCGCCGGCAGCCACGACGGCCCGTGGAAGATGCCGCGGACCTTCCTCGACGGCAAGGCGAAGTGGTTCCCCGAGGGCAGCCTGGAGGAGTTGCCCGACATCGAGGGGGACCGGTCGGCATACGACATCCGGCGGTTCGAGATGGCCCCGGGTGACGCGATCTTCTTCGACTTCCTCACCGTCCATGGCGCCCCCGGATTCCCGTATGCCGCGCGCCGCCGCGTCCTGTCCCTGCGCTACCTCGCCGCCGACGCCGTCCACGCGCCACGCGACTGGGTCACCTCCCCGCCGTTCGAGGACATTCTCGGGATCGTGCCGGCCGGGGCGCCGATGGACCACCCGCTGTTCCCGGTGGTCGGGTAAGCGCAGGGCGCGTCGGCGTTCGTGGGTCGGGTCCCGCTCGGGCGGGCCGGGTCCCGCTCGGGCGGCGCCGCACCCGCCCGGCCGGGCGACCTAGACTTGACCGGCTGGCCCCGCGCCAGCCCCCGCCCTCGTAGCTCAGGGGATAGAGCACCGCTCTCCTAAAGCGGGTGTCGCGCGTTCGATTCGCGCCGGGGGCACCGGCGCTGTCGTGGTCCGTAGCCTCGACGTGGGGCCGCGCGGCATACCCTCGGTGGTGACGCCCACGACCACCAGGAGCGAGCATGGACATCGTCGACAACGGCCCGGAGCCCAACGCCTTCGACATCGAGACCGCGACGACGCAGAACGCCGCTTATCGCACGGTCGCCTGGACCGGGAAGTATCTCCAGGTCACGCTCATGTCGATCCCGCCCGGGGAGTCGATCGGCCTGGAGGTCCACCCCGAGACCGACCAGTTCCTCCGCCTGGACGCCGGCCGCGGCCGGTGCGTCATGGGCCCGGCGCGGGACGACCTGACCTTCACGCAGGACGTCCAGGACGGCTGGAGCATCCAGGTCCCGGCCGGGGTCTGGCACGACGTCATCAACACCGGGGATGAGCCGATGCGGCTGTATGCGGTGTACGCCCCCGTCCACCACGCCGCCGGGATCGTCCAGGCCACCGCCGCGGAGGCCGAGGCCGACGAGGCGGCCGGGCGCGACGAGCCGCCCGCCTGGAGCGTCCAACCCGAGGGCGCCGCACCCGACGGTCACGCCTGACGATCACACCTCCGTCACACCCTCCGCCACACCTGACAATCAATCGGACGGTCGCGCCCTCGCACGGATCCGCTCGAGGCAGGTCAGTCCGGGATGCGGTTGCCCTCCTCATCCCAGTGGGCGGCAACCTTCTTGCTCGGCTGCACCCGCGGGGGCTCGCCGGGCATCTTGGGGTGGTCCGGCGGGAATGGCATCTCGCCGAGGCCGGACTCGGCATACAGGCGCAGGAGTGGTTCGATCGAGTGCGCAACGTCGTCGATGCCCGCCCAGGGGTCGCCGTCGGTGAGCCGGTCCGGCACCGTGAACAGGTTGTATGCCGCGGGGTCCCGCACCCCGGCGAGTTCGGCCCACGACATCGGCGTCGACACCGGCGCGCCGGGGAGCGGGCGCAGTGAGTAGGCCGAGGCGATCGTCCGGTCGCGGCAGTTCTGGTTGAAGTCGACAAAGATGCGCGCGCCGCGCTCCTCCTTCCACCAGGCCGTCGTGACGCCGCTGTCGCGCTTCTCCAGTTCGCGGCCGAAGCCGATCGCCGCGTGCCGGACATCGGTGAACTCCCACTCGGGGCGGATTCGCACATAGATGTGGATGCCGCGGTTGCCGCTCGTCTTGGGATAGCCGGTGATCCCGAGGTCCTCGAGCAGTTCGCGGGCCACCCCGGCAACCCGGACGGCGTCGGCGAAGGACGTGCCGGGCTGGGGATCGAGGTCGATGCGCAACTCATCCGGACGGTCCACGTCCCCGCGCCGCACCGGCCACGGGTGGAAGGTCAGCGTCCCCATGTGGGCGCACCAGACGGGGACGGCAATCTCGGTCGGGCACACTTCCGCGGCGGTGCGGCCCGAGGGGAAGGTGACCTCGCACGACTGGAGATAGTCGGGCGCGCCGACCGGAACCCGCTTCTGGTAGAACGCATCCGACTTCTCACCGGGGCGACCGGTGCCCAGGGTCATCCCCGGGTGGACGCCCTTGGTCCAGCGCTCCAGAGCGGTGGGCCGCTCCCGCAGCGCGCATGAGGCCGTCGCCGGCGGCGGCGAAGTACTCCGCGACCATCAGCTTGGTGACCTGCGGGGTCGACTCGGTCGCCGGATAGATCACCCGCTCCGGGGAACTGACGCGGACGGTTCGGTCGCCGGCGACGACCTCGGCGGCGGTGGGCTTGGCCATGCGCTCACCGTAGGCGCTGACCCGCCGGCGTGGCGGCGCCGATGCCCGGCCCGCTCGCCGTTGCGCCGCCGTCCGAGCGACTCAGCCGGGAGGTCGAAGGGCCGTCGCCGCGGCAGCCTGCACCGCCGTGCTCAATGCCCGCAGGGGCGGGGAGTCCAGGGGCCAGACCTGCCAATACAGGGGCACATCGACCGGCCGGTCGGGCACGAGCGGGACCAGGCCGGAGGGGGAGGGGAGCGCGGCATACTGGAGGTCCGGGATCAGTCCCCAGCCGAGCCCGAGTTGGATGGCACGGGCGAAGTCGGCTGCCGACGGGACATAATGCGTTGGCGGAGTGAGCATTTCGCCGGTCAGGTCGGCGATGAACCGGTGCTGCATCGAGTCCTTGCGATTAAAGACGACCACGGGTGCGCGCGCGAGCCGGGCGGCGGTCAGTCCGTCCGGGAAGGCCGCGGCGGCGAAGTCGGGGGCGGCGACCGCGGCATACCGCATCGAGCCCAGCGGCACCACGGAGCACCCGGCGACCGGACGCCCGACCGAGGTGACCGCCGCGAGGACGGATTCGGACGTGAAGAGTTCGTCGGTGCGGTCCTGGTCATCGATGTGGAGATCGAAGACCGCCCGGTGGCGGGCGGGCATCCGGGCCAGCGCGGGCAGGAACCAGGTGGCCAGGGAGTCGGCGTTGACCGCGATGGGCAGCCGGGCGACGGGGGAGTCGGTGGCGAACCCGAGTTCGAGAGCCGCATCCGCGGCCGCGCGGATCGCCGTCCGCGCGAGCCGGAGCAGTATGCCGCCCGGTCCCGTCGGGCGCACCGGCCGGGTGCGCGTGACCAGGACCCGCCCGACGGTCGTCTCGAGTGCCTTGACGCGCTGGCTCACCGCGGACGGTGTCACCCCGAGGAGGGTCGCCGCCGCGTCGAAGGTCCCCTCGTCGATCACGGCGGCCAGGGTGCGGAGCTGGTCCAGGCTCATGTCCATGAAGAAATGCTAATGATGGATCAGGAATCTGCGCTGGTGCTCATGATGCCCCCGGGGCTACGGTCCTGGACATGGAATCGCCTCTCTCCTCGGCGGTGAGCGGCCTGCTCACCGGGGCCGCCTTGATCATCGCCATCGGCGCCCAGAACGCCTATGTCCTGCGCCTCGGCATCCAGCGCAGCCATGTCCTGCCGGTGGTCGCCATCTGCGCGGTCTCCGATGCCGTCCTCATCGCCGCCGGGTGGGCGGGATGGGCGCGGTCGTGGCCGCCGCCCCGGCCTGATGACTGCCATCCGGTGGCTCGGCGCGGCCTTTCTGATCACCTATGGCCTCATGGCCGGGCGGCGCGCTGGCCCGGCCGGCCGAGCGTGGATACCAGTGGGGCGGCTGACCTGCGTGGGGGAGGTCGCGCCGCAGACCACCCGGGCTGACGCGCCCGGCCGCGTGCCCGGGCCGGTCAGCCTGCGGGTCGCCGTGCTCACCGTGCTCGGGTTCACCTGGCTCAATCCGCACGTCTATCTCGACACCCTCGTCTTCCTCGGCTCGGTCGCGACGTCGCACGGCGCCCACAAGTGGTGGTTCGGCGCCGGCGCGGCGCTCGCCTCGCTGCTCTGGTTCAGCGCCCTGGGGTATGGCGCGCGCCTCCTCGCGCCGCTCTTCGAACGGCCGGTCGCGTGGCGGGTCCTCGACGGCATCATCGCCGTCCTCATGATCACCCTCGGTGCCACCCTCGCGCTGGGCACCTGACGCCCGGACCCCGACCTGCCGACGACCTGGACACCCGGGTGGTGCGGCACCCCGGGTGGCTAGGGTGGGCCGGGTGAGCACAGCGGCCCGGGTGGGTGTGGACCGGGAGGGGGCCCAGCGGCATACGGTCCGGACGCTGATGACCACGCAGGTCTTCGGGGGCGTCGGCCTGTCCGCGGGGGCCACCGTCGGCTCCCTGCTAGCGGAAAAGATCAGCGGACGCACCGATCTCGCCGGACTGGGCGGGACCTTCCAGACCTTCGGGGCCGCCTTGCTCGCGGTGCCCATCGCCGCGCTTGCACAGCGGGCGGGCCGTCGGCCGTCGCTGACGATCGCCTACCTGCTCGCCGTCGCCGGGGCCGTCCTCATCGTCCTTGCGGCCGCCCTCAGCAGCTTCGCGGTATTCCTCCTCGGCAGCGCCCTCCTCCGGGTCCGCCACCGCCGCCAACAGCGCGGCCCGGTATGCCGCGACCGACCTCGCGCTGCCGGAACACCGCGGCCGGGACCTCTCGCTGGTCGTCTGGGTGACCACGGTGGGATCGGTCCTCGGACCCAATCTCGCCGGTCCGGCGCAGCCGCTCGCCCGGGCGCTGCACCTCGACGTCCTTGTCGGTCCGTTCGTCGTCAGCGCGGTCGCCTTGACCGTGGCCACCACCGTGATGTGTGTCTTCCTGCGGCCCGACCCCCTGCTGCTGGCGCGCGCACTGACGGACCGGCCCGCCCCGAGTCATCGCGGCTCTCTCTCGCGAGGGATGGGGGCCATCCGGGCGCACCGGCAGGCCCGCCTCGGGGTCGTCGTCATGGCCCTGGGACACATCGTCATGGTCGCCGTCATGGTCATGACGCCGCTTCACCTGCGTCACGGGCACGCGACGTTGACCGTCATCGGGTTGGTCATCAGCGGCCACATCCTCGGGATGTTCGCGTTCGCGCCGCTCATGGGGCTGGCCGCCGACCGGTTCGGTGCCGCGGTCGTCTCCCTCTGGGGTGGGCTGGTCCTCGTGCTGGCGACGGGACTGGCCGGGATCGCGTCCCATGGGTATTCCCACCTTCTCGCGCTCGGCCTGTTCCTGCTCGGTCTGGGTGGTCGGCGACCTTCGTGGCCGGGTCGCTCCTGCTCGTCTCGGGGTCGCCGTCGACGAGCGTCCCGCCGCCCAGGGGGTCGCCGACCTGGTCATGGGGTTGGCGGCTGCCGCGGGGGGTGCCGCCGCCGGGGTGGTCGTCGAGCGACTCGGGTATGCCCGCCTCGCTCACCTCTGCCTGATCGGTGCGGTCCTTGTCGTCATCGCCGGCTGGAGCGCCCTTCCGGGGCGACGGCGTTAGCCTGTGCCCGTGACCGCAGCCGAGCCCAGCGCGCCCCCACCTGCGGGGATGAGGCCGGACACCGGCTCCGTGGTCGACAGATGGCGGGACGAGGTCATGGCGACCGGCACCCCCGACGCCCTCCTCTGGTCGGCGGACGGGGTGTCCATCGATCTGACGAATGCCCATCCCGGCGGGCTGGCGCGCCTGCTCGCCGGCGGTGACACCCGGCTGACGCAGCTCTTCCGCGAGCCGGCCTCGCAGGCGCGCGCCCTTACCCACGCCGCGCTGCTGCGCGCCAAGGAACTCGAGCTGGACCGGGAGCGCGGGCTGCCGGGCTGCTATCTCGCGCTCGGCAGTGCCCGGTGGGGGGAGGACGACACCGGCACCGCAGACGCGCCGGTTTTTCTGCGCCGTTGCCGGGTCCGGCCGGTGGACGTCGCCGGGAGCGACTTCGACGTCGACCTTGTCGGTGACCTGATCGTCAATCCCGCGCTGGAGACCTATCTGACGGTGATCCACCGCGTGCCCATCGATGCGGCCGACCTGGTCGCGATGTCGCGCCGTGGCGCCGGGTGGGACGTCAAGAATGCGTTCGTCGTCCTCGACGCGCTCGCGCAAGACATCCCCGGCTGGCGCCTGAACCGCACGCTGCGGATCGCGACCGTGCACGCCGCCAAGGTCGCCGCCGTCAACGACTTCGTCCGCGCCGAGAGCAGGTTCGCCGCGCACCCGGTCATCGGTCCGTGGCTGGCTGGGGACCGGCCGGGTGCGGAGCCGCCGGGTGGAGAGCCGCCGGGTGGGGAACCGCCGAGTGGGGAAACACTCGGTGAGCCGCGAGCGGCGGTCGAGGGCGTGCCCACCAATCCGGACGAGATCTTCGTCCTCGACGCCGATCCCGCGCAGGTCGCCGTCCTCGAGGCCGTGCGGGCGGGCACCAGTCTGGTGATCGACTCCGGGCCGGGGACGGGCAAGTCGCAGACGATCGTCAACCTCGCTGCCGACCTGGCGCGCGTCGGTGCCAGGACGCTCGTCGTCGCCCCCACGCGCGGTGCCCGAGCGGCCGTCGTCGGGCGGCTGGAGCACCTCGGCCTGGGCCACCTCGTCCACGAGCCCGAGGCCGATGGGGCCTCCTGGCTCGCGACCCGGCGCGGGCCCGCCCCGGCGTCGCGGGTGCCGGGGGCGGGGGGATTGGATCGGCATACCGGGCGGGAGAGTGATGACGTCTCGCCCCTCGACGACTCGCCCATCGATGACTCGCCTCTCGACGCCGATCTCCACACGGAAACGATGGCGGCCTGGATCGATGCCCGCGACCACCTCCACGCCCATGTCGTCCGGATGCACGCCGAGCGGTCCCCCTGGGGAGTCAGCCTCGATGAGATTCAGGCGAGGCTGGTCGCGCTCGCGAGTGCCGACCCGCCGCCGAGGTCGAAGATCCGGCTGGGAGGCCCGGCTCTGGCGGCCCTGGATCCGGCCGCCCGTGAGCACTGGTCCCGGGAACTGACCGCGATCGCCGCGGCCGGCGCGTGGTCGGCAGACCGCGACCGCGATCCGTGGTGGGGGGCCGACGTCCTCGACGCGAGCGACGCAGCCCGGGTGCGAGCCGCCCTCGGGGGTCTCTCGAGCGAGGAACTGACCCGCTTGCACGGTCTTCGACGAGGTCTTCGCTGGCGTCTCGGTGCCCGCGCTCCCCACGCTCGGCCACTACCGGGACTTCGTCGTGGAGATGCACGGCATCCGCGCGGTGCTGGAGGTATTCCGGCTCTCCGTCTTCGACGCACCCCTGGACGACCTCATCCGGGCCTCGCAGGGCGGGTCGCGGGACCGCTGGCGCCTCGGGCGGGCGCTGAAAGGGCTGCTGCGCCCCGGGGCCACCCCCGAGGCTGGCACCTTGCTCCTCGAGCGCGCCCGGCAGGTCAAGCCCCTCTGGGATCAGGTACGCGGGTCCCGGGTCATGCCGGGGCAGGTCGTCGATCTCGCGCGGGCGCACACGGCATACGACGTCGTCGCCGCCCACGTCCACGTGTTGTCGGCCCGGCTGGTGCGGCCAGCGGGTTCGCCCTCGCTCTATGACATCCCGATGCGGGAACTGTCGGGGTTGATCCGGCGGCTGGGCGATGCCGGGGACCGGCTCGACGTCCTCGCGGCGACGATGCCTGTCGTGGTGGCCGCCCGCACCGCGGGCCTGGGCGCCCTGGTGGAGGATCTCGCCGCCCGCGCCGTCCCCGCCGATCGCGTCGCCGCGGAGGTCGACCTGGTCTGGTGGGCCTCGGTGCTCCAGGCCGTGACGGCGGCCGACCCGGCCTACGCGACGGCAGCCGGCAGGGACATCCGGGCGGCGGCGGCGCGCTTCCGCGCGGCCGATGCTGCCCTCCAGCACGCCCTCGCGCTCGGTCTTGCGGCCGGCACGGTCGGTGCCGAGCCGTCGATCTGGGTCGTCTCGCCATATGCCGTGGGCCTCCTCGTCCCGGACGATCTCGCCTTCGACGTCGTCGTCGTCGACGAAGCCGGCAGCGTCGGCGCCGCGCAGGCGGCCGGTGCCCTCGCCCGGGCCCCGCAGGCGGTCATCGTCGGGGACTCGCGCCTGCCGGGACCGCGCCCGTTCACCGCCGTTGCCGGTGGACGACCAGCCGGTATGCCGACCCCCTCCCTCCTCGACCTCGCCTCCCGGACCCTCCCCGTGTTCACGTTGCCGTGGCATTACCGCTCGCACGATCCGCGGCTCGTCGCCGCGGTGAATGCGGTGGCGTACGACGGAGCGATGCGCACCTTCCCCGCGCCCCGCGGAGTCGACGGGATCGCGATCGAGCGGATCGCCGTCCCGCCGCTCGGGCCCGTCGGACCGGCCGTCGGCGAGGCCCTAGGTGAGCCCAGAAACGAGCACGGCGAGGCCCCGAGTAAGCCCAGAAGCGAGCACTCGGGCGAGGCGGGGGCGAACGACACGCGGGAGCCTGGCACGCGGGAGCCTGGCACGCGGGAGCGTGACGCGCGGGAGCAGCAGGAGCAGGAGGCGCGGGAGCACGAGGCATTGGCGGCCGCGGCCGCGGCGAGGGTGCTCGACTGGATCCGGGCAGCTCCCCGCGAGTCAGCGGCGGTCGTGGTGGCGTCCTCGGCCGTGGGCCAACGCGTTCGCGAGGCCGTTCGCCGGGCGGCCACCTCCGCCGATGCCACGGCCCTGCGCGATGACCTGCCGGAGCCCCTGACCGTCCTCGATCTCGCCAGCTGCGCCGGTGAGACGCGCGACGGGATCGTGCTCGTCCTCGACCGCGGCTCGGCCGGGATGCTCGACGCGCGGGCGCTGACCGCCGCTCTCGGGTGTGCCCGGGCGCGACTGGCCGTCCTCCACGCCATTCCCGACGAGGCAACAACATCCGACGAGACGCAGCGGATGCCGCTTCTCACCACCCTCCTGGCCTCGCACCGGGATCCCACAGACGGCCGGGTATCGGTGCTGGCCAGAGATCTCGCCCGCCGGCTGCGGGCCCGCGGGCTCGGGGTCATCGAGGGCTATGGAGTGTCCGGGTCTCGCGACGGCGCGCCGGACCCGTCCGACCCCGACATCGGCACCGGCTTGGGACCCGACCACGCGCACTCGCAGGTGGAACTCGCCGTCTTCGACCAGTTCACCCGCCGCAGCCCGATGGTGGCGGTGGAACTGGACGGCGCGGCATACGCCCGGGCGGGGGGTGTGCGCATGCGCGAACGACTACGGATCGCCCAACTCCACCGCCTCGGTTGGCGAGCGATCCGGGTCGCCAGCGTGGACCTGTTCCGTGACCCGGCTCGAGAGGAGGCCCGGATCGTCGCGGCGCTGGAGGGCCTGCGTTCTCGACCGACTGTCCCCGCCGGCGGTGCCGAATCGGCTGCCCCTCGTCAGGGGGGTCCGAGGCGGGCCGCGTCGGGGCCCACGACGATCGGGCAGTCCGGGGTCGTGAGGATGGCGCCGTCGACGCCGATCCCGCCGTCCGACGACAAGCCGACCCGCGCCTCCCGTCCGGAGCAGACGCGCGATGACACCGATGCCGGGTGGGGCGAGCGTGACTCTGGTGGGGCCCACGACCGATGGCTTCAAGAGAATCGTCCCCCGCACTGGGAGTGAACGAGGCCAGGCGACAACGCGAAACGGCGGGCGGAGTGTGCACTCCACCCGCCGTTTCGGCGTGTGTCCTCGGTCGCGGGTAAGCGACCGGGGACCGTTGAGCTACCGCGTGTGGCGGTCGGGCTCAGCGGCGACGAAGCTCGTCGCGGATCTCGGTGAGGAGAACGGTGTTGGCGTCGGGAGCCTCGTCCTCGACGGCCGGCGAGAAGCGGGCCTTGGCCGCCTCGTAGGGCTTGACCACGAAGAAGTAGATGATGAACGCGACGATGAGGAAGGCGACGAGCGCGGTCAGGAACGCCCCGAAAGGCACGTCACCCGGACGCCACGCGTCGAAGTTCCTTTTGCCGCCCAACTTGCCGAGCAGCGACATGAACACATCGGTGAAGGCCTTGACAACGGTCGCGAACGACGCACCGATGACAAACGCGACGGCAAGCTCGACGAGGTTGCCGCGCATGATGAACTCTTTGAAACCCTTCATGGGTCTTTTGGATCCTTTGTTTCTGGGGGTGTCCGAGCCGGCCCACGGTCCCGGGGGCTCGGGCGTCGGGTTCGCTGCGATGCGTCCGAGGCGCTGAGAACTGTATCCGACGCCGACGAAAAGTTCCTGCTGAAGCGCGTGAGCCGCGTGGGTCGGGTGTGTCGTCCGCAGACGCGGGCACACCCTCGGCCGGGTGCGCTGGCCCCACGCGCATATCGTGTCAAGGGCTGCGGGCCGACGCCGGCGCCGAGCCGCGGACCGCGAGCCAGAATCCGCCGGAACTGGGGTCGGCACGTCGCCCCGCGAGCCGGGGCGCGTCCGCCGGGGCGACAGCCAAGAAAACATAGGCCGCGGTGAGGGGAGCGGTGCCGGCGCCGGCCCCGGGGGTGGAGTCCGCGGCATACCCCGGACTCGCTCCGAGGTCCCGGACACCGATGATGTCGAGGACGCGCGCCGCACGGGCTACGGGCGATTTGGACCCCGGGGCGTAGGCGTCGACGACATCACCCACCCGCAGCCGGGCGGCCATGGTCGGATCGAGGACGGGCACCGACATGCCGACCGTGCCGTCCGGGACCGAACTCGCGCCCCGCAACCCGCCGAGGGCAACCACACCGGGCATCCCCGTCGCCGCCGACGAGGTGACGCCCCCGCCCTGGCCGTATGCCGATCCCCCGCCCCCCGGGCTCGCTCCCTCCCCGGCGCCGCTCGTCCCCGAAACCCCGGGTGCGCTTCCGAGGAGGCCGGTATCGGACCCGCTCGGGTGCGAGCTCGCCGTGGTCGGCGCCGGGTCGCGCGCCAGGGAGCGCAGCGGCCCCGGTCGAACGAGGACGACGAGCACGGCCAGGAGGATGAGCATTGTCGAGGCCACCCGGCGCAGCAGCGTCCGGCGGTGCGCGGCCTTCCGGCTCGACCCGGCCAATGCCCCGAATGGCCCATCCATGCGCAGCAGCGTGACGCCGGCGCCACGCCCTCTCGCTATCAACCCCATCGCCCGTCCCCCTATGAACGTCGTTGCCCCGCAGTCGTACCCGCTCCCCGCAGCCGCACCCGCTCCTCACCCGCCCCCGCGCGGGCACCGCCTACGGCAACACGAACGGCAACCTCAACCCGTCGAGCGCGCGCCGGCACGGGCACTGCGCGACCGGGTCATCCTGGGTGGGCGGCAAGGCCGCGATCACCGAGCGGAGGGTGGCCTTGAGTCGGCCGATGTTGCCCGCGAAGACCTCCAGCACCGCCTCGAGGGTCACCGACTCGTGTCCGTCCACACCGGCGTCGTGATCGGTGACGAGGGCGATCGTGGTGAAGCACAGGGCCAGTTCGCGGGCGATCGCCGCTTCCGGCATCGTCGTCATCCCGACCAGGCTCCACCCCGCCGCCTGGTGCCAGCGTGACTCGGCCTTGGAGGAGAACCTCGGGCCATTGATGACTACGAGGGTGCCGCCGTCCACGGCCGGATCACCCGCGGCGGCAGTCACCGACAGGACAGTCGCCCGCCCGGTCGGGCAGAAGGGGTCGGCGAACCCGACATGGACCACCGCCCCCTCCCCGTCGTAGATCGTGTGGGCCCGCCCCCACGTCCGGTCGACGACCTGGTCGGGGACCACCACCGTCCCCGGCACGAGGTGCGATTGCAGCGACCCCACCGCGCACGGCGCCAGGACCTGCCGAACCCCGAGCGACCGCAGCGCCCAGAGGTTGGCGCGGTAGTTGACCCGGTGTGGCGGGAACCGATGCCCGCCGCCGTGGCGGGCGACGAAGGCAACCCGGCGGCCGGCCACCTCGCCGACCACCAGCGGGTCGGATGGCACCCCGAAGGGGGTGTCGACGGCATACTCCCGCGCGTCGTCGAGGAACGAATAGAAACCGGAGCCGCCGATCACACCGATCTCGGCCACCGCGTCGGGACGATCCGGGAGAGTCATGGCTCGACTGTATGCCGCGGGCCCCCCTCCCGCGGAGCCTCACCTCACGAGGCTGTGGACGACGCCGAAACCATGGTCGAGGACCCTGTGGACGAGGACGGCGACGAGCCGGTGGTCGCGGTCCCGGAGGAGGTGGTGGAGCCACCGGCGGAGTCACCCGACGATCCACCGGCCGACGATGAGCCCCCCGAGGAACTCGACGACGCGGAGTCCCCCGACTTCGCCTTCGTGGCAGCGGCCGCGGTCGACTTCTGCGCCGACCGGGAGTCCGTGCGATAGAACCCACTGCCCTTGAACACGACCCCGACCGCGCTGAACTGCTTGCGCAGCCGACCCTCGCACTCGGGGCACACGGTCAAGGCGTCGTCGCTGAAGGACTGGACGATGTCGAACTGGTGACCGCAGTCGGCGCATGCGTACGCATAGGTCGGCACGGGCTGCCCTTTCCTGGATCTGTGGTCCCCGCGGCCCAAGCCGTCGGGCGCGCGCGGGGCGGTCGGCTGCCGAGTATAAGCCGCGCGCTCGCGCTCCCTATTCCGGTTCCGCGGTGGGGACCCCGGGACTCCCGCGGGGTCGTCAGTCGTCGTCGAAGCCCGGGGTCCCGCCGATGGTCCCGAATCCCGCCCGGCCGGGACGCTTCTGCAGCGCCCGCGGACGTGACCACCCCGCCAGGCGCCCGTGCTCGCTCACCCGCCGGATCAGCGTCTCCGCCCGGTCGCGGACTGCGTCCGTCGTGACGACGAGCAGTTGATCCCCGTGCCGGAGGATCGTCCGGCCGCTCGGGACAAGCCCCTGGCCGTCGCGGACCACCAAGGTGACATTGGCCCCGACGGGAAGGCGCAGTTCAAAGATCGCGACCCCGTGGAGCATCGATCCCTCGCCCACGTCGACCTGGAGGAGTTGGGCGTCGAGCTCCTCGATCGGGGTCGACTCCACCGACAACTCGCGTGAGCGATGGCTCTCCACGACGCCGAGGCGCTTGGCGACCCACGGCAGCGTCGGGGCCTGGAGCAAAGTGAAGATGACGACGAGGAGGAAGACCAGGTCGAAGATCCAGTCCAGTCCGGGCGCGCCGGCGGTGGCCGGGACGGTGGCCAGGACAACGGGGACGGCCCCTCGCAAGCCGGCCCAGGAGAGGAAGGCCTGCTCCCGCAGGCTCAGGCCGAACCACGCCACGGATGCGGCCACTGAGAGCGGGCGGGCCAGCAGGAGCAACACCAGGCCGACGATGACTGCGGGGACGAGATGTTCCACGAGCCGGTCGGCCTTGGCCAAGAGCCCGAGGAGGACGAATAGCCCGATCTGCGCCAGCCAGCCCGCCGCCTGGGCGAAGGCGTGCACGGCCTGGCGATGCGGCAGGCGCCGGCTGCCGATGACCAGGGCACTGAGGTAGGTCGCGATGAACCCGGATGTGTGCGCGGTGGTGGCCACGGCATACGCCAGGACGGTCACGGCGAGGATGCCGAGCGAGAACAACCCCGAGGACCCGGAGGCGGAATGCCGCAGGGCCGAACTGCCCACCCAGCCCACCGCGAGACCGATGGCGGCACCGCCGACCAACTCGATGGCGGCGAGCGCCAGGAGGACGAGGGGGTGATGGCCGGTGCCCGGGTGCGCGGCCTGTTCGGCGAGCGCCACGACGATGATGACGACCGGGGCGTCGTTGAACCCCGACTCTGCCTCGAGCATCCCGACCAGGCGCCGCGGCAGCGGGACATTGCGGAGCACGGAAAAAACGGCGGCCGCATCCGTCGAGGAGAGGATCGCGCCGACCAACAGGGCGGTGGTCCACGACCAGTTCAGGAGGAGGCGGGTCATGACCGCGACGACAGCGATCGAGACCGCAACCCCCACCGTCGCCAGGAGCGTGGCCGGGACGATCGACGGCCGCATCGACCGCCACTGATCGGTCAGCCCGCCCTCGGCGAGGATGACGATGAGGGCGCAATAGCCGAGGGCCTGGGTCAGCTGGGCGGAGGTCACGTCGACCGGCACGGAGGACTCGCCGATCACGAGCCCCACGCCGAGATAGATCAGCAGAGACGGCAACCCGGTCCGGTTGGAGAGCCGAATCGCCAGGACGCACACGATGAGGATGAGCGAGCCGAGCAGGAGCACCGGAGTGAGCGAGGCGAGGCTGAACCCGGCAGTGGCGGCGTCACTTCCGGCCGGGAGGGTACTCATGGTCGGGGCCTTAGCCAGGTCAGGCCGTCGGCGCTGAGGACGGCGTGGACCGGTTGGTCCCATGGGTCGACCGGGATGGACGCATCGAGAAGCTCGCCGGGGTGGAGGACGAGGACGACCGTGGCCCGGGTGTCGGCGCGAGGCAGGGCGCGGTCATAGCAGCCGCCGGCCTGACCCAGCCGGGCCCCCGTCCGATCGGCGGCGAGCCCGGGAATCAGGAGCAGGCGGCACGCGGCGTGGGCATCCAGCCCGAGGGGGGTCCGCGCGGGATCGGCGCGGTCCGCCCAGTCGAGGTCATAGGTCGGGAGGGTGATCGGGACCAGGACGCGGGCGCCGCGGGAGGTGAGCCGGCGACATACGGCCTCCACGTCGGGTTCGCTTGGGAGGGGGTCGTATGCCGTGACCACCTCCCCGGGTCCGATCGCCATCGCGTCGAGCAGGGGGTCGAGGTGGAGCGCGAGCCGCTCCCCGTCGGCGGCCCGGTCCCGGGCCGCGACGATCTCCCGCCGGGCGGCTCGCCGCTCGGCCCGCAGGAGTTGTTTGGCGCTGGGCATCGGGCTTCATCGTAGGCTGGCGGTCATGAGTGCGGAGGGTCTGGCGGCAGCCCGGAGGGCGATGGAGCGGCGGGGCATCGACCCGGTGGCGATCAAGGCGTTCGACCGGTTCTACGGAATGCTCGAGGGGGGTGCCCAGGGGCTGATCCCCGAGTCGACGATCGCGCCGCTGACCGGAGTGCCCGCTCTGGGGGAGGTCGAGGCCAGCGAGGAGGAGCGGCGCGAGGCGTTGCGCCGCGTGGCCATCGTCAAACTCAATGGTGGGCTCGGGACGAGCATGGGGCTGACCGGTCCCAAGACCGTCTTGAAGGTGCGCGGGGACCTGACCTTCCTCGACATCATCGCCCGGCAGGTGCTCGCGCTGCGCGCCCGCTTCGGGGTGGATCTGCCGCTGCTGCTGATGAATTCGTTCCGGACCCGGGAGGAGTCCCTCGCCGCGCTGGCCGCCTATCCCGACCTCCCCGTCGATGGGCTGCCGCTCGACTTCGTCCAGAACGCCGAGCCGAAACTCACCGCCGACACCCTCGAACCTGTCCACTGGCCAGCCGATCCCTCGCTCGAGTGGTGCCCACCTGGTCATGGCGACGTCTACACCTCCCTGGCCGCGACCGGGGTGTTGGACAGACTGCGGGAGAAGGGAATCCGCTACATCTTCCTCGCCAACGCCGACAACCTCGGGGCGACGTGCGATCCCGATATCGCCGCCTGGCTGCTCGCCGACGACGTCCCGTATGCCGCGGAGGTTTGTGAGCGAACCGCCAACGACCGCAAGGGTGGTCACCTCGCGGTCCGGCGCAGCGACGGCCAGTTGGTCCTGCGCGACAGTGCCATGGTCGCGCCAGGGGAGGACCGCTACTTCCAGGACAACGTCCGTCACCCGCTCTTCCACGCCAACAACATCTGGGTCGATCTCGACGTCCTCGCCGGGCTGCTCGACCAGCGCGGCGGGGTGCTCGAACTGCCGATCATCGTCAACCGCAAGACGGTCGACCCGACCGACAAGTCCTCGACGAAGGTCATCCAGATCGAGTCCGCGATGGGGGCGGCCATCGAGGTGTTCCCGGGTTCGCGCGCGATCGCGGTGCCGCGCAGCCGGTTCCGGCCGGTGAAGTCGACCAATGAGTTGCTGCTGGTCCAATCGGACGTCTTCGATCTCGACGACGACGCCAATCTCGTCTCGACCATCGACCACCCCGAGCCGTCGATCCTGTTGTCGTCCGCCTACGCCATGGTCCCGGATTTCCAGGCGCGCTTCCCGCACGGCGTGCCCTCGATGCGCGACTGCACCTCGCTGACCGTCACCGGCGACGCGACCTTCGGCGCCGGGGTGCGCTGCGTCGGCGATGTCGAGGTCACCCGCGACGGGGACATCGCGGACGGGAGTGTCCTGGGTGGCAGGTCCGGCGAGGACACGACCGACGTCGGCGCGGCCGACGAGGGCACGATCGGATGAGGTCGCTGGCGGAGCACCGGGCGACAATCCTCGCCGCGGTGCGCCCACTGGCCCCACGCGACTGCCCCCTGTCCGCCTGCCGCGGGCTGGTCACCTGCGTCGATGTCGTTGCGGCGGTGGACCTTCCGGGCTTCGACAATTCGGCGATGGATGGCTACGCGGTCCGGTCCGCCGATGTCGCCGGTGCCAGCACTGACACCCCGGTGGTGCTGCGGGTGATCGGGGAGGTGGCCGCGGGGGGTGACGCCGCGGCATACACCCTGGGGGTGGGGAGGCCGTCCGGATAATGACGGGGGCGATGATGCCCGCCGGCGCCGACGCGGTCGTCATGGTCGAACGCACCGACGGCGGTCTGGGGGACGTGGCAGTGTACGACGCGGTCCCGCCCGGCCGCTCGATTCGGCCCGCCGGGGAGGACGTGCGCGCTGGGACCGTCGTCATACCGGCCTTGACGAGGGTCAATCCTCGGGTGATCGCGCTCGCTGCCGCGACGGGCCATGCCGACCTGACCGTGCGCCCGCGTCCGCGCGTGGCCGTCATCTCGACCGGGGACGAACTCGTGCCTCCCGGAGAATCCTTGCGCCCCGGGCAGATTCACGAGTCCAATGCGCCCATGCTGGCGGCGTGCGTCGAGGAGTTGGGCGCGGACGTGGTCCACGTCGGGAGCCTGGGCGACGATCCGGATCATCTCGTGGATGTCTTGTCCTCCTTGACGGCGAGCTCCTCGACGGCGAACTGCGATGCGGTGATCACCACCGGCGGGGTGTCGATGGGGGCCTACGACGTCGTCAAGGCGGCCTTGCGCAACCACGGCGTCGAGTTCGTCCAGGTCGCCATGCAGCCGGGCAAGCCGCAGGGGTTCGGGCTCTTCGGACCGCGGGCGGTTCCGGTGTTCGCGTTGCCGGGCAACCCGGTGTCCGCCTTCGTCTCGTTCGCGATGTTCGTCGCGCCCGCCCTGGAGACCATGATGGGGCGCAGCCACGAGCGGCGGATCGTCACCGGCGTCATGGGGCATCCGCTCGCATCCCCCGCCGGACGCACGCAGATCGCACGCGCCGTGACCACCCGCCATGGCGAGGAGTGGATCGTCGATCCCGTTGTGGGACAAGGCTCCCACTTCGTTCACGATCTCGTCCGCGCCAATTCCTTGGTGCTGGTTCCGCAGGAGGTGACCGCGGTGGCCGCGGGCGATGCGGTCGAGGTGTGGCTCCTGGACGGCGACTCGTGAGCGACGGCGACCGGCTGACGCACGTGCGCGCCGACGGGTCGGCGCACATGGTCGATGTCTCCGCCAAGGCCGTGACGGCCCGGGAAGCCGCGGCCGCGGGCCGGGTCCTGCTGTCACCGGCGGCCGTGGCGGCGCTTCGCGCGGGGACGGTGAGCAAGGGGGACGCCCTGGCGGTAGCCCGGATCGCCGGGATCGCCGCGGTCAAGCGCACCCCCGACCTCATCCCGCTGGCCCATCCCATCGCCGTGCACGCGGTGGCGGTCGACCTCGCCGTCGCCGACGACGGGGTCGATATCGCCGCGACGGTGCGGACCGCAGACCGCACCGGGATCGAGATGGAGGCGCTCACCGCGGTCGCGGTGGCTGCTCTGACGGTTATCGACATGATCAAAGCGGTGGACCGGCACGCCCGCATCACCGACATCCGCGTCACCGCGAAGTCCGGTGGCCGGTCGGGGGATTGGCGCGAACCGTGACCACTGAAACCGGCCTGGCGCCGTTGAGCGGTGTGCGCGCCCGGGTGGTCACCTGTTCGACCCGGGCCGCGACCGGGGTGTATGCCGACCGTGGCGGCCCCCTGATCGTCGCCAGCTTGCGGGAGTGGGGTGCCGATGTCGAGGAGCCGGTCGTCGTGCCCGACGGACCCGGGGTGGGGGCGGCGCTGCGGGCGGCGGTGGACGCGGCATACGACCTCGTCCTGACCACGGGGGGCACCGGTTGCGCGCCGACCGATGTCACCCCGGAACAGACCCGCCCCGTCCTGGACCGGGAGATTCCCGGCATCGCCGAGGCGATCCGGGCGTATGGCGTGGCCGCCGCCGTCCCGACCGCGATGCTTTCCCGGGGGCTGGCCGGGTTGACCGGACGATGCATCGTGATCAACCTGCCCGGGTCCACCGGCGGGGTCCGGGACGCGCTCGCCGTCCTCGAACCCGTTCTGCCGCATCTGATCAGCCAGGTCCGCGGCGGCGATCACCGGTGAGCGATCGCGTCTGGCCGGTCGATTTGGAGGCGGCCTTGCCGGGCGGGGGGCGGGTGGCGCTGCGGGCCATGCGGGGACGCGACCGGGCCGAGTACCTCGCGGTGAAGGCGCGCAACCGGGACTGGTTGCGGCCCTGGGACCCGACGAATCCGGACGGGATCGCGACCACGGTGACCTATCGCCGGATGCTGCGCGATCAGCGGGCGGCGGCGCGGGCGGGGACGGCATACTCCTTCGCCATCACTCTCGACGGGAGTTTCGCGGGGCAACTCCAACTGGCCAATGTCGCTCGGGGAGCGTTCCGTTCGTGCACTATGGGCTATTGGGTGGGTCGCGAATTCGCGGGGCGCGGGGTGGCGCCGGTGGCGGTGGCGCTCGCCGCCGATCACGCCCTCGGCCCGATCCGGCTGCACCGGGTCCAGATCGACGTCCGCCCGGAAAAC
Organism: Nostocoides sp.; assembly: GCA_016702415.1. GTDB lineage: Bacteria > Actinomycetota > Actinomycetes > Actinomycetales > Dermatophilaceae > Nostocoides_A. The sequence continues at coordinate 1,006,627 of JADJEA010000001.1, forward strand.
GCCGCGTCGTTGGCCGTGGTCCGCAAGCTCGGGATGCGCGACGAGGGGCTGCGCCTGAACTATCTGCACATCGACGGGGCCTGGCGCGACCATCGGACCTTCGCCGTCACCCGGGAGGATCTCGGCTCCGGCGGCCTCCTCGACCGGGTCCTCGCCAATCTCGGCCGACACATCGGCGACACACCGGCACAGGTCCCCGGGGAGGCCGGAGGGCGTCAATAAGTTGTCCTCGTGCAGCCGAGCAGCCTGATCTTCGTTCTGGTCATCGCCATCTGGGCTGCCTATCTGCTGCAGCACTGGCTGCGCCGCCGTGAGCACCTCTCGACAGCCCGGACGATAGACCGCTTCTCGGCCTCCATGCGGGTCTTGGACCGGACCAAGGCCGGACGTCCCAGTGCGTCGGGTGGGTTGTCGACGACCGGATCGATTCCGCTGCACCGCCGTTCGACAGGGTTGGCGGTTCGCGAGGTGGCTGGCGGCGACACCATGGCTGTCCCCGTTCCCGAGGTGGGTGCCACCACGTCGCCCTCCCGGCCGCGACGGGGCCGTCGGGTTGCCGGGGTGACCCTCCCGAAGGTCCGGATGCCCAAGGCCGTCGGCGCGGTGCCGCGCACGACTCGCGCTCTGGCGGCCGGTGCCGGACGTTCCACCAGGCTGCGGCCGGTCCTCGGTCTTGCCGTCCTCGGCGGGGGCCTCGCCGCGCTGGTCACCGCTCTGGCCGCCGCGTTCGGCTGGCTCTCCTGGGCAGTTCCACTGCTATTCGCGCTCGTCGCGGTCGCCGGGATTGTCGGCCTGCGACGTCTCGCGGCCGCGGCGGTCTCCCAGCGGATGGCGCGCCAGGACGGCCGCGCCCCTGCCGACGGCCGTGTAACGGCCGCCGGAAACCCGGCCGCCAGTTCGCGCGCCGCGACGACGGCGCCCCGAAGCTCACGACGCCCGTCCCCCCGACCGTCCCGAGGTGGACGTCCCCCGGCTCGTCGGCCGGCCGCGCCCGGCCGGACCGGCACCCCGGGCCAGCGCACGGCGGCGGGTCAGCGTGGGGGAGATTCGGGTGGCACGCGAGCGGCGGGGGAGCCCGCGGCATACGCTGCCCGGCCGGTGGCGACCAGCAGCGAGGTCGTGGCTTCCGCAGGGGCCGCTGCGGCGAGCGCGCGTCCCGAGCCCCGTGATCGGGTCTTCGATCTCGCCAGCGTCGAGGCCACCATCGCCGCCGCGCGCGGGATCCCGCCGGAGGTCGTTGGGGGATGGTCGCCGGTGCCAGTGCCGCCGCCGACCTACACCCTCAAGGCCAAGGCCGTGTATGCCGCTGCCGTCGACGACGACGACGTGGTCAGCCCCTATGCACCCGTGACCGATCTCGACGAACGCCGCCGACTCGCCTCGGGCTGAGGCCCGTCAATCGGTGATGGCACCCGGACGCAGACCGGCCGACCGTGCCAGTCTGCTGGCGTGTGCGCGCAGCCGCTGGGGCTGACGCCGGGCGTATCTCGCGGCGCGGACGGCACCGGACGTTGCACCGTCGGACCACGTTCCGGGCGCGAGGTCACCGGTCAGCTCACGATGAGGAACGATGACGAATCCGCGTTCGCGCAATCCATCGATGATGCGGCCGACAGCCGCGGCCGTGGCCACGAGCGTGTCGTGGAGCACGACGACGTCACCATCGCGCGCCTGGCCGAGGATGGTCTCGACCACGGCGTCGGCGTCCTGGTTGGCCCAATCCTTGGGATTGAGGCTGAACAGGATGACGTCGAGTCCGGCCTGGGCGGCAATATCGCGAACAACCCGGTCGTGGTGCCCGCGCGGTGGCCGGAAGGCGGTCACGGGCGCGCCGCAGAGGTCCCGCAGGAGGTCACTGGCCCGCGTGATCTCGTGGCGGACCTCCTCCTCGGGCAGGGTCACCAGGTCGGCATGACTCCACGTGTGGTTTCCGACCTCGGCGTATGCCGATCCCGCCACCCGCCGGACCACGTCCGGCAGCCGTCGCGCCCGCCGCCCGACGACGAAGAAGGTGGCCGGCGCCTCCTTGGCCTCGAGGATCTCCACGATGGTCGTCGTGCTCTCGGCCGGGCCGTCGTCGAAGGTGAGCGCGACCCGTTTGGTCCTGGGCATGGCACCTCCACACTCCTGCCGCCGGACCCGACGGCGGGGGGAGCATAGTGACCGGTGCTGGAGAACCCGACCAGACACGCCGGGCAGATACCCCGGGCAGTCAGCAGGAGGCGGGACCGGGGTCGGGCGAGTCATCCGTTGCCGGAGGGCGGTGTTTTGGGTGGGCTCCGTCGAGCCGGTGATGCGATGGGTGGAGCTGAGGGGATTCGAACCCCTGGCCTTCTCATTGCGAACGAGACGCGCTACCAACTGCGCCACAGCCCCGAAGTGCGAGCAGAACCATAACACCGACGGAGCACGGCACGAGAATCGAGCGAGTCGGCATACCCTCGTATCGTCCAGGAGCCGACAAGCAGGGGTTACCGTGAGTCCGCAAACGCCCGAGTCCGGGATCTCAACCGTGCCCAAAGGGGTGCGGGATGCCAGCGAGTGGGCGGCTCGGCTGCTCGTCATCGGGCTCGGGATCTATGTTTTCGGCCGGGTCCTCGGGCATATGTCCGAGATCGTCATCCCGGTCATCGTCGCCATGCTGCTCGCCGCCTTGCTGGAGCCCGCCTGTCGGCGCCTCGACCGGCATTTGCCGCGCGCGGCCGCGGCGGGCGTCACCGTCGTGGGCACTCTGGCCGTCATTGCCGGCCTGATGACCTTCGTCGGGACGAGGTTCTCCTCCCAGTTCAACGACATCGTCGACCAGACCCTCGAGGGCGTCGATCAGATCCGCAACTGGATCCGGACGACCTTCCACGTCACCGACACCCAGTTCGCGGAGTACTTCCAGAAGCTGCGGGATGCCGTCTCGGGCAGTGGGAATCTCGGGGAGACGGCGGCTGCGGCCGGGCTGACGGTGACCCATGTCGTCGCCGGGTTCTTCATCGCGATGTTCACGCTCTTCTTTTTCCTCTTCGAGGGCAAGGCGATTTGGGCGTGGATCGTGCGGCTCTTCCCGGCGCCGGCGCGGGAGAAGGTCACCGCCAGCGGTGCCCTCGCCTGGAGTCAGCTGCAGGCGTTCTGCCGGGCGACGACGATCGTCGCGGCAACCGATGCGACGGGGATCGGCCTCGGTGCGTTCATCCTCGGGGTGCCCTTCGCCAGCGGCATCGGGTTGCTGGTGTTCCTCGGGGCATTCGTCCCGGTGGTCGGTGCCCTGGTCAGCGGGATCGTCGCGGTTCTGCTCGCCCTGGTGGCCAAGGGTCCGATCACCGCCCTGATCATGCTCGGCGTGGTCATCGCCGTGCAGCAGATCGAGGCGCACGTCCTGCAGCCGTTCCTCCTGGGCCGAGCGGTCCGCGTCCACCCGCTCGCGGTGATCCTCGCGATCGCCGCCGGGGTCGTCCTCTGGGGCATCGTCGGAGCGCTGATCGCCGTCCCCGTTGCGGCAGTGTCGAACGCGGTGGGCAACCACCTGCTCGCGGACTCCGAGCCTGCGCCGGACGACACGGACGACTTGTTGACCCCGGACGAGCGGGCGCAGGCGGCGGCGGACATCGCCAAGGGCCGGGCGGCCGAAGCGATCGACTGACGGGCCTGTCCGTCCGGCCTCAGAAGAGCCGGCCTCAGAAGAAAACGAGTTGGTCGCGCGGGTCCCCGGGCAGTGCTTTCGCCGTCCGCCCCCTAGTCGGCCGCCCCCTTTTCTCCGCCGGCTTGCGCTCGGTCGACTCGGGCTCGGTCAGCCGCAGGAAGCTCCCGAGCAGCATCAACTCCGCGGGCGTGCGGGGGGCGAAGTCGGTCAACTCGGGGGAGCAGACCAGGTAGGCCGCCCATTTCCCCCGTGAGAGGGCGACATTGAGCCGGTTGCGGTCGAGCAGGAAAGCCACTCCGCGAGAGACGTCGGAGCGAGCCGACGCCGCCATGCTGATGAGGACCACGGCACCCTCCTGACCCTGGAACTTGTCGACGGTCCCGGCCCGGACCCGTTTGCACCCCGCCTTGTCCAGGGCTTCCCGCAGCCGGGTGACCTGAGCGTTGTAGGGCGTGACAACGAGGATGTCCTCCGCGCTGAGGGGCCGGGCACCTGTCCCCTCGTCCGGGTCGGACCATGACCGCCCGAGGAGATCGCGGATGATCTCCACCACGGCATCGGCCTCCTCGGCCGAACTCACGGTGTTGTCGCGGTGCTCCACGTGCTGGAGGTGCAGCCCCGGGGCGATGCCGTCCAGGGACCGGGCGGTGGTGCGCTCCGGCTGGGCGGCGAGGGACCCGGCATACGCCAGGCGGGAAACCCGCTCGGCGAGGCGAGGATGCAGCCGCCAGGTGGTGGAGAGGAAATAGCCACGCTCCGGCGGCAGGGTGGGCCTGCCTTCGACCAGCCAACCGAGCGCCGAACCGTGAATGGGTTCGGGGTGGGTTCCCTGGCTGACCTCGGGCAGTTGCTGGGGGTCGCCGAGTAGGAGCAGCCTGCGGGCCGCGAGGGAGGCGGCCACGGTGTTGGCCAGGGAGTACTGCCCGGCTTCGTCCACGACGAGCAGGTCGAGCTGGCCGCGCGCGACCCGCGTCGGGTGGGTGAAGTCATAGACCGTGCCACCGAGGAGATAGCCTCGGTCGGATCGCGCCGAGGCGAAGAGCGCGAGCTGCCGATCGGGCAGATCCGTCCACGTCGGCTCGGCGCGGTGTTGTGATTGTTTCCCGACGAGGTGCGGATCGAGTCCGGCGCGGACTACCGCGTCCAGGACGTTCTCGACGGCCGCATGAGACTGCGCGACGACCCCGACCTTCCAGCCGTGTCGCTCCACCAGGCGGGCGATGACATGGGCCGCGACATAGGTCTTGCCCGTTCCCGGGGGGCCCTGCACGGCGAGATACGAGTCGTCGAGGTCCAGGACGGCGGCGGTGATGGCCCGGACGTAGTCGTCGGACCCCTCCAGGCGGGGCAGCTCCGCCCGGGTCCGGAGCCGTGGCGGTCGCCGGCGCAGCACGTCCAGTCCAGGGGTGTCGGGCAGCCGGGGCCACGTGTCGGCGCACATCTGGCCGACCTCCAGGAGCGCGGCGTCGAGATGGGTGGTCGCGGGTCCTGGGCGCGGGACCAGCGCGACCGGGAACTCGGCGACCCGATCGAATCTCGTCGGCAAGACCTCCTCGGCCGCCACCCGAAGTCCCGTCTCGGAGGCCATGACCGCCGTGACGGTGGCCGTCGTCGGGGCGACTCGAACCGTCGGTGACTCGGGGGCGAACTGGGCCGGGGCGGGGGCGTCGTACACGGCATACAGGCTCTCCCCGACCCGCGGTGTGGGGGCGTCGTCGTCACGCACCAGGGCTAGGTCGAGCAAACGGCGTGGACTGCGTTGCCGCCCCTCGGTGAACCAGTCGCGCACCACCGTGGCGCTCCCGACAGCGAGGACGTCGGGGTGGTGGGTCCACTCGTCGAGGGGGTGACGCAAGCGGTCGAAATGGCGCCACCAGAACGGCTTGGCCTCCCGCCGGTTGAACTGCACTCCCGCAGTCACCAGGGCGAGGGCTTGCTCGTCGGCACTGCGGGCGTGCGGTGGGGTGTCGCCCAGGAGGTCTCGCAGCCGGGCCTCGGTCTCCTCGGCCGCCGCCCAGAGGGGCGACCCGTGTCGCTGGGGGGCGTCGAGCCGCTCGCCGACACTGGGGGGTATGCCGCCCCGGTCCCCGCCGCCCCCGGCCCCGCCGTCGGTCGCGCCGTCGGTCGCGCCGTCGGTCGCGCCCGCGTTCGGCAGCTGGTCGAGCAGCCAGTGCCGTAGCCGCAGCGTCGAGAGACAGTCGTAGGCGTTGTAGTCCCGGATCGAGGCGAGCAGCCGCTCGGCCTCGCCCACCCGCCCCTCGATGCCCGCCTGGACGAACTCGTGATAGACGACGATGGAGTCGCCCGCGGTGGCCACCGGCCCGCCGCGCAGGTCGGCCCCCATGTAGAGGGGCTCGAGCTTCTTGATCGAATAGGACTCCTGCGAGACGCGGACAGCGCCGCGGACCACGGCATACAGATCGACGAGGACGCCCTCGCGGAGGAAGTCGTCGATCTCGGCCTCACAGACGGCGTACCTGGCCGCAAGCCCGAGCAAGCGTGACCGCTCGTAGTCGGCGTAGTGGTAGACGTGCAGATCCGGGAATTCCCGGCGGCGCCGGACCACATAGTCGACGAAGTCGATGAGGGCCTGCTTCTCGGCGGCGCGGTCGTGGGCCCAGAACGCTCGGTAGGCACCGGGCTGCCCGTCGATGGAGGATTCGAGGACGCCGAAGAGGTATTCGAGTCCCCGCAGTGGTGAGCCTGGCTCGCTCCACAGCGGATCCCCTCGAAGTCGAAGAAGAGGTCGCCGGCGCTCGGCGGGGGCAGCGCCGCAATCCCCTCGGGCCGGAAAACCTCGGCCGACACCACGCCCGTGTCGCGTTGGTGGCGTTGCAGCCGGGCCTGCGCCCGGAGTTTCGCGAGGTGGGCGTCGGTGAGGTCGGGGACCGGCTCCTCCCGGTCGGCGAGGTCGTCGAGGGTGGCGACCCCGGCGGCGAGGAGGCGCTTGCGCTGGCTGGTGTAAACCCCGGCGACGAGCCCGATGTCGCGGGTGGCCGCGAGTTGCTCGGCGCACTCGGGGCAGCGCCCGCAGGCATGGACATCGCCCTCGCCCCACTGGGCCGGGGCCTCCCCATCGTGATGGCGGTCGAGGACGTCGACGAGGCGGTCGCGGCGGCGCAGGTAGACCGGCACGATCTCGGCGAGGGGAAACTCCTCCCGGTCACCGGCGCCGAGAACGAGCGCGGCGTCGGGGGCGAGGTCGATCCCGGCCGCCTGGAGGGCTTGGCCGTAGGCCGCGAGTTGGAGCAGCGCCGGGACCGACGCGTCCCGGGTGAGTTTGGCGTCCCACACCGCCCACCGCCCGTCCGGGTCGCGGACCAGGAAATCGGCATACCCGAGGAAACGGTCGTCGGCGATGGCGCCCTGGCAGACGGCCTCGACCTCCGGGCGAGCCAGGGCGTCCAGGGTGGCCTCCGCCGCGTCGGCAATGCCGGCTGCCGTATGCCGTTCCGGCCGTGCGATGGTCACCACCCGCCCGGGGTGCTCGGCGGCCAGGGCCCGCACGACCGCCTGCTCGTGCGCCGCGCCCAAGGTGGCGAGCCGGGGGGCCAGAGGATCGGGGGCGCAGGAACGGGGACTCCGGCCGAGGACCGCATCGAACTCCCGCAGCAGCGCCCACTCGCAGCCGGTCGCGACCCGCAGGTCGGACGGGCTGATCGTGGCGCGGGGCGCACCGGGCAGGAGGAACATGATCAGGACTCTAAGCGGCACCACCGACAGCCCCACCGCGGCCACCGCTGACGCGCGGGGACCATCCTGCGCGGGCCCAACCAGCTACGGGTCAGATCCAGCTCGGGAACCACATCCGCAGTCGCCAACTGTCGTACGGAATCACCTGGGCGGTGTAGATCGGCCAATAGAACGCGAACAACGCGAGGGTGACCAGGCAGTATCCGCCGACGAGAAGGAGGCCGAGGCGTCGTCGGCGGGGGCTGTCGGTGGCCTTGCCGAGGATGAGACCGAGCACGAACACCGCAGAGAGGACCACCCATGGCTGGAAGGCGATGGCATAGAACTGGAAGATCGTCCGGTGCTGGAGGTCGAACCACGGCAGCCACCCGGCGGCCAGCCCGCACAGGATGGCCCCCGCGCGCCAGTCGCGCCGGGCCACCCAGTGATAGACGAGGAAGAAGATCCCGATCGTCGCCAGCCACCAGATGGTGATCGTGCCGACCGAGGAGATCGCCTTCGAGCACTCGGTGACGGTGCAGCCGTCTTGTCCCTTCTTGGGGCCTTCGTAGAAGAACGACGTGGGCCGGGCCTGGACCATCCACGCCCACGGGTTGCTCATGTAGTCGTGAGGAGAGGTGAGGGTCTGGTGGAAGTGGTAGGCCTCGACGTGATAGCTCCAGAGCGAGCGCAGCGCGGCGGGGATCCAGGTGTGGCTGCTGGGGTGGGTCTCGGCCCAGTGCCTTTTGTAGCCGTCCGCGCTGAGAAACCACCCCGTCCACGAGGTCAGGTAGGTCACCAGCGTCAAGCCGACCATGACGAGCGCGGCGATCGGTGCCTGGACCAGGAAGGTCGAGGCGACCCACCGGCGCACGCCTGCTGCCCGGTAGGCCCCCATGTCCCACAGGACCGTCATCAGACCGAAGCCGATGAGGAAGAAGAGCCCCGACCACTTCGTTCCCGTGGCCAGGCCGAGGCAGACCCCGGCGACCCAGCGCCACGGACGGAAACCGAGGACCGGCCCCCACGTCTCATAGGTGTGCACGGACAGCCGCCCGACGTGGGCGGCGAGCCGCTCGCGAGCGTTGTCACGGTCGATGAGCAGCGCCCCGAAGGCGCTCAGGACGACGAACATCAGGATGAGGTCGAGCAGACCGGTGCGCGATTGGACGAAGTGGTGACCCTCGAATGCCGTGAGGAAGGCCGCGATCGTCCCCAGCAGCGAGGACCGGAACAACCGGCGCGCGATGCGCCCGATCATCAGGATCGAGAGCGTCCCGAGCGCGCAAACCGAGAACCGCCAGCCCCAGCTCGAGGTCCCCCCGAAGATCCACTCGCCGACCGCGATGACCCATTTGCCGACCGGCGGGTGGACGACCATGTCGCCGTTGTCGGTGATGAAGACATCGAGGTTCCCGTGGGTGAACAGCGGATCGACGATCTTGCCCTCGCCACGCCAGCGCATCTCGACGCCGTACTCCAGCATCGAGACGCCCTGCTTGACGTAATACGTCTCATCGAAGACCAGTTGGTGCGGCCGGTCGAGCCGCCAGAAGCGGAGGAGCCCGCCGAGTACCGCGAACAGCAGCGGACCGGCCCAGCCCAGGACCGGTTGACCGATCGGCGCCCCGAGCAGGCGGTCGCGCAGCTGCTCGGTCCTGGTCACGCAGGCATGGTATGCCGACCTCCCGGGCACCGCCGGAACCCGCGCGCCCGGCATCCCCGGCCGCCGGCCCCGGCTGGCCATGCCACCGCGCCCTCCCGGCTTGCCCGGCTGGCAGGATGCCCCCGTGACCCTCGTCTTGGCCGCGACCCCAATCGGCGACCCGCGGGACGCCTCGCCCCGGCTCGTGCACGAACTCGCGGGCGCGGACGTCGTCGCCGCCGAGGACACCCGCCGGACGCGGCGTCTGTGCGCGGCGCTGGGGGTGACCCCCGCCGGTCGCCTGGTCAGCTACCACGAGCACAACGAGGCGGCGGCGAGCGCCGACCTCGTCCAGCGCCTCACCGCCGGCGAGCGAGTGCTCCTCGTCACCGATGCCGGGATGCCGTCCGTCTCCGACCCCGGCTATCGGCTCGTCGCCGCTGCGGTCGCGGCCGGTGTGGAGGTGACTTGCGCCCCCGGACCGAGCGCGGTGCTGATGGCGCTGGCCGTCTCGGGGCTGCCCGTCGACCGCTTCTGCTTCGAGGGGTTCCTGCCGCGCAAGCCGGGGGAGCGGGCGCGCGCCCTGGGCGAGCTCGCCACCGAACGCCGGACGCTGGTCTTCTTCGAGGCGCCCCACCGGCTCGCCGACACCCTCGCCGCCATGGCCGCCGCCTTCGGAGCCGACCGTCCTGCTGCCGTATGCCGCGAACTCACCAAGACCCACGAGGAGATCCGGCGCGGACCGCTCGCCGACCTCGCCGCCTGGGCCGCCGGGGGAGTCCTGGGCGAGATCACCCTCGTCGTGGCCGGTGCGCCCGCCGCCGTCGCCGATCTCGACACGGCTCTGGCCGACGTGCGGCGCCGCACTGCCGAGGGAGCCCGCCTCAAGGACGCCTGCGCCGCAGTCGCCGGCGAGACCGGTTTGTCCAAGAAGGCGCTCTACGACGCCGCGGTCGCCAGATAGAGCGCGTAGTCGAACCTGTGGCTCTCCCGGGCGACCGGGATCACGACCTCAGTCACGCTCCCGGCGGGCCACCCGGCCCCGCCGGCGAGGTCCCGCAGCCGGTCCAGCAATGCCGGCTCACGCTGCGCCGCCCAGATTCCGAGCACCCCGCCTGGGGCGAGGCGGGCGAGGGTCGCGCGGAGGTGGTCCGCGGCATACAACCGCGCGTTGTGGGGGTGCACGAGGAACGACGGACCGTTGTCGACGTCGAGGAGGATCGCGTCATACCTGTCCTGGACACCGTCGCCCTCCGTCAGCAACCCGGCGACGTCTCCGGTGACCAGCCGCACGCGCGGGTCGGCGGTCACCGCCGCCAATGAGGGGACCAGCCCGGCGCGCGCCCAGGCGAGGAGATCCGGCTCCAATTCGGCGACATCGAGTCGGCGGACCCGGGGGTCCTCCAGGACCGCGAGGGCGGTATGCCCGAGCCCCAGGCCGCCGACCAGCACCCGCGCGGGTCGGGTCACCCCGGCAAGGACGCGGCGCGCCAACGCGACCTCGGTGGTCACGTCGACGGAGTCCATCGCGAAGATCCCGGCGACGACGAGCTCGTGGACGGCCCCGGGCCCGGTTCCCCGTCGGCGCAGCGCGATCTCGCCGCGCGCGGTCATGGCCCGCGCGAGCGTGACGGGTGGTTCCTGCGTCATACCCCTCCCCAGTCGCGATTCGGAGCAATCTCACACGCCGCATACGCCCCGGAAGTGTGAACGGGGCACAGCGGCACGGTAGTTTGCCAGGGTGACAACCTCGACCGTCCCCGCAACGAAGCCGGTAGTGCGCTCGTCCATCGGTATGAAGCTGCTGATGGCTGTCACCGGCCTCATCTTCGTCGGCTTCGTGGCCCTCCACGCCTACGGCAATCTCATGGTGCTCGGCGGCGCCGACACCTTCAACACCTACGCGCATCACCTGCGCACGTTCGGGCAGCCGATGCTCCCGTACGAAGGCTTCCTGTGGGTCCTGCGGGTCGTCCTGTTGGTCAGCCTGGCGCTGCACGTCTATTCCGCCCTCAGCCTCTGGGGCCGCGCCAATGGCGCGCGCTCGACGCGGTATGCCGTGAAGAAGGCCGCCGCCTCCTCCCTCGCCTCCCGGACGATGCGCTACGGCGGGATCGCGCTCTTCTTCTTCATCGTCTTCCACCTGCTCCACCTGACGACCCACACGATCCATCCCCAGGGCACGGTGGCGACGCCCTATGAGAACGTCGTCGGCAGCTTCGAGCTGTGGTGGGTGACCCTGATCTACGTCGTCGCGGTCCTCGCCCTCGGCTTCCACCTCTTCCACGGCGTATGGAGCGCGGCCCAGACCCTCGGCCTGACCTCCACCGCGGCGGCCCGCGCCCGCGCCAAGCTGCTCGCCCATCTCGTCGGGGGACTGATCGCCCTCGCATTCCTCATCCCGCCCCTGGCCATCCTCGTCCGGATCGTGAAGTGAGTGACATGACCGAGCTGACCGCCCCCCAGGGCGTCGACGCCGACTACTACCGCGTCGGCACCCCCGTGGCCGACACCAAGGCTCCGGCCGGCCCGATCGCCGAGAAGTGGACCAAGCGGAAGTTCGACGCCTCCCTGGTCAACCCCGCCAACCGCCGCAAGCTGTCGGTCATCATCGTCGGGACCGGCCTGGCCGGAGGCGCCGCGGGGGCCACCCTCGGCGAGGCGGGCTACCACGTGAAGTCCTTCTGCTTCCAGGACTCCCCACGCCGGGCTCACTCGATCGCCGCGCAGGGCGGCATCAACGCCGCCAAGAACTACAAGGAGGACGGCGACTCGATCTACCGTCTCTTCTACGACACCGTCAAAGGCGGTGACTACCGCGCCCGGGAGACCAACGTCTACCGCCTGGCCGAGGTCAGCGCCAACATCATCGACCAGTGCGTCGCCCAGGGTGTGCCCTTCGCGCGCGAATACGGCGGTCTCCTCGACAACCGGTCCTTCGGTGGCGTGCAGGTCTCCCGGACGTTCTATGCGCGGGGACAAACCGGCCAGCAGCTCCTGATCGGTGCCTACCAGGCCCTCGAACGCCAGGTCGCCGCGGGCACGGTCGAGATGTTCACCCGGCACGAGATGCTCGAGCTCATCGTCGCCGACGGCCGGGCTCGCGGGATCATCGCCCGCGACCTGGTGACCGGCGAGATCGAGACGCACCTCGCCGACGCCGTCGTCCTGGCCAGCGGCGGCTATGGCAACGTCTTCTTCCTCTCCACCAACGCCATGGGCTCCAATGTCACGGCGAACTGGCGCGCGCACCGCAAGGGTGCCTACTTCGGCAACCCGTGCTACACCCAGATCCACCCGACGTGCATCCCGGTCAGCGGGGACCACCAGTCCAAGCTCACGCTGATGTCGGAGTCCCTGCGCAACGACGGCCGCATCTGGGTGCCCAAGCGCAAGGAGGACTGCGACAAGGACCCGCGGCAGATCCCCGAGGCCGACCGCGACTACTACCTCGAGCGGATCTACCCGGCATTCGGCAACCTTGTCCCGCGCGACATCGCCTCGCGGCAGGCCAAGAACATGTGCGACGAGGGCCGCGGTGTCGGCCCGATGGTCGGCGACTTCCGCCGCGGGGTCTACCTCGACTTCTCCGATGCGATCTCCCGCCTGGGCCGGTCCGCCGTCGAGGCGAAGTACGGCAACCTCTTCGACATGTATGCCCGGATCACCGGCGAGAACCCGTACGAGACCCCGATGCGGATATACCCGGCGGTGCACTACACGATGGGTGGGCTCTGGGTCGACTACGACCTGATGTCCAATATCCCCGGGCTTTTCGTCACCGGCGAGGCCAACTTCTCCGATCACGGCGCCAACCGGCTCGGGGCCTCCGCGCTCATGCAGGGGCTGGCCGACGGCTACTTCGTCCTGCCCAACACGATCCGCGACTATCTCGCCAAGGGTCCCTACCCCAAGCTCGACGAGAACTCCCCCGCTGTCGCCGAGGCCCGTCAGTCGGTCGACCAGCGGGTCAGGACGTTGCTCTCGATCAACGGCGAGCGGTCCGTGGACTCCTTCCACAAGGAACTCGGCCACATCATGTGGGAGTACTGCGGGATGGAGCGCACCGAGACCGGCCTGATGAAGGCGATCGACCTCATCCGGTCGCTGCGCGCGGAGTTCTGGCGCAATGTCCGCGTGCTCGGCAGCGCCGAGACCCTCAACCAGAGCCTGGAGAAGGCCGGCCGGGTCGCCGATTTCCTCGAACTCGGCGAACTCATGTGCATCGACGCCCTGCATCGGCGGGAATCCTGCGGCGGCCACTTCCGCGCCGAGTCCCAGACCGAGGACGGCGAGGCCCTGCGCCACGACGACCAGTTCTGCTATGTCGCGGCCTGGGAGTTCGGCGGCAATGGCGAGGGCGGAATGGGTGCCCCGGTGCTCCACAAGGAGGACCTCACCTACGAATTCATCCAGCTCAAGCAGCGGTCCTACAAGTAGCCGGAACCGAGGAAACGACGTGAAGCTCACTCTCAAGATCTGGCGACAGGACGGCCCCCGCGCACGCGGCGAGCTGGTGACCTATGTGGTCGAGGACATCAGCCCGGACATGTCCTTCCTCGAGATGCTCGACGTCCTCAACGAACAGCTCAACGCCAAGGGTGAGGAGCCGATCGCCTTCGACAGCGACTGCCGCGAGGGCATCTGCGGCATGTGTGGCCTGATGATCTCCGGCGAGGCTCACGGGCCCGAGAAGACGACGACCTGTCAGCTGCACATGCGCTCCTTCCGGGACGGCGAGACGGTCACCATCGAGCCGTGGCGGGCAGACGCCTTCCCGGTCATCCGCGACCTCGTCGTCAACCGCAGTGCGTTCGACCGGATCATCCAGGCCGGCGGGTTCATCTCCGTCAACACCGGGTCCGCGCCGAAGGCCGAGGCGGTCCTGGTGCCCAAGCCCAATGCCGACCGCGCCTTCATGGCGGCCGAGTGCATCGGGTGCGGGGCGTGTGTGGCGGCGTGCCCCAATGCGGCGGCGATGCTCTTCATGGGCGCCAAGATCACCCACCTTGGCGAGTTGCCCCAGGGCCAGCCGGAGCGGGCCCAGCGGGTCAAGGCGATGGTGGCGCAGCATGATGCCGAGGGCTTCGGCGGCTGCACCAATATCGGCGAGTGCTCCGCGGCCTGCCCGAAGGGCATTCCGCTCGATGTGATCAGCCAGCTCAACCACGACCTCCGCAAGGCCGGGGCCGGACGCTTCTGATCCGGGGCGAGGCCACGGCATACGTCCAGGAAAGGTCCAGGGATGGCGGCTACATTCTGCCCGCCAACCGAAGTCGATCACGGCGACGACGCCGCGAGAAGGGACCTCACCCATGGTCAATGTCAACCTCAGCAAGGGCCTCGACAAGGCGTACGAGGACAAGAGCGTCAAAGAGATTCTCGACGCCCCGCCCTCCGCTCTGGCCGGTCTCACCGAGAAGCACGACGCCGTCCTGAAGGAGAGCTTCGGCATCTCCACCATTCGGCAGTTGGGGTCCAACAAGTACTTCGCCCTCGCCGGTGTGCTCGTCGCATTGGAGAACAAGGAAGGCTGACGCGCCCAGGCGCCCCCCGCGGGTCTACGGTGACGTCATGAGCGACGCCGAGGTGACCGTCGACCCGGCGGACCTGGCCGCCTTCTGGGATCTGGCGCGCGTCAAAGCCAAGCTCAACCGGTTCGAGGTCTACACCGGAGCCAATGCGGCGGCCTCCTTGATGCCGCCCGCGTGGGCGTTCGGGGCAGGCCCGGATCAGGCGGATCGGCTGCTCGACTTGGTCCTGGCCGGGACCAAGACCGCGACCGCCGGCGCCCTCTGGGACTATGAGGTGGCCGGCGAGGAGGTCGCCACCGTCGGTGATCTCGCGATCCTCCTCGACGGCGCCGCCCGTCCCCGGGCGCTGATCCGCACGACGGGCGTGGAAATCGTCGCCTTCGAGGACGTCACCGCCGCCCATGCGTATGCCGAAGGCGAGGACGACCGCTCTCTGGAGTCCTGGCGCCGGATCCACGAAGAGTTCTTCACGACCGTGGCCGAGCACGATCGCGGGTTCGACCGGCGGATGCCGGTGGTCTGCGAGCGCTTCGAGGTCCTCTATCCCACCCCCCGCAACGCCTGATCCTCCACGCCACCCGCGCAACCCGGTGCCCCGGGGCCCTCGCTGGGCGCGGTGCCACCAGGCGACGACCCGTCAGCCGTCCGCGGACGCCACCCGCACCGACGCGGCCGGGAGCCGCCGCGCCGACGCCGTGAACAGCACCGCGCCCGCCAAGGCCACGCCGACGAGGAAGACCCACACGCTGACGGGATCGTGCGCCAGGAGCGCGAGCAGCACCACCGGCGCGGCGATATTGGCCGCATTCCAAGACAGTTGGTATGCCGAGAGGTACCTCCCCCGCAGGGCCGCCGGTGCCGCCTCGACCGCGACCGCGGACAGCGGTGGTCCCCCGAGCAGTTCCCCCGCGGTGTAGATCGTCACGGCGACGAACACCCCGACCACCGCGGGCCACCGGGGCAGCCAGTTGCAGGCGGCGAGCGCGACGAAGCCCGCGGCATACACCATCTGGCCGGCGATCATGACGCGATAGCGGCGCGACCCGTCCATCCCCCGGACCACCAGCCCCTGCCCGAACCCGATCAGGACCGTGTTGGCCGTCAGGAGGCCGCCGCTGACCCAACCGGGCAGGTCGAGGGTGGCCACGGCATACACCGGGATGGCCACGACCAACGAGATCGTGCACAACGCGTAGGAAACATTGCCGGCGGCCAGGAGCAGGTAGCCGCGGTCGCGCAGGAGCGCGCCCCAGGCGCCCCGCGAGCCCGCACTCTCGGTCGCCTCCTGCGATGCCACCTGCGACGCCACCTCGGACGCGGGCTCGGACGATGCCCCGGCCGGGACGCGCATACCGGTCCGCACGCGCAGCAGCACAGCGAACGCGAGGAGATAGCTGATCGCGTTGACGACGACCATTGCCCGGTAAGCACCGGCGGAGTCGAGTTGCATGACGATGCTGGCCACGACTCCGCCGACGGCGAAGCCGACATTGCGCAGGGCCCCGAGGAAGCCGAACCACACCTCCCGCTCGCCTTCCTCCGTTGCCGCGGCGACCATGGGGGAGTAGGAACTCCAGAACGCGCTCTGACCGATCGCCGCCAGAGAGCTCACGGCGATGATCGCGATCAGGTCATGGGCCAGGACATAGCCGAGGTACCCCGCCGCCTGGATGAGATTGGACGCCAACAGAATCCGTTTGGCACCCCATCGGTCGACGAGGCCGCCCGCGACGAGGACGAGCGGGATCGCCACCGCGGCGGCAATCCCCAGAGCCAGACCGATCCGCGCCATGGCGACGTCGGTCGTCCGCACGAAATAGAGGACGGACATCGGCATGAAGACCCCGCTGCCCAGGGCGTCGATCCCGATACCGGCGACCAGAGCCCCGTGCCGTGAGGCGTCCGGGAACCCGAGTCGGCGCAGCACGCCCGAATCCTCGCATCCTCACGACAGCCAACTCCACCGAGATCGCAGCAGCGTGTAGCCGACGAAGGCGACCACGTCGAGCAGGGTGTGGGCCACCACGAGGGGCAACACCCGCTTCGTGCGCACGAAGAACAATCCGAACAGGAGGCCCATGACCGCGTTCCCGACGAAGCCGCCGAACCCCTGATAGAGGTGGTAGCCGCCCCGGACGAGGGCGGAGACACCGATCGCCGCGCGTGCGGACCAGCCAGCCTGTCGCCACCGCGTCAGGAGGTAGCCGATCATGACGACCTCCTCGAGAACCGCGTTCTGCGCGGCCGCGAGCACGAGGACCGGGACGCTCCACCAGTGGTCCGCGAGATTGGCCGCCGCGATGGTGGTGTTGAGACCGAGGGCGCGGGCGGCGGCATACAGACCCAGACCGGGTATGCCGATCCCTCCCGCGAGGGCGGCCCCCCACGCGAGGTCGCGACCCGGGCGACGCCGGTCCAGTCCGATCGCCGCCGCGGCGCCGGGATCGTCCCGGCGCAGGAGGTGGACGGCGAAAAGCGCCGGCAGGATGCCGAGGGCGATCGGTAGGAGCTGGTAAGCGAGGTCGAGCCAGGGCCGGTCGGGGGTGACGGAGGAGTTCATCGCCGTGGTCTGTCGGTCCAAGGCGATGTGCTTGGTCAGTTTGTCGACGAGGCTGAGCAGGGACCACAGGGCGGAGGCGCCGAGCGAGAGCCCGAGCAGGAGCCACGTCTCGGTGACGAGAGTGCGCCGGGGGAGGGAGGTGCGGGGGATGGTGCCGGTGTCGGGGAGGGCGGGCAGCGGCATACGCCCAAGTGTGGACGCCGGACCTGAAACGACGCCGGGAGGCGCGCTCGGGGCGGCCTCCCGGCGTCGCCGGGGTGGGGCTGGTAAAGGGAGGTGGCGTCAGTGCCCGAGGACCAGGTGGCGGTAGTACACCGGGACGCTCTGGTGACGACGCACGCGGAGGGTGTGGTTGCGGGCGAGGAAGTCGCCGCCCAGCAGGAGGAGGGTGACACCGAAGATCGCGGCGACGATCGCCAGGACGACGGTCAGGAAGGTCGCGGTCGCGGCCAGGTGAGTCATGAGGCCCATCGTGATTTCCTTCTTTCTACATCTGTAGTGGTTCACTCACCACACTACATCTGTAGTGGATCAGTGGCAAGTCCGGTGATGTGACACCCGGCACAGGACACCCGGCACAATGGCGCCCGTGCACATGGATCTCCCTGCCCCGGACGCCGCCTCCGAGCCCGTGACCGGCCGTCGGCGACTCCTGCTCGACGCCGCGGTGACGGTCGTCGCCGGCGGGGGATTGCGGGCATTGACCCATCGCGCGGTCGATGCGGCCGCGGGTGTGCCTCAGGGCTCGACGAGTACCTACTACCGGACCCGGATCGCGCTGCTCTCGGCCCTCACGGCCCATGTCTCGTGGCTCCTGGGGGAGCGAATCGCGGAGTGCGCCCAGCGCATCGCCGTCATCGAGGACGTCGATGAGCAGGCGCGGGCGGCCCGGATCGTCGACGAGGTCGTCCTCCTCTTTGTGATGCACGTCAGCGAGCCCGATCTCGTCGTGGTGCAGGCCGAGCTGGGGGTGGAGAGCGTGCGCACACCGGAGCTGATGACGGTGCTCGGCCAATGGCGTCTGCACCTCGTCGCGATCGTCACCGAGATCGGGTCGGCGCTCTCCCGCGCGCACGCGGCCGATCGCGCCGAGATCACCGTCGCCGCGTTCCAAGGGGTTCTGTTGAGCGCGTTACCCCGGCCGCAGGCGGAACGGGCCGCCTATGTCGAGCGGGCGACTCGCCAACTCATCGAGGTGTTGCGGTCCTGACGGGTCAGGCGTATGACGTGCCCGCCTCGTCGCGCACGCGGCGGTTCTTCCGCCACCGGTGAATGCGCCGCCACACCCAGAAGAAGAAGCCGAAGAGGAGCAGCAGGGCGACGATCACCAGGATCGGGATGAAGATCGCGATCAAGGACAGGCCGAGGGCGGCCCCGTCCTCCATCGTCGAGACGATCGGCGCCCCGGCGCCCAGGGTGCCCGCATTGATCGCTGGGCGCGCGGTGACCTTGCCCGTGTGCACCAGTCCCGAGACGACCACCCCGAGGACGACGCCGACCCACGTGTGCTCGTGCATCCAGGTCGAGTTGTCGAGCTGGCCGGCGGCGGAGGTGGCGGCGAAGATAAGCCCACCCATGCTCGGTCGGATGAAGGTCTGGATCGTGTCGTTGATCGAGTCGACCGCGGGGACCTTGTCCAGGACGACCTCGGCGAGCAGGAGCACGGCACCCAGCCCGATCGCCCACCAACTCTCGATCCAGGCGAATTGGCTGGGGAGGGTGATGACGTCGGTGAAGCGCGCCAGGAGCGCGACGATCATGAACGGGATGTAGGCGTTCAGTCCGGCGGCGGCCGACAGGCCCATCCCCGTCAGGGCGGCGATCATGGGAGTGAGCGTAACTTTCTCGGGCGGTCCCGGCCCGAATGGCCGGCGATCCGATTCAACCGTGAGGCGGCCGTGCGGATTCCGGCGCGCACCGCTTGAATCCCACTCAATCGATCGCATCCGATTCAGATCGCACCGATCGCACCCATTCGATCGCGGCCAGTGCAGGCGCGGCCCGTGGAGCCGCGCCCGTGGAGAGGGCGCCCTGGGCGAAACCGCCCGGGAGAGGCCGAACGGGATGGTCACCAGTTGGTGACCACCCCGTTCGACTCGGCCGACGACGCGCGTCAGCCGTGGTGTTCAGTGCGGTGTCAGCGAAGCTCGCCGACCTTGGGGGTGTTGATGCGACGGTCGCCGTAGTAGCACTTGGCGGTGGACCACATGCCGCTGCCCTGGTAGCGCCACGGACCGACCATCGCGTAGGTCGAACCGTTCGGGCGGGCGCACTTGACCCAGGCGCGGTACTGCGTGCCGGCGGCAGCGGTCCCGCACTTGACCTGCGTGCCCCGCACGACGTAGCGGTAGACGCACGCTGCGCGCTCCGCCGACGCCACGGTGACATCGCTCGTCGGGGCGGCCGACGCCGAGGTGGCGACGCCGATCCCCATCGTCCCTGCGAGAGCGAAGCCCGCCAGAACTCCAGAAAGACGCTTCATTGGTGTTTTCCCTCCGTGATGAGTCCCCCAACTCCGCGGCAGCCCCGGGGGACTCCGGTGTCGTGTGCAGGCCGCGTGTGTCGACGGTACACACAGGCGCGGGAAGGTTTCAATTAGGCAACGTGATTGATTCCTCAACTTTCTCCGAGAGTGGGCCGCCTCTTTAGGATGGGCCCATGCCGAAAGTCCTCACCGCTGTCGCCTGGCCCTATGCCAACGGCCCGCGACATCTGGGTCATGTCGCCGGCTTCGGCGTCCCCTCCGATGTGTTCGCGCGCTTCATGCGGATGAGCGGGTCGGAGGTCCTCATGGTGAGCGGCTCCGACGAGCACGGGACCCCGATCCTCGTTCTCGCCGACAAGGCCGGTGTCCCGGCGCGTGAGTTCGTCGACGTCAACCACGCGATCATCGCCCACGAACTCGCCGATCTCGGCTGTTCCTATGACCTCTACACCCGGACGACGACGGCCAACCACTACGCCGTTGTCCAGGAACTCTTCCAGCGCAACCTCGACAACGGCTATTTCGTCGTGGCCCGCCAGCAGGTCGCGCTCGATCCGGCGACCGGCCGGACGCTGCCGGACCGCTATATCGAGGGCACGTGCCCGATCTGCGGGTATGCCGAGGCTCGCGGCGACCAGTGCGACAACTGCGGCAACCAGTTGGAGCCGTCCGACCTGGTTGATCCGCGCAGCAAGATCGACGGCGCCACACCGCAATTCGGAGAGACCGACCACTTCTTCCTCGACCTCCCGGCGCTCGCCGACGCATTGCGGGACTACCTCGAGGAGCGGGAGGCCACTGGCACGTGGCGCCCCAATGTCATCAAGTTCAGCCTCAACATCCTCGACGACATCAAGCCGCGAGCGATGACCCGCGACATCGACTGGGGCATCCCGCTGCCCGGCGACTTGGCCACCCAGTACCCCACGAAGCGGCTCTACGTCTGGTTCGACGCCGTCATCGGCTACCTCTCGGCCTCGATCGAATGGGCCCGGCGCCAAGGGGATGAGCAGCGCTGGCGTGAGTGGTGGAATGACCCGGATGCCCTCTCCTACTACTTCATGGGCAAGGACAACATCACCTTCCACTCCCAGATCTGGCCCGCGGAACTCCTCGGCTACATGGGGCGCGGGTCGCGTGGTGGGACCCCCGGGGTGTATGGCGACCTCAACCTCCCGACGGAGGTCGTCAGTTCCGAGTACCTCACCATGGAGAGCAAGCAGTTCTCCTCCAGCCGCGGGCACGTCATCTCGGTGCGCGACGTCCTGACCCGTTATCAGCCCGACGCCCTGCGCTACTTCATCTGTGCGGCAGGCCCGGAAACCTCCGATGCCGACTTCACGTGGCGCGACTTCGTCCAGCGGACCAACTCCGAGCTCGTCGCCGGCTGGGGCAATCTCGTCAACCGGGCCGCGACGATGATCCACAAGTCGTTCGGCGAGATTCCGCCCCGTGGGCCGCTGGCGCCGGAGGATGAGGAGGTTCTCGCCGCGGTGGCCGTCGGCTTCGACACCGTCGGCGATCTGCTGCGCCGCTCGCGGCTGCGCCAGGCCACTGCGGAGGCGATGCGGGGCGTCGGCGAGGTCAACGCCTATGTCTCTCGGACGGAGCCGTTCAAGCTCAAGGGCGATGACCAGCGCGAGCGCCTGGGCACCATCCTCAATGTCCTGGCGCAGTGCGTGCTCGACTGCAACACCCTCCTCTCGCCGATGCTCCCGCATTCCTCGAGCGCGGTGCACCGGGTGATGGGGGGCACCGGCGACTTCCAGCCGCTGCCCCGGGTCGACACCGTCGACGATCTCGACGGGGGGGCGGCATACCCGATCATCACGGGTGACTACGCGGCGACGCCGACCTGGGGGCGGCACGACGTCGTCGTGGGCGCTCCGGTGGCCAAGCCGTCCCCGGTCTTCGTCAAGCTCGACGAGTCCGTCATCGCCGACGAACTCGCCCGGCTGGAGGGCTGACTGCCATATGCCCGACGACGATCGCCGACACCGGCTCCCGGAGGCGCCGGACCCGCTGCCCGTGCCGGTCGTCGACAACCACGCCCACCTCGACATCGTCCGCGACGACGGCCCGAGCCTGCCCCTGGAGGAGGCCATCGGCGCGGCCGCGCGGGTGGGTGTCGACCGGATCGTCCAGATCGGGTGTGACGTCGAGTCCGCCCGCGCGAGCGTCGGTATGGCGCATCGCTTCCCGGGGATCGTCGCTGGAGTCGCATTGCACCCCAACGAGATTCCCCGCCTTGCCGCCCGCGGCGCCCTCGCCGAGGCGTATGCCGCGATCGACGCCCTCGCGGCCGACCCCCGAGTGCGCGTGATCGGCGAAACCGGCCTCGACTATTACCGGACCGGGCCGGAGGGCCGCGACCTGCAACACGAGGCGTTCCGCTGGCATATCGCCCTGGCCAAACGCACCGGGAAGGTGCTGCAGATCCACGACCGCGATGCCCACGCGGACGTGTTGGCGATCCTGGATGGGGAGGGGGCCCCGCGGCATACGGTCATGCATTGCTTCTCCGGTGACATGGCCTTCGCCCGCGCGTGTCTGGAGCGCGGATTCTGGCTCTCCTTCGCAGGACCGGTGACCTTCAAGAACAACCACGCCCTGCGGGATGCCCTGGCGGTCACCCCGCTCGACCGGGTGCTTATCGAGACGGATGCGCCCTATCTGACGCCGATGCCCTGGCGGGGGGCGGTCAACTCGAGCTACCTACTGCCGCATACCGTCCGCGCGGCGGCGGGCGTTCTCGGGGTGGCGACTGCGACGCTGTGTGCGGCGGTCAGCGACACCGCGGAGCGTCTTTACGGTCCGTGGTGGCCCGCGGCGGCCAACGTGTGACCGCTCTCACACGGACGCACGCGCTCCCGTGTGACGTGTGTGGCGAATGGGGCGTTGCTCACGTCCAGCCCCGTTATCAAAACTTGACCTTCGCGGGGGAGGGCGGGCATGGTGGAGATGTCAGCCGTGAAAGCGCACAGCACAACGGCAGCCCCGAGCAGGTCCACATGGGTGTGGGCCGGTAGTCAATCACCGCTGCGCGATCGTCCCCCGATCACGGCTTCGTGCTCGTCGCTGCTGCCCGTGTTGCCGCTGGATCGGGAACACCAAGTCTGGAGCAGCTGTGAATCTTCGTCCGGCTCGGCGCCTGGCCCAAATGGGCCTCGCGGGCGCCCTCGTCGCCGGAGTGGCCGGCGTCGCCCACTTCGACAAGTCCGTCATCCTCACGGTCGACGGCAAGACCGACTCCGTCCACGCCTTTGCCAGCACCGTCGGTGACCTGCTGCACAAGGAGGGCATCACCGTCGGCGCCCACGACCTCGTGGCCCCCGGCATCGACAGCCCCGTCCACGACGGCGAGAAGATCGTCGTGCGTTACGGCCGCAAGCTCATCGTCACCCTCGACGGGGTCAAGACCGAGTATTGGACCACCGCCGGAACCGTCGGTGCGGCCCTGACCGAACTCGGCCTGCGCGCCGACGGTGCCGTCCTTTCGGCCTCCCGCTCGGACATCCTCGGCCGCAACGGCCTCGCGCTGAGCGTCGTCACCCCCAAGACCGTCACCGTCCGCGCCGACGGCAAGGTGACCACCAAGACCACAACCGAGCCGGATGTGAAGTCCCTCCTGGCCTTCCTTCAGGTCAAGCTCGGCAGCAAGGACCTGGTCAACCCCGGCTTGAGCACGCCGCTGCAGAACGGCATGAAGCTCGTCGTGACCCGCGTCGACACCAAGACCGTCAAGAAGACCACGCACATCGATTTCGACACCGTGCGCAAGAACGACTCCTCCCTCTACAAGGGCGACACCAAAGTCCTCACCGCCGGTCGTGAGGGCACCCGGGTGACGACCTACACCTATGTCCTCCACGACGGCAAGGTCGTCAAGAAGGAGAAGGTCTCCTCCAAGGTCACCGTCTCGGCCCGGGACGAGGTCCTTGCCGTCGGAACCAAGGAGCGCCCCGCGCCCTCGACCCCGCCGAGCACCGGTGGCGGCTCGTCCGGCGGCGGTTCCACCTCCGGGGCTGGCCTCAACCTCGCCAACGCGGCGATGTGGGACCGGATCGCGATGTGCGAGTCCGGCGGCAACTGGCACATCAACACCGGCAACGGCTACTACGGCGGCCTTCAGTTCGCCTACTCGTCCTGGCTCGCCTGGGGCGGCGCCGACTTCGCCCCTCGCGCCGACCTCGCCAGCCGTGAGCAGCAGATCACCGTCGCCAACCGCTACTACGCGGTCGCCGGGCTCTCCCCCTGGGGCTGCGCCGGCGCGGCCTGACGCTCACCCAGTCCGGCCATCGGCTCGACACGGCCAACCTGCCTTCGGCGATTCTGCCTCCGGCCAGGCCGAGACCGCCGCGAGCGACCAGCGCGCGATGAGGTCGTGCCCCCGTCCCCCGGGGGCACGACCTCATCGCGCTCCCGGCACTCGCGGGCTTTGCCGGTGCCTGCGTGCCGGTGCCTGCGTGCCGGTGCCGCGAGCGCCGTAGTGGCTGCCGACGCCGGTCGCCACGGGTGCAGCCTTCGCCCAGGCCGGCGGCATAGGTTGGGCGCATGCCCGCCGACGTGACCTATCTCGGAGCCGGGGCGGTGCGCGAGCTGGCCGCCCGCCTCGGGGTCCGTCCGACCAAGACGTGGGGCCAGAACTTCGTCGTCGACGCCAACACCGTCAAGCGGATCGTCCGCCTCGGGCAGGTGGGCCCGGACGACGTCGTCCTCGAGATCGGGCCCGGGCTCGGCTCGCTCACCCTGGGGTTGGCCGCCGAGGCGGCTGCGGTGTATGCCGTGGAGATCGACCCCGTCCTGGCGGCGGCCCTCCCGGGGACGCTCGCGGCATACGCCCCGGCGCGCGCCGACCGGGTCCACGTCCTCGCCCAGGATGCGTTGACGTTGACCGACCTCCCGCAGCCGCCGACGAGGGTGGTGGCGAATCTCCCCTATAACGTCGCGGTCCCGGTCGTCCTGCACGTCCTGGGCCGCTTCCCGACCATCGAGCGGGTGATGGTCATGGTCCAGCTCGAGGTTGCCGAGCGGCTCGCCGCGCCACCCGGCAGCCGCACCTATGGCGCGCCCAGCGTCAAAGCGGCTTGGTACGGGCACGCGCGCCTGGCCGGGACGGTCCCGCGGTCGGTGTTCTGGCCGGTCCCGAATGTCGACTCCGGTCTGGTCTCGGTGGACCGGCAGGCCCCGCCCACCGCGCCGGTCGCCCGCGAGGAGGTTTTCGCCGTCGTCGATGCGGCCTTCGCCCAACGCCGCAAAATGCTGCGCTCCGCCCTCGCCCGGATGGCCGGCTCCCCGGCGGCCGCGGCCGTGGCGCTCGAGGCGGCCGGGGTCGACCCCACCCTTCGCGGTGAGCAACTCGACGTCGCCGCCTTCGCCCGGGTGGCGGCGAGCCTGCGCCACATGGGTCCCGTCGTTCATGGTTAGGTGGAGGGCATGACCCCCGCCGCCGGAGCCCGCTCGGAGGTCCTGGTCCGGGCACCGGCCAAGGTCAACCTCGAGCTGCGGGTCGGCCCACTGCGGCGGGACGGATTTCACCAGCTTGCGACCGTCTATCAAGCCGTCAGCCTCTACGACACGGTGTGCGCGAGCCCGGCGGACGACTGGGACCTCGACCTCGCCGGCCGCACCACCTCGGGTGTCCCCTTGGACACCACGAATCTCGCCCTCCGTGCCGCCGCCGCCCTCGCCCGGGCCGCGGGTCTCGGCGAGCGCGCCGCGCTCCACATCACCAAGGAGATCCCCGTCTCCGGTGGTATGGCGGGCGGGTCGACCGACGCGGCCGCCGCCCTCGTCGCCTGTAATCGACTTTGGGGACTCGACTGGAGCCTCGATGAGCTGGAGCCCATCGCCGCCCGGCTCGGCAGCGATATCCCCTTCCTGCTACGCGGCGGCACCGCCCTCGGCAGCGGCCGGGGCGAACAAGTGGTCCCGGTGTTGGCGAAGGGGATCTATCACTGGGTCTTCGCCCTCGCCGAGGAGGGTCTGTCCACCCCCGAGGTGTATGCCGAGTGCGAGCGCCTTCGTGAGGCCGCGGCCGCCGAGGTCGACCAGCCCGCCCCGACCGCCGATCTCCTGGGGGCGCTGCGAGCCGGTGACGTGCGCGCTGTGGGTCGGCTGCTCGCCAATGACCTCCAGCCGGCGGCCCTGTCGCTCCAGCCGGGGCTGGCCGCCATCCTCGATGAGGGCCTGGCCCAGGGCGCCCTCGGCGGCATCGTTTCCGGCTCCGGCCCGACGATCGCCTTCCTTGCCGCCGGCCGGGAGGCCGCCCTCGACCTCTCCGTCGCCCTCATCGCCTCGGGCGCGGTGCGCGATGTCCGGCGTGCGGTGGGTCCGGTCCCCGGCGCGCAGCTCGATCCCACCGCCTGATGGCCAATCTCGTCAACGTCGATCGCGCGACGGTCACCGCGGGCACCCGCGCGATCCTCGACGGCGTCTCCCTCGGGGTCGCGACGGGGGACCGGATCGGGGTGGTGGGCCGCAATGGCGGCGGCAAGACGACCCTCCTGCGGGTTCTCGCCCGGTCGCGCGAGGTCGATTCCGGCCGGATCACGCACACCGGCTCCTTGCGCCTGGCCGGGGTGGCCCAAGACGACGATCTCGCGGCCGGACTGACCGTGCGCGAGGCCGTCCACGGCGACCTCGACGAGCACGAGTGGGCCTCCCAACCTCGGGTTCGCGACATACTCGCCGGTCTCCTCGGCGACGCCCAGGCGAGCGCCGTCGGTGGTCTGGACGCCCCCGTCGCCACGCTGTCGGGAGGGGAGCGGCGGCGCGTCTCGCTCGCCCGGGCCCTGGCCGCCGACGCCAATCTCCTGCTCCTCGACGAGCCGACCAACCATCTCGACGTCGAGGGGGTCGCCTGGCTCGCCGATCACCTGACGACGGCATGGGCGCGCCCCGACCGGGCCCTGGTCGTCGTCACCCACGACCGCTGGTTCCTCGACGCGGTGAGCACCCTGACCTGGGAGGTCGTCGACGGGCGGGTGGAGGCGTACGACGGGGGGTATGCGGCATACGTCCTCGCGCGGGCGGAGCGGGAGCGGATCTCGGCGGTCACCGCGGAACGGCGCGACAACCTCCTCCGGAAGGAACTCGCGTGGTTGCGCCGGGGAGCGCCGGCGCGCACGAGCAAGCCGAGGTTCCGGATCGAGGCGGCCAATGCGCTGATCGCCGACGAACCCCCGCCCCGGGACCGGCTCGAGCTGGCCCGCTTCGCCGGGACGCGACTGGGTAAGGATGTCGTCGACCTCCACGATGCGAGCTTGCGCCTGGGTGAGGTCACCCTCCTGAACCGGGTGACATGGCAACTCGCGCCGGGCGAGCGGATCGGCCTGATCGGGGTCAACGGGGCGGGCAAGTCGACCCTGCTGCGGGTGCTCTCCGGCGACCAGCCCCTCGATTCGGGCCGTCGCAAGGAGGGCGTCACGGTGCGGGTCGGCTTCGTCACCCAGGACGTGCGCGAACTCGACGAGCTCGCCGATGCCCGGGTCATCGAGGTCATCGAATCGGTGCGGGTCGTCACCACCGTGGGCGGCAAGCAGATCAGCGCGAGCCAGCTCGCCACCCGCCTCGGTTTCCCCGGCCCCCGCCAGCAGGCCCGCGTTCGCGATCTCTCCGGGGGTGAGCGCCGCCGCCTCCAGATCCTGCGGGTGCTCCTCGACGAGCCCAATCTCCTCCTCCTCGACGAGCCGACGAATGACCTCGATATCGACACCCTCACCGCGGTCGAGGACGTCCTCGACGGCTGGGCCGGCACCCTTGTCGTCGTCTCCCACGACCGGTACCTCCTCGAGCGCATCACCGATACCCAGTTCGCCTTGATGGGGGACGGGCGGGTGCGCCACCTCCCGGGCGGGGTGGAGGAATACCTCGCCCTACGGCATACGCGCCGGTATGCCGCGCCCTCCCCTCGCGCGGCGACCACCCCCCGCAGTGGCCAGGCTCCCGGGACCGGCCCCGCCGGGCCGAACGCAGGCGCACCGAACGCAGGCGCACCGATCCCCGGCGCGGACGCGACCACCCCGCCGTCCCCGACGCCGCCGGCCCGCGCGGCATCCCCGGCCCAGCAGCGGGAGGCCCGCAAGACGCTCGCGCGCGTGGAGAAGGCGCTGACGCGGCTCCACGACCGCGAGCAGCGCCTCCATGCCGAGATGGCCGCCGCCGCGAACGATCACGCCGCGCTGACTCGACTGCACGCCCAGGTGCGCGATCTCGCGGCCGAGGAGGCGCTGTTAGAGATGGAATGGCTCGAGGCGGCCGATATCGTCGGCTGAGCGCCGGTCCGGCCAAGCGCTGATGCCGGGACGGGGGAGTCGGCCGCAGCAGCACCCGTCGAGCCAGGGCGGCGTCGCGCTCAGTCCGAGCGAGCGGGAAGGCCGAGTCCGGCTTGAAGGGCCCGCAGGAGCTGCGCGAGTCGCTCCCGGTCCGGCTGGTCGAGGCCGGCCAGGAGGGCGCGCTCGTGGTCGAGCAAGGTCGTCATCGCGCCGTCGACGCAGTCCAGCCCGTCGGGAGTCAAAGTGACGATGACCCCCCGACGGTCGCGCCGCGATGGCCGACGTGAGACCAGACCCCGGGCCAGCAGCCGGTCGATCCGGTTCGTCATCGTCCCGCTCGTCACCAGCGTTGCCTCGGCGAGCTTGCCGGGGGAGAGCTCATAGGGCGCACCCGCCCGGCGCAGCGCACTGAGGACGTCGAACTCCCACAGCTCCAGGTCGTGCGCCGCGAAGGCCGCGCTGCGGGCATGGTCGAGCCGACGCGCCAGGCGGCCGACACGCGACAGGATCTGCAGCGGGCTGACGTCGAGATCGGGTCGCTCGCGGCGCCATGCGGCGACGATCGCATCGACATCGTCGGGAACCATTTCCAAATGGTAACGCGTCAAGTATCTTGATATCGAACTATCGATTCGAGGAGGGCGCCGATGTCCGTCCGATGGGATCCCATCCAATACGGGGCCTTCGCCGATGAGCGCGGCCGACCGTTCGCCGATCTCGTCTCGCGCATCGAGGCCGACGGTCCGGGCGTCGTGCTCGATCTCGGTTGTGGCGACGGCCCCTTGACCCTGGCGCTGACCGCCCGGTGGCCCCGCGCGCGGGTCGTCGGCGTCGACGCCTCGGCGGAGATGCTCGGGCGAGCGCGACACCTCGACGGTGCCGACCGAGTGACCTGGATCGAGGCGGATCTGACCGAGTGGGATATCAGCGCGCCGGTCGGGCCTCCCGACGTCGTCGTCAGTAATGCGCTCCTCCAATGGATTCCGCGCCACCTCGAACTCCTCGCCGAGTGGGCGGCCGCCCTGGCCCCCGGGGGGTGGCTGGCGATCCAGGTGCCCGGCAACTTCGAGGCGCCCAGCCATGCGCTCATGCGGGAGGTCGCCCGGGAGCACCCCCGCCGGGACGAGCTCGCGGTCGCCCTGCGTCGACCCGCCAGCGCGGAGCCCCGCAGCTACCTCCACATCCTCGAGCGCGCCGGCCTCATCGCCGATGTGTGGGAGACGACCTATCTCCACGTCCTGGACCGGGACGGCGCACACGAAAACCCCGTCCTGGAGTGGGTCCGTGGGACCGGCCTGCGTCCGGTCTTGGCCGTCCTGACCGATCCCGCCGAACGCGAGTCCTTCCTGGTGCCGTATGCCGAGCGCCTCCGCGCCGCGTATCCACGCACCTCCGCCGGCGTGGTCCTGCCGTTCCGCCGCATCTTCGCGGTGGCCCGGCGCCCGGCCCTGGCGTGAGCCGACCATCCACGTCCTGGCGGCCGGTCAGGATGGGGTCGCGCGATCGGTGAGGGTCGGCTTCGGGTCCATCCCGGTCAGTCCGTTCCACGCGAGGTTGACCAGGTGCGCGGCGACATCGGCCTTCTTGAACCGGCGTTGATCCATCCACCACTGCCCGGTGAGGGCGACCATCCCGACGAGCATCTGGGCATACATCGGTGCGGTCCGCGGATCGAGGCGGCGCGAGACGAACTGGTGCGCGAGGAGATGCTCGACCTGGGAGGCGACATCGCTCATGAGGCTCGCGAAATTGCCGGTCTGCTGCCCGGGCGGGGAGTCACGCACGAGGATGCGGAACCCGTCGGTGCTGCCCTCGACATAGTCCAGCAGCGCCAGCGCCGCGCGCTCGATGAGTTCCCGGGCGGTCCCGGTGGAGGCGAGAGCGTCGGTGATCGCCGTCGTCAGGGTGCGGATCTCGCGGTCGACGACCACGGCATACAACCCCTCCTTGCCGCCGAAGTGCTCGTAAACCACCGGCTTCGACACCTCCGCCCGGGCGGCGATCTCCTCGACGCTGGTGCCCTCGTAACCGCGCTCGGCGAACAGCGTCCGGCCGATCGCGATGAGTTGCTCGCGCCGCTCCGTCCCGGTCATCCGGGCGCGGGCCCCCCGCTCCCTGCGCTGCGCTCGCGACCCGCTCACCCTGCCATTCTTCCAGCCGTATGCCGCCGCCCCAGCCCGCGCGTCGGCCGGGCCCCGGGTGCTCGACTACGCTGAACGGGTTCGCTTCGGCGATCCCCGGTTGGTCTGCTGGCAGGGCCCGCCTGACTTTGAATCAGGACTAGCGTCGGTGGTTCGATTCCACCCCGGGGAGCTCACGGAGTGCGCGGTGCCAGGGAGTGCGCGGTGCCAGGGGACAACGGGCAGTGCGGCAACGTGCGTGCGATACTCCTGGTTTACGCCTGGTAATGACGGTGAGGACACGACCGCAAGGGGGACCTTCTGGTGGGCAAGCACGCGAGGCGGCGCAGCAACGTCCCAGCGGTGCTGGGGATGGCGGTGCTGGTGGCGGCCCTGGTGCTGGTCGGGGTCAGGCTGTTCTCGGGCACCCGGAAGTCCACAGCCGGTCCCGGGACATCGACCACGTCGAGCACCGGGAGTGGGACCGCGCAGTGCCCGACCTTCACGATCGCCGCGTCCGCGGAGTTCGCTCCCGTCGTCTCCAAGGTGCTGGGGACCAGCCTCGGCTGCCACCCCGTGGACGTCCTGACGATGTCGTCGAATGCCTTCATCGAACGGATGGCCAGTGGCACCTTCGGCGTCGACGCGTGGATCTCCGACGCCCCGGCGTGGGTGGAGGCGTATGCCGCTCGCGCCCAGAGCAGCGAAGACCTGCCCAAGGCAACCGTGGTGCGCACCCTCGCAACCACTCCCGTCGTGCTCGCCGTCCCCGCCGCCGTGGCCAATGACACCAACACCGGCGTCCAGAAGTGGTTGACGGCGCTGACGTCGCTGCCGTTGTCCGCCGCCTCCGCGCGCGAGTCCACCCCCACCGCCCTCGCGTTCACCGCGGTCTGGCAGATCTTCGCCTCCCTGCCCGGAGGCGAGGACGCGATCAGCAAGCCGTTCTTCGAGATCATCCGCGGTCAGGTCCCCACCGGGGTGGCATTCGACCGGGCGACCGGCGCGCTGAGCCTGGCCAAGGCGTTCCCGGCGAGCGAGCAGCAGATCGCGGCCTGGAACGCCGCCCACCCCGGGGCCGGTGTGCGGGCGTTCACCCCGGCTGAGGGGCCGCCCCTGATGAAATACACCCTGGTCGGGTTCGCCGACCCGGCCACCGACCCCAAGGTCGTGACGGCGGCCCAGGAGAAACTCACCTCAGCGGCAGCAACCAAGGCATTCACGGACGCCTTCTTCCGCCCCGAATCCGCCACCGTGACAAAGGAGTTGGTCCCCGGAGTCCCGACCACCCTGCCGGGCGTGGCCCCGACCATCAACACACCCACGCTGACGAGGCTGCTCGGCGACATGGACCGGATCACCCGCAAGGTGTCGATCCTCGACGTCATCGATGTCTCGGGGTCGATGGTCGAGAAGGCGGGTAGCCGCACCCGCATCGACCTGGCGATCGGGGCGGTCAACGATGCGATGGGCAATATGCCGGACACCGCCCGGGCCGGCCTGTGGGTCTTCTCCAGCGACCGTCGGGCGGGGGGACAGGACTACGAGGAACTCCTCCAGACGGCGACTCTCGGATCGGCCAAGGACTCGGGCAGCCACCGAGTCGCGCTGACCCAGGCGGTCAACTCGATGGGCACCCTGCTCGGTGGGGACACCGGTCTTTACGACACCATCGCGGCGGCGTTCGCCTCGGCTCGGAAGGACTACATCCCGGGCACCCAGAACATCGTCCTCGTCGTCACCGACGGCAAGAACGACGACCCGACCGGCGGCTTGACCGAGAAGACCCTCATTGCCAAGTTGCGCCAGCTCCAGGATGCCCAGCGGCCCGTGCGCCTGGTCCTGATCGGGATGGGACCGTCGTCGGACGTCGCGGCGATGAAGCGCATCACCGGCTCGGTCGACGGGATGACCGCCGTCGCGGTCAACCCCAACGACATCGGGACGGTGCTCGCCTCGGCCGTGTGGACCGTGGGTGACTCCGCCAGCTACTACGCCATGACGTCCTCCGGCTCCTCGACCACCACGTAAGTGACAACGACGTCGGCGATACGTACGCGACCGTCACGTCGGGGCCCGCCAAGGGCGCGGGTACCATGGTCGCGCCGCCCGGACCAGCCCTTGGGAGCAACGCGAACGTGACCGGATCAACACCCGCCGCCGTCGTCATCCTGGCCGCCGGCGAGGGGACGAGGATGAAGTCCGCCACCCCGAAGGTCCTCCACCGCATCGGTGGACGCAGTCTGCTGGGCCATGCGATCGCCGCCGCCCGGGCCACCGGTCCTCTCCACCTCGCCGTGGTGGTGCGGCACGAACGCGACCTGGTCGCCGCCCATGTCGCCGACGTCGATCCGGGGGCGCTCATCGCCGACCAGGACGAGATCAAGGGGACGGGCCGGGCCGCCGAATGCGCCCTCGAGCACCTCCCCCGCGACCTGACCGGCACGGTCCTGGTGACATATGGCGATGTGCCCCTCCTGACCGGTGACACCCTCCGCGGACTCCTCGACAGTCATCGGGAGTCCCGGTCGGCCATCACCGTGATGACCGCCGAGGCGCCCGATCCCACCGGGTACGGCCGAATCCTGCGCGACGACAGTGGGGCGGTCGTCGGCATCGTCGAGCACAAGGACGCCGACGAGCGGCAGCGCGCCATCCGCGAGATCAACTCCGGGATCTATGCCTTCGACGCCGCGACCCTCCGGGACGCCCTCGCCCGGGTCGGGACCGACAACGCCCAGGGGGAGAAGTACCTCACCGACGTCTTGGGAGTGGCGCGCGCCGACGGGAGGCGGGTCTCGGCATACCCCTGCGACGACGTCTGGCAGACGGAGGGGGTCAACGACCGGGTCCAACTGGCCACCCTCGGCCGGATCCTCAACGAACGGCAGACACAGCGCTGGATGCGTGCCGGGGTGACCATCGTCGATCCGGCCACGACCTGGATCGACGTCGACGTCACGATCGGGATGGACACCACGCTCCTGCCCGCGACCCAGGTCCTGGGCGCGACGACCATCGGACGCGACGCCGTCATCGGTCCCGAGGTGACGATCCGCGACAGTGAGATCGGTGACGGTGCCCAGGTGCGCCGGGCCGAGGTCCACCTCGCGAGGGTCGGCGCCGGCGCTTCCGTCGGTCCCTACAGCTATCTGCGGCCTGGGACCGATCTCGGCGCGGGCGGCAAGATCGGCGGATTCGTCGAGACCAAGAACGCCCGCATCGGGGAGGGCGCGAAGGTCCCGCACCTGACCTACTGCGGTGACGCGACCATCGGGGCCGGTGCCAATATCGGGGCCGGCACGATCTTCGCCAACTACGACGGCGTGGCCAAGCACACGACCGTGATCGGTGCCCAGAGCTTCGTCGGGTCCAATTCCGTCCTGATCGCGCCCGTCACCGTCGGTGCCGGTGCGTATGTCGCGGCCGGGTCCGCTCTCGTCGCCGACGTCCACCCGGGCCAGATCGCCGTCGCCCGGGCCAAGCAACGCAATATCGACGGGTGGGTCGACCGGGCCCGGCCCGGGACAGCCACCGCCGAGGCGGCACGGGCGGCGACACGGCATACCGGCGACAGCGGCGACGCCGCGCGAGAAGGGGCCTGACCGATATGGGCATCCAGAAAAAGACCCGCAAGACCCTCATGGTCTTCGCCGGCCGCGTCAACAGCGACCTTTCGCACGAGGTCGCACGGCTGCTGGGGACGCGGCCGATTCCGACGCAGGTGTTCGACTTCGCCAATGGCGAGATCTTCGTCAGATACGAGGAGTCGGTGCGCGGATGTGATGCCTTCGTCATCCAGAGCCATGCCGCCCCGATCAACGAGGCGATCATGGAGCAGCTCATCATGGTGGATGCGCTCAAGCGTGCCTCGGCGAAGCGGATCTCGGTCGTGCTGCCGTTCTACGGCTACGCTCGCCAGGACAAGAAGCACCGGGGGCGGGAGCCGATCTCGGCGCGACTGATGGCCGATCTGTTCAAGACCGCCGGCGCCAACCGGCTCATGGCTGTCGATCTGCACACCGCCCAGATCCAGGGCTTTTTCGACGGCCCCGTCGACCACCTGATGGCACTGCCGATCTTGAGCGACTATGTCGCCGAAAAGTATTCCGGGCAGCGACTCGCCGTAGTCTCGCCCGACGCCGGCCGGATCAAGGTCGCCGAGCAGTGGTCGCGGCGCCTCGGGGGCGCACCCCTGGCCTTCATCCACAAGACCCGCGACATCACCCGGCCCAACGAGAGCGTGGCCAACAGGGTCGTCGGTGAGGTGGCGGGGCGGTTGTGCATCCTGGTCGACGACATGATCGACACCGCGGGGACGATCGTCAAAGCCGCCGACGCCCTCCTCGCCGAGGGGGCCAGCGGGGTCGTCGTGGCGGCGACCCATGCGATCTTCTCCGACCCCGCGGTGGAGCGGTTGGTCGCCTGCGGTGCCACCGAAGTGATCGTCACCAACACCCTGCCGATCGCGCCCGAGAAGCGGTTCGACAAGCTCACGGTCCTCTCGATCGGGCCGCTGATCGCCGAGGCCATCCGCGCGGTCTTCGAGGATGGGTCGGTGACCTCGCTCTTCGGCGGCCAGGCGTAACCGCCCGCGGCGCTGCCCTCGCCAACGCCGTCGGAGTGCTCGCCTGCCTCGCGGCAATCGCCACCATCGCTGCCGGCGTGGTGCACCTCGTCCTCGCCGCGATGACCCAGGCCGGCATGTCGGTCGCGACCGCTACCCCCACACTCACCGAGCTCGACCGCATCGGTGTCCCGGTCGGGATGCTCGTCCTGCTGCAGCCGTTCGTCTACCTGCTCGCGACCCTGGCCGCGTGCCGATCGGGGTTGCTGCCGAAGGCGTCCATCGTGCTCGGGGTGCTCTTCGTCGTCGCCATGGTGGTCGGCCAAGGACCCATTGAGTGGGTCAGCCTGGCCCTCGGCCTGGCCTGGAAGGGTGACCGCCCTACTTGTCCAGTCGGCCAGCCACCGGCTCGTACACCACGCTATGGGACTCAACTCGCCAAGCCTCCCAGCCGTACGGCCACTGGTCGTACGGCCGGTGTGTAGTCACTGGTCAGGAGCCGGTGGTCGCGACTGTGGTTGCTGCCCAGCGGGTATGTCGACGCCGGGCAGGTCGCTGAAGCGTGCCTTGACGTCGAGAGAAACGACCTGGCGCCCGGTCTGCCGTGCGTGCGCAGCGATGATGAGGTCGTGGGCGCCACGCGGTTTCCCTGAGCGACGGACGTGGTCGAGCAGAGCGCCGTGTGCCGTCGCCGTCGACCTCGTGTAGGGCAGCACCTCGATCGTCTCCTCGACGTCCTCGACGAATTGCTCACGCGCCGGCCGCCTAGCAGTGTCCGCCGCCAGGGCACCATGCCGCAGTTCGGCGAGTGTGACCGCGGCGATGGCGATGTCGTCGGACTCGGAGATCCCGGTGACGCGATCCCCGTGGCGGTCGAGCTCGATCAGGGTGTTGGTGTCGAGGATCAGGCGTGCCATGGGTCTGCTGTGTCCACGGTGAGAAGGGGGTTTGCGCTCGTAGCCTCGGCGGCGAAATCGTCGTCGAGCGGCAGACGTCCCGCGCGGCGGGCGAGGAAGCCAGCGACGGTGCGCGTAGTCGCCGGCACGATACGAGCTATTACCCGGCCGTCCCGCTCGACGGTGTACTCCTCGCCGTCATGCTCGACACGGTCGAGAAGCGTGGAGAATCCCCGGGACGCGTCTCGCGCGGTGATGGTGGTCATGACACCGATCCTACACCTGTGTCAGACAAGTCAGACTACGAATCCGCCACCGTGCGTCAGGACCGCCGTGAGCGGTGACGGCGCCAGACCTCGGGTTGCGGGTTTCGAGATCGGCCTCGACCGACACCGCGCCCAGCGGATCTTGCACGACGTGCTCAAGTTCCAGCGATGGTGCAAAGTTGCTCGCACGATGGCGTGCCGTCTCTACTGCAGCTCGACATCAGGTTTCCCTGACATATTCGTCAGGTACGCTTTACGCATGATTGGCTGTGTGTCGAGATGCACGCAATTTTGTAAGAACGGCCGCCGATTCTAAGAATTAGCCGACGTTATGCAAGTCGGGCGTGTTGGTGCATGAGAGTTATGGATGATGTCTGACTTGGATCCTGGTTACGAGCCCATCAAGGGACTCGAGGGATACCCAACAGACTTCGATCGGGACCTGAACTCGATTCTGATGGAAGTGCGTGCATACGAAGAGTTCGAGCCCTTCGGAGCGGTTCGACAAGCTCACGGTCCTCTCGATCGGGCCGCTGATCGCCGAGGCCATCCGCGCGGTCTTCGAGGACGGGTCGGTGACCTCGCTCTTCGGCGGCCAGGCGTGACCGCCCGCGGCGTTTTCCGCAGCGTGGCGGCCCGGGCAGGCATCGAGGGGCCGGGGCCGAGGCGATTTCACGCCCGTCTGACCCACCGGTAGGATGGCCGATCAAAGCCTCGGCGAGGGTGTCTGCGGCGCGTGCCTCGGACCCGTGATCGACGCGGTGGTGCTCGATGACGTGCCCACACCGCACTCGCCGGGTCCCACCGCCCACGACGTCGCCATCGACAACGTCGCGACGTGACTGATCGCCAAGGAGTAGTTGTGTCAACCGAGAACCGCCTCATCGTCGACCTGCGCACCCAGTTCGGGAAGGGTGCCGCTCGTCGCGTGCGCCGCGCCGGCAAGGTCCCCGCCGTCCTCTACGGCCACGGGAGCGACCCGATCCACATCGCCATGCCGGGCCACGACGCGATGATGGCGCTCAAGCACGCCAATGCCCTCCTCACCCTCGTCATCAACGGCACCGAGCAGCTCGCCCTCGCCAAGGACGTCCAGCGCAACCCGGTCAAGCCGGTCATCGAGCACGTCGACCTCGTCATCATCCGCAAGGGCGAGAAGGTCACCGTCGACGTTCCGGTCCATGTCTCCGGCGATGCGGCCGCCGAGACTGTGGTCACCGTCGAGAGCAACACTCTC
Source organism: Nostocoides sp. (assembly GCA_016702415.1). Taxonomy (GTDB): domain Bacteria; phylum Actinomycetota; class Actinomycetes; order Actinomycetales; family Dermatophilaceae; genus Nostocoides_A. The sequence continues at coordinate 1,043,516 of JADJEA010000001.1, forward strand.
GAGGTCGAGTGCGAGGCCACGCACATTCCCGAGTCGATCGTCATCGACATCGAGGGCGCGGCGGCCGGCACTCAGATCCTCGCGTCGGCCGTGGCGCTGCCCGACGGCGTGGCGCTGGTCACCGATGGTGATGTGCTCGTCGTCAATATCACCGCGATGATGTCGCAGGAGGCGCTGGACGCCGAGCTCGCCGAGGGCGAGGCCGGTGTCGAGCACACCGCGGCGGAGGACGCCGCGGACGCGACGTCCGACGACGCGGAGTGAGTCACGTGGATCGGGGCGTGCGGAGGTCCCGGCGGCTGCCGGGCCATCCGCACGCCCCGATCCAATCTCCCCGTCCCCCTGCGCGCGACAGCGACCATGCGGTAACGTCCGGGTGGCGGCGACCGAACGCGCGATGCGCGTGGATCTCCGACGGGACGGCTCGATCGGGGGGATCGGGACGGATCATGTATGGGAGGTATATGTGAGCGGGACAGCTTTCGGACAGCCCGAGGCCGAGCCCAGCACACGGGTCGAGGGCGTCACGCCGGTCCCGCAGACCGTGGCCTGGCACGTCCCCGAGCTGCCACACCGCGACCCGTCGCTGCCGATCGGTGCCTGGCGGACCCGCTATCGCCAGCGGGTCATCGTCGGCGACTTCGTCGCCGCGCTGATCGCGTGCACGACGGCGGCGCTGGTGCGGTGGGGCGGCATACCGAACTTCCGGGTCGCCCTCCTGGCGACCGTCCTGCCGATCGTGTGGCTCGTCGTCGTCGCGTATGCCGGGGGCTACCGGCTCGCCTCGCTCGGCATCGGGCTCGATGAGTACCGCAGCATCGGCAAGGGCCTGGTCATCCTCCTGGCGCTGGTCGCGGTCATCCTCGTCTCCCTCGGTTGGCAGATGTCCCGCCTCCTCATCGGAGTGGCGGTACCGCTCACCTTCCTCCTGACCACGGTGACCCGCTGGCTGCTGCGCGGGCGGCTCGCGGCCGCGCGAGCCCAGGGCAAGTGCCTGCAGCCCACCATCGTCGTCGGCCGTGGCCTGGCCGTCCCGGAGATGATCGCCGAGTTGCGGGGCGACCCGCACGAGACCGGAATGGTCGTCGTGGGGGCCTGTGCCTCCGATCTGCCCGATCCCTCGTGGATCCAGGACGTGCCCCTCTACGGCGGCCCGGAGACCGCCCTCCTGGCCGTCCGGGAGACCGGTGCGGAAGCGGTCGTCCTCGCCTCCGACTCGGCCTTCTCCGGCAAGGGGCTGCGGCGGCTGGGCTGGGCCCTCTCCGAGATGGGTGTCGATCTCTATGTCCATCCCGGCATTCACGAGGTCGCGGCCCCCCGACTGACGCTGCGCCCTGCGGCCGGGATGTCCCTTCTCCACGTCGAGGGCCCGACGATCGGGGGTGTGGATGCCGTCGTCAAGCGGACGATCGACATCGTCTGCTCGGCGGGGATCCTCCTGGTGACCTTCCCGATCTGGGCCGTCATCGCTGCGTGGATCAAGCTCGCCGACCGGGGCCCGGTCTTCTTCGTCCAGCAGCGCGTGGGCGAGGAAGGCAAGACCTTCCCCATGGTCAAATTCCGGACAATGGTCGTCAACGCCGAGGCGATGCTCGCGACGATGGAGGCCAGCCACTCGCAGGTCAACGCCATGCTCTTCAAGGACCGGGCCGACCCGCGGATCACCCGGCCCGGCAAGGTCCTGCGGAAGTTCTCGCTCGATGAGTTGCCCCAGTTGATCAATGTCATCCGCGGCGAGATGTCGCTGGTCGGCCCGCGGCCGCCGCTGCCCCGCGAGGTCGACGCCTACGAGCCCGACGCCATGCGCCGCCTGCGGGTGCGCCCCGGCCTGACCGGGATGTGGCAGATCTCCGGCCGGTCGGACCTCAACTGGGAAGACTCGCTGCGCCTCGACCTCTGGTATGTCGACAACTGGTCACCCGTTCTCGACGTCATGATCCTCTTCCGCACCGTTCGGGCGGTCACCAAGGCCGACGGCGCCTACTGAGCCGTCGGTGACGAGCCGGCGTAGCCGTAGCGCGCCAGCGCCGGCTCGATGGCGGACTCGATGGCGGCCACCTGCTCCGGTGTCAGGTCGCGCCGATAGGCGTCGGTGCGCGCGGCCGTGAGGGTGTAGCGGCCCAGCCCCGACTCAAAGGCGTCGGTCCACGGCAGCCCGATGTGGTCGAGGATGCGGGCGATCTGGGCGGCGGGGTCCGCGATGACATCCTCATAGCGCACCGTCAACCAGCGGCGGCCCAACCTGGAGGCGCAGGTCTCGTGGGTGTCGACGAGCAGCCGCCAGGCCAACCCGGCGAGCACCGGTTGGCTTCCTCCCGAACTCGCCCAGATGTCCCCCAGTTCCGGTGGGAGCGGGCCGAAATGCCAGCCCGCCGGGCCGAGGTGGCCCCGCCACCAGTCCGACTGCAGCCACGAGTTGGCCACCGCCCGCCCGTCCCGGACGATGTGGACATAGCGCGAGTCGGGGAAGGCGGCATCGAGCAGGCGCGCCCGCGGCCAGCCCGTGAACTTGTGGACGAAGACCTCCGCCGACTCCAGGTGGTCCATCCGCGCGTCGACGAAGGCGTGCAGGCGCCCCGCGAGCCACGGGGTCAGGTCCGCCTCGGTCGGGTCGGCGACCGGGTCGACGAGCATCGGGGAGATCTCGCGGGCGACGACGCGATAGCCCTCGCTCGGGGCGAGCCGGGCGCGTCCCTTTTCCGACAGGGCCGCGGGCAGCCGCCGCCACAGGGTCAGCTGTTGGGCGTTCCCGCGCCGGATCCCCAGATCGTCGAGATTCGTGACGAATCCGACCGCCGGGTGCCGCGCGATGATCTCGTGGACGAGGGTCGATCCGCAGCGGCCGGTGCCGAGGATGAATGCCGTGGGCTTCGTCACGGGAGATACCCCAGGTTCTCAAGTCGTGGAGCGAGGACGGCGAGGACGTCGGCACGGCTCGGATCGCCGGCGTCGCCCGCAACGCGATGGCGATTGCGGAAGTCAACCGCCGACAGGCTCCGTTGCCAAGACGCCTCGCCGGGGTCGAGGCCGGCGAACCGGGCCACCGCGGACAGGTGAGTTCGGGGATCGGCGACCAGATCCTCATACGACAGATGCCACACCCGCCCAGGGGGTATGCCGCGCAGCCCCTCCGCGATCGCGTCCACCTCCGCGACCCAATGCCGGGCCGCCGCCACGCGGGGCGCCCCGCCTGCTGCGGTCCAGTCCGCCGGACGGGCCCCCGCGCGCCACCACCACAACTCCGCCTCAGGCCACCAGTCGACGCGCAGCAACGACTCGGTCACCGCGCGCCCGTCACGGGTCAGCACCACGAACCGGGCGTTCGGCCAGAGCGCGTCCAGAAGAAGGAGGCGGCGGTTGTGTCCGATCCGCTTGCCGACGAACACCGCGCCGCCGCCCGCGCGGCACGTGCGGGCGATGAGGACCGGCAGCCGGCGCTGCCGGTCCGAGACCTTCCCGCCGGTCCAGGTGGCCGGGATGCCGCAGGCCGCGAACACCGGCTCCCCTTCCGCCGGCTGCGGCCAGAGGCGGTCGCGGAGCGGCCGGGGGGACCCGTAGCGGTAGGCGGCGTCACCTCGCGGGCCGAACCACGCGGCATAAGTCAAACGGGGGGTATGCCGTGTCACCCGGTTGAGCGCGGCCAGTCCCCACGCGCGCGGGAACCGCGCCTGAAATGAGGAGATCCAGGCCGCGTCGGGGTGAAGGGCGAGGCAGCGATAGAGCAGCGTCGTTCCGGACCGTGGCGCACCGACGACGAAGACGGGCGCGGCATCGGGGGTCACGACCGCCACCTTGTCACGCGCACGGGGCCACGCGCCCGCCAAACGCGCCGACTCCTCGTCAGGAGGGACGGTCGTGGGCCCCGTGTAGAGTTGTGGACCGGCCAAGGACCGGCCGCTCGACCGCGCCATGACCCGGCGCGCAGGACCCGGAAAGACACGCCCACCCTTATGGAACTACGCGAACTGCTCTCGCATCTCGGGCGGCGGCTCTGGCTGCTGGTCATCCTGCCCCTCGCCGCGCTCCTGGTCGTCATCGGCCTCAACGCCCCGAATGGCACGAAATACAGCAGCACCGTCGACCTGCGGGTCGTCAACCCGAATGGTGACCAGACGGTGGCCGCGATCAACCTCGTCGCCGGGTCGCTGGTCAACGCCGCGACCAGCGACGACGTCGTCCGCGAGCTGGCGTCCCAGGGCGGCGCGACGGAGGACCGGATCCGCAACGGGCTCTCGGCCGCGCGGATCGCCGACACCGAACTGGTCCGGGTCACCTTCGCCGACCCCGACGAGGGTGTCGTGAACAAGGTCATCGCCCAGGTCCCGACCGCGATCCAGAACCAAATCTTCGCCCCCGCATCCCGCCAGGCCGAGCGCGCCGAGACCGAGGCGCAGAACCAGCTCACGGCCGCCCTCGACGACCTCGACAAGGTCCGAGCGACGACCGGCCTGAACGACCCCGACCGGGAGTTCCAGACGGCGGCCGACGCCGTCACCCAGTTCCAGGTCGCGCTCGCGACGGCCAAGGGTCGCGGCGACAACACCCGCTATCTCGACAGCGCCCTGGCCACCGCCCAGGAACATCTCGCCGACATCGTCAAGAACGAGCCCGCCTTCGTCGGTCCGCAGTATGCCGTCGACAACGCCCGCCAGGACCTTGCCGACCGCGCGACCGCCATGGCCGACATCAAGGCCCGGCAGGCAGCCACCATCGCCGAGTCCGTCGGCACGAAGTCGGCCCCGCTGGCGTGGTACACCACGATCCTGCGCAAGGCGTTGACCGCCGTCCTCATCGGTCTCGCCGTTGCCGTCCTCCTCCTGGCGATCCCGGAGGTGCTGCGCCGCTCGCGACGCGAGAGCGAGGACGAGATTTACGAGCCCGATGCCGCCGAGATCGCCTGGGAGCAACAGGGGGTTATCGCCCCCCGGGGTCCTCGCTCGCCCGGGTTGGCCCACGGGCCGATCCATGATCCGTTCGCGACGAGTGTCGAGCCGACCCGCAGCACGCTTCCGCGCAGCCAGGTCGGCGGTGGCGAGGTCTCGCTGAGCAAGCCGGGTGAGTGAGCCGCTCGACCCCGGACCCTGAGGTCCTGTTCGTCGGCGGCACCGGCCGTAGCGGCTCGACACTGCTCGCCGGCCTGATCGGCGACCTGCCGGGGGCCGTCGACGCCGGCGAGATCCGATTCCTCTGGCAGCGCGGCCTCCTCGAACGCCGCCTGTGCGCCTGTGGGGTCCGGGTGCCCGAGTGCCCCTTCTGGAGTGCGGTTCTCACCCGCGCCTACCCGCGCGGCCTGCCAGACCCGGACGCCGTCCACGCGGCCCTGACGCGGCGCACGCGGCTGCGGCGGGTCCCGGTGTGGCTGTGGCGGGCTGCCCCTCCGGATCCGGGCCTGCTCGGCCAGATCCTCCCTTCCTTGTATGCCGCGATCGCCGCCACCGCCGGCGCCCGGGTCGTCGTCGACAATTCCAAACTCCCGACGTATGCCGCCCTCCTGGCCACCGTCCTCCCCGCGCCCCCGCGGGTGGTGCACCTCGTGCGGGACCCGAGGGCCGCGGCATACAGCTGGATGCATGTCACCCGCCTCCCCGACGGCGGACCGGCCTTGGTCATGGAACAGCGCGGGGTCCTGCGTTCGGCGCTTCTGTGGACCGTCTGGAACGGCGTGCTGGAGGCGCTCTGGCGGGGCCGACCCGGGTATCTCCGGGTGACCTACGAGGGGCTGGCCGACGACCCGGCCGCGGTCGTGGCCGGGATCGCCGCGCACGCCGGTCTGACCACCCCGCCACAGGCGCGCCCACCCTCCGCGCTCAGCCATGCCGTCGCCGGCAATCCCCACCGCCTGCAGCGCCGGCGTGTGATCATCCGGCGGGACGACCGCTGGCGACGTGGACTCGGCCGCCCCGCCGGCCTGGCCGTGAGCCTGCTGGCGCTCCCCCTGTTGCGCCGGTACGGCTACCCCGTCAGGCCACCGCGATGACCCGCCGTCGCGCCCTGGGGCTGTGGGTGCTGGCCGGCGCGGGCGCCCTGGCCGGGTGTACCCGAGTTCCGGACCCGACCGCTCACAGCGTCACCACCAACGGCGTTCCCCCGACCACCCTTACCAGGACCCACGAGCCGGTCCCGGCGATCGTGCACGGACCGGGCGCGGTCGACCTGGGCCTGAAGTGGAACACCTACCTGACTCCGCTACTGACGTATGCCGCCGCTCTCGGGAGCGGCATGACCTTCACCGAGGTCGAGTGGTGCGCGGTTCGGGACCTCCCCGGGGAGGAGCAGTTCGCGGCCACCGATCGCGCCCTGACCCAGGCGAGCAGCTACGGCTTCCAGGTGATGATCAAGCTTCGGGTCGGCAACTGCTCCGGGACCCCCGCGCCGATCGATCCGGAGGACGGCACACCGAAACAGCCCAGCACCGCCCCCGACGACCCAGGTCGCTACCGCGACTGGGTTACCGCGATGGTGCGCCGCTATCTCCCGCGCGGGGTGCGCACGTGGGCGGTCGAGAACGAGGTCGACGCGGCCAACTTCTGGTCGGGCACACCCCAGGAGTATGCCGACACCGTCCACCTCGTCGCGGCGGCCATCCGGGCGGTCGACCCGGGTGCGGTCGTCCTCGACGCGGGCATCTCCAGCACCGGTTATGGCGTCGCCATTGCCGGGGAGCTGCTCGACGCGGGCCGGGCGGAGGAGGCGCTCGCGGCATACACCGCCTATTTCGCGCGCCGCCACGAAGGCGGGATTTCCCGATTCCCTCAGGTCACCTCGGTCGCGGGGCTGCGCGATGTGCTCGCCGACCCTCGCGTGGTGCGGGTTCGGGAGATGGTCGCCGCGACCTGGGCGGTCGTCAACGGGGGCGCGGTCGGGGCCTACCAGTTGCACTTCTACGAGGACCCCGCGGTCCTGCCGCAGGTGCTGCGGTATGTCGATTCCCACCTCGCCGCGCCGATCCCGGTGAGCGCCTGGGAGATCGGGACCGCGTGGCCGGGACCGTCGTATGACGAGGACCGCCACGCCCGGGACGTCGTCCGGCTCGTCGGCACCCTCCTGGCCCGGAGGGTCTGCCCGGTCGTCTACCTGCCGCTCGCGTTCACGCCACGGCCGGGCAAGGCGCCGGTGTTCCGCGGGCTGGTCAGCCCGGACGGCCGGACGCTGCCCGCCGGAGCCGCCTTTGCGCGCATCGCGGCCGCTGCGAAGGCAAGCGCGGCCGTCCTCCCCGTCATGGTGGGGACCGGTGGTCGTGGGTCGATCCTGGTCGGGACCACGACGTCGCTCGGGCTGCTGTGGGACGCCGACGGCGAACCGCGCTTGCTCGACCTCCCCGGCGGGCGCGACGCCGCGCTGCTTGCGGCGAGCGACTCCCTGGGGAAGACCGTCTCCCTGGCCGGTTGATCGGGGATCAGGCGGCCAGGGCCAGGCCGCGGGCCTCGGCCCGCTGGAGCCGGGAGCGGCCGAGGAGGGCCAGGACGAAGGCGATGCCCGCGGCGGCGACCGGGACCATGAAGCTCGCGTGGGCACCCCGGGTCTCGATGAGCTGACCCGCCGCCGCGGAGCCGAGCCCGACGCCCACGAGGAGCCCGGTGACGACGATCGTCATCCCCTCGTTGAGCTGGGCCGCCGGGACCAGCCTCTGACACAACGACATCGACGTGATGAGCGTCGGGGCGATGAAGAGCCCGGCGAGGAAGCCGTTGACCCCGAGGACGGCCACCCCGGGCACCCAGAGCAGGGGAACCAGACCGGCGAACATCGCGAGCGTCCACCACGAGACACGGTTGGCGACCGGCCCCGCCACCTCGACCAGGCCATAGACCAGCCCGCCGATCATCGACCCGGCCGCGAAGAATCCGATCAGCGCCCCGCCCCAGGCCTTGACACCCTCCGCGCCCGCGTAGGCCAGGACGACCACGTCCATACCGCCGAAGACCGCACCGGTCAGGGCGAGGGTGATCGCCAGCTGCACCAAGCCGGGGGCGGTGAACGCACCGAGGGGATGGGTCGCCTGGTGGGGCTGGATCGGGGGTTCGCTCACCCGGTGGGCCATGAGGGCGAGAAAGCCGCCGAGAAAGAGAGCCCCGGCGATCAACAGCCCGGCCTCGGGAAAGAGCGTCGTCGCCAGCCCGGCGCCGAGCGCCGGCCCGAGGACGAAGCACGACTCCTCGCTGACCTGCTCGAAGGAGTTGGCGACATGCAGCGCCGCCGGGTCGCCGTCGAGGACGTGCGACCAGCGTGAGCGGACCAGTGCACCGACTCCGGGGGAGAAGGCACTGGTGGTGTTGGTCACCAGGAGCGCCCATGTGGGAGCGCCGAGGTAGGTCTCGAGCGCCAGAACGAGGAGGCCGACGACGGAGAGCAAGGCACCCGGCACGGCGACCCGGCGCTGGCCGTAACGGTCCACCATCCGCGCGAGCAAGGGCCCCCCAACGGCCATCGACCCCAGGCCGACCAGGGACACCGCGCCGGCCACGGCATACGAGTCCCGGCGGGTGGCGACCATGACGACGATGGCGACCCCGAACATCGCCATCCCCAGGCGGGTGACATAGGCGGAGACGAGGAAGTGCCGGGTCGCCGGCATCGCGGTCAGAACGCGGTAGGGGGAGAAGAAGCGACGCACGGGGCACCATTGTCCGGGGGAGCGCTGTCGCGGATCAAATCATTTCGTCACGAGAGGTATCCCCGCGGACCTCGGCGGAAGGGGTTTCCGGACCCGCCCTGGCCGGCGGGTCGCCCGGGGCGCCACCCGGGTGGTGGAACTCACGGGCGGGAGGGCGGCGGCGGGGGGTGAGCGAGCGGCATACTCACAAGAGGCCCACCGACCCCGAAACGCAAGGCGGCGATCGCGCATGTCCCGGCTCCAGACGACCGACAACCTCACCGACGAGCAGAAGGAACTCCTCAAGCTCGTCCGGCAGTTCGTCGACGAGCAGATCATCCCGGTGGCGACCGACCTGGAGCACAAGGACGAATACCCCCAGGCGATCGTCGACCAGATGAAGGAACTGGGGATCTTCGGCCTGATGATCCCCGAGGAGTACGGCGGGTTGGGGGAGTCCCTGCTGACCTATGCCCTGTGTGTCGAGGAGATCGCCCGCGGCTGGATGAGCGTCAGCGGCATCATCAACACCCACTTCATCGTCGCCTACATGCTCCTCCACCACGGGACCGACGAGCAGAAGCAGCGCTACCTGCCCAAGATGGCCGCCGGAGAGATCCGGGGCGCGTTCTCGATGTCCGAGCCGGGGCTGGGGTCGGACGTCAGCGCGATCAAGACCAAGGCCGTCCGCCAGGGCGACACCGACGAGTGGGTCATCGACGGCCAGAAGATGTGGCTGACCAATGGCGGCTCGTCGAATCTCGTCGCCGTCCTGGTCAAGACCGACCTCGGTGAGAACAGCGTCTACAAGAACATGACGACCTTCCTCATCGACAAGGAGTCTGGCTTCGGCGAGACCGCCCAGGGCGTCACGGTGCCCGGCAAGATCGACAAGATGGGCTACAAGGGCGTCGACACCACCGAGTTGGTGCTCACCGGACACCGGACCACCTCCGCCCAGATCCTCGGCGGGGAGCCCGGCAAGGGCTTCTACCAGATGATGGACGGCGTCGAGGTCGGGCGGGTCAATGTCGCGGCCCGCGCCTGCGGCGTCGCGATGCGGGCCTTCGAGCTGGGAATCGCCTACTCCCAGCAGCGGGAGACCTTCGGCAAGAAGATCGCCGAGCACCAGGGCATCCTCTTCCGCCTCGCCGACATGGCCACGCGCGTCGAGGCCAGCCACCAGATGATGGTCAAGGCCGCCCGGTTGAAGGACTCCGGCGCCCGCAACGACCTCGAGGCCGGGATGGCGAAATATCTCGCCGCCGAGAATTGCGCCAACGTCGTCGAGCAGTCCTTCCGCATCCACGGCGGCTACGGCTACTCCAAGGAATACGAGATCGAGCGTCTCTACCGCGAGGCTCCGATGCTGCTGATCGGCGAAGGCACCGCCGAGATCCAGAAGATGATCATCGGACGGCGGCTGCTGGAGGATTACAAGCTCAATGGCTAAGCCTGGGCTAAGCCAGGGCTAAGCTGTGGCCTCGGCCGGATCGGGCACAAACGCCAGGCCGGCCGAGGCGTGGCACCGCGGATGTCGTGGGGGTCGGCGCGGCATACCATGTGACCTCGTGACCACCGCCGCGACCCAGGCGTCCCCCGAGACCGACACCACCGATCACGGGGGTGGACACGGCGGCGTCGCCGCGCTCGTTCTCGCGGCCCTCGGGGTGGTGTTCGGCGACATCGGCACCAGCCCGCTCTATGCGATGCAAACCGTCTTCACTATCGACGACGGGGCCGTCAAACCGACCGAGGCCAATGTCTACGGCGTCATCTCGATGGTGTTCTGGTCGATCACCCTCATCGTGTCGGTCAAGCAGTTGATGTTCATCCTCCGTGCCGACAACGACGGGGAAGGCGGCATCCTCTCGCTGGCCTATCTGACCCGCCGCTTCGTCCCGACCGGGAGCCGGCGATTTGGTCTGGTCATGGTGCTTGGGGTCATCGGGGCCTCGCTCTTCTTCGGCGACAGCCTCATCACCCCGGCCATCTCGGTCCTCTCGGCCGTCGAGGGCCTGAAGGTCTCCGCCCCCGGCCTGTCCGACTACATCCTCCCCATCGGGGTGACGATCATCGTCGCCCTCTTTGCCGTGCAGCGCTTCGGGACCCATTTGGTCGGGCGCTTCTTCGGCCCGGTCATGGTCGCCTGGTTCCTGACTCTGGCGGCGCTGGGCATTCCGCACATCCTCGCCGACCCCGGGTCTTGACTGCCCTCTCGCCGCACCACGCGGCCGGGTTCGCCTTCCGTCACCCCTTCATCGCGTTCATCGCCATGGGGGCGGTCGTCCTGTCCGTGACCGGTGCCGAGGCGTTGTATGCCGACATGGGCCACTTCGGGCGCAGCCCCATCGTCCGGGCGTGGTTCTTCCTCGTCTTCCCGTGCCTGGCGATCAACTATCTCGGGCAGGCGCAGCAGATCCTGCACGACCCCGCCTCGGCGAGCTCACCCTTCTTCCACCTCGCCCCGGACTGGCTGCAATTGCCGTTGGTCGTCCTGGCCACGCTCGCGACGATCATCGCCAGCCAGGCCGTCATCTCGGGGGCGTACTCGGTGGCCCGCCAGGCACAACGGCTCGGCTACCTCCCCCGCCTGACCGTGCGGCATACCTCCGAGCACGGCGGACAGATCTACATCCCGTCCGTCAACTGGTTGCTCTTCGGCGGGGTCCTCCTGCTCATGGTGACCTTTGGTGCATCGGAGCGGCTGGCGACGGCCTATGGCGTCGCCGTCACCCTCGACCTCATGCTCACCACCGGGCTGTTCTGCGTGTATGCCGGGGCGCGCCACCAGTGGCCGACATGGAAGATCGCCGCCTTTGCGTTCACCTTCGGCCTCATCGAGGTCAACTTCTTCGCCGGAAATGCGGCGAAGGTCCTCCACGGTGGCTGGCTCCCCCTGCTCGTGGCGGCGACGCTGGTGCTGATCATGATGACCTGGCGGCGCGGGCAGACGTTGGTGACCGCGCGCCGGGTCAAGCTCGAAGGCGATCTGCAGACCTTCCTTCAGGATGTCCGCGACAGCTTCGCGGGGATCCTCGACCCACGATTACATCGCCCGCGTCCCCGGCACGGCGGTCTTCCTCCACCCCGGCAAGGACACCACGCCGCTGGCGCTGCGCGAGAACGTCTCGTTCAACAAGGTCGTCCACAGCGAGGTCGTCATCGTCAGCGCCAATGTCCGCAACGTCCCGCACGTCCCCGTGGACCAACGGTTGACCGTCGACCACCTCGGGGACGAACTGGACGGCATCACCCATGTCGGGATCGATTTCGGCTTCCAGGACGACCAGGACATCCCCGCGACGCTCCAACTCGCCGCAGCCAAAGGGCTGAAGGCGGACGTCACCGACCCGGTCTATTTCGTCTCCCGGATCAGTGTCCACCGCTCCGACCGGCCCGGGATGGCGGGCTGGCGCAAGCGGATCTTCGTCGGGCTGGCCCACAATGCGGCGTCGCCGACGGAGTACTTCCGGCTGCCCATCGGACGAGTCGTCGTCATGGGTGCGCAGGTCAACTTCTAGGGCGCGGACGGCCGAGGTGTTGCTCAAGACATTCAGCAACCTCCCAGCCGATCTTGAGACACTGACATCATGACGACGCAACCCATGAGTGCCCGCGGAGCCTTTGCGCAGGGGGCGTTCGCGCTCGAATACCCGATGTCGCTGGGGGTGTACGACACCTATCCCGAGGCCCAGAAGGCCGTCGACTATCTGTCCGACCACGGCTTCCCGGTCCAGAACGTCCTCATCGTCGGCACCGACCTCAAACAGATCGAGCGGGTGACCGGACGGCTGACCCGCGGCCGAGTCGCCATGGGTGGGGCCCTCTCCGGCGCCTGGCTCGGGGCGTTCGTCGGCTTGATCTTCTCCATCTTCGAGAATGGCGAGACCTTCGCGCGGATTCTCAGCACGGTGCTTTTCGGTGCCCTCTTCGGGCTGGTGTGGGCCCTGATCGGCTACGCCTTCACCCGCGGCCAGCGCGACTTCACGTCGGTCTCGCAGGTCATCGCCACCCGTTACGAGGTGCTCACCGAGCACAAAGTCGTCGCCCAGGGGCGCGAGTTGCTCGCCCGGATGGACCCGATGAAGGCGGCCCAGGCGCAGGTCGCCCAGGCACAAGCGCAGGCGTATGCCGAGGCCCAGGCCGCCCAGGCCCAGCAGGCCGCGGCTACCCAGGCCCCGACGGATTCCGCCAACTCCTCACGCGCCTGACTCCACCCGCCTACGCTGGCGGGCATGACCGACACCCCGCCCCCGATCCTCCCGGTCCGCACCCTCGCAGAGTTCCCGGACGACTTCGCCTCCGTCCTCTGCGTCGTGGCGCACCCGGACGACATGGAGTACGGCTCGTCCGCCGCCGTCGCCCGCTGGACCGACGCCGGTAAGACCGTGACCTACTGGCTCGCCACGCGCGGCGAGGCGGGGATCGACACCCTGCCGCCCGAGCAGGCAGGGCCGGTGCGGGAGTCGGAGCAGGTCGCCGCGTGTGCGGCTGTGGGCGTCGAGATCGTCGAGTTCGGCACCCATCGCGACGGGGTGGTCGAGTACGGCCTGGATCTGCGCCGCGACGTCTCCCGCGAGATCCGCCGTCGGCGGCCGGACCTCGTCCTCACCGGCGACTATCACGACCGGTTCGTGGCCGGAATGCTCAACCAGGCCGACCATCGCGCCGTCGGCCTCGCGTGCGTCGACGCGGTCGCCGACGCCGGCAACCGGTGGATCTTCCCGGAACTACGCGACGAGGGACTGGAGCCCTGGTCCGTTCGCTATCTCGCCTTCTCGGGAACGATGACGCCGACCCACTACGTCGACGTCGCCGGCCACCTCGACCAGGCGGTGGCGTCGCTGGAGGAGCACGCGGCATACAACTCGGCCCTCCCGGAGAGCTTTCCCAAACCGCGCGAGTTGGTCACGTGGATTCTCGGTGAGGGCGGCCGCGCCGCGGGCGTCGAGCACGCCCTCCTGCTCGATCTGGTGACGCGCCGCTGATCGTGCCTTGGGTCAGCGCGCGCGGATCAGCACGACGAGCCAGGTGCGCAGCGGCGGCAGGGCGATGTGCGCATGGGTCCCGTCCAGGGCCACCTCGAGGGGTTCCAGTCTGCCGGAGCCGTCCGGATCGGCCGCGGCCACCTCGGGAGTGCCCCCGCCGACCCGGCGCACCCGCAGGACGGCACCGGTCAGGTCGCTGGGCGTGGGGTGGGGGGTATCCCAGCGGGGGTCGGTGACCGACGCGAGGTTGACCAGATGCACCACCAGTCCGTATGCCGTGCGCGTCACCCGCCGCCACACCGTCCCCGCCGCCGCGGTCCCGCCCACCGACGCCCCGGCGATGGTGACGTCGACGTCGTCGTTGTAGTGGTCGGCATACGCCCCGGTGACCTCGTCGATCCCGGGATCGAGCAGGAGATCGTGGTGGGCGACCAGGAAATCCGACCACCGGGTGAGCAAGTCGAGCGTTTCCGGCGCGGCCGGGTGGTTGCGGACGTAATAGGGGTCGACGAGCAGCCGGCCCTCCTCGCCGGCGATCAGATGGGTCGCCCCGTGTGACCAGAGGGTCGCCATCGTCAGCCGCAGCGCCTCCTCCGCGCCGGAGCGCTCGCCGGTGGCGAAGGTGCTGAGATAGGCGGCGACGACGACGGGCTTGCCCGCCGCGGCGGCCCGAGCGCGGGTGACGACGGCGGCGAGATCGGCCAGTCGCTCGTGCGGGGGCCATACCTCGATGTAGACCACATCGGTCGGGGCGGCGGCCGTCGCCCAGGTCGGGAAGTCGTTGACATTGTTGAAGACGAGTCGCGCCTGGGGCAGGGCCGCCCGCACGTCGCGCAGCATCGCGACGAATCCGTCCGCGAGGTCGACGGGGGTCCCGTCGGCGCGGATCGCCGCCTTGGGCCAGCCGTACTGATCGAGGTGGAATCCGTCGAAGCCGACCAGAGCCGTCGCCGCCGCGAGATCGGCGGTCAAGTGGGCGAGCCAGCGCGGCGCGCCGGGGTCGACGACCCGCAAGAAGTCCCCCAGGGCGTATGCCGACCCCTCCGCGGAGGTCGGCGACCCCGGCGAGATCGCGGCCGGGGCGATAGTCGGCGACGAAGCCGTACCTGCAGACCGAGCCCCACTCACCTTCGCCGAGAACCTGGATCGCGGTCCGGGCGGCGACCGCCCCGGAGGCGTCGACGGCCTCGACGAGGTGCCCACCCAGGCCGAGTTCCCCGAGGTCGATCGTCGTGGTTCCCGGTCCGTATGCCGCCTCACCCACCCCCTCGGTCAGCCGCCACACGCGCAGCACGCCGGCGCCGGGAGCATCCCGGACCTCGACGCGGGCGGGGGAGCCGGCGGCATACCGGCTGCGGGTGGGAAGCAGGAGCACGCCGGACACACTACGGGCCCGCCCTCCCGAGGGGAGCGGGCCCGTAGCCGGGTGTGCCGGGTGGTCGCGGGGGTCAGCCCTTGACGGCGCCGGAGGTCATGCCGCGGATGAAGTACCGCTGCAGGGAGAGGAAGACGAGGACCGGGACGAGGATCGTCACGAAGCCCGCCGAGGGGATGAGTTCGCGGCCCTGGCCGGTCTGTCCCTGAAGGCCTTGGAGAGCGACGGTGAGGATGGTGTTCTCACCGCGGCCGAGGAAGATCAAGGAGACGAGCAGGTCGTTCCAGACCCAGAGGAACTGGAAGATCGCGAATGATGCGAGCGCCGGGGTGCTCATCGGGATGATGAGCTTCCAGAACGTCGTGAAGTGGCTGGCCCCGTCGATCTTCGCCGACTCGATGATGGCCTTGGGCAGGCCGGCCATGTAGTTGCGGAGGATGTAGACCGCCAGCGGCATACCGAAGCCGATGTGAGCCAGCCACACGGCCGGGAAGGTGTTGTTCATCCCGAGTTGACCGTAGAGCTTAAGCAAGGGGACGAGGGCGACCTGGTTGGGCACCACGAGCAGGGCCACGATGACGACGAACATGACATCGGGCCCACGCCACTCCATGAACGTGAACGCATAGGCCGCGAAGGCCGCGATCAGGATCGGGATGACGGTCGCCGGGACGGTGACGATGAAAGAGTTGATGAACGCCTTGCCCATGTTGACACCGGACTGGTTGTCGCCGAGGACCTGGCTGTAGTTCTTCATCGTCCATTGCGTGGCATCGAGGGGACTCTTGAAGACGTTCCACCAGCCCGAACTCAACTGCGCGTCGCGGGTGCGGAAGGAGCTGATGAGCAGGCCGAGGACCGGGAGCATCCACAGCAGGCAGAGGATGCCGAGCCCGATCTTGACGGCGAGTCCGGCGCTGCCGGCACCCGTGTTGGGCTTGCTCTGCTTGATCGCCTGGGTCGTGCCCGTCACAGCCGTGGTGGTCATCGGTTGGCCTCCTCAGCCTTGAAGTGGCGCACCTGGTAGATCAGGACCGGGATGATCGCGATCATCAGGAGGACGACGATGGCGGATGCGTAGCCGTTGTTATTGTCAGTGAACATCTCGAAATAGAAGCGGCGGCCGATAACGTCGGTGTTGAACCCACCATTCGTGGTGACATAGACGATGTCGAAGATCTTCATGACACCGATGAGGACGGTGATGAAGACCGTCAGCACGGTGCCCCAGACCTGCGGCAGGATGATGCTGAAGAAGATGCGCTTTTCGCCCGCGCCGTCGATGCGGCCGGCCTCGACGGTGTCCTCGGGGACCGACTTGATGGCGGCGGAGAGGAGGACCATCGCGTAGCCGACCTGCGTCCAGATGAAAATGATCATCAGCAGGAGGCTGTTGAAGTGGAGCTTGTCGGTGCCGTACCAGTAGACCGGGTCACGGCCGAACAGTTCCATGATCGCGTTGAGGACGCCGGTCTGCGGGGTGCCCTTCGGTTGGTAGTCGTAGACCGATCGCCAGATCGTCGCGGCGCCGACCATGCTGATCGCCATGGGGAGGAAGATGACGGTTTTCGACATCTTCTCTCCGCGCGGCTGCAGCCGGTCGGCCAGTGTCGCGACACCCAGACCGAGGATGACGACCATCGCGGGGACGATGACAATCCAGAGCAGGTTGTTGAAGAGGACCTGGAGGAAGCTGCTATCGGTGAGGATGTCCTTGTAGTTCTTGAACCCGACGTAGGCTGTCGACGTCGCGTTCGCGAACGAGTACTGGATCGTCACGATCGCCGGGTAGATCAGGTAGACCGCGATCGCGAGAATCGCCGGTCCGGCGAAGGCCCACGGCTTGATGCGGTCCTCCCACTTGCCCTTGAGGGATTCGGCGAGTTTGTTGAGGATCCAGAAGATGACCATCGCGCCACCGATGCCACCGATGATGGCGAGGATGGCGTTGAGAATCTTGACTGCCAAGCCCGTTTGTCCTTTCTAGTCGGGTCCGGATGACGGAGTGGAGCCCGGGACAGCACCACTGCCTGCGCGCCCCGGGCTCCACCATGCCGTCAGGACGTGGGCCAGCTCTTGTCGATGTTGTCGAGCATGGCGGTCTCGTCCTCCTGGCCCGAGATCCACTTGACGGGCTCGGTCCAGAACGTGCCTGCGCCGACTTTTGCCGGCATCAGGTCGGACCCGTCAAACCGGGCGGCCGAGGAGGCGTAGAGCACGTCCTTGGCGATCGTCTGGAGGGTCTTGCTCGGGTAGAGCGTGACGTCGAACGACTTGTGCGGCGAGAAGTAGCCGGCCTTGCCGACCTCGGTGCCGTTCTCCTTGCTGGCGATGAAGTCGCGCAGCGCGAGGGTGTTCTTGTCGTTGTTGAATGCCGCGGCAAGGTCGCCACCGACGAGAACCGGGTTGTTGCCGGCCTCCTTGGGCGGGAAGGCCGCGACACCAACCGTGGTGTCGAGCTTGGCAAGGACGTCGTCGGGGAAGCCGCCCTTGCCGGCGATGAAGGTCGCCTGCTTGAAGAGGTAGCAGCCGGGCGGGCTCTTGAACAGCGCGTTGCCGCCGGTCTGGAAGTTGGTCGAGACGATGGCCTTGGTGCCACCGAGGACGTTCTTGTCGGTGAACGCGATCTCGTGGAAGTAGTCGAAGGCCGCCTTGATCTCGGGGGAGTTGAACTTCAACTCACCCTTGACCCACTTGTCGTAGTTCTCCGGCCCCGCGACGCGAAGGACGAGGTCCTCGATCCAGTCGGTGATCGGCCATCCGGTGGCCTGGCCGGACTCCGCGGCGATGCACCACGGGGTCTTGCCGGCGGCGGCGAGGTCATTGGTGACCTTGAGCAGCTCGTCCATCGTCGCGGGGAAGGTCATCCCGGTCGCCTTCCAGGCGGCCTGGTCGTACCAGAGAAGCGACTTGACGCTGACTGCGGAGGGGAGACCGTAGACCTTGCCGTCGCAGGTGCCGGACTCTGCGAAGCCGGGGACGAGGGTTTCCTTGTCCGTGGCGACAGTGGCGTCGTCGAAGGCGACGAGCTTGCCCTGCTTGGCGAGGTCGCACATGAGCCCCGGCTGCGGGAACAGGCCGACATCGGGGGTGTTACCACCGGCGACGCGGGTCTTGATCTCGGTGTCCCACGATCCGGCCTTGGTGAACTTGATCTTGAAGCCGTTCTTGTCGGCGAACGCGTTGAGGTCCTTCTGGAACGCGGTCTCCTGCTCGTTGCCGAAGCCGTACATCACCTCGATGGTGGACTTGCCCGAACCCGATGCAGCGGTGGTGGCGGTGTTCGAGGTCGACGATCCGCCGCCCCCGAGGCAGCCCGTGGTCGAGGCGACCGCCCCGATCGCCACCGCCGCCATGACGTAGCGCTTAGCGCCCATAAATGACTCTCCTTGACTGGTGTACGCGGGCGCATCGCCGGTCCAGGAGGGGCGGCTCCGCATCCCTGCTGTCAGTTCGCCCACCATGGGCTATGACGAACGAACAATCCTCCACCGATTGAACGGTCGTCAAGCGTTCTCACGGCGTGGCGGCACACTGCAACCGTTCAGTGTCCGGATTGTTATGGAAACGCTTTCATCGCGCGTCCACGATGCGGTCCACGCGGCGAAACAGCTACCCGCTCACCCCGGAGGCACCCGTCGATCCAGCCCCCTGGACGGCGCGGATCCAGGCCTCGACGTCGGGGCGGGCGCGCGGCATACGGGCGGAGAGCACCTCGTGGCCGTCCTGGGTGACCAGGACGTCGTCCTCGATCCGGATGCCGATCCCCCGGAACCGCTGCGGCGCCAATTGGTCGTCCGCCTTGAAATAGAGGCCGGGTTCGACGGTGAGGATCATCCCCGCCGCGAGGGTGCCTTCGCGGTACTCCTCCCGCGAGGCCAGGGCGCAGTCGTGGACGTCCAGGCCGAGGTGGTGGCTGGTCCCATGGACCATCCAGCGCCGGTGATACTGCCCGTGCTCCTTGTCGAGAGTGGCCTCGACGTCGATGCCCTCGGGCAGCAGGCCCCACGCGTGGAGGTGCTCGGCGATGACCCGGATGGCCGCGGCGTGGATATCGGAGAAGGTGGCTCCGGGCCTGACCGCGTCGATGCCGGCCTGCTGCGCGGCATACACCGCGTCGTAGATCTCGGACTGGGCATCGCTGAACGTCCCATCGACCGGGAGTGTGCGGGTGATGTCGGCGGTGTAGAGGGAGTCGACCTCCACCCCGGCGTCCAGGAGGACCAGGTCGCCCTCGGTGACATCGCCGGTGTTCCTGATCCAATGCAGCGTGTTGGCGTGGTCCCCGGCGGCGCAGATCGAGTCGTAGCCGACGCCATTGCCCTGGTGGCGCGCGTGGAGTCCGAAAATGCCCTCGATCCAGCGTTCGCCGCGCTCCTTCTCGGCCAGTCCGGAAAGCTCCCGGATCACGGCCTCGAAGCCGATCCGGGTCGCCTCGATCGCCTCCCGCATCTGGGCGACCTCGTGCTCGTCCTTGACCATCCGAGCCAGCGAGATCGTATGCGCGAGTGCGTCGTCCGCTTCCTCGGTCGCCGCCGCGTCGCGCCCCTCCGCGGTCCGCCGCTGGTCGAGGTCGGCCGTCAGGGCCCGATCGGCATCGCGGACCACCCGCACGAGCGTCGCTGCGGCGTCCTTGGTGACGTCGTCGAGGACGTCGTCGAGATGCCGGGCCGTGAGCCCGAGTTCGGCCTCGATGTCGTCGATCGAGGGCCGGGCCCCCACCCAGAACTCCCCGAAGCGTGGGCTGTCGAAGAACTCGTCGCTGTCGCGGGGAGCGCGCGGGCGGAAGTAGAGGATCGCCTCGTGTCCCGTGGGCGTCGGCTCGAGGACGAGCACGGCGTCGGGTTCGCGGTCGGCGCCGAGGCCGGTCAGATAGGCGAAGGCGGTGTGGGGGCGGAAGACGTAGTCGCAGTCGTTGCTGCGCACCTTCAACCCGCCGGCGGGGATCACGAGCCGGTCGCCGCGGAAACGGGCGCTCAACGCGGCGCGGCGGGCCGCGGCATACGGTGCAGCGAGCGCGAGTTCCGGTCGTCCGGTATGCCGATCCGCCCACCCCTGCCGGATGAACTCCCGCAGCTCGTCCGTGGTCTCGCGGGTGCGGTTGTCGGCGAGCTTCTGCTCTTCACTCATGGTCCGTATGCTGCCACTCCCGGCCCCTGGGGTGCCCTCGTTGCCGCGGATCGGGTGCGCTGACGGCGGTGGTCATGGAGGGGGCGGACGCAGGACGATCCGGCGACCGGCGCTCAATCCCGCCGAGGTTTGAGCGCCGGCCGGTCCCCCTTCACAGGGGTTTCCAGCCTTGCCCAACCGACTGGTTACCCGCCAGTCGCAGTTTTCGAGGACATGGTCGCGGTGGAGGACAGGGCGATCGTGGGCCGGATCAGGCCCCGGGCCAGTTCTTGTCGGGTTGAGGGACCGGCCGGCCGGGCTGCTCGCCGCCGCGGGCCTCGAGGTAGTTCTGCTTGGGCACCATGACCTTGCGGCGGAAGATGCACACGACCTTGCCGTCCTGGTTGTAGCCGATCGTCTCGACATAGACCACCCCGCGGTCGTCCTTGGAGGAGGACTCCCACTTGTCGAGCACCTTGGTTTCGCCATACAGCGTGTCGCCGTGGAACGTGGGGGCCACGTGCCGGAGGGATTCGATCTCGAGGTTGGCGATGGCCTTGCCGCTGATGTCCGGGACCGACATCCCGAGGAGGATGGAGTAGACGTAGTTGCCGACCACGACGTTCTTGCCGAACTGGGTCGTCTCCTGGGCGTAGTGCTCGTCCATGTGGAGCGGGTGGTGGTTCATCGTCAGGAGGCAGAAGAGGTGGTCGTCGTACTCCGTGACCGTCTTGCCGGGCCAGTGCTTGTAGGTGGCCCCGACCTCGAACTCCTCGTAGCTGCGACCGAACTGCATAACCTGGCTCCTTCACGTCGTCGTGTGACATTCCATCCTCCCCGTCCCGCCGCGGTCGCTTCCACCGTCCGGGGCGTGGGTTCCCTCACAGGGGTTAGGACGGGGGCGCGGGCGGAGGCGAGGAGAGCGGGAGGCGCACGGAGCTGGATGCCGTGTCGATCGTCATGGTGTTGCCCGCGGGAGGGCGGATCGTGAAGTCGTGGTCGGTCTGGAGGATCGTGACGCCGATCCGATGACCGGCGGGGAAGAGGTGCTCGGTGGCCTCGAAGGCGACCGGGACCGTGATCGGCTCGCCGGGGGTGATCGGGTCGGTCCGCCAGAGGGTGGCGCGGTTCTGCGGGTCCGCCCAGCCCATGGTGACCAGTTGGGGTGGCCCGTTCGGGGGGAGGTCGACGATGGCGAGGGACAGGTTCGCTGCGTCCTGGCCGAGCGACATACGGACGGAGGCGGTGGCGAAGCCGGACAAGCGCGTTTCCGCGCCGAGTCGGGCTGAGGCGAACGCCAGGCCATTGGCCCGGCGCGGGTGGGCGCTGAAGGCGAGCAGCGTCTGATCGGGCCGGTCGGTGAAGGTGAGCCAGCGCGCAGGGGTGCCGGCGCGCAGCGTCATTTCGGCGAGGGGCACGGCCTGGGGGGTGGTCCCGGGGAGGGGCCACGCGGCATACCTCCTGATCGTGCCGGACCACTCGGCGACCAGGACCGGCAACTCGTTTTCGACCCCGTTGCGGATCTCGAGGACGTACCTGGTGAACCAGCGGATCTGCTCGGCAAGGGGCGGCGGGCCGCCATGGCCGCCGGGCTGCCAGTACAGCTTGGTGGGGGTGCCCTGGGCGTGGAGAGCGGCATACCAACGGGCGGCCTGGGAGGGCTTGACGTTCCAGTCCGAGAGGCCGTGGGCGACGTAGACGGCGGCCTTGACCCGGCGGACGTCAGCGAGATAGCTGCGTTCGCGCCAGAAGGCGCTCATGTCGCCGGTGCGGCGGTCCTGGCGGCGAGCGAGATCGGCGACGACGGGGCGGCAGATCTCGGGGTGCGTCCGCGTGAGGACGAATTTGGCGAGGATGTCGGCGTCCTCGCCCTGATAGCCCTCGGGGGCGACGACGGCGCCCCCGGCGCGGTAGTAGGAATACCAATCGCTGATCGCCGAGATCGGGATGATCGCCTTGAGGCCCTCGACCCCGGTCGTGGCGACGGCATTGGGGAGGGTGCCGTCGTAGGACGTGCCGATCATGCCGACCGCGCCCGAGGCCCAGGCCGCCCGCACCGGCGCGCCGGCCGCGTCGACCGCCGGGGCGCGCCCGTTGAGCCAGTCGATGACGGCCTTGACCCCGAGTGTCTCGGCCCGGCCGCCCGTCGTGGGGCACCCGGTCGAGCCGCCGGTGCCGATCGAGTCGACCTCCGCCCAGGCGAAACCTCGGGTGATCCATGTCCTGGCCGCCCACGGGGTGACGCCTCCCGCGCTGCGCCCCGTCGCGGGCGGGTGGTAGAGGTCGTGGTCGACATCGTGGTTCTTCACCGGATTGACACCGGCCCAGTACGGGCTGGCCTCCATGATGACGGGAGCCCGTGGCGGACCGTCCTTGGCCCGGGCGAAACGCACCAGGACCCGATCCGGGCGGCCGTCGCGGTCGGAATCCGTCGGCACCTGGACCCAGGCGCGTCCCTGTATCCAGGTGCCTGGGTCGCCGGAGAAGACCGGCTGCGCTTGTCCGTCCACGATGACGAGGCCGGGGTGCGCGTCGGAGCGATCGATCGACAAGGACGTGGCTGGTGTCGCCGCCGATGCCGTGCCCGCGACCAGGACGCCCGCCACCGCCGCCACCAGAGTCGTATGCCGCATGCTCCCCACCTCCTGCCGGCCAACCTCCCGTCGGCCAACCGCGTGCTCGCCCACCACCTGCCGACCCCACCCTAGAGGCCGGCGCGGACATCACCCGATGTCGCGGGAGCGGAAGGCGGCCGCCCCACCCGCAGCGAGGACGGCGGCGAGGACGGTCATCGCGATGGCCGGGCCGGCCGCGAAGCTGCCCCCGGGCAGCTGGGAGAGGTGATCCAGGGGTGAGAGCCCGACGAGCCAGCCCGGAAGCTCCAACAAGGGCCCGAACTCGCCGAGCACGAGGGCCACGGTCAGTGCGGCCCAACCCACGGGAGCGGTCCACCGCTGCCCCAGTCCGTATGCCGCGAACCCCACCCCGATGAGCAGCCACACCGCGGGGAGGGTCGCCCAGGCCGCGAGCGTCAGTTCCAGGGGTGACGGTCCCGCAACGTCGGCCGCCGCGGCAACGAGTCCGGCGACCAGGCCCACCACGGTCATCAGCAACGTGGGGAGGGCGAGGGCAAGGAGGAGGCGCGCGACATACAGGCGAGGACGGCTGACGGCGGCGGCGAGCAGCGGCTCGGTGCGTCCCACGCGTTCCTCGGTGGCCAGACGGACGGCGAGGACGATTCCGGCGGCGGCGCCACCAGCGGCGCAGAACCGTAATTCGGTCGCGAAGTAGATGTCGGTGAGCAACCCCGCGGTGCCGCCGAGCTTGCGCAACATCTCGGCGACCTGCGGTTGATCGGCCATATCGGCGATCGACTTCACGAGATTGCCGACGACCACGGCCAGCACGGCATAGGTCACCGACCAGCCCAGGATCGTGGCGCGGTCCACGCGCCAGGCCAGAGCCAGCGGGCTGCGCAGCGATGCCGCCGCCGTGGCGCGTCCGGGCCGCGCGGGCAGGAGACCCGACCCGAGATCGCGCCGCTGCAACAGGGCAAAGGCGACTCCCAGGCACCCGGCCAGGAGGGCGAGGGCGAGGGCGAGCACCCAGAGGCGGTTCGCGCCATACGGCCGGACCTGGCCGACCCAGCCCAGGGGCGAGATCCACGACAGGACACCGGCATTGGCCTGTGTGTCGCCGACGGCGCGCACGAGGAAAATCGCCCCCAGCGTGCCCAACCCCAGCCCCGAGGCTGCCCGCGCGCTGGTCGTCAGCTGGGCCGCGAGCGCGGCCACGCCGGTCATGACGACACCGGCGATGAGCCACGTGACCCCGAAGGCGACCGATCCCGCGGGGGCGAGCCCGAGCGCGGCCAGGCCGGCGACCGAAAGCGCAGCCGTGACGATGCTGGTCAGCAGGGCCAGGACAACGGCGGCGGTCAAGGGCGCGCGCCGGCCGACGACGCCCGCGCCGATCAGTTCGAAGCGGCCTTCCTCTTCCTCCACCCGCGTATGCCGACGGACCAGGGCGTGGGTCAGGATGCCGAGGAAGACCGCCCCGAGCATGACCGTCTTGAAGACGGACAAGCCGCCGCGGTTGACGACGACGGGGCCGTACATCGCCGACACCGCGGGATTGGACAGTATGCCGCCCAACCCCTCGACGGCGGCCTGGTCGGTCGGGTAGAGCGCCATGGTCGCCTGCGCCGACCCGACAGAGAGGGCCGTCAGCGTGGCGACCGTGACCGGGATCAGGAGGCGGTCGCGCCGCCAGGCCAGGCGCAGCAACTGACCCGTGCCCGTGTAGGCGCTCATCGCCCGGCTGCCGCCTCGTCGTAGTGGGCCAGGAACAGATCCTCCAGGCTCGGCGGGGTGCTGGTCAGGGTCGTCAGGCCCGCCCGGTCGAGGACGGCGATGGCGGCGCCGATGTGGCCGGTGTCGACCGAGAATGTGACGCGATCGCCGTCGACGGCCACGTCGTGGACTCCAGGGAGCTCCCGGAGTCGTTGTGGCGCAAGGGGTTCGGCGACAGTGGCGGCGACCTGCGTGCGGGTCAGGTGGCGCAGGTCGGCGAGGGTTCCGCTGTCGACGATCCGGCCGGCGCGCACGATGCTCACGCGCTCGGCCGCGCGCTCGACCTCGCTGAGGATGTGACTCGACAACAGGACGGTCAGCCCCTGAGCCCGTCGGGCCCGCAACTCGTCCTGGAAGACGCGCTCCATCAGCGGGTCGAGCCCGGCGGTCGGTTCGTCGAGGATGAGCAGGGGGACATCGCCGGAGAGGGCGGCGACGAGGGCGACCTTCTGGCGGTTGCCCTTGGAGTAGGAGCGACCCTTCTTGGTCGGGTCCAGCTCGAACCGCTCGATCAGATCGGCCCGACGGGTCGGGTCCAGGCCCCCGCGCAACCGGCCGAGAAGGTCGATGACCTCGCCGCCGGTGAGATTGGGCCACAACGTGACGTCACCGGGCACATAGGCGAGGTGCCGGTGGATCTCGGTCGAGTCCGCCCACGGGTCTTTGCCGAGTACCCGCGCCGTGCCGGAGTCGGAGCGCAGGAGTCCGAGGAGGATGCGGATCGTCGTCGACTTGCCGGCCCCATTGGGCCCGAGGAATCCGTGGACCTCGCCCTCCTCGACGCTCAGGTCGAGACCGTCGAGCGCCGTGACCGACCCGAAGCGCTTGACCAGCCCACGCGTCTCGATGACAGCAGCCATATCGGCGAGCCTACGCTCGCCGATATCGCCGCTCTATCGCGTCAGTCCTTGATGTCGGCGAGCACCTGGCCGTTGGTGACGGTGGCACCGACCTCGGCCTTGAGGCCGGTGATCGTGCCGGCCTTGTGGGCATTGATCGGCTGCTCCATCTTCATCGCCTCCAGGACGAGGACGAGTTCGCCGGCCTCGACGTGCTGGCCCTCCTCGACGGCGAGCTTGACGATGGTGCCCTGCATCGGCGCGGTGAGGGAGTCACCGGAGGCTGCGGCACCAGCCTTGGCGCCACCGGAGCGCCGGGGAGCGACCTTCTTCGCGGCACCGCCGCCTCCGCCGGACCCGAGCGAGAGGCCGCCGGGCAGCGACACCTCGACCCGCTTGCCGCCGACCTCGACGACGATGGTCTGGCGCTCCTGGGCCTCGGGCGCGTCGGCCGAGCCACCGGCATACGGCTGGATGTCGTTGACGAACTCGGTCTCGATCCACCGGGTGTGGATCTTGAACTTCTCCTCGGGGTCGAGGGGGGCGAAGTCGGGGTTGGAGACGACGGCCCGGTGGAAGGGGGTGACCGTCGGCATACCGTCGATGACGAGTTCGGCCAAGGCGCGCCGGCTGCGTTCCAGGGCCTCCTGGCGAGTGCGGCCGGTGGGGGAGGAAGCCGCGGCCGGCGTCCTCGCCGTTGATGCGGAACTCGATGTAGTGGGCGTGCGGCTCGGGGTCCTCGAAATCGAGGGCCTCGCCATTGGCAATCCGGAACTGCTGGCGGACCAGGTCGATGCCGGTGACCTCCTCCGAGACCGGGTGCTCGACCTGGAGGCGGGTGTTGACCTCGAGGAAGGAGATGTCGCCCTGCGGCCCGACGAGGAATTCGCAGGTCCCGGCACCGACATAGCCCGCGGCCTTGAGGATCGCCTTGCTCGCGCGCAGCAACTCGGTGTGCTGCTCGTCGGTGATGAAGGGGGCGGGTGCCTCTTCGACGAGCTTCTGGTTGCGCCGCTGCAATGAGCAGTCGCGGGTGGAGACGACGACGACATTGCCGTGCTGGTCGGCGAGGCACTGGGTCTCGACGTGGCGCGGGTGGTCGAGGAAGCGTTCGACGAAGCACTCCCCGCGGCCGAAGGCCGTGACGGCCTCGCGGACGGCCGACTCATAGAGCTCCGGGATCTCCTCGAGGGCGCGGGCGACCTTGAGGCCGCGACCGCCGCCGCCGTATGCCGCCTTGATCGCCACCGGGAGACCGTGCTCCTTGGCGAAGGCGACGACCTCGTCGGGACCGCTGACCGGGTCGGGAGTTCCCGGGACGAGCGGGGCCTGCGCGGCCAGCGCGATATGGCGCGCCTTGACCTTGTCGCCGAGGGAGTCGATGGCCTCCGGTCCGGGGCCGATCCAGACCAGGCCCGCGTCGATGACGGCCTGGGCGAACCCGGCATTTTCGGCGAGGAACCCGTAGCCCGGGTGGACCGCGTCGGCGCCGGCCTCCTTGGCGATGGCCAGGAGTTTGTCCTGCCGCAGGTAACTGTCGCCGGGGGTCGAGCCGTTCAAGGCATAGGCCTCGTCCGCGACCTTGACGTGGAGGGCGTCGCGGTCGGGATCGGCATACACCGCGACCGACCCGATGCCGCTGTCCTTGCAGGCGCGAGCGATGCGGACGGCAATCTCACCACGGTTGGCGATGAGGACCTTGGAGATAGGGGCCATAACTCGCGAGCCTAGCGGCCCCGCCCCTGGCCCCGCACGCCCTCCGCCATTGACCTGCGTCATAGCGCTGGTCTCGGGCCCGGGCGGGTGCGGACTCGGTGGGTTTCGGGCCGGGTGGAAGGCGGGCGGGCGACCTAAGGTGGGCGTATGACGATCCCCGCCATCCCGCTGCGCGCCGGTTCGACGACGGTCGAGATTCCCCAACTCGGTTTCGGGGTCTGGCAGGTGTCCGACGACGAGGCGACCGTGGCCGTCGCGGAGGCGCTGCGCGTCGGCTACCGGCATGTCGACACCGCCCGGATCTACGAGAACGAGACGGGAACCGGTCGCGCGGTGGAGGAGAGCGGCATACCCCGTGGGGAGGTGTTCGTCACCTCGAAACTGTGGCCGAGCGACTACACCCGGGAGGAGGCCCTCGTCGCGTTCGACGCAACGATGCGCCGGCTCGGGCTCGAGGTGCTCGACTTGTTCCTGCTGCACTGGCCGGCGCCGGGGCGCGGACAGTTCGTGGAGGCGTGGAAGACCCTGGTGGAGTTGCGTGCCGACGGCCGTGTGCGCGCCGTCGGGGTCTCGAACTTCACGCCTGCGTACTTGCGGCGGTTGGCGGAGGAGACGGGTGAATACCCCTGCATCAACCAGATCGAGTTGCACCCCTATCTGCAGCAGCGGGATCTGCGGGCCTTCCACGCCGAGCACGACATCGTCACCGAGGCGTGGAGCCCGCTCGCGTCGGGCAAGAAGGTCTTGGCCGACCCGGCCGTCGGGCGGGTCGCGGCCAAGCACGGCGTCACCCCCGCGCAGGCGATCCTGGGCTGGCATCTGGCCCTCGGGAATGTCGTCATCCCCAAGTCCGTGACGCCGAGCCGGATCGCGGAGAACTTCGCCGCCGGTGCGGTGCGGCTGGACGAGGAGGACATCGCCGCCTTCGACGCCCTCGACCAGGGCTTTCGCACCGGGCCCGACCCGGACCACTTCGACGGCTGAGGCCCGAGCCCGGCCCTCCTCCCCCCAACTTGAGCACGCCATATCGACTTGAGCACGTCAGTCTTGACGTGCTCAAGTCGATATGGCGTGCTCAAGTTCGGAAGCCGGGGGTCGGAAGCCCGGAGTCGGAAGCCGGAAGCCGGGGGAGCCTCAGGCCAGGGCGGCGGCGATGGCCCGGGTGTGGTCGGGGGAGGAGCCGCAACACGAGCCGATGACGTCGATGCCGAGGTCGCGCAGGGTGACGGCATGGGCGGCCAGCCCCGCGGGATCCACCGTATAGGCGAAGCCGTCCCCGCTCACCTCGGGAAGCCCGGCATTCGACTGCGCGATCAGGAGTATGCCGCTGCCCTCCCCGCGCGCCGCCACCAACTGTCCCGCGATGGTCGTCATCTCCTCCGGTCCGCGCCCGCAGTTGGCGCCGACGGCGTCGGCACCGGCCTCGGTCAGCGCGGCCACGGCCGCCGCCGGGCTGACGCCCATCATCGTCCGGAGGTTGGTGTCGAAGCTCATCGTCACCGCAATGGGCACGTGGGGCGCAACGGATTTCACCGCCTCGACCGCGGCCGTCGCCTCGGCCAGGTCGCTCATCGTCTCGACGAGGATGAGGTCCACCCCACCCTCGACAAGCGCGGCGACTTCCCGCGCGAAGTGCTCGGTCGCCTCGGCCACCGTCATCGTGCCGAGGGGCTCGAGGAGTTCGCCGGTCGGGCCGAGGTCCCCGGCGACGAGGAGACCGTGCCGGTCGGCGACGCGGCGCGCGAGCCGCGCCCCGGCGGTCACCAGCTCGGCGTCCCGGTCGGCGAGGTCGCTCATCGCGAGCCTCGGCCGGGTGCCGCCGAAGGTGTTGGTCGTCAGGATGACGGCACCGGCCGCGGCATACTCCTCGTGCAGGGACTCGATCGCGTCGGGATTCTCCACATTCCACAACTCCGCGACGACACCCGGCGGGAGCCCGCGCTCCTGCAACAGCCAGCCATAACCGCCGTCGATGAGCGCGGGCCGGCCCGCGAGGAGGGCGGAAAAGCGGTTCTCGGTCACGGCACCCGAGCCTATGCTTCCCGCATGCCCCTCCACGACATCCGCAATCTGGAGATCGTCGGGCGCGAGGCGGAGACCCCATGGATGAGCCCTGGCACATTCCTGGTCATCGACTTCGTCCTCGACGGGCGCTACCTGGGCGATTGGGTGTCCCCGATCGAGAAGGCGGCGGGGCGAGAGCGCCCGAACTATCTCGGTCACCGCGCCGATATCGACCTGCGCGGATTGCTCACCCAGGAGTGGAACTGGGACGACGATGAGACCTTCGACGGCCGCGTGCCGGTGCTCGGGTGCGTGTGCGGCGACATCAGTTGCGGCCCGTTGTGCGTCCGGATCGATACCGAGCCCGGGTGGGTCCGCTGGCATGACATCGTCCGCTGGCGCGGGCCGTTCTTCGACTACGGCGACATCGGGTTCCGGTTCCCCCAGGAGGTGTATGCCGCGGCCCTCGACCGCTGGGAACGTGACCACCCGGGACGCGACCTCCCCGACGCAGAGCCCCCGAGCACGCCCTCCTAACACCCCGAAGGATCCGCCCGGCCAGGTCGACCCTCGATCACACCGGGAGCTGACGGGTCACGAACTGCCGCAGCTGGGCGAGGTTGCGGCACTCGTGCATGTCGACGATCTCGGCATACGCATGCGCGACGGAGTCGCCGGAATCCCACTGCCGCGCGGGCTCGGGGTTGAGCCAGATCACCGCTTTGGCGCGCTCGTTGATCGCGTGGAGCGCGTCGAGTCCGGGGTCGGTGTGGTTGGTGCGGGCGTCCCCGAGCACGAGGACGACGGTGCGATGTCCCACGGCCTCCAGGTGGTGGTCGGCGAAGTCGGTCAAGGCGCTGCCATAGTCGGAGTTGGTGTGCCAGCGCGCCATTCGCGAGGTGTCGGCGAAGGTCGCGGTCAGGTCGGCGCCGGGGGCGGCCCGCAGGACGGTGGCGGTGAGTTCCTCCACGACGTTGACGAACCCGAAGATCCGCACCCGCCGGAACTGGGCCGACATCGCCTGCATGAGCAGGATCGTGAACCGCGAGAATCCCGCCACCGAACTCGACATGTCACACAGGAGCACCAGGTCGACCCGGGAGCGGGTATGCCGCTGGAACGCCGGCCGCATCGGCACCCCTCCGGTGCCCATGGACCGTCGCAGGGTGCGCCGCATGTCGATCGGGGCGCCCCGGCCGAGCCGGCGCCGAGCCGCGAGCCGGGTGGCGAGCTTGCGCGAGAGCGGCCCGACCGCCCGGCGCAGTTCCTGCAGCTCGTCCGGGCCGGCGAGGACGAAGCTGGTCAGCTCGGAGGGGGGGAGCGCACGGCATACCGCGAGATCCGGTCGGTGCCTCGGACCTCGGCGTTGCGACGGCGGGTCTCGGTCTCCACGCGCCGTCGGAAGGCGGCCACCTCGGCCCGAAGTTCGTCGCGCGAGAACCCGGCGGCCATCCCCGACCCGCCCCCCGCGGCGCCCGCGCCGCGGCCGATGTTCTGTTGTCTGGCAAGCGATTCGGCTTCGGCGATGGCCGTCTGGGGAGTCAAGACGTCGAGGGCCTGGGCGGCCGAGTAGCTGCCGAGGGTGGCCTGGTTGGGCAACCGCCCGAGGGTGGCGACGACCTGCGCGGCGAGGCGCTCCAGCGCTGCGGCGTCGCCGGCGGCGAGAGCCTGGGCGAGGTCGGCCCGCAGCCGGGCGGCGGCCTCCCGGCGCTGCGCGGCGTCCGTGGGCACCGACGGCTCCTCGGGGAGCCCGGCCCGCGCTCCGATCCCGGCGGGGAAGTGGAGGTCGAAGAGATCGTCGAACACGCGGCGCTGACCACCGCGACGCAGCAGCGTCGCGGCAAAGGCTTCGCGGAGTCGGTCCCGGTCTTCCAGCCCGAGGGCGGCGGCGGCCCGGCCCGCGTCGGCGATGTCGGCGCTGCCGACGGCGAGTCCGTGGCCGCGCAGGGCGACCCCGAACACGACGAGGCGACGGGCCAGCGGGGCGGGAGGGGTCGGCATACCGGCCGGGGGTGCCTGGGCTGGTGACGGTGTCTGGGACCGCGGGGGTGGCGTGGTGGGCGGGGGCGAGGCACCGGGCGGCGAGGGCATGCGGGCGGGTCAGAGGTCGAGGGCGTGCCGGGCACGGACGATGTCGTCCTGGTGCTTTAGGAGCACCCCGAGGTTGTCGCGGACGTGCTCCGGGGTCATCTCCTCGGCACCCAAGGCGACCAGCGTCCGGCCCCAGTCGAGGGTCTCGGCGACCGACGGCGCCTTGCGCAGCTTGAGCAGACGGAGCCGATTGACAAGCCGGACAACGGATTCGGCGAGGGCGGCGGTCAGGTCGGGCACCTGGAGTTCGACAATGCGCTGCTCGAGCTCCGGCTCGGGATAGTCGATGTGGAGGAAGAGGCAGCGCCGGCGGAGGGCCTCGGACAACTCGCGGGTCGCATTGGAGGTGAGGACGACCAGTGGCGGGTGGGTGGCCCGGATGGTGCCCAGTTCGGGGACGGTCACCTGGAAGTCGCCCAAGACCTCCAGGAGCAGCCCCTCGATTTCCTGGTCGGCCTTGTCGAGTTCGTCGATGAGCAGGACGGTCTCGCCGGTCGCGCGGATCGCCTTCAGCAGCGGTCGGGGCAGGAGGAACTCCTCGGTGAAGATGTCGCTGCGCAATTCATCCCAACTCGCATCCTGGCCCGCGGTGATGCGCAGGAGTTGCTTGGCGTGATTCCACTCGTACAGCGCGCGCGCCTCATCCACCCCCTCGTAGCACTGCAGCCGCACGAGGTCGCCGTCGACGGTGCGGGCGACGGCCTTGGCGAGTTCGGTCTTGCCGACGCCCGCAGGGCCCTCGACCAGGAGGGGCTTGCCGAGCCGGTCGGCGAGGAAGATGGTCGTCGCGATGGCGTCGGAGGCGACATAGCCGACCGCGGCGAGGCGGGCCGCGACCTCGTCGACGGAGGCGAATCGCGGTGCGGGAGCGTCGATCACCCGGCCAGCCTGCCATCCCCGGACGGGACCGTTCGCCACCTCGTGGCGTGGGCCGCGCCACGTCGGCCCGTCGTGGGCCTACATTCGCCCGTATGCCGCACCCTCCCCCCGCGTCCCGCCACTACGACCTCCTCGTGATCGGGGCCGGGTCGGGGCGGATGGTCCTGAACGAGGCGGTGGTGAGCGGGCGGCATACGGCCATCGTCGACGCGGGACCCTATGGCGGGACGTGCCTGAACCGGGGATGCATCCCGAGCAAGATGCTCGTCCACGCCGCCGAGGTGGCGGCGACCGTCCGCGACGCGGCGCGCTTCGGTGTCGATGCCCGGGTGGAGGGGGTTCGGTGGGCGGACATCAGGGCGCGGGTCTTCGGCCGGATCGATCCGTATGCCGCCGCCGGTCCCGACGGGGCCCGCGCCGCGGGGATCGACGCCTACGAGGGCCGGGCCCGGTTCATCGGTGATCGGCGGCTGCTGATCGAGGCACCGGACGGGCCGTCGGCGGCGAGTGGGGGACCCGAGGGGGGCCGGTCGGAGGGCGGCGGGCCGGGCGGGCCGGGCGGTGCCATGGAGGTGACCACGGAGGTGACCATGGAGGTGACCGCGGACCAGATCGTGCTCGCGACCGGGGGCCACCCGGACGTGCCGGACGTGGTGCGGGAGAGCGGGATCGGCTACGAGACATCGGACTCGATCATGCGGATCGATGCGCTGCCCGAGCGGCTCGTCGTCATCGGCGGCGGGGTCGTGGCCATCGAGATGGCGACCGTCTTCGGCGCCCTCGGCGCGCAGGTCAGCCTCGTCACCCGGGGGCCGCTCCTGGCCCGCAAGGCGGGAGCGGACATCGCGGCGCGGTTCACCACGCTGGCTCGGGAGCGCTGGGCGGTCCACACCGACGCGTCGGTGGTCGAGGTGGTGAGGGCAGGAGACGACATCCGGCTGCGGTTGGCGGACGGCGCTGTCGTGGCGGGGGATGTCCTCCTCGTCGCGACCGGACGGCGGCCGAACACCGCGGGCATCGGTCTCGAGGTGGCCGGCGTGGACGTCGACGCGACGACTGGCCGAGTGGTCGTCGACGAGTACGGCCGGACCACCGCCAGCGGGGTGTGGGCGCTGGGCGATGTGTCGACCGAGATCGAGCTGAAGCACCTGGCCAACCACCAGGCCCGCACGGTGCGGCACAACCTCCTGCATCCGGCGGCGCTGACGTCGTTGCGCACCACGGCGATTCCGGCGGCGATCTTCGGCGACCCGCAACTGGCCTGGGTCGGCCAGACGCTCGAAGAGGCCCGGGCGGCGGGTCTCGACGCGGTGGCGGCGACCCGGGAGTTGGGCGACACGGCATACGGATGGGCGCTGGAGGACACGACCTCGGTCTGCACGGTCGTCGCCGAGCGTGGGACGGGGGTGGTGCTCGGGGCTCAGGTCATGGCACCCTTCGCCTCCTCGCTGATCCAGCCGCTCGTCGACGCCGTCACGCGCGGCCTGACGGCTCGCCACGCGGCCTCGACCCCGCTGTGGATTCACCCGGCCGCGATGGAAGTCGTCGAGAACGCCCTCCTCGACGCCGCCCGGCTCGCCCGGGGGTGAGGGACCGTCCGTCGTGGTCCGCGATGACGGGCCCCAAGGTCGACCTCAGGGGTGCTTGCTGCGCCAGCAGAGATCCAGCAGGTCCTCCAGGTGCTCGGGGGAGATGGCGTCGAGGTGGACCAGGACGCTGTGGCTACGGGCGAAGTGCGGGATCGTGAAGACCACGTCGGCGGGGAAGAGCGCGAACGCCTCGCGCTGCGCCTCGCCGGTGGCGATGCCGACGACGAGGAGGTCGGCATACGGCTGATCGGTTTCCGGGTCGACGACCCCCTCCTGGCGACGCGGGCTGCGTCGCATGACGAACCCGCGCCCGCCCCGCCCGGGGAGGAGGTAGGCGTGGTCGTCGTCCCAGTACGTCCCGACGGTGACGCCCGCGAACGACCGGGCGATGCGGTCCAGATCCTCGGCGGTGGCCATTGCGTCAGTATGCCGACCGGCCGCCCGAGGTCAGTTCCGCCCGGCAGCGCCGCTCGAAGGTGTCCAACTCCTCGAGGGCGTCCTCGAGGTCGCGGCGGCGTTGCTCCAGGTCGGCCCGCCGGTCGTCGATCTGCGCCAGGACGTATTCGAGTTGGCTGCGTTTGCCCAGGGGGGCGTCATAGAGGTCGATGATCGTGCGGATCTCCTCGAGCGGGAAGCCGAGCCGCTTGCCGCGCAGGATGAGGTTCAGGCGGGTCCGGTCGCGGCGGTGGAAGACGCGGGTGGTGCCGCGCCGCTCGGGGGAGATCAGGCCGAGATCCTCGTAGTGCCGCACGGTCCGGTGTGTGACCCCGAACTCATCGGCGATCTGAGCGATCGTCCAGGTGGGGGTGGTGTCCATCGAGGCGGCCATGTGCCCTAGTATTGCCTTACGTTTACGTAAACGGAAACCACGACCCTTCTCGGAGGAGCACCGATGTTCGAGCTCGACCAGCACCACGAGGATTTCCGCGCCACCGTGCGTGACTTCGCCGAGCAGGAGGTGGCGCCGAACGTCGCGAAGTGGGATCGCGACGAGTACTTCCCGGTCGACCTCGTGCCCAAGATGGGCGACCTCGGGCTGTTCGGTCTCGTGGTCCCGGAGGAGTACGGCGGCCACCTTCACGACGACTCCGGCCCCTTCACCGCGCTCTGCGTGGCGATCGAGGAGCTCGGCCGGGTCGACCAGTCGATCGGGATCACCCTCTCGGCCGGGGTCGGCCTGGGCATCAACCCGATCCTGACCTATGGCAGCGACGAGCAGAAACAGCGCTGGCTGCCCGACCTCGTCGCCGGCCGCGCCATGGCGGGGTTCGGCCTGACCGAGCCGGAGGCCGGATCGGACGCGGGCGCCACCCGAACCCGCGCCACCCGGGACGGTGACGACTGGATCGTCAACGGCGCCAAGGCATTTATTACCAATAGCGGCACCCCGATCACCTCGGTCTGCACGGTGACCGCCCGCACCGGGACCAACCCCGACGGCTCCGCCCAGATCAGCGCGATCATGGTGCCCAACGGCACCGAGGGCTTCACCGTCGAGCCCGCCTATCACAAGCTCGGCTGGCACATCTCCGACACTCACGGCCTGACCTTCGAGAACTGCCGCGTCCCCTATGGCAACCTCCTCGGCAAGGAGGGCGACGGCTTCAAGCAGTTCCTCAAGACCCTGGACGACGGGCGTATCGCCATCTCCGCCCTCGCGCTGGGACTCTCGCGGGCGTGCCTGGAGCAGGCCACGGCATACGCCAAGACCCGGATGGCCTTCGGTCGTCCGATCGGCGCCAACCAGGGCATCTCCTTCCAACTCGCCGACCTCGCGACGATGGTCGAGGCGTCCCGGGTGCTGACCTACAAGGCCGCCTGGCTCAAGGACGAACACGACCTGGGTCGGCGGAGCGTCACCGAGGTCAAGCAGGCCGCCGCCCACTGCAAGCTCTATGCCACCGAGGCCGCGGTGACCGCAACCCGGATCGCCACCCAGATCTTCGGCGGCAATGGGTTCATGGAGGAGTTCCCGGTCGCGCGGTTCTATCGGGACGCCAAGATCCTCGAGATCGGCGAGGGCACCTCCGAGGTCCAGAAGATGGTCATCGCCCGTCACCTCGGCCTCCCCCAGGGCTGAGTCGTATGCCGACCCACGCCACCTCCGCCACCCCCGGCGCCACCCCCTTCGCCACCGGCGCCGATGCCGGTTCCGACCCCAAGGTCACCGACGTCCGCGAACGGCTCGCCAAGGCGTATGCCGCCTCCGACGCCCCGCCCGCCGGGGCCGCGGCGAAGCTCGCCAAGCAGGGCAAACTCTATGTCCGCGAACGGATCGCGCTGCTGGTCGACGAGGGCAGCTTCGTCGAGGACGGGCGTTTCGCCAATGCGCTCGCCCCCGACCTCCCGGCCGACGGGGTCGTCACCGGCCGGGGTCTGGTCGAGGGCCGACCGGTCATCGTCATCGCCAACGACCCGACGGTCAAGGCGGGGTCGTGGGGGTCACGGACGGTCGAGAAGATCGTCCGGGCCACCGAGATGGCCCTGCGCGAGGAGCTTCCCGTCTTTTGGTTCGTCGACAGCGCCGGCGCCCGGATCACCGACCAGGTCGAGATGTTCCCCGGGCGCCGTGGGGCGGGGCGGATCTTCCACAACCAGGTCGCGCTGTCGGGGAAGGTGCCCCAGATCTGCTGCCTCTTCGGCCCGAGCGCTGCGGGGGGTGCCTATATCCCGAGCTTCTGCGACCTCATCATCATGGTCGACGGCAACGCCTCGATGTATCTGGGTAGCCCCCGGATGGCGGAGATGGTCGTCGGGGAGAAGGTGTCGCTGGAGGAGATGGGCGGGGCCCGGATGCACTGCACCGTCTCCGGCGTCGGCGACCTCCTCGCCCACGACGACACCGAAGCGATCGAGCTGGCGAAGCTCTACTTCTCGTATGTCCCGCAGAACTGGCACTCCCCGGCGCCCACGTACCACCCGGAGGAGCCCGCGGCGGCGTTGACTCGGCATACCATCCCCGAGCGGGAGAGCGTGCCCTTCGACGTCCACGACGTCATCGACGGACTGGTCGACGAGCACAGCTTCTTTGAGATCAAGCCCCTCTTCGCCGGCGAACTCGTCGTCGGCTTCGGCCGGCTCAAGGGCGAGAGCGTCGGCATCCTCGCCAACAACTCCGCGGTCAAAGGCGGGGTGCTGTTCTCCGACAGCGCCGACAAGGCCGCCCGGTTCATCTGGCTGTGCGATGCCTTCTCGATTCCGCTGATCTATCTCGCGGACGTCCCGGGCTTCATGATCGGCTCCGAGGTCGAGCGCGGCGGCATCATCCGGCACGGCGCCAAGATGGTCTCGGCCGTGGCCTCGGCGACCGTTCCGCAGTTCTGCGTGGTCATCCGCAAGGCGTATGGCGCGGGCCTCTACGCCATGGGTGGTCCCGGCTTCGGCCCGGATGCGACCATCGTCCTGCCGACCGCCCGGATCGCCGTCATGGGCCCGGAGGCGGCGGTCAACGCGGTCTATGCCAACAAGATCGCCGAGATCACCGACGAGGCGCGGCGGGCGGAGTTCGTCGCGGCGAAACGCCGCGAATACGAGGAGGATGTCGACATCGAGCGGCTCGCTGCCGACCTCGTCATCGACCAGGTTATCGAGGCCGACGCCCTCCGCGGCGAACTCATTGCCCGGCTGACGTATGCCGCGCACCGCGACCGTCACTTCGCCACCAAGCGCCGGGACGTGCCGCCCGTCTGAGGCGGCCCAGCCTCACGCGAGCCGGTCCCGGGCCGCCTTGGTGCCACTTGCGTGCTGTCCCTCGCGTGCTGTCCCTCGCGTGGTGCCCGCCAGGTGCGCCCTCCTGGTGCGCCGTTAGGTGCGCCGGGCCAGCCGGATGCTGATCGTCCCCTCCAGCACGATCACGCCGGCCTCGTCCGAGCGCACCCGCAGATCGGTCGCGACATGCGCCCCGGCGAGGGCCGCCGCGTCGAGGGTGACCGGCGCCGTCGGCGCCACCTCCGCGCGGACGCGCGCTCCCCCCTCGGGCGCGCCCGCCCCGTCCTCGTGCCCGACCCCGGCCGCCCCCTCGGCGTCGACCCCGGCCGTCCCCTCGGCGACGACGTCGACCGCCCCGTCGTGGACACCGTCCGCGCCTCGGGGAGGGGCGCCGGGGGCGAGGAGGACGCGCTCGGCATACGCGGGAACGACGGTGGCGACACCCAACTCCCTGGTCAGGCGGGCGGCGAGCGCCTCGGCCGCCTCCTCCTCCCCGTGGGTGACGAAGACCGTCGTCGGCGGCGGGTCGAGATCACGGACCCAGTCCACCAGGTCCGAGGCATCGCCGTGCACCGAAAACTCTTGGTCGGCAACGATTTCCGCCTTGACCGGGAGATAGACCCCGTGCATCTTCAGCTGGGTGGCCCCCTCCAGCAGCGCCCGTCCGCGGGTCCCGACCGCCTGATATCCGGTCAGGACGATGCAATTGCGGGTGTCGGGGAGCATCCGCTCGAGGTGGTGCAGGACGCGGCCGCCGTTGACCATCCCGGAGGAACTGATAATGATGCTCGGCCCGCGTCGGCGCCCGCTCGTCAGCGCCATCGATTCCTCGGCGGAGGTGACGAGGTGGACGTTGTCCATCCGGGCGAACTCCCCGATGTCGATATCGGGCCGCAGTTCCCCCGTGGCCCGGCGATAGACCTCCAACGCCGAGGTCGCCATCGGTGAGTTGACATAGATCGGCACACTCGGGATGCGGCCCTGGGCGCGCAATTGCGCGATCGTCCGCAGCACGACCTCGGTCCGGTCGATCGCAAACGCCGGCACCAGCACCGACCCGCCGCGCTCGACGGTGCGCCGGATCGCGTCCGCGAATCCCTCGTGCGGGAGGTTGCGCGGCTCGGGGTGTTCGCGATCGCCATAGGTCGACTCGACGACCACGACCGGGGCGCCGGGCGGAGTGTCCCGGGGACGCAAGACGGGGTGGTCGTGGCGGCCGAGATCGCCGGAGAAGAGCACGGACGTATGCCGCGTGGTCACCGTCACCGACGCCGACCCGAGGATGTGGCCCGCCCGGGTGAAGCGCACCGACAGGCCGTCCCCGAGGTCGGCGTCGGTGTCGAAATCGATGGCCCGCAGCAGTGGCAGGGTGCGCTCGACATCGGCGCTGGTGTAAATCGGCAGCGGGGGCGTGTGCTTCGACCACCCGCCCGCCGCGGCGTCCCGGGCCTCCCGTTCGGCGAGGAACCCGGCGTCCCGCAGGACGATCGCCGCGAGATCGCGGGTGCCGGCGGTGCACCATACGGACCCGGTGAACCCCTTCGCGACCAGCGCCGGAAGGTATCCGCAGTGGTCCATGTGCGCGTGCGTCAGGACGATGTCGCCGATCGTGTCCGGGGGCACCGGGAAGTCCGCCCAGTTGCGCACCCGCCACGGCTTTTCGCCCTGGAACATTCCGGCGTCGACGAGCAGCCGCCGCCCGTCGATCTCCAGGAGGTATTTCGACCCGGTGACGGTGCGCGCGGCACCGAGGAAGGTCAGGGATTCGGCGCACATGAGAGGGCTCCTCACTTCCGGGTCCAGGCTATGCCCAGCGACCGCGGCCACCGGACGGTCATTGTCACCAGGCCGCCAGGGCGTCCGGCAGATGGGCACCGAACCGTCCCTGGACGCGCGCAAACCGGACGAAGATGACCGCGCCGCCCCCGCGGGGCTAGGGTCGGGCCCAGGTCGGGTGCCGGCGACCGCCAGGCACGGCAAGGCCCATCCCAGGAGGTTTGCGATGAGTGAGCGCGACGAGGATCTGACCCCTCTCGAGAGCGATCTCACCCCCCTGTCTGCGCTCGGCTCCGGGCGACAGCGTTCCGGTCCCGTGCGCCACCAGCGTCCCGTCTATGTCGACCTGCTGCCGCCCTGCAACGCCGGGTGTCCGGCGGGCGAGAACATCCAGGCGTGGCTGGCCCTCGCCAAACGCGGCGACATCCGGGGTGCCTGGGATCAGCTCACCGCGGACAACCCCTTCCCCGCCATCCACGGCCGGGTCTGCTACCACCCGTGCGAGACCGCGTGCAACCGGGCGCTCATGGACGGCGCCGTCTCGATCCACGCCGTCGAACGTCACCTCGGTGACACCGCGATCGAGCAGGGCTGGACGTATGCCGATCCCGCCCCCCCGAGCGGACGCCGGGTCCTCGTCGTCGGTGCCGGGCCGAGCGGCCTGTCGGCCGCCTACCACCTGACCCGGCTTGGGCACTCGGTCACGGTGCGCGACAACAGCGAACTGCCCGGCGGGATGATGCGCTACGGCATCCCGGCCTACCGCCTGCCGCGCGATGTCATCGACGCCGAGATCGCCCGGTTGACCGCCTTCGGGGTGACCTTCGAGCAGAACCACACGGTGACGGACCTGCAGTCCGAGCTCGCCGAGGGCTTCGACGCCGCCTTCGTCGCGGTCGGGGCCCACCTGTCCAAGCGCGTCGACATCCCCAATGGGGACGCGAGCCGGGTCCTGGACGCCGTGAGCTTCCTGCGTGACGTCGAGGAGGGGGAGCGCAGCGAACTCAAGGGCCGGATCGCGGTCTACGGAGGCGGCAATACCGCGATGGACGCGGCCCGGGTCGCCCGCCGACTCGGTGCCGACGACACGATCATCGTCTACCGCCGCACGCGCGAGCAGATGCCCGCACACGAGGACGAGGCCGCGGACGCGGAGGAGGAGGGCATCCGGATCAACTGGCTCCGGACGATCTCCTCGATGGGCGAGGATGACCTGACCGTCGAGATCCAAGAGCTCGATGAGAACGGAAAGCCTCGCGGGACAGGGCGATTCGAGAAGCTCGAGGCCGACACCGTCATCCTCGCGCTCGGCCAGGAGTCCGACACCGCCTTCCTCGCCTCCCTGCCCGGCGTGGCCTTCGACGGTGATGTCGTCCAGGTCGACCCCGTGACCCTGATGACGGGGGCCCCCGGCGTGTTCGCCGGCGGCGACGCCGTGCCGAGCGAGCGGACGGTGACCGTCGGGGTCGGGCACGGCAAGAAGGCCGCCCGGGCGATCGACGCATATCTGCGGGGATCGGCATACGCCCCGGGAGGAAAGCATCCGCTCGGTGATCTCGGGAAGCTCCACCTGTGGTACTTCGGGGACCACGAGCGCAGCGCCCAACAGGAACTCGACCCGCGGGCGCGCGCAAAGGTCTTCGCCGAGGTCGTCGCGGGGCTCTCCCGCGACGAGGCGACCTTCGAGGCCGGGCGCTGCCTCTCCTGCGGCAATTGCTTCGAGTGCGACGGCTGCCTTGGTTCGTGCCCCGACGACGCCATTGTCAAACTCGGTGTCGGACATCGGTATCGGTTCGACTACGAGAAATGCACCGGGTGCGGGACCTGCTATCGCCAGTGCCCGGTCCATGCGATCGAGATGATCGGTGAGCACGAGCCGGTGCCGGACAACGCCTTCGTGGCGCCCGAGGGAGGAGCGCAGCGATGACGCGCACGACGATCGACGGCAACGAGGCGACGGTCCACGTCGCCCACCGGCTCAGCGAGCTCTGCGCGATCTATCCGATCACGCCGTCCTCGACCATGGCCGAACTCGCCGACGACTGGTCGGCCAAGGGCCGGGCCAATATCTGGGGCACCGTCCCCACCGTCATCGAGATGCAGAGCGAGGGCGGTGCCGCGGGTGCGCTGCACGGTGCCTTGCAGGGCGGGGCGTTGAGCACGACCTTCACCGCCTCCCAGGGCCTGCTCCTGATGATCCCGAATATGTACAAGATCGCCGGCGAGCTCACCTCGGCGGTCCTCCATGTCGCCGCGAGATCGCTTGCGGCGCAAGGCTTGTCGATTTTCGGTGACCACCAGGACGTCATGGCGGTCCGGCAGACAGGCTTCGCCCTGCTCTCCTCCGGGTCGGTCCAGGAGGCCCACGACCTCGCCCTGGTCGCGCACGCGGCGACCCTGCGCAGCCGGATCCCGTTCGTCCACTTCTTCGACGGGTTCCGCACCTCGCACGAGCTCAACACCATCGATCTCCTCGACGACGCGGTCCTGCGGGCCATGGTCCCGGAGAGCCTCGTCCACGAGCACCGGATGCGGGCCCTGTCGCCGGAGCGTCCGTTCGTCCGGGGGACCGCGCAGAACCCCGACGTCTATTTCCAGGCGCGCGAGACGGTCAACCCCTTCTACGCGGCCACGCCGGGCATCGTCCAGGAGGTCATGGACGAGTTGGCCGGCCACACCGGCCGGGCCTACCACCTCGTCGAGTATGCCGGGCACCCCGAGGCCGAGCGCGTCGTCGTCATCATGGGCTCGGGCGGGGAGACCACGCAGGAGACCGTCGATCACCTCGTCGCCCAGGGGGAGAAGGTCGGGGTCGTCCGTATCCGCCTCTACCGGCCCTTCCCCGCCGAGGAACTCGTCGCGGCGATCCCGGCCACCGCCCGGGTCATCGGTGTCCTGGACCGAACCAAGGAGCCGGGAAGTGGCGGCGAGCCGCTCTATCTCGACGTCATCGCGGCGCTGTCGGCCGCCTATTCCGAGGGCCGCATCGCGGCGATGCCGCGGGTCGTCGGCGGGCGTTATGGCTTGTCCAGCAAGGAGTTCACGCCCGGCATGGTCGCCGGTGTGTATGCCGCGCTCGCCGCCGAGCGACCGCCCACCGGTTTCACGGTCGGCATCGTCGATGATGTGTCGCGCACGTCGATCGACTACGACCCCACGCTGGTGATCGAGGACGAGGAGACGCTGCGGGCGGTCTTCTTCGGCCTCGGATCGGACGGCACCGTCGGGGCCAACAAGAACACCATCAAGATCCTCGGTGAGGACCCCAACCGCAACGCCCAGGCCTACTTCGTCTACGACTCCAAGAAGTCCGGCGGGTCGACGGTCTCCCACCTTCGGTTCGGGCCACACCCGATCAAGGCGCCCTATCTCGTCGGCAGCGCCGGGTTCGTCGGCTGCCATCATTTCGGCCTGCTCGACAAGCTCGACGTCCTCGGGCTCGCCCGGCCCGGCGGAGTGCTGCTCCTCAACGCGCCGATGCCGAAGGAGGAGGTCTGGGACGCCCTCTCCGCCCCGGCGCAGTCGGAGATCCTCGCCAAGGGGCTCCAGCTCTATGCGATCGACGCCGACAGCGTCGCGCGCGGGGCCGGACTGCCCGGGCGCACCAACACGATCCTCCAGACCTGCTTCTTCGCCATTTCCGGGGTCATGCCGCGCGAGGACGCCATCGAGGCGATCAAGAAGTCGATCCGCAAGACCTATGGTCGGCGTGGCCCGGAGGTGGTCCGCCGCAACGAGGCGGCCGTCGACGCGACCCTGGCGCAACTCAACCGCATCGAAGTGCCGCAGAACGTCACCTCGCAACGGTCCCCGCGCCCAGTGGTCTCGCAGGAAGCGCCGGAGTTCGTCCGGACCGTCACCGCGGCGATGATGTCGGGGCGCGGCGACGATCTCCCGGTGAGCGCCCTCCCGGTGGACGGGACCTTCCCGAGCGGGACCACGGCATACGAGAAGCGACGCATCTCCGACATCGTTGCGCAGTGGGATCCGCAGGGATGCATCCAGTGCGGCAACTGCGCGTTCGTCTGCCCGCACGCCGTCCTTCGCTCGAAGTTCTATGACAGCGCCGCGCTCGACGGGGCGCCCGAGGGCTTCGAGTCCGCACCGCTCAACGCGGCGGGCCTGCCGCAGAGCCGCTACACCCTGCAGGTCTACACCGAGGACTGCACCGGCTGTGGGCTGTGCGTGGAGGCCTGCCCGGTCCATCCGATCCCCGGCTCGACCCGCAAGGCGATCAACCTCTCCGCCGACGAGGACGTCATGGAACGTGGCGTCACCAATGTCGGCTTCTTCGAGTCGATCGCGCAGAACGAGCGAGCCCGGGTCGACTTCGGGACGGTGCGGGGGGCGCAATTCCTTCAGCCGCTCTTCGAGTTCTCGGGCGCCTGCTCCGGGTGTGGCGAGACGCCCTACCTGAAGCTGCTGAGCCAGCTCTTCGGTGACCGGCTCACCGTGGCCAATGCGACGGGCTGCTCCTCGATCTACGGCGGGAACCTCCCGACGACACCGTGGACCCGCAATGCCCAGGGCCGCGGGCCGGCCTGGTCCAACAGCCTGTTCGAGGACAACGCGGAGTTCGGTCTCGGCCTCCAGATCGCCGCGGACGTCCACACCCGTCTGGCCCGGGAGCGGTTGGCAATGCTGCGCGATCAGGTCGGCGGCGACCTCGTCGACGCGATCCTGGCTGCTCCGCAGATCCGCGAGTCCGAGTTGGCGGCGCAACGAACCCGGGTCGAGGAATTGACGCGCCGGCTCGAGGGCGTCGAGGGACCCGTCGCGCAAGATCTGCGCAGCGTCGCCGACCACCTCGTGCGCCGAAGTGTGTGGATCGTCGGTGGCGACGGCTGGGCCTACGACATCGGGTCCGGCGGCCTCGACCACGTCCTGGCCAGCGGCCAGAATGTCAACATCCTCGTGATGGACACCGAGGTCTACTCCAACACCGGTGGACAGTCGTCCAAGGCGACACCCATTGCGGCGGTAGCCAAGTTCGCGGCGGCGGGCAAGAGCGTGGCCAAGAAGGACCTCGCGCTGCAGGCCACGGCATACGGCTCGGTGTATGTCGCCCGGGTCGCCCTCGGGGCCGACCCCCAGCAGACGCTGCGCGCCTTCCGGGAGGCGGAGTCTTACGACGGGACCTCCCTGGTCATCGCCTACAGCCACTGCATCGCCCACGGCATCGACATGTCCAAGGGCTTGGAGCAGCAGAAGCGCGCGGTCAACTCCGGGCACTGGCCGCTGATGAGGTACGACCCGACCATCCGGGACCGGGGCGAGAACCCGTTCTTCCTCGACTCCCCCCGCCC
Organism: Nostocoides sp.; assembly: GCA_016702415.1. Taxonomy (GTDB): domain Bacteria; phylum Actinomycetota; class Actinomycetes; order Actinomycetales; family Dermatophilaceae; genus Nostocoides_A. The sequence continues at coordinate 1,087,844 of JADJEA010000001.1, forward strand.
GACGATCCCGTTGTCGGAGTACATCTACAAGGAACTCCGCTACCGCATGCTGCGCCAGACCGCCCCGGAGGAGGCCGAGCGCCTCCTCGGGCTCGCCCAGAATGCCGTCGACCAGCGCTGGGCGGTCTATGAGGAGATGGCGACGCGCGGAGCCAGCCAGTTCATCCCCGACGCGAGGAAGAAGAAGTCATGACGACCTTGACGACCACCTATCTCGGTCTCTCCCTGCGCAACCCGCTGGTCGCGTCGGCCTCGCCGCTCTCACAGACGACCGACGACGTCCGGGCGTTGGCCGATGCCGGCGTCGGCGCGGTGGTTCTGTACTCGCTGTTCGAGGAACAGATCCGCCAGCAGGAGGTCGCGGACTACGAACTCGTCGCGATGCATGAGGACTCCTTCGGGGAGGCCACGAGCTATTTCCCGGACGTCGACATCGTGGCCGGGGGGGCAACTCCCTACCTGCGTCATCTCGAGAATTGCGCTGGGGCCGTGGACATCCCGGTCATCGGCAGTCTCAATGGCGCCAGTCTCGACGGGTGGGCCCAGTGCGCCCGCCAGATGCAGGATGCCGGTGCGGCGGCGATCGAGGTCAATCCGTATGCCGTGCCCGGCGACGTCCGCGTCGCGGGCGCGTCGATCGAGCAACGGCACGTCGAGATCGTCCACGCTGTCAAGTCCGCCGTGACAATCCCGGTCGCGATGAAGCTCAGCCCATTCTTCAGCGCGACGGGGACGATGTGCCGCGAACTCGACGCGGCGGGGGTGGACGGCCTGGTCCTCTTCAACCGCTTCCTCCAACCCGATATCGACATCGAGACGTTGACGGTCGGGCCGTCGGTGACCCTGTCCTCACCGGTCGAATCCGGCATCGCCCGGACGTGGATCGCCATCCTGCGTGGCCGGGTCAAGGCCTCGCTGGCCGCGACCACCGGCGTCGAGACGGGCGCCGATGTCGTCAAGTATCTCTTGGCAGGAGCGGACGTCGTCATGACCGCCTCCGCGCTCATGCGGCACGGAACGGGCTATGCGACAACGCTTTTGGGTGAGTTGACCGGATGGATGGAGCGCAAGCGATTCGCCTCGGTCGATGAGGTGCGTGGCCTGCTCGCCCTCGGCGACGGCGTGGACGCGGCGCAGTACGAGCGGGCGGGCTATGTCGCCGCGCTCACCCATGCCAAGGACATGTACGGCGATTTCCTGGTCCGCAGCTGACGCTCCGCTGCGGACCTCGGCGCGGTCAGCTGCTCTCGGCCCGCAGGTCGCGCCACGCGAGATCGAGCTCGCCGAGGAGGTGGCGCAGCAGCGGGAGGGAGAGGCCGACGACATTGGTGTGATCGCCCTCGATGCCGTCGACGAAGGGCGCGCCCAGACCGTCGATGGTGAACGCGCCGGCCACTCTTAGCGGCTCCCCGGTTCCGACATAGGCGGCGATCTCCGCGTCGTCGATCGCGGCGAAGCGGACCAGCGTCGAGGCCGTCGCCCCGAGCAGGCCGCCGGTGCCGTCGTCGCGGTTGTCGATGAGCCAATGCCCGGTGTGCAGCACCCCCTCGCGACCGCGCATTCGCTGCCATCGGGCGATGGCCGCGGCCGCATCGGCGGGTTTGCCGTGGATCTCCCCGTCGAGTTCGAGCATCGAGTCGCAACCGAGGACGAGGGCGTCCGGTGCCGACCGCGCGACATCCTCGGCCTTGGCCCGCGCCAGGGCGAGCACTTCGTCGGCGGGGGTGAGGTCGGCATACCGCTGTCGGATGCCGCGCAACACCTCGTCTTCGTCCACGTCGCTGACCTGGACGGATGCCTCCACCCCGGCTCGGCGGAGTAGCTCTCGGCGGGCCGGGGAGGCGGAGGCGAGGACGAGTCTGGCGCGCGGGCTCACCGGCCAAGGCTAGTCACTCCGGGCAGGCCTTTCCCCAGCGATTCGGTGGGGAGGCATCTGGCCTGAGAGAATCGCCAGATGCCCCTGCAGTCCCGTCGTGACATCCGTAATGTCGCCATCGTCGCCCACGTCGACCACGGCAAGACCACCCTCGTCGACAAGATGTTGTGGCAGACGGGGGCGTTCGGCGCCCACCAGCATGTCGACGAACGCGCCATGGACTCCGGTGACCTCGAACGCGAGAAGGGCATCACCATCCTCGCCAAGAACACCGCCGTCCACTATGCCGGGAAGGCCGCCGCAGACGCCGGGCTCGCCGACGGCGTGACGATCAATATCATCGACACCCCGGGGCACGCCGACTTCGGCGGGGAGGTCGAGCGTGGCCTGTCGATGGTCGACGGAGTCGTCCTGCTCGTCGACGCCTCGGAGGGTCCGTTGCCCCAGACGAGGTTCGTCCTGCGCAAGGCGCTGGCGTCGCACCTGCCCGTCGTGTTGTGCATCAACAAGGTCGACCGCCCCGACGCCCGGATCGCGGAGGTCGTCGACGAGGTCTACGAGCTGTTCATGGACCTCATGGAGGACGGGGGCAACGCCGAGCATGTCCTCGACTTCCCGATCGTCTACGCCTCGGCCAAGGCCGGGCGCGCCTCCCTGACCCGCCCCGCCGATGGGGACCTCCCGGGCGACGACAACCTCGAGCCGCTGTTCGCTACCATCCTTACGACGATCCCCGCGCCGACGTATGACGACCAGTCCCCCCTCCAGGCACACGTCACCAACCTCGACGCCTCCAACTTCCTGGGCCGCCTTGCGCTCCTGCGCGTCCACAATGGGGAGATCCGCAAGGGTCAGCAGGTCGCCTGGTGCCGACACGATGGCAGCATCGCCAAGGTCAAGATCACCGAACTCCTCATGACCGAGGCGCTCGACCGCAAGCCCGTCGAGTCCGCCGGGCCGGGCGACATCATCGCCATCGCCGGCATCCCCGAGATCATGATCGGCGACACGCTCGCCGACCCCGAGGACCCGCGCCCGCTCCCGCTCATCACGGTCGACGAGCCTGCGATCTCGATGCTCATCGGGACCAACACCTCACCCATGGTCGGTCGGGTCCGGGGTGCCAAGATCACCGCGCGCCTGGTCAAGGAGCGGCTCGACCGCGAACTCGTCGGCAATGTCTCCCTCCGCGTCCTCAATGTCGACCGGCCCGATGCGTGGGAGGTCCAGGGCCGCGGCGAGCTCGCGCTCGCCATCCTCGTCGAGCAGATGCGGCGGGAGGGCTATGAGCTGACCGTCGGCAAGCCTCAAGTGGTGACCAAGGAGGTCGACGGCAAGCTCCACGAGCCGGTCGAGCACCTGACCATCGACGCCCCGGAGGAGTTCCTCGGAGCGATCACCCAGATCCTCGCCGCCCGCAAGGGCCGGATGAGCCAGATGACCAATCACGGGACCGGCTGGGTGCGGATGGAGTTCTATGTCCCCTCCCGCGGGCTGATCGGGTTCCGCACCGAGTTCCTCACCGAGACCAAGGGCACGGGCATCGCCCACCACGTCTTCCACGGATATGAGCCGTGGGCGGGAACGATCACGACCCGGATGACCGGCTCCCTGGTGGCCGACCGGTCGGGGTTGGCCACGTCATACGCGATGTTCAATCTCCAGGAGCGCGGCACCCTCCTCGTCGAGCCGGCGACCGAGGTGTACGAGGGGATGATCGTCGGGGAGAACTCCCGCGCCGACGACATGGACGTCAATATCACCAAGGAGCGCAAGCTGACGAACATCCGCTCGTCGACCGCCGAGGTCCTCGAACGCCTCATCCCCCCGCGCCGGCTGTCGCTGGAGCAGAGCCTGGAGTTCTGCCGCGAGGACGAGTGCGTCGAGGTGACCCCGGAGGCCGTCCGCATCCGCAAGGTCGAACTCGACCAGACGCTGCGCGCACGCGCCGCCGCCCGGGCGCGCAACTCCTGACCGCCATGCGCGCCCTCTACGTGCACGCCCACCCGGACGACGAGTCGATCGCGACCGGGCTCTCGATCGCCGCGCTCGCCGAGGCGGGGCACGAGGTGCACGTCCTGACCTGCACATTGGGGGAGCAGGGCGAGGTCATCCCGCCCGAGCTGGCGCATCTCGACGCCGACCACGACGACACCCTGGGGGCCCACCGGGTGGGTGAGCTCCGCGCGGCGCTGGCAGCGCTCGGCGCGCACGGGCACGTGCTCGGGGCCACTGGGGCGCGCCCCAGCCGCTACCGCGACTCCGGTATGGCCGGCTCGCCCAGCGCCGCTCGGCCGGACGCCTTCGTCAATGCCGACCCGGCCGAGGCGATCGGTCTCATCCGGGAGGTCCTCGATGCGCTCGCGCCCGATGTCGTGGTCACCTACGAGAAGGGCGGTGGCTATGGCCACCCCGACCACATTCAGGCGCACCGGCTGACCTGCGCCGCAATCGCCACCATGGCGTCGCCGCCGCCGACGTATGCCGTGTTCACCCCGGCCGACTGGGCGCGCGAGGATCGCGCGTGGGTGGCCGCCCACGTGCCCGCCACCGCGGGGGCGGGGATCGGCATACCCTCCCCGGAGGATCCGTATGCCGTGTCCGTCCTCCCCGGTCACCTCGCCGCCGTCGTCCACGAATCGCCGTCGGCGCTCGAGCGTCAAGCCGCCGCCCTTCGGGCGCACGCGACCCAGGTGACGGTGTACGACGGCTGGTTCGCGTTGTCCAACAATGTCGCCCAGCGGCTGCCGGGCCGGGAGGCGTGGGCGGTACTCGATCCGCGTACCGGCCTGATCCGCCCGCCGGAGGACCCCCGGTGACCCCGCTCGGGGCCGACCTGCGCCGGGCGATGTCGCGCCTGGCCGGCGGTGTCGTCGTCCTGTCCACGCGGCTGGGGACCCACGATCACGCGATGACGGCCAGCGCGGTGTGCTCGGTCTCGCTCGAGCCGCCGCTGGTCCTGGCCTGCGTGGAGGTCGCCGCCCGGTTCCACGATGCCGTCCTCGAATCCGGCGTCCTCGGGATGAGCATCCTCACCGCGGCCCAGCGCGCCCACGCCGACTGGCTCGCCACGCCGGGGCGGCCGGTCATCGGGCAACTCGACCGGATCCCGGTGCATCGCGCTCCGTCCGGGGTTGTCCTCCTGGACGAGAGTCTCGCGACCCTCGACTGCGTCACGTGGGCGGTCCATCCCGCCGGTGATCACTCCATCGTCGTCGCCGAGGTGATGGCCATCACCCTTGCCGACGATCCGGAGGCCGCGCTCGTTTACTACCGCAATCGTTTCGGGAGCCTCGCATGACCGCAGATCGCCGCCCGGGCCGCCCGAGTCGCCGCCGCTGGCCCATCGTCACAGGTGGGGTGCTCCTCCTCGCCGCCGCCGGGTATGCCGCCCTCGCCGCCGCCACGTCCGGCGGCACCCCCGCGCACACCACCATCGCCGGCGTCGCCGTCGGTGGCCTCGACCGGGCGGCCGCCGAGGCCACCTTGCGGGCCGCGCTGGCCACGCGGGCCGCCGCGCCGGTGCGGATCACGTTCGGCGCCAAGGAGATGAGGCTCGATCCCAAGACCGCCGGACTCGCGGTCGACTACGCCGGGTCGCTCGACGGGCTCACCGGATTCACCCTCGATCCCACCGACCTCGTCGCGCGGCTGCGCGGCAATGTCACCCGGGACGCGCGGCTGACGGTTCAACAGGAGGGCGTCGCGGCGGCGATTCGCGGCGCGGCGTCCAGCGTCGAAACCGCGGCAACGGACGCGACCCTCGCGATCAGCGGCGGCACGGCCGTCGCCACCCCGGCCGTCACCGGGACGACCGTCGACGTCCCCAAGACCGTGGCAGCGGTCGCGGGCGGGTGGTTGCGCAAGGATCCGATCGTGGGCGCCTCCTCGAGCGCCGCCCCAGCGATCACCGATGCCGCGGTCGCAACACTGAAAACCGCTGTAGCGGACAAGATCCTTGCAGGACCCATCACGCTGAGCGTCAACGGGCAATCGTTCGATGTGGCGGCGGGCGCCATCGCCAAGGCGGTCACCTTCCCGGCCTCAGGCGGCCGGATCGCCGAGAGCTTCGACGCCAAGACCGTCGCGACGGCCGTCCGGGACGCCGGGCGCAAGGCCGGGGTCCTGCGAGCCGGGACGAACGCGAGCGTCACCTCGGCCGACGGATCCTTCCACGTCGTCCCCGCCGTGGACGGCATCGACATCGACCCAACGGATGCGCTCACTGCCGTCAAGGCGGCCATCGCCTCGGACAAGCGCAGCGCGCAGGTGCCCCCGGTCGTCGCGGCTCCCGACTTCACGACCGCCGAGGCCAAGACCTCGATCCCCACCGGTGTCATCTCGACCTTTACGACGCACTTCCCCGACAATCCGGACCGCACACACAACATCACCCTCGCTGCCCACGCCCTCGACGGTGTCTATGTCCCTCCGGGACAACAGTTCTCGCTCAATGGCCTGCTCGGTCAACGGACGCCGGAGAAGGGTTATCGCGGCGCTCCGGTGATCTACGACGGGCGCTTGACGATGGACTTCGGCAGGGGCATCTCCCAGGTCTCGACCACCCTGTTCAACGCGGTGTTCTTCTCCGGTGCCCAAATCGACGAGTTCCACCCGCACAGCTTCTATATCTCGCGCTATCCGATGGGCCGCGAGGCCACGATCTCCTGGCCCGACGTCGACCAGAAGTTCACCAACACGACCAAGGGCGGAATCCTCATCAGGGCCACGGTCGACGCCGACTCGATCACGGTGACCTTCTTCGGCCGCAAGACCTACGACGTCGAGGCCACGCTCGGGCCGCGCGTCAATATCACCGCCCCCAAGACGATCCACGACTCCAGCCCCGGCTGCGTGCCCCAGTCGCCGTCCGAGGGCTTCGACGTCACCGTCGGCCGGATCTTCAAAGCGGGTGGCAAGACGGTCAAGTCGACCTCCTTCACCACGCACTACATCCCCGAGGACCTCGTCATCTGCGGCTGAGGTTGACATAGGCGTGATGGCGGCGGAAGCCGACCCGCTCATAGACCGCGATCGCCGCCGCATTGTGCGCCCACACCTGGAGGTGGAGGGCCCAGACCCCGGCCGTGACCGCATCCTCGACGAGGGCCGCCAGCATCGCGAGCGCGACCCCCCGACGCCGGTATGCCGATTCCACCCACATCGCCGCGATCCCACCCCACTCGCCGGTCACCCCGAGCCGGCCGACCCCGACGATGTCCGCCCCCACCCGCGCCTGGGCGAAGGAGCGCACCGGGGTCCCGGTGAGAATCGCCTCCAGCGCAACCCGATCGCTCGCGCGGTACTCGTCGTATGCCGCGAGCCACCCCGGGCTCAACTCGCTCGTGGTCTCGACGACGAACCCTCTCCCCGCCGTCCCCGATCGGCCCGCCTTTCCCTGCGCTGCCGCTGTCTCCGCCCGCACCGCCGTCAGTGCCGCCTTGCCGTCGGCGAGCCGGGCGGTGAGGAAGAGGCTGGGGTCGGACGCGGCATACCCACGATCGAGGAGCGCCCGCCCGAGCGGGTCGCCCGCGGGCTCGAACCCGACCGGGCCGGCGATGGTGACATTCGCGGGGAGGTGGCGCGCGGCATACCACTCCTCGACCGCGTCCAGCGCCTCCGACTGGGGCAATCCCGGATTCCCCACGGGGACAACGGAGTTGCCGCGAGCGGTGAAGCCGCGCGAGGCGCGCAGCAGCCACTGCCCGAGGTATGCGCGCTCCATGGCCGGCCAGGCGTCGGCGACCTGCAGATGCACCTCGAGCGCACGCAACCCGCCTCCCGGGAGCCCGCGCCGGGGCCGCGCGTCCGGGACGACTTTGGTCGCCACCACGAGTGGGCGCGGGATGTGGACCAGCCCACGTCGGGTGTCGAGAACGATCTCCTCGGCGGTGTCGGCGACGACCTCCCCGATCGCGTCGGTCAGCCGCGGCTGGCCGGGCGGGGGAGGCGGGTCGAGCCGATACCGGACGACCGCCCTCAAACCGGAAGGTACTTCCGCAGGAACTTCGTCGTCAGCCCCCACGCGATCACCGACGCCTCGGGGTGGTAGGCCGGGAAGTCGTCGTTGTCGAAGGCGTGGTCGGCATCGGGATAGACATAGAACTCGACGTCCGGACCGGCCACCGCCTCCCTGATCCGCTCGACGGTCGGGAGGTCGATATAGCTGTCGGCCTTGCCGAAATGGTGCAGGCTCGGGCATCGCACGGCGTCGGCGAGGTCGAGCAGGGTGGGCAGCGCCGAGCCGTAATAGCTGACCAGCACCGCCGGGTCGCTCTGTGCGGCGACGGCAAAGGCGAGGCCGCCGCCGAAGCAGAACCCGACCAGCCCGACCTGGTGACGCACCTCGGGCCGACCGCGCAGCCAGGACAGCGCGTCGGCGCCGTCGCCGACCCCGCTCGCCCAGTCGAAGCGCTGCATCAGGTCCAGGCCCTCGGCGAGCATGTCCGGTCCGTTGTCGACGCGGTCGCGCCCGAGCCGCCAGTAGAACTGCGGGACGAGCACGGCATACCCCAGGGCCGCCAGATCCGCCGCTCGCCGCTCGATATAGGGACTGACCCCGAAGATCTCCTGGATGAGCACGATGCCCGGCCCCCGTCCCGCCGGTGGCGTCCACAGCTGCGCGGGCATGTCCCCGGCGTTGGTCGGGACGGTGACGGCGGCGGGAGAGGTGTTCACCAGGGCAGTATGCCGCCCCGCCCCCGCCCCGGATCGGCGCAGGTGCCGCCGCCCGGCACCGCCCGGCACCGCCCGGCCCGGCACAGCCCGCCGGGTTGCCTAGAATGCCCGCATGACCTATGTGATCGCGCAGCCGTGTGTCGACGTCAAGGACCGGGCGTGCATCGAGGAGTGTCCGGTCGACTGCATCTACGAGGGCGAGCGCAGTCTCTATATCCACCCCGACGAGTGCGTCGACTGTGGGGCGTGCGAGCCGGTGTGCCCGGTTGAGGCGATCTACTACGAGGACGATGTCCCGGAGCAGTGGGCCGACTACTACAAGGCCAATGTCGAGTTCTTCGACGACCTCGGCAGCCCGGGCGGCGCCGCCAAGATGGGCGTCATCCCCAAGGACCACCCGATCATCGCCGCGCTTCCACCGCAGGTGGCCGCCGACTGACGTGGCCGTCCTCCCCGATTTCCCGTGGGACTCGCTCGGGCCGGCCAAGGCCCGGGCGAGTTCCCACGTCGGCGGGCTGATCGACCTCTCGGTCGGCACCCCGGTGGACCCGACCCCCGAGGTAGTTCGCGAGGCCCTGCGGGCGGCGGCCGACGCCCCTGGGTACCCGCAGACCTGGGGGACCGCCGATCTGCGCGAGGCCGTCGTCACGTGGTTCAGCGCCCGCCGGGGCGTGGACCGCGTCGATCCCGACTCCGTCCTGCCGACGATCGGGTCCAAGGAACTCGTCGCATGGTTGCCCACCATGCTCGGCCTGGGTGCCGGGGATATCGTCGCCTTTCCGCGGGCGGCCTATCCGACATATGACGTGGGTGCCCGCCTCGCCGGTGCCACCCCGCTGGCCGTGGACTCCCTGACCGCGCTCGGCCCGCTGACCGCGGCGACGACGCCGAAGCTGTTGTGGCTCAACAGCCCCGGCAATCCCACCGGCAAGGTGCTCGGCATCGAGCATCTCGCCAAGGTCGTGGAGTGGGCACGCCGACATGGGGTCATCGTCGCCAGCGACGAGTGCTATGCCGAACTCGACTGGCGTCCGCGCGATCCCGCGCACCGCGAGCCCCCGACGACGCCGTCGATCCTCGACCCGCGCGTGACCGGCGGGTCCCACGAGGGGCTGCTGTGCGTCTATTCGCTCTCGAAGCAGTCCAATCTCGCCGGCTACCGTGCCGCCTTCGTCGCGGGCGATCCGGTCCTGGCCAGGCGCATGCTGGAGGTTCGTAAACACGCGGGGATGATGATGCCGTGGCCGGTCCAGCGGGCGATGATCGCCGCGTTGGCCGATGAGACCCACGTCCTGGCGCAGAGGGCGAGGTATGCCGCGCGGCGCGCCACCCTGATGAGGGGGGTGTCGGCATACGGCCTGCGGATCGACGACTCGGAGGCGGGCCTCTATCTGTGGGCGAGCGCGGACGAGGACTGCTGGACCACCATCGACCGGCTCGCGGGCCTCGGCATCCTCGCCGCGCCGGGGTCGTTCTATGGCGCCGCGGGGGCGCGGCACGTCCGGATCGCGTTGACCGCGGGGGATGCGCAGATCGCGGAGGCGGCGGCGCGACTGGGCGCGTGAGCCCCTTGGTGGCCGTTGTCAAGGGCCGCGCAGATCACGCCCGGTGGGGGGAGCGGCGAGCCGACCGCTGCGGTAGGTTCGCGCCATGAGCGAGGCAACTGGCGCAACTCTGCACGTCGACGACTCGGACGTGGCCCTCGCGCGGGTCAAGGCGACCGAGGGCAACGACGGGCTCGACATCTCCACCCTGCTCAAGGAGACCGGCCAGGTCACCATGGACGCGGGCTTCGTCAACACTGCGGCATGCACCAGCGCGATTACCTTCATCGACGGCGACAAGGGCATCCTGCGCTACCGCGGCTATCCGATCGAGCAACTCGCGCAGGGTTCGACCTATCTCGAGACCTCCTATCTGCTGATCTACGGCAACCTCCCCACCGCGGCGGAGTTCGCCGCGTTCGACGCCAAGATCCGGCGGCATACCCTCCTGCACGAGGACCTCAAGGACTTCTTCAACGGCTTCCCGCGCGACGCCCACCCGATGCCGGTGCTCTCCTCCGCGGTGTCGGCGTTGTCGACCTTCTACCAGGACAGCCTCGACCCCTTCGATGAGGACCAGGTCGAGATCTCGACGCTGCGTCTGCTCGCCAAGCTCCCGACGATCGCGGCCTACGCCTACAAGAAGAGCATGGGCCAACCGTTCCTCTATCCGGAGAACTCCCTGTCGCTGACCGAGAACTTCCTCCGCCTGACGTTCGGGTTCCCCGCGGAGCCGTATGAACTCGATCCCGTCCTCGTCAGGGGTCTCGACCTACTCCTGCTCCTGCACGCCGACCACGAGCAGAACTGCTCGACCTCGACCGTGCGGCTCGTCGGCTCCTCCCAGGCGAATCTCTTCGCGTCCGTGTCCGCCGGCATCAATGCGCTCTTCGGCCCGCTGCACGGCGGGGCGAACCAGGCGGTCCTGGAGATGTTGACGCAGCTGAAGGAGTCGGGGGAGAGCCCGATGGACTTCATGATGAAGGTCAAGAACAAGGAGACGAAGCAGAAGCTCATGGGCTTCGGCCACCGGGTCTACAAGAATTACGACCCGCGCGCCTCGATCATCAAGAAGACCGCCGATGAGATCCTCGGCAAGCTCGGTGCGCACGACCCGCTCCTGGAGATCGCCCAGGAGTTGGAGTCGATCGCTCTGGCGGACGACTACTTCGTCGAGCGTCGCCTCTATCCGAATGTCGACTTCTACACCGGGTTGATCTACAAGGCGATGGGCTTCCCGCCCAAGATGTTCACCGTCCTCTTCGCGCTGGGCCGGTTGCCGGGTTGGATCGCGCAGTGGCGCGAGATGATCAACGACCCGACGACGAAGATCGGGCGCCCCCGGCAGGTCTACATCGGCGAACCGGAGCGGCAGTTCGTCGCGCTCGCGGATCGCTGAGGCACCGCCCACCCGCTGTGGGGGGCGGAGGGGGGATCGGCATACCGACTGAGCGTCAGCGGCCGACGAGGACGACGGTGACGGTGGTCCCGGCGGTGGGGCCGTCGGTGCGGACCCAGTCGAGCGCGTCGCGGCCCCGGGCGCGCCGCCAGGAGCGGTCGGCGACATCGACCTGCGTGATCCCGAAGGTGTCGGCGCTCGCAACGAGCCACTCCGCGACGCCCCAGGCGGACTGCTCCCCGGAGGTGTGGATCGTCACGGTCCGGCCGTCATCGGCGGCGCTCCCGGTCTGACCGGTCTCGGTGAGCAGGGCCGCGGTCAAACGATCGGCCGCGACTCCAACCGGCGACTGATTAAGCCGGCAGCCGAGACCGCCCGGGGAGTGACCGGAGAGTGCCGAAGCGAGGACGCGGCCCTGACCCTCGTGGTCGGCATACGCCTCGGGGTATGCCGACCGCTGGACCTTCTGGGCGACGACCGTGATCTCCATCGTGGTGTACCCGTCGATCTTGACCAGGGCGTCGTAAAACGCGTTCGCGGCGTGGACGGGGTCGAGCACCTGCGCCTGCGTGCCCCATCCCTGCGACGGACGTTGTTGGAAGAGCCCGAGAGAGTCCCGGTCGCCATAGCGCAGGTTGCGCAGGTTCGACTCCTGGAGCGCCGTCGCCAGGGCGATCGTCGCGGCCCGGGCGGGCAGTCCTCGCTTCATCGCGATGCCGGTGATGGTCGCGGCATTGCGGGCCTGCTCCGGGGTGAAGGCGAATGACTGGCCCCCGGCGGTCGCCCGGCACGTCGCCCCGGTGTAGGCGCGAAAGGTGAACTGCCCCAACACGATCAGCGCTGTGACGAAGGCGACGAGGGCCGCGACGACAACGGCCCGGCGGACCCGATAGCGACGCTCGAGGCGGGGCGGTCGGCTGGCTGGCTTGGGTGGTCGGCTGGGCGGCCCGGCCGTCATCGCGGGTCAGTCATTGGCGTGGAGAACCTCGTTGAGGTCGATGCCGCGGGTGCGCGGGCGCACCTCCACCCGGCCCGAGACCGAGTCGCGGAGGAAGAGGAGGTTGGACCCGCCGGAGAGGGCCCGCGCCTTGACGACCTGGCCGTCGGGCATGGTCACTTTGGTCCCCGCGGTGAGATAGAGCCCGGCCTCGACGACGCAGTCGTCCCCCAGGGCGATGCCGAGGCCGGACTCCGCGCCCAGCAGGCAGCGCTCGCCGACGCGCACACGCTCGGTCCCGCCGCCGGAGAGCGTGCCCATCGTCGAGGCCCCACCGCCGATGTCCGAGCCATCGCCGACGACGACGCCCTGGCTGATGCGGCCCTCGATCATCGAGGTGCCGAGAGTGCCTGCGTTGAAATTGACGAACCCCTCGTGCATGACTGTCGTCCCGCTCGCCAGGTGCGCGCCCAGGCGGACCCGGTCGGCGTCGCCGATGCGGATGCCGCTGGGCACCACGTAGTCCACCATCCGCGGGAACTTGTCCACGCCGTAGACCGCGACCGCTCCCCGGCGCCGCAGCCGGGCCCGGGTCAGCTCGAATCCCTCGACCGCGCACGGCCCCGCGCTCGTCCACACCACATTGGGAAGGACGCCGAAGATGCCGTCGAGGTTGAGGGAGTTGGGCGTGACGAGCCGGTGGCTGAGCAGGTGCAGCCGTAGATAGGCGTCGCTGGTGTCGCCCGGGGGGGTGTCGAGGTCGATCCGGGTGAGCACGACCGTGACCGACACCCCCCGCTCGACGTCCGCGCCGACCAGGGCCGCCAACTCGGCCGGTTCGGTCAGCTCCTGCGGAGGCAGCCCGAGGGCGGGCGCGGGATACCAGGTGTCGAGCACCTGGCCGGCGTCGCTGGTGGTCGCGAGGCCGAAGCCCCAGGCCGGGCGGGAGGCTGCCGTGGTCATGGGCCCCATGGTAGGTGGGTCCGCCGACGGCCCCCCGATGCGCGTGCCTCCCGTCGGCCGTGTGGGTGCCCGCTGCCGTGCGCCCGCTGCCGTGCGCCCGCTGCCGTGCGCCCGCTGCCGTGCGTCCTGCCGCTCATGCCAACCCCCGGGTATGCCGCGCGCCCCCGCGCCGCCCGGCGTTCGCCCCGCTGTCATATCCCGCCGTTATCGTGGGCGCCATGCCGCTGCCCTCTGCCCTCGACCTCACGCGCGATGTCGCCACGCTCACCGCCGACATCTGCGATATCGCGTCGGTGAGTCTGGATGAGGCGAGGCTGGCCGACGCCATCGAGACCGCGCTCTCCGGACTGCCGCACCTGAGCCTCACCCGGCTCGGCAACACCCTCGTCGCCCGCACCGACCTCGGGGCGGCCGAGCGTGTCTTCATCGCCGGCCATATCGACACCGTCCCGATCACCGTCGACCCGCCCAATGTGCCGACGGTGCGCGAGCCGACGCCCGACGGGGAGGTCCTGCGCGGTCGGGGGACGGTCGATATGAAGGGCGGCTGCGCGGTGATGCTGCGGCTCGCGCATGAGGTCCGCGCCCCGAGCCGGGATGTCACGTACGTCTTCTACGAGGCCGAGGAGATCGACAGCAGGTTCAACGGGCTCGGGATCGTCGAGCGGGAGCGGCCCGACCTGATCACCGATGCCGATTTCGCCGTTCTCATGGAACCGACCGATGCCGCCGTCGAGGGTGGCTGCAAGGGCACCCTGCGGGCCGAGGTGACCACCAAAGGCATCGCCGCCCACTCGGCCCGTCCGTGGAAGGGACACAATGCGATCCACGACGCGGCCGGGGTGTTGGCCAGGCTCGCGGCATACCGGCCCCAAACGCGCGAGGTCGACGGACTGGAGTTTCCCGAGGCGCTCAACGCCGTTCTCATCAGCGGTGGCACCGCCACCAATGTCATCCCCGACCGGTGCGTGGTCACCGTCAACTATCGCTATGCCCCCTCGGTGTCGGCGGAGGAGGCGGAGGCGCATGTGCGGCAGGTCTTCGCCGGCTTCGACGTGACCGTCGTCGACAACGCGGCCGGTGCGCGACCCGGTCTGACCCTCCCGGCAGCGCAGGCCTTCGTGGCCGCGCTCGGCGTTCCGGTGACGGCAAAGCAGGGGTGGACCGATGTCGCGCGGTTCTCCGCGATGGGCGTCCCGGCGGTCAATTTCGGGCCGGGCGATCCCAATCTCGCGCACATGGACGACGAGCGCTGCCCGGTCGAGCAGTACTCCCGGTGCGAGGAGGCGATGCTGCGATGGCTTCGGTGAGACCGGCCTCGCCCGAAAACGTCTATCACCGCGGGCCGGTGACCCTGCGCCGCTCGCAGGTGCCGGCCAGCACCACCGATCAGCGTCTCCTCGACGGGCGCGGACCGAGCGACTGGGTGCACACCGATCCCTGGCGGGTCCTGCGCATCCAGAGTGAGTTCGTCGAGGGCTTCGGGGGACTGGCCGAGGTCGGCCCGGCGATCTCCGTCTTCGGATCGGCCCGCACGGCGCGGGGGAGCGCGGCATACGACCTGGGGGTGGAGGTCGGCGCGGCGATCGCCCGGGAGGGGTATGCCGTGATCACCGGCGGCGGGCCGGGTCTGATGGAGGCGGCCAACAAGGGCGCCCTCGGCGAGGGCGGGACCTCGATCGGGCTCGGCATCGAGTTGCCCTTCGAGGCCGGCCTCAACGAATACGTCGACCTCGGCGTCAACTTCCGCTACTTCTTCGTCCGCAAGACGATGTTCGTCAAGTATGCCGAGGGGTTCATCGTCCTTCCGGGCGGGTTCGGGACCCTCGATGAGTTGTTCGAGGCGGTGACCCTGGTCCAGACCCAGAAGGTCACCTCGTTCCCGATCGTCCTCCTGGGCAGCGACTATTGGGGGGGCCTGCTGGAGTGGCTGCGAACGACCGCGCTCGCCGCGGGGACGGTCAATGCCGGTGACCTCGCCCTGCTCCACCTGACCGACGATCCGCACGAGGCGGTCCGGATCATCGTCGAGACGGACCGGCAGCTGGGCCGCCAGACCCCGGGGGGTGAGCGATGATCTGGGTGCTCTTTCTCTGCGTCGCGGCCGTCGTGGCCGCCTATGGCGCAGCGCTGCTGCTGGGGCGCGTGACGTACGACCCGATGCCGCCGCCCACCCACACCCGGCCGCTGGTCATCCTCCCCGAGCGCCCGAAGGCCGCCGATCTCGACGACCTCCATTTCGACACGGCCTTCCGCGGCTACCGCATGGATCAGGTGGACGAGGTGCTCGACCAGCTGCAGGCACGGCTGGCGGCCTACGAGGAGTGGTTCGCGCATCGCGCCGGCCATGACGGACAGGCCCATGCCGGGGCCCTCCGAGCGCCG
Source organism: Nostocoides sp. (assembly GCA_016702415.1). Classification (GTDB taxonomy): domain Bacteria; phylum Actinomycetota; class Actinomycetes; order Actinomycetales; family Dermatophilaceae; genus Nostocoides_A. The sequence continues at coordinate 1,103,626 of JADJEA010000001.1, forward strand.
GGTGCTTCGGCCGACACCGCCGTCGTCATCGAGGGGGTCACCGGGGCGCCCGGCCAGTCCGGTTCGCCAGCGATTCCTCCGTCGGCCGGCGACCCCCGCACCGAGGGCCGGTGACCGCCTTCACGGTCACGCGCACGGTCGCCGCCCCCGTCGACGTCACGTGGGCGCGCGTGAGCGCTTTCGCCGACCACGGGGAAGCGATCCCGCTCACCCGGATGCGTCTGGACCCGGGTGAGCCCACCGTGGGGTGGGAGTTCACCGGCCGCACCGGTGTCGGCCCGGTCGAAATCGCCGACACGATGATCGTCACCGCCTTCGACCCACCGCCGCCGGGCGGGGCCGGCCGGTTCCGGATCGTCAAGATCGGGCGGTGGCTGCGCGGGTGGGCCGAGGTCGTCGTCGAACCGACGGATTCGGGCGGTTCGCGGGTGCACTGGACCGAGGACCTCGGGCCGCGGATCGACCCTTTTCCCCGTTTGTCCGGACGGGTGTCGGCGTGGGCCGGCCAGCGGTTGTTCGCCCACACGCTCGACCGCCTGCTCCTCCCGCGCGGCGAGTGAGGGGCCCGGCGGGTCCACGGGCCTGGTGAGAGCATCGTCACGATCCCGTCGGCGCACCCGGATGCGATTGGCCCAGGCGCCCCGCGCGGACGAAGATCAAGGGGTGGTCGCGCGCGCGGAGGAGGAGACGCCGGGGGCGGTCGTCAGCGGAATCCGGACCAGTGCGGCGCGCGATGCGCTCGTCGCCAGGGCCCTTGCGCACCCGGTCCGGACCGTCCTGATCGCGTATGCCGTCAGCCGCCTCCTGGCGGTCGCGGCGATGTGGGTGGCGGCGACCTGGTTCCAGACCCCCGCCGGGGTGGGCCACCTCCACCCCGGGGTCGGCGACATCCTCCGGCTCTGGGACGCCCGGTGGTATCACCGGATCGTCTACTCCGGCTATCCGCTGCCATTGCCGGTGGACGGGGACACCGGGGCGATCACTTACAGCGCGTGGGCGTTCTTTCCGCTGTTCCCGATGTTGGTCAAGCTCCTGGTGGCCCTCGGCGTCGATTTCACCGTGGCCGCGGTCGCGCTCAACCTCGTGCTCGGCGCCATCGGGACGGTCCTGGTCTGGCTCATCAGCCGGATGGCCGCGCACGCCGCCCCGCAGGCGCACCGTGACCGGCTCGCGCTCGTCGCCACCTGCCTGTGGTGCCTCTACCCGGCGACCGGGATCCTCGTCATGCCCTACAGCGAGGCCCTCGCCCTCGTCCTGACCGCCGGATCGATCCTCCTCGTCATGCGCCGGCGCTATCTCGGCGCCGCCGGAGTCGTTGTCCTGCTCGGGTTCACCCGGGCAGTTGTCCCCGCTGTGGGCGTTGTCGTCCTGGTCCACCTCGTGGCCCGCCTGCGCGAGGAGTCGCGCTCGTGGCGCACGGCCTTCGCGGGGGAGCGCGCCCGCCTCGCCACCCTCGCCGCCGCGGTCGCCGGCTCGGCCTTTTCCTGGCCAGCCACCGTCGGCCTGGCCACCGGTCGGGCCACCGCCTTCTACGACGTGCAGGCCGTCTGGGGTCAACGCCCGCAGGAGGGCCCGTTCGTCCAGTGGATCGCCTGGGCGTGGGGCTTGCACGGGCTCTTCGGCGTGCTCCTCCTGGCGGGATGCCTGACCGCCTACGTGATCCTCGTCGCCGGCCGGCACGGCCGGTGGCTGCCGATGGAAGTACGCGCATGGGCCTACGCCTACCCCCTCTATCTCTTCGCGGTCGTGCGCCCGATCACGAGCATGTGGCGCTTTCTCGTCCTCGATTTCCCACTCGCCGCCCTGGTGGCCAGCGTCGCCATGCGGACCTCCAGCGGTGGCCGGATCGTCCCGCACTGGCGCCGCCGGGTCGCCCTGGTCGTCCTTCCGCTGATCCTCGGGATGTTCTGGTGGACCGCCACTCTGTTGACCTATGTCCCTTGGGGAGCGTCCCCGCCGTGAGTTTGGACGCGACAAAGCCCGGGCCGCGATTTCGCGAACCCGCCCGCGGCGAGAGATAATGGCGGTCAGCGATGGGGCGCATGGTCCTCGTCTGAGGTGAGGTCACGCGGCGGCGAATGCCTCGCGCGACAAGGAAGGAAGGCCCATGGCGGCGATGAAGCCCAGGACCGGCGACGGTCCGCTCGAAGTCACGAAGGAAGGCCGCGGCATCGTGCTGCGCATGCCGCTCGAAGGCGGTGGCCGGCTCGTCGTGGAGATGACCCCCGATGAGGTGCGTGCGCTCGGCGAGGCCATCGACAACTGCGAGGGCCTGCGCTGAGCGGTCGACCGCATCCCCACCGAAGGTGCCTCGGGGCCAACGCCCCAGGCGCCTTCGGTGTTCTCCGGCGGGTATGGTGCTGCGGTGCTTCGTGAGTTGCGCCCACCGATGCCCGAGGTCGCCTGCGCCGCCGACGGTGAGGTCCTCGCGGCCATGGGGGCCGCTGCCGGACGCGGCGAGGAAGGGCCCGGGGGCAGGTCGGCGCGGAGGAGGTCACGGCATACATCTGCCTGATCCAGGGGGGCAAGCATCCCTGGGATGAGGACGCACAGGCCCGAGCGGCCGACCTCGGGCTTCCCGTTTCGATGCTGGCCGACGCCCTTGAGCCACCCGCGCCGCTCGGCACGCTTCTCATCCCCCTGGGGGCCGGGGACGTGCGCCTGGTCGTTTTCGCCGGCTCGGGCGCGGGCAGCGCGCGCGAGATCCGACTCGCCGCGGCGGCCGCGGTCCGGGCGGTTCCCCAAGCCACGACCGTGATCCTCGACGCCCCGGCCGATGCCCCGGCCGATGCACTCGTCGACGGTACCGTCCTGGGCAGTGCCAAGCCGCTGCGCTGGCGCGCCGCCGGTCCGTATGCCGACCGCACCCTCCGCCGGATCGTCCTCCTCGGCGACCGCGACCCCGCGCAGGTCGCCCTCGGCGTCGAGGGCTGCGCCGCCACTCTCCTGGCCCGGGCCCTGGCGGCGGTCCCGAGCAATATCAAGAATCCGCCGTGGCTGGCCGGCATCGCCGGCGAGGTCGCGCGAGAACACGGGCTCGGCTTCACCGAGTGGGACGAGACCGCCCTCGCGGACGCGGGATTCGGCGGCATCCTCGCCGTCGGCCAGGGCTCGCCGACCCCGCCGCGGCTGGTCCAACTCGACTATGTCCCCGACGGCGCGCAGGAGACCGACCCGCTAGTCCTGGTCGGCAAGGGGATCACCTTCGACACCGGCGGTCTCTTCCTCAAGCCGCCCGCCGGCATGCTCGCGATGAAGACCGACATGTCCGGCGCGGCGATCGTCCTGGCCGTCCTCGCGGGTTGCCGGGCGCTGGGGGTCCGGCGGCGGGTGACCGGTCTGCTTCCGTTGGCGGAGAACGCGGTGGGGAGTGCGGCATACCGCCCCAGCGACGTCATCACCCAGTTCGGCGGGCGGACCGTCGAGGTCGCCAACACCGACGCCGAGGGGCGGCTCGTCCTGGCCGACGCCTTGGCGTATGCCGCCTCCGCCCTCTCCCCGCGCGCCCTCGTCGACATCGCGACCCTGACCGGGCACGCCAAGATCGCCCTCTCCCATGTCCTCGCGGCGTCCTATGCGACCGATGAGGTCCTCCACAACGCCGTGCGCCTGGAGTGCGCGGAGGCGGGGGAGCCGATGTGGGCGATGCCGCTGGTCGAGGACTACCGCGGCGGACTCGACTCGCCGATCGCCGACCTGACCAACGTCGGCCCGATCGGCAAGGCCAATGCCGGCTCCATCCTGGCCGCCCTCTTCCTACGCGAATTCGTCGGCGACATCCCGTGGGTCCATCTCGACATCGCCGGCCCGGGACGGTCGGAGGTCGATACGGGGATCGTCAACATCGGCCCGACCGGATACGGTGCCCGTGGTCTGTTGCGCTGGCTGACGAAGGAGTAGCCCCGGGATGAACGCGGGATTCGGGTTGGCCGTGCGCTGGTCCTTGGAGAACACCCGGCCGGAGACCTCGGACCGGCTCCGCGAATATGTGGTCGGCACCTCCTTGGCGCGCTTCATGTTCCTCGACGGTCTGGCGTTCAAGGTCTGGCGGATGCGCGAGGGAGAGTGGTTCGAGGGCACGTATGTCTTCGACACCGCGGCCGACCGGGATGCCTTCCGCGCCGACTTCGAGACCGGGCTGGCCCAATCGCCGGTCAGCCATCTCATCGGCGCCATCCCGCGGATCATCGAGAACTTCGAGGTCGTCGCCGTCGCCGAGGGCCCGGCGAAGTTCCGGCGGGGAGCCGGGCCCGGCCGCGCGTAGGCGCGCCGCCGGCTCAGGGCTCAGGGGGTCGTGCCCGGGTTTCGTTCTCGGGGTTCGTGCTTGGGGTTCGTTCTCGGGCGTCAGCGCTTGACCGCGACCAGGAGCCCATCACCGACCGGGAGAAGCGTGGTGATCAGGCGCTCGTCGTCGCGCAGGGTCTTGCCGAGTTCCCGCAGGACGCTCGTGGTGGCATCGCGGACGGCGGGGTCGGCGACCTTGTCGTGCCAGAGCATATTGTCCATCACCAGGACCCCGCCGGGGCGCAGCAGCCGGACGGCGTGCTCGGCATACGCGGGGTAGCCGGTCTTGTCGGCGTCGACGAACACCAGGTCGTAGGCGCCGTCGGTCATCCGCGGCAGGACGTCGGCGGCGTTGCCGGTGATGACCCGGGTGCGTTGGTGGGCCACCCCCGCCGCCGCGTATGCCGCCCGCGCCGCCCGCGAGTGCTCCGGGGCCGCGTCGATCGTCGTCAGGACCCCGTCGCCGGGCATCCCGGCGAGCAGCCAGAGCCCGGAACTGCCCGCGCCGGTCCCGATCTCGACGACGGCCCGGGCCGCGCCGGCAGCGGCGAGCATGCGCAGCGCCGGGCCGACTCCGCCGTGGACGGGCGTCGCCCCGAACTCCGTCCCCGAGTGGCGGGCCGCTTCGGCGACGCTCGTCTCCTGGACGAAGCCCTCGGCATACGCCCAACTCGCCAGCTGTCCGCTCATGGCGGGCAAGCCTATCCGCCGCGCCCCAGGCGGTCGCATTCGTGACGCTCACCCCGGCCTTCCGCTCGTCGGCGGGTCATCCAGGAAATTTCCAGTCTTGTCGGGAACGATTGGGCCTGCGCGTGCGTAGAAGCTACGGAGCACTGCGGGGGACACGCGCTCGCCGACTTTGGAGGATCGATGACCGACACACTGCAGCCCGCGGCCGACGCCGCGACGTGGGAACCGCCCAGCTGGGAGGCGATCGTCGAGGAGCACTCCGCGCGCGTGTACCGCCTGGCCTACCGCCTCACCGGCAATGTCCACGACGCCGAGGACCTCACCCACGACGTCTTCATCCGGGTCTTCCGGTCACTGGGGTCCTATTCGCCGGGCAACTTCGAGGGCTGGCTGCACCGGATCACGACCAACGTTTTCCTCGACAAGATGCGCCGCAAGCAACGGATCCGCTTCGACGCCCTCTCGGATGAGTCCTCGGCCCGCCTCCCCAGCCGGGAACCTTCCCCCGACCAGGTGTATGCCGATCGCCACTTCGACGCCGACGTCCAGCGGGCGCTGGACACCCTCCCGCCGGACTTCCGGGCCGCCGTGGTCCTCTGCGACATCGAGGGCCTGTCGTACGAAGAGATCTCGGCGACCCTCGGCGTCAAGCTCGGCACGGTCCGCTCGCGGATCCACCGCGGCCGCGCGTTGCTGCGCGAGTCGCTCGCCCATCGCGCCCCGGACGTGCGGCGTGCTCCTGCGGCCGCCTCTGTCTCCCCGGGTGCCGCGGTCGTCCCCGGGCGCCTTGCCCCGGCGGGTGCCCGATGACCTGGCCACCTCGACCCCGGACCTGTCTGGGGGACCGGGTCGGGGAGTATGTCGAGCGCTCCCTCCCGCCGGACGAGCTATTGGCCTGGGATCGCCACCTCGTCTCCTGCGTGACCTGCCTCGGCGCCGCCGACCTCGAGCGCCGCCTCCGCGCCACCTTGCGCAGCGCGCCCGAGGTGCCCGCCGACCTGCGCACCCTCCTGTTGTCGGTCTCCCAGGAGATCCCGGTCGCCGTCCCCGCGCCCCGACCGGCCGGCATCCCGCACCGCCGGCCCGCGACCGTCGGGGCGAATCCGCCCGAGCCGGACGCCCGCGCAACCCGTCCGGGCCCGGACCTCGGGCTCGTCGTGCTGGCCCAGGGCGCGCCGGCGCAACACCGCTCCGCGCTGCGGGCCGCGCTCTTCGCCACGGCCGCCGCGGGCGCGTCCGCCGCCGCTGCCTGGGGGATGTCGGTCGGGCCCGGAGCCTCGACCGCGCGGATCTCCCCGGTCCCCCTCCCGGTCCGCCCGGCCAGCGAACGCCAGGTCACCTCGTTCGGGACCGACAGTTCCCTGCTGATCATCCAACCGGCCTCCAGCCGCGCCGGGAACCGGGCACAATCGTCCCCATGACCTGGTGGAGCGAGGGCCCCGGCGCGCCCGAGCGACCTTCGCGCACGCCACTGTGGGGTGCGGGCGAATCCGCCCACCCCGGGCAGGGTGACGGCCCCACCGGCTCCGAGCGCACAGACTCCGGCCAGGATCCGCGATACCTCCCGGCCGGCCAGACCCCGACCGATGTGGTGGGGCGCGCCACCACCGGCGGGGACCGCCCGGCCGGTGCCTGGGACGCCTGGAACTGGGGGGACCTCGGGGGGGAGGGCTCGGCATACGGACCAGGGTCGGTGGACGGCCCCCGTGTGGGTGCGATCCGGCACCTGCCGGGACAGATCCCCGTCGGGTCGGTGCCGCTCGCGCAGGCGGGGGCCGTTCAGTGGCAGCACGTCCCGGGCGCGACGCCGGGAACCCTCGCCGGGGGACCCCCTGCCCGCGGCCGCGGTCCGGGGTGGGCGGCCGTCCTGGTCCTGCTCACGGTGACCGGGGTGATCAGCGCCCTGGCCGGCGGCCTTCTCGGTGCCGGCCTCGCCGGCGGGTTGCCCGGCCAACTCCCCACCGTGGCCGCGGGGTCGACCGCGCGCCCGGACGGGACTCTGGCGCGGGTTGCTGCCGACGCCCTGCCGTCCGTGGTGACGATCCGATCGGCCGACGCCATCGCGGGCGCGACCGGTTCCGGCTTCGTCTACGACCACGCCGGGCACGTCGTCACCAACAACCATGTCGTCGAGGGGATCGGAACCGACCTCGTCGTCGTCCTCGGGACGGGCGAACGAGTGCCGGCCACCGTCGTGGGGACGGACTCGGCATACGACATCGCGGTCCTGGCGACCGGCCGCTCGACCCTGCGCCCGCTCACCATGGGGGACAGCGCGGCGGTCGTCGTCGGCGACCCCGTCCTGGCCGTCGGTGCACCGCTCGGCCTGTCGAGCACGGTGACCTCGGGCATCGTCTCCGCCCTTAACCGCCCGGTCGTCGCCGGGGACTCCGCGGGCCGCTCCTATATCAACGCCATCCAGACGGATGCGGCGATCAATCCGGGCAATAGCGGCGGCCCCCTTCTCGATGCCTCCGGTCTCGTCATCGGGGTCAACTCCGCGATCGCCACGCCCCCCGGGACCGGATCGGGGTCGGCGGGCAATATCGGGCTCGGGTTCGCCATCCCGAGCGACCAGGTGGTCAAGACCGCCAACCAACTCATCCGGACCGGCCACGCCGACCACCCGGTCATCGGCGTCCTCCTCGATGAGGCGTATGCCGGCCCCGGTGCCCGCGTGCGCGACGCCGACTCCGACGTCGAACCCGTCACCGCCGGCGGACCCGCGGCCAAAGCCGGGATGAAGCCCGGCGACGTCATTGTCAGGTTCGACGGGCGGGAGATCACCGACTCCAGCGATCTCATCGTCGCCATCCGCGCCCGCAGCGTCGGCGACACCGTCGCCCTCACGGTCCGGCGGGATGGGCGCACCATGAATGTCAGAATGACCCTGCAAGCCGCGCCGAAGAACTGACCCAGCCGTTGAGCATCCCGACCCCCGAAACGAGGCACCCCGCGCCATGATCATGGACTGGAGTGAGTGGGTCGTCGTCTTCGTGCTGATCATGGTCATCATCGGGCCCCAACGGATGCCGGAGTATGCCGCGAAGCTCGCCCGCGGCATCCGTCACTTCCGCGTCATGGCCGACGGGGCCCGCGCCCAGCTCAAGGAGCAGATGGGCCCGGAGTTCGACGAGATCAACTGGCGACAGTACGACCCCCGCCTCTATGACCCGCGCAAGATCGTCAAGGATGCCCTGCGGGAGCCCATTTCGACCGCCTGGGGACCGGTCGGAGCGGAACTGGAGTCCGTCCGCTCCTCGACGCGGCAACTCGCGCACGGCGAGGACTTGACCGGGCACCTTCCGCCGGGGGACGACGAGCATCACAGCGGCGAGGACTATGCCTCACCGCGCCGCCAACTCGTCCACGGGGACGACGAGCACCCCCACACGCCGTTCGACCTCGAGGCGACCTGATCGCGTCGGTCTGATCGCGTCGGTCTGATCGTGTCGGTGACCCGGGCGTCAGCGTCCCGCGGGACGAAGGCCGAGGGAGCGCCCCGCTAGGCCCCGGGTGCGACCGGCGAGACCGCGGGCGATCGCCCGCAGGGCGGTCCCGGCCGGGCCGGACGGATTGCTCAGGACCACGGGATCGCCGGCATCGGCGCCCTCGCGCAGGCTGACATCGAGCGGGATCTGGCCCAGGAGCGGGACCTCGGTGCCGATCAACCGGCTCAGGGACTCGGCCACTTGGGCTCCGCCACCGGAGCCGAAGATCTCCTGGCGAGACCCGTCGGGCAACTCCAGCCATGACATATTCTCCACGACGCCGACGATCCGCTGGCGGGTCTGGACCGCGATCGAGCCGGCCCGCTCCGCCACCTCCGCAGCGGCGGCCTGCGGCGTGGTGACCACGAGGATCTCGGCATTGGGGACCAGGTGGGCCACCGAGATCGCGACATCGCCCGTGCCCGGGGGCAGGTCGAGCAGGAGGACGTCGAGATCGCCCCAGAAGACGTCGGCAAGGAACTGGTTGAGTGCCCGGTGGAGCATGGGCCCGCGCCAGACGACGGGTTGGTTGCCCGGGACGAACATCCCGATCGAGATGACCTTCACGTCCTGGGCGATCGGGGGCAGGATCATGTCGTCGACCTGCGTGGGGGTCCCGGTGACCCCGAGCATCCGGGGGATGGAGAAGCCGTAGATGTCGGCGTCGACGACGCCCACCTTCATCCCCTGCTGCGCCAGGGCGACGGCGAGATTGGCGGTGACGGAGGACTTGCCGACGCCGCCCTTGCCGGAGGCCACGGCATACACCCGGGTCAGCGAACCCGGCTTGGCGAAGGGGACCTCCTTCTCGGGGGCGCCTCCGCGCAAGGACGTCCGCAACGCGGCCCGCTGCTCGTCGGTCATGACGCCGAGGGTGACGCGCACGTCCGTGACGCCCTCCACCTGGGCGACCGCGGCCGTGACATCCCGGGTGAGGGTGTCCTTGAGTGGGCAGGCGGCCACGGTGAGCAGGATGGTCACTGCCACTGCGCCCGCGTCGTCGACGGACACGTTGTCGACCATGCCGAGATCGGTGATCGGGCGGCGGATCTCCGGGTCGTCGACCCGGCTCAGGGCCGTACGGATGGCATCGAGGCTCGGCAACTGACTCACCCCGCCACTGTAGTTGCCCGCCCACGATGGGCCGGACGTCACGCGGCCGAACGACGGGGCCGGGCGGCGATCAGCGGTCGTCCTGGACGGGAGCCGAGCCCCGCTGCATGGCGGGGCGGTCCGCCGCGGGGGTGGCTGACGGGGTGGCGGAGGGTATGGCGGCCCGCTCGCCACGCGCGGCCGTCTTGGCCTGCTCCTTCTGCCGCTCCTTGGCCTTCTCCCGCGCCTTGGCCTTGGCGCGCGCCTTGGCCTTGGCCCGCCGTTTCGCCTTGGCCTTGGCGCGGGCCTTGATCCGGTCCTCGCGGCCCTCGAGCTCGTCCAGGAGATCCCGCATCTCGCTGCGGACGAAGTCACGGGTGGCGTTGTCGCGCAGCGCGATCCGCAATGCCGCGACCTCGCGGGTGAGGAACTCGGTGTCGGCGAGATTGCGCTCGTCCCGGGAGCGGTCCTGCTCGAGTGCGACCCGGTCGCGGTCCGCCTGACGGTTCTGGGCGAGCAGGATCAGCGGCGCGGCATACGACGCCTGGAGGCTGAGCATGAGGGTGAGGAAGATGAAGGGATAGGGGTCGAATCGGGCCGACCTCGGCGCGAAGATGTTCCACGCGATCCAGGCGATGACGAAGACGGTCATCGCGATGAGGAAGGTCGCGGTGCCCATGAAGCGGGCGAACTTCTCCGACAGAACCCCGAAACGTTCCTCGGTGTCGATCGTCGGTAGCCGGAATCCGGAGCGGGCCACCAAGGGTAGGTCGAGCCGGGTCGCGGGACGGTCAGCCATGGATGACTCCGTGCCGGTCCCCGCGCCAGTGGTCGGGGAGGATGTGGTCCAGGACGTCGTCGACCGTCACCGCGCCCAGGAGCCGCTTCTGGTCATCGATGACCGGCACCGAGACGAGGTCATAGGTCGCGAACGTCCGGGTGATCAGCCCGAGGCTGGCGTCGACGCGAACCGGCTCGGTGTCGGTGTCGAGGAACTGCCCGACGGAGGCGTGCGGGGGCTCGCGCAGGAGCCGCTGGAGGTGCACCAGCCCGAGGTATTTCCCGGTGGGCGGCTCCAGGGGGGAGCGGCATACGAACACCGTCGTCGCGATCGTCGTCGCGACCTCGGAGCGGCGCACCAGGGCCAGCGCCTCGGCGACGCTGGCCTCCGGACCGAGAATGATCGGCTCGGTCGTCATCAGACCACCGGCGGTGTTCTCGTCGTAGGAGATCAGCCGGCGCAGCGGCGCGGCCTCGTCCGGCTCCATGAGGGTCAGGAGTTCCTCGGCCCGCTCGGGGGGCAGGTCGTTGAGGAGGTCGGCGGCGTCGTCCGGCTCCATCGCCTCCAGGACGTCGACCGCCCGCTCGACGGGGATGGAGGTGACGATGTCGACCTGGTCGGTCTCGGGAAGCTCGGCCATGACGTCGGCGAGGCGCTCGGTGTCGAGGGCGGCGACGACCTCGGAGCGCCGTTTGGGGGTGAGGTCGGCGACGGCCTCGGCGAGGTCGGCGGCGTTGAGGTCGGCATACTGCTGCAGTAGTCGTTCGGCGGACTGCTCCTCACCGACAGTCAGCAGGCCGGTGACGTCCTCGACCCCGACGACAAAAGTCGTCCCGGAGCGGCTGCGCAGCCGGCTGAGCGTGGTGGTGCGCAGCGGTCGCTCCCGGCAGAAGACCTTGGTCACCCACCAGTTGCGGTTGCGCTCCCACTCGATCCCGATGTCCTCGACGACCGCTTCGACCAGGCCCTGCTCGGTGCGCGCTTGGACCGGACGTTCGATGAGTTCGGCCAGGATGAGCGTCTCGTTGGCGCGCTGCTCGAAGCGGCGCATATTGACCAGCCCGGTCGTGATGACCTGGCCGCCGTCGACGGAGGTGACCCGGGTCATCGGGACGAAGACCCGCCGCCGGCCCGGGACCTCCACGACAAGGCCGATGACCCGCGGACGCCGCTGCAGGGAGAACATCGCGACCACATCCCGCACCCGCCCCACCTGGTCACCGAGGGGGTCGAACACGCGCAGCTTGGCCAGTCGGCCGACGAACACGCGTGTGGGGGCACTCACGCCCCCAGGCTAGTGGTCGCTCCCGCGGGTGCCCCGGTATGCCGCGCCGCCCACGCCCCGCCAGCAGGCACCGCCCGCCGCCCTCACCCGGCCGGCGCGCACCACCCGCAGACCTCGCCCCGCCGGGGACGCCCTGTCGGTATGCCGGGTCGTCCCCATGCGGGTCGTCCCCGTGCGGGTCGTCCGGATGCTGCAGCGCCCTCGCGCGCGGCGGGATACTCGGGGGATGGAGCCGATGACCCACGTGACCACGGTCGAGGAGTTGCGCGCGATCGTCGGTGAGCCGGGCGAACGCGCGCGGACGAAGGTGCGGCCGCGGTTGGACCCGGACGACATCGCCTGGCTCGGCGCCGCCACTATCGCTCTCGTGGCGACGAGTTCGGCCGACGGGCGGTGCGACGTCTCGCCCAAGGGGGACCCGGCCGGGTCACTCGTTCATGTCGTCGACCCGGGCACCATCGCCCTTGCCGAGCGGCCCGGGAACCGGCGCGTCGACGGGTATCTCAATATCCTCGAAAACCCGCACACCGGGCTCATCTTTCATCATTCCCGGGAGGTCCGACACTCTCCGGGTCAACGGCCGGGCTCGCCTCGTCCGCGACGAACCGTGGTTCGCGGAGTTGTCGGTGCAGGGGAAGCGGCCGGTCCTCGCCCTCGTCGTCGAGATCGAGGAGGTTTTCGGCCATTGCGCCCGCAGCCTGGTGCGGGGTCGGGCCTGGCATCCGGACGCGTGGGATCCGTTCTCGGTGGACGACGTCAGCGCCTCCGCCCGGGAGCGTCGCGCCCGCGGCGAGCGCACCGATCTGGCGCGCACCGTCACTGGGCTGGAGGAGGAGCAGATCGCGTCGTATGGCGGTGGGCTCTACTGAGCCGCCACTCCCACCCCGCGCCCAACCGGACCGGCCGGGCCTGAGCGGGGGAGTGGGGTGAGCTGTCAGAGGGTGCGCCGGCGCTGAGGCCGTCCGCCGAGGTGCCAGGGGCGTCGCCCACCGGTGGTCCCGGCGGCAGGGGCGAATGCCGCGGCACCGGAGCGGTCGGCATACCTCCCGGGGGCCTGGAGGGGTGCACCGAAGGGGCGCAGGGCGAAGATCATGCCCGACTCGCGCCACCGCGCCGCGAGGTCGTCGGTCGCGTTGAGTCGTTCGGCGGCGAGGGCGGCCACGGCCGGCTCCCACGCGGGGTCGTCCGGCGTGACCTCGCGCACGGACACCGCGACCTCGAGCAGTCGGCCGCCGGAGTCCTTGCTGCGCAGGAGGATCCGTGCCTCATCGGTCCGTTCTTCGTCGGTCAGTGGGGGGAGGGCTTGCTCGCCCGGCCCGGTGACCACGAGGACCTCGCCGTCGATCGTGGCGAACCACGCGGCGCTGGTCCGACCGGCGCTCTCGATCCAACAAACCGAGGATTTCGCGAGGGCCTCGGCCAGGAGCGCAGACAGGTTGAGCGGGGGTGTGGCGGAACTCTCGCCGGCCGGCTCGGTCATGCTTGCCACTGTGTCATACGTCCCGTCGGGAGCGGATGTATTCTCGCGCGCCCCGCTGTTAGCGTGCCGAATATGCGTAGTGCAAAGGCGTTCTTCGCGCCCCTGGCGGTCGGTGCCCCTGCTCCTGTCCGGGAGGTCCCGGCCAGGCCGAGCCGGATGATCCACTTCTTCGACCCGAGCAACGAGAAGATGGCGGCCAAGGTCCCCAGCCTGGTCGGGACCGTCGATGTCCTGCTCGGCAACCTCGAGGACGCGGTCAAGGCCGATCGCAAGGAAGCCGCTCGGGCCGGACTGGTCGCGATCGCCAAGGCCACCGATTTCGGGACCGCGACCCAGTTGTGGACCCGGGTCAACAGCCTCGACAGTCCCTGGGTCCTCGACGACCTCATCACTCTCGTCACCGAGGTCGGCGACAAGCTCGACGTCATCATGGTGCCGAAGGTCCAAGGACCCGAGGACATCCACTATGTCGACCGGCTGCTCGCCCAGTTGGAGGCCCGGGCCGGCCTGAGCCGCCCGATCCTCGTCCACGCGATCCTTGAGACGGCCCGCGGCATGGCCAATGTCGAGGAGATCGCGGGAGCATCCCCCCGGATGCAGGGCATTTCCCTGGGCCCGGCCGACCTCGCGGCCGACCGGCGGATGAAGACGACCCGGGTCGGCGGGGGCCACCCCGGATATCTCGTGCGGCAGGACCCGCCGGTGGGCGTCGAGGACGCGATCAACGCCGAGCGGGCGGTCTTCCAGCAGGATCTGTGGCACTACACGATCGCCCGGATGGTCGACGCGTGCGCGATGCACGGGATCTTCCCCTACTACGGCCCCTTCGGCGACATCAAGGACGTCGTGGCCTGCGAGGACCAGTTCCGCAACGCCTTCCTGCTCGGCTGCGTGGGCGCCTGGTCGTTGCACCCGGCGCAGATCGCCATCGCCAAGAAGGTCTTCTCGCCGAGCGCGGCCGATGTCGCGCATGCCCGCCGGGTCAAGGAGGCGATGGGCGACGGGACGGGTGCGGTGATGCTCGACGGCAAGATGGAGGACGATGCCAGCCTCAAACAATGCCTGGTCATCCTCGCGCTCGCCGACCAGCTCTCGGCCGGCGACCCCGAACTCGCCGCGCTCTATGCGCCCGCGTCGACGGAGGCGGGTGCGTGATGAGCAAGCACGCCTACCGACCCCGCCGCTCCGTCCTCTACATGCCCAGCTCGAACGAGCGGGCGCTGGAGAAGGCCAAGGCCCTGCCGGTCGATGCCCTCATCCTCGACCTCGAGGACGCTGTCGGCCCCGACTTCAAGGAGGCCGCCCGCGAGAACGCCTGTGCGGCGGCAAAATCCGGGGACTATGGCCGGCGCGAGATCACCATCCGCGTCAACGGCATCGGGACGGCCTGGCACGACGCCGATCTCAAGGCCGCCTGCCACGCCGGACCCGACGGCATCGTCGTCCCCAAGGTCAACACCGCCAAGGAGGTGGAGCAACTCGTCAAGGCGATGCACCACTTCCACGCGCCGAAGCACACCCGGCTCTGGGCGATGATCGAGACGCCGGAGGCGATCTTCAACGCCCGCAAGATCGCCGGTGCCTCCGACCGGCTCGCCTGCTTCGTCCTCGGCACCAATGATCTGGTCAAGGAACTCCAGGCCCAGATCGTCCCCGGCCGGGCCCCGCTGCTGACGGCGCTGTCGATGGCCCTCCTGGCCGCCCGGCGCGCCGGGATCGCCTGCCTCGACGGCGTGTTCAATGACGTCAAGGATGCCGAGGGCTTCGCCGCGGAGTGCGTGCAGGGTCGCCAGTTCGGGTTCGACGGCAAGACCCTCATCCACCCCGGCCAGGTCGAGGTGTGCAATAGCACCTTCGCGCCGAGCGAGGCGGAGGTCGCGGACGCCCAAGGGATGCTCGCGGCGTGGGAGGCCGGCGCCGGACGTGGGGTGGTCACCTACAACGGCAAGATGGTCGAGAACCTTCACGTCGACATCGCGCGCCGCATCCTCGCCACACACGAGGCGATCACCGCCAGCGACTGATCCCACGCGACCGGTCCGGGGCACCGTCCACGCGACCGGGCCGAAACCCGCGTGACTGTTCGGTCCCTGCGCCCTGGCGCGACGGCGTCCCGGGTCCTGCCGCGACGACCCGTGCGTCAGGTGGATGGTGCGTGGTCGGCGAGCCAGTCCATCTGCCGCCCGGCATGGTCGTGCCAGAAGCCGGTGGTGTGCCCGCCGGGGTCGACCGTGAACACGGCATGGGAAGCTTCCCCGCGAACGCCCGATTGGCCGCGAGGAACGGATCGGCCGATCCACAGTCGAGCCGGATCGGTATGCGGGAGAGCACCTCCGTCCGCGCGAACACGTCGTGGGCCAGGAAGTCCTCGCGATCGTCGAAGGCACCGGCGGCGCTCAGTCCGGGCTCGGTCCACAATGCCGCGCTCTCGGCGACGACACCGAAGACCGCTGCGGCGCCCAGCTGGGACGCCAGGAGCAGCGCGCCGTAGCCGCCCATCGAGAAGCCGAGGAAGGCGATGGGCGCCGTCGCCGCGATGCGGGCCTTGGTCCGGGCCAGCGGGACGAAGTCGTCCACCACCATGGCGCCCGGGTCCAGGCCCGCCCGGCGCCGGTGCCAGTAGGAGTTGCCCCCGCTCACCGCGGCAACCGCCAGCCGGGTCCGGGCGACGTGGTCGGCCAGGGCGAGGCCGTCCATCATCCCGGGGGCATCCGTGCCGAACCCGTGGAGCGCGATGACGAGTCCCCGCGCGGGGGCGTCGGTCGGGGTGACGATGCGCCAGGCCGGGGACGCTCCGGGCATATGCGTCGAGGTCAGGGACCCCTCCTCGGTCCGTATGCCGATCCCGCCCCCGCGCTGACACCCGCCCACCCCCTGCGTGGTCACCGCCGCGCCGGCCCCGCCGAGCAGGACGTGGCGGCGGGTCGGCATACGGGTGGCTCCTCGGACGGTGAGCCGGCAGGATAGCGCGGCCGTCTCGGGGCCTTGACAGCGTGCGCCGCACGAGTAATGTGTTTGTAGCACTACAAACTGCGACAAAGGGAGTGGCGGAGATGAGACGTGGTGGCCCGATGGCCGGTGCGGTCGAGATCCAATTCGGTGAGGTCACGGGCCGGATCGTGCTCCTCCTCCTCATCATCGTGCCCTTCCTCGTGGTCGCGTGGTCGGTGCGGAACGCCATGGTGGAGAAGGAGATCCGTCGATTGCAGCGCGTGGCGGGACTGCCCGACCCGGGCCCGGACCGGGCCCCTTTGGCCGAGTGGATGCGCGTGCGCCAGACCGGCCGGGTGATCGGGCTGACGGCGATGTTCCTTGCCGGCGGGGCATTGTGCGCCTACCGGGGAGACATTCCGTTCCCGTGGATCGCCATCGTCGTCCCGGTGGCCGCGGCCCTCGGCACCGGGCTGGGGCACCTCCGCTCGATCCCGGCCGGAACCCGTCCGCGCGTGGCCCAACTACGGCGGCGCGAACTTAGGGACTATGTCACGCCGGGGGAGCGGGCGATCGCTCGGGCCACGCTGCCGTTGCCGGTCGCGGCCGTCGCCGTCCTCATCGCCGGTGCGGTCATGGGCTCCCCGTCCGGGACGGCTGTCGCCCTCGCCGCCGGCGGTCTCGCGGCCACCGTCGCCGTCTCGGCGACCACGGTGTGGATCCTGCGACGCGCGCTGGCGCGCGCCGTCGACCTGGGCAGCCCGCTCGGCCTCGCGTGGGAGGAGGTCGTCCGCGCCCAGACCCTGCGGGATCTCCTCGGCTGCGCGGCTCTCCTGGCCGCCGGCGGAGGTGCGGCCGTACTCGTCACGGCCGAGGAGGTGTCGGTCGGCTGGCCGCATTGGTTCAGGGATGCGGCGCGAGTCCTCCTGGGCGTCGCCCTGCTCGTCCTGCTCGCGCTCCTGGTCGCGGCGATCGCGGATCAGCATTTCGGCTGGGCGCGCGGGCACGCGCTGGCCGACGTCCACCCATGATTCTCACGGTCGAGCCGGGGTCGGTCACCCCGGCATACGAGCAGATCGTCACCCAGGTCATGGCCGCCGTCCGCGCCGGATCCCTCTCCCCGGGAACGCGATTGCCGACGGTTCGGCAGTTGGCCGGTGACCTCGGCTTGGCCGCCAACACCGTGGGCAAGGCCTACCGGCAGCTCGAGAGCGACGGCTACGTCGCGACGAACGGGCGCAATGGGACGGTCGTCGCGGCACCACCGGCCGTCGCCGACGAGGAGCTCACCGCCGCCGCCGTCCTTTTCGTCAGGGCGGCCCGGCGCTCGGGACTCGCCCTCGGCGACGCGCTCGGGGTGATCCGCTCCGCGTGGTGACGGGCCGGGTCGAGCCCGTCGTCCCCCGGCGTCCGGGTGGGTGAGCATGGCACCCCACGCAGGGCATCACCACCGGGAGGTGGCGGCGGCGACGAGGTCGCCGAAGAAGCCGTCCTCGTCCACGTCCAGTCCCTTGCTGGCGAACCAGGAGCAGAGGTTGTGCGTATCCCGGTGGAGGAAGTCGAAGCCCTGCGGGTTGCCGATGATATCGACGATCTGAGGCCAGTCGATGAAGACGAGCCGGCCCTCGTGGAGAAGGATGTTGTAGGCCGAGAGGTCCCCGTGCGCCCAGCCCTCCGCGGCGAGCCGCGTCAGCGTCTCCCGCGCCTGCTCGAAGAGTCCGGGCAGCGCCGATGGCTCGGGCCGCGCGGCCGCCAGGCGAGGGGCGGCAACCCCGTCGCTGCCGATGAACTCCATGAGCATCTCGCTCCCGTCCTGCTGGACGGGATAGGGCACCGGCAGACCGAGGCGAGTCAAGGCGATCAGGGCCTCGAACTCGGCATACGCCCATTGGCCGGAGATCAACTCCCGGCCGAACTCCGTGCGCCGGGCCATGGCGCGCATCTCCCGGGACCGACGGACGCGGCGGCCCTCGAGGTACCCGGCGTCGCGGTGGAAGAGGCGTCGCTCGGCCGAACGGAAGCGTTTGGCCGCCATGAGGCAATCGCGGGCAGGGTGGTCGGTGCCGTCGGGGACCCAGCGGCGGACGACGTGGACGTCGGCCTCCTTGCCGGTCTTGAGGACCCCGAGGTCCTGTTCGACGGCGCCGAGGTCGGTGATGACCCAGTCGGGTCGGGGCGTCGGGCCGTGGGTGGCGCCGTCCCAGGTGGACCAGCGCTCGCCCTCCGGCGGGGCGTCAGGAGAGGTATCGACAGCGAGGGACGGGTCGTCCGGGTGGACATGCATGGGTGGTGGTCTCCGGGTGAGCGAAGGGTGTGGTGCAGGGCAGGGCAAAGCCAGTGACCGTCATGGCGTCCTCCTTCGCTCGATCCGGATGCCGTCCCCTCACCCTCCCGCCGTCAGCCGTCCGCGCGCAACCGGTTTTCGGAGCGGGCGCGCAGAGACGGCGGCGGCGTCAGCCCAGCGCGTCGTCGACGAAGCACCACCGCCAGGCCTCGCCGGGCTCCAGGGAGCGCATGACGGGATGGCCGCTGGCGTGGAAGTGGGCGGTGGCGTGCCGGCCGGGGGAGGAGTCGCAGCACCCGACGTGCCCGCACTCGGTGCACATGCGCAAGTGGACCCACGACTGGCCCTCCTCGAGGCAGGCCGGGCACCCCTCCGGGGTGTCGGGGACGACGCAGGCCACCGGGGCGGCGAGGTGGTCGCACGCGGCGGCCACGGCATCCGGGGGACGCAGCGGGGTCTCGCGGACCCGGGCGGCCTTGCGCGCGCCATACGACAAGGCCGCCTCCTCGGCATCCATGCTGTCCAGGACCTGCCGCAGGACGTGCTGGTCGATGTCGTCCTTGTCCCGGATGCCGAGCAACTCGCGCCGCTCGGCGGCGATCATCCTCAGCCGGGTCCGGCGGTAGTGCTCGCTCGGGGTGACCCCGTCGCCCCCGAGTTGCTCCCAGATGCGATTGACGCGGGCGGTGGACTGCTCGCGGATGAGCTCGACGGTGCGTGGGTCGGCCTCCGGGTCGGCCTCTATCGCCCGGAGACCGGCGCCGGTCGCCGCCCCCACGACGGTCGCCTCGATGAGGGCGTCCTCACGGGGGTCCGGCCCGCGGACGTCGAGGGCACGCGCAAGCGCGGGCAACGACAGGCCCTGGATGACCAGGGTTCCGACGGTGACGATGAGCGCGACCAGGACCAGGACCGGCCGCATCGGGGTCGCCGCCGGCAGGGTCAAGGCGGCGGCCAGGGTGACGACTCCGCGCATGCCGGCCCAGGAGCCGACCGCAATCATGGCGGTCGTCGGGCGCTCGCCGGAGTTCTCCCGGCGGGCGGTGATCCACGTCAGCGGGAACATCCACAGCGGCCTCAGCACCAGGCAGGCCATCAGGACGGCGAGCCCGACCAAGAGGGAGCGGGTGAGGCCGGCGTCCCCGGCCTGGACGTCCTGGATGATCCGCTTCATCTGCAGGCCGATGAGCAGGAAGACCGCGTTCTCGAGGAGGAAGGTGATGCTGGCCCAGTTGACCCGCTCCGACAGGCGCGAGGACGCGCTCTGGAGGACGGGGGATTTGTGAGCCAGGAGCAGGCCGGCCGTGACGACCGCCAGGACGCCGGAGGCGTGGATCTTCTCGGCCGGGACATAGGCCAGGAAGGGCACCGCGAACGACAGGGCGGTGTCCGCCGCCGTCTCGGTCAGGTGTCGGCGCACGATCCCGACGAGAAGGAAGACGAGCCAACCCACGCCGACCCCGCCGATGACGGCCCGGCCGAAGTCCTCGGCGACGCTGACGAAGCTCACCTCCGCGTGCCCGGACGCCGCGTGGGCTCCGGCGAGGCCGGCGGCGGCGATGGCCGTCCGCAACGAGACCAGCGCCGTCGCGTCGTTGAGCAGGGACTCCCCCTCAAGGATTGTCGTCGTCCGGCGCGGGAGCCCGATCCGCCGGGCCACGGCGGTCGCGGCGACGGCATCGGGTGGGGCGACGATCGCGCCGAGGGCGAAGGCGACGGCGAAGCTCACGGGCAGCAGCGTGCTGACGAGCAGCCCGACCCCGGCGGCGGTGAAGAGGACCAGGCCGACCGACAAACTCAGGATCGGCATGAGGAAACGGCGCACGTCGATCAAGGAGGTGCCGAGGGCGGCGGCATACAGCAAGGGCGGGAGGAGTCCGAAGAGGACCACATCCGGCGACATCTCCACCGCGGGGATCCCGGGGACGAACGAGGCGATCACCCCGACCCCGAGCAGCGCGAGCGGCGCGGGCAGTCCGGTCGGCTCGTTCAGGCGAGCGACGAGGATGACGGTGGCGGCGATCGCCACGAGGGTCATGGCCAGGTTCACCCCGGCATTCTCGGTCGCCGGCGCGACCTGGGTCACATCGATCTCGCCACGATGGCCCGGGAGCCGCTAGCCTACTCGCCAGTAGCCTCGACGTGACCCGCTGTCGATGCGCCGGTCCCCGACCCGATCCCCAGGAGATCTCGTGCGTCGCTCCGCTGTTGCCGCCCTCGCCCTCGCCCTGACCGCGGGCATCGCCGCGCCGGTCTCGGCCGCGACCGAGCCGCCCCGCCCCGCGTTCTATGAGGTGCCCGCGACGGTGTCGGGGGCCGCTGGCGATGTCCTGCGCACCGAACCGCTGACCTTCTCCGTCGACCCGGCCGGCCTCAGCACCCTGGTCATGACCTCGACCCGGGTGATGTACGTGTCGACCGACCGCACCGGCGCGGCGTATGCCGTGACCGGCAGCATCCTGGTGCCCAAGACCCCGTGGATCGGCGTCGGTCGCCGCCCGATCATCGGGTATGCCGTGGGCACCCAGGGCCTCGCCGACCGGTGCGCGCCCTCCCGCCAGCAGAGCGAGGGGCTGGAATACGAGTCCCTGCTCATCAAGGGCCTCATCGAGCGGGGCTATGCGGTCGCGATCACCGACTACCAGGGCCTCGGGACCGCGGGGGTCCACACCTATATGAACCGCGTCGTCCAGGGCCGCGCCGTCCTCGACTCCGTCCGCGCCGCCCAGCGGCTGACCGGCTCGGGCCTCTCGACCGCCAACCCGGTCGCGATCATGGGCTACTCCCAAGGTGGCGGGGCGGCGGCCTCGGCGGCGGAGTTGGCCGCGGCATACGCCCCCGAACTCGCGATCAAGGGGACCGTCGCCGGCGCCGTGCCCGCCGACCTCCCCGCCGTTTTGGACCACCTCGACGGGAGTCTGTATGCCGCATTCGCCCTCGACGGCATGCGCGGGCTCGCCGCGGGCTACAACGTCGACCTGACGCCCTATCTCAACGCGGCGGGAGCGCAGGCGATGGATCAGGTCGAGGGCGAGTGCGTCACCGATCTCGCGAACCACGCCTTCGTCTCCACGACATCGCTGACGCGGACCGGAGCCAGCGCGTCGGTGCTGATGACGCAGGAGCCGTTCAAGACGATCATCGCGCAGCAGCGGATCGGGACGATGAAGCCGTCGATGCCGGTCCTGCTCGTCCACTCCCTCCTCGACGACGTCATTCCGTATGCCGTGGGCCGGTCCCTGGCCAAGACGTGGTGCTCCAAGGGCACCAACGTCTATCTCTCCTCGACCCTGACTCCCACCCACATCGGCGCCGATCTGGTCGACTACGGGCCGCGGGCCTATGCCTTCCTCGAGGCGCGCTTCGCCGGGCTCCCGCAGCTGTCGAACTGCTGGGCGCTCTGACCGGTCGGGGGCGTCACAACTCGCCGAGGACGGCGGCGCGTAGGGTGTCCAGGCCCACGCCGCCGATATCGAGCGCCCGGCGGTGGAAGTCGCGCAGGTCGAAGGCCTGCCCGGCGCGGGCCTGGGCCTGGTCGCGCAGCTGCAGCCAGAGGCGCTCGCCGATCTTGTAGGACGGCGCCTGTCCCGGCCACCCGAGGTAGCGGTCCAACTCGAACGTCAGCGTCTGGTGGTCGTTATTGGAGTGCGCGGTCAGGAAGGACCACGCCTTGTCGTAGGTCCAGTCGCCGCCACCGACCTCGGCGGGTGCCTCGAAGCCGCAGTGGACACCGATATCGATGACCACCCGAGCGGCCCGCAGCGATTGCCCGTCGAGCCAGCCCATGCGGTTCCCGGGATCGGACATGAACCCGAGTTCGTCCATCAGCCGCTCGGCATACAACGCCCACCCCTCGCCGTGCCCCGAGGTCCACGCGGACAGTCGCCGCCACCGGTTGAGGATGTCCCGGCGATAGACGGTCTGGGCGACCTGGAGGTGATGGCCGGGAACGCCCTCGTGATAGACGGTCGTCAGTTGCTGCCAGGTCGTGAACTCGGTGACGCCCTTGGGCACCGACCACCACATCCGGCCGGGGCGGCTGAAGTTGTCGCTCGGGCCGGTGTAGTAGATCCCGCCGAGTTGGGTCGGGGCGATGCAGCCCTGGAGGATGCGCACCGGCCCGGGGATGTCGAAGTGGACATCGGCCAGCGCCTCGATCGCGTCGTCGCCCTTGGCCTGCATCCACGCCTGGAGCGCCTCGACGCCGTGGAGTTGATATCGGGGGTCGGCGTCGAGGATCGCGACGGCCTCGGCGGGCGTGGCCCCGGGGGAGATCTCGTCGGCGACCTCGGCGCGCAGCGCCTCGATGCGGGCGAGTTCCTCCTGCCCCCACGCGTAGGTCTCGGCGAGGTCGACGACGGTGCCGAGGAAGTACCGCGAATAGAGCGCATAGCGTTGCGGCCCACAGGAATCCGCCTCGGGGGCGCGGTCGAGCAGCCGCTCGCGCAGGTCGCTCGCGAGGTGGCCGTATGCCGCCCGCGCCGCCCCGATCCCGTCCAGGACCCGCGTTCGGGTCGCCGCCGACATCGTGTCGGCCCGGCCCGCATTGGCCGCGAGGGTTGCGAAATAGCCGTCGTCGGCGACGAACTGCTCGCACTGACCGATATTGGCGAGGATCTGGCGGCGCGGAGTCACCAAGCCGCGATCGGCGCTCGTCACGAGCGTCTCGACCCACTGGGTGAGGGCCTCCGGGACCCGGGTCAGGCGCTCGGCGAACGTCGCCCACTCGGCGTCGGTATTGGTCGGCATGAGATCGAAGACGCCGCGGATGTTCTGCATCGGGGAGGACAGGACATTGCAGGACATCTCGTCCAGGCCCGCGGCATACATCTCCTCGGCGAGGCCGAGGCGCTCCCGCATCGCCGCCAGCGTCACCTTGTCGACGTCGTCGACGGGGATGGCGTCGGCGAGCTTGGCGAGGGTGGCGCGGCGCTGACGGGAGGCCGCGGCATACCCCTCGGTGGAGAAGTCGTCGAGCAGGTGGTCATATCCGGGGACGCCCTGCTGGGTCGCCGCGATCGGCGACAGCGCCATCTCGGCCGCGAAGTAGTCCTCGGCGATCGCATCGATCGCCGTGGTCGGGCGAACGGAGGGCGTGGGGCCGGAGGGTGTGGGGTCGGAGGGTGTTGGGTCGGAGGGCGTGCGGACGGTGGTCTCGGTCACCGCTCGAACCTACCCGACGCGACGGTGTGGACGGGCGGCGTCTGGCTTATTGCCCCCGATCACGCACCGTGTCTACTGCCCGGACTCACTGCCCGGGCCGCGCCGGGCGCGCTCGGCGAGTTCGGCGCGCAGGGAGTCGGGTCCGGCGCCGGCGGCCAGGATCCGGGCGGTCAGCTCGCGGTCGCCCAGGTAGGCGCGGAAGGACATCGGGACGGTGATCCCGTGAGCGGGCCGGTCCACCACGGCGATGGCGTCGCCGGCCCAGATCGATCCCGGCTCGCGGACGGCGAGATAGGCGCCGGTTCGGCCCCGGTCGGTGAAGCGGCGAACCCACCGTGGGACGCCCATGTGCGCCGCGAAGGTCGAGCACGGCACGCGGGGGCCGGTCACCTCCAGGAGGACCGACCCGACCCGCCAGACCTCGCCAAGAACGGCGGCATCGACGTCGAGACCGGTCGTGGTGAGATTCTCCCCGAAGAACCCATTGGTCAGCTCGCGGTCCAATTCGCCTGCCCACCAGGTGAGTTCCTCGCGGGCGACGGCATACACCGCCTGACCGTCCCCGCCGTGGTGGCGCCGGTCCCCGATGAAGTCGGCGATCACACCACTGATCCCACGCGTGGGGCCCGGGGCGCGGACCTCGATGACGTCGACCGGGCGCTTGTCGATCCCGGTCTTGAGACCCTTCGGCCCGTCCGCGCGCGCGGACCCGAGGTTGACGGAGAGGACGGCGGGCGCGGGCATGCCCGCACCCTAGCGGCGCCCGGCGAATCCGCGGGGACGTCTGCTCGGTGTCGGGGGTCAGGCCGGCCAGGCGGAGTGGGTCCAGGCGCGGGGGCCCGCGGCATACGGCACCCGCACGAGGCGAGCGGCGCTGGACCACTCGGAGGTATGCCGCGCCCCCACCTCCGCGCCTCCGCCGCCACCCGCGGCGGTCAGGACGGCGACGACGGTGGCGATCTCCTCGGGCGTGGGATGGCCGTGGAGGATCTGGATGACCGGGGCGGCCGGGGTCTCGGGGGTGCTCACGTCGGATCCTCCGTCACAGCGGGATATTGCCGTGCTTCTTGGGCGGCAGGGTCTGCCGCTTGTTGCGTAGCGCCCGCAACGCCCGAGTGACGTTCATGCGGGTGTTGGACGGGGTGATGACGGTGTCGATATAGCCCCGCTCCGCCGCGATATAGGGGTTGGCCAGGGTGTCCTCGTATTCGGTGACGAACCGCTGGCGCACCTCGGCGATGTCCTCGCCGGCCTTCTGCGCCTGGGCGATCTCCTTGCGGTAGAGGATGTTCACCGCGCCCTGGGCGCCCATGACGGCGATCTGCCCGGTCGGCCAGGCGAGGTTGATGTCGGCCCCGAGGTGCTTGGAGCCCATGACGTCATAGGCGCCGCCGTAGGCCTTGCGGGTGATGACGGTGACCTTGGGGACGGTGGCCTCGGCATACGCATAGATGAGCTTGGCGCCGCGGCGGATGATGCCGTTCCACTCCTGGTCGGTCCCGGGCAGGAAGCCGGGCACGTCGACGAAGGTCAGGACCGGGACGTTGAAGGCGTCACAGGTGCGCACGAAGCGGGCGGCCTTCTCGGAGGCGTCGATGTCGAGGGTTCCCGCGAACTGCATCGGCTGGTTGGCGACGATGCCGACGCTGCGGCCCTCGATTCGACCGAAGCCGACGATGATGTTCGGCGCATAGAGGGCCATGACCTCGAGGAACTCGCCGTCGTCGACGACGTGCTCGATGACGACCTTCATGTCGTAGGGCTGGTTGGCCGAGTCGGGGATCAAGCTGTCGAGTTCGCGGTCGAGATCGGTGACCTCGAGGTCGTTCTCGATGCCGAAGGAGGGCGGCTCCTCCAGGTTGTTGGAGGGCAGATAGGACAAGAGCGCCTTGACATAGTCGATGGCGTCGGCCTCGTCGGTGCCGAGGTAGTGGGCGTTGCCGGACTTGGTGTTGTGCGCCCGGCCACCACCGAGATCCTCCATCGCCACCTCCTCGCCGGTGACGGTCTTGATGACGTCCGGCCCGGTGATGAACATGTGCGAGGTCTTGTCCACCATGACGGTGAAGTCGGTGATCGCCGGCGAATAGACGGCGCCGCCGGCGCAGGGGCCCATGATGAGGGAGATCTGGGGGATGACACCCGAGGCCAGGACATTGCGATAGAAGATCTCGCCGTAGAGCCCGAGCGAGACGACGCCCTCCTGGATGCGCGCCCCGCCGGAGTCGTTGAGGCCGACCACGGGACAGCCGATCTTCATGGCGAAGTCCATGACCTTGACTATCTTTTCGCCGAAGACCTCGCCGAGGGACCCGCCGAAGACGGTGAAGTCCTGGGCGAAGACCGCCACGGTCCGCCCGTCGACCTGGCCGTATCCGGTGACGACACCGTCGCCATAGGGCCGGTGTTTCTCCTGCCCGAACTGGTTGCTGCGGTGTCGGGCGTACTTGTCCATCTCGATGAATGTGCCCTCGTCGAGCAACATCGCGACCCGCTCACGCGCGGTCATCTTCCCTTTGGCATGCTGCTTCTCGACCGCGCCGACGGACCCCGCATTGGCGACCTCGGCGACGCGGCGCTTGAGGTCGGCGAGCTTGCCCTGGGTCGTGTGGAGGTCGATGTCTTGAGCGACGTCTTCGGCGGCCATGGAGCGAGCCTAGCGTTGCCTCATGCGCGCGCCACTCGTGAGGGACCTGATCGCCGCCTGGACCGCCGAGACGTCGATCACGGACGTGGTCGTCGTGGACCGGATCGACTCGACGAATGCCGAGGTCGCCCGCCGCGGCCATGTGGGGACGGCGGTTCTCGCCGACGTCCAGACCGCGGGCCGCGGCCGCCTCGGACGGGCCTGGACCGACGTCCCGTATGCCGGACTCGCCGTCAGCGTCCTCCTCCCTCCCCCGAGTGCCCACCTGGGCTGGGTGCCTCTGGCCACGGGCCTCGCCCTGCGACGGGCGGTCCTGGAGACGACGGGGTATGCCGCGGACCTCAAGTGGCCCAACGACCTCGTCGACCCGACGTCGGGGCGCAAGCTCGCCGGCATCCTCTGCGAGCTCAGCTCCGCCGGCGTCGTCATCGGGGCGGGGCTCAATGTCGACCACACCGAAGCCGAACTGCCCGTGCCGACCGCCACCTCCCTCGCCCTGGTCCTCGCTCGCGCTGGTGAGTCACCCGGGCGGGTCACTCCCGTCGGCCTGGCGGCCGAGGTCGGCCCGGAGACTGGCCCGGCGATCAGCGGGGAGTTCGGCGGGGAGTTCGCCGGGCATGTCAGCCGGGAGGATCTCGCGGGGAGGTTCCTGCGGGAGGTGGCGAGGCGGCATACGGCATTGATGGAGGGGGGAGGCGCGGTGGGGCAGCTGCGGGCGGAGTACCGGGACGCCTGCGCGACCATCGGGACCCGGGTGCGGATCGAGTCCGGCGGGCGAACCTGGGCGGCCGACGCGATCGGCGTGGACGACGAGGGCCGCCTGGCTGTGGACGGACCCGACGGACGCGCTACGGTTGCTGCGGGTGACGTCCATCACGTGCGCCCGATGACCTAGGCAGACAGCCGAGGAGGCCCCCGCTGTGGAGCACGAGCCGGGCCCCGACGAGGGGGTGCTCGCCGAGCTTCACCGTAGCCTCCTCGGTGGTCCGGTCGTCATCGACGAAGGGGCCGTCGCGACCGGCGATCGCGTCCCCGACGCCCGCCGCTTCTGGCGCGCGCTCGGGTTCCCGCAGCCGCAAGAGTGGAGCGAGATGCGCTTCACCGAGGCCGACGCCAGGGCCCTCGATCGCATCATCGGACTCGTCGACGACGGCATTCTCGACCGCGAACTCGCCCTGTCGATGACGCGGGCCGTCGCGCGGTCGACCGAGCGGCTGGCGGTGTGGCAGGCCCAGCTCGTGGCCGAGTCGCTCCTGCCCGCGACCGGGGAGGATGTCGACATCGGCCGCGCCGACCCCGCCGTGGCGACCGAGGTGGCGGCGAGTTTCCTCACTCTCGCAGACGAATTGGAGCCGTTGCTCACCTATGCCTGGCGCCGCCATCTCGTCGCGGCGCTGACCCGGATCATGAGCGATGCCTCCCCGCAGGAGACCGGAATCGGCACCACGCGCGTGGTCGGGTTCGCCGATCTCGTCAACTTCACCGCCCTCGTACGCCGCGTGAGCGAGCGGCAACTCGCAACGATGGTGCAGCGCTTCGAGCGGCTGGCCTCCGACATCGTCACCGCGCACGGGGGCCGGGTCATCAAGACGGTGGGCGATGAGGTCCTGTTCGTCGCCGCCGAACCCCTCTCCGGGACCGCCATCGCGCTCGACCTCGTCGACGCCATGGCCGAGGAACCGATGCTCCCGCAGGTGCGCGTCGGCGTCAGTTATGGCCCGGTCCTCTCCCGCATGGGCGACGTCTTCGGCACCACCGTCAACCGGGCGGCGCGGCTGACGGCGGTCGCGCCGACCGGGCGGGTCCTGGCCGACGAGAATCTCGCGGCCCGGCTGGCCTCCCTCTCCGGCTTCCACCTCCACCCGCTGCGGCGCCGGCACTTGCGCGGCATCGGGCTGGTAACCCCGAGCGATGTCACGCGCTCGCGCGGCGACCGTCTGCCGAGCGCTCTGGCCGACGCGTGAGCGACGGCCATGCGTTCGCCTGACGGGACTCCTACGATGCGGTCATGACCCGGGTGCTGCTCGCCGAAGACGACGAGGCGATCTCCGCCCCGTTGGAGCGCGCCCTCAAGCGTGAGGGGTATGACGTCGAGGTCGCCGGTGACGGCGCGACCGCGCTCGCGTCGGCGCTGCGGGGTGTCGACCTCGTCGTCCTCGATCTGGGGTTGCCCGAGATCGACGGCCTGGAGGTATGCCGCAAACTCCGCGCCGCCGGTAGCGCCGTCCCCGTCCTCATCCTCACCGCCCGCGTGGACGAGGTCGACACGGTGGTCGGTCTCGACGCCGGCGCCGACGACTATGTGACCAAACCGTTCCGGTTGGCCGAACTGCTGGCGCGGACGCGGGCGCTGCTTCGGCGCGGCCCGATCGAACGCACGGAAGGCACCGAGGTCCTTGTCATCGATCCCGAGGCCCGCCGCGCCTATTTCCATGGCGAGGAACTCCACCTGACCGGCAAGGAGTTCGCCGTCCTCGAATTGCTTTATCGCGAACGGGGCAAGGTCGTCCCCCGGGATCAGTTGATGCGCGAGGTCTGGGATGCCGTGTGGTACGGCTCGACCAAGACCCTCGACATGCACATCTCCGTCCTGCGCCGCAAGCTCGGGGACGACGCCGCCCAGCCGCGGCATATCACCACCGTGCGCGGGATCGGGTTCCGCCTCGACCTCGACCCCGACTAGGCCGGCGATGCGTCCGGTCCTCGTGCGCTCGATGACCCTGGCCGTCGGCGCGGCCCTCCTGGCCATGGCCGTTCCGGCGCTGGTCACCCTCCTGGTGTTCGCCATCCGGCAACCCGGGCAACGCTTCATCTTCAACCGGATCAGCGGACCCCAACTCGCGGCCGGCATCGTCGTCACCTTCGTGATTCTCGGCCTGCTCGCGCTCCGCCTCGGGGTTCTGGTCGCGCGCCGTCAGGCCGAGCGACTGGGTGCCCCACTGACCGAGTTGGCGACGATGGCCGAGCGGCTCGGTCAGGCCACCGGCACCCTTCGGCCCTTGGAGACCGGGATCGCCGAGGTCGACCGGATCAGCGAGGTCCTCGCGGCGAGTTCGAACGATATGGCGCGTGCGCTCAGCGCGGAACGGGAGTTCGCCTCCAACGCCAGCCACCAGCTGCGCACCCCGCTGGCGGCGCTCCTGCTGCGGCTGGAGGAGATCGCCTCGACCGACGACCCGGCGGTGGTCCGCGAGGAGGCGCAGATCGCCATGGCCCAGGTGGACCGGCTCAGTGGGGTCGTCGACGATCTCCTCGGCCAGCCGCGCCGTGGCCCGCAGCCGCGGGAAAGCGTCTCCCTCGACTCGGTCATTGCCACCCTCCAGCAGGAGTGGCAGCCGGCATTCGCCAACGCCCGGCGCAGCATGCGGGTCCTGGGCCAGCGCGGCCTCCACGTCCAGATCGGCCGGGCGGCCCTGGCGCAGATCCTCTCGACCCTCGTGGAGAACTCGCTCGCCCACGGGCGGGGGACGCTCTCGGTCGAGGCGCGCCGCAGTGGGCCCTCGGTGGTGGTCGAGGTCACCGACCAGGGGGACGGCATACCTCCCGACCTGGCACCACGGGTCTTCGAGCGGCGGGTCTCCTCCACCGGAAGCGGCCTCGGGCTGGCCCTGGCGCGCGACCTCGCCGAGCAGAACTACGGGCGGCTGGAACTGGTCCGCGCCGAGCCGGCGGTGTTCGCGTTGTTCCTCTCGGAAGCCGTCTCGCCCTCGAGGTCCTTGCTGAACACGAACTTGCGATAGGCGTAGAACCGGAACAGCGTCCCCAGGCCGATCCCGACGATATTGGCGACATTGTCGGCCAGCAGGCTGGTGCGGTCGAGGACGTAGTGCGAGAACGCGATCGCCCCGGCCCCGATCGCCAACGCGACACCATTGGTCAGGACGAAAAGCGAGAACTCGTGGTGCGGCGCGCGGTTGCGGCGGTGGCGGAAGGTCCACTCCCGGTTGCCGATCCACGCGACCACGGTGGCGACGCTCGCCGAGACGATCTTCGCCGTGGTCGGTTTGTCGGTCATGACCGTATGCCGCAGGAGGTTCATCACCCCGACGTCGACGACGAACGCGATCGCCCCGACGATGCCGAACTTGAGGATCTCGCGCCAGATCGTCGAGATGGCTCCCTGTGCCCAGGCGTTGAGTCGGGAGGGGGAGGGGGTCACCGGCATACCCTAATCGTCCTGTCTGGGAGCTTCCGGCGCCCTGACCGGCCCCGGACGGCCCGGTATCCTCACCGCTCGTGGACCGCCCCGTGGACCGCCCCGCCTCGCCCCGGCCGCTCCGGTCCCCCGGCGGGTTCCCCGTCGTGGGGATCATCGGCGGTGGGCAACTGGCCCGGATGTGCGCGGGACCGGCCGCCGAACTCGGCCTGACCCTGGCCGTCCTGGCCGACGCCCATGACGCGTCCGCGGCGCAGGTGGTCCGGTGCGCCCCGGTCGGCGACCACACCGACGTCGAGTCGGTGCTGTCGTTTGCCGCCGACTGCGATGTCGTGACCTTCGACCACGAGCACGTCCCGGCGGACGTCCTCGCCGCGCTCGAGGCGGCGGGAGCCATCCTGCAGCCGGCGCCGGCGGCACTGACCTACGCGCAGGACAAGGTGGCGATGCGGACGCGGGTGGGGGAACTCGGCATACCGTCTCCGCGGTGGCGGGCCGTGACGAGCGCGGCACAGGTCGCCGACTTCGGTGCGCAGGTCGGGTGGCCGGTGATCGCCAAGGCACCGCGTGGGGGCTACGACGGCAAGGGTGTCGTGGTCGCGCGATCGCCGGAGGATGCAGCGGCGTTGCTGGCGGCGGGGCCGGTGCTCCTGGAGGAGAAGGTCGTATTCCAGCGCGAACTCGCCGTGCTGCTCGCGCGCTCCCCGTCCGGGCAGGCCGCGGCGTGGCCGGTCGTCGAGACGGTGCAGGAGGACGGGATCTGCACCGAGGTCATCGCGCCGGCACCCGATCTCGATCCGCACCTCGCGGCGCTGGTGACGCACGCCGGGCTGCGGATCGCCGGTGAACTCGGGGTGACCGGGGTACTCGCGGTCGAACTCTTCGACATCGACGGGGAGCACTTCGTTGTCAACGAGTTGGCGATGCGGCCCCACAACAGTGGCCACTGGAGCATGGACGGCGCGGTGACCGGACAGTTCGAACAGCACTTGCGGGCCGTCCTCGACCTGCCGCTGGGATCGCCCCGGCCTTCCGCCCCGGTCACGGTGATGGCCAATATCCTCGGTGGGGAGCACGAGGAGGTGTACTCGGCATACCGTCATGTCATGGCACGCGACCCGGAGGTCAAGGTGCACCTCTACGGCAAGGGGGTGCGGCCGGGGCGCAAGATCGGGCACGTCAACGTCAGCGGCGACGATCCGGTCGCGCTGTCGGCGCGCGCGCGGCATGCCGCGGACTTCATCAGGGGAGTGATCGACGAATGAGCCGACCGATCGTCGGGGTCGTCATGGGCAGCGATAGCGACTGGCCGGTCTTGGAGGCTGCGGCGATCGCGTTGGGGGAGTTCGGGATTCCGTATGAGGCGGACGTCGTCTCGGCGCATCGGATGCCGGAGGACATGATCCGCTACGGCCGGGAGGCCGCGGGCAGGGGCTTGCGGGTGCTCATCGCCGGGGCCGGTGGAGCGGCTCACCTGCCGGGCATGCTCGCCTCGGTCACGCCGCTGCCGGTGATCGGGGTGCCGGTGCCGCTGCGCTATCTCGACGGCATGGACTCCCTGCTCTCGATCGTCCAGATGCCGGCCGGGGTTCCGGTGGCCACCGTCTCGATCGGCGGTGCCCGCAATGCCGGGCTCCTCGCGGCCCGGATCCTCGCCAGCGGCACCGACGCCGACGCCGCGCGGGTGCGGGACGCGATGGTGAGATTCCAGGCGGAGTTGCGGGACACGGCATACGCCAAGGGGGCGGCGCTGCGGGCGCGGGCGGCAGAGGAGACCGACGGGCCGCCGGCGGGACGGCCGGGATGAGGGGCCAGCCTGCAGCGGACTGATCCGGCGACGGGTTATCCGCCGGGGGCGACCTTGGGGAACTCGATCCGGGGGCAGGTGTCCATGACGACACCGATCCCGGCCTTGCGGGCCCGCTGGGCCGCGGCCTGGTCGACGACGCCTTTCTGCATCCAGATGGCGTCGATGTCGAGCCGCTCCTTGTTGGTGATCGCCTCGTCGACGACCGCCCCGACGAGCGCGGAGTTGACGAAACACTCGACGACCTTGAGGTCGGTGCCATCGGGCAGGTCGCTCAGTCTCGGATAGCCCTTCTGCCCGTGCACGGTCTCGGCGCTGGGGTGGATCGGGATGATGACCTTGCCGTGCTCGTGCATGAGCCAGCGGGAGACCCGCCAGGCGTCCCGCTCGCGGTTCGCGGACAGGCCGACCACGGCCCAGATCCCGGGGTCGAAGAGGAGTTTCCGGATCAGGCCGGGGTCGTTCTGGTGCGTCATCGACATCCGCTCAGTGTGGCACTCGGCGGGCAGCGGTGGCGGGGCCGGAGGGCGCGTCGCTCGGTTGCTCTCAGTGCCGGCTCGCGTCGGCCGGCCCGAGTCCGGGGCGATTCCGGTTCAGTGCGATTCCGGTTCAGTGCGATTCGGGTCAGTGCGATTCGGGTCAGTCCGAGCCGAAGAGATCCCGCGTGTAGACCTTGCCCGCGACCTCGGCCAGTTCCGGGGCGCGGCGGTTGGCGATGATGAGGTCGCACCGCCGGGTGAAGTCGGCGAAGTCGGCGACGACCTCGGAGCCGTAGAACCGGTCGGCCTCGAGCTCGGGCTCGTAGACCAGCACGGTGATCCCCTTGGCCTTGATCCGCTTCATGATCCCCTGGACGCTGGAGGAGCGGAAATTGTCGGAGCCGGCCTTCATGATGAGGCGATAGATGCCGACGACCTGGGGGCCGCGGGCGACGATGTCGGCGGCGACGAAGTCCTTGCGCGTGGTGTTGGCGTCGACGATCGCCGAGATGAGGGTCTGCGGCACGTCGCGGTAGTTGGCGAGGAGTTGCTTGGTGTCCTTGGGGAGGCAGTAGCCGCCGTACCCGAACGACGGGTTGTTGTAATGCGCGCCGATCCGCGGGTCCAGGCCGACGCCATCGATGATCTGGCGGGTGTCGAGTCCATGGGTCGAGGCGAAGGTGTCGAGTTCGTTGAAGTAGGCGACGCGCATGGCCAAATAGGTGTTGGCGAAGAGCTTGATCGCCTCGGCCTCTGTGGAGCCGGTCAGCAGGACCGGGGTGGCCGGTTCCTCGCTCGCCTCGAGCAGGAGATCGGCGAACCGCCGACCGCGGTCGCTGACCTCCCCGACGACGATCCGCGACGGGTGGAGGTTGTCCTGGAGCGCCCGCCCCTCGCGGAGGAACTCGGGCGAGAAGAGAAGGTTGTCGGTGCCCATCCGCGCGCGCGTGGCCGCGGTGAATCCGACCGGGATGGTCGACTTGACGACCATGACCGCCCGGGGGTTGATGCGCATGACGTCCCGGATGACCGACTCCACCGACCGGGTGTCGAAGTAGTTCGTCACCTCGTCGTAGTTCGTCGGAGTGGCGATGATGACGAACTCGGCATCGGCATACGCCTCCTCAGGGGAGGTCGTGAAGGTGATGTCGAGACGCTCCTCGAGGAGGAATCGGTCGATGTCGGGGTCGGCGATGGGGCTCTGTCCGGCCTGCAGCAGGGCGATCTTGGCCGCATCGATGTCGTGGGCGACGACCCGGTTGTGGCGGGCCAGCAGGACCGCGAGGGACAGGCCGACATACGAGGTCCCGACGACGGCAACGCGCGCGGGGGCAGAGGGTGGCACGACCGGCAAGTCTACGGGGCGCGGAGCGGGGTAGCGTCTGGCCATGAGGTTCGGCATCTTCGTCCCGCAGGGCTGGCGCATGGATCTGGCCGGCATCGATCCCGCGCAGCACTGGGGGGTGATGGCCGGGCTGGCTCGCCGCTTCGACGGCATCCACGACTGGGAGTCGATCTGGGTCTACGACCACTTCCACACGGTGCCGATCCCGACCGAGGACGCCACCCACGAGGCGTGGACCTTGATGGCGGCGTTTGCCGGGGTCACCGGCCGGGTCCGGCTCGGGCAGATGTGCACGTGCATGGCCTATCGCAACCCGGCTTATCTGGCGAAGGTCGCCGCCACCGTCGATATCGTCTCCGAGGGCCGCGTCGAGATGGGGATCGGCGCGGGGTGGTACGAACACGAGTGGCGCGCCTATGGCTACGGCTTCCCGTCGGCCGGCGAGCGGCTCGCCCGGCTGCGGGAGGGCGTCGAGATCTTCCGCCAGGCGTGGACGACCGGCACGGCGACGTATGCCGGGACCCACTACCAGGCCGACGGTGCCCGCTGTTATCCCCGCCCCCTCCAAGGGACGAGCGCGCCGGGGTCGGCGCGCAACGGCATACCGATGTGGATTGCCGGTGGCGGGGAGAAGAAGACCCTACGGATCGCGGCCGAGTATGCCGACTACACCAATTTCGACGGTTCCCCCGAGGGGTTCGCGGCCAAGTCGGCTGTCCTGCGTGGGCACTGCGCCGACGTCGGTCGCGACTTCGGCGAGATCACCCGGTCGGCGAACTACAACGTCGTCATCGGCGAGACCGAGAAGGAGGTCGCCGATCGCTTGGCGTGGATGGAGGACCACTTCCTCAAGGCCGGCATTCCCCAGGCGGTCATCGACGGGCAATTGCCGGGCATCAAGAATGGGCCCGCGGTCGGCACGCCCGAGCAGATCGTCGACCATTTGTCGGCATTGGAGGCGGCGGGGATGACGTACGCGATCACGTACTTCGCCGAAGCGGCATACGACCTGTCGGGGATTGAACTCTTCGAACGGGAGGTCATTCCCGCGCTTGTCGACGCCCGTCCGCAGGGGCATCACCACCGTTGGCATCTGCCTGGTCGGCACTGATTCCGGCGGCCCTGATGTGGGGCGTGAACCGCTGTCGGTGAGCGCGATCGGAGCCTGTCGGGCGCCTGAATTGATCTGTGTTCGCTCGCTCAGAAGTGCGCGACGATGATGCTCGCGGCGGCGGTGGGTGTTTGACACCACATTGGTCGGTGCTCATACTGCTAGGAGCGTTTCCGGGCGCAGCCCGTGCGCGAGTCCAGGTCCCGGCGCCCTCGAGCCGCGACCGCCACGCCGGAAGGTCCCCCCGTTTTGTCCGGTTCCGAATTGCGTGACGGCCTATTTCGGCCCCCGTCGATCGACCCGCCTGTGGGTGGTCCCCGCTTGAGGGGCGTGAGCCGTCGCAGCGCCCTGTCCGCGGTGTCCGCGCTCGCCGTCCCGACGCTGTCCGGTCACGTCCCGTCGATCGAACTCGGCCGCCCTTATGTGTCCGCGGGACGCTCCCTGGCGGGCTTGACGGGGATGGTCGGCGCCTATGTCATCACCTCGACGGCGAAGGGGGCGTATGGCGATCGCCCGCAGGTATTGCGTGCCCTCAAGGAGATCGGCGCCACCTGGATCCGTTCGCGCATCCACACCGGGAACACCGGCCAGGTGACGTGGATCAACCAAATCGGCGCGAGCGGGATCAAAGTCAATGCGCTCATCGACACCCCCGACGGCCGGGACACTCCCGAGCAGTTGGTCGCTGTGGTCGCCTCGTCCTTGCGCAGCGCCATCCTCAGCATCGAGGGCCCGAACGAGTGGAATCTGCAGGGCGGCAGCAATTGGGTCCCCGAGCTGGTCGCCCATCAGACCCGTCTCTGGAATGCGGCCAAGTCAAATGCGGTGACAAGGGCGATTCCGATCGTCGGACCGTCGTTGGCGTTCAACGAGGGATTCGCGGAGCTGGGGAATCGGTCCGCCATCATGGATTGGGGCAATATTCACCTCTATCCGAACGGATTCGTGCCGTCGACCAAGATGGACAAGGCCCTCCCGGGTGAGCGGATCGTCTGCGGGAGCAAGCCGATCATCGTCACCGAGACGGGCTGGCATAATGCCAGCAATTCCCACACAACGCAGTACTACACGCCCGAGGACGTCGCCGGCCTCTATGCTCCCCGGCTCCTGCTGGAGTATTTCATCCGCGATGTGTCACGGGTCGCGTTCTACGAACTCATCGATGAGCCCGGGGCGCGCAACCCGGCCGAGGCGAACTTCGGCCTCGTCCGGGCGGACTTCTCGCGGAAGCCCGTTTTCACGTCGCTGGCGAACTTGCACACGATCCTGACCCGCAGCTACCGCACATCGGGTGCCGCGGGGAGACGGGTGCAGTTCACCTTCCGCAGAGCCACCTCCGACCTCCGGTCGGCCTTGGTCGATCGCGGAGACGGCCGGTTGCTGCTCTTCCTGTGGCGCAGCGAGGCGTCGGTCTATGACCCCAAGACGCGCACCCGGCTGACGCCGACGCCTGCTCCGGTGAGTGTCGATTGGGGTGGGGTGATGCACCGTATCTCCCGATTCGAACCCGCGCGGTCGGCGAACGCTCTCGAGACGCAGTTGACTGCCGTGTCGAAGCTGACGCTCGGAGCGGAACTGCAGATCTTGGAGATCGCCCCCGCCTGACCGCCTGGGGGTGGGCCCTCTTGCGTGGTCTCGTCCGCCGCGCCTCGTCGTCTGCGAGAGGGTCGTGTCGGATGTCGTCGCCACCGGGTGATGGTGGTTTGCGTAGCCCGCGTCACATCGCCGGTCGGGTCACATCATGTGGGTCGACGGCTTGGTCCGCACTAGCCTGTGGGGATGACCAACCCGGACTTCGACAGCTTCCGCCTCAACGACGACCACCGGGCTATCCGCGATGCTGTCCGCGACATCGCGACCGACAAGATCGCGCCCTACGCCGCGGACGTCGACGAGCAGGCGCGCTACCCGCAAGAGGCGCACGATGCCCTGATCGAGAGCGAGTTCTTTGCCCCGCACGTGCCTGAGGCGTATGGCGGGGTGGGAGCCGATGCTCTCGCGACATGCATCGTTATCGAGGAGGTCGCCCGGGCCGATGTGTCCGCCTCACTGATCCCGGCGGTCAATAAGCTCGGGTCGATGCCGGTGATCATCGGCGGGAGCGAGGACCTGAAGCAGAAGTACCTCTCCCGCCTCGCGGCCGGTGAGGCGTTCGCCTACGGGTTGTCCGAGCGGGAGGCCGGCAGTGACACCGCGGGGATGACCTGTCAGGCGAAGGACAATGGCGATGGGACCTTCACGCTCAACGGTGGGAAGGCATGGATCACCAATGCCGGTGTCGCGGAGCTGTATACGGTCATGGCGGTCACGGACCCCGAGGGCCGCCGGGGTGCCAATGTGTCGGCATTCGTGGTGGAGAAGAGCGACCCCGGGTTCACCTTCGGCGAGAAGGAGCGCAAGCTCGGGATCAAGGGCAGCCCGACCCGCGAGTTGCTTTTCGACAACTGCACCATCCCGGCCGACCGCATGGTCGGGGCCCGGGGTGAGGGCCTCAAGATCGCCCTGAAGACCCTCGACCACACCCGGATCACCATTGGTGCGCAGGCGGTTGGCGTGGCGCAGGGTGCGCTCGATGTCGCGGTGGCCTATGTCAAGGAGCGCAAGCAGTTCGGGAAGGCGATCGCGGAGTTTCAGGGGTTGCAGTTCATGCTCGCCGACATGGCGATGGAACTCGAGGCGGCTCGGCAGTTGGTCTACGTCGCCGCGGCCAAGTCCGAGCGCGGTGACCGCGACTTGTCGTTCTTCGGGGCGGCGGCGAAGTGTTTCGCCTCCGACGTCGCGATGAAGGTGACCACGGATGCCGTCCAGGCGCTCGGTGGGGCCGGCTATGTCAAGGACTTCCCCGTCGAGCGGATGATGCGCGACGCCAAGATCACCCAGATCTACGAAGGCACCAACCAGGTCCAGCGCATCGTGATGGCACGCCAGCTCCTCGGTCGCTGACGAAGGCTCCCCCAGCCGCGGGCCGGCTGAACTTGAGCACGCCGGTGCCAACTTGAGCACGCTGGCGCAACTTGAACACGTCATGTCGACTTGAGCACGCTGGCGCAACTTGAACACGTCATGTCGACTTGAGCACGCCAGCCATGGCGCGCTCAAGTCGACATCACGTGTTCAAGTCAGGCGGAGGGCCCGGGCATCGGCTTTAGGACGTGCTCAAGTTCGCGGGGAGGGCCCGGGCATCGGCGGTATGACGTGCTCAAGTCCGTATGACGTGCTCAAGTCCGGGGGGAGGGGGTGGGCTCAGGTTCCGGGAGTGGGGGAGGGGGTGGTGAGGGCGGAGTCGGAGCGCAGTTGCTCAAAGAGCTGGCTCGCGGCGGCGGCATCCCATTCGACGGCCAGTCCGGCCGGGGTCTGGAGGCCGGCGTTGGCCACGGGGACGGTCACCGAGTGGCCCTTGCCCTGGGAAATCGTCCGCAACCCGAGGAAGGCCGAGGCCGTCTCGCTGATCGTGTCCTCCTGACCGACGGCGACCGCCGAGGCGGCGGAGGTGCCGACGGAGTGGAGGGCCCACGGCAGCAGCACCGTGCCGGGGGTGGCGACCTTGCCCATCAGGGCGGAGAGGAACTGTCGCTGCCGCTTGACTCGGCCGAGGTCGCCCTCGGGGTCGGAATAGCGCATCCGGACGTAGCCGAGGGCGTTCTTGCCGTCGAGGATCTGGCACCCGGCAGGCAGGTCGATGTGGGCCTTCTCGTCATTGATCGGGGCCGGAAGGCACATCCGCACCCCACCGACGGCGTCGACGAGGTGGGCGAAGCCGCCGAAGCCGATCTCGACATACCCGTCGATCCGCAGCCCGGTCGCCTTCTCGACGGTCTCGGCGAGCAGTGGGGCTCCGCCGATCGAGAACGCGGCATTGATCTTGTTCATCCCGTGCCCGGGGATCTCGACATAGGAGTCCCGCGGGATGGACAGCAGCGTCGGGTCACCGCTTCCGGTGTGCAGCACCATGATCGTGTCGGTGCGCGCGCCCTCGGCGGTGCCGGTGCCCAGGGCTTCCCGCTGCGCCGGGGTCAGGTCGGAACGGGCGTCGGAGCCCACCATGAGCGTGTTGTGCCCGGCCGTGGCCGCGACATGGCCCGCCGCGGGGGTGGTCGCGACGCGCCCGACGGCATCCCAGCTGGACTTGACCGCCCAGGCTTCGGCGCCGCCATACCCCACCGCCAGGGCCAGCGCGAGGAGGATGCCGTTGCGCACCCGGTGCCGCCGGCGCGGCGGGCGTGGCGTCGTCAGGCGGGGTGAGCCGCTCGGCCGGGACGGTGGCCCGGAGGGCGGGGAGGCCGGCGGACGCGTTGGCGCCCTGGAATGGTTGGCGCTGGAGTGACCGGGATCTCGGCCGCGGTGAGGGGGAGTTCCGCGGTTGCCCTGCTCGCGTAGTCCGCGGGATTCGCCCCGGTGCCGCCGGCGGGGCCGACCTCCACCCCCCGGTGGTATGCCGCCGGCTCGCCCTCCCGACCAGCCGCTGGGTTTGCTCCCCGATCAGGCGCGGGCTCAGTCCCGCGAGCGGGGGAGGGGTCGGCATCGGGCAGCCACTCGGTGCGGGCCGAGGCGGGGACGACCCCGACGGGGCCGCCGCCGGGCGCGGAGCCGCGGGAGCGGGGCGCGCCGGACGGCGGGGGGATGGCACCGCGGTGGCGGGGAATCGGGCCGGGCCGGCGTCCCTGGGGGATCGCCCGAACCTCGTCCGAGCGCTCGGGCCGGCCAGGGGTGCGGTCGGTCATGCTTGACAGGGTAGACGCCGCACCCGGGAGCACTCGGTCAACGGCGCGCCGGGGGGAACGCCTGGGGGGAGGGCGGCATACCGGATAATCGCGACCGTGCTGCCCCCCGAAACCGCTGCCGCGCAGGCGTGGCCGACGGTCTCCGTCGTCGTCCCGGTCCTGAACGAAGAGGCACATCTCGCGGACGCGGTCGCGATGATCGCGGGGCAGGACTACCCCGGGGCGATCGAGATCGTCCTAGCGCTCGGGCCGTCCCGGGACCGGACCGACGAGGTCGCCACCCGGCTGGCGGCCGCCGACCCGCGGGTCCGCCTCGTCGCCAACCCGACCGGCCGGACCCCCGCCGGGCTCAATGCCGCCATCGCCGCCTCGCGGGGCGAAATCGTCGCCCGGGTGGACGGGCACGCGGAGATCCCGGCGGACTACCTGAGGATCGCCGTCGCCACGCTGCGTGCGCAGGACGCGGACAACGTCGGCGGAGTGATGTATGCCGTGGGCCGCACCTCCTTCGAACGCGCCGTCGCCACCGCCATGCGCAGCCGGATCGGGGTCGGGAACGCCGCTTTCCACGTCGGAGGGACCGCGGGGGAGGCCGAGACCGTCTACCTCGGGGTATTTCGGCGGTCGGCGCTGGAGCGGGTCGGGGGCTTCGACGAGCACTTCCAGCGGGCCCAGGACTGGGAGATGAACCTGCGCATCCGGCGCACGGGGGGACGGATCTGGTTCACGCCCGACCTCGTGGTCACCTATCGCCCGCGGAGCACCCCGCGGGCGCTGGCGCGGCAGTACTTCCAGTACGGCACCTGGCGGCACGTCATCGCCCGGCATCACGCCGGCTCGATCAATCTGCGCTATCTCGCGCCGCCGACCATGGTGGTCGGCACGCTCGCGGCGGCGGTGGCGGGGGTGTGGTGGCGGCCCGCGTGGGGGGTGCCCGCGGCATACGGACTGGCGGTGGTGGGGGGAGGTCTCGCGGCGAGCCGGGGGGAGCCGGCCGCGGCGCGAGCCCTGACCCCGGTGGCGCTGGCGATCATGCACTGGGCGTGGGGTGTGGGGTACCTCACCAGCCCGCGCTCGCTCGTGACGACCTTGGGTCGCGATGGGGCTGGGTCCGCCGACGGCGCGTGAAATGGGGGATCGCCAGGGACGCTGAATGCGCGCCTGGGGTCGAGCGGGTGGCGGCACGCGCGGCGTGGCGGGTTGCGTCATACGGCCAGGTCGTGGCGCAATGGCACTCGACCGTCGGCGGCCAGGCCCCCGGCGAACCAGCCCAGGCCGGGTGGGAGTGCCCGCGCCGCGCCGGAAGGTAGCCCCCCAATGATCTCGATTCGATCCCTGGTTGCCGGCGTCGCCGGCGTCTGTGTTCCCGTGGTCGGTGTTCCTCTCCTCGGTATGGCGCCCGCGCACGCCGCGGTCCCGGCGCCACCGAAGCCGGCCATCACCATGCCCACGGCCGACGACGTCGCGATGCCATATGAGGGGCAGAGCTTCTGCAGCCAGACGACCAAGCCGGGCGTCGCGGACTTCGCCAAGATCGTCTCGGCCCACTACAGCCGGCCGACCTATGGCACCCTCCGCCCTTGCTTGTCGGATGTGAGCGAGCACTACGACGGTCGGGCGCTGGACTGGATGCTCGACGTCAACAACCCGGCCGACAAGGCGATCGCCGATGCCGTGACGCAATGGCTCAGTGCCAAGGACGCGGTGGGCAACTATGGGTCGTGGGCGCGGCGGCTGGGGATCATGTACATCATCTGGAACCACAAGGTCTGGAAGTCCTATCGCGATATCTCGACGTGGACGACGTACACCGGGTCGGTGCCGCATACCGACCACATCCACTTCAGCTTCGCTTGGGACGGTGCGTGCAAGCGCACCTCGTGGTGGACCGGCAAGGCGCTGACCACGCCCAGCCTGGCAACGTGCTCCTCGGGGCCCCTGGTGACCGTGGACACCGAGTTCACCAAGCTCAAGGATGTCGTCCTGGCCCTCGGGTCGACCGGTGACGCGGTCCGCGTGGCGCAAGCCAATCTCCCCGGCGTCGTCATCGACGGCGACTTCGGACCCAAGACGCTCGCCGCGGTCAAGGCCTTCCAGACGGCGCACGGCCTCAAGGTGACCGGGCTGGTCACGCGGCCGGTGTGGAACACCATGGAGCGGTTGCAGTATCCGCTGATCAAATACCGCAAGACCGTCATCCTCAAGAAGGGTGCCACCGGCGATCCGGTCAAGGCGGCCCAGTGGGCGCTGCAGCTGCCGCAGGACGGGCTCTTCGGTGACGCGACGTTCCGCGCGGTCAAGAAGGTGCAGGCGAAGTATCAGATCACCATTAATGGCGCGATCGGCTCCACGACATGGGCTGCTCTGGACGCCGAGTTGCGCTCGCGGATGCGCCAACGGGAGCTTTCCGCCGAACTCGAGCGCGTGATCGACAAGACGCTCGCCGACCGGGCGCAGTTCGTCAAGCTCAACGGGTGAGCCGCGTCGTTACCGCTCGGTAGGTCAGACAGTTCGGTTGCTCCACCACCAAACTGTCTGACCTACCCGGCGGTAGCTTCGGTGGCGGCCGCGGTGGTGACGTCGGTGGCCCCCTCGGCGGCGAGGCGGGCGGCGAGGCGGGCGGGGTCGGGGGCGATGGACAGCACGAGGGAGCCGTCCGCGGCATACGTCACGAGCGCCAGCCTCAGGAACCCGGCGGTGTCGGTGGTGGCGGTGTGCAGGCGCGGTCCGGGGCCGCCGGAGGTCGGCCGGTGGGGGTCCCCGGCAGCCGACCCCAGGGGGATGCCGTATGCCGCGCCCTCCCCCCGAGCGGTGCCCACCAGGGTCCCGTATGCCGCGGTCGCGCCCCCCGCGAAGAGGGCCGGGTCGTCGCCGGCGGCGACGTCGAGGGGGTCGAAGGAGTCGGCATATGTCGCCAGGTCGCGCGCCTCGTCGAGGACGCCCGGGGGGAGCGGCGTGGGGCTGCGGCGCGCCAGGGCGGCGAGGGTCACCGCGACGGTGGGGAGGCCGGCGTCGGCGGTCGTGGCGCGATCGGCCGTGGTGACGCGAAGGTCCGGTGCCGGCCCACCCGCCGGGGGGAGATGGACGGCGGCGCCGGTGCGCCATACGGCCAGAGCCCAGTAGAGGGTGCGCCAATGCGGCGGGAGGTCAAGGGCGACGACGCTGCCGGGGCCGATGTCGAACTCGTCCTGGAGCAGATTGGCCGCCTTGGCGACCCAGTTGGCGAGGACCTTGGCGGACAACTCGATCCGTTCGCCCGTCGTGTCGTCGTAGCAGGTGATGCGCGGGCGGGCGGAGTCGGAGCGCAGGAGCGCGGGCAGCAGCGCGTCGGGTCGCATGCCCGGCAATGTAGCCCGCCCGTGTAGCGTCGCGGCTGTGGCGTGGGCACGGTCGAGCGGGCGGCTGGGTGCCGCGGCCCAGGGGCTGGTCCTCGTCGCGGGGTCCCTGGTCCTCGTGACCTCACTGCTGGCCGCGGGACTGGGCGCGGTCGGATGGTGGCGAGCGTGGGTGGCCGTCCCGCTGCTCGTGGTCGCCGCGGTGGGTCTGGCCCGGTTCGTTCGCCGTATGCCGTTCGCTCCCCTCCCCAACGCCCCCGTCGCCGCGCTCCTGGTCGCCTGTGCGGGGGTCGCGATCTGGTTGGGCGCCACGGCCAGCGAGCAGGTCCTGCCGAGGCGCGACTCGGGCAGCAATCTCCAGGCGGCGATCGCGCTCGCGGACACGGGGCGGCGCATGCTCGCCGTGCCCGCGGCGAGCATCGGCGGGCCGGGCGTTCTGGACCTGCCCGGGCTCACGCTGGCGAGCCCGGCGTTCTATGAGATCGGCAGCGCCGCCCACCCGG
This sequence comes from Nostocoides sp., assembly GCA_016702415.1. Lineage (GTDB taxonomy): Bacteria > Actinomycetota > Actinomycetes > Actinomycetales > Dermatophilaceae > Nostocoides_A. Next base: position 1,147,211 of record JADJEA010000001.1, read on the forward strand.
CGATCCAGCCGCAGTTCGTCATCGGGCCCGCGGCGGTGTACTCCCTCGGGCGCTGGTTCGGCGGCACCGGGACGATCTGGTGGCAGGCCCCTTGGCTCACCGCGGTCGGGCTGCTCGCCATCGGGCTCATCGCCGCGGTCGCGATCGGGCCGTTGTGGGGACCGGTGGCGGCGGTCGGGGTGGGGTTGACGTTCCCGGTCGTCCATACCGGCCGCTCGACGTATTCGGAGCCCCTGGCCATGGTCACGCTCGGTGCCGGGCTGCTGGCTCTGGTGCTGGCGGCCCGGGCAGACCGGGCCGGGACAGACGGGGCGGGGGCAGCCGGGGCGGGGGCAGACAGGGCCGGGGCAGGCGGGAGGGGGGTGCGGCATACGGCCCTGATGGCGGGGATAGTGATCGGCGGGACGGCCCTGGTGCGCATCGACGGGCTGCGCGAGACGATCCTGCTCATCCCGGTGGCAGCCCTCGCGGCGGCTCAGGGGCCGTCCGGTCCGAGGGCGCGGTGGCCGCGCGCCGCACTCACCGGCGCCGCGGTTGCCACCGTGGTCTCGGTGGGGGTGGCGTGGGGGTTGAGCTATCGCTACCTCGGGGATATCGCGGCGAGTCTGATCCCATTGGTGGCGTTGGGGATCGCCTTGGCGCTCGGCGCCCTGGGCCTGCTAGTCGCGGCGCGCCGTGGCGTGCGGATGCCCGGCCCCGCACGGCGCGCGCTGGGGTGGCTGGTGCCGGCGGGCATCGTCGCGCTCGGGGTCCTGCTGGCGGTGCGGCCGCTGCTCATGACCGTCCGGCAGTCCGCCGCCGATCCCGGCGCGCGGGTCGTGGCCGGACTCCAGGCGCGTCAAGGGCTCCCTGTCGACGGTGGCCGCACGTATGCCGAGCACACCGTCACCTGGCTGTCCTGGTGGACCGGGCCGGTGGCGCTGGTCATTGCCCTGGTCGCGCTCGCCGGCCTGGGGGCGCGGGCCGCGACGGCGTGGCGGGACGGGCTCTCGCTGCCGGAGTGGACCGCCCCCCTGGGTATCGCCGCCGGCTCGACGCTCCTGACTCTCTGGCGGCCCGGCATCACCCCCGATCACCCGTGGGCGGATCGCCGGTTGCTCATCGCGCTGCCGCTCCTGGTCGTGGCCGACCTGGTCGCGGCGGCGTGGGCGTGGCGCCGCCGCCGGCTCTGGGGGAGGGTGCTCGCCATCGGTGTGGTCGCGGCGACGGTCGTGCCGGCGGCGTGGGCGACCTGGCCACACGCGGGGGAGCGGGTCGAGCAAGGGGAGTCCGCCGCCGTGGCGGCCGTATGCCGTGCCCTCCGCCCCGGCGATGTCGTCCTCGCCGTGGATTCCCGGGCCGCGAACGAGTGGCCCCAGGTGGTGCGCGGGATGTGCGGGCGTCCGGCGCTGTCGACGACCGGGGCGCTCCGGCAGAACCCGGCCGCCCTGGCCGCGGCGATCCGGTGGGTCGGGGCCGGATTGCCCCCCGGGGGCCGGGTCGTCCTGCTCGCCGCGGACTCGCCGGCCGACTCGCCCGCCGCCCTGGACGCCCTCACGCCGCTGGTTCCGAGTGCAGCCGGCACCGGTGCGGGAGGCCAGGCGGGTGCGGGAGGCCAGGCGGGTGCGGGAGGCCAGGTGGGCGCGGGGGGCGAGGCGGCGGCATACGACCTTGTCACGGACGTGGTCGTCCGCGAGGACGACCGGCTCCTCGAACGCCGACCCGACCATCTGGTCGACCTGCCGATCCGCGTGTGGCTCCTTCCCGTCGGGCGCTGACCCGCGGGCTCACACCCCGAGCGCGTCCAGGAGGGGGCTGCTGTAGATTCCCCGCGGGTCGAGGGCGGCGAGGATGTCGCGAGCGGCGGCAAAGCCCGGCCCGAAGGAGGCCGGGATCCGGGACCCCAGCGTCACGGGATCCCGCCAGGCGCCCGTGGTGGTGTAGGCCCAGCCCTTGGACCATTCGACGCGGGTGACGGCATACGCGGCGTAGTTGGCGAACATCCACGCCTCCATCTCGGTGAAGAAGTCCGCGGATGCCGGCTGCCCCGGGGTCGTGACCAGCGAGATCCACACAACCGTGTCGAGATCGGCCCGTCCAGCGAGCGGAGCCGTGACCGAGAGCAGTGGAGGCGCCCCGCCCGCGGGTGCCTGCTCCGGCCGGTCGGTCCCGGTGACCCGGATCTCGATGACGTTGTTGATCGGGTAGCGGGCGGAGGCGGCATACCGGGCGATGCGCGTCTTGTGGGCCTTCCAGAACTCGGCCAGCACCCGCTGGACGTCCGCGCGCCGGCAGATCACCGCCCAGGCGCCCTCGGCGACCTTGAGTGTCGTCGGCCGGACATAACGCTGGACGTCGCCGGGGTCACCCCACAGGTCGGCCAGGCCACCGAGGCTCAGACCGGTCGTCGTCGCCGTCAGCATGAGCTGACCGAGCAGCGGGGTCTGCGACGGGGACCCGAGCAGGTCGAGGACGGAGGTCGGGGGATTGTCGGCGAAGCCGTAGTTATAGGGCCCGTTCACCGGTCGGCTCAGCAGGGGCCGAGTCGGGGCGAGGCTCCACAGCTTGACCCAGGGGGTGCTCGTGAACGGGAAGAGTTGGATCTCCAGCCGCCCGCACCGATCTAGCAGCGAACTCACCGTCGGGCCGCCCAGGAGCGACCAGGTCCCCGGGGGCGCGCACAACCCGTCCATCGTGTATGCCGTCGTCGAACTCTGGCAGCGCAGCCGCGTCGCCGTGCCCGCCTGCAATGTCACCGCGGTGACGAACGCGCGGCCCAGGTGACACAGCAGGGCCGGGGTGCGGGGATCACTGCGCGGGAAGGTCGTCACGGCGTACCGGCCGGCGGCGGGGTCCCAGACGACGGCGTCGAGGGAGGCCACCGCATTCGAGAGCGACCCGAACGTCCAGCCCGCGCGGACCGATTCCCCCTTGGCCGGTATGCCGCTCCCGTGCGCCCCGATGGCCAGCGCACCACCGATCGTGATCGCGCCGACGGCCGGGGCGTGCGCGAGGGCGAGACCGGCACCGTCGAGGGCGTTGTGGATCGCATCGAGCGTCGCCCCGGCGCCTGCGGTGACCCGCCGCGTCGTCGTGTCGACGCGGACGGTGCCGAGTCCGGCCCGGATGTCGACGAGGAGCACCCGGCTCAGGTCGCTGCGCGTGGGGTCGGCCAGCAGGGGTGACCAGGTATGCCCGAAGCCGACGGCACGCAGCCGCCACCCGGTGGCTGCCGCCCAGTTGGCCAGATCGGCGACCTGCGCGGCCGTGCTCGCGTCGACGCGCCAGACCGGGTCGAGACGGACCTCACCGGACCAGTTGACGAAGGTCACGGCATACGGAACGAGGCCGCCGGGGAGGGTGGGCGCGCTTGCCAGACCCGCCACGCCACCCGAGGCGTGACCGGCGATCTCGGCGGCGGTGGCCGGGCGCGCCGTCCAGCCGAGGGCGGGCGCGGCGCGCAGGAGGGTGCGCCGGGGAAGGGCAGGGCTGGGAAGGGCAGAGATGGGGAGGGAGGGGGTCGGGAGGGACGGGCTGGGGAGGGCGCGGCGTTGGTGGCGGGACACCCTGGCGAGACTACTCTCAGTAACCTTCCCTGGCCGTGACCGGCCCCCGTGAGGGGAGCGGGTAGGCTCGTTCGCAAATGACCGAGCTCGCCTCTCCCGTGCCCCCGGGCGTCCTCCCCACCGATCCGCTGGTGACGATCGTCCTTCCCTGTTATAACGAGGGCGAGCATGTCCTGCAGGAGATCGACCGGATCACCGCGACGATGCAGGCGAGCGGCTTGAGCTACGAGTTGCTGTGCATCGACGATGCGTCGACCGACAACACCCTCGCGGTGCTGGAGTCCGCGGCCCGGACCTATCCCGCCATCCGCCTGCTCCCATTCCGGCGCAATGGCGGCTCCGGGACCGCCCGCCGCATCGGCACCCAGCAGGCCAAGGGCGAGATCGTCGTGTGGACCGACGCCGACATGACCTATGAGAACGAGCGCATCCCCGAACTCGTCCAGCACTTGATCGACGACCCGAGCTACGACCAGGTCGTCGGGGCCCGGACGACCGAGGAGGGCACCCACAAGTGGCTGCGGGTGCCCGCCAAATGGCTCATCCGGAAAATCGCCGAACGTTTGACCAACCAGCGCATCCCCGACCTCAACTCCGGCCTGCGGGCCTTCCGGCGCAGCGTCGCCCTGCCGTATCTGCGGCTGCTCCCGACCGGCTTCTCGTGTGTCACGACGATCACGATCGCGTTCCTGTCCAACCAGCACGACATCCTCTATGTGCCGACGGCCTACGCGAAGCGGGCCGGGACGAGCAAATTCCACTTCGTCCGGGATGCCTACCGCTACATCCTCCAGGTGCTGCGGATGGTCATGTATTTCGACCCCCTCAAGGTGCTCATGCCGCTCGCGTTGTGGCTCGTAGTCATCGGTGGGGCCAAGGGGGTCATCGACATGATCCGCCATCCGTTCTATTTCCCGGCCAACACCGTGCTCCTCGTCGTCAGCGGCATCATGATCGGCTCCCTGGCGCTCCTGGCCGACCTGGTCGTCCGCTCCAGGGACGGGGTGTGACCCCGACTGCGGCCGGCGAGGGCCGGCTCGATCCAGCGGCCCTGCGGATCGCCGTCGTGGGTCCGACGCATCCGATCAAGGGTGGGGTCGCGGTCCACACGACCGAGGTCGCCCACCATCTGCGCGCCGCCGGCCACGACGTGACGCTGGTGTCGTGGACCCAGCTTTATCCGGCGCGGCTCTATCCCGGTGAGATGACGGTTCCGGGTGACCAGCCCGAGGTCACCCCATTCCCGGGCACGATCCGCCCGCTCCACTGGGCCAAGCCGCTGGGGTGGCGGCGCACGGGAGGGGAGCTCGCGGCATACGACCTGGTGGTGGTGGTGCACATCATTCCGCAGGTGGTTCCGGCGCACCTGACCCTGATCCGCGCGGCTACCGCGGGGCCGCAGCGCCCGCGCGTCGTCGCCCTCGTCCACAACGTCCTCCCGCACGAACCGAAGCCCGGGGACGAGGCGCTCATGCGCGCCTTCCTCACGCGCGTCGACGGGGTCATCGTCCATACGCCGGCGCAGCGCAGCGCCGCGATCGCGCTGGGGCCCAGCGGGTGCGTGCGTTGGCGCTGCCGCCGCACCTTCCGGGGGGGCCGCGGGCCGCTCGGGAGCCGTATGCCGGTCCGGCCCGCCTCGTCGCGTTGGGGATCGTCCGGGCGTACAAGGGGCTCGAGCCGCTCCTGGACGCCCTCGCGCAGGTTCCGGACCTGACCCTGACGATCGCCGGCGAGGCCTGGGGCGACCTCGGCGAACGACTCAAGGCACGGGCCACGGACCCCGCGCTGTCCGGGCGGGTGACCTTCCGCGAGGGGTACGTCCCCGCCGCCAAGATCGCCCCGCTGCTGGCCCGCCACGACGTCATGACGCTGACGTACACCTCGGCCACGGCCTCCCAGAACGCCCTCCTGGCGCAGACCCACGGACTGGCGGTGCTCGCCAGCACGGTCGGGAGCTTTCCGCACGACGTCCACGACGGGGTCGACGGGCTGCTCGTCCCGCCCGGGGACGTCGAGGCAATCGTCGAAGCGCTGCGCTATCTGCGGGACCGCCGCGTCGTCGACCGGATGATGGCGGCAGCGCCGGAGGTCAACCTGACCGGCGCGTGGGCCGACTACGTGGGTGCGCTCGAGGCCCTCGCCGCCGACAGTGTGGCTGCCGGATCGGACGCCGCTGACGGCGTTGTCGTTCATCCCCGGCGGGATGGGGGCAGCGGGGCGGATGGCGGGACTGATGCTGGTGCCCGTGGTGTGGCTGGCGGTCTGGTCGCGCGGGCCTTCGGGGCGGTCGGGGTTGCCGCGGAGCGGGTCCGCGACGGTGCCCGGGGACTGGTCGCGGCGGCCAAGCCTCGGGTCGACCTCGCGCCTGCGGACCTGCCCGACTGGGTGCGGCCGACCGATGTCCTGGCTCGCGACGACGACGCGGCCGCGGCCCGGGCTCTGGCCAGGTCCCTGGGCCTGCCGCGCCGGGGGTCCCGGGTGGAGGCGTGGGCGGCGCTCGGCGGGATCGCGGCCGTGCTGCGGGTGCGGGACGACGGCTCGCGCTCCTCGATCATCCTGGACCGCTCCGGCGGCGAGAGCCCCTTCCTCGACTGGGCGCGGGCGATCGGCTTCGCGCCCGTCGTGGCCGACCCGGGGGACGAACTCGACATCGAACCCGAGTCGCTCGACGTCATGACCCGGCTCCATCCCGCGGATGTCGAGGCCGGGGATGTCCTCGACCTGTTCGGGCAGGCTGCCTGGGCGCTGCGGCCCGGGGGATTGCTGATCACGACGTTCGCGCTCGGGCCGGGCTCGATGCCGGGCATGCTCGGAGCCGCGGACGTGCGCGCCGTCCTCGCCCAGGCCGACAACGCCGGGCTACGGCTGGTCGGCGATCTCGACGGGGATCTCACGGCGACGATGCGCCGGGCGCAGAAGCATGCGCGGGACCCGCGGGCGGCATACGGCCTGGCGCGCCTGACGTGGCGCCGGAGGTGAGCTGACGTGGCGCCGGGGGGGTCCGAGGGTCCGCAGGTCCCGGACGGACCGGGCGCCGGGCGCGGACCGATCGCGTATGTCCGGATCGTCCTCGCCGTCGTCGTCCTCGCGGCGGTCGTCATCGCCCTGGTGCGGAACTGGGCGGCGGTGTCGGTGGACCTCCATAAGGTGTCTGTCGGAGCGCTCGTGGGGTGCGTGGCGTTCGGACTGGGGGCGCCATGGGTGACGATGCTCGGCTGGCGAGCCGTTCTCGCCGATCTCGGGACCCCCCTGCGGGTGCGGCCCGCGGCCGGGATCTTCTTCGTCGGGCAACTCGGCAAGTTCGTGCCCGGGTCGGTCTGGACGGTGCTCGCGCAAGCCGAGATGGGGGCGCGGCTGCGCATCCCCCGGCGCCGCTCGGCGGTGGCAGGCCTGGTGTGCGTCGGGCTGTCCGTTCTCACCGGCCTCGCCGTGGGGCTGCCGGCACTTCCGCTGCTGCTGCGCCGGGACGACACGCGGTCGGTGCTGATCCTGGTTCTCCTCGCCCTGCCCGCGCTCGCCGTCGTCCTGCACCCGCCGGTTCTCAACGCGATCATCGGACGTGGGTTGCGGCTGTTGCGGCGCGAGCCCCTGGAGCACCCGCTCTCGCGGCGCGCGGTTGCGGTCATGTCCGCGTGGTTCCTCCTCGGGTGGGGGTGCGCCGGCGCCAGCGTCGCCGTGCTCGCCCGGGACCTCGCGCCAGGCCTGCGCGTGCGTGATCTAGTGGTGGTCGGCATCTGCGGGTTCGCGCTCGCCTCGTGCGCGGGAATGTTGGTCGTGCTGGTGCCGGCCGGTGTCGGGGTGCGCGACGGGCTGCTCGTCCTGCTGCTCGGCACGGTCGTCTCCCTGCCCGCCGCGACGGCGATCGCGGTCATCGTCCGCTTCGTGACGACCTTCGCCGATGTCGCGTATGCCGCCCTCGGCTGGCACTGGGCCCGCGCCGCGCATCTCGTCGGGGCCGAGGACCCGCCCTCGCCCCCGGGTTGAGCGGGTCGGGGAGCCTCCGGGTGAGCGCCGTGGGCGGCGGTCGGGCGCGCGTGCGGATCGTGCCGATCCGGGCTGTCACCACCGCGACCTAGGATCGACGGTCATGGACGACCAGGGCCCGGGCCGGCAGGAGCAACTCGCCTATTCGGAGCTCATGGACAAGATGCTCGACGAGGAGGGGCGGCGGACCAAGGCCCGCAAGATCCTCGCCGTCCTGCGGCATGCGCTGGGGGTGGGCGATCTGACCGGCCTGCGGGCGCTCGACGTCGGCTGCTCGGCGGGCTTCATCGCCGACGAACTCGCGCTCGCCGGTGCCGAGACGGTCGGCGTCGACATCGACGAGCCGGGGCTGGCCGCGGCCCGCGCCCGCTTCGGGGATCGCGTCGACTTCCGGATCGCCCGGGGCGAGGCATTGCCCTTCCCGGACGGGCATGTCGACATCGTCGTCTTCAACCACATCTACGAGCACGTCGTGGACCCCGAAGCGGTGGCGGCCGACATCCGGCGCGTGCTATCCCCCGACGGAGCGGTCTACCTCGGAATCGGCCATCGCCATCAGATCCTCGAGCCGCACTATCGCCTGCCCCTGCTGTCCTGGCTGCCGCAGGGGGCGGCCGACCGCTATCTGCGGCTGACCGGGCGCGGCGACTACTATCACGAGCGCTACTACACCCGGGGTGGGCTGCGTCGGCTCTTCGGGGCGTTCGACCTGTGGGACTACACGCTGCCGGTGCTCGCCGACGCCCCGGCCTTCGCCGGCGACGACCTCATCCCGGCCTGGGTCGGGCGTCTGCCCGAGCCGGTCCTCGCTGCGACGATTCCGTTGGTGCCGACCTATGTCTGGGTCGGCTTCGGCCGTCCCCGATCGCCCGCCGGTCCGGCTCTGCGGGTCGCGCCCCGGCCCGTACCCGCCCGCTCGTCCTGAACCCGCCCGCTCGTCCCGGCCCCGCCCAGTTCGTATGTCGACCGCCCCCCTCCCGCGCACCCGCCGCTACCGCCCTGGCCACCCCGTGTCGGTCGGCGCCGTTCTCGGGGTGTATCGCCACGGGGGTGGGGACCCGACGTTCCGGCGCGACGATGCCGGGGTGTGGTTGGGTCGGCATACCCCCGAGGGAGCGGGCACGCTCCTGGTGCGGGTCGAGCCCGGCGGCGACATCGTCGGCGAGGCGTGGGGACCGGGGGCGGGCTGGCTCCTCGACGGGCTGCCTGCGTTGCTCGGGGCCGACGACGACTGGACCGGGTTCGTCGCGCACCACCGGCCGGTCGCCGACGCTCGGCGGGCCTTTCCCGGCTGGCGGATGGGCCGCTCCCGGCTGGTCCTCGACTCCCTTGTCCCGGCCGTCATCGAGCAGAAGGTCACCGGCAAGGAGGCCTTCGCGGCCTACCGGAGGTTGGTGTGGACATTCGGCGAGCCTGCGCCCGGACCACGCGAATCCCTCCGACTGGCCCCCACCGCGGCGGGATGGCGCGGCATACCGTCCTGGGAGTACCTCGCCGCCGGTGTCACCCCGCAACGGTCCGCGACCGTCATTCGGTGCGCCCAGGTCGCCGGCCGACTCGAAGACTGCGTCGGTATGCCGCTGCCCGCCGCTCACGCCCGTCTCCGTGCGATCCCCGGCGTCGGGGAGTGGACTGTCGCCGAGGTCGCCCAGCGCGCCCTCGGGGACCCCGACGCGCCGAGTTTCGGGGACTACCACCTCGCCAAGGAGGTCGGCTGGGCGCTGCTCGGGCACGACCTCGACGACGACGGGCTGCGCGAGATCCTCCAGCCGTATGCCGGGCACCGCCACCGCGCCGCCGCGCTCGCCCTGATGGGTGGACCCGCGCGCCCGCGCCGGGGTCCCCGGTTCACGCTCCCGACGCACCTGCCGAGCGGCAACCGGCGCCGGTAGACGGTGCCCAGCGTTGCGAGCTACGCGCCGGTGGTGTCGCCGGCTCGCGCAGTCACGATGAGGCCGACGGGGATGCGTTCGATCGTCCCGCGGAGATCCTCGGACCAGAGCGCGACCTCGAGGCGGGCGGCTAGGCGGCCGAGGACGTACGAATCGGGTGAGCCCGCCGAATCGGTGACGTCGGCCGAATCGGTGCTGTCCGCTGGACTGGCGAGCCGGATCGTCACCCTGCTGCCGGTCGGGTCGGCGAACGCCTCGACGCCGTGGGCGCGCGCGGAGGAATCGGCGACGGCCAGGGCGACGGCGCGCCGCAAGCGCACCTCGATGGGTTCGTCGCCGATCGACGGTATGCCGATCTCCCGGCTGCTCGCGCTTCCCGGCGGATGGCCCAACGCGGCACGCACCGCTTCGACATGCCCGAGGGCGAACCAGTCGCCGGGGCCGGTCCGGATCAACCGGGCCGCCCCCTCGCGCCACCGGCTGCGGGCATCCTCGTCGTCGGCGGGAATCACCCATGAGTTCGCCCCGCGAATGAGCGCGGCCGGCACCCCGCGAGCCTTGCGCTTGACGAGATCGGCGGCCGCGGCGAGTTCGTCGGCGACGGCCATCGCGGTGACCGCAAGGTCGCGGCCGTCGGCATCCACCCGCCCGCGATAGTCGTCGATGACCCGCAGCCCATGGGCCCCGAGGGCGAAATCGGTCTGGCCGCCCCGCCACGGGCGTCCGGCGGTGTCGCTGAGGATGATCCCGAGATGACGCACACCCCGGACCCGGCGCAGCACGTCCGCATGGAGGTGCGCAGCCGCCTCGTCGGGCCGCTCCGGCAGGAGCAACACCTCCCCCGACGGCCCGGTATTGGACGCATCGACCCCGCCGCGGCGGAGACGATACCCGTTCGCCCCTCGACGATCTGGGTCGGGCCGGTCGACGTCGCCCGTTCGGCGACGACCCGCACGGCTTCCTGACGGACGATGTCACGCCGGGACTGCCCGCCCGGCACCCGAAGACCGTGGGCCTTCGAGACGATCTTGGAGGTCACGACGAGGACGTCACCATCGGCCAAGGTCAAACCGGACGCGTCCAGGCCACGCACGAGGAGACCCGCGAGATCGGCCCCCGTTTCGACCTCCGGTATGCCGTGAACCGGCCACACGCTCAAGCGGTCGTCGACACTCGGCGAGTCGGTGTTCACATCAAGCTCAACCCGAGGTCGAGGGCGGCTCGGGCGATATCGGCGGCGGCCTGCCGGTCGGACATGAGGAGCGGGCCGTCATGGGCGACGACGAGGGGGGTCGCCGGCGCACCGCCCGTCGCGCCGACGGGCCCGGTGGCGGGAAGATCGGCCGGGTCGACGAGCCAGGCGTCGAGGAAATCGGCATACAGCCCGGCGACCGACATCGTCTCCGAGGGAACGCCGATCGCCGCCAGGCATGCGTCCGCGTGTCCGCGCACCGGCCGGCCCCCGACCAATGGCGACACCCCGACGACCGGGGCCGCCGACCCCCGCAAGGCATCCCGGACCCCGGGCACTCCCAGAATGATCCCGATCGACACCACCGGATTGCTCGGCGGCAGGATGATCAGGTCCGCTGATCGCAGGGCATCGAGAACCCCGGGGGCGGCGGCGGCCCGATCGAGCCCCGCGACCACGAAACGCTGGGCTGTCGTCGCGGCCCGCTCCGCCACCCACCACTCCTGGAAGTGGATCGCGACGGGCTCCCCGTCCCGCTCGACAACCACGTGCGTCTCCACCGGGGCGTCGGTCATCGGCAGGAGCCGGATGTGCCGCTGCGGCAACCCCCACCGCCGCGCAAGGCGCTCGGTGATCGCCGTCGGCGTCACCCCCTGTCCGAGCCACAGCGACCGGGCGATGTGGGTCCCGAAGTCCTTGTCGCCGAGCCCGAACCACTGCGGTTCCACGCCGTATGCCGCCAACTCCCCCTGGACGGTGAAGGACTCCTCCGCGCGCCCCCACCCCTGCTCCTCGTTGCCTCCGCCGCCGAGGGTGTAGAGCAGCGTGTCGACGTCCGGACACACCCGCAGGCCGAAGAGCGTGATGTCGTCGCCGGTGTTGGCGATGACGGTCAGGTCCGAGTCGGCGAGTTCGGCATCGGCGTCGAGGGCGTCGCGCAGGCCCCGCAGGAAGCGGGCCCCGCCGACGCCGCCGGCCAGAGCGGCGATCTTCATGAGCGTCATCCTCGCTCATCCTGGGCCGCGCTTGACTTACGGGGCATTACACGCGTGTAATTCCACTGGTGGTCAACGGGACACTCGGGTCTCGGTCAAATCGTTATCGAAGGTGAGGCAGACGCATGCGTGATCTCGTGCTGCTGGGGAGTGTCGGCGACGAGCAACTCTCTTGGCAGGAACGATCACTGTGCGCCCAGACCGATCCGGAGGCATTCTTCCCCGAGAAGGGCGGCTCCACCCGCGAGGCCAAGAAGGTGTGCGTCGGTTGCGACGTCCGCGCCGAGTGCCTGAGCTTCGCGCTGGCCAACGACGAGCGGTTCGGCATTTGGGGTGGCCTGTCGGAGCGCGAGCGCCGCAAGCTCAAGAAGCGGGCGGTGTGATCGGCCGGGCCCGCCGCCCAGCCGATCGGCATACCGCGTCGTGACCCCGGTCATGGCCCCCGACGAGGAACTCGGCGTCGCCGGGCCGACGCCCGCACCCACGGCGCCGCCCACGATCGTCGCGATCGTCCACGTGACCACGGTCGACCACGTTCTGGTCGATGCCCTGCTCGGCATCGCCGACCAGACCCGCAAACCCGACGTCGTCCGCATCCTCGACGCCACCCCCGCCGGCGATCTCGAGGAGCGCCTGGCGGGCAATGTCGGCCTCGCCGACGACCTCCCCGGACTGAGTGTCCGGCGGATCGCCCCGGGCACCCGCCTCCGGGACGCCGTCATGGCGAGTCTCACCGATCCTGCGGCGCCCGGACCGGTTCCCGGTGCTGACAGGGGCGCCGCCGACCCGAGCGAATCCGCGCAGCCCGGCGACACGTCGATCCCCGATGCCGCGATCCCCGATTCCTCGATGCCCGATGCCCTTTGGGTCCTCACCGGCCGAACCTGCCCGGAGCCGGAGGCCTTGACGATCCTCATCGCCGCCCTGTTCGGCACGCGCGACGGCGCACTCGCGGCCCCCAAGCTCATGGACTGGGACCGGCCAGGACGCCTGCAGCGGTTCGGGATCCAGTCGACGCGTGCCGGACGGCTGCGCTTGCGCCCGCGGGCGGGTGAACCCGACCAGCAGCAGTATGACGACCGCCTCGACGCCCTCGCCGCCCCCGTCCCCGGTGCCCTCGTCCGCGTCGACGCCTTCCGCGATCTGGGCGGCTTCGACAATTCCTTCGACGGACTCGGCGCCGACCTCGACCTCGGCTGGCGGGCACACCGGTCCGGCCGGCATATCGTCCTGGCCCCTCGGGCACGGGTCCGCATCGCCGATCCCTTCGCGCACCCGACGGCGGTGGCGGACCGCCGCGCGGCGCGCCGCGTGGCGCTGACGCGTTGCCCACTCCTCCTCGCGCCTTTCCTGGCCCTGTGGATCGCCCTCGGGGCGATCGTCGCCGGCACCTTGCTGCTGCTCCTGAAGCGGCCCCGCGGGGCGGCGCGCGAGTTCGCCGACCTCACCTGTCTCGCCGACCCGGTGCGCGGCATACCGGCCCGATGGCGGGCACGTCGCCTCCGGCGCGGCGACCGGCACAGCCTGCAGGGGCTCTTCGTGCCCAGTTCGGTCGTGGCCAACCAGGCGCTCGATCGCCTCCACGATCTGGTGATCCCGTCGGGGCGCGTCGCCGCCGATCCCGGTTCGGACACGGCGGCCGGTGGCGACCCCGAGACCGAGGACGCGATGGCTGCGGCCCCCGAGCACGCGCAGGCGGTGCGCAATCCGGGCCTGTGGGCCGTGATCGCGGCGGCCGTCGTCGCCGTCGTCGCCGGACGCACCCTGCCCAGTGGCCTGGCTGGGGGAGTCCGCGACGGCTTCTCCGGCGGCGAACTGACCGGAGCGCGGGCGAGCGCAGGAGCCTTGTGGCACAGCTGGATCGATGGCTGGCGCGGCCCCGGACTCGGCACCGCCGACCCGGGGTCGAGCGGCCTGCCGGTCCTGGCCGGGCTGGTCTGGCTCTGGGACCACATTCCCTTCCACGATGCCGGCGCCAATCCCCTCGGAGGGCTGCTCGGCGTCGCCCTCCTCCTGGCCTGTCCCCTGGCGGCGTGGAGCGCCTACGTCGCCGGCCGCGTACTCACCCGGCGGCGCTGGGCGCGGGCCCTGGCGGCCCTCGCGTGGGCGTGCTCGCCGGTGGCGGCGGCGGGGGTGGGGGAGGGGCGGATCGGCATACTCGCCCTGCTCGTCCTCCTCCCGCTCGTCCTGGGTGGTCTGGCCGCCCTGACCACGAGCACGCGCGCCGGGACGACCGTCGCGGCCGCTCTCCCGGCCATCCTCCTCGCCACCGTCGTTCCCGGAATCCTGGTCGTGACCACCCTCCTCGCCGTGGGTATGGCGATCGCCGGCTCCGGGCGCACCGCCCGCCGGGCGGGCGGCTACCTCCTGGCGATCGCGGTCGGCGCCGCCCCCATTCTGCGCGAGGTCCTGGAGAATCCGCTACGCCTCCTGACTGGCTGGGGGCTGCTCGGTGTTCCGGATACCCGGCCGACCCCGGAGCAACTCGCGCTGCTGCATCCGGCGGCCGGCCACGCCGTCACCGTCCTGCTCACCGCGCCAGTGGTCGCGCTTGGCCTCCTGGCCCTGATCCGCCGGTCCGCGCCCGCCGGCCCGGCCTGGATGGCCGCGGCGTTGATCGTCCTGGGGATCGCGGCAGCGGTCTTCCTGCCGCGGGTCTGGATCAGGCAGGGCCGTGAGGTGGTCGCCGGCTGGGCAGGGTTGGGGCTGATCCTGGCTCTCGCCGGACTTCTGATCGCGGGCCTACACGCCAGTGACGTCGACCTGCGGCCGCGACTGCGCTGGCTGCCCGCCCTCGCGGGCGTCGTGGCCGTCGGCGGTGTGGTCGCCGGCTTCGTCCTGACCGGTCTCGGCGACGCGCTGCGGCCCACGGTCGATCCGCGCCCGGCGGTGGCGATCGACCAGGCGGCCGGCTCCGCCGCCAGCCGGACCCTTGTCGTCGACGCGACCCGCGGCGGCATCACCTATGCCGTCCTCGGCCGCGAACCCGCCCTCCCGGCCCGCGACCTCCTCCCCGCGCCGGTGACCGTCCCGGCCATCGAGACGGCGATCGGGGATCTGACCGACTCCGGCGGCGCACCCCCGGCGACGGCGGTGACCACGCTGGCCAGCTGGGGCGTCGGTTTCCTCGTCGTTCGGGCGCCGGTGCCCCCCGCCGTCGCGCACCGGCTCGACGCCACCGACGACCTCAGCCGGATCGGTGACTACGGCGACGCGGCCGTATGGCGCGTCGAACCCGCCGCCGCAGGCACCGGTTTGCTGGCTCCCTCCCGGCTGCGCCTGACCGACGCCAGTGCCGACACGAATGCCAATGCCGACACCAACGCCAATGCCGACACCAACGCCAGTGCCGGCACCAATGCCAGTGGCGGTTCCAGTACCGCTTCCGCGGCCCAGACCGTCGCCGTCACCGGCCAGCATGGCGCGACCCGGGCGCGCCTGACTGTGCCCGCCGGTGCCCGGCTCATCGTCGCCGAGCCGCCCGCCTGGGCCGACCACGCCGTCGTCCGGGCCAATGGCCACGTGGTCGCCGCGGTCCGGGGAGGGGAGCCCCCGGCATACGCCCTCCCGGCCGGGCCGGTCGACCTGAGCGTGTCCCTCCCGTCCCGTCCCCGCGGCCTCCTCGGGTTGTATGCCGCGGCCCTCCTCTTCCTCCTGTACCTCGCCATCCCCCTGGGCAGCCGCCCTCGCGCCCCCTGGACGACGTCATGAGCCGCCCCGGTGTGGCCGCGATCGCGCGGGTGCTACTCGCCGCCGGTGGCGCCGGTGCGGTCCTTGCGGCCGCGACCGCCACCGATCGAAGCGTCACGATCGGCTCCGCCCCGAGCGCCGTCGCGTCGACCCGGGTCGCGTTGACCGACACGCTCCTGACCTGCCCGGGCCCGGAACTGACCGGCGTCGCCGGCGTCGACGACGTGACGACGCAGCCGCTCCTCACGGCCGACACGGCACCGGCGTCGGTCGTCGCCGCCGCGGGGATCACGGTGGGGGTCAACTCCGGGGGAGCGCCTCGGTTGCGCATCGGCCCGCTCACGCAGGTCGAAGTTGCGACCGCCCCCGGGGCCACCGGCCCCGGCGTGACCAGCACCGGGGTGACCAGCCCCGCCGCCAGCGGTGCCCTCCAGTGGCGCAGCACGGACCCGGGCCCCCTGGCTGTCGCCGGAACCGGGGCGCGCGCGGTCGGCGTTGTCGGCGCTCAGGAGAGCCTCGTGACCGACGCCGCTGCGCGCAAACACGGCGTCCGAGGGTTGATCTCGACCAGCTGCGGCGACCCCACCGCCGACGCCTGGCTCGTCGGGGGCGGGGGCGGGGCCGGGCGCCAAGAGCGGCTCCTCCTGGTCAACCCGGGGGCCAATCCCGCCACTGTCGAGGTGACGATGCACGGCGTCGGTGGTCCGGTTCAGGCCGCGGGCGGAAATATCGTCACGGTTCCGGCCCGCGGACGGACCGCGCTCTTGCTCGACGGTCTCGCGCCCGAGGAGGCCGCCCCCGCCGTCCACGTCGGCGCGCGGTCCGGGCTTGTCGGCGTCACGCTCATCGACACCTGGGTCGACGGGGTCACGCCCCGGGGCCTCGATGCCACCGGGGCGACCGCCCTGCCCGCCGTACGCCAGGTCATCCCCGCTGTCGCCGGCCCGGGGGCCGGGGCGGTCCGGGTGGTCTCGACCGGGACGACGGACGCCGTGGCTCAGGTCCGGCTGATCACGCGGACCGGGCGGACGGCTCTGGCCGGGGGTCCGGGGTCGTGCGGGTCCCCGCCGGCGCCATCCGCGACGTCCCGATTGCAACCCTGCCGACCGACATCGTCGGAATCGAGGTCGTCGCCGATCAGCCCGTCGTCGCGGCGGCCACCTCGACCCGGTCGACCGCCAAGGGCGGGATCAGCGATTTTGCCTGGAGCCCGGCCGTGCCGGCCCTGCGGACGTCCGCCGGGACGACGTTCGCGCCGCTGGCACTCGGCGACGCCAGCGCGACCCGCACGTTGTCTCTCCTCGCCTCGGGTGGTGCGGCGGAGGCCGATGTCACGCTCGTCGACAAGTCCGGCGTCGCGACGAGCGAACACCTGCGGCTCGCCCAGGACTCATCGACGACGCTCGACGTCAGCACCATTGCCTCGGTGTGGGTGACACCGTCCACGGGCGGGGGTCAGCTTCGGGCCGCGGTGGTGACCACCGTCGGCTCCGGTGGCGACGCGGTGATCACCGTGCGCCCACTCGTGGGGGCCCGGTTCGCGGGCCGGGACCTGCCGGTGGAGCAGGTGCGCCAGTAGTCCGGCGCGCCCACCCGACGGCTCGGGCCGATCGCGTCGGTCGCGGGCACGACTGGTCCGCTTTGCCGGGATGGCGCGAACCCGGCTCCTACTCCCCGACGAGATCCTCGGGGGCCACACCCAGGAGCGCGGCGACGTGCTCGGTCAGGACGTCCTCGACAAGCAGCGTGCGCTCCTCCTCGTCCTGGGCCCGCGCCTCGATCGGCCGCCGGTACAGCACGATCCGTGCGGGCAGGCGTCCCGAAGGCGGGAAAAGCCGGCCGAGGAGGACGCTGTGGGTCTCCCACGGAGCCGGATCGCTCGGGGGCACGTCCTCGACGGCGAACTCGGTCCCGGCATACCTGGTCCCGAGTGCCGGCTCGAGCCGGGCCGCGGTGGTGAGCACGAGGTCGTCGAAGGAGTCGGCGCGCGATCGCATCGCGGGCACCGGCGGCCAGGCCAGGGGTCCGCGGGGGCCGCGTCCGCGCCGGTCCCGGGTCACACGAGGCATGCCCGCATGCTATGTCGCCCGTCGCCTGAGGGCGGCTGTCCGTGCCATGGCCTAGGCTTCGCGCGTGACCTTGTCCCGGAAATGCTCGCGCACCGCCTGCGGGCGGGCAGCGGTCGCGACGCTCACCTATGTGTATGCCGACTCGGTCGCCGTCCTCGGTCCCCTGGCCACGTATGCCGAGCCCCACTCCTACGACTTGTGCGAGTCGCACGCCGAGCGGTTGACCGCCCCTCGCGGGTGGGAGGTGGTGCGGCTGGCGGCGGACTCGCTACCGCAGACCCACGACGACCTCGTAGCCCTCGCCAATGTCGTGCGCGAGGCTCGCCAAGAGCAGCGTCCCGCCGAGGAACCCCGCGCTCGCCGTGTCCCCCCGGTCAAGCCCGGCGGGGTCCGCGCGACCTCGCGCGGTGGCATTCCGCGGGCCACGCACCTGCGGGTCGTCGCACCCCCCACCGACTGAACTCCCTCCTGGACTGAACTCCCTCCTGGGCTCGCTCGCCGACGCCCCGGCACACGCCAGCCCCCCAAGCACCAGCCCCGGCGCACCCGAACACCCCTGCACCGAACGCCCCTGCACCCGAGCCTTGCACCCAGAACGCCCTGCGCCCGAATGCCTCGCGCCCCTGCACCCGAACACCGCTGCACACGAACACCGCTGCACACGAACACCGCGCGGCCGGCTCGCCGCGACGGTCGGGGACGCCGGTTGCCTCGACCGGGAGGCGACGAACCCGACGGTAGGCTGACCCTTCGTGTCCTCTCGTGATCTGACCGACATCGTCAAGGCCTACGACGTGCGCGGGCTCGTCCCGAGCCAGTTCGACTCCGACATCGCGTGGGCGCTCGGCGCAGCCTTCGCAGAGGTCGTCGCGCGGCCCGAGGGGGCGGCGGCCGTCGTCGTCGGACACGACATGCGCGCCTCCAGCCCGCAACTCTCCGAGGCTTTCGCGGCCGGCGTCCGGGCCGCAGGTATCGACACGATCACGATCGGCCTCGCGAGCACGGATGGCCTCTATTTCGCCAGCGGCGACCTCGACCTGCCCGGCGCGATGTTCACCGCCAGCCACAATCCGGCTCAGTACAACGGGATCAAGCTCACCCGTGCCGGCGCCCGGCCCGTCGGGCAGGACAGCGGCCTGACGGCCGTCCGCGAGCGGGCAGCGGCGATCGTGGCCGCGGGCCGCGCCAGCGTGACCGCCGCCCGGTCCGGGGAGGCGAGCACCCGCGACCTCCTCGCCGACTACGGCCGGTTCCTGCGCGGCCTGGTGGATCTGAGCGGCATACGGCCCCTGAAGGTCGTCGTCGACGCCGCGAACGGGATGGCCGGGTTGACCGTCCCCGCCGTCCTGGGCACGGACGCCGGACTGCCGGCGTTGCCGCTCGACATCGTGCCGCTCTATTTCGACCTCGACGGCACCTTCCCCAACCACGAGGCGAACCCGCTCGACCCGGCCAATCTCGTCGACCTGCAGGCCGCCGTGGTCCAGCACGGGGCCGACCTCGGGCTCGCCTTCGACGGGGACGCCGACCGGTGCTTCGTCGTCGACGAACGCGGTGAGCCCGTCTCGCCGAGCGCCATCACCGGACTGGTCGCCGCCCGCGAGATCGCCAAGGAGGTCGCGGCCGGGGTCCCCGCGGGCGAGGTTCGCATCGTCCACAACGTCATCAGCAGCGCCGCGGTCCGCGAACTGATCCTCGCCAAGGGCGCCGTCCCGGTGCGCACCCGCGTCGGGCACTCCTTCATCAAGGCCGAGATGGCCTCCGCCGGAGCGGTTTTCGGGGGAGAGCACAGCGCGCACTACTACTTCCGGGAGTTCTGGTTCGCCGACACCGGGATGCTCGCCGCGTTCCACGTCCTCGCGGCACTGGGGGAGCAGGACGGGCCGTTGTCGGATCTGGTCGCCGAGTTCTCCCCGTATGCCGCGTCCGGCGAGATCAACTCCACCGTCGCCGACGTGCCCGCCGCCACCGCGCGAGTGCGTGCCTGGGCCGCCTCTCAGGGTCTGCCGGGGGAGGAGATGGACGGGCTGACGATCACCCACCCGGCGACGGGAGAGGCCCCGATGTGGTGGCTCAACCTTCGCGCGTCCAACACCGAGCCCCTGCTGCGCCTCAATGTCGAGGCCGCCGACGCCGACACGATGGCGCGGGTGCGCGATGAGGTGTTGGCGCTCGTGCGCGCCGACGCGGCTCCGTCTCCGGTCGCCACTCCGTCTCCGGTCGCCGCGCCCGCTCCGGCCCCCGCGCCCGACGCCAACTCGACTCCGTCGGCTCAGTCGACGGCGTCGGCCTCGTCGACCATCGCGGCTGGAGACGGCGTCGCAGCCGGCGAGGGCGTCGCCACCGGCATCGAGCCGTGGGTGCGGGAGATCCTCCGCTGCCCCGCCTGCCTGGCCACCCTCACCGACATCGACGACGGCCACGGACCGGAGCTGGCCTGCACCGATGCCTCCTGCGGACGCATCTATCCGGTGACGGACGCCATCCCCGTCCTCCTCATCGACGAGGCCCGCACGGCCAGCTGATCCCGATGCCCGCATTCGACGTCGACCGGATCGACGGCCCCGCGCACCTCGCCGACCTCGACCGCGGCGAGTTCCTCCGGTCGCTCGCTACGGCCGGTGCCCAGGTGCGGCGCGCGGCCACCCTGGCTGCCGAATCCGCACTCCCGACCGCGGGGCGCGACGAGCGGCCTCGGGCCGTCGTCGTCGCGGCGATGGGTGCCGACGATCTCGTCGCCGACGTGGCCGCGACCCTGGCCGCCGCCTCCTCGCCCATCGGCGTCACCCATGCCCGGGGCGGCTCCCTCCCCGGGTGGGTCGGCCCGCTGGATCTCGTTCTCGCCGTGTCGGTCTCGGGTTCGGCCACCGGCCCCGTCCAGTTGGCCGACGAGGCGGGGCGGCGCGGTGCGATGGTCGTCGGCGTGAGCGCCCCCGCCTCCCCCTTGGCGTATGCCGTGGGGCGAGCCCGCGGCATACACCTGCCACTGGAGGAGGGCGGGCGCGCCTCGCGCACCGCAGCCTGGTCCCTGGTGGCGACGGCGGTGCGGACCCTCGAGGCGTTCGGGGTGCTCGCGGGGCCGACGACCGACCTGGCGGCGGTCGCCGACCGGTTGGACGAGGTCGCTGCGGCGTGCCGGCCGTCCTCGGAATCGTTCGTCAATCCCGCCAAGGTGCTGGCCACCGACCTCGCCGGCCGGATTCCGCTGATCCTCGCCGACGGCGCGCTCACCGGCGTCGCCGCCCGCCGGGCCGGCCTCATGCTCGCGCGGACCGCCCGCACACCGGCGCTGCCCGGTCAACTCCCCGATGCCGCCGCCGCCCTGGTCGCCTGCCTCGACGGGCCGTTCGCCCCACCCACGGCGGACGACGGTGGACACGACATCTTCACCGACCCCTATCTCGACACCCCCAGCACCCACCTCGCGCTGCTCGCGGTCCGCGACCTCCTGCCCGCCCACCCGACGCCCGGCGATGCCGCTCGGCACAATGTCGCCCAGGGCGTGCTCGACCTCGCCGAGGGCAGGGGGGTCCAGGTGCGGGAGTTGTGCCCCGCCGCCGACGACGCCGGCCCGCTGGTCCGCCTTGCCGACCTCATCGCCCACATCGACTTCGCGGCGGCCTATCTCGCCCTCGGGCAGGGCCTCGACCCGACCACCTCCCCGGCGGTCGCCGCCCTGCGGATCGGTACCTCCCCGCGCTGACACCTCCCCCGGCTGATCGGCCCGTCCGGTCGCCCGCCCGGAGCCGGTAGACTGGCGCTCCCGGCGTGGGTGATAACCCGCGCGCCGAGAGCGGCGGCGCCGGTGAGTTCATCGGCATACGACCATGTCGGCGGTGGCACGACCCCGCGCGACCGGCGTTGCCGTCCGCCCACCCCACGAAGGATTGTCCGTATGCCGTCCGCCCACCCCGACGCCACCACCCCCACCGACGCGACCCCAGCCGCCGCGAACGCGGCCTTCGACTACCGGGTCGCCGACCTGGGCCTCGCCACGGCCGGTCGCCACCAGATCCGCCTCGCCGAGCACGAGATGCCGGGCCTGATCGCCCTGCGCGAGGAGTACGGCCCCGCCCAGCCCCTGGCCGGCGCCCGGATCGCCGGCTCGCTGCACATGACCGTCCAGACGGCCGTCCTCATCGAGACCCTTGTCGCCCTGGGCGCGCAGGTGCGCTGGGCCAGCTGCAATATCTTCTCCACGCAGGACGAGGCCGCTGCCGCCGTCGTCGTCGGCCCCGGCGGCTCCCCGCAGAACCCGGCGGGTGTGCCGGTGTTCGCGTGGAAGGGCGAGAGTCTCCCGGAGTACTGGGAGTGCACCGACCAGATCCTCACCTGGCCCGGCGGCGAGGGGCCCAACATGATCCTCGACGACGGTGGCGACGCGACGATGCTCGTCCACAAGGGCCGGGAGTGGGAGCAGGCCGGGCAGGTCCCGCCGACCACCGACGCCGACTCCGAGGAGTTCGCGGTCTTCAAGGACCTCGTGCGCCGCACCATGGCGGCCGATGCGCAGAAGTGGACGCGGATCGCGGCAGGCATCAAGGGCGTCACCGAGGAGACGACCACGGGTGTCCACCGGCTCTATCAGCTCGCCGAGGCCGGTGACCTGCTCTTCCCCGCGATCAATGTCAACGACTCGGTCACCAAGAGCAAGTTCGACAACAAGTACGGCTGCCGCCACTCCCTCGTCGACGGCCTCAACCGCGCCACCGACGTTCTCATCGGCGGCAAGGTCGCCGTGGTCGCAGGCTTCGGCGACGTCGGCAAGGGCTGTGCCCAATCGCTCGCGGGCCAGGGCGCCCGGGTCGTCGTCACCGAGATCGACCCGATCTGTGCGCTGCAGGCCGCCATGGAGGGCTTCCAGGTCACCACGATGGACCAGGCGGCCGAGTTCGGGGACATCTTCATCACCGCGACCGGCTGCTTCGACGTCATCACCGCCGAGCACATGGCGCGGATGAAGAACAAGGCGATCGTCGCCAATATCGGCCACTTCGACAACGAGATCGACATGGCCGGCCTCGCCGCCACCCCGGGCGTGACCAAGACCGAGATCAAGCCGCAGGTCCACGAGTGGACCTACACCGACGGCCACTCGATCATCGTCCTGTCCGAGGGCCGCCTGATGAATCTCGGCAATGCCACGGGTCACCCGAGCTTCGTGATGTCGAACTCGTTCTCCAACCAGACGATTGCCCAGATCGAGCTCTTCAACCACCCCGAGTCGTATGCCGACGAGAACGGCCACCCGACCGTCACCACCCTCCCCAAGCACCTGGACGAGAAGGTCGCACGCCTCCACCTCGACGCCCTCGGCGTCGAGCTCACGGAACTGCGCAAGGACCAGGCCGAGTACCTCGGGGTCGACGTCGCCGGGCCCTACAAGCCGGAGCACTATCGCTACTGACGGCGTCTGGGCGGCGTGGACCCGCCCACTGCCGGATCGGATTCGCGGATACGAGCCGATTCGCGAACACCCGTGCGCCGCGCCGGCGCGTCGTTATCGCTATGTGACAATGGGCCCGACATCTCGCGGAGGAAGGAAGCGGCGCCGGTGAAGTCCCGGGTTCTGATCGTCGACGACGACTTGGCGCTCTCCGAGATGCTGGGGATCGTCCTGCGCGGGGAGGGCCTGGAGGTGTCCCATGTCGCCGACGGCGCGTCCGCGCTGACGGCCTTCCGGGAGACCAAGCCCGATCTGGTCCTCCTCGACGTCATGCTCCCGGGCCTGGACGGGATTCAGGTATGCCGCCGCATCCGCGCCGAATCCGGCGTCCCGATCGTCATGCTCACCGCGCGCACCGACACCGTCGACGTGGTCGTCGGCCTCGAATCCGGGGCCGACGACTACGTCGTCAAACCCTTCAAGCCGGCCGAGCTCGTCGCCCGGGTCCGGGCGCGCCTGCGGCGCGCCGACGAAGCCGAGCCGGAGAAGCTCGAGATCGGCGACCTATCCATCGACGTCGCCGGCCACTCCGTCAAACGCGGCGGGCAGAGCATCCCGCTGACCCCGCTGGAGTTCGACCTCCTGCTCGCCCTGGCCCGCAAGCCGTGGATGGTCTACACCCGCGAGGTCCTCCTCGAGCAGGTGTGGGGGTACCGCCACGCGGGCGACACCCGCCTGGTCAATGTCCACGTCCAGCGGCTGCGCTCCAAGATCGAGCACGACCCCGAGAACCCCCAGATCGTCATCACCGTCCGCGGCGTCGGCTACAAGGCCGGCCCCGGCTGACGATGCCGTCAGACGGGGAACGGCGGGCCCATCCGCTGCGCTGGCTGACGTGGCTGTGGCGCTCGTCGCTGCAGCGCCGCGTCGTCATCTCCACCGTCGTCGCCGGTCTCCTCGCCATCAGCGGGGTCGGGGCCTACCTCTATCAGCAGATCGCCGACGGCCTCAAGGCCGACCGGGTCCGCACCGCCCAGATCGAGGCCCGCTCCCTGGCCAAGGCCGCCAAGGACGACTTCGACAACAACGACACCCAGAGCCTGGTCGACCTCAATGCGTTCGCCCGGACCCAGATCACCTCACTCGCCCCGCCACCGCCGGAGGCCAGCCGGTTCGTCGCGCTCATGCCGGCCCTGACCAATCGCAGCGCCTCCCGCCTGTCCAGCGTCTTCGCCGGCGGCCTGACGACCTCACCGGTTCCGATCGTCTTGCGCGAGGCCGTCGACGCCGACCCCGGCCGCCAACACAGCATGGTCATCCTCTTGGACCGCTCCGCCGTCCTCGCCGACTCGGCGGCGGACTCCTCGGGCCGCACGACCATACCTGCCGTCGTCGTCGGGACCCAGCTCGACGTGCGGGTGGCGGGCATCCACGAGATCTTCTTCATCTATCCGATGGATCGCGAGGAGAACACCCTGGCCCTCATCCGGCGGGTCTTCCTCATCGGCCTGACCGCCCTGCTGACCTTCCTGGCCGGAATCGCCTGGCTCGCCACCCGTCAGGTGGTGCGGCCGGTCGAGCGGGCCGCCGAGGTCGCCGAACGCCTCGCCGCGGGCAACCTCAACGAACGTATGCCGAGTACCGGCGACGACGAACTCGCCCTCCTCGGCCGGTCCTTCAACGACATGGCCGACCACCTCCAGAGTCAGATCCGGCAGTTGGAGGATCTCTCCGGCGTCCAGCAGATCTTCGTCTCGGACGTCTCCCACGAGTTGCGAACCCCCTTGACGACGATCCGGATGGCGGCGGACGTCATCCACGACCGGCGCGGTGATTTCACCCCCGACCTGGCCCGCTCGGCCGAACTGCTCAGCACCGAACTCGACCGCTTCGAGAACCTCCTCGCCGACCTGCTCGAGATCAGCCGGTTCGATGCCCGGGCGGCCAATCTCGAGGCGGATCCGGTCGATCTCGTCGGCGTCGTCCGGCGGTCCATCCAGGCGGTCGACACGCTCGCGCGGGCGAAGGGGAGCGGCATACGGCTGATCACTCCACCCGGCGAGGTCGTCGCGGACATCGACGCCCGGCGGGTCGAACGCATCCTGCGCAACCTGCTGGTCAACGCGCTCGAACACGGTGAGGGGATGCCGGTCACGGTCACGGTCGGGGGCAATGCCTCCGCGGCGGCCGTCACCGTCCGCGACCTCGGCGTCGGGTTGCGGCCGGGCGAGGCGGCGCTCGTCTTCGGCCGGTTCTGGCGGGCCGACCCCGCCCGGGCCCGGACCACCGGGGGCACCGGCCTGGGACTGGCCATCTCCCTCGAGGATGCCCGCCTCCACAACGGGTGGCTCGAGGCGTGGGGACGCCCGGGGGAGGGCTCGGTCTTCCGGTTGACGCTGCCGAGGGCGGCCGGGGGCGCGATCGCATCCTCCCCGCTGCACTTGATCCCGGCCACCGATCCCGGCCCCGAGGCCACGACGAGGCTTCGCCCCTACAAGCGCGAACGGCTCCAGACATGAGCCGCCGACTGGTGCGTTGCGCGGTTGGCGCGGCCACGCTCTCGCTGCTGACGGGCTGCCTCGGCATCCGCCCCGATACCACGGTCCACACGGGCTTGGGCGTCGAGGAGCCGGTGCCGGATCCGGTGTACTACCTCCCGGCCGGCCCCACTCCAGGCGCCACACCAGAGGAGATCATCACCGGTTTCCTCCATGCCGACGAGGTGACGGCCGAGCGGCTCAGCGTCGCCCAGTCGTTCCTCACCAAGTCGCTGGTCGCGACTTGGGATCCCGGGGTGACCACCGAGGTCATCGACCCCGCCCATGCGCTCGACATCACCTCCACCGGCCAGCGGTGGTATGCCGTGAAAGCCCCCCTCGTCTCGGCCATCGACTCCGCCGGGCGCGCGGCGTCGGCACCCGAGGGTTCGGTCGCGAGTATGTCCGTCCACCTGACCCAAGTGGACGGCCAGTGGCGGATCGACCAGACCAGTGCCGATTTCGGGCGGTGGGTGCGCACGACGAGCCTCGATCAGGTCATGCGCCCGGTGACCCTGTACTACCCCGCGCTCGTCGGGCGAACCCTGATCCCCGATGTGCGCTGGCTTCCGGTCACCCGGTTGGCGACGGGGCTGACTCGCGCCCTGCTCGGTCCGCCACCGACCTATCTCGAGGGGGCGGTCCGCACGGGTCTGGCCACGGCCCAGCTCGGGGGGGCGGTCGCGGTCCGGGGCGGGGTCGCGACGGTCCCGATCGAGGCGGGTGCGGCATACGGACAAAGCGAGACGCGCAGCGATATCTGGGCCCAACTGGCGGCGACCTTGACCCAGGCCCCGAGCATCTCCGGGGTCACGGTGACCGTCGACGGGGCGGTGCTGGAGGCGGCTCGCGCGGTTCCTCCGGTGTTGTCGGCCTCGGAACTGGGGTTCCGCGACCTCGACGTCGCCGCGGGGGTCCAACCGATGGTGCGCTTCGGTGATCGTGTCTTCGCCACCGACATCAATGCCCTGTTGCGCTCCGACGCCGACCCGGTCCACCGCGAGTCGCCCTTCCCCGACGTGCCCAAGGCGTGGAGCGGGCTCGCATTGTCGTTCACTGGGGAGGAACTCGCCGCGCGGGGGAGCGATGGCACCGGACTGGCGAGATATCGCAACGGCCAGAGCGTCGAACCCGAGGGGTTCGCACAGAAACTCACCGCCCCGACCTACGACCGGTTCGGCTATCTGTGGGTCGGTGGGAAGGCGTTCGACCCGGGATCGACGGCGCGACTATGGACCATCGATTCCAATGCGGGCCCCTTTACCGGTTCCGGTGTGGCCGCGCAGCCCGTGCCCGTCGCCTGGCTCTCCCGGCGGCTGCCGGTGGCCGTGGCCGTGTCCGTGGACGGCTCCCGCATCGCGATCGTCTCGACGAACGAGGCCGGGAAGGACGCCCGGCTCGACATCGCCGGGGTCGGCCGTGACGCCGGCGGCGCCCCGACCCTGGTCTCGGCGACTCCGTTGCGGCTCGCCGGGGCCCTCGACCACCTTCGGGACGTCGTGTGGACCTCCCCGACCGAGGTCGCCGTGCTCGCCGGTCCGGACACCAAGGCGCTGCCCTATCTGGTCACTCTCGGCGACGACATCACCCCGCTGGCACCGATCGACCGGGCCGCCTCGATCACGACCCTTGGCGGCTCCCGCAATCTCGCGATCGTCTCCGACCAGGGCCACGCCTTCGTCCGGGCGGGGGATCACTGGCAGGCGTTGCCGTCGAGTGCGAGCGAGCTGGTCTCACCCGGCCGCTGACGACGCCGGGTGAGGGCGACGCCGGGTGAGGGCGGCGCGGCGCACCCGCCCCGGGTCGTCCACAGGGCCGAGGCCGCCACGAATGCGCTCCGTCCACAGCCCGGGTGCCCGTCGCTGGCCCTCTTTCCAGGAGCGCGCTTGGCTGGCGGCATGACCACTGGGTGGATGCGGGCCTTGGGGGTCGCGGCCCTCGACCTCCTGCTGCCGCTGGCCTGCGGCGCCTGCGGGGCCCCGTCCCCCGACAGCGTGTGCGACGCCTGCCTCGACGACCTGGTCGGTGGGCTCTTCGCCGATGGCCCGGCACGAGTGCGCCCTCATCCCGCACCGCCCGGGCTGGTCCCTGTCGCCGCGGCGGGTGCCTATCTGGGGACCCTGGCTCGGCTCATTCGGGCCTACAAGGATGAGGAGCGGCGCGATCTGCGCTCCGTCTTGGCCCCCCTCCTGGCCCGGGTGGTGTCGGATGCCGTGGCCCCCCACCATTTCTCCTCCGCGTCCGTCCCCGACTGCGCGTCTGTCCCCGACTCCGCGTCCGTCCCCGACTCCCCGTCCGTCCCCGACTGCGCCCTCCTCGTGCCGCTCCCCAGTGCGCCCGCGGCGATGCGGGCGCGGGGAGACAACCCGGTCGGTGATCTCGTCCGGTCGGCCAGCCGGCTGGCAGGCATGCCGTGGTGCCCGGCCCTCCGGGTGACCGGGCGGCTAGCGGATCAGGCCGGGCTCTCAGCGGCAGGGCGCGCCGGCAATGTGGCCGGCGCGATGCGGGCCACCCGGGCCCTCCCTCCCGGAGCTGCGGTCCTCCTCTGCGACGACGTCGTCACCACCGGCGCGACGCTCGTCGAGGGTGCCCGGGCCGTCACCGAGGCGGGTGGAGTGGTTCTGGGGGCGGCCGTCCTGGCGGCCACGCCGCGCCGGGTTCCCCGCGATGAGACCGAGAGATCTCGCGGCCCTCCCGAGCCCGGTCCGGGAAAGGTATAGCGTTTCGACATGGGACCTTCGAGCCCGGCACCGGCGGAGTCGAGGGGGTGGTGGATGCCGTCAGGCCAGTGATTCCACCTCGATCCGTTACGCCTTTCCCTATTCGCCGAAGGAGCATCTTCATGGACCTTGTCGTCACCGGTCGTCACATTCAGCTCAGCGATCGCTTCCGCGCCCACGTCGCGGACCGGATGGGCAAAGTGGAGCAGCTCGCTCCCCGCACCCTGCGGGTGGATGTCCTGGTGACCCACGAGCCCAACCCACGTCAGGCCAAGGCGTCCGAGCGCGTGGAGGTGACCTGTCACGCCCGTGGTCCGGTCATCCGCGCCGAGGCGAGCCACGACGACAAGTACGCCGCGTTCGAGATGGCGATGGACAAGCTCACCGAGCGGCTGCGCCGTGCGGGCGACAAGCGCCGGGTCAACCGCCGCCGGCGCGCACCCGAGCCGGTGGCCGCCGCGCCCGACCTCGCGCCGGTGACCGCCGGCGCCGCACCCATCGGTGCCGGCGAGGTCGATGCGGCCGATGCGGCAGCAGGGGAGTCCGCGGACGCCGACCGCGATCTCTTCGGGGCCGTGGGAGATTCGCCGATCGAGGTCCGCGAGAAGGTCCACACCAGCGCCCCGATGACCCTCGGCGACGCGCTACGCGAGATGGAACTCGTCGGCCACGACTTCTTCCTCTTCCTCGACTCCGACACCGGCCGGCCGAGCGTGGTCTATCGTCGCCGCGGCTGGAACTACGGCGTCATCCACCTCGAGGTGGCCGACATCGACGGCGCCGGCGCTGTCGACTCCGCCGCGTCTTAGCCAAGCGGCCGCGCGCCGGATGGCGCTGGCCGCCCAGGGGTTCGCCCGCCCGCGTCCGGAGGGCACGCCGACGACCCGTGATCTCCAGCGCGTCATCGACACGGTCGGCGTCATCCAGATCGACAGCGTCAATGTGGTCTGCCGCAGCCAGTACCTGCCGTTCTTCTCCCGGCTCGGTCCGTATGACGTGGCCCTCCTCGACCGGGCCCGTGACCGCGCCCCTCGGCGCCTCGTCGAGTACTGGGCTCACGAGGCCAGCCTGATCCCGCCCGCGACGTGGCCATTGCTCGACTTCCGGATGCGTCGCGCTCATTCGGAGGCCTGGGGCGGGATGCAGCGGGTCGCGACGGAGCACCCCGACCTCGTCGCGGCCGTTCGGGCGGAGGTCGAGTCCCGTGGCCCGCTGACCTCCCGGCAGGTCGAGGCCGCGCTCGACCACGACCTGGCCCGGTCCCGGGAGGACTGGGGCTGGAACTGGTCGCTGGTCAAGAACGCCCTGGAGCACCTGTTCTGGGCGGGAGAGATCACCTCCGCCGGGCGCACCACCCAATTCGAGCGTCGGTATGCCGCCCTCCCCCACGTCCTGCCACCGGCGGTTCACCCGCAGGCCCTCACCCTGTCCGAGCGGCCGGGGGCGGATACGGCATACGTCCGACTGGTCGAGATCGCCGCGCGCGCCCACGGGATCGCGACGGCGCAATGCCTTCGCGACTACTTCCGCCTCCCCGTGGCGGCGCTCGGGCCCGCCATCGCGAGCCTGGTCGACCGGGGCGCGCTCGTCCCGGTGACGGTGGACGGGTGGCGGCGGCCGGCATACGTCCACCGCGACGCTCGCCGGCCGCGACGGATCGAGGCCCGCACCCTGCTCAGCCCGTTCGACTCGTTGATCTGGACCCGCGACCGGGTGCTCGCCCTGTTCGGGTTCGACTACCGCCTGGAGATCTATGTCCCCGCGCCGAAGCGGGTGCACGGCTACTACGTCCTGCCCTTCCTCCTCGGGGAGGACCTGGTCGGGCGGGTGGACCTGAAGGCGGATCGCGCCGCCGGCGTGCTTCGGCTGCAGCGGGTCACCTGGGAGCCGGGTCGGGGCGGCACCGCGGACCGCGCTGCGCTGGAGGCGGAACTCGATCTGATGGCTCGCTGGCTCGGCCTCGTCGGCTGAGGCCTCTGACTCACCGAGAGCCGGATGACGCGGGGTGCATGGAGTCTCGCAGTCGCCGGGCGCGTTCCGTGGTGCCTGGCGTGGGTGCCGCGAGCTGGTAGCTCTCCAGGGCTTGGGCTGTGGTGACGGCACCGCAGTGCCGGGCGGCATGGTCGTCGCTGGCCAGTTCGATCAGCAGTCGAACCCGGCGTTCGTGGCGGCGGCAGGCGGTGACGACAGGGAGACAGGCTGCGGCGAGCCGGGCCCGGCGCAGGTGTCGGTCGTGGCCGGCCGTCAGGTGGTGGGCTTCATGTGCCACGATCGCCTCGATCTGCGCATGCGTGAGGTGGCGTCGCAGCCCGGAGGTGATCAGGACGTGCGGGCCGTCAACACGAACAGCGCAGGCGAACGGGTGTGCCGCATCGATGTAGCTGATGGTGAGGTCTCCGCGGCGCTGCTGGCGCTCACTGAGGGCAATCAGAGTCCTGATGGTGCGGTCCACGTCGACATCCCCCCGGCTGAGCACCTCGCGCCGCCCGGCGATGATGCCGAGGGCGCCGCCGGCGACGAAGAGCGCCGCCGCGAACGTCACGGTCGGCAAGACACCGAGCCACGGGTGGGCCTGCGGAGCCACCCGAGCCGACTCACCCCACACCGCGATGGCCAGTATGCCGACCACCAGGACGCCCGCCAGGAGCGCGGCCGCGGCGCTCTGAGCACGCAGGGCCATTCCGGGCCGGCGCAGCTGCCATGTCCGTGGATGAAACGCGAGATCACAAAGCCCCAGGAGGGTGGCCAGCCCGAGAAGGGCCACGATCGCCGCAGCGGGTGCCTCCCCCGTCAGTGCGCCCACGTCAGTGCTCCCACGTCGGTCTTCCCGCGTCCGGCCCGCTCACCGAACCTCCCCCGGGTCTTGAGCCAGTGCGGCCAGGTCCTCTGCGTCGAGCAATCCGGCGAACTGCAGGAGGACAGCGTGTCGGTCGCTGGCGCGCTCGAGCAGCGTTTGCATCTGCGCCGCCACCGCCTCGGACTCGGCGCGCACGGCCTCGAACCGGACCGGGTCACCGTCCAGGCGCCTGATCACGCCCTTGTGCTCCAATCGGGCCAACACGGTCAGCACCGTCGTCCGCGCCGGCCCGTGGGAATCACCGTCCACGGTGCAGGAAGCCCAGACCTGCCGTCCGGTCAAGGGCTCGGGTGCCTCCCGCAACCGGCTCAGCACCAATCCCTCCAGCTCTCCCGGCCCGTGACGCCGAATCACCGCTGCCCCTTCCCGCCGCACCACCCACTGTCGTGTGGAGCCTCACATGGCATTGATGTCTACAGTAGGTAGACACTCCATGTCTACTCGCTGTAGTCTGCCGGCCACGACAGTACCGCACGGATGATGTCAGGAGTAGCACATGGCCGCCCCGATGACCCAGGAAGCCTCCCCGGACGCCGAGGACGGTGCCGTCGAATCGGGAGCCGATCGAGATGCTCGCCGCGATGCCCGGGGTGGCCACACCGGGTTGTTCCGGGCATTCTGGCGGTGGCATTTCTATGCGTCTCTGCTCGTGGTGCCGGTCTTCGCGATCCTGGCAGTCACCGGATTGATGATGCTGTGCAAGTGGTGGATCGACCCGATCCAGGAACCGGCACTTCGCTATGCGCCGCCGGCGTACGGGGCAATGCAGCCCTTGTCGGTGCAGGAGAAGGCCGCCCTCGCCGGTCGAGAGGGAGCCACCGTGACCGCCGTGCAGACGGCCGCGGAGGATAGGTCGACATACTTCACTCTGACGACGGCCGACAACCGCACCCTGAACGTGTATGTCGACCCCTACACCGGCAAGGTCCTCGGCGAGCACAACCCGGACACATTGCTGAGCAATGTGGCGTCCCAGATCCACGGGACGATTCTCTTCGGGGACCCGGCCAAGGCCGAGCTCGGGACCGACCCGTTCAGTCAGGAACCGTTCACGGTCGGCAGCTTCGGGGACCGGCTCATCGAGACCGCGACGTGTTGGTCGATCGTCATGGCCCTGACCGGGTACTACCTCTATTGGCGGGGGCGGACTGCCCGGGCGGCCGCGGTGGCCAAGAGGGCCGCAGGAGCATTGACTCGGTCCCGGCACGCCAAGGTGGGCGCAATCGCCGGCGTCGCCATCCTGTTCATGGTGGTCTCCGCGCTGCCCTGGACCGGCCTGTTCGGGCACACCTTCCAACGGTTCGCCACCGGCACCTCACTGTCGATGTGGGGAAACGATCCGGGCGCCACCTCCAATCTCGGAGCCAAGCTCGTCGCCGCCGGCTCCAACTCCTTGCCTGCGCCTTGGGCCGAAGGTGCTGCTCCCCTCCCCACGAGCGGGAGCCAGAACGGCAACGACATGCCTGGGATGCCTGGTATGGGCGCCACCCCCGGCAGCACCGGCACCGGAACAGCGATGCGGATCGGTATCGACGTGGTCATGGCCGCGGCGGCCAGGGATGGCCTCACCGGCCCGCTCTATATCGCCTACCCCGCCAAGGCCGACGATGTCTTCTCGGCGATGACGGACATGTGGCACGACAAGGCCGCGACAGCCTTTGGCGACGTCGGCAAGGAACGGGTCGTCCATATCGACCAGTACTCCGGGGCCGTCGCCGGGCGTTACAGCTACGACCAGTACTCGCCGGTGGCCAAGGCCGTCAGCCAAGGCATCGCGCTGCACGAGGGCCAGCGCTTCGGGCCCCTGAGCTTCTGGGCCTCGTTCCTGTTTTGCGTGGCCGTGATCTTCCTGTGCGTCACCGCGCCGATCATGTGGTGGCGCCGACGCCGCTCCGGGCTGGATGCCCCGCGAGGACATCTGCCGATCCGCTCCACCCCATGGCTGATTGCGGCTCTGGTCATCCTCGGGGTCGTATTCCCGCTGTTCGGGCTCACCCTGGTGCTGGTTCTGCTGGCCGACAAGGTCCTCATCCGCCGATCCGCCCGGCTCGCCACGATCCTCAATTCGACCCCCGCCCCACGGTAGGCGGACCAGCGGGAGCGCGGGGGAGACTCCCCCCGCGTTCCCGTAGAGCCGTGGTCGGGCTCGGTGAGGTCGAAACACCCGATGGGCGTTCCGGCCGCCATACCGGTCGTCGTCGCCGTGGGGGGCGCCTCGACCCGCCTAGGTCGTCCCCGGAGCCAGCAGCACCCAGTGGCGGGCGTCGTCATACGTCCCGTCCTCCCGCGCACAGAACCGCGGCTCGCGGCCCCATTCCCGAAATCCCAGGCGCTCCAGCAGCCGCGAACTCGGGTCGTTGTCGGCGAGCGTCAACGCCAGCAGCCGCCGTAGCCCGAGGCCGCCGTGGCGTGCCGGTGTGAACGCATGCTCGACGGCGAGTGCCGTCGCCGCGCCCGCCCGGCCACCCCCGCGGGCCGAGGGAAAGAGGAAGTAGCCGAGTTCCCCGCTGCCCTTCTCCTGCTGGTGGAAACCGATCATGAGATCGCCGAGGGCACGGTTGCTGTCCGCGTCGGCCATCGCCCAGTGAAGGGCCTGGCCGCGCGACATCCGTTCGCGCCGCCGGAGCACCCAGTCCGCGAAGGTCTCCCGCGTGGGTTCGGAGCCCGGCGGCATGAAGTGGGCGGGGGAGTCGCCGGGCTCGACCCAGGCGACGTCATCGTCCGCCCACGGCCGCAGCCGCACGCGCTCACCGTCGAGGACCGGCGGATCGAACCAGGGTGCCACCGGCCTGGCGAGATCGCCGTCGAGCCCAATGCTGCCGCGCCACCCGTCCCTGGCGTGCCCCCGGTCGTCCAACATCTGGGGAAGGGCCACCTCGAAGGTGAAGCCACACGCCCACGCGACCCGCCACGAGGCGAAGTTGCCGCGGTTGGCCTCCCACACCATCCGCACACCGCCCTGGTCGAACCACCACTGGGTGGCCAGCCGCAGCGCGGACGTCATGAGGTGGCGGCCACGGCCCTCGGGGTGCAGGCCATAGCCGATCGTGGCGATGCCCGCGCCCTTGGGGCGGACATCGATGGCCCCGAGGAAGCGCCCGTCCGGGTCGTCGGCAGCGGTGATCGCCCAATACCGGTTGCCTTTCTCGGATTCCCACTCGCGTCCGATCGCCTCCACCCACTCCCGCGCCGACGCCTCGACGTAGGGCACCGGCACCGTCGTCCACCGAATGGAGACCGGGTCCGTGCACTGTTCGACGATGCGCGGGATGTCTCCCGCGGCGTGGGCTCGTAGGCGGGCCACACCGTCGGCGAGTTCGGGGACGATGTCGGGGAACGGCATACGGCCAATCCTGGCAGGGAAGGCGTGGACCGGTCCGCCGTTTTTCCGGTGGGCAGGGGAGCCCGCCGCGCCCGGCCTGGGCAACGGAGTCGGCCGGAACCCGGGGCGAGCGCGAGGCGTTTGGCCGTCGTGGTCCCTCGATTACGCTAGGTGGGATCCATGTCGACCCTCAGGAGTGACGCGTGCCCCCCAAGTTCGTCGAGCGGTTGCTGCGCGCCGGTGAAGGCCGGACCCTCAAGCGGCTGGAGAATATCGCCGCCCAGGTCAACGCGATCGAGGACGACTTCGAGAAGCTGACCGACGCCGAACTGCGCGAGGAGACCGACAAGTTCAAGGCGCGGCTCGCGGCCGGTGAGACCCTCGACGCGATCCTGCCGGAGGCCTTTGCGGCAGTCCGGGAGGCCAGCAAGCGGACGCTGGGGAAGCGCCACTTCGACGTCCAGATCATGGGGGGCGCCGCCCTCCACATGGGCAATGTCGCCGAGATGAAGACCGGTGAGGGCAAGACGCTGGTCGCCACGCTCCCGTGCTATCTCAATGCGTTGTCCGGCAAGGGCGTCCACGTCGTCACCGTCAACGACTACCTCGCGGGCTACCAGTCCGAACTCATGGGCCGGGTCCACCGGGCCCTTGGCCTGGAAACCGGGTGCATCCTGTCGTCGA
Source organism: Nostocoides sp. (assembly GCA_016702415.1). Taxonomy (GTDB): domain Bacteria; phylum Actinomycetota; class Actinomycetes; order Actinomycetales; family Dermatophilaceae; genus Nostocoides_A. The sequence goes on from JADJEA010000001.1 coordinate 1,182,084, forward strand.
TGACCCCGGAGGAGCGCCGGGTCGAGTACGCCAAGGACATCACCTATGGCACCAACAACGAGTTCGGGTTCGACTATCTCCGCGACAACATGGCGTGGTCGACCGACGAGCTGGTCCAACGCGGGCACAACTTCGCCATCGTCGACGAGGTCGACTCCATCCTCATCGACGAGGCCCGCACCCCGCTGATCATCTCCGGCCCGGCCGACCAGCCGACGAAGTGGTACACCGAATTCGCCAAGATGGTCACCCGTCTGCACCGCGGGGAGTTCGAGTCCGGCCGGGGCGACTATGAGGTGGACGAGAAGAAGAAGACCGTTGGTGTCCTGGAGTCGGGCATCGACAAGGTCGAGGACTATCTCGGCATCGACAACCTCTACGAATCGGTCAACACCCCCCTGATCGGCTATCTCAACAACGCGATCAAGGCCAAGGAACTCTTCCACCGCGACAAGGACTACGTCGTCATCAACGGCGAGATCCTCATCGTCGATGAGCACACCGGCCGCATCCTCGCCGGCCGCCGCTACAACGACGGCATGCACCAGGCCATCGAGGCCAAGGAGGGTGGAGATCAAGAACGAGAACCAGACGCTCGCGACGATCACCCTCCAGAACTACTTCCGGATGTACGACAAGCTCGCCGGCATGACGGGCACGGCCCAGACCGAGGCCGCCGAACTCCACTCGATCTATCAGCTCGGCGTCGTCCCGATCCCGACCAATATGCCGATGATCCGCCGCGACCAGGCCGATCTCGTCTACCGGACCGAGGAGGCGAAGTATGCCGCGGTCGTCGACGACATCGCCGCCCGCCACGACAAGGGCCAGCCCATCCTCGTCGGGACCGTCTCGGTGGAGAAGAGCGAGTACCTCTCCGACCAACTGAAGGCGCGCGGCATACCCCATCAGGTTCTCAACGCCAAGCAGCACGAGCGGGAGGCGACGATCGTCGCCGAGGCCGGGCGCAAGGGCGCGGTGACGGTTGCGACCAATATGGCCGGCCGCGGAACCGACATCATGCTCGGCGGCAACCCCGAGTTCATGGCGGTGGCCAATCTCAAGTCCCGCGGCCTCGATCCGGAGGAGACGCCCGAGGAGTACGAAGCCGCGTGGGACGAAACCCTCGCCGCCGCCGAGAAGGCCGTCGCCGCCGAGCACGACGAGGTCACCGATCTTGGGGGTCTCTACGTCCTCGGCACGGAGCGGCACGAGTCCCGGCGGATCGACAATCAGTTGCGTGGGCGGTCCGGCCGCCAGGGTGACCCGGGGGAGTCGCGTTTCTATTTGTCGTTGCAGGACAACCTCATGCGGCTGTTCAACGCCGGGTTCGTCGACCGCGTCATGCAGTCGGCGAGGATCGACGACAACACCCCCATCGAGGGCAAGCTGCTGTCCCGGTCGATCGAGAGTGCCCAGAGCCAGATCGAGGGCCAGAACTACGAGATCCGCAAGAACGTCCTCAAATATGACGACGTCCTCAACCGCCAACGGCAGGTCGTCTACCAGGAACGGCGCCTGGTCCTGGAGGGGCAGGACCTAGAGGAGCAGATCCGCGGCTTCCTCACCGACGTCGTCGGCGGATATGTCGACGCCGAGACCGGCGAAGGCTTCGCGGAGAACTGGGACGTCGACCGGCTCTGGGCCGCCCTCAAGGCGCTCTATCCGGTGGGGGTGACCTGGGAGCAGATCGAGGAAGCGGTCGGTGGGCCCTCCCGGGTGACGACCGAGGCCCTGCGCGAGGAACTCCTCTCCGACGTCCATCACGCGTATGACGCGCGCGAGGAGGCCCTGACGCCGGGTGTCGCCCGCGAACTGGAACGACGGGTCATCCTCTCGGTGCTGGACCGGAAGTGGCGTGAGCACCTCTACGAGATGGACTACCTCAAGGAGGGCATCGGCCTGCGCGCCATGGCCCAGCGCGACCCCCTCGTGGAGTACCAGCGCGAGGGCTACCAGCTCTTCGAGGCGATGAACGAGGCCATCAAGGAGGAGACCGTCGGCTTCCTCTTCAACACCGAGGTCCAGGTCGCTCCACCGCAGGAACAGCCGCCCGTGCAGGCCGTCGCCATCGGCGACATGCTGCGCGGCCTCGATGCCCCCGAGCCCGGGGGGCCCGCGCCCGATCCTGGGCCCGCTGGAAGCTCGGAGGGGGCAGCTGGGGCGCCGGGCGCGCCGGTCGGTGCTGGCGCGTCGGCCGGGGTGTCGACCGGGGCAACCGCGGCGGGAGCGGGGCGCACAACGGCACCCGGCCCCGCGCCGGTGGATGCCGCCGCGCCTGCTCCGGCGCACGTCGAGACGCCGCATGTCACCGCGAAGGGGTTGGAGGACCGGCCGGCGCACACCCGCCTGCACTACTCGGCCCCGACCGAGGACGGCGGCGTCGAGGAGCGCGACGAGGCACCCGTCCGGGTTCCCCTCACTGCCGATCAACTGGCGATGGCCAAGCGCAACGAGCCCTGCCCTTGCCTGTCGGGAAAGAAGTACAAGATGTGCCACGGCCGGGGCAAATAGCTCCAGCACGACCGGGTCAAGGTTGCGTCGCGGCGCGTCCGGGATAGGTGCGCGGTGTTGTATCCCGCGCCTGCGGTGGCGGGGACCGCCAGCCGCCGCTGGTCGTCTCAGGCGATCTGCAGGCTCGCGACTCGCCAGGTGTGCTCGAAGGCCACGAGTTCGAGGGCCATCGCCCGCACGCGCGGGCCGTCCCGCAGGACTACCGCGATCTCGGCGCTCTCGTGGCGGGTCCGGCAGCACCGGATCCGCACGACGGCGAGCCTTCGGGTGGTGGGCCTGGCTCCGGTGCGGGCGACGCGGGCGAGGGTGTCGGCGCGGCGGGTGGCCGCGGCATACCGGCGCGCCACGGCGACATAGACGTGCGGCGTCGTCAAGCGGACCACGCTCGCCGGGGGTCGCTGGCCGGCCATCACCTCGATCAGCGCCTGGGCTACCCCGCGGGCCCAGAGCGCCGGGTCGGGCAGGGTCTCGGCCGCCCGCGGGGGTGCGGGGTCGCTGTCGCCGCGGAAGTCGAGGGCGAGTCCCTCCTGGACATACATCGGGCGCAGCGCGGCGGTGGGCGTCTCGCCGGGTGCCAACGCGGGTGGCCGGTGGGAGGGGATCGGCAGCAGCCGGATCGGCCGCGTCATGACGGTCTGCCTTCGGGGGCATGGAGTACTTGACCCGGAAGGAGCAGGTCGGGGTCGCTGCCGATCGTTTCGCGGTTCGCGGCATACCATCTCGGCCACGCGGCGGCGATCTCGCGCTCGCTCACCGTGGGACCGAGCGCACGGGCCACGATGTCCCAGAGACAGTCGCCCCGGTGCACGACGATCGGGTCGGGGTGGCTGGAGTCGGGGTGGCTGGAGTTCGAGCCGCGCGAGGGGCCGCCGACCAGGCGGATGGACGGTGGCGACGCGCCGTCGTTCGTGGGTGCCCAGTCGGGGTCCGGGGCCGTCGTCGCCTCCCCCATGGTGACTCCGCCCACCCCGGGTTCCCCCGCCACTGCGGCGCCCGCGCTTGACGCCACGGTCGAGAGCCCCACCAACCCCGAGGTGGCCTGGACCGCGACGACGCTGGTCGGCGTCGCGGCGGCGTGCGCCGGGGGCGCGGCGGCCAACCCAACCAGTGACGTGGCGAGATATCCGACGAGCCGGGGTGGACGGGAGCGGGGTTCGCGCCACAGGCCGGCCCGCTCACGGCGATGCACCCGAACGGTCTCGACCAGGACCCGGGCGAGGAAGAGCGCCCCCGTCAGCAGGGCTGCCGCGATCGCAAGCCGGGGAAGGACGCTATCCGCGGTCGCCCGCACCGGGCCAGGGTCACCGAGCGCCCGGATTGTCGCCTGCACCCCACTGAGTGCGAGGACGAGGATCGCCGTCGCCAGGGCGGCGAGAATCCCGCTCATCCGCGTTCTCATCGCGTCGCTCCTCAATGGTGGTTAATACCAACGTTTGCCTATGTTTGCGTTCATTCACCCCAAATGTCAAGACGTGGCCGGGCGTCTCTCTCTACGCTGGGCCCATGTCGTCGGAGCAGCGCTGGGTTCGGCTCTTCGCCGACCTCGAGCTCTCCTTCGAAGCGCAGGAACGACGTCTGCGCGACAGCGAAGTCGCCGACCGGACCCGACGCGAACGCGCCACCGTGACCCTGCCCGCTCGGCTGAGCGCACATCGGGGCCGGCCGATCGAGCTGCGAGCGCGTGGGTCGCTGCGGATCGAGGGGACCTTGGTCGACGTCGGAGCCGACTGGCTCGCCGTAGCGTCCGGGAGCGCCCGCGCGTTCGTCGTCCCGATCGGGGCACTCCTGTCGGTCGGCGGTCTGACGCGCCGCACCGACGACGCGGCCTCCGCCCGGCGGTTCGGCCTCGGCTACGCCCTGCGCGAGATCAGCCGCGACCGGATGCCGGCCATCGTCACGGATGTGTCGGGCACGGCATACGAAGGCACGATCGATGTCGTCGGGAAAGACTTCCTCGACCTCGCCGAGCATCCCGTCGATGAGGCGCGCCGAACGCCGAATGTCCGCGGTCTGCGGACGGTTCCGTTCGTCGGTCTCGCTTGCGTCCAGACGGGCTGATCCGGCCCGGGCGCGGGGTCGGGCTCACGGGTCGGGCGTGAGTGCGCGGCCAGCGAGATCTCGTCAGGGCTGAGTCGTCCCAGGGCTGGAGCGACCGACCCCGACGCGCAGCTGACGAAGTTGCTCGACGTGCGCCGGCAGGTGCCGGCCGCGCTGGAGCGCGTCGGCGACTTGGTCCCACGGGAGTTCGGCGTCGAGGACGACCTGGCCGTCGTGGAGGAGGCGGCACGCGATCAGGGTGGCGCGCTGATCCGCGTCGAGGCGCCCGAGGATGTCCCGCACGGTGGCCGCGGCCTGACGACCGTGCGCCGCGAGTGCGGCGAGGTCGCCGCCGAACCGTCCGATGTGCGCGGCCAGCACCGTCCGGTCCTGGCATACGACGTTCTCGAACCGGATCGGCGCCTGGTGGATGATCGACTGGGTCACCGCGACGATGGCGTAGTCGTTGAGCGTGACGTGGGCGAGCACCTGCGCGGCGTCCCACTCGCCGGGCGGCGGTGGTCCGAAGCCGCCGCGGTCGGCTTCGGCGAAGAACTCCTCGTATGCCGCCGCCAACGGAGCCATGTCCGCGTGGTCGGTCGCGGCCTCGGCGACGTCCGCATAGTGCTCCAGCACCGCCCCCCAGGCCCCCGGACCGACATACCGACGCCGACGCGCCGCCGCTGCCTGACCGAACCGCTCCCACCCTCGGTGTTCCAGTTCGACCCGGGTGCCTCCCTCGACGGCCACGAACAGGACGTCGACCTGTGACGCCTCGTCCGGGCCGCCGCCAGGGTGCCAGGTGAAGCTCAGCAGCCGGGGCGGTTCCCAGGCCAGCACCTCACCCCAGATGATCGCCGCGCCATCGGTCGCCCGCTCGATGAGTCGCCCGTCCTCGAAGGCGATTCGGCCGCACGCGGCGCCGAACGCGCCATGGGTCGGCGTGGGCCACCACGCGGCGATCTGGTCGGTGAACGCGGTGAAGGCGTGGTCCTGGTCCACGGGGACCGTGATGGACCGACGCACCGGCGGCACGTCGGGAGTGGTCGGCGTGGTCGGCGTCATCGGGGCTCCTTGGCGGGATGCGGCACGTCGGGGCTGACGTGCTCGGCGAAGGCTGTCAGGACGTCGTCCCAGAAGCTGTCGACCCAGTGGCGGACCTCGGCGAGCCCGTCGAGGTCGACCCGGTAGAACCGCCGCGTGCCGTCGGCGCGGACGGTGACCAGCCCGGTCCCCCGCAAGACCCGCAGGTGCTGGGACACCGCGGATTGCGTCACGTCGAGGGCATCGGTGAGCTCGCGCACGCTGCGCTCGTGGGTGGCCACGAGGCGCAGGATCCTCCGGCGGGTCGGATCGCCGATCGCGTCCAGGGCTTCAACAGCCATGGCTAATGATTAGCAGATACTGATGGATTCGACAAGCCAACCGAGTGGCGGACTTGGCCGATGTCCGGTGGGCGGGAAGCGGTCCCGATGTCGACTGCCTGCTGGGCCACGCGTGCCAAGCTCACTCCGCGATGGGTCACTGCGAGCCGGGTGACTCCGCGCCGGGTCACTGCGAGCCGGGTGACTCCGCGCCGGGTCACTCCTCCCCGGCGCCGCCGAGGGGGTGGGCCGCCACGAAGGAGCGGGTGTCGGCATACATCCGCTGGATGTAGTCCTCCAGGGCGCTGGTCTCCACGCGCCACTGACCCCGGCCGCCCACCTTGATTGCGGGCAGATCGCCCGAACGAACGAGGGCATACGCCTGGGCAGAGGAGATGTCGAGGACCTCCGCCACCTCGGCCAACTGCATGAAGCGCTTCGCCATGGCAGGAGTCTGCCCTAGTCCCCGGTCGATCCACCCCCGGCGCGGCGAGGGTGTGGACAACTTTCCGTTCGAGATGCCGACCTGGGCGGGCTGAGGCAAGATCGAGCCAGATCGCTGCGGGGAGGACGTCGATGACAGCACTTGCTCAGCCCATTGCCGGACGATTGCGCCGGCCGTCGTGGAAGGACGCCCGGCTCGTTGTGGGCCTGATCCTGGTCCTGCTCGCCACCGGCTTGGGTGCCGCCGGCCTGCGCGCCGCCGACCATCGCATCCCCGTTCTGGCGGCAAAGTCCGTCCTCGTTCCGGGCCAGCGGCTCGACCCCTCCATGCTGACCACGGTCGAGGTCCAGGTCGACCGCACGGGTGACGCCTATGTTCCGGCCGAGAACGGTATTCCGACCGACGGCTACGTCCTGCGCGAGGTCCGTCCGGGCGAACTGGTGCCGAAGTCCGCCCTCGGCTCCGCCGAGGAGGTGGGGGGCGCACCCCTGGCGGTGGCCATCGACCCCGTCGCGGCCAGCAGCCTCGTGGCGGGTTCCCTGGTGGATGTGTACGCCGACACGTCCACCTCCTCGACCACCTCCGGGACCACCTCATCGACCCCCGGTGGGAGCGGCTCCGTGCAGTTGACCGGACCGCAGCGCATCCTCCAGCGGGTGTTCGTCGCCCGTGTCTCGGCGGGCGGCTCGGGCATTGGAGCGACCACCCACGCCTTCGCGCAGTTGCAGATCCCCGCCGCGCAGATTGCCCAGACCATCGGGCTGGTCAACGCCGGCGCCAAGATCACATTGGTCGCGGTGCCGGGGTCGCTGCAGCCGGAGGGATCATGACGCTGCGGGTTCTGACCGCCCTCGACCACCGGCACGAGGATTCCATCGCGACCGCCCTGTCCGCCGACCGCGAGGTGGAGGTCGTCCGCCGCTGCCCCGATCTCGGCGATCTCCTCGCCGCCGCGGCCGCCGGCCTGGGGGATGTGGCGGTCGTGTCGGGGACTGTGCGTGGCCTGGATCGGGACGCCGTCACCCAGCTCGACGAGGCCCGTGTGCGCGTGGTTGGCGTCGTCGACGCCGACGAGACCGCCGAGCGGCGCCTACGTCAGCTGGGCATCGCCGACTTGGTGTCCGCCGGTGCCGCCGCCGAGCTTGTCGCCACCCTGCACCGCTTGGCCCGCCCGGTGGCGGTTCCGGCCGAGGCCGCTGTTCTCGCCGTCGATATCGACGCGGAGCTGGCGGCGCTCGAGGCGGGTCTCGATCCGGTGGTTACCGGCGCGGACCCCGGCGAGGGCGAGGTGATCGATGACGATGAGCACCACGCCCACGTCATCGCCGTATGGGGTCCGGCCGGCTCGCCGGGACGGACGACCGTTGCGGTCAACCTCGCCGCCGAGATGGCCGCCCGGGGGACGCCCTGCCTCCTGGTCGATGCCGATACGTACGGCGCCTGCATCGCCCAAGTGCTCGGACTCCTCGACGAAGCGCCTGGGCTCGCCGCGGCGGCGCGTGCGGCCGAACTCGGCACGCTGGACCTGCCCACCCTGGCGCGGTTGACCCCGTCGGTCGCCACCGGCTTTCGCGTCCTGACCGGCCTGCCGACCTCGAGCCGGTGGAGCGAGGTGCGCGCAGCGTCGATGACGCACATCCTTCAGGTCGCCCGTCGCCTCGTCGAGGTCGTGGTCGTCGATTGCGGGTTCTGCCTCGACGACGACGAGGAACTCAGCTACGACACCCGAGCTCCGCGGCGCAATGGCGCCACCTTGGCCGCCCTCGCGGAGGCTGACGACGTGGTGGCGGTGGCCGCGGCCGATCCCGTCGGCCTGCAACGACTGGTTCGTGCCCTCCACGACCTGGGCGGTGTCGACGCGCCGGCACCGCGCATCGTCGTCAACCGCCTGCGCGCCGGCGCCGTCGGCCCCGGGCCCGAGCGCCGGGTGGGGGAGGCGCTGGCGAGGTTCGCGGGGGTGGAGGTTACGGCATACGTCCCGGAGGACCGGGCCACCCTCGACCGGGCTCTCCTGGCCGGTCGCGTGCTTGCCGAGGAGGCACCGGGATCGGTTGTCCGCGAACGGATCCGGCAGCTTGCCCAGGCTCTCCTCCCGGCGGAGTCGGCGTCGACGGAGCCCCGCCGTCGGCGGTGGTCGCCCCGGTCTGTCACGATGGGCCGGTGGTCGACCGCTTAACCGCCCTGGACGTGTCGTTCCTGACCCTGGAGGATCGGCATACACCCATGCACGTGGGCCAGGTCCTGGTCTTCTCCCGACCTCAGGGTTTCGACACCAGTGCCATCGCCGCCCGGATCGCGGCCCGGCTCGAGGACAATCCCCGACTGCGGCAGCGGGTGCGCTCGGTGCCCGGTCGGCTGGCCAACCCCGTCTGGGTGGACGACGAGCATTTCGACCTGAGTTATCACGTCCGGCGGTCCGCGCTCCCGAGTCCCGGGTCTGAGGAGCAACTCACCGAGTTCGTCGCCCGCGTCAATGCCCGGCTGCTGGACCGCTCCCGGCCGCTGTGGGAGGTCTACGTCGTCGACGGACTGTCCGCCGAGCGCTTCGCGATCGTCACCAAGACACACCAGTCCGTCATCGACGAGGTCACCGCGCTCGACATCGCCGGTCTGGTGATCGACAACGACGGGCCCTCCAGTGACGGGCCCGCCTCCGACCTCCCGGCCCCCAAACCATGGTCGCCCCGCCCCGCTCCCGGGCAGACGGCGCTCGTCGGGCAGGCGGTGCGCGACGCCCTGCGCAGCCCCGGGGCCCTGGCGGGGACGGTGCGCCGTGGCCTGGCCGATCTCGGGGACAACGGGCGCCGGGCGCTCGGGGTCACCACGACCCTCGCCCGAGCATGGCGCCCCGGCCCCTCGACGCCGCTGGCGGTCGACCCGGGAGCGGCCCGACGCTTCGCCATCGTCGACACCGACCTCGAGGGCTACCGGCTGGTGCGCCGGCGCCTGGCCGACCTCGGCGCCGATGTCGACGTCAACGACATCGCGCTGGCCACGATCACCGGTGCCCTGCGGGCGTGGATGGAGACCCGTGGGCAGTTCGTCCGCTCCTCGACGGTCATGCGGGCGGTGGTCCCGGTCACGGTCGCCCATGGGGTCGGTCTCGGTGCCGCTGTCCAGCCGGTCTTCATCGAACTCCCGATCGGCGAGAACAGCCCCAGCGTGCGCCTGCTCCACGTCGCCCATGCGATGCGGATGCACCTCGGTGCCGACACTCTGAGTGCGACCCGGATCGCCGGCCTGAGCGGGTTCTCGGCGCCGACCCTCCATTCCCTGGGGGCGCGCGTCGGTGGGGCCCTAGGGCGCCGGCTGTTCGACCTCGCGATCACCAATGTCCCTGGCCCCCAACGGGAACTTCACTGTGGTGCGGCCGTGCTCCAGGCCACGTATCCGGTTCCGCCGCTCGCCCCGGGCCACGCCCTGGCGATCGGCCTGACCAGTTACAACGGCCGGGTCCACTACGGCCTGTTTGCCGACCGGGCCGCGATGCCCGACCTGGAGGTCCTCGCCGACCAGATCCGCGATGCGCTCGAGGAACTCATCACCTCGGCGGCCGAGTGAGCGGCATCCGGGTGTACATCCCCGTCGACGCCGGGGATCTCGCACTCCTGGCCGACACGGGCACGATCGACACGGCGGGGCGCTTCGGGTATGCCGTGACCGCCCCCCTCCTCGCCACCCTTCCCGAGGCGGATCGCGACGAGCGGGAGTATGCCGCGTTCCTCGACGCAGCCCTTGCCGCCGCCGGGGCCGCCACCCGGAGCGCGTCCGCGCCGGCGCTCCGACGCCGGGTGATCGCCTCGGCGGATCTTCCGAGCGGGGCCGTCGAGGAGACCGGCGCGGGCACCCAAGTGCGGCTCACCGGGGTTCTCCAACTCACCGCCATTGCGGCATTCCATGTCGACGCCAGTCCCGGCGGTGCGTCGGAGGACCTTCTTTGGTATGACGTCTCCGAACTCCCCGAAGTGCTCGGCCTCGCCCGCGGAGTTGATCAGTAAGCTTCTCCCCCATGCGGATCGCCAAGACGGTGGAACTTCTCGGCTCGCCCGATGCCGTCTTCCGACTGCGGACGACCGCGCGCTTTCAGGAAGCCAAGTGCGTGGCCAGCCGGGCTGTCGACCATGCCGTGGAGATCGACGAGATCGGCGACCACACGCTCGTCCGGACCCGCCGGACCATGTCGACCGAGGCCTTCCCCGACACGGCTCGCTCCATGGTCGGTCCCAGTCTCGTCCTCGACGAGACTCAGGATTGGGGGCCGCCGACCGAGGACGGCAGCCGATCGGCGAGCGTGCGGCTCGTCCTCGACGGACTCCCGATGGGCCTGACCGGCAATGTGACGGTGCGGCCGGCGGAGTCCGGCTCGGGCAGTGTGCAGACCCTCGAGGGCGAACTGCGGGCCAATATCCCCCTCCTCGGCGGCCGGATCGAGAAGCTCGCGATGCCGGCGGTCGACGCCGGCTTCGACATCGAGGCGTTGCTGCTCAACGAGTGGCTCTTCGACGCCTGAGCGACCCGGTCGTGCCCCGAGCCGGCTCCTGCGGATGCGCGGCTTCGGTAGGCCCCTGTGGACAACCGGCGACGTCGTGCCGGCCACCCTGATTAGAGTGGCCGGCATGGCGCGGGCTCGGGGATACCGTCTGTCGCGGGACGCGGCCGCCGCGCTCGCCGCGGTCTCGGCCCGCGGGGCCGACGATGTCCTGGCCGCAGCGCCCTGGGTCGCGGACCGGGGGACCCAACGCACCATCGAGACGGCGGTTGAGCACCTGGCCGATGCCCTGCGGATGTTGGCGGCGCAATCCGACTACGTCGCCGGGGCCTGGCCTGCGGTCGGGTCCGACCCGGGTGCCACGAGTGCGGCGGCCGTGCCGGCACCTGAGTCGAGTTCCGGACGACGCCCCTGATGCCGCCCAAGTCGCTCGACGGGCCGTCCGTTGTCGCCTTGGCGGCCCGCTTGCGTTCCCTCGCAGTCGAACTGACTGCTGCGACGGGTGCGGCCGGTCAGCGCCGGACCGATGCGGACTGGCCGTTCCCGGCGGCCCTGGCGGCCGATGCCCGCCTCGCGCAGGAGGCGGCCGCCGACCTCGCCCGGGTGGTGGACGCCTGCGGTGGCGCCCTGTCGGCCTATGCGTATGCCGCGGCCACCCTCGACCGCGATCATTCCCTCCTGGAGATGGAGGCCCGCCGGCACGGCCTCGACCTCGACGTCCTCGACGTCGTCCCCAGTCGGGGGGTCCGTGGCCTCGCCGATGCGCGGGCGGAGTCCGCCGCGCGCGCGGCTCTCGGCCGGCTCCGGCGTGGCGTCCTGGTCTTGGCGGAGGAGCGCGCCCGACTGGACGCCGACCTCCGGGCGGGGCTGGCACGGCATACGACCGAGGCGGCCGCCATCGCCGACCGCCTTCGCTGACCGCGGGCAGCCACCGGCCACCCGGAGAATCCCGGCAGGCGCGCCCCACATCCCCCCATCCCGACCGGCAACGGGGTCCCCCTCCAGGCCCACTTGGCCGGCCAGGAGCCATCAGCACGAGAACCCTTCCGTCGAAATCGGGTCTGCGGCGTCCGTTTTCCGGTAATCGTCGGTAGCCGATACCCTCGAAGGGGTACCCGGCAACGACGCCGGGCCATGACGGAGGAGTGGAGCAAGTGCCCCAGCACGAGGCCGCACGGATGGAACGCCTCGAGGAAGCCGCTCGGCGTGGTGAAGCCAAAGGGGGGCCGCCGCTGCTCGGTTTCCTGACCGCCTACTACCGCCACGTTCCGGCGGAGGAGATCCTCACCCGGACCGCCGACGACCTGCTGTCCATGGCCCTCGCCCATCGGGACATGGCCCGCGAGCGGCCGGTCGGCACCGCGTCGGTCACCTGCGTCAACCCGACCATCGAGTCCGAGGGGTGGAGCAGCCCGCATACGGTCATCCAGATCGTCACGGACGACAAGCCCTTCCTCGTCGACTCCGTCACCGCGCACCTGGAGAGCATCGACCGGGTCATGCACACGGTCATCCACCCGGTCATCGTCGTGCGCCGGTCCGCCGACGGCCGTCTGGAGGACATCCTCCTGGAGGACCAGCAATCCACGCCCGAGCAGGTGGCCGCCCACGCCTATGGTGAGGTCCGCGAGTCGTGGATCCACATCGAGATCAGCCGGGAGAGCGACGAGGCGCTTCGCCTCGGGATCGCCAAGGGCCTGACCAAGGTCCTGTCCGACGTCCGCGAGGCCGTCGAGGACTGGCCCAAGATGCGCGCCCGCGCCAAGGCTCTCGCCGACGAGTTGCGGGCTCAGGCACCGACGGGCATTGACCAGTCCGAGGCCACCCAGGCGGCCGACTTCCTCGACTGGCTCGTCGCGAACCAGTTCACCTTCCTGGGCGCCCGCGACTACGCGCTCGCCCCAGGCAAGGGCGGTGCCCACCTGACGACCGAGTCCGGGTCGGGGTTGGGGCTGTTGCGCTCCGACCCGTCCATGGCTCGACAGCTCACGACCCTGTCCGGGGCGGCCCTCGACAAGGCCATGGAGCGCCGGGTCCTCTTCATCACCAAGGCCAACTCCCCGAGCCACGGTCCACCGATCCGTCTATCTCGACTACGTCGGGGTCCGCATCTTCAATGGCGACGGCGAGGTCGTCGGCGAGCACCGGTTCCTCGGCCTCTTCACCGCCAGCGCGTATGCCGATTCCGTCCTCCGGATCCCGTACGTCAAGGACAAGGTCGCCGAGGTCATGGCCAAGTCCGGCTTCCCGATGGAGTCGCACTCGGGCAAGGACCTGCTCGGCATCCTCGAGAGCTATCCCCGCGACGAGGTCTTCCAGGCCAGCACCGCCCAGCTGCTCGAGGTCGCCACCCAGGTGGTCCACCTCCGCGAAAAGCGGCGGTGCCGGCTGTTCTGCCGACTCGACGACTTCGGCCGCTTCGTCTCGGCGCTGGTGTTCATCCCCCGCGACCGCTACAACACCGCCGTCCGGCACCGCATGGAGCAGATCCTCGCCGATGCGTATGGCGCGACCAGCGTCGACTTCACCACCCGGGTCTCGGAGTCCCCCCTCGCGCTGGTCCACTTCGTCCTCCGGCTGCCGACGCAATCGCACACCCTCGACGTCGACCTGCCGGCCCTGGAGAGCAAGGTCGCCGACGCGACCCGCACGTGGGATGAGGATTTGGTCGATGCGTCACTGCGCGAGTTGGGCGAGGAGGCGACCGCGCGGGTGGCCGGCCTCTACGGCCGGGCGTTCCCCACGTCATACAAGGAAGATTTCTCCGTCAAGCAGGGCGTGGCCGACATCCGCCACCTCGACGCGCTCGATGGGCTCGACGCGACCGCGCTCGTGCTCTACAAACCGCGGTGGAATCCCGAGACGGTGCGCCGCTTCAAGCTCTTCCGCCGCGCCCCGCTGTCCCTGACCCAGGTGCTGCCGCTGTTCACCCATATGGGCGTCGAGGTTGTCGACGAGCGGCCCTATGCCCTCACCCGCCGCGACGGCCAGGAGCAGTACGTCTACGACTTCGGTCTGCGGGTCAAGGACGACACCTTGTGGTCGTCGATGAGCCACGCCCGCTTGCGGGAGCTCTTCGAGGGGGCCGTCGACGCGGTCTGGCACGGCCACGCCGAGTCCGACGGCTTCAACGCACTGGTGTTGCGCGCGCAGCTGACCTGGCGGCAGATCGTCGTCCTGCGGGCCATCGCGAAGTACCTCCGGCAGACCCGCTCGGCGTTCAGCCAGACCTATGTCGAGGCGGCGCTGCTGCACAACTGGACCATCGCGACGCTCCTGGTCCGGCTGTTCGAGACGAGGTTCGATCCCGAGCGACCCGAGGAGGGGCGCGCGGCGGAGCAGGACCGGCTCGCCGCCGAGATCACCGACGCGCTCGACGATGTCGCGAGCCTGGACGAGGACCGCATCATCCGGGCCTTTCTCGGAGTCGTCAAGGCGACCTTGCGCACGAACTACTACCAGGTTGACGCCGACGGGCGCCCCAAGGACTATCTCTCCTTCAAGCTCGACCCCCGCATCGTCCCCGACCTCCCCGCGCCGCGGCCCGCCTTCGAGATCTGGGTCTACAGCCCGCGCGTCGAGGGTGTCCACCTCCGGTTCGGGCCGGTGGCCCGCGGCGGGTTGCGCTGGAGCGACCGGCGTGAGGATTTCCGCACCGAGATCCTCGGGCTGGTCAAGGCCCAGATGGTCAAGAACGCCGTCATCGTCCCCACCGGGAGCAAGGGTGGGTTCTTCCCCAAGCAGCTGCCCGAGGACCCGGCGGCGCGGCGGGAGGAGGGGATCGCGGCATACCGGATCTTCATCTCCGGACTGCTCGACCTGACCGACAACCGCGTCGGTGAGGAGATCGTCCCGCCGGCCCGCACCGTCCGGCACGACGGCGACGATCCCTACCTCGTCGTCGCGGCCGACAAGGGCACCGCGACCTTCTCCGATATCGCCAATGCGGTCTCGCAGGACTACGGCTTCTGGCTCGACGACGCCTTCGCCTCGGGCGGGTCCAGCGGCTACGACCACAAGGCCATGGGCATCACCGCTCGCGGGGCGTGGGAGTCGGTCAAGCGCCACTTCCGCGAACTCGGGCTGGACACCCAGGCCGAGGACTTCACCGTCGTCGGCATCGGCGACATGAGCGGCGATGTGTTCGGCAACGGGATGCTGCTCTCGACGCACATCCGGCTCGTCGCGGCCTTCGACCATCGCCACGTCTTCGTCGATCCCGACCCCGACGCCGCGGCCGCGCACGCCGAGCGTTCCCGCCTGTTCGCTCTGCCCGGATCGTCCTGGGCGAGCTACGATTCCGCGCTGATCAGCGAGGGCGGTGGGGTGTGGGCGCGGTCGCTGAAGTCCGTCCCGGTCAGCCCACAGATGCGCGGGGCGCTCGGGCTGGGCGACGACGTCACCTCGATGACCCCGAACGAGCTCATCCACGCGATCCTTCTCGCCCCGGTCGACCTCCTCTGGAATGGCGGGATCGGGACCTATGTCAAGGGCTCCGCCGAGAGCAATGACGACGTCGGCGACCGCGCCAACGACTCCATCCGCGTCGACGGCCGCGATCTGCGCGTCCGCGTCGTCGGCGAAGGCGGCAATCTCGGTCTGTCGCAACGCGGCCGGATCGAGGCGGCGCTGGCCGGGGTGCGGGTCAACACCGATGCGATCGACAACTCCGCCGGCGTCGACACCTCCGACCACGAGGTCAACATCAAGATCCTGCTCCGTGAGGTGGTCCGCCAGGAGGACCTCACTCTCAAGCAGCGCAACACCCTTCTCGCGTCGATGACCGACGAGGTGGCTGCCCAGGTCCTGCGCGACAACTACGAGCAGAACGTCCTCCTCGGCAACGCCCGCGCCCAACAGTTCGACATGCTCGACGTCCACACCCGGCTGATCCACTGGTTGGAGGAGCGGGGCGATCTCGACCGGGAGCTGGAGTTCCTGCCCTCCGACGTCGAGTTGGGCGAGCGCGCCGAGGTCGGCCGGGGGCTGACGTCGCCGGAGTTCGCCGTCCTGGTCGCCTATGCCAAGCTCGCGCTCAAGGCCGATCTCCTGCCCTCGGGCCTGCCGGACGACCCATGGTTCCAGCGCACGCTGCGCGACTATTTCCCCGGGCCGATCCAGGAAGGCTTCGCCGACGCGGTCGCCGCCCACCCGCTGCGCCGCGAGATCATCACGAACTCCGTGGCGAACTCGCTGGTCAACCGCGGCGGCATCACCTTCGTCTACCGCGCGATGGAGGAGACCGGGGCTGGCGCCGAGCAGATCGCCCGCGCCTTCGTCATCGCCCGCGAGGTGTTCTCGCTCGCCGACTTCGTCGCCGCCGTCGAGGCCCTCGACAACGCCGTCCCCGCCGCGGTCCAGACCCGGCTCTATCTCGAGTTCCGGCGCCTGCTGGACCGCGCCGCCCGCTGGTGCCTCGCCAATCGGCCGGTCGCCCTCGACGTCGGTGCCGAGCTCGAGCGGTATGCCGCGATCGTCCGCGACTGGAGCCCCCGACTTCCCGAGGTGCTCGTCGGAACCGAGGGCGAGCGGTTGCGGGCCTCCGCGCAGGCGTATGCCGCGGACGGCGTCCCCGCCGACCTCGCCGCCCGCACGGCCGGCCTCCTCGACGCCTTCTCCCTCCTCGACTGCGCCGATCTCTGCTCGGCCGCCGGGGCGGCGCCCGAGGATGTGATCCCGCTCTACTTCCGCGTCTCCGAGCGGATGGGAGTGGACGCCCTCTTGCACCGGATCACCTCGTTGCCGCGCGGCGACCGCTGGGACGCGCTGGCGCGTGGCGCTCTTCGGGACGACCTCTATGGCGTCCTCAAGGGCCTCACGCTCAACGTCCTCGAGGGCACCGAGCCGGGGGGAACCCCCCAGGAGCGGCTCGCGGCCTGGGAGGCGGCCAACCGCGAGAACCTCGCCCGGGCCGAACGCGCCCTCGGCGGCATCGACCGCCTGGAGCGTCCGACCATCGCGGCGATGTCCGTGGCGTTGCGCACGCTCCGGTCGGTGGTGCGCACGGGCTGAGCCGCGACCGCCTAGGCTGGAACCTCGTGGTGGGCACCCTCGGCGAGCAGTTGCGCACGGAGACCTCGCTCGACGAGGCGGCAATCGAGTGGTTGCACCTCCTCATGGGCGACTGGCAGTTGCTCGCCGACCTCTCCTTCGCCGATCTCGTCCTCTGGGTGCGCGTCCGGGACGACCGGTGGCGCGCGGTCGGCCATGTCCGCCCGACGACGGGTCAGATGGTCTTCTTCGAAGACATCGTCGGGCAGTATGCCGTGGGCGACCGCGCCATCCTCCTGCGCCGGGCCTTCCTCGACCAGGAGGTGCTGCGCCGGGGCGGCCCGGTCTTGGACCGGGACCAGGCGATCCGGGAGGAAGCCATTCCCGTGCGGGGGGCGAGCGGCGTCGTCGGGGTGGTCACGCGGCATACCAACTTGGCGGCGATGCCGACACCGAGCCGGCTCGAACTCAGCTTTCAGGCGCTCGCCGGTGCTCTCGTCCGGATGATCAGCGCGGGGGAGTGGCCCCAGGTCGGATCGCCCACCGGCTTCCGCCGCGGTGCCCCCCGGGTCAGCGACGGGGTGATCCACCTCAACACCGACGGCCTGGTGCTCTATGCGACCCCGAACGCCCTGAGCGCCGTCCACCGGCTCGGGCACGTCGGCGACGTCATTGGCGAGGTGTTCAGCCAGGTCATCCTCGGCGTCCTCAGCGATCGGACCGCGGTCGACGAATCGCTGGCGATCGTCCTGACCGGGCGGGCCGCCTGGCGTTCCGATGTGGGGACGCGCAGTGGCGCCGTGGCCTTGCGGGCGATCCCGCTGACCGAGGACCGGGAGCGCACCGGCGCGATCATCCTCCTGCGCGATGTCTCCGAGCTGCGCCGGCGCGAGCACGAGATGCTCTCCAAGGAGGCGACGATCCGGGAGATCCACCACCGGGTCAAGAACAACCTCCAGACGGTTGCCGCGCTCCTGCGGCTCCAGGCGCGGCGGTTGCCGGACGGCGTGGGCCGGGACGCCCTCGAGGAGTCGGTGCGCCGAGTCGGGGCGATCGCCCTCGTGCACGAGACCCTCAGCCAGGGATTCGACGAGACCGTCGACTTCGACGAGATCGTCCGGCGCAGCCTGCGGGTGGTTGTCGAGGTCGCGACGACGACCGATCAGCAGGTCGCCTCCGAGGTCGACGGGGTGTTCGGGCGGATGCGCGCGGAGGATGCGATGGCGTTGGCGCTCATCCTCTCGGAGCTGATCCAGAATGCCGCGGAGCATGCCCTGGCCGAGACCGGCGGAACCATCCTGGTCACGGGCCATCGCGAGGCCGATCCCGACGGGGATGTCCTGGAGGTGTCGGTCTGTGACGACGGTGCGGGCTTGCCGACGGGATTCCGGCCGAGCCGGGCCGGTCTGGGCACCCAGATCGTCATCTCACTGGTCCAGGACCTGCGTGGCGCGATCCGGTGGGAGGACAACTCCCCTCGCGGGACCCGGGTGCGCTTCTCGGCCCGCTTGCGTCCTCTCAGCCGCGAGGACGAGTAGGCGCAGGCGTTCGCCGTGGCCGTCCTGGTATGCGGTGGGGTCGCGTGCCGCGGGTCTCGTGCCGAGGGTCGTATGCCGTGGGTCGCGTGCCGGTGGCCGCGTGCGGCGGGTGGGACGTGGACGAGGTGGGGCAGGCGGCGTCAGTCGCGCGGTCCGCGGGCTAGGTGCGGCGGCGGGTGCGTCAGCCGGCTCGCCGGGCGCGGGCGTTGCGGCGCTTGAGGGCGCGGCGCTCGTCCTCGGACAGTCCGCCCCAGACCCCGGAATCCTGGCCGGTGTCGATGGCCCACTTCAGGCAGGTCTCGACGACCTCGCAGCGCCGGCAGACAGCTTTGGCTTGCTCGATCTGGAGGATGGCCGGACCGGTGTTCCCGATCGGGAAGAAGAGTTCCGGGTCCTCGTCGAGGCAGGCAGCGCGGTCGCGCCAGTCCATGGGGTAGTACTCCTTGTTGCAGGGGCTTGAGGTGGCACAGTCGTCGTGCCCGAGCGAACTCGTGGTTCAGGGTGGCCCGTCGTGAGGGCAGGGATCATTGTCTCGGACAAAGCCTCAACTCACAATGGTTTAGCACGCAATTTTCTTCCCGGAGCCTCGATTAGCCTGGGAATCGTGAGCAAACGCACCCTCCCAGGCACCGGTTCCGCAGCTCAGCTGGCCGGTTTCGTCTGCGGTGTCGAGGCCTTGGCGCTGGTCGGACTCGCCGTGGCGTATGCCGTGGGCCT
Source organism: Nostocoides sp. (assembly GCA_016702415.1). Lineage (GTDB taxonomy): Bacteria > Actinomycetota > Actinomycetes > Actinomycetales > Dermatophilaceae > Nostocoides_A. Next base: position 1,201,179 of record JADJEA010000001.1, read on the forward strand.
CGCCCGCGGCACCGAGGACAGCATCGCCCGCACCCTCGCCTCGATCGCCCTGTTCCTCGCGGGGGCCGGGCTATTGCTCTCGATGGCTGGGGCCTGGCGGTCGGGAGCGACCTGGCCGCGGATGGCGACCCTCGTGGTCAACGCCCTGTTGGTCCCGGTCTCGTTCTCGGTGCTGCGCGGGAATGGCATCCTCGTCGGGGCCCCCGTCCTCGCGCTCGCTCTCGCCGGCGTCGTCGGCGCGATTCGGGCGCCGAACGCCGAGGAGTGATCCGCCCCGAGCGGATCCCTCACGTCGTCCCCCGCGGCGCTGGCTCCCGGAAGCACTGCACGGGCGTCGGTGCCGCGCTGCCAGGGTGCGTCAGGAGAACGGATCACATCCGTCGCATCCGTCACAGCCGCCGCACCCGTCACCGAAGTCGAGCAGGCCGCTGGCGGAGGAGACGAAGTCGCCGGCGGCACCGGTCACCTCGGTGAGCCCGTTGCCGAGGACATCGGTCAGACCGGAGAGGTCGAGGTCCAGACCATCGGTGAGATCGCCGATCCCCCCCACGAGGTCGCCGACGTCGGCGCTGTCGATCAGGGCGCCCGCGAGATTGCCCACGAGGTCCACGCCGTCGAGCCACGAGAGGTCGAAGTAGGCGTCCCCGATCCCGCTCAGGTGTGCCTGCGCGGCGACCTCGGCGAAGGTGCGCGCCCACCGGTCGGCAACCCCGAAGACCATGGCGTAGGGCAGGTAGCGGGAGAAGAGATCGCGCGCCTCTTCGAACCTGATCTGGCCCGCCTCTGCCTTGGTCAGGTACTCGCGGAAGCCCAGTGCCTGGATCCGGGCGGCCGTCCCCTCGGCGGTGCGGGGCGTGCGTCCACGCATCCCGACCAGGAGGATCACGGCCGCGATGGCCAGACCGGCACCTAACCCCAGCGCGAGGTGGGCCTTGTGGGGGGAGAGGGTGAGGGGGGAGGGGAGCGCGGCATACCCCGCGTAGACCAGGCCGAGGCCCACGAGGAAGAGCGGCAGGCCGAGGCAGCCGAGCCGGCGGTTGCGATCGCGCGGGTGACGGCCATACCAGCCGCGATCCACCACTTCGCGGTAGAGGCCGATCTGCGCCTCGCGCATCGTCAGGTCGAAGCCGCGCCGCTTGAGTTCGCTGATCGTCACCTCGTCGCCGTGCGCGAACACGCGATCGAGGAGGTGCTGCTCGAAGGCAAGCAGCGGCCCGGCCGGTGCGGGGGAGAGCCGGATCAACCGCCAGTTGCGCTCCGCGCGGCCGGACGCGGCCTTCATACCGGCGCGCGCCGGCGGGGTTGGTGGAGGCACGGGCTGGAGTGGGGGCGACGCGGGCAGGCCGGTCGAGTCGGGGGATTCGGCGTGGAGGCGCAGGTATCCGCGCACCGCCAGATCGATCAGGGTGGCGCTGACGTCGACGACATCGGCGCTGCCGTCGATGACCGTGCCGACCAGTCCGGGGGTCATCGCGTCCGGCGGGGTGAACCGGACGGCGATCGGTCCGGACCACTGGGACTGGCCCCGGCCGACGCGCCGGCGGGTGGCGGCCTGGCCGGTCCCTGGCACCTCGCCTGGGGTCACCCCGACGAAGATCTCATCGCGCCGGCGGCGACGAAACCACAGCACGGCGGGCAGTGCCACCAGCACGGGGAGGGCGATCAGGAGGGCGACAGCGGCACTGTCACTGCGGGGCATACGGCCTCCTGGCTCGCGTTCGTCGGCGCGTGGCAGCCTACTGGAGGGGGTGCCGGCCGGTGCCGGCTTCGGGGATATCGGCGCGCGCGACGAGACCTCGGGGTCCGTGCCCGCCCCGCTGGGGGCGGCGATGCACCAGCACGGCCAGTGCCGCGAATCCATGCCGCGCGCTTCGCCCGCTGACAGCGCCGCGACAGGTCCGGCGCCGAATGTTGGTGTCACACAAGCCCGTCGGACGAGCCGGCGGGCGAGACCGACAAGGAGTCACCATCATGGCCATCTCGAGATTCGCCGGGGCCGCCGCGGCACTCGCCGCCGCAGCCGTCGTCGTCGGAGGCGCCAGCCTCGCCAACGCCGCCGACATCACCACCCCCGGCACGTCGACGTCCAGCTCCGCCGCCACCTCCGGCTCCGCCGCCACCTCCGGCTCCGCCACCGCCGGGCAAGCGCAGAACGGCGGTCCCGGTGCCTCGCAGGACACGCCCGTGACCGGAGCACAGGCCGACAAGGTCATCGCGGCGGTTAGGGCGACGGACGCGAGCGCGACCATCGACACCGTCCGGATGGACCCCGACGGATCGTATGACGCACTCGGCACCAAGGCCGGGTCCCCCGTGTTCTATGACGTCAGCGCCGACCTGGCGACCGTCACCGCCAACACCGGTCCCGCGGGCGGACACCAGGGCGGTATGCCGGGCGGCCCTGGCCAGACCGGCTCCGGCGCCAACGCGCCGCAGGGCTCGACCAGCCAGTCCACCGGCTGACCGTCCCGCAACGCGCCCCGCGCACTCCCCACCGTACCCCCGGCTACAGCAATGGCCGGCGCGGGCGGGTGGGTGAGCGTGGGCGGGGCGTGACGGGCGGTGTTGGTGTAGCCCTGGGTCCGTCCACCCAACTGCCCATCCGGCCCGCCCGCTTGCCCGCGCGGCCCGCGCAGCCCGCCCGCTTGCCCGCGCGGCCCGCGCAGCCCGCCCGCCCCGCGCAGCACGCCCGCCAGGCCAGCCCGTCAGGTCTACTCGCCCGCGCCGGCCCGCGGCGCGGGCGACCCGTCAACCCCGCTTGTCCAACGCCGCCAGGATCGCGGGGATCACCTCGTGCATGTCCCCGACGATGGCGTATGCCGCCTTCGTCACCATTGGCGCCTCGGCGTCGGTGTTGATCGCGATGATCGTCTTGGACGACGAGCAGCCGGCCCAGTGCTGGATCGCACCCGAGATGCCGCAGGGGACGTAGAGATCGGGGTTGATCCGGCTCCCGGTCTGACCGACCTGCTCGTGGTGGGGGCGCCAGCCGAGGGAGGTGACGACGCGCGACACGCCGACGACCCCACCGAGCTTGGCCGCCAGCGCGTCCACGCCACCGAATCCGTCGGGCCCGCCGGCACCCCGACCCGCACCGACGACGACTTTCGCCTTGGTCAGGCTCGCCCCGTCCCCACCGGAGCGGGGCGTGACGGAGGCGACCTGGGCGCGCAGGTCGTCGGGCTCGATCCGCGGCGTCACCGTGACAACCGAGGCCGCCCCCGCGACCGGCGCGGCGACCGGCTCGACGGCGTGGCCCGCGACGGTGAGAATCGCCGGGACTGCGGCCAGGAGCGTGCTCTCCACGACCGCGCCCCCGAGGACCTGGCGCCGCACGAGCAGCCCCGTGCCCGTGTCCGACCCCTGATCCGGCATCCGCGCCTGCCCACCCACAGCCTCGGTCGACTCGCCAACGGGCGACGCTTCCAGAGCATTGGCGGCCATCGGCACGTCGAGCCGGGCAGCCACGTGGGCCAGGATCTCGCTGGCCCGGCCGCTGCCACTGGCGACCAGCGTGCTCGCGCCCGTCTCGGCGAGCACCCCGGCGACGACGCTCGCCCAGGCGGCCGCGGCATACGAGATCAGGTCGGGACCGTCCACCAGGTGCACCCGGGCGACCCCCTGAACGGCGCAGTCGGCGACCGCGGCGGAGGTGTCGGTGCCCGGCGCGGCCAGGACCACGGCCTCCACGGGCTCGCCGAGTCCACGCGCGAACGTCAGCGCTTCCTGGGAGACCAGGGCCAAAGCCCCGTCGTCGATCTCGACGAGGACGAGGATCATCGCAGGACTCCCAACTCGGCAAGGGTGGCGACAAAGGCCGGCGCGGCAGCGGCGCCCTCACCGAGGATGCGCACCTGGTTCGGCGGGGGCGGGGGCACCTCAAGAGCCAATCGGCCCGAGCCGACCGGGACCGTGGTCGGCGCGAGGGTTTCGATCGGGGCCTTCTTGGCCTTCATCCGGCCCATGACCGAGGGGTAGCGCGGCTCGACCCCGCCCTCCAGCACCGTGACGACCGCCGGCAGCGCGACCCGATAGGTCTCGCTCCCGTCCGGTCCCTCCCCGGTGAGGATCGCCGTCGACCCCTCCACCGACACGGTCTGAATGCCGGTGACGACGGGATACCCCAGCGCATACGCCAACCGGACCCCGACCTGGAAGTCGCCGGTGTCGGCGGCGTCGTTCCCCAGCAACACCAGGTCGTATGCCGATCCCGCCTCCCCCCGCGCCCGCACCGCCGCGGCGACCTCCCGGGCGACATCGGCGGGGCTGAAGGCATCGCTATCTCCCTCGATGTGGATCCCGTCGGTCATGCCCACGGCCAAGGCGGCGCGCAGCTGATCGACGGCCCCCGCCGGCCCGAGTGTGAGCACCGTGCAGCGGCCACCGTCGGCGACCTGGACGGCGAGTTCCACCGCGCACTCCTCGTTGGGGCTGACGGTGTAGCCGGCGTGGCTGCCGTCGATCCCCAGGCCGTCGGGAGTCAGCGTCACCTCCCCCGTGGCCTCCGGGACCCGCTTGATGCAGACGAGGACATCGGTCATGCGTTGCCCTTGACGCGGTCGTTCTCCGGGTCGAACAGCGGCGTGGCGTCATTGGCCGCGACGGTGACCGGATAGAGCTCGTCCATGTAGCAGACGGCCAGTTCCTGGCCGACCACGGCGTACTCCGGCGGGAGATAGGCCATGAGGACGTGCTTGCCGAGGCTCGGCGCCGACCCCGCGGTCGTCACATAGGGATGCCAGCCGTGGGTGCCGGCGAGCTCTCCACCCTCGCGCGTCATGATCGGCTCGCCACCGAGCATGTAGCGCTTGACGCCCGACTTGCTCATGTGGTCGTCGACGGTCAGGGAGCAGAGAACCGACGTGGGCGGCTGCGCGACCTGGGCGATGATCGCCTCCTTGCCGATGAAGTCCTGCTCCTTGATCTTGGGCCGCTGCATCCCCGCCTCGGCGAGGGTGCGCTCGGTGTCGAGTTCGTAGCCGTAGGCCCGGTAGCCCTTCTCGATCCGCCCGGTGGTCCCGTAGACACCGATCCCGACCGGGATCAGGCCGTGCTCGGCGCCCGCCTCGAGCAGCGCGGCCCACAGGGCGGCGCCGTTCTCGATGGGGGTGTAGAGCTCCCAGCCGTACTCCCCGACATACGAGATGCGCGAGGCGGTGACCGACAGATTGCCGACCTCGATGTCACGGCACGTGGCGAACGGGAAACCCTCCCGGGAGACATCGTCCCGGGTCACCGAGGCGAGGATGGCGCGAGCGTTGGGTCCCCACACCCCGATGGTGGTGTATGCCGAGGTGAGGTCGACGACGACGGCGCCGGCCGGCATCCGGTCGGCGAACCATTTCAGGTCGGCCATCCCGTGGGCACCACCGGTGACGACGCGGAAGCGGTCGTGCGCCACCCGCATGACCGTCAGGTCGGAGCGGAATCCGCCGCGCTCGTCCAGGACTGGGGTGTAGATCACCCGGCCGATCTTGACGTCGGCCTGGGCGACGATGATCCGCTGCACGGCCTCGAGCGCAGCGGGGCCGATGATGTCGAAGATGCAGAATGCCGACAGATCGACCAGGCCCGCGGTCTCGCGCATCTGGAGATGCTCGGCGTTGATGATCTGGGACCACCACCGGGCATCCCACTCGTGCTCGCGCGGCATACAGACGTCGCCGAATTTCTCGACGAGGGCGGCGTTCGACTCATACCAGTGGGGGCGCTCCCAGCCCGCGGTCTCGAAGAAGACGGCGCCGAGTTCCTTCTCGGAGGCGTGCATCGGAGCAAGCCGGATGTTGCGGGAGGAGGAGTACTGCTCGCTCGGGTGGATGATCCCGTAGGTCTTGTTGAAGGACTCCGAGGTCCGGGCCCGGATGTGCGCACGGGTGCGCTGGTGCGGATAGAAGCGCGCGATGTCGCTGTGCCCGAGGTCGATCTCGGGATTGCCGTGGACCATCCACTCGGCCACGGCGCGCGAGGTGCCGGGGCCCTCCTTGATCCACACCGCCGCCGCCGACCACAGGCCCTTGACCTCGGGTGTCTCCCCCAGGAGCGGGAAGCCGTCGGGGGTCAGCGAGAGCAGCCCGTTGATGGCATAGCGGATCTCGGCGCGCTCGTCGCCGAGCAGCTCGGGCATGAGCTCGAGGGCCTGCTCCAACTGCGGATCGAAGTCGTCGGAGGTGAACGGGAGTTCGGTGGGGGAGAGCTTGGACTGCTCGATGCTCGGGATGTCCTCGGCGTCCATGAGGATCGGCCGGTGGGCATAGGAGCCGACCTCCATGTCGGAGCCGTGCTGCCGCTCGTAACAGAAGGTGTCCATGTCGCGGACGATCGGGAAGGAGATCTCGCCGGGGATCGCGGCCAGTTGCTCGCAGGGTCCCACCGAGATCATCTGGTGGACCGCGGGAGTCAACGGGATGTGGGCACCGGCCATCTTCGCGAGCTTCGGGCTCCATACGCCGGCGGCGATGACGACGTACTCGCAGGCGATGCTCCCCCCGGTCGTCTCCACGGCGGTGATCCGCCCGTCGGTGACGACCATGCCGGTGACCTCGACATTCGGGGCGAGGGTCAGGGCCCCGAGTTCCTGCGCGCGCTCGCGGAAGATCGTCCCGGCGCGGAGGGAGTCGACCACGCCGACGGTCGGGAAGTAGCACCCGCCGAGGATGACGTCCTTGTCGAGGAAGGGGACCTTCTCCTGCACCTGCTCCGGGGTGAGCAACTCGGCGGGGATGCTCCACGCCTTCGCGCTACTCATCCGGCGGCGCAGTTCCTCCATCCGCTCCTCGGTCCGGGCGACCTCGATGCCGCCGGACTGGGTGAAGACCCCCATCTCCTGGTACTGCTTCACCGAGTCGGCCGTGATGTCGGCGATCTCGCGTGAGTGGTCGACGGGGAAGATGAAGTTGCTCGCGTGGCCGGTGGACCCGCCCGGGTTGGGCAGCGGCCCCTTGTCGATCTGCACGATGTCGCGCCACCCGAGGTTGGCGAGGTGGTAGACGAGACCATTGCCGACGATCCCGGCGCCGATGACGACGCACTTGGCCGTTGCGGGCACGGTTGCCATGTCACTCCCTATCCGAGTTGCGTATGCCGCAACTCAACTCACGATGTGCATCAATGGTAGCGGCGACGCTCCTCGCCGACGAGGGTTCGTGGTGCGTCCCGGGTTGCTTGAATCTCGCTCTGGTGTTGGGCCCGATCGGTGTGGGGTTGATCGGTGTTGGGCTTGCTCGGGTGTTTCGCTTGATCTGTGTTGGGCTTGTTCGGTGTCGGGCTTGTTCGGTGTCGGGCTCGATCGCCGTCAGGCCTGGCCGCGCCACCCGAGGCGGCGGGAGACCTCGGTCGCGGCCGGAATCAACACCCGGCGCAGGCCGCGCAGCCGGGCGGGGTCGAGCCGGAAGGTCGGCCCGGACAGACTCAGGGAGTTGGTGATCTCCCCATGGGCATTGCGGACGGGAGCGGCGATGGCGGCGAGCCCGTCCTCCAACTCATCCACCGCGATCGCATAGCCGTCGGTTCGGGCGTGGTCGAGTTCCGCTTCGAGGCGGGCGAGATCGGTGATCGTTTTGGGGGTGTATGCCGTGAGCGTCCGCACCAGTGCCCGGACGGTATGCCGATCCAGCCCGCTCAGCAGCACCTTGCCATTGCTGGTGGCATGCAACGGGATCCGCTGGCCGACCCAGTTGTAGGACTGGAGAGCCGAGGTCCCGGCGACTTGGTCCAGATAGAGGGCATGGTTGTCGGAAAGGACGGCGAGGTTGACGGTGAGGCCGGTCTCGGCGGCGAGGCGGCGGCATACCGGACGCGCTTGTTCGACCACATCGAGACCGGCGACGGCCGTCCCGGCCAGGCGCAGCAGCCCGATGCCGAGCCTGTACTTGCCCCGGCCTTCGACCTGCTCGACGAGCTCCCACTTCTCGAGTGCGGCGACCAGGCGGCTCGCCGTGCTCTTGTGGACGCCCAGCCGGCGGGCGAGCTCGGTGACACCGAGCTCGCCCGCCTCGGCGAGCTGATCGAGGATGGTGGCCGCCCGGTCCACGGACTGGACCGGGCTCTCCTTGCCCGAGGCCCCGACCTCGTCGGACGCCCGGCGTCCGGCGGAGGTCCCCGGAGGGCCTAACGACCCGCGGGTGACCGCGCGGGTTCCCGCGCCGACATCGCCCCCGATCGTCGGGGGATCACTGGGCCTGCCGTGCGATGGGGTGCGCATGGATGGACTCGCTTGCCGCGCCGAGGGCGCCTCCAGGGACGAGGCGCCGCTCAACTCAGCCAGGCGTTGACCTTGTCGGGGTTGGCGTCGATCCACTTCTTGGCGGCGTCCTCGGGCTTCATCTTGTCCACCGCGATGTATTTCGCCACGACGTTCTGGTCCTCGTTGTCCCACTGGAACTTCTTCATCAGAGCGACGCCCGCGTCATCGGCCTGGCCCGCCCACTTGCTGGAGAAGACCTTCTGGAGGATGGTGTCGGGATAGTCGCAGGCGACCTTGGCGGGGTCGTCCTGACAGCCGGCCGTGAAGGGCGGCAGTTTGACCGCCTTGAGCGGGACGTCGGCGAAGAGATACTGCGGCTCCCAGAAGTAGCCGATGAGCCACTCCTTGTTGGCCTCCGCCTTCTTGAACGCCTCGAGGCTTGCGGCCTCGCCACCGGAGAAGACGACCTTGAAGTTGAGTTTGAGGTTGCTGATGATCGCCTCGTCGAACTGGACATAGCTCGGATCGGATCCGAGGAACTGCCCCTTGCCGCCGGACTCGCTCGTCTTGAACTGATCGGCGTACTTGTTGAGGTTCTGGTAGTCGAGGATGTCGGGGTGCTCGGTGGCCAGCCACGGCGGGACGTACCAGTGGATGATGCCCTTGTTGCCGTTCGGGCCGCCGGCGATCGCCGATCCGTCCCCACCCTTGTCCTTCATGAACTTCTTTTCGAGGTCCGGGTGGCCCCAATCCTCGATGACGACGTCGACCTCGCCGGTGCCGAAGCCCTGCCAGGAGACGTCCTCCTTCAGCTCCTTGTAGTTGACCTGACAGCCGAGCTTGGTCTTGGCCACCTCGCCCACGACATAGGCGCTCGCCTCGTAGCTCACCCACGGGTTGACGGCCATATTGATCGTCGCGCACTTCTTGCCGGCCGCGGAGGACGAGGCCGCGGAGTTCGACGCCTCGGCCTTCTTGATGTCGCCGCCGCCGCACGCCGTCGCGACGAGCGCGACGGCGGCAACCGCCGCCAGTGCCCCGAGGGGGCGGGTCGTTGTCACCTTCATGTGCGCTCCTAACGCGTTGGGGTCCTGCTGGTTTCGGTGTGGTCGGGTGGGTGTGGTCGGGTGTGTTCTGTGGTCGAGTCGCTCAGTGGCCGCGCCGGCGTAGCACGGGGAACCACCGCGTTCCCTCCGGTGCCGGTCCGGCGGCCCGGCGGGCGATGCGGTCCAGGAGTATGCCGAGCAGCACGATCGTCATACCGGCCGCGGCGCCCTTGCCCCACTCCTCGCTGCGTGAGGACCCGAGGACGACCTCGTATCCGAGCGCCCCGGCCCCGACCATCCCGGCGATCACCGCCATGGCGAGGACGAAGAGCAGCCCCTGGTTGGTGGCCAGGACGAGCGCGGACCGAGCCATCGGCAGCTGGACCAGCCGGATCTGTTGCATGCGGGAGGCGCCGGAGGCGCGCGCCGCCTCCATCGTCGTCGCAGACACGCCCTTGACGCCGTCGGCGACGAGCTTGATGGAGACCGGGGCGGCATACGCCAGGGCGGCGACGATGCCGGTGAACCGGGAGGGACCGAACAGCGCGAGGACCGGGACGAGATAGACGAACGCCGGAATCGTTTGTCCCGCATCGAGAATCGGCCGAATCGCCAGATCGACCGACCCGCGACGGGCCATGGCGACACCGATGACGACGGCCAGCGCCATACACATCACGGTCGCGACCAGCGTCATCGCGAGGGTGATCATCGCGTTATGCCACTCGCCGAGCGCGCGCATCCCGGCCAGGCAGACCACGGCGGGGGCCAGCGCCCGCCATCCGCCGAGGACGAACGCGAGGGCCGCGATACCGGCGAACGCGAGCCACCACGGCGACTCGGCGATGAAGTCCTGGAGGGGATTGAGGAAGGCATACGAGATCCCGTCCTTGATCCCGCTCGTGATCGGCGACATCGCCGCCGTGGCCGAATCGACCGCGTGGTCGGTCACCTCGGCGAGGCGGCGTCCCCAGCCGTGATCGGTGAACTGCGCCGCCCAGAACATCAGGCGCGAGAGATAGAGCGCCCCCAGCGTCACCACCGCTCCCCCCAGGAGTATGCCGCGGTGCACCCGCGCGGGTAGCCCGCCACCGCGGGCGATCACATCGGCCCGCTCGCTTGCCGCGGTCGTCGCCCGGTCGAGCATGATCGCCGTGGCGACGATGAGCAGCCCCGGGATCAAGGCGGTGCCCACGTCGTTGATCCGCAGTCCGGCCAGGACGGGCTTGCCCAGGCCGGGTCCGTCGACGAAGGAGGCGATGGTCGCCATCGACAGGGCCGCCATGGTCGTTTGGTTGAGCCCGACGATGATCGTCCGCTTCGCCATGGGGATCTGGATCTTGCGCAGTTGCTGCGCCCGGGTCTGGCCCAGGGACTGCCCGACTTCCAGCATCGTCGGGGGCACCGAGCGGATGCCGTGGGCGGCGATGCGGATGAGGGGAGGCGCGGCATACAGCACGGTGGCGACGACGGCGGAGGCCGATCCGATTCCGAAGAACAGGACGATCGGCAGGAGGTAGACGAAGGTCGGCATCGTCTGGAGGAGATCGAGGACGGGCTCGATGACGGCATTGGCCCGGCGGCTGGTGCCGGCAAGGATGCCCAGCGGCACCCCGATGAGCACGCAGACGAGGACGGAGATGCCGACGATGATCAGCAGGTCCATCGAGTCCGACCAGTAGCCGAAGGCGCCGTAGGAGACGAAGGTGCCCAGGACCAGGAGGGCGATCCGCCAGTTGGCGACGGCATACCCGATCCAGGTGGCGACGACCGTGACCCCGAGCCACCCGATCTCCGGGACCGGGCGGGGCGCGGCCGGGATGGAGATCAACCGCTGGAGCCACGCGACCAGACCCCGGAACCCGTCGGCGATCGTCCCGGACAGGCGCATGACCGGATTGGTGTCGCGTCCGCGCAACATCGAGTCCCGGAAGTCGTTGAGGGCGTGCATGATTCCGGTCTGATCCCGACCCTGGAGGGCGAGGGTGTCGGAGCCCTTCGTCGCCATCCAGACGAGGAACCAGAGGAGGAGGATGAGCAGCGCCGGCTGCCACCGCGGGGCCGGATCGTCGCGCAGCGGCGGGGCGTCCTCGGCCCGCCCGCGCCGGACGAACCGCACCCGGGCGCCGGCCTGGCCGGCCTGACCATCCCGGCTGGCCTCGGGCGCATTACCGTCCGATTGGCGGCGCGGGCCATCGCTGCGCTGGGAGTGGCTGGTCACGACGTGCCCATGCTCAGGCGTCCTGCTCGGCGACGACCACGCGGAGGATGTCCTCGTCGTCGACCACCCCCACGAATTTGTCGTCGGCATCGACGACCCGCACCACGCCTTGGTGGGCCAGGACGGTGCGGGCGGCCTCTCGGACGATCGTGCTCTGCGGGAGGGTGGGCGCGCCGACGCCCTCGTCGGGGGAGTCCGGCGGCCGCATCACCCAGCGCAGCGTCAGGACGTGGCTCTTGTTGACGTCGGCCACGAAGTCCTTGACGTAGTCGTCGGCGGGCGCGGCGATGATCTCGTCGGGCGGACCGATCTGGACGATCTCCCCGTCGCGCATGATGAGGATGCGGTCGCCGAGTTTCAGGGCTTCATCGAGATCGTGGGTGATGAAGACCATCGTCTTGCCGACCTCGTGGTGGAGCCGGATGACCTCCTTTTGCATGTCGCGGCGGATCAGCGGGTCGAGGGCGCTGAAGGGCTCATCGAACATCAGAACCGCCGGATCACCGGCGAGCGCCCTCGCCAGCCCGACGCGCTGCTGCATGCCGCCGGAGAGTTGATCGGGGAAGTTCTGCTCGTAGCCCGAGAGCCCCACCAGGTCGATCATGTCCTGGGCGCGCACCCGGCGCGCGGTCTTGCCCTCCCCGCGCACCTCGAGCCCGAAGCCGACATTGTCGATGACCTTGCGGTGGGGCAGGAGACCGAAATGCTGGAAGACCATGGAGACCTTGCGCCGACGCACCTCCCGCAAGGCATTCTCGTCCATGCCGGTCAGGTCGATCCCGTCCAGGTGGACGCTGCCTGCGGTCGGCTCGATGAGCCGCGTGAGCAGTCGCACGAGCGTGGACTTGCCCGACCCGGACAGCCCCATGACGACGAAGACCTCACCCGGCGCAACGTCGAAGGACACATCGCGAACCCCGATGACGTGACCGGACTTGGCCTGGAGGTCCTTGCGGGACAGGGCCGCATCGGGCGTGCCGATGAGGCGTTCGGCCTTGGGGCCGAAGATCTTCCACAGCCCACGCACCTTCAGCGCCGAGTCGGTCGTCATCGCTGCCATCCGATCAGGCCGGTGAACCGGCCGGTTGTCGCGCCGGGGGCGCGAGGGGCGGGTCGAGGGGACTTCCGGCACGGTGGTTGTACCACGGGGCGTCCGACGGCGCGAGGGGTGCGTTGCCGGCGATGAGGTCGGCGGCCTTCTCGGCGAGCATGATGACGGGGGCGTAGATATTGCCATTGGTCACATAGGGCATCGCGCTCGCATCGACGACGCGCAGGCCGGTGGTCCCGTGGACCCCCATCGTCGTCGGGTTCAGCACCGATCCCTCGTCGACGCCCATCCGCGCGGTGCAACTCGGGTGGAGCGCGGTCTCGGCGTCGGCGCGCACCCAGTCGAGGATCTCCTGGTCCGTCTCGACGGCAGGTCCGGGCGAGATCTCCCCGGCGTTGTATGCCGCAAGCGCCGGCCGGGACAGAATGTCGCGCGCCACGCGGATCGCCTCGATCCACTCCCGCCGGTCCTGGTCGGTGGAGAGGTAGTTGAACCGCAACGACGGTTTGACCCGCGGGTCGGTGCTGCGGATCGTGCAGGTGCCGCGCGCATCGGAGTACATCGGGCCGATGTGGACCTGGTAGCCGTGCCCCCGGATCGGGCTGGACCCGTCGTAGCGGATGGCGATGGGGAGGAAGTGAAACATGAGGTTGGGATAGTCGACCTCGTCATTGCTGCGGACGAAGCCGCCGCCCTCGAAATGGTTGGTCGCGCCGAGTCCGGTGCGGAAGAAGAGCCAGTCCGCCGCGAGCTTGGGCCGGTTGCGCCACTTCAGGCCGGGGGCGATCGAGACCGGCAGCCGGCTGGCGTGCTGGACGTAGACCTCGAGATGGTCCTGGAGATGGTCGCCCACCCCGGTCAACCCACTGACCACGTCGATCCCGAACGGGCGCAGGAGTTTTGGGTCACCGACACCCGAGAGCTGCAGGAGTTGCGGGGTGTTGATCGCGCCGCCCGCGAGGATGACCTCCCCCGCCTCGACCGTATGCCGCTGGCCCAGCGCCACATAGTCCACGCCCACCGCTCGGGTCCCGGAGAAACGCACCCGCGTGACGGTGGCGAGGGTGCGCACGTGGAGATTGGGGCGGCGCATGACGGGGTGGAGATAAGCCCGGGCGGCCGACATCCGCCGCCCTCGGTGAATCGTCCGGTCGAAAGCCGCGAAGCCCTCCTGACGGTAGCCGTTGACGTCGTCGGTCAACGGATAGCCCGCCTCCTGGGCGGCGGCGAAGAACGCCCCGAAGAGCGGATTGGCCGCCGGGCCACGCTCGAGGATGAGCGGCCCGTCGCCGCCGCGCCACGCGTCGGCCCCGGCGAGGCAGGTCTCCATCCGCGTGAAGTAGGGCAGGCAGTGGGCGAAGTCCCAGGTCTCCATGCCCGGGTCGGCCGCCCACCGCTGGTAGTCCATCGGGTTGCCGCGCTGGAAGATCATCCCGTTGATCGAGCTGGAGCCACCGAGCACCTTGCCGCGGGCGTGGTAGATGCGCCGGTTGTTCATGTGCGGCTCGGGCTCCGACTCGTACTTCCAGTCATAGAGCGGGTTGCCGATGCCGAAGGGCAGCGCGGCCGGCATGTGGATGATCGGGTCGACGATGAGATCGGCCCGGCCGGCCTCGAGGACCAGGACGGAGGTCTGCGGGTCGGCCGAGAGCCGGTTGGCCAGGACGCAACCCGCGCTGCCGCCGCCGACGACGATGACGTCGACGCGCCGCGGTGCCGCTCCGAGGGTGGTGGCGCCGAGGGCGCGTTCGGTGAGTTGCATGGAGGTGCGCCGGGTCCGGGGGGAGGGGCGCGGCATACGGTCGGTCATGCAAACCATCCCGAGGGAGCGGGCGCGGTGTTGCGCCAAATGTGCTTGGTCTCCTGGTATTCCTCGAGGCCGAGTTCCCCCAACTCCCGGCCGATGCCCGACTGTTTGTAGCCGCCCCACTCGGCCGGGGCGACATATGGGTGGTAGTCGTTGATCCACACCGTGCCCAGGCGCAGGCGGGCGGCGACTCGGTCGGCGCGGGCGTCGTCACCGGTCCACACCGCTCCGGCGAGGCCGTAGATCGTGTCGTTCGCGAGGGCGACGGCCTCGTCCTCGGTGGCGAACGTCTCCACGGTCAGCACGGGCCCGAAGGACTCCTCCTGGACGATGTCCATCCCGCTATGGCACCGGTCGAAAACGGTCGGCAGATAGAACGCGCCGTCGGCGAGCCGCGGATCGTCGGGGCGGGCCCCGCCGCAGCGCAGCCGGGCGCCCTCTCGGAGGCCGCGGGCGACATACGCCTCGACCTTGGCGAGATGGGTTGCGCTGGTGAGCGATCCGGTCTGAGCATCCGGGTCGAAGGGCAGTCCGGGCCGGATGTCGCGGGCCCGCTCGACGAGGTCGTCGACGAAGTCCTCGGCGATGGACGCCTCGACCAGCAACCGGGCGCCGGCCGAGCACACCTGACCGGAGTGAAGGAAGACCGCGGTCAGGGCGTTGTCGAGGGCGGCGGCCCGATCGGCATCGGCGAAGACGATATTGGGGTTCTTGCCGCCGAGTTCGAGAGCGACACGCTTGACCGTCGGGGCGGCCTGGGCCATCAGATGGCGCCCGACGGCGAGGCTGCCGGTGAAGGACACGAGGGCGACGCGTGCATCGCTCGAGAGCGGGCCGCCGCAGCCGGGCCCGGTGCCGAGGACGAGGTTGGCTACGCCGGCGGGCAGCCCGGCCTCGTCCAGCAAACGGATCAGCGCGATCGTCGAGTGCGGGGTGAGTTCGCTCGGCTTGAGCACGAAGCTGTTGCCCGCCAGAAGGCAGGGGGCGACCTTCCAACTCGCTTGC
This sequence comes from Nostocoides sp., assembly GCA_016702415.1. Lineage (GTDB taxonomy): Bacteria > Actinomycetota > Actinomycetes > Actinomycetales > Dermatophilaceae > Nostocoides_A. Next base: position 1,216,491 of record JADJEA010000001.1, read on the forward strand.
AGGAGCGGGTAGTTCCATGGCGTGATGAGGCTGCACACGCCGATCGGTTCCTTGACGATCCGGCTGGAGATGCCCGCGCGCCCGGCATCGACGGCCCGGTCCGTGGCCGCCGACGCGCCGACGGAGGCGTAGTGGCGGAACCCCGAGATGACGTCATCGACGTCGAACTCGGCCTCCACGAGCCTCTTGCCGCTGTCGAGGGCCTCGACGCGGGCGATCTCGGCCTTGTCGCGCGCGAGAAGGTCGGCGACCCGGCCGAGGAGGGCGGCGCGGGCGGCGAGGGGGGTGCTCGCCCAGGTGCCGGTCCCGTCCGCGAAGGCGTCGTATGCCGCGCCGATCGCCGCGACCGTGTCGGCCTCGCTCGCCTCGTCGACGACCCCGACCTCCTCGCCGGTGGCGGGGCAGGCGATCGTGCGTCGCCCACCGTCCGCGGCCGCGCACCAGCGGCCGGCGATGAAGAGTTCGGGCACCGGCGTCCCTCCCGTCGCATTGTTGCGCAATATGCAACCTGCGTTGCACTGCGGAACAGCATGGTTGGGTCGACGGGATTCGGTCAGGACCCGGGCCGGTCAATGGTCGAGGTGTTGCGTATGGCGCGACCTCGGCGCGCATCGTGCGGCCATGGGTGGATCGGTCTACGATCGCTCGCCATGATCAGACCCGCCCCTTGCTCGGCATGACCAGCGCCCGCCAAGACGCCGGGCCGCAGGCCCCGCAGGACGTGGCCCAAGCCCCGCAGGACGTTGCGCGGGAGTACGTCCTGACCCTGTCCTGCCCCGATCGCCCCGGCATCGTCGCGGCGGTGGCCACCTTCCTGGCCGAGGCAGGCTGCAATATCGTCGAGAGCCAACAGTTCGACGATCGGCGCACCGGTCAGTTCTTCATGCGGGTCCATGTCGAGACCGTCGGCCGGGGGCCGGAACTGCACCACCTGCGCGCGGGATTCGCCTCCGTCGGAACCCGATTCGGAATGGAATGGGCGATCTGGGATTCGCGGGCGCCATACCGGACGCTGGTGATGGTGAGCAAGTTCGGGCACTGCCTCAACGACATCCTCTACCGCTGGAAGAGCGGCGGGCTCAACATGGAGATCCCGGCCATCGTCTCGAACCATCCGGACATGGCGGGGTTGGCCGCGGCATACGGCATCCCTTATCACCACATCCCGGTGACGCCGCAGACCAAACCGGACGCGGAGCGGACCCTCATGGCGCTCGTCGAGGACCTCGACATCCACCTCGTCGTGCTTGCGCGCTATATGCAGGTGCTCTCGGACGCGTTGGCCAGCCGGATGTCGGGGCGGATCATCAACATCCACCACTCGTTCCTCCCGAGCTTCAAGGGGGCCAAGCCGTATCACCAGGCGTTCGCCCGTGGGGTCAAGCTCGTCGGGGCGACCGCGCACTATGTGACGGCGGATCTCGACGAGGGGCCGATCATCGAGCAGGACGTCATCCGGGTCGATCACCGCCTCGTCGCCGACGAGATCGTCCGCGCGGGCGAGGAGGTCGAGGCGCGCGTCCTGACCCGCGCCCTGCGATGGCACTGCGATTCCCGCGTCTTCCTCGCCGGCGATCGGACCGTGGTCTTCAGCTGAGGTGACGGGCCGGTTCCGTGCTCGGGGGATCCGGGGCTTATCGTCGTGGGGCACCGCAGACCTCGGCCGCCGACACCGCACGACAAGGGAGCGCTCATGCCGACACCGCGCCCTCGGGCCAGTGGTGCGCCCGGTTTTCGCCCCGACATCGAGGGATTGCGGGCCATCGCCGTCGGTACGGTCATGTGGTTCCACGCCGGTCTCGGCGTCCTGCGCGGGGGTTTCGCCGGCGTCGACATCTTCTTTGTCATCTCCGGCTTCCTCATCACCGGACAACTGACCCGTGAGGTCGAGTCCAGCGGGCGAATCGTCCTGCGCCGCTTCTATGCCCGCCGCGCCAAGCGACTCTTCCCGGCCGCGGCCACCGCGTTGCTGTCGACCGCGCTGCTGACCTGGCTCGTCCTGCCCAAGATCCGGTGGCATCAGATCGGCGGCGATATCACCGCCGCCGCGGCCTATCTCCTGAACTGGCGGTTGGCGGCCCGCTCGGTCGACTATCTCGCCGAGGACAGTGTGCAGTCACCGGTCCAGCACTTCTGGAGCCTTGCGGTCGAGGAGCAGTTCTATATCGTCTGGCCGCTGCTCCTCCTCGGCCTGGCCGTCCTCATCCGCCGCAAACACCTGCCGGTGCGCCCGACCCTGGCCCTCGGGCTGGCGGCGATCGCGGTGCCCTCCCTCGCCTGGTCGGTCCTCCTGACCGTGACCGATCCCGCGCGGGCCTATTTCGTCACCCCGACCCGGCTGTGGGAGCTTGGGGTCGGGGCCCTGGTCGCCGTCGGCGCTCCGGTATGGCGCTCCCTCCCCGCCCGCGTCGGCGCCGCCCTGTCCTGGGCCGGCCTCGCGTTGATCGGCATCGGGCTCGTCGTGCAGAGCACGACGACGCCGTGGCCGGGCTCGGCCGCCTTGGTCCCCGTCCTGGGCGCGGCGGCCGTCATCCTCGGCGGGCACAGCACGGCCTCGACCAGCGGGGCGGCGAGCGGGGCGGCGAGCGGGGCGCCGAGCGGGGCGGCAAGCGGGGCGCCGAGGGGCGCGGGGAGGCTGCTCGGCATACGACCGATGGTGTGGATCGGTGGTCTGTCGTATTCCCTCTACCTCTGGCACTGGCCCCTCGTCGTCGCCGCAAACCACCTGTTCGGTGGGCTCCGGCCGTGGCAAGGGGCGCTGGTCGTGGCCGCGAGCGTCATCCCCGCCTGGCTGAGCAACAGGCTCATCGAGAACCCGCTGCGCTTCCACCCGGCAGTGGCCGCCCACACGCGCAATGCCCTCGTCCTGGGTCTCGTCTGCTCCCTCCTCGGTGTCGGCGCCGGTGCCCTCCTCACCAGGGCCGGAGACACCAGCGGATTTGCCGCGGTCGACCCGGTGACGGCCCCGGCCAGCCGATTCGGGGCCGGTGTGCTCGGAACCGGTCCGGTTCCCGATCCTTCCGGGATCGACATGTCGCCCACCGCGATGACCCCCGACCCGCTCAAGGCGACGAGCGACGCCCCCCGGCTGTATGCCGACAACTGCCAGACCGCGCAGACGGAGACCGCGGTCTTCACCTGCACCTATGGCGTCAAGGGCTCCACGAAGGTCCTCGCCATGGTCGGGGACTCCAAGATCGCCCAGTGGTTCCCGGCGTTGGAGAAGTTCGCGACGACTCACGGCTGGGAGTTGCGCACGTACCTGAAGTCCGCGTGCCCGTGGAGTCCGGCGCTCATCTATGGCGGAATGGCACCAGACAAGCGCTTTGTCAACTGCCAACGATGGGGTGCCAGCGTCCTCGCGCGCCTGACCGGACCGGAGAAGCCCACCGCCGTCATCACCTCGGGCATCCGGCGGCAGGCCTATGGTCCCGATGGTGTGGAGCGGGAGTCGGTCATGGTCGACGGCTACGTCGACTACTGGACCCGCTTGGGCCGGCTCGGCGTCCCGGTCATCGCGGTCATGGACACCCCCCAGCCGGGCAAGGTGGTCTACGAGTGCGTCCTGGACCACCCACGCGACCTCATGACCAAATGCAAGGGCGACTTCAACGACGGCTCCGGCGGCGCCGCGCTGGTCGGTGCCGTGGCGCGCGTGCCCACGTCGCGGTTGATCGATCTCGACCCGTGGGTCTGCCCGGATGAGCAGTGCTGGCCGGTGATCGGCGGGGTTCTTGTCTGGCGCCAGGGTTCCCACATCACCGCGACGTATGCCGCGACCGTCGCCCCCGCGCTCGACCGCCTGTTGTCGGCCGCTCTCACGCAGGTCGGCATCCCGGCGTCCTGAGCCTGGGTGCGCCCGACGTGGTTCCCGAGCGGGTGCGCCCGATGTGGGCGCCTGGCCCCAGCGCACCGGGGCCAGACGCACCGGTCCCGGCCCCCGTCGACGGGTCCGCCCCGGGTCAGTCGCCCAGTTCGGCGCGGCGGCGGGTGACGTACTCCTGCAACTGGGCCTTGACGGCCTCGTCGAGGGGAGGCTCGGCATACTCCTCGAGGCGCTTCCTCCAAATCTCCCCGGCCCGGACGGCGGTGTCTTTGCCACCGCCGCGCATCCAGCGCTCGTAGTTCTCCGAACTCGACAGGAACGGCCGGTAGAAGCACGTGCGGAAGCGCTCCATCGTGTGCATGGCGCCGAGGAAGTGGCCGCCGTGGCCGACCTCGACGTGCGCGTCATACGCCAGCGACGCCTCGTCGATCTCCAGGGGGGTGAACTCGTGGTGCAGCATCTCGGTGATCTGGGCGTCGATGACGAACTTCTCGAATCCCGCGACCAGCCCACCCTCGAGCCACCCGGCGGTGTGCATGACGAAGTTCGTCCCTGCGAGGAACGTCGGCATAAGCGTCATCAGCGCTTCGTAGCCGGCCTGGGCGTCCGGCACCTGCGAGGAGGTCAGGCCGCCACCGGTGCGGAAGGGCAGCCCGAAGCGGCGGGCGATCTGCCCGGTGCACAGCAGCCCGATGCCCGATTCGGGGGTGCCGAAGGTCGGCGACCCGGACTGCATGTCGATATTGGACAGGAACGATCCGAAGACGACGGGGCAGCCCGGCCGGATCAGCTGGGTCAGGGCGATGCCCGAGAGTGCCTCGGTGATCTGCTGCACGAGGGCGGCGGGGATGGTCACCGGTGACATCGCGCCCATGAGGATGAAGGGCGTCAGGACCACCGGCTGCGCGGCCTTGCAGTACTCGAAGAGCGCATCGAGCATGCGGTCGTCCCAGCGCAGCGGTGAATTGCAGTTGATCAGGAGATCGACACCGGGGTCTGCTCGATCGCCGCACGGCCACCGAAGAGGATCTCGCCCATGGCGATGGTGTCGCGCGCGTTGACCCCGGAGACGACATTGCCCATGTAGATCTTGTCGGTGAGCGTCTGCAGCGCATACGTCATATCGAGGTGGCGGCTGTCCAGTGGCGCGTCATTGGGTTCACACACCACGCCTCCGGCCGAGTCGAGCACGCCGAAGGACTGCGAGAGGCGGGCGAAGTTCTCGAAGTCGGCCATCGTCCCGTCTCGGCGCACTGCTCCCTCGCGGACGAAGGGCGGCCCGTAGACCGCGCCGAAGACCATGGCGTCGCCGCCGATGTGGACATTGTTGGCGGGATTGCGCGCCTGCATGTCGAATTCGCGGGGTGCCTTGGCCACCTGTTCCAGGACGAACTCGGGGTCGAAGAACACCGTGTTGTCGACGACTCGCTGGCCCGCCTCGCGGAAGAGCCGCAGCGCTTCCTCGCTCATGAACTCCACGCCGACCTCGCTGATCAGCCGGCGCCACCCCGCGTCGAGGGTGGCCATCGCGTCCTGGCTGAGGATCTCGTAGCGCGGCATCGTGTTGCGGAACATCGGCGTCGTCCTTTCGGCATCCGCGGGTGCGGGGTGCAGCCAGTGTCGGGGGTCGAGACCAGGAGGTGGTGTCGTGACTGTGACGGGGTGTCTTGACTGAGACGGGGGCCACATCCTAGCCTCACGATATGGAATCGGTGTTCCACACTGTGGGAGTCATGCGGGGAGACGGGGTGGGCGCATCCTGCGGCGCCCTCACGTCACGATGACCACCGACCACACCACGGCACACACCACGGCACACACCACTGGCACTCAGGCGGTGGACCGCGCCGCCGACCTCGTCGCCCTCGTGGTCCGGTCCCCGAATCCCCTGTCGTTCACCGAGATCCACGCGCGGAGCGGACTGCCGAGATCGACGACGTCCCGGCTGCTTTCGGCCCTGGAACGCCAGGGCTTGCTGACCCGCACGACATCGGGCAACTTCGTGCCAGGGTCTCTCTTCCTCGTGTATGCCGCGCGCAACCGCCCCGAGACCGCCCTCCTTCGCGCGGCGGAACCCGTCATGGCCTCCCTCGGCGCCTTGACCGGGGAGACCGTCAACCTCGCCGTCGCGCGCGGGCGCACCGTGGTCCAGATCGGGCAGGTCGACGCCCAGTTCGTGCTCGGTTCGCGCGAATGGATCGGCGTCGAAGTGCCGCCGCACTGCTCCGCCCTCGGCAAGGCTCTCTATGCGTATGGCGCCCTCCCCCTCCCCACGGGGCGCCTCGACACCCCGACTCCCCGCTCCATCGGGTATGCCGACGCCCTCGCCCGCGCCTGTGCCGGCATCCGGCGTGCGGGCGTCGCGACCGCGGTGGACGAACTCGAGATCGGCCTCGCCGCCCTCGCCGTCCCGGTCCTCGACGCCGACGGTCGCCCGGTCGCCGCCCTCGGACTCTCCGGTCCCGGCGGCCGAGTACTCGCCTCCGCCGACTCCTTCGCCGCCCTGCTGCGCGAGCACGCCCGTACGCTGTCGACCCGCCTCACCACACACACCCAGGAAGGTGCCGCATGACCCCCGAGGAGATCCTCACCGGCCTCTACGAGCAGACCCTCGTCGGCAATGGCCCCGAGGTGCTGTCGCTGACCAACCAGGCCCTCGAGATGGGGATGGCTCCCGGCACCCTGCTCTTCGACGCGCTCATCCCGAGCCTGGAGGAGGTCGGAGCCCGCTTCGAGCGCGGTGACTTCTTCGTCCCGGAGATGCTCATCGCCGGGCGCGCGATGGCGGGGGCTATGGAGCGCCTGCGGCCGCTCCTGGCCGACACCGGGGTGGAGACCATCGGCAAGTTCCTCATGGGGACCGTCCAGGGCGACGTCCACGACATCGGCAAGAACCTCGTCAACATCATGTTGGAGGGCGCCGGATTCGAGGTCATCGACCTCGGCGTGCAGGTCAAGCCGGAGAAGTTCGTCGCCGCGATCGAGGAGCACCAGCCCGACATCGTCGGGTTCTCGGCGTTCCTCACCACGACGATGCCGATGTTCAAGGCCAACCTCAACGCCCTCGAGAAGGCCGGCCTGCGGGACCAGGTCATCGTCTTGGTCGGCGGTGCGCCGGTCACCCAGGAGTATGCCGACGCCGTCGGCGCCGACGGGTATGCCGCGGACGCCTCCGCGACGGTCAAGAAGGCGAAGGACCTCCTGGCCGGCAAGCGCGCCCTGGTCGGAGCGGCGCGGTGAGCGCAGCGGCATACGCCCTGCGGGAAACGGTCATCCGGTCGGCGACCAAGGAGGTCGTCATCGGTCACGACCGACCCTTCTGCATCATCGGGGAACGGATCAACCCGACCGGACGCAAGGTTTTCCAGGAGGCCCTGCGCGCCGGCGACCTCTCCCTCGTCACCAAGGATGTGGCGGCGCAGGTGGCCGGAGGGGCGGACGTCCTCGACGTCAACATGGGTGTCCCGCTGACCGACGAAGCGGAACTCCTCGAGAAGGCGATCCGGCTCGTCCAGGCCCACACCGACCTGCCCGTGTGCATCGACTCCTCCGTCGTCGACGCGCTCGAGGCGGGTCTGGCGGCCTACCAGGGTCGGGCGTTGGTCAACTCGGTCACGGCCGAGGACGAGCGGATGGAGCAGATCCTGCCGCTGGTCAAGAAGTACGACGCCGCCGTGATCGCCCTGCCGAACGACGCCGACGAGATCCCGATGGACTGGGAGAAGCGAATCGAGTTGGTGGACAAGATCGTTCGGGTCGCCACGCAGGACTACGGCATCGCTATCGACGACATCGTCATCGACCCGCTGGCCATGCCGATCGGTGCCGACGGGAGCGTTGGGCAGAGCGCCCTGACGACGATCCGGGAGATCAAGGCACGCTGGGGCCTGAACATGACGTGCGGCGCCTCCAATGTCTCCTTCGGTATGCCGGGCCGCCACGCCATCAACGCCGCCTGGCTCCCGCTGGCCATGGGCGCCGGTTTGACCAGTGCGATCATGGACGCCCGCACCCCCCAGGTCGTGGAGTCGGTCCGCGCGGCGGATCTCCTTCTGGGACACGACGAGTGGGGCGGCACGTGGATCCGCAGGTATCGGGCGAAGCAGGCCGCGGAGCAGGCGGCCGCCGCAGCCGGGAGCGGTGCGTAGGCTGACCGGTCGTGACGACCCGCCCTGACGCCCCTCCGGCCGCCACATCTGACGCCACATCTGACGCCATGCCGAACCCCGCACCGGAGTCCGCACCGGAGTCCGCACCGGACTCCGCACCGGTCCCCGCGAGCGAGACCTTGCTGGGCGTCCCGGTGGTCGCTGGCGCCCAAATGCCCGCCACTGGCAATCCCGGCGGCAGCCTGCCCGACCCCGGTGCGCCGGGGGTGGACGGCACCGGGCGCGTGACCCTGAGCTTCAGCCCCGTCGGTCGTGAGCACCGGGTGCCGCCCGGGGTCTCGGTTTTCGATGCGGCCTCGTGGAATGGCATCGCCATCGACTCCACGTGCGGTGGCCACGGCACCTGCCGCAAGTGCAAGGTGCGGATCATGCGAGGCGCTGCCCCCATCACCTCGCACGACCGGCGGACATTTTCGGAGTCGGAGCTGGCCGGGGGATGGCGACTGGCGTGCCTCGTCCAGGCCGTTCGCGATCTCGACGTCGAGGTGCCACCACTGGTCACCCGGCCCAAGGCGGCCACCGTGGGCGTGGGTCGTCAGGTCATCCTGCGCCCAGCGGTCCAGAAGCGCTATCTCGAGCTCTCCCACCCCCACCTGGGCGATCAACGAACCGACCTGCGGCGGCTCCTCGACGCGATCGACGATCTCGACCTCCATCCCGATCTCCATGCCTTGAGGCGCATGCCGAAGGTGTTGCGGGAGAGCGACTTCAAGGTCACCGCGGTGATCGTGGACGAGACGCTCATCGACGTCGAGGGCGGGGACACAACGGCCCAGCGCTATGGCCTGGCCATCGACCTCGGGACGACGACCGTCGTGGCGACTCTGCTCGATCTCGCGACGGGGACCCCGTGCGCGGTCGCCTCCATGCTCAACCAGCAGCAGCCGTTCGGCGGGGACGTCATCACGCGGATCAGTGCGACGATGATGGATCCCGAGGCCGCGGGACGATTGCGGGCGGCCGCGGCGCGGACCCTGGCCGAACTCGCCGACCAGGTGCTCACCGAATCCGGTGTCGCTGCGGCGAACGTCTACGAGGTGGCCGTCGCCGGCAATGCGACGATGGTCGCCCTCCTCCTCGGGATCGATCCCGAGCCCCTCGGCGTGGCGCCCTTCATCATGACCCACGACCACTTCCCGGTCGTCCACGCGAGTGAGATCGGTCTCGACCTCCATCCCGGCGCCCGGGTGCAGCTCTTCCCCGCGCTCGGCGCCTATGTCGGTGGCGACATCGTCGCCGGGATGCTCGCCACCGGGATGGACCGCGACAAGCGAGCGCGCCTCTTCGTCGACGTCGGCACCAACTGCGAGATCGTCCTCTCCGACGGCGAGCGGCTGGTGGCGACCGCCGCACCCGCGGGCCCGGCCTTCGAGGGCGGTGCCATCCGGCGGGGGATGCGGGCCGCCGACGGCGCGATCGAGGTCGTCAAGCTCGGCAACCCTGCCCATCCCGGCGCGGCCATCACACCGGGCGACGCCGTCGAACTCGGCGTCATCGGTGGCGGCGAACCGGTGGCCTGTGCGGCTCGGGGTTGGTCGACGCGGTCGCCGAACTCGTCCGGGTCGGTCTCCTCGACCACAGCGGACGGTTCGTTCCCGACGACGCGGCACTCGCCATCGCCCCAGCGCTGGCCGACCGGCTGACCAAGGTCGGCCTGGAGCGCGTGTTCATCCTGCACCGACCCACGCCCGACGCCGCGCCCGAAGACTGTGTCTTCCTCTCGCAGCGCGACATTCGCGAACTCCAGTTCGCCAAGGCGGCGATCGCCACGGGGTGGATGTTGCTCTGTGAGGAGATCGGGCTGGACCCGGCCGACATCCAACAGGTGCTCCTCGCGGGCTCCTTCGGCTCCTATCTCTCGCCTGCCGCGGCCATCCGAATCGGACTGGTACCCACGCTCTCGGTGCTGCGCATCGTCTCCGCGGGCAATGTCGCGGGGGAGGGAGCCAAGATGGTCCTCCTCTCCTCGCGGGAGCGCGCCGGGGCCGACGCTTTGCTCGAGGAGGTGCAGTATGTCGAGCTCTCCGACCGCGCCGACTTCAACGACCGCTTCGTCGAGCAGCTCGCCTTCCCCGGCTGAGCCCATCGGTCGCGACGGACGGATTCCGGCCGACTCGGCCGACTATGTGGGCTCGGTGGACTCGGTGGACCACCCGGACTCAGCCGACTCGGTGGACCACCCGGACTCGACCATGCGGCCGATCGGGGTGGATCGCACCGACCGGGTGGCGGTGGTGGCGTGCGGGGCGATCGGCATACACATCGGCGAGATCGCGCGCCGGCGGGGATGGCCGGTCGACGTCCACCCGCTGCCCCCGCTCCTGCACAATCACCCGCACCGCATCGCCGGCGAGGTGGCGGCGGTCCTCGAGGGGTGGGCCGAAGGGGTGCGCGCGGCATACGGAAAAGTCGTTGTGGGGTATGCCGATTGCGGCACCTACGGGGCCCTCGATCGGGTCTGCGCGCGATGGGGGATCGCGCGCCTGCCGGGCCTGCACTGCTATGACCTCTTCGCCGGGGCCGACCGGATCGAGGGGTGGCTCGCCGAGCAGCCGGGGACCTTTTTCCTCACCGACTTCCTCGTCAAGTCCTTCGACCGCACCGTATGGCGCGAACTCGGGCTGGACCGCTATCCACAGTTGCGGGAGGACTACTTCCGGCACTTCACGCGGGTGATCTGGCTGGCGCAAGAGCCGACGGGGGAGCTTCGCGCGGAGGCCGAGCGGGTCGCGGACCGCTTGGGCCTCCCACTGCTCGTGGTCGCGACCGGCGACGGCGCGGTGGAAGCGGCGCTCGGGGTCCTCATCGACGGGACGTGAGAGCAGAGTCAGGAGTCGGCGAGCAGCCGTTCGCGCCACGCCTGGGTCTCGGCGACCTGGTTGAAGGTGAACAGGTGCAGCCCCTCGACCTTCATGGTCGGGTCCGCAGCGACCCGGGCGATCCGGCGCACGAATCCCTCCGGGCTGTAGCCGGGCGCGGCGATCCGCGCGAAGACGCCCTTCTGCTTGGTCAGGAATCGAAGGGACTCGCCCACGCCGACTTTCGTGCCCATGGTGAGCAGCTTCGTCCGTTCGACCGGCCCGGGCAGCCCGATGACGATCGGTATGCCGACCCCCCGCTTCCGCACGCGGGCAACCCATTTCGCGGTACCCGCCGCATCGAAGGTCATATTGCTGACGATCTGGGTCGCATGGCGGCGCTTGTCCCACATGGCCTGGATCGTCACGTCGTCGTCGATCGTCGGGTGCGACTCGGGATAGCCGGTCACCCCGATCGTCGTGAACGGGTGGTCCATCGTCGCCAGGTCGTCGAGGAGATCGACCGACGACTGGTAGCACCCCTGGTCGGGCGTCGCATCGCCTCCGGGGACGAAGATGGCATCGATGCCGGCGCCGGCGAGCCGCTCGACGATCTCGCGAAGTTCGCTGCGGCCGTGGACCATTCGTGCGGCGAGGTGCGGCACGACGCGGTAGCCGGCGCCCCGCAGCCGCTCCGCCGTGGACAGAGTCACCTCGAGTGGCTTCACGGGCGAGGCAGTGACAGTGACGGTCGTGTCGCGTGGGACCGACGCCAGGACCCTGTCCTCGATCGTCGTCGTCGGGAGGATCTCGAACCTGGCCTGCCGGAGCAAGCGCCGCATCGCCTCGCTGATGTTGCTCATCGCGCAACAGGTCTCGTTATGTGCTGCATGATGGGGGGAAGCCTAGGGGTGTCCGGGTCGGCTCACAAGGGATTCGGGAGGGGCGCCCGCGAGCGGGGGGTGATCACCGGGAGAGCGACCGGGGGGACGGTCACCGGCGGAGGGTGACCGGGGGGAAGGTCACCGGGCGGGAGGGTCACCGGCGGGTGGTGACCGGGGGGAACGTCACCGGGCGGGAGGGTCAGCCGCGCAAGAGGGCCATGGCCTCGCGGGCGATCTGGAGTTCCTCGTTGGTCGGGATCACGTATGCCGCGACCCCGCTCCCATCCGTCGTCACCCTGGTCTCACCCCGGGCGTCGTCGTTCGCCGCGCGGTCGAGTTCGACGCCGAACACGGTCAACCGGGACAGGACGGCAGCCCGAAGGGCCGCGCTGTGCTCGCCGATGCCACCGGTGAAGGCGAGGGCATCAAGGCGGCCCATGACCGCGGCATACGCGCCGATGTATTTGACCAACCGGTGCACGACGACGTCGATCGCCGCGATGGCGTCGGGCTCACCGGCGGCCGCCCGCGCCGAGACGGTGCGGAAATCGTTTTCTCCCGCAAGCGCTTTGAGACCGCTTGCCTTGTTGAGGGCGGCGTCGAGTTCGTCGATGGTCAGCCCCGCGGTCCGGGCGAGGTGGAAGGGGATGGCCGGGTCGACATCGCCACTGCGGGTGCCCATGACCAGGCCTTCGAGTGGGGTCAGGCCCATCGACGTCTCGACGCTCGCGCCGTCGAGGACGGCGCACGCGCTGCACCCGTTCCCCAGGTGGAGGACGACGACAGCCACGTCGGTGCGCCCGAGGATCGCGGCGAGCCGGTGCGACACATACTGGTGCGAGGTCCCGTGGAACCCATAGCGGCGGACGTGGTAGGTCTCGCGCCAGTCGGGTGGCACGGCATACGTATAGGCGGCGGGCGGGAGGGTCCGGTGGAAGGCGGTGTCGAACACCGCGACGTGCGGGACCCCGGGGAAGCTGGCCATCGCCGCCCTGATGCCGGTGATATTGGCCGGATTGTGCAGCGGCGCAAGGGGAGTCAGGTCGTGCAGGGTGGCCAGGACGTCGTCGTCGATGACCGTGGCGGCCTGGAATCGTGTCCCGCCATGGACGACGCGATGCCCGACCGCGACGGGAGGGTCGGTCTCGAGATCGGGTCCATGGTCGGCGAACGCCGCCGCCAGGAGGGCGAACGCCGCCGCGTGGTCCGGGATCGGCCGGGTCGCGCTGAAGTCGGCACCCCCGGTTGTATGCCGCGCCCTCCCCTCCCGTTCGCCGATCTGCTCGATGAGCCCCGACGCGAGGACCGCGGCCGAATGCACGTCCAGGAGTTGGTATTTGACCGATGACGAGCCGGCGTTGACAACCAGGACGCGGCTCATCGAGCGGCACCCGCTTGAATGGCCGTGATCGCGATGGTGTTGACGATGTCGCGGACGAGGGCACCGCGGGAGAGGTCGTTGACCGGGCGACGCAGTCCCTGCAGGACTGGCCCGATGGCGACGGCCCCGGCGGAACGCTGCACGGCCTTATAGGTGTTGTTTCCGGTGTTGAGGTCGGGAAAGACGAGCACCGTTGCCTTCCCGGCGACCGGGGAGCCGGCGAGTTTGGAGGCGGCGACCGCGGGATCGACGGCGGCGTCATACTGAATCGGCCCCTCGACCGGGAGGTCCGGCCGCCGGGATCTGACGAATTCCGTTGCCGCCCTGACCTTCTCGACGTCGGCACCGGATCCGGAGGACCCGGTCGAGTAGGACAGCATCGCCACTCGGGGTTCGATGCCGAACTGGGCCGCGGTCTGGGCCGACGAAATCGCGATGTCGGCGAGTTGCTCGGCGTTGGGTTCCGGGTTGACGGCGCAGTCGCCATAGACGAGGACCCGGTCGGCGAGGCACATGAGGAAGACGCTGCTGACAACCGAGGTTCCCGGGACGGTCTTGATGACCTCCAATGCCGGTCTGATCGTATGGGCCGTGGTGTGCGCCGCCCCGGAGACCATCCCGTCGGCCTCGCCGAGAAGGACCATCATCGTGCCGAAGTAGGACACGTCGACGACGACATCGCGGGCCGCATCGACGGTGATCCCCTTGTGGGCGCGCAGGCGGGAGTACTCCGCGGCATATCGCTCGACGTGCTCGGAATCAGTGGGGGAGAGCAGGTTTGCTCCATTCAGCGCCAGCCCGAGGGTTGCCGCCCGGGCCCGGACCCGGTCGGGATCACCGAGGATCGTCAGCCGCGCGGCGCCGCGGTGAAGCATGCGGTCGGCGGCGTCGAGAATCCGATCGTCGTCCCCCTCCGGGAGGACGATATGAGCCCCGGCAGCCCGGGCCTCGGTGATGAGGCGCTGCTCGAACATCAGCGGGGTGACCGCTCCGGGAGCCGTCGCGCCGAGCCGGGCGAGCAGTGCCGGGGCGTCGATGGTCTCGGAGAAGGCCCGCTCGGCGGCCTCTGTCTTGCGTGCCGTGTCGGTGAGCATGTCCCCCTGAACGGCGGCGAGGGCGGATGCGGTGGCCATCGTTCCGCCCGCGCAGCCGATGACCGGGAGGTCGGAGCGGATGCCGGCGATCAGTCGCTGGACCTGCTCGGTGAGGGCGAACCCACCATTGAGCACGAGGGCCGCCGGGCTGGGGAAGGTCCGCGACGCGTGGGCGAGCAGGACACCGAGCACGACATCCTCGCGGTCGCCCGGGGTGATGACGGCCGCTCCGGGGGTGAGCCGGTCGAGGACGTGCGGCATCGTCATCGCGGCGACCACGAAATCGAGGCAACTGTCGTCGAGGCGGGCGGGATCGCCATACAGGAGAGTGCCGTTCACCGCGTCGGCGAGGTGGCGCACGCTCGGCGCGCGCAGGAGCGGGATGTCCGGCACGGCGAAGGTCAGCGGGCCTCCGGCCTCCTCGGCGAGGGCTTGGAGCGCCTCCTCGCGCGCGCCAGTCACCCGGTTGGCGACGACGGCGACGACGTGGGCGTGGTGGGCGCGGGCCTCGGCGATCGACAGACGAGCCGTCGTCGCGATGTCCTCCGGCTCCCGGCCGGCCCCAGAGACGACCAACACCATGGGCGCATCGAGATTGGCCGCGACATCGGCATTGAAGCCGAACTCCGTCGGGGAGGAGACATCCGAGAAGTCCGAACCGACCACGACCATGAAGTCGCGATCGGCTGCGGCGGAGTGGAATCGCGCGACGATACGTTCCATCGCGGACGCCTTGTCGGCGTGGATCTCCTCATAGGTGACCCCGACGCCGACCGCGGGCTCCATGGGCGTGGCCAACCGCGTCGCCAGGAGGGTGAGCACCGGGTCGGGCTCGGTCAGGCTCGTGACGACTGGTCGGAATACCCCAACCCGGCCCGCTTGGCCGGCCAGGGCGCCAACGAGACCGAGAGCGATCCCGGACTTGCCGGCGGCTCGGTCACTGGCGGCAACATAGACGCGCGTCGACACCGCACCAGCCTAATGCCGGTGTGCGGCGGTGGGTTTCCGTCCCGGTTTGGCGCCGTGGAGTGAAGCTCGACGGCGACCGCTCAGGCGCAGAGAATGCGGCGCGGGGGGTTTGGCGCGGGAAGTCAGGGCGCGGCAGGTCAGGCGCAGAGCGGGGCGCGGGTGTGCAGGGTGCGACGGTGGTGAATGGCGAGCTTCTCGAACAGGATGTCGCGCATGAGGTCGGCGTCGAGGCTGTCCTGTCCCTCGAGGGACGCGAGCATGTCGTCGATCTCGGCGGGTGAGGCATAGACAAAGAGTTGCTGCTGCAGTCGACGGCGGTAGGCCGCGGCCTCGCGGTGCTCGCGGAGGCTGGTGAGGATGGTCTTCGGGGTCATGACTCAATTGTCCGGTCACCCGATTAATACGTCCAATGAAGTTGGATCATGAGAACCATGCGATAGCGTCATGATTATGGACACGGAAGCGTTGCGATGGTTCCAACTCGTCGCCGACGGGGTGACCGTCACCGAGGTTGCGCAGACGTATGCCGTGAGCCAGCCCGGCGTCTCCCGCGCGCTCGCGCGGTTGGAGGAGCAGGTGGGCACACCGCTGCTGCGCCGATCGGGGCGGGTGCTTCGGCTGACCCATGCCGGTGCCGCCTTCAAACGCCACGTGGACGCCCTGGTCAATGACCTCGACGACGGACTCGCGGCTGTCGAGCAGGTGCTCGACCCCGAGGGAGGTCTGGTCAGTCTCGGGTTCCCGCTCAGCCTCGGGACGTGGTTCGTGCCCGGCCTGATCCGGGACTTCGGTCGGCGCCGGCCCCGGGTGCAGTTTGCGCTGCAGCGGACGGAGATCGGGCACTCCGGCGAGCCCTCGAAGTTGCTCTTGACCAGCGAGGTCGATCTGGAGGTCACGACCGCGCGCGTGTCGCACCCCGAGACGCAGTGGCAGCGCGTCGCGATCGAGCCGCTTCTCCTGTGCGTGCCGCTCGACCACCGGCTTGCGCGGTCGTCGTCGACATCGCTGGCGGCGGTCGCAGAGGAGCCGTTCATCATGCGGCGCCGGCCTTCGGGGATGCGTGACCAGGTCGCGGAGTTATGCAATGCCGCCGGCTTCTCACCGGTCGTGGCGTACGAGGTGGACGACCTGCCCACCGTGCGCGGCTTCGTGGGCGCGGGCCTGGGCGTCTCGGTCGTGCCCGCTCTCGGGCGCGATGCGCCGGCGGTCCTGGGTCCGGTGCGATTCGTGCCGCTGACCGACCACGGTGCCCGCCGGGATATCGGCCTCACGTGGCTCACTGAGCGTCGCCTGCTTCCCGCCGCCGATGCATTTCGCCGCTTCGTCCTGGCCGGCGCCCGCCATCGCACCGGGCCGCCGACGCACTGAGGTCGTGCCGACTCGCCATCACGATCCCGGCCTTTCCCGTACCAGCCTTCCGAGCGCTGGCCCTTGGAGGCAGCCTGCAGCGGCCGGCCCTTCGCCGGATCAGCCTGCGCGAGGCCGCGCTCGGCGGCGGTTTTCGACCTCCCGCGCGAATGCGTGAGCGAGCCCTATGCCCGCTCGCGGCCAGGGGTGGTCATCCGTCAAGGTGAGGGGTCCCGTTTGGGCGCAGAGTCGCCGTCCGGATCAGCCTGCGCGAGGCCGCGCCGGGTGGCGGTTCTCGACCTCCCGCGCGAATGCGTGAGCGAGCCCTATGCCCGCTCGCGGCCAGGGGTGGTCAGCCGTCAGGTGAGGGTCCCGTACGGGCGCAGAGTCGCCGTCCGGCCGGGGCGCAGGGGTGCGCTTGCGGAATGTGATCCAGTTGGTGTCGAGCCGCTCGCCCAGCGGTGGTTGGTAATGGCTTGGTGCGACGTCGGCGACTTCGGCTGTGTCGGCGGCGTCGTCCTGGTCAGTATCGGCGGCGGGCTCGCTGTCGTGAGGGTGTCCACCGCTGGTGTCGGCCGAATGTCCCTGTGCGTCGGGCAGCCTGTGGCTGGAATCGCCTCTGTCGACGGCGTCACTCGTGTCGCTGGTGTCCCGCGCAAGGTCGGTGCCTGCCGACCAGGCGGGCGCGCGTCTGCCCGCATGCCCTGAAGGTGCGGCGCGCATCTCCGGGAGCGACTGAGGGCGAGGGCGGGGCGGCGTGACGCTGATCGGGTGGCCCCTGGGCGTGGTGAAGCGGAACGGAGCGTAGGTGTTGGTGGAGCGCACGATCTCGAAGGCCCCGGCGTGGTGCGCCGTGTGGTGGTGCGGGCACAAGCTGATGAGGTTGTCGTAGTCGTGACCGCCGCCGTCCTGGCGGTGAAGAATGTGGTGGATCTCGACGAATCGCGTTGACGTGCAACCGGGATAGGCGCACCCACGGTCACGGTCGGCGACGAGGCGGCGGGTGTGCGCGGGGATGGCCGTGCGAGTTCGCCCGACCGAGACCGGCCGCCCTTCGGTGTGCCAGACCGCGGCCGTATCGGCCGTGCAGCCCAAGCGGGTAGCCAGGTGGTGAACAAGGGTGCCTCTGGCGTTGAGCCAGGCGCCCTCGGTGTCGAGGTGGAGGTAGATGCGATACAGGGCCGCGCGCGATGGTGACTCGACGGTCGCCAGCGACCGGGTGCAGGCCTCAGTCAGGGCGTCCGCGAGGGTGGCGTCGGTCTCCCCGCTGGTGAAGAGCGCGTCCTTGGCCTCGCGGAGGGCGGTCTCGATGAGCGCGCCGTCGACGGCGTCGAAGTCACCGCGCAGGATGAGCCGGTCGTCGTCCCAATGGAGGGACATCCGACTGGGCTCCAGGCGGCGCTGTTGCTCCCACGTGAGTGGCTCGACGGCAGCGGTGCCTGCCCGCGCGGCCGTCGGCGTCCCCGACTGCTGCGCCTCGGCGGGTGACATGGCATATGCACTCGGAGGGATGGGGTCAGGTGCGCGGCGGTGGTGGGCGGTGGGGTGTGCCGCTGTCGGCTGTGGCCTCGCCGGGTGGGGTGGCGTCGGGTGTGCCGCTGTCGGTTGTGGCCTCGCCGGGTGGGGTGGCGTCGGGTGTGCCGCCGTCGGTTGTGGCCACGCCGGCTGTGGCGCCCTCGGGTCCGGGGTCGGGGTCGAAGGGGTAGCGCGAGACGATCCGCCGCAGTTGCGAGACGGTCAGGAGGGGAGCGATCTCGCAGACGGACTCTTCGTAGGCGGCGGGGACTCGCCGAGCAACGGTTGCGGCCTGCTCCAGCGACAGCCGGCCCTGGGCGACCAAGGAGCTGAGCACGGGGAGCCGGTCTCGGTTGCGGGCCAGCGTGGCCACGTGCGCTGCGGAGGACGGGGAGAGGCCGGCGCGCAGCGACAGCCAGTGCTCAACAGAGCGGACCCCGTGCCGTCGCTCCACCCGCCGGTGGCGATGGCGTGGGCGGTGAGGTCGACCATGCGGGCGTGTAAGAGGTTCAGCTGGCCGGCGATGCGCGCGATCAACTCCCACAGGCCGTCGGGTCCCACGTCGTCGGACTCGGTCGAGGCACCCGGAAACGCCACAACACTCACTGCCGACACCCCCTGTCGTCCCGTTCGAACACGAGGAGACGCCCCCTGCGTCTCACGTCAATCATATATTAGTTCGATATTTCCGGCAACCCCCGTGCTCGGGATCACCCCGTGTCGCGCCACCGACCGGGCCGAGCCGACGGGCAGACTGGGCGGCAACGCCATACGACCGACGCTCCACACCCACGCCCCACACCCGACGCCCTACGACCGACACCGGCGGCAACGCCGCGACCGGCCACCGAAAGGCCAGCCAGTGCCACCTCGCTCACGCAAGGGCGCCACCGTCATCGCTGTCGCCAACCAGAAGGGCGGCGTCGCCAAGACCACGTCGGTCGCCTCGCTCGGGGCGGCCTTCGCCGAACTCGGCAAGCGGGTCCTCCTGGTCGATCTCGACCCGCAGGCCTGCCTGACCTTCAGCCTGGGGGTCGATCCCGAGACGGTCGAGGCCTCGATGCACGACGTCCTGACCGGCCAGTGCGATCTCGCCGACATCCTTCTCCAGTGCGCCGACGGTGTTGACCTGGCACCGAGTTCGATCGACCTTGCCGGCACTGAGGCCGTTCTGCTGGGTCGGCCGGGTCGTGAGTTCATCCTCGGCACCGCTCTGGCGGAGGACGCCTCGAACTACGACATCATCCTTCTCGACTGTTCCCCGAGCCTCGGGGTGCTGACTCTGGGGGCGTTGACCGCGGCATACGGCCTGATCATCCCGATGCCGTGCGAGATGCTCGGACACCGCGGCGTGGGGCAGCTCCTGGACACCGTGCGCGATGTCAAGAAGATCCTCAACAAGAAACTCACGGTCATCGGGGTGCTGCCCACCATGTTCGACGGCCGCAGTAGCCACCAGCAGGAGGTGCTCGCCGATGTCGGCGCGCGCTACGGCCTGCCGGTGCTCTCCCCGCCGATCCCGCGCACGGTGCGCTTCGCCGAGGCGCCGGCCGTCGGGCGCTCGATCCTCGAGACCGCCCGGTCGAGCAAGGGGGCGGCCGCCTACCGCGCCGTGGCCAAGGATCTGCTCACCCGGATCTGACGCTCGGTCCGGCTATCGTCGGACGTATGCCGACCACCACCCCCGCCCTCTCCCTCCCCTCCGCGGGCGCCCCCTTCGAGGCGATCGCCCTCGAACGGCGCGACCTGCGCGACGACGACATCCTCATCGACATCGCGTATGCCGGGATCTGCCATTCCGACATCCACACCGGCCGCGACGAGTGGGGTCCGGCGCATTACCCGCTCACGCCGGGGCACGAGATCGCCGGCACCGTCGCGGCGGTCGGGTCGGCGGTGACCCGGCACAAGGTCGGTGACCGGGTCGGTGTCGGCTGCCTCGTCGACAGTTGCGGCGGGTGCGAGCCGTGCAAGGACGGTCAGGAGATGTTCTGCACCAAGCCGTCCGTCGGGACCTACAACTCTCAGGGATACGACGGCGAGTGGACCGCCGGCGGCTACGCCCGCCAGGTCGTCGTCTCGGAGCGCTTCGCCCTGTCGATCCCCGACGAACTCGGACTCGACGTCGCCGCGCCCCTGCTGTGCGCGGGCATCACGACCTACTCACCGCTCAAGCGCTGGGGCGCCGGTCCCGGCAAGCAGGTCGCCGTCGTCGGGGTGGGCGGGCTCGGTCACATGGGCGTCAAGATCGCCGCAGCCATGGGCGCCGACGTCACGTCGATGTCGCGGTCCGATGCCAAGGCGCAGGAGGCGGCCGAGATGGGCGCGAGCCATCACATCGCGACCAGCGATGCGGCGGCGATGAAGGCCGCGCGCCGGTCCTTCGATCTCATTCTCAACACCGTCAGCGCCGACCTGCCGATGGACGACTACCTGCGGCTGTTGAAGCCCAATGGCGTGCTGTGCAATGTCGGCCTGCCGATGCAGCCGTACTCCGTCTTCCCGTTCGGGCTGATCGGCGGCAACAAGGTCTTGACGGGCAGCCAGATCGGCGGGATCGCCGAGACCCAGGAAATGCTCGACTTCTGCGCCCGGCACGGCCTCGCGGCGACCATCGAACTGGTGGACGCCTCCGACCCCGCCGATGTCGATGCCGCCTGGGATCGCGTCACCGCCGGGGACGTGCGCTACCGCTGCGTCATCGACACCGCGACGATCCCGGAGGGCTGACCGCGCCGGTCGTTCGCCGCGCCGCTTAAGAACCCGCGGGTAGGTCAGACAGTTCGGTTGCTCAAGGAACCCAACTGTCTGACCTACCCGTCGGTAAGTTGGCGGGGCTGCTCAGTCTGGCCGGCGCGGGTCCGGCGGCGGGTCCGGGTACGCCGGGGGCGGGCAGCTTCGGGGGACTGGGGGGACTCGGAGGACTCGGGGGAGTCCTGCGGCATACGGCCACCCCGGGTGCCCTCCCGCCGACTGGCCTCGCGTCGGGAACCGCCCTCGCCGCGACCACCCTCGCCGCGACCGCCCTCGCCGCGACCACCCTCGCCCTGACCGTCTCCTCCTCGGCCCCTGCCACCGGACGACCGCCCGGGCGCCCCGCCGCGTCGACGGTCGTCTCCGCGACCGCGGCCGGACTTGCCGGGACCCTCGATGTCCTCGATCTCCTCGGCGGCCAGGCCGGCCCGCGTCTGGGCAGCCTTGGGCAGCCGGCCCTTGGCCTCGCGCGGGATGTCGAGTTTCGCGTACAGGTGGTCGGAGGAGGAATAGGTTTCCTCGGGCTCCGGCATACCGAGGTCGAGGGCCTTGTTGATCAGCGACCAGCGGTGCATGTCCTCCCAGTCGACGAAGGTCACCGCCACCCCTGTGTTGCCCGCTCGGCCGGTGCGGCCGACACGGTGGAGATAGGTCTTCTCGTCTTCGGGGCACTGGAAGTTGATGACGTGGGTGACATTCTCGACGTCGATCCCGCGCGCGGCGACATCCGTGGCGACCAGGACGTCGACCTTGCCATTGCGGAATGCGCGCAGCGCCTGCTCGCGCGCACCCTGCCCGAGGTCGCCGTGGATGGCGGCAGCGGCGAAACCGCGCTCGGTGAGCTCGTCGGAGACCTTGGCGGCGGTGCGCTTGGTCCGGCTGAAGATGATGGTCAAGCCCCGGTCGCGGGCCTGGAGGATGCGCGCCACCATCTCGGTCTTGTCGAGGGCGTGTGCGCGGAAGACGAACTGCTCGATCGCCTTGACCGTCGCCCCCTCATCCCCCTCCTCGTGCATGGCGCGGATGTGGGTCGGCTGGGTCATATAGCGGCGGGCGAGCGCGACGACCGCCCCCGGCATCGTCGCCGAGAAGAGCATCGTCTGACGGCCGGCCGGTGTCATCGCGAGGATCTTCTCGACATCGGGCAGGAACCCGAGGTCGAGCATCTCGTCGGCCTCGTCGAGGACGACGATGCGCGCGTGGGAGAGGTCGAGGTGCTTCTGGTTGGCCAGGTCGATCAGCCGGCCGGGGGTCCCGACGACGATGTCGACCCCCTTGCGGAGGGCGTCGACCTGCGGCTCGTAGGCGCGTCCGCCGTAGACGGTCAGCACCCGGATTCCCCGGCGGCGTCCGGCGCGTTCGAGGTCGGCGGCGACCTGGACGGCGAGTTCGCGGGTGGGGGTGACGGCGAGGGCCTGCGGCGCGCCCGGGGCGGGCAGGGCGGCATACCCCTCGTCGGTGGTGGTGACCACCCGCTGGAGCATGGGTATGCCGAATCCCAGCGTCTTCCCCGTGCCGGTCTTGGCCTGGCCGATGATGTCGTGGCCGCCGAGGGCGACCGGCAGGGTCATCGACTGGATCGGGAAGGGCGTGGTGATGCCGCCGTCGGCGAGCGCCGCGACGATGGCGGTGTGGACGCCGAAGTCGGCGAAGGAGGACTGATCGGCGGTCTGCCAGTGGGGGCATTGGCGGACTGGTCGGTGGACAGGTCGGTCACGAAGCTCTCGTTCGATCGGGCTCCGGGCACGGTCGTGCGCCGGAGTGCGGTGAGGCGGAGCCGATCGGAGGTTTTCGGCGGGTGCTCGCGGGCGTATGCCGCGTGCTCACCCGAGGGTGTCGCCCCAGTTGGGGCGGAGTGCAGTTCGCGTCGACGGGGCCGACCGGGCACCGTGAATGTCGGGTCGAGTCTAGCCGGTTAAGCTGACCGCCCGTGACCGACTCTGTGGCCGACGGCGTGGCCGACGCTGTCAGTCGAGCCTTGTGTCCGGCCGGGCCCCTCGGCCGGGACGGATCCCTGCCTCACGACGCGGCGACCTGCACGACGGGGGTGGTGACTTGGGAAGGAGGGGGGGGGGGGGTGGAACGGGGAGCGGAGGGGGGGGCTAAGGCGGAACGGGTGACTAAGGCGGAGCGGGCTGACCCAAGCCAGGCAGGAGACGGGGGCGAGGGGGCCCGGCGTGTCGACAGCCCGGGATACCTCGCTGCCGTCGTCGACCTCCTCGGCCTGCTCGCGTGCGGCGAACTGGCCGCCTTCTCTCGCCTTGCCGCGGACGCCGAGTTGGCGCCGTCCTTCGGGGTGCGGACGCGGATGGCTGGGCTGGCGGTGCAGGAGTACGGCCACTTCCGGCTCCTGGTCGACGAACTCGCTGCTCGCGGGGTCGATCCGGAGTCGGCGATGGCGGGCTTCGGTGCGCATTTCGACACCTTCCACGAGCGGACCCGGCCCAGCACCTGGCTCGAAGGCGTCGTCAAAGCCTATGTGGGAGAAGGGATCGCGTCGGACTTCTACCGGGAGATCGCGGCCTATGTCGACTCCCCGACGCGGGCATTGGTGGAGCAGGCGCTGGAGGACGGGGAGCGCACCGACTACCTCGTCCAGATCGCTCGGGAGGCGATGGCGGCCGATCCCGGCACCGCGGGAAGGCTGGCGTTGTGGGCGCGGCGGCTGCTGGGCGAGGCACTGACCCAGGCCCAGGCCGTGGCTGTCGAACGGGACAGCCTGACGGAGTTGTTGGCGGGGCGCTATGGCGGGCCGGGGGCGGATCTGGCCGAGATGGGCCGCATGTTCGCCCGCCTCACCGACGCCCACGTCCAGCGGATGGCTCGTCTGGGGCTGACCGCGTGATGCCGGAGCACTCTGACGACTGACGCGGACGCTCGGATACTCAAAACGGCCGGGCCCGAAGAGGGTGCCCGGCCGTTTCGCGTGATGAGGGGACGCTCAGCGCCCGATCTGCCGACCGCCGGCGAAGCGGACGTAAGCGATGACCAGTCCCGCCGCCGCGGCGATGGAGATGATCAGGCGGATCCAGTCGATGCCCTTGGTGCTGTCGACGCCCAGGGCGCCGGCGATGAAGTAGCCGATGAGTGAGCCGACGATGCCGAGGATGATCGTGATGGCCAGGCCGATCTGCTGCTTGCCAGGCACGGCGAGCCGGGCCAGGCCACCGATGATCGCACCACCGATGATGGCGCTGATGATGCTGCCGATGGTTCCCACTGTGTGGTCCTTTCTGGTCCCCTTGTGCCGGGGCGGTTGTGGCTGGTGTGCAGGAGGTGACCTGCGCCACGCCCAACTCTGACACGCGGCCTTGGTATTCCCCGGCTTTGACGCCGGGTGACTTTGGGTCGTGATGATCCTGAAACCTGGCGGCGTCAAGCCCCGAAGCCGACCCGCGACTTCATGCTCTCCCCGATGTCGACGAAGCCGATGGCGGCGGCGGGGATCAGGACGACCCGGCCCTTGGCGTCCTCGAGCCGGAGCGGGGTTCCGTCGGCGACCGCTTGCGCGACCGCCTCCTCGACCTGCAGGTTGGTCATCTCGGGTTCGATGCTGATCTCGCGGGCGACATTGGCGATGCCGATCTTGACGTCCATGGTGGTCGGGCCTTTCTCGGGGCAGGTGGGTGACGGGGACAGGCGGCGGGGAGCCCGCGGCATACCCGCGGGGCAACGTGTGAACGCTCCGGGCGATTCCCTCAGCCGGCCGGCGGGGTGCTCGGTTTGGCGGGATAGCCGCCGACGCCGCGCCAGGCGAGTTGGCCGATCACGCGGACGGCGTCGTCCTTGGACAGGCCCCCATCGCGCAGCCATGCGCGGGCGGCGATCTGGGCCATCCCCGTCAAGCCGTGCGCGACGAGGCGGGCGAGCGGCAGCGGCATGGCGGTGTCGACGACGATCCGCCGTGCGACCGCGTCGGAGCATGCCGACTGACACCACAGGATCCGTTCGCGGACGGCGGCGACCTCGTTGAGATCGGATTCGAAGACCAGGCGGTATGCCGAGTCGTCCCGCGCGACGAACTCGAAGTAGGCGGCAATACTCGCGTAGACACGTTCGCGGTGGTCGTCGGTGCTGTCGAGGCTCCCCTCGACGAGTTCGACGAGGGTGGCGGTGTGCTGATCGACGAGGGCGAGATAGAGCTCCAACTTGCCCGGGAAGTGCTGGTAGAGAACCGGTTTCGAGACGCCCGCCCGCTCGGCAATGTCCTCCATGCCGGAGGCGTGGTAGCCCTTCTCGACGAAGACGCCCTGGGCCGCCTGGAGGAGCTGGGCGCGGCGCTGCATCCGTGGCAGGCGATGCCCGCGCCCGGCGTCACGCCCTGTCGAACTGGCTGCCATCCGGCCTCCCAACGTCGTCGTCGCGTCCATCCTATGCACGGGTAGGCTGCGCGCTCATGGACCCAGGTCCTCTGGTGGACGCGCTGCGCCCCCTCGGTGCGGCGGAGACGGCGCGGTACGCGCGCCAGGTCATGCTGCCGGAGTTCGGCGTCGTCGGGCAGGAGCGTCTCGCCGCGGCGCGGGTCCTCGTCGTCGGCGCGGGAGGGCTGGGCTCGGTGACCGCGACCTATCTCGCGGCCGCCGGGGTGGGCACGATCGGGATCGTCGACGACGATGTGGTCGACCTGTCCAATCTCCATCGGCAGGTCATCCATTCACAGCGTGATCTCGGCCGGGCCAAGGTGGATTCGGCCGTGGATCGGCTCGCGCAGGTGAACCCGCATGTCGTCGTCGTGCGCCACCGTGAGCGGTTGACGGCGGCCAACGCGCGGGGGGTGATCGCGGCATACGACCTGGTGGTGGACGGCGCGGACAACTTCGCGACGCGGTATGTCGTCGGGGACGCCTGCGCGCTGGAGGGCCGCCCGCACGTATGGGGGTCGATCCTGCGCTTCGACGGCCAGGCCAGCGTGTGGTGGCCGCCGCACGGGCCGTGCTATCGCTGCGTTTTCCCGGCACCGCCGCCGTCCGGGAGCGTGTTGTCGTGCGCCGACGCCGGGGTCCTCGGCTCGCTGTGCGCGACGATCGGGGCTGCGTGCGCGACCGAGGCGATCAAGGTGATCACGGGGATGGGGCGCACCCTCGTGGGCCGCCTACTCGTCCACGACGCGCTCGTTCAGACGTATGCCGACCTCCCCCTCCGCCGCAATCCCGCCTGCGCGCTGTGCGGTCCCCGCGCGACGGTGCGCGAGCCCGGACAGGGGGTGCTCGAGGCGTGCGCCGCGCCGGTGGTCGACCCGGCGCGGCGGGTTTCCGTGGGCGAACTGGCCGAGTTGGTTGCCTCCGGGTCGGTGACGCTCGTCGACGTCCGTGAGCCCGCCGAATGGCGCGAGGGGACGATTGCGGGGGCACGCGGCATACCGCTGGGGGAGTTGGCTGGCGCCGAGGTGCCGTCCGGGCCGGTGGTGGTCTTTTGCGCCGGTGGAATGCGATCGCAACGGGCGCTGGCGGTGCTCGACCGGCGCGGGATCGCGGCGCGCGATCTCGACGGGGGCATCGTCGCCTGGCGGGCGGCCGGACAGTCCGTGGAGATGCCGGCCTGACGGGCATCCGCCCAGGTCAGCGGGGTTGTCGGTGATGGGTGATGGAATCGCCTCATGACCGAGTTCGCCCCCGACCGCCGCGGGTTGCCGCGTGCTCCGCGGGCGATGCTGAGGGTGGGGTCTGAGCGGGTCGATCCGGAGTCGTTGCCGGGCAGCCGATCGCGGGAGAGGCGGGCAGGCCCGGCCGGGGACGAGTGGCCGCTCGCCCTTGCCTATCGCGGTCCGGTGCTTCGGGTGCTCGGCGGTCCCGGGACGGGCAAGACGAGACTCGCCGTCGAGATCGTCGCCTCCCGGGTGGACGCGGGGGAGTTGGCAGCCGACGAGTGCCTCCTGCTTGCCGCGAGTCGGCGGTCGGCGGCGACGCTGCGGGACGCGGTCACGACACGTCTCGCGGCGACGACCCGGGAACCTCTGTCCCGGACGTTCGCGTCGCTGGGGTTCGGCATCCTCCGGCGAGCGGCCATCGAGGCCGATCTGCCGACACCACGGCTGCTCAGCGGGCCGGAGCAGGACGTCGTCCTGCGCGATCTCCTCGACGGGCATCGCGCCGATCCGGCCGGCGCACCCCCGTGGCCCGATCACCTATCCGAGGCGCTGACCACCCGGGGATTCCGGGCCGAGCTGCGCGACCTGCTCATGCGGGCCGTCGAGCGTGGGGTCGACCCGCAGGCGCTGGCCGCGCTCGGTCGGCGGGAGGGGCGGCCGGAGTGGGTCGCGGCGGCGCAGGTGCTGGAGGAATACGACCAGGTCACCGCCTTGTCGCGCCCCGGTGCCTATGACCCTGCCTGGATCGTCACGGCGGCGGCGGATGCATTGGAGGACGTTCCGGGGTTGCTGTCGGGTCTGTGCCGCCAGACGCGCCTGATCGTCGTCGATGACGCGCAGGAGGTGACCGCGTCGGGGGCGCGGCTGCTCGGCATACTCGCCGGGTCGGGAGTCCAGATCGTCCTTCTGGGCGATCCCGATTGTGCGGTGCAGACGTTCCGTGGAGCGGAGCCGGGGTTCCTCGGTGACGGGTGGCGCGCGTTGGGGGCGGGCGAGACCGTGCGGTTGCGGCGTGGGCGACGGGTGCCGGGCGTCCTTGCCGCGGCCGCGGGCCGCGTCGTGGCGCTGATCGGGGCGGTCGGCGGGACCCGGCACCGCGGCGCGGACCCCGTTGGCGATGGTGGTGTGGTCGAGGTCCATGTCTTCCGCTCGGCGGCGGCCGAAGCCGGGTTCGTCGCCGATGTCCTGCGCCGCGCCCACCTCCTTGACGGTATGCCGTGGTCCGACATGGCCGTCATCGTGCGCGGACAGGCTCGCGCGGCGACGATCCGCCGTGTGCTGGCGTCGGCTCGGGTGCCGGTCGCGCCGAGCGACGGGAGTCTGCCGGTGAGGGACGAGGAGGCCGTCCGTCCCCTGCTCACGCTATTGCGAGCCGCAGTGGAGCGCAGGCTGGCTGTCATCCGTGGGGCTCTCGAGGCGGGGAGCGATCGCGCTGAGACGTCGATCCCTCCGTGGGGATCGCAGCCGGCCGGTCAGGGCGCGGCGATGGTCGCACTGGGCGGAGCCGGGATGGCCGACCGGGCCGGTGTCGGCGAGGCCGTGGGGGAGGTGCCCGGCGAGGGTCGTGGCGACGACCCGGATGCGGGGTGGTCGCTGACGCCGGAGGCCGCCGTGGACCTGCTGACCTCGCCCTATGGGGGCGCCGATGCGGTCGTGCTGCGGCGACTGCGCCGAGCGCTGCGGCGGGTTGCCCTCGACTCGGGGTCGGCGCTGCCGCCCGACGTCCTGCTCGCCAGGGCGCTCGCGCGCCCGGGTCTGCTTCTCGATCTCGGGCCGGAGGCCGACGGCGCGAGACGGATCGCCGCGATGTTGGAGGCGGCGCGGGTCCGGCTCGCGCAGGAGCCACGGGCAAGCGCGGAGACGGTCCTTTGGGATATCTGGACGAGTGCCCGGGTGGCCGACGCGTGGCGGGAGGCGGCCTTGGCCGGTGGCCGGGGCGGGATGCGGGCGGACCGGGACCTGGATGCCGTGGTCGAGGTGTTCGCGGCGGCGGCGGCGCTCGCCGACCGCGTTCCCGGCAGCGATGTCGCCGCATTCCTCGATCACATCGGTGCCCAGGAGGTCGCCGCCGACACGCTCGCGGCGCGCAGCCCTGAGGACCAATGCGTCTCGGTGCTCACCCCGCACGCGTCCGCCGGCCGCGAATGGCCCCTCGTCGCCGTGGCGGGAGTTCAGGAGGGCACCTGGCCGGACCTGCGGCTGCGCGGGTCCCTGCTGGGGTCGGAGCACCTCGTGGAGGTTCTCGCGGGACGCGAACCCTCGGTTCCGGCCGCGCAGGCGGCAATTCGGCACGACGAGGCGCGGCTCTTCCACGTCGCCGTCTCGCGTGCCTCGCACCGGCTCATCGCCAGTGGCGTCCGTAGCGAGGAGGACCAACCGTCCGCCTACCTCGATGTGCTCGATCCCCGGCCCGAGGGCTCGATCCGAGCGTTCACCGAGGTCGAGCGGCCACTGACCCTGGTGGGAACGGTCGGGTCCCTACGCCGGGAGTTGGGACGAGCGTTGACCCTCCCCCCGGGGTCCCGCTCCCGGGTCGACCCGGGTGACGAAGGCCCGGGTGACGAAGGCCCGGGCGACGAGGGAGTCCGTCACGCGGACTCGGCGGCAAGGACACTGGCGGTCCTGGCCCGGGAGGGCGTGCGCGGCGCCGACCCCGCTGGCTGGTGGGCCCTGCGCCGCCCCACCAGTTCCGCCGAACGAATCGCGTCGGGAACGCTTGTGCCGGTCCCGCCCTCGGGCCTGGTGGAGTTCGGACAGTGTCAGGTCCGGTGGCTGCTCGGGCGTCTCGGAGGGGAGGGGCCGCCGATCGGATCGGCGGCGCTCGGCACCCTGGTCCACGAGACGCTGGCCGAGTGCGGTGATGCCGAGGCCGAGGTGCTGCGCAGCCATCTCGCGGCCCAATGGGGCCGGCTCGGGCTCGGTGGTGGCTGGCTGGCCCGGGCGAAATGGGCCGAGGGGGTGGCCATGGTCGACCGGGCGGCCGCGTACTTCGCCGCAGCCCGGCGTGACGGCTGGGTGCGGATCGGGGCGGAGGTGAGCATGCGGCATACCCTCGGGCGGGCGGTGGTCTCGGGGGTGGCCGACCGACTGGAGCGCAATGGGTCCGGCGGGGTGCGGGTGATCGACTACAAGACCGGAAGCACCAAGCCCAAGGTGGCGGAGGTCGCCCGGCACCCGCAACTCGGGTGCTACCAGGTGGCGCTCGAGGCGGGCGCATTCGGGCCGGCGCTGACGTCCGCCGGGGCGGCGCTCGTCCAGTTGGGAAAGGCGAGCACGAAGGACATCACCAGGGCCGTCCAGGCCCAACGACCGCTGGCCGACGACGAGGACCCCGAGTGGGCGCGCACTCTCGTCACCGAAGCGGGGGAGGCGATGTCCGGCGCGACGTATGCCGCGACCCCCGGTGACTGGTGCCGCACCTGCGCCGTGCGCACCAGCTGCCCGGTCCAGCCCGAGGGGGCGATGCTGGCATGACCCTGCTCTCCCCGGAGCACATCGCCGATGCGCTCGGGATCCACCGGCCGACCCCCGAACAGGCCCGGATCATCGCGCATCCCCCGGGGCCCATGCTGGTCGTCGCGGGTGCTGGCTCCGGCAAGACCGAGACGATGGCGGCGCGGGTCGTCTGGCTCGTCGCCAACCGGTTCGTCGCGCCCGAACGGGTGCTGGGCCTGACCTTCACCCGCAAGGCCGCGGCCGAGCTCGGTGCCCGGGTCGCTGCCCGCCTGTCCGGATTGCGGGCGGCTGGAATCTGGACCCCGGGAGACGACCCGGGGTCGGCCTTGGCCACCCCGACGGTCTCGACCTATCACGCGTATGCCGCGCGCCTGGTCCGCGAGCACGCCCTGCGGGTCGGGCGCGAACCCGAGGTGCGCCTGCTGTCCGAGAGCGCCGCATGGCAGATCGCGAGCGAGGCCGTCGCGGCCTACGACGGGCCGCTGGAGCAGACCGGCCGGGCCGAGTCCACGATCACCAATGCCGTGGTCGATCTCGCCGGCGAGATGGCCGAGCACCTCGTCACGGCCGACGAGCTCGGGACCTGGCTCGATGCCTTCGAGGCACGGATGGTGCAGATCGAATCGGCGGGCCGGCCGTTGCTGTCCGAGAGCGCCGCGATGCGTGCCGACCTGCGGGCGCGCCGTCTGCTGGTGCCGGTGCTCGCGGCATACGACCGGCTCAAACGGCAGCGGGGGGCGATGGACTTCGCCGACCAGATGTCGGTGGCCGCCGACCTGGCACAGCGCTTCCCCGTCGTCGGGGCCATCGAACGCGAGCGCTACGGAGCGGTCCTGCTGGATGAGTTCCAGGACACCTCGCACGCCCAGCTGATGCTGCTCACGGCCCTGTTCGGATGCGGTTCCGGTGGCGGGGGCGGTGCTGAGGGCAGCGCCGCGGACATCGATGCCGGTGAAGGGACGGCCGGTGACCGAACCGGAACCGGACACGCGGTCACGGCGGTCGGCGATCCCAATCAATCCATCTATGCCTGGCGAGGGGCGAGCGCGGCGACATTGGCGGCCTTCCCGGCCGCGTTCGGGGCAGGAGCGGAGGACGTTCTTCCGTTGAGCCAGACGTGGCGGAATGACCGGCGCATCCTCACCGTCGCCAACGCCGTGGCCGCCCCCCTACGGGCTGCGACGACGATTCCGGTCGCGCCGCTGGTGGCGGCGCCACGGGCGGCCGACGGGCTGATCGACGTCGCCCGGCCGGAGACCATCGAGGACGAGGCCCGCATGGTCGTCGCGTGGATCGAGGCCCAACGCCGCGGGGGTGCCACGTCCGCGGCGATCTTGTGCCGCAAGCGCAGCCAGTTCGCGCCGCTCATCCACGCACTCGAGACCGCCCAGATGCCGTATGAAGTGGTCGGCCTCGGCGGGTTGCTCATGACGCCCGAGGTCCAGGACGTTGTCGCCTTGATCAGCGTCGCCCACGACGCCGCCCGCGGAGACCGGCTCATGCGTCTGCTGACCGGCCCGGTGGTGCGGCTCGGGGCCGCGGACCTGGACCGTTTCCACGCCTGGGCCCGCCGCACCCAGACCCCGGCGGACCGCCGCGGACCCGGGTCGAGGGGCAGTGACCTCTCGGGCACGTCCGGCGACCGGATCAGCCTCGTCGAGGCGCTCGTGGAGTTGGATCGCGCCGACCCTGCGGCCCGTGCGGCGACCGGGATCGGGGCGGTTGCCCTGGGCCGCCTGCGCGATCTGGCCGCAGCGCTGGCGCACATCCGACGCCATTCCTGGCTCGGACTTGCCGAACTCGTCGACGAGGCCGAACGCGCGCTCTCCCTCGACGTGGAGGTGCTCTCCCGCCCGCAGTTCGGCCCCGCCGCGGCGCGGGCGCACCTCGACGCGTTCGCCGATGTCGCGGCGGGCTTCGCCATGTCGAGCGATCGGCCGACGATCGGGGGCTTCTTGGCGTGGCTCGACGCGGCGGTGGAGGAGGAGCGTGGCCTCGACCGGGGCACGATCGAGGTCGCGCCCGGTGCCGTGCATGTGCTGACCGTCCACGCCGCGAAGGGACTGGAATGGGACGCCGTCGCGGTGCCGGGGATGGTCGAGGGGACCTTTCCGGTCCACTCGGCGACCTCCTCCCGATTCGACGCCGGGACGGGGGGGTGGCGCGTCGGCATACCGGGGGACAGCGCCTGGGCGCGCGGTCTGGGCGGGCTGCCCTACGACCTGCGCGGTGACCGGGACGCCCTACCCGGCTTCGACTGGCGCAGCGCGGCAACGGCCAAGCAGCTCGACGAGCGTCGCGCCGCCTTCCGTGAGTCGGGTGGGCGGCGCGGGATCGAGGAGGAGCGACGGCTGGCGTATGTCGCCCTCACCCGGGCCCGGCACCGGTTGCTGGTCACCGCGCCGGTCTGGGGCACGCAGGCGACGCCCCGTGTCGTCTCCCGCTTCCTCACCGAGATCCTCGACGCGGCAGGCGCGGCGATCCCGGGTGACCCAGAGGCGGGGGCAAGCAACCCACGCCATGCGCAACCGCTGCGCGGGCTTTGGCCGGTGATACCGGACGCTGCTCCCGCGGTGGCGGAGGCGGCCGACCGGGTGCTGGCGGAGCTGGCCGAGTTGCCCGGCGGGGCGCAGGCCGCCGGAGCCGACGATCCGGCACTGCGGCAACTGGACCCGGCGATCGCCGTGCTCCTCGCGGAGAGGCTGGCTCGCCAGGTCGGGCCCGGCCCCGCCCTCGACATGGCCCAACACCGCTCCGTCGCCGATCTCGTCGCGCTCGCGGCGGACCCCGAGGCCTTCCGGCTTCAGTGCCGTCGCCCGATGCCGGCCCCCCCGAGCCCTGGGACCCGGCGGGGGACCGTATTCCATTCGTGGATCGAACGGCACTATCGCCGGGCCGCCCTCCTGGAGCCGGACGATCTTCCGGGCAGCGCCGACGCCGACGAGGACGACGGGCGGGACCTGGCGGCGATGATCGCCCGCTTCGAGGAGAGCCCGTGGGCGGACCGGGAGCCCCTGGAGGTCGAGGTCGCGGTCGAGACGGTCATTGCCGGAGTAGCGGTCCGAGGCCGCATCGACGCGGTCTTCCCCGAGGGAGAGGGGGTCGTCCTGGTCGACTGGAAGAGCGGGTCCCCACCGCGCGGCGTGGACGCGCGGACACGCTCGGTGCAATTGGCGGTCTACCGGCTGGCCTATGCCCGGCTGAGGGGACTGGCGCTGGAGCAGGTCGACACCGCCTTCTACTACGCCGGCACCGGCCAAACGGTGCGCCCCGAGCCCGTGACTGCGGACGAACTCGAGCGCCTGGTGTGCATCGATGCGTGAGGAACTGATGCCCGCAACGGCCAGTCAACGCGAGTCGTCAGGCTCAACCCCGACGTCGGCCCAGGTCGGCAAGGCCTGTGGGCTCGGGTCGTCAGTGGATCAGATCGTCCCCGCCGACCTCGTCCGCGAGCTGCTCGAGCCACGACACCGCCTGAGTGACCCGGTCGGGATAGCCAGCGGCGAGTGCATCGAAAAGATTGGTGACATAACCGAACTCGCCGATCAACTGCGCGCGGGTGAGCAGGTGGCGGTCGGGGCGGGTGCTGCGCGCCTTGGCGTAGGCCCGGGCGATCTCGGTCGCGGTGTCGGGGTCGCAATCGCGCACGATCGCGGCGAAGTCGTCGGCCGGGTCGGCGACCTTGGCCCGCCGCCAACCCGTGACACCGGCCAAGCGCGCGGCCGACCCGTCCACGACGACGAGCAGGTGCCGCCCGTCGATGCCGCCGTGGATGGGCGTCGGCGCGAACTGCCAGATCGCGACATTCTCCAGGGCGCGCTCCCAGCGGGAGAGCAGCGCGGCCGGGACCCGCCCGCTGGCAGCCGCGCGGTCGAGATCGGAGAGATGGCGCTGGCGGTACTCGTCGGCGGTGTAGGTCTCGAGCCCCGCGCTCTCCAACAGCGCCGGGTCGAGGTTGTGGATTTCGGCGAGGGCCTGTCCGATGCCCACGACGAGCGGGTCCTCCTGGCCGAGTTCCTCGAGATTGATGCCGCCGCCGCCCAGCTTCGCGTGGACGACGGCCCGGCCGCCTTCGGGCAGGGTGGCGAAGCCGGCGGGCACCGGCATACCGAAGGAAAGACGGCGCGCCAGCAGGGTGACCACCGCGGACGCGGCGTCGAGTTCGGCGGCACCGGCCGCGGAATGGGGCGCGCGAACGACCCACCGGCGCCCGGCGGCATCGGTGACCACCGCGGCGTCGTAGGGTGCCGCGCTTGCCGTCGACATCGGCGCCACGGCGACCGGATCGAGACCGGAGACGGCGGCGCTCGCCAGGGCGGCGAGATTCAGGGGCGTTCGCGTCACGCCTTCACCGTATGCCGTGTGCCTCCCCTGGCGTCGGACGCCGGGCCCAGTGGCGGACGCCAGGGCAGGGTCGCCGAACCCTAGGCCAACCGGGCGGTGACCTCCCTGATCGACGGGTTGGTTGCCGTCGACCCGTCCGGGAAGAGCACGGTGGGCACGGTCTGGTTGCCGTTGTTGGTCGCGACCACGAACTGGGCGCTCTCGGGGTCCTGCTCGATATCGATCTCCTGGAAGGCGACGCCGGCTCGCTCCATCTGCGCCTTCAGGCGTCGGCAATAGCCGCACCACGCCGTCGTGAACATCGTGACGGTGCCGGCTGGGGGCGTGGTGACGGGCATCCGGGAAGGCCTTTCGGGGGGAGTGGGGGGCGGTCGGTTGGGTCAACGTCGGTAGGGCACCGTACCTTCCCTGATGTGACCCCGTCTCCGCCTCTCGACGCCGACGACATCCTCGCGCGTCTCGATCCCGAGCAACGCGAGGTCGCCTCCCGCCCGCTGGGTCCGATGGTCGTCGTCGCGGGGGCCGGCACCGGGAAGACCCGGGCGATCACGCACCGGATCGCCTATGGCGTCCGTTCCGGCGCGTATGCCGCTCCCCGCGTCCTCGCGCTGACCTTCACCGCCCGCGCGGCGGGAGAGATGCGCACCCGGCTGCGCGAGTTGGGGGTCGTCGGCGTCCAGGCCCGGACCTTCCACGCCGCAGCACTGCGCCAACTCCACTACTTCTGGCCCCAGGCCGTCGGTGGCGGCGCACCCGAGATCGTGGCCCAAAAGGTCCCCTTGGTCGCCGAAGCCGCCGGTCGGCTGCGACTGCGCTTCCAGGGCAGCGAGCTTCGCGACCTGGCCGCCGAGATCGAGTGGGCGAAGGTGAGCCTCGTCACCGCCGAGTCGTATGCCGCCGCCGCCACCCGCGCGGGCCGCACGCCCCCCGGACTGGACGCGACGGCGATGGCACGGCTCATCGCGGCATACGAGGAGATCAAGACCGCGCGGGGCGTCATCGATTTCGAAGACGTCCTCCTGCTCACCCTCGGCATCCTGCGCGAGCGGGACGATATCGCCGCCGCCATCCGGGAGCAGTACCGCCACTTCGTCGTCGATGAGTACCAGGACGTCAA
Organism: Nostocoides sp.; assembly: GCA_016702415.1. Lineage (GTDB taxonomy): Bacteria > Actinomycetota > Actinomycetes > Actinomycetales > Dermatophilaceae > Nostocoides_A. The sequence goes on from JADJEA010000001.1 coordinate 1,251,732, forward strand.
CACCCTCCAGCAACGCCTGCTCGAGCACTGGCTCGGGGGCCGGCACGAGATCTGCGTCGTCGGCGACCCGGCCCAGACGATCTACTCCTTCACGGGGGCCTCCTCGACCCACCTCAACGGGTTCGCCCGCGCCCACCCCGGGGCGAGCCAGGTGACCCTGGTGCGCAACTACCGCTCCACGCCGCAGATCCTCGCGCTGGCCAATGCCGTGGCGACCCGCCCGGGCGGCAGCCGCCGCTGGGGTGGGCAGGCGCTCGTCGCCCAGGGGGAGCGAGGTCCGGAGCCGGGCGTGCACACCTTCCCCGACGACGTCGCCGAGGCGGACGGGATCGCCCGCATCGTGGCCGAACTGCGTGACCGCGACATCCGGCCGGGTCAGATCGCCGTGCTCTATCGGATCAACGCCCAGAGCGAGGCCATCGAGTCCGCTCTCGCCGAGCGTGGCATCCCCTATCTCGTGCGCGGCGGCGAGCGCTTCTTCCAGCGGCGCGAGGTTAAGACGGCGATCGTCGCGTTGCGCGGGAGCGTCCGTGCCGACGACGGCGAGACCCCGCTGCCCGATCTGGTGCGCGACCTGCTCACCGGTGTCGGCTGGTCGCGAGTCCCGCCGGCGACCGGAGGCAGCGCCCGCGAGCGATGGGAGTCTCTCGACGCCCTCGCCGGCCTCGCCGACCAGCTCGTCGCCGCCTCCCCGCAGGCACGGCTGGGCGACCTGGTGCGCGAGATCGACGAGCGAATCGCCGCCGCGCACGCCCCGAGCGTCGACGGGGTGACCCTGGCCTCGCTGCACGCGGCCAAAGGGCTGGAGTGGGACGCCGTGATCGTCGCGGGCTGCTCGGACGGGCTGATCCCGGTCACCATGGCTCAACTCGGCGAGGAGATCGAGGAGGAACGGCGGCTGCTCTATGTGGGCTTGACCCGGGCCCGACGCGAACTCCACCTCACCTGGGCGCAGGCCCGCACCCCCGGCAACAACCCGAGCCGACGCCTGTCCCGCTTTTTCGAGGGTTCCCTGGGTTCCACCCCGGGCGCCACCCCCACCGCCGGTCGCCGCCGGACGCGCACCCAGACAAGGCAGCCCATCCCGGCCGTATGCCGCACCTGCGGCGCCCCCCTGTCCAGCGCCGCCGAGCGCACGACCCGCCGCTGCAGCGCCTGTCCGGCGACCTATGACGAGGCGACCTTCGAGGCCCTGAAGAGCTGGCGGTCGGCGGTGGCGAAGGCGGCGAGCGTCCCCGCCTATGTCGTCTTCACCGACGCCACGCTGACCGCGATCGCCGAGTCCACCCCCGGCACCGACGCTGAGTTTGTGGCGATTCCCGGTGTGGGACAGCGCAAACTCACGATGTATGGCGACCAGGTCCGCGCCGTCCTCGCCGGCCAGGACCCGGTCGCGGTGGACACCCCAACAGCGGACTGACGCCGCGCAGTGACGCCGCGCAGTGGCCCGGGGCGTTGAAGGGCTCCGGGAGTGGACCGACCCCCGGAGTGGAACGTCCCCCGGAGTGGAACGTCCCCGCGCAGTGGACGGCCCAGGGGGAGTGACAGGGGGCGCGCGGCATACGGACGAGTCGTTGGGACACGGGTCTGGATAAATGGGTGGCGCCGGGCACGGGCACGGTCTACCCTGATGCCACACCCGCGGCGCGTCCGCGCCCGGGAGGCTTGCGACACCACGACGAAGGAGGCTCCGGTGAGCACGTACATCACGATCCCCACCCAGGCCGCCTTCGCGATGACCCCTGCCCGCAGCCGTGACGCCGTTCACGTGGCTACCCAGGTGTCCGTCGCTGCGGCCAGCGCCCGCCCGGCAGCGTGGGGTTTTTCCGCCAATCCGCCTGGACGGTCCGGATGACGATCTAGTCACCGGCATCGACGTCCAGGCCGCGGATCCCCACCGGGATCCGCGGCCTTCGTCTTGCCCGCCCACGACCCGCAAAGAGCCATGTCCACCCCAACTCACCTCAGCCCGACCCCACTCCGCGCCGACCCCAGCGCACCCCAGCCGCCCTCGTACCCCGAGGGCCCCACCAGGGAGGTGACCACCCCCATGCAGCTCGCCCAGCTGCTCGACCACGGTGCCCGTGCCACGGCTTTGGACGGGGATATCCCGTGCCAGAGCAACGACCCGGACCTGTGGTTCGCCGACACCCCGGACGGAGTGGAGTTCGCCAAGGCCCTGTGCGGGACGTGCCCGATGATCCAGGCGTGCCTGGCCGGGGCGGTCGCCCGCGCCGAGGCCGCCGGCGTCTGGGGCGGCCAGTATTTCGTCGACGGCATCGTCGTCGCCCGGAAGCGGCCGCGTGGCCGGCCGCGCAAGGACGCCGTCGCTGCGTAGGCTGCGCCCGTGCGCGCTCTCCATCCCGACCACCACCGGGTCGTCTCCGCGTTGACGACCCCCGACCTGGCGGACATCGTCGATCTCGTCGTCTGGGTGGACGACGCGGGCGGCGAGCCCACGGCATACGCCGCGAATGCCGTGGGCACCGTCCGCCTCCATCCCGACGGGTCACGGGATGTGATCGCCGGGACCGACCCGATCGGCAGCGAGGACCCGATGGCCTTCCTGCCGTATGCCGCCGAACTCGCCGCTCCCTCCCCGCGGCGGTCCACGGACAACGCCTATCCGTATGCCGCGCAACGGCTGCTGTCGTTCTTCGCCGATCCCGACCGCAGCCCTGATCTCGCGGTGGTCCACACGCCGCGGCACTACTTCCCCGAGGCCGGTGGCCATGTCGGGGAGCACGGCTCGCTCGACGTCGTCCAGTCCCGCGCCCCGCTCGTCCTCTCCGGTCGGCGAGTCCCCGCCCGGGGGTATGCCGACACCCACGCCCGCCTCATCGATGTCGGCCCGACGATGGCTCACCTGGCCGGCGTGCCCGAGTCCGACCTCGTGGACCGGCTCGGCGCCCCTCTCGACGGACGGGTCCTGACGGACTTCCTCACCGTCGGCGATCCCGGGCCCGTCGTCGGAATCCTCTGGGACGGAGCCCCGTCCGGCGATCTGCTGCATCTCGCCGAGACCGGAGAGCTACCCGCCGTCGCGCGCCTGATCGAGCGGGGCGTGGCGCTGCGCGGTGGAGCGATCGCCCAGTTCCCCAGTGTCACGCTGACCAATCACACCTCGATCCTCACCGGCGTCGGCCCGGGACGTCATGGTGTGCTCGGCAACGTCTACTACGATCGGGCCACCGGCCAGCGGGTCGTCCTCAATGATTCGACGACCTGGCATCGAAGCGGCGAGTGGCTGCGCGAGACCGTCCGGACCGTCTTCGAAATGGTCGAGGATCACATCCCCGACGTCGGGCTCCCCCGAGCGGTGAGCATCGACGAGGCCATCGACCGGGGCGCCGACTACTCGACGATGCAGTTGATCCGGGCCACCGGTCACGAGCGCGGCGCTGGCGGTTTGAACGACCAGTTGCCCGATCCCCATACCTCGCCCTACAACCTCGACCGGGCGCACCTGGACGACGACTACTTCTCCTGGGGTGTCCAGGTCGACGACCTGGGGTTGCAGCAGGTGCTCCAGCTGTGGGCCGACCCGGAACTGGCGCCCCGGCTGACCTGGTGGGCCAATGTCGTCACCGACGCCGGTCATCACGGCGGCGGTCCGCGGTCGGAGATCGCGACGGCGTCGCTGGTCCAGGCGGATGCGCGGTTGGGAGTCTTCCTCGATCATCTGGAGCGTCACGGCGTCATTGACGACGTGACGATCCTGCTCACCGCCGACCACGGGTTCGAGGGCAGCGATCCCTCGGTCACGGGCTCGTGGACCCCGGCCCTCGACGCCCTCGGGATCGCCTACCGCGACGAGGGTCCGGGGCTGATCTATCTCGGCTGAGGTCCCGGACGCTTCCTCGTGCCGCACGGGTGTCTCGGTGTCGCCGGGTTCGCTCCTCACCGACGGTCGCGGGGGAGGGGCCGCCACGACACGAAACGGATTACCGTATGCCGATGCCCACCCTCCCGGTGCCCACCATCCGCATCGCCCAGGATCCCCACGCCGACCGGGTGCTGAGCGAGGACCCCTTCGCCCTCCTGGTCGGCATGCTCCTGGACCAGCAGTTCCCGATGGAGCGGGCCTTCGCCGGGCCCGCGAAGATCCTCGATCGCTTCGGCACCCTGGACCCGGGCGCGGTGGCGGCGGCCGAGCCGGGGGCCTTCGCCGATCTCTGCGCGACCCCGCCGGCGATCCACCGCTACGGGCGGTCGATGGCGGGGCGCATCCAGGCGCTGGCCCGAGTCGTCCTGGAGGACTACGGCGGTGACACGGCCGCGATCTGGACGACCGCACCCGACACGGCCAGCCTGCTCACCCGCCTGACCGGCCTGCCGGGTTTCGGTGACCAGAAGGCCCGCATCTTCGCCGCCCTCCTGGGCAAGCAATGCGGCATACGTCCGCCGGGGTGGCGCGAGGCGATCGGTCCGTATGCCGAGCCCGCCTCCTTCCGCTCGGTCGCCGACGTCGTCGACGAAGACTCGCTGCGGAAGGTCCGGGAGTTCAAGAAGGCGGCGAAGGCATCCGCGAAGGAGGCCGCCACCAAGGCGGCGACGACGCCCTGACGGGCCACAACAAGCCACAACAAGGGGAGCGTCACCGCCGCGGCAGCACGGAGCGCGTCACCGCGGCGGTGGCAACCGGGTCACGTCGAACTCGGGGAGATAGCGCACGAACGCCTCCCGCGGGGAGACCTCGCCCCCGATCTGGCAGAGCACCCCGATGCCGCCGAGCCAGACGCGGTGGATGAGGAGGTACTCCGGCGGCAGGTTGAGCTTGATCCCCACCGTCCAGTCGGGCCGACGGACGTCGTTCATCCGCAACGCCACGGAGCGCAACCACGCCCGGTCGAACCGGAAGTGCCCGAACTCCATCGGCTCGAGGAACATCCGCAGATAGGTCAGCACGGACTCCGGCTCGACCGTGATCGTCGGCTTGATGAAGCCTTCGGCGCGCAGCCCCTCCACCAACCGGTCGGCGTCGCCGGCGAGGGCGTGGGTGAGCAACCGGCCCATGACCGGGGGCAGCCCGCCGGGCAGGCGGTTGACCGCACCGAAGTCCAGGATTCCCAGCCGGCCGTCCGGGGTGATCCGGAAATTCCCGGGGTGCGGGTCGGCATGCAACTGGCCGGCCTTCTGCGGGCCGGCCATGAGGAACTCGAGATACAGCTGCGCGGCGGCGTCACGGGTGGGCTGGTCGCCCTCGGCGATGATCCGCGCCAAGGGCACCCCCGGCAACCACTCGGAGACCAGCACCTCGTCGGTGGCGAAGACGACGTCGGGGATCGCATAGTCGGGGTCGCCCCGGAATGCCTTGGCGAAGGTCTGTTGGTGGGTCGCTTCGAGGTGATAGTCGAGTTCCTCACTCATCCGCGAGGTCAGCTCGGCCATGATCGGCTTGATATCCAGCCCGGGCACCCACCCGGCCGACACCCGGGCGACCCGGCTCAATTGGCGCAGGTCGCTCAGCAACGCCTGACGCGCCCCGGGTACTGGATCTTGACCGCGACGGTCCGCCCGTCACGCCAGACCGCTTTGTGGACCTGACCGATCGAGGCCGCCGCGGCCGGGATGTCGTCGAACTCACGGAATTTCGCCGTCCGCCACCGCGGACCGAGTTGCCGGGTGAGCACCTCGTGCACGGCAGCGGGCGGCAACGGGGGAGCCGCCTCCTGGAGCTTGGTCAGCGTCGCCCGATAGGGCCCGGCCCACTCCTCGGGCATGGCCGCCTCCATGACGGAGAGGGCCTGGCCGACCTTCATCGCGCCACCCTTGAGTTCGCCCAGCACGGTGAAGAGCTGCTCGGCCGTCCGCGCCTGGATCTCCGCCGCGACCGCCTCCGCGGGGCGGCCGCCGACCCGCTTGCCGATCCCGATCGCCGTCCTCCCGGCGACGCCGAGCGGCAGACCGACCAGTTTGGCCGTCCGCTGCGCGGTGCGCCGGGGAAGTTCGCTCACGCGAGCATTGTGTCTGGTCGGGCCGACATCCGCCCGCAGGCCGCGCACTCCGGGTGCGCTGGCCACTGCCGGGCCACCGGGTCCGGCCACGGCGAGCCGACCTCGAAGCCCACGCCCGCAGGCACCGCGAAGCCGTCGAGATGGGCCAACACGACCCGCGCGGCCAACCCGGCACCGACCGTCGTCAGGGCGCATTCGCCTTCCGCCAGAACGTCGGCGGCGCTCGTCTGCTCCCGCAGCCACGTCCAGGACGGGTCCATATCCGACCGCACCCGGTCGAGGCACTCCAGGCACGGACCCTGACCGGGCACGACGAGGGGGCCGACGCTCACCCGAGCGGGCGTGATGGTCACCGGCAGATGAGGTATGCCGCGTGCTCCCCACGCCCGCCCGCACCCCTCCCCGAGTGGTCCCGCCGTCGCGAGGACCACCACCGCCGGCCGGCGGCGGTACTTCAACGATGTCGCCCCCAACTGGTCGCGATCGACCTCGCCGATCCCCGACTGGCGCAACACATCGGCCAAGGTGGCCGCCAAGGCACCCCGGCCGAGAACGCGGACGCACGCGTCCGCGCGGGCGACGACCGCGGCATACGCATCGAGGATGTGCGGGGGAGCGCCGGCGGCGGCGACCTCGCTGTCGAAGCTGCGCCCCGGGAAGCGCCAGCGCAGGGAGGGGTGCGGAGGATCCAGGAGCACCCCGGCGTCCCGAAGCGCCTGCAGGAGCGTGGCGGCCCGCTCCCGGGGGATGCCGGCGCCCTCGGCGCTGGCCAGCGGGTCGCGGCTGCCGTCGAGTGCCCCGAGCCAGGTCACCTCGGGCGCGCTCACGCCGCACACGCGCGCGCCCTCGGTGGGTTCGAGCCCGAATTGGACGCTGCCGTCGGTGCGCACCAGCGGCTGGGCGCGCCGGCTGATCCGCGGCCACCGATCGGTCATGACGCCCCCCGTCGCGGGCGGCCCCTCCACCCGCGGGGTCCACTCTCGCAGACCGTCCCGGCAGCGGGTCGGATGCTGTCCACAGGGGCCGCGATCGCGTGACGACGTCCACGCACAGAAGAGCCCTCCCGGCCGACGGAGGTGGTCCGTCGCCACGAGGGCTCTTCGGTGCCGGCAAAGCCGTTCCGGACGGCTGCGCGGGCGGCTCAGGCTGTGGGGGTCACGCCTTGGCGAGGATGCGGTTGAGGTTGGTCCCGCAGACCGGGCACACGCCCTTGGCCATGCGGCGACCGTTCTCGGTCGTGACGACCTTGCCCTCGGCCTCGCGCTTCTCCTTGCACTTGACGCAGTAGAACTCGCCGCTCCAGGTCTCGTCTGCCATCTGGGTGTTTCTCCTCGTGTTCGGGGCGGAATGTTCCGCGGCGGACGGCCGCGGATCCGGTTCAACCCTAAGCGACGATGAGCGACGGCGCAGGGCAACGCACCGGCGATCACGCTCGCCCGCCCCCAGCGCACGCGTCCGAAGCCGGGGAAGGACGGGCCATTAGGCTCTTCCGTCATGATCGACCCACCCCCCGGCGTCGAGATCCGGCGCAGTGCTCGGCGCCGCCGGACCGTCTCGGCGCGCCGCGACGGGGATCGGACGGTCGTGCTCCTCCCGGCCGGTCTCAGCGCCGCGGAGGAGTCCCGGTGGGTCGAGACGATGGTGGCGAAACTGGAGCGTCAGGAGGCCCGGCGCAGTCGGCGGGTCGGCTCGGACGGTCGGTCACCGGCGGCGCGATCCGCCTTGGCGGCCCGGGCCGAGCGCCTCTCGCACGCGCACCTCGACGGCCGCGCCCGCCCCGCTTCCGTCGTCTGGGTCACCAACCAGAACCATCGCTGGGGGTCGTGCACCCCGCGGACGCGGCAGATCCGGCTCTCCGAGCGCCTTCGCGGAATGCCGGACTACGTCATCGACTATGTGCTCGTCCACGAACTCGCCCATCTGCTCCAGCCGAACCACTCACCCCAGTTCTGGGCGTGGGTGGCCCGCTATCCCCTCACCGAGCGGGCCCGCGGCTACCTCGAGGGGTATGCCGTCGCGGCCCGCCTCGACATCCCCGCAGACGGGGACCTCCCCGATCTGGACGACGAGGCCCGGGCCGACTGAAAGCCCCCCTCGCCGAGGTCTATGAGGTGGCGGCCAGGGCGGCCCGGGCCACGGCGACCAGCCGCGGCAGGTCGCTGCCGACCCCCTCCGGGAGGTCGTCCGAGGGCCACCACGCGACCTCCTCCGACTCCAGGCTCGCCGACGGCATCGCCCCTTCGGGCGCGACCCCGAGGTAACGGACGTCCAGATGCTCGCGGCAGGACCCGAATCGCGGCCCGAGGGCGTGCCGGTCCAGGTCGATCGGATCGGTCCGTATGCCGATCCCCTCGATCCCCGACTCCTCCCTCGCCTCCCGCTCGGCCGCGGCGTGCAGACCCGAGTCGCGCGTCTCCAGATGCCCGCCGAACTGCAGCCACATCCCCGCCTTGCGGTGCCGGTGCAGCAGGACGGACGCGCCGTCCGGGCTCAGGACCAGGCACGATGCGGTCAGATGCGACGGTGGACCGTCCTTCGACACGCACGACGGGTCGCTGCCCAACGCCTGGAGGAACCCGCGCCGCAGGGCCTCCTGGCCCGCGTCGGCGCCACGCCAGGCCAGCAGCGTGGCGAGGGCATCGTCATACAGGTGACGCACCGGCGCGGGAGCGTGCGGAATCATGCCGACCCCGCGGGGGCGTCCGGGCCGGGGTCGCCGTCGAGGAGCTTGGCGAGTTCGGCGTCCATGTCGTCGACCGCGGGGGCGGTGGTGCGGCGTTCGACATACCCGAGAACGTCGTCGAGGTCGGCCGCCGTGGCGGCCAGATCCGGGTGCGCCCAACTCGCGTCGCGCAGCTCGGCACCGCCGGCAGCCTCCAGGGCGGCGAACAGGTTGGCCGCGTCCCGCAGGCGCCTGGGCCGCAACTCCAGCCCCACGAGACCGGCGAAGGTCTTCTCCGCCGGCCCGCCGGTGGCACGCCGGCGCCGGACCGTCTCGGCCAGCGCGGCGGCGTGCGGCAGATGTGCGGTCGCGGCTCGGTCGGTCACGACATCGACCCAGCCCTCGATCAGGGCGAGCCAGGTCTCCAAGCGACCCAGCGCCGCCTGCTGCGCCGGTGAGGGCCGCGGCGCGAACAGCTTGTCGGTCAGCTGCTGCTGCATCGCTTCGGGATCGGTGGGGTCGACTCCGCTCAGCGCCGCCTCGATGCCCTCGGTGTCGAGTTCGATCCCGCGGGCGTAGTCCTGGACGGCGGTCAGCAGTTGCGGGCCGAGCCAGGGCGCGCCGGCGAACAGCCGCAGCCGGGCCGCCTCCCGGACGGCCAGATAGAGCCATACCTCGTCGAGGTCGATCTCGAGGCCCTCGGCGAAGGTCGCGATCGTGGACGGGATCAGGACCAGCTCACCGTCGGGGGTCAACGGCAAGGAGACCTCGGTCCCGGTGAGGATCTCGCCGGCCAGGGCGGCCAACCCTTGCCCGAGTTGCATCGAGAACATCGACGCCCCGGCGCGCTGCAACAACGGGGCCATCTGGCCCATGACGACCGCCGGATTGGTCCCGGGCGGCACCAGCCCCGGGGGCAAGGCATCGAGGTCGGCGTTGGCCAACTGCGCCGTGATGGCACCGCCCAGAGCCCCGGTCACGCCCTCGGCCACGGGGGCGACCAGGTCGCGCCAGACCTCCACGGTGCCCTCGATCCACTCCGAGCGCGACCAGGCGACCCCGGTCAGCCCGGGTGCCTCCAATTCGGTCACCGCTCCGAGCCACAGATCGGCCACCCGCCCGGCGTCGGCGGCGAGCTTGTGTTCGCGCTCGCCCATCGAACTGTCGCCCGCGTCCGCGACGATCTTGCGGGCCACGTCGGCGGCGATCGTCGCGGAGACCGGGCCCTCGTCGGGGGCGTTCATCATCGCCTGGAATTGGCCGAGCATCGACTCGAACTGCCCGACCGGGATCGACCCGAGGCCCATATCGCCCAACTGGCGCAACACTTCCGGGGGGAGGTCGGCGCCGCCGGTCATCCGCCGCAGCAGGTCGGCCATCTCGGGCGGCAGCCCACCGGTCGCGTCGTCACCTGGCCGGTCGTCATCCGGATCGTGGGGCACGGGCAGATCGTGCTCGGGCACAGGTGGCTCCTCGGTGCCTGTGAGAATGTGTCACTCACAATAACCACGCCACCCCCTGGGTGGTTCCCGCACCACGCTGGCGCAACCGGAGGATTCCCGACGATGACCGACCCCGTGCGACTGTGCGCGATCCGCGCGGACGCGCTCTCGGCGGACGAGGTCCTCGCGGCCCTTGACGACCCCGGGTGCGGCGGTCAGGTCCTCTTCCTCGGCCGGGTCCGCGACCACGATCACGCGCGCGACGTGGCCGGACTCGGCTACTCCGGCCACCCGGGTGCCGAGGAGGCGATGCAGGCCGTATGCCGTGCCGTCGCCGCCCGCCACCACGTCCGCGCCCTCGCCGCCGTCCACCGGGTGGGAGAGCTGGGCATCGGCGACATCGCCGTCATCGTCGCGGCTGCCGCCGCCCACCGCGACCAGGCGTTCGCGGCTGCCCGCGACCTCATCGACACCCTCAAGGCCACCGTCCCGATCTGGAAACACCAGCGGTATGCCGACGGCACCGACACCTGGGTCGGTCTCCCATGACCGATCTCCCGCCCCCAATGACGACAGCGGCTGATCCCTTCCGTCCCACGCGCCGCTCCCGGACCCTCTTGGCCGCCGCCTTCATCGGGATGACTCTGGCGGCGATCCTCGCCCTTATCCCGCTCCCGTATGCCGTGCTCCGCCCCGGCCCCGCGGTCAACACCCTCGGCACCGGATCGGACGGCAAACCGCTGGTCGAGGTCAGCGGTGCCCCGCATTTCGCCGCGAAGGGCGCTCTCGACTTCACGACCGTGTCCGTCCAAGGCGGCCCCGGCGGCCGGGTCAACGTGTGGGACCTGATCGGTGCCTGGATCGATCCCGACGACGAGGTCTACCCCGAGGCGGCCTTCTTCCCCACGGGCGTCACGGCCAAAGAAGTCAAGGACGAGAACGCCGCGGAGATGTCCGGTTCCCAGGAGGCCGCGATCGCGGTCGCCCTCCGCAGTCTCGGCAAGACCGTCACCCAGCGGTATGCGGTGGCCGACGTCGCCGCTACCGCCCCCGCCCACGCGGTCCTGCGCCGGGGCGATCGCATCCTCGCGATCGACGGGACCACCATCGGGGCGCTGACGGACATCCGGCGCGTCGTGCAGGCGCACCGTCCCGGCGACACGCTCGCGGTGACGATCGAGCGTGATGGTTCCCGACAGACCGTGACGACGAGGACGATCGATGCCGGCGGCCGGACCGCGATCGGGATCGTCCTGACGACGGACTACGAGTTCCCGTTCGCGGTCACGATCAATGCCGGGGATGTCGGCGGGCCCTCGGCCGGGCTGATGTTCACGCTCGCGGTCCGCGACGTGCTCACCAGTGGCGACCTGACCGGCGGCCGTCGAATCGCGGGCACGGGGACGATCGACGACACCGGTGCCGTCGGGCCGATCGGCGGCATCCGCCAGAAGGTGGTCGGTGCCAAGGAGTCGGGCGCGCAGTTCTTCCTGGCTCCCGCCCAAAACTGCCCCGATCTGGCCGGCCGGGTGCCCGACGACATCCAGGTCGTCAAGGTCGAGACGTTCACCGATGCCCTGGCCGATGTCCAGGCCATCGCCGCCGGCAAGGCAGGCGGGCTGCCCAGCTGCGGGTGAACCCGTCAGTCCACCAGCGTGGCGGCGAGGGCATCGAGCAGGCCCGTCGCGATCTCCGGCCCGTGGGCGACCATCTCGGGGGAGTCGTACGCCTTCTGCCGCAACAGGCACATCCGTCCGCCGGCGCGGGTGACCGCCGCTACCAGACGGACGTCGCGCCGGTCCGGGTGCGCCGCCAGTGCGGCCAGCGCGGCGTCGGGGTCGCTCGGCAGGCCGCGTTCCGCCTCGGGCGGCACCACGAGGCGTTCCACGACCAGGGCGACACCCGAGACGGTCTCGGGCCAGGCCACGGCGGCCAGATCCGCCTCCAGGTCGGCGCTCGGTGTCCAGTCCTGCTCGACCGCGCTGAGCCCGCCGTCGTCGCCCGGTCCCGCGCCCCCGTCACCCGCGCCCCCGTCCCCCGCGCCGCCCTCACTCTCGGGGCCCGTCTCTCGGTCGCTCGTGGTGTCAGCCCGTGGCCCGGCATCGGCAACCGCGAGCAACTCGGCGGTCGGCACCAATCCGAACAGCCGGGGCCGCTGATCCCAGCCGGCCTGGGCGACATACGACTCGATCTCGAGGGCGACGCGCAGCAGGGGATCGGGCGCGGGGGTGGGGGTCGGCATACGGCCAATGGTGCCGGACCGGATCTCGTCCCCAGGTGGGCAGGTTAGGTTGCTCTCGTGAGTGGGTCTGACTGGAGCGAGGAGTTCGAGGCCGAGGACGGGGGCCCGCCGCGTCGGGCGCCGAGGCCGGCACGGGCGGCGAGGGAGTCCCGTCGCCGAAGCGCCCTGGTCCCGACGGTGGTCATCCTGCTCGCCCTCGCGGTGTTCGCCACGGTCTTCGCCGATGTGTGGACCGACCTGCTCTGGTTCCGGTCCGTCGGGTTCGCCAAGGTGTTCACCACGACCATGACCACCCGGATCGTCCTCTTCCTCGCCGGGTTCCTCCTGGCCGGGGCGCTGGTCGCGGCGAGCCTCGTTCTGGCCTACCGCAGCCGCCCGTTCTATGTCCCCACCGACGACGCCAACGAGACCTTGGAGCAATACCGGGAGGCCATCGAGCCCGTCCGTCGGTATCTCACGATCGGCGTCCCCCTCCTCGTCGGCGGGCTGGCCGGGGCCGCCCTGGCGGCGCGATGGCGCACCTACCTGGCCTGGCGCAATAGCGTGCCCTTCGGCACCACGGATCTCCACTTCGGCAAGGACATCGGCTTCTTCGTGTTCACGCTGCCGTGGATCTCCGTCATCCTCTCGTTCTTGACGATGGTGCTGATCGCCACCATCCTCGCCGGCGGCTTCACCCACTATGTGTATGCCGGCCTCCGCCTCCCCGGCCGCGGCCCCTCCACCCGCGCCGCCCTGATCCACCTCGGCGTCCTCGGTGCCGCGCTCGCCCTGGTCCGGGCGGGGTCCTTCTGGTTCGGCCGCTACTCCCTGTCCGTCGGGCAGTCGAAGCTCATGACCGGCATCGGATACACCGATGCGCACGCCGTGCTGCCCACCCGGGCCATCCTCGCGTTCGCCGCCGTCGTCTGCGCCGTGCTCTTCCTCTCGGTCATCGTCACCCACTCGTGGCGGTTGCCGATCATCGGGGTCGCGCTGATCGCCGTCCTCACCGTCGTCGTGGGGACGATCTATCCCGCCATCGTCCAGTCGGTGAAGGTCAACCCCTCGCAGCGGTCCTTGGAGGCGCCCTATCTCCAGCGGAGCATCGAGGCGACGCGGGCGGCATACGGCCTGGACACGGCGGAGGTCCAGCCCTATCTGGCCAAGACCGATGCGACACCTGGGCAGTTGCGCGACGACGCGGCGACCATCCCCGGCATCAGGCTCGTCGATCCGATCGTCGTGCCGCCCGCGTTCAAGCAGGACCAGGGGCTGCGGGACTACTACGCCTTCCCCGATGCCCTCGACGTCGACCGCTACACCATCGGCGGCAAGGAGACCGACGTCATCGTCGCCGCGCGGGAGATCTCGCTCGACGGGGTCCCGGCCGGGCAGCGCAACTGGCTCAACGACCACACCTTCTACACCCACGGGTTCGGCCTCGTCGCGGCGAAGGGCAACACGCGCGGCCCGGACGGCCGCCCCGATTTCGCGGTGATGAATATCCCGCCCACCGACACCCTCGGGCCGTTCGAGCCGCGGATCTACTTCGGCGAGAAGTCGCCGCTCTATTCGGTCGTCGGCGCCAAGTCCGGCGAGGCGCCCCGCGAACTCGACTATCCCGACTCCAAACGCGAGGAGGTCAAGAACACCTACGCCGGAGCCGGTGGGGTGCCGATCGGGTCCTTCCTGCGTCAGGCGGCGTATGCCGTGAAGTACCGCGAGGTGAACTTCCTCCTCTCCGACGCGGTCGGGTCGGCCTCGCGGATCCTCGACCACCGCACGCCGCTGGACCGGGTCCAGCGGGTCGCCCCGTGGCTGACCCTCGACGGCAACCCCTATCCCTCCATCGTCAACGGCCGGGTCGTGTGGATCGTCGACGGCTACACCACCTCGGCGAACTATCCCTACTCCCAGATGGAAAATCTCGACACCGCCACCTCGGACTCGACCACCGCCCGGGTGGCCAGCGTCGCGGCGCTGCGCTCGGGACAGATCAACTACGTCCGCAACTCGGTCAAGGCCACCGTGGACGCCTACGACGGGACTGTCCGGCTCTATGCCTGGGACGAGGCCGACCCCGTGCTGCGGACCTGGATGAAGGCCTACCCGGGCACGGTCCTGCCGACCAGCGCCATCCCCGGAGCGCTGATGGCCCACTTGCGCTATCCCGAGGATCTCTTCAAGATCCAACGGCTGGTGCTCTCGCGCTATCACGTCACGCGGGCCGAGGCGCTCTATGCGGGCAATGACAACTGGCGCGTGCCGAGCGATCCGGCCCAGGAGGACCGCGACGTCTTCCAGCCGCCGTACTACCTGACGCTCGCGATGCCGGGCCAGGATGCCCCGAGCTTCTCGCTGACGACGACGTTCATGCCCGCCGGCGACACCCAGGTGCTCTCCGGCTTCCTCGCGGTCGATGCGAACGCGGGCAAGACCGACGGGGTCAAGGCGCAGGGGTATGGCAAGCTCCGGCTGCTCGAGCTCTCCCGCGGCTCCAATGTCAAGGGACCCGGCCAGGTCCAGAACGACATCAACTCCTCCAACGCCAACTCCACCGGCTTCAGCCTCACCCTGAGCCAGTTCCTCAACAACGCCCGCCAGCAGGGCTCCCGGGTCTCCCTCGGCAATCTCCTGACCCTGCCGGTCGGCGGCGGACTGCTCTATGTCCAGCCGATCTATGCTCAGTGCCAACTCCGCCTCCGCCTTGCCCTTGAACCGGGTGACCGTCGCGGCCTTCGGCAACAAGCTGGCTTGGTCGGACACGCTCAGCGGAGCCCTGGACCAGCTCTTCGGCGGCAACGCCGGCGCCAGCGCGGGCGACTCCGGCGGGACCCCGCCGACCACTCCCCAGACGCCGACGGAGGGCGATGCGGCGGCCCTCAACCAGGCCCTCGCGGACTTGAAGAAGGCGTTCGCCGACGGGCAGGAGGCCCTCAAGGCGGGAGACTTCGCGAAATACGGCGAGGCCCAGAAGGCTGCCCAGGACGCGCTCGCCCGCGCCATCGCCGCGGCACCCAAGGGCGGGAGCGCGACTCCCACGAACTGACAGTCGGGGGTGGGCGGCATACCTCTTGGGGTATGCCGCCCATCTCCCCGCCGCTGCCGTCGCGGTGGCGGGGCCGCCGCGGTCGCGCCAGGGGACTGTCGCTGGGGAGTGTCGCCGGGGAGTGTGCGGGTGGCCCTGCGGAGTGGGCGTCCGATTTGGCCGGGAGCCGTCGGCGACGTATGGTGATCCCACCGACGCGGGGTGGAGCAGCTCGGTAGCTCGCCGGGCTCATAACCCGGAGGTCGCAGGTTCAAATCCTGCCCCCGCTACCACTGAAGGCGGGCGGCCTGGTCACAGGCCGCCCGCCTTCGTCGTGTCCGCTGTCCGGGCCGGGCATCGGGCCCGCTTAAGGTGTCCCTCATGCCGCTGGAGTACCCCGTCGTCCGACACACGCTGCCCAACGGCCTCCAGGTGGTCGTCTCCCCCGATCACAGCACCCCGACGGTCACCGTCAACTTGTGGGTGGACGTCGGGTCGCGGCACGAGGTGGCCGGGCGCACCGGCTTCGCGCACCTGTTCGAGCACCTGATGTTCCAGGGCTCGCGCAATGTCGCCAGCGGAGAGCATTTTTCGTTGATCCTCGGGGCGGGTGGGCGGCTCAACGCGACGACGTGGTTCGACCGGACCAACTACTTCGAGACCGTCCCCACCGGTGCGCTCGACCTCGCCCTGTGGCTGGAGGCCGACCGGCACGGGCATCTCCTCGACGCGGTCACCCAGACCAATCTCGACAACCAACGCGATGTGGTCAAGGAGGAGAAGCGGCAGCGCTACGACAATGTGCCCTACGGCAATGCGATGCGCGACCTCTATGCCACGGTCTTCCCGGAAGGGCATCCCTACCACCATCCGACGATCGGATCGATGGCAGATCTCGACGCGGCGACCGTCGCGGACGTCCACGCCTTTTTCCGGGCGCACTACGGACCGGACAACACCGTCTTGACCATCGTCGGCGACATCACGCCGGCCGAGGCGCTGGCCAAGGTCGAGCGGTACTTCGGGGGACTCCCGGCGATCGGTCACCAGTCTCGCCCCACGCTCGCGCAACTGGCCCCGCTCGAGCGGCCGGCGCGGCATACGGTCGTCGGGGCGGTCCCGAACGACCGCCTGTACGTCGGCTTCCGTCTCCCGGTCGAGCGTGACCCCGCCTTCCTGGCGGCGGCGCTGGCGATCGAGGCCCTGGCGGGCTTGTCGATGTCGCGGATGGTTCGCCGGTTGGTGCGCGGGGACCAGTCCGCCACGAGCGTCCAGGGGCACACGATGGGCTTCGTCGACGGGGTGTCCCTTGGTCTCCTCGCCGTCGACGTCGCCGACGGCGTCGACCCGAATGCGATCGAGGAGGCGCTCCTGGAGGAGTTGCGCGGGTTCGCCGCCAGCGGGCCCACCGAGGTCGAGATGGAGGCGGCCCTGGCCGGGGCCGAGCGCGGCTGGCTCAGCGACCTGGCTGCCCAGGACCAGCGGGCCGACGCGCTCAGCCATCAGGCACTGCTCCACGACGACCCCGACTACGTCAACCGATTCCTGGACGAGTTGGGCGCGGTGACCCCGGACGAGGTCCGCGCCGCGGCCGACACCTGGCTCGCCCCGGGATCGCGGGCTGTCGTCGCCTACCTGACCGGAGAGGAAAACGTCGCATGACGTCCCCATCCGCCCCCGAGACCGCTTCTCTCCCAACCGATTCGGTCGGTATGCCGCTCCCTCGCCCCGACGTCGACCCCCCCGGCCGCTGGACCTTCCCCGAGCCGACGACCGCCCGGCTCGACAACGGCCTGACCGTCCACGCCTATGACATCCCGGGCCAGTACGTCCTCTCGATCCGCGTCATCGTGCCCCTCTCGACCCGGGCCGAGCCTCGCGACCAGGAGGGCGTCGCGACCTTGATGAGCCGGCTCCTCGACGAGGGGACCCAGGCCCACTCCACGGACGAGTTCACCGAACTCCTCGAACGCAAGGGGATCGAGTTCGGGGCCGCGCTGTCCGAGGCCGGCCTGACCATCCATGCCGAGGTCGCCAAAAGGAGCCTCCCGGCCGCCCTCGCGTTGGTCGAGGAGGCGCTGGCGACCCCGAGCTTCCCCGACAAGGAGGTCACCCGCCTCGTGCGGACCCGCCTCGCCGAGATCGAGCAGGAGCGGGCGTCGGCGCCGCATCGGGCGATTCGCGAGTTCGCCGCAACCTACTTCGACCCCGCGGAGCGGGCGTCCCGGCCGACCGCCGGAAGCCCGGAGACGGTCCGAGGGCTGACCCGTGCGGAGGTGGCCGCCTTCCATGCCACCCACGTCGCCCCCAACGCCGCCACCCTCGTCGTCGCGGGGGACTTGGCCGGTCTCGACCCGCATGCGCTGGTCGCCGAGGCCTTCGCGCCGTGGAGGCCGAGCCCGGTGGCGACGCCCGATCAGCGGCGCGCGGCCGAGGCCGCCGCGGACCGTCACCGGATCGTCCTGGTCGATCGACCCGGGTCGGTCCAGAGCGAGTTCGTCGTGGGCACCGCGGGTCCGGACCGGAGCGTGGAACCGGCGTGGGCGGCATACCCCGTCCTGTCGTTCGTCGTGGGCGGATCGCCGAACGCCCGCGTCGACGCGGTCCTGCGCGAGGAGAAGGGCTACACCTATGGCATGCGGTCGTCCTTCCGGCCGCGGCGCGCGGGGGGGTTGTTCCTGACCACCGGCTCGGTGCGCACGGAGGTGACGGTCGAGGCCCTCGATCTCCTCCTCGGCATCCTCGACAGCGCCCGCGAGGGGTACACCGACCAGGAGTGCACTGCCGGCGTCGACTTCCTGCGCAATACCGCGCCCGGGCGCTTCGCCACCGCGGATGCCGTCGCCGACGAAGCGGCCACCCTCGTCCTGGACGGTCTCCCGCTGACGTTCACCACCGCCAACCTCGACGCGATGGGGAGGTTGACCCCCGAGGCGTTGGCCGCGGCATACGGCCGGTTCGTGGACGGGCAGTGGACGATCGTCATCGTCGGCGACGCCAGTGTGTATGCCGACCGCATCCGCGCCCTAGGCCGCGGACCCGTGACCGTGGTCGCCAACTGACGGTCGCCAACTGGGGAGCGCGCCAACCGACGATCGCCGACCGACGGTCGGCGCCGTTCCGCGGCGAGCGCCGGTCAGCGCAGTTCGGGCGTCAGGATGCGCAGGACCTCGTCGTGGAGGACGCCATTGGTGGCCACGGCGCTGCCCCCGAACGGACCGGGACGTCCCTCCAACGAAGTGAACCGGCCACCGGCCTCGGTGACGATGGGGACCAGGGCGGCCATGTCGTGCAGCGCCAGTTCCGGCTCCGCAGCGATATCGACCGCCCCCTCGGCGAGCAGCATGTAGGACCAGAAGTCGCCATAGGCCCGGTTGCGCCAGCACGTGTCCATCAGGCCGAGGATGGCGTCGAGGCGGTCACTGGCGCGCCAGGAGACGACATCGGAGATCGAGATGGAGGCGTCGCCCAGGTGCTGGACGCCCGAGACCCGCAACGGCTTGGCCGAGGTCAGTGAACGCCCGGTCCAGGCACCGGTGCCCTTGCTGGCCCACCAGCGGCGGCCCAGCGCCGGGGCCGCAACCAGCCCCATGACGGCCTCGGACCCGTCCAGGAGCGCGATGAGGGTGGCCCACACGGGCACGCCCCGGACAAAGTTGTTGGTCCCGTCGATGGGGTCGATGATCCAGCGGCGAGGCCCGTGTCCGGTGTCCGGGAATTCTTCGCCATGGACCGCATCCCGGGGCCGCGTGCGGCCCAGCTGCGCGCGGATGACCTCTTCGGCGCTCCGGTCGGCATCGCTGACCCAGGTCAGGTCGGGTTTGGTGTCGACGTGGAGGTCCTCCGCCCGGAACCGGGTCATCGTCACCCGTTCGACGGCGTCCGCGAGAACATGTGCCAGCCGGAGGTCGTCGTCATAACCGGGCATGCGCTCAACGTAGCGGCAGTGCCGCCGTCCCGCGGGGACGCGGGGCCGCGCGGCAATTGTCAACTCGTGGGACGAAACCACGGAGAAATGCGCGTCCCGGACGGCCTCAGGGTCACATTTCTGTCTCGGACTCCCGGTCGGTGGGTCACCGGGCCCACCCATGGGACTTAGAGTGAACCCGCGCGCCGGCCGATGCCTGTCGCGCCGGAGCCGGACCTTCGACCGGGGGAACGGGTTCGACACAGCGCCTCGGCAGAGGCGATGCCATTCCATGTAGGAGGAACATTCATGCGGGGAACCACTCGCACCGTCGCCGTGGCCGGTGTTTCGGCCCTGGCGCTGCTGACGGCGGCGTGCAGCAGCAGCGACAACAACTCCAGCTCGACCACCTCGGGCGGGTCCACCTCGAGCGGGAGCAGCTCCGGCAACCCCTCTGCGGCCGCGGGCGGAGAGATCAGCATCGCGGGCTGCACTCCGCAGAACCCCTTCATCCCGGCGATGACCAACGAGACCTGCGGTGGCGACATGCTCGAGCCGGTCCTGGCCCGGCTCGTGCACTACAACTCCGAAACCGCCGCTCCCGAACTCGACCTTGCCCAGTCCATCGAGACCAAGGACAACCAGACCTTCACCGTGACCCTCAAGAAGGGCCAGAAGTTCTCGGATGGCACCGAAGTCAAGGCCGCGAACTTCGTCAAGGCGTGGAACTGGAACCGCGCCGGCAAGAACGGCACGCTCAACTCCTACTTCTTCGATGTCATCGACGGCGCCGCCGACATGGACTGTGGTCTCGTCAAGGACAAGGACGGCAACGAGGCCCCCGACTGCGAGAAGAAGCCCGCCAAGACCGAGGAACTCTCGGGGCTCAAGGTCGTCGACGACTACACCTTCACCATCAAGACGACCGAGAAGGTCTCCAACCTCCTCGTCCGCCTCGGCTACTCCGCGTTCGCCCCGCTGCCCGACTCGTTCTTCGCGGACAATGGCAAGGCGTACGGCAAGGCCCCGATCGGTGCCGGTCCCTACGTCATGCAGTCGTACGATCCTGCAACCGGCGCGGTCCTGGCCAAGAACCCGTCCTACACCGGCGCCTTCGCCGGCAAGGTCGACAAGATCACCTTCAAGATCTACCAGGACACCGAGGCGGCCTACAAGGACGTCATGGCCAACGCGACGGACATGCTCGCCGGTCTGCCGGACAGCGCTCTCCAGGGTGAGAAGTACAAGACCGACCTGCCCGACCGCAATGCGGAGAAGCCGACCGGTGTCATCCAGACGATCACCTTCGCTCCGGAGAAGGTCGACCCGTCGCTGAAGAACCCCGACCTGCGCAAGGCCATCTCCATGTCCATCGACCGGGACACGATCATCAAGACCATCCTCGCCAACACCCGCACCGCGGCCACCGGCTGGGTCTCCCCGATCGTCGACGGCTACAAGGCGGACCAGTGCGGTGAGTACTGCAAGTTCGACCCGGCCAAGGCCAAGGAAATGTTCACGACGGCGGGTGGCTACTCGGGCACCCTCACCC
This sequence comes from Nostocoides sp., assembly GCA_016702415.1. Lineage (GTDB taxonomy): Bacteria > Actinomycetota > Actinomycetes > Actinomycetales > Dermatophilaceae > Nostocoides_A. The sequence continues at coordinate 1,272,504 of JADJEA010000001.1, forward strand.
TGGGCTACAACGCCGACGCTCCCCACAAGGCGTGGACCGAGGCCGTCTGCAACTCGGTCAAGGAGTCCCTGGGCGTCGAGTGCAAGGCCACGCCGTACGCCGACTTCGCCACCTTCCGCACCCTCATCACCGACCGCAAGATGAAGGGGATGTTCCGCACCGGCTGGCAGATGGACTACCCGTCGATCGAAAACTTCCTCGCTCCCATCTACGGCACCGGTGCGGGCTCCAACGACGGTGACTACTCCAGCGCCAAGTTCGATGGCCTCCTCAAGGAAGCCGCCGCAGCGGCCGACCCGGCAGCCGCCAACGCCAAGTACCAGGAGGCCGAGGCCCAGCTGGCCGTCGACTTCCCGTCGATCCCGATGTGGTACGGCAAGACGATCGCCGGCTGGTCCGAGAACGTCGAGAACGTCAAGATCACCCCGTTCGGGACGATCGACCTTCTCTCGGTGACCAAGAAGGCCTGACCTCGTGAACTCCCGAGCCGCTCGCGTGCGGGTCGGGAGGCCGCGAAGAGCATGATGTCGCGGCCCGTCGATCTCCATCGGCGGGCCGCGACCCGTCCCCGAGCGCTGACGCGCGGAGATCCTTGGTGATCCGAAGTCCGCTGCGCGGCAATGATGTTCTCTCCACCTCCCCTGGACTTGCGGAGGCGAGTAGGGTGCGGAGACGTCCACAGATCTGCAATCCCACAGATGTGCTGACAGATGCACCAAATGCGTGTGACTGCAACGACTAGCCAGAGAGGGCACGATGACCAAGTACGTCATCAGGCGGCTCCTCCAGATGATCCCCGTCGTCATCGGGTCGACCTTCCTCATCTTCGCCATGGTGTTCGCGCTCCCGGGAGACCCGCTCCGGGGCAAATGCGGTGAGCGGCCGTGCCCCCCGGCCTTCGTCGCCGAGTTCCGGGCTCAGCACAATCTGGACGATCCCCTCTTCCTCAGGTACTTCAAGTACCTCGGTGATCTCCTCCACGGCGATCTGGGGACCACCTACCAGGGCCTGAACATCCTCGACGAGTTGCAGAAGCGGTATGTCGTGACCGTCAAGCTCGCGGTCATCGCGATGCTGTTCGAGGCGTTGATCGGTGTCCTGGCCGGTGTCCTCGCGGGCATCCGGAAGGGGAAATTCATCGACAACCTCGTCCTGGTCACCACCCTCGTCGTCATCTCGATCCCGACGTTCGTCATCGGTTCGGTCTCCCAGACCGTGTTCGGGGTGAAACTGCACTGGTTCCCCGTGACCGTCAAGAGCAATCCCGGGTGGTACGACCTGCTCCTGCCGGGTCTGGTTCTCGGCTCCCTCTCGTTGGCGTATGCCGCGCGCCTCACCAGGACCAACCTCGCCGAGAACCTCCGGGCTGACTATGTGCGGACGGCCGTCGCCAAGGGACTTTCCCGATCGCGGGTCATCGGCGTCCACACGCTGCGCAATTCGCTGATCCCGGTCGTCACCTTCCTCGGGGCCGACTTCGGCGGCCTCCTCGGTGGGGCGATCATCACCGAGCGCATCTTCAATATCCGTGGAGTCGGGGGCTACATCTTCCAGAGCATCCACTCCCGGGACGGGACTGCCGTCGTCGGCGCCGTCACCATGCTCGTCATCGTCTATCTGCTCATGAACCTCATCGTCGACCTGCTCTACGGTGTCCTCGACCCCAGGATTAGCCATGACTGACCAGACCGGAGTGATCGTCGCCGAGGGCACGACGGGACCGGAGGCGGCCGAGACCGTCGGCCAGGCCCAGTCCCTGACCCAGGAGGCGTGGCGCGAACTGCGCCGCAACCCGCTGTTCGTGATCTCGTTGATCCTCATCACGGTGTTCATCGTCATGGCGATCTTCCCGAGCCTCTTCACGAACGCCGACCCCAACAAGGCGATCCTCAAGCTGAGCAACTCGGCCCCGAGCAAGGACGCGTGGTTCGGTCGTGATCTCCAGGGCTATGACGTTCTCGCCCGGACCGTCTACGGTGCCCGCGCGTCCATCATCGTCGGCATCATGACCACCCTCGTCACGGGATTCCTCGGCGTCCTGATCGGCACGATCGCCGCCTATTACGGTGGGATCCTCGACACGCTCGTGATGCGCCTGACGGACATCTTCTTCGCGATCCCGTTCCTGTTGGGCGGCATCCTCTTCATGTCCACCTTCCCGAACGACGTCAACTCGAGCTACTGGTCGGTGGTGGGCAAAGTGGTCCTCGCCCTGTCGATCCTTGGGTGGCCGAGCATCGCCCGGCTCATGCGTGGAGCGGTGCTCCAGGTCAAACCGAACGACTACGTCCAGGCCGCGCGGGCCCTCGGGGCCAGTCCGTGGCGGATCATCCGCAGCCACATCCTCCCCAATGCGATGGCGCCGGTCATGGTCGTCTCGATGATCAACCTCGGCGCCTATATCGCCGCCGAGGCGTCGCTGAGCTTCCTCGGCATCGGCCTGGTCCCGCCGGCGATCAGCTGGGGCGTCGCGATCTCCGACTCGCTCAACCTCATCCGGACCGCGCCCTGGATCCTCATCTTCCCGAGTATCTTCCTCTCGCTCGCCGTCCTCGCGTTCATCATGCTCGGTGACGCGGTCCGCGATGCGTTCGACCCGAAAGGCCGGTGACCATGAGCGCGGCAGCGGTCAAGACGGGATCGATGTCCCCGTACCACGCGCAGGACGGTCTCCTCCTCGAGGTCGAGAACCTCCATGTCGAGTTCCACACCCGATACGGCGTGGCCAAGGCGATCAATGGCGTCGACTTCTCCCTGCGCCAGGGGGAGTGTCTGGCGATCCTCGGCGAGTCGGGGTCGGGCAAGTCGGTGACGGCCCAGGCCGTCATGGGCATCCTCGACATGCCTCCCGCCAGCATCCCCGCCGGTAGCGTGAAGTACTGCGGCCACGACCTGCTGACCATGCCCGAGGACCGGCGGCGCAAGACCCGAGGGCCGGAGATCTCGATGATCTTCCAGGACGCCCTCAGCGCCCTCAACCCGACCTTCCCGGTGGGCTGGCAGATCGCCGAGATGTTCCGCGAGCACCGCGGGATGAACAAGTCCGACGCCTATGCCCAGGCGATCAAGCTCATGGAGCGCGTCTCGATCCCGGCCGCCAAGGAACGGGTCAAGGCCTATCCCCACCAGTTCTCCGGCGGGATGCGCCAGCGGATCATGATCGCGATGGCGATCGCCCTCGACCCGGCGATCCTCATCGCCGACGAGCCCACCACGGCTCTCGACGTCACGGTTCAGGCCCAGATCATGTCGCTGCTGCAGGATCTCCAGCACGAGCGCCAGATGGGGTTGATCCTCATCACCCATGACCTCGGCGTCGTGGCCGACGTCGCCGACCGGATTGCCGTTATGTATGCGGGCCGGATCGTGGAGCAGGCGGACGTCCGGGATATCTACGCCCGGCCGGCCCATCCCTACACCAAGGGCCTGCTGGAGTCGATCCCGCGTCTGGATCTGAAGGGCCAGGAACTCGCCGCCATCGGTGGCCTCCCGCCGAACCTCATGAAGATCCCGCCGGGTTGTGCGTTCAACCCGCGTTGCACCATGGCGCAGGACGTATGCCGCGTCGACCTCCCCCCGCTCGTCGAGGTCGCTCCCAACCGCAAGTCGGCGTGCCACTTCTCCAAGGAGGTGCTCGGTGCCTGAGGTCATTCTCAAGGCCACGGACCTGGTCAAGCATTACCCGATCAAGGGCGGCATCCTGCGGCGCACGGTCGGTCATGTCAAGGCGGTCGACGGGGTCAGCTTCGAACTCCTCAAGGGCGAGACCCTGGGCGTGGTCGGTGAGTCCGGTTGTGGCAAGTCGACCCTCGGGCGGCTCCTGATGCGGCTCGAGGAGCCCACATCGGGCTCGGTGGAGTTCGAGGGCCGCGACATGCACAAGCAGTCGTCCTCCGACATGCGCCGGATGCGCCGCGACATCCAGATCGTCTTCCAGGACCCTTACACCTCCCTCAACCCGCGCAAGACGGTCGGCGACATCATCGGCGAGCCGTTCGAGATCCACCCCGACGCGGTGCCCAAGGGCGGGCGACGCCGCGCCGTCCAGGAACTCCTGGAGAAGGTCGGGCTCAACCCTGAGCACATCAACCGCTTCCCCCACCAGTTCTCCGGTGGCCAGCGCCAGCGCATCGGGATCGCCCGAGGCATCGCCCTCAACCCCAAGGTCCTCATCTGTGACGAGCCGGTCTCGGCGCTGGACGTCTCCGTCCAGGCGCAGGTCGTCAACCTCATGGAGAAGCTCCAGAACGAGCTCGGTCTCTCCTACGTCTTCATCGCGCACGACCTGTCCGTGGTGCGGCATATCTCCGACCGGGTCGCGGTGATGTATCTCGGCAAGATCGCCGAACTCGGCGAGGAGGACGAGGTCTACGACCGGCCCACACACCCGTACACGCAGGCGCTGCTCTCGGCCGTGCCGGTGCCGGACCCGACGCTGCGCGGCAAGCGCGAGCAGATCGTCCTCACCGGCGATGTCCCGTCGCCGGCGAATCCGCCGGCGGGGTGTCGCTTCCATACCCGCTGTTGGCGGGCTCAGGATCTCTGCAAGACCGAGGTGCCGCCGCTGGAGCCCCGCCCGGATGGGGTCGGCGCGCACCTCTCGGCGTGCCACTTCGCGGAGGTCCGCGCGATCATCGAAACCGCCAGGGCCGACAACTCCGGGCTGATCTTCGACAAGGGCATCAGCGACCCCGCCGCCCCCAGTGACTCCGTGGATTCCGGCGCACCCGTGGGCGCGGGAGCCGAGCGGACGTCATTGGCCACGGCGGATATCGCCGATGCCGGAGTGGACGCCCTGCGCGCCGGGCCGATCGACCACCAGGTCGCCGACCAGGCGCAGACCGTGATCCGCGAAAGCGACACCCCGAGGGCCTGATCAGTCGGTGCGGTCCTGACCAGTCGGTGCGGTCCGGATCAGTCGATGGCACCCGACTCCGCGCCCGTGCGCGCGCGGAGGAGGCGCCGGAGACTGTCCAGCCGTGCCGGGCCGGCGGGGCCGGCATACCCCCCGTGCACGAAGGCGTCCAGCCCGCAGTCCACCTCGTCGTGCGTGCAGCCGCGGGGGCAGTCGTCGGTGCCGGGCTCCAGGTCGGGGAAGTGCCCGACGATCCGCGCGGGCTCGACGTGGGCGAGCCCGAACGACCGGATCCCCGGGGTGTCCACGACCCATCCGCCGACGGCGAGTTCGAGGGCCACCGCGGACGTGGATGTATGCCGCCCCCTCCCCGTCACGGCGTTGACGTGACCGATCGCGCGCCCTGCCTCGGGGACGAGGGCGTTGACGAGCGTCGACTTGCCGACGCCCGAATGCCCGACCAGGACGCTCATCCGGCCACGGAGCCGGTCTCGCACCGCCTCCAGGCCGGTGAACGCGCCATCGTCCCCGAGACTCGTGGTAACCAGGCAGGTGAGGTCGAGCGCGGCATACGCCTCGAGGAAGGCTTCGGGGGCGGCGAGATCGGTCTTGGTCAGCACGAGCAGCGGCTCCAGTCCGGCGTCGTATGCCGCGACCAGGCACCGGTCGATCAGCCGCGGCCGCGGCTCGGGATTGGCCAGCGCGGTGACGACGACGAGTTGGTCGGCATTGGCGACGATGACCCGCTCGACCGGGTCGGTGTCGTCGGCTGTGCGGCGCAGGGTCGAGGTCCGCTCCTCGATCCGGACGATCCGGGCGAGGGCGTCGGCCCCACCGCCGGTCTCGCCGACCAGGGCCACGCGATCGCCGACGACGACACCCTTGCGGGCCAGTTCGCGGGCCTTCATCGCCAGGACGACCCGCTCGGTGTCGCCGCTACCAACAAGGGTGGTGTAGCGCCCCCGGTCGACCCCGACCACCATCGCGATCACCGCGTCCGCATGGCGCGGCCGGTCCTTGGTCCGGGGCCGGGAGCCGCGCGGGTTGGGTCGGATGCGGACGTCGTCCTCGTCGTAGGAGCGCCGGGCGCTCACTTCTTGCCGCCGGACTGGGCGAGCATCGCCGTCCACATCCGGGGAAACTCCGGCAGCGTCTTGGCGACCGTGCCCGGGTTCTCGATCTCCACGCCCTTGACGACCAGGCCGAGCACGGCGGCCGCCATGACCATGCGGTGATCGTCATATGTGCGGAAAAGCCCTCCGTGCAGGCGCCGGGGCCGGATACGTAGCCCGTCGTCGGTCTCGGTGACATCCCCGCCGAGGACGGAGAGTTCGCGGGCCAAGGCCGCCAGCCGGTCGGTCTCGTGACCACGGATGTGTGCCACTCCCCGGATCACACTCGGGCCCTCGGCCAGAGCGCACAGCGCAGCGACGACGGGGGTCAGTTCGCTCGACTCCCCGAGATCGATGTCGAGTCCCGAGATCGGTCCGGTCGCGGTGACCGTCAGACCCGCGCGGTCGAGATGGACATCGGCGCCCATGATGTCGAGGATGTCGCGGATGGCGTCGCCGCCCTGGGTTGTCCATTGCGGCCACCCGGGCACGTGGACCCGGCCGCCGGTGACGACCGCCGCCGCGAGGAATTGCGCGGCATTGGACAGGTCGGGCTCGATCTGGACATCCAGCGCGGCGACCTCGCCCGGCTCGACCCGCCAGGTGTGGGCGTCGGAGTCGTCCACGACGACGCCGGCGTCGCGGAGGGTCTCGACCGTCATCTCGATATGCGGCAGGCTCGGGAGGGACTTGCCGTCGTGGTGGACGGTCACCCCGTCGTCGAACCGGGCACCGGCCAAGAGCAAACCCGAAACGAATTGGGAGGAAGCGCTCGCGTCGATCGTCACCTCGCCACCCGGGACGCGGCCGCGCCCGGTGACGGTGAAGGGCAAGGCGGTCGCGTCGCCCGGCACCTCGACCCCGAGCGCGCGCATCGCGTCGAGGATGGGCGCCATCGGCCGGATTCGGGCAGCTGGGTCGCCGTCGAAGCGCACCGGACCCTTGGCCAGGCCGGCAACCGGAGGCACGAAGCGCATGACGTTCCCGGAGAGTCCGCAATCGACTGCGCACTCACCGCGAAGCTTCTTCGGCTTGACCAACCAGTCCCGGCTGCCGATGTCCTCGATCCGGCAGCCCATCGCCCGGAGCGCCTCCGCCATGAGGAGGGTGTCGCGGGAGCGCAGTGGGCGGCGCAGGCGGGAGGGTTCCTCGGCGAGCGCGGCGAGGACGAGGAAGCGGTTGGTCAGGGACTTGCTGCCGGGCAGGGCGATCTTGGCGTCGATCGGCCCGCGGGCCCGCGGCGCCGGCCAGGGATCGGGTTCAGCGGAGGGCATCGGCGGCGTGCGCGAGCTTGAGTTGCGCCTCGCGTTTGGCGGTCTTCGCGGCATACCGCGTGTCTTTGCGGGCAGAGGCTGCCGTGCGGCGGGTGCTGTCGCCGAGCATCCGTGCGCGGTAGGCCAAGCCGGGCTTGCCTTCGGTGTCCACCGCGGCGAGGAGGAGGCCACCGAGAAGGCCGAGGTTCTTGAGGAACTGCGTCCGGCTGTGCGCCCGCGCGGCGGGGTCGCTCTCCTGCCAGAAGGCGTGCTCGGCCAGGGTCGTGGGGACCAGTGCCGTGGCCAGGGCCATCGCACCGATCCGTGGCAGCCGGCCGAGGGCGAGCATGCTGCCGCCGGTGACCATGGCGGCACCATTGGCCCGCACCAGGAGCTCGGGGTCCTCGGGTAGGCCGAGCGGTCCAGCCAGGGTGGCGACGAGCGGCTTCGCCTGGGCCGCGCGGGGTCCTGGGTGGCGCAGGGCGTCCAGTCCGGACAGGACGAAAACGGACGCGAGCAGAGGGCGGGCGACCTTGCGGACCACACTCATGGCGCTGACTCCTTCGGTGGGATCGGTGAAGTTCTACCGTAAACGCTCAAGGGGCCCGGTGGAGGAGGACCTATGTGTGGACGGTATGCCGCGAGCGCCGATCTGGCCGAGATCGTCGAGGAGTTCGACGTCGAGGAGGACCGCAGCGACGCCCCGGCCCGGTCGATCCTTGTCGCGCCCCAGGATCCTCCGGCCGGGCTGCCCGACTGGAATATGGCGCCGACGAAGCGGGCCCCGGTCGTGCTGACGCGGTCTGTCGCGCGCTCGGACGCCGCCATCGGGACCCCGGAGGCCGCGGAGAGCACCCGTCAATTGCGCCTGCTGACGTGGGGATTGGTCCCCTCGTGGGCCAAGGACCCCTCGGTCGGCGTCCGCATGATCAACGCCCGCGCCGAGACCATCCTCGCGAAACCGGCGTTCGCCCGTGCCTTGGGGGCCAGGAGGGCGCTGATCCCCGCGGCGGGGTGGTACGAGTGGCAGATCTCACCCACCGCGGTCGACGCCAAGGGCAAGCCACGCAAACAGCCGTTCTTCATCCATCGTGGCGACGGCGCCCCGGTGGCAATGGCGGGCATCTACGAGTTCTGGCGGGACCGGGCGGTGGCGGATCCCGACGACCCACTCGCCTGGGTGGTCTCCTTCGCCATCCTCACGACGTATGCCGACCCCGGCCTGAACCGGATCCACGACCGCCAACCGCTCGTCCTCGAGCGAGCGGACTGGGACCGTTGGCTCGACCCGACCCGCACCGATCCGGCCGGGGTCGCCGACCTCCTCGGGTATGCCGGTCCCGGGAGGTTCGCGGCATACCCCGTCGGGCGGGCGGTGAACTCCAGTCGCCACAACGGCCCCGGACTGGTGCACCCGGCTGCGCCGGAGGATCTTGTCGGAGTGGTCGATCCGATGACCGGAGAGGTGCTGGGGTAGAGGTGCTTGGGGTAGGCCCCGACCTCACTCGCCCTCGAGCATCCCGCGAGCGATGGTGTCGTCAACGACGAGGGAGTTGACCAGGCCGTTCCGGACGCTCGCCCGGACAGCCTGCGTCTTGGCCTGGCCGCAGGCGACCCCGATCACCTCGGGTATGCCGCGCAACTGGTCGTCCTGGACCGTCACCAGACGCTCCCCGAGCAGAGTCTCCACGGGCCGACCGGCGATGTCGAAGAACACACCGGCCACCTCCCCGACGGCCCCGGCGGCGGTCACCGCGAGGCGCTCCTGCGGACTGCACGCGGCATAGATGGTCGACGCGTCCGGTCCCCACGCTCCGATGCCGACAACAGCGAGGGTGACCCGATCGATATGCGCCATGGCATCGGCGACACTCGGCTGGCGCAGCAAGGCATCGGTCGACTCCGCATCGTCGAGCACCAACGGGGCATAGAACAGGTGGGCTTCGCCGCCGGCCAGGCGTGCCGCCCGGCGGACGAGGTCGACGGTGCTGGACTGGCCGGGCAACACCAGCGAGCCACTCATCTGGACGACCGGAATGCGGGGCAGCGTCGGAAGGGCGCTGACGACATCGGCGACGGTGCGTGCCCAGGGGAGACCAAGGACATCGTCCTTTGTAACGATTTCGGCAAGGAGTTCCGCGGCAGCGGTGCCCACGTGCCGGCCGGCATCGGGGGTGCCGCTGGTCAGGACAACCACGCAATGGAGCAAGCCGAATGCCTCTTGGAGTGTCGTGGACAGCTCCACGTCGATCGGTCCGGGGGACGAAATCTCGATGCGTACCAACCCGATTTCGCGCGCGACGTCCAGGAGTCGGGCCACCTTGAAGCGGCTGATGCCCATGGCCGCGGCGATGTCCACCTTGGACTCGCCGGCCACGTAGTAGCGCCGCGCCACGGCGGCAGCCATCACCAGTTCGGCAGGCCCCATCTCGGCTGTCACGACGCCCATGTCCATTCCCTGTCTGACCGATTGACAAGAGATGCGGACCACACTTTACTCATATGTGCGCCATTTCGCTCAAATGAGCGGTTCGGATCATCCCGCTGGGGGATGGTCGACTCAACGAGGAGGACGCATGGCTTCGAAGAAGTGGCTTGTGCTCACCACCGTGACCGCACTCGGGGCATCCGCCCTCGCCGGTTGCTCGGGCGCAGGGGGCGGTGGTGGTGGCGGCACCAGTGGCGCCGGCGGGGCGGTCAACGTCCTCATGGTCAACAACCCGCAGATGGTCGACCTCCAGAAGCTCACCGCCGACAACTTCACCAAGGCGACGGGCATCAAGGTCAACTACACGGTCCTGCCCGAGAACGACGTCCGCGACAAGATCAGCCAGGAGTTCTCGGCCCAGGCAGGGCAGTACGACGTCGCCTCCCTGTCGAACTTCGAGATCCCGATCTACGCCAAGAACGGCTGGGTCGCCGACCTGACCGACAAGGCGAAGGGCGACAGCGCCTTCAACCAGGGCGACATCATGAAGTCGATGGCCGACTCCCTCTCCTACGAGGGCAAGGTGGACAAGCCCACCTGGGACCAGATCGCCGACTTCGCAGCGAAGCTCGACGACGGCACGACCAAGGGCATCTGCCTGCGCGGTATGCCGGGCTGGGGCCAGATCTTCGCCCCTCTCACCACCGTGGTCAACACCTTTGGCGGAACCTGGTTCAACGAGGACTGGACCCCCGGAGTCAACGCACCGGAGTTCAAGGCGGCCGTCAACTTCTACGTCGACCTGGTCAAGGCTCACGGCGAGGCCGGAGCCCCCCAGGCCGGCTTCACCGAGTGCCTCAACAACACCATGCAGGGCAAGACGGCCATGTGGTATGACGCGACCTCCGCCGCGGGGTCGCTCGAATCCGCGGACAGCCCCAACAAGGGCAAGTTCGGCTACGTCGCCGCCCCGGTGAACAAGACCGCGAGCTCGGGCTGGCTCTACACCTGGGCGTGGGCGATCCAGAAGGCGTCCAAGAACCAGGACAACGCGTGGAAGTTCATCGCATGGGCGTCCTCGAAGGAATACGAGGAGCTCGTGGGCAAGCAACTCGGCTGGAGCCGCGTCCCCGCCGGTAAGCGTGCGTCCACCTACACCAACGCCGACTACCTCAAGGAAGCCGGTGCCTTCGCCGAGGCCACCAAGGCCGCCATCGAGGCCGCGGACCCGAACAATGCGGGCGTCCAGAAGCGCCCGGCCCCGGGCATCCAGTTCATCGACATCCCGGAGTTCCCCGACCTCGGGACCAAGGTCAGCCAGCTGGTCAGCAGCGCGATCGCCGGCCAGATGACCGTCGACGCCGCCCTCGACCAGGGGCAGACCCTCGCCGAGGCCGTCGCCGCGAAGTACAAGAAGTAGCTCCATGACCGCGACCCCCACCACGGGGGCCGGGGTCGCCAAGCCGAAGAGAAGCAGCCTCCAGCGCTCAGGTGCCTGGGCGCGGAGGATGCCTCTCCTTCCGGCGATGATCCTGGTCTTCCTCGTCACACAGTTGCCGTTCCTGGTGACGATCGTCGCGTCGTTCATGAACTGGAATGCCTACTACCCCGACCAGCGGGGATTCGGCGGCCTCTCCAACTTCAAGACGGTCCTGACGGACCCGGGCGCCCGAGGCGATCTGGGTCACCGTGCTCCTGACTGCGGCCATTGTTCTGATCTCGCTTTTCCTCGGCCTGTGCATCGCGCTGCTGCTCGACCGGAAGTTCCGGGGGCAGGGCATCGTCCGAACCATGATGATCACTCCCTTCCTCATCGTGCCGGTGGCGGCCGCGCTGCTGTGGAAGCACGCGCTCTACAACCCGGAGTACGGCCTCCTCAACGGCATGCTCACGAAGGTCTTCGGGAAGGGCGCGCCGCAGCCGGACTGGATCAGCCAGCATCCCATGTGGTCGGTCATCATCGCGATCGTCTGGCAGTGGACGCCATTCATGATGCTCATCCTCCTGGCGGGCCTTCAGTCGCGGCCCATGGACGTCGTCGAGGCGGCCAAGATCGACGGAGCGAGCACCTGGCAGATCTTCACCCACATGACCCTGCCGCACCTGAGGCAGTACATCGAACTCGCCGGCCTGCTCGGGTCGATCTACGTGGTGCAGAACTTCGACCACGTCTTCACGATCACCGGCGGCGGCCTCGGGACGGCCAACCTGCCTTACTACATCTACCAAACGTTCTACACGGCCCACGACTACGGACTCGCCTCGGCGGCCGGCGTGATCGTCGTGATCCTCACCAATATCGTCTCGACGATCGCGCTGCGGACGGTCTTCAGCATCTTCCGGGAGGAGAAGCGATGAGTACCAAGGTCGCCACGCTGTCCAATGGGCAGCAAGTCAACTTCAAGCAGCCGAGCCGCTCGGGGATGCTCCTGACGGCACTGGCGTGGATCGTCGGATTCCTTTTCGTCATGCCGGTCCTGTGGATGATCCTGACCAGTCTCCACAGCGAACCCGACGCCGCCACCAACCCGCCGTCGTTCGCGGCGGGGCTGACGATGTCGGGCTACAAGGAGTTCTTCTCCACGCAGGGCGCGTGGCCGTCGCTCATCAACTCGGTCATGGCGAGTGTCATCTCGACCGCGCTGGTGCTCGTCCTGGCGTTCCCCGCGGCATACGCCCTCTCGATCCGGCCGGTGAAGCGTTGGAACGATGTGCTCTTCTTCCTGCTCTCCACCAAGTTCTTGCCGGTCGTCGCGGGCCTCCTCCCGATCTATTTGTTCGCGCAAAAGGTCGGCCTCCTCGACAACATCTGGCTGCTCATCCTCTTCTACACGGTGATGAACCTCCCGATCGCGATCTGGATGTTGCGCTCCTTCCTCGCGGAGGTGCCCAGCGAGATGCTCGAGGCCGCCGAAGTCGACGGTGCCGGGTTGATCCTCACCCTGCGCAAGGTCGTCGCTCCCGTCGTCATGCCCGGACTGGCGTCCGCGGCGCTGATCTGCTTCATCTTCAGCTGGAACGAACTCCTCTTCGCCCGCGTCCTCACCTCGACGCGCGCGACGACGGCCCCGGTGTTCCTGACCGGGTTCGTCACCAGTCAGGGCCTCTTCCTGGCCAAGGTCTGTGCCGCCTCGCTGGTGGTGTCGCTACCGGTGCTCATCGCCGGATTCGCCGCGCAGGACAAGCTGGTTCAGGGTCTGTCGATGGGTGCGGTCCGCTGATGAGCGAGCCCGTCGCACTGAGCACGGCCACCCTCGGCGGGCTTCCCGCCGGGGTGGCGGTGCCGGCATACGACCGCTCGGGGGTCACCCCGGGCATGGTCCACTTCGGCGTCGGAGGGTTCTTCCGCGCCCACCAAGCGATGTATCTCGAGCAGCTGATGAACCAAGGCCGGGACCTCGACTGGGGCATCGTCGGCGTCGGCACCATGCCGGGCGATGCCCGGATGCGCGACGCGATGAAGGCCCAGGACTGTCTCTACACATTGGTCGTCAAGCATCCCGACGGCTCCCGCGATGCCCAGGTCATCGGCTCGATGATCGACTATCTCTTCGCGCCGGACGACCCGCAGGCCGTCCTTGACCGGCTGGCCAACCCGGCCACTCGCATCGTCTCGCTGACGGTGACGGAGGGCGGCTATCACGTCAACCAGGTCACCGGGGAGTTCGACCCGAAGGGCGCTGCCCTCGAGGCGGACCTCGCCGGCGGTGCGCTGCCGCAGAGCGTCTTCGGGTTCATCACGGAGGCGGCGCGGATTCGTCGGGACGCGGGGACCGACCCGTTCACCGTCATGTCGTGCGACAACCTGCCCGGCAATGGTGACGTGGCCAAGAAGATGATCCTGGCCTTCGCGCGGATGAAAGATGCCGAACTCGCCGACTGGATGGGGGCCCACATCCCCTTCCCGAACTGCATGGTCGACCGGATCACGCCGGTCACCCAGCAGCCGGATATCGACGACCTGGCCGCACGCTTCGGCATCACCGACGCCTGGCCGGTGGTCTGCGAGCCCTACACCCAGTGGGTGCTGGAGGATCACTTCGCGCAGGGCCGGCCGGCATACGAACAGGTCGGGGTCCAGATCGTCGAGGACGTCGTCCCGTATGAACTGATGAAGCTGCGCCTGCTCAACGCCAGTCACCAGGCGTTGTGCTACCTGGGCTATCTCAGCGGATACCGGTACGCCCACGAGGTGTGCCAGGACCCGTTGTTCGTCCGCTTCCTCCTGGGCTACATGGAGACCGAGGGCAGCCCCACGTTGCCCCCGGTGCCGGGCGTCGATCTCGACGCCTATCGCCACCAATTGGTCGAGCGGTTCGCCAATCCGGAGGTGCGCGACACCCTCGCCCGGCTGTGCGCGGAGAGTTCGGACCGGATTCCCAAGTGGCTCGTCCCGGTCATCGTGGCCAATCTCGCCTCCGGTGGTCCGGTCGAGCGGTCCGCGCTCGTCGTCGCCTCGTGGGCGCGGTATGCCGAGGGGACCGATGAGCAGGGCGACCCCATCGAGGTGGTGGATCGCTTCAAGGACAAGGTGATGGCCGCGGCCGCCGCGCAGTCGGGCGACGATCTCGCGTTCATTCGCGACGCCGACTTCTTCGGCGGTCTGGCCCAAGACGAGCGGTTCACCGCGGCCTACCGGCGCTTCCTGGCCGACCTGCACGAAAAGGGAGCGCGGGCGACCCTGGAGGGACTGGAGAACTGAGTCCGCCCGTCGGGCGACCGGCAGCGGCCGCGACCTGGGACGATGTCCCGGACGCGGTCGCTGCCGCTCGTCGGTGGGGACGCGGTTCGTCGCCACGCCACAGAAAACAACACCGCCATCGATGAGGAGCGTGTGATGAGCAGCGGTTCGCTGGTCGCCGGGGTCGACAGTTCGACCCAGTCCTGCAAGATCGTCGTCTGCGATGCCGAGACGGGTGCCGTCGTCCGCACCGCGCGCGCCCCGCATCCCGACGCGACCGAGGTCGACCCGGGTGCCTGGTGGGCGGCGTGGGAGCAGGCGAGTGGGGGCGGCATACTCGATGGGGTCGAGGCGATCTCGGTCGGCGGGCAACAGCACGGGATGGTGACCCTCGACGCCAACGGCGACGTGGTCCGCCCGGCCCTGCTGTGGAATGACACCCGCTCGGCGGGCGCTGCTGCGGATCTGGTCGCGCAGTTCGGCGGCCCGGCCGCGTGGGCCGAGCAGATCGGGTTGGTCCCGGTCGCCGCGATCACCGCGACCAAGTTGTGCTGGCTGGCCCGCAACGAGCCCGCCAATATGGCACGTACCGCGACCTGCGTGCTGCCTCACGACTGGATGACCGGTCGCATCCTGCAGGCCGGTGGCGGGTTCACGGACTGGAGCACCGACCGGGGCGATGCGTCCGGCACCGGCTATTGGTCGGCGTTCACGCAGGACTATCGCAGCGACGTGATGGAGTTGGCGATCGGCCGGACCATCGGCGTCCCGACGGTGCTTGCCCCCAACGCCGTCGCGGGCCGCACCGCGAGCGGGATGCTCGTCGGTCCGGGGACCGGCGACAATATGGGGGCCGCCCTCGGGCTCGGTCTGGCCCCCGGCGATGTCGTCGTCTCCCTGGGCACGAGCGGGACCGTGTTCGCCCGCCACGGGGAAGCCGTGGCCGACGCGAGTGGGGCGCTGCAGTCGTTCGCCGACGCCGAGGGTGGTTATCTGCCCCTTCTCTGCACGCTCAACGCGGCCCGGGTCATGAACGCCGGTGCGGCAATCCTCGGCGTCGATTTCGCGGAATTGGACCGATTGGCGCTGGCGGCGGAGCCGGGCGCCGGCGGTCTGACCCTCCTGCCCTACCTGGACGCCGAGCGCACGCCCAACCTTCCGGAGGCCACCGGGACTCTGCTTGGCCTGACCCGGGCCAATGCCACTCCGGGAAACATCGCCCGCGCCGTCGTCGAGGGCATGCTCCTCAATCTCGTCGCCGGCGTCGACGGATTGCGCGAGCACGGCGTCGCCGTCGAGCGGATCCTCGTCATCGGTGGTGCCTCGGTCTCGCCCGCGGTCCAGCAGATCGCGCCCCAGCTCTTCGGGGTGCCGGTCGCGGTGCCCGAGCCGGGGGAGTATGTCGGGATCGGTGCCGCCCGCCAAGCCGCCTGGGTCCTCTCCGGCGCGCCCGAGCCACCGCACTGGCCCGTCTCGATCGTCGCCGAGAGCGAGCCGACCGATCCCGAGGCCTCCGCGGGCATCGTCGAGAGGTACCGCCAGGCCGTCCACGCCCTCCACGGCCTCTGACGGGCGTGGGTGGTGTCCGTTCGTCGGGGTGTCCGCCCCGGATCGGATGAGGTCGGATGGCGCTGATCCGCGACGTCGAGACGCCGCTGGGACCGGCGCGCATTCATCGGTATGCCGCGGCCCCACCCCCCGCCAGAGTCTCACCCTCACGCGCAGGTTCACCTTCAGGCGAGGGAATGCGGAATCGGATGACGGTCGCGCGGCCGGTCCCGTCGGTCGGCACCGTGGTGCTCGGTCACGGCGCGGGCGGTGGGATCGGCGCCCCCGACCTCGCCCTCCTCGCGGAGACCCTGCCGGCACTGGGCTACGACGTCGTCCTCGTGGAGCAGCCATGGCGCGTGGCCGGCCGGAAGATCGCGGGCCCGCCCCCGACCCTTGATCTCGCCTGGGTCGCCGTCCTCGGCGACCTCGACCGCACGGGTCCCCTCATCGTCGGGGGGCGCAGCGCGGGCGCGCGGGTGGCGTGCCGCACGGCATACGACACCGGCGCCGCGGGGGTCCTGGCCCTGTCCTTCCCCCTCCATCCACCGGGACGGCCCGAGAAGAGCCGGGCGGAGGAGTTGCGCGCGCCGGGGCGGCGCGGCATACCGATCCGGGTGGTCCAAGGGGAGCGGGATCCCTGGGGGAGCCCGGCCGCGGTCGGCGCGGAACTCGACCACCCCGAGTGGGTGGCGAGCGTCGCCGGGGCGCACAGTTTCACGCGGCAACCGCGCGATGTCGCCGACGCCGTCGCGCGGCTGCTCCCCGAATTGATCGGCGGGGCGCCGGGGAACTGACCGGCGGGTAGCAACGTGCGGGTCCGGCCGACGGGGCTGACGTAGGCTTGTCGCTCGTGGCCACCGACTTCCCGCAAGAGATCCGCGCCCTGCGCACGACCATGGCGTCCGTGCGCGAGGTCGTCGGACTCGACCGGTTGGCCTTGCGCATTGCCGATCTCGAGAGCAAGGCTGGGGCGCCCAACCTCTGGGACGACCCCGAGAGCGCGCAGAAGGTCACCTCCAATCTCTCCCGGGCCATCGCCGAACGCGACCGCATCCTCGAGATGGACGGGCGCATCGACGACCTCGAGGTGCTGGTCCAGCTCGGCCAGGAGGAGGAGGACGAGGCCACCATGGCCGAAGCCGAGCGGGAACTCATCTCGATCGGCAAGGCCGTCGGGGAACTCGAGGTCCGAACCCTGCTGGCGGGGGAGTACGACGAACGCGAGGCCGTCGTCACCATCCGCTCGGGCGCCGGTGGGGTCGACGCGGCCGACTTCGCCGAGATGCTGCTGCGGATGTATCTGCGTTGGGCCGAACGACACGGCTATCCGACGAAGGTCCTCGACACCTCGTATGCCGAGGAGGCCGGCCTCAAGAGCGCGACCTTCGAGGTCAACGTCCCCTATGCCTACGGGAACCTCTCGGTCGAGGGTGGGACCCACCGCCTCGTGCGGATCAGCCCCTTCGACAATCAGGGTCGCCGGCAGACCAGCTTTGCGGCCGTCGAGGTCATCCCGCTGATCGAGAGCACCGACCACGTCGACATTCCCGAGAACGAGATCAAGGTCGATGTGTTCCGGTCCTCCGGGCCGGGGGGCCAGAGCGTCAACACCACCGACTCCGCCGTGCGGTTGACCCATATCCCGACCGGGATCGTCGTCTCGATGCAGGACGAGAAGTCCCAGATCCAGAACCGCGCCGCCGCTCTGCGTGTCCTCCAGTCCCGGTTGCTGCTCCTTCGCCGGGCGGAGGAGGCCGCGACCAAGAAGGAACTGGCCGGCGACATCAAGGCCAGTTGGGGTGACCAGATGCGCTCGTATGTCCTCCAGCCCTACCAGATGGTCAAGGACCTGCGCACCGATCACGAAGTCGGCAATCCCGACAAGGTGTTCGACGGCGACATCGATGACTTCATCGAGGCCGGCATCCGGTGGCGCCGCGGCCAGGAGGCGGACGCGAGGGAGACCAGCCTCTCGTGATCCGCTTCGAGAATGTCACCAAGACCTATCCCCGGGGCACCCGCCCGGCGCTCGAGGACGTCTCGCTGGAGATCGAGCGCGGTCAGTTCGTCTTCCTCGTCGGCCCGTCCGGGTCGGGCAAGTCGACCGTCCTTCGTCTGGTGATCCGCGAAGAACCGACGACCTCGGGGTCGGTCCTCGTCGCCGGTCACGACCTCGGGTTGTTGCCCCCGCGGAAGGTGCCCCGCCTGCGACGACAGATCGGCACCGTCTTCCAGGATTTCCGCCTGCTGCCCAACAAGACCGTTGCCCAGAATGTCGCGTTCGCACTCCAAGTCCTGGGCAAGCCGAACCGGCTGATCCGAACCCTGGTCCCCGAGACCCTCGCCGTGGTCGGGTTGGAGGGCAAGGGCCGTCGTATGCCGCACGAACTCTCCGGCGGCGAACAGCAGCGGGTGGCCATCGCCCGGGCGGTGGTCAACAAGCCGGCCGTCCTCCTCGCGGACGAGCCGACCGGCAACCTCGACCCGGCGACGAGCCTCGACATCGTCCGGCTCCTGGCGACCATCAACGCCTCGGGCACGACCGTCCTGATGGCGACGCACGACAATGTCATCGTCGATGAGTTCCGCCGGCGGGTCGTCGAGCTCGCCGACGGCCGCGTCGTGCGTGATGAGGCGCAGGGGCTTTATGTCCCCAAGGAGGCGCCTGTCCCGGCACCGGCACCCGAGCGCGATCCCGACGACCTGTGGAGCGATCCCGATAACGGCGACTGGGCCGACGAGATCGTGCGAGGGGAGGGCTGAGCGGCATGCGGTTGCGCTTCCTCGCAGGTGATGTCTGGGTCGGCCTGCGCCGGAACCTCTCGATGGCGGTCTCCGTCGTCCTCGTCACCATGGTCTCCCTCTATCTCCTCGGCCTCGGCTTGCTCGCGCAGCGCCAGGCCGATGCGATGAAGGGCTACTGGTATGACCGGGTCCAGGTCTCGGTCTTCCTCTGCTCCCGTGGCTCGCTTCAGCCCAATTGCGGCGGCATGCCGGTCACCGAGGACCAGAAGGCCACGATCAAGTCCCAGCTCGAGGAGATGAAGCCGCTGGTCAAGCAGGTCTTCTTCGAATCCGAGGAGGAGGCCTTCCAGCGGTTCAGCGAGCAGTTCAAGAACACGCCCCTGGTCGGGAATATCAGTGTCGGCGACATCCCGTCGAGTTATCGGGTCCAGTTGTCCGACCCGACCCGCTACGAGGTCGTCGTCAGTGCCTTCCAGAATGCGCCGGGCGTCGCCTCGGTCCAGGACCAGGAAAAGGTCCTCAAGAAGTTCTTCACGGTGATCAACTACGTGACCCTCTTCGCCGTCATCGTCGCCGGGCTCATGGTGCTCTGTGCGACCTTGCTCATGGCGACGACGATCCGGCAGGCGGCGTTCAGCCGGCGGCGCGAGATCGGCATCATGCGGCTGGTCGGCGCGTCCAACTTCGCGATCCGCACCCCGTTCATCGTGGAAGTGCTCATCGCCGCCCTCGCCGGGGCCGCCCTCGCCATCGGGATGCTCTGGGCCACGGTCCATTTCATCTTCAACCGCTACCTGACCAACATCGTCCTCAACCAGGCGCTCATCTCCGCCAACGACGTCTGGGCGATCGCGCCCTATCTCGCCGGCGGGGTCGTGGCGTTGGCTGTCGTCACCTCGACGGTCACGCTCTGGAGGTATCTGCGGGTCTGACGGGCGACACCCCGAGACCGTGTCGTTGCCGGCGATCGAGGACGTTGCTCCCCTATCCTGACGCGGATGTCAACCACGCCTCGCGCCCGTCGCCTCCGGATCGCCGCCCCCGGAGCCCTGCTCGCTGCGATGCTGGGCTTCTCGCTGACGGTCTCCGGGCCGGCGAGCGCCGATCTTGGTGACCAGAAGGCCAAGGTCGGCAAGCAACTCAGCGCCACCAAGGACCAGATCGCCTCGGCCCAGGACGACCTGGACGACACCTCGGCGGCGTTGAAAGCGGCATACGCCCAACTGACGTCGACGCGCGCCCAACTGCCCGCCGCCCAGAACGCCGTCGCCCTCGCCCGCGCCAACGCCGATTTGGCCCGTCAACGCAACGAGCAGGCGCTCGCCGACCTCGCGGTGGCCAAGCAGGAGGAGGCGAGCGCGAGCGCCGATCTCGCCGACGCGACCGCGTCCCTGGCCCGCACTCGCTCGCAGGTGGCCGGGTTCGCCGCGCAGATGTATCAGGAGCAGGGCTTCGGGTCGATGACGATCCAGTTCAGCGCCACGGATGCGCAGGACCTCGCCGACCGGATGGCGATGGCGGACAATGTCGCCGACATCCAGGCCCAGGCCATCCGGACCCTGTCCTCGTCCGCCGCCGATCTCAGTGCGAAGCAGGCGCGCGTCAGCGCGACGCGTGCATTGGTCGCGGACAAGCAGGCCGCCACCGCGCAGGCCTGGTCCAATGCCCAGGCCGCCCAGGTTCAGGCCGAGCAGGCGCAGGCGCAACTGGCCGCACTCGAGGCGAGCCAGAGCGCGGCGGCCACGAGCCTTGACAAGGAAGTGACCAAGGAACGGCGCCGCCTCGAGGACCTGACCGCCCAGTCGGACGCGCTCAAGGCCCGGCTGCGGGAGATCGCCAAGAAGCAGGCGGCCGCGGCTGCGGCGCACAACCCGACGACGAATCCGCCGCCCCCGAACACCCCGCACAACACGGGAGGGTTCCTCTCGTGGCCCTCGACCTATGCGGTCACCTCACCCTTCGGGATGCGTTGGCACCCGATCCTGCATTACTGGCGGCTGCATACCGGACAGGACTTCGCCAATCCGTGCGGCTCCCCGGTGACCGCCGCAGCCGACGGTGTGGTCGTCTCGGCGGGCTGGGCCGGCGGCTATGGCAACCAGGTCGTCATCGACCACGGGATCCAGCGCGGGGTCTCCCTCGCGACGACCTATAACCACCTCACCAGCTTTGTCGTGACGAGCGGGCGGGTCGCTCGCGGGCAGATCATCGCCTACGCCGGCACCACGGGCCTGTCGACCGGGTGTCATCTCCACTTCGAGACCCGCGAGAACGGGGTGCCGGTCAACCCGCTGCTCTGGCTGTGATCCCGGATCAGGGCGGCTACGAAACGGGGCTCGGGTGCGTCCGGGCGGGTTAACTTGGGGGCCGGTGCGGCATACGGCCCGGTAGCGTGGGCCCAGCGCGCCGCACCCGTGGCGCGGGGAGCGAGCGAGGACGAGCAACGTCGTGGCCAAAGAAACAGGGCGCAAGCTGATCGCGAGCAATCGCAAGGCGCGACATGACTATCTCATCGAGCGCACGTACGAGGCCGGGATCGCCCTCATGGGGACGGAGGTGAAATCCCTGCGGATGGGGCGCGCCTCCCTCATCGATGGGTATGCCACCTTCTATGGCGATGAGTTGTGGCTCGAGGGAGTTCACATTCCCGAGTACGTCTCCGGAACGTGGACCAATCACACCCCTCGCCGTCGCCGCAAGCTCCTGCTCAATCGGCTCGAACTCGACAAGCTCCACCTGGCCACCCGTGAGTCCGGCAAGACGATCGTCCCGCTGGCCCTCTATTTCAAGGACGGCCGGGCCAAGGTCGAGATCGGGCTCGCCAAGGGCAAGAAGGACTACGACAAGCGACAGGCGTTGCGTGAGCGCCAGGATGCGCGCGAGACGGCGCGGGCGCTGCACTCCCGGGAGCGCGACTAGTGTCGCGGGCCACCCTCGGTCGGTATGCCGCACTCACCCTCGCGTGGGTCGCCACCCTCCTGGTGGTGGGCGGGTTCGCGGGGTCCGGGGTCTCCGGGTCCGGGGCCGGGTCCGGGTTCGTGGGGATCGCGCGGGCGTCCTCGGGCACCGGCCTCGACCGGGGCTTCGTCCACGTCGGTTCGGGCGAGCGGATCGGCGACTACAGGGTCGAGATCGTCCTCGCCAAGGATGGATCCGCGGCCATCATCGAGACGCTGACGCAGATCTTCCCCGACGGAGTCGAACGCCACGGCATCACCCGCGATATCCGCATCCGGGCGGGCTATCAGAATCGCGAGGACGTATACCGCCTCTACCGGCTCACCGATCTTCAGGTCAGTTCCCCGACCGGGGCCCCCGCCGAGGTGTCCCAGGACGAGATGGGGGCCTACGTCCACCTCCGGATCGGCAGCCCGGACGTGACGGTGACGGGGACCCAGACCTATGTGATCTCCTACCGCTTGTCCCATGTGGTCAACGCGATCGATACTGAGCGAGCCGAGTTCGTCCACGACGTCGTCGGCGCCGCCAACGAGCAGACCTATGACACCGTCACCGCCCGGGTGACGGCACCCGGCGATGTCCTCCAAGTCGGCTGCAACTACGGGCCGGTCGGGTCCGGATCGATGTGTGACGCAACGCTGGGCAACCCGGCGCGCTTCGCGCATACCGACCTGCAACCCGGGGAGGCGATGTCGGTGGCGGTCTCCATGAATCGGGCGTCATTCGGCGACCTGACGCCGGAGCTGATCGAGGACTCGACCGCCAACGAGAACGGCCAGGGCTATCCCCCGGTCGACACCACCCCGCCGGCAACTGCGCGAATGTTCGGCCGACTCCTGGCGGGGGTCGGCGGGTTCCTGCCCCTATTGGCCTTGGCCGGCATGGCGACGTTGGTCTGGAGCCGGGGCCGCGACGAGGCGTATGCCGGTCTCACCCCCGGACTCTCGCCAGGGAGAGGCGACGACGTGCCGACGGTCCGGCAGGCGCGACCGGGGACCATCGCCGTCCAGTTCAACCCGCCCCCTGGGGTGCAGCCGGGCATGGTCGGGACCCTCATCGACGAGGAGGCCAACACCGTCGATGTCACCGCGACCATCCTCGACCTCGCCGTCCGCGGGTATCTCACGATCACCGAAACCCAGAAGAGCTTCGGGCGCGCCGACTGGGAACTGACCGCGACCACGCCCCGCGCCGGTGCCGCCCCCTTGAGCGATTACGAGCAGATGCTGCTCGGCGCGCTCTTCGCCGGAGGATCCCCGGTGCGCTTGTCCGACCTGAAGAACACCTTCGCGAGCACCCTCGCCTCGGTCAAGGGCGCGATGTATGCCGAGGTCGTCCGCCGCGGCTGGTTCCGGCGCTCGCCGCAGTCGCAACGGGACGCCTGGGGCGGTTTCGGGATGGCGTTGATCTTCCTGGCGTTCCTGGCGTTCTTCTTGCTGGGCAATATCGTCCCGAGTGGACCCCGGCCGTTCGCCGCCGTCCCCCTGTCGGGCCCGATGCTCCTGGCGCTGGGTCTGGCCCTGAGTGGGGTCATCGTCCGTGTCCTCGGTCGCCGGATGGCCTCCCGGACGGCAGAGGGCAGCGCGGTGCTGGCCCAATCCCTCGGTTTCAAGCAGTACCTGGTCACCGCCGAGGCCAACCAGATCAGGTTCGAGGAGGCACAGGACGTCTTCTCCCGCTATCTGCCGTATGCCGTGGTGTTCGGCGTGGCGGACAAGTGGGCCAAGACCTTCGAGCAGGTGGCTGCGGCCGCCGCAGCGCAGGGGGTCGTGATCAGTCCACCGATCTGGTACATCGGGCCGAGTTGGGGCGATGGTGGCTTCTTCGACTCCATGACCTCCGGAGTGGACGACTTCGCCACGCAGGCCGCCGGGACCTTCATCTCCACCCCTGGCTCCTCGGGCACCTCGGTCTTCGACGGGGGTGGCGGCGGATTCGGCGGTGGCTTCGGTGGCGGGTTCTCCGGAGGGGGCGGCTCCGGCTCCTCCGGCGGAACCTGGTAGGCGCTCCTCAACCAGCTGCGGATCCCAGACGGTCACCGGCTTACGACCCCCACCTTCACGACGCACCCGACGGGCAGATCCGCACTGCCGCCGCCCTGATGCGGTCACCGGCTTGCGACCCGCTCACGACGCACCCGAGCCATCGGCGCCGCACCGGCGTCCATCGTGGTACCCCCCTTCGCGATGCGCGACCGCACCAATCCACCTGGCTCCCCATCGCGCGGTCAGGGCACCCGGACCTCGCGCAGTGGGTTCGAACGTGCCGCCGCCACCGCCGGAAGGAGCGAGCCGGTTGCGGCCGATGCCACCACGAGGAGGAAACACCCGACGAGAAAGGGTGGCTCGGGTGCGGGCTGCCCCCGGATCACGACGACGAGATAACGTCCGATGGCCGCGAGCGAGAACCCCGCCACGGCCAGGGCGCCCGCCTGGCCGACGACCAGAGCCAGAATGAACTCCGGAGTCGCCCCCAAAGCCCGGCGCCTACCGTAGTCGCGACGCCGCGCCGTCGTGATGGTGGCAAACATCAACGCGGCAAGCAGCCCGCAGGAGATCGAGGTCAAGACGAGCAGCCTCATCCGCGATGACTCGCTTGTCGCCGCGACCCGTTGCGCCAGCCGGATCTCGGTCTCGGAGGACCGGACGCTCCAGCTTGGGCGGACGTTGACCGGAAGGAGTTGGGTCACGGCCTCTGTGGTCCGGGCGACCGTGGTGGGGTCGCGCAGGAGGACGGCCAGTTCGTTGGCGCGCACGTCGGGACCGCAGCGCCGGACAAGGACGATTTGATCGAGGAACCCGAGACCCGGAGGCACTGCCTGGATGGCGGCGATGTCCTCGGGTATGCCGCCGTGCGTCACGACACCGGCAGGGTCGAGGAGTCCGAGCCTTGCCGCGAGCGAGGGGCTGATCTGTGCCATGTCGCAGGGGACTCGCCACATCGTCGGTGACGTGTCACCCCATACGTCGCGAATGATCACCTCCGAACCGAGCGCGCCGCGACCGGCGTCCGGAACGCCAAGGGCGAGGACCCCACGGGCATCGCCCAAGCCCGAGGCCGCGATCAGGGTCTCGGTGCCGACATCGTCGGAGACTGTCGGCGATAGCAGCCGCACGACAGAGGCCCCGGGAGAGCTGACCGCAGCGTCCAGAGATGCGCGAGCTCGTGCCGCCTCGTTGTCGACTGCCAGAGCCAGCCACGCGATCGCGGTGAGGACGGCCAGGAGTAGGAGAGTTCGCACGCCGTTGGCGCGCAGGTCTCGGATGATCTCGTCGAATTGTTGGCGGACACGGATCACGAGAGGTGCACCGAGCGATCCGATTGCTGCACGATTGCGGGGTTATGGGTCGCGATGATCAATACCCCCTTGACGGCGCGCACATGCCCTTCCAAGTGGCTCATCACGATGTGGCGCTCGCCGGGTCGAGGTTGGCAGTGGGCTCGTCGGCGAAGACAATCCGTGGCGCGGTCGCCAGAGCTCGGGCCAGGGCGATCCGCTGCGCCTGCCCGCCCGAGATCTGTCCCGGCCTGCGATGCGCGAGTTCGCCGACACCCAACTCCTCGAGCAGTTCGTGCGCTCGTGGCAGCAATGACCGCCGATCCACACCGGCATAGATGGCGGTCTCGGTCACGAGGTCGAGGGTGCGCCGTGCAGGATCGAGCATGGAATCCTGGAACACGAAGCCGATGTGGCGAGCGCGGTGCCGGCTTCGCGCGCGTTCGCTGAAGGCAGTAATGCGCGCGCCGAGGAGGTCGACGCTGCCCTCCCGTGGGGGGATCATGCCCGCAAGGGCGTAGAGGAGGGTCGACTTGCCAACGCCTGACGCTCCGGTGAGCGCGAGGATGGTGTTGGCCGAGACGGACAGATGGAAGTCGCGCAGGAGGGGAGCATGGCGCCCGTAGCCGACGGTCAGATCGACCGCGCGCACCAACTCCGCCGAGGAACTCACGACCCTGGGACTCGGACCTTGTCGCCGGAGGCGATTCCATCGATGATGGCGAGTCCGTCGGACTGAGCACGCACTGTGACCGAACGGACCTGCCCATTCATGAGCATCACGCTGACGTCCCCCGTCGCGGAGGCGCGCAGGGCGCTGACCGGGACCGCCAGACCGGTGGTCCGTGGCGTCACGGTCAGAGTGGCACTCGAGTCGGTCGAGCCGAAGAGCCGGGCCGCGCAGGTCTGCTCGCCGCAACGAAACGGCTTGGGGTCCACCGTCGCCGTCAGGGAGCCATCGGCGGCCGTGATGACGGGTCCGACGGTGACCGAGGAAACGTCGCGATCGGCGAGTGAGATCGAGACGGAAGTACCGTCCGTGACCCGGTCGGCCAGCGCTGGAGGAATGACGATGCTCACCGTCGGATTGCCGGAGACGACGGAGAAGGCGGGCGACGGCACGCTGGCTCCGAGCCGGAGACTCTCCGCCGGGACCACCCGCGTCGGCAGCGTCGGCACCCAGACGATCCGCCCGAGCGGCACCTCTCCCCGCGTGGCCGAACCCAGAGACGTCCACAAGGACACGACGGCCCGCGCCGTGCCCGAGCCGAAACGTCCGTCACTCTCGATGTCGAAGCCTCTGGATTGCAGCAACTCCTGTAGTTGCCGCACATCGTTGCCGCGATCCCCGGGTCGGAGGTCGCGGTAGGCGGGTATGCCGCCGCGGGCGAGAAGCACGGGTTCGTCGTCCACGCGGAGGAGAACGTCGTTCGGGGCAATTCGTCCATTCGCAGGCACGGATTGGGTCAGTCGTCCACCGATGGGAATATCGACTCCCGTGACGTGTGGCCACGAGATCCGCGCGGTCACAGGCACAATCTTGGAGATCGTGGCTTGTTTGACGGTGAAAGTCGTCCAATTCTCAGCATCTGGTTCCTTCATCGAACTCGAACGGACCAGAAGGATTCCCAAGGCGACCCCCGCGGCCATGACGCACATCGCGATCACCAGCGCAGCGAGGGTGCGACTGCGGGCGGGGCTTGGTGCAGTCATCGGGGCATCAGAAACCGCACTCTTTGCTCAGCTGCTGAATGGTGGCCATGTCCTTGGGGACTGAGGACCAGTCCGACTCCCCCCCTTTGGTGAATTCCTCGAGCGTTGGGCTCTTCACGGGATAGCCATGCGCTCGAAGACAGTCGTCAATGGCGAGAGATTGTCGCCAAGAATTGGCCGGGTCGCTTTTCGGCGGCTTGTCGTAACCAAATTCCTTCAGGCAGGCGGCGTATGCCGCGTCGTAGGCCTTCTTCAGCTCTTGTCGCTGCTGAACGGTCGAGTTCTCTGGTGCCCACTTGACGCTGATTCCGCCATCGTCGAGAACGTCGACGACGTATCCGGCGGTTTCCAGGCAACTCTTCATATTGGGAACGAAGAGCTCGGCCTCGGCGGTGGGTGCGGATGTCGGTGGTGGGGGCGTCGTCGCACCGGTGGGATTGGTTGGGGAGCACGCTGCGCAACTGAGGCACAACGAGATCCCGGCAACCAATCCCACCGCGCGCACGTCAGCACCCGGTGGATAGTGAATAGAGCGTCCCGCCCGTTGCGTAACCATAGTACGCGAAGGGGATGGGACGGGTCGAGTTGCGGGTTCGAGTCGAGGAGTTGTACCACGAGTAGTCAGTGACGTCGCTCCATGAGTGTGCCACGGCCCCCGGCCCGGACGTGGTCGAGAGGTTCCACCCGCATACTCGAACAATAGCCCACGCTCCCGCCACCCGACGCTGCCGTCGCGGGCGCTGCTCCGAACGTCAGTAAGAGAATCGCTCCCGTGACGGCGACGACGCCCGTAGTGTGAATCCGCATCTCAACCCCCCGATCGATCGAGCGCGAGAGAAGACGTCTCCTCTCAGGATGGATCGTCATCCTTCCGCGCCCGGGGGGGGGGGAGTCAATAGCCCCACTGGTTGGGGATGAAGCTCATGTCGACACCGTTACCGATCAGTGACGCCCACGGGATGGTGTAGTCGACGATCCCGGCGGCGCACGCGTATGCCGTGCAGTGCCCGACGGAGATGTGCATCCCGGACTTCTCGGGATACATCGCCACCTCGTCGCGGGTTATCCAGGCGTGCTGGTCGGGGTCGGCGCCACCGGCCCACCGGTTGAGTTCCCGCTCGAAATTCCACCGCGGCCCGCCAGCCGCCTGCATCTGCGCGAGCATCCCGTCCTTGGTGACGATGCGGCCCGTCCGGGTGTCGAGAATGTCGTACGTGCGCGTTTCCACGCCGTGGGCGCCCCCGGCATACAGGTAGGCGTCCCCGCGCACGACGGCCAGGCCGGGCACGTCGACGACGAGTCGATTCGTGCGTTCGTAGCTGCCCGTGGTCGGGGTGATGCCCGCGGACTCCTTCCACCAGGTCTTCCAGCCGGTGAGCTGCCGGGTGGCGTTGGCATTGACCTTGGCGGTGAGCGTGGCGACACCCTTGACCCCCGGGCACTGAGCGCGCATGGTCACGGTCTGGCGGTGGATCGATCCGCCGAGGTAGCTACCGGCCACATCCGCGGCGGCGAAGGAGACCGGAGCGGGACAGCGCACCGCCGGCGGTGCCGGCGTGGTCGCCACCGCAACCGCAGGGATGACGCCAGCGGGGGCTGAGCCCGTCGCGGCGGAGGTGGGGGCGGCGGTCGCGGCCAGGGGCGAGAGCGCGGCAAGTCCCACCACAGCGGTGGCGATCGAGACGGCGGCGTAAGGACGCTTGGGCATGATGGATTCCTTTGTGTGACAGAGATTTCGGTCGAATGTTGTCGACCTGCCACTGGGACGCCGCTCGACCGCGCCGGGTTGGTCACGGAACCATCACGCTTTGTCGGCACAGCGGTGGAGCATCTCCTCCAGGGCCGCGCGCTCGTCCGGGGTGACGCTTAGGCCGTATGCCGATTTCACCTCGACGATCGACCGCGCGAACACGCACTGCCGCGTAGCGTCCGGGGCCCAGCTCTCCGCGCTGCGGTAGCTCTTGGCGTAGTTCGTCGTGGCGGACACGGCATACAGCTCGTGGAGGGAGGTGTCGTTGGCGAACCGCACCCTCTTCTCGGGGGCCCAGCCGCGAGCCCCCGAGACCCATGCGTCGAAGAGCGAGACGATGTGGTCGATCTGGATGCGGCCGGCGATCCGTCCGTCCTTCATGTTCGGCCCGTCGAGCCGGGCGCCGGTATAGGCGTCGCGCCAGACGCCGGCGAGGACCTCCCGACATCCGGTGTGGTGACTGGCGATGACCCCGAGACGCACGCTCGTCGCCTGTCGCCGCAGGACGTCCTGACGGGCGCTGCAGCCGTTGGCGTCCAGATCCGGCCAACTCGAGGGGCCGAAGGCGGCCCGGCAGTAATCGCTCCCGCGCTCACGTGCTGCGACCCGGAGCGCGGCGAGCGCCCGGAGGGAGTCGGCAGTCCCCGGAAGCGGGCGTTGCTGGGCGGGGATCGACGCCAGGGGTATGTCGCGCGCCTCCTCGCAGCCGGCGGGGCGGGTCGGCGGGGGTTGTGGGGCGCCGCTCCCGTCAGCCGAGACCCCGCCGTCGGGTGTGCCGGAGGGAATCCCCTCACCGGCATTCCCAGGAGTGACCCCCGTCGGGGGAGTGCTGGGGGACGCATTCGACGTGGCGGCAGACGGCGATGGCGACCGTGGCGAGGACTGCTGCGACAAACGGCACCCACCGAGCAGGCTGAGCCCGAGGACGACGACCGCGACGGCCAGCGCCACGATCGCGCGGCCGCCACCGCGTGCAGCGGAACGGGCGGGGGGCGTCGGGATACGGCACCTCCTTCTTCGGGAATCGACTTGGGCGGCGAGGCGTTCACCGGTCATACTGGAGGACGGGTCCGACAACGGTCCCGCTTGATAAGTCAACAGCGATGGGTCTGCCCACTTTCCAGGGGGTGATCGGTTTCGACATTGGCCGGTCTGCCAGGGGAAGCGGGTCGAGGATGCACGGTTATCTCGTGATGCCCCGTGCAACCAATAGGTGCCAACTCCAAGCGCACCGACTTCGCCCTCGCCGCCTGAGCGAGCCTCGAAGTCCGTCAGCCTGAGCTAGTTTCCGTCTCAGTGCCTGGCGTCAGCTAGGAAACTTGCCGCGGCGCTCTCGTCGGGGGGCGGCGCGGGACTCCAATCCGACTGAGCCTGTCAGGGAACGTGTGCGCGCGAGCCCTGGGGCCGAGAAAATCCAGAGCGCACTGCACCCGGAGAAGTCCTGGTTCGCCGTCAGTGGACGCGGGTTCGATTCCCGCCACCTCCACGCCGCACCAAACGGGCAGCCCATCGCCGTTGACGACCTCCCCCCGACACCGACCCCGACCCCTACGCCGCCCCCGGTGCCCCGGGATCAGGCCAGGTCGAGAGCGAAGTGATCGCCCTCCCGGCGAAAACCCAGTCGGTCGTAGTACGGCGCCACCATTCCGGCGGGCGTGAGAATCCTGCGCAACCCGAGATCGGTCAAGACGGTGCTGGTCCGGTAGACATACTCGCCCGGGGTGAAGTCGCGGAACGCGGGCGTCACATAGTCCAACTCCACCTGCCCGACCCCGTTGCCGAGATCGCGGACGACGACGACTCCAGCCGTCTCATGCCCGTGCTGCACGAGGAACGCCTGCCTGCCGGCGCTCTGGTCCGGGCGAAAGTTCGGAAAGAAGGCGGCGATATCCCGCGCCTGGATGGTCAGGAAGTGGCGCAGGTAGGCGTCGGTCAAGGCGACGGGGAGGACGGCATACGCGTTCGTCCCACGCTCGCGGGTGAGTCTCACGATGAACCAGACATTGATGATCGCCAAGACGGCGTTCATCGCCACCATCGGCCAGACCTTGATCCCGATGTTGAAGATGAGCAGGATCAAGGTCGCGCAGAGGTTGAGCCAGCGCAGCCGCAGGATGCGGGTCTGCATGACCGAGACGACCAGGAGCGCCGAGCCCGCCCAGCCGAGTGCGTCGAGGAGTCCCACGCGCGTCAGGTCCAGGCCCACCTGACGATGACCGAGACACTCACGCTGCTCTCCCCGGCTTCGACCGGCATCGACCTCATCGCCATGTCCTTCATCTCCATCCGTGCTCCAGCCAACGCCATTGACGGACCGCCGGGGGTGTCGGCGACGAAGATCACACGGTCGAGTTCCCGGCCGGCCAACAGCGCGAATTGGCGCGCCTTGGCTTCCGCGTCGGCGAAGGCGGCCTCGCGCGCCTGCGTCAACAGCGCGGACGGATCGCTCAGTTGCAGCGAAATATTGTCGATGGTCAGGCTGTTGCCGGCCCGCTCGGAGAACGCGCTGATCAGGTCACCGACTCGGGCCCGGTCCCTGACTCGCAGCCGCAAAGACTGGCTCGCGACGTAGCCGACCACATTGGTGCCGTCCCGGTCGTATTGGGGATAGACACTCGCCCCTGTCGTTTGGACGTCACGATCGGCCAGTCCACCGGTCTTCGCCGCGTCCACGAGGGCGGCGAGTTTGGTGGCCGCGTCGTTGAGGGCGGCGGCGACGGACTGTCCCGGACAGCGGACGCCCAGGTCGAGAGCGACCACATCGGGGGCGTCCGAGGCAGTGCCGGTTCCAGTCATCTCGACGAACGAGTCCATGGGCGGCAAGAGTAGACCCCGCACGTGGCGATTTCGCCGCATACAGGTGCGTCGGGCACAGTGGGCCGCGCCCGTGCCCGTCGACCCCGAAAAGCCATGCCCGCCGCCTTCTCCGCCACGCTGCGGCCCAGCCTCTTCCGCTGGCTCGCCGTCCTCTCCCTCCTCGTCAACGCCGTCCTCATCCTCATGCCGCAGCCCCCCTCGGTGCCGCTCTTTCCCTACGAGGACAAGGTCGTCCACCTCGTGCTCTTCGGTGCTCCGGCCGCATTCGGCCTCTTGGCCGGCTGGCGGGCGCGCGTCCTGCTGCCGGGCCTCTTCGCGTATGCCGTGGCCACCGAGGTGATCCAGGGGACCCTCGAGTCCGCGACCAGATCCGGGTCCGTCGGTGACTTGATCGCCGATGCGGTGGGAATCGGATCGGGGTGGATCGTCGCGCGCCTGATGGCGCGGCATACGGGACAATAGGGGGCATGAGCGAGGACCTGACCGGCCGCCTGCTCGTCGCCACGCCGGAGATCGCGGAGGGGGTCTTCCGGCGCAGCGTGATCCTGCTGCTCCACCACGGCGACGACGGCGCCCAGGGCATCATCCTCAACCGCCCCTTGGACACGGAGGTCTCCGCCATCCTGCCCTCGTGGGGGGCGGTGGCGGTCCGGGACCGGCATGTCTACCTCGGGGGGCCGGTCGGGACCGATTCGGCGCTCGGTGTGGCGCTCGTGCCGGAGGGAGTGACCGCCGGGGCGGCCCTCACCCGGCTCTATGGCGAGGTGGGCCTGGTCGATCTCGATGCCGACCCCGCATCCTTGGAGTCGCTGTCGGGTGCGGTACGCGTCTTTGTCGGCTATGCCGGCTGGGCGCCGAAGCAGTTGGAGGGCGAGATCACGTCGGGGACTTGGTATGTCGTCGACCGCACCGTCGGGGACATTCATACGCGGTCGGCGCTCGGGCTCTGGTCGGCCGTGCTGGCCCGCCAGCCCGGTGCGCTGGCGCTGGTCGCCTCCTTCCCGGACGACCCGTCGATGAATTGACGGGCGGGATCGGGAGGGCGGGATCGGGCGGGGTGGCGGGCGCAATGCCAGGGGCGGGATCGGCATACGGCTTAGACTGCGGCGCCATGAGCCCGCACGTCGCGCCCACCCCGAACACGCCTGGTGGTCAGGTCCCCAGCATGAGTGCGCCCGGTCTTGATGCTCCCGGATTCGATACTCCCGGACTCGACGTGCCCGGACTCGACGCGCCAGCCGGGCCGTCGCCGGCGACATCCGTCCTGGAACGCACCGAGGCCCTGCCGCAGGTCCAAGAACCTGGGGACCACGAGCGGTTCGCCCATTACGTGCGCAAGGAAAAGATCCTCGAGTCCGCGCTGTCCGGGGAGCCCGTCGTGGCCCTGTGCGGCAAGGTGTGGGTCCCTGGGCGTGATCCCAAGCGCTTCCCCGTGTGTCCGGTCTGTCAAGAGGTCTATGACGGTCTTCGCCCACCGGAGGACGGCGACGCGTGATCCTCCGTCGCCGACGGCCCTGGTTGAGAATTCTTCTTTCCCGAAATGCGTGCGGGGCGGCGCATCTTCGGTTAGGTTGCTAGCGCCATACGGTGCCGCGGGCACCGTCGAGGGGATCGAAAGGAACACCCGAACTCATGTCACGCATCCGTCTTGCTGTTGCCGTTCCCAGTGCCGCCTTGCTCGCTGTCGGGATCGGCGCACTGCCGGCGAACGCCCGGCCCATCGGAGCCGCTGACCCGGGCCAGGCGCGCGTCTGCGTCGACCACGGCGGCGCCCGTCTCGCGGAGGGGGCGAAGGCCAAGGACATCAACACCGTCAGCGAGGCCTATGCCGCCAACGCCGAGAAGGCTTTCCAGGCGGCCATGGCTGCCCGTGGGCTGCACACCGACGCCGCTGGCCGTGTCGTCGACAAGAACGGCAAGGTGGCCCCGGCGGCCACTGTCCCGGTCTACTTCAACGTCATCACCTCCGGCGCCCAGGGCAATGTCACGGCGACCCGGATCAACAAGCAGATGGCCGTCCTCAACAACGCCTACAAGACGGCCGGCTTCACCTTCAAGCTCATGGCGGTCAAGCGCGTCAGCAACGCGACGTGGTTCAACGTCAGCCCCGGCTCGGCGGCGGAGAAGTCGATGAAGACCACTCTGCGCAAGGGCGGCACGAACGCCCTCAACGTCTACACCGCCAACCTCGGCGGCGGCCTGCTCGGCTGGGCGACCTTCCCGTTCGACGGCAACGCGGGCGACAAGATGGACGGCGTCGTCCTCCTGCACAACTCGCTGCCGGGCGGCAACGCGACCAACTACAACCTCGGTGACACCGGCACCCACGAGGTCGGCCACTGGATGGGTCTGTGGCACACCTTCCAGAGCGGCTGCAGCGGCGCCGGAGACCAGGTCGCCGACACCCCGGCCGAGGCCAGCCCCGCCTTCGGGTGCCCCACCGGGCGCAACACCTGCTCGGCCCCGGGACTCGACCCGATCCACAACTTCATGGACTACACGTACGACTCCTGCATGAACATGTTCACCGCCGGTCAGAAGACCCGGATGACCCAGATGTGGAACACCTACCGCGGCTGATTCGGACGACACCGAAGGGGCGCGCCCGCGTGGGCGCGCCCCTTCGCCGTCCTGGCGAAGTCCTCCCGACTCGGTGGCGCGGCATACGACTCGGCGGCGGGGCGCGGTGCGGCGGCATACGACTCGGCGGCGCTGCTAGGTTCGGGCGGCCCTGGCGAGCAGGGGGGTCGTGCGGTGCTGGAGATGCGTGCGCAGCGAGATCGCCGTATTGGCCCGGATGACGTGAACGTCATCGACAACCGCATCGATCACATGCCCGAGGTCGGTGTTGTCCTTGGCGACGATGCGAATGATCAGGTCGGCGCTCCCGGTCACCTGGTGGATCTCGAGGACTTCGGGGATGGCGCACAAGTGCGCGACCACCCGTTCGTGCCCGGTGCGTTGCCGGATCTCCAGGGTGCAGAAGGCCGTGACCGGGAATCCGAGCGCCGCCGGGTCGATCGTCGGCGCGAACGATGTGATGACGCCACGCTCCTGCAAGCGGTCAAGACGCGCCTGCACGGTCCCGCGCGCCACCCCGAGCCGCCGCGACGCACCGAGGACGCCGATGTCCGGGTCGTCGGTGAACGCGGTGATGATCCGGGCGTCAAGAGCGTCGATCGCCGCGGGAGGTGTCGGTGACATACGTCACATTGTCCAGTATGCCGACTCCTTCCG
Organism: Nostocoides sp.; assembly: GCA_016702415.1. Lineage (GTDB taxonomy): Bacteria > Actinomycetota > Actinomycetes > Actinomycetales > Dermatophilaceae > Nostocoides_A. The sequence goes on from JADJEA010000001.1 coordinate 1,306,884, forward strand.
GCAAGAGAGTGGTCGAATTGTCTAGCGAGATCGTTCTCCATTGCGCAGTATGCCGAGGACCCGCCACCTTTGTCCCATGACGAACGACGTGGTTCTTCCCGAGACGATGGCGCCCGAGACGGTCGTGGACGAGACCCCCTTGACGGAGCAAGAGAGCGATGCGGGTCTCGACCTGCGTCAATTGCGGGAACTCGTCGGGCTGGTCGACTACGACGCGAGCGCCGACCCCTTCCCGGTCACCGGCTGGGACGCGATCGTCTTCGTGGTCGGCAACGCGACCCAGGCCGCCCACTACTACCAGTCGGCGTGGGGGATGGAACTGATCGCCTACTCCGGACCCGAGACCGGCAACCGCGATCACAAGGCCTTCGTTCTGCGCTCCGGCTCCATCCGGTTCGTCCTCAAGGGAGCCGTCTCCCCCGAGAGCCCGCTGGTGGCCCACCACGCCAAGCATGGTGACGGCGTGGTCGACATCGGCCTGGAGGTTCCCGACGTCGACCGCTGCGTCGCCCAAGCGAAGCGCGCGGGCGCGACCATCCTCGCCGAGCCCTACGACATCGCCGACGAGTTCGGGACCGTCCGCCTGGCGGCAATCGCCACATATGGCGAGACTCGGCATACCCTCGTCCAGCGGGTCGTCGACGGGGTGCGGTATGCCGGTCCCCACGTCCCCGGGTACCTCCCCCGGTCCTCCGGCTTCGTCAAGCGCGACGGAGCACCCAAGCGGCTCTTCCAGGCCCTCGACCACGTCGTCGGAAACGTGGAGCTGGGCAAGATGGACGAATGGGTGGCGTTCTACAACAAGGTCATGGGCTTTGTGAACATGGCCGAGTTCGTCGGCGACGACATCGCCACCGACTACTCCCGCCCTCATGTCCAAGGTCGTCGCCAATGGCAACCATCGGGTGAAGTTCCCCCTCAACGAGCCCGCCATCGCCAAGAAGCGCAGCCAGATCGACGAGTACCTCGACTTCTATGCCGGCCCGGGTGCCCAGCACCTGGCCCTCGCGACCAACGACATCCTCGCCACCGTCGACGCCCTAACCGCCGAGGGCGTGGAGTTCCTGTCCACGCCCGACGCTTACTACGAGGACGCGGAGCTGCGCGCCCGCATCGGGCAGGTCCGGGTGCCCGTCGAGGAACTCCAGAAGCGCGGCATCCTCGTCGACCGCGACGAGGACGGCTACCTGCTCCAGATCTTCACCAAGCCCCTCGGCGACCGGCCGACGGTGTTCTTCGAGATCATCGAGCGTCACGGCTCCCGGGGCTTCGGCAAGGGCAACTTCAAGGCCCTCTTCGAGTCCATCGAGCGCGAGCAGGACAAGCGCGGGAATCGACTCTGCGGCTGCGCCCCGCGAACCCCTGCCCACGGGGCTGCGCCCCCGCGAACCCCCAACGGCCAGGTGCTCGCTGCGCTCGCCCGTCCTCTCTACCGGGGAAACCAAGCTCGCTCCGCTCGCGGTTTCGGCCACCGGCCTGCGCTTCGCTCGGCCGCTGGGCGCGCCCACGGCCCACGGACCCACCGGGGGGCGCCCCCGCGACCCCGCACCACGGGGGCTGCGCCCCGCGACCACCCCTAACGGCCAGGCTCGCTGCGCTCGCCCGTTCCTCTACCGGAAACCAAGCTCGCTCCGCTCGCGGTTTCCCGGCCACCGGCCTGCGCTTCGCTCGGCCGCTGGGCGCGCCCACGGCCCACGACCCACCGGGGGGCTGCGCCCCCCCGTGACCCCGCACCCACGGGGGGCTGCGCCCCCGCGACCCCCCCAACGGCCAGGTGCGCCGCTGCGCTCGCCCGTCCTCTCTACCGGGAAACCAAGCTCGCTCCGCCCGCGGTTTCCCAGCCACCGGCCTGCGCTTCGCTCGGCCGCTGGGCGCGCCCACGGCCCACGACCCACCGGGGGGCTGCGCCCCCCCGTGACCCCGCACCCACGGGGGGCTGCGCCCCCCGCGAACCCCCCAACGGCCAGGTGCTCGCTGCGCTCGCCCGTCCTCTCTACCCTGACTTAGGACACGATTCTTGGGTTCTGGAGGGTGCAGGGCGTTGACCTGCGGTGATGCGTGGGGGGCTTGGCGGATTTGTGCACTAGTCGGGCTCGTATTGTGGGGTGGTGTCGCCTCACGTGCGTACGGTGAAGACCTCGTCGGGGGCTCGGGCTGTTCAGATCGTGTATTCCAACCGGGGTGGGAGGCGCACGATGGAGCATATCGGCTCAGCCCATGATGATGCCGAGCTGGAGTTGTTGAAGCCGCTGCGCGGCAACGGATCTCGGCAGGGCAGGGGATGTTCGACCTGCCTGGCTTGGCGCCGGCCAAGGGCGGAGCGTTGCCGATCCGCTCGACGCGGATGGGTCACTTGGTCGACGCGCTCGAGGTCGCCTATCGGGTGCTGGGGTTCGAGGACGCCACGGACGGCGATGAGGTGTTCAAGGCGTTGGTGATCGCGCGGATCATCGAACCGACAAGCAAGCTGGACAGCCTGCGGGTGCTGGATGAGGCCGGGGTAGCCACGCTCTCCTACCGGACTATGGCGCGGCGGCTGCCTTCGTACGCCACGGTGGAGTTCCGGGCTGGCCTGGCGGGTGCGTGCGCGGCACGGGCGGACCTGGGGCCGAGTGCGTTGGTGCTCTTCGACGTGAGCACGCTGTATTTCGAGACCGACACCGGCGACGGGTTCCGCGAGCCAGGGTTTAGCAAGGAGCGGCGCCTGGAGCCACAAATCACCATCGGACTGTTGACGGACGCCTCAGGGTTTCCGTTGATGGTCAACGCCTTCGAAGGCAACAAGGCCGAAACGGCCACGATGCTGCCGGTCATCAAAGAGTTCCAGGCCGCTCACGGCATTACCGCCGTCACCGTCGTCGCGGACGCGGGGATGCTCTCCCGGAGCAACCGGGTCGCGCTCGAGCAGGCCGGGTTGACCTTCATCCTCGGCGCGTTTGTCGTCGGTGCCGTACGCGATCGCCCAGTGGCACAAGGATCACCCTGAACATTGAGCAGGTCCCGGACGGGCTTCGGCTGCTGGAACCACTACCGGCGATGCCGTCCGACGGGCGCGGGCACTGGTGGACCCACTACCCAGTACTCCCCACTCCCGCGGCCGACGTACCTCAAGGGGCTCTTCCCAATCGGGGGTGTAGGTCGGGGGCGGCGCGTCGCTGCCGGGGTGGGGTCGAGGTCTTCCGATGATGGAGGTTCCTACGCCTTCCATCTGGAAGACCTCGACGTGTCTGAACCTACCTTCGACTGCCCTGATCTGACCACGTTCTGCCGCGTGGATGAGCTCGGTTTGGTTGTCACTGGTCAACGGCCGAGCCCCTGAGCGGGCGGTGTTGGCCTGCGGGTGGTTGAGCCCGATGACTGGTGCCGGGAGTGTGGCTGCCAGGGGTGGCTCGCGACAGCGTGGTGCGGCGGTTGGCGCACGAGCCGTTCGGGTGGCGCCCGACGACGTTGGAGGGGACGGGTGCGCCGCCGGTACCGGTGTACTGGCTGCGCCCGGTGTGGCGTCAGGACACCAGCAAAGCGGCCGAGCCCCGCGCGAAGGTCTCCCGCCGCGGGCTGCGCTGGGCCTTGGAGGCGATCGTGGTCGGGCACTTGGGCATGTCCCGGGTCGCGGCCGGGTTGGCGGTGGCCTGGGACACCGCCAACGCCGCGGGTGTGCTCGCCGAGGGCAAGCGGCTGCGCTGTTCGACGACGAGCACCGCTTTGACGGGGTCACGGTGATCGGGGTGGATGGCATTGTTGGCGGCACACCCGTGCCCGGTGACAAGTACGTCACCGTGATCATCGACCTGACCCCGGTCCGCGACCGGGACCGGCCCGGCACGGTTGTTGGACATGGTCGAAGGCCGTTCCAAGACGGTGTTCAAGACCTGGCTCGCCGGCCGCGACGACCCCTGGCGCACGCGGGTGGAGGTGGTCGCGATGGACGGGTTCACCGGGTTCAAGACCGCGGCCTCCGAGGAGCCGCCCAACGCGGCCTGCGTGATGGATCCCTTCCACGTGGTCCGCCTGGCCGGCGAGGGACTGGAGAAGTGCCGGCAACGCATCCAGCAGGCCACTCTGGGCCACCGCGGCCGACGAGGGGATCCCCTGTACCAGGCCCGGCGAACCCTGCACACCGGCGAGGCGCTACTGACCGACCGGCAACGCGAACGACTGACCGTGCTGTTCACTGCCGACGAGCACGCCGAGGTGGAGGCCACCTGGGGTGCCTACCAGCGGATCATCACCGCCTACCGCGACCCCGACCCCGACACGGCAAACACCTCATGCAATCGGTCATCGACAGCCTACGCGAAAGCGTCCCCACCGAGCTGACCGAGGTCCGCAAGCTCGGTCGGACCCTGGCCCGCCGTGCCGAGGACGTCCTGGCCTACTTCGACCGCCCCCGCACCAGCAACGGACCCACAGAGGCGATCAACGGCCGCCTGGAACACCTGCGCGGCACCGCCCTCGGGTTCCGCAACCTCACCAACTACATCGCCCGCTGCCTCCTAGAAGCCGGCGGATTCCGCCCACGACTACACCCTCAATTGGGATGAGCCCCTCAAGGCATCACCGAGCAGGTCACCAAAGCCGGAGAAGGCGGTCGCCGGGGCAGGTGCCGATCAAACGGAACCGGTTCATCACGCTCGATGGCGGGAACCGCTCGGTGAACCGGGACCTTGAAGCCAAGGCTCGCATGCTGGCTGGGTGGAAGGGCTACTCCACCAACCTGGAACCTGGGACCGCCAACGCCGAGTTCGTCACCGGTGCCTACCACCGGCTGTACGAGATTGAGCGCTCTTTCCGGATGAGCAAGCACGACCTCCAAGCCCGCCCGATCTTCCACCACAAACGCGAATCGATCGAGGCGCACATGTCCATCGTCTTCGCCGCCCTCGCGCTAACCCGCCACATCGAGACAGCGACCGGGATGTCGATCAAGCGGTTCGTGACCACCACACGTCGCTACCGCGAAGTCACCATCGAAGCCGGCGAGCAGCTGATCACCGCCGCTGACCCCCTACCCGAGGACCTCCACGCAGCAATCCACTCCACCAGCCAACCCAGGCGTGCGCACTAAATTGTCCTAACTCGGGCCCCCCGCGAACCCCCCAACGGCCAGGTGCTCGCTGCGCTCGCCCGTCCTCTCTACCGGGAAACCAAGCTCGCTCCGCTCGCGGTTTCCCGGCCACCGGCCTGCGCTTCGCTCGGCCGCTGGGCGCGCCCACGGCCCACGACCCACCGGGGGGCTGCGCCCCCCCGTGACCCCGCACCCACGGGGGGCTGCGCCCCCCGCGACCCCCCCAACGGCCAGGTGCTCGCTGCGCTCGCACGTCCTCATCTACCGGGAAACCAAGCTCGCTCCGCTCGCAGTTTCCCGCTCCATTAGGCTGACCCCTTGTGTCGGGTCGCCTTCGGAATAGTTACCTCGACCTGTTGCGGGTGATCGGGACGATCGCCGTCGTCGTGGGCCACCTATCCGACAGCAATGTGCCCAGGGCACTCATCTACAGCTGGCATGTGCCGATCTTCTTCGTCCTCTCGGGCTATCTGGCCGCCCGTCGCAGCGTGCGGGACGAGGTCGCGCGTCGGCTCTCGTCACTTGCGCGTCCATACGTCGCGTGGGTCCTCCTGATCTATCTCGCGTACGTCGCGGTGTCCGTCATGGCCCGTGGGGGCCTGAGTTGGGTTCAGGCGATCGATCCGTGGATCGGCGGCCGGTGGGCGTCAGCGCCCTTCTCGGCGATCTGGTTCGTGTCCGCTCTCTTCGTCGCCACAGTGGCAACCCGGCTCATCGATTCCACCGGGTGGGGATGGCCCGGTCGTTTCGGCCTCGGGCTCGCCCTGTGCGTCGGCCTGGCCGTGGGCCCTCACCAACTGTCCCGGCTCCCGCTGGCGGTCGGTCAGGGCCTTGCGTGCGTCGTGTTCGTGCAGGCAGGCGCCCTGGCCAGCGAGTATCTAACGCCCCTTTCCATCGGCACCCGGGCGCTGCTCAGCTCGGCCGCCGTCGCGGGTGCCGCAGTCCTGTTCGCCACGAAGGCCGCGGTGCCGCTCGACCTGAAGTCCCTCGACTTCGGCACTCCGGTGCTCAGCGCCGCCGCCGCGACCGCCCTGTGCGTGGGCCTAGTGATCATGCCACTACGCATCACCGGCGGTGTCGGGCGCATGATCAGCGCCCTGGCCCAAACGTCCCTCGCCGTGATCTTCCTGCACTCGCTCGTGCTGTGGTCCTGGCCGGGCGTAAGCCCCCCGTGGCGACTGCTGGCCTTAGCCCTGATCGCGCCGTGGGTGGTCGGCTTCGTGCTTTCGGCTACGCCCTTGGCGGCAACCTTCGGATGTGCCACCCGACCTCGCCCGAGGGCCCGGCCCGCGCGGGCGTAGCGGCATACGACGATGGCGGGAAATGGGTGCCCGGGACCGCACCCGGCCACGGAGATCAGGCGGGGGAGCGTTCCTCGGCGATCGTGTTCCCGCCGTCAACGAGCAGCACCTGGCCGGTGACATAGGCGGCGCCGGGGGAGGCGAGCCAGGCGATCGCGCTCGCCACCTCCGCCGGGGTCCCGGATCGGCCGGCCGGGACCAGCGACCCTTCGGTGACTTCGGCGGGTGTCTGAGATCCGGTGGCGATCCACCCGGGGGCGACGACGTTGACGGCGATTCCGTGGCGTGCCTCGTCGACGGCGAGGGCGCGGGCGAGGCCGACGAGGGCGGCCTTGGCCGCGGCATACGGCACCTCGGCGCGCATCGCCATGGCGGCTCCGGTGACGGAGGAGACCAGGATGATGCGTCCGCCGCGCTCGCGTAGGTGGGGGAGGGCGGCCCGGCAGGTCAGGTAGGCCGTGTCCAGGTTGCGGGCCAGCGAGGCCCGCCACCGTGGTGGCGTGGTCGCGCGAAGGTCTCCCTCGAGGAAGTCCGAGTCGCGGGCCGAGACCATGCCCGCGTTGGCGACGACGACGTCCACCCGGCCGTATGCCGAGACCGCCTCCGCGACAAGGGCGTCGGCGTCCTCCTCCCGGGTGAGATCGCCCACCACGGCCACCGCGGGTATGCCGAACCCCACCAGATCCGCAGCCCGCGCCCGGACCCGGTCGGTCGTCGCGGCAAGGACGACGCGGCAGCCGAGCTCACCGAGATGGCGGGCGGCGGCGAATCCGATGCCGGTCGGTGAGCCCGCCCCGGTGACGATGGCGACCCGCCCGGTGAGGTCGAGCCACGCGGGCAGGGGGCGGCTCAGCCGAGTGCCTCGGTGAACGCCTCGTCGAGGATGTCGAGACCCTCGTGCAGCAGATCCTCACCGATGGTCAGCGGCGGCAGGAATCGGAAGACATTGCCGAAGGTCCCGCAGGTCAGGGTGACCAGGCCGCGGGCGTGACATGCCTTGTTGACGGCCGCGGTCAACGCCGGCGCGGGGTCTTCTTGGCCTGGTCCTCGACGAGTTCGACGGCGAGCATCGCGCCGCGGCCGCGGATGTCCCCGATGACCCCGGTGCGGTCGGCGATCTCCTTCAGGCGGGGGACCAGGGTGTCCTCGATGGCGCGCGCCTTGGCGTTGAGGTCGTCCTCGCGCATCGACTCCATCGAGGCCAGCGCGGCAGCGCAAGCCACCGGGTTGCCCCCATAGGTGCCGCCGAGACCGCCGGAGTGGACCGCGTCCATGATCTCGGCGCGACCGGTGACGGCGGCCAGCGGCATACCGCCGGCGATGCCCTTGGCGGTGGTGACCAGGTCGGGGACGACGCCCTCGTGATCGCAGGCGAACCAATCGCCCGTGCGGCAGAAGCCGGACTGGACCTCGTCGGCGATGAAGACGATGCCGTGGTCGCGGCAGAAGTCGGCGATTCGCGTCAGGAACCCGTCCGGCGGCACGATGAACCCGCCCTCGCCCTGGATGGGCTCGATGATGACGGCCGCGGTGTTCTCCTCCCCGATCTGGGCGTGGACGAGGTCGGTGAACTCGGCATACGCCTCCTCGAGGCAGCGCTCGGGGCTGGTGGGCCAGCGGTAGGGGTAGGCCATCGGGACCCGGTAGATCTCGCTGGCGAAGGGCCCGAACCGGTGCTTGTAGGGCATGTTCTTGGCGGTCAGGCCCATGGTGAGGTTGGTGCGACCGTGGTAGGCGTGGTCGAACGCGACGACCGCCTGCCGTCCGGTGGCCGAGCGCGCGATCTTGACGGCATTCTCGACGGCCTCGGCACCGGAGTTGAAGAGTGCGGAGCGCTTCTCGTGCGCGCCGGGGGTGAGCTCGGCGAGCTTCTCGGCGACAGCGACATACTCCTCGTAGGGAGTCACCATGAAACAGGTGTGGGTGAAGTCGGCGATCTGACGCTGGACCGCCGCGATGACCCGCTCGTTGCCATTGCCGACGTTGGTCACGGCGATGCCGGAGCCGAAATCGATGAGCTGATTGCCGTCGACATCGCGCAGGATGCCGTCCTGGGCCGCCTCGATATAGGCCGGCAGGCCGGTGCCGACTCCCGCGGATACCGCGGCCACCTTGCGGGCGGCAAGGGCCTGCGACTTCGGGCCCGGAATGGCGGTGGCCAGGATGCGACGCTGCTCGATCATAAGGGGATCTTAGGGCCGGGCCCCCATGACCGGATTCCGGAGTGGGGGAGCGCGCGTGGCAGAATCCGGCAATGACGCCGACTTCGCCGGGCTGGTATGACGATCCACACCAGACCGACCAGCTGCGGTACTTCGACGGGATCGTCTGGACCGCGCACGTTGCCCCCCGCCGCACCCGCGAGGCGACCCCGCCTCCCGCGGTCGTGACGCCGCCCGGCATACCCCCGACCGGGACTCCTCAAACCGGAGCGCCTCCGACCGGCGCGTCCACACCGCCCGCCGACCCCTACGGGTGGCGGGCACCGTCAACGCCGCCGACGCCTCCGAGCCCGCCGCAGTGGGACCAGCCCTCCCAGTGGCAGGGTCAGCAGTGGCAGGGTCAGCAGTGGCAGCCGGCCGGCGCCACCGGCCCGCGGACCGCCGACGGCGTCCCCCTGGCGTCCTACTGGCAGCGGGTCGGGGCGGCCATCCTCGACACGCTCCTTGCCGGGCTCATTACTGGCATCCTCGGCGGGTGGCTGGTCTGGAAGGCGGTCGGCCCGTGGTTTCGGGACGTGATGGATGCCGCGCAGGCCGGGGACAGTGCCACCGTCGATTCCCTGGTGCAGAATCTCAGCGACCGGTTGACCGGCGGATACTTCCTCGCCTTTGTCGTCGTCTCCACCGTGGTCCATCTCGCCTATCACCTCTTCTTCCTCACGCGATCGGGGGCCACCCCCGGTAAGAAGGCCACGGGGATCAGCGTCCGCCTCGCCGAGCGCCCGGGCGCGCTCAGCCTCGACGTGGCCCTGCGCCGGCAGCTCATCAGCGTGGGGGTGTCCCTGCTCAGCATGCTGCCCGGTGCCGTCAACGGACTGGGCTCACTCCTGTCAATCGCCGACGTGCTCTGGCCGTTGTGGGACCCCCGGCGTCAGGCGCTCCACGACAAGATCGCCGGGACTCAGGTCGTGCGGGGACCCCAGCCGCCACGCTCGAAGACCGCGCGCTAAGTTCGGCGCGGGATGCGGTCCGACGAACGGAGTTCGTGCGATGAATGAGGACCCGACGCTCGCGCTGGCCCGGCAGATCCTCGCCGCCCAGCCCTTCAGCGGCGTCGTCGGCGCGCAGGTCGAGGCGTTCGGTGACGGACGAGCCGTCCTTCGCCTGCCTATCGAGGATCGGCACCGTCAGCAATACGGCCTGGTTCATGGGGGCGTGTATGCCTATCTCGCCGATAACGCCTTGACCTTTGCCGCCGGCAGCGCGCTCGGACCGAGCGTCCTGACGTCGGGGTTCGCGATCACCTATGTGCGCGGGGCGCGCGATGGCGTCCTGCTCGCCCGGGCGCGAGTGGTTCATCACGACGCCCGGCACGCCGTCTGCGCCGTCGAGATCCACGTCGCCGACGACCTCGGGGCCGAACGGCTCTGCTGCGTGGCCCAGGGCACCGTCTTGGCGACCGCTGGGAAGGCCGCTCCTTAAGGCCGGTTGACCTCGCCCGAGGACACCGGGCCCCGTCCGACCGGCTCCGGCCGGTTTGGCGCCGAATCGGGGGCAGCCCTCAGCAGGCCGGCACGGCTGGCAGGATGCGCCCGCCGCAGTCGCCGAGACCGATGACGTGGCCATCCGGACCGGGTGCGGTCGCGCGCAGGACGATGGTGTCGCCGTCCTCCAGGAAGGTCCGCGTCGAGCCGTCGTCGAGGGTCACGGGCTCGGCGCCGCTCCACGTCAGCTCCAGGAAGCAGCCTCGGGTCTCCTTTTCCGGGCCGCTGATCGTGCCGGACCCGAAGAGGTCGCCGCTGCGGATGCTCGCGCCATTGACGCTGAGATGGGCGAGCATCTGCGCGGGCGACCAGTACATCTCCCGATAGCGCGGCCGCGACACCACGCTCCCGTTCCACTCGACTTGGCAGTCGATGTCCAGTCCGTATGCCGCATCCCCCGCGAGATAGGGCAGCGGCGCCGGGTCCTGGCCCGGGAGGGCGACGTGCGCCGCCTCCAGGGCCGCCATCGGCACCACCCAGGCGCTGATCGTCGTCGCGAAGCTCTTGCCGAGGAAGGGCCCAAGGGGGACGTACTCCCAGGCTTGGATATCGCGGGCGCTCCAGTCGTTGAGGAGGACGACGCCGAAGATGTGGTCCCAGGTCGCCCCGAGGGGCACGGGCTCGCCGAGGCGGCTGCCGCCGCCCACGACGAAGCCCAATTCGCACTCGATGTCGAGCCGGATGCTCGGGCCGAAAACGGGGGTGGGGTCGGCCGGGCCCTTGCGCTGCCCGCATGGCCGGACGATGTCGGTGCCGCTGACCACAATGGTCCCCGAGCGCCCGTGGTAGCCGATCGGGAGGTGTTTCCAGTTCGGGGTCAACGGGTCCGAGCCGGGGCGGAAGATCCGGCCGACGTTCGTCGCGTGGTGCTCACTGGCATAGAAGTCGACATAGTCCGCCACCTCGAACGGCAGGCGCAGGGACAGGGAGGAGAGCGGGATGAGGCTCCGCGCGACGCTCTCGTCGTGGTGCGCGCTGCTCAGGATCTGCTGGAGCCAGGCCCGGGCGTCCGCCCACGCCGTGGGCCCTTGGTCGAGGAAAGGCACCAGCGACGGGTGGTCCCAGCTGGCGCCAGGGAAACCGGCGTTCGTACCCCTGGCGTTCGTACCCCTGGCGTTCGCACCCTCGGCGTTCGCACCCTCGGCGTTCGTATCCGCAGGCTTCGCACCACTGACGCGTCCCGACTCCCGCGCCAGGGCCGTCAGGTCGACGGCGTGGTCGGCGATCCGGGACACCACGCGCGGTCCGCCGGGGAGGTCGGCCACGGCATACGGCAGGGTCGCCAGGCCAAAGGGCTCGTGTGCCGGTAGGTCACGCCACCAACTCATGGGGTCTTCTCCTCGTGGAGCAGGCCGAGCGCGAGGAGCCCGGCGATCGGATCGGAAACGGCGCAGCAGCCGTATGCCGTGAACACCCTCCGCGCCCGCGTCACCGCGGCGGGACCCAGGCCCGTCAAGGCGTCGACGAGCGGGGCGGCGTCACGGGTGGCGAGCCAGGTGGCCAGGACGGGGCGCGGCATACCGGACGCGGCGGCGGCGACCGCGGTGAGGACGTTGAGGAAACCGTGCTGGGGTTCGGTGACCCCGGGCGCTCTGGCGACGGGGTGCTCCCCGCGAACGGCGTGGTGCAGGCCCCCGGTGAGCTTGAGGGGGACGTCCATGGCGACGGCGGCGCTGAGGACCTCGGCGAGTTCGTTCTCCCTCGGCCAGGGCCATTGCGGGGTCTCCCCGGTGCGGAACTTGACTACGACCCGGGGATCGAGGGGGCCGGCCTGCGCGAGGGCGGTGGCGGCGTCCGTGAGCGCGAGGGCCTGCTCGAGCCCGCGGGGGAGTTCGAGGACGATCTGCGGGGCGGTCAGTCCGGCGTCGCGCCAGGAGGCCGTCCAGCCGAGTTCGATCCCACGCAGGTCGAGTCGGGTCTCGGCCGCCGCTTGCTCGGCAGCCGCGCGTAGGGCGTCGAGATCGCCACCCGGGCGCGAGACGACGACGAGGTCCAGCGGCTCCGCGGCACCGGTCTGTGGCCAGAGCTGCGCGGCCGGTTCGACCATCTCGGGCGGGAGGAGAAGGGGGCCGACGAGGTCGGCATACGGCCCGGTGCGGTGGATTCGGTGCGCGGCGAGGGCATCGACGAGGCTGCTGCGCGCGGGCGGGAAGACCGCGGCGTCGTCGATGAGGCCGGTGACCAGAGCGCGCGGAAAGGCGGACACGGGCCCACCGTATCCGGCATCGCCGCGGCCCCGGGCGGTCGGGATCGGGACGCCCTTGCCGACGAGTGCCGTCTTGCCCGCGGCTCGCTACAGTGGGCGCCGGTGAGGAGACCCCTCGGCCGAGTTCACGAAGAGGTGGCGAGTGGCGCACTACCAGCGGATGGGCGCGGTGCCGGCGAAACGGCATACGCAGCATCGCGACGGCGACGGGCGGCTCTATTACGAGGAACTCATGGGTGAGGAGGGGTTCTCCAGCGATTCCGCCCTCCTCTATCACCGCACCATCCCCAGCGAGGTCAGCGCCGCGCGCGTCTGGGACCTGCCCGACCAGAGCCTGACGCCCAACCATCCGCTGCGCCCGCTGCACCTGCGCCTGCACGATCTCTTCCCGGACGGAGGGGGTGGGGTCGATGTTGTCACGGGCCGGCGCCTCGTCCTCGGCAATAGCGACGTGCGGATCTCGTATGCCGTGGCTGCCGCCCCGAGTCCGTTCTATCGCAACGCGATCGGCGACGAACTGGTCTATGTGGAGCGGGGGAGCGCGCGGCTGGAAACGGTTTTCGGGGCCTTCGAGGTGGCGCGCGGCGACTATGTCGTCATCCCGCGGGCGACGACCCACCGATGGCTTCCGGTGGACGCGGCGGACGACCCCGACGGCGAGACCCTGCGGACGTACTGCATCGAGGCCTCCAGCCACATCGCCCCACCCAAGAGCTATCTCTCGCGGTATGGGCAGTTGCTCGAGCACTCGCCCTTCTGCGAGCGCGACCTGCGGGTACCGTCGGGGCCCTTGCTCGCCGAAGACATCGGTGCGACCCGGGAGCAGGAGACCGAGGTCTACATCAAGCACCGCGGGCCAGGCCCGGGGGGCATCGCCGGGACGATCCACACGCATCCCTTCCACGTCCTCGACGTGGTCGGCTGGGACGGCTGCCTCTATCCCTATGTCTTCAATATCGCCGACTTCGAGCCGATCACCGGTCGCGTGCACCAGCCGCCGCCGGCGCACCAGGTCTTCGAGGGCTGGAACTTCGTCGTCTGCAACTTCGTCCCCCGCAAGGTCGACTACCACCCGTTGGCGATCCCGGTGCCCTACTACCACTCCAATGTCGACTCGGACGAGGTCATGTTCTATGTCGACGGCGACTACGAGGCCCGGAAGGGCTCCGGCATCGGGATGGGTTCGGTGTCCCTGCACCCGGGTGGCCACGCCCACGGGCCCCAGCCGGGCGCGATGGAGCGCTCGATCGGCGTCGAATTCTTCGACGAACTCGCCGTCATGGTCGACACGTTCAAGCCGCTGGACCTCGGTGAGGGGGCGCTGGCCTGCGACGACGGCAGGTACCTGCTGTCCTGGCACACCCGCTGACGCCGCCCTCGACGGGCGTGCGCCCTCTCGACTCGCCGGGCGGGCGGCGACGTCGAGTGGCTACTCCCCGCGGGTGACGCTCTCCTCGGTTCCGTTCTCCTGGGTGACGATCTCCTCGATCCGGGCCAAGGTGCGGGTCATATTGCGCCGGGTCAGGTCGGCGAGCCGTCCGAGGGCCAGCCGCGACGGGAACGCCTCGGTCGTCGGATCCCAGGTTTCGGTCACCTCGGTGCCGCCCTCGACCGGGCGCAGGTCGTAGCGCCAGGTCCGCCCCGTCAGCACCAGCCGCAGCGGCATCGGCGCGAGCGTCCGCCAGGCGATCGCCCGGTCCTCCTCGAAGACGACGACGTCATTGCGGGTCGAGTAGTTCACCCCCCAATGCATGTCCATGCCGAACGAGTCGCCCAGCTTGAGGCGCCGATGCCCGCCCCGCGACGTCGTGACCGTGCCTGAGCCGTCGATGTCGTGGTGGCGGCCGGGGTCGGCGAGCAGGTCGAAGATCGCCGAGGCGGGGGCGGGGATGACGCGGGTGACACGCACCGGGTGGGGGAGCATGCGGCATACCCTCGCATGAACGGGGGTCGGAATCGGCCACCGCCAGTGATCGCTGCCCAGTGATGCCGCCCACGGGTCGCCCCACCGGTCGCCGCCACCGGTCGCCAACCGACCGCGAGTCAGCCGCCTAAGCTTGCCCGTATGTCGATCGCGCCCGTCGAGGAGGAGGTCACCTCCGCGGGGACCGGCGAGGCCCTCGACGTCCCGTGGATCACCCTGGTCTGGAACGACCCGGTCAATCTCATGTCCTATGTGACGTACGTCTTCCAGAGCTACTTCGGCTACTCCCGCGAGAAGGCCGAGTCGCTCATGCTCGACGTCCATCACAAGGGCCGGGCCGTGGTCGCCAGCGGGCCGCGCGAGAAGATGGAGATCGACACCGAGGCGTTGCAGGGGTTCGGGCTGTGGGCGACCTTCCAGAAGGACCGTTGAGGTGGCCCGCGCGTTCGCCCGCCGGGGCCGCGGCGAGGATTTGCGGTATGCCGCCCAACTCGATTCCGCGGAACGCGGAGTCGTCGCCGAGTTGCTGCGCCAGGTCCGCGAGTTGATCGCCCCGGGTGGTGAGGCGGCCCCCAGCGCGTCCACCGGGGACGACTTCGACGCCATCGTCGCCGGCCTCGGCAGCGACTTCGGGTCGATCACCGTCCCGGACTCACCGGAGGGTCTGACCGGCCGCGGCCTGCCCCAGGAACCACGGGACCCGGCCCTGGACCGGCTCTTCCCGAGCGCGAACCGGTCCGATCCCGACGCGGCCGCGGAGTTCCGCCGACTGACCGAATCCTCACTGCGGCAACGAAAGATCGCCGGACTGACCCAGTCGATCGAGCTGCTACGGGCGGTGCGCGGCGACATCCTCGAGCTCACCCCGGCCCAGGCCCAGACGTTCATGATCGCCCTGACCGACGTCCGTCTCGTCATCGGCGACCGCCTCGGCCTGCGCGAGGACGCCGACGCCACCCGGCTCGACGAGGTGGCGGCGAGCCTCGATGCGGGTGACCCCACGGCATACGCCATCGCGGTCTATGACTTCCTCACCTGGCTCCAGGAGACTCTGGCCACGTCGATGCTCACGTAGCCCCGGCTGCTGGCTAGAGTCTCGGGCGTGACGGACGCGCCGATCGGGATCTTCGATTCCGGGTATGGCGGGTTGACCGTCGCCAGGGCCGTCCTGGACCAACTGCCGCACGAGTCGATCGCCTACCTCGGGGACACGGCGCGGGCGCCATACGGTCCCCGGCCGATCGCACAGACCCGGACCTTCGCTCTGGAGTGTCTCGACCGGCTCGTCGACCACGGGGTCAAGATCCTCGTCATCGCGTGCAACACCGCCTCCGCGGCGGTTCTCCACGACGCCCGGGAGCGGTATGCCGTGGACGTCGTCGAGGTCATCCGGCCCGCCGTCCGCCGTGCCGCGGCGGCGACGCGCAACAAGCGCATCGGGGTCATCTCGACCAAGGGCACGCACCGCTCCGGCGCCTATCTCGATGCCTTCGCCGCGGCGCCCGATGTCGAGGTCGTCTCGCGGCCCTGCCCCCGCTTCGTCGAGTTCGTCGAGGCGGGCATCACCGGTGGGCCCGACCTGCTCAAGGTCGCCCACGAGTATCTGGATCCGTTGTCGCGCAAGGGCATCGACACGCTAGTCCTCGGCTGCACGCACTATCCCCTACTCACCGGGGTGATCTCCTATGTCATGGGCGAGGGGGTCACGCTCGTCTCCTCGGCCGAGGAGACGGCCAAGGACGTCTATCGAGTGCTCGCCGATGCGGACGCGCTCCGGCCCGACGACCTGCCACCGCCCTCCCACAGCTTCTCGACCACCGGGGACCCGGAGGAGTTCCGTCGGCTCGCCCGCCGGTTCCTCGGTCCCGAGGTCGATCATGTCTTCGGCAATCTCGCCGCACCGATTCATGGGGAGGCCTCATGAGAGTCACCATCGTCGGGTGCTCGGGCTCCTTCGCCGGACCCGCCTCGCCGGCGTCGAGCTATCTGGTCCAGGCCGATCAGGACGGACGGCGGTGGTCGGTCGTCTTCGACCTCGGCAATGGCGCACTCGGGTCCCTCCAGCGCCACCTCGACCCCTCCGAACTCGATGCCATCGTCCTGAGCCACCTGCACCCGGACCACTGCATCGACGTGACCAGCCTGTATGTCTACCGGAACTACCACCCGGGGGGTCGGCACGAGCCGCCGCTGCCGGTGCATTGCCCGCCCGGGACGCGCGCCCGGATGCTCGGGGCCTTCGAGGGGCTCGATCCCCACGCGTTGGATGGCCAGTTCGCCTTCCACGACGTCACCGACGGGCATGTCGTCCAGATCGGGCCGTTGCGGGTCACGGCGCGACGGGTCCGCCATCCCGTCGAGGCCTACGGCTTCCGCATCGAGTCCGCCGACGCGGTCCTGGCGTATTCCGGTGACTCCGACTCCTGCCCGGCGCTGGTCGATCTCGCCGCGGGTGCGGATCTTGCGCTCTTCGACAGTGCCTTCATGGAGGGGCGGGACACCGACCGCGGCATCCACATGACCTCGCGCCGAGCGGCCGAGATCGCCGTCGAGGCGGGCGCGCGCCGCCTCATGCTCACCCACATGCCGGCCTGGAACGACCAGTCCGTATGCCGTGACCAGGCCGCCGAGGTCTGGCCGGGGGAGGTGGAACTCGCGCGGCCGGATGCGGCATACGATCTCCCGTCATGACCCGACACGACGGCCGCGCCGCCGACGCCCTCCGCGACATCCGCATCACCCGCAACTGGCTCGACCACGCCGAGGGGAGCGTGCTGGTCGAGTTCGGCCGACCCGGGTGCTGTGCGCGGCATCCTTCACCGAAGGCGTCCCGCGGTGGCTCAAGGGCCAGGGCAAGGGCTGGGTGACGGCGGAGTACGAAATGCTGCCGCGCTCGACCAACACCCGCAGCGACCGGGAATCCCGCAAGGGCCGGGTCGGGGGCCGCACGCATGAGATCTCGCGCCTGGTCGGTCGGTCGCTGCGGGCGATCATCGACACGAAAGCGTTGGGGGAGAACACGATCGTCCTCGACTGTGATGTGCTCCAGGCCGACGGGGGGACGCGGACGGCGTCGATCACCGGAGCATATGTCGCGCTCGCGGACGCCATCGCCGCCGCCCGGGCCCATGGTCTGCTCAAGGCGTCTGCCGCGCCGCTGCCCGGCTCCGTGGCCGCCGTCAGTGTCGGTGTCGTTGACGGTGCGGTCGTCCTCGACCTGGACTACCCGGAGGATTCGACGGCCGAGACGGACATGAACATCGTGATGACCGGGGACGGTCGCTTCGTCGAGGTCCAGGGGACGGCCGAGGCGGGAGCTTTCGGGCGCGACGTCCTCGACCGCCTTCTCGACCTCGGTGCCAGCGGGTGCGCCGCGCTGACGGCGATCCAGGAGGAGGCCCTGGCCGCTGCCGCCCGGGAGCGGGTGCGATGACCCGGCGGATCGTCCTGGCCACGCGCAACGAGCACAAGGTCCACGAGCTGCGCCAGATCCTCGCGTCCGTATGCCGTGACCTCGACCTCGAGATCGCCTCGGCGGCGCAGTTCCCGGACGTGCCGGAGGTGCCCGAGACCGAGGTGACCTTCGCCGGGAACGCACGCCTGAAGGCCGAGGCGCTCGCCGCTGCTACCGGCCTGCCCGCCCTTGCCGACGACTCCGGCCTGGCGGTGGAGGTGCTGGGTGGCTGTCCGGGGGTCTTCTCCGCCCGCTGGTCGGGGTCGCACGCGGGGGAGTCGGCCACTCGGGCGGAGCGGGACCGGGCCAACCTCGAGCTTCTCCTGGAGCAGATCGCCGACGTCCCCGACGCCCACCGGGGGGCGGCATTCGTCTGCGCGGCGGCGCTCGGCATACCGGGGCAGGAGAGTGTGGTGTGCGAGGGGCGGGTGACCGGCCGGCTCGCGCGGTCGCCGCGTGGGAGCAATGGGTTCGGCTACGACCCGGTCTTTGTGCCCGATGCCGACCCCGCACGCACGCTGGCGGAGTTCACCGACGCCGAGAAGAACGCGATCTCCCACCGCGGTAACGCTTTCCGGGCGATGGAGCCGGTGCTTCGGGAGCGGTTGAGCCGCGACGTCTGACGCCCGGGGGGCCTCGTCGAACTTGAGCACGCCCTGCGAACTTGAGCACGCCGTACGCACTTGAGCACGCCAGATCTGGCGTGCTCAAGTCGTTGAGGCGTGCTCAAGTTGGAGAGCCCCGGCGTTATGGCGTGCTCAAGTTGGGGGAACCCGCGGGTGCGCGGGGCGTCAGGCGAACGGGACAGTGACCTCGACCGTGACCTCGTCGTGCAGCTTGAGCGTCCCCATGAGGGTGGAGAACTGCTTGATGCCGAAGGCCTTCTGCGACAGCATCCCCCGCAGTCGGACGCTGCCGGGGTCGGGGCTGTCGAGGTCGAGGTCCAGCGCCTGGGTCCGGCCGTGGAGGGTGAGCCGGCCGTGGACGACGGCGCTCGTCCAGTCGCCCTCGATGGCGTCGGCGACGAACTCGACGGTCGGGTGTTTGGCGCTCTCCAGCGTCTTGGCCGCGTTCTCCAGGATCTTGACCTTGTCGCCCTCGGTCAGCGGCTTGGCGCCGCCCTCGCCGGCCAGGACGCTCAGCGACGTCAGTTCGGCGCGGGCGGACAAGCTCGAGGCGGCCGGAGTGTCGCCGACAGCGACCGAGGCCGACCACGAGGTCGCCTCGATGGTCAGGTTGTGCCCCATCGCCGCCGCGACCCCGTCGGTGCGGGTATGCAGCAGGAGGGCGGCGTTGTCGGGGCCGAGGACGTACTCGCCGGGAGGGATCGTCATACGTCCATGGTCACACGGCGCTCACCGCGGCTGGCAGCGAGGTCGGCGGACACCGCGAGGGACCCACGGTGCGCGAGGCGGGACTCGAACCCGCACACCCGAAGGCACCAGATCCTAAGTCTGGCGCGTCTGCCAATTCCGCCACTCGCGCGCGGAACGCAACTGTACGCGGAGACGCCCAAGGCGTCCTTCGGCATACGGCTGGGATAGGTTGAGGCAGGTCGGACGGCGCCGCCCGAGGCAGCGGCATCCGGCCACACGGAGGTGCCCGACCGGACGGCGGTGCAGGACCACCCACACAGGAGGAGACAGTGACCCACCGGCTCGAACCCGGCGACCCGGCCCCGGACTTCACGCTCTCCGACGACACGGGCGCGCCCGTCTCCCTGCGCGATCTGCGGGGCCGCAAGGTGATCGTCTACTTCTACCCGAAGGCGATGACGCCCGGCTGCACCACGCAGGCGTGCGACTTCTCCGACTCCCTCGATGCGCTGCGGGGCGACGGCTACGAGGTCGTCGGCATCTCCCCGGACAGCCCGGCGTCGCTGGCGAGATTCCGGGAGCGGGACGGGCTGACCATCAGGCTGCTCTCCGACCCTGGCCGAGAGGTCCTCACCGCATGGGGGGCGTTCGGGGAGAAGAAGAACTACGGGAAGACCGTCCAGGGTGTCATCCGCTCCACCGTCGTCGTCGACGAGGCGGGCGTGGTGAGCCAGGCGTGGTACAACGTCAAGGCGTCCGGGCACGTCGCAAAGCTGCGCCGTGACCTCGGACTCGACCAAGGAGGCGCGCGATGAGCGAGCAGAAGTCAGGCCAGCCGTCCGTCGCGGAGTTGCAGGCCCAGATCGAGGCGACCCGGGCCCGGCTGAGCTCGACCGTCGACCAGCTCACGACGAAGGCGGCGCCCAAGGCGCTGCTGGACCGCGAGAAGGAGAACGCCAAGGCGCGCTTCGCCGCCGCGACGCGAACGCCCGAGGGTGACTTGCGCACCGAGCGGCTCGCCGCCGTGGCCGCGGCCGTCGTCGTCCTGATGATCTTGCGCTGCATCCTGCGCCGACGCTCCGCCTGACCCGGTGGCCAAGAAGCCCTCGACCGCGGCAGGCCTGCCCATCCGGATGCTCCACGACCGTCTCTTGGTGGCCCTCGAAGGGGAGCCGGGGGAGCGGCGGTCGGGGGGCGGCATACTCATCCCGGCGACGGCCAGCGTCGGGAAGCGACTCTCGTGGGGGTCGGTCGTGGCGACCGGGCCCAATGCTCGTCAGGTCGAGTCCGGGGACCGGGTGCTCTTCGACCCCGAGGACCGCGCCGAGGTCGAGATCCAGGGCAAGGA
This sequence comes from Nostocoides sp., assembly GCA_016702415.1. GTDB lineage: Bacteria > Actinomycetota > Actinomycetes > Actinomycetales > Dermatophilaceae > Nostocoides_A. The sequence continues at coordinate 1,327,204 of JADJEA010000001.1, forward strand.
CTATCTCCTGCTCCGCGAGCGGGATCTGCATGCCATCGCCGCCGAGCGGGTGACCGAGGGACCCTCCGGCCTCTATCTCTGACCCGTCCGGCAGCCCCGATCCGACCGGCTCCCGCTTAGATCCCCAAGCCGGGGACGATCTCCGCGCCGGGAATGTCGGCGAACGCGGCACCGGGCAGGAGGATCTTCGAGCGGCGCAGTCCACTGCCGATGATCGCCTTCTCCTGCGCCAGGAGCCGCTCGTCGACGAAGAGACGCCACCCGTCGGGCAAGCCGATCGGGGTGATCCCGCCGTACTCCATCCCGGTCTCGCTGACCGCCCGATCCATCGGGTGGAATGAGGCCTTCCGCACATCGAGCCGCCGTTTGGCGAGGTTGTTGACGTCGGCCCGGGTGTCGGCCGCGACGACGCAGGCCGCGACCCGTTCGACGCCGTCCCGCCGCCCGGAGATGACGACACAGTTTGCGCTGGCCGGCAACGGGAGGTCGTATGCCGCCGTCATCGCCTCTGTGTCGGCCAGGCCCGGGTCGATCTCGACCACCGCCAACCGCGCCGCGAGGTCCGGGCTGGCCGCGAGCAGAGCGGCCACCGGGGGCGCGACGAGATCCCAGCGCTCCGTCACGGGCAAGGAGACCAGGCCGGGGAATGACAGGTCCGGGAATGAGGGCACGATCACGCCGGTCACTGTATGCCGACCGCCCGGGCACCTCAGCCCGGCAACAGGGCGCTTCGAGCCGCGGGGGATACTGGGGGGGTGACATCGAACCACCTCGTCGCTGACCGCCCCCGCCTGGTGACGCTCGTCCTGAGCGCGCTCGCCGCAGTGATGCTGGCGCTCGGGGTGGGCGGCGCGGCATACGCCCACTCGGCACTGGTCAGCGCGAGCCCCGCCGCCGGCGAGACGGTGACGGCTCTTCCGACGAAGGTCGTCCTCACCTTCAACGAGGATGTGGCGCCGGGGCTGGCCGTCGTTCGGGTCACCGACGGCGAGGGGTTGGCCGTCGCCACCGGCGAGGCCGTCGTCTCGGGCACGAGCGTGACCCAGAAGCTCGTCGCGAATCTGCATGCGGGCTCCTACCAGGTCGCCTTCAAGGTGACGAGCGCGGACGGGCACCCGATCAGCGACGCGTATTCCTTCGTCATCCCCGCCTCCGTCGCCCCCGCACCGACCAGCGACCAGCCGTCCGATCCGGTCGCGGTACCCCCGGCGAATGGGTCGAGTTCGAGCACGACCGCCGCGGCCCAGACCTCGAGCGCACCCTCCGCGACCGCCGCGAAGCCCACCGTCGCCCCGCGCAGCGATGCCCAGAAGAGTTCCGGTCATATGGCTCTCCTGATTGCCATGGGTGTCGCCGCCCTGGCCGTGGCTGGAGGTGCCGCAGCCCTGCTCGCCCAGCGCCGCCGGGACCCCGAATCCGATTAGGGACCGGCCCGGGCCAGGTGCTAATGTCTCCCCTCGCGCGCCATTAGCTCAATTGGCAGAGCAGCTGACTCTTAATCAGCGGGTTCGGGGTTCGAGTCCCTGATGGCGCACTCGGGCCGCGGCCGGGAGCGACGGCATACGGACCCGTGGTGGGCGTAGCTCAGCTGGTAGAGCACCTGGTTGTGGTCCAGGATGTCGCGAGTTCGAACCTCGTCGCTCACCCCACCTCGCCCCATTCGCGCTGCGGATGGGGCGACTGTCGTTCCCGACGGCCCGTCAGGCCGACCCGACCGTATGCCGCGCCGCGATCGCCCGCGCCGTGGGGGTGTCCGGCCCGGGGTGGGCGACGAAGACCGCCTCGCGGTAGTAGCGCAGTTCGGCGATGGATTCGGTGATATCGGCCAACGCCCGGTGGCCGCCGTTCTTGGCGGGAGCGGCGAAGTAGGCCCGGGGGTACCACCGCCGCGACAACTCCTTGATCGAGGAGACGTCGATGATCCGGTAGTGCAGCCACGCGTCCAACTCCGGCATGTCGCGAGCCAGGAAGGCGCGGTCGGTGCCGACGGTGTTGCCGCCCAGCGGGGCCTTCCGCGGCTCGGGCACCCACGCCTTGACATAGTCGAGCACTGCGGCCGTGGCCTCCTGGAGCGTCACGCCGCCGGCGAGTTGGTCCAGCAGCCCCGAGGACGTGTGCATGTGGCGCACGACGTCGCTCATGCCCGCCAATGCCTGCGGGGGCGGGGCGATGACCAGGTCGATCCCGTCGCCGAGTTGGTTGAGCTCGAAGTCCGTCACCAGGGCCGCGACCTCGATGAGCGCGTCGGTGTGGAGGTCCAGCCCCGTCATCTCGCAGTCGATCCAGACAATGCGGTCCTTGCTCGCGCGCTCGCTCGTGCCGGCGGCGCCTTCGGGTCGGTCACGCTCCCACGATACGGCGCGCCCGCCTGCATTAGCCTGACGGTCATGTCCTGGACCGACTCCCGCCCCGGTGTCGCCGGTCCCGGGGTGCCCGGCGCGGGTGCGCCCGCGGCATACGACCCCGGCATCGTGCCGGCCTCGCCGCGGGGAACGGCCCGCCGAGGTGTCCGCCGCTGGCTGCTCACCGGGCTCGTCGTCGTCGGCTTCGGGCTCGCGGCGCTGGCCCTCGCGGCCTACTTCGGCGCCGCACTCGGTGTCGTCACCGCGCTCCTGGGGCTGCTGCTGGCGGCCATCCCGGTCGGCATCGTCGTCCCGACTTTCCTGTGGCTGGACCGGTTCGAGGCGGAACCGACGCGCTATCTCGTCGTCGCCTTCCTCTGGGGGGCACTGGTCGCGGCCCTGGTCGCCGCCGTCTTCAATACCTCCGCGATGCTCGTCATCGAATCCGTCACCGACCCCTCGGCCGCGCGGTTGACGACCGCCACCGTGGTAGCGCCGATCGTCGAGGAATCGTCCAAGGGCCTCTTCGTGGTGCTCCTGTGGCGGCTGCGCCGGCGCGAGTTCGACGGCATCACCGACGGGATGGTGTATGCCGGGATCACCGCCGCCGGGTTCGCCTTCACCGAGAACATCCAGTACCTCGGTCAGGCGTATGCCGAGGGCGGCCGCGAGCTGCTGGCGGCGACGTTCGTGGCCCGCGGATTGTTCAGCCCCTTCGCGCACCCGATGTTCACGATCCTCACCGGGATCGGCGTCGGGATCGCGGCGACCTCCCGCTCCGGGCTGGTCCGCCTGATCGCGCCGCTGGCCGGGCTGACGCTCGCGGCCTGCGCGCATGGGCTGTGGAATCTCTCCGCGGTCACGGGCGGCTCCGGGCTCCTCATCGGCTACGGGCTGGTCGGGATTCCGCTCTTCTGCAGCTTTCTCGGGCTCATCCTCTGGGTGCGTCGCCGCGAGGGCCGCCTGATCGGTCGCCGCCTCAGTCCGTATGCCGACGCCGGCTGGCTGAGCCCGAACGAGGTGGCGATGCTCGCGAGCATGGCGCACCGGCGGGAGGCGCGCATCTGGGCGCGCACGAACGCCGGCCGCGCGGGCCTGAGGTCCATGCGTGACTTCCAGGACGCCGCCTCCGAGTTGGCTCTGCTGCGCGAGCGCATGTATCACCAGGCGGCCGACGGCCAAGCGTTGGCCGACGAGCGCCGGTTGTTGGGCGAGCTGACCGCGGCGCGGCATGTCTTCGCAGCCCCGCGCTGACGTGCGGGTCCAACGGGGGACGGATCTGAACCGGCGACTGCTGAATCTGGGTCTCGGTGAGCTGGCGGCGAGCTTGGTGTTCGGGGTGACTGCCGTGACGTCGATCCAGCCCCGGCTCACCGGGCACGAGGCCAGGGCACTGTGGGCGGCGCTGGGGGTGCTGCTGGCCATCCTGCTTCAGGCGGGGGCGTATTGGCTCCTGGCACGGTCCTGGCTTCCGGCCGGCAGGATGCCGGCGAGAATCGCGGCGGTCTATCGCGCGCTGCGGGTCGTGGACATCGGCTTCCTCGTGGGGAGTGTGGGCGCGATCAGTCGCTGGTATCCCGAGCGCCCGGCCGTGGCGGTTCTCGTCACCGGCGTGTGGCTCTTCGCCGTGGTCGAGTACGTCAACTACTTCGTCGTTAGGCTCGCGTATCCGTGGTCGCGGTGGGCCGCGCAGGTGGGCCAGTGGCGGACGCCGCAGCTGGTCAAGGACCTGCGGCGCGCGTGACGAGGGGGCCCGGCGCGGACCCGCGGCTACGGCATGTCCGCGCCCACGCCGGCGACCAGCCGCTGACCTGGGCCGATGCGCGGGAGGGGGCGGGCGGCATACCCGGTGGTGGAGCCCGGGGTTCGGCCTGGACCACCCCGCCGGGCCGGCCGCTGTCCCCGCCGCCGGATAGGCTCGCGGGGCCGGGGTGAGCGGTCGGCATACCGTCACGGCTGCCCCTGCACCCAGAGGAAGGACGCGCGAATGACAGCGACCGAGTACCCCGCCCCCGCCGGATTCCCGGAGGAGTTGCGCCGCGACCTCGTCGCCCTGCGGCGCGACCTTCACCGCGACCCCGAGATCGGTATGGCGCTGCCGCGCACCCAGCAGCGCATTCTCGACGCGCTCGCCGGTCTCGACCTGGAGATCGCGCGCGGGTCGGCCCTGAGTTCGGTCGTCGCGGTCCTCCGTGGTGGGGCGGCCCCCGCCGGGCACCCGCGCCGCGCGGTCCTCTTGCGCGGCGACATGGATGCCCTCCCTCTGACCGAGGATCTCGCGGTCGACTATGTGTCCGGGAATGCCGGCGTCATGCACGCCTGCGGGCACGACCTCCACGTGGCTGGGCTCGTCGGGGCCGCCCACCTCCTCCACGCCAGGCGGGCGGACCTGGCCGGCGATGTCGTGTTCATGTTCCAGCCGGGGGAGGAGGGCCCCGGGGGAGCGGCGGTGATGCTGGACGAGGGCCTGTTGGAGGCCAGCGGGGGGCCGGTGATCGCGGCATACAGCCTGCATGTGTCGTCGGCCGGACACCCACTGGGAATGTGGTTCGGCCGGCCGGGACCGCAGATGGCGGCGGCGGACGAGTGCATCGTCCGGGTCCTCGGGGCGGGGGGACACGGCTCGCAGCCTCATCTGGCCAAGGATCCCGTTCCGGTCGCCTGCGAGATCGTCCTGGCGCTGCAACTGATGGTCACGCGGCAGTTCGACGCGATGGACCCGATGGTCGTCACCGTCGGGCGGATCACCAGCGGGACCAAGGACAACATCATTCCCGACGATGCGACCCTCGAGCTGACCGTCCGGACCTTCTCGCAGGCCAATCGCGACCGGGTCCACGACGCGATCCGGCGCGTGGTCGATGGCATCACCGCGGCGCACGGGCTCACCGGGGAGGTCACGACGCTGATGGGCTACCCGGTGACCGTCAACGACGAAACCGAGTACGCCTTCCTCGCCGAGACCGTGGCCGACCTTTTCGGGCCTGAGCGGCACTACGTCATGCCGCACCCCGAGGCGGGGGCGGAGGACTTCGCGTATGTCGCGCAGCGGGTTCCGTCCGCCTACGTCTTCCTGTCGGCGTGCCCGGCGGACGACCCGGCGGTGGCACCGGACAACCACTCACCCCGCGCGCACTTCGACGACGCCGTCCTGCCCGACCAGGCGACCCTGCTCGCCGAGTTGGCCATGCGGCGCCTGCGCGACCCGCGGTAGGGGCATACCGCTGGGGGTCAACGGGGAGGGGAGGGTGCGCGGCGGGCGCATCTGCACCGAATCTTCACGCCGGTTCCAGGCCGATCCTCAGGTTCACGGCGCACACTGCACGGTATGCCGGTACTCGCTCGCCATCCTCGTCTCCGTTGGGTCGCCCCCCTGGCCGCGGTGGCGGCCCTCGTCGGCGGTGTCGCCGTGTCGAGCGCCGCGTCGGGAGCCGGCGGCGCGCCACCGGTGACGGCCCAGGAACTCCTGGTCCGGCTCCAGCAGGCCAAGCCGGCGGCCTTCAGCGGTGAGGTGCGCTCCACGCTCGACCTCGGCCTTCCCCAGTTGCCCATCCCGGGCGGTCACGGGGGCGCCAATCTGTCCTCGGTGATCTCCGGCAGCCACGACTGGCGCGTGTGGTCCGACGGTGGCGATCGGGTCCGGTTGGCGCTGGTCGACGGCGCGGCCGAAAGCGACATCGTCCACTCCGGCCGCGACGTCTGGATGTGGTCGAGCGCCGATCACACCGCGACGCACCTGCTCCTGCCCGCACCTCCCGCCGGGACGACCCATCCGGCCCCGGCCCTCCCCAGTGATCTCGCGGCGACCTTCGCCGACCCGCAGCAGGCCGCGGCCTACGTCCTCAAGGCGCTCGACCCGACAACGGGCGTGGCGACGACGTCGACGGACACGGTCGCGGGGCGGGCGGCATACGGACTGGTGCTGACGCCGCGGTCGACGACGACGAAGGTCGGCTCCATTCACCTCTCCGTCGATGCGGAGACCTCGCTTCCCCTCGCGGTCTCGGTGACCGCCCGTGGGGCGACCACACCGGCGATCAATGTCGCCTTCACCGCGCTCTCGTATGCCGCGCCACCCGCCTCCGTGTTCACCTTCACCCCGCCGCCGGGCACGACAGTGACGACGAAAACGCTTGGGGGAGAGGGCAAGGGATGGATGGGGTCGAAGCCGACCGCGGACGCCAAGCCGAACGCCCACGCGGACGCGCCGCCGACTCCGCCGACCGTGGTCGGCAGCGGCTGGGACAGCGTCGCCGTCGTGACCCTTCCGTCCGGGGCCAAGGACGCCCTGACGAGCGGACCGGCCGCGGCGCTGATCGGCATGCTGCCGTCGGTGAGCGGGGCGTGGGGGTCGGGTCATCTCCTCGACGGTGCGCTGATCAGCGTGCTCCTCACCGACGACGGGCGGGTCGCCGTCGGCGCCGTGGCGCCGGACGCCCTGTATGCCGCCCTCCGCTGACGCTCCCGATCTCGCCGTTCGCACCCAGGGCCTGAGCAAGGCCTTCGGCGGTCGTGCCGTCGTGCGCGACCTCGACCTGGCGGTGCCGCGGGGGGCGGTGTACGGGTTCCTGGGGCCCAACGGCTCGGGCAAGACGACGACGATCCGGATGCTGCTCGGTCTGGTCGGCGCCGACGCGGGGAGCATCGAGGTGCTCGGGGCCCCGATTCCCGAGGGAGCCCGCACGGTCCTGCCGCGGGTCGGTGCGCTTGTCGAGGGGCCCGGCTTCCACCCCTATTTCACCGGCCGCGCCAACCTCGAACGCCTCGACCGGCTCGACGCGAGCGCCGATCCGGCGGGCAGCGCGGCCCGGATCGGCGCGGCCCTGGACCGGGTCGGACTGGCGTCGGCGGCCGGGAAGAAGTTCCGCCAGTACTCCCTCGGCATGAAGCAGCGGCTCGCCATCGCCGCCGCTCTGCTGGTGCCGCGTGACCTGCTCGTCCTGGACGAGCCGACCAATGGGCTGGACCCGCAGGGGACCCGGGAGATCCGGGCGCTGGTGGCCTCCCTCGGTGCCGAGGGAGTGACGGTGCTGATCTCCAGCCACCTGCTCTCCGAGATCGAGCAGGTGTGCAGCCACCTCGGCATCATGAACACCGGCCGCCTGGTGGCCCAGGGTCGCGTCGAGGAGCTTCGGGCCGCGCAGACGACGACGACCATCGTCACGACGGCCCGGCCGGACGCGGCGGGGGCGGTGCTGCGGCGGTTGGGACTGTCCGAGGTGACGGTCTCGGGGGAGGGGGCCAGCGGCATACCGACAGGGCAGCGGCCGGCGGACATCGTCGCGGCGCTGGTCGCCGACGGGGTCCCCGTTGACGGGTTCGGCACGCGCCGGCCGAGTCTGGAGGATCTCTTCGTCGAACTGACGGGGGAAGGATTCGACGTCGATGGCTAGCTTCCTGCGGGCCCTCCGCTCGGAGTTGCGCTTGATCGCCGGGCGCCGGCGCAATCAGGTCGGTCTCCTGGTGCTGATGTCCCTGCCGGTCCTCATCGCCATCGCGACCAAGGAATCGACCCGTCATGGTGGCGACAACCGGGGCGGCCCGGACTTCTTCGACCAGATCACCAGCAACGGCCTCTTCGTGGCGCTCGCGGCGCTCGGGGTCGAGATCGGGCTGTTCCTGCCGATGGCGCTGGCCCTGATCAGCGGCGACGCGATCGCGGGGGAGGCGCAGACGGGGACGCTACGCTATGTCCTGACGGTGCCGGTGGGTCGGGTCCGGTTGCTGGCGGTGAAGTATGCCGCCCTCCTCCTGGCCGGACTCCTCGCCTGTGCGGCCGTGGCGTTCACGGGGGGAGTCGTGGGCGCGGCCCTGTTCGGGACCGGGTCGGCCACGACGCTGTCCGGGAGCCAGATCGGGGTGGGTGCGACCGTATGGCGCATCCTCCTCGCCACCCTGTATGTCGCTGCCGGGATGGCCGCCGTCGCCGCGATCGGGCTCTTCCTGTCGACGCTGACCGAGCAGCCGATCGCCGTCGTCGTCATGGTCATGGTGGTTATCGCCGGGTCGTGGATCCTGGACGCGATTCCCCAGGTGGCCTGGCTGCACCCGTGGCTGGTGGTCGACCGCTGGCCGGCCTTCGCCGATCTCATGCGCGACCCGCCCCGGTGGGGGACGATCCGGGCCGGCCTGGGTGTCGATGCCGCGTATGCGGTGGTGTTCCTCCTCGCCGCCTGGGCGCGCTTCACGAGCAAGGACATCACCAGCTGACCCGCCGTAGACTGCTGCGGCGCTGCCCCCGTAGCTCAGCTGGATAGAGCAAGGGCCTTCTAATCCCGAGGTCGCAGGTTCGAGTCCTGCCGGGGGCGCACAGCGGCCGGTCGGGCGAGGAACGAGCGCGGCCGGCGGGTGTGCGGGCGCGGCAGAAGTAACAGGCGCCCGGAATGGTCATGAGGGCGCCGACGGGGGTGGGGGACAATGGTGCGAACGTCATGGCCTGCGCGCGGGTCGGCATACGGAAAGGGATGACATGACGCGACTGCGAACGCTCCTGGGCGCACTCGCTGCGGCGATCTGCCTGATCGGCGGCATAGAGGGCGCGGCGACGGCTCGTCCGGTCCGGCCGACCACCGTCGCCCAACCGAGGACCCACGTGGCGGCGACGGGGCCGGCGCGGGCGGGGGTCGGCATACCGCCGGTGGGGCACCTGTTCGTCGTCAATATCGAGAACAAGGGCTTTGACCGGACGTGGGGAGCGACGTCGAAAGCGCCCTATCTGGCCACCACGTTGCGATCGAAAGGGGTGTTGCTCACCAACTACTACGGAACGGCGCACAACAGCCAGCCCAACTACATCGCGCAGATCTCGGGCCAGGGGCCCAATCGCACGATGCAGTCCGACTGTCAGATCTTCGCCCCCTTCAAGATCACGGCGACCGCGGTCCCCGGGCAATTCGTCGGGACCGGATGTGTGTTCCCGAAGTCCGTCCCCCAGCTGCCAAGCCAGCTGACCGCTGCCGGCCGCACGTGGAAGGCCTACATGGAGGACATGGGGACACCGTGTCGTCACCCGGCGCTGGGCGCGACGGACACGACGCAGCAGGCCCAGGTCGGGGATATGTATGCCGTGCGGCACAACCCCTTCGTCTATTTCCGCGCCATTATCGACGCCCCCGTGTGCACCAAGCGTGTCGTCGACCTCAGCGCCCTGACCAGGGACCTGGCCTCGATCACCACGACGGCGAACTACACCTACATCACGCCAAACCTGTGTCACGACGGCCACGACGCGCCTTGTGTCGATGGCCAGCCCGGCGGCCTGGCCAGCGTGGATGCCTGGATGAAGGTCTGGATCCCGCGGATTCTCGACTCGGCTGCGTTCAAGAAGGACGGCGCCCTCGTCATCACCGCCGACGAGGCCGACAGCCCCAAGACCGACGCGAGCGCGTGCTGCGGCGCGGGACCGGCACCGAACGCGGCGCTGCCCGGCCTGACCGGACTCGGAGGAGGACGCGTCGGTGCGCTGGTGATCAGTCGCTTTGTCACGCCGGGAACCACCACCACTCGGCCCTACAACCACTACTCCCTACTCGCCTCCACCGAGGACCTGTTCGGCCTGCCTTATCTCGGGTATGCCGCGCAGGCCGGCCTCCCGAGGTTCGGCACCGACGTCTGGAACGGCTCCTGGTAGAACCCGTTCGCTCGCTCCCATGGCCTAAAGTTCGCCTGTGAGTTCGGATCGCCCCGACACGGCTGACCTGCTGACCGCAGTCCGGGGATTCCGGGACGTGGTCGCCGCCTCGCGCCTGCCGCTGGACCTGCCGAGCACCGCTGCGGCAAAGGACAACCGCGAGGCGCTGCTGCGGCAGTTGGACGACTATGTCATCCCGAGGCTGTCCTCGATCGACGCTCCCTTGCTCGCGGTGATCGGCGGATCGACCGGCGCCGGCAAGTCGACGCTGGTCAACTCCATTCTCGGCCGGGAGGTCTCGAAGATGGGGGTCATCCGGCCGACGACAACCAGTCCGGTCCTGATCCATCACGCCGAGGATGCGCACTGGTTCACCGACACCCGGATCCTGCCGGGTCTGGCCCGGGTGACGGGGGCCACCGCTTCGGACGATCAGCCCAACACGGTTCGGTTGGTCTCCTCCGACCGGCTCCCGCCCGGCATGGCCTTGCTCGATGCCCCGGACATCGACTCGGTCGTCTCGGCCAATCGAGGTCTGGCCCGGCAACTGCTCGCCGCCGCCGACCTCTGGCTCTTTGTCACCACAGCCGCCCGGTATGCCGACGCCGTCCCCTGGGATCTGCTACGGCAGGCCTCCGACCGGGGGACCGCGGTCGCCATCGTCCTCGATCGGGTGCCTCCTGAGGTCATGGGTGAGGTGCGGCCGCATCTGGTTGAGATGCTGCGCGACCAGGGCTTGGGCACCGCCCCCGTCTTTCCGATCCCCGAGACGACCCTCGATGCCGACGGGTTGATTCCCGACGGCGATATCGCCCGTCTCCGGTCGTGGCTGCGTGACCTAGCGTCGGATGCCGCGGCCCGGGACGTCGTCGTGCGGCAAACCCTCACCGGTGCCCTGGCGTCGCTGGACGAACGGTCCGAGGAGTTGGTCGTGGCCAGCCGCACCCAGCAACGGGTGGTCGGGGAACTGCAGCAGGTCGTCGACCAGACGTACCGCAAAGCGCGCGCCGGTATCGAACACGGCATGTCGGACGGGCGGCTCCTCCGGGGGGAGGTGCTGGCGCGCTGGCAGGACTATGTCGGCACAGGTGAGTTCTTCAAGAAGGTCGAGGCCGGGGTCTCGCGCTTGCGGGACCGGATCTCGGACGTCTTCCGGGGGTCGGCGGCGCCGGTGCCCGAGGCGGTTGACGACGCTCTGCAGACCGGCGTCGCCCAGCTGATTGAGGCCAATGCCGACAGCGCCGCAATCGATGTCGCCCGCACCTGGCGGGGTCTTCCGGCGGGTGCGGAGATCCTTGCCCTGCATCCCGGTCTGGCCCGATCCTCGCCGGGGTTCCCGGCCGAGGTCGACCGGGCCGTGCGTCTGTGGCAGGGCGACGTCCTCGACCTCGTCAGCTCGGAGGGCGGCAACCGGCGCACGAACGCGAGGATCGCGGCATACGGCATCAACGGGGTGGGAATGTTCCTCATGCTCGTCGTCTTCACCCACACGGCGGGCCTTTCCGGAGCCGAGGTGGGGATCGCGGGCGGGACCGCGGTGCTGGCGCAACGGGTCCTGGAGGCGATCTTCGGCGACCAGGCGGTGCGCACGATGGCGGCCAAGGCGCGGGCCGCCCTGATTGCTCGGTCCGACGCGCTGGTGGAGTCCGAGGCGAAGCGGTATGCCGAGGCCATCGGCACCGTCCACGTCCCCGCGGACCAGGCCGACCAGTTGTCCCGAGCCCTCGACCGGGTCCAGGCGGCCCGATGAGTGTGTTCAAGATGGGCCGGGGAGGGAGCGCGCCCAGCGTGACCGCGGAGTCGTTGCGCGCGCATGCCACGGCCTTGACGGATGCTCTCGAGGCCGGCGGAGCGCAATTGCCTGCACCGGAGGTCGAGCGCGCCCGAGCCGTGCTGGAGAAGGTCACCGAGCGTGGGCGGCATACCGGTGCCCACACGGTGGTCGCTTTCGCCGGGGCGACCGGCAGCGGCAAGTCGTCGCTCTTCAACGCGGTCGTCGGCGGTGCCGTTGCGACCACCGGAGCCCGGCGACCGACCACGGCGACACCAACGGCGGCTGTGTGGGGTCCAGAACCCGCCGGCGAGCTGCTGGACTGGCTTCAAGTCGGGTCCCGGCATCAGGTCACCACGGAGCGCGGCACCCCGCTGGACGGGTTGGTGTTGCTCGACCTGCCCGATTTCGATTCGCGGGAGAGCGCGAATCGGGCGGAGGCGGAGCGGGTGCTCTCGTTCGTCGACGTGTTCGTCTGGGTTACCGACCCCCAGAAGTATGCCGATGCCCGCCTCCACGACGACTATGTCGCCGCGATGCGCCACTACGACGCGGTGACGATCGTCGTGCTCAATCAGGCCGACCGGCTCACCACGGCCCAGCTGGGCGAGTGCTCGGCCGACCTGCGCCGGCTGCTTCTGCGCGATGGCCTCACCTCGGCTGACGTGATCGCCACGTCGGCGCGCACCGGACTTGGCGTTCCCCAGCTGCGGGCCCGCCTGGGCGAGGCTGTCGCCGGCGCCACGGCGGCGAGGATGCGGCTCGACGCGGACGTTCGGACGGCCGCCGACGGGCTCCGACGCGGGGTGGCCGACCAGGAGGTCGATCTGGGGAACGCCTCCTCCGAGGCCCTCGTCGATGCACTGGGGCGTGCCTGCGGCGTGCCTGCCGTCGTCGATGCGGTCGCCAACGACTACCGGCGCTCGGCGATTGCGGCCGGAGGCTGGCCGTTCACCCGATGGATCGTGCGCTTGAAGCCCAACCCCCTCGGGCGGCTCCGGTTGGATGCGCCCGCTCCCTCCATCGACGCCGACGTCCGGCGAGCCGTGGGCCGCTCGTCACTGCCGCAGGCGACCCCGGCCGCCCGGGCGGCGGTGGATCTCGCCGCTCGGCGCCTCGCCGACACGGCATCGGAGGGCCTGCCGCGCTTGTGGGCGGAGGCCGTCGCGGCTGCGGCGCTGCCGCCCCAGGAGCGACTCGCCGACGAACTCGACCAGGCAATCGTTCGCACCTCGCTCCAGCGTCGGGAGCCCGTGTGGTGGAGCGTGGTCAAAACCCTCCAGTGGGTCGCCGCGCTGACCGCCTTGGTCGGGCTCGCCTGGACGCTCACCCAGCTGCTCCTCGGTCCCGGGGGGCTGATCCAGCTGCCCTCGGTCTATGTCGGGCCCGTGTCGCTCTCTCTGGTCCTGCTCATCGGTGGGCTCCTGGCGGGCTGGTTGCTCGCCTTGCTGTCCCGGTGGGTCGCCAGCGTGGGTGCCCGCCGCCGAGGGCTGGCGACGAAGCGGCGGCTCCACGCTGCCGTTGGCTCGGTGGCTGACGCACTCATCCTCGGACCGGTTACCGACGTCTTGTCGCGACATCGGCGCACCCGGACCCAGCTCGACGCCGCTCGCCGCTGAGTGCCCTGCCTGACGACTGGCCGGCGTCGACCCGGCACGTGCCCAACAAATCAGGCTCCCATGGCAGCAGGGGATCTCTCGGACGGGGCCCCGCCGGCGTCCTCGTCCGAACCGGTCGAGATGTGTGTGACCGTCATGTCGCTGGCCGCCATAGCCGTGGCCGCCATATCCGCGGTCGCCAGGTCCGCCCCCGCGTCCGGCTCCTCGCCCCTGTCGTCATCTGCCGGGCCACCCCACGATGCGATCTCCTCGTAGCTGGCCACGAAGGTGTCCGGCTCGTCGCCAGGCTGCAGGCCGTGTTGCGGCAACGCCGGGAGATGAGACGGCCGCTGCCCGTCGTCCGTGGGTCCACCCGCCCACGCGGGCATCCGCTGGGCCGGCGGAGAATCCCAGGCGCCCTGGGAGCCGGCATCCTGCTCAACGCGAAGTTGGTTGATCGCCGGGTCCGTGGTGCGGTCGTTCGGGTCGACGGTCAAGCGGCCCCCCTTGAGGAAGGTCGTCGCGCCCCGGGCCAGGTCGTGGCCGATATGGACCGCGTCGAGCTCGATAGTCACCGCCATCGAGCCGTCCTCGCGCCGGAACGTCTTGACCGTCTGCTTGCCCTGGATGATCAACGGGTCACCCTTGTGGACCGAGGAGGTGATGTTCTCGGCCATCTGGGCGAACGCGAGGATGGAGTAGTAGCTCGTCACACCGTCCTCGAACTTGCCCGCCCGGGCATTCCACCGCCGCGGCGAGGTGGCCAACCGGAATTTCGTGAAGACCACCCCGCTCGCCCCGACCCGACGCTCCGGGTCCTCGCACGCCCGGCCCACCAGGGTCACCAGCGTCTCGTTCATGTCCCCCGCCTCTCGTCATCTCGGCGGGCTGGTCCCGCCGAGGGTGCCGTTCCATCGTGGCGGGGGCGCGCGGCATACGAAAGGAGGATGCGGCGGGCATGTGGACGGCGACGGATCGTGCCCCGCACCCACCCTGTGGACAACTGTCGATTTCGGCGCGCTCCGAGGCCGCCAGTAGCCTTGCGAGCATGCCTGAGTTCATCTATGTCTTCTCGCGCGCGCGCAAGGCGCACGGGGACAAGGTCATCCTCGATGACGTCACCCTGTCCTTCCTGCCGGGCGCCAAGATCGGCGTCGTCGGCCCGAACGGCGCGGGGAAGTCGACGGTCCTGAAGATCATGGCCGGACTCGAGCAGCCCTCGAACGGCGAGGCCCGGCTCACCCCGGGCTACACCGTGGGCATCCTCATGCAGGAGCCGCAGCTCGACGAGACCAAGACCGTCCTCGGCAATGTCGAAGAGGGTGCGGGGGAGATCAAGAAGGCCCTCGACCGCTACAACGAGATCTCCGAGCTCATGGCCGATCCTGACGCCGACTTCGACGCACTCATGACGGAGATGGGCCAGCTCCAGGAGAAGATCGACGCCGCCGACGCGTGGGACCTCGACTCCCAGCTCGAGCAGGCCATGGACGCGCTGCGATGCCCGCCGCCGGACGCTGACGTCTCGGTCCTGTCCGGGGGAGAGAAGCGCCGGGTCGCCCTGTGCAAACTGCTCCTGCAGAAGCCGGATCTCCTCCTCCTCGACGAGCCCACCAACCACCTCGACGCCGAATCCGTCCTCTGGCTGGAGCAGCACCTCGCCGCCTATCACGGCTGCGTCGTTGCGGTCACCCACGACAGGTATTTCATGGACAACGTCGCCGAGTGGATTCTCGAGCTCGACCGCGGCCGCGCGTATCCCTACGAGGGCAACTATTCGACCTATCTGGAGAAGAAACGGGCCCGCTTGGAGGTCCAGGGCAAGAAGGACGCCAAGCTCGCCAAGCGGCTCGCCGACGAACTCGACTGGGTCCGGTCCAACGCCAAGGGGCGCCAGGCGAAGTCGAAAGCCCGACTGGCCAGGTATGAGGAGATGGCCGCCGAAGCGGAGCGCACCCGCAAGCTCGACTTCGAGGAGATCGCCATCCCGCCCGGGCCGCGGCTGGGCTCCCAGGTCATCGAGGTCGCCAAGCTCCGCAAGGGGTTCGGCGACCGGGTGCTCATCGACGGTCTCTCCTTCACCCTCCCCCGCAATGGCATCGTCGGCGTGATCGGTCCCAATGGCGTCGGTAAGACGACGCTCTTCAAGACCATCGTGGGACTGGAGGAGCCCGACGACGGAAGTGTCAAGGTCGGGGAGACGGTGAAGATTTCGTATGTCGACCAGGGTCGCGCCGGGATCGATCCCGACAAGAACCTCTGGGAGGTCGTGTCCGACGGGCTCGACCACATCAAAGTTGGTCAGGTGGAGATCCCGTCTCGGGCGTATGTCTCCCAGTTCGGATTCAAGGGGCCTGACCAGCAGAAGAAGGCCGGGATCCTCTCCGGTGGAGAGCGCAACCGCCTCAACCTCGCGTTGACCCTGAAACAGGGCGGCAACCTCTTGCTCCTCGACGAACCGACCAATGACCTGGACGTGGAGACTCTGGGGTCGCTGGAGAACGCCCTTCTGGATTTCCCCGGCTGCGCCGTGGTCATCAGCCACGACCGGTGGTTCCTCGACCGGGTGGCCACGCACATCCTCGCCTACGAGGGCGACGAGGCAGACCCCAGCAAGTGGTTCTGGTTCGAGGGCAACTTCGACGCCTACGAGAAGAACAAGGTCGAGCGTCTCGGCGAGGAGGCCGCCCGGCCGCACCGGGTCACCTACCGCAAACTCCACCGCGACTGACGCGAGATCACTCCTGGCACGTCACTCCCGGCAGGTCACTCGGGGGCGGGTTCTGCTGAGGCCCCGGACTCGGGGAGGGACCCCGAGGCGTGGGCGAGGTCGATCGTCATGAACATGCTCGTGGCGTCGGCTTCCCAGTCGGCGAACGGCCCGCATTCGACGAACCCGTGGCGCGCATAGAGACGGCGGGCCGTCTCGAAGGCGGGTTTCGTGCTCGTCTGGAGGCTGACCCGTCCGTAGCCGCGCTCCCGCGCCTCATCGAGGAGCTTGCGCAGGACAAAGGTCGCCACGCCCTGCCCACGGTGCTCCACCGGCGTGCGCATCGACTCGATCTCGCCATTGCCGTCCGGGAGTTCCTTCAAGGTGCCCAGTCCCAGGAGGTGGCCGTCGCGCCATACGGACCAGACCGTCTGATCGGGATCGCGCAGCCCGTCCATCCCTCCGTCCATCGACAGGTCGTCGTCATCGAAGGGGCGCCCGCCACCGACCCCGTCGTGGTGCTCGGCCAAGAGTCGTCTGACCTGTGGCCGACTCAGGTCATCCTGTTCGACCTCCACGCCTCCACGCTACTCGGATCGGCGCCGCCCCACGGGAACTGTGATGAGACAGTCTCGACCCGGACAGCCATTCAGGTCGTCAGGTGCGTCTTGAGGTGTGAGTCGTGCGCAGGGCACGACCGGACCTCCGAAGGAGTCACCATGAACACGCGTCGCCCCCGACGTCTCCTCGCCACGGCCGCTGCCGTCCTCGTCGCCACATCGGTTGCCGGGGTCGACGCCGCCGCTGCCCGTCCCGGGCCGACCAGTGCAGCGCAGGTGACGGCCGATTCCGTCTGCACGCGGGCATACGGCTCGGTTGAGAAGCTCTCCGCGGTCCGGCATGGCGACCTCATTGATGCCCTCACCGCTGGGAACGGCTTCGCCTCCGGTTGCTGCGGCGCCGGTCCTGTCGTCCGGATGTTGGACGCCGCGGGAATCGGGCCGGGAACGCCCATGGAAGCGAGTGTCCACGGACGCCGGTTTTCGGCCTCCTCCACAGCACCGACGAGGACGGCCAGGGCCCCCCGCGGGGGCCGGTCAGGTCCCGCCGACCAGGCGCAGCGCGAGGGCGGCATTGGTCGCCCCGATCTCCTCGGGACGGCGGCGGATGCCGGGCTGATACCACCGGGCGACGTCGATGCACAACGAGAGCACGGCGAGCACGGTGGCCGCAACGTCAGGGACATCGAACTCGCCGGCGGCGACGCCGTGCCGCAGGACGTCCTGGACGGCGGCGTTGATCTGCTTGCGCAGCCCCATGACGATTTCCTGGTGCGCGGGGGTCAGGTGACCGAATTCATATTGGACGATCCGGCCGACGCGGTACTGCTCGGCGTGCCATCGCGAGAAGTTGGACACGATCGCGAGAAGGGCTTCGGTCGGGCTGGAGGCGCTGCGCGCCGCGTCGACGAGCATGTCCCGGGCGGCCGTGTGTCCTCGTTCACAGATGTTGAAGAGGAGGTCTTCCTTGGACGTGAAGTGGACATAGACCCCGGCCGGGGAGAGCCCGGCCCGGCTGGCAATGTCCCGGGTCGTGGTTCCGTGAAAACCCAAGTCGGAGAACGCATCCGCGGCCGCCTCCATGAGCCTCAGGGCGGTCGAGGTGACTCCCTCGGTCAGCGGGATGGCGGGGACGGCATACCGGCGAACGCGCGGTGCCGCCCTCGTCGCCTCACTCATGAACCCAAATATGCCCCATGTGGCCCCGTGACGGCTCGGTTCGGACCCGATAAACTAAGCAAGCGCTTAGACACCCACGAAGACGTGAACAGGAGTCCTTCATGCCCCGCAATATCTACGGTCCGGACCACGAGGCCTTCCGCGAATCCGTGCGGGAGTTCGTGGAGCGCACCCTCAAGCCGGTGGCCGAGCAGATGATCAAGGACAAGGTCATCGAGCGCGGCATCTGGATCGAGGCGGGGAAGCAGGGCTTCTTCGGCCTCAACATCCCGGAGGAGTTCGGCGGCGCCGGGATCGACGACTACCGCTTCAACGCCGTCTTCGGCGAAGAGGTCTCGAAGTTCACCGCGTCGGCCGCCTCGTGTTTCGGCATCCACGCCGACATCTGTGCGCCCTACATCACCCACCTCGGCACGCAGGAGCAGAAGGAGCGCTGGCTGCCCGGCATCGCCTCCGGCGAGAAGATCATCGCCATCGGGATGACCGAGCCGTCGGGTGGCTCCGACCTCGCCGCGCTGAAGACCACCGCGGTCCGCGACGGCGATGTGTGGGTGCTCAACGGATCCAAGACCTTCATCACCAACGGCCACCAGTGCGACCTGGCCATCGTCGCCGCGCGCACCGACCCGACCAAGGGCGCCAAGGGCATCTCGCTCTTCGTCCTCGAAGCCGACATGCCCGGCTTCACCAAGGGCAGCAAGCTCGACAAGGTCGGACAGCCCGAGTCGGACACGTCGGAGCTCTTCTTCGAGAACGTCCGGGTTCCCGCCGGCAACCTCCTCGGCCCCGAAGGCATGGGCTTCATCGAGATGATGAAGCACCTCCCGCAGGAGCGCATCGGCGCGGCCGTCGGCAATCTCGCCAACGCCAAGCAGATCCTCGCCGAGACGATTCAGTACACCAAGGACCGCAAGGCATTCGGCCAGCCGATCGGCACCTTCCAGTACAACAAGTTCAAGATCGCCGAGCTCGTCACGATGGTCGAGGTGGCCGAGGCGTATATCGACGACTGTGTGTTGGCGCACACCGAGCACAAGCTCACGCCGGTCGACGCGGCCAAGGCGAAGTGGTGGTCCTCGCAGGTCCAGTGCGACGTCCTCGACGAGTGCGTCCAGCTGCACGGTGGCTACGGCTTCATGAACGAATACCGCGTCGCTCGGGCGTGGAAGGACGCGCGCGTCCACAAGATCTGGGCCGGCACCAACGAGATCATGAAGGAGCTCATCGGCCGGGACCTCGGCCTGTGACGGGTCGGCACGACGGCGCTGTCGCGGTCGTGACTGGCGCCTCCCGAGGCATCGGCTTCGCGATCGCACAGCGCCTGGTGGCCGAGGGCGCGCGGGTGGTCATCACCGCCCGCAAACCCGAGCCGCTCGCCGAGGCGGTGGCCACGCTTGGTGGACCCGACCACGCCAGCGGTGTGGCGGGTTTCACCTCGGTGGAGGCGCACCAGGAGGAGGTCCTCGCGAGGGCGGTCTCGGCATACGGCTCGGTGGATCTGTTGGTCAACAACACCGGGATCAACCCGGTCTACGGGCCCATCCTCGACACCCCCTTGGACGCTGCCCGCAAGATCATGGAGACCAACGTCCTGGCGGCCTTCGCGTGGACCCAGAAGGCCGTCGCGGCCGGGCTCGGCAGCGCTCGCCCCGGTGCCGTGGTCAATGTGGCGTCGGTGGCCGGGATCGGCGCCACCGGCGTGATCGGGATGTATGGCGTGTCGAAGGCGGCGCTGATCCACCTCACCCTGGAGATGGGTTACCAACTCGCTCCCGCGGTCCGCGTCAACGCCGTCGCTCCCGCGGTGGTCAAGACGAAGTTCGCCGAGGCGTTGTATGCCGCGGACGAGGCCAAGGCGGCCGCCCCCTATCCCATGAAACGTCTCGGTGTCCCGGACGACATCGCCGGGGCGGTGAGCTTCCTGCTCTCCGAGGATGCCGCGTGGATAACCGGGCAGACCCTGATCGTCGACGGCGGCGTCACGCTGAGCTCTGGGCTCTGACGCGGAGGGTCCATCCCCTCATCCAGGCAGAGGGCCCCGGACAGATGTCGGCGGGCCAGGTGCCGGGCTCCACGTGACGTGGAGCCGGCACCTGGCCCGCCGCTGTCGTCAGTCCGGTCGAGCCGGCGCAACCGACCGACCCGACCGAGCCGTTCGGGGGTCAGTCGAGCGGGCCACCGGCGACATAGATGACCTGGCCGGAGACGAAGCCGGCCTCGTCACTGCACAGGAAGCTGATCGTCGCCGCGATGTCGTCGGGCTGGCCCACCCGGGCGACCGGGATCTGGGCGGCGGCACCCTTGATGAAGTCCTCGAACGGGACCCCGACCCGGGCCGCGGTGGCGGCGGTCATGTCGGTCTGGATGAACCCGGGCGCGACGGCATTGGCCGTGACCCCGAACTTGCCGAGTTCGATCGCGAGGGTCTTGGTGAACCCCTGCAGGCCGGCCTTCGCCGCCGAGTAGTTCGCCTGGCCCCGGTTGCCCTGGGCGGAGGACGAGGAGAGGTTGACGATCCGGCCGAACTTCTCGGCTGTCATGAACGCCTGGCACGCCTTCGTCATCAGGAACGCGCCACGGAGGTGGACGTTCACGACGGCGTCCCAGTCCGCGACCGTCATCTTGAAGATGAGGTTGTCGCGGATGATCCCCGCGTTGTTGACGAGGACGACCGGCGCGCCCAGCTCAGCGGAGATCCGCGCGATGGCGGCCTCGACCTGACCGGCGTCGGAGACGTCGGCGCCGACGGCGAGAGCCCGACCACCCTCGGCGGTGATCGCCTCGACAGTGGCGGCGCAGGCGGCCTCGTCCAGGTCGACGACGGCGACGGCATACCCGTCCTTGGCTAGGCGCCGGGCCGTGGCGGCGCCGATACCCCGGGCGGCCCCCGTGACGACCGCGGCCCGTATGTTGCTCATGGTGGTGCTCCTACTCGGATAGGTTGAGGACTTCCACCTGCCACCATAGCGAGGGGACTCCGTGGAGATCTGGCCCGGTCGGCCCTACCCGCTGGGAGCCACCTATGACGGCTCCGGGGTCAATTTTGCCGTCTTCTCCGAGATCGCCGGCGCGGTCGACGTCTGCCTCGTCGACGACGACGGGCGGGAGCGACGGGTGCGGCTGGCCGAGGTGGACGGGTTCGTCTGGCACGGCTATCTCCCGGGCGTCCTGCCTGGCCAGCGCTACGGCTTCCGGGTCCACGGTCCCTATGATCCCGAGCGCGGACACCGGTGCGATCCGGACAAGCTGCTCCTCGACCCCTACGCCCAGGCCATCGACGGGACGATGGACGGCCACGAGTCGCTGTTCAGCTATCCGATGAGCGACCCGGCCCATGGCACCACCGGTCAGCGCAACGGCCTGGACAGCCTTGGCCACACCCTCCTGTCGGTCGTCGTCAATCCGTTCTTCGACTGGGGACAGGACCGGCCGCCGCGCCACGAGTACCACAACACCGTCATCTACGAGGCGCACGTCAAGGGGATGACGATGCGCAATCCCGAGATCCCCGAACGGATCCGGGGGACGTATGCCGCGATCGCCCACCCCGCAACCGTCCAGCACCTCGTCGACCTCGGGGTGACAGCGATCGAGCTGATGCCGGTCCACCAGTTCGTCAACGACTTCCACCTCCAGGACCGGGGGCTGTCCAACTACTGGGGCTACAACACGATCGGGTTCTTCGCCCCGCACAACGGGTATGCGGCATACGGCACCCGCGGGGAGCAGGTGCTGGAGTTCAAGGCGATGGTCAAGGCGCTGCACGAGGCGGGCATCGAGGTCATCCTCGACGTGGTCTACAACCACACCGGCGAGGGCAGCCAGCTCGGTCCCACGCTGGCATTCCGCGGGATCGACAACAACGCCTACTACCGGCTCGTGTCGAGCAATCTCGCCCACTACTACGACACGACCGGCACCGGCAACAGCCTCCTGATGCGCCATCCCCATGTCCTGCAACTGATCATGGACTCGCTGCGCTATTGGGTGACCGAGATGCACGTCGATGGGTTCCGCTTCGATCTCGCCGCCACCCTTGCCCGTCAGTTCCACGAGGTCGATCGCCTCTCGGCGTTCTTCGACCTGGTCCAGCAGGACCCGGTGGTCAGCCAGGTCAAGCTCATTGCCGAGCCGTGGGATATCGGGGAGGGGGGCTATCAGGTCGGCAACTTCCCGCCGCTGTGGACGGAGTGGAATGGCAAGTTCCGCGACACGGTCCGCGACTTCTGGCGGGGCGAGGCGGCCACCCTCGGAGAGTTCGCCTCCCGCTTGACCGGGAGTTCCGATCTCTACGAGCACTCCGGCCGCAAACCCATCGCGTCGATCAACTTCGTCGTCGCCCACGACGGATTCACGATGCACGACCTCGTGTCCTATAACGACAAGCACAACGCGGCCAATGGGGAGGACAATCGCGACGGCGAGAGCCACAACCGGTCGTGGAACTGCGGTGTCGAGGGGCCGACCGACGACCCCGCGGTGCTGACGCTGCGGGCCCGTCAGCACAAGAACTTGCTGACCACTCTCCTTCTCTCCCAAGGCGTTCCGATGCTCGCGCATGGTGATGAGATCGGTCGCACCCAGAGCGGCAACAACAACGCCTACTGCCAGGACAACGAGATCACCTGGATGGACTGGGAACTCACCGAGGCCCAGGCGGACCTGCTCGACTTCACCCGACGCCTGGTAGAACTGCGCCGGGACAACCCGGTGTTCCGGCGGCGGCGGTTCTTCGCCGGGAGCGCCGACCACGGCGGCGAGAGCGAGGTCCACGACATCTCGTGGTTCACCCCTGCCGGGACCGAGATGTCGGAGGACGACTGGCGCAATGGATATGCCCGCTCCGTCATGGTCTTCCTCAACGGCCAGGCCATCCCCGAGCCGGACCGGCGTGGGCAGCGAATCCGGGGCGACAACTTCCTGATGATCTTCAACGCCCATTTCGAGCCGCTGGACTTCACCCTTCCGAGCCGGCATTACGGCTCGTCGTGGCGGGTGGAGATCGACACCGCAGCCGAAACCGTCAGTCGTCGGGTGCGCCGTGCCGGGACGAGCGTGCGCGCCGAGGCCCGCAGCACCGTCGTCCTGCGCGGCCTCGTCGACCGCGGTCTGGTGCCCCCGCGCGGGTCGGCCTACTCGCCCTTGACCCGCACCATCCCCTCCTGAGCGACACTGGCGACCAGGAGACCGTCGCGGGTGTACATCCGTCCGCGACCCAAGCCCCGGCCGCCCTGCGCGGAGGGGGAGTGCTCGGCATACAGGAGCCACTCGTCGGCGCGGCCCGGACGGTGGAACCACATCGCGTGGTCGAGGCTCGCCACGCGCAGCCGCGGATCGGTCCACCCCAGGCCGTGCCGCCGCAGCGCGCCCTCGAGCAGCGTGTAGTCGGAGGCGAACGCGAGCACAGCCGCGTGGATGAGCGGGTCGTCCGGGAGGCGGGCGATCGTGCGCATCCATACGTGCTGGCTGGCGGACTCCGGCGACACCCGGTCGCGGAACAGGTCGCCCTCGACATGCCGCAACTCCACGAGGCGCCGCCGCCGCCAGCGCGCGTGGGCGTCGGTCTCGTCCGGCTCCCAGGGGGGCAGGTCCTCCGGCGCGGGCACGCTCGGCATCGGGTCCTGATGGTCGAGACCGCTGGCCGGCTCCTGGAATGACGTCGTCATCGAGAGGATGACGTGGCCGTGCTGGAGCGCGTGAACGCGCCTGGTGGAGAAGGAGTTCCCATCGCGCAACTCCTCCACGGCGAACCGGATCGGCTGCTTGTCGTCGCCCGGACGGATGAAATAGCCGTGGAGGCTGTGGATGCGCCGCGTGGGCGCGATGTCCGCGACGGTCCGGCCAGCGGCGATGACGCATTGCGCGAGCACCTGCCCGCCGAAAACCCGTTCCTGAGGAGTGCGCTGACTCGGCCCCACGAACACCCGCATCCCCCGCTCGGCGGAATCCGAGGACGCGTCGGCCGCCCCTGACACGGCGATGGTCGCGGTCCCGACCTCCTGCAGGTCCAGGAGTGCGAGCAATCCGTACATGGGATCGGTGTCATCGAGGGGCACGGCACCCACCCTAGAAGGTCGACGGTGTCCAATAGGGGTATGCCCGAACCGCTCTCCGTCGATGTCCCGTTGCGTTGGTCGGACATGGACGCGTATGGCCATGTCAACAATGTGCAATTCCTCCGGCTCCTGGAGGACGCGCGCGTGGTCGCGCTGGGGGCATGGTTCGACGGGCAGGAACTGCTCCATCGTGGCGTCATCGTCAGCCGGCACGAGATCGAATACCTGGCCCCGCTGGTGTTTCGGCCGGCTCCCGTGCGAATCACCTTGTGGCCCAGCGCCGTCAGCACGGCCGGCTTCGACGTCGGTTACGAGATCGCCGACCCGCCCGCGGTCGGATCACGCGTGTATGCCCGAGCCGAGACGGGTCTGGTCGCCTACGACCTCGGCCAGGCGCGCCCGCGACGGCTGGACCCGGGCGAGACGCAGCGGCTGACCGAACTCCTCGGGGCACCCGTCTCGTTTCGGTGGCGGCGGCGGTGACCCGGTGACTGCGCTCGCCTTTCCCGACCCCGAGAGTCTCGCCGACCTCAGGACGTATGCCGCGCGCCTGCGCCACCTCGACCCCGACGGTGCCATCCGCCTGCACGCCTCCGGGACGGTGCTCGCGGCATACGCCGGCGTCCTGCGCGGTCGCGGGGTCACCGGGACGGGCGCGGTGCTGGGGCTGCGGCTGCTGCGTCTGGCCGAGCCCGCGGCGGTCGACGCGACGGTCCCGCCGCCGCGATCCTCGACCGGCTCGCCCGGCCCGGGACCGGCACGGGACCCGTCACCCTCCCGATTCCCCCGATGTCCGTCTTCGTTCCCTGGTCGGGGATGTCGCCGCCACGCTCCGGGTGGCACGTCGAGGGCGAGATGGATGCGGCGACGATCGTGGCGGCGGCCGCGGCCGGGATCGCCGAGGTCGCGGCGGCGGGAACCGGGCCGGCCGCCCAGGTCGAGGCACTCCGGACGCGCGTCTGGTCGGGGGGTCTGGTGGACGCGTCCATGGCGCCGCGGGGGCTGGCGTTCGCGGCATACGGACTCGGGTTCGTCCGCGAGGGTGAGGTCGCGCGCCTGAGCCGGGCCGGTGCCTGGTGGCGACTGACCACGCCCGTCGGTCACGCCCTGGCCCGCTAAGGTCGGGTCATGCGCGGCTCGCCCGGAAACGCCCAGTCCGGACACGCCCAGTCCGGACACGCCCAGTCCGGACACGCCCAGTCCGGAAACCGCCTGTCCGAGACCGAGGTCTGGATCGCGGCGCTCGCCGGGGGAGCGGCCGCCGAGGACGATCTCGCGCTCGCGGAGGCCCTGGTCCGCCGCGGGGCCGAGATCGGCGCGTACTGGCAACGCCGGCCGCTGACCCGCACCCGAAAGACGTCGGTGTCCGACTTCTTCACCGAGGCCGATGCCCGCGCCGAGGCCGACATCGTCGCGGCCCTGACGCAGCTGCGCCCGGACGATGCGATCGTGGGCGAGGAGGGCGCGAATGCAATCGGCCGGTCCGGGCGGTCGTGGATCATCGATCCCATCGACGGGACCTACAACTACGCATCCGGACTCGACCACTGGTGCAGCGCGATTGCCCTGCGCGGCAACGGATCGGCACTGATCGGCGCGGTCTGCCAGGCCACCTGCGACGAAACGTGGACGGGCCGGGTCGAGGAGGACGGGCAGGCACAGTCGTGGCTGAACGGCATACCGCTGCCGCGACTGCCCGACCGAGCGCTGTCGGAGGTGTCCATCGCGACCTACCTCCACCCCACCCGTTTCGGGCAACCCGAGATCATGCAGCCCTGGCTGGCCGCGTGTGCCGGCTCCGCCACCTTGCGGATGCTCGGCTCGGGCTCGTGCGACATCGCCCGGGTCGCGGCCGGCCGACTCGGTGCCTTCCTGCAACACTCGACGCCGGATTGGGACTGGTTCCCCGGAGTGGCCCTGGTCATCGGCGCGGGCGGGACGTCGCGGGTGGTCGAGCATCGCGGCTACCGCTGGCACGTGGCCGGTGGCGCGCGCGTCGTCGACCGACTCAGCGAGTTGCTCACCTCAGCCTGAGGGTCGGGATGGTGCCCGATCGCGCCGCCAGCATGTGGTGGGATTGCTCCTCGTGACCTCGACCACACCGCCGTCGCTGCCCGGCCTCCAGATGACCCCGGTCCACCCCCGCGACCGGGCGGATGCGCCCTGGTGGCGGCAGGCGGTGATCTATCAGATCTATCCCCGGTCATTCGCCGATTCCACGGGCGACGGGATCGGCGATCTGCCCGGTGCGCGGGCGAAGCTGCCCTATCTGGCGGCGCTCGGGGTGGACGCGGTGTGGTTCTCCCCCTTCTACGTCTCCCCGCAGGCGGACGCCGGCTACGACGTCGCTGACTATCGCGACATCGACCCACTCTTCGGCACCCTGGCTGATTTCCAGGATCTCCTCGACGACGCAACGGGGTTGGGCATCAAGGTCATCGTCGATCTGGTGCCGAATCATTCCTCCAGCGAGCACCCGTGGTTCACGGCCGCGCTCGCGGCGGCGCCCGGGTCACCCGAACGCGCCCGCTATCTCTTCCGCGACGGTCGCGGTGAGGACGGGGAACTGCCCCCCAACGACTGGAAGTCGGTGTTCGGGGGTCCGGGCTGGACCCGCGTCGTCGAGGCCGACGGGCGACCCGGGCAGTGGTATCTGCATCTCTTCGATGTCACCCAGCCCGACTTCGACTGGACCAATCCCGATGTCCGGCAGGAGTTTCTCGACGTCATCGACTTCTGGGTCAAGCGGGGCGTGGCGGGATTCCGGGTCGACGTGGCCGCGGGTCTGGTCAAGGATCAGACCTTCCGTGATTGGGGCTACACCCACGACCAGCCCGGCCCGGACGACGAGCGGCTCGCGACGGCGAAGGCACCCATGTGGGACCAGGACGGTGTCCACGAGATTTATCAGGTATGGCGATCCCTCCTCGACGGGTACGGCCCGCCCGACCGCATCCTGTGCGCGGAGGCCTGGGTGCACCCGCCCGAGCGCGCGGCCCTCTACATCCGTTCGACCGAGTTCCACCAGGCGTTCAACTTCGACTTCCTCGACTGTCCGTGGCGGGCAGCGGACTATCGCCGGGTTATCGCCACCTCGCTCGAGGTCTGCGACTCGGTGGGGGCGCCCGCCACGTGGGTCCTGAGCAACCACGACGTCGTGCGGCACGCAAGTCGGTTCGGACTGCCCGTCGGGACGCCACGGCCCAACGGGATCGGAGCAGACGACCCGCAACCGGACGCCGAACTCGGCCTGCGCCGCGCCCGCGCCGCAGCGATGTTGATGCTGGGACTGGGCGGGTCGGCATACCTCTATCAGGGTGAGGAACTCGGGCTGCCCGAGGCGACCGCCCTCCCGGACGACCTGCGTCAAGACCCGGTTTACATCCGGACCGACAAGCGTCAACTCGGTCGTGACGGATGCCGGGTGCCGATGCCGTGGGTGGCCAATGCGCCGGGCCTCGGTTTCGGCCCGAGCGCGCGGACGTGGCTGCCGCAACCCGACACCTTCGCCGACCTGGCGGCCGACGTGCAGGAGGGGGTCGCCGGATCGACGCTCGAGCTCTACCGGACCCTGCTGCAGATACGCCGGGAGCGAGAACTCGGCCTGGGCGGTCTCGTGTTGGTCGACGGGTACGGCGAGGAGGTCCTCGCGCTCGTCAACACTGGCCGGGACGACGCTGACCCCACCCTCGTCCTCGTGAACTTCGGGAGCGATCCCGTCTCGCTGCCCCCGGGGGCGACGGTCCTGGTCGCCTCGGGCGATCTCAGCGATGGCGCAGTGCCCGCGGACACCGCCGTCTGGGCGAGACTGGCGGGATAGCCGGATGCGCGCCGCCGATCATGGGTACTTCCGCACCGATCGTCCCGTCGGGCTCGCCCACCGCGGCGGCTCCTTCACGTCGCCGAATCTGGGGCGGGAGAACACCATCGCCGCATTCAGGACGGCGGTCCGCCTGGGGTTCGGCTATATCGAGACCGATGTGCAAGCCACCGCCGACGGTGTCCTGCTCGTCTTCCATGACGACCGTCTCGAGCGCGTCACCGACGGTCGGGGTGTCATCGCGACGCAGAGGTATGCCGAGGTCGCCCGCGCGCGCACGGTCGCCGGAGATCCCATCCCCACCCTCGATGAGGTCCTCGAGGAGTTCCCTCAGACCCGCTTCAATATCGACTGCAAGACACCGCAGGCGGTGGCCCCGCTGGTCGACACGCTGACCCGTCACCGCGCGGTCGGCCGCGTCTGCGTCGGATCATTCTCCGCCGCCCGCCTGGCCTCCCTCCGTTCGGCGTTGGGCCCGCAGCTGGCCACGGCCGCCGGGCCCAGAGGCGTTGCCGGCCTCCGATTCACCCCCGGGGTGCTCTCCCGGCTGCTGCATTCGTCGGCGCCCGTCCTGCAGATCCCGCTGATCACGCAGGTCGGCGGCCGGCCCGTGCGCATCTTCACGGAGGGGCTGCTGCAGCGTGCCCATCGCCTCGGCAAGCACGTCCACGTCTGGACGATCGACGAGCCCACGGAGATGGAGCGCCTGCTCGACCTCGGGGTGGACGGTCTCGTCACCGACCGGATCGACCTCTTGGCCGACGTTTTCGCCGGCCGCGGGCACCCGCTGAGGGCCTGACCTCGGCGAGCGCGACTGCCTCGTCGGTCGCTCATCACGACCGTGGGTGGTGCGGCCCAGATCGCCGGGGCCACCAGCGGTCCACCGACCATCTGGGCAGCCGCGGGCATGGGGCGACCCGAGGCCGGTGCACTACTCGCTGGGCGCGTTGACCAAGGAGTATGCCGCGCGCACCAGGTAGTCACGCAGCGTCGCGTCCAGGGTCGGCTCGAGGCCGAGGTCGTCGACCGCGGCGAGCATGTGGGTGAGCCACCGGTCGCGCATATCGGGCGTGACGGCATACGGCAGGTGCCGCATGCGCAACCGAGGGTGACCCCGCAGCTGCGAATAGGTGGTGGGGCCGCCCCAGTACTGCTCGAGGAACATCCGCAACCGCTGCGCCGCCGGCCCGAGGTCCTCCTCGGGATAGAGCGCCCGCAGCGGGGCATCGGTCGCGACACCGGCATAGAAGCCGGCGACCAGGCGCACGAAAGTGTCGTGGCCGCCGACCGCGTCATAGAACGTCGTCGCCTCGGGTGGGGTTTCGGTCATGGGATTCCTCCCGTCTTCGGGGGTATGCCGAGGGGTTGCGGCCCGGGAACACCGGCCCGGTCGAGCGCATTCTTGCCCCGTAGCCGCAGCTCGCGCTGCACGAGAAACTCTTGTCCGGCAACACATTTCGCGATCATCCGCAAGGTCATCGCCCCGCCGGCGATCGACTCGACGCCGAGGACCTGGGGCCGTTCGATCACCTTGTCGCGCCACTGGACATCCTGACCGAAGTCGACCGCGACCTCGTCGAGCGCACCCAAGGCCGTCTCGACGTCGGCGTCGTAGCCCACGGGGAGGTCGACCATCGTCTGCGCCCAGCCCTGGCTCTTGTTGCCGACCCGGAGGATCTCCCCGTTGCGGACATGCCACGTGACGCCATTGGCGTCGCGGAGAGTCGTGATCCGCAAGGTGACGTCTTCGACCGTTCCGGTGATCTCGCCGACGTCGACCACGTCCCCGACGCCGTACTGATCCTCCATGATCATGAAGAGCCCCGACAAGAAGTCCTTGACGAGGCTCTGTGCACCGAACCCCAGGGCGACCCCGCCGACCCCCGCGGATGCCAGCAGCGGCGCCAATGGTATGCCGCACAACGACATCACCGTCAGCGTCGCCACCAGCCCGACCACGAGCGTCGTGGTGCTGCGCAGTAGGGTGCCCATCGTCGCCAGGCGCTGGCTGTGTCTCTCCAGCGACCACCCGGCGGCATGGGCGATCACGCGTCCGGTGCGGGATCGCTCCTCCCGCTCACCCCGGGCGATGACCAGGGCGATCGTCCGTCCGATGACCCGGTGCAGGAGCCACCGCAGGACGACCGCGCCGAGAATCGTCGCGACCACCCTGATGGGGACGCCCTGGAACCACGTCCACAGGCTGTCCCACGTCACGGCCCCCGAGCGCAGCCGACCGAGCGTCACGAGCCCGCCGCATCCCGGGCCTGGGCCCGCAAGGCACGAGCGACCGTGTCACGGTTCTCGGCGACGGTGCGCCGCAGGGCCGGGGCGACGTCGGGATGCCGCGTCAACCACTGGTCGGTCAGATCGAGCAACTCCTGGTCGGCCAGCACCCACGGGTAGAACCCGTTGATCTCCTCCAAGGTGGCGAATGTGCGTGCATCCCAGGCTGGGAGGACGGCGTCGAGGAAGCGAACGGCGTACGGCCGCAACAGATCCCGGCCACCGGGTGGATGAAGCCGAGGGCGAGTGAATGGATGACGGAGTTCGGGGTCGTCGGATCGCCGACGCCTTCCGCCCACGCCGCCTCTTTCGCCGCGACGGTCGGGATGCTGGCGCGCGCACACGCGTGTCGCTCGCGGCCGGTGGCGGTGTCGTCGCGGGCGAGTTCGGCATCGATCTCGGGCAGACCGGCGCGACCGGCGGCGGCCAGGCCCGTCAGGAGACTCCACCGCATGTCGGTGTCGAGCGTGAGCCCGCCCAGGACGGTGCTTCCGTCGAGGAGACCGGCCACGAGGGCGACGTCGTCACCGGGACGGACCAACGCGGCATACGCCGTGACGAGTTGGAGTTGGGCATCGCTGCCGGGTTCCGCCAACGGGATGAGTTCCCGCAGGCGGCCAAGCACGAGGCCGTATGCCGACTCCCGCCCCCCCGGTGCGACATATGCCACCACGCACGTCTGGATCTGCGCCAACAGCGTCCGGAGCATGGTCGAATCACGCTCTCCCGCAATGACATCGAGGGCGAAGGTGAGGTAGTCGGCGGCCGCCATCTCGCCATCGCGGGTCATATCCCACACCGAGGCGACGACGAGCGCATGGGCCAGGCTGTCGGTCAGGCCGCGGGGGCGGGCCAAGACGGTGGCCAGCGACCGCTCGTCCAGCCGAATCTTCGCGTACGCCAGGTCGAGGTCGTTGACCAGGAGAAGTGCCGGCTGCGCCCGCCCCACGAGGGCGTCGACCGCCGTGCTGGGCCCATCGACATCGAGGTCGATGCGATCGGTGCGCACCAGATGCTCACCGTCGAGGTCGTAAAGGCCGACGGCCAGGCGGTGCGGGCGGAGCTGGTCGTCGCCGGAGGCGACAGTCTGCTCAATCGCTGCCGCGGTGATCAGGCCGCGGTCGTCGGTGGAGATGAGGGGGCGCAGGGTGTTCACCCCGGCCGTCTCGAGCCAGGCACGGGACCACGTGCCCAGGTCACGCCCGGATGCGGCCTCGAGCTCGGCGAGGAGATCGGCGAGCCGGGTGTTGCCCCACGCATGCCGGCGGAAATAGGCGCGCAATCCCGCGACGAAGGCGTCCCGGCCGACATAGGCCACGAGCTGCTTCAGGACCGAGGCTCCCTTGGCGTAGGTGATCCCGTCGAAGTTCACCTCGACGTCATGCAGATCACGGATGGGAGCGACGACCGGGTGGGTCGAGGAGAGCTGGTCTTGGCGATAGGCCCAGGTCTTCTCATGGATGCAGTAGGTCGTCCACGCCGACGCCCATTGCGTCGTCTCCGCCTGGGCGGTCGTCGAGGCCCACTCGGCGAAGGATTCATTGAGCCACAGGTCATCCCACCACTTCATGGTGACCAGATCGCCGAACCACATGTGCGCCAGTTCGTGGAGGATCGTCAGGGCGCGCCGCTCGACGATGGCCTCGGTGACCTTGCCCCGGAAGACGTAGATCTCGTTGATGGTCACGCACCCGGCGTTCTCCATGGCCCCGCTGTTGTACTCCGGCGCGAAGATCTGGTCGTATTTCGCGAACGGGTACGGGACGTCGAACATCTCCTCGAAGAAGGCGAACCCGGCCTTCGTGCAGGCCAAGACGTTATCCGCATCCAGGTGGGGAGTCATCGACCGGCGGCAGAACACCCCGAGCGGGATGACGCCGGCTCGCGTCTCGACCTCGTCTCGAACCACGTCATAGGGGCCGGCGACCAGTGCCGTCACATAGCTCGGCAGTCGTGGGGTGGGCTCGAAGCGCCACACGGCCACCCCGGCTCTGACCGGCTCCGCCGGGGGAGTGGGGGAGTTGGAGATGACCTGCCAGTGCTCCGGGCCGATGACGGTGAACGTGAACGCGGCCTTGAGGTCGGGCTGCTCGAAGACGGCGAACACCCGGCGGCTGTCCGGGACCTCGAATTGGGTATAGAGGTAGACCTCGCCGTCGACCGGATCGACGAGGCGGTGGAGGCCCTCCCCGGTATTCATGAAGGAGCAGGTGGCCTCGACCACGAGCTCGTTCACGGCAGCGAGCTCCGGCAGCTGGATTCGCGTCCCGTCGAAATGGATGGCCGGGTCGAGGGGACGTCCGTTGAGGGTGATCGCCTGGACCGAGGGCGCCACCAGGTCGATGAATGTCGCCGACCCCGGTGTCGCACAATCGAATCGGGCAGTGGTGACGCTGCGGAAGGTCTCGCTCGATGTCGTCAGGTCGAGGTCCACGGCATACGACCGGGTGGTGAGGATGGCCGCGCGGGCGGCGGCTTCCTCGTGGGTGAGATTGGATCCCGGCACGTCGTCACTCCTCGACACCTTCGCGGCGCTGGCCGCGCGGCCCCGGTCAGGGCCAAGCCGCCATCCTGCCACGGCCGGGGATGGCACAATCGGCGTATGCCGACCCCCACCCCCGACCAATCCACAGCCATCCCGGCGGAGATGTGGTTCGACCCGACCTGTCCGTGGGCCTGGATGACGTCACGCTGGCTGATGGAGGTCGAGAAGGTCCGGCCGGTTGAGGTGACCTGGTCGGTCATGAGCCTGGCGGTCCTCAACGAGGGCCGCGACCTCGATCCGGGATACCGCGCCCACATGGACCGTGCCTGGGCTCCGGTTCGCGTTGTCATCGCCGCCCGACGGGCCCACGGTGACGGCGTCGTCAAGCCGCTCTATGACGCGATCGGCACCCGCATCCACCTGCAGCAACGCCAGGACGACGACATCCTGACCGAGGCTCTGGCCGAGGTCGGCCTGCCCACCGAGTTGGCCGCGGCCGCAACCTCCACCGACTACGACGATGAATTGCGCGCCAGCCATGCCCGGGCCATCGACCTGGTCGGGACGGACGTCGGCACCCCGGTCATCGCCGTGGACGGCGTTGCCTTCTTCGGACCGGTCGTCAGCCCGGCTCCCACGGGTGAGGCCGCCGGCCGGTTGTGGGACGGGTGCGTCCTGGTCGCCGGCACCGACGGGTTCTTCGAGCTCAAGCGGACGCGGACGCGTTCGCCGATCTTCGACTGAAAGGTGTTGCGCGCGTGAGGGTCCATATCGGCGGAGACCATGCGGCATACGACCTCCTCGGTGACCTCGTCACCTATCTCGAGGAGGAGGGCCACGAGGTCGTCAACCACGGACCGACCTCCTACGACCCCGAGGACGACTATCCCGTCTACGTCCTGCGGGCCGCGGAGGCCGTCGCCGGCGAGCCCGGGACCCTCGGCGTCGTTCTCGGCGGCTCCGGCAATGGTGAGCAGATCGCGGCCAACAAGGTCGCCGGCATCCGGGCCGCGTTGTGCTACAACGACGAATTGGCCCAGCTGGCCCGGCAGCACAACAATGCGCAGGTGATCAGCATCGGCGCGCGGATGAACACCGTCGAGCAGGCGAGGTCCATGGTGTCGACCTTCCTGGCGACACCATTCAGCGCCGAAGAGCGACATGCGCGCCGGATCGGTCTGCTCAGCGCCTACGAGGCCGACCACACCCTGCCTGCCCTCCCGTCCTGAGCCGGTCGCATCAGGTGGCGCTGCACGTCGCGCTCGCCCGTCCGACGCCGGCCCGCCTCCGGCTCGGCTGGGAGCGCCTGGTCCGCCAGGGCTTGTCGGTCCGGGCTCGGCTCTATCTCACGCTCGCGGCGGTCACGGGCACGGGTGCATGCTTCTTGACCTGGCCCGGCGTCTTCCCCAGGATCGTCTTCGTCCCCGCCGTCCTGATCGGGGGGCTCTTCCTCCCGCC
The DNA here is from genome assembly GCA_016702415.1 of Nostocoides sp. Taxonomy (GTDB): domain Bacteria; phylum Actinomycetota; class Actinomycetes; order Actinomycetales; family Dermatophilaceae; genus Nostocoides_A. The sequence continues at coordinate 1,361,099 of JADJEA010000001.1, forward strand.
GGCCCCCCTGCTGATCACGTTCGGCTATGTGCTCGCTTGGTTGACCGCCGGCTCCCTCTTGGTCACCGAGACGCGATCCCAGTCCTGGGTGGGGTATGCCGCCATCCTCCTGACGATGCTCGTCATGTATCTCCTCGCCACCGCCCGGGCCTCGCTCGGGTTGGTCGGCTTCGCCGGCGAACGCATGCTGGTCGACCTGCGTGAGCGCCAACGCGCGTTGGCGACCTTGCCGAAACTCCCGCCCGGATGGCGGGCCGAAGGAGCTGTGGCGGGCGCTCGCGACGAATCCTTCTCGGGTGACTTCCTCCTCTGCTCCCACTCTCTCGCCCCCCGGCTTGAGGTCGTCCTCGTCGACGTGAGCGGCAAGGGCCTGCGCGCGGGGACACGGTCACTCATGCTCTCCAGCGCTCTTAGCGGTCTGTTGGGTCAGGTGCCGGGCGAGCGCTTCCTCGAGGCGGCCAACGCCTTTCTCGTGCGGGAGAACTGGCGCGAGGGCTTTGCCACTGCCGTCCATGTCGATATCGACCTCGCGACGGGGGAGTTCGCCATCGGATCGGCCGGGCACCCACCGGCGATTCACTACGACGCCCAGGCGGGTCGGTGGGAGACCGTCCTCGCCCGCTCCGGCCCGGTCCTGGGGGTCATGGACGGTATGTCGTTCCCCCAGACCCGCCGTCGACTGCTCCCTGGCGATGCCCTCCTGATCTATACCGACGGGGTCATCGAAAGTCGCACGAACCAGCTGGCGGACGGCATCGACTGGATGCTGGGGACGATAGAACGTGCCGGCGTCGGCGGCCTCCCTGGGGTGGCGGCCACCCTGTGCCGGGGCGCTCAAGGCGGGACCGAGGATGACCGGGCGGTACTGCTGATCTGGCGCGAATAGCCGGTCAGTACCGATCGAGCCCGCCACAAGCCCGCGACAAGGCTGGGTGCTATTGGGCCAACTTCTTGACAAAAGCAAGACAGGATCTGATCCAGGACCTTACGTTGCCAGGATGAGCACTCTCGACCGTCGCCGATTCCTCTCTGGCTCCGCGGGCCTGGCTGCACTGAGCTGGGTCTCTCCCGCCGATCTCGCAGTAGGCCATCGCACCGACCCATCCCCCTCGGCGTGGGCGGCACTCGACTCCCGCATGACCGGGCGCGTCCTGCTGCCCAGCGACACGGCATACGCCACCGCGAAGCAACTCTTCAATCCGAGGTGGAACTCCCGGATGCCCCTCGCGGTCGTTCAGCCAGCGACGGTGGGGGATGTCCAGGAAGCGATGAAATTCTCCGCGGCATACGACCTCATCGTCGCCCCGCGGTCGGGCGGCCACTGCTATGTGGGCAGTTCTACCGGTGACGGCGTCATGGTCCTCGACGTGCGCGCATTGAAGTCGGTCACCCTCAACTCGGCGAAGACGCAGACCACCATCGGTGCCGGGGCCGGGCTCTACAACGTCCACGTCGCTCTGGCCAAAGCCGGCCGCACAATTCCGACCGGGACCTGCCCGACCGTCGGCACGTCGGGGCTGACCATGGGCGGGGGCATCGGACCGGAGGTCAGGGCCCGCGGAACGACGAGTGATCGACTCGTCTCGGCCCGCTGCGTCCTGGTCGACGGCAGCGTGGTCACTGCCTCGGCGACCCAGAATCCGGACCTCTTCTGGAGCCTGCGCGGAGGAGGCGGCGCCCAGATGGCGGTCGTCACCGACCTCACCTTCCTCACCCACAAGACGACGATGCTCGGCCAGTTTTCGATCAGCTTCCCCGCGACTGCGGCAGCCAAGGCCATTGCCGCGTGGGCAGCATTCAGCGCGAGTAGCCACAACTCGACGAAGGTGACGCTCAGCCTCAACGCGAACTCCACCCGAACCGCCTTCCTGGTCAGGATGCACGGCGTCACCGCGCCCGGCGACCAAGACACCGATTGCGACGCTCTGATCGGGATGGTCGGTGTGACGCCGATCAACCGAGAGACGAAGGTCGCCTCCTATATGGACACGGTCCTCGACATCGCGAACGGCAACCCCAACCCGAAAGGACGCGACTTCACTGCCGGAAGCGATGTGCTGACGACTGTCACGGCGGCGACCGGGACCGCGCTGATCGCGGCGGTCACCGAGGGGATCAAGCGCAAGGTCAACTTCCAGACCCTGATCGGCCCTCTGACGGGCATGACGCAGGCCGTCACCGCGACTGCCACCGCCTTCCCGTACCGCAGCCATGCGGCCCTCATCCAGTGGTTCTGCCCGATCCCGACCAACTCGACGACCGCCTACTCCGCCGCGCGGTCGTGGATCGACTATGCCCACGGAAAGGTCGCCGGCATGAGCGCAGGTGGGTTCGTCAACTACGTCGAGCCGGGACGCACCTCGTCTTCTTACTTCGGACCCAACCTGACCCGCCTGAGGTCGGTGAAGGCGGCCTACGACCCCGCCAACCGCCTCAAGGGCTCACTCGAGTACTGACTCGTGGAGAATCCTCGGCGCGAATTTGACCATTCCGAGGACACGAGGCGATCGGGCTGCTTCTCTTGACGGGTGGGGTGAACGGGTCGCCCCAGGTGCTCACGGGCATCGTCCGAGAAGGGGAGTACATCTGATGGAACGCAGGAATTTCCTGCTGGGAACCGCCGGCACCCTCGTCGCCGGGGCGGCTAGCACTCAGTCCGCGGTGGCCGCAGACGCCGACCGGGCGGCCGGGTGGTCGAGCTCGTTCACCTACAACAACAAGGGCTGGTCGGCGGTTCGTGGCCCCTGGTACCGCTCCGCGGGCATGTGGCGCGCCGATGGCCTCCAGGACAGCTGGACCTCGACGAAGCATGGTGGCTATTGGTCGAACTTCGTCTACCAAGCCAAGGTCAAGCGGGACGGCAACGGGGGCGGGACCTGGAACAATGCGCTCGTGATCCGCGGCAATCCCATGTCGCTCTCGAGTTCCGGGCACTGGCAACCGTGCTACATCCTTGGGTTCTCGAACACGGGATATGCGTCGGTATTCCGCGTCGAGTATGACGGCTCGACATACCCCCTCATGAGCTGGACCTACTTCTCGTTCATCGCATCCGCCATGTGGAAGAATTTGAAGGTCGTGGCCCAGAACAACTTCTTCGCGTACTCCATCAACGGCAAGACGATGTGGTCGGGCTACGACTCCAGCTTCAGCTATGGGATGGTCGGTTTCACTTTCTATACGTCCTCTCCCTACTGGAGCACGCTGAAGATGGACTCCGCCTCCCTCACCACGATCGCGGCCCGGGACACCGTCAGGCTGGACCCCGCCGCCACCGGCGGTCGGGTGGTCAAGGGCGGCTCCGTCTTGCGCGCGCCCAACTGAGTTCGCCGCGACGGAATTCGCGCGAATGGGCCGGTACCCTCGGTCGGGTGCCGGCCCCTTCGCATGCCTGGCTGCCCCCCCGCAGGACCCAGGAGATCCGCAGTTACACCCCCCGCTTCCGGGTCTCGGAGCTCACCAGGGATCGCCTTGGCGCGCTCCTGCCGCGGTATGCCGTCACCTCCCTTCCGGTGGACCCACCCGCTGCCTTCGGTCGGCCGGGTGAGGTGGTGTTCGAGATCGGCTCCGGTCATGGCGCCGCCGCACTCGCGTATGCCGCCGCCCACCCGTTCGCGTCCGTCCTCGCCGTCGAGGTGCACGTACCCGGCGTTGCCCGCATGCTCGCTGCCGCCGACGACGCCGGGGTGACGAACCTGCGTGTCTACGTCGGGGATGCTGTGGACCTCCTCTCGGCTGGCCTTCCGCCGGCATCCGTGGACCGCATCCACCTGTTCTTCCCCGACCCGTGGCCGAAACGTCGCCACGAGAAACGCCGACTAGTGCAGCGGCATACGCTCGATCGGATGGCTGGCGTGCTGGCGCCCGGCGGGGTCCTGCTGATCGGGACCGACCACCCGGTGTATGCCGACCACGCCCGCGCGCTGCTGGCCGCCCACCCGGACTTCACCGCGCGGGAGACACACCGGCCGGAATGGAAGCCGCTCGACGGGTTCGAGGCGAAGGGCCTCCACGCGGGCCGCCCACCGGTCTATCCTGGAGGCGCGCCGACGCCATGACGCTTTCCTGAGTCCGCTGGATGACAGGGGCGACGCGGGAGGCAGGCCAAGGCGTCGGAGTGCCGCGCGTCGTCAGTGGCGGCGGGGTCGCATGACCACCAGCGCGAGCCACCCCAGGCCCCCCAGCGCGACGGCGATGAACGTCTTCTTGAGCAGGTCCCAGTCGGCGTTGCCCCCGAAGATGCTGCTGGCGACGGAGGCGACCTTCTCCGCCACCCCCGGGCCTTCTGCGGGAGTGGTCGTCTTCGTCACGCCCGCGCCCCCGCGACGAGGTGTCCGAGGTCGTCCCGGGGTCTTGCACCGAGGGCGCATTTGTCGACGTCGACCCTGGAACTGCCACCGAGGAGGTGGTCGTCGAGGTCGACGGGCCGACAGTGCTCGTCCCGGTGACAGGTGTTGACGTCGTCGAGGACGTCGACGTGGACCCGGGGCTGGTGAACGTCGACGAAGTGGTCGTCGACGTCGGCGGGGTGAAGGTGGTGGTCGTCGATGTCGGCGGTGTGGTGAAGGTCGTCGTGGACGTATCGGTCGTGCTCGCCGACGTGCTCGTCGCGGTGTCGGTCGTGGTTGTCGAGGAACTCGTCGAGGTGTCGGTCGTCGTTGTCGAGGTGGACGTGGACGTCGTCGAGGTGTCTGTGGTGGTTGTGGACGTGGTGGTTGTGGACGTGCTGGTTGAGGTGTCCGTTGTGCTGGTGGACGGGCTCGTCGATGTCGACGGCTCGGTAAAGGTCGACGTCGGGGTGTCCGTGGTCGTGGAGCTTGTCGAGGTCTCGGTCGCCCGCACGATTCCGGCGTTCGCCGGGGCGACGGCGGACGCAGTGATGGCTGGAGACATGGCCCCTGCGGAGATCCCACCCATGACCAGCAGCGGAAGGGCGGCTCCGGTCCACCGGGAGCGATTCCGACGCGCCATCAGGGTTCCTTATGCAATCTCGGGTGTAGGCCGACTCGATCGGCGGTGGTGACGGTGCTGGGCGGCACCTTCTCGTTCCTGGCTGCCGGGGCCCCGTGCCCTGGCGAGTCTACCAGCGCGCCCTTCCGGCGCCCTCGTCTTCATGGCTGTCGAGGCACCTGCGTGTTTGGCCAGCTGGACTTCGAGGATGCCCGGGAGCGAGTCTCCTGGTCGGGGTAGCCGGATTCGAACCGGCGGCCTTCCGCTCCCAAAGCGGACGCGCTACCAAGCTGCGCCATACCCCGTGTGCCGTTGGCGGGCACCTGAACAGGATTTCAGGTGCGGTGGCGGCGGGCAGTAGGCTACCCCCTGCTCTGCGCCACCCGGCGCTGGGCGCTGCGGGCGTAGCTCAATGGTAGAGCCCCAGTCTTCCAAACTGGCTACGCGAGTTCGATTCTCGTCGCCCGCTCGCACTGAGAAGCCAAGACCATCCAAGTGGAGAACCGCCAAGTGAAGAGCGACGTCGAGACCCTGACCCCCACGCGCGTCAAGTTGACCGTCGAGGTCCCGTATGCCGAGCTCGAGCCGAGCATCGCTGCCGCCGTCAAGGCGATCGGCCAGCAGATCACGGTCCCCGGGTTCCGCAAGGGGCACGTCCCGACGCGGATCATCGAGCAGCGGGTCGGGCGTGGCGCAGTCATGCAGGAGGCCATCAACGAGGCGTTGCCGCAGTTCTACGGCCAGGCCGTGGAGGCCGCCGACCTGCGCCCGCTCGGTCAGCCCGAGGTCGAGATCACCCAGGTGCCCATGGAGGAGGGGGAGGAGCTCGCGTTCACCGCCGAGGTGGAGGTTCGTCCCGAGATCGTCCTTCCCGATCTCGACGGCATCGCGGTGTCCGTCGACGATGTCGAGGTCTCCGAGACCGACATCGATGAGCGCGTGGAGACGCTGCGGGAGCGGTTCGGGACGCTCACCCCCGTCGAGCGGCCTGTCGAGAGCGGCGACTTCGTCACGATCGACCTCGGCGCGACGATCGGCGACGAGGAGATCGACTCGGTCACCGGGGTTTCCTACGAAGTCGGTTCGGGCAACATGCTGCCGGGCATGGACGACGCGCTCATCGGCATGACGGCCGGTGAAAGCAAGGCATTCACGGCCCCGCTCGCGGGTGGGGAGCACCAGGGCGAGGACGCCGAGTGCACCGTGACCGTGCAAGCGGTCAAGGTCCGGAATCTGCCCGAGCTCGACGACGACTTCGCCCAGTTGGCCTCGGAGTTCGACACGCTGGCGGAGCTGCGCGCGGACCTGGCTTCCGGGGTGGAACAAGGCAAGAAGTTCGAGCAAGGGATTCAGGCGCGCGACCGCATCATCGAGCACCTCCTCGAGGTCACCGACGTGCCACTGCCCGAGGGGATTGTCCTGGCCGAGGTCAACCGTCACCTCGATGGCGAGGGCCGCCTTGATGACGCCGAGCACCGCGCCGAGGTCGACGAGGCCACCCGCCGCTCGCTGAAAACCCAGTTCCTGCTGGACGCGCTCGCCGAGAAGGCCGAGGTCGAGGTGAGCCAGGAGGAGTTCGTCGAATATCTCCTCATGCAGGCCCAGCAGTACCGCATGGACCCCAACGAATTCGCCCGCGCCCTCGACGCCGAAGGCCAAGTGCCGGCAATTGTGGCCGAGGTCGCCCGCCGCAAGGCGCTGGCCAATGTGCTCGACCGGGCGACGATCACCGATGCCTCCGGCAATGTCGTCGACCTTGACCTCTTGGCACCAGAGGACGACGAGGACGGCGACGGTGCCGACGACTCTGGTGCCGACGACTCTGGAGCCGAGGTCGACGGCGCCGCCGACGCCCAGGCCGATGCCGAATCGACGGCCAGCCCCGACGCCGAGCAGGCTGTCGACGCCGAGAGCGAGACCGGCGCGAACGGAGACGAGGCGGACGCGGCCGACAAGGGGGAGTGACGGCCACGGGGGAGTGACGGCGCGGCATACGACGTCGGCCCCCTGGGCGCGCACGCCTCTCGGTCGCCCAGCCGACGTGACCCTCAGGGGCGCGCGACCGCGGTCGTCGTGCCGACCCGCAACTGCGTCGGGAATGCCTGACTCGACACGGATTGCCCGGCCATCGCCCGCGCGATGAGCTCACCCAGGGCGCGCCCTTTAGCCCGACCGTCCTGGACGACCGTGGTCAGGTCGTAGTCGAGCCAGGGCAGGTCCAGTCCGTCGAATCCGGTCACCGAGAGGTCCTCCGGCACCCGTATGCCGAGTTCCCCCGCCGCGCGGATCACCCCGGCCGCGAGGAGGTCCGACTGGGCGACGACCGCCGTCGGGCGCGCATCAGGGGCGGTGTCGAGGAGGAGTCGGGCGGCCGTCATACCGGCGGCAATCTCCAGTGACGCCGCCTGGACCACCCGGGCGGCGGGCGCGACGTCCAGGACTCCAAGGGCTCGGCCGCGTGCATCGCCATACACCGCATCGGCCACATCGGCAGCCGTCGCCACGCTCGTCATGGCGCCCGGCGTCAAGGGCATCGTGACATGTCCGATGTTCCGGTGGCCCAGGGTCGTTAGGTGTCGAGTCATGGCGGCGCTCGCGCCGCGCTCGTCCACCCGGATCTGCGGGACGCGGGGATCGACCGGCGACCCGGCACCCACGATGGGTATGCCGCGTCCCACGATCAGGTCGACCGCCGGGTCGGTGCGTGGCCCGCTCAAGGGAAAGACGACCCCGTCGCACGCGGCCACGGCGAGTTGGCCGAGCAACCGCGCATCGTCTCCCGGAACCCGGGCCAGCAGCAGCATTCCCGCGGGGATGGCGTCGAGTTCGCCGGCCAGCCCGTCCATGACGGACCGGGCGAAGGGATCCGCAAAGGCGTCGCCGAGCCGACCCTCGACGACCACGGCCACTGTGCCGGCGCGGCCCTGGCGCAGTGAGGAGGCGAGGGGGTCGGGGCCGGCATACGACAACTGCTCGGCGGCGGCCCGCACGCGGTCCGCTGTGGACGCGGCGACCGGCCCGCGACCACTGAACACCAGCGACGCGGTCGAGAGGGAAACCCCCGCGCGGGCGGCAACGTCCCGGAGCGTGACCCGCTTCGGACGCGCCGCGCCGCTCACGTCCCGAGCGGCCGGCACGGGCGTACTTGACGTCGGGATTGCATGAGTCCACACTAGTCGAAACGATTCGACTCGAAACGATTCGAACCCTCCCCGAACACTCCCTCACCGCGGCTGTCGGTGTTCCCGAGACCCGGCTGTGGCCACCGGGCGGCGATCGAGGGCCACGGACGTGGGGCGGGGAGAATCGGCATACCCACCGGTCCGGCGCCCCGCCGGCCCCTGCTCGCATGAAGGATGGACGTGACCCCCACTGCCGTCGACCGCTCGGTTGCTCTCGCCGCGCGGACCAGTGTGTTCGGCCTGTTTACTCTCGCCGGGCTGGCCTTCGCCGGGTGGGCGTCGCGGATCGCCGATGCGAAGGCCGCCCTCGGCCTGACGCCAGGACAGCTCGGGGCCACGCTGTTCGCCCTGTCCGCCGGGTCGGTCCTCGCGCTGCCGCTGACCGGACGGCTCATCGAGCGCTTCGGGGTGTTGCGGGTCATCTCCACCGCCCTCGCGGCGGCGATCCTCGGCGTCCTTGTGGTCGGCGCCGGGGTCGATGCGATGCACTCGCGCGGTGTCGTCATGGTGGGACTCTTCGTCCTCGGTCTCGGCGTCGGCTCGTGGGATGTCGGCATGAACCTCGAAGGCGCCGATGTCGAGCGGCACCTCGGCCGCGCGATCATGCCGCATTTCCACGCAGCTTTCTCCGGCGGAACGGTGGTTTCCGCGCTCGTGGGCGCGGCGCTGTCGTGGGCCGGGGTCAGTGTCATGGAGCACCTGATCGGTCTCGCCGTGATCATCCTCGTTGCCGGATTCTGGTGTCTGCGTTCCCTCTTGCCCCACGAGGCGACGGCCGCCGGTGCCGCGGCGGCACACCAGGCCACCACGGGCGCGAAGTCCACGTCGGCGTGGGCGGAGCCGCGCACGCTGCTGATCGGCCTCGTCGTCCTGGTCGCGGCGTTCACCGAGGGGACCGCCAACGACTGGCTCGCGGTGGCCTTCCACGATGGTTATGCCATGCCGACCTGGCTGGGCGTCCTCGGCTTCGCGACCTTCTTGACCTTCATGACGATCGGGCGCCTGGTGGGCACGACGCTGCTGGATCGACACGGCCGGGTCCCGGTCCTGCGCCTCTGTTTCGGTCTCGCCGTCGCCGGCTCCGCTCTGGTCATCTTCGGGGGCCCGTATCTCGCGTTCCTCGGCGCCGCGATCTGGGGCGTCGGCGCGGCCCTCGGGTTCCCCGTCGGGATGAGCGCCTCCGCCGATGACCCCACCCGTGCCGCCGCCCGGATGTCCGTCGTCGCCACCATCGGGTATGCCGCATTCATCGCCGGGCCGCCCCTGCTCGGCTTCCTCGGCGATCACGTCGGGGTCCTGCGCTCCCTCCTGGTGGTCGGCGCGGGTGCCATCCTGGCGCTGCTCCTGGTCCCCTCGGTGCGTGAACCGGCACCGTCCGCGATCGCGGATATCCCCACGGGCGCGAATCCGGCACCGACGATCCACTGAAGGGCGATCCCCTGACCGGCGATCCCTGACCGGCCGGGCTCGCGCGGGCAGCGAGTGCGCTCAGGGCGAACACGGGCGAGGACGGGAGTACAGTCCCGGGGCCGGACGTTAGGGTCACCATGACATCCTCGAACGAGCGCAGTGCCAGGACGGAGACCGGCGTGACCAACAGCCCCAGCGCGGCTGCCCAAGGTGGGCAGTTCGGGCTCGACGACCACATCTACCAGCGGCTGCTCAAAGAGCGCATCATCTTCCTCGGCTCGGACGTCCGCGACGACAACGCCAACGCGATCTGCGCGCAGATGCTCCTCCTCGCCGCGGAGGACCCCAAGTCCGACATCTGGCTCTATATCAACAGCCCGGGTGGGTCGGTCACGGCCGGAATGGCGATCTTCGACACGATGAACTGGATCCCCAATGACGTCGCGACGGTGGCGATGGGGATGGCCGCGTCGATGGGGCAGTTCCTCCTCTCGGCCGGCACCAAGGGGAAGCGCTACGCCACGCCGCACGCCCGCGTGATGATGCACCAGCCCTCCGGCGGCATCGGTGGCACCGCGTCCGACATCAAGATCCAGGCCGAGCAGATGCTCTTCATCAAGAAGAAGATGGCCGAACTCATCGCCGCCCACACCGGTCAGACCCTCGACCAGATCGAGGCCGACTCCGACCGGGACCGCTGGTTCACCGCGGAGGAGGCCAAGGCCTACGGCTTCGTGGACCACGTCTTCACCCGGGCCGAGCAGGCCGGGACCGACGACAACCCCGTGACCGACTGACGCGGCATACCGACCCGAAAAGGAAACCGAGACAATGACTTTCGACGGTATGGCGACCGGTCGCCGCCTCCTGCCCGGCCCGAGCAGCCGCTACATCCTCCCGCAGTTCGAGGAGCGCACGTCGTATGGGATGAAGCGCCTCGACCCCTACACCAAGCTCTTCGAGGACCGGATCATCTTCCTCGGCGTGCAGGTCGACGACGCCAGCGCCGACGACATCATCGCCCAGTTGATCGTGCTGGAGTCCCAGGACCCCGACCGCGACATCCTGATGTACATCAACAGCCCTGGCGGCTCGTTCACCGCGATGACCGCGATCTACGACACGATGCAATACATCCGTCCCGATGTGCAGACCTTCGTCATCGGACAGGCCGCGTCGGCCGCGGCGGTGCTCCTCGGGGCGGGGGCGCCCGGGAAGCGGTTCGCCCTCCCCAATGCGCGCGTGCTCATCCACCAACCAGCGCTCATGGGCGGCGATTACGGTCAGGCCTCCGACCTGGAGATTCAGGCCAAGGAGGTGCTCCGGATGCGCGACTGGCTCGAGGAGACCTGGGCCAAGCACTCCGGTCGCACCGTCGAGCAGGTCCGCAAGGACATCGAGCGCGACAAGATCCTCTCCGCCGCGGAGGCCAAGGAGTACGGCCTTATCGACGAGGTCCTCGCCTCGCGGAAGGCCTCTTTCGAGGCCTGACCGCGCAACCCTCCTCACCGGAGGACCACCGCGGTAGGGTGCGCTCACGTTCCCTCAGCTGGGAGGTGAGGTGGACTTTCGCATCCTGGGTCCCGTGGCGGTCAGTGAGGGCGACGCGGGGCCGATCCCCTTGGCGCCCAAGGTCCGTCATCTGCTGGGCGCCCTCCTGGTCCGGGCTGGGCGGGAGTGGGCCGCCGACGAGTTGCTGGTCGAGCTGTGGGGTCACGACGTCTCGCCCTCGCAGGTCAATTCGTTGCGGGTTCACCTCTCGCACCTGCGGGCGGCCCTGCGGGTCGGCGACCTCACCCGGGTGTCACGCGGGTCGTCCAGCTACTGCCTCATCGTCCAGCCCGGCGAGGTCGACGCCGCGCGCTATCTGGAATTGGGCGAGTTGGCCCGCCAGCAAACCGGCCGGCCGGGCGAGGCGCTAGCGATCCTGCTGCGCGCTGACGACCTGTGGGCCGGGCCACCGCTGGCCGGGCTCGACTCGCCGGAGATCAACACCTACCGCGAGCATCTCTCGCGCCGTCGCCTGGCCCTCGTCACCGAGGCGGCGGCCTTGGCGGCCGCCGAAGGCGCCCCGTTCGCCGTGGCGCGGATCGGCCACTGGGCCACGGAGTTTCCCACCTCGGAGCCCGTGGCCCTGGCCCTCGCCGAGGCGATCTGGAGAGAGGGCGACAGTGTCGAGGCGCTGCGCTCCATCCGCGGCTTCCGCTCACGCATGGCGCAGGAGTTCGGCCTCGACTGCTCGCCGGCCGTGGGTGCCATGGAGCACCGGATTCTGAGCGGGGATTCCCGCCCCGGCGACTCCATGTCGGGTGAGTCCGGCCGTGCGTCCCGACCCGATGTCCGTATGCCGCGGCCCCCTTACGCCTCGGCGCGCACGACCCGGTCGCACCTGGTGGAGCGCATCCACGGCAATCTCCGGCCCGGGGCGGTGGTTCTGGTCGCGGGAGCACCTGGATTCGGGCGGACCACGACCGTGCGATCGCTGGCCGATCGCTTCGGGCGATCGGCCGTCCTGGTCCCGTCCCCCGAGAACGCCTCCCCGCATTGGCTGGCCCGCTCGGTCTTGGGCGCCGTCCCTCGGGTGCCGGCCACCGGCAGATCCCGGTCTCGCGGTCGCTCGTCATGTGCATGCTCGGCTGGAGCGAGCCGGGACGTGGGTCCTGGTGATCGACGACGTGGACCGATTGGACGCGGATTCTGCACGAGTGCTCTCCGCGTTGCGCGCGGGAGCCGCCGGGGGGCGCTTAGCGATCGTCGCGTCGGCGGCGTCGGACTCAGATCTCGTGCGCCGCAGCGGACTGCCCGATCCGACCGAGGTCATCCGTCTCGGCGCACTCGGGCCCGATGACATCAAGTTGGGGGTACGCGCATTCGGGTTCACCGGGACGGAGGCGGAGCTGGACTCGGTCGCGCAGATGGTCGCCGAAACCAGTGGCGGCCACCCGACATTGGTGTCGACGCTGGTGCGTGCGGTCGTGCAGAACGGCGTGGATTCCGCCATCGGCGGCGGGCTCGCCACCGCGGACTTGACCTGGTTCGTCGAGCGAATCCTCACCGACCTCGAGCCGGCGGCACGCGCCGTGGCCCAGTATGCCGCGATCGACGGCACGCTGGACCTGCCGGTTCTTGCCACGGTAGTGGGCGAGACAGTGGAGACCACGACCGGGCTCCTCGAGCGTCTCGTTCGCGCCGGCTTGGTGACGCAGTCGGCCAGCGGCGGGGCTGGCCTCCCGCCGGCCGTCGCGACCGCGGTGCGGACACTCGCGGGGCCCATCACGGTGCAGATGCTGCACGCCGACCTCGCCGCGGCATACCGAGCGAGCGAGCATCGTCCCCCGGGCAAGGTCGTCGAGCATCTGCGCGGGGCCGGGACGTTAATCCCACGCGTGGAGTTGGGCCGGTGGATTGGCCGTCTGGGTAGCGCGGCTCTGCGGGCGCGGGCCCCTCTCACCGCGCGCGAGCACTTCGCCGAGGCTCTGGAATTGTTCGGAGACGACGTGCCGTCCGAGTCGCTGCCGTGGCGACTGGAGTCGGTCCGGGCGTCCTATCTCGCGGGTCGCTTCGATGAGGGAGCGCGGGTGGCGGATCGCGCCGCAGCTGTCGCCCTGACGCTGATGGACCGGGAGGCCTTTGTCGACGCCGCCGTCCTGTCCGCGACTCCCGCGGTGCCGGACGGGTCGACGCGCAGGACCGCGGTCGCCTTGCTCGACACCGCTGCCACCTGGGTTGAGCCCGGGGATGGCCGTCGGATCGAGGTGCTCGAGGCGCTCTTGCGCAGCATGGTGTTCACCACGGCGACCAACGAATTGGCCAAAGCCGATGCGGCCGCTCGCGAGTTGGCGTCCCTCGACCCGAGCACGTCCGAGGGCGAGGCATTGGCCGCCTTGGGTCTGCGCCACCATGACATTGCCCGGCCGGTGGCGGCACGCCAGCGCTTCCTGCTGTCGCAGCGGGCAGTTGTCGCGGCCCGCGCCTCCGGTCGGCCAGAACTCGTCCTCACCTGCCTCCGGGCATTGGCGGCCGATGCGGTCCAGCGGACGGACGCCGACCCCGTGAGGACGCTACATACCTACACCGTCACGGCGGCGGCCATCGGGGATGCCTATCACGAGTGGCTCTCCTGGGCGTTGAGGGGGGCGTGGCACGAATGGGCCGGGGAGGCGTCCGCCGCAATGGAGGCGCTCGCGGCCGCAGACGGCCTTGCTCCGTATGTCGACCCCGAGGCGGTCTCGATGGCCGCGCTAGCGCGTGGTCTGTCGGCCGCCTGGCGGGAGGGGGACCTGGCCGCGTTGGCCGTCGGCCTCGGTCGAGCCGAGACCGACGGTCTCGCCGTGCCGACCCTGGCCGATGCGGTTGACGCGCCCATTCCGGGTGCCATGCTGGGCATCGCGAGGGAGGCAGTCGCGGCTCGCCAGGGAAGACCGGTGGACCTCGATGCGGTCGAGGTGGGCCTGGATCACTCACCGATCGGGGCGGTCGGTCTGCCGGCGAGTGCGCTCGCCGCTCGGGCGATCGGTGGGACGGCGTCGGCGACCGCAGCGCGCCTGCGCGGGCGGATCACGCCGCTGCTCCACCCGCATTTGGAGGATCTGGTGGTCATCGACGGGGGACTGGGAATCCTCGGGCGGGTCACGCAGGTGGCCGCTCTCGCCGAGGCGGACGGGCATTGCCCGGTGCATTAAGCGGGAGTTAATCGTCGTACGCCAACCTGTGATCCGACCGCCACATCGGCGGAGATGGACAGGAGGACGGTATGACTGAGGACTCACTCGAGCAATGGCAGTTGTCGCTCGTCGACGTGCGAAATGCCTTGACTACCGAGCCTGGTATGGAGGCCTACTTCGCCAACCTCAACGCCGATGGTCGCGCCGGGGCACCGCAGTTGCGGGCAGCCGTCGGTGGCCGTCTCGACTCGTTCGATCTGGGCGCGGTGTTGCGAATCTACGTCGATCCGAGCTTCGGTTTCGATGCCTTGGAAGCCCGCCTCGGCGAGGCCGTGTTCACCCGGGATGCACGACGCCTGGTGCGGTGGATCTGCGCCCACCCGGATCGGCGCTTCGCCGCCATGCCCGTTTCACCCGAGGACGGGCGGGCGGCGACGGGCCGGGATGATCTGCGCGTTTGTGTGGGGACCGGCGTCCTGGCCCCCTTCGGTGACGTCAGCGTGGTCACCGGGAGCGCGCAGTGACAATCCAGTTGGCCGGCGGAGAACTGGTCACGGGGACAACGGACACGGGGACAAACGCAAACCCCATCCTGACGGTGACAGTGCGCGTCCGTCCGCCCCAAGGCCAGGAGTTCTCTCTGGTCGGGTTCGGCGACCTCTCGAGCGGCGCCGGCGCTAGCTCACCCGCTGCCAAGGAACCCAGCGGCAGCCCGCCATCGGAGACGCCCGGTCCCACATCCATCTCGGTGTTAGCTGTGTGCGCCACCGCCTTCCCGAACATCGGTGCCCGATTCCTAGCGGGGGAGTTCAGCCGTGGCAAGTGACCCGTCGGAGCTGCTGGATCCCAGTATCAACGGCGGGGACGAGGGGGTCGCCCTCCTTCGCAGTGACACCAAATGGGTCCTCGGCATACTCGGAGTGGGAGCGACCGCCCTCCTCGGTGCGGGACCCCTCGTGGCCGTGACGAACAAGTCGTGGGCGAAGGATTGGCAAGGGCTGCTCATCGCCGCCGGCCTGCTCCTGGCTGGCATCGCGTGCACGACCTACCTGCTGCGTTCGGTGGCTCGTGTGTTCCGTCCCGTAGTGGTCTCGTTGGCGGAACTCCCGGAGGGGACCTCGAGGCGGCTCGCCAAGAACGAGGAGTCGCGCCCGCCCTATCTCAGCAAGGCACCCCTGGCCGACCAACTGGCTTTCGCCAACGCGGTCGCTTTCACGGTCCGGCAAGAGGCTGGAGAGTCGGGAATCGACCCGAAAACGGGGAAATTGCACCCAGCGTGGGCTCGGGCCGTCGCGGATACGGACGCATATAGAGCGGCCGTGGACGGCTACTGCGCCGACGTGCTCTCGATGGCACGGTATGACGCCGTCGCCGAGAAGCGGAAGTTGGGCCGCTGGCCGGTACGGGCGGGTGTGCTGGCCCTCCTCCTCGGCATCGGGGTGGTAGCCGCCCTGAGTATCGACTTCACCCCGGCGGCTATCTCGACCGGGGCGCTGGCAAAGCTCACGGTGAGCGACCCCAACCACGTGCCGAACGCGTGGACTGGCAACAAGTTGGATGACTGCGCGCCGCCGGGGATGGCGCGGAAGCTCCTCTTCGTCACCGTCGTCTCGGGGACAGGAAAGCCGGCGGAACCCTATGTGGTGCGGACCATCCCCGAACTCGCCGCCGACCCCGCGAAATGTGCGGAGATGGACCTTCTCCCGACAAACTTGGACCTCAAACCGGTGCTCTCCTCGTAACTCGGACGCATAGCCAATCCAGACCCGCGTCCACGGCGGGAGTCGAGGGCGCGGGGGCGCCTCCGGACCGGACGCGCGGGCGTCCGGCGCCAGGGTTGTCGTAGCCTGGCGCCGGACGCAACTCACCGGTCGTTTTACCGGTTCCGACCGCGGGAGCAGTGGGGGTCGAGCGCCGCGGCATCGGACAGTCGCTGCTCGAATCGGCGGTCGAGCCTGCACGCCAACGCCGTCGCCTCACGCGCGGGCCAGGACCGCCCGCAGCCGGTCGGCCAGCGCCGGCGGAACCACGGTGTCGGGATCGCGCAGGCGGCCGAGAAGGTCGGTGACGCCGACGACCGCGGCATACAACCCCGGGCAGGTCGGGCATGCGGCGAGGTGGGCTTCGAGGGTGCGCCGCTGCGGGGGTTCGAGTTCGTCGTCGAGATAGTCACCGATCCGCGCCCGCGCCTCCCAACACCGCATCGGTATGCCGCGCAACGCCTTCCGCCGGTCCTCATCCTCCGCGAGGAGGCTGAGAAGAAGGGCCCGGCCGCGCCGGAGGCGCTGCTTGGCGGCGGACACGCCGATCCCGTGGATCGCCGCGATCTCGGCGCAGGTGCGTCCGTCCATGTCGTGAAGGACCACCGCGGCCCGCAGGATGACCGGGAGATGCGACAGCGCATCCAGGAGGCGATCCCGATCCTCGGCTCGCTGGACGACGGTCGGGGCGTCGAGGGTGTAGTCGTCGTCTTTCCACGCGGTCTCCACGGCATCGGCGAGCAGGTCGTCGCCCACGAGAACCGGGCGACGTCGGCGCACCTCGTCGACATACCGATGGTGGAGAATCCGGTGCAGCCAGGTCGCCAGTCCGCTGTCCCCGCGGAAGGACGCTGCCGCTTCGAGCGCGCGGACCACGGTGTCCTGCACCAGATCCTCGGCGTCGGCCTCGTTGCCGGTGAGCATCCGGGCATAGCGCAACAGGCCGGGGATCTCGGCGGCGATCGCCGTCCCTGTCACCTCGTCGATACCCACCCTCCGAGCGTATGCCGCCGCCCCCCACTCCCGGATGGCGGCCTGGCTCGGCTCCTTTCGGACCTAGTGGCGCAGAGGATCAACGCCATTCGGTATCCACCGAAGCTGTCGCGCATGTATCATTTGATACATGCGCGAGTATGTCGCCGAATCGAAGGCCGCCCCCGACCGCCTGTGGGCCGAGGTGTCGGCCGTTCAGGCGTGGCCCGACGTGCTGCCGACGTTCGACGCCGTGAGGCACATCGCCGGGCCGCACCCGCCGCAGGTGGGCACCCGGTTCGCCGTCCGACAGCCGGGGCTGGTCGCGCTCACCTACGAGGTCACCGACTGGGACCCGCCGCGCTCGTTCACCTGGGTCGGGCGGACGTTGGGCGTGACAACGACCGCACGGCATACGGTCGAACCGGCCCCCGCCGGCTCCCGAGTGACCTTGGGCCTCGACTGGTCGGGACCATTCGCCTGGCTTGTGCGAATCCTCTTCTCCGCAAAGGCGTCTCAGATGATCGCGAGCGAAGGGGACACGCTGGCCCGACTCGCCGAGCAGGGCTGAGCGGCGCGCTGTGGGCCGCGACGACCTGCTCGCCAAAGCCGTCGAGTACTACGCGGCGAATGGCGTCCGCGACACGAGCCTGCGCACGCTCGCTTCGGCGATCGGGACCAGTCAGCGCATGCTCCACTACCACTTCGGTGCACGCGAGGACCTGCTTGCCGCAGTTGTCGACGCCCTCGCCGCGCAGGACGCCCGCGATCTGGAGGATCTCTTCGCACGGGAGGCCGACCCGTTCGCGGCTGGGCGGGAGAACTGGCGCCGCGTCGCCGCCAACGCCGAGGTCGTCGGTGCGCTGTACTTCGAACTCGCGGCCCACGCCATGCACGGCCGGCCGTATGCCGCCCCCATCCGCGCTGCCGTGCCGCAGCGGGTGGAGGCGGCGTTCGCGGCGGCCTACCGCGCCGGGAACGCCGACGTGCCGGCCGCCGCCCTGGCCCGGTTGACGGTCGCCGTCGGCCACGGTCTCCTTTTCGCCATGCTCCTCGATGGCGACCGCGCCGCCTCCGAGGCGGCCCTCGACCTCTTCACGAGCATGGTGCGGGACCTCGACGAGGCGAGCCGGACCGACGCACCGCCGCCGTCCTGAGCTGTATGCCGTGTGGCAGTCGGGCGTGGTGTCGTCGAGCGTGAGGTTGTCGAGCGTGGCTGCCGGTCAGCGGCGGTCCGTCGAGCACGTGTTGACCCCGACGATTCGGTAGAGCGGACAGAAGCCGACGAAGGCGGTGACGGCCATGACGACCGCGACGACCAGGAGGATGATCCCCACGGTCGAGGACGCTCCGGTCACGAATGCGCCGATCGCCGCGGCGACCGCGAGGACGAGACGGATGATCTTGTCGGTCGGGCCGACGTTCTTGCCCATTGCAGTGGTTCTTTCTGCGAGAGATCCGGCGGGTCCGGATCGGCATACCACTGACGGATATGGGGCCCAAAGGGATACATCACCACGGCTCCATCGACCTGCTGCCGTGCGCAACGGTCTACCGTGAGGCGGCCGGCCCCCGACACCAAGAGGAGAGAGCGCGTGAAGTTCACCACCTATGAGCAGGCCCTCGCCAAGCGGGCGTCGAGCAACGACCTGCTCGGCTATGTCGTCGACACCTTGACGAAGTTCAACGACGGGGAGGATGTCGCACTCGACTTCCTCAGCCGCAGGGATGTCGGGGCGTTCTGTGCCGCACTGGGGTTCGCCCCCGATCGCAACTGGGCGGAGTTGCAGTTGCCGCAGATCGCCCCGACGGGCCCGGAGGGCGTCCAGGTCGTGCCGGAGGACGAGGCGGTGCTCGTCCTGTCGGCGCTGAAGCTTCTGATGCAACGCGACCGACTGGCCCCGTCCGCGGACGGGAGTCCGGCACCGAACCTCCTCAACGACTTCCTCCCCGCCGGGACCCGGTTCAAGAAGGAGAAGTGCCTAGGGCATCTCTGGGAGTTCCGGTATGCCCTGGCGGTGGAGTTGGAGCACGGCGTCACCAGGGGGACGAATGTCACGAACAACCACCCCCTGCTGACCGGCCTGGTCGTGATGGCCCACCTCGCCGAGGACACGCTCTACTACGCGCGGCTGTGGGTCATGGAGACCGAAGGGGAGTTGTTCAACGCCGAGTTGGACCGCAAACCTTTCGCCCAGATCCACGATCACCTCGCGACCCTCACCCTCGCGCGCAAGCATCTCCAGGCCCGGATCTCGGAGAAGATCGACGCCGCCTGAGGGCGGCGGCGGGTCGGCGGGTGGCGCGGCATACGGCCTCGGACGCGGCTTGCGCTGTGAGCGGAACCGACGCGACGCGCGGGCGAATCTCGGGTTGAATGGCAGTGCGCGGCAGCGCGGCCGGGTAGCGTCGCAGCCGTTGCCCATGATCGTCGACGGCAGAAGGGATGCGCTCGTGGCTCGGACAGGGGACAGCGGCGATCTGCTCAAGTGCTCGTTCTGCGGCAAGTCCCAGAAGCAGGTCAAGAAGCTCATCGCCGGCCCGGGCGTCTACATCTGCGACGAGTGCATCGATCTCTGCAACGAGATCATCGAGGAAGAGCTGGCCGAGACGAGTGACCTCGGATTCGACGAGCTCCCCAAGCCGAAGGAGATCTTCGACTTCCTCCAGACCTATATCGTCGGGCAGGAGCCGGCCAAGAAGGCCCTCGCCGTCGCGGTCTACAACCACTACAAGCGCATCCAGGCCGGCGAGAACGCCAACAGGCGCGACGCCAACCACGTCGAGATCGCCAAGTCCAACATCCTGTTGATCGGCCCGACCGGGTGCGGAAAGACCTACCTGGCCCAGACCCTCGCCAAGATGCTCAACGTCCCGTTCGCGATCGCCGACGCGACCGCGCTCACCGAGGCGGGGTATGTCGGTGAGGACGTCGAGAACATCCTCCTCAAGCTCATCCAGGCCGCCGACTACGACGTCAAGAAGGCCGAGACGGGGATCATCTACATCGACGAGGTCGACAAGATCGCCCGCAAGTCCGAGAACCCCTCGATCACCCGCGATGTCTCCGGCGAGGGCGTGCAGCAGGCGCTCCTGAAGATCCTCGAGGGGACTTCGGCCTCGGTGCCGCCGCAGGGTGGCCGCAAACATCCGCACCAGGAGTTCATCCAGATCGACACGACCAATGTGCTCTTCATCGTCGGCGGCGCCTTCGCCGGCCTGGAGAAGCTCATCGAGTCGCGCAATGGCAAGAAGGGCCTCGGGTTCGGGTCGCAATTGCACACCCCGAAGGACCTCGCCGAGTCCATCGTCGACGTCATGCCGGAGGACTTGATGAAGTTCGGGCTCATCCCGGAGTTCATCGGCCGGCTCCCGGTCATCACGACCGTCTCGCCGCTGGACCGCGACGCGCTCGTGCGCATCCTGAGCGAGCCGCGCAATGCGCTGGTCAAGCAGTACGCCAAGATGTTCGAACTCGACGGGGTCGAGCTGGAGTTCACGCCCGAGGCGCTGGAAGCGATCGCCGACCAGGCCCTCAAGCGGGGGACCGGCGCGCGGGGGTTGCGCGCGATCATGGAGGAGGTCCTCATGCCGGTGATGTTCGACGTGCCGAGCGATGACGACATCGCCCGCGTCGTGGTCACCCCCGAGACCGTTCTCGGTAACGTCCTGCCGACCATCGTGCGCCAGGCCGAGATGCCGGCCCGCAAGCGCGCGCCGCGGCGGCGGTCCGCCTGAGGGTCACTCGATCCGCCTGAGCGAGAGCACGTTTCGGCGGGGACGAGACGCGACTGGGCTCGGGCACCGGAGTTCGCGGGACCACGCTGCCGTGACGCGAAGGTAACGTCGGTGGGTGGGGTGGCGCGCGGCATACGGCACGGGTGAAGATGTGCCTGTGCCGCCCCCCTTCCGCCTCACCGCCGGCGACGCCGCTCCCCGCCAGCAGAGCCCGACCACGTGCGGGTCGGCCTGCCTGACCATCGCCCGCATGCTGGTGGATCCCGACTTCGCCGCCTGGATTCTCACCGGAGCCGGCCCCCAGGTGGGGACGGTGTCGGGCACCGACGCGGCGGCGAGGTTCGCGGCATACGAACGCGTCGTCCACCGGCGCACGAACGGCTTGAACGCCGGCGGCGGGCGGATCAACCTCCCGTGGCCACGAGCACTGGGAACCCCGCCCTGGGGGGCGAAGAAGGAGCTCGAGTTCGGTGCGGCGCGGCGCGGCACCCGCTACGACATCGAAGTCCTCCGGCCGCATGGCCGCAGCGCCCTCGACGGTCACTACGGGCGATTGCTCGACCTTGTGGCAGATGGCGAGCCGGCCCTGCTGTATGTCGGCGATGCCTTCCTCCCGCGGCACGTCTGCCTCATCCTGCCGGACCGCGGCGACGGCAATCTCGAGGTCTACGAGCCGTCGGCCGGGGTCGTCAAGGAACTCGAACGCGAGGAGTTCGTCGGCAACTCACTCGGGTTGGGCGGTTGGAATGTCTCGTGGATCAGTGTTCAACCGACCGGCCTGCGGCGCGCTCGCGGTGTCGGGCTGACGCCCCGGCTGGCGGAGGCGTCCCCCGCCTGACCTCCCCCGCCTGGCGTCCCCCGCCTGGCGTCCCCCGCCTGACGGGAGGAGCCGGGTCCCGGGTTCAGGACTTGTCGCCGCGCTCGGGGTGGACATACCAATCCGTCGAGCCCGGCTTCGGCAGGCGCGCGGGGTAGCAAATGGTCTTCTTGGGCAGGTAGCCGGTGAAGTACTTGAAGGCGGACTTGAACCGACTGCAGCGGCGCGTGGCCTCGTCGTAGCTCCAGGCGAACCCGATATTGCGGTTGACGCCGTTCATGTCGTGGGCGTCGGCATACGCATTGGTCGTGGTGCGGGCGACAGTCCAGTACCAGCGCGCAATCGGCGCGCTCCACCGCAGCGATTTGGCGAGGTCGGGATTGCCCAGCAGGTTGATGCCGAAGTACGTGCCGGCGTCCTTGTAGTTGAAGTCGCCGGTGAGTTGGATGTAGCCGCGCCCGCGGTAGGTGTAGGTCGAGCCCCATTCATCGGCGTTGTATTTCACGGCGGACTCCGAGACCAGCGTCGCGAGGAAGGCGGCCTTGCGGGAGGCGTTGGTGATTCCGCCCTTGGTCATCTGCTGTTGGAGGGAGGGCAGCCCTGCCTCGACAGTGGCGCGGTCCCCGACCCAGCCCGACCCGAACATTGCCACGAGCGCGTCATAGGTCAGCCCGGTTCCCTTGTCGCCGGCGCGGGCGGCGCTGGTGGCCGTGGTGCTGGTGGCCGTGGCGGGGGCGGCGGTTGCGAGGGTGGCGGCGGCCAGGGCCGCGCCGATCGCCGCGGCGGCACGGGTGGTAGTGCGGGTCATCGGGTTCCCTCCCAGGACTTGGACAAGACGCCGGACGAGGGTAACCCGTCGCGATGGCCGCATGCGCCCACCGAGCCGGTGAGTCGCCCGCCTGTCCCTGAGTGAGCGCAGTCACCGCGTGATCAGCCGGTATGCCGCGATCCCGCCCCCCGCGACCGCCACCAGCGCCGCGATGCTCGCCACGGCGTCCCCGGGGAGGCGGGCCGCCATCAGGGCGGCGGCGAATCCCGTCACCGCGACCGTCCCTGCCGCGATGGCGAGCCCGTGTCGCATCCATCGGCGGCGGGCAGAGGGGGGCACGCGGGCCCCCGGTGGCCAGACGCCGAGCGCGGCGGCGGCGAGCTGGAGCCCCAGGAGCAGGAGGGCCGCCACGCCGGGCAGGATCAGATCCTCCGGTCCAGTCGGCCGTGGCACGGTCGCTCCCCAGAACAGGACGACCCCGGTGGTCAGCGCGGCCGGAAGGAGGCTGTCGGGGACGAGCGCGGCGGCCACGGTGAGGAGGAGCAGGAGAGCCTGCCCGGTCGGTCGCGCGGTCCCGCCCGCGATCACCGCGACCGTCGTCGCGCCGCCGCCGAGGACGACGACGGCCGCGCGCAGGATGAGCCGATCGGGACCGTCGGCGGCCAGGACGGCTCGCACCCGCGCCGGGCCGCTCATCGACGCACCAGGTGCGGGGCCCGGGCGCGCCGGCGCAACTGTCGAAGGACGTCATCGAGGGACCCCGGTCCGACCCAGCTCACGACCGGTAGGCCGCTCTCCCGCAACCGCCTCAGTTGCGCCTCGCGCTCCAGCAGGCGCACCCGCCAGGCAAGCCTGGTGGCCGCGAGATCGCGATGATCCGTGAACGGCGCGATGGCCTCCAGATCGGCGCGCTCGAGCCGATCGGCCCGGGTGGCGGCGCGCGGCAGGGTGTCGATGACCAGGACGGTCAACCCGGACGCGGTCAAGGCGCTCGCTCGGCCGAGGGCGGCCGCCGAGATGCCGGGGGTGAGCACCAGGACGGTGGCCCCCAAGCGAATCCGAGCCAGCAGGGCGGCCGTGGCACGGTCCTCGCTGCCGCGGACGCTCCCCGGTCGGATCGTGGCCAGGGAGTCCTGGATGCGCCGGAACTGCATTCGCCCGGCGTGAGGGCGAACCGGGGCGACCCCGCTGACACCGAGCACGAGGAGACCAACCCGCTCGCCGACCCTCAAGTAGTGCTCGGCGAGCGCCGTGGCCGCGCGGACCGCCGTGTCGAGGCTGCTTGCCGGACCGGTGACCCCGCCACTGGTGCCGAGGTCGTGGAAAGCGTCGACGACCAGCATGACCTCGGTGTCGAGGTCGGCGTGCATAGCGGCGACCTGGAGAACGCCGGTGCGGGTCGATAGGCGCCAGTCGATGCGCGAGAGTCGGTCGCCCGGCCCATAAGGGCGCACGGCGGCGAAATCGCTGCCCTCGCCGCGGCGGGTGCTCCGGTTGCCGCCGACGATGCCGCGCGGATGGGGCATGGTCGTCCGGGTCGCAAACGACTCCTTCCCGGGAAGGACGATGATCGTGGCGTCGGGGAGCTGCCGCGGTGTCCACCGGAAGGTGCCCAGGGCCGAGGTGACCGCGAGGATGGCGGCACCGACCTCGTGGCGGCCCCAACGGGTCGCGACGAGAGTCGTCCCGAGTTCGACCGGCACGGCCGTGCCGGTGACCGCCGGAAGGTTGGCGGCCAAGGCGGAGTCCCGCGGGCTGCCGAAGATGTATGCCGTGGGCGCGATGACCGCGGCCACGTCGTGCGCGCCCGTCGGTGCGGTGACATAGGCGTGCCAGCCCACGGCCCCGCCCTCGGCGACGACGGTGGGCCCGATCCGCGTGGAGACCGACGGCTCGGTGCGGGGGCGCGTGGCCAGTCCCCAGGTCGCCAGGCTGGCGGCGGGGACGATCAGGAGAACCAGATCGGGCCGCCGGGTGAGGAGGCCGAGCGGGAGAACGGCGAGCGTGACCAGGAGCGCCCCGACGAGGGCGGCGGTGGGTTCCCACGGACGTGGGTGGTCACCGCGAGTCATCGTGACGACGCTCCTCCCGGGGGCGCTCCGCGCGGCGCCGAACGGTCCGAGCCGGCACCGGGCGGCCCCATGAGACCCGGCCCGGGCTCGCGCGCGCCCGTGCGTCCGCTGCTGGGAGCGGAGGTCGAGCCGAGCACGTCGTCGACGACGGAGGCATTGGTGATCTCGCTCGCCCACAGTTCCGGTTTGAGGGTCAGCCGGTGGTCCAGGACCGGGTGTGCCACCGCCTTGACATCCTCGGGGGTGACGTAATCCCGGTGGGAGAGAACGGCATACGCCCGAGAGCAGAGAAGGAGGGCGAGCGATCCGCGGGGGGAGGCACCGACGAGGACGTGCGCGTGCCGCCGGGTGGCGGCGGCGAGACTGACGCAGTACTGACTGATGCTGGCCTCCACGGTGACCGACTCGACGGCCGCCTGCATGGCCAGGACCCCGTCCGGCGTGGTCACGGCGCGGAGGTTGTGGTCCTCGGTGCGCCGGCCCATCCGCGCGGTCAGCACCTCCCACTCCTCGGTCAGGCTCGGGTAGCCGAAGGCCAGGCGCATCAGGAAGCGGTCGAGCTGGGCCTCCGGCAGGGGATAGGTGCCTTCGTATTCGATCGGGTTGGCGGTGGCCAGGACATGGAACGGGCGGGGGAGGGGGAAGGTCGTGCCCTCGATCGTGACCTGGTGCTCCTGCATCGCCTCCAGGAGGGCGGATTGGGTCTTCGGCGGGGTCCGGTTGATCTCGTCGGCGAGGAGCAGGCCGGTGAAGATCGGCCCGCGCCGGAACTCGAAGGTCGCGTTGCGCTGATCGAACACGAAGGAGCCGGTCAGGTCGGCTGGGAGGAGATCCGGGGTGAACTGGGCCCGGGCGAAGTCCAGGCCGAGAGCCGTGGCGAGGCTGCGGGCGGCGAGGGTCTTGCCCAGCCCGGGATAGTCCTCGAGGAGCACGTGTCCGCCGGCGAGCACCCCGGCCAGGAGGAGGGTCAGGGCGCGCCGCTTGCCGACCACGGCGGTCTCGACCTCGTCGAGCACCTCGGTGGCGAGGCGGGAGACCTCGGCGACGTTCATCAGATCCGCTCGATTCGGGCGATGAGGGTGCCGAGGTCGCCCAAAGACCGGTGCCGTGCTCCCGGCGGGGCCTCGAGATAGGCGAGCAGGTCCGCGCCGCAGAGGGCTTGCCGCTCCTCACGGCCCGCGTGCGGGTCGACGCCGCGCGCGTGGAGGCGGTCGCGCGTGACCGCCACGAGGACGCCGTGGAGGTCGTCGGCGCTGACCGGATCGGCATTCTCCTGCAGCATGCTCCGCAGTGTCGAGACGCGCGAGTCGCGGCCCCGGCGGCGTCCGGCGAGCGGCCGGTAGGGGTGCCAGGTCTGCCGCGCCGCCGTCGTCGCCAGGGTGGCGCCAACCCACATCAGAACCCACGCTGTCAAGACGATCGTGACAAGAACGGGGTAGTCGGGGGCCGGCGCGAAGGAATACCACGAGAGGGCGCAGACCACGGCGGTGATCACTGCGAGATTGGCGACGATCGGCCGGGAGAGGAGCGGTAGGCGCCCCGGGGGCAGCGGCGGCCAGGAGTGGGACCAGGTTCGGCGTCGGGCCCAGGGTCGCGGTCGGGGGGAGGTCAGCGGTCGGGGGGAGGTCACGGCATACCTCCCGCGGTGGGGGAGAGGGGGGCAAGCGGTCCCGAGTCGTCGGCGCGGCGGTCGACGGTATGCCGGTCCAGCCCCGCGTGAATCCCCATCAGAGCGGCGAGTGCGCGGTCCCGGTCCGGTTCGCCGAGCGGATGATCGCTGAAGCGCGCCTCCCGGTAGAGGTCGAGCAGGTCGGCCACGGCACCGGGGTCGACATCGAAGTCCCGTAATACCGCCTCGGTCACCTCCGTCGGGGTTTCCCAGGGGTATGCCGGTCGGCCCGCCCGCGCGATGGCCGCCTCCAACCGCTGCCAGCACCGAACGATCGCGTTCGTCGGCGTGCCGCAGCGCAGCTCGGCGAGTTGGTCGTGGGCGTCGGCGAGCACGGCCTCGGCCACCCCGGGCGCCGACGTGGCGGCGGCCACTCGCGGGTGACGGCGCCACACCCACCCCCGCCAGATCAGCACCAGCCCGGCGAGCACCAAGGTGGCCAGAAGGGCGAGCACGACGAGACGCAGCGGCGTGGCGAGGTGATGGACGGATGGGTCGGGCCCGGGAATCGTCGGCCGGACGCTGCGCTGCGACGGCGTCGGGACCGGAATCGGCAGGTCGCGATAGGGCGCACCGATGACGGGGACGACGCCGCTGGAGGAGACGAGGAGACCGAGGCCGAGGACGACCGCCAGCGTTGCCACCGCAGCCGCCCGCCGCCGCGACTCCTCGCCTCTCATGTCGGGAGCCTACGCGGCACCCCTGCCGGGGTCGCATGGAATGGACCGGACGGTCGTCCGGAGGAACTCAGGAGGTGGGCTTGTCCACCGGGACGAGGGTGACGCCGGTGGCCGCCACCACGTCGGCGACGGCATACGCGGGTTCGACGGTGATGCGCCCCGCCGCCCGCAGATCCGGTGCGGCGCAGCGGATCCGGTCGAGCGCGACCTCGGGACCGGCGATGGTGATCGACGTGATCTCGGCCCGCATGCCGACCTTGGCCTCGGACTTCGACTTGCGCACCGCGGCAAGCGCCGCCCCGACGTCGGTCAGGACGGCGGCGTCGCCGCCGTCCGGGATTTCGCCCGTCACGGGCCAGCTGGTCCGGTGGATCGACCCCTCGCGCCACCAGGACCAGACCTCCTCGGTGACATAGGGCAGGAAGGGCGCGAGCAGCCGGAGCAGCACGTCGAGGGCGAGCCGCAGCGCCGCGCGGGCGCTCGCCGCCGGGCCCTCGCCCTGGCCGCCGTAGGCGCGGTCCTTGACGAGTTCGAGATAGTCGTCGCAGAACGTCCAGAAGAACGCCTCGGTGGCCTCGAGGCTGCGGGTGTAATCCCACGCCTCGAACCCCTGGGTGGCCCGGTCGATGACATCGCGCAGTCCGGCGAGCATCGCCAGATCGAGCGGCTCTGTCACGGCGGCGCTCAAGTCGCCGTCGACCTCACCGAAGCCGAGGGCGAACTTGCTCGCGTTGAGGACCTTGATGGCCAGTCGGCGCCCGACCTTCATCTGGCCGATGTCGTATGCCGCGTCCGTCCCCAGCCGCCCGCTGGCCGCCCAGTAGCGGACCGCATCGGCGGAGTGCTGCTTGACGACATCCTCCGGGGTGACGACATTGCCCTTGGACTTGGACATCTTCTTGCGGTCCGGGTCGAGGATCCAGCCGCTGATGGCGGCATTCGTCCACGGCGCGGTGCCGTGCTCCCAGTAGGAGCGCACGACGGTGGCAAAGAGCCAGGTGCGGATGATGTCGTGCGCCTGCGGGCGCACGTCCATCGGGAAGACCTTGGTGAAGATCTCGTCAGGCTCGGCGCTGGTGCCCGACCGCCAGCCGCTCGCGATCTGCGGGGTCAGGGAGGAGGTGGCCCAGGTGTCGAAGATGTCGGGGTCGCCGACGAAGCCGCCCGGCATGCCGCGCTGGTCCTCGGTGTAGCCCGCCGGCGGGTTGGCGGCCGGGTCGACAGGGAGCTCGCTCTCCGCCGGGAGGATCGGGTGGTCGTAGTCCGGCTCGCCGTCGGCGTCGACGGGGTACCAGACCGGGATGGGCACGCCGAAGAAGCGCTGCCTCGACACCAGCCAGTCGCCGTTGAGTCCGGCGACCCAGTTGGCGTAGCGGGCCTGCATGAAGGCCGGGTGGAAGTCGATCGACTGCCCCATGCCGATGAGCTCGCCGTTGAGGTCGGCCTCGCGGCCGCCGTTGCGGATGTACCACTGGCGCGAGGTGACGATCTCGAGCGGCTTCTCGCCGCGCTCGTAGAAGTTCGCCTTGCGCTGGGTGGGGGTGGGCTCGCCGTCGAGATCGCCGGACTCGCGCAGGGCGTCGACGATCGCGGTGCGGGCGGCGTATGCCGTTGCGCCACTGAGCTTCTCGGCGTACAGGCGCTCGCCGGCGGTGCCGGCGAGCCACTCGGGGGTCTCGCTCTGGAGCCGGCCGGTGCGGGTGATGATCGAGCGGGTCGGGAGCTGCAGCTCGCGCCACCAGAGCACGTCGGTGAGGTCGCCGAAGGTGCAGCACATGGCGATGCCGGCGCCCTTGTCCGGCTCGGCGGCCGGGTGCGCCACGACGGGGATCTCGACCCCGAACAGCGGTGAGGTGACGGTGGTGCCGAAGCGGGCGGCATACCGCTCGTCATCGGGGTGCGCGATGAGGGCGACGACGCTCGGGATGAGCTCGGGCCGGGTGGTCTCGATGTACACGGGGCCGTCCGCGGCGTGGAAGGCGACCCGGTGGTAGTGCCCGGGGTAGTCGCGGGCCTCGAGCTCGGCCTGGGCGACCGCGGTCTGGAAGGTGACATCCCACAGGCCCGGCGCCTCGGACTGGTAGGCCTCGCCGCGCTGGATGTTGCGCAGGAAGGCCTGCTGGCTCGTGGCGCGGGAGTGGTCGTCGATGGTGCGATAGGAGATGTCCCAGTCAAGGCTGAAGCCCATCCGGCGGAAGAGTGACTCGAAGGCCTCCTCGTCCTTGACGGTGAGGACGTTGCAGAGCTCGATGAAGTTCTGCCGGCTGATTGGGACCTCGTCAGCGGCCTTGGTGCTCGTCCGGTTGCCCTCGAAGGGCGGGGTGAAGTCGGGGTCGTAGTGCAGGCTCGCGTCGCCGCGGACGCCGTAGAAGTTCTGGACGCGCTTCTCGGTGGGCAGTCCGTTGTCGTCCCAGCCGATGGGGTAGAAGACGTTGAACCCGGCCATCCGCTTGTAACGGGCCATGCAGTCGGTGTGGGTGTAGGAGAAGACGTGTCCCATGTGCAGCGACCCGCTCGCGGTCGGCGGCGGGGTGTCGATGGAGAAGACCTGGTCCCGGGTGCCGGCGAGCGCCGTGGCGCGATCGAAGGCGTAGGTGCGGTCGGCGCGCCATACCGCGCCCCACTTCTCCTCGAGGCCGTCGAGCGTGGGCCGCTCGGGGATGGCACGAGGCGCGGTGGGGGTGGTGGTCATGGTCTCGGATTCTTTCATCCCGGATGCCGTGCCCTCGACCAGGTTTGCGGCCGTATGCCGCGTGCTCGCCCGGCCTTCAGGCTGGCGGCCGGATGTCTTGCTGCGCCGGAAGATTCGCGACCCCGACCGGACAGGTGAGGCCGTTGGGGCCGTGGTTGCAGTAGCCGCCGGGGTTCTTGTGGAGGTACTGCTGGTGGTAGTCCTCGGCATACCAGAACGGACCGGAGGCGTCCGCGGAGGCGAACTCGGTGGTGATGTCGCCGTGGCCGTGGCGGGTCAACTCGCCCTGGAAGGCGGCGCGGGTGCTGCGGGCGGCCGCTTCCTGCGCGGGGGTGGTCCAGAAGATCGCGGACCGGTACTGAGTCCCGACGTCATTGCCCTGCCGATCGGCGGTCGTCGGATCGTGGTTCTCCCAGAACGCCTTGAGGATCGCCTCGGGGCTGGTCGCGGCCGGGTCATAGGCGACGAGCACGGTCTCGGTGTGGCCGGTGCGCCCGGTGCAGGTCTCCTCATACGTCGGGTTGGCGGTGTAGCCGCCCATATAGCCGGCCGCCGTGGTCACGATGCCCGGCAGCCGCCACATGATCCGCTCGGCCCCCCAAAAGCAGCCCATGGCAACGTGGAGGACCTCGGTGCCCTCGGGCCACGGCCCCGCCAACGGCGTGTGCAGGACCGCATGCTCGGCCGGTACGCGGAAGGTCCGCTGGGCCCGGCCCGGCAGCGCGGTCTCGCGGGTGGGCATCGGGTCGGCCTTGCGGGAGAAGAACATGACCCTCCCAACGCCTAGCGCCGCCGCCCAGATTCCGTCGGGACCACCCCTGTCCGTATGCCGGGCGCCCCCGCCCGTCCGCGCCCGTCGCGGTGGGGGTCGCAACGGGTGGCGGGCGCGGTGGTCACGACGTCGCGGCGGCCACTCCCCGACGCCGACGAATGGAGCTGTCCACGGCAGTGAACGCGGTGTCGACCAGGACGCCGATCAGGAGGATCGCGATCATCAGGGCGATCATGTAGGCAGGCTGGCCCAGTTCACGGCTGTTGGACAGAAATGCCCCCAGGCTCGGCCGGTTGGCGATGGCGACGATGAGTTCGCCCGCGAGCAGGGAGCGCCAGGCGAACGCCCACCCCTGCTTGAGGCCGGACACGATGCTGGGCAAGGCGGCCGGGAGGATGACGTGGCGATAAAGGGCGAGCCCGGTGGCGCCGAGATTGCGGCCGGCCCGGATGAGCAGCGGCGGGACGTAGTCGACCCCGCCGATGACCCCATTGGCGATCGAGGGCACCGCGCCGATGAGGATGACGAAGAGGATCGCCTTCTCGCTCAACTGGAAAAGCAGGATGGCGAGCGGGAACCAGGCGATGGAGGGCATCGTCTGCAGCCCGGTGATGAGGGCGCCGACCCCCGAGCGCAACGGCCGCCACCGGGAGGTGGCCACCCCGACCGCGAGGCCGATGACAGCCGCGATGGCGAAGCCGACGACGCCCCGGGTCACGGTGATCGCGGTCGCGTGCCAGAACGTGGACTGGGTCAGCTGGTGGGCGAATTCGCCGAGGGCGCTACGTGGCGACGGCAGGACGTAGTCCGGCTTGAGCTTGAGGGTGACGACGAGTTGCCAGAAGCCGAGAAGATCCCGATGGCCGCGAGCTTGGGCCAGGTTCCCGCCCAGATCCGGGCCCGCCAGGACGTCGTGTCGTGGGTCGTGTCGAGCGCGTCGAGCCCCTTGATCTCGTCGGCGAGACTCGGCGCTCCGGTCGCCGTGGTGCCGGGTGGCGCTGTGGCGGCGGCGCTCGTGATGGTGGCGCTCGTGATGGCGGTGCCTGAGAGGTCGGTGCTGGTGAGGTCAGTGCTGGTGAGGTCAGTGCTGGTGAGGTCAGTGCTGGGCATGACGGGCCACTTCCTTGCGCAGGGCAGCGGTGATCTCGCCGCTGGCCGCGGTGACGTCGGGATCGCTGAAGCTGCGCGGGCGGGGCAGGCCCACGGGGAAATCCGCGACGACACGACCGGGGCGCGAGGACAGCAGGACGACCCGGTCACCGAGCCGAACCGCTTCCCGGACATTGTGCGTGACGAAGAGAATGGTCAATCCCCTTGCCTGCCAAAGCGATTCGAGCTCATCGTGGAGAAGGTCGCGGGTCATCGCATCGAGGGCGCCGAACGGCTCGTCCATGAGCAGGACCTTGGATTCGGTGGCGAGGGTGCGGGCGATGGCGACGCGCTGGCGCATCCCGCCGGAGAGTTCGTGGGGTCGCTTGTGCAGGACGTCGCCGAGATGGACCGAGCGCAGATACTCGGCGGCCTTCTCCTGCCGCTC
Source organism: Nostocoides sp. (assembly GCA_016702415.1). Taxonomy (GTDB): domain Bacteria; phylum Actinomycetota; class Actinomycetes; order Actinomycetales; family Dermatophilaceae; genus Nostocoides_A. Next base: position 1,392,783 of record JADJEA010000001.1, read on the forward strand.
CGGCTTGGGTAGTCCGGCCAGCCGCATCGGGAGGGCGACATTGTCCACGGCGGACAGCCACGGAAGCAGCGCATGCTCCTGGAACATCAACGTGGGCCGGGAGGTGACCCCGATCTCCCCGGCCGAGGGCGTGTCCAGCCCACTGACGAGATTGAGGAGGGTCGACTTGCCGCATCCGCTTGCCCCGACGAGGCAGAGGAACTGACCGGCCGGGATGGCGAGGTCGATGCGGTCGAGGGCCAGGCCCAGCGGACCGGCGCCATACCGCTTGGACACGGCGCGGAGGGTCACGGCATACGACTCCCCGGCGGTGCCGATGGGACGGGCTTCGGGCAGGACAGCCGTCATGAGGCGACCTGCGGCTTCCCGGCGGCGCTGAGCACGGAGTTGAGCAGGGTCAGGTCGACAAGCTTGGCCAGGTCGGGCTTGGTGGTGAGGATGCCGACGTCGTAGGCGTGCTGGGCACCGGTGGCGATCGCGCTCGAGACGGGGTCGTTGGTGAACTCGAGGTTCTTCCAGGCGCCGGCGATGACGTCGGGGGCCAGGGCCTTGCCGGAGACCTTGGCGATCACGCTGCCGACGTCGGCCTGGGCCTTGGCCGGTGACGCGGCGATGAAGGCCTCCGCGTCGAGTTGCCCCGCCAAGAGGGCCTTGACGGCGTCGGGGTGCTCGGCGAGGAACGTCGGGTTTACGGCCAGGACCGTGGTCGGGAACTTCCCGTTGGGCCACAACGTCTTCTCGTCAACCAGGACGTGACCGCCGAGCGCCACCAGACGCGTGACATAGGGCTCGGGGACCCAGGCGCCGTTGATCGCCTTCTGGGCGAAGGAGTCGAGGATCGCCGAGTTGTCCTGCGGCATGATCGTCACGTCGCCGCCGCCCTGGAGGGTCGTCGCGAAGCCCAGCCCCTTGAGGTAGTACCTCGCGGCGATGTCCTGCGTGTTTCCCAGTTGGGGAGTCGCGATCTTCTTGCCCTTCAGGTCGGCGGGCGCGGTGATCGACGAGTCGACGACGAGGGCGCTCCCACCCAGGTCCGCCCCGGCGACGACGCGGACCGCCGCTCCATTGGAGTTGAGGTATGCCGACGTCGCCGGCCCCGGGCCGACATAGGTCGCGTCGATGGCCCCGGACTTCAGCGCCTCCATCGCGGCCGGTCCGGCATTGAAGGTCGAGACCGTCAACGTCGCCGCCCGAGATGCTTGCGGTAGAAGCCCTCCGCGTCGGCGACGATGGGCAGCGCGTGCGTGACATTGGGGAAGTAGCCGAGGCGGACGCGCTGGGCGGCGGAGCCAGCGGTGGCGCTGCTGGATGAGTCCGAGGAGGAGCCACAGGCGGTCAGTGCCCCGACGGTGACGAGGCCGACGAGGGCGGCGGTCCTGCGGGTGGCGGTGATCATTCTGAAGTTCCCTCCGGATAGGTGGCTATGCCGGGCAAACATACATGACAACTAGGAATAGCCGAGAATCCAGACCCGAGGGGTGACCCCGGTGGATGGTCAGGGGGCCTCGGGCCGGTCGTCCGTGGCGTCGCGAGGCGTCAGGAGAGGCCGGGGAAGGGGAGGCCGGGGAAGGAGGCGTCAGGAGAGGCCAGGAAAGGGGGCCAGGGGTATGCCCCAGTCGTCGGCGAGCAGCGCCGCGTCACCGAGCCACCGGGCCCCGGTCGCCACATCCCGGCGGACCGCGGCCGCCGACGCGTCCGCCCCGCTGGTGGCCGCCGTGGCCACGGCTCGTCCGTAGGCACCCAGCAAGCCGCCGGCGAGGTCCTCCGCCAGCCGCCGTCCCGTCTCGGCGTCGTCCGCCAAGAGCGGGAGCCGGTATGCCGTGGGCGCCGGTGGCGCCGCCCCGCCGGCCAGGGTCTCCTGGGCCAGCGCAAGGCCGCGCACGGTGTCGAGGCTCCGACGAGCCGCTGTGCGGACCTCGCCGCGGGTGCGCGCGGCGACGACCTCGAAGCCGTACACCGCTGCCCGGCTGGCGGCCAGATAGGCCAGTGCCGCTGGGGGCGCGGACAACGTGGGCGAGGGCTCGTCCGAGAGGGCGGGGGTCGGTGCAGTCGAGGGTGGCGGTGCGGTCGAGGGGGTCGGTTCAGTCGAGGGTGGCGACGCGGTCGGGTGGGTGAGCGCACGGCATACCACTGAGCGGGCCGCCGCAAGCGAGGCCAGCGTCGGCAGGAGATCGAGTGGAGCCGACGTGTAGAGACGGGACACCAGCGCCAGTGCGGCCCGTTCCTGGGCCAGGACGTCGAACCCGGACGAGGAACCCGAGGTGGTCGACGAGCCCGGTGCCGAGGTCCCCGAGGTGCTTGCCGACGGCTGGGCCAGGAGGTCGGCGGGGACACCGAGGCGGCGCAGGGCGCTGTCGAGAACGGCGGCCTCCTGGGTGTGAGCCTGGCCGAACTCGGCCGCCCGCGCCGCCACGGCCGAGCCACCCCCAGTCCCACCGGTCGGGCCACGGAAGGAGTTGGCAGGGAAGGACTTGGCTAGGTCGAGGGTCCCGTGCAGGAGCGCGAGGAGGTCGGACTCTCCGGGGACGGGTGTCCGCCGCGGGATCAAGGGGATGGCGGGAGCGTTCTCCTCCAGGTGGATCCCGCACCCCGGCAGCGCCATCACCCCGGCGAGCGCGAGGAGCATCCCTCGGCGTGACGGACCGCTCCCCGACTGCATCCGCCGATGATGGCATGGCGCGCGCTCGGGAACCTGCCCGCCGCGTCCGGCGCTTAGAGTGGGAAGTCACACGTCAAGAGAGGACCCAGGGTCGATGAGTACGCAGGAACAGGTGGCGGCCCTCGTTGGGCCGGTCGCCGCGGCGCACGGCCTGATCCTCGACCGGCTCGAGGTCACCGCCGCCGGGAAGCGCCGCCTCGTTCGCGTCACGCTCGACACCGTCCCCGCACCCGGCCCCGACGGCTGGGTGACCACGCCCACCTCGCCGCTGGCCCTGGACGACCTCGCCGACGTCAGCCGGGAGATCGACCGCACCCTCGACGACGCGCCGGCCTTGGGCTCGGCGTCCTATGTCCTCGAAGTCAGTTCGCCCGGTGTCGGGCGTCCGTTGGACCAGCCGCGCCACTACCAGCGCAATGTCGGCCGGCTCCTGGTGGCGCGCACTGCGTCGGGCGAGGTCACCGGGCGGATCCTTCGTGCCGGGGCGGCCGAGGTCGTCCTCGCGCTCACCGACGCGGCCGGTGCGGTGACCGAAACCACCCTGCCGTATGCCGCGATCACCCGCGCCCATGTCGAGGTCGAGTTCGCGTCGGCCCCCTCCGGCGATGACGAGGTCGACATGGACGAGGTCGACATGGACGAGGCGGACATGGACGAGGACAACGCCGGCGACCAGCACGACGGAGCGGACGACGCGGACGGCGGCCGTCTCGGCGGGGCGAGCATGCCCGGCGGCGACAGCGCGGCGGCGCAGGAGAGGAACTGACATGGATATCGATCCGGCACAACTGCGCGCCCTGGAGCACGAACGCGGGGTCTCCCTGGACATCCTCGTCCCGGCCATCGAGAAGGCCTTGCTCATGGCCTACGAGAAGACCGACGGGCACTACCGCCACGCCCGGGCGGAACTCGACCGGAAGTCCGGTCGGGTCACCATCTGGGCGCGGGAGGAGTTCACGGTCGAGGAGCCCGCGGCATACGACGAAGGCGTGCAGGAACCCGCCCCTGAGGGGGCGGACGCCACTCCCGCCGAGCCCCCGCGTCCGCGCGTGCGAATCGAACTCGGTCCGGAGTTCGACCACACGCCCGATGACTTCGGCCGGGTCGCCGCGGCGACGGCGCGTCAGGTCATCGTCGGGCGGTTGCGGGAGATCGAGGACGAGCAGATCCTCGGGGAGTTCAAGGGCCGCGAGGGCGACATCGTCGCCGGAGTGATCCAGCAAAGTGCCAGCCCGCGCTATGTCACCGTCAGCTTCGGCTCCGTCGAGGGCATCCTGCCCCAGGCCGAGCAGGTGCCGGGGGAGCGCTACCGGCACGGTGATCGCATCCGGTGCTATGTCGTCGCGACCAAGCGCGGCCCGCGCGGCCCGCAAATCGACCTCTCGCGCACCCACCCCAACCTGGTCAAGAAGCTCTTCGCCCTGGAGGTCCCCGAGGTCGCCAGCGGTGCCGTCGAGATCGCCTCCATCGCCCGTGAGGCCGGACACCGGACGAAGATCGCCGTGCACACCAAGGTTCCCGGGGTCAACGCCAAGGGCGCGTGCATCGGCCCGATGGGTGCCCGGGTGCGTGCCGTCATGACCGAACTGCAGGCGAGAAGATCGACATCGTCGACTACTCCGAGGACCCGGCCGAGTTCATCGCTGCGGCCCTCTCGCCGGCTCGGGTGGAGTCGGTGACCATCGTCACGCTCACGGACCGCAGCGCCCAGGTGGTCGTTCCCGACTATCAGCTCTCCCTCGCCATTGGCCGGGAGGGCCAGAACGCCCGGCTGGCCGCCAAGCTCACCGGCTGGCGGATCGACATCCGGCCGGACGTCGAGAGCGCTGCCGCCGGGGGTACGACCGGGCCGTCTCACGTCAGCAGCCCCGAGGGCGTACCCCAGCGTCGCGACGGGCGCGCCGGTCCGGGGTCGGGTGGTGCCGGAACGGGAGGACCGCGTGGTGCGGGCCCACGGGGCTTCGGCCCGCGTGGCGATGGCCCCCGACGGGAGGGCCCGGGGCGGGACGGTCCCCGGCGTGATGGTCCGCGGCGTGAAGGTCCGCGGGGAGATGCTGCTCGTGGGCAGGGCCCACGCGGAGAGGGTCCGCGGCGTGATGGCCCAGGGCCGCGCCGGGACGGTCCGCGACCGACCGGGCGCTGACCCGCTAGAATGAACGCCGCCGACCGGACTGGACTCCGGGGTGCGCAGCCGACGACCCGACCGGGCCCCACCCGGACGTGTGTGGGATGCCGTGCACCGGATAGCCGGTCGGTGCTTCTGCGAGTGGTGGCGGGCACCATGGCCGAGGGGGCGATCCCTCTCGTCCCTGATCCCCGACGTCGCCTGCCGGGTCGTGGCTGCTGGCTGCACCCGACGCGCGACTGCCTCGATCTCGCCCTCCGGCGCCGGGCGTTCGGGCGGGCGCTCCGCGTGAGCGACCCGGTCGATCCGTCGCCGTCGTGGCGTGGATCGACGCGCCAACCGCCGAAGCGAACCCCGACCGCCGTGCCCTTCGAGATCCGAAAGCGGGATTCCGCAATGAGCATCCGATGAGTACTCAGCAATGAGCTCCACCCAGGTTTAACGCGGTCCGCGCCTGTCCCGGCACGGACCGAGACAGGAGAAAAGTGTCCAAAGTCCGTGTCTCTGCGCTCGCCAAAGATGTGGGAGTGACCAGCAAGGTCCTCCTCGAGCGCCTCAACGAGATGGGCGAGTACGTCAAGAGCGCCAGTTCCACCGTGGAGGCGCCCGTGGTGCGCCGCTACAAGGAGCGGTATGCCGCGCCCGCCCCCACCTCGGGAGCGTCCAGCCCGGGCGCCGCCGCGCCGGCAGCCCCGGCTCCCGCTGCGGGGACGCCTGCGGCACCCGCCGGAACTGCAGCCCCCCCGGGCCCCCGGCCCGCCGCGCCGACACCCGCCGCGCGCCCCGGCTCCGGCCCGGCGCCGGCCGCCCCGACCGCACCGGCTCCGTCGGCACCCGCGTCGGCCGCCCCGACGGCTCCGGCACCGTCGGCAGTCCCGGGCGCCGGCCCGGCCCCCTCGGCACCGTCCCCGTCCGCACCGTCCCCCGCCGCAGCGTCCTCGGCGCCCTCCCCCTCGGGCCGGGGACGGCCGCTACGGCAAACATCCCCTCGCCCTTCGCCCCCGCGGCGTCGGCTGCGCCAGCAACCGCTCCTACACGCCCGGCCCCGGCCGGGTCACCGGCAGGGGCTCCGGCAGCGGCGACCCAGAGCGCGCCGGCGCCCGCCCCGGAAGGGGGGCGCGGCGGCATACCCACTCCGGGTCCGCGACCGGCCCCGACCGCGACGCCCGCATCGCCTCAGGCCCCCGCTGCCTCGACCGGACCACGCCCCGGCGCCCCGGCCGGTCCGCGGCCGGCCGGTGGAACCCGTCCGACGCCCGGGCCTCGCTCGGCTCCGAGCAGCGTTCCGGGCGCACCGCGACCGGCCGCGCCGCGACCGGGCAACAACCCGTTCTCGGCCCGGCAAGGGATGGGACACGGCGGCGCACCGCGACCGGGGAACAACCCGTTCGCGGCCAGCCAGGGTATGCCGCGGCCCCAGTCCCGGACACCTCGTCCGGGTGCCCCGGCCGGTCCCGGCGGACCACGCCCGGGCGGGCCGCGTCCCTCCCCGGTCAATATGCCCGACCGCAGTGCGATCGCCCGTCCCGGTGAGCGCCCGGCTCGTCCCGGAGCCGGTCGTCCCGGCGCCGGCGGCCCCGGCCGCCCGGGTGCCGGTGGCTTCGCTGGTCGTCCGGGTGGAGGCGGCGGCTTCGGTGGCCGTCCCGGTGGTGGCCCCGGCGGCCGTGGCGGCACCCAGGGTGCCTTCGGCAAGGGTGGCGGCCGCAACAAGCAGCGCAAGTCCAAGCGGGCGAAGCGCCAAGAGTTCGAGCAGATGGATGCGCCGACGATCGGTGGCGTGACCGTCCCGCGCGGTGACGGGCAGACCATCGTCCGGATCCGTCAGGGCGCGAGCCTGACCGACTTCGCCGAGCGGATCAACGCCAACCCGGCGTCGCTGGTCACCGTCCTGTTCCACCTCGGGGAGATGGCGACGGCGACGCAGAGCCTCGACGAGGAGACCTTCAAGCTCCTCGGTGCCGAACTCGGCTATGTCATCCAGATCGTGTCCCCCGAGGACGAGGAGCGGGAGCTCTTCGAGTCCTTCCACATCGACCTCGAATTCGGCGTCGACGTGGAGGAGGACGAGGACCTGGTGGCGCGACCGCCGGTCGTGACCGTCATGGGCCACGTCGACCACGGCAAGACCAAGCTCCTGGACGCGATCCGCAACGCCAATGTCGTCGCCGGGGAGCATGGAGGGATCACCCAGCACATCGGTGCCTACCAGATCCACAAGGAGCACGAGGGCGTCGACCGGCCGATCACCTTCATCGACACCCCGGGTCACGAGGCGTTCACCGCCATGCGAGCCCGTGGTGCCAAGGTCACCGACATCGCGATCCTCGTCGTCGCCGCCGACGACGGCGTCATGCCGCAGACCATCGAGGCGCTCAACCACGCCCAGGCGGCCGACGTGCCGATCGTCGTCGCGGTCAACAAGATCGACGTCGAGGGCGCCAACCCGAGCAAGGTCCGTCAGCAACTGACCGAATACAACCTCGTCGCGGAGGAATACGGCGGCGAGACGATGTTCGTCGATGTCTCGGCCAAGCAGCGGCTCGGCATCGAGGAACTCCTCGAGGCCGTCCTGCTCACCGCCGACGCGGCACTCGACCTGCGGGCCAACCCCGACCGGGACGCCCGTGGCGTCGCGATCGAGGCCAACCTCGACCGCGGCCGCGGAGCGACGGCGACCGTCCTGGTCCAGTCGGGCACGCTGCACGTCGGCGACGCGATCGTCACCGGCTCGGCCCATGGCCGCGTCCGGGCGATGCTCGACGAGCAGGGCAAGCCGGTCGATGTGGCCGGCCCGTCCCGGCCCGTCCAGGTCCTCGGTCTCTCCTCGGTCCCCCGGGCCGGCGACACCTTCGTCGTCGCTCCCGACGACCGCACCGCCCGGCAGATCGCCGAGCGGCGGGAGGCGGCCGACCGCCAGGCCAGCCTGGCCAAGGCCCGCAAGCGGATCTCCCTGGAGAACCTCGACGCGGCGCTCGCGGCCGGCAAGATCGACACCCTCAACCTCATCCTCAAGGGCGATGTGTCGGGGTCGGTCGAGGCGCTCGAGGACGCCCTGCTCCAGATCGACGTCGGCGACGAGGTCGACCTGCGGATCATCGACCGCGGTGTCGGTGCCATCACGATGAACAACATCAACCTCGCTATGGCCTCGAACGCGATCATCATCGGCTTCAACGTCCGCGCCGAGGGCCAGAACGCCGACTATGCCGAGCGCGAGGGCGTGGAGATCCGCTATTACACGGTGATCTACCAGGCCATCGAGGAGGTCGAGGCGGCCCTCAAGGGCATGCTCAAGCCGGAGTTCGAGGAGGTCCAGCTCGGGTCCGCCGAGATCCGCGAGATCTTCCGCTCGAGCAAGTTCGGCAATATCGCCGGGTCGATCGTCCGCAGTGGGGAGATCAAGCGCGGTGCCCGCGCGCGCATCACGCGCAACGGGGTCGTCGTCGGCGACAACGTCGAGATCGCCGGTCTGCGCCGGTTCAAGGACGACGTCACCGAAGTCCGCGAGGGCTACGAGTGCGGCATCAACCTCGGGTCGTTCAACGACCTACAGGTCGAGGACGTCATCACCACCTACGAGATGCGCGAGAAGCCGCGCGGCTGACCCGTGGGCTTGCGCCGGACGGCCCGGCGGGCGACGGAATCCCGTCGCCCGCCGGGCCGTCCGCCTTGCCCGGGCCGTCCGCCCGCCGCGCCGTCCGCCGCCGCGCCGTGCGGCGCCCGCGGGTCGCTGCGCGCTGGCGGTCAGGCCAGGAGGCGCTGCCCCAGGATCTCGCCGTCCCCGGCGCCCGGCAGGATCGCGAAGACCGCGGAGCCGATCGGCGTCGTCCAGAGGTTGAGCAGGTCTTTCTCGGCGAGCCGTCGCTGCACCGGGATGAACTGCCGCACCGGGTCGGTGCAATAGGCCGCGAACAACAACCCGGAGTTGACCCGCGCACCGGACTCGGGGGGGTCGTCATACGAATAGGGACGGCGTAGGAATCGCTCGACGCCCGATCCGTGGGCGCGACGGACGTGGGCGGCCTCGTCGATCCGGTGGAAACCGAGGGCGTCCACGGCGTCGAGGTCGGGCGTGTCGTTCAGGTCCGTGCCGGTCAGCGGCGCGCCGGAGTCCAGGCGGCGCCCGATCGCATTCTCCCGGGACAGCCGGTCGGCGCGATCCCATTTCTCCAGGTCCATCGCGATCCGCCGCAGCACGAGCGACGACCCGCCCCGCATCCAGTCCGGGGCCTCGTTCCCGGCCCAGATGAGGGAGGCATCGACGCCGCGGGCATCGGGTTGGACGGTCCCATCGACCTGGCCGAACAGGTTGCGCATCGGGACGCCGGAGGGGATGCCGGAGAAGGGCTCACGGAATCCCCGCTGAATCCACTGCACCGTCACGAGTTCTCCGGCCGAGGTGATCAGCCGGCGTTGCGCATGCGCGACCGTCGTGGGGCTGTCCGCACAGATCTGGAGGAGGACATCACCTTGACCCCACCGGTCGTCGAGCCGGTCGATGGAGGGGAACGCGGGCAGCGGCGCCAGCCAGGCCTGCACCTGGACACCGGCCAGGGCGGGCACGCGCGGGCCGATCCCGAGGGTGACCGTCAACCGCGCCGTGACGGCCGCCAGCTCCGGTTCCTGGTCGGTCAGTGTCCCCCGGCCGGACATGAGGCGCTCGATGTCGTCGGTCCACACCGTCATCAGGCGCCGCAGCGCCTCCTTGTCGGTGCCGTCCGGCAGCGTGAAGGCGACGAAGGCGACATACGGTTGGGGCTCGTCATCGACGCCCGCCTGGTGCTCCCCGCGGAAGGGTCGGTATGCCGTGCCCGGCCCCGGGACGCAGACCTTGCCCGCGACCGGGGTCCCGTCCGCCGAGGTCCCCGACGCCGCGCCCCCCGCCCCTGTCCTGGCCTGGGCGACGTCCGCGGAGGTCGCCGCCCCGTCCGCGACGTCCGCTTGCGTGCTGCACGCGGTCACGCTCGTGAGGCCGGCGGCGGCCATCCCCCCCAATCCGGAGAGGATGACCGCGCGCCGTGGAGGGGTCTCCCTCACGAGCTGCTCATGCTCATGCTGCTCGAGCCCGAGGAATACGGCTCGTTACCCCCGGCGTAGGTCCGGACGGCGAAGTCGACAGGCACCTCGCCAGCGTCGGTGGTCAGCGACACGGACACGCTCGTCCCATTGTCCAAGGGCTTCGCGAGCTCCATCAGCATGACGTGGTTGGCACCGGGAGCCAGGGCGAATGTGCCCTTCGCCGGCACGGTGAACCCGCTCTTCGCCTCCTGCATCTGCATCTCGCCGGCGGCGTTCTTGACGGTCTCGTGGAGCTGGACCATACCGGCGGCGGGACTGCTCCCACCGGTGATGTGGATGGGGGCGTCGGTGGAGTTGTGGAGGGTCCCGAAGCATCCGGTCATGGACGCCATGTCGGCGGCCATCGAATCCGAGGACTTGCACCACGCGTCGGTGATGGTCAATGCGGCTGCTGCCGCAGTCGAACCCGAGCTCGAAGTGGCGGCCGAGGTGGAGGACGACGAGGTGGATGACGTGCTCGCCGAGTCCGAACCGCAACCGGTCAGGGCGCCGGTCAGCAGAGTCAGCGCGGCGGCCGCCGCGCTCAGTCGGGAACGGGTGGTTGAGTGCATGGGGTGCCTTTCGAGGCGAGGTATGGATGAAGGGTGCGCTCAGGGCGCGGCCGGGCGCACGACTATCGGCGCCGAGGCCTCGGGAGCCGGATCCGGCGTGGCGACGCGACGTGGGAGTCGAGGCGCGCCGGATGCGGCGTGAGGGAGATGTGGTCGTCAGGCGACGCGCGCTGGCGGACCTCGCGTGGGGCGGGCGCGGCGGCATACGCCCGGGATGTATGCCGACCACTCACCCCCCCGGACCACCGGCGCCCGGCCCGGGAGCCGGATCTCGACGACGGCCCAGCGGGGCACCAGGCGGCGTACCTGCCACAGCAGGCGCTCCCCCCAGGCGAATGCCGCGGCCAGGACGAGCGTCGCCAGGGCGTGTCCCAGCAGCATCCGGGCGCTCGGCAAACCCATCGCCGACGTCCCGTGCCCGGACATGTCCATCCCGGCCATACCCGTCACGCCGGAGCTGCCCGTCTGCCCGGCGTTTGTCACCCCGTGGCCGGTCATCCCGGCGTGGGTGACCGCGTTGCCGATGACAGCCCCGGCGGCGGGGCCGGTGGCTCTCGCCGCCTCGATGCCGTGAACGATCGTGAAGGTCAGGTGGGCGAGGACCTGCCCGCCGGCGAGCAACGCGACGAGTGGCCCGAAGTTCAACCGGCGACCGGTTGCGGCCCACCCCGCGGGGGCGGCCAGGGCGAGGGCGACGGCGACGCCCAGGGGCGGCAGCGGCATACCGCCAACGAGGGAGTGTCCGAGCCCGGCGAGGCCGACGGAGGCGGCCGTGACCGCCGCGGAGCGCACGCCCCGCGACCACCCCACGCCGGCCCCGGTCATGAGTCAAGGATAGGCAGCGTCCGCCGACAGCCACCGCCCACCCCGGCACCGTCGACCAGCGACGGCGTCCGGCCGCCGCGGACCCGGCTCGACGGTTAGGCTGGAAGGCCCCCCGAACCGCCCAGTGAGGAGAACGCCGTGGCCGACCAAGCCCGTGCCCGCCGTGTCGCCGAACGCATCAAGGATGTCGTCGCCGCCAATCTCGAGGCCGTCGTCAAGGACCCCAACCTCGGGTTCGTCACGATCACCGACGTCCGGGTCACCGGGGACCTCCAACAGGCCTCCGTGTTCTATACGGTCCTCGGCGAGGAAACCCAACGCGCGCACACCGCGAAGCTCCTCGCCGCCAACACCGGTCGGCTGCGCAGCCTCGTCGGCCGCCATCTCGGCATCCGGCTGACCCCGACCCTGGAGTTCGTCGCCGACGCGCTGCCCGACTCCGCGGCCCACATCGGCGAGCTCCTGCGCGCGGCGCGGGCTCACGACGCCGAGGTCGCGGCCGGCGCCGAGGGGGCCGCTTATGCCGGGGATGCGGACCCGTACAAGCGCGACGAGGCCGACGAGGACGTCGACGCGCGTGCCGACGCCTGACCGGCCCGCGCCGGACGGGATCCTCCTGATCGACAAACCCGCCGGCTGGACCAGCCACGACGTCGTCGCGCGCGTCCGCCGCCTGGCCGGGACCCGCAAGGTCGGCCACGCCGGAACGCTGGACCCCATGGCGACCGGAGTCCTCGTCCTCGGGGTGGGGCGGGCGACCCGGCTGCTCACCTTCCTCGTCGGGTGCGACAAGTCGTATGCCGCGACCATCCGCCTCGGCGCCGCCACGGTCACCGACGACGCCGAGGGCGAGGTCACCACGACGACGCCCGTCGACGTCCCCCCCGGCGCGCTCGAGGCGGCCGTCGCCGACCTGACCGGGCCGATCGCGCAGGTCCCCAGCGCGGTGAGCGCGATCAAGGTCGACGGGAAGCGCGCCTACGCCCGGGTCCGGGGCGGGGAGGATGTCACCCTGGTGGCCAGGCCGGTGACGGTGGCGCGCTTCGCGATCGGCGAGCGCCGCGCGGTGGAGGTGGGCGGCATACCCCTCCTCGACGTCGATGTCGAGGTGGACGTCTCCTCCGGCACCTATGTCCGCGCCCTGGCGCGGGACCTCGGCGCCGCGCTCGGTGTCGGTGGACACCTGACCGCCCTGCGGCGCACCCGAGTCGGCCGGTTCGGCATCGCCGACTGCACGACCCTCGAGGCGCTCGCCGCCGCCCGGGAGGCGGGAACGCACCTCCCGTTGCTCACCCTCGACGCCGCCGCTCGGGCCTTCGCGACCCGCGTCCTGACCGCCGACGAGGCGCGCGAACTCTCCTTCGGCCGCCGCATTCCCTCCGCCGAGCCCGGCCGTGCGGAGGTCGTCGCCGCAGTCGAGGAGCAAGGGCGGCTGATCGCGATGCTCGATGAGTCACGGTCCACCGCCCGGGCGCACGTCGTGTTCGCTCCGGCGAGTTCGTAGAGTGTGCCCCGTGCTCCGATGGACCGACGCCGCGCAGACGCCGCCCGAGCTGAGGCCGTGCGTGGCGACCTTCGGCAACTTCGACGGCGTCCACCGCGGACACCAGGCAATCATCGCCGCGCTGCGCGCCGAGGGCGCCCGCCGCGGCCTGCCGACGGTGGCGGTGACCTTCGAGCCCCATCCCGTGCAGGTGCTGCACCCGCAGCGGGCACCGGAACTCATCAGCCCGGGCCGCTTACACTGGGATCTGCTGGAGGAGACCGGGATCGACGGACTGCTGGTCATCCCGTTCACCCGTGAATACGCCCAGCAGACCGCCGAGAGCTACATCCGGTCGACCTTCGTCGACGGTCTGCACGCGGACGCCCTCGTCGTCGGCCAGGACACCAAGGGATTCGGGGTCGACTACACCGGCGACGTGGAACTGCTGCGCGAACTCGGGACCCGATACGGCTTCGACGTGGTCGTCTTGGACGACCTCGGTGACGGGGAGCGCTGGTCCTCCAGCGCGATCCGGGCGCGCTTGCGGGACGGTGAGGTCGAGGCGGCGGCGGACATCCTCGGTCGGCCGCACCGGGTGGTCGGGACCGTCGTTCACGGGTTCCACCGGGGGCGCGAACTCGGCTATCCCACGGCCAATCTCGAGCGTCGCTCCCGGGGCGTGGTCCCCGACGACGGGGTGTATGCCGGGTGGCTCACCCGGCTGGACAAGGAGCAGGGCAGCCCGGACTGGCGACTCCCGGCGGCCATCTCCGTGGGCACCAACCCGACCTTCGACGGGACCGACCGCACGGTCGAGGCCTACTGCCTCGACCGCACCGATCTCGACCTGTATGGCGAGGAGGTCGCCATCGATTTCGTCGCGCGGATCCGGCCGACCCTGAAGTTCGAGTCGATCGCCGAACTCCTCGACGCGATGGCCAACGACGTGCGGGAGTGCCGCCGCCTCGTGGGCTGACCCCTCCCTGGGCCGACCCCCTGTCTGGGCCGACCCCCTCCCGGAGGGGTCGGCATACCTCGAAATGGCGTTCTCCTGGACCGATCTGCACGTGAAACGTGACTCGGCGCGCCGGGCATGGCAACATCGGGTCCAACTTCCCCCGAACGAAAGCGTGGACGACGATGCCCACACAGGTCACCAATCCAGTCGATGAGGACCTTGACCGGACTCACCTGGACAACCGCGCGCAGAGCGTCGGCCATATGTTCCGGGACCGGGTCAAGCAAACCCCGAACTCCGTCGCGTACTGGTATCCGCAGGGGGACGACTACGCCAAGGTCACCTGGGGGCAGGTCAAGGACCGGGTCTACGACCTCGCCGCCGGCCTCATCAAGCTCGGGGTCCAGGCCGAGGACCGGGTGGCGCTGGCCTCCGGCACGCGCTACGAATGGGCGCTGGCCGATCTCGCCAATATGTGCGCCGGCACGACGACCACGACCATCTATCCGTCGACGATCGCCGATGACGTCGCGTTCATCCTCTCCGACTCCGGCAGCGTCGTCGTCTTCGCCGAGAACCAGGCCCAGGTCGACAAGCTGCGCGGCATCCGCGACACGATCGGCGACGTCCGCAAGGTCGTCCTCTTCGAGGGCGAGGGCGATGGCGACTGGGTCATGACCATGGCCGAGCTCGAGGCCCTCGGGGCGGAGCTGCTCGCGCAGGAACCGGGAGCGGTGGACGCGCGGATCGACGCGACCCAGCCCGGGCAGCTCGCGACGATCATCTACACCTCCGGGACGACCGGTCGCCCGAAGGGTGTGCGTCTGCTGCACCGGACCTGGACCTACCAGGGCGCGGCGACGGCGGCCATCCGCATCCTCCAGACCGACGACCTGCAGTATCTCTGGCTCCCGCTCGCGCACGTCTTCGGCAAGCAGTTGCTGACGATCCCGCTGGCCATCGGCTTCCCCACCGTCATCGACGGCCGGATCGACAAGATCGTCGAGAACCTCCCCAAGGTCAAGCCGACCTTCATGGCCGCGGTCCCGCGGATCTTCGAGAAGGTCCACGGCAACGTCTCGCTGATGATGCAGAAGGAGGGCGGGGTCAAGGAGAAGCTCTTCAACTGGGCCACCGGCGTCGGTGCCCAGGTCTCGCAGCGTCAGCTCGACGGCAAGTCCCCGGGCCTGCTCCTGGGGGCGCAGCACGCCCTGGCCGACCGGCTCGTCCTCTCGACCGTCCGCAACCGCTTCGGCGGCAATATCCGGTTCTTCATCTCCGGCTCCGCGGCCCTCAACCCCGAGATCTCGCGGTGGTTCCACTCCGTCGGTCTGCTCATCGCGGAGGGCTACGGCCTGACCGAGACCAGCTCCGCGGCCTATGTCAACCGGCTGGTGGCCTACAAGATCGGCTCGGTCGGCTGGCCCTACCCCGGCCTGGAGACCAAGATCGCCGACGACGGCGAGATCCTCCTGCGCGGCGAGGGGATCATGGAGGGCTACCACAACAACCCCGAGGCCACCGCCGAGGTCATCGACGCCGACGGCTGGTTCCACACCGGCGACATCGGAGAGGTGGACGCGCGCGGCTTCCTCAAGATCACCGACCGCAAGAAGGACCTCTTCAAGACCTCGAACGGCAAGTACGTCGCCCCCTCGCAGATCGAGGCGAGCTTCAAGGCGCTGTGCCCGTATGTGAGCCAGATCCTCGTCCACGGCAACGACCGCAAGTTCGTCAGTGCCCTGGTCACCCTCGACCCCGAGGGAATCAAGCCGTGGGCGGCGGCCAATGGCCTGGACGGAAAGTCCTATGAGGAGATCGTCTCCTCGCAGCAGGCGCACGACATGGTCCAGGGCTATGTCGACCAGCTCAACGCCGGCCTGAACAACTGGGAGCAGGTCAAGAAGTTCAACATCCTCGACAGCGATTTCAGTGTCGAGAATGGCGAGCTGACCCCGAGCCTGAAGATGAAGCGCAAGGTCGTTACGGACCGCTATCGCAAGGATCTGGACGCGCTGTACGTCTGATCGGCCGGGACCGGTCGTCTCGCCCCTGCCCTTCGCGGCGCACGCGGAGGGCAGGGGCGACCTCACGTACCCTGGTCCGATGCCCGGAGAGTCGCTGTTCGCCGAGTTGGAGCCGCTGCTGGAGCGGGTGCGCAAACCGATCCAGTATGTCGGTGGCGAACTCAACTCCACCGTCCGCGACTGGGATTGCGGCGGTGAGGCGACCGTCCGTTGGGCGCTGATGTACCCCGACGCCTACGAGGTGGGGTTGCCCAATCAGGGCGTCATGATCCTCTATGAAGTCCTCAATGAGCGTCCCGATGCGCTCGCCGAGCGGACGTATGCCGTGTGGCCCGACATGGAGGACGCCCTCCGGTCCGCGGGCCTGCCCCAGTTCACCGTCGACGGCCACCGGTCGGTGCGGGATTTCGACGTCTTCGGCATCTCCTTCTCGACCGAACTCGGCTACACCAACTTCCTCACCGCGCTCGACCTGGCCGGGATCGCCCTTCACGCGGCCGACCGAGGGGAGAGCGAGCCGATCGTCATCGCCGGGGGGCACGCGGCGTTCAACCCCGAGCCGATCGCCGACTTCATCGACGCGGCGATCGTCGGGGACGGAGAGCAGGCCGTCCTCGAGGTCACCGACGTCATTGCCGGGTGGAAGGCGGCCGGCCGCCCCGGTGGCCGCCGCGAACTCCTGCGCCGCCTCGCGCTGACCGGCACGGTTTACGTCCCGGCGTTCTATGACGTGAGCTATCTGCCCGACGGCCGCATCCACCGGGTCGTGCCGACCGAGCCCGGCGTGCCATGGCGGGTCACCAAGAACACCGTCATGGACCTCGACGAGTGGCCCTATCCGAAGCAGCCGCTGGTCCCGCTCGCCGAGGCCGTCCACGAGCGGATGAGCGTGGAGATCTTCCGCGGCTGCACCCGCGGCTGCCGGTTCTGTCAGGCCGGGATGATCACCCGGCCGGTCCGGGAACGCTCGATCACGGGAGTCGGCGCGATGGTCGACCGTGGTCTGGCGGCGACGGGGTTCGAGGAGGTCGGACTGCTCTCCCTCTCCTCCGCCGACCACAGCGAGATCGCCGAGATCACCCGCGGCCTCGCCGATCGCTATGAGGGACGCCAGGTCGGCTTGTCTCTCCCGAGCACGCGTGTCGACGCCTTCAATATCGACCTCGCCAACGAACTCACCCGCAACGGCCGCCGATCCGGCCTGACCTTCGCCCCGGAGGGCGGCAGCGAGCGGCTGCGGCGGGTTATCAACAAGATGGTCACCGAGGAGGATCTCATCGCGACGGTGGCCGCGGCATACGGCGCGGGGTGGCGGCAGGTGAAGCTCTATTTCATGTGCGGCCTGCCCACCGAGACCGACGCCGACGTCCTCCAGATCGCCGAGGTCGCCAAGCGGGTGATCGACACCGGGCGATCGGTGAGCGGGCGCCGGGACATCCGCTGCACGGTCTCGATCGGTGGGTTCGTGCCCAAGCCGCATACCCCGTTCCAGTGGGCCGCCCAACTCGGCGCGCAGGAGACGGACGCCCGGCTCGCGCGACTGCGCGAGGCGATCCGCGCCGATCGCCGGTATGCCAGTGCCATCGGCTTCCGCTATCACGACGGCCAACCCGGGATCATCGAGGGCCTCCTGTCGCGGGGGGACCGCCGGGTCGGCCGGGTCATCGAGCGGGTCTGGCGGGAGGGGGGTCGCTTCGACGGGTGGCGGGAGTTCTTCTCGTATGCCGCGTGGTCCGCCGCCTGCGCGGCCGAGCTCCCGGCATACGGCGTCGATCTGGACTGGTTCACCACCCGCGAGCGCGGACAGGCCGAGGTCTTGCCCTGGGACCACATCGACTCCGGCCTGGACAAGGACTGGTTGTGGGCCGACTGGCAGGACGCGCTGGAGGAGCACGAGCAGGACGACTGCCGCTGGACCCCGTGTTTCGACTGCGGGGTCTGTCCGCAACTCGGCACCCAAATCCAGATCGGCCCGACGGGTCGGGCGTTGCTGCCCGTCACGGTCGTCTGACGGTGGGACGACGGTCGCTGGCGGGACCGAAGTGGCGGGACCGGAGTGGCGTGCGGTGAGGGTGTGGCCGGAGTGGTTGGCTGAGCGCGGCCCGGGCGTACCCCCAGCTACAGCATCGGCGCTCTCGAGGGCCGAGCCGAGCGTGTGCATCCCCCCGCGGAGCGCATTGATAGAGCCGGGGGTCCGCTCGCGGCGGCGGATCAGCTCCGCCCGCGCCGCGAGAGCTCAGTTGTGCGCCCCGAGGACGACCACCTCAGGCCGCGATTCGCTGACCGGCGGACCCGGTCGGGTCACGGGCTCGGCCGCGGGTTCGACCCAGGTTTGCGCGAGGGCGGGCGCGCCGGCCAGCTGATAGGGGACGCTCGTCACCATCACCCCGCGCAGCAGCCGCAGCCGCAGCTTGAGCCGCAGGGCGCTCTGGTTGTGCAGGAGTTCCTGCCACCAGTGGGCGACGACATACTCCGGCATGAACACCGATACCAGCTCGCGCGGGTTCTCGGTCCGCAGCGCGTCGACATATTCGACGATCGGCCGGGTGATGTCGCGGTATGGGCAGTCCAGGACGGTCAGCGGAATGGGCAGGTCGGCCTGCGCCCACGCCTCCAGCAATGCGTCCGTCGCCTCCGGGTCCTCCTGGACCATCAGGGCCGTCAGACGGGCGGGGCGGGTGGCCCGGGCATACCCGATCGCGCGGAGGGCGGGCTCGTTGATCGCGGTGACCAACACGACGGAGTTGACCCGGCTGGGCAGCAGGCGGGCGTGACTCGTGGGCACGAGTTCGGCGCGCACGCTCGCATAGTGCCGAGAGACCGCGCGCATCGCCAACACCAGCACGGGAACGGCGATGACGACCAGATAGGCGCCCCCGGTGAACTTCGTGACCAGGACGATGACCAGGACCAGCCCGGTCAGGGCGGCGCCGACCGCGTTGATGACCCGGGCGACCTGGACCTGGGTGCGGACCCCGGCGACGGTGACCTGGCGCAGTTCCCGGTTCCAGTGCCGGACCATGCCGATCTGGCTGAGCGTGAATGAGGTGAACACGCCGAGGATGTAGAGGTGAAGGAGGTTGTCGACGTCGGCGCGATAGCCGATGAGCAACAACCCGGCGACGGTGGCCAACGCCAAGATCCCGTTGCTGAACGAGAGCCGGTCGCCCCGGTTGCGCAACTGCCTCGGCAGCAACTCGTGCTGGGCGAGGATCGAGGCGAGCATCGGGAACCCGTTGAACGCGGTGTTGGCGGCCAGGACGAGGACCAGCGCCGTGCTCGCCTGGATCAGATAGAAGGCCGGGCTGCTCGTGCCACCGAAGACGGACGCAGCCAACTGGGCGATGACGGTCAACTGCGGGTCGACCGCGCAGTCGCCGCGGAACCCGACCAGATCGCACGTATCCGCCGCCACGTGGACCCGGGCCACCATCGCGAGCCAGGTGATCCCGGCGAACATCGTGATGGCGATCAGGCCCATCGCCGTCAGGGTCCGCGCGGCATTGCGCGCCTTCGGTGGCTTGAACGCGGGCACGCCATTGCTGATCGCCTCGACCCCGGTCAGGGCCGTGCAGCCCGAGGAGAAGCCCTGGAGCGCCAGGAAGACCAGGGCGAACCCGGTCAACCCGAGGTGCTCCGCCCGGACGCCGTATGTCGCGCTCTCGGCCACCGGGGGATGCCCCCCGACCGTGCGGATCGCCCCGACGGCGATCATCGCGAGGATGCTCGCGACGAAAACATAGGTCGGTGCCGCGAAGGCCTTGCCCGACTCGCGGACTCCACGGAGATTGACCGCGGCCAGCACCGCGACGCAGCCCACGGACAACACGACCCGGGCTCCATAGAGCGATGGGACCGCCGAGACGAGGTTGTCCACGCCGGCGGCGACCGAGACGGCCACCGTCATGACGTAGTCGACCATCAACGACGCCGCGACCACCATCCCGGCGGTGCGGCCCAGGTTGTCGGTGACGACCTCGTAGGACCCGCCGCCCTGCGGATAGGCCCGCACGACCTGGCGATAGGAGATGACGACCACGGAGAGCAGGACGACGACGCCGAGGGCGATCCACGGCGTGAGATAGAGGAAGGCCAGGCCCCCGAGCGTGAGCACTTTCAGGACCGCTTCGGTCGCATAGGCGACCGAGGAGAGCGGGTCGGAGGCAAAGATCGGCAGGGCCAGGCGTTTGGAGAGCAGCGTCTCCCCGAGTTCGCCGCGGTGGCGCGGCGGACCGACGAGGAGGCGCTTGACGGTGGCGGCGGCATACACGCTCTCGACCGTAGGCACGGCCCCGCAAGGCGACTGCAAGGATTCCCGCGGCGAGGGTGCAAGGATCGTGCAAGACTTTCGGGCCGTATGCCGTGGACTCGCCCCCGACGGCCCGCTGATGACACGCTGGGGTCGTGTCGCCGATCCCGGACGCCCCGACGGGGCTCGTCGGCGTGACCGGGCTCGACCGGGGGCGGATCGCCCGCATCCTGCGCCGGCCTGGTCCGCGCCGGCTCGCCGCCGGCCTCGTCCTCGCCATCGCCGGCCCGGCGGCGCTGACCTGGCTGTTGACCAATGCGAGTCACTGGGTCGGGGCCGGGGGCAATGCCCTCCTCTATCTCCTCGTCGTCGTCGTCGCGGCTGTCGTCGGTGGGCTGGTCCCGGCCTTGGTCTGCGCGGTCGTCTCGACGGGGCTGCTCAACTACTTCTTCGTCCCGCCGGTCCACACCCTGCGGGTGAGCACGCCGCACAATGTCACCGATCTCGTCGTTTTCGTCGTCACGGCCGCGCTGGTCGGGTCGGTCGTCCATCGGGCCATGTCGGCGGGCCACCGCGCCGACCGGCTCGCGGGGGAGGCGGGCACGCTCGCGGCGGTCGCGGGCGGAATCATCCGGGGTGAGGACGCCCTCCCGGCCCTCGTCGGCGAGCTACGACGCTCCTTCGGGATGACGAGCGCGAGCTTGCTGGCCCCGGACCCGACCCTGGGCTGGCGGGTCGAGGCGTCGTCGGGGACCCCGGCTCCCACCCGGCCGGACGAGGCGGATGTCGCGGTGCCCGCCGGCGCCGACCTCCTCCTGGTCATGGCCGGACGGCAGCTGAGCGAGGGAGATCGCCGGGTCCTGGATGCGTTCGCCGCCCAGGCGGCCGGTCTGCTCGAACGCGACAGGCTCGCGCGCGAGGCGGCCAGCGCCGCCCGCCTCGAGGCCGCGGACCGCTTCCGCAATGCCCTGCTCGCGGCTGTCGGCCACGACCTGCGCAGCCCGCTGGCCTCCGCGTCCGCGGCGGTGAGCAGCCTGCGGGCCACCGACGTCGAATGGAGCCCCGGCGAACGCGCCGAGTTGCTCGCCACGGCCGAGCGGTCGCTGGAGCGGTTGGGGCGGCTGGTCCGCGACCTGCTCGACCTCTCCCGGCTCCAAGCCGGTGTCTTCGCCCCCGTCCTGGAGACGGTCTGGCTCGACGACCTCGTCGCCCCCGCGCTCGACGAACTCGGCGAGGCGGCCCGGGGCGTGGTGGTCGACGCACCGGCGGACCTGCCGCCGGTCGTCGCGGACCCGGCGTTGATCAGCCGGGCGCTGGTCAATATCGTCGCCAATGCCGTCCGGTACTCGCCCGGTGGCCGGGTGCCGCGGGTCGTCGTGCGGGAGGCGGGTGACCGGGTGGAGGTCGCCGTCGTGGACGAGGGCCCCGGCATACCGCCGGCCGACCGGGAGCGAGCGTTCGTCCCATTCCAGCGGCTCGGCGACACCGACAACCGCACCGGCCTCGGCCTGGGGCTGGCCCTCTCCCGCGGCCTCGTGGAGGCCATGCATGGCACCATCGAGGCTCGTGACACCCCGGGCGGCGGTCTGACGATGGTCCTCGCGCTGCCCACCGCCCCGGATGTCGACCCCTACGCGGTTGATGCACAGGAGGAGCGGTGAAGGTCCTCGTCGTCGACGACGACCCCCAGATCGTGCGGGCCCTGCGCATCAACCTCGAGGCGCGCGGCCATGCGGTCGCCGTCGCCGAGACGGCCGTCGACGCGCTCGTCGCGGCCTCGGCGCAGGCGCCGGACGTCGTCCTTCTCGACCTCGGGCTGCCGGACCGCGACGGGATCGACGTCATCCACGGCATCCGCGGGTGGAGCGATGTGCCCATCCTTGTCCTCAGTGGCCGCAGCGGCGGCCCCGACAAGGTCGCCGCCCTCGACGCCGGCGCCGACGACTACATCACCAAGCCGTTCGGGATCGAGGAACTCCTCGCCCGGGTCCGTGCGGTGACCCGGCGGGCCGTGGCCGGGGAGGTGCCGCAGTCCCGGGTCGCCCTGGGCGACGTCGTGGTGGACCTCGCCCGGCGGTCGGTCACGCGGGAGGGGGCGGGCGGCATACGGGAGGACATCCATCTGACCCCCACGGAATGGCACCTCCTGGAGGTGCTCGCCCGCAACCCCGGTCGGCTGCTCAGCCAGCGCTATCTCCTGGCGCAGGTGTGGGGGGAGGCGTATGTCGACCAGCCCGCCAACCTCCGTCTCTATATGACTCAGCTGCGCCGCAAACTCGAACCCGTCCCCACCCGTCCGAGGTATTTCCTCACCGAACCCGGCATGGGCTATCGGTTCGCGCCGCCCGGGGGATAAGCCGCAGCGGGAGGAGCCCGGGGTAGAAGACGCGGAGGGACAAGCGGAGGTGAGCGCGCGCGTCCCATCGCGCGGACAGGCGGAGTGCAATCATGTGGGCCGTGACAGAGCGGTCCGAGAGCTACCGGCGACGGATGCTGCTGTCCGGGGTGCCCGAGGGTGCGGACGCGCTGCGCCGGCTGCGGCTGGCCGTCATCGGGCTGATCGGCGTCACGGCCTTCGGGACCCTCGGCTATATGGTCCTGGCCGGCCTGACCTTCGTCGAGGCGCTCTATCAGACCGTCTTCACCGTTGCGACCGTCGGCTACACGGAGTTGTACGACCGGACGGCGACTACCGAGATCTTCACCATCGTCCTCATCGTGCTCGGTGTCGGGACGGTGCTCTACAACCTCGGGGTGCTCGCCGAGGCACTCACCGAAGGCCATGTGCGGCAATACCTCTGGAGACGACGAATGGACAGGACCATCGAGGGCTATAGCGGTCATGTGATCGTCTGCGGCTATGGCCGGGTCGGGAACTCGGCCACCGAGCACCTCCTCGACACCGGGCAGCGGGTCGTGCTCGTCGACCGGGACGCCGACCGATTGGAAGCCTCCGAGTTGCCCTATGTCTGCGGTGACGCCAGCGCCGACGACGTCCTCCACCAGGCGGGGATCATGCGGGCCCGGGCGCTCATCTGCGCCCTCGACACCGACGCCGAGACCACCTATGCGACCTTGTCCGCGCGGGCGCTGCGCCCCGATCTGGTCATCATCTCCCGGGCCCGGACCATCGACAGCAAGAACAAGCTCGTCCTCGCCGGTGCGACTCGGGCGGTCAACCCACAGTTGATCGGCGGCCGACGGATGGCGAGTTTTGCCCTGTATGCCGATGTCGCCGAGTTCCTCGACGAAGTCATGCACGACGACGACGCCGAGCACCGGATCCAGGGCGTCCGCATCCTCGACGGGTCGCCCTTCGCCGGACGGGAGATCGGCGATCTCGACGTGGCGGGTCGGTTCGGGGCCCAACTGCTGGCCGTCCGGGCCCCGTCCAAGGGCCCCTTCACCGCGACCCCGGGCCCGGCGACCCGGGTGGAGATCGGCTCGACGCTCATCGTGTTCGGCACTCCCGAGCAGGTCCAGCGCGTGCGGGACGAGGCCAACCGGTGACCCGCTCGCCCGCCGACGAAGCGATGACCCTGCGTTTCCTCGCCGCGCCCACCGATGCCGGCCAGTCCGGGTCGGTTTCGGCGGGCCGGGTCCTGGAGTGGATCGACAAGGCGGGGTATGCCGCGGCCGCCCGCTGGTGCGGAACGTATGCCGTGACGGCCTACGTCGGGAACGTCCGCTTCACCCGGCCGGTCGAGGTCGGTCACCTCGTCGAGGTGACGGCGCGGGTCGTGCATACGGGGCGCTCCTCCATGCACATCATGGTCGAGACGTTCAGCGGTCCCCCGAGCACGGGTGACCTGGCCGCGGCGACGCACTGTCTCATGGTCTTCGTCTCTGTCGACGCCGACGGGCGGCCCGCGGCCGTCCCGCCGAAGGTGCCCAATGGCGAGGCGGAACGGCTGCTCCAGGCGTGGGCGCTGCGCCGGGCCGACGTCCGCGGCGAGGTCGAGCAGGCGATGGCCAGACAGAGCTACACCGATGCGGGGACCGCCCCCCGCATCGTCATGCGCTTCCTCGCCGCCCCCACCGACGTCAACTGGGGCGGCAAGGTCCACGGCGGGATCGTCATGCGCTGGATCGACGAGGCGGCGCACGTCCTGGCCACGTCGTGGTCGGGCAGTGCGGCAAATGTCGCGATCTTCACCGGTGGGGTTCGCTTCTATCGGCCGCTGCGGATCGGGCACCTCGTCGAGGTGGAGGCGCGGCTGCTGCATACCGGCGCGACCTCCCTCCATATCGGTGTCCATGTCCGCTCCGGTAACCCGGCCGGCGGGGACCTGGAGCTGACGACCTTCTGCCGCACCGTATTCGTCGGCATCGACGCCGAGCGGCGGGCGGTCCCGGTCGCGCCGTGGACCCCGGTCAGCGACGAGGACCGGGCGCTCGATGCGCACGCCGTCGAACTCGTCGATATCCGCCGCCGCGTGGACGAGTAGGTCCAGCGTCAGAAATGGGTCAGCGTGGAGTGGCTCACCCGGCCGAGCCGGTCGGTGGCGGGTCAGGCTGGGAGGGCCGGCCGCCGATGAAGTCGGCCCACCACTGGTGCAGCTGACCCCAACGCGCATCGAAGCTCGTCTCACGCTCGGTGGCTCGCGCCACCTTGGCCGGCGAGTAGAACCTCCGGGCCCAGGGGGATCGGGGCCGGGCCAGCCGGACCGCCCCGACCCAGACCAGCGGGCTGAAAAAGATCCCGAGCAGCGCCGTCGGGTACTTGCCCTTCAACGCGGCGACGACGACGAGGAACAAGTGGACGGCCAGGACGGCCGTCACCCCGCCGCGCACGCGGTCGACCGAGTCGGCGTCCCAGGGCAAGGAGTTGGGGGACACCCCGGTGATCGCGAGCCCCAGGCAGGCGGCCGACAGCGTGACGACGTTGACCGAGAGCTGTCCCTCCTCGGACCAGTAGACATCCTGGAGATGGAAGATCATCGCGAACTCATCCAGGACCAGCGACGCACCGACCCCGACCAGCGCGGCACCGAGGTAGTTCCACGGCCTACCCCCCTCGGCGCCCACAGCGCAGAACGCGCCGGTGACCAGGAGGATGACGCCCGGGGTCGAGTGGTGGAGGTGGACCCCGCCATTGGTGATATTCCGGAACGGGCCGCGCCCCGCGCGGATCAGCCGGGTGATCGTCCGGGTGGTGATGAAGGTGACGACGAAGGCGACGAACACCAGGAGCAGCGGCCCCTTCGACCCCGCGACGATCTCCTCCGCCCACCACCTGCGCAGCCAGTCCATGCCCGGCAACCTAGCGTCCGGCACCCGAGCTCGGCGCGGGCGGTCGTGTGGACCGGCGCCTCCCGCCGGGCTAGTGCCTCCCGCCGGCTAGTGCCTCACGCCGACTCGTGCCTCCCGCCGACTCGTGCCTCCCGCCGGACCGCCGCGTCGTCGTCGCCGGCGCCCGATCAGCCCCGCAGGGCCGCCGTGACCTCCCGGAAGAGAGCCGTATGCCGATCCACGTCCTCCCGGGTCGAGTCCGGACACATCAAGGCCATGTTGTGGAAGGGCGTCATGAGGATGCCGCGATTGCACATCGCGAGGTGCATATAGGCGTCGAGCTCCTCGTCGGCGGCGGCCGCCGACTCCTCCCCGGTGCGCGGAGCCGGGGAGACGAAGCGGTATTCGGCCCGGGCACCGAGTTGGGAGATCGACCACGGCAGGGCGAATTCCGCGATCGATGCCTCGACGCCGGCGGTGAAGGCGGTCGCGAGGTCGATCATGTGGGCGAAGGCCTCCCTGGTGAGCACCTCCCCGAGCGTCGCGCGCATCGCGGCGAGCGAGAGCGCATTACCGGCGAGCGTCCCCCGACGCCTCCGACGTCGACGATGTCGGCGTCGCCACGGTCGGTGTGATGGGTCACCCGCGCGGCGACGTCCTCGCTCAATCCGTAGGCCCCACACGGGATTCCGCCACCGATGGACTTGCCGATGACAAAGATGTCCGGCTCCAGGTCCCAGGCGGTGGTCGCCCCGCCCCAGCCGGCCGAGAACGTGTGGGTCTCGTCGATCATGAGCAGGGCGCCATAGCGCGTCGCCAACTCGCGCACCCCCTCCAGGAAACCCGGCTCCGGCAGGACGATCCCGATATTGGTCAGGGCCGGCTCGGTCAGGATGGCAGCGACGTCCCCATGGCGCAGGGCGGCCTCGACCGACGCGAGATCGTTCCAGACCGCGGCCCGGGTGGTCAGGTCGACCGGCACCGGGGGTGCGACATTCCCCGGCCGCGACTCGGCGCCGCCGTGGATGGGGTTGGCGAGGGCGAAGGTCTCATCGACGCTGCCGTGATAGCAGTAGCCGAACACGAGGATCTTCGACCGTCCCGTCGCCAACCGGGCCAGACGGATCGCCCACCGGTTGGCGTCGGTGGCCGAGAGGGTGAAACTCCACAGCGGCAGCCGGAAGCGGGCGGTCAACTCCGCCCCCACCCACTGGGCATCGGCGGTGGGGAGCATGGTCGTGGCGCCGCCGAGATCGGCATACCGACCGGAGACGGCCTTGATCGTCGGCTCGGGCGAGTGCCCCGCCATGGCGCCGGTGTCGCCGAGGGCGAAATCGACATACGTATGCCCGTCCACGTCGGTGATGCGGGCCCCGCGGGCGTGGTCGAGATAGAGCGGGAATCCCCCCGACCACATATTCATCCACGTCATCGGGACGTGACCGAAGAGGTTGGTCGCGTCGGCATACAGGGCGCGCGAGCGGGGGTGGGCGGCGGCATACGCTTCCTGCTCGGTCTGGAGGAGGCGGGTCAGTCGGGCGCGATCCACGGCGATCATGGCGCCCACCCTATTGGCGGTTATCCTGCCCCGCGATGGTCTCCCCACGAACTCCCGACGGACCTCCGCCCGCGCCACCGGTGCAGCGCGTGCGGGTGCGCTATGCCCGGCGGGGCCGGATGCGGTTCACTTCCACCCGGGATTTCGCCCGGGCCCTCGAGCGGGCATTACGCCGGGCGGGGGTGCCGATGGCCTATAGCGCCGGCTTCCACCCCCACCCCCGGATCTCGTATGCCGGTGGCGCCCCCACCGGGATGGCCAGCGAGGCGGAGTACCTCGAGTTGGCGCTGGCGCGGCGTTGCGACCCGGAGGAGCTCCGGCAGGCGTTGGACGCCGCGCTCCCGACCGGGCTCGACGTCCTGGCGGTCGTCGAGGCTCAGGGGCGCAGTCTCACCGACCTTCTCGAGGTCAGCGAGTGGGAGATCGC
Source organism: Nostocoides sp. (assembly GCA_016702415.1). Classification (GTDB taxonomy): domain Bacteria; phylum Actinomycetota; class Actinomycetes; order Actinomycetales; family Dermatophilaceae; genus Nostocoides_A. Next base: position 1,419,959 of record JADJEA010000001.1, read on the forward strand.
GTTCCCGGGGCTCGCGGCGAGCGTGGTGAGGGCCGCGGTCGATGGCCTGCGTGCGCGACCGAGCGCCGAGGTCACGCGCATGTTCAAGACGGGCGAGAAGACCTTCGATGTGCTTCCCGCGCTCTGTCGTGCCGACGTGGGGGAGGGGGCGGGGTGTGCGATACTGCACCTGGTCGTACGGCATACCACACCGGCCGTGCGCCCCGACGACGTTCTGTCAGCGTTGCGTCAGGCGACCGGGTTCGAAGCGGCGGGGTCCCCTCGGGTCACCCGGCTCGCCCAGGGTCCCTGGGTTGCCGCCGCTGCGCAGGTAGCCGATCCCTTGGCCGCCGACACGAATGCCGCCGCCGCCGCTGGTGACGCGCCGTAGCGCGAGCCCGCAGCGGAGTCCAGACTTCCGGGGCGTTCGCCGCCCCGACTTCGACCGCGTTCCACGCGGTGATCCGGGGCCGTCGCGGCCGGGGTGTGGCTGGGTTGCTGCGTGGCCAAGGAAGGCCACACCATGGCTGAACACCCCGACTTCGGGACCGACACCACCACCGACGGCGCCGCCACCGCCACGACCGTGCCGTATGCCGAGTCCGCCCCCCGCAGGATGCCACCCCCCCGCTGGATGCCGCCTCGCGCGATGCCGCCCCGCAGGAAGTCGCCCCGCAGGAAGTCGCCGAGGTGACCCCCGAGGAGGCTCCCCGCCCGCGCAAGCGAGCCGCCAAGCGCACGACCAAGAAGGCCGACCCCATCGCCGGCGCGGGGGTGCCCGAGGGTGGCGCCGCCCCCGTCCGGGCCAAGCGCACGCGACGGGCGCCGGCACCCGCCGCCGATGTCCTGCCGTCCTTCGGCGAGATGCCCGAGGGCGAGAGCGCCGGCACCGTCGAGACGACCTCCCCGGAGAGTGCGCTCGACGTGGCGGCCGCCGCCGTCGACGCCCGCGCCCGCCACGACGCCACCCCGGCGGACGTTATCGCGGGCGACGACGCCATCGTGGGCCACGACGACAGCGCGGGCCACGACGACAGCGCGGTCGACGAGGCCGCCGCCGGGGAGTCCGGGGTCGCAGCGGAGGCCGAGGTCGAGGAGACCACGGATGAGGCCAGCGCAGCCGAGGGCCCGGCGGACGAGGCGGAGGAAGCCCACGCCCCCGCGGCACCGGCGCCGGTCTTCGGCTTGCTCTTCCAGGCGCCCACACCCCCCGCCCCGCGCCGGGCGAGCCGGCCGGCAGGGGCGCTGACCCCGCGGCATACCGACATCGAGGTGATCGCCGATCCCGAGGTGGCCGGGGCTGAGGCCCCGGACCGCCCGGACATGTCGGACGATGCCGATGACCCGCGCAATGACGACCAGCGCACCGACGCCCCCGCCGGCGAGGAGGGTACGACCGAGTCGCGGGCCCGCAGCCGCCGCCGTCGTGGCGGCCGGGGGCGCCGACCCCGGGTCGGTGAGGACACCACGCCGGAGGAGGCACCCGCCGACGAGGCGAGCGACGCACCACCGCAGACCGGCCCCGGCGACGACGACAGCCCCGAGGAGGAGAGCGCAACCGCGCGCCGGCGCCGCCGCCGGCGCCGCTCCGGTGCCGCGGGTGAGGGCGAGGACCCGCCCGGCACCGTGACCCGGGTCCGCGAGGCGCGCCGGGAGCGCGACGAGCCGCAGGCGGTCAAGGGGTCGACGCGGCTGGAGGCCAAGAAGCTGCGCCGCCGCGAGGGCCGCGAGGCCGGCCGCCGCCGGACGATCATCACCGAGAAGGAGTTCCTCGCCCGCCGGGAGAGCGTCGAGCGGGTCATGGTCGTGCGCCGCCAGGAGGGCCGCACCCAGATCGCCGTGCTCGAGGACGGGGTCCTGGTCGAGCACTATGTCTCGCGGACGACGAATTCGTCGATGGCGGGCAATGTCTACCTCGGCCGGGTCCAGAACGTCCTGCCGTCGATGGAGGCCGCCTTCGTCGACGTCGGCCGTGGCCGCAATGCCGTTCTCTATGCTGGCGAGGTCAACTGGGACATGGCCGGCCTGGTCTCCGGTGAGGCCAAGCGGATCGAGAACGTCCTGACCTCCGGCGAGTCCGTCCTGGTCCAGGTCACCAAGGACCCGATGGGGCACAAGGGTGCCCGGCTCACCTCCCAGATCTCGTTGCCCGGCCGCTATCTCGTCTATGTCCCGCAGGGGTCGATGACGGGCATTTCCCGCAAGTTGCCCGACACCGAGCGCACCCGGCTGAAGTCGATCCTCCGCGAGATCGTCCCCGCGGACGCCGGAGTGATCGTGCGTACCGCCGCCGAGGGCGCCAGCGAGGAGGAGTTGCGCCGCGACGTCGAGCGGCTGGCCCTGACGTGGGAGCGGATCAGTTCCGCCGCCGCCGGAAAGTCGGGCAAGAAGTCCGGTGCACCCACCCTCCTGTATGCCGAGCCCGACCTCACCGTGCGTGTCATCCGCGACGTCTTCAACGAGGACTTCGCCTCGCTCGTCGTCGCCGGGGACGACGTGTGGGCCGAGATCAGCGGCTATATCGAGGACGTCGCCCCCGACCTGGCACCGCGTATGTCGAAGTGGACGCAGGAGCGCGACATCTTCGCCGCCCACCGGATCGACGAGCAATTGGCCAAGGCCCTCGACCGCAAGGTCTTCCTCCCCTCCGGCGGCTCGCTGGTCATCGACCGGACCGAGGCGATGACCGTCGTCGACGTCAACACCGGCAAGTTCGTCGGCTCCGGGGGCAACCTCGAGGAGACCGTCACCAAGAACAACCTCGAGGCCGCCGAGGAGATCGTCCGCCAGCTGCGGCTGCGCGACATCGGCGGGATCATCGTCATCGACTTCATCGACATGGTCCTGGAGTCCAACCGCGACCTCGTCGTCCGTCGCCTCCTCGAATGCCTGGGGCGGGACCGGACCAAGCACCAGGTCGCCGAGGTGACCTCCCTCGGGCTGGTCCAGATGACCCGGAAGCGGGTCGCGTCCGGGCTGCTCGAGGTCTTCTCGGAGATCTGCGACCACTGCGAGGGCCGGGGTGTTCTGGTGCGCTCGCATCCGGTCGACAAGGCCGTCGACGGGGGTTCCGGCGCCTTCGACACGAGCGTCTCCGGGCCCAACTCCGGCAATGGTCGGGGATCGCGGGGCGGTCCGAAGGAGTCCGCCGCCCGGCAGTCGACCCCCCGTCAGCCCGAGCCGCCGGCGCCGTCCCGAGGTGGACCCACGGCCGCCCAGATCGCCGCCGCGGCCCATGCGGCCGCCCTGAAGAGCCAGAACCGGCAGGAACTGCCCGCCCCCGACGCCTTCGACGGGGAGGTGGCCGACCCCACGCCGGCCAGCGCCCCCACCGACACCCCGCAGCCGTATGCCGACCCTCTCCCCCCCGAGGCGGGCGACGACGACCACGGCCCCATCAGCCACACCGACACCACCGAACCCGCCGAACCCGCCGACCCCACCGAACCCGCCGACCCCACCTTCCCGGCGACCACGCCCGGCGAGGGGAGCGCGGCCGGCCGGGACGGGCTGCGCGAGGGGAGTGCGCCGGGAGGCGACCTGGATGCGGGGGGTGAGCCCGCGGCATACGGCATGGGCGGGGTGACCACCCACCCCGGCGGCCATGACGGCGACCCCGAGACCGAAGCGACCGCGTCCGAGCCGGCACCGCAGCCACGCCAGGGTGGCCGGCCCCGCCGTCGGCGGGGGCGCGCGACATCGCCGGCCGGACCGCCGCGGCCGCACGACTCGGCGCCGGCCTCATGACCGCCAACACCCAGGTTTTGGAGCCCGGACGGGCGCTGCGGTAGTCTGATCCGTCGGTGCGCCCACCGAGCCGATGTCCCGTTGACGGGGTCGCTATCGGCCGGTTCGAGAGTGCGTGCCCCCAGTGCAGAGGAAAGAGAGTTCAACGTGTACGCGATCGTTCGCGCTGGTGGACGCCAGGAGAAGGTGTCCGTCGGCGATGTCCTGCTCATCGACAAGGTCTCGGCTCAGGCCGGCGATCGCGTTGACCTCCAGCCGCTGCTGCTCGTGGACGGCTCCACCGTCACCAGCGACGCCGGCAAGCTCGCCAAGGTCGCTGTCACCGCGGAGGTCGTCGGCCCGGCCAAGGGCCCCAAGATCACGATCATGAAGTTCAAGAACAAGACCGGCTACCGCAAGCGTCAGGGCCACCGTCAGCACCTGACCCAGGTCAAGATCACCGCGATCGACGCCTGAGCCACGAGCATCGACAAGGACTGATCAGACATGGCACACAAGAAGGGCGCGTCCTCCTCGCGCAACGGCCGCGACTCCAACTCCCAGCGACTTGGGGTCAAGCGCTTCGGCGGCCAGCTCGTCGACGGCGGCACGATCATCGTCCGCCAGCGCGGCACCCACTTCCACCCGGGTGACAATGTCGGCCGCGGTGGCGACGACACGCTGTTCGCGCTGACCGCGGGCACCGTGGAGTTCGGCTCCAAGCGGGGCCGTCGCGTCGTCAACATCGTCCCGGTGGCCGCGGCCGCCGAGTGACCCAGGGCGTATGCCGCGCGGCCCCGCCGAGCGGCATCCGTCACCGGAGAGCGGGGCGAGCCGAGTCGGCTCGCCCCGCCCCTGTTTTCCCCGCCACCCCCGTTGTCCGCACAACTCCGGTGTCGGCATCACCCGCGTTTGCCCGAGCCGCCCTATTCGTTTCCCCGGAGGACTGACCGATGACGACCTTCGTCGATCGCGTCGTCTTGCACGCGACGGCCGGAGACGGTGGCCATGGGGTGGCCTCGATCCGGCGCGAAAAGTTCAAGCCGTTGGGCGGGCCCGACGGGGGCAATGGCGGCAACGGCGGGGACGTCGTCCTCGTCGTCGACCCGCAGGTCAATACCCTGCTCGACTATCACCGCTCCCCCCACCGGCGGGCCGGCAACGGGCGCCCCGGGGCGGGGGACGACCGCGACGGGGCGGTGGGGGCGACCCTGACCCTGCCGGTGCCCGACGGCACCGTCGTCACACGTCCGGACGGGGAGATGATCGCCGACCTCGTCGGCGCCGGCTCGTGCGTGACTATCGCGCGCGGGGGGCGCGGCGGCCTCGGCAACCGCGCGCTGGCCTCGCCGCGGCGCAAGGCCCCGGGTTTTGCCCTGCTGGGGGAGCCGGGGGAAAGCCTCGATGTCGTCTTGGAACTCAAGTCCCTCGCCGACGTCGCCCTCATCGGCTTCCCGTCGGCGGGCAAGTCCTCCCTGGTCTCGGTCATCTCCGCCGCCCGGCCCAAGATCGCCGACTACCCGTTCACCACGCTGGTGCCCAATCTCGGGGTCGTCACCGCCGGTGAGGTCCGATTCACCGTCGCCGATGTGCCGGGCCTGATCCCGGGGGCGGCGCAGGGCCGGGGCCTTGGTCTGGAGTTCCTCCGGCACGTCGAGCGCTGCTCGGTGCTGGTCCACGTCATCGATTGCGCGACCCTGGAGCCGGGGCGAGACCCGCTGACGGACCTCGACGTCATCGAGGAGGAACTCGCCGCTTTCGTGCCCAGCGGCACCCTTGGCGGGCGGCCGCTGTCCGAGCGGATCCGCATGGTGGTCCTCAACAAGGCCGATGTCCCCGAGGCGCGCGAGTTGGCGGAGTTGGTCGCGCCCGACCTGCGGGCGCGTGGGCTCGAGGTCTTCATCGTCTCGGCCGTGGCGCACATCGGTCTGCGGGAACTCACCTTTGCCATGGCTCGCTCGGTCGAGGCGGCCCGGGCGGAGGCCGCCGCCGACGTCATCCCCCAGCGAATCATCCTGCGGCCCAAGGCCGTCGACGACTCCGGCTTCACCATCGACCGGGCCGAGGAGGGCGGGGAGACGGTCTTCCGGGTCGTCGGCGACAAGACCGCCCGATGGGTGCGGCAGACCGACTTCGACAACGACGAGGCGGTCGGCTACCTCGCCGACCGGCTCCAACGCGCCGGCGTGGAGGAGGCCCTCTTGGCCGCGGGCGCGGTCGCCGGGTCCACCGTCCTGATCGGGCCCGCCGACGACGCCGTCGTCTTCGATTGGGAACCCACGATGGTCGGCGGTCCGCAGTTGCGCGGTGGTCGGGGCACGGACGCGCGCCTGGAGGACCGGCACCGCCGCACGAATGCCGAACGCCGCGAGGAGTTCCACGCCCGCAAGGACGCCCAGACCGCGGCCCGGGACGAGTTGGTGCAGGAGCGACGCTCCGGCATCTGGACCGACCCCGCCGCCACAGATGACCCCGAGTGAGGGTCCCGTGTCGTTGACAGCCGACCAGGTCGCGGCGGTGGCCACCGGTGAGTTGGACACCGCCCGAGAGCTGATCCGCCAGGCTCCCCGGCTCGTGGTGAAGGTCGGCTCGTCGTCGCTGACCACCGACGGGGGTCGGCGCCTGGACCCGAGCAAGCTCGAGGCGCTCGTCTCGGTGCTGGCGCGTCGCCGCATGGAGGGCGGGCAGGTCGTTCTCGTTTCCTCGGGTGCCATCGCCGCCGGCATCGGCCCGCTCGGCTTGGTCCGCCGACCGCGCGACCTGGCGACGCAGCAGGCGGCGGCGTCGGTGGGGCAGGGGGCGCTGCTCGCGGCATACACGCAGGCGTTCGGTCTCTACGGCCTGACGGTCGGCCAGGTCCTGCTCACGGCCGACGATGTCACCCGGCGGTCCAACTACACCAATGCCCGCCAAACCCTGGAGCGGCTGCTCGATCTCGGGATCGTCCCGATCATCAACGAGAACGACACGGTCGCCACCCACGAGATCCGCTTCGGCGACAACGACCGGCTCGCGGCGCTGGTGTCCCATCTGGTCAAGCCGGAGGCGCTCGTCCTGCTCACCGATGTCGACGCGCTGTATGACGGTCCCCCCACCGATCCCGGCACCAGCCGGGTCGCCCTCATCCGGTCGGTCGCCGACCTGGAGTCCGTGCGCGTGGGCGGGACCGGCTCGATGGTCGGCACCGGGGGGATGGCGACCAAGATCGAAGCGGCAGCGATCGCGAATTCCGCCGGGGTCTTGGCGATGTTGTGCGCGGCGCCGGCCATCGGGGAGGCGTTGGCGGGGGCGGACGTCGGGACGATCTTCCTCCCGCACAGCGTCGGCAAAGGCTCCCGCAAATTGTGGATCGCCCACGCGACCACCGCCCGCGGGACCATCCATGTCGACGCCGGTGCCGTGCTCGCGCTGGTGGAGCGGCGCAAATCCCTGCTGCCGGCGGGAATCACTTCCGTCGCCGGCGTCTTCGTCGAGGGCGATCCAGTGGACGTGGCCGGTCCGGACGGTGTTGCGTTTGCGCGCGGGCTGGTCAGCTATGACTCGAGCGAGCTGCCGCGGTTGCTGGGCCGCAGCACCAAGGCGCTGGCTGCCGAGCTGGGTCCGGAGTATGCCCGTGAGGTCATCCACCGGGACAACCTCGTCATCCGCTGATGTCCCGGCTGGTTCGTTCTGACTCTCCTGACTTGGCGCGCTAGCCGGTCAGCGGACCCGACGAGGTTCGAACTCCATTGCGGGAGAGGCGATCTCGTCCTGGCTCTGGACCAACTGCAACTCCCGGCGGCCGGATGCGTGCGTACGCTCGAGCAGGGCATAGACGCTCGACACCGTCTTGGCCAGGGCCTCGTCGGGCCGGCCGCTATCGAGGAGGTGCGCGGTGAACAGGGCAGCCGTGACGTCGCCGGACCCGTTGGCCTTCAGTGGGAGCATCGGGGTCTGGACGATCCAGGCCTCGTCGCCGTGGACGGCCAGCATCTCGATCGTGTCGGCCGGGCGGTCCGGGCGGAGCACGCTGGTGACGAGCACGGTCGACGGCCCCATCTCGCGTGCCTTGTCGACGCTGGCGAGGGTGTCCTCGAGGCTCTCCGGCTCGGTGTGGGTGAGGAAGCCCAGCTCGAACTGGTTCGGGGTGATCAGGTCGGCGTTGGGAACCACCTTCTCGCGCAACAGGACCGGGATGTCGGGGTGGACGAAGCAGCCGCTCTTGGCGTTGCCCATGACGGGGTCGCACGCATAGATCGCCTTTGGGTTGGCCGCCTTGACGCGCGCCACGGCGTCGAGGATGACGTCGCCGATCTGGATGCCCCCCTGATAGCCGGACAGTACGGCGTCGACCTCGGGGAAGGCGCCGCGCTCCTCCATCCCGGTAATCACCTTACGGACATCGTCGGCGGCGATGAGGGGGCCGCGCCACGCGCCATACCCGGTGTGATTGGAGAAGTTGACCGTGTAGACCGGCCACACCTCCACCCCGAGCCGTTGGAGCGGAAAGACCGCCGCGGAGTTGCCGACGTGACCGTAGGCGACCGCGGATTGGATCGAGACGATGGTGGTCATGGCGCGATTCTCCCGCACCGGGGCACCCCGGAAGCCGCCGCCCGGCGCGCGGATGCCAAGGATCGGGCGAGGACCCCGCGGTGGGGAGGGCACGGCATACCCTGTGACGTATGCCGGACACCTCCCCCGAGGCGGCCGCCACGGTCGCCGAGTTGGCCACCCGCGCGCGGACCGCTGCCCGCGAGCTGGCCCTCGCCCCCGGGCGCGCAAGGATGCCGCCCTGCGCGCGCTCGCCGACGCCCTCGATGCCGCGACCGAGCGCATCGTCGCCGCCAACGCCGAGGACCTCCAACGCGGCCGGGACGGCGGGATGAGCGCGAGCCTCCTCGACCGGTTGACCCTCACTCCCGCGCGGGTCGCCGCCATCGCCGAAGCCGTCCGCCAGGTCGCCGGCCTGCCCGACCCGGTCGGGGAGATCGTCCGCGGCTCGACCCTTGCCAACGGCCTGCAGATCCGCCAGGTGCGGGTGCCGATGGGCGTCGTCGGGATGATCTACGAGGCCCGCCCCAATGTCACCGTCGACGCCGCCGCGCTCGGCCTGAAGTCGGGCAACGCCGTCATCCTGCGCGGCGGATCCGCGGCGGCCAGCTCCAATCGCGTCCTCGTCGAGGTCATGCGCGAAGCCCTTGCCGCCCAAGGCATCAACGCCGACGCCATCGGCCTGCTCGACGGCGGCGGTCACGATGCGGTGCGCGCCCTGATGACGGCCCGCGGCCTGGTCGACCTGCTCATACCGCGCGGCGGCAACGACCTCATCCAGTCGGTCGTGCTCAACTCGACCGTCCCCGTCATCGAGACCGGCATCGGCAACTGCCACGTCTACGTTGACAAGGCGGCCGACCTCGACAAGGCCCTAGCGATCACGATCAACGCCAAGACCCAGCGCCCGAGCGTCTGCAATGCCGCCGAGTCTCTCCTCGTCCACGAGACGATCGCGCGCGACTTCCTGCCCAAGGCGCTGACGGACCTCGCCGGGGCGGGGGTCGTGCTGCATACCGACGAGCGCGCCAGCGCCATCGCGACCGACGCCGGGGTCCCCTTCGCCGAGGCGACCGAGGAGGACTTCGCGACCGAGTACCACGCCCTCGAGATGAGCGTCGGCGTCGTCGACTCGCTCGACGCGGCGTTGGATCACGTGAGCACCTTTGGCAGCGGGCACACCGAGGCGATCGTCACCGAGGACCGCGCCGCCGCCCGCCGCTGGGCCGCCGAGGTCGACGCCGCCGCGGTCATGGTCAACGCTTCCACCCGGTTCACCGACGGTGGTGAGTTCGGCTTCGGCGCCGAGATCGGCATTTCGACCCAGAAGCTGCACGCCCGCGGCCCGATGGCCCTGCCCGAGCTGACGACGACGAAGTGGATCGTCGAGGGCGACGGGCACGTCCGGGTCTGATGGACGCCACTGAGGTTCGCAAACTCACCGAACTCGAAGACACCCATTGGTGGTATGCCGAGCGCCGCCACCTCCTGGCCCGCTCCATCGACGGTATGCCGCCCGGCCGCGCCCTCGACATCGGTGCCGCCGGTGGCGGCAACACCCGGGTGCTGAAGTCGTCCGGATGGGACGTCGTTGCCCTCGAATATGGATCGGAGGGCGCGCAGATCGCCCGCGAACGCGGGCTCGCGGTGCTCCGCGCGGACGCGACGGCCCTGCCCTTCGCCGACGCGAGCCTCGACCTCGTGGTCGCCTATGACGTGTTGGAACACCTCCTCGACCACGACGCCGCCGCCCAGGAGGTATGCCGAGTCCTCCGCCCCGGCGCCACCTTCCTGGTCGCCGTGCCGTGCGATCCTCGGCTGTGGTCGGCCCACGACGTCGCGGTCGACCATGTGCGCCGCTATACCGCGGCGACGCTGCGCGATTTGTTGGCGCGTTCGGGATTCGCCGTGGAGTCGCTTTGGTCGTGGAATGTCTTGCTGCGCCCGGTCGTCGCCCTGCGCCGCCGCGTCAGCACCGGCAGCGATTTGGAGGAGATCCCACCGCTGGTCAACGCTGCGCTGCGCGGAATCGTCCGGCTGGAGCGGGCGCTCCCGGTCAAGCGACTGCCGGGCGTGACCCTCATGGCCACCGCCCGCCGCCCACGCTGACTCACCGGCCGGGGTCCATCTCGCCGGGGTCTTCCGGCGGGGGCCCGTCCGGGTGCTGGCTGTCCCGCCAGGGGTGGATACGGGTCGGCATACGGGGAGGTCGGCATACGGGGAGGTCGGCAAAGGTGGGTCGGCATAGGGGCGGGTCGGCCTACCGGGTCGAGATCCCTGACGGCGACGCCGGGGGAGGGGACAATAGTGGGACAACGTGCGGCGCGGGCGGTGGGTCCGGAGCCGGTGCTGACTAGCCTCACGGGTCGACCTGTGTGGAAGGACGCGACCGCCCGTGAGCTATTGCCCGTTCTGCGGCGCCGCCGATGCGCCGTCTCCCTGCCCCCGGTGCGGGCAGCGCTTCACCCCTGACGGCATCCAGATCCCGCCACCCCCGCCCGGGCCCTCCGGCCCCGGGGGCGTCCTGGCGTCCACGCGCTCGCGGGCTGCCGGGATCGGTTCGGTCCCCATCGCGGCGGCGGCGCTGCTGCTGGGGGCGGCCCTGGGCGGGGCGGGCGGGTATGCCGTCGGCCACTCGTCGGCGTCGACCTCCTCCTCGGCCGCGCGGGTCACGGCCGAACAGACCCCGGCGAGCACGGTGACCGTGACGAGCACCGAAACCGCGGCAGGATCGGACTCCACCGAGACGGTCACCGAGACCTCGACGGAGACGGTGACCGGGGAGGCCAGCGGATCGGCGGAGTATGTCGACAGCGTGCCCGGCACCACCTGGGCGATCGTCCTGGAGTCCCTGCCGAAGGGCTCGGTGAGCCTGGAGCAGGCGAAGTACATCGCCGATGTTGTCACTCTCTCGGGGCGCCCTCTCGTCGTCATGGACTCCGATGCGATCAGCGGGTTCAACTCGGGCTACTGGGTCGTCGGGCAGTACGGCTACTCCAGCGAGAGTGGCGCCAGGTCGGGGTGCGCCGAATACGACCGGGAGGACGGCGGCCGCTGCTACCCCCGGCACATCGGCTGATCGCGGCCCCGGGTTAGGTCAGACGATTGGGTCCCTAGAGCGACCGAACTGTCTGACCTACCGGCGAGTAGCTTGGGGCAGCCGCGCTTAGGTCAGACAGTTGGGTGCCTTGAGCGACCGAACTGTCTGACCTACCGGCGAGTAGCTGGAGGCGGCCGGTCAGCTGGCGCGGCGGGAGCCGAGGTCGGACGTCTGGGCGGCGGGGGTGTCCGCCTCCAGGGAGTCATAGGCGAGGTGGTATGCCGGGCGGGCCTGCGCCGCGGCATACAGCCGACCGACGTATTCCCCGAGGACGCCGAGGGCGAGCAATTGGACCGCACCCATTCCGGCCACGATGACGACGGTCGAGGTCCAGCCGGCCACGACCTCCCCCGCGGCGCGGGCATAGAGCGCGAACAGGAGAAGGCCGAGCGCGAACACTCCACCCAGCAGGCCGAGATAGGTGGCGAACCGAAGGGGCGCGAGCGAGAAGGCCGTCACGCTGTCGACCGAGAGGCGCAGCATTTTGGCCAGCGGATACTTCGACGAGCCCGCGGCGCGCTCCTCCCGTCGATAGTCGACCGTCGCCGAGGGGAACCCGAGGGCCGGGACGACGAAACGCAGCACCCGGCCGTATTCGGGGAGGGCGTTGATTGCCGCCACCGTTGCCCGCGACATCAGCCGGTAGTCCCCGGCTTCGGGGGGCGCGGTGGTGCCCGACAGCCGATTCATCGCGCGATAGAAGAGCCGGGCGGTCCCGCGCTTGAACGCGGTGTCGGTGGACCGGTCGGCGCGGACGCCATACACGACATCGACGTGCTGCTCGCGGGCCACGCGGAGCATCTCGGCGATGACCTCGGGGGGGTCCTGAAGGTCGGCGTCGAGGGTGACGACATAGTCCCCGAGTGCGCGCGCCAGGCCCGCCGAGATCGCCGCCTGGTGCCCGGCGTTCGCGCGCAGGCGCAGGACGCGCAGCTGGGGCCAGGTCCGCCGGGCGCGCTGCAAGCCGACCGGGGTGCCATCGCTCGATCCGTCATCGACAGCGACGACCTCGTAGCCCACCCCGAGACCGTCCGCGACGGGCCGCAACCGTTCGATGAACAGCGGCAGGACGCTCTCCTCGTTGAACATCGGGACGACGATGCTCAACACGGGCGGGGGCGGAGCGGGCACGCGCCCAGGCTACGGGAGCGGGGCTGTGCGGGGTCTGTGGGAGGGCTGGGCACGGCATACGACCTGGGCGGCGCGGGTGTGCCCGGCACGCCGGTCGTGGAGGGTGCCCGGAGGGTGGGCGGGCCAGGTGCGGGGGCAGGAACGCGGCGCCGGGAACGACGAAGGCCCCCCGCGGTATGAGGCGCGAGGGGCCGACGTCGAGTGCCAGGTCCGGACCCGCCGCGGCGATCCCGGAAGCCATGGGACGCTAGCCACCCCGGGCGCAGGGCCCGGAAGTCGCCGGCACTCGCAGTCCGATGGAGTCGCGTGACCCGGGCGCACGTCTCCCGCGCCCTGGCATCGCCAGGCCCGCAGACGGCTGGGCACCGCTTGCGGGTGGGCCTCGTTTTCTCGGCCGGACTGAACGACATCCCCCGTCGGAGCCGTGAGGTTCCGCCGGGACGATGACGATGCAGCCGCAATTCAACATCGCCGCCGGGCCCAGTGCAACGCGCTCGCTCACCCCATCGCCGAGCGGTCGCCGTCCCCAGGCCTGTCAACAGGGTGCAGGCGGGGGCGGCGCGTCATACACAGGCCTGTGGGTGAAATCCGTGGACGACGCGCCGCTAGGGCACGAGCCGATAACCCACGCCTGGCTCGGTGAGCAGGTGCACCGGATGACCTGGATCCGGCTCCACCTTGCGCCGGAGCTGATTGGCATAGACGCGCAGGTAGTTCGACTCCCGGCCGTATGAGGGCCCCCACGCCGCCTTGAGGAGAGTCTCGTGGGGCACGATGCGACCGTCGTGCCGGGAGAGTTCGGCGAGCAGCCGCCATTCCGTCGGGGTCAGGTGCACCGGATCCCCCCCAACCGTGCAGACCCGGTCATCGAAATCGAGCGCGAAGTCGTCACAGTGGAAGGGCGGGACGGACGGCAGCCCCTCGCCGCCGCGCCGCAGCGCTGCCCGGACGCGGGCCATGAGTTCGTCCATGCCGAAGGGTTTGGTCACATAGTCGTCGGCGCCTTCGTCCAAGGCCTCGACCTTGTCGTCGCTCTCGTGCCTGGCGGAGAGGACGACGACGGGCACCCGGCTCGAGCGCCGGATGCGGCGCAGGACCTCCAGGCCGTCGACGTCCGGCAGGCCGAGGTCGAGGACGACGACATCGGGTGGGGAGTCCCGGACGGCGTTGAGCGCATCGCGGCCGTTGGTGACCGTCTCGACATCGAAGGCCCGGGCGCGCAGATTGATCCGCAAGGTGCGCAGGATGGTGGGATCGTCGTCGATGACGAGCACGCGGCCGGTCATGGAGCCCCCCGCCCCGGCAGGATGACGACCATGGTGAGCCCGCCGCCCGGGGTGTCCTCGGCCACGAGGCGGCCGCCCATGGCCTCGGTCAGGCCACGCGCCACCGCCAGACCGAGGCCGACGCCGTCGGTGCCGGAGTCGACGTGGCGCTGGAACGGCTGGAAGACCCGGTCCCGTTCCGACTCCGGGATGCCGGGGCCGTTGTCGATCACGCGAACCTCGACCTCGCCGCGCAAGCGGCTGGTCGTGATGCGCACCGGATCGGGCCCGTTCTGATGCCGGGCGGCGTTTTCGAGCAGGTTGCCCAGGACGCGGTCGAGCAAACCGGGGTCGGCGTGGGCGTAGCGGGCCCCGTCACCGAGTGACCAGGAGACCCGCTCGGCCACCCCGGATCCGGAAACGACCGCCGGCACGATCTCGCCGAGGTCGACCGGATGCGGGTGCGCCACGAGCGCTCCGACCTGGAGGCGGGACATATCCAGGAGGTTGCCGATGAGCGCTTCGAGCCGGTCCGCCGAGTGCTCGATCGCGTCTTCGAGTTCGGCCCGGTCCTCGGGTCCGAAGTCGACCTCGTCGCTGCGCAGACTCCCGATGGCGGCCTTGATTCCGGCCAAGGGGGTGCGCAGGTCATGCGAGACGGCCGAGAGGAGCGCGGTGCGCGCGCGGTTGTCGCGGGAGAGTTCGCCGGCCTCGCGCGCCTGGTCCTGGAGGGCTCGCCGGGCGAGGATCGCACCCGCATGGGCGGCGTATGCCGCGAGCAACCGCCGCCGGTCCGCCGGCACCGGTCCGCCGGTCAGGACGAGGTCGTGGTCGTCATCGACGGGTTCCGCGGTCTGTCCGGGCGCCTGGATGTCGAACGCGTCCGAGGAGGTCACCACCACCGGCCCCTCGCCGTCGTGGGCGCGCCGGATCACCGCCGCGGCCGACACCCCGAACATGTCGACGGCGCGGCGGCACAGCAGGTTCAACTGCTCGATCGATCCCAGCAGGGTGTGGGTGAGTTCGGCGAGGGCGGCCGACTCGTGCTGCGCAGTCAACGCCGCCGCTGCGCGCGCCGCGAGCTGCGGTGGACGACGAACGACACGGCTGCGGCGACGACGACGAAGAGGATGAGGGCGACGACGTTCTGGGGGGCGTAGATCGTCAACGTGCCGACCGGGGGCGTGAAGAACCAGTTGACGACGAGCGAGGACAGGATGGCCGTCAGCAGCGCGGGCCGCATCCCGCCGATCAGCGCCGTCGCGATGGTGTGCACAAGATAGAGCTGGACGATCAAGGGCAAACCGAGGGGCTGCCCGAGGTGGGCGTCGAGCGCCAGGAGCGCCGCGGTAAGGAGGGCGAGACCGGCGAGCCCGTAGAGGAGGCCCTCGAGGACCCGGCGTCGCGACAGCGGCGACCCCGCGGCATACCCGTGGTGACCGGCGGATCGGGCGTGCGTGACGACGTGGACGTCGATGTCACCGGAGTCCTCGATGACGGTGGAGGTAATGCCGGGGCGCAGCACCGTGCGCCACCACGGCCGACGGCTCGCGCCGATCAGGATCGTCGACGCGTTCTCGGCGCGGGCGAAGTGGAGGATCGCGGCAGCGCGGTCCTCGCCGGATACCGTATGGAAGCTGCCCGCGACCTCTTCGGTGAGCCGTCTCACCCGGGCGAGCGAATCCAGCGGCGCGCCGGCGAGCCCGTCGGCCCGGGCGACGTAAAGGACGACGAGTTCGCCGCCGGCTCCACGGGCAGCGATGCGCGCGCCTCGCCGGATGAGAGCCTCCGACTCCGGACCGCCGGTCACGGCGACGACGATGCGCTCCCGCGTGGGCCAGGTCGCATCGATCCCATGCGCCTCGCGGTAGGTCCCCAGCCCTTCGTCCACCCGGTCGGCCAGCCAGAGGAGGGCCAACTCCCGCAGCGCCGACAGATTGCCGACGCGGAAGTAGTTCGCCAGGGCCGCATCGACCTTGGCGGCCTTGTAGACGTTGCCGTGCGCCATCCGCCGACGCAGCGCCTCCGGTGACATGTCGACGAGTTCGATCTGGTCGGCGGCGCGGACCACGGCGTCGGGGACGGTCTCCTGCTGGACGATGCCGGTGATGTCCTCGACGGCGTCGTTGAGCGACTCCAGGTGCTGGATATTGACCGTGGAGATGACGTCGATGCCGGCGTCGAGGAGGGTCTGGATGTCCTGCCAGCGTTTCTCGTGTTCGGACCCCGGCGCGTTAGTGTGCGCCAACTCATCGACGAGGACCACCTGAGGCTTGCGGGCGAGGACGGCCGGCAGGTCCATCTCCGTCAGGGTCGCGCCGCGGTGCTCGACGACTCGCCGGGGGACGACCTCGAGGCCCTCGAGCATCGCCGCCGTATGGGCGCGATCGTGCGTCTCGACCACACCGACGACGACATCGGTGCCCCGGGACCGGCGCCGGGTCCCCTCCGAGAGCATGGCGACGGTCTTGCCGACGCCCGGGGCGGCCCCGAGGTAGATCCGCAGCCGGCCGCGTCCCATGGTGGCGATTCTCCTCTGTATGCCGTCAGCGCGCCGCCGCCGCGAGGGCGACGTTGAGTTCGGTCACGTTGACCCGGTCGGTGCCGAGCAGACCGAGGGCCGGGTGCTGTGTGTGGTCCTCGATGAGGCGCGTGACCTCCTCGAGGGACAGGCCACGTGCCTTCGCTACGCGGGGGGCCTGCCACGCGGCATACGCGGGAGAAATGTGGGGGTCCAGGCCGCTGGAGCTCGCCGTGAGGGCGTCGGCCGGGATCGGCCCCGCGGGTGCGTCGGGGTTGGCGGCGCGCAGAGCCGTCTCGCGTTCGGTGATCTGCTGAGCGAGCTCGGGGGCATTCGGCCCCCAGTTGGAGCCGCCGCTGGTGTCACCGGAGTAGTCGGAGGCCGAGGGACGGGCCTGGAACCACTGCGGGTCGGTGGCGTCTTGACCCAGCAGCGAGGAGCCCACCGGGCGGCCGTCGACGACGATCATCGATCCGTCGGCCTGGGCCGGCAGCGCGCGGGCCACCGCGGTCATGGCCAGGGGATAGCCGACCCCGAGGAGGACGGTCAGGACGAGGAGGGCCTTGGTGGCCGCCCAGAGTTGCTTGCCGAGAGTCATCGGAGTCACTTCAGTCCAGGGAGGAGGGAGACCACGAGGTCGATGAGTTTGATGCCGACGAAGGGGGCGATGAGGCCGCCGACGCCGTAGATGAGGAGATTGCGCCGGAGCATCGCGACGGCGCTCAGTGGCCGATAGCGAACCCCCTTGAGAGACAACGGGATCAACGCCACGATGATGAGGGCGTTGAAGATGACCGCCGAGAGCATCGCCGACTGTGGACTGTGTAGCCGCATGATGTCGAGGCCGGAGAGGCCCGGGAAGATCGGCACGAACATCGCGGGGATGATGGCGAAGTATTTCGCGACGTCGTTGGCGATGGAGAAGGTCGTCAGGGCGCCGCGGGTGATGAGCAACTGCTTCCCGATGGCGACGATGTCGATGAGTTTGGTGGGGTCGGAGTCGAGGTCGACCATATTGCCGGCCTCTTTGGCCGCCGAGGTGCCCGTGTTCATCGCGACGCCGACATCGGCCTGGGCCAGCGCCGGGGCGTCATTGGTGCCGTCACCGGTCATCGCGACGAGCCGACCGCCCTGCTGCTCTTTGCGGATCAGCGCCATCTTGTCCTCGGGGGTGGCCTCGGCGAGGAAGTCGTCGACACCGGCCTCCGCGGCGATGGCGGCCGCCGTGAGCGGGTTGTCGCCGGTGATCATGACCGTGCGGATGCCCATCTCCCGCAGCTGCCCGAAGCGCTCGGTGAGGCCGGGCTTGACGATGTCCTTGAGGAAGATCACGCCGAGCATCCGCGGCGGGCGCTGCGCCTCGGCCCGGGCCACCACGAGCGGGGTTCCCCCGGCGCGGCTGATCTCATCGACGAGGGCGTCGATGTCGTGGGCCATATGCCCGCCCTCGTCGTGCACCCAGGCCGCCACGGCGGACCCGGCGCCCTTGCGGATGCGCGTACCGTCGGGAAGGTTGACCCCGGACATCCGGGTCTGGGCCGAGAACGGCACGAACTCCGCCCCCGCCCGCGTCAGGCTGCCCAGCGACTGCGTGGCGTCGACGACGCCGGACTCGAGCGCGCGATCGACGATCGAGCGACCCTCGGGCGTCTCATCCGCGAGCGAACTCAGGTGCGCCGCCTGGTAGAGCTCCTCGGGCGACACGCCTTGGACGGGTAGGACGGTGTGCGCCTGCCGGTTGCCCAGCGTGATGGTGCCCGTCTTGTCGAGCAGGAGGGTGGAGATGTCGCCGGCGGCCTCGACCGCGCGACCGGACATCGCCAGGACGTTGTGCTGCACGAGGCGGTCCATGCCGGCGATCCCGATGGCCGAAAGCAGCGCGCCGATCGTCGTGGGGATGAGACAGACGAGGAGCGCGACGAGGACGACGAGGGGAGAGGCGCTGACCGGAATAGATCGCCATGGGCTGCAACGCGAGCACGGCCAGGACGAAGATCAATGTGAGCACCGTGAGCAGGATGCCGAGGGCGATCTCGTTGGGGGTCTTCTGGCGGGCGGCCCCCTCGACCAGCGCGATCATCCGGTCGATGAAGGTCTCTCCCGGCTTGCTGGTGATCTTCACGACGATCCGGTCGGAGAGCACCGTGGTGCCCCCGGTCACGGCGCACCGGTCGCCGCCGGACTCGCGGACGACGGGGGCGGACTCCCCGGTGATCGCCGACTCGTCGACGGTGGCGACGCCCTCGACGACGTCGCCGTCGCCGGGGATGACCTGCCCGGCCTCGACGACGACTAGGTCGCCCAGACGGAGATCCTGCCCGGAGACCTGCTCCTCGGTCCCGTCGGCCCGCAGCCGTCGCGCGGCGGTGTCGGTGCGGGTCTGGCGCAGGCTCGCGGCCTGGGCCTTGCCCCGCCCTTCGGCGATGGCCTCGGCCAGATTGGCGAAGACGATCGTCGCCCACAGCCAGGCAGTCACGGAGATCGTGAAGACGGACGGATGAAGGACCGAGAGCACCGTGGTCAGGATCGAGCCGATCCAGACGACGAAGATCACCGGTTGCCGGACGAGATGGCGCGGGTCGAGCTTGGTCAGCGCCTGGGGCAGGTTGGACCAGGCCGCCTGGACGAGGGAGGAGTGGGCAGTCGTGGTGGTGCTCATGAGAGGGCCTCTGCGATGGGACCGAGGGCGAGGGCCGGGAAGAAGGTCAGGCCCGCGAGGACGAGGGTGATGCCGGTCAAGAGCACCGCGAACAACGGCGTGTTCGTCGGGAGGGTGCCGGCCGTGACGGGACGACGGCGCTGCTCGACCAGGGACCCGGCCAGGGCGAGCGTGAAGGCGATGATCCCGAAGCGCGCCGCGAACATACAGAACCCGAGGGTGAGGTTGAGCCAGGGCTGGTCGGCCGAGAGTCCGGCGAAGGCCGACCCATTGTTGTTCGATGCGGACGAGAAGGCGTAGAGCATCTCGGAGAGACCGTGCGGCCCGGAGTTGAGGAGGGCGTGCCGGGCGGTGGGCAGCACGAGCGAGGCACCGGTGAACAGCAGGACGAGGGCCGGCATCGTGATGGAGGCGAGGGCGGCATACGTGATCTCGCGGCGGCCCACGGACTTGCCGAGCAACTCCGGGGTGCGCCCGACCATGAGGCCGGCGATGAAGACGGTGATGATCGCCAGGACGAGGATGCCGTAGAGACCGGTTCCCACCCCGCCCGGGGAGACCTCCCCGAGTTGCATGTTGACCATGAGGACCCCGCCCCCCAAGGGGCTGTATGACTCGTGCATCGAGTTGACGGCGCCGGTCGAGGTTCCCGTGGTGGCCGCTCCGAAGATGACGGAGGCGATCGTCCCGAAGCGCTGTTCCTTGCCTTCCATCGAGCCGGCCACGCCCGTGGTGGCGGCCTGCTCGGCCCAGACGGTCAGCGCGACGCTGGTGAGGTAGAGGACGCCCATGACCCCGGTCAGGACCGCACCCTGGCGCCGGTCGCCGACCATGCGGCCATAGGTCCACGGGAGCGAGAAGGGGATCATCAACACGAGGACGATCTCGAGGAGATTGGTCCAGGGGTTGGGGTTTTCGAAGGGATGGGCCGAGTTGGCGTTGAAGAAGCCGCCGCCGTTGGTGCCGACCAGTTTGATGGCCTCCTGGCTGGCCACCGGACCGCCCTGGATGACCTGCCGTTGACCGGTGATGGTCGTGATGGTGTGCGGGTCGGCGAGGTTCTGGATGACGCCGCCCGCGAGGAGCAGCACCGCTCCCAGAGCGGCGATCGGCAGCAGGATCCGGAGTGAGGACCGGATGAGGTCCACCCAGAAGTTCCCGATCCGGTCGGTGTCCTGGCGGGCGATCGCCCGGACGAGGGCGATGGCGACGGCGATGCCGGTGGCGGCGGAGACGAAGTTCTGGACCGTCAGGCCCGCCATCTGCACGGTATAACCGGCGCCGGCCTCACCGGCATACGACTGCCAGTTGGTGTTGGTCGTGAAGGAGATGGCGGTATTGAGGGCGGTGTGCCAGTCCTGGCTGCGGCCCAGCCCCCACGGCAGCCACCGCTGACCGAGGATGAGACCCCAGAGGGCGAGCACGGAGACCACCCCGAAGGAGATGACGCTGAGGGCGTACGTGCTCCAACGCTGCTCGGCGCGCGAGTCGACGCCGACGACGCGGTAGAGCGCCCGTTCGACGCGCCAGTCGCGCTCGTCGGTGAAGACGCGATACATCCACTCGCCGAGCGGAACGTGGAGGAGGGCCAGGATCGCGACGAGGAGGCCCACGCTGAGGACGGACTGCAAGAGGGGTGTCATCGTCGACCTCAGAAGCGCTCGGGGCGGGCGAGCGCATAGACGAGGTAGACCACGAGGCCCAGGCCGATGACCAGCCCGATGATGTCTTCTGCCATGGGACCAATCCAGCAAATCCCGGGCGGCACGGGCCGACGGGTGACGCTCCCTTGACGTCCCTTGACGCGATCTTGACGGGCGGGTGGCTCGTGTGGTCAGCCCGCCAAGCCAGGCGCCTGCGCGGCGACTCCCCGTCGACGCGCGGCCCCTCCTGGGCGCGACGGGAGGGGTGGGCGCTAAGGTTCTCCCATGTCGACGAGCCTGATCGCCTTGGCCACCGAGGGTGCGGAGAAGACCCGCGAGCTGCCCATGCCGGCCGTGATGTATGCCGTGATCGCGCTTGTCGCGTTCGCTCTCCTCCTCGCTGTCACCTGGGCCTTCCGCGGCACCGCCGCCAAGCTCGGACAGGGCACCCCGATCCGCGGCGGCGCCACGGCGCCCCGGCACAGCCGAGCGGGCCACCACTGACGACGGAGGGCGAGGCGGCATACCCCCTCGCGGTCCTCGACCCCAGCACCAGCGGTGCGCGTCGTCGTGACGGCACCGCGCGGCGCATCGGGGTCATGGGCGGCACCTTCGACCCCATCCACCACGGGCACCTCGTCGCGGCAAGCGAGGTCCAATCGTCGTTCCAACTCGACGAGGTCGTCTTCGTCCCGACCGGGCAACCCTGGCAAAAGGCCGATCGCGAGGTCAGCTCGGCCGAGGACCGCTATCTCATGACCGTGATCGCGACGGCGTCCAACCCGCGGTTCACCGTCAGCCGCGTCGACATCGACCGCGCCGGCCCGACCTACACCATCGACACTCTGCGCGACCTGCGCGCGCAGCAAACCGACGCGGAGTTGTTCTTCATCACGGGGGCGGACGCGCTCGCCCAGATCCTCTCGTGGAAGGACGCGGACGCGCTCTTCGAGCTGGCCCAGTTCATCGGCGTCACGCGGCCTGGCTATGTCCTGACCGAGCACGGTTTGCCGAGCGACCGGGTCCACCTCCAGGAGGTCCCGGCCATGGCGATCAGCTCGACGGACTGCCGAGAGCGCGTCGAAGCCTTCGAGCCGGTCTGGTATCTCGTGCCCGACGGGGTCGTTCAATACATCAACAAACACCGGCTGTATGCCGCCAAGGAGACTCGTGCCCGCGACTGACCGCGCCAAAGACCTCGCCCGCGCCGCCGCAGCTGCGGCCGCCGACAAGATCGCGGCGACGATCACCGGGATCGACGTCAGCGGTCAGCTGCCCTTGACCGACGTGTTCGTCATCGTCTCGGCCACCAACGAGCGCCAGGTCGGGGCCATCGTCGATGAGGTCGAGGAGCGCGTCCGGCTCGCTGGCGCCAAGGTGCTGCGCCGGGAGGGGACGCGTGAGGGCCGATGGGTGCTGCTCGACTTCGGCGACATTGTCGTCCACGTGTTCCACGAGGACGAACGCCACTTCTACGACCTGGAGCGCCTCTGGCGCGAATGCCCCACCCTCGACCTCGGCGTCCTGGGCAGCGAGCAGGCGGCGGGCGCGGGGCGCGACGCCCGCTGATTTTGGGGCCCGCTGAGTTGGACCCCCGACTACAGCAATGGAGCCGGACCAGCGCGACACGCCGGGCGGGACGGGCCCCGGCGAGCAGTGGTGTAGCCGGGGGTACGCGGCATACCGCCAGATGTGACCGGTGACGCGCGGGAGGGGTGCGGCGGGGGTGAGCTGCCTCCTCCCCGGCGGGTCAGGCTAACTTTGGCCGTATGCCGCCCGCTCGCCGCCTGCTGATCCTGCGCCACGGCGAGACCGCCCAGAACCGCGCCGGCATCTGGCAGGGCCACCTCGACGTCCCACTCACCGACCACGGGCGCGAGCAGGCGCGCGCGGCGGGGGGCGCAATCGCGGCATACGCGCCGGTGCGCGTTGTCTCCTCGGACCTCGACCGGGCCGCCGAGACGGCGCGGGCAGTGGCCGGGGCGTGCGGGCTGGACGTCGAGCGGGACCCGCGGTGGCGGGAGTTCGACGTCGGCCAGTGGACCGGCCTGAGCACGGCGGAGGTCATCGCGCGGCACCCGGAGGAGCGCCGGCGGGCCTTGCGCGGGGAGGAGCAGCGCCGCGGCATCGACGGCGAGGGCCCGGCGCAGGTGCGCGAGCGGGTCCGGCCGGCGCTCGACGCCCTCGTCGCTGGCCTGCCCGAGGGGGAGTGCGCCGTGATCGTCAGCCACGGCGGGACGATCCGCATCATCGCGGGCCTGCTGCTCGGCCTCGACTCCGTCACGATGACCCGCCTGTTCACCGTGCCCTCGAATTGTGGGTGGGCGACAATTGTTTGCTCGGGCGAGGCGTGGCGAGTGGAGTCTTGGAATCGGACGTCCGGGCTCGACGAGGTGACACAACGAATCGCGTCGCCGGAGCCACAAGGGGGAAGCACGTGAGTGACAGCGCTTTGGCGTTCGAGGGGACGTCGCGCCGGGGGGGGGGGGGGGGGGGGCCCCCGCCGGGGGGGGGGGGGGCGGGGGGGGCCCCGGGGGGGGCCCCGCCCGCCCGGGGGTGGCCCCGGGGGGGCCCGCCCGCCCCGCGGGGGGGCCCCCCCCGGGGGCCCGGGCGGGGGCGGCGGGGGGGGGGGGGGGCGGGGGTGGCCGGGGGCCCCGGGGGGCCCGGGGGGAGGGGGGGGGGGGGGGGGGGTGGGGGGGGGGGGGGGGGGGGGGGGGCGGGGGGGGGGGGCCCCCGGGGGGGGGGGGGGGGGGGGGGGGGGGGGGGGGGGGGGGGGGCCCCGGGGGGGCCCCGGGGGGGCCGCGGGGGGGGGGGGGGGGCGGGGGGCCCCCCCCGGGGGTGTGGCCGGGGGAGGGGGGGGGGGTGGGCGGGGGGGGGGGTGGGGGAACGGGGGGGGGGGGGGGGGGGCGGCGGGGGGGGGGCGGGCGGGGGTGGGGGGGGCCCGCCCGCCGGGGTGGGGGCGGGGGGGGCCCCCCGGGGGGTTGCGTGGGGGGGGGGGGGGGGGGGGGGCCCCCCCGCGGGGCGGGCTCCCGGCGGGGGGGGGGGGGGGGGGGGGTTTGGGGGGGCCCCCGGGGGGGGGGGGCCGGGGGGGGGGGGGGGGGGGGGGGGGGGGGGGGGGGGGGCGGGGGGGCCCCGGGGGGGGGTTCCCGGCCCGCCCCCCCCCCCGGGGGGCCCGGGGGGGGGGGGGCTTGGGGCGCCGGGGGGTTCGCCCCGCCGGGGGGGGGGGGGGTGGGGGGGGGGCCGCCGGGGGGGCCCCCCCCCCCCCGGGGGGGGCGCGCGGGGGCCCGGGGGGGGGGGGGGGGGGGGGGGGGGGGGGGGCGGGGGGGGGGGGGGGGGTGGGGGGGGGGGGGCCGGGGGGGGGGGGGGGGGGGGGGGGGGGGGGGGGGGGGGGGGGGGCGGGGGGGGGGGGGGGGAAGGGGGGGGGGGGGGGGGGGGGGGGGGGGGGGGGGGGTGGCCCCCCCGGGGGGGGGGGGCGGGGGGCGGCGGGGGCCCCCCCGGGTCCCCCCCTCGCCGGGGGGGGCCCGGGGGGCGCCGGGCCGGGGGGCGGGGGGGGGGGGGCCGGGGGGCGCCCCCGGGTCGGGGGGGGGGGGGGGGGGGGGGGGGCGGGGGGCCCCCCGCGCGGGGGGGGGGGGGGGCCCGGCGCGGGGGGGGCGGCGGGCGGGGGGGGGCCCCGCGCGGGGGCGGCGCCGGGGGGGGGGGGGGGGGGGGGGGGCCGGGGGGGGGGGGGGGGGGGCCCGGGGGGGGGGGGGGTTGCGGGGGGGGGGGGGGGGGGGGGGGGGGCCCCGGGGGGGGGGGGGGGGGGGGGGGGGGGGGGGGGGGGCGGGGGGGGGGGGGGGGGGGGGGCCGGGGGGGGGGGGGGGGGGGGGGGGGCGGGGCGGGGGGGGGGGGGGGGGGGGGGGGGGCCTCTTCTCCCCCGGGGGTGGCCCCGGGGGGGGGGCGGGGGCCCCGGGGGTGGGTTTCGGGGGGGGCGGGGGGGCCGGGCGGGGGGGGTGGGGGGGGGGGGCCCGGGGCCGGGGGGGGGGGGGGGGGCGGGGGGGGGTGGGGGGCGGGGGGGGGGGGGGGGGGGGGGTGGTGCGGGGGGGGGGGGGGGGGGGGGGGGGGGGGGGGGGGGGTTGGGGGGGTTGGGGGGGGGGGGGGGGAGGGGGGGGGGGGGGGGGGGGGGGGGGGTTTGGGGGTGGGGGGGCCCCCGTGTGTGTGTTTTTTTTTTTGGCTGGCAGCGCCGCCGCGTGGCGGCTGGCGCAGACGTGGCGACCTAGGGCCGGCCGGGGGCCGGACTCCGGGCGGGATGAGCGCGGACGCGGGTTCGCCGCCGCCCTGGCGGGCGACGGCGAACCATCGTGCGTGTCAACCGGCTCGGGTCACGGCGCCCGGACCGTGGTCTCGGGTCAGAGGGCCCGGACGGTGTTGAAGACCTGCAACTCGGGGTTGTTGAAGTAGGGGCCGAACATCACGCCCGCCCACGAGGAGCCGATCCCGCCCTTGTTGCTGTTGACGGAGTTGACATAGCCCATCCAGTTGCTCTGGACCCAGGTCAGCCAGGGGCCGCCACTCGCGCCACCGGTCATCCGGCAACCGAGGTAGTTCTGGCCGGCGAAAGTGCCCGAGCCGTAGTAGTAGTCGGTGCCCTGGCAGTACCGCGCGTCCTCACCATTGGCTGTGTAGCCCGGCCAGCGCCAGTCGGTGATCGGGTAGCCGAGCGAGGTTCGGTACTGGTTGGTCGCGCCGTTGAACCAGGAGCCGTGCCCACCGAGGACGTCGACGATCCGGCCATTGGAGCCGGCGTTGACGACCACAGCACCCATGTCGTCGGCGCTCGTGCCGGAGTTGTAGTAGTTCCATGTGGTCGACATGGTGCGGGCGGAGTACCAGCCCTCGGTGGCGCCATACTGGTAGCCCGGCGCGAACCAGAGGTTGGTGTACCACTGGCGGGTCGAGGTGTTCCACACGCAGTGCCCGGCGGTGATGAGGGTCGACTTGTTCTCGGAGTTGACGGCGGTCGCCGTGCACCAACTCCAGCTCACGCCAGGGCCTGGGTCGGTGTCGAAATAGAGCTTGCCGACCTGGCGGTTCGGGTTGGCGGTCGGCGCGCCGGGCCACAGCCCGCCCGCGTTGGTGTCACGCATCTCCGCCTGCAGCTTGGAGCTCATCTTGGCCGCCTTGGGGGCGACCGGGGCGATCCGCACCGACGTGCCACGGCTGAGGCTGTCCGCGCGCGTCGCCGGGACGTTCGTGGGCGCAGCCAACGGTTTGGCGGTCCGGGCGATGGCGGCAAAGTCGAGGCGACTGCCGTCCTGCTCGCCGAGGGGAACCGTCCGGACTGGGGCGGATCCCTTGAGGTCGGAGTTCGCGCCGGCTGTGGCCTGCGCGGTGGCTGGGGTCATCAAGGCGGCGATGGCGGTCGCGGCTGCGGCGCAGCCGAGGATACGACGGGACGTGCTCATGTTCCCTCCTGAGATTGGTGGCCGGCCCCGTAATCTGGGCCCGGTCCGGTGAACATCTGTCCACCACTCCAACTGAGGGGTGCCCACCGCGCCGTGATACACGCTGAAGCGGAGACGCGTCGTGATTCACGCTGAGGCGGAGACATTCAGGAGGAGACGCCGAGGGGGAGACACCGCCGCCGCCGTCCCGGGTGGGAGGGCCTCGGCATACGGACTGGGACGGCGAGGATTTCTCCGGGCGTCGACGCGCTGGTAACCTATGGGGGTTGCCGTCATGACGGCCGCGGATCGAGAGAGCCCCGGTGAACCTGCCCGGGCGCGCCGCGCAACGACCTGAAAGAGAGCCGACCGCCCCATGCCCCTGGACGCTGCAGTCAAGAAGCAGATCATGACCGAGTACGCCACCGCCGAGGGCGACACCGGTTCTCCCGAGGTGCAGATCGCGCTGCTCACGCAGCGGATCAAGGACCTCACCGAGCACGCCCGCGAGCACAAGCACGACCACCACAGCCGTCGTGGCCTGCTGTTGCTCGTCGGCCGCCGCCGCCGCCTCCTGCGTTATCTGGAGAGCGTCGACATCGAGCGCTACCGTGCGCTGATCAAGCGGCTCGGCCTGCGTCGTTGATCCCACCCCACGAGAAGCGGTCCTGATCCCAGGACCGCTTCTTGGCATGTCCGACAACTGAATAGATCCACCTCACGGGCCACAACGACGATGCGCCCGAGATTCATCAGAAAGAAATGGAGGGCCCATGGAGGGTCCAGAAATCACCTTCGCCGAAGCCGTCATCGACAACGGCCGCTTCGGCACCCGCACCGTCCGCTTCGAGACGGGCCGCCTGGCCCGTCAGGCCGGTGGCTCCGTCGCCGCCTACCTGGACGGCGAGACCATGCTCCTGGCGACGACCACCGCGAGTGGCACGCCCAAGGACCAGTTCGACTTCTTCCCCCTGACCGTCGACGTCGAAGAGCGGATGTATGCCGTCGGGCGCATCCCCGGCAGCTTCTTCCGTCGCGAGGGCCGCCCCTCCACCGAGGCGATCCTCACCTGCCGCCTGATCGACCGCCCGCTGCGTCCGTCCTTCGTCAAGGGCCTGCGCAATGAGGTCCAGGTCGTCATCACCGTCCTGTCGCTCAACCCCGACCACCAGTACGATGTCCTCGCCATCAATGGCGCGAGCGCCGCGACCCAGATCTCCGGTCTGCCGTTCAGCGGCCCGATCGGTGGAGTTCGCGTCTCGCTCATCGACGGTCAGTGGGTGGCCTTCCCCACCTACTCCGACAGCGAGCGGTCGACCTTCGACATGGTCGTCGCCGGGCGCGTCGTGGCCAAGGAGGGTGGCAGCGATGTCGCGATCATGATGGTCGAGGCCGAGGCGACCCTGGCGACGTGGAATCTCGTCAAGAACGCCGGCAAGCAGGCCCCGACCGAAGAGGTCGTCGCCGAGGGCCTGGAGGCCGCCAAGACGTTCATCCGCGTCCTGTGCGACGCCCAGAGCGACCTCGCCGCGAAGGCCGCCAAGCCGGTCGAGCAGTTCCCGGTCTTCCTCGACTACGAGGACGATGTGTATGCCGCGGTCGCCGAGATCACCGGGCGCGACGGCAAGCTCGCGCAGATCCTCACCATCGCCGGCAAGCAGGAGCGCGAGGACGCGCTCAACGCGCTGAAGTCCCAGGTCCACCTCGAGCTCGTCGGGGATTCCGACGGCAGTTCCGAGGGCCGGGTGGGCGCGTTCGCGGGTCGTCAGAAGGAGGTGTCCGCGGCATACCGCAGCGTCCAGAAGACGCTCGTGCGCGAGCGGATCCTCCGCGACAACGTCCGCATCGACGGGCGTGGCCTGGCCGACATCCGGGCCTTGTCCGCCGAGGTCGAGGTGCTCCCGCGGGTGCACGGCTCCGCGCTCTTCGAGCGCGGCGAGACCCAGATCCTGGGCGTGACCACCCTCAACATGCTGCGCATGGAGCAGCAGTTGGACACGCTCGCCCCGGAGACGCGCAAGCGCTATATGCACAACTACAACTTCCCGCCCTACTCCACCGGTGAGACCGGCCGCGTCGGGTCGCCGAAGCGCCGCGAGATCGGTCATGGTGCGCTCGCCGAGCGCGCCCTGATGCCGGTGCTGCCGACGCGCGAGGAGTTCCCCTACGCGATCCGGCAGGTCTCCGAGGCCCTCGGGTCGAACGGCTCGACGTCCATGGGTTCGGTCTGCGCCTCGACCCTGTCGCTGCTCAACGCCGGTGTGCCCCTGCGCGCCCCGGTTGCCGGGATCGCCATGGGTCTGGTCTCGGCCGAGGTCGACGGGACCACGCAGTATGCCGCCCTCACCGACATCCTCGGTGCCGAGGACGCCTTCGGCGATATGGACTTCAAGGTCGCCGGCACGCGGGAGTTCGTCACGGCGATCCAGCTCGACACCAAGCTCGACGGCATCCCCGCCGACGTGCTCGCCGGTGCACTGACGCAGGCGCGCGACGCCCGCCTCTTCATCCTCGACGTGATGAACGAGGCGATCGACGCCCCCGACGAGATGTCGCCCTTCGCCCCCCGGGTCATCTCGGTCAAGGTCCCGGTCGACAAGATCGGCGAGGTCATCGGCCCGAAGGGCAAGATGATCAACCAGATCCAGGAGGACACCGGCGCCGACATCTCCATCGAGGACGACGGCACGGTCTACATCGGCGCGACCGATGGTCCCTCGGCGGAGGCGGCCCGGGCCGCGATCAACGCGATCGCCAACCCGCAGATGCCCGAGATCGGTGAGCGCTTCCTCGGCACGGTCGTCAAGACGACGACCTTCGGGGCGTTCGTCTCGCTGCTTCCCGGCAAGGACGGGCTGCTGCACATCTCCGAGGTGCGCAAGCTCGTCGGTGGCAAGCGGATCGACGCGGTCGAGGATGTCCTGGCCGTCGGGCAGAAGGTCCAGGTCGAACTCAAGGAGATCGACCCGCGCGGCAAGCTGTCCCTCGCCGCGGTGCTCCCCGAGGGGGGCGAGGCCCCGGCTGCGGAGGCGGCGGCATCCGATGACGCCGGGAGCGAGCCCGAGGCTGCGGCCGACGGTGGAGCCGCTGGCGGAAGCGGAGCACCGGCCGGCGGTGAGCGGCGCGAGCGCCGTGACGGCGGCCGCACCCGTCGCCGTCGCCACCACAGCGACGACTGACCAGGAGCCGCCGGCCACTGGATCCGGCTGTGCCACGTCCTCGCCCTCGGCCGTGAGCCGAGGGCGAGGCCGTGAGCCGGCACGAGGGCCCCACACGAGGGGCCGGCACGAGGGGGCCCAGCCCGACGGGTCGCGCGAGGCCTCGAGCCCGGCGGGAAACGTCCCCGGCACCAATGCGTCAGGCCCGGATCAGAATGATCCGGGCCTGACGCATTGGTGCCGGGGGGACTCGGCTATTGGGGCGGGAGGTACCCGCCACGAGAGGGGGTCACCAGGGGCAAACGTCGAACGAACCGTTCGGTGAGGGATAGAACAGGCTCTTGAGCGGGGTGAAATTCGCCGAGCAGCTGGTGCTATTGGTGGTGTCGGGGCCGGGGTCGGTGACCAGCGTTGCGGTGATATTCCACGAGTGCGCGATTGCGGGGGACGTGAGGTTGGGGTCCAACCGCGTCACCCGCCAGGACGGGCCGGTGCCCGCGGGCAGCGCGGTGGTGGTGCTGAGGTTGTACGTCCAGGTGACACCGGCACCGACCGTCCCGGCGGCGGACCCGCTCTGTCGGAGTCACGACACCCGACCCCGAGGCGCTGTCGACCTTCCAGGTCGTTCCGGTGGAGTTCACGGTCACTGTGTCGGCGTTCGGGGACGTGTTCGTCATGGTAATCGTGACCTTGGTACCGGATGGGATACCACCCGTTCCACAGGTCGTGAGGGAGTTCATCTGGATGACGTACTCACAGGTGTCCGAGTTGAGGCCACCACAGACCCACTTGTAGCCGAAGTAGATGTCGGACGGCCCGGTGGCGCAGGAGGAGGCGAGGGCAGGCGCCGCAGCGGCGACCGCGACGACAGGGGTGGCCCAGGCGGCACCCGCGGCGACGGTGCGGCGGCTGATGCGCGCAGGAGAGGTAGTACGTGGCATTGGGGCTCGTGGAATCCTTGATCTCGCTTGACGGGTCGGCGGGGTCCGCCAGGGCACGGGCGCGGACGCCCACGATAGCTAGGTTACCCGAGGTCTGGCTCGTTCCAAAACTCCGGGTAGGTTCTCGCGGGTCGTCCGGCTCCCGGATCGGACGCGCAAGCGTCGGCAGCTGCGGCCAGGCTTGTCAAAGCCAGCGGCGCACGCGGCGATAGTCGGCATACGCCCGCCCGAAAAGGTCCGCCAGATAGGCCTCCTCGTGACGGATGACGAGTCGGTAGGTCGCGACGAGCACGACCGGCAGCATCAGCAGCGCCCAGGCGTTGTCGAGCACCAGGCAGGCCCCCAAGTAGCTCAGCGCGTCGGCGACATAGATCGGGTTGCGGGTGTAGCGGTAGGGGCCGTCGGTCGTCAGTGCGTGGACACGGGCCCAGGGGACCACGGTGGTCCCGTGCCGCTGGAAGGTGACGAACGCCCAGGTCATCAGGGCGAGACCAAGAGCGATGAGAAGACCACCCACCCACCGTCCGGCGGCGCCGCCGTGCAGGCCGAGAGGGACGATCCGGTCCGCGAACCAGGCCACCAGGAGCGGGATGAGATAGAGCAGCGGCGGGAGGACGCGGACCGCGGCACCACGAGAGCTCATGGCCGCATTGTCCGGTGCGCCGGATGCTTCGGCATCATGAGGGGGTGAGCTTGGACCATACCGCCGCCACGCGCGCGGAACTCGCCACATACGAGCATCTCCTGCGGTCGGCCGTCGACGATCCTTCACTCCTCGGGCGAGCCGTTCCGGCGTGCCCCGGGTGGACGCTGCACGACCTGACCGATCACCTCGGCGGGGTCCATCGTTGGGTCGTGACGGCAATCCGCGAGGGCCACGGCCGCGGAGCGAGCGCGCCGGCGCCCAGCGACCCCGCGGACCTGGTGGAGTGGTTCCGCTCCGGTGCCGAGGAGTTGCTCGCGGCGCTCCACGGTGATCCCGAGGCCCCGGCGTGGTCCTTCAGCCGGGAGCCGGGCCATCGCACGCTCGGGTTCTGGCAGCGGCGGCAGATGCACGAGAACCTCATCCACCGGGTCGACGCCGAGCAAGCGTGTGGCCTCACCGTCCACCTCGACGCTGAGGTGGCGGCGGACGGGATCGCGGAGGTCTTCGACGTCTTCGTCCCCCGGATGCGGGCCCGAGGAGTGCTCGGGGACCTCGCGCGGCCGGTGCTCCTGCGCCGCACCGACGGCCCCGGCGAATGGCTGGCGGGCGATCCCGGTGACCCCGTGGCGACCGCATCGGGAAGCGCGGCCGACCTCGATCTCGTCCTGTGGAAGCGCGCCCCGGCGGGGAAACTCACGTGGTCCGGTGACGAGGTGGCCGGCACGGCCACTCTCGCCCAACCGCTCACCGCGTGAGCCCGGTCACCTCGCTCGCTATCGTGGGGGGATGACGGACAACCGAACTCACCGCGTGGCCGTCATCGGTGCCGCGGGACGCATGGGCGCGACGGTATGCCGCGCCGTCGACGCCGCATCCGACCTCGCCCTCGTGGGCCGCTACGACCTCGGGGACGACCTCGGCGACCTCGGGGGCGCTGAAGTGGTCGTCGAGTTCTCCGTGCCCAGTGCCTCGCTGGCCAATGTCGTGGCCTGCGTGGAGCGGGGCGTTCACGTCGTCGTCGGCACCACGGGGTGGGATGAGGCCAAGCTCTCCGCGCTGCGGGCCACCGTCGCCGACCACCCCGGCGTCGGGGTGCTGATCGCCCCCAATTTCGCCGTCGGCGCGCTGTTGATGATGCGATTCGCCCGGGAGGCGGCCCGGTTCTATGAGTCCGTCGAGGTCATCGAACTCCACCACCCCGGCAAGGTCGACGCGCCCTCGGGGACGGCGGCGCGGACGGCGGCCCTGGTTGCGGCGGCGCGCGTGGACGCCGGGCTTCCGCCGGTGCCCGACGCGACCACGCACGACCCGGGCGGTGCCCGGGGGGCGTCGGTGGACGGCATACCGGTGCATGCGGTGCGTCTGCGGGGACTGGTCGCGCACCAGGAGGTGCTCTTCGGGACCGAGGGGGAGGCGCTGACGATCCGGCATGACAGCTTCGACCGGATCTCCTTCATGCCGGGCGTGTTGCACGGGATCCGGGGGGTCGCGGCCCATCCCGGGGTGACGGTCGGGCTCGAGTCGTATCTCGGGCTGGACTGATCCCGTGGACCGGGTCGAGGTCCCCGGGCCCCTGGTCGAGGTGGCCGAGGCGGCCGCGCGGGTGGTCGTCCTCTCGGGCGCGGGCATGTCGGCGGAGAGCGGACTGTCCACCTTCCGGGACCCCAATACCGGTCTGTGGGAACGCTTTCGGGCAGAGGAACTGGCGACGCCGGAGGCATGGGAGGCGGATCCGTCGCTGGTGTGGGCGTGGTATCTCTGGCGGTTCGAACGCATCCATCTCGTCCAGCCGAATGCCGGCCACACGGCCATCGGGGAGTGGGGACGTCTCGGCCTGGCGGATCTGACCGTCGTGACCCAGAACGTCGACGATCTCCACGAGCGCGGCGGCGCCCCGGTCGTTCACCACCTCCACGGGCTGATCCGGGACTTCCGCTGCAGTGAGTGCGGATACCCGCACGCCGACGCCGTGGCTGTCCCCAGCACACCCGTCGAGCGGATTCCGCCGCCCGCGTGCGTCGCCTGCTTCGGGCTGGTCCGGCCCGGCGTGGTGTGGTTCGGCGAGATGCTCCCGGATGACCCTTGGGCGCGCGCCGTCGACGCCTGCGACCGGGCGGATCTCGTCCTCGTCGTCGGGACCTCCGGGCTGGTCTACCCGGCCGCCGGGTTGCCGGCGGTGGCCCGGGCATCGGGCGCCTTCGTCGCCGAGATCAACCCACTGGAAAGTGGCGTGTCCGACATGGCGCACCTGTGTTGGCGGGAGACCGCCGCCCGCGCGCTCCCCGCCCTCGTCGCGGCCATCGGACCGGACACCCTCTGAGCGCTCCGCGCCCGTCACCCGTGGCCTTCAGCCCCAGCCCATCGCCCGCAACCCGGCCGCGGTGGCAGCGCCTGCGATCACGACGACGAGGAAACCCCGTCGCAGCAGGAGGAGGACCACGGCGACGCCGAGGGCGACGACCCGCGCGTCTACCGTCAGGCTGCCGCGGGGCCCGCCGACTGTCTGGGTGACGATCAGGCCCGTCAAGAGCGCGGCCGGGAGCAGGGCGGTGATGCGTGCGACCCGGCGGCCCTCCAGCCACGACGCGGGGACGACGTAGCCGCTGAGCTTGAGGCCGTAGGCCAGAAGGCAGCCGACGAGGACGGTGGTCCAGGTGCTCATGGGTGTCCCGTCACGGCAGCAGTCCGGTCGGATCGCCGTCGCCGGGCGGATCCTCGTGGCGCCCGTGCCCGCTCTCCTGCGCCTCATGCCGCCCCCGGGCCAGGAATCCCACCGCGACCGCCGCCGTGGCCGAGAGGATGACGGGTATGCCGGCCGGCACATAGGGCAGGGTCACCAGGGCGATGAACGCGGCCAGGACCGCCGTGGTGCGGCCATCGCCCGTGGTGAGCCGAGGCCACAGGAGCGCGAGGAAGGCGCAGGCTGCCGCGGCGTCGAGCCCCCACGTTTGCGGCCGGCCCAAGGCATTGCCGACGAGGGCGCCGATGAGGGTTGTCAGATTCCAGCCGAGGAAGACGACCACGCCCGTGACCCAGAACCCCAGCCGCTTGGCGGCCTGCACCTCCTGGGCGATGCCGACAGCCGTGGACTCGTCGATGGTCAGGTGGGCGGCGAGCATTCGGTGCGGCCAACGCCCGCGGACAAACTGGCCGACCTGGAGGGCGTAGAGCCCATTGCGAACCCCGAGCAGCGACGCCGTCGCCACGGCCGAGACCCCGGAGCCGCCCGCCCCGAGAATCCCGACGAGTGCGAACTGCGAGCCTCCCGTGAACATCAGCAGGCTGAGGGCCTGCGCCTGCGCCACCGTCAGCCCCGAGGCGACGGCGAGCGCGCCGAAACTCACGCCGTACAACCCGGTCGCCACCCCGACCGAGAGGCCCTGTCGGCGGACCGCGGTCGCCGTGGCCGGGTCGAGCGGTGCCTCAAGGCCGTATGCCGTCACCCCCCGCCCCCGCCCGCTTCAATCCCGCCCGCTTCAATCCCGCCCGCTTCAATCCCGCCCGCTTCAATCCCGCCCGCTTCAATCCCGCCCGCGCCAATCCCGCCCGCGCCAATCCCGCCCGCGCCAATCCCGCCCGCGCCAACCGAAGGGGACGGCTCGGTCAGCGCGGCATCGACGCGGACCTCCCGCATCACCGCACCGTCGGCGGAGACGACCCGGTCGCGGTAGGCGCCGTCCGGCGCGAAGCCCGCGGCGAGGAGGAAGGCGCGTTCCTGTTCGGCGTCGGCCGGCAGCCACGCGGTCACCAAGTCGGCTCCGGCATCCCGCAGGACCTCGACCACGGCGTTGAGCAGCCGCGACCCGTGTCCTCGGCGGCGGGCGAGGGGGTGGACCGCCACGAGGGTGACCTCACCGGTGCTCTGGCCGGTGTCGGGGTCCTGGCTCGGGCCGACGGCGGCGAGCCCGACGATGCGGTCGTTCTCGTCGAGGGCGACGAGGAGCTGATTGACTCCCTCCGCCGGGCGCGAGAGGGCCGCGCGCCACCCCTGCGCGAAGGCGCGCGGATCGAAGGCCGCGACGGTTTCCGGGGGGAGGCGCGCGGCATACGTATCGATGAACACCTGGGCCTGGACCCGGCCGACCTCATCCGCATCCTCGGGCGCGGCGGGGCGCACTCGGGGTGGGAAAGCGCCCGACGGGCGGGAGCCCGGCCCGGAGGAGTTGGGCTCGGAAAAGTCGAGTTCGGAAGGGTCGAGTCCGGGGGAGTCGAGTCCGGGGGAGTCGGGGAGGGGTGGGTCCGGCGGCGGCGAGGTGGCCACGGGTCAGTGGCCCGTGAACTTCGGCGGCCGACGCTCG
The DNA here is from genome assembly GCA_016702415.1 of Nostocoides sp. Lineage (GTDB taxonomy): Bacteria > Actinomycetota > Actinomycetes > Actinomycetales > Dermatophilaceae > Nostocoides_A. The sequence goes on from JADJEA010000001.1 coordinate 1,454,979, forward strand.
TTGAAGGCGGCCCGGCCCTCGCGGAGGTCCTCGCTGGCCCACGCCCGGGCGAAGGCCGCGTCATAGCGGGCGACCTCCAGAGGCCCGTCGCAGTCGAAGCCGATCTTGGTCCCCGCCTGGCTCAGCGGTGCCAGCCCGACCGCCGAGGCGGCCAGCTCCGTCGCGGCGGCCAGGTCGCCGCGCGCCTGGGCGAAGCCGAGCCGCCACGCGTCGTCGGCCGTCAACACGGTGGCGGTCAAGGCCATGAGCCGGGCAGCGCCCTCGCCCCAGAACCGCCGGACCCGGTCGAGGGTCCAGTAGTCGACCATGAGGCCGAGTTTGGCGACCGGCACGGCGAAGCGCGCATCGTCGGCGACCACGCGCACGTCGCACGCGATCGCCAGCTGCATCCCCAGGCCCATGCACGAGCCGCTGATGGCGGCGACCGTCGTGATCGGCAGGGTGGAGAGGCGCTCCAGCACCCCGGCCAGATGCTGGGTGAACTCGACGTCCTCGAGCTCGGTCAGGTCGGCCCCGGCGCAGAAGTGGCCGCCGGCACCGGTGAGGACCAGTGCGCGGGCGTCGTCGGCCCGGCAGCGGCCGATGGCTGCGTCGAGCTCGTCGAGGGCGGCGGCGTTGAGGGCGTTGCGGCGCTCGGGGCGCTCGATGGTGATGGTCGCGACCGACCCGGCGACCCGGTAAGTGATCGGCATCATCGCAGCGTAGTCCGGGGGCCGGATGGGTGCGGCGCCGTCCCGGTACCGCGCACGACCGGCAACCCGGTCGTAGGTCACGATCGTGTAGCCGGGCCGCGGCATACGGCTCGACTCGACCCAGTCGCGGGAGTCGACGACCGGGAAGAAGGCGTCGCCCGCGGGCTCGGCGTCCACCTCGGACAGGACAAGCCGATCCGCCAGAGGGAGCGCCTGGGCATACACCTGGCCACCGCCGGCGACGAAGATCTCCGCGCCGGGTCCGGCCAACGCGATCGCCTCGGGCAGGCTCTGGGCGGTCTCGACTCCCGGATGCGACCAGTCCGGATTGCGGGTGAGGACGATCGTGCGCCGCCCGGGCAGGACGCGTCCGATCGAGTCGAACGTCGCCCGGCCCATGACCAGGACGTGACCCATCGTCGTCGCCTTGAAGTGCGCCTGCTCGCCCTCGAGGCGCCACGGGATCTCCCCCCGCCGGCCGATGACGCGGTTGCGGCCGAGGGCGGCGATGAGGGTCAGGCGGGGCACCGAGCCATTGTGCGTCACCCCCAGGCCGTATGCCGCGTGCCCCGGACGACATCAATGCTCACTTGCGAGCGTGGTCGCCGGCGGGTCGCGGCTCCCGCGGGGCATTGGTGTAGCCGGCGGTCCGGCACCAGACACGCGCGCCGACACGCGCGCCGACACGCGCAACCGACATGCGCCGCCGACACCGCAACCGGCACCGTCCTCACCGGGTCAGACGGGACAGTCTCGGTCAGACCGCGATCGGGGCCTTGATGCTCGGGTGGGCGACATAGTCGACGACCCGGATGTCGTCGAGGTCGTAGGCATCGATCGTGTCGCGCGGGGTGATCTCGACGGTCGGGAGGGGATGGGGCTGGCGGGACAGTTGCTCCCGCGCCTGGTCGAGGTGGTTGAGGTAGAGGTGGGCGTCGCCGAGGGTGTGGACGAAGTGGCCGACCTCGAGATCCGTCTGCTGGGCGATGAGGTGGGTGAGCAGGGCATACGACGCGATATTGAAGGGCACGCCGAGGAAGATGTCGGCCGAGCGCTGGTAGAGCTGGCACGACAGCCGGCCGCCGGCGACGTGGAACTGGAACATCGTGTGGCACGGCGGCAGCGCCATCTTGTCGACATCGGCGACATTCCAGGCGGAGACGATATGCCGTCGGCTGGTGGGGTCGGTGCGCAGCGAGGCGATGACGCCGGCGATCTGGTCGATGCGGCGGCCGTCCGGAGTCGGCCAGCTGCGCCACTGATGTCCATAGACCGGGCCGAGATCCCCGGAGGCGTCGGCCCATTCGTCCCAGATCGTGATGCCGCGCTCGTGCAACCACGCGACATTGGTGTCCCCCCGCAGGAACCACAACAACTCCCCGATGATCGAGCGCAGATGAAGCCGCTTGGTCGTGACCACGGGGAATCCGGCCGCGAGATCGAAGCGCATCTGATGGCCGAACACACCGATCGTGCCGGTGCCGGTCCGGTCGGGGCGTTCCACGCCCTCGGCGAGGACGCGCTGGATGAGATCGAGGTACTCCCGCATGCCTCGGAACGTAGCAGTCGCCCCCGACAGGCCCCCCGCGGCGCGCGCTATCGGGGTGGACGTTCCCCGGTGCCGCTGACACCGCGGGCTACCCTGGCGGTATGCCGCACACCTCGCCATTCGGCCGCGTCCTCACCGCGATGGTCTCGCCGATGTCGCCCGACGGAGCGCTCGATCGTCGCGGGGCGGTGGCTCTGGCCCACCACCTCGTCGACCTCGGCCATGACGGCATCGTCGTCAACGGCACGACGGGGGAGGCCCCGACGCTGACGGCCGAGGAGTCCATCGAGATGGTCGCCCTCGTTGCCGAAGCGGTCGGTGACCGGGTCGCCGTCGTCGCGGGAGTGGGCTCCAATGCGACCGCCCACAGCCTCGAGATGAGCGCGCGCGCCAAGGATGCCGGCGCCTCTGCGCTCCTGCTCGTCGCGCCCTACTACAACAAGCCCACCCAAGCGGGACTGCTGGCCCACTGCCGCGCGGTCGCCGACGCCACCGACCTGCCGATCATGCTCTACGACATCCCGGGCCGGACCGGCGTTCCCTTTGCGTCCGACACCCTGATCGCCCTCGCCGAGCACCCCAACATCCGGGCCGTCAAGGACGCGAAGGGCGATCTGTGGGCGGCGACCCAGGTCATGGCGGCCACCGATCTGCTGTGGTACTCCGGTGCCGATGAGGTCAACCTCGCCCACCTGGCCCAGGGGGCGACCGGGGTCGTCAGCGTGGTCGGTCACGTCGCCGGTCGGCAGTATGCCGCGATGGTTGCCGCCGTCGACCGCGGCGACCTCGCCCACGCCCAGCGCATCCACCGGGATCTGATTCCTCTCGTCGAGGCGATCATGAACACCAGCCAGGGGGCGATCATGGCCAAGGCGGCGCTGCGGGAACTCGGTGTCATCGCGCACGCGACGGTCCGGCTGCCCTATGTCGAGTCGCCGCCGGAGCACCTGGAGAAGCTCAGGGCCGCGCTCGCCCAGGTCGCCTTGTCGTGATCCACCCCCACCCCGAACTCGGGTTGCCCGGCCCACTCCCGGTCGACGCCGTCCGGGTGACCCCACTGGGCGGCCTCGGGGAGATCGGCCGCAATATGACGGTCCTCGAGCATGCCGGCCAGTTGCTCGTCGTCGACTGCGGGGTGCTCTTCCCCGACGACGCCCACCCCGGCATCGACCTCATCCTCCCCGACTTCGACTCCATTGCCGACCGTCTCGACCAGATCCAGGCCATCGTCCTCACGCATGGTCACGAGGACCACATCGGCGGGGTGCCCTATCTGCTGCGGATGAAGCCGGACATCCCGCTCGTCGGCAGTCAGCTGACCCTGGCCCTCGTCGAGGCGAAGCTGAAGGAGCACCGGATCACGCCATACAGCCTCGCGGTCCGGGAGGGAGCACGCGAACGCCTCGGGGTGTTCGACTGCGAGTTCGTCGCCGTCAACCACTCCATCCCGGATGCGCTCGCCGTGGCGATCCGGACCCCGGGGGGCACAGTGCTGCATACCGGCGACTTCAAGATGGACCAACTCCCCCTCGACGGCCGGTTGACCGATCTGCGCGCGTTTGCCCGGCTCGGCGAGGAGGGGGTGGACCTGCTCATCACGGACTCGACCAACGCCGAGGTCGCCGGGTTCGTCACCCCCGAGCGGGAGATCTCCTCGGCCATCGACAAGGTCTTCAGGCACGCCGAGCGACGGATCATCGTCGCGTGCTTCTCCTCCCACGTCCACCGGGTTCAGCAGGTCCTCGACGCCGCCGAGAAGGCGGGGCGCAAGGTCGCCTTCCTCGGCCGGTCGATGGTGCGCAATATGGCGATTGCCGCCGATCTGGGCTACCTCCACGTCCCGGACCGGGTGGTGGTCGACCTCAAGGCGCTCGGATCGTTGCCGGATCGGCAGGTGGTCATCGTCTGCACCGGCTCGCAGGGCGAGCCGATGGCGGCGCTGTCGCGGATGGCCAATCGTGACCATCAGATCGACGTCGGTCCGGGGGACACGATCCTGCTGGCTTCGTCGTTGATCCCGGGCAACGAGAACGCGGTGTATCGGGTCATCAACGGTCTCATGCGTCTAGGTGCCAGCGTCGTCCACAAGGGCAATGCCAAGGTGCACGTGTCCGGGCATGCGGCCGCCGGGGAGTTGCTCTACCTCTACAACATCGTCAAGGCGCGCAATGTCATGCCGGTCCATGGCGAGTGGCGTCATCTGGTCGCCAATGGCGAGTTGGCGATCGCCACCGGGGTCCCGCGCGACCACGTGGTCGTCGTCGAGGACGGGGTCTGCGTCGACCTGCGACAGGGGCGGGTCGCCGTCGCCGGGGCAGTCCCCTGCGGCTATGTCTATGTCGACGGATCGTCCGTGGGTGGCGCGGACGAGGCATTGTTGACCGACCGCAAGATCCTGCGCGACGAAGGCTTCATCTCCATCGTCGTCGTCGTCGACTCCGTGACCGGCAAGGTGATCGCCGGTCCCGACATCTCCGCGCGTGGCTTCGTTGAGGACGCCGCCATCTTCGAGGAGGTGCGGCCGGCGCTGGAGAAGGCCCTGGACGAGGCGACCGGCTCCGGAGTCCGCGATGTCTACGAACTCCAGCAGATCATCCGCCGACAGGTCGGTAGTTGGGTCGGCCGGAAGATCCGCCGTCGCCCGATGATCATCCCCACCGTCATCGAGGCGTGAGGCGGGAGAGCCCACGTAGATCCTCGTCACTGGGGGCGCGGGGTTCTTCGGCGTCAATCTGGCGCGCGGGCCTTGACGGGCGGCGACGAGTTCCGCGTCGTCGAGGCATCAGCGCTGGCTTCCGCGAGAACCTCGATAGCCGCGACGTGCGCCTGTTGGACGCAAGCGTCCCCGGTGCCGATGCGTGTGCGGTCGTTCGCCACCGGCGTGGACTCGATTGTCCACCTCGTCACGCGGCCGCCCCTGCGCGCCGCCACCAGGCCGAGCGGCCATTTGACGACTGCCTTCGCGCTCGACCATACTTAGCCACGGTAGTTGGCGGACTCCGAGTCTTCCTCCCTGCCTGCCTGTCCTCGATTACGAACTGAACGGTCTAATGAACAATCGTGAAGAGACTGCGGTCTCGCGACGTACCCTGGCCAAGGGCGCTGCCTGGGCGGCCCCGACGATCTCCTTGGGTGCGGCTGCTCCCATGTTTGCGGCGTCCACGCCGCCGCCGGCCTGCCCAAGCTGCCTCAAGGCGGGTCAGAACGCCACCGGCGGTGCCCTGACCATGCAGGGGATCACGGTGTTGGGCCTGTCCAATGTGACCGGGACCGCGGCCTTCAACCTTGATTCCAGCAGCTGCCCGGTCGGGATCTTCCAGCCGGCGTACACCATCCTTGGCACCGGTGGAAATATCACCTGGTCCGATGGACAGGTGACAAGCTTCCTGTCCGCCCAGACCGGCGCCGGCACTCTGGGGTCCATCTCGGCCTTCGCCACCGCTTTCACGACCTTCGGTGTCACGATGCCGAACGACGCACTCCCGCCCTACGTCAAGCGGCCGACCAAGATCTGCCTTGACTTCACCGCCATCTTCATCCCGATCCTGCCCATCCCGCAGATCGAGTGCACGTACACGCTGTGCTGGGATATGTCGACGGGTACAAGCCTCGGCACCGTCATTCTCGGCAACGGCACCGTGAACTGGACCTACGCGCTCAACCCGGCCTGACCGAATCTGGGCTCACTCAGGCATAGCCTGGGCGACCGTGCCCCTGTCGTTGCGTGTATCACACAGCGCAGCACAGGGGCACAGTCATGTCCAGCGCGAAAACGGGCCACCGTGCACAGGGCTCCGGCGGGGGGTCTTTCCGAGTCGCCCCCGGCATGACTCGTGCCGCGGCCACCATCGGTGAGGTGGACACGGGGCACGACAGGGCTTGATCGGGAGTCGGGCGGCGGAGGGGGTCGCCCGATGTGTCCTGATGCGCGGGAATCCTGAGTCTGGTGGGGTTCATCCCGTAGCCTGAGACAATGGCGACACGTCCGTCCTCTACGCCCACGCGCCCGTCGCGCGCTTCGGCGCGATCCTCCGGCCGCAGCCCGGGCCGCTCCTCATCCCGCCCCCCGTCGCGCAAGCAGCCCGCCCGGTCCCAGCCGTCTCTGGCCGGACGCGCCGTCCGTGGTGGAACCCGGCTCCTCGGTGGTGGGGCACGGCTCGTCGGCATGGGCGTGCGCCGCGCTAGCGGCGTGGACCTCGAGCCCGAGCACCGCCGGGACGGGATCGGCCTGCTGCTCGTGGCGCTGGCCGTCCTTGTCGCGGCCCGCGAGTGGTGGGGTATGCCGGGGGTCGTCGGCACCCTCGTCCATGCCGTCGTCGCCGGAACCCTGGGCCAGGTCGCTTTCGCGGTCCCGCTGGTCCTGCTTGGCCTGGGGATCCGCTTCATGCGCGCCTCGGCTTCCCAGGCAGCGAACACCCGGCTCGCCGTGGGGCTGAGCTTTCTGACCCTGGCGAGCACCGGGCTGGTCCACATCGCGCACGGCATCCCGACGCCGCAACAGGGCGCCGAGGGCATGCGCGCCGCAGGCGGGGTGATCGGCTTTCTCGCTTCTAGCCCCCTGACCGCCGGTGTCACCGTGTACGGAGCGGTTGTCCTGCTCCTACTCGGGGGGTTGTTCGGCATTTTGGTGCTGACGGCGACCCCAGTCAACGCCATCCCCGCGCGGCTGCGTTCAGCCCGTGAACACCTGCTGCGCCACCCCTCGCCGCCGAGCCAAGAGGGGCAGCCGATCGGGTCTGCCGCTGAGCCACCGGCCCGGCCGCGGCGCCGCCCGCGCACCGAAGCGGCCGGTGAGGGCTACGAGGGCGACACGGCATACGACCAGGCGGCGCTGGTGGCCCGCGAAGGCCGCCGCCGAGGCCGTCGCACGGGGCCACCGGACGAGGCGCCAGCGACCCCGCCCCGGGAGTACGGCACGGGCGAACTGCCCACCACCGAGCACCTCAAACCGACGCCGCCGCTGGCCGCCGGGCCGATCATCCCCGAGGCGAGCAAGCCCGATCTGCCGCCGCCGCCCACCAGCCCGATCAGCGGTCGTCCGGAGCAGCTGACCCTCGCCGGCGATGTGACCTACACATTGCCGGAGCCGAGCTCGCTGAAAGAGGGCACGCCCCCCAAGGCCCGATCAGCCGCCAACGACCAGGTCGTCGCGCGCCTGACAAGCGTGCTCGACGACTTCGGCATCGACGCCCAGGTCACCGGCTTCACCCGCGGCCCGACGGTGACCCGCTACGAAGTTGAACTCGGGCCCGGCGTCAAAGTCGAGCGGGTCACCTCGATGAGCAAGAACATTGCCTATGCCGTGGCGTCCGCGGATGTGCGCATCCTCTCCCCGATCCCCGGCAAATCGGCCATCGGCATCGAGATCCCCAATGCGGACAAGGAGATCGTCTCCCTCGGTGACGTCTTGCGCAGCCGGGTCGCCCACAACACGGTGCACCCCATGCTCATGGGTGTCGGTAAGGACGTCGAGGGTGGGTATGTCGTCGCCAACCTGGCGAAGATGCCCCACCTGCTGGTGGCGGGCGCGACAGGTGCCGGCAAGTCGAGCTTTGTCAACTCGATGATCGTCTCGATCCTCATGCGCTCGACCCCGGAGGAGGTCCGGATGGTGCTCGTGGATCCAAAGCGCGTGGAGTTGACGGCCTACGACGGGATCCCGCACTTGATCACCCCGATCATCACCAACCCGAAGAAGGCCGCTGAGGCCCTGCAGTGGGTGGTGAAGGAGATGGATCACCGGTATGACGATCTGGCTGCCTTCGGGTTCAAGCATGTGGACGATTTCAACAAGGCGGTGCGCTCTGGCGCAGCGAAACCCCTGCCTGGGTCGGAACGCGTGCTGGAGCCGTATCCTTATCTGCTGGTGATCGTGGACGAGTTGGCCGACCTGATGATGGTGGCGCCGCGCGATGTCGAAGACTCGATCGTGCGGATTACCCAGCTCGCGCGGGCGGCGGGAATCCACCTGGTGCTTGCCACGCAGCGGCCGTCCGTCGACGTCGTCACCGGCTTGATCAAGGCCAATGTCCCGTCGAGGATGGCGTTCGCGACGTCCTCGCTCGCCGACAGCCGGGTCGTCCTCGACCAACCCGGTGCCGAGAAGCTGCTCGGCCAGGGCGACGCGCTCTTCCTCCCGATGGGCACGAGCAAGCCGATGCGCGTGCAGGGCGCGTGGGTCACCGAGTCCGAGATCCACGCCGTCGTCACGCATGTGAAGTCCCAGTCGACCGCGGTTTATCGCGACGATGTCGCGGTCGAGGCGACCAAGCGGCAGGTGGACGAGGACATCGGTGACGATCTCGACCTACTTCTCCAGGCGGCCGAATTGGTCGTAACGACGCAGTTCGGGTCGACGTCGATGCTTCAGCGGAAGCTGCGCGTCGGGTTCGCCAAGGCCGGCCGGTTGATGGATCTCTTGGAGTCGCGCGGGGTGGTCGGCCCGTCCGAGGGCTCCAAGGCCCGCGACGTCCTGATCCGGCCCGACGACCTGGCCGCCACGCTCGCCGTCATGCGCGGGGACGACCCCGGGATGCTGAGCCTGGCCGACGAGGGCGAGGACGACGGCGGGGAAGACGCCTGGCAGCTGACCGGACGCGCGTAGGTCTCTGACCGGACGCGCGTAGGTCTCTGACCGGACGCGCGTCGGTCGTGGGCTAGGTCGCGACGGTGGCGGTTTCGACGGTGGCGGTTTCGGGGGACGCGGGGGTCTCCTCCTGGTCCCGGGTGGCCCGCGCGTCGGCGAGTTCGGCCGCGATGTCGCCGAGGAATTCGCGCACGGCCATCTCCCCGATCGTCGGGCCGCCGGCGAGCAGGCCGTCGGCGCCGAGCAAGACCGCGGCCGGCGTCGGCACGCCGAAGATCTGAGCGGTCTCGGCGTTCTGGTCCAGCAGGTAGTCCATCCACTCGGGGATGGCGTCGCGGTCCACGCCGCTGTGGAAGACCGGGTGGACCCCGACCTCGGGATTGGCCTCGACGAAGGCCGGCAGAATCTCCACGACGCGCATGCACGAGGAGCAGCCCAGGTTGAGGAAGACCAACAGCCGGGGGTGAGTCGAGGCCAGGTCGCGAAGGGTGATCCATCCGCCGCCGCGCAGTTCGAGGCGCGCGAACGGGATCGGTGCACGCACATAGTCGAGCTCGGCGGGGGCGCCCTCGGCATACCCCTGCCCATCGGTGTGCGCGTAGGCGGGCCCGCCCGCCCCCGGGGCGCCGGTCGAGTGGGTGATCAGGCCGGTGACGGCGATGCCCAGGGCGATCATCCCGAGCCAGGCCCACCCGGTCCGGTCGGCGTCGAGGATGCGGGCGGCCACCGAGCGCGACTGGCGCAGGGCATCGGCCAGGGTCAGGGCCGCGACGAGGGAGAGCATGAGATTGCGCACGACGGTCGCGCGCGTGATCGCCCCGAGGCCGAGCTTGCCGAAGCACGAGCAGGTCACCGGCTCGCTGAACGTGAGGGCCCGCGCGACGACCCCGGTGTAGGCGAGCATCAGTGCCAGGCCGACCACCGCCACGAGGACGTATGCCGACCCGCCCGCCACCAGAAGGGCCACGGCCAGGAGGATCTCGGCATACGGCAGGAGGCGCGGTGCGTGCCAGCGGGACAGGATCCGCGGGAGGCGCAGCGACACGAACGCGTCGGCATTGGCCTCGGGGGAAGCGAGCTTGGCCACACCGCTCACGGCAAGAACGGCGGCAAGGAGCAGCCCGGGAACGACAAGGGGGGACACCCGAGGATTATAGAAGCCGGGCCGGAGGGGCCTGGCCGGACGAGTCAGCCCCGGGCGACGGCGTCCGCGTCGTCGAGGACCCGCAGGATGTTGCCGCTGGTCAGCTTCGCCAGGTCGGCGGCCGACCATCCACGCTCGGCGAGGGCGTCCAGCAGGCGGGGATAGCCGGCGACATCCTCGAGCCCGTCAGGCAGGTCGACCGTCCCGTCGTAGTCCCCGCCGATCCCGACATGGTCGATCCCGGCCACCTCGCGAATGTGCTCGAGATGGGCCACGACATCGGCGATGGTCGCCCGCGGCGCGGGATGGCGGTCGCGGTAGGTCGTGCGGAAGGCCGTGGCCGCGAGATGGTCACGCACGTCCACTCCCTGGGCCTCGGCGATGGAGCGGGCTTGCGCGTCCCAGGCGCGGACGGCCTCCGAGACGAACGCGGGGACAAAGGTGACCATGCACACCCCACCGAGGCCGGCGAGTCGCCGCAGGGAGTGGTCGGGGACATTGCGCGGGTGATCGCATACAGCCCGTGCGCTGGAATGCGAGTAGATCGGTGGGGCCGTCGTGGTGTCCATGGCCGCGTCCATGGTCGCGGGGGCGACATGGCAGAGGTCGACGAGCATGCCGATCCGGTTCATCTCGCGGACGACCTCGCGCCCGAACGTGGTCAGGCCGCCGGCCCGGGCGGCATCCGTGGCCGCGTCCGCCCACTCCAGGCTCTGGTTGTGGGTCAGGGTGAGATAGCGGACGCCCAGGCGGCGCAGCATGCGCAGGGTGCCGAGGGAGGAGTGGATGCTGTGGCCGCCCTCGGCTCCGATCAGGGAGGCGATGCGGCCCGTCGCCCAGGCGGCCCGGACGTCGGCGGCGGTGTCGGCGAAGGCCAGCCGGTCGGCATACCGGCGGATCATCGTGTGGACAGCGTCGATCTGTTCGAGGGTGGCGGTGACGGCCTCCGCGGGTGGCAGGGTTGCGGGCACGAAGACCGACCAGAACTGGGCACCGACACCCCCCTCGCGCAACCGGGGCAAGTCGGTCTGGGTCGGCGCACCGGGCGAGCCGACGTCCAGGACGTCGAAGTCGTATGCCGCGCGCTCCCGCAGCTCCCACGCGAGATCGTTGTGGCCGTCGAGGATCGGGGCCTCGCGCAGGACCGCGCTGACCAGTGGGGAGGGCACGGCGGCAACGCTACGGCACGCGCGCCGAGCCGGTGGCGGTGAGCGGCGCAACTACAGTGGCGCTATGAGCGCCCCCCGGCCCAATCGCGTCGCCCTGGTGACGCTGGGGTGCACGCGCAACGAGGTCGATTCCGAGGAACTCGCCGGGCGCCTCGCCGCCGCGGGTTGGGATCTGGTGGCCGATGCGGCGGATGCCGACGTCGCCGTCGTCAACACCTGTGGCTTCATCGAGGCGGCCAAGAAGGACTCGATCGACGCGCTCCTGGAAGCCAGCGATCTCAAGGGGCATGGGCGGACCCAGGCCGTCGTCGCCGTCGGCTGCCTGGCCGAGAGGTATGGCGCGCAGCTCTCCGCCGAACTCCCCGAGGCCGATGCGGTGCTCGGCTTCGATGCGTATGCCGACCTCTCCGCCCACCTGCGTTCCGTCCTGGCCGGGGCGCGTCCGGAGAGTCACCTGCCCCGGGACCGTCGGCAGTTGCTGCCGTTGACTCCCACTCGCCGCCCCGCCGCGACCGCAACGGTGGCGGTGCCGGGGCTCGGACAGGGGCTCGGACAGGGTGGCGGGGTCGAGCCGGTCGAAGGACCGGTTGGTGGACCCCCCATCCTGCGGTCGCGACTGGACGACCGGCCTTGGGCGCCGCTGAAGATCGCCAGCGGCTGCGACCGCCGGTGCGCGTTCTGTGCGATTCCGATGTTCCGGGGGGCGTTCGTGTCCCGCGACCCGGACGAGGTCGTCCGGGAGGCGCGCTGGCTTGCGGAGCAGGGCGTGCGGGAGGTCTTCCTCGTCAGCGAGAACTCCACGTCCTATGGCAAGGACCTGGGCGACCTGGCCGCGTTGGAGAAGCTCCTGCCCCGATTGGCCGCCGTCGACGGCCTCGAGTGGATTCGCGTCTCCTATCTCCAGCCGGCGGAGATCCGCCCGGGGCTGCTCGAGGCCATGGTCGGAACCGACAAGGTCCTTCCCTGGTTCGACGTGAGCTTCCAGCACGCCAGCGCGGGGCTGTTGCGCCGGATGCGTCGCTTCGGAGGGACGGAGGATTTCCTCGGGCTCATCGCCCGAATCCGCGACCTCGCCCCCGCCGCCGCGATCCGCTCCAATGTCATCGTCGGGTTCCCGGGGGAGACCGAGGCGGACGTGCAGGAGTTGGCGGACTTCCTCGCCGAGGCGATGCTCGATGTCGTCGGCGTGTTCGGCTACAGCGATGAGGACGGCACCGAAGGCGTCGGCTTGGGCGGCCATCTCGAGGACGAAGCGATCGCCGAGCGCGTGACGCGGATCGGGGACCTGGCCGAGGCGCTGACGGCCGAACGCGCGGCCCGGCGCATCGGGGAGGACGTGCTGGTCCTGGTCGAGGAGCACGACGGCGACCTCGGCGTCGCGGTCGGCCGGTGCGCGCTGCAAGGTCCCGAGATCGACGGGGAGACGCGGTTGGCCCTGGAGCCGGGCGAACCGGTCGGTGCTTTCGTCCCGGCGCGCATCGTCGCCTCGGACGGGGTGGACCTGGAGGCCATTCGTCGATGAGCACCGCCCCGGCCTGCCGGATCTCCAACTGGAACCTGCCGAATGCACTGACGGTCGGCCGGATCCTGTTGGTGCCGGTGTATGGCTGGCTGCTGCTCCACGACGGTGGGCACGACCCGGTGCTGCGCTGGTGGGCCGCGAGCATCTTCCTCGCGGCGATCCTCACCGACCGGATCGACGGGGACCTGGCCCGGGCGTGGAACCTCATCACGAACTTCGGCAAGATCGCCGACCCCATCGCCGACAAGGCGTTGACCGGGATGGCCTTCGTCGGCCTGTCGGTCATCGGCGACATCCCGTGGTGGATGACCATCGTCGTGCTGGTGCGGGAGTGGGGCATCACGCTCCTGCGCCTGGTCGTCATCCGCCACGGCGTGATCCCCGCCGGCCGCGGCGGCAAGGTCAAGACCACGCTGCAGTCGATCGGACTGGGGCTATTCAGCCTGCCGCTGTGGACCTTCCCGTGGGAGTCCGCCTGGCGCGCGGTCAGCTGGATCGTCCTGGTCGTCAGTGTCATCGTCACCGTCGTCACCGGGATCGACTACGTCATCAAGGCCTTGACCCTGCGCCATACGAGCCCTCGAGCCCAGATGAAACGCGAGCGCCGCGCGGCGATCGCCGCCGCGAAGGCGGCCGAGCGGGCCAGGGATGCGGCGGATCGGGCACGGGAGGCGACCGCCCGGGCCCGGGACACCGCGGTGCGGGCCAGGGATGCCGCCGAGCGCGCCCGCGCCGCCCGTCGGGCGGACGCCGCCGGGCGCGCCGAGGCCGCTGGACGCGCGGAGGCCCCTGGACGTGACCTCCCGCCGGGACGGGATATCCCGGGACCCAATCCCGGGACGCGCCCATGACGACCGGTGCGGCATACGACATCGCGGTGCGGATCCTCCGCGACGCGACGGCCCGCGGGCTGACCGTTGCGACGGCGGAATCCCTGACGGGCGGCCTCGTCGCGGCGACGTTGACGGGGGTGCCCGGGGCCTCGGCGGTGGTGCTCGGTGGGATCGTCAGTTATTCGAGCGCGGTCAAGTCGAGCGTGCTCGGGGTGCCCGCGGACCTGCTGGCCGCTCGTGGCGCGGTCGACCCGGACGTCGCGGTCGCGATGGCGGACGGAGTGGCCAGTCTCCTGCGGGCGGACCTGGCGGTCGCGACCACCGGTGTCGCCGGGCCCACCGAGGCCGATGGCAAACCCGTGGGCCGGGTCTATATCGCGGTCAACCGGCCCGGCGCCGTGCGTGAGCTGCAATTGCCCGGTAATCGCGAGGAGATCCGCGCCGCGACCGTGCGCTCGGCCCTGGAGTTGCTCGCCGACGTCATGGCGGGCGACCCCGACGAGGAGGATGTCCGCCGGCCGGGCGCCGGGGAATCTTCCCTGCCGTGACGCCGTTGCGGCCGACGCGACAGTGGTTGCCCCCCTCCTGCTGACGGCGGTCGGTGGGTCGGGGTAGCGTGTCTGTCAATCACCCGTCCGATGATCGTGCTCGTGTGCAGGGAGGCGTTCGATGGTCTTGCTCCGCAGGGAACTCGGCGAAGCTCTGCGCGCTCGGCGGCTGGCCCAGGGTCGGACGTTGCGCCAGGTCTCCGCCGGGGCGGCGGTGTCGCTCGGCTATCTCAGTGAGATCGAGCGGGGTGAGAAGGAAGCGTCCTCGGAGTTGCTCGGCTCCATCTGCCAGGCCCTCGACATCCCGCTCTCCCAGCTCTTGGGTGATGTCTCCGGGCGCGTGGCGCTTGCCGAGTCGGGGGTCGGCGCGGCATACCCCCTGCCGGTGGCCGGGGTGTCGGCCGTCGGTGTCGTCGCGGCCTGACCTCGCTCCGGCACGGTCCCGATCAGCCGGTATGCCGGCGACTCGCTCGCGGCCCTCGTCAGGACCTGAAGGCGCGGTGCTCACCACCTGCGGCCGCGCTCGGCCTGACCCTCATGACCGCCCTCGTGGCTCCCGCCCGGGAGCGGGCGTCGAGCGGCCGGACGTGCGCGGGCGGCCCCGCGCGCGGGGTGCGGATCCGAGCGGGTGTTGGCGGGCTCCGTCGTCGGTCGGCGCCAGTCCGCCCTGGCAGGTCGGGCAGTAGGTAAGGACGCGCTCCCGCAGCGGTGGCCCGATGGGCGCGATCCGGATGACGTCCCCGCAGCGATTGCACGGCCGACCGGAGCGGCCGTGGACATTCGTCAGCTCGCCTCGACGGGTGCGCCCGGTGGCGGTCTGTATGCCGCTCGCCACCGCCTGCCGCATCAGCCGCTGCGTCCGCTCCAGCAGCACCGCCAACGCGGGTTCCGTGGCAGCCCCCGCCGGGGACCACGGGGACAGGCGGGCCGCAAACAGCGCCTCGCTGGTCCACATCGTCCCGAGCCCGGCGAGGACGCGTTGATCGAGCAGCGATTCGCCCAAGGTTCGGGACGGGTGCGGCGCGAGGGCTGCCGCCGTGCGTGGCCCCGGACCAGGGACATCGGCAGGCGACGCCGATCCGTCGAGCACACCGCCGCGACGAATCGCCGCGACGACCCTGTCGAGATCCCAGTCGGCACCGAGGATGTCCGGACCGAGGTAGCCGAGCCGCCGCCGCTCCTCCCCGGTCGGCCAGACCTCGACCAGGCCCAGGCGCAGCCCGAGCGCCGTCCACGTCGGGCTGGCCGCACGGACGCGAACCCCGCGGTCGGCGGACTCCCGTCGAGTGACAGCATCGGTGCGGGCGAGGCGCCAGGACCCCTCCATGCGCAGGTGCGTGTGAAGGGTCAGGCCGAGGTCGAGACGATGGAGGAGGTGCTTGCCCCGGCTCGTCACGTCGATCGTCGAGCACGGCACCAGGTTCAGCGCCCCCAGATCCCCCCAGCGCAGCTCGAGGGCGATCAGCGGTGCGCCGGCCAGTGCCCGGTCCAGGCGCTCGGCCGATCGCTTGACGGTGTCTCCCTCGGGAATCTCCTCACCCCCTCAACGCCGCAGTCTCAGCCCACGCGGGGTCATCCGGAAGCCCGCGTCCGCCAGGGCAGCGGCGACCGGACTGCCCGGAGCGAGGATCGACTCCCCGTCGGCTTTCTCGACCGTCAGTCGGCCGAGCGCGCCCTCGTGGACGGCCAATGCCAGGGCATCCGCTGCACCCCGCAGATCCCCCTCGGACCGGTCCCACGACAGCAACGTCTTGCCGCCGCGCTCGACGTAGAGCACGAGCTCGCCGTCGACGAGGACCACCAGTGCCCCGGCCTTGCGCCCGGGCAGATGCCCTGCCCCGTCTCGCTCGGGCCACGGGATCGCCGCGCCAAAGGGGTTGGCGGGATCGGTGGCGGCGAGGACGAGCGCCCGCATCCGGTCGCGCGCGTCCGAGCTTCCGTCCGGGAGATTCGTGCTTCGGCGCAGCCGATCGATCGCCCCGGCCGTCGCGAACTGAGCCGCACCGAGCGACTCCACGAAATAGCCCCGTCGCACCCGGCCGGCCTCCTCAGCCGCCGCAAGCACCCGGTAGAGCGCCGCGAACCCGCCGACCGTCTCCTCGGCGGCGGCGACGCCCCGCGTGACGACGCCGTACCTGTCGAGGAGAATCTCCGCCTCCACGACCGCGCGCGCGGCCACGTCGCGATTCACGGGTGGGAGGGCCGCCCAGCGGCCGACGACGGACGGGGGGGTGGAGGCACGCGGCATACCCCCAGTCGGTATGCCGCCCGCCAGACTCGCCAGGGATCCTCGCCGTCCGAATCGGGTCGCCCGGACCGGCCGGGGCGGTCGTTTGTGCGCCCCCCGGCCCCCGGCCAGCAATCCCCGGACCGGGGCGAAGGTGTCGCCGGTGACCAGCCCTCGCCAGACCAGATCCCAAAGGGCGGCCGCGGTCGCGGCTTGGGCCTGGTCGGGGACGAGATCGGCCAGGCTGCGGAAGAAGTAGGCCCCGCCGCCGGAGAGGCCGTCCCAGAGCCGGGCGGCGATGCCCTCGGGCAGCTCGCCGGTGCCGGGGTGGAGGGTCAGCGCGGCGGTCTCGGCGAGGTGCAGCGAGATCCAGCCATCATCGCCCGGCAGGGAACCATGCCCCTGCCAGACGACGTCTCCGACGGCCAGGACCTCATCCAGCAGTGCCGGGGTGTAGCCGGGCACCCGGCTGGGCAGCACGAGGGACTCCAGTGCGCTGGCGGGAAGGACCGCTCCGGTGAGCTGCTCGACCGCCCGGAGTAACCCGTCGGTGCCGCGCTGGGCCGCGCCCACGCCCTGCCACGCGGGGAGGAACCGCGCGTAGTCCGCGACGTCCACCGGCTCGACCTCCGCGCGCAGGGCGGCCAGGGAGCGGCGCCGAATCAGCCGCAGCACCTCGTCGTCGCAGAACTCCTCGCCCGCACCGGTGGGCAGGAACTCGCCCTCCACCACACGCCCCGCTGCAGCGAGTCGGCGCAGGCCGTCGAGGGCGACCGCCGGGCCCAGGCCGAAGCGGGCGGCGGCCTCGGCTGCGTGGAAGGGACCGTGGGTGCGGGCGTACCGGCCGAGGAGGTCGGCCAGCGGATCGGCGACGGGTTCGAGGAAGGCCGCTGGCAAGCCGACGGGAAGAGCGATCCCGAGAGCGTCGCGCAGGCGCGCGGCGTCGTCGGGCACGGCATACGACACGGTGCCGCCGATGCGCACGACCATCGCCCGGCGGGAATCGGCGAGCCCCGACAAGGTGGCGGGCAACCCGGCCCGCAGTTCGGGGACGACCCGGTCGGCAATCTCGGACTCGCTCAGCGGCCCGAGCACCCGGAGCAGGTCGGTGATCTCATCGGCGTCGCGAGCCGCCCGCTGCGGGGTGAGCCGCTGCAGATCGGCGACGGTCCGGGCGATGGCCGCGGCGTCCAGGAGATCGCGCAGCGCCAAGCCCTCGCCGCGGCCGAGCAACTCGGCCAGCAGACTCGGATCGAGGGTCAGCGCGGCGGCGCGGCGCTCGGCGAGGGGGGAGTCGCCCTCGTAGAGATACTGGGCGACATAGCCGAACAACAACGACCGCGCGAATGGGGACGGCTGGGCGCTCACGACATCGGCGACGGTGATCCGGCGGGACCCGACCGCGGCCATGAGCTCGCGCAGCCCGGGGACGTCGTAGACCTCCTGGACGCATTCGCGAACCGTCTCCAACACGATCGGGAAGTCCGGATAGCGTGCGGCCACGGTCAGCAACTGGGCCGCGCGCTGCCGCTGCTGCCATAGCGGCTGGCGGCGATCCGGGCGCCGCCGGGGGAGCAACAAGGCACGGGCGGCGCATTCGCGGAAGCGGGCGGCGAAGAGCGCCGACCCCGGCAATTGGGCGGTGACGAGATCGTCGACCTCGTCCGGGTCGAGGAAGACGAGGCCGGCGAGATCGGCCCCCGCATCCGCACCGTCGTCGAACTCGATGTCGGGCAATCGGAAAACGATGCCGTCGTCGGCCGCCATGGCCTGGACCTCGACGCCGAACCGCTCGCGCATCCGGGCGGCCACACACAGGGCCCAGGGGGCGTGGACGGGCATCCCATAGGGGGAGTGGACGGCCACCCGCCAGTCGCCGATCTCATCGCGGAAGCGTTCGACCACGAGAGTGCGGTCGCAGGGGATGTGCCCAGTCGCCTCCTGCTGCTCGGTGAGATAGGCGAGGAGGTTGTCGGCGGCCCACGCATCGAGGCCGGCGGCGCGCGCTCGGGCCAGGGCGGTGGCCGGGGTCGCCGCGGCGATCTCGCGGACGAAGGCGCCGACCGCCCGACCCAGCTCGGCGGGGCGGCCCTGCGTCTCGCCCTTCCAGAACGGCAGCTTGCCCGGCTCGCCCGGCGCGGGGGTGACGAGCACCTGATCGTGCGTGATCTCCTCGATCCGCCAACTCGAGGTCCCCAGGGTGAACACATCGCCGACCCGCGACTCGTAGACCATCTCCTCGTCCAGTTCGCCGACACGGCGTCCGGCACCGTCACCGGCGATGAAGACCCCGAACAGTCCCCGGTCGGGGATCGTGCCCCCGCTGGTGACGGCGAGATGCTGCGCGCCGCGTCGGGCCGTGATCGCGTCGGCGAGCCGGTCCCACACGATCCGCGGGCGCAGTTCGGCGAACTCCTCGCTGGGATAGCGTCCCGCCAGCATGTCGAGGACGGCATGGAGCAGGGGGAGGCTGAGCCCGGCATACGGCGCGCTGCGACGCATGAGGGCGAGCAGGTCGGGAACCGCCCACTCCTCGAGGGCGACCATGGCGACGATCTGTTGGGCGAGGACGTCGAGTGGGTTGCTCGGCACCTGGAGGGCCTCGATGCCGCCCGCCCGCATCCGCTCGACGACGACGGCCGTCTGGACCAGGTCGCCGCGGTACTTCGGGAAGAACACCCCCCGCGATGTCGCCCCCACCTGATGGCCCGCCCGGCCCACGCGCTGCAGTCCACTGGCCACCGACGGGGGCGACTCGACCTGGACGACGAGGTCGACCGCGCCCATGTCGATGCCGAGCTCCAGGCTGCTGGTCGCCACGACGGCGGGGAGGCGCCCGGACTTCAGCGCCTCCTCGATGTCGGCGCGCGCTTCCTTGCTCACCGAGCCGTGGTGGGCCCGGGCGAAGACGGCCGGCGCTCCGGCGCTCGCACCCGCCTGGGCCATCATCGCGGCGGGGGTGTGCGCCGGTCTGGCCCGCAAGGAATCGGCGGTGGCGCCGAGGGTATCGGGCACGAGCGATTCGTCGGTGTCCCGGCGCTCGTCCCAGATCTCGTTGAGGCGGGCCGTCAATCGCTCGGCGAGACGCCGGGAGTTGGCGAACACGAGGGTCGAGCGTGACTGGGCGGCCAGGTCGACGATGCGCTCCTCGACATGGGGCCAGATCGAGGTATGCCGCTGCGGCCCCGCCGCGGCGCCGGCCAGGTCCCCGGTGGGGGCGCCCAACTCGCCCATGTCGGGAACCGGGACGACGACCTCGAGGTCCCAGGACTTGGCCGCCTCCGGGGCCACGATCTCGACCGGCCTGCCGCCGCTGAGATAGCGGGCAACCTCATCAATCGGCCGGACGGTCGCCGACAAGCCGATCCGCTGGGCGGGCCGCGCCAGGAGGGCATCGAGCCGCTCGAGGGTCACCGCCAGATGGGCTCCGCGTTTGGTCGCCGCGACCGCGTGGACCTCGTCGAGGATGACCGTCTCCACCCCCGCCAGGGCCGTCCTGGCCGCCGAGGTCAGCAGCAGGAACAACGACTCCGGGGTCGTGATGAGGATGTCGCTCGGCCGCCGGGCGAAGAGGCGACGGTCGGCGGCGGGGGTGTCTCCGGAGCGAACGGAGACGGCGATCTGGGGAACCTCCACACCGAGCCGATGGGCCGCATGCCCGATGCCGACCAGGGGCGCCCGCAGGTTGCGCTCGACGTCGACGGCGAGCGCCTTCAGGGGCGAGACGTAGAGGACGCGGCAGCGCGCCATCGGGTCCGCCGGCGCGGGCTCGCGCAGGAGGTGGTCGAGGGACCACAGGAACGCCGCGAGCGTCTTGCCCGAGCCCGTGGGGGCGACGACGAGGGCGTCCCGGCCCGAACTGATCGCGCTCCACGCACCCGCCTGCGCGGGTGTGGGCGCGGCGAAGCTGCCCCGGAACCAGTTTGCGGTCGCGGGGGAGAAGCGGTCGAGGACGTCGTCGGTCATGTCGAGTCGAAGCCTGCCATGGGCCACCGACAGCGGGTCCCAGAACGCCGCCCTGTGCCCGCGAACCCCTTACGGGGTGGTCATTCCGGGCACCGGAATCGTCGCCGGGGCGACCCGGACGAAAAGGCGCCAAAGCGCGGGGGCGAGGGAGGCGGCATACGCCGTGGAAAGGTAGTCCCCGTCGCGATAGACCAGTGTGTCCCCGATGACCGGCCAACACATCAGGTCCGGGCAGATCCGCATACCCAGGTCGATCCAGCGGGCCTGGGTGACCCCTCTGCTGGCCTGGCGGAGCGGGATGCTGCCGGGACCGACGGCGAAGGCACGGGCGCACTCGGTCAGATAGGTGTCCGGGTGGGCGCGCAGGCAGGTGGTGATCTGCTCCGGGCTCGGGCGGGGGGTGTCCGCGAGGATCACCGGCAGGACCCCGACGCCCGCCAGCCGGCGCCAGTACGCCGCATAGCCCTCGACGAGCGTGGCCTGGGGGGGAGCACCATTCGGGCCGTATGCCGTTTGCACCCCCGAGGTGGTCATGACGACGGTCGGCCGCTCCGTCCCGGTCAGGCGGGCCAGCACGTGTTCACCCCAATCCTGGCACTCGAGATAAGGCTGGCCCTCCGCCATCACCGGAGGCGCGGTGAACGCGCAATCCCGTTTCAGATAGGTCCGTACCCGCCATCGGTGCCGGCGGCCCAGGGCGTCAAGGGCCGGGAGCCACTGGCCGGCCCGGGAGTCCCCGACGAGGGCGATGATGCGCGAGCTGCCGAGATCGCCGGCTCCACAGGTGACGACGGCGTCGTCGCCTCGCCCCGCCAGGCAGAAGTCCTCGGGGGCGGTGAGCCCGGCGCTCTGGATCAGGTCGGCGACCGAGCGCGCTGCCAGATTGAGAGCCGCAGGATCGATCGGGCGCGCCGCGGCGACCGGATCGTCCAAGACAGCGGCACCGGCAAAGGGCGTTTCGGGGGAGTCGGTGCCGGGGGAGTCGGTGTCGGGGGACGTGGCGGACGTGGGTGAGGCGGAGAGGTCCGGGGAGTCCCCTGCGGGACGGGCCGCCGACGACGGCTGGGCCAAGGGAGTCGGTGCCACGAGCGGCGCCGTCAGCCCGATCGCCGTCAGGAGTGCCCCAATAGCCACCGCCCTGCGACTGCGGCCCATGGTCACGGCGCCACCGCCGGGCGCGGGCGTGGCGGCCGCGTGCTCGGCCTGTTTCGCGTGTGCGTGGTCACCAGGATCATCGTCGTCGAAGGGCGTAGCCGGCTTCCTGCCGGGACCACTCAGGCTATCCCGGGCAGCTGGCCGCGCGCCGGGGTGGGGACTGGGCGAGTCAGCGCGACACGCCGGGAGCGTGCCCGTCGGGTTTCGAACATCCTTTCGGGTATGGTCATCCACAAGGTCGAAAACCCCAGCTTTCCGCGTCGTCCACAGGCAAGTCGGCCGGGACAGGCGGGCTGTCGGTGGTCGGCTCTAGCGTCTGATCCCACTCGGCGTGTATGCCGCCGGGCCGGGTCGCCGGTGGACGCGTCCCTTTTCGAGCAGACAGGTAGGTGTGACATGGCGACCAAGCCGGATGAGGACCAGAAGGCTCGCGCGATCGCGAGCGTCATGGGGCAGATCGAGAAGAACTTCGGCAAGGGTGCCGTCATGCGCCTGGGCGACGACGTTCGCCCCCCTATCGAGGTGATTCCGACCGGGTCGATCGCCCTCGACGTGGCGCTCGGCATCGGGGGCCTGCCGCGCGGCCGAGTGGTGGAGATCTACGGCCCGGAGTCCAGCGGCAAGACGACCGTGGCCCTCCACGCGGTCGCCAGCGCCCAGAAGGCCGGCGGGATCGCCGCCTTCATCGACGCCGAGCACGCCTTGGACCCCGAGTATGCGAAGAGGCTCGGTGTCGACACCGACGGGCTCCTGGTCAGCCAGCCCGACACCGGTGAGCAGGCCCTCGAGATCGCCGACATGCTCATCCGGTCGGGAGCACTCGACATCATCGTCATCGACTCGGTCGCGGCCCTGGTGCCCCGGGCCGAGATCGAGGGCGAGATGGGTGACAGTCACGTCGGCCTTCAGGCGCGCTTGATGTCCCAGGCGCTGCGCAAGCTCACCGGAGCCCTCAACAACACCGGGACGACGGCGATCTTCATCAACCAGCTTCGCGAGAAGATCGGGGTGATGTTCGGCTCCCCCGAGACGACGACCGGCGGCAAGGCGCTGAAGTTCTATGCCTCGGTGCGGCTCGATGTGCGCCGGATCGAGACGCTGAAGGACGGCTCGGAGCCGGTGGGCAACCGGACGCGGGTCAAGGTGGTCAAGAACAAGGTCTCCCCGCCGTTCAAGCAGGCGGAGTTCGACATCCTGTACGGCCAAGGCATCTCCCGCGAGGGCGGCCTCATCGACATGGGTGTCGACCAGGGCTTCGTCCGGAAGTCCGGCGCTTGGTACACCTACGACGGCGACCAACTCGGTCAGGGCAAGGAGAACGCCCGCAACTTCCTCAAGGACAACCCCGACCTGGCCGACGAGTTGGAGAAGCGGATCAAGGAGAAGCTCGGCGTCGGGCCCCGGCTCGACGCGCCGGCCGAGGTCCCGGTCGAGTTCTGAGCGGAGCCGCCGCGATGACTCGTGGTGATCTCGATGGCTTGCGCGCCCAGATCGCGCGGGTGCAGGCGGGTTCGCGCGCCCCCGGGGCCGCGCGCCGGGAGCCGAGCCGAACCCCGGAGGGACGATCCACCGAGGAGCACATGAGCCGACCTGGCGAGGGAGCCGGTTCGACGGACGACGAGGCCGCGCCTGGGTCGAGCGATGCTGCTCGCGATCCGCATTCCCTGGCCCGGGCGATCGTCCTGAGGCAGTTGGAGAACTCCCCCAAGACCCGCCGTCAGCTCGAGGTCAAACTCGCCGAGCGTGGATGCGACCCCGCCGTGGCGGCCGAGGTTCTCGACCGGCTCACGCAGGTCGGACTCGTCGACGACGTGGCGTATGCCGAGATGTTCGTGCGCGCCAAGCAGGTCACCCGTGGCCTCTCCCGTCAGGCACTCACGCACGAGTTGCGGCGCAAGGGGGTCGCCGACGAGGTGGCCGCGGAGGTCATCGGGGGGGTGGACTCGGCCTCCGACGCGGAGCGCGCGCGCGACCTCGTCCGCGCTCGGCTGCCGCGACTGCTCGGCCTTGAGCGGGACGTCCAGATTCGGCGGCTGTCGGGGCTATTGGCCCGCAAGGGGTATCCCTCGGGCTTGGTCATGCGCGTCGTCCTCGAGGAGGTCGACGCCCTGCCGGAGCACCGGCGGGACTAGGGCCTCACCTTCGGCGATCCCGGTCGGTGCCAGGCGCTCGACGTCCGCGACGTCAGTGACCCGCGTCGATGAACTCGAGGCGATTGCCGAACGGGTCGTCGGTGTGGAACCGGGTCGTGCCGGGGATCTCCTGACTCCAGCGCACCGGTAAGCCGGCCTCCGTCAACCGCGCGGCAAGGGCATCGAGATCGCTCACGATCAGCGCGGGATGGGCTTTCCGAGCGGGAACGAACGGATCTTCGACCCCGACGTGGATCTCCGGTGCCCCGGCACCGTCGCCAGCTCGGAACCAGCACCCTCCACGGGCGGCGAGCAGCGGTGGTTTGGGTAGCTCCGTGAAGCCCAGTAGCCCAACCCAGAAGTCCCGTGCGGCTGCCTCTCCCGAGGGCGGAATTGCCAGCTGGACATGATCGATCACGCGAATAGCGAACGAGGTCATCGCGGTCCTGAGGGTCGTCGGGCTGATGTGTCGAGTGACAGCATGAGAGCCGGCCGGATCGGGGCTCTGTCGGGGCCGGGGGCCGGGCATGGTGCGCCCGCCTCCGGCACCCGTATGCGGTGACCCAAGGGCCGAAATCGGGTGGGGGTCGACGGCGTGGAGAGGCACACTGCACGCATGTCGCCGATCCAGCAGGTGCGTCGCGTGTTCGCGCGCAAGGAACCGCTCACACCGATGACGCCCGTCGAGCAACTGCGCTCCGGTGGGCTGCCGTTGCGGCTGGCGCAGTTGCTTGTCGGGCTCTGGCTCTACGGCGCGTCGATGGCCATGCTGGTCCGCGGCCGACTCGGGCTGCCGGCCTGGGACGTCTTCCATGTCGGGGTGCAGCGGCACTGGGGCGCCAGTTTCGGGACCGTCGTCATCGTGACCAGCTTCGCGGTGCTCCTGCTGTGGATTCCGTTGCGGCAGTGGCCCGGCTTGGGCACCCTCGCCAACTCGGTCCTGATCGGGGTGGCCGCCGACGCGACCTTGCGCGTTCTCGGGCCTCAAGACGGCGCCGCGACCCGTTGGGGGCTCATGCTCGGCGGCATCCTGCTCAATGGGCTCGCCGGCGCGCTCTATATCGGAAGCCAACTCGGCCCCGGCCCGCGTGACGGGTTGATGACGGGGATCGCTCGGCGGACCGGCCGATCGATCCGCCTCGTGCGCACCGGCCTCGAGATCGCCGTCCTGACCGCCGGGTGGCTACTGGGCGGGGTGGTCGGGGTGGGCACCATTCTGTATGCCGTGGGCATCGGCCCGGTCGTGCAAGCTCTGCTCCCGGTCTGCACCCGGCGCGTCGATCTCGCCCGCGCCCAGGGCGGCGGTGAACTGGAAGGGCGGTGAACTGCAGGGACGGTGAACCTGCTGCTCGGCCAACCTGCGGCTCGGCCAACCTGCGGCTCGAGCAGATCGGGCAGATGAACCCGTGGCGCGGTGACGCGCGCACCGCGATCGCGGAGCGCAAGGCCTCACTGCGAGTTGGCCACACCCACCCCCGCCAGCGGAAGTGACCGGCCGACAAGTCGACTCCACCCGGGCCACGTGTGCGACGGTGGCACGAGCACCCCATCAGAAGGAGAACCAAATGGGCATCGGCGACAAGATCGGCAATGCGGCCGAGGAAGCGACCGGCAAGGCCAAGGAGGCGGTGGGCAAAGCCACCGACGACGAGCAGATGCAGGCCGAGGGCATGGCCGACCAGGCGAAAGCCAATGTCAAGCAGGCTGGCGAAAAGGTCAAGGACGCCATGGGCGACCTCAAGGACGCCATCAGCTAGTCACGTGCTCAGCTACCCCGCACGCTGATCGGCGTCGCGGGGCGGGTCCCGACCGATGAGTCAGTGCTCGACCGCCAGAGCGAAGGGCAGGACCGACTCCGCTCCCGCCGCGCGCACCACGCGCGCCGCCTCGGTGAACGTCCACCGCGAATCCACCAGGTCGTCCACCAGCAAGACCGGACCCTGGTGCGTGCGCAGTCGCTCACCAAGGTCGGTGCCGACCCCGAAGCGTCCGAACACCCCCGCCAAGCGGAACGCGCTATTGCCCCCCGGCTCCCCGGTGGGGCCGCCCCCGATGAGATCGAGGACTCCCAGGAGGGGGAGCCGTCCGATGCGGGCGATCCCTTCGGCCAGCGACCCGGCGAGCCGGGGTCGCCGCCGTGACGGTATGCCGACCACCCCCGTCGGGCGGCGCGCCCACGGCCACGCCGCGAGGGTCCGCACGACCGCGTCCATCACCTCCGGCGGCACGTCCGCGTCGTTCCCGAACAGCGGCCGCAGCCGCGACCCCCAACCCCAAGTCGCTGAGGCGCCCGATCACCCGTCCCGGTTCGGCCCGGACCTCCGGCCCGATCCGACCCTTGAGCGGCACACCCAGGCGCTGCATTCCGGTCGGCCACATCGTCCGGGGCTCGACCGCCACCCCGACCTGGGCCAGTCGCTCGCCGGCTCTTCGCACGAGGAGGTCGGGGATGTCGGTGGGGAACCACGGACCCGCGCAGGTGTCGCACCGGCCGCAGGCGGCCGCATTCGCATCGTCGAGGGCGGACTGGAGGAACGCCATCCGGCAGGAGGTCGCCCGCTCATAGGCGAGCATCTGGTCCTGCTCCGCCACCCGGGCGCGGGCCACGCGGGCATACCGCGCCGCATCGTAGGTCCACGGCTGGCCGGTGGCCTGCCAGCCCCCGGTGACCCGGCGCACGGCTCCGTCGACGTCGAGTACCTTCAGCAGCAGCTCCAGGCGGGTCCGCCGGATGTCGACGGCGGCCTCGATGGCCGCGGTCGACATCGGCGACGTCGCGTCCCCGAGCGCGGCCAGGACAGCGTCGGCCTGATCCGCCCGCGGCATCGAGACCGACGCGAAGTACCTCCAGATGTCGGCGTCCTCCGGTCCGGGCAGGAGCAGGACATCGGCCCGCTCCGTGGCCCGCCCGGCCCGCCCCACCTGCTGGTAGTACGCGACGGGGGACGAGGGCGCTCCGAGGTGGAGGACGAATCCGAGATCGGGCTTGTCGAACCCCATCCCCAGTGCCGAGGTGGCCACGAGTGCCTTGATCTCGTTGTGCCGCAGGGAGTTCTCCAGTCGCTCCCGGTCGGCGTTGTCGGTCTGACCGGTATAGGCCGCGACATCGTGCCCGGCCTCGCGCAGGGCGGCCGCGACATCCTCCGCGGCCGCGACGGTCAGGGTGTAGACGATCCCGCTGCCCGGCAGATCACCGAGGTGGGCCAGGAGCCACCCAAGCCGCTGCTGCGGCGACATCGGGCGGGTGACGCCGAGCCGCAGCGACTCCCGGGCCAGGACCCCCCGAATCGTGGCCACGGGGATCGCGCCGGCCCCCAACTGAGCCTCGACGTCATCGACGACCCGGGAATTCGCCGTGGCGGTCGTGCCCAGCACGGGCACCCCCTCCGGCAGACGGAGGAGCAGATCGCGAATCCGGCGATAGTCGGGCCGGAAATCGTGGCCCCAATCGCTGATGCAATGCGCCTCGTCGACCACCAGCAGCCCACAGCGCTGCGCGAGATCGGGCAGGTGCTCGTCGCGGAAGCGTGGATTGTTGAGCCGCTCGGGACTGATCAGCAGGACATCGACCGCGTCGCTCGACAGCGCGGCCCGCACCTCGTCCCACTCGGTCGCGTTGGCGGAGTTCATCGTCAGCGCGCGCACCCCGGCGCGTTCGGCGGCGGCGATCTGGTCGCGCATCAACGCCAGGAGCGGCGAGACGATGATCGTCGGTCCCGCCCCGGCAGCCCGGGTCAAGGCCGTCGCGACGAAGTAGACAGCCGACTTTCCCCACCCCGTGCGTTGCACGACGAGGACCCGCCGCCGCTGGGCCACGAGCATCTCGATGGCGGTGAACTGCCCGTCGCGGAACGCGACATCGTCACGGCCGACCAGCCGCCGTAGGGCGTCGGTGGCCTGGTCGAGGAGGAGCGTCGTCATACCAGGACCGTATGCCGCCCCACCGACACCCCTGCGCCGGCCGGCGCCCCGCCCGAGACCTCGCCCGCCGGCGCGCCTCTGCCGGCCGGCGTCCCGGCCGAGACCCCGCGCGCGGGCCGACGCAGGCGGGTCGGCATACCCCCTCGTCCGGCACGGGAGGTCCGGGAACGACCGCTACGGCACGTACCCTTGACGCGCCATGAGTGACCGCTACTACGACGTGCGTACCCACGGGTGCCAGATGAACGTCCACGACTCCGAGCGCCTCGCCGGCCTTCTCGAGACGGCGGGCTATGTCGATATCGCCAGCCTCCCGGTTCACGAGCGTCCCGAGGTCGCCGACGTGGTCGTCTTCAATACCTGCGCGGTGCGGGAGAACGCCGACAACAAGCTCTACGGCAACCTCGGTCAGCTGCGTCCGGCCAAGCTGCGCAACCCAGGACTGCAGATCGCCGTCGGCGGCTGCCTGGCCCAGAAGGACCGCGAGACCATCGTCGCGCGCGCCCCGTGGGTCGATGTCGTGTTCGGCACCCACAACATCGGCTCTCTCCCGGCGCTGCTGGATCGCGCGCGGCACAACAAGCGCGCCGAGGTGGAGATCCTCGAGTCCCTCGAACGGTTTCCCTCCACCTTGCCCACCCGCCGCGACAGCGCGTATGCCGCGTGGGTCTCGATCTCGGTCGGCTGCAACAACACCTGCACCTTCTGCATCGTGCCGAGCCTGCGCGGCCGCGAGACCGACCGGCGCCCCGGCGAGATCCTCGCCGAGATCGAGGCCCTCGTGGCACAGGGCGTCGTCGAAGTGACCCTGCTGGGGCAAAACGTCAACACCTATGGCGTCGAGTTCGGTGACAAGGGTGCCTTCGCCGCATTGCTGCGGGCCTGCGGGGCGATCGAGGGTCTCGAGCGGATCCGCTTCACCAGTCCGCATCCCGCGGCCTTCTCCGACGACGTCATCGAGGCGATGGCGGTCACACCCACCGTCATGCCGAGCCTGCACATGCCCGTGCAGTCCGGGTCCGACGCGATCCTCAAGGCGATGCGCCGTTCCTACCGCAGCGACCGGTTCCTGGCCATCCTCGACCGGGTTCGGGCGGCGATCCCGGACGCGGCGATCACCACCGACCTCATCGTCGGGTTCCCCGGCGAGACGGAGGCGGATTTCGCCGAGACCCTCCGGGTCGTGGAGGCCGCGCGCTTCGCCTCGGCGTTCACCTTCCAATACTCCGTCCGCCCCGGCACCCCCGCCGCGACGATGCCCGACCAGGTGCCCAAGGACGTCGTGCAGGACCGCTTCGACCGGCTCATCGCGCTCCAGGAGGAGATCTCCTGGGCCGGCAACCGGGCCCAGGAGGGTCGTGAGGTCGAGGTCCTGGTCGCGCCGGGGGAGGGGCGGAAGGACACGGCATACGACCGCATGTCCGGGCGGGCCCGCGACAACCGTCTGGTCCACTTCACCGTGCCCCCCGGGGGGCCGGTGCCGCGACCGGGGGACACGGTCACGGTGGCGGTGACGTATGGCGCGCCCCACCACCTCGTTGCGGATTCGGGCCTGCGCGGGGGGCCGTACGCCGTCCGGCGGACGCGGGGCGGCGACGCCTGGGCCGACCTCGCCGATGGCGCCGCTCCCGGGTCAACGATGAAGCCCGCGGTCGCGCTCGGGATGCCCTCGCTGGGGATCCCGGCACCGATGGCGCCGACGTCCCGGCCCGCCTGCGGCTGACCCCCACGTCGCCCACCCCGACTGACCCACCCCGCTCACGCCGGATGCCGACCCCCGGCCCGCGCCGGTGGGTCACCTCGCCCCGCTCCGGGTTCGGTGACCCACCGGCTGGCCGAGCGCCCCGACCGGCAGGGGGGATGGGCCGGGGCGCTCTCTCCTCCTGTCTACCTGACGTAATCCGGCTTCCCGGTGCTTAGCGGCCGGTCAATCCGGTCCGGGCACGCAACGGGCGCCGGACCATCACTGGTCCGGCGCCCGCGCGTGTCGACGCAGGGGGCTACTCCCCGATGAGGTCGTCGGCCTTCGCTCCGGCGGTGTCGATCTGGTCGGAGAACTTCCCGCCAGTCGCGCCGTCGGCGGCATCCGTGGCCTTCTGGATGCCCTGGTCGCTGAGCTCTTCGACCTTGTCGGAGTGGCCGTGCAGAAGTTCCTCGGCCTTGCCCTTGATCTCGTCGAACATGCCCATGTGCGATCTCCTCTCTCTCGGGGAGGTGGCGCCGGTCGGCGCTCCTTGGCGCACACCTTAAGCCCTCGTTGCTGGGAGAATGCTGGGAGCACCCGAACACCCGTCGATGCGGGGTCGACGGCCGCCATGAGGGAGAATCCCGGCCATGTCCGTGCGTCCCATCGTCATCACCGGCGAGCCCGTCCTGCACCGGCGGGCCGAGCCGGTCACCGACTTCGGTCCCGACCTCGATGCGCTGATCGACGACATGTTCGCCACCCAGAACGCCGCGAACGGCGTCGGTCTCGCTGCCCCGCAGATCGGCGTCGGCGCACGCGTCTTCACCTGGCATCTCGCCAACGACGACGGGGTCCCCGAGATCGGCGTCATCGTCAACCCGTTCGTGCGGGCCACCCGCGCACCCGACGGCGAGCCGGACAAGGATGCCGACTCCGAGGGGTGCCTGTCGGTCCCGGGCTACCACTACCCCCTGCGCCGCGGCCTCGCCGCCGAGGTGACCGGTTGCGATCGCCGCGGCAACGAGATCGCCTTCACCGCGACCGGATGGTTCGCCCGGTGCATGCAGCACGAGTACGACCACCTCAACGGGTTCCTCTATGTCGACCGCCTGTCCCAGAAGTGGAAGAAGAAGGCGCTCAAGGCGATTCGCAACGAGGGGTGGGGGCGGCCGGGCCACAGCTGGATGCCCGGCGTGGACGAGGACCCTTTTGGCCACTGACCCGGTCGTCGTCGCGGTCGTGGGGGCGACCGCGACCGGCAAGTCGGCGCTCGCCCTCGCGCTCGCCGGCGAGATCGGCGGCGAGATCGTCAATGCCGACGCCATGCAGCTCTATCGCGGCATGGACGTCGGGACGGCCAAGGTCGCGGTGGGGGAGCGGCGCGGCATACCGCACCATCAACTCGACGTCCTCGAGGTGACCCAGGAGGCAAGCGTCGCCGCCTATCAGGCCGCCGCCCGGGCCGATCTCGACGCGATCGCGGCCCGTGGCCGGGTGCCGATCCTCGTCGGCGGCTCCGGCCTCTATGTCCGGGCCGCCCTGGACGCGCTCGACATCCCACCCACCGACGCCGCGGTCCGCGCGCGGTGGGAGGCGTATGCCGCGGCGCACGGCCCCGAGGCGACCCACCGCGCGCTCGCCGACCGCGATCCCGCCGCCGCCCGCGACATCCTTCCGGCCAATGTGCGCCGGACCGTGCGGGCCCTGGAGGTCATCGAGCTGACCGGCGCGCCCTTCGCGGCCCGTCTCCCGCAGCGGGCCTATCGTCGGCCGACCCTGACCCTGGGGCTGTCGTTGGCGCGCGCTGTCGTGGACCACCGCATCGGCCTCCGGACCGAACGGATGTGGGCCGACGGATTGGTCGAGGAGGTGCGCCGGCTCGACGCCCGGGGACTGCGCGCCGGCCGGACGGCCGCGCAGGCGATCGGCTACCGGCAGGCGCTGGATCAGATCGACGGGCGGCTGACCCGGGCCGAGGCGATCGCCGAGACCGTGCGCGCCACACGCCGGTACGTCCGCCGGCAGGAGAGCTGGCTGCGACCGGATGCGCGCATCCACTGGCTGGACGCCGACGCGCCCGACCTCGTCGCGCACGCCCTCGAGGCGATCCGCGAGCATGGCTGACCGTCCGGGACAATGAGGCCATGATCCGCTTCGCCAAGGGCCACGGCACCCGCAACGATTTCGTCCTCGTCGACGATCGCGAGGGTCGGTTCGCCCTGACCGCCTCGCTCGCGGCGGCGCTGGCCGACCGGCGTAGCGGCATCGGCGGTGACGGGGTGATCCGGGTGGGCCGCACCGCTGCGGCCACCGACCCGGCGGTGGCGGCCCAGGCCGGGGAGGCCGAGTGGTTCATGGACTACCGCAATGCCGACGGGAGCCTGGCCGAGATGTGCGGCAACGGGATTCGCGTGTTCGCGGCCTATCTGCGGCGCGAAGGGCTCGCCTCGGCGGACGGATTCGCGGTGGCGACCCGCGGTGGGGTCAAATGGGTCCGGTTCGTCGGCGACGACGTCGCCGTGGACATGGGCACCTGGGCGTATGGCGACCCCTCCGCCGCCGCGGACGGTATGGACGCGCTCGTTCACGTCCCTGACCACGAACCCTTCTCGGCGCTGCGTCTCGACCTGGGCAATCCGCATACGGTCGCGGCCCTGCCGCCCACGGTCGCCCTCGCCGATCTCGACCTCACTGCGCCGCCGGCCGTCAATCCGCACCCGAGCGCCGGCACCAATGTGGAATTCGTCCAACCGGTCGGCTCGGGGGCCCTGCGCATGCGGGTTCACGAGCGCGGGGTCGGCGAGACGCCCTCGTGCGGCACCGGCGTGTGTGCCGCGGCGATCGCCACTCACGTGTGGGCCGGAGGGCTGGATGGCGACGTTCCATGGATCGTCGAGGTCCCCGGCGGCCGCCTCCAGGTGCGGCTGCTGCCGGGTCAGCGGGTCGAGTTGACCGGCCCGGCCGTCCTCGTCGCCGACGGGACCTTCGACCGCGCCCAGTTCTGAGCGCTCCGCAAGCGGCCGCTCACCCCGCCGCTCACCCGCTGCTTTACCCGGTCCGGCGGATCTCCAGGACCCGGAAGCCGCGGTCCGTGGCGAGGCGGGACACGGCATACGGCGCGAAGGTGTCGGTGAGCCAGCGCTGCAGGGAGTCGGCCCCGAGCTGGCGGGCCACGACGAGATAGGCCCGGCCCCCCGGCCGTAGCCGGGGCAGCCACTGACCGAGCAGCGCGTGCAGCGCCGGCTTGCCGATCCGGATCGGCGGATTCGACCAGATGACATCGAAGTGGACATCGTCCGGGACGGATTCGGCGGTGCCGCAACGGATTCCGTCGCAGCCGAGGGCGATCGCATTGCGCCGCATCACCTCGAGCGCGCGCTCGTTGACATCGACCGCCCACACCCGGGACGCCGGGGCGAGCAGGGCGAGGGTGAGGGCGATCGGACCCCAGCCGCAACCGAGGTCGAGGGCATCCCCACCGTCCGGCGGTGGAGGGACCCGCGCGAGCAGGACCTGCGTCCCCCGGTCAACCCCTTCGGGGCTGAAGATCCCGGACGCGACGGTCACGACCCGCTCCGCGCCGGCGAGGACGACGCGCCGCTGGCGCAGCTGCGCCGCGACCACCGGCTCGGCGCTGAAGTAATGCTCCGCTCCCCGGCCCGGGGCTGCGGTGCCGGCCGCTGCCGGGGCTGCCTCGGGGATGGCCTGTCCCTCAGGAGGTTTCGACATCGGCATCGACCCAGTCGAGGGTCCGCGCGACGGCCTTGTCCCATCCGCGACGCAACCGCTCGCGGGTGACCGCATCCATCGTCGGGGTCCATCGCTTGCCCTCGCCCCAGTTGGCGACGATGTCGTCGGTGCTCGACCAGTACCCCACTGCCAGGCCCGCGGCGTAGGCCGCCCCGAGGGCCGTCGTCTCGGCGACCACCGGCCGCACCACGTCGACGCTCAGGAGGTCGGCCTGGAACTGCATGAGGGTCTCGTTGGCCGTCATCCCCCCGTCGACCTTCAATTCCCGCAGTGCGACACCGGAATCGGCGTTCATCGCCTCGAGGACATCGAGACTCTGGTATGCCGTCGCCTCCAGCGCCGCCCGCGCGATATGCCCCTTGTTGACGAACCTCGTCAGACCGACGACCACCCCGCGCGCATCGGGTCGCCAATAGGGCGCGAACAGGCCGGAGAAGGCGGGGACGACATAGGTCCCGCCATTGTCGGGGACGGTCTTGGCCAGGGTCTCGACCTCTGGGGCACTGGAGATCAGGCCGAGGTTGTCGCGCAGCCACTGCACCAGCGAGCCGCTGACGGCCACCGACCCCTCGAGGGCATAGACGGCCGGCTGGTCGCCGATCCGGTAGCAGACGGTCGTCAGGAGGCCGTTGGCCGAGGTGACGATCTCGCTCCCGGTGTTGAGCAGCATGAAATTGCCGGTGCCATAGGTGTTTTTGGCGCTGCCCCGCTCCAGGCACGCCTGCCCGAAGGTCGCTGCCTGCTGGTCGCCGAGGATGCCGGCGACCGGGACGCCGTCGAGGATGCCTGGCCCGCAGGTGCCATAGACCTCGCTGGAGGAGCGCACCTGCGGCAGCATCGCCATGGGCACGCCGAGCGCGGCGCACAGGCCCTCGTCCCAGGTGAGCGTCCGCAGGTCCATCAACAGGGTGCGGCTCGCGTTCGTCACATCGGTCAGGTGCAGCCCCCGCCCCGGCCCGCCGGTGAGATTCCACAACACCCAGGTGTCCATCGTCCCGACGAGCAACTCGCCGGCCTCCGCCCGCTCGCGGGCACCATCGACGGTGTTGAGCAGCCAGCGGATCTTGGGGCCGGCGAAATAGGTCGCGAGCGGGAGGCCGGTCTGCGCGGCATACCGCTGCGGTCCTATGTCGCCGGCGAGTTCGTCGCACAGGCGTTGGGTGCGGGTGTCCTGCCAGACGATGGCGTTGGCGATGGGCAGCCCGGTCGCCTTGTCCCACACCACCGTCGTCTCGCGTTGGTTGGTGATCCCGACCGCGGCAATGGCCGAGGCGTCGAGGTTGGCCGCCGCCAGGGCACCACCGATGACCAGCCGGGTGTTCTCCCACACCTCCATCGGGTCGTGTTCGACCCATCCGGCCCGGGGGAAGATCTGCCGGTGCTCGCGCTGGTCGGCGGCGACGACCCTGCCATCGTGCCCGAAGACCATCGCGCGGGTGCTGGTGGTTCCCTGGTCGCCCGACAGGACATATGCGGGCACTGTCACACCGGGCTCCTTTGCCGCGTCGACGTCCCGCCCAGGCGCTTTCGAGGCGTCCGGGGACGGGCACAATGGCTGTATGGCGAAGGCTATCCCTCTCGATCTCGGCTACCGTGCGCACGCGTGGCGCCGTCTCGCGCACCGCGAGTTCGACGTTCTCGTCATCGGGGGCGGAGTCACCGGTGCGGGGGCGGCTCTCGATGCCGCGACCCGCGGGCTGTCGGTCGCCCTGGTCGAGCAGCGTGACTATGCGTCGGGCACCTCGTCGCGGTCGAGCAAGCTCATGCACGGGGGGTTGCGCTATCTCGAGCAGATGGACTTCGGCCTGGTGCGGGAGGCCCTGCGGGAGCGCGAACTCGCACTGACCCGTCTGGCGCCGCACCTGGTCCGCCCGATCCCGTTCCTTTATCCGCTGACCCACCGGGCCTGGGAGCGGCCATATGTCACGGCGGGCTTGACGCTCTACGACAACATGGGCGGCGCGCGTTCGGTGCCCGGCCACCGGCAGCTGACCCGCCACGGGGCGCTGCGCCTCGTCCCGGCCCTGCGCAAGGACTCCCTCGCCGGCGCCCTGCTCTACTACGACGCCCAGACCGACGATGCGCGCCACACCCTGACCCTCGCGCGGACCGCGGCGGCCTATGGCGCGACCGTCCTCAATTCGGCCCGGGTCGTCGGGCTGACCAAGGCCGGCGAACGCATCGTCGGGGCCACCGTCGAGGACGTCGAGACGGGCAACCAGGTCCACGTCCGGGCGCGGGTCATCGTCAACTGCACGGGCGTGTGGACCGACGAGATCCAGACGCTCGCCGGCGGGCGCGGACGCTTCCACGTCCGGGCCTCCAAGGGCGTGCACATCGTCGTCCCGCGCGACCGGATCAACTCCGAGGTCGGGCTCATCCTGCGGACACAGTCCTCGGTGCTCTTCGTCGTCCCGTGGGGGACCCGGTGGATCATCGGGACCACCGACACCGACTGGAACCTCGACCTCGCCCACCCCGCGGCCAGCAAGGCCGACATCGATTACATTCTCGGCCAGATCAATTCGGTGTTGACCACCCCGATCACCCATGACGACATCCAGGGTGTGTATGCCGGCCTCCGCCCCCTCCTGGCCGGCGAGGACGAGCAGACCTCCCAGCTCTCCCGCGAGCATGCCGTCGCGCGCCCGCAGCCGGGGTTGATCTCGATCGCGGGCGGGAAGTACACCACCTACCGCGTCATGGCGGCCGACGCCATCGATGCCGCCCGAGAGGACATCGGGACGGGGTTCTCCGACAGCGTGACCGAGCACATCCCCTTGCTCGGCGCCGACGGCTACCGCGCGCTGGTCAACCAGCTCGACCGGCTCTCGCGCAAGGTGGACCTCCCGGTCTGGCGGTTGCAGCACCTCCTGGACCGCTACGGGTCGCTCGTCGACGAGATCTTCGCTCTCGCGGCCGCGGACCCGACTCTGTGGCAACCGGTTCCGGGTGCCGAGGACTACCTCATGGTCGAGATCCTCTATGGCGCCACCCACGAGGGTGCGCTCCACCTCGACGACCTCCTGGCCCGGCGCACGCGCATCTCGATCGAGACGCCCAGCCGCGGCGTCGAGGCCGCGCGGGCCGTCGCCGATCTGGTCGCCCCGGCACTCGGCTGGGACGAGGCCCGCGCCGCGACCGAGGTCGAGCTCTATCTCGCCCGCGTCGAGGCCGAGCGCGACAGTCAGCAGATGCCGGATGACCAGGAGGCCAACGCCGAGCGCACCTCGGCCCGGGACGCCCGCCTGACCATGACGCCCCCGGACGCGCCGTCCGAGGACAGGACGCACCACGACGCCGTGGCCGCCGAGCCGGACAACGCCTGATCACCACCGCGGCGCCGGGGTTAAGCGCGCCCGGGACGTGGGGCCGCGGCAGATAATCGATGTCCCTCCGGCGCCCGCGCATGAGAGGCTGATCGCAGTATGAGTGAGCAGCCAGACGACGTCCCCGGCACCGAGGGCACCGACGCCACCGGTCACGCCCCGCACCTCGACAGCCCGCACCTCGACCCCGTTCCCCTGGACCCGGCTCAAGGTGACCCCGTGCACGCCGACCCCGATGACGCCGACCCCGTGGACGCTGACCCCGTGCGCCCTGAACCCGGCGGGCCTGTCGGCCGGGTCCTGACCGGGCGGGCCCGGGCGTTGGCGGACTCGGCATACGACCCGAGCGACCGCGACGGCGAGCAGTTCGACCGCGAGGAACGCGCGGCCCTCCAACGCATCCAAGGGCTGTCGACCGAACTCGACGATGTCACCGAGGTGGAGTACCGCCAGCTTCGGCTCGAACGCGTCGTCCTGGCCGGCGTGTGGACCGAGGGGAGCGCGGAGGACGCGGAGAACTCCCTGCGCGAACTCGCCGCACTCGCCGAGACGGCCGGCTCCACGGTGCTCGCCGGTCTCCTCCAACGCCGCCAGCGCCCGGACCCCGGCACGTGGCTGGGCTCGGGCAAGGCCCAGGAACTGCGCGACATCGTCATCGCCGAGGGCGCCGACACCGTCGTCTGCGACTCCGAGCTGGCTCCCTCCCAGCGCCGCGCGCTGGAGGACATCGTCAAGGTCAAGGTCATCGACCGCACCGCGCTGATCCTCGACATCTTCGCCCAGCATGCGAAGTCGCGGGAGGGCAAGGCGCAGGTCGAGTTGGCCCAGTTGCAGTACCTTCTCCCGCGCCTGCGCGGCTGGGGTGAGTCGATGTCCCGGCAGGCCGGCGGGCGGGTCGCCGGCGGTGAGGGGATCGGCTCCCGCGGACCCGGCGAGACCAAGATCGAGCTCGACCGTCGCCGGATCAACTCGCGGATCGCGAAGTTGCGCAGGGATATTCGCGACATGAAGACGCACCGGGACACCAAGCGGCACTCCCGGAAGGCGCATGGGACCCCGAGCGTTGCCATCGCCGGCTACACCAATGCCGGCAAGTCGTCGCTACTGAATCGGATCACCGGCGCGGGCGTCCTGGTCGAGAACCAATTGTTCGCGACCCTCGACACGACGGTCCGCCGCTCCCGGACCCCCGACGGGCGGGAGTTCACCCTGACGGACACCGTCGGGTTCGTCCGGCAGCTCCCGCATGAACTCATCGACGCCTTCCGGTCCACGCTCGAGGAGGTCGGCGACGCCGACCTGCTCCTCCATGTCGTCGACGGCTCTCATCCCGACCCGGAGGGCCAGATTTCCGCGGTCCGGTCGGTCTTGGCCGACGTCGATGTCGCCGACGTCGTCGAAATCATCGTCGTCAACAAGGCCGACATCGCCGACCCGGAGGTCGTGGACCGCATCCTGCGGCACGAGCGGCACGCTGTTGCCGTGTCCGCGCACACGGGCGCCGGCATCGCCGATCTCGTCGACCTCATCGCCGTCGAGTTGCCGCGTCCGAGCGTCGCGGTCGACGTCCTGATTCCCTACGACCGTGGCGACCTCCTCTCGCGGATCCATGAGAGCGGCGAGATCGCCAGCAGCGACCACACCGAGCACGGCACCGTCGTCCACGCACGGGTGACGCCGGACTTGGCGGCGGATCTCGCGGCATACTCCGCCTGACCGGGTGACGGGGCGGCCGCTCAGGGGAAGCGGCGCTGCCGGATCGCGATCGCCAGGGCCCCGAGGATCAATAGCGCGCCGAGGGCCGCCAGGGCCGGGGCGATCTCGACCTTCTCGGTCGCGAGGGTCTGCTGGCGCGGCAGGTCGGTGAGCACCTTCTGCAATTGCGCGCGGTCGGTGGCCGGGGAATAGGTCCCGCCGGTCGCCGTGGCGACCGCCTTCATCGTCGCGTCGTCGACGACGAGGAAACGCGCGACATCCCCCTGACCGTAGGGACCGCCCTCGGCGAAGGCGTCCGCTCCCAACTGCTCGCGGGTGCAGACCATCCGCGTCGTCTCGGCGGTCCCGAAACCGATCGAATACACCCGTATGCCGCGCGCCCCCGCCGCCTTGGCCGCGTCCACCGGCGTGACGCCCCGCGTGTTGGCGCCGTCGGTCAGCAGCACGACGATGTCGGGGATGGGCGCCACCGTCGGGGCGCTGACATCGCCCGGCGGCGCCAGGGGCTCGGTCTGCTCGAACTCCTGCGGCACCGGAACCTCGCCCGGCGCAATGGGTTTGACCGCCGGGTTGATGGCGGCGATCGCATCGATCGCCTTCAGGATGGCCGCTCCGATCGCGGTCCCGCGACCCGTCGTCAGGCCGTCCACCGCGGTGAGCAACTCCTCCTTGTCGGTGGTCGGGGCGGCGATCTCTTCGGCATACCCCGCGAACGCGATCAGCCCGATCCGGGTCCCCTTGGGCTGGCGGTCGATGAACTCCCGCACTGCGGCCTGGGCCGCGGCGATCCGGTTGGGCTCCACATCGATCGAGCACATGGACCGCGAGACGTCGATGGCGAGCATGATCGTCGTCCGGTCCCGCGGGACCTGCATGACGATCGTCGGTCGCGCGGTGGCCACCCCGAGGGCGAGGAGGGCCAGCAGCACGCCGGCGAGCGGGAGGTGGCGGGTCCACACCGCGCGCCGAGCGCCTAGCGCCGCCTTGACCAGCGCGACATTGGAGTGGCGCAGGGGTTCCTGCCGCAACCGGCGCTGTCGCCACACGTACATCCCGAGGATGAGGGGGATGGCGATCAGAGTCGCGAGCGCGAGCGGCCAACCGAGCGTCATCCGGACAGCACCCGACCGGTGCGCACCAATGAAATGCCAACTCCGGCAACGAGAATGAGCAGTGCGAGGAGGGTGACATAGGGCGCGAGTTCGGTCGGCTCCCGGCGGGCCACGAGCTCGAGGTCGAGCCCGGCATACACATCTCCGAGTTCCTCGGCGGTGGCCGCCCGCTGGTAGCTCCCGTCGCTTGCCCGGGCGATCTGCGTCAAGGCGGGCTCATCGAGCGCGGTCCGCTGGGAGACACCGTCGATCGTCACCGTCGTCCCGGCGGGATCGCCGAGGCCGATCGTCTCGATCCGGACCCCGGCCACGGAGGCCAGCCGCGCCATGGCCATCGGGTCCAGGTTTCCGGTGTCCTGCCCATCGGAGAGCAGGACGATGCGCGCCGACCCGTAGTAGCCGATGTCGACCGCGTCCGGATTCGCCGCCAGTTGCTCCGGGTCGACCTGGAGCTTCCCGCCGGCGATCGCCTTGAGGCTGGCGAAGATCCCCTGACCCAGGGAGGTCCCGCCGTGGGCGGACAGGCGCTCGACGGCCGCGGTCACCGGCGCCGGGTCGTCGGTCGGCGTCTGGGTGACGGTTCCGGTGTCACTGAAGGCAACCACCCCCATGCGTATGCCGCGCGGTTGCGTCGCGATGAATCTCGCCGCGGCCTTCTTGGCGGCAGCCAGGCGGCTCGGCGCGACATCGGTGGCGGACATGCTGTTGGAGGTGTCGAAGGCGAGGATGACGGTGCCCTCGCGATGGACCTGCGTGAGGGTGGCGACCGGCCCGGCGGCGGCGACGACGAGCGCGGCGAGGGCAGCCAGGAGCAGCACCGGGGCGACCAGGCGACCCCGACCGACGGTCCCGCTCCGGGCCAGGACCAGGCCGGTCCGGGCCAGCGCCTCCCGGTGCCGGCGCTGCGCCTCCAGGAGGGCGCGATAGCGCCAGACGACGACGGGCAGGACGAGGAGGGCGAGCAGGGCCCAGGGATAGGTCAGGGTCATCGGCGGACCTTTCGCCGGGCGGCCATCCGCAGGAAGACGGCGACGAGGTCGTCCGCCGTCGAGACGGAGGTCAGGTCCAGCCCGCAGGCCCGCACCCGCTCGCGCACCTGCGCCTGCTCGGCATCCGCGAGATCCCGCAGGCGCGCGCGGAAGTCGGCGTCGCCGGTGTCGACGAGCACGCGCTCCCGGGTCTCGGTGTCCTCCAGGACGATCTCGCCGACATCGGGGAGCACGGCCTCGAGCGGATCGTGAATCTGGATCGGGACGACGTCATGGCGTTGGGCAAGTAGGCGCAGCGGCCGCTCCCATCCGGGCGCGGCGATGAAGTCGGAGACGACGACCACCAGCGATCGCTGCCGGATCATCCCGGAGACCGACGCGAGCAGCGTGGCCAGGTCCGTCGGCCCGGGGTGGACCGCGTGCGGCTGCTGAAGCCGGTGGACAAGCCGCAGGACGTGCAGGCGGCCCGACCCCGCCGGCAGCGGCACGGGACGGTCGCCGTCATAGAGGATGGCGCCGATCCGGTTCCCGCCGCGGGTGAGCAGCCGCGCCAGGGTCGCGGTGAACTCGACCAGCACATCCTCCTTGCCCCGGCCCTGCGGCCCGAAGCGCATCGACCCGGAGCGGTCGAGGACGAACCAGGCCGTCAGTTCGCGGTCCTCGGCATACTCGCGGACGTAGGGGGTGTCCATCCGTGCGGTGACATTCCAGTCGATCCGGCGCAGGTCGTCGCCCGGGACGTATTCGCGCAACTCGCGAAAGTCCATCCCGGCCCCCGTGAAGAGGGTGCGGTAGTCGCCCTGCAGCTGCCCGTCGAGGGGACGCAGGACGGTCCACTCGACGCGGCGCAGCAGAGACTCGGCGGTCAGGGCGAAGGGCGATGCCATGAGACCTGCCCTGCGGGGGGCGTCACCTGGAGATCGGGCATTCGCACCGAGGCGATGATGGGCGCGAGGATCGCGTCGGGATCGACATTGTCGGCGAGGGCTTCGTACGACAGCACGAGCCGGTGGCGAAGGACGTCGAGCGCCAGATCGCGGACGTCCTCGGGCCGGGCGTAGGTGCGGCCGCGCAAATAGGCCAGTGCGCGACCCGCGATGACCATATTGATGGACGCGCGTGGGCTCGCCCCGAAGGTGACGAAGCGCGCGAGATCGGTGCGGCCGACCAGGCCCGGGTCACGCGTCGCATTGGTGAGGGTCACGGCATACTGGATGATCCCGGGGTCGACATAGACCGCGTCGGCCGCCCGCTGGAGGTCACGCAACTGGCCCGGGTCCAGGACCGCCGCCGCCCGCTCGCCGAGTCCGAGCATGCGCTCGACGACGACGAACTCCTCTGCGGGAGAAGGGTATCCGACCCGCACCTTGAACATGAAGCGGTCGACTTGCGCCTCGGGTAGGGGATAGGTCCCCTCCGACTCGATCGGGTTCTGGGTTGCCATGACGAGGAAGGGATCGGGCGCCGGATAGGTCCGGGTCCCGATCGTCACCTGACGCTCCTGCATGACCTCCAGCAGCGCGCTCTGGACCTTGGCCGGGGCCCGGTTGATCTCGTCGGCGAGGACGAGATGGGCGAACACCGGCCCGAGGGAGACCTGGAACTCCCCGCTCTGCTGGTTGTAGATCCGGGTCCC
Organism: Nostocoides sp.; assembly: GCA_016702415.1. Lineage (GTDB taxonomy): Bacteria > Actinomycetota > Actinomycetes > Actinomycetales > Dermatophilaceae > Nostocoides_A. The sequence goes on from JADJEA010000001.1 coordinate 1,496,642, forward strand.
GATCAGGTCGGCGGGGACCAGGTCGGGCGTGAATTGGATCCGTTTGAAATCTCCGCCGATCGCCTCCGCCAACGCCTTGATTGCCAAGGTCTTGGCCAGCCCCGGGACGCCCTCGACGAGGAGATGACCGCGGGCCAGGAGCGCGACGATCATGCGTTCGAGGAGGTCGTCCTGGCCGACGATCGTCTTCTTGACTTCATAGAGGGTCCGCTCGAGCGGGTGACTGCCCGGGCCCGGGCCGGGCAGGTGCGACCGGCCGTCGGTCTCGGTCGGGGTGTCCATGTCTTCTCCTCGATGGTCGTCGGTCACAGCGGCGGCGCTCCGGCGGATGCACCGGCCTGGGCGATCGGGACGGCGAAGCCGATCCCCACGAAAAAGCCCTGTTTGCTCGGGTTGGCGAGCGCGGTGACGATGCCGATGACTTGGCCGGCGCGGTTGAGCAGGGGGCCCCCGGAGTTGCCCGGATTCACCGCAGCGTCGAACTGGATGAGGCCCGTCAGTCGGCCACTGGTGGTCTCGACTCCTCGGTCGAGCCCCGAGATGACGCCGGACGACAACGAGAACGTCAGCCCGAGGGGATGGCCGACGGCGTAGACCGGGTCACCGATGTGTCCCGTCCCGGCCAGCACGGCGGGCGTGACGACCGCCGGGAGCGTCTCCGGTGTGAGGACGGCGTAGTCGTGGTCGGGGTGGCGTTCCGTCACCGTCGCCGACGTGTGGGTTCCATCGGCGAAGGTCACCTCGATCGGCCCGTCCCCGGTGACGACATGGTTCGCGGTGAGGATGCGTCCGTCCGCGTTCGCGATGAACCCCGCGCCAAGACCGTCCCCGCCACCGCCGCGGTTGCGGATCACGACCATGGACGGGACGATCGCCGCGTATGCCGACGCCCCCTCCGGCGGCCGGCTCGCCTCCTGCCGCCGCGCCTGGTCCACCGCCGCCGAGGCGACCGCCTTCGCCTGGGCGTCGGTATAGCGCGGGGGTATGCCGAGTGTCCGCCACAACGCCAGGCCCGCGAGCAACGCCACCAGAGCCAGGGCGACCCAGGGCACCCACGGCCGGAGCCTGGCACGGAGATTGGGCCTGACAACTCCGTGACTGGATGGGTCAGCGTGACCGGATGGCTCACCGTGACTGGGTGGGACACCCTGGCTGGCGCGCGCCGGCGACGGCAGGGGTGCGCCGTCCGAGGTGCCACCTGTGGGTGGCTCCTCGGCTTCGGTCCGCGGCCGCGGCATACGCACTGCCATGACGGGACTCTAATTCCTCGCTGGGCTCACGCTGCCGACGTACACCGACGGCTGGTCACGGCGCGCGTGGCTGGGTGCCATGCAGGGGCGGCCCTCTCGACCACTCCGGGGACCGGCTGGTGTGCCTGCGGGAGGTGTGAGCCCGGGCCCGGTCCTCGACGCGGCCGACGCCAACGAGGACGCGCCTCCCCGGCTCCCCGGGCGGATGGGGAGTGTCCCGGAGCCTCGCCGGAGGGGACCCGGAATCCCCGGTGGTGGCCGCGGCATCCGGAACAGAACGCGCCCATACTGGGTTGTCCGAGTCGGCGCGGACCCGCGCCGACTGCACTACCTCAAGGGGGATCCCCGGACATGGCCAACCTCAACGACAGCCTGAAGAAGACGATCGACGACCTCGACCTGGACCGTCGGCTCGAGCAACTCGGCGAGTTCGCTCAGAAGACCGTCGCCGACGTCAAGGCCCAGGCGGGCACGCTCGCCCACGACAAGCGCGCCAAGGTCGACGAACTGCTCGCCAAGGCGACCGACGCACTCGACCAGCGCACCCATGGCAAGTACCACGACAAGGCCGTGAAGGCCACCGCCGACTCGGCGGGCACGCCGCCCACCGACGGCCCGGCCAAGCCCTGGTATGCCGAGTAACCTCCCCGGGCATGCCGACTGACGCCGGCGGCCTCACGATGAGCACCCGGCCGAACCGATGACACCCGCCGCGGGCCCCGGGGTCGACAGCGTCCCCGTGGGCCCGCGCGTGTTCACCGACGCGCAGGTGTATGCCGCGCTCTCCCCGCAAGCGGCTGTCGCCACCATGCGCGCCACCCTCGTCGCGCATTCCGAGGGCCGTCACATTGCCCCGCCGCGCACGCACGCGCAGCTTGGTGGCGGGCGCCTGATCATCACCGCGGGCGAATCGCCCGGCCGGTGGTTCGGCTACCGGTCCTACGACAGCCTCGGCCGCACGCCCGGGGAGCAGGTCGTCGTCCTCCACGAGGCCGCCGGCGGGCGGGTCCGGGCACTGGCCATCGGCAACGCCCTCGGACCCATGCGCACCGGAGCGATCGGCGCGGTCGCCGTCGACGCGCTCGCCAACCCCGACGCCACCAGCCTCAGCCTTGTGGGTGCCGGACGCCAGGCCTGGATGCAGTTGTGGGCGATCGCGTCCGTGCGTCGCCTCACGAGCGTCCGCATCACCTCCCGTACTCCCGACTCCCCGGACGGCCCTCGCCCACCGAGCCCGCGCCGAACTCGGCCTCGACGCGGTGCCGGTGCCCACGGCATACGACGCCGTGACCGGTGCCGACATCATCGTCCTGGCCACCGACAGCCCGACCCCGGTGGTGGCGCCGGAGTGGGTCGCCCCCGGGGCGTTCGTCACCACCCTCGGTCCGAAGCAGGTCGGTCGGGCCGAGTTCGACGCCGCCCTCGTGGACGCCGCCGACATCGCGGTGACGGACTCGCCGGCGCAGATCGCGGCATACGACCCACCGTGCATCCTGGCAGGCACGGCGCAGGCCGACCGATTCGTCTCGCTCGGCGACGTCCTCACCGGCCGCGCGCCGGGCCGTAGCGACCCGGCCCAGCGCGTGCTTTTCTTCTCCGTGGGTCTCGCCGGGACCGAGGTGGCGCTATTGGCGCACCTCGCCGGCGCGTGACGCTCAGCTGAGCAGGCCGCCGAGCATGCTGCCGGAGCCACCGCTCGACTGCTGGTGGCCACCGTCGGTGACCGATTCGCTCGGCTGCACCAGGACATAGCCCTGACCGGAGAACGCCATCTGGAACAACTCCCCGGTGCCGCCGCGGATCATGCTGCCGATGCCGCCGGTGTCCACGCGGACGTCCATGCTGACCCCCGCGGTCCACATGACGACCGCCTGGGCGTCGCCGAAGGTCGGGGCGCTGGCGACGTCGAGGGCCACCGGGTCACCCTTGGTCAGGAGAGCGACATATCCCGTGCCGCGGAGAGAGACGTTGTAGAGCCCGCCCGTCATTGCCGCGCCCCGGGCCTGGATCCGGTGGATGTCCCACTGGATCGAGCTGCTGAACGCGAGGACGTTGTTGCCGTTGACGGAGATCGCATCGTCCTGGAGATAGATGACCTGGATCTCGCTCGCCGAGTCGGCGAGGAAGAGGTCGCCCTGGCCGGAGCAGGTCATGAGGGTGAGGCCCTCGCTGGTCACTGCGGCCTTGAACATCCGTCCCAACCCGGAACTCTGCTTCGTGAAGCGGACATCGCCTTGGTAGGCGACCATCGAGCCCGCCTTGGCCATGACCTCGCCATAGCGCATGTCGACGCGAAGCATCTTCTTGTTCTGGAGCGAGAACGGGTCCTGGGTCTCGCGCTCCTTGAAGTCGGTGAAGAGCGAGCCGTGAATGGTCATGGACTGCTGACATCCCTTCGCACAGACACCTCGCTCCGATAGCCAGGTGAACCTGGTCAAACCGTAGCGAAAGGGACCGGCTCGCCCTAAGGTTTTCCCGAAAACACCGGCACGACGACAGGAGTTGTCGATGGGTTTCCTGGACAAGGCCAAGGCGGCCGCGATGGATCTGCAGGCCAAGGCCGACACGGCCTTGGGCAACGCGGGACTGATGGGTGGGTCGCCGATGGGCGCCGGCGTGGGCGGCCCGTCCGGCGGGGGTTCGCCGGGCGACCGGCTCCTGCGCGACCTCGGTGTGCTGACCTATCTCAATGCCGTTGGCACCCCGGGTCGGCCGAGGACTACACCCGCATCATGGGTGAGCTCCAGCAACTCGCCCAGCGCGGCCAGGTCAACCTCGCCCTGTCCCCTGCGGCGCCGCCGCCACCTGGACCGCCGCCACCGCCCGGTGCGGCCAGGGAGGCGTATGGCGCGGGCTCGCCCCCCGCGGCCCCGCCGGCGCCTGGGGGTGCACCGCCTCCTCCCGCCGCGGCCGGAATGGCCCCACCCCCACCCCCACCCCCACCCCCACCCCCGCCGGGTCCGGCGCCCGCACCCGCTGCGGCTCCTGCCGCCGCCCCGCCCGCGCCCGCCACGCCCGCGCCCGCCCCGCCCGCGCCGGACGCCGCGACCGATGTGCCCTCAGCTGCGGAGCCCGCTTCGGCACCGGGGCAGAGCACCGTCGTGGACGTCCCCGAGGAGGTCGTCGAGATTGCCGAGGGCGGCGGCACCGCGCCACCACCGCCGCCGCCGAGTTGGGCCTGACCGCTCAGTGAGGACTGAGGTGTCGCGGCCGGGCTAGAGCTTGGCCGCGATGGCCTTTGCCATGGTGACCAGGCCCTTCTGCACGTGTTCCTCGGAGGGCGTGAGGGCGACGACGTTGACGCTGACCCACTGCTCGCCCTTGCGGACGAAGACGTAGCCCGGTTCCAAGAGGCACTCGTCGGCAACGCCGGCAATGGTCGTGAAGTCGTGTCCGAGCACGTCGCGATCGATCTCGAGTTGTTTCTTCGGCCCCGATCCGACGAACACCTCGACCTGCCCCGTCGGGCCATTGGGGTCGCTGACGTACTGGCACATCAGGTCGGGTGCGTTCCCGGCGACCGTCCCCTTGCCGAGCGGGACGGCGGCGACCTGCTCGGCGAGCCCGTGGTCGAGGAGGGAGCACGGATCGAGCGCCGGCGGGAGCGACCCGGTTAAGGAATCGCTCGGGCTCTCGACCGGCGCCGAGGGTTGCTGGGAGGGCCCCGCGGTCACCGTGACGGTGACGGTTGTCGTCGCGGGGTGAGCGGAGGAGCTACACGCGGTGGTGGCGGCGGCCGCGAGGACGAGCGCGACGGCCGCCCGACGGCGGCGGGCGTGGATCGGCATACGGCCAGGGCGGGGGTGGGGGGCGGTCATGGGCCGTTCCTTTCGCGCGGGGTGGGTGCTCGTGCTGACCCAGGTGGACGGGCCCCAGGACCCCGACGTCGTCGCCTCGGGAAGGGGTCGGACCGGCCCGTCGTATGAAGGAGGCGCGGAACCCGGGCGTGATACGCCCCTCACAACGCGTCGACGCCAGGATGGACGCTCGGCTGCTCAGGGTGGGCGAGGTCGCGGCATACGACATCGAGGGGGATGACGACGGAACCGTCCACGCGGGCCAGAGGGCCTGCGTTAGTCTGGTCGCATGGCAGGTTTGCTGCTCCTTAGTCAGCCGCGGTGACGCACCGAGCAGGACGTCAGCGCGGCCAGCCCCTCTGCCCGGAGGGGCTTTTCTATGCCCGAGCAGCAGATACCCCCGACGAAGGACACCGATGAACGAGACGCCCCATCGCTATACCGCCGCGCTCGCCGACCGGATCGAGAACGCGTGGCAGGACCGTTGGGAGGAGGAGGGCACCTTCCACGCGCCCAACCCCGCGGGGTCCCTCGCCGACCCCGACAAGGTCGCGACCTTCGGCGGGCACCTGCTCGTCCTCGACATGTTTCCCTACCCCAGCGGCGCCGGGCTGCACATCGGGCATCCGCTCGGCTATATCGCCACCGATGTGGTCGCGAGGTACAACCGGATGCTGGGGAAGAACGTCCTGCACTGCCTGGGCTACGACGCCTTCGGGCTGCCGGCCGAGCAGTATGCCGTCCAGACCGGCCAGCACCCGCGCAAGACGACCGAGGACAATATCGCGATCATGAAGCGCCAGCTGCGGCGCCTCGGGCTGGGTCACGACGACCGGCGCGCGATCGAGACCATCGATCCCGACTACTACCGGTGGACCCAGTGGATCTTCCTCCAGATCTTCAACGCGTGGTACGACCCTGACGCGGTGCGTCCGGACGGTGGCCGCGGCCGGGCCCGGCCGATCGCCGACCTGATCGCCGGGTTGGAGTCGGGGGAGCGGCCCACGCCGGATGGGCAGCCGTGGGCGGACCTGGACGAGGTCGAGCGGGCGGCCATCATCGACGGCCACCGCCTCGCCTACACCCACGAGGCCCCGGTCAACTGGGCGCCCGGCCTGGGAACCGTCGTCTCGAACGAGGAGGTCACCAACGAGGGGCTCACCGAGCGCGGCAACTTCCCCGTCTTCCGCAAGAATCTCCGCCAGTGGATGATGCGGATCACCGCGTATGCCGACCGCCTCGCCGACGACCTGGACCGGGTGGACTGGCCCGAGAAGGTCAAGCTGATGCAGCGCAACTGGATCGGGCGCAGCCAAGGCGCGCGGGTGAGCTTCCCCGTCGTCGGGATGGACGCGACCATCGACGTCTTCACCACCCGCCCCGACACGCTCTTCGGCGCGACCTTCATGGTCCTGGCCCCGGAGCACCCCTTGGTGCCGGCGCTGACCGCCCCGGCCTGGCCGGAGGGGACCAAGGCGGCGTGGACGGCAGGGCAGGAGTCCCCGGAGGGTGCGGTCGCGGCATACCGGCTGGCGGCGTCGCGCAAGAGCGAGGTCGAGCGTCAACGCGAGACCAAGGACAAGACCGGCGTCTTCACCGGCGGGTATGCCGTCAACCCCACCACCGGTGCGCCCATCCCGGTGTTCATCGCCGACTACGTGCTTATGGGCTACGGCACTGGGGCCATCATGGCGGTGCCCGGCCAGGACCAGCGCGACTGGGATTTCGCCGAGGAGTTCGACCTGCCGATCATTCGGACGGTCGAGCCGACACCCGATCACGACCCGGGGCTGGCGTTCGTCGGCGACGGACCCGCGATCAACTCCGCCAATGACGAGCTCTCGCTCAACGGTCTGACCATCGCGCCGGCAAAGGAGCGGATGATCGCGTGGTTGCAGGAGAAGGGATTCGGCGAGGGGACGATCAACTACAAGCTGCGTGACTGGCTGTTCAGCCGGCAACGCTATTGGGGCGAACCCTTCCCGGTCGTCTTCGACGAGCACGGGATCGTCCACGCGCTGCCGGAGTCGATGCTGCCGGTCGAGTTGCCCGACGTCCCCGACTACTCGCCCAAGACCTTCGACCCCCAGGACAACTCCAGCTCGCCGGAAGCGCCGCTGTCCCGGGTGCCGGAGTGGGTCGAGGTCGAACTCGACCTCGGTGACGGGCGCGGCCGCCGGAGGTTCCGGCGCGACACCAACACGATGCCCAACTGGGCCGGCTCGTGCTGGTACTACCTGCGCTATCTCGACCCCAGCAACGCGGCGAGCTTCCTCGACCCGGCCAACGAGGCCTACTGGATCGGGCCCCGGGACACGCCCGTCATCGCCGGGACGGCCGACCCTGGGGGAGTCGACCTCTACATCGGCGGCGTCGAGCATGCCGTCCTCCACCTGCTCTATGCCCGCTTCTGGCACAAAGTCCTTCACGACCTCGGGCATTTGACGTCGGACGAGCCGTTCCGGCGGTACTTCTCCCAGGGCTACATCCAGGCTCCGGCCTACACCGACTCCCGGGGGCAGTATGTCGAGGCGAAGGAGGTCGTCCAGACCGCCGACGCCGCCGGCGAGCCGGTGTTCACCTACCGCGGCGCCGTGGTCAACCGCGAGTTCGGCAAGATCGGGAAGTCCCTCAAGAACATGGTCAGTCCCGATGAGATGTATGCCGCGTACGGCGCCGACACTCTTCGGCTCTATGAGATGGGGATGGGGCCGCTGGAGCACTCCAAGCCCTGGGAGACCAAGGCCGTCGTCGGTAGCCTGCGGTTCCTCCAGCGCCTGTGGCGCATTGTGATCGACGAGGACACCGGCGCGGTCCGGGTCGCCGACGTCAGCCCCGACGATGCGACGCTGCGGGTCCTGCACCGGAGCATCGCGGCCGTGCGCGAGGACTATGCGACGCTGGGCTTCAACACGGCGATCGCGCGGCTGACGGAGCTCAACAACGCCCTGACGAAGCTCGAGGTGGTGCCCCGCTCGGTGGCCGAGCAACTCGTCCTCATGGTGGCGCCGCTGGCGCCCCATATCGCCGAAGAGTTGTGGAACCGGCTCGGTCACCCCGAGTCGTTGGCGTATGCCGCCTTCCCCCTCCCCGACGAGCGGTATCTGGTCGAGGAGACGGTCACCTGTGTCATCCAGATTCGCGGAAAAGTCCGGGATCGCGTCGAGGTGCCCGCAGGGATCGCCGAGGATGCGTTGCGGGATCTGGTCATGGCTCGGCCGAAGGTCCTCGACGCCGTGGGCGGCGGTGTGCGCACGGTCATCGTGCGCGCCCCGAAGTTGGTGAATGTCGTTCCGCTGTAGGCGGATCGGGGCGTGGTGAGGGGGCCGCCCGACGCAGTCGGGCGGCGCCCTCACCACGCCCCGGGGATCGTCCACAGGGTCGGCGCGTCGAGGATTCGCGCGTGTCCACAGGCTCGGCTGTTGCTGCTCGCGCACGGCCGAACGGGGTGCCTAGCGTGAGGCGCTATGACCAGATCCCGCCGCAACGAGGCCTCGGCCCGGCTCGCCGCCGCTTTGGGCACGGGCCGGGCCGGTGCGGCGTGGGAGCCGGTGCAGGTCGATGGCCCCGTGGGGGACCCGGTGGAGCGAGAGCTTTGACGACGGCGGTCGGGATGACCTGGCGTGGGGCGAGTCGCCGTGGGGTGAGGCGTGGGGTGAGGCGGCGCCCAGTGGGTCGGCGCTTGGGGAGACGGCGCGGGGCGAGACGGCGCGGGGCGAGACGGCGCGGGGCGAGACGGCGCGGGGCGAGACGGCGCGGGGCGAGACGGCGCGGGGCGACGTCGAAGGGCTGGGGGACCGGGGGCGGGGTGGTCGGCATACCCGCACTGTGGCGCGGCCGTCGTGGCTGACGACCCCGGCGGGCGTGCGGGGTGCGCGGGTCGCCGTCGCCCGTCCGGCCCTGGTGGCGGTCGTCGTCCTTGTGGTCTGCTTCGCGGTGGTCTTCGGTGTGCGCCTGCTGCAGGCACGCCACCTGGGGACTCCGGTCGCGGCATCCAGCCCAGGCTCGGGGGCAATGGGTGGCGGCCCGGCCCCCGATGGGACCTCGGCGTCGCCGACCTCATCGCCCACGGCTGCCGGCCCGGTCGTTGCCACACCGGCGGCCATGTCGGGACCGGCCGCCACCGGTGTCGTCGTCGTCCACGTCGTCGGTCAGGTCCGCCATCCCGGTGTCATCGAGCTGCCCGCCGGTTCCCGGGTGGTCGACGCGGTCGCCAAGGCCGGGGGCGCGACGAAGGGCGCCGATCTTTCCGCGGTCAACCTCGCGCGGGTCCTCGTCGACGGGGAGCAGATCCTCATCCCCAAGCCCGGAGAGGCAGTCGGTGCATCCGCCCCCGGAGCGGGAGCGGGGGGTGCTGCCTCGGGCCCGGCCGCCCCGGCACCGATCAACCTCAACTCCGCCGACCTGACCGCCCTCGACGGCCTGCCCGGGGTCGGCCCTGTCCTGGCTGGGCGGATCCTGGCTTGGCGCGCCGAGCACGGGAGGTTCTCCTCGGTCGACGAGCTCGGTGAGGTTTCCGGGATCGGCGAGAAAGTCCTCGCCAACCTTCGCCCCCTCGTCACGGTGTGAGGTGCGGTCGATGCGCGCATCCTCGACTCCGGCAGCCGGCCCGGGCGGCCGGATGGCCCGCGCCAGGTGCACCGTGGATGGCCGAGCCGCCGTCGACGGCAATGGTCACGTCCGCCAGGTCGTCATCGATCCGCGACGGCCGAAGGCACCGCGAGCCTCGGACCTGAGACTGCTGATCCCCGCGGTCGTGGCCTGGGCCGCCGGGGCGGTCACCTTGGGACTGACCCCTGCCGTCAAGACCGCGATCGCCGCGGTTGCGACGGTGGTCGCCGCCCTGTCCGTATGGCGCGGCCGCCCCCGCCATGGACGCACCTCCCGGGCATGGCTGCGCCTCGGGCTCGGTGGTGGGTGCGTGGCTCTGGTCGTCGGGGCCTCCGCCGGCGCCGACGCCGTGCGACGCACCGGCCCCTTGCTCGCCCTCGCCGCCGATCACGCCGTGGTGACGGTGACCGGCGTGGTGGTCGGCGAACCCGTGGTCGCGAAGTCGACCGGGGGGATGTCCGCCGACAAGGTCTTCCTGCGACTTCGCGTCGACGCCGTCACCGGCCGGGGTCGCTCGGCGAGCGTGCGGGCCCCGGTATTGGTCGTGGCCGACCACCGCTGGCGCGATCTCGGATGGCACGACCGGGTCAGTGCACAGGTGCGGCTGGCCGCCGCCGACCCATCGGACGATGTCGTGGCGTCCGCGCGGGTGCTTTCCGCCCCCGTGGTCGAGGGTCGCGGGGGATGGGCGTACGCGTGGGCCGAACGACCACGTTCGGCGCTGCGCGCTGCGATGACGGGGCTGCCGACCGATGCCGCGGGCCTCGTGCCCGGCCTCGTCATCGGCGACACGTCGCGGTCACCGCCGCAGTTGTCCGCCGACATGCGAGCGACCGGGCTGACCCACCTGGCTGCCGTCTCGGGGGCGAACGTGAGTATCACCCTGGGTGCGGTCTTGCCCGTGCTGCGTCTGCTCGGCGTCCGGAGGCGGTGGCGTCCGGCGGTCCTGGGAGCGGTGCTGGTCGCCTTTGTGCTGGTCGCGCGCCCGGAGCCAAGTGTCCTGCGGGCGGCAGCCATGGGGGCCATCGGCCTGCTGGGCCTGCGCAACTCACGCCGGGCCGCGGGCCTGCCGGCCCTCGCCGGCGCGGTCGTCGCGCTTCTTGTCGTCGATCCCTGGTTGGCGCGCAGCTACGGTTTCGCCCTGTCCACCCTCGCGACGCTCGGACTGCTCATGTTCGTCCGCCCGTGGTCGTCCTGGCTGCGGCGGCGGATGCCGAGGCGCCTCTCCGGCCTCGCCGAGGCGCTGGTCATCCCCGTCGCCGCCCAAGTCATGTGCGCCCCGGTCATCGTCTTGCTGTCGGGCATGGTGAGCCTGGTAGGTATCCCGGCGAACCTTCTGGTCGCACCGCTGGTCGCGCCGGTGACGCTGGGTGGCATCGGGTGCATGCTCGGGGCGCTCGTCTGGCCCGCCCTGGCCCATCACGCCGCCTGGCTGCCCGCGATCCCCGCCCTGGGGATCGCCGCCGTCGCCCACTGGGGAGCCGATCGGTCGTGGGCGAATGTGCCCTGGCCGAAGTCGGCCCTGGGGGCCGTGGCGCTGGCGGGCCTAACCCTGGGTGTCCTGGTCGCGGCACCGCGGATCGCGTATGCCGCTCGCCGTCGGCCGGTGACCGCTGCGGCCGTCTCCGCGATGGCCCTGGCATTGAGCGTTCCCACCACGCCGGTCCTGTGGCCGGCGGCCTCCTGGGAGTTCGTCGCATGCGATGTCGGCCAGGGCGATGCGCTCGTCCTGCACAGCGGCCCCGGCCACGCCGTCCTCGTCGACGCCGGACCTGACTCGCGCCTGGTCGACCACTGCTTGTCGCGCCTGGGGGTGGCAGTCCTCGACGCGGTCGTGCTCACGCACTTCCACGCCGACCATGTGGACGGGCTGGCTGGCGCCGTTTCCGGGAGGCGGGTCACCCGCCTGCTGGTGTCACCGGTCCCGGAGCCGGCGGACCGGGAAGCGGAGGTCCGCCGCTTGGCGGGGCGCGCGGCATACCGATCCAGGTGGTCCAGGTTGGCGAGCGCTTCGTGTGGGGTCAAGTGGCGGCCCGGGTGTGGTGGCCGCAGCGGACGATCCACGAGGGGTCGGTGCCCAACAACGCGAGCATCGTCCTCGATGCCCGGGTCGGGGATCTCGACGTCCTGCTCACCGGGGACATCGAACGCGAGGCCGGACAGGCGCTGTTGAGTGCGCTGCGGCGCGATCCCGCGGCATACGGCCGGCTCGGTGGTTACGACGTCCTGAAGGCACCCCACCACGGGTCCAGCAATCTCGACCGGGATCTCCTTGCGGCCATCCACGCCCGGGCGGCCGTCATCAGCGTCGGTGCCGACAACGACTACGGGCATCCCGCTCCAACGACGCTGTCGCTGCTGGCCGCCGAGGGTATGCGTGTCTACCGCACCGACCGTGATGGGGCACTCGCGTTCTGGAAGGAGCGCGGGACTCTCATGGTGGCGCCGTCCCGGGGCCCTCCTTAGAGGTAGTAGTCGAGTTCGGGTGCCGGGAAGGTCGGTGCCAGTTCGCTGGAGTGTGCGACCTCGCACAGCGCGTCCAATGTTGCGGCCACGGCGGGGACCCGCTCGAGATCGGGGGTGGTGACGGCCACGATCTGCCGCTTCGAAGCCGGACGCACCCTGGTGGTGACGACCCCGGGATGGTGGGCGGTGCGGACGATGAGATCCGGGATGAGTGCGACTCCCAGCCCGGCGGCGACGAGCCCGGCGACGGCGACATAGTCCTCGGTCTCGAAGGCGACATCGGGGCTGAAGTCGGCGCTACGGCACATGGACAACAGGTGACCGCGGCAGCGCGGACACCCGGCGATCCAGGTCGCGTCCCGGAGCTGGTCGATGTCGACGACACCGACGGAGGCGAGAGGGTGCCCGGTCGGCAAGGCCAATAGCACCTCGTCGTCCAGGAGGTGGCGCGTGGAGAAGACGTCGAGGTCCTCCTCGCCCCGGCCGACATCGGTGCCCTCGTAGGCGAAGGCGATGGCGAGATCGCAGTCGCCGGCCCGGAGGGCGGCCAGGGACTCGGGGGGCTCGGCTTCGGTGAAGGTGACCGCGACCTCGGGGTAGCGCTGCTTGACCAGGGCGAGCGCCTTGGGCACCAGCGTGGCGGATGCAGACGGGAACGCCGCGATGCGGACCCGACCGGCCCTCAGGCCCGCGATGGCGGCCACCTCCTCCTCGGCCGCGTCGATTGCGCTGAGGACTTCGCCCGCTCGCCGAGCCAGCGTCTGGCCGGCTTCGGTCAGACGGACGGTGCGGCCGACCCGGTCGACGAGGGCGGTCCCCGCGCGCTGTTCGAGGCGGCGGACCATCTGCGAGACCGCGGGCTGGGAGTAGCCGAGGGCCACGGCCGCCCCGGTGAAGCTTCCCTCGTCGGCAATCGCCTTCATGACGCGGAGCCCGGCGACGTCGATCACCCGGCGATTCTATAACGTCAGGTTATGCGGCGGGAGGAAATGCTCAGCTGGCTTATGGACGGTCGGGGCGCGGCATACTGTGGCCGTGTCGAGAAGCCCGGTCTCCACCTCGGCCGCCTCCCGGCTCGTCGATTTCCTCGCTGCCGGCCCGGCCCTGGTGCTCACCGGCGCTGGAATGAGCACCGATTCCGGGATCCCCGACTACCGGGGCCCGGATGGCGCGCGCCGGGTGACCCCCATGTCGCATGGGGAGTTCGTCGGGTCCAGCCAGGCGCGGCAGAGGTACTGGGCGCGCTCGTTCGTGGGCTGGCAGCGCTTCTCGCGCGCTCAACCCAACGCCGGCCACCGGGCCCTGACCGCGCTCCAGCGCCGGGGCGCCATCGGTCAGGTGATCACGCAGAATGTCGACGGCCTCCATCAGCGTGCCGGCTGCCGCGATGTCGTCGAACTCCACGGATCTCTCGGTCGCGCCGTCTGTCTCACCTGCGGGACACCAGAGGATCGCGATGTCCTCCAGTCGCATATGGCGAGCGCCAACCCCGGCTTCGCCGATCTCGCCGGGGTGGCGGCGCCGGACGGGTCGCAGGTCAGCAGTCAGATCCGACCGGACGGCGACATCGTCCTCGCCGACGCGGCGGTGGCCCGGTTTCGGGCACCCACGTGTGCCGTATGCCGCGCCGACACCCTCAAGCCGGACGTCGTCTTCTTCGGTGCGAGCGTCCCGCCGGAGCGGGTGGCCCATTGCTTCGACCTCACCGACGCCGCCCCCGCACTCCTCGTCCTGGGGTCCTCGCTCGCCGTCATGAGCGGGCTGAGGTTCGTTCGCCGGGCGGCGCGGCGCGGCATACCGATCGGGATCGTCACGCGCGGCCCCACCCGCGGGGACGACCTGGCGACGGTGCGTCTGGACGCGGGGCTGACCCCCACCCTCACCGCGGCGGTGGATTCCATGGAGAAGGCGAGCGTGACCCCTGCGGTTTCTTGGTCCGTCACAGGCGACGCAGGACCGCCGTGACCTTCCCGAGGATCGTGGCGTGGTCGCCGTCGATCGGTGAGAACTGCGGATTGGCCGGCAGCAACCAGATCTTGCCGTCTCGGCGCTTGAACGTCTTGACGGTCGCCTCGTTGTCGAGCATCGCGGCCACGATCTCGCCGTTGTTGGCCGTCGGCTGCTGCCGGACGACCACCCAGTCGCCATCGCAGATGGCGGCGTCGACCATGGAGTCCCCGGCGACGCGCAAGAGAAAGAGCGGGCCCTCGCCGACGATCTGCCGGGGGAGGGGGAAGACGTCCTCGACGACTTCCTCGGCCATGATCGGCACCCCTGCGGCGATGCGACCGAGCACGGGCACATAGGAGGCCTCGGGGCGGGCGTCGCCGCTGTCGGTGACGTCGCCCTGGGAGTCCGGCTCCGCGGACGTATGGCCGCGATAGCCCGGCTGGTCCGACGGCTGGTTCGGCGCCAAGACCTCGATCGCCCGGGGCCGGTTCGGGTCGCGGCGCAGGTAGCCCTTGCGCTCCAGGGCGATCAATTGGTGGGCGACCGAGCTGGGCGAGGTCAACCCGACGGCGTCGCCGATCTCGCGCATGCTCGGTGGGTAGCCCCGAGTGTCGATCGAGGATCGAATGCACTCCAGGACTCGGCGCTGGCGGACTGTCAGGACCTCCGGGCGATCGTGCTCGGGCAGCGCCCTCACGGACGCCCGCTCGGCCTCCGTCTCCTGAAGGTCCGGACTGTCGTTGCGGGGGCGTCCCGCGCGGCGCCTCCCGGCTTCCCGCTCGTTGGTCATGTCCTCATCACACCTCTCCTCGACGGGGCTCGCCCCGGGTCCTGCGCTGATCCCGGAGGGGCTGTCGGTGGGCCCTGTCAGGCTCTGTCCGACTCCTCGAGCATAGGTGGTCAACGGGGGAAACTCCGATATTTGTTCGAGCGTGTCTTGTATTTCATCGAACAGACGTGCTACCAATCGGATAGGCAGGATCGAACGCAGGTTCGATCACGAAGGGAAGGAGAGCGCGATGAGCGCAGTGGCAGTGGGCTGGGGCGGGACCACCATGAGGACGCCGATCGGGACCGGTCGTCAGCGGACGCCCGCACCCGCCCTGTCCCCCCGCGGTCGAGGTCGGTCGGCCGCCACCGCCCTCACGGCCCCGATCGCCGCACCCGGGGTGTCGATCGCTGCGCCCACGGTGCCGATCATCGTCGGGCCGGCCCTCACCGGGCGGGTCCAGCCTGCTGGGTCACGCGCGTCGGCGCTGCGGGTCACCCGGGCGGGACGACTGACCGTGACTCTCCTCGTGGCTCTGGCCCTCGCGTGCCTCGGCTTCGCGGTGAGCGTGCGCTTCGGGGGCGTGAGCGCGGCGGCCACGCAGCAGACGATCACCGTCCGGCCCGGACAGACGCTGTCCGAACTCGCGGTCACCTACCTCCCCGACCTGTCGATGGCCGAGGGCATCGACGCGATCCAGCGCGCCAACCGGCTCCAGAACGACCGCATCATCGCGGGCGACTCCCTGGTCATCCCAGGCTCCTGAGCAGCGGTCGCGCGGGCGTCGGACATGCGCGCGAGCGTCGGACATGGTTGTGGCGGCGCCCAGTGGGGATGGTGGCGGGGACCCGCGCGTCTCCCCACGGAGCCTGGGACCCCAATCCGAGACACACCCGGCGTGGCGCTTGCGCCGCGGGCGATACGGGGATTAGATTCCCACATCTAGTGGTTACACGGATGTAGTTCATCCACATATAGTGCACACCACGGATGACTTGCCCACAGGTTTTCCCCAGGACCGTCCACCGACGTGTCCCCAACGGCGGCGGAAGGAGCCAGTATGCACTGCCCGTTCTGCCGATTTCCGGATTCCCGCGTGGTCGACTCCCGGACGGCCGACGACGGTTCGCAGATCCGCCGCCGCCGCCAATGCCCCGACTGCGGGCGGCGCTTCACCACGATCGAGACGGCGAGCTTGACCGTGGTCAAGCGATCCGGGGTCACCGAGCCGTTCAGTCGCACCAAGATCCTCGTCGGCGTCCGCAAGGCCTGCCAGGGCCGGCCGGTGAGTGAGGACCAACTCGCTTTGCTCGTCCAGCGTGTCGAGGAGAGGATCCGCAGGCAGGGCAATGCGGGCGTGGACGCGCACGCGGTGGGCATGGCCATCCTCGGCCCCCTCCGCGAACTCGACGAGGTGGCCTACCTCCGCTTCGCCAGCGTCTACCAGAGTTTCGAGGCGCTCGAGGACTTCGAGTCGGCGATCGCGCTGCTGCGTGCCGCACGCGAACCCGTCGGCACCGAGCCGGTGGCTCGCACCCCCTAGGAACTCCCGGGCTTCGGCAGCAGGGCCGCTGTCGGTGCCCGGTGACAGCATCAGAACCAGCAACACCCCCCACGAGGAGAGGCACGACATGACCGAGACCGCGCGTTCGGGATCCGCTCGATCGGGCCGGGCCAAAGGCCTGACCATCGAGCGCATCTACACCACGCCCGGTGTCCACCCCTACGACGAGGTGACGTGGGAACTGCGCGACATCAACCAGACCAACTGGAAGACGGGCGAGGTCATCTTCGATCAGAAGGGGGTCGAGTTCCCCGACTTCTGGTCGGTCAACGCGAGCACGATCGTCACGACCAAGTACTTCCGGGGTGCTGTCGGCACCCCGGCCCGGGAGCGCAGCCTCAAGCAACTCATCGACCGGGTCGTCCTGACCTACACCAAGGCGGGCAAGGAGCATGGCTACTTCGCCGGCCCGCAGGACGCCGAGATCTTCGAGTACGAGTTGACCTACGCCCTCCTCCACCAGGTGTTCAGCTTCAACTCGCCGGTCTGGTTCAACGTGGGGACCAAGTCACCGCAGCAGGTCAGCGCCTGCTTCATCCTCGCCGTCGACGACTCGATGGACAGCATCCTCAACTGGTACAAGGAGGAGGGCAAGATCTTCCAGGGGGGATCGGGAGCCGGCCTCAACCTCTCGCGGATCCGCGCCTCCAAGGAGTTGCTCAGCAGCGGCGGAACAGCGTCCGGACCGGTGTCGTTCATGCGCGGCGCCGATGCCTCCGCCGGCACCATCAAGTCCGGTGGCGCGACCCGGCGTGCGGCCAAGATGGTCGTCCTCGATGTCGACCACCCCGATATCGAGGAGTTCGTCGACACCAAGGCGCGCGAGGAGGACAAGATCCGCGCCCTCCGCGACGCGGGCTTCGACATGGACCTCGGCGGCAAGGACATCGTCAGCGTCCAGTACCAAAACGCCAACAACTCGGTGCGCGTCAACGACGAGTTCATGCGGGCGGTTGAGGACGGCGCGCAGTTCGGTCTTCGCGCGCGGATGACCGGGGAGGTCATCGACACCGTCGATGCACGCGCCCTCATGCGGCGCATCTCCACGGCCGCCTGGGAGTGCGCCGACCCGGGGATTCAATACGACGACACGATCAACGACTGGCACACCAACCCCGAGACCGGCCGGATCACGGCGTCCAACCCGTGCTCGGAGTACATGTCCCTCGACAACTCCTCGTGCAATCTCGCGAGCCTCAACCTCCTGAAGTTCCTCCGCGACGACAACACCTACGACGCCGCCACCTTCGAGAAGGTCGTCGAACTCGTCACCACCGCGATGGACATCTCCATCTGCTTCGCCGACTTCCCGACCGAGGCGATCGCCCGGACCACCGTCGACTACCGGCAGCTCGGGGTCGGGTACGCCAACCTCGGCGCCCTCTTGATGGCGACCGGCCACGGGTACGACTCGGACGGCGGCCGCGCGCTCGCCGCGGCGATCACCTCGCTCATGACGGCCGCGGCATACCGCCGCTCCGCCGAAATCGCCGGGGTCGTCGGTCCGTATGCCGGGTACGCCCGCAACGCGGACGCCCACAAGCGCGTCATGCGCAAGCACCAGGCCGCCAATGACGCCCTGCGCACCCGGGGGCAGATGGACGAGGACATCCACCGCCACGCCACGAAGGCCTGGGACGCTGTCGTCAAGACGGGTGAGAAGAACGGCTTCCGCAACGCGCAGGCGAGCCTCTTGGCCCCGACCGGGACCATCGGGTTCATGATGGACTGCGACACAACGGGAATCGAGCCGGACTTCTCGCTGGTCAAGTTCAAGAAGCTCGTCGGCGGCGGCTCGATGCAGATCGTCAACCTGACCATCCCCCGCGCCCTCCGCAAGCTCGGGTACGCCGAGGAACAGATCGAGGCGATCGTCGAGTTCATCGCCGACAAGGGCCACGTCATCGACGCCCCCGGCCTGAAGACGGACCACTACGAGATCTTCGACACCGCGATGGGTGCCCGGGCGATCTCGCCGATGGGGCACGTCCGGATGATGGCGGCGACGCAGCCGTTCCTCTCCGGTGCGATCTCCAAGACGGTCAACCTCCCCGAGACCGCAACGGTCGAGGAGATCGAGGACGTCTACATCCAGGGCTGGAAGCTCGGGCTGAAGGCGCTCGCGGTGTATCGCGACAACTGCAAGGTCGGGCAGCCCCTTTCCGATGGCGGGTCCACGGCGAAGGACAATGCGGCCGCCGCGGCGACGACGGTCATCGAAAAGGTCATCGAGTACAAACCCGTTCGTGAGCGTCTGCCGAAGCGGCGCAACTCCCAGACCATCTCGTTCACCGTCGGCGGGGCCGAGGGCTATCTCACCGCGGGCAACTACGACGACGGCCGCCTCGGTGAGCTCTTCCTGAAGTTCGGGAAGCAGGGCTCCACCCTGGCCGGCGTGATGGACGCGTTCTCCATCGCCATCTCGGTCGCCCTGCAATACGGCGTCCCGTTGGAGACCTACGTCGAGAAGTTCACCAATATGCGGTTCGAGCCGGCTGGCATGACCGACGACCCGGACGTGCGGATGGCCCAGTCCCTGATGGACTACGTCTTCCGCCGCCTGGCCCTGGACTACCTCGACTTCGACACGCGCTCGTTCATGGGCATCCACACCGCCGCCGAGCGGGCGCGCCAACTCGAGACCGGGTCGTATGCCGCGAGCGACGTCGACAGCGAGTCGGAGGAGGAGCTCGAGGACGAGATCGAGTCCCTCTCCCAGGGCCTCGGGGCGAGCTCGAAACGCGGTGACCGCCCGGCCCATGAAGGCCGCGATCTCGACGCCGACCGGATCACCTCGGGTGCTGGCGCGGCGTCGGCGCGCGAAGTCACCAACGACATCCACTCCTCGCAGGACCTGATGGCCCGATTCCAGGGCAAGACCGCCGACGCCCCGATGTGCCTGACCTGCGGCACCCGGATGCGCCCCGCCGGCTCCTGCTACGTCTGCGAGGGCTGCGGCTCCACCTCCGGGTGCAGCTGAAAGCGAGCCGTCGCGGACGCCAGTGCGTCGCGTGAGTGCCCTCAGCGCCCCTTGGGTGCGAGGGCACTCACGCGGCGCGAAGCTGTGCGACTCCGCCTCCGCGCCTTCCATTGCGAGGGCGTGGTCTCGCTGCAGCCACGCAAAGCGACCGTCCGGCACGGACGGCGTCTGCGGCGTCGGCGTCCCTGGACCGCTCTAGGTATGCCGCCCGCCCACCCCCGTCCGGCGGCGGAAGCCGGGTTACGCTGGGGCGGAACGCGATGGACGGCAGTCCGCCCTCAATGCGGTGCGGCATACGTCCAACGTTCCCAGGTTGGCGTCGCACAATCGCGCCGACCCCGAACGCTCAAGGAGTTCCTCATGCGCTTCCGCGCCACCATCACCGCAACCGCACTCGCTCTCGTCGGCCTCGCGTCGGGCCTCTCCTCGGCGCAGGCCGCGTCCTCGAGCACGAACACCGCGAGCGGCCGCGCGACGCCCTACTCGTTCGTCGTCATCGGCGACCAGCCCTATGGCACGACCCAGCTGAGCCTGTTCCCTTCCTGGATCTCCAAGATCAACGCCTCCAATCCCGTGATGACCTTCCACGTCGGGGACATCAAGTACTCGGAGCGTCGCTGCGATAGCGCCTATATGACCAAGATCCTTGGTCTCTTCAACAAGTTCTCGACGGCCCTGATCTACACCCCGGGCGACAACGAATGGACCGATTGCAGCCAGCCGGTCTCGGGTGGCTACAACCCGCTCGAGCGACTCACCAAGCTTCGCTCGGTGATGTATCCGGTCCCGGGACGCAGCCTGGGCAAGGCGCCGATTCCGTTGTCGAGCCAGTCGACCACCGGGTTCCCCGAGAACGTCCGACTTGTGCGCGACGGCATCGTCTTCACCGTCGTCCACGTCGTCGGCGAGAACGACGACCTCCTCCCGTGGGCCGGCCGCACCGCCGCGACCCCGGCACAAAGGGCGGAGCAGGCCAAGCGCATGGCCAGCGCCATCCACACGATCGAGGCGGCGTTCAGCCAGGCCAAGGACACCGGGGCGCGCGCGGTCGCGATTTTCCTCCACGTCGACATGTTCGATCCCACCAAGCCCGTGGACGCGACCAAGCTCACGGCCTACAAGCCGCTCGTGCAGACGCTGATCAACCAGACCAACCAGTACAAGGGGCAGGTCTACCTCTTCAATGGCGACAGCCACGAGTTCAACAACGACTACCCGCTGAAGTCCGGCTCGAAGTGGCTGTCCATCTACGGCGTCAAGGGCTACTCGACGAAGTTCCAGCGGATCACGGTCGACGGCGACCTCAACGTCAAGTCGTTCCTCAAGGTCACGGCCAATGCGAGCGCCACCGGCCCGGCGCTGACCTGGGTTGCCCTGCCGTTGTCCTGACGGCGGCTCGATCCTGACCCACGCTCGGTCCTGCCCCGGCTCGAGGCCGACAACAACGCGATCCTGACACCGACTCGACCGGGCTGGCCGCGATCCCGTCAGACGGTGAACGGCCGGCCGGTGAGTTGCTCACATAGCTCCCACAGGCCCCGGGCCAACTCCGCGTCGTGCGACGCCGCGTTCGACCCGACCGGGCGCGGGTGACCGCGCGTCTCGCCCCAACCCGACGGACCGACATAGGTGCCGCCGGCCAGGTCGGGGACGGTCGCGGCATACAACACCGGGAGGGCACCCATCGCGGCCGGCTGCGCGAGGACGGAGAACCGGTTCGCGAACGTCATCACCGCGTCCTGGAAGGTCTCGGTGTGTCCCTGGAGGTTGGTGGCGGCATACCCCGGGTGAGCGGCCATCGAGCGCACGCGCGAGTGGGCGGAGGTGAGGCGACGCTGCAACTCATAGGCGAAGACGAGGTCGGCGAGCTTGCTCTGGCTGTAGGCCAGCCAGGGCAAGTAGCGCCGTCGCTCGAAATCGGGGTCGTCGAGCGAGATCCGCCCCGCCCGGTGCATCAGCGACGACAGCGTGACGACCCGATCGGTGATTCGCGGGAGAAGGAGATTGGTCAGGAGGAAGGGCCCGAGGACATTGGTTGCGAACTGGGACTCGTGGCCCTGCGCGGACGCGCGCTTGGGGACGGCCATGATGCCCGCGTTGTTGATCAGGACGTCGATCCGCCAGTCGCTCACGCCGTCGGCGAACGCCCGGACGGAGTCGAGATCGGCCAGGTCGAGCCGTCGCGTCTCGTGACTGCCGGGTATGCCGCGGCGCACCGTGTCCGCCTTGCCGACATTCCGGCACGCGAAGACCACATGAGCGCCCTTGGCGCACAACGCGGTTGCCGTCTCCAGCCCGATTCCTGAGTTGGCTCCCGTCACGATCGCTACCCGCCCGTGCTGGTCGGGGATGTCGTCGGTCGTCCACTTGCCCATCAGGCACCTCCTTGGTGACCCGGCGGTGGGCGTATGCCGCGTGGCCGAGTCCGATGGGTACCTCGCCAGCCTATCCAGTCACCCGAGCGCGGGCCGTGACGAAGGTCTCCACGCACCGGCGCACATCCTCCGGCGAGTGTGCGGCCGAGAGCTGGACGCGGATGCGGGCCGCGCCCTTGGGGACCACCGGATAGGAGAACGCGATGACGTAGACGCCCTCCGCGAGCATCGCGTCGGCCACGTCCGTCGCCGTCCGCGCCCCGTCATCGCCGCGGAACATCACGGGCACGATTGGGTGCTCACCGGGGAGGAGCTCGAAGCCCGCCGCGCCCATGAGGTCGCGGAAGAGCGCGGCGTTGGCCTCGAGCCGCGCGCGCGCCTCACCCGCGGAGGCAGCCAGCCGCAGGGCGGCGAGCGATCCGGCGGCCACACTCGGGGCCACGGCATTGGAGAAGAGATAGGGCCGGGACCGCTGCCGCAACAGGTCGACGATCTCCTGGTGGGCACTGATGTAGCCACCGGAAGCCCCGCCGAGGGCCTTGCCGAGGGTGCCGCTGAGGATGTCCACCCGCTCGCGGACCCCGAAGTGCTCCGGCGTGCCCGCCCCCGTCCCCCCGATGAACCCGACGGCATGGGAGTCGTCGACCATGACCATCGCCCCGAACTCCTCGGCGAGATCGCAGATCTGCGGCAGCGGGGCGAACGAGCCATCCATCGAGAACACCCCGTCGGTCACGACGAGGACGCGGCGCGAACCCCCGGTCGCCGCGGCCTCGAGCTGCGCGCGCAGGTCGGCCATATCGGCATTGGCATAGCGATAGCGCGTCGCCTTGCACAGGCGGATGCCGTCGATGAGGGAGGCGTGATTGAGGGCGTCCGAGATGACGGCGTCGCCCTCACCCAGGAGGACCTCGAAGATCCCGCCGTTCGCATCGAAGCACGACGAATAGAGGATCGTGTCGTCCGTGCCCAGGTGGGCCGACAGGGCCCGCTCGAGGTCGCGGTGCTGGGACTGGGTGCCACAGATGAAGCGGACACTCGCCATACCGAATCCCCATCGGTCGAGGGCGTCGCGCGCGGCGGCGACCACGTCGGGATGGTCGGCCAGGCCGAGGTAGTTGTTGGCGCAGAAGTTCAGCGCCTCGCCCGCGGTGGTGGCGATATGGGCCGACTGCGGGGTGGTCAGTTCCCGCTCGGACTTCGTCAGTCCCGCATCGGCGATCGCCGCGAGTTCGGCGACGAGCTCGCCGCGGACGGTGTCGTACATCCTCAGTCCTCCCAATTCATGACGACCTTGCCGCACTGCCCGGATTGGGCGATGTCGAAAGCGTCCGACCACTGCGCTGCGGGCACGCGGTGCGTGATGACCGACTTGACGGCGTCGGTGAGCGTGGGGGAGGTCTGGAGCATGGCCCCCATCGCATACCAGGATTCGTACATCTCCCGCCCGTAGATCCCGCGGATGGTCAACATGTGCGTGATGACCTTGCCCCAATTGATCGCGTATGCCGCGGGCGGCAGCCCCAGCATCGCCACCCGCCCCCCGTGGTTCATATTGTCGATGAGCTCCTCCACCGCCCGTGGCGCCCCGGACATCTCGAGGGCAATGTCGAAGCCCTCGCGCATCCCGAGTTCGGCCTGCGCGTCCCGAATGCTCTGGCGGCCCGTGTTGACGACGAGGTCGGCTCCCGCGCCGCGAGCGAGGTCGAGCCGGACGTCGGAGAGGTCGGTGACGACGATGTGCCGGGCACCGGCGTGCCGGGCGATGGCGGTGGCGATGACGCCGATCGGTCCGGCGCCGGTGATGAGGACGTCCTCGCCGACCATCGGCCACTGGAGCGCCGTGTGGGTCGCATTCCCGAAGGGGTCGAAGATCGCCCCGAGATCCGGGTCGACGCTCGGCGGTTGGACATAGGCGTTGCTCGCGGGGATAACGATGTAGTCGGCGAACGCCCCGTCGCGATTGACCCCGATCCCGATCGTGTTGATGCACAGGTGCCGTCGGCCGGCTCGGCAGTTGCGGCAGTGACCGCAGACGATATGGCCCTCACCGGAGACCCGGTCGCCCACCGACACCGACCCGGCGGGGACATCCTCCCCGACCTGCACGACCTCGCCGTAGAACTCGTGGCCCACGACCAGGGGCGGCGCGAGCGTCGCCTCGGCCCACGGGTCCCACGCGCGGATGTGGAGATCGGTTCCGCAGAGCCCGGCGCGCAGCACCCTGACCTTGACGTCGTTCGGCCCGCACAGGGGCTCGGGGACCTCGGTCAACTCCAGGCCGGGTCCCGGCCCCGGCTTCACCAGTGCACGCATCGCCGGCCTTCCTCGGGGTGAACGACGACGCCCACTGTATGCCGCGTCCCCGCCGCCGCGGGGAGCGTCGTGAAAGGATCGGGCCCATGATCGACCACTTCGGGATCAACTGCTCCGACTTCGATGCCAGTGCCCGCTTCTATGACGGGGTGCTCGCGGTCCTCGGCCACCGCCGGGAGATGGATTTCGGGGTGGCGATCGGTTACGGATGCGAAGGCAAGCCGCAGTTCTGGATCAGCAAGTGGCCGGGGGCCGAGTGCAATCGCGAGATGCACGTCGCCTTCGCGGCGCCGGACGTGGAGACCGTCCAGGCGTTCTACGACAAGGCGATCGAGCTCGGCGCCGAGAGCCTGCATGCCCCGCGGGTCTGGCCGGAGTACCACCCCGGCTACTACGGCGCCTTCGTGCGCGACCCCGACGGCAACAACATCGAAGCCGTTTGCCACAGCGCGCACGGCGAGTAGGTCCCGCCGGAACTCAGCTCGCCGGCGTCAGCTCGCCGGCGTCAGCTTGCCGGCGTCAGCTTCGCCGGGCGTCGGCTCGCCCGACGTCAGCTGGCCTGCGCCTCAGTCCGATCGGCGCGCGCCCGGGCGGCGTTCTCGGCGATCGCGTCGGCGATCTCCCCGATCCGTCCCCGGGGGAGGTCGTGCGCCATGTCGGGGAACATCAGCAGGCGAGAACCCGGGATCGCGCGGGCGGTCGCCATACCGCCGCTGGGGGAGACGAGGCGGTCCAGGAGGCCGTGGATGACGAGGGTCGGCGCGGTGACGTCACGCAGACGGCGGGTCCGGTCGGGGCTGGCCTGGATGGCCAGGAGTTGACGGATGCGGGCGTACGGCTCGGGATCGCGCTCGACGGCCATGGTCACCAAGCCGCGGATCTCCTCCTCGTCGAATCCCGGTCCGGAGATCTGCCGCCAGGTCTCCACGCCGAGGGCGATCGCGGCGTCCCGGTCGGTGGGGCGCTTGGCGACCATCGATCGGCCGAGGCCGGGCATGATCGACGGTGCCGGCCGGCCGTGGATGCGATCGCCGGTGTTGGACATGATCGAGCAGAGGCTGCGGACCCGGTCCGGGTGCTCGAGGGTCAGCTCCTGGGCGATCATGCCGCCCATGGAGACCCCGACGACGTGGGCGGAGTCGATGCCGAGATGGTCGAGCAGTCCGGCCGCGTCGGCGGCCATATCGGCGAGGAGATAGTGCGACCGGGCCAACCGGCCGCTGGCCAGCCCGCGCAGGACATCGGCGCGCTGGGGGATGCTCTCGTGATGCTTGTGCGAGAGCCCGATGTCGCGGTTGTCGAAGCGGACGACCCGGAATCCGTGCGCGCTCAGGGCATCCAGCAACCTCGGCGGCCAGGCGATCAGTTGGGTCGCCAGTCCCATGATGAGGAGCATGGGCTCGCCCTCGCCCTGCTCGTCGTAATGGATCGTGATCCCGTTGACCTGCGCTTCCGCCATGGGGGTAGTCAATCACCGACCCCTGCATGGGTAGTGCCCGCCGCCCCTTGTGGATAACCAGCGATGGTGTCGGACCCACCACCTACGCTTGCCGTATGCCGACCCTCGCCGCCGCCCTCCACGCCGCCGTCGCGGCCCTCGGGGGTGCCGAACGGGCCGGCCAGACCCGGATGGCGCAGGCGGTCGAGTCGGCCGTCGATTCGGGCGAGCACCTTCTGGTCCAAGCGGGGACGGGCACCGGGAAGTCGTTGGCCTATCTCGTCCCGGCCCTGCTCCACGCGAGCTCGACCGGTGCCCCCGTCGTCGTGGCCACCGCCACGCTGGCGCTCCAGGGTCAGATCATCGACCGTGACCTGCCCCGGCTGGCCGAGGCGCTCACCCCCCTCCTGGGTCGGCGGCCCCGCTACGCCCTCGTCAAGGGCCGGCGCAACTATGTGTGCAAGCACAAACTGGCCGGCGGGTTCCCGCCCGAGGACGATGCCGGGCTCTTTGAGCTTGCCGACGTCTCGGCGACCGCGTCCCGGTTGGGGGCCGACGTGGTCCGGCTGCGGACGTGGGCCGCCGACACCAACTCGGGCGATAGGGACGAACTCGTTCCCGGTGTGTCCGAGCGCGCCTGGCGTCAGGTCAGTGTCTCCGCCGAGGAGTGTCTCGGCAACCGGTGCCCCATGTCGGGAGAGTGCTTCGTCGAGCGGGCGCGGGAGATCGCCAAGGATGTGGATGTTGTCGTCACCAACCACGCGTTCATGGCGATCGACGCGTTCGAGGGCCGGTTCATGTTGCCCGAGCACGATGTGCTCATCATCGACGAGGCCCACGAACTCGTGGACCGGATCACCTCGACGATCACCGACGAGCTCACACCCGGAATGGTCCGAGCGGCGGCCCGCAAGGCCGGGAAAGGCGAGGAAGCCGACCGCCTCGACGACTGCGCGGTGGCGCTGGAGGCGGCACTGGAGCGGTTGCCGGAGAGCCGGATCGACGGCATACCGGAGCAACTCGCGCTCGCCCTCGCGACGGTGAGGGACGCGGCGCGGGCCCTCCAGACTCAGCTGAAGCCGGCATCCGGGGAGGCGCCGGACGGGGCGCGGCAGGTGGCGTTGGCGGCGGTCGACGAGGTCTTCGAGACCGGCGAGCGGATGCTGGCCGAGCGCGACCTCGACGTCCTGTGGAATCGCCTCGACCCGCGACGAGGACCCGTGCTCCATGTCGCGCCGATGAGCGTGGCCACCCTGGTGCGGGACCGGGTCTTCAGTAATCGGACGGTGATCCTCACCTCGGCCACCCTCGCCCTGGGAGGCAGCTTCGACGCCCTCGCCGGCACGATCGGGCTGCGGGGGGAGGGGGCGCCACCCTATGCCGGCATCGACGTCGGCAGCCCGTTCGACTACCGCGGACAGGCCATTGCGTATGTCGCGGCCCAACTCCCGCCGCCCGGGCGCAGTGGGCTGTCCGATGCGGCGCTGGACGAGATCGAGACGCTGATCCGCGCCGCGGGGGGTCGCACCCTCGGGCTGTTCAGCTCGATGCGCGCCGCCCGGGAAGCTGCGGAAGCGATGCGGGATCGGTTGGGGGAGAGCGGTTTCGAGATCCTGTGCCAGGGTGACGACCAGGTGCCCACTCTCGTTCGCGCCTTCGCCCGGGAGCCGACCACCTGCCTCTTCGGGACCCTCACGCTCTGGCAAGGGGTGGATGTCCCGGGCGCGAGTTGCCAACTCGTGCTCATCGACCGGATCCCCTTCCCGCGCCCCGACGACCCGCTGGCCAGCGCGCGCACCGAGGCCATCGGCCGGATGGGAGGCAACGGATTCATGGCCGTGTCGGCGACCCACGCCGCCCTACGGCTGGCCCAAGGGGCGGGACGGTTGATCAGGGGCGTCGAGGATCGGGGGGTCGTCGCCTTCCTCGACTCGCGCATGGTGAGCGCGCGGTATGCCGGGTTTCTCCAGCGCTCGCTCCCACCGTTCTGGCCGACGACCGACCGGGCGCTGGTGCTCCAGGCCCTGCAGCGACTCGACCAGACCGCCCCGCCGCCCGTGCCGGTCGCCGAACCCGGTCGCCGCACCCCGGGGGGTGGCCCCGAGCCGGTCGTGCCGCCGCCTCGGCGACCGAGGTCGTCGATCAGGACGGTGCCGCGCACGCCAAGCCTGTCGCAAGTGACCCTCCGGTCGCCCCCTCGGCCCGGACCGCCGTCACCCAAGGGCATCCGTGGACCGAGCAGGACGACGAGGAACTCCGGGATGGGGTCGACATGGGGTTGACCATCGACGAACTCGCCGAATCCCTCGAACTGCCCGACGACATCATCCGCGCCCGCCTCGCCGGCCTGGGTCTGACCGCCGAGGGTGCACCCCAACTCACGTGACACCGAGGTCGTCGTCGAGGTGCGCGACGCGGTCGCCCTGCGACATGGGGTGGTGGGGAACGGCATACGACCGACCGAGGATCGCCAGCAGCGGGCGTGGGGACTCACCGACGTCCGGGTCACCGACCCGGACGGCTGGAGATCAACCAGCAGGCGCTGAGCACAGGTCAGGCCAGCCTGCGGTCAGCGGTCGAGGAAGCTCATGTGCTCGGGGTTGTAGCGCTCGCCGTGAACGCCGACCTGCTCGGCGAGGGTGTTGAGGGTGGCCCGCTCCTCGGGGGAGAGGGCAACGTGAACGGCGGCGAGATTCTCACGGATCCGCTCCACGCGCCGGGTGCCCGGAATCGGGACGATCCAGGGTTGCTGCGCGAGCAGCCACGCGAGGGCGATCTGTCCGGGGGTGCATTCCTTGGCGGCGGCGAGGGCGCGGACCTGGTCGAGGAGGGCCTGGTTGGCGGCCCGGTTCTCGGCGTCGAAGCGAGGGACGCGGGCGCGGATGTCGCCAGCGGTGAAGGTGGTCGAGGAGTCGACCGTCCCGGTGAGGAAGCCCTTGCCCAGCGGACTGAAGGGCACGAATCCGATGCCGAGTTCGGCGAGGGTGGGGATGATGTCGGCCTCGGGGTCGCGGGTCCACAGCGAGTACTCGCTCTGCAGCGCGGTCACGGGGGTGACCGTGTGGGCCTTGCGGATCGTCGTGGCGCTGGCCTCGGAGAGCCCGAAGTGGCGCACCAGTCCCGCCGCGATCAGCTCGCCGACCGCGCCGGCCACCTCCTCGATCGGGACCTCGGGGTCGACCCGGTGCTGGTAGAAGAGATCGATCGTCTCGACCCGTAGCCGCCGCAGCGATGCCTCGGCGACGCGCCGGATCTGCTCAGGACGACTGTCCAAGCCCACAATCCGGCCGTCTCGGATGTCCCACCCGAACTTCGTCGCGATGACCACCTGGTCACGCACGGGTTCGAGCGCCTCGCCGACCAGTTCCTCATTGACATATGGCCCGTAGACCTCGGCCGTGTCGAAGAAGGTGACCCCCTCATCGACCGCCGACCGGAGGACAGCGATCATGTCCTCCCGGCTACCCGGATTCGGCCCGTAGCTTTGGGACATCCCCATGCAGCCCAGCCCGATGGCCGACACCGTGAGGCCCTGGCCAAGCGTGCGCGTCGTCGGAGTCCCTGTCATCGGATCGGCCTCGCGTCCTCGTCGGTTCTGGATCGGTCACCGGACACCGTCTCACGGCTGGGCCCTAAGGCTGTCCGTCGCGCCTGGACAGCGGCGCGCCTGGCGGGTGAACCCCCGACTACACCAATGGCGCGCCGCAGCGACCTGCCACGCTCACCTTGGCCGCGTCGGCGACCGTTGGTGTAGCTCGCTGTCACGGGTGGCGAAGCGGTGTCGGTCGCCCGTGGCAGGCTGAGCGCATGATGGTGGCACATGAGGGGGGCGGGCGCATGAGGGGGGCGGGCAGATGACGGTGGCGGGCGGCATACCGCCGCTGGTTCTCATCCAGGGGCCGGAGGCGTTGCTCGCCGAGCGCGCCCTGGCGCAGGTGCTCGCCGACATACGGCTCCACCAACCCGACATCGAGGTCATCCGGCGCGGCGTCGGCCAGTTGCCGCCGGGAGAACTCACCGCGCAGGCGAGCCCGAGCCTCTTCGGGGATGCCAAGCTCCTCGTGGTCGAGGAGGCGGACGAGGCCGGCGAGGAGTTGCAGGCCGAACTTCTCACCGTCATCGCCACGGCCGACGAGGACCTCCGCCTGGTCGTCGTCCATCGCGGCGGCAACCGTGGCAAGCGTGTCCTCGACGCGCTCAAAGCCGGTCGAGCCCGCGTCATGGAGGCGCAAGCGATCAAATCCGATCGCGACAAGCACGATTTCACGACAAACGAGTTTCGGAGGGCGGGGCGCACGATCCAGCCGGAAGCCGTGCGCGCGCTCGTCGAGGCGGTCGGGAGCGACCTCGCCGAGTTGGCTGCGGCCTGCCGCCAGCTCATCGACGACACGACGGGGCCCATCGAGCAGCAGGCGGTCGCGACCTACCACGGCGGCAAGGTCGAGGCGACCGGGTTCCGGGTCGCCGACGCCGCCATCGCCGGGGATGCCGGGGAGGCGCTGCGGCTGCTGCGGCACGCCATCGGCACCGGTCTCGACCCGGTGCCCATCGTCGCGGTCCTGGCCAGCCAGCTGCGACAACTGGTCAAGGTGGGCGCGGCCGGCCGCGGCCGGTCCGCGGACATCGCCCGCGAGCTGGGGCTCGCCCCGTGGCAGGTCGACCGGGCTCGGCGGGCCCTTTCCGGGTGGGACGGCGCCGCCCTCGGCCGGTGCATCCAGGCCGTCGCCGCGGCCGATTTCGACGTCAAGGGCGGCGGTCGCGATCCCGTGTATGCCGTCGAGCGCGCCATCCTCACCATCGCCGCCGCCCGCGCCGGGTGACTCACGCGGCTGGCCCCGCAAGCCGGGGCAACCGCAGCCCCGGGGCGCGCTCGGATTGGGTCGGAGCCGGAGTGCGCTGTTAGACTCGCCGCTCGCGTGCGCGCCTGGTCGTGTGCGCATCGCAGCACCACCCAGGGCTCCTCACGCAAGGCATCCCCACGCCCGTCCCGAGGTAGCCCTGCCGCCCTCACGGCAGACCGACCAACCGAAGAAAGAACACCCTGTGGCGAATATCAAGTCCCAGATCAAGCGGATCAAGACCAACCGCACCCGCACCGAGCGCAACAAGGCCGTCAAGAGCGAGCTGCGGACGTTCATCCGCAAGTTCCGCGACGCAGCGGCCAGTGGCGACGCGGCGGCGACGGCGTCGGCCCTGCAGACGGCCTCGCGCAAGCTCGACAAGGCTGTGAGCAAGGGCGTGATCCACGCCAACCAGGCTGCCAACAAGAAGTCGGCGATGGCCAAGAAGGCTGCCGCCCTCTGACCTCGGTCGCCTGACGACGACGCCCCGGCCCTCTCGGCCGGGGCGTCGTCGTCTCTGCAGGGGATGGCACGCCAGCATGGCGTGGGAGTTCGAGGTGCCGCGTCCGGCTGATCGTCTCAGGCGACGTCAGTGGGCGCGGCCGTGATAGCCGACCAGCGCGGCGACGACCGCTTTGAAGTGAGCGCGGTCGAGCACCGCGCCCTCCCGTCTGATGGCCTGCGGGTCCAGGCGGATGATCCGGTGGATGGCCACCTCGGAGGGCCGGCGCCGGACGTCCCACGGCCCCGCGCCGACGTCGACCCACGCCCGACCGGCCTGACGCTCCTGCTCGGCGTCCCGGTCGTGGTCCTTGCTCGTCATCGGGCAGGCGAGCAGCCAGCGGCCCTCGCGCGCGATGAGTAACACCGGTCGGTCCTTGCCCTGGGTCGGGTCCTCCTGGAAGGGCACCCTGGTCCACACGATCTCGCCGGGGTCCGGCCGTCCGTCGGGCTTGGGGGCGTAGTACAGGTGAGGCAACCGTCCCGTCCAGTCCCCGCCGTATGCCGCGGGCCCACCCCCCGCGGCCACGTCCCGCCCCCGCGCCTGGTCACTGCGCGCCTGGTCCTCCCGCTGCTGGTGGCCCCGCTGGGGTCGTCCATTCTTGGACTGGTCGCCACAGGCGTGGTCGACCGGGTTTTGGTCCGCGGATCGGTCAGGCTCCCCCAGCGGTTGAGGCCCCCCGAGCGGATCGGAGGGGCCGCGGCCGAGGGTGGGAAACGGCATACGACGAAGGACCCGGCGGACGCTGTCGGTGAGGATCATCGCGGCGGCCCGGGGGTGAGGTGGGGGTAGTCCGGTGGAGGAGCGAGCGACGTCGGCCCTTGGGGCCGCCACAACAGCCGGCCCGGGGCGCTGCGGTCGCGCAACGCATGCGCGCGCCAGGCCAGGACGGGGTGGGAGGCGGCCGCGTTGACCGTCCAGACGAAGAAGCCCTTCTCCTGCTCGGCGCGATCGGCGATGGCGTTGATGTCGATGCTCGCGTTGAGGTACTTCCCGGCCGCCAGCGTCGCCATCGCCGAGGCGCTGCCGTGCGGACAATGCGCGTAGCCGAAGTTGTCGGCCGTGTACTCCTGGCTGCGGCTGAGGGCTGGGCCGATCAACGGAATCCAGTTCGAGGCGAAGATCCCCAGCCACCGCCAGTAGGACGCGTGGCCGGCGGCGATGTGGCCGACCTCGTGGGCGATGACGAACCGCAGGGCGTCGGGGTTGCGCAGTCGTCCCCCGACCTCGAAGAGATCGCTGTAGACGAAGATGAACCGGCGGAAACCGTGTCCAGAGGCCGCCGCATTGATCATCCCGTTGCCGAGGACGACGTACGCGTCCGGCACCCGGGACAGCCCGAACTCCCGCGCCGCCTCCGCGACCATCGCGTAGGCCTCGGGATATTGCGTCGGGGTGATCTTGACCCCATTGACTCGCAGCTTGGCGAGGAGCTGTCCCCGTAGGAACCACAGGAGGACCGGCGCGAGGACGAGGATCGTGGCATAGGTATTGGGGGTGCGCTGCTGGATCACCGCGTCGATGAAGGCGTTGACGCCGACGGCGAGGATGACCGCCGAGGCGAGGATCGCGACGACGAGAGTGAAGAGTTCCAGCGGATGCCGCAATGCGCCGCGGATCTGGCGGCGGCGGGCGAGGGTCTCGCGGGCGGCGTCGACGGCGACATACCCCGGGGGTGGCTGAACGGTCATTGGTGGACGGCTCGCTCCTCCTCGGCGACGGGCGACATCGTGAGCCTACGTGACATCGGCCCCGGACACCCTCGCCGTCGTGGGAGACTGGGGGCCCGCCCGATCGATCCAGGAAGATCAGTCACGCTCGTGTCCCCCCGCGCCCGCACCGTGCTCCAGCCGCACGCGACGCCGCCGGAGGCGATCCGCAATTTCTGCATCATCGCCCACATCGACCACGGCAAGTCGACTCTCGCCGACCGCATGCTCCAGCTGACCGGCGTCGTTGACGAGCGGTCGATGCGCGCGCAGTATCTCGACCGCATGGACATCGAGCGCGAGCGCGGCATCACGATCAAGAGCCAGGCCGTGCGGATGCCCTGGGAGTCGGGCGGCACGGCATACGCGCTCAATATGATCGACACCCCCGGGCACGTCGACTTCACCTACGAGGTTTCGCGCAGCCTCGCCGCGTGCGAAGGCGCGGTCCTCCTCGTCGATGCCGCCCAAGGCATCGAGGCACAAACGCTGGCCAATCTCTATCTCGCGATGGAGAACGACCTGACGATCATCCCGGTCCTGAACAAAATCGACCTGCCCGCGGCGCAGCCGGAGAAGTATGCCGCGGAACTCGCCGGCCTCATCGGCGTCGCCCCCGAGGATTGCCTCAAGGTCAGCGGCAAGACGGGTGAGGGTGTCGAAGCGCTCCTGGAGGAGATCGTCCGCCAGATTCCCGCCCCCGTCGGGGACCCGGACGCGCCAGCGCGTGCGATGATCTTCGACTCGGTTTACGACACCTATCGTGGGGTCGTGACCTATGTCCGGGTCATCGACGGCAATCTCAACCCGCGTGAGCGGATCGTCATGATGTCGACGCGGGCCCAGCACGAATTGCTCGAGATCGGGGTCATCTCGCCCGAGCCGGTACCCAGCCGGGGCTTGGGCGTCGGCGAGGTCGGCTATCTCATCACCGGGGTCAAGGACGTGCGTCAGTCCCGGGTCGGGGACACGGTCACCAACTCGTCCAAGCCCGCAACAACCGCGCTCGGCGGCTACCGCGACCCCAAGCCCATGGTCTTCTCCGGCCTCTATCCGATCGACGGGTCGGATTATCCCGATCTGCGTGAGGCCCTGGACAAACTCAAGCTCAACGACGCGGCGCTCGCCTACGAGCCGGAGACGTCGGCGGCGCTCGGGTTCGGGTTCCGGTGCGGCTTCCTCGGGCTGCTCCACCTCGAGATCGTGCGTGAACGCCTCGAGCGGGAGTTCGGCCTCGACCTCATTTCGACCCAGCCCAATGTCGTCTACCAGGTGACCCTGGAGGACGGCACGGCGGTCACCGTGACCAATCCGAGCGAGTTCCCCGGCGGAAAGATCGCCGAGGTGCGCGAGCCCGTCGTCCGCGCAACCATCCTCACGCCGAGCGAGTTCATCGGCACGATCATGGAGTTGTGCCAGGGCAAGCGGGGGGCGCTGCGCGGGATGGACTACCTCTCCGAGGACCGCGTGGAGATGCGCTACACGCTGCCGCTGGCCGAGATCGTCTTCGACTTCTTCGACCAGTTGAAGTCCCGGACCCGGGGTTACGCCTCGCTCGACTACGAGCCGGACGGCGAGCAGGTCGCCGATCTCGTCAAGGTCGATATCCTCCTCCAGGGTGAGCAGGTCGACGCCTTCTCCTCGATCGTCCACAAGGACAAGGCCTACGGCTATGGCGTCATGATGGCCGGCAAGCTCCGCGAACTCATCCCGCGTCAGCAGTTCGAGGTCCCGATCCAGGCGGCGATCGGTGCGCGGATCATCGCCCGGGAGAACATCCGGGCCATTCGCAAGGACGTTCTCGCCAAGTGCTACGGCGGGGACATCACCCGCAAGCGCAAGCTCCTGGAGAAGCAGAAGGAGGGCAAGAAGCGGATGAAGATGGTGGGCCGGGTCGAAGTTCCCCAGGAAGCCTTCATCGCCGCCCTCTCCTCCGAGGAGCCGACGAAGAAGAAGTGAGGTCGGGCGGCGCGGTCACCGGTCGCCGGTTCCCGAGGAGCCCAGTCGTCGCTCGCACGTCGCCGGTCAGGCTGGGGACGCTCGCGTGGGCACGACACGGTCGCGCGGGCCGGCCTGGGGGATCCTTCACGCGGGAACGGTCGACTCCTCGACGGTCTCGAGGGCGACCGGCCCGTGCGCCCACGAGCCCGGCCGATCCACGAGGGACCAGATGGCGTCGAGAGTGCGGGGCCAGCGATCCTCGGGTGAGGCGGTGAGATCCTCGCGGGTCCACCACCGTACGCCGGCGACGGTGAGCCGCTCCTCCTCCGTATGCCCGCTGGTGTCGATGGTGAAGGCGGGCACCCGGACCGCGAAGTAGACCTCGTCCTGATGGGTCACCTGGTCGCTATATCCGTGGACGACATGCCGCACCGCCATCGGGCCGATCAGGTCCGACGCGGCCAAGCGCAGACCGGTCTCCTCCCACAGCTCGCGCACTGCCGCCGCCACATCCTCCTCACCCGGGTCGACCCCACCGCCGGGGGTGATCCACCAGTGGGGGACCGGGTCGAGCCCGAGGTCGGAGTCGAGGAAGAGGAGAATCCGATCGGTGTGGTCCAGGACAAGGACCCGCGCGGCCCGTCGATGGACCTGGCGGCGGGGGTCACCCAGCGGCTCGTGCGCGTCGGCGCGGCTCTCGTCGCGACCCTGGGGAACTGGGGAAACCACGATGGCGAGGCTAGTCGCCTAGGCTTGGGTCATGAGCCAGGCCCCCGCGGGCTGGTACCCGCAGCCGGACGGTACCGAGCGCTATTGGAGTGGCGCGGGGTGGACCGATGTCGTTCGTCCCGCCGCGTATGCGGTGACCCCGGGAGCCCCGATCCCGGCACCGACGGGGTACCCCTCGGCATACGTCCAGGACGCAGGCAGTGCCCGACCACCGGCGATGCTGCCGGCGGTGATGCCGGCCCCGCTGGTGTATGCAGTTCCCGTCGCCCGCAAGAGCCCCGGGGGTGCGCTGGTCGCGTCGTTCGTCCTGCCCGGTCTGGGACAGCTGATCAATGGTGAGGGGACCAAGGCGGCGCTCTTCCTCATCCTGAGCGTGATTTTCGGGGTGTTGAGCATGGCCTTGATCGGCTTGCCGTTCCTCTTCATCCTCTGGGTGTGGGGCTGCGCCGACGCTTACACCAGCGCCTCACGGTGGAACGCCCAGCACGGTCTTTACTGACACCGCGCGCACCGAGAGTCAGGGGCGCACGAGTTTCACCCGCAGCGCCGCGATTTCCGCCGCGGTCCAGCCCTGGGCGTCCAGCCAGCCGGCGGCACCGCCGTACTCCTCCTCGACGACCGTGAGCAGCGCATCCATGGACTCCGCCTGCGGCACCTGCTCGTCCATCGGCCGTCCGGCGAGGCTGTGCTTGTAGGGCTCCTGATCCTTCAGGCGCGCAAGGATCCGGTCGAGGCGCTGTGACGTCAGGACGTAGTCCGCGACGATCTCGGCGCGCGGGACGCCGGCGACGGCCAGCGCCAACCCGACGACGGTGCCGGTCCGGTCCTTGCCGGCGGCGCAGTGGACGATCGTCGCCCCCTCTGCCGTCGCGATGACCGAGAGGGCACCGGAGACCGAATCGGGGCGCTCGGTCAGGTAGCCCCGATAGTGCTGGCTCCAATAGCTCGGGGTCAGCACGGGGCGGTCGGGGCGCACCCGCGCGGTGAGGAACTCCGGTGCCTCCTCCTGCGGCGTGGGGTCGGGAAAGAAGCTGTGGTGGTGGTGGCGCAGTGGCGTCGACCGGAGGGGGCCGTCACCGCTGAGGTGCAACTCTTTGTGGGAGCGCAGGTCGACGACGTCGGTGACCCCGACATCCTCGACCAGGTGGCGCACGTCGCCGGCGGACAAGTGCTGGAGGTTGTCGGAGCGGATGAGGCGGCGGGGTTGGACGATCCACCCGTCGGTCGTCGGCAGCCCACCGAGGTCGCGCATATTGGCCACGCCGTCGAGGTCGATCCATCGGTCCACGGGCAGCAGGCTACGGGGCTGACGTGAACGGGAGGCATCCGGGGAGAAAAGGTGAGGGCCTCGGGAAGTATGAGTTTCCGAGGCCCTCGTGCTCGGACGAATCCGAGCGGTGAGACCGGCCGAAGCCGTTCTCGTGACCCGGGCCGAAGCCCGAATCTCTTTGACACGGAACGAGTTCCATGTCGGCGATCGGGACCGGAGTCCTGATCTCTCGCCTTCGCCCGGAGGCGGCTGCGATGGGATATTTCTACCCCTCCCACCCGGGTCCCGCAACGGCTCCAGGGGAGATTTCTCGACTTTTTTCCGGGGGCGGCGTGTCGCGCTGGACACGCCGCCATCGCTGCTACTCACGTGACAGATGGGACCACGGGCGCGACTCCTGGGAGGATGCGCGTATGCCGCCCAGCGCCCTCCCCGACGGCGACCCCGCCCCGGCCGACGGGGCCCTGCCATCGACCGCTCTCGCCGCCCTGGCCGCGGGGGGCGGGCTCGCGGCATACGTCCACGTGCCCTTCTGCCGGGTGCGGTGCGGGTACTGCGACTTCAACACCTATGCTCCCGGCGACCTCACCGGCCCCGGCGCCTCGACCGTGACGTATGCCGCGGCCCTCCGCGCCGAGGTTGCTCTCGCCGAGCGTGTCCTCGCCCCGGCGGGACGCCCGTCCCTCGAGACGGTCTTCGTCGGCGGCGGCACCCCGACCCTCCTCCCCGCCGCCGACCTCGTCGGTCTCCTCGCTGCCCTTCGCGCGCGCTGGCCGCTTGCCGCCGGCGCCGAGGTGACCACGGAGGCCAATCCCGACTCGGTCACCCCCGACGCTCTGGCCGCCCTCGCGGTGGGCGGCTTCACCCGGATCAGCCTCGGGATGCAGTCGGTCGTCCCGCATGTGCTCGCGACGCTCGATCGCACCCACGACCCGGCCAATGTCGCGCGCGCGGTCGCCGCGGCCGCGCGGGCCGGACTCGATGTGAGTCTCGACCTGATCTATGGCACGCCGGGGGAGTCGCTCGATGATTGGCGTGCCTCGGTCGAGACCGCGATTTCCCTTGCACCGCAGCACATCTCGGCATACGCCCTGGTGGTCGAGGAGGGCACCCGGATGGCGGCGGCGGTGCGCCGCGGCGAGATCACCGCACCGGACGACGACGACGCCGCCGAGAAATACGAACTCGCCGACCGCCTGCTTTCTGAGGCCGGCTACGGATGGTATGAGGTGAGCAACTGGGCCCGTCCCGGTCACGAGTGCCGACACAATCTCACCTACTGGCGCGGCGGCGACTGGTGGGGTTTCGGGCCGGGCGCGCACAGCCACGTCGGGGGAGTCCGCTGGTGGAACCTCCGCCATCCCGGGTCGTATGCCGCCCGCCTCACCGCCGGTGGCAGCCCCGCGGCCGGCCGCGAGACCCTGACGCCCGCCCAGCGGGCCGACGAGGCGATCCTGCTGCGGTCGCGTCTGCGCGACGGTCTCCCGGTCGATGCCCTGCCGAGCGAGGGCCGCTGCGCGCTGCCCGGTCTCGTCGCCGACGGGCTCATCGAGCCGGACGGGCTGGTCGAGCCGGACAGACAGCCGGACGGCCACCCGAACGGAAGCCGCCCCCGCCGGGTCGTTCTGACCCTGCGAGGGCGGCTCCTGGCCGATGGGGTGGTCCGCCGGCTCTTGGGGCTGGCGGGCTGACCCTGGCTCAGCCGACGGCGGACCGCTCGGTTGACTCAGCGGACGAAAGTGGGGGTGGCCGGCGGGGTGTACCACTGGCCCTGGTTGGCCTTGCCGGCCGCGATCGCGTGCAGGACGCAACCCCACACGGCCACCGCGACGAGTCCGATGATCCCGACGGGGATCAGGATGATTGTCGCGATGAGGATCCACGAGATCACCACGCCGATGCCCATCGCGATCTGGATGTTCAGGGAGTTCGCGGCGTTCTGGCGGACGAACGGCCCGCGGTCCTTGTACATCAGATAGATCACCAGTGAGGCGACGAACCCGAAGGTCCCGGCGCTGAGGATGAACAGCGCGAGCGGCACGAGGTGGGCGAGCATCGCCCAGGTGCGCTCTTGTTGCGGGGTCAGCGGCCCGGAGCCGGTGACATCGCCGAGGGCGCTGCGCAAGGGGTCGGGGGAGGGCGCACCATACGGCGGCTGGGTGGGCTGGCCCGCGGGCGGCGGGGGATAGCCCGCGCCGGTCGCCGAGGAGTTGTCGATCGGCGGGTAGGCCGGGAAGGTGGGGTCTGGCTGCGGGTTCTGGGTCATGATGACGGAAATCCCCTCGGAGGTGGCGAGCCGGGGCATTTTCCCCGGATGGTGTCTCGCTGGTCCCAGTCAAGCGCACCGGTGACCCGGTCGGGACCATTTCCGCCGTGCTCGGGGGTCGTGCCGGGGGGACCTCAGGGTGGGCCCGGACGCCTCAGCCGGGGGGCACGGTGACGAAGTCGATGAGTTCCTCGACACGCCCGGAGAAGGCGGGGTCGAGGTCGGCATACGTCCGGACTCGGCTCAGGATGTGCCTCCAGACCACGGCGATGTCCTCCGTGGTCGTATGCCGCATGCCCAGCGCCGCGGCGATCCCGGCCTTCCAGTCGGTCCCCCTCGGAATGACCGGCCACGCGCTGAGCCCGACGCGCTCGGGACGGACCGCCTGCCAGACGTCGACAAAGGGGTGGCCGACGACGAGAACGGCGGCCGCGGCATACGGCGCGGTGGCGGCGGCGACGACCCGTGATTCCTTCGAGCCCGGCACGAGATGATCGACGAGGACGCCGGCGCGGGCGCTCGACGTCGGGGCGAAATCCGCCAGTGCGGCGGCGAGGTCGTCGATGCCGTGGAGGGGTTCGACGACGACACCCTCGACGCGCAGGTCGTGACCCCACACCTTTTCCACCAGTTCGGCGTCGTGGGTGCCCTCGACGAAGATCCGCGAGGCTGCCGCAACCCGTGCGCGGGCCCCGACGACGGCTCGGGAGCCGCTGGCGGAGCGCGCGGGCGTGCGCGGGGCCGCGGCCGGTGCGGGCCGGGCCAGGACGACGGGTCGGCCCTCGATGAGGAAGCCCGGCCCGAGCGGGAAGGACCGCGTCCGGCCGCGGCGGTCCTCCAGGGCGACGACGTGGGCGCCGCCGATCGTCTCGACCCGGACCACCGCGCCGCACCACCCCGTCTCGGTCTCCTCGACGACCAACCCGAGTTCGGCGGGCACGGTCGTGACCTCGGCGCGCCGGGGCCGGCGCCAGTCCCCCGTCAACGGATCGGAGGTGTATCGGCTGCTCACCGCGGCAGCGTAAGACAGCCTCGACACGCCGACGTAGAATTGGCACTCCCGGGGTGGGAGTGCCAGCCCGGCAGTCGGGTGACACGCGGTCGACGACCGTGCGGAGGCCAACCGGAACGAGGAGGGACGTCGTGAGCCAGGAACGCCGCCTCGCCGTCCTCGGCGCGATCGTCCACGACTACGTCCATTCCAGCGAGCCGGTCGGCTCCAAGGCCCTGCTCGAACGCCACCACTTCGGGGTGTCCGCGGCCACCATTCGCAATGACATGGCCGCCCTGGAGGAGGACGGGCTGATCGTCGCCCCCCACACCAGCGCCGGACGGGTGCCCACGGATGCGGGCTACCGGCTGTTTGTCGACCGGCTCTCCCAGATCAAGCCGATGAGCCGGGCCGAGCAGGCGGCGATCGCCGAGTTCCTCAGCGGGGCAATCGATCTCGACGATGTGGTCGACCGGACGGTGCGCCTCCTGGCCAGCCTGACCCGCAGCGTGGCGGTCATGCAGTACCCCTCGCTGACCCGCTCCAGCGTCCGGCACATCGAACTCGTCCCGCTCGGTGGCACCCGCTTGATGCTCGTCCTCATCACGACCACGGGCCGGGTCGAGCAGCGCGTTCTCGACCTCGGACTCGACGTGGACGGCGCCGGCGACTTCGTGGCCCGGCTGCGCACCGGTCTCAACGCCGGCGCCGACGGGCACACACTCGCCGAGGCCGCGACCGCGCTGGACGACCTCATCGACGGCTTCCGCCCCGAGGAACGCGACGCCGTTCGTCGGGTCGTGTCGACATTGGCGGAGGTTCTGGTGGAGGAGCGCGAGGAGCGGGTGCTCCTTGCCGGCACCGGCAACCTCGTCCGCTCACCGGGGGATTTTCCGCGATCGCTCGAGCCGGTGCTCGACGCCTTGGAACAACACGTCGTCCTGCTGAAGTTGTTGTCGACGGCGGCTGCCGGCGGCGAGCACATCGCCGTCCGCATCGGCCACGAGAATCCGTATGCCGACCTCCAGTCGACGTCGATGGTGACCACGAGCTATGTGACCGGCGGCCAGATCGTCGGTGGGCTCGGCATCGTCGGCCCCACCCGGATGGACTACGGCGCGAGCATGGCCGCGGTCCGGACGGTCGCGGCATACGTCTCGGCACTGCTGGGCGAGTGAGAAACAGAACAGGAACCTGGTGAACGACTACTACCGCGATCTCGGCGTCTCCTCCGATGCGAGCCCGGAGGAGATCAAGACGGCTTATCGGCGGCTGGCGCGCAAGCTCCATCCCGACGTCAATCCCGGACCCGACGCCGAGGAACAGTTCAAGCAGGTCTCTCAGGCCTATGACGTGCTCTCCGACCCCGAAAAGCGGCGCAACTACGACATGGGCGCCGACCCCTATGGCGGGGCGCACGCCGGGTTCGGCGCCGGGTTCTCCTTCAGCGACATCATGGACGCCTTCTTCGGTGCCGGCGGGGCGGGGGGCGGGCGAGGACCGCGACCGCGCGCGGCGCGTGGCCAGGACGGTCTTGTCCGCCTGGCAGTCGACCTGCGGGACGCGGTGTTCGGCGGGGAGCGCGAGCTGACCATCGAGACGGCCACCTTGTGCTCGACCTGCCGTGGCGACGGCGCCCAGCCCGGAACCGGCCGCAAGACGTGCCAGGTCTGTGGTGGGCGAGGGGAGATCCAGCAGGTCCAGCGCAGCTTCCTCGGCCAGGTGATGACGAGCCGACCGTGCAACGCGTGCCAGGGGTATGGCGAGATCACACCGAACCCGTGCTTCGAGTGCTCCGGGCACGGTCGGGTGCGGACTCAACGGACGTTGACGATCGGCATACCGGCCGGGGTCGACACCGGAACCAGGATTCACCTTGCAGGTGAGGGTGAGGTCGGACCTGGAGGCGGTCCCCCCGGAGACCTCTACGTCGAGGTGAGCGTGACACCCGATCCCAATTTCCAACGCCGTGGCGACGACCTCCACGCCAGCGTGCAGCTGCCGATGACCGCCGCAGCACTCGGGACGACCCTCAAGCTGGAGACGTTCGACGGCTCGCAAGAGCTCGAGATCCGTCCCGGCACCCAGCCCGGCGAGGCCCTCACCCTGCGCGGGCTCGGGGTCACCCACCTCCGCTCGAGCGGCCGCGGCGATCTCGTCGTTCATGTGGACGTCCGCGTGCCGACGCGGTTGGATGGAGCCCAGGAGGCGCTGCTGCGGCAGCTGGCCGAGTTGCGGGGCGAGGATGCCCCGACCGGCCGTCTCGGCCCGACCGACCAGGGGTTCATGGGTCGGCTGCGGGACGCGTTCAAGCCGCGCTGATCCCTGCCTCCTCGCCGGGAGCGACGCCGCTTCCCCGATCCCGACCAGGAGCCAGTTCCCATGGGTGCGTGCCGATGACCCTTCACCAATTCCTCACCGACCCCGGCACCCTCGACGAGGCCCGGGTGGGGGAGCGCTTCGTGCTACGCGGGCCCGAAGGGCACCACGCGGCCACGGTCAAGAGGCTCCAGGCTGGCGAGCGGATCTGGGTCGCCGACGGTGCCGGGACCCGCGCGACCGGGACGGTGGTCGCCGCCGCAGGCGGCGCACTCGACCTCACCCTGACCGCGGTATGCCGCGAGCCCGCCCCCGCGGTCACCTTCACCCTCGTGCAGGGCCTCGCCAAAGGCGAGCGTGACGAGCAGGCGATCGAGGCGGCGACTGAGCTGGGCGTCGACCGCATCGTCCCCTGGCAGGCCGACCGCTCGATCGTCCAGTGGCGCGGAGAGCGGGCCGAGAAGTCCCGCCGCAAGTGGGCCGACGCCGTCCGGTCGGCCGCCAAACAGTCGCGTCGTGCCTGGATTCCCGAGGTCGAGGACGTGGTGACGTCGCCTCAGCTGGTCCAGCGGGCGCGTCGTGCCGATGCCGTTTTCGTCCTCCACGAGGAGGCGGGCGTCTCCCTGGCCGCCCACCCGGTGCCCGCCGCGGGCGAGGTCGTGATCGTCGTCGGGCCCGAGGGGGGGATCACGCCGACGGAACTCGCCGCGCTCGCCGGGGCGGGCGGCATACCGCTGCGGCTTGGTGGGCACGTTCTGCGGTCCTCGACGGCCGGCCCGGCAGCCCTGGCCGTCTTGTCCGCCGCCTCCCGGTGGCAGTGACCCACGCAGCGGCGACCCACGGCGCAGGCGGGCATCACGTGGAGACTGCGAGTCAGGTCCCGACCTCGAAGGTGACCACCGTGCCGATATCCCCGGCCCTGACCGGGGAGGTCCGCATCCGGATCGTGTAGGTGCCCGGGGCGAGCACGCCCAGGTCGACGGCGAACGCCGACTGGGGCCGCGTCGTGTCGGCCTGGACGCTCCCCTCAACAGGGACGCCGCCGGCCGATCCGGTCAGCGACCACTGTAGAACCTGCTTTGGCGCCAACGTCAGCCCGTGGAGGCGGACCGGTTGTCCCGCCAGAATGACCTCTCCGGCTCCCGGACCGTCGATCCAGATGGGGGCGAGCACGTCGGCAAGCTGGTCGGAGTTCGGGCGGTCGTACCTCTGCGCGGCGGGCATGTGCCCGAACAGCGTGGACTGACCATTGGCCAGCCGGAAGGTCACCGGGATCCGGCCGGCACCCACCGCTGCCTGCGCGGTCCAGACGAACATCGAGACCGTCCGCTCTTCGACATCCCGGCTCCACACCCCGGCATGACCCCCGGTGGCCAGAGTCAGGGTGATCAGGTCCGGCGTCACCGTCGCGTCGACAACACCCATGTCCTCCCACGGCGGGGCCGCGTCGGCGATCGGATAGAGCGTTCCGTCGTGGAAGACGCGATGGAGCGCCGCCTTGATCCGGTCCGCGGGCGCAGCACCGACGGTGGGCGAGGGCCGGATGAACGTTCGGGCGAGGACCCAGTGGTCGAGGCGGACGGTCGTCGGGACGAGGTAGTAGACCGGGAGCGCCGACCAGGTCGCGCCGGGGATCGCGCTCGTCGAGGCAGAGTCCGACGAGCCCGTCGCCGACGTGCCTCCCCCCGTGGCCGCCGAACTCGGGGCGCCATGACCCTGGAGGACCCCCGCCAACAGCCCCACCGCAGCCGCCGCGGCGGCCAGGGACAGCACCCACGATCGAACCCGTCCACCGGTCGTCGGCGACTCCGCGGCGAGGGTCGCGCGAATCGCTTCGAGCCGATCGGAGGGCTGTATGCCGCGTGCCTCCGTCGCCAGTGCCGTCCGGAGGGCGTCCTCGACGTCGGGCAGGTCGGGCAGGTCGGGCCGCGTCATGTGCGCTCCTGGGTTCGCTGGGCGATCAATCGCTCCCGCAGGGCCGCGAGCCCACGCGAGGCGTGGGCCTTGACCGAGCCGGGGGCGATATCGAGGGCATGGGCGATCTGGGCTTCGCTCAAGTCGCTGAAATAGCGCAGCACGAGGACCTCACGCTGGCGCCGCGGCAGCGTGTCGAGGGCCCGGAGCATCGCGTCGTTGCCGAGCGCGCCCATGGCGACTTGCTCGGCGCTCGGGGCGACATCGGTCCGCTCGGCGGCGGCGGCCTGGGCGGCCAACTTGATGTGCTCGACCTTGCGGTGGCGCAGGACCGAGCGCGCCCCGTTGACGACGCTGCGGCGCAGGTAGGCGACCGCATTGTCCTGGTCGCTCAGGTGTTCCCAGCGGCGGTGGATCGCGATGAGGGCGTCTTGGACGATGTCCTCCGCGATCCCCTGGTCGCGGACCAGCAGATAGGCGAGCCGGACCATCTCGGCCCAGTGAGCGGCATACAGCTGGGTGAGTGCGCTGTCCGCACTGCGCCGGCCACCGGCGACGGGTCTGCCCTCCACAGTCCCCATTGTCATGGCCACCACTGTCACACCCCCTACACGCGCGACCGCGGGTGTCGGTTGACCCGCTACGTTGAGGAGCATGACCGA
This sequence comes from Nostocoides sp., assembly GCA_016702415.1. Classification (GTDB taxonomy): domain Bacteria; phylum Actinomycetota; class Actinomycetes; order Actinomycetales; family Dermatophilaceae; genus Nostocoides_A. Next base: position 1,541,302 of record JADJEA010000001.1, read on the forward strand.
CTGCCTCTTTTGCCGTTTCGTCAGCCGTGACCTCGAGCCGGCAGTGGTGGCCGAGACCGACCTGAGCTTGGCCTTCCGGGACATCAACCCGCAGGCTCCCACCCACGTCCTGGTCATCCCGAAGAGGCATGTCGCCACCGGGCGGGAGTTGGCGGCATACCCCCTGGAGGTGGCCGATGTCGTCGCGCTCGCGGGCACGGTGGCCGAGGCGGAGGGACTGGTCGACGGCTATCGGATGGTGTTCAACACCGGGGGCGACGCCGGCCAGACCGTCTTCCACGCCCATCTCCACCTGCTCGGCGGGCGGGCAATGACGTGGCCGCCCGGGTGAGCGGGAACGTACAATTCCCCCACTCATGTCTGATCACCCACGCACCAACTCCGACGAGGAGCCCGACTCCCCGCAGCGGCCCACCCATACGGTCGTCATCCCCCCCTCGGTCTCGATGGTCGCCCTCCTCGGCCCCCGCGACGAACTCCTCCGCACGATGGAACGCCAGTTCCCACGGGTCGAGATCAATGTGCGCGGCAACGAGTTCCGGATGACCGGTCCGAGCGGCGACGTCGCTCTGGTCGAGCGGACCATCGACGAACTCCTCGTCGTCATCGCGGCCGGCCAACCCCTGAACCGGGACGCGGTCGAACGCTCCATCGGGATGCTGCGCGCCCGCACCGCCGAGCGCCCCGCCGATGTTCTGACGATGAATATCGTCTCCAACCGGGGACGGACCATCCGGCCGAAGACCCTCAATCAGAAGCGCTATGTCGATGCGATCGACCGGCACACCATCGTCTTCGGGATCGGGCCCGCCGGGACGGGCAAGACCTATCTCGCGATGGCCAAGGCCGTCGCGGCGCTCCAGGCCAAGCAGGTCAACCGCATCATCCTCACCCGGCCGGCGGTCGAGGCGGGGGAGCGGCTCGGATTCCTGCCCGGGACGCTGAACGACAAGATCGACCCCTATCTGCGGCCGCTGTATGACGCCCTCCACGACATGCTGGACCCCGACTCGATCCCGCGGCTCATGGCCGCCGGGACCATCGAGGTCGCCCCGCTGGCCTACATGCGCGGCCGGACGCTCAATGACGCGTTCATCATCCTCGACGAGGCGCAGAACACCTCGCCCGAGCAGATGAAGATGTTCCTCACCCGGCTCGGCTTCGGCTCCACGATGGTCATCACCGGCGACATCACGCAGATCGACCTGCCCGGGGGGACCTCCAGCGGGCTGAAGGTGGTCCAGGACATCCTCCAGGGCATCGACGACGTCCACTTCGCCGAACTCACCTCCGTCGACGTGGTCCGCCACCGACTCGTCGGCGAGATCGTCGATGCGTATGGTCGTTGGGACGACCGGCAGGCGCGGCATACCCCTCGGGGGCGGGAGGCGCGATGAGCATCGACGTCCTCAACGAGGTCGGCTTTCCGGTCGAGGAGATCGAGCTGACCGAGTGCGCGCGCTTCGTCCTGGACCGTATGCACGTGCACCCGCGTGCCGAGTTGTGCATCCGCCTCGTCGACGAGGCGACGATGACGGTCCTCCACGAGAAGTGGATGGACCTGCCGGGGCCCACCGACGTCATGAGCTTCCCGATGGACGAGTTGAGCCCGGGCCGGCCGGGGGAGCCGTCCGAGGAGGGTGTGCTCGGCGACATCGTCCTGTGCCCGAGCGTCGCCGAACGCCAGGCCGTCGAGGCCGGGCACGCGGCCGTCGAGGAACTGCTCCTGCTGACGACCCACGGCATCCTGCACCTGCTCGGGTTCGATCACGCCGAGCCGGCCGAGGAGCGGGAGATGTTCGCGCTCCAGCGCACCCTCCTGCTGACCTTCCTCGCCCAACGCGGCCAGCCGCGCTCCTGAGCTCATGGCCACCCGCCTGGTCGTCGCCGCCGTCGTCGCGGTCCTTCTCGCCTTCCTCCTCGCCTTGAGCGAAGCGGCCGTTCAACGGACCTCGCGCGTGCGTGCGGAAGAGCTGGCCGACGAGGGACGCGCCGGATCCGCTGCCCTGCACCGGATCGTCGCCGACAGCGCGGCGCACGTCTCCGTGGCTGTCTTCCTGCGCACCGTCTTCGAGATGGTCGCGGCCGTCTGCACGACCCTGGCGATCCAGTCATGGGTGGGGTCCTTCTGGTCCTCCCTCCTGATCGCCATCGGGGTCCTGACTGCCGTGTCGTTCGCGCTGGTGGGTGTCTCCCCGCGCACCCTCGGTCGGCAGCACTCGGACGCGGTTGCGCTGGCCACCGCTCCCGTCTTGATCTGGTGCCGCCGGGTCCTCGGCCCGATCGCGCGCCTGTTGGTGGCGATGGCGAACGCCGTGACGCCGGGGCGCGGCTATCGAGACGGGCCCTTCCAGAGCGAGTCGGAATTGCGCGACCTCGTCGATATCGCCGGCGAGAGCTCCCTCATCGAGGACGACGAGCGGGAAATGCTCCACTCCGTCTTCGAACTCGGTGACACCATCGCCCGCGAGGTCATGGTGCCCCGGACCGACATGGTGACCATCGAGGTGGGCAAGAACGCCCGCCAGGCGATGTCGCTGTTCAACCGTTCGGGTCATTCCCGCCTCCCGGTGGTGCAAGACGGCCCCGACGATGTCGTCGGGTTGATCTATCTCAAGGACCTCGTCCGCCTCATGACCGCCGACGGGGCCGACCTGCGGACGGTGGCGATCACATCGGTGATGCGGCCGATGCCCTTTGTGCCCGAATCGAAACCGGTCGACGACCTGCTGCGGGAGATGCAGCGCGACTCGGTGCACATCGCCGTGGTCGTCGACGAATACGGGGGGACCGCCGGGGTCGTGACCATCGAAGACATCCTCGAAGAGATCGTTGGGGAGATCGATGACGAGTACGACCGGGAGGCACCCGGGGTCGAGGACCTCGGCGACGGGCGCTTCCGCATCCCGGCCGCGATGAATGTCGACGACTTCGCCGATCTGTTCGATCTCGACCTCGACGACGAGGACCAGGTCGACACGGTCGGCGGCCTGATCGCCAAGACGATCGGCCGGGTGCCCATCCTCGGCTCGCGCTGCGAGATCGGTCCGTATGCCGTGATCGCCGAGCGCATGGCCGGGCGCCGGCACCGGGTCGCGTCCGTGCTGATCGAACCGCTCGCCCCGGTCACGGACGCCCGCGGCGAACTCGTGGGACCGGACGGCGCGGTCGCGGAGGATCGGCGATGACCGGGGGAGGGCCCCGGGGGGCGGAATCGGCATACCGTGCGGGGTTTGCCTGCCTGGTGGGGCGGCCGAACGCCGGCAAGTCCACGCTGACGAACGCGCTGGTGGGGGAGAAGGTCGCGATCACGTCGGCGAAACCGCAGACGACACGGCATACGATCCGCGGCATCGTCACCCGGCCCGGAAGCCAACTCGTCCTTGTCGACACCCCGGGCCTGCATAAGCCCAGGACCCTTCTCGGGGAGCGGCTCAACGACCTCGTGCGCGCGACCCTGCTCGATGTCGACGTCGTCGGCTTCTGCCTGCCGTCCGACCAGCGGATCGGGCCGGGGGACGGGTTCATCGCGGCCGAACTGACCGAGTTGATGAGGGCCCGCTCGACTCCCGTGGTCGCGATCGCGACGAAGATCGACCGGGTCGACCGGGCGCGGCTCGCCGAGCATCTGATCGCCATCGACCAGTTGGGGGATTGGGCAGCCATCGTCCCGTGCTCCGCGACGTCGGGGGCCCAGGTCGACGATGTGCTCACGGTGTTGAGCGGGTATCTGCCCACCTCGCCCGCGCCGCTCTATCCCGAGGACGTCCTGACCGATGAGGAGAGCGACACCCGGATCGCCGAACTCGTCCGCGAGGCCGCGCTCGAGGGGGTGCGGGACGAGCTCCCGCACTCTCTGGCGGTCGTGGTCGAGGAGATCACCGAGCGTGCGGACGCCGAGCGGCCGATCCTCGATGTGCGCGTGGACATTTTCGTAGAGCGGGACAGTCAGAAGGCGATCGTCATCGGAAGGGGCGGAGCCCGGTTGCGTGAGGTCGGCAGCACCGCCCGGGCGGGGATCGAGGCCTTGCTCGGCCGCCGGGTCTTCCTCCACCTGCGGGTCAAGGTCGCCAAGGATTGGCAGCGCGACCCCAAACAGCTTCAGCGACTGGGGTTTTGACGCGGCGACGAGGTGGCGGGCGGGATTGCTGACGCGGGTGGCGGACACCGCGAACCGCCCAGGTCGTGAAATGCGCGGGAGGGGCGGCGGCGGCATACCTATCCTTGCGCCATGCGCGTAGGTGTATTCGGTGCCACCGGTCAGGTCGGCGGGGTCATGCGGACCCTGCTGGCGGAGCGGGGTTTCCCCTTGGACGACATTCGTTTCTTTGCCTCGGCCCGCTCGGCGGGGACGGCCCTCGCCTGGGCGGACGGTGAGGTGCCCGTGGAGGACACGGCGACGGCCGACTTCTCCGGCCTCGACATCGCGCTCTTCTCCAATGGCGGGTCGACCTCGACGCAGTGGGCCCCCCGCGTCGCCGCGGCCGGAGCGGTCGTCATCGACAACAGTTCCGCCTGGCGCAAGGACCCCGAGGTACCGCTCGTCGTGAGCGAGGTCAACGCCGACGATCTTCGGTCGATCCCCAAGGGCATCGTCGCCAACCCCAATTGCACGACCATGGCCGCGATGCCGGTGCTGAAGCCCTTGCACGACAAGGCATCTCTGGTCCGCCTCCACATTTCCTCCTATCAAGCAGTCTCCGGATCGGGCGGCAAGGGGGTGCAGGAACTCGACCGGCAGCTGCGCGGTGGGTATGCCGCGGGCGACCCCATGGGGCTCGCCCTTGACGGCCGCGCCGTCGCCATTCCCGCCCCGCAGGTGTATGCCGTTCCCGTCGGTTTCAATGTCGTCCCCCTCGCGGGGTCGCTGGTCCCGGACGGCTCCGGGGAGACGGACGAGGAGCAGAAGCTGCGGCACGAGTCGCGCAAGATCCTCCACATCCCCGACCTGCGAGTGTCGGGGACCTGCGTCCGGGTGCCGGTGTTCAGCGGCCACAGCCTCGCGATCCATGCGGAATTCGCGGACGCCATCTCGCCGGAGGAGGCGCTCGACCTGCTCGGGCACGCCCGCGGCGTCATCGTCGCCGATGTGCCCAACCCCCTGGACGCGGCCGGGCGGGACGAGGTCTTCGTCGGCCGGGTTCGGGCTGACCAGGCTGCGCCGGAGGGCAAGGGCCTCAACCTCTTCGTCGTCGGCGACAACCTGCGCAAGGGGGCCGCTCTCAACGCGGTCCAGATCGCCGAGGAGTGGCTCGCGCTGCAGTAGGTCGCTTTGGCGGAGCAGGTCAGGGTGACGGTGGGGGCAACGGAAGCGTGGGGGACCAGGGGCGGACCCTCGGCTCCATCAATGCCGCCCGCGGCGACGTCGGCACGCGTGTGGCGTGTCCCCGGCCGGGCGTTGGTGTAGCTCGGGGTACGGGCACCCGACCAGGGCAGGCGGCTCGGGAGCCTTCGCCCCCATCGCCTCGGCTCGAATCCGACATGCTTGACACCCCGCGCCGAGAGCACGCAATATATTGCATGCCCATTCCCGAGGACGCCGGTGCGAACACCGTCCGGCGCGCCCTCCTGCGGGACGATGTGTATGCGCGGCTGCGGGACGCCATCGTGGACGGGACCTTCGCGCCGGGGGAGCAACTGCGCGATCAGGACCTCGCCCAATGGCTCGGCGTCAGTCGCACGCCGGTCCGGGAGGCCATCCTCCGGCTGGGGTCCGCGGGCCTGGTCACCTCGGCGCCGGGTCGGTCCACGGTGGTGGCGCCGCTCGACATCGCCCCCATCCGCGACGCCCAGCAGGTCGTCGCCGCGATGCACCGCCTCGCCGTGGAGCTCGCGGTCGCCCGGCTCACCACCGAGGATCTGCACCAGATGCGCGCCGCCAATGCGGCATTCGCCGCGGCTCTGGGGGCCGGGGATGCCGACGCCGCCCTGGCTGCCGACGACGCCTTCCACGCGATCCCTGTTGCCGCAGCAGGAAATTCGGCGATCCAGGTCGTCCTCGAACAGTTCACCCCTGTGGTTCGGCGTCTGGAGCGCGTGCGCTTCGCCTCGCTCTCGGGGCGGGGCTCGGTAGCCCTGCATCGACGGCTGGTCGAGCTGTGCGCCGCCGGCGATGCCGCCGGGGCGGCCGAGGTGTCGCACGAGACGTGGCAGAGCCTCGGTCCACTCCTCGCCACCCTTGATCGACCCGGTTCGCCCACCCAGGTGCCGTATGCCGCGCCCCCGCCACCCGCCCCAGCAACCCACCGCTCGTCACGAAGGACAGACCGATGAAGCTCGACCAGTTCCCCCGCTATCCCCTCACCTTCGGCCCGAGCCCGGTTCACCACCTGCGGCGTCTGTCGGATCACCTCGGCGGCGCCCAGATCTGGGCCAAGCGCGAAGACGTCAACAGCGGACTCGCGTTCGGCGGCAACAAGGTCCGCAAGCTCGAATACATCGTGCCCGACATCCTCGCCAGTGGCGCGGACACCCTCGTCTCGATCGGCGGCTATCAGTCCAACCACACCCGCCAGGTCGCGGCGGTGGCCGCTCACCTCGGCCTCGGCTGCCGCCTCGTCCAGGAGAAGTGGGTGCCGTGGGAGGACCCGACCAACACTCAGGTCGGCAATATCCTCCTGTCCCGGATGATGGGCGCCGATTCCCGCCTCGACCCGCACGGCTTCGATATCGGCATCCGTGACTCGTGGAAGGACGCGCTGCGTGACGTCGAGGAGGCGGGGGGAACGCCATACCCCATCCCGGCGGGAGCCTCCGAGCATCACCTCGGCGGGTTGGGATTCGCCAATTGGGCGTTCGAAGTGGCCGAGCAGGAACGGGCCCTCGGCATCCACTTCGACACGATCGTCGTCTGCACGGTCACCGGCTCGACCCACGCCGGCATGATCGCCGGCTTCGCGGCCCTGGAGGACCTCACCGGCGTCAAGCGGCGAGTCCTCGGCATCGACGCCTCGGCGACGCTGGAGAAGACTCGCGAGCAGGTCGCGCGGATCGCGCGGCATACGGCCGCTCTCATCGAACTCGGACGGGACCTGCGTGACGACGAGATCCAGGTGCTCGAGGGCTGGGCGGGGGAGCTCTACGGCATCCCCGTCGACTCGACGATGGCGGCCATGGCGCTGGGGGCGCGACTCGAGGCGATGATCACCGACCCGGTCTACGAGGGAAAGTCGCTCGCGGGCCTGATCGACCTCGTGACGAGCCGGGATATCCCCGCGAACTCGACCGTCCTCTATGCCCACCTCGGTGGGCAGCCGGCGATCAACGCCTACCATCGGCTCTGGGCCGAATGAGCCCGAACGCCATGGGCGACAGCGATATCCCGGCGTCACGAGCGCGCGCCGACAGTGCCGTCCTGGAGGAGATCGCCCGTCGGGTCCTGTGGCTGTCGACCCGGATCGTCGATGCCGCCAATCACGATCGCGTGACCGACGACGGCATCAAGGTCGGCGGGCACCAGGCCAGCAGCGCGAGCCTGGTGTCCGCCATGACGGCGCTTTGGTTCGCCCACCTCGATGCCCCGGATCGCGTCTCGGTCAAGCCCCATGCCTCGCCGGTCCTGCACGCCATCACCTACCTCCTCGGCCAGCTCGACCGCTCCTATCTGCCTCGGCTGCGGGCGTTCGGTGGGCTCCAGTCCTACCCGTCGCGGACCAAGGATCCGGACCCGGTGGACTTCTCGACCGGCTCCGTCGGGCTGGGTCCGGCGGCGCCCCTGTTCGCGGCAGTGGCGCGCCGCTACGTCGACGCCCATTTCGGTCCGCGACCGGCAGCGCGGTTCGTCGCGCTACTCGGCGACGCCGAGTTGGACGAGGGCAATATCTGGGAGGCCATCGCCGATCCGGCGACCCAGGGACTCGGCTGCGTGATGTGGGTCGTCGACTTCAACCGGCAGTCCCTCGACAGGGTCGTCCCCGGAATCCGGATTCAGCAGTGGCGCAGTCAATTCCAGGCCGCAGGCTGGCACGTCGTCGAGGTGAAATATGGTCCGAGGCTCACCGCGGCATACGGCCAACCCGGGGGCGGGGCGCTCGAGGCGTGGATCGACGCGATGCCCAACGAGCGCTACCAGTCGCTCTTCGGCCTGGACCCGGCGGCGGTGCGCGCGCGCTTCCTCGAGGGCGCACCCGAGGACGTGGTCCGCTTCTGCGCCGGACACGACGACGCGACCCTGGCCGACCTCGTCACCGATCTCGGCGGGCACGACATACCGGCCCTCCTGGATGCGTATGCCGCGTGCGACGCCGTCACGGACCGCCCCAGCGTGGTCTTTGCCTACACGGTCAAGGGGTGGGGCTTGCCCATCGCCGGCAATCCGCGCAATCACTCCGCCCTCCTGACCCCGGCCCAGATCGACGCCCTCCGCGAGCGCTGCGCACTCACGCGCGAGCATGAGTGGGACCGCCTCGACCCGACGTCCCCAGCCGGTCAATGGGCGGCCCTCCGCGCGGAGCATCTGCACCGTGACCCGGTCGCGACGCGTCGGCCGCTGCCCGTCCCGGTCGGCACGGGACTGTCCGCGTCCAAGCCCATCTCCACCCAGGAGGCTTTCGGCCGCATCCTCGTCAACCTCTCGCGGATCGAGGGCGTCGGGGACCATCTCGTGACGACGGCACCGGATGTCGCGACCTCGACCAATCTCGCCGGCTTCATCAACCGGGTCGGCGTCTTCCACCCCGAGGAGAAGGTCGCCTGGAGCAGCGATCCGTTGGTGAAATGGACCGAATCGCCTGCGGGACAACATATTGAGCTCGGCATTTCCGAGATGAACCTCTTCCTGACACTCGGCATGCTCGGGCTCGCCTGGGACCACTCGGACCAGGTCCTCTTGCCCGTCGGGACCCTGTACGACCCATTCGTCCTGCGTGGCCTGGACGCCTTTGTGTATGCCGCCTACTCCGGCTCCCGCTTCGTCGTCGCCGGGACGCCGTCGGGGGTGACCCTGGCCCCCGAGGGTGGCGCGCACCAGTCGACGATCACTGCCTCGGTGGGGCTGGAGTTGCCGAATACGACGGCGCTGGAGCCGGCGTATGCCGTGTGCCTCGACTGGCTGCTCTGCCACGCACTCTCCCGGATCGCCGATCCCGGAGCGGGTGATGCGCTGGGGGCGACCCAGGACGGGTCGTACTACTTCCGGCTCACCACCCGCCCGATCGACCAGGCTCCCTTCGAGGCGGCTCGGGAGCGGCTGGGCGAGGCGACCTTGCGCCGGCAGGTCCTGGCCGGTGCCTACCGGCTCGTGGACGCCGGCGAGTCCCCCACGGGGCCTGTTGTCCAGCTCGCCGCCGCCGGCGCGGTGATGCCCGAAGTCCTCGCTGCCGCAGCCGAACTCGCTGACGAGGGCATCGCCGCCCATGTCGTCGACCTGACGTCGGCGGACCGGGTGTATGCCGCGTGGCGGCGCACCCTGCGCCAGGGCATCCGCACCGCCACGACCCCGTCGATCCCGGGAGCCCTGCGAGCCGCCTTCGACATGCGCGCCCCGGTCGTGACCGTCCACGATGCCTCCTCGCACGCACTCGCGTGGCTCGGCTCCGCCCTGGGGGTCCCCTGCGTCCCGCTGGGTGTGGACGGTTTCGGGCAGTCCGGCACCATCGCCGACCTGTATGCCGCGCACGACCTCACCTCCGGCGCCATCGTCAATGCCGCACTCGCCGCACTCGCCCTGCGGTGAGGTGGTCGCAATGGGGACCATGACCGCGGCGATGGCCCACGCGCGCGACCTCGGCCTCGAGGTCGTCGCGACGCAACACGCTCCGGTGGCCACGCTCGAGGAGGCCGCGGCCGCCCGGGGAGTGACGCCTCGCGACATCGTCAAGACGCTCGTCGTCCGGCGCGGCGAGGACGACTACCTGTTCGTCCTCGTCCCGGGAGACCGGGAGATCTCCTGGCCCAAACTGCGCGCTCACCTCGGCGTCAACCGGCTCTCGATGCCGGACGCCGCGACCGCGAAGGCCGTGACGGGCTACGAGCGCGGCACGATCACGCCCCTGGGGTCCGCCCGCCCCTGGTCCGTCCTCGCCGACGCCTCGCTGGCTGGCCGCCGCGTTTCGATGGGATCCGGGCAGCGTGGCCTCGCGCTGGCCCTGGCGGCCGACGATCTCGTTGGTGCGCTGGGCGGCGACATGGCCGACGTCACTGGCCCGCGGCAGGCCCGCCCCGCGGCGGAGTGAGTCCGCCGTCGATCACCCGGCTCACCGTCGAATCAGCACAGGTCAAGAGCCAGGTGCTGCCACGTCTGGGTGACGTGCATGCCCACCCGCAGGTAGAGCCCGAGGGCGCCGGTGCGGGAGTCCGTCCCCAGGTCGCTGCGCGTCGCCCCGCGTGACCGGCCGTTCTCGAAGGCATCGACGAGGAGCGCGCGCGCCAGGCCACGCCCACGGTGATCCCGGTGAACGGCCAACTGGTCGACATGGGTGTTGCCCTCGGCGTCGAGCAGCGTGCAGGCGACCCCAACCGGGGTGCCCTCGGCGTCGACAGCCAAGCGAATCTGCCACGGCTGGAAGCCCCGGCGACCGACCACGCGGGGGTGCCAATCGGCATACGACTGGGGGGCGCGGTCCGGCCACTCGTTGAACGCATCCTCGATGAGGCGATAGGCGACCTGCTCGTCCTGGCCGGGGACGAAGGTGCGCACGGCATACCCGGGCGGCAGCGGCTGGGGAGCGATCGGGGAGTCGGTGGGCACCTGAAGGATCCACGACGTCCACATCTGGCGGTAGCCCCGGGCCCGGAGGAGGCGATCGCCGGCGCAGCCGTCAACGAGCGACTGGCCGACCAGCGCGGACCCCTCGCGGCGGGCGAGATCCTCCGTCCACGCGGCCAGCCAGGTGCCGATTCCGCGGCCGAGGTAGTCGGTAGCCACCGCGGCTTCCGCACGCCGCCCGCGGAAGACCTCCGCCGCGGCAACCAGGCGCGCGCCGTCGAACACGCCGACGCTCTGGGAGGACAGGTCGAAACTCGGCCGCTCCCAATCGGATTCGATGTCCTCGCGCTCGAGCATGAGGTCGCCGCTGTCGGCGAGCTCCGACTCGGCGTAGACCGCGAACGCCGCGTCGAGATCCGCCAGTGTCAACGCACGGGATGAGAATCCCCGCGGCGGACCGGACCTGCTCATCGTCGTCTGCTCCCGTGGGTCAGGGAACGACGATGACAGGAATGGTGGAATTGCGCAGGATCTTCGCGGCACTCGACCCGAGGAACACCTGCGCGAGTTTGTGCGTGGAGGAGGAGCCGACAACGAGGACATCCTCGCGACCCCACTCGACGGCATCCATCGCTCCGCCCCACGAGCGGCCTTCGGCGACAAGGGTTTCGGTGTCGGTCAGGCCAAGGGAGCGGAGGTGCTCCACTGCCTCGGCGAGGCCGCTGCGCGCTTGGGACTTCCATTGGTCGAACACCGTCGACTCATCGCCCCGCAGCGGTGAGGAGACCATCGTGCGCGGGCGCACGGCGAAGGTGACCAGCCGCAGGCGCGCCCCGACCCGGGCGCAGATGCCAGCGACCAGATCGAGAAGCGTCCAACTCGCATCGTCGTCGCGGAAGCCCATCGTGACCCGGGTGATCCGAGCGCCCTGCGCCGGTCGATAGCCTCGGGGCGCGATGGCGACCGGGACATCGGCCGAGTGCAGGAGGCGGTCCGTTTTGGAGGTGACGGTGACATAGCCGCGCGGGCCGTTCTCGCCCGATCCCACGACCACGAGGGACACCTCGAGAGCCGCGGCCTGCTCTAAAACCGCCTGGGGCACAGAGCGTCCGGTCACCCACGTCGCGGTGGACTCGACATCCGTATGCCGACCCAACACCTCGAGCGCCTCCGCGGCGCTCGCCGCGCCCTCCTGGGCGGCCCACTGCTGGAAGTCGCGGTCGGTGTCCCCGGCGACGGCGGTCTCCCACCCGCGCGGGACGACCGTCAAAGCATGGACGGTGTCATCGTCCGAGCGAGCGAATTGGCAGGCCAGCTCGATCGCACCGGAGTCGTCCTTGTGCGGGCTGTAGCAGACGAGATAGGTCATTCCTCGTCCTTCAGGTCACTGCGGCGTCCGCGGGGCTCGGCGATCTCCTCGGGGTCCACGTAGTGGTTGAGCGTGGCATGGCGCCGGCCGTAGATCGCATAGAACCCGATGCAGAGCACGATCCACGTGGCGAAGATGATCCAGGTGATCCCGGCCAGGCCATACATGATGTAAATGCACGCTGCCACAGTGAGAATCGGCGTGACGGGATAGCCGGGAACGGTGAACGGGCGCTCCAGATCGGGATGGGTCCGCCGCAGGACCATGATCCCGATGGCGACGACCGAGAACGCCATCAGGGTGCCGATGGAGACGGTGTCCCACAGATAGTCCGACGGGACAAAACCGCCGATGAGCGCGACGACCACCGAGACGACGATGGTGTTGAAGGTCGGCGTCATCGTCTTGGGGTTGACGGCCAGGAACTTCTTGGAGATGAGTCCGTCCCGGCCCACCGCAAAGAGGATGCGCGTCTGGCCGTAGAGCGTGACCAGGGTGACCGAGAAGATCGAGATGACGGCACCGGCCGCGAGAATCGTGCTCCAGATCTCGGTCCCGGTGATCTCCTTGAGGATCAGCGCGAGGCCGGCCTCGGCGTTGTCGGAGTTCTCGAAGAAGGACACCGGCTTGGCGGCCAGTCCCGCCGCGGCGACGGCGAGGTAGATGCCCGAGACGATGGTGAGTGCGCCGATGATGGCGCGGGGCAACGCCTTTTGCGGATCCTTCACCTCCTCACCTGCCGTAGCGACGGCGTCGAGACCGATGAAGGAGAAGAAGATCGTTCCGGCCGCCGCGCTGACCCCGCTGAAGCCCTTCGCGAAGAAGTTCGAGAAGTGGTCGGCTTGGAAGGCGCTGAACCCGATAACGGAGAAGAGCACCAGAACGGTGAGCTTGATGATCACCATGATCGCGTTGATGCGGGCCGACTCGGAGGCGCCGCGGATCAGCAGGAGCATGCACAAGAGGACGAGGACGACCGCGGGGAGGTTGATCAGTCCGCCCGTCGCCACCCCGTCGGTGCCCGGGATGGGGGATACGGACAGCGCATTCGGCAGCCGCCAACCGATCGTCTCGTGGAGGAGTTCGTTGAAGTAGCCGCTCCATCCGACCGCGACGGCCCCAGTCGCGACGCCGTACTCGAGCAGCACGCAGCCGGCGATGATGACGGCGACGAACTCCCCGAGGGCGTGGTAGGCGTAGGAGTAGGTCGACCCGCTGACCGGGATGGCCGACGCCAGCTCGGCATAGCAGAGGGCCGACAGGCCCGCGGCGATGCCCGCGATGACGAACGAAACCAGCACGGCCGGACCGGCTTTGGGCACTGCCTCGCCGAGGACGAAGAAGATGCCCGTCCCGACCGTGGCCCCGACCCCGAACATCATGAGCTGGAATGTCGTCAGGTTGCGCGCGAGCTCTTCGCCTTGGTGGTGGTGCTGTTGGAAGACGATCGGCTTGCGTCGCCGGAGTTGGTCGATCACGGACAAGGACACGGCACGGCCTCCAGATCGGACGAGCGTCAAGTGAAGGACAACCTAGTGGTGCAGAGTCGTGATCGCGACCGATTGCTTAGGCTGATCTGGTGCGTATGCCGACCGCTCTTGTCCGCCGCCCCGGTCCCCGCCTCGCCGAGGGGATCGTCACCCACCTCCAGCGTTCCGCCATCGACGTCGATCTCGCTCTCGCGCAATGGGAGTCGTATGCCGATGCCCTCCGCGCCGCGGGCTGGGCGGTCGTCGAGGTGCCACCCGCCGACGACTGCCCGGACGCAGTCTTCGTCGAGGACGCCGTCGTCGTGTATGGCGATCTCGCCGTCATCGCGCGCCCCGGAGTGGCCGAGCGGCGCCCCGAGACACCGGCGGTCGAACGGGTCGTACGCGACCTCGGCTACCGCGTCGCCCGGATCAGCCGCCCCGGCACGCTCGACGGCGGGGACGTCCTCAAGCACGGGGGCACGGCATACGTCGGCCTGGGCGGGCGAACCAATGGCATCGGGATCCAACAATTGGCGAATCACTTGCGGGAGTTCGCGGTCCGGGTCCAGGCGGTGCCGGTCGAGCGGGTGCTCCACTTGAAGTCGGCGGTGACTGCTCTCCCCGACGGGACGGTGATCGGGTGGGATCCGGTGGTGGACGACAAGGAGGCATTCGCGGCATACGAAGGGATGCCGGAGGAAGCCGGTGCGCATGTCGTGCTCCTCGGTGGCCAGCACCTGCTCATGGCACAGAGCGCTCCTCGGACGGCCGACCTCCTGCGCTCGCGGGGGTATGAGGTGACGACCGTGGATATCTCGCAGTTCGAGAAGCTCGAGGGCTGCGTCACCTGCCTGTCGGTGCGCCTGCGCGGCTGACCTGGCGTCACTCGCCGGTGGTCTCTCGTTTGAGTTCTCTCGCCGGAGGTCAATGGCCGAAGGTCACTCGCCGGAGCGCGCCTGGATCGCCGCGAGTGCCGTTGTGCCCCAGCGGATGTTCTCGTTCTCGAAGTGGATACCGCGCAGCAGCGCGAGATAGGGGCCGATCCGCTCGGCGCGCGCGAGGAAATCGGCCTCGGTGCCGCCCTGGAGGAAGCGTTCGCGGCGCCGCTCGTAGCGCGCAAGTTTGTTCCGCGAGAGGTCGATCTGGTGGGCGATGGCACCCGCGACACAGGTCATGTCGCCGGCGTCGACGGCCTGGACCTGCACGAGGAGGTCATCCCGGATGACACTCGCCTTCGGCCGGGAGCGAGTGAAGGCGCGGATGGCGTTCTCGCCGGCCTCGGTCAGCCGGAAGACGCGCTTGGTCGGGCGACGTTCCTGCTCGACGAGTCGGGCCTCGACAAGCCCGTCGGCGGCCAGGCGCTCGAGCTCGCGATACAACTGCTGGGGGGTCGCCGACCAGAAGTTCGCCATGGTCGTGTCGAAGGCCTTGGCCAGGTCATAGCCGGAGGATTCCCCCTCCAGCAGGGCGACGAGGAGCGCGGTCCGCAGGGCCATGGCGCTCACCGTACCGTGGCCGGCCGCCGCACTCCCGTCGCCGCCAAGGCAAGCCCGTCCGTCCTGGACGGGGTCGCCAAGGTCACGCCGGTCCGTCCTGGACGGTCCCGAGGGAATCGGCTAGCGTGGCGGAGCATACTCAACAAGTTGACTATAGGAGCGTCCATGCACGCCTTCCGTTCCTGCGTCGAGGCACGCGATCTCGAGGGCGTCCGCGCCCTGCTCGCCGACGACGTGACGTTCACAAGTCCGGTCGCCTTCGCGCCCTATCCCGGCAAGGCGATCACGGCCGCGATTCTCGAGGCGGTCATAGAGGTCTTCGAGGACTTCCGCTATGTGCGGGAGATCGTCGATGGGCCCGATAGTGTCCTCGTCTTCACCGCCGTGGTCGACGGCCGTCAGGTGACCGGAGCCGACGTCCTTCACGTCAACGACGCCGGCCTCATCGACGACTTCATGGTCATGGTCCGGCCGCTCAGCGGTGCACAGGCCCTCGCGTCGGCGATGGGTGCGCGCTTCCCGCAGATCACCGCACGGGCGATGGAACTCGCTGGGGCGCAGTCGGTTTCGTCGACTCCCCGGCGCGCGGATGAGACCGTCCTCGCGGGCGCAGAGGCGGTGGCGCGATGACCGCCACCCAGTCGGCCGCCCCGGTGTCCGGTAGCGCGGGAACCCCGGGAGGGGAGCACACGGCATACCCCCATCTGTTCGCACCGCTGGACCTCGGGTTCCTGACCCTCCCCAACCGCGTCATCATGGGGTCGATGCACGTCGGTCTCGAAGAGGCGCCGAACGGCTTCGCGCGGATGGCGGCGTTCTATGCCGAGCGCGCGCGGGGGGGCGTCGGCCTCATCGTCACCGGCGGCATTGCGCCCAATGACGAGGCTCGGCCCTATCCCGGCGGCGCCAAGTTGACCAATGCCGACGAGGCGGCCCAGCACCGGGTCATCACCGAGGCCGTCCATGCGGCCGGCGGGCGGATCGCGATGCAGATCCTGCACTTCGGCAGGTACGCCTATCACCCGGATCTGGTGGGCCCCAGCCCGATCCAAGCGCCGATCAGTCCGTTCCCCCCGCGCGAACTCACCGATGCCGACGTCGAGCGGACCATCGACGACTACGTCCGGTGCGCGAGCCTGGCCCGCGAGGCGGGGTACGACGGGGTCGAGATCATGGGGTCCGAGGGCTACTTCATCAACGAGTTCATCGCCCTGGAGACCAACAAGCGGACCGACCGGTGGGGCGGGTCCTATGAGAACCGCATGCGGCTCCCAGTCGAGATCGTGCGGCGGGTCCGTGAGGCGCTCGGGCCGGACTTCATCGTCATTTACCGGCTGTCCATGCTCGATCTCGTCCCCGGCGGCTCGACCTTCGACGAGGTCGTGACGCTGGCCAAGGCAATCGAGGCGGCGGGCGCGACGATCATCAACACCGGCATCGGGTGGCACGAGGCCCGGATTCCCACGATCGCGACGGTCGTGCCCCGGGGCGCCTTCGCGTGGGTGACGCGCAAGCTCATGGGTCGGGTTTCCATCCCCCTGGTGACGAGCAATCGGGTCAACACCCCCGACAAGGCGGAAACCCTTCTTGCGCAAGGGTATGCCGATCTCGTCTCGATGGCGCGCCCTTTCCTCGCCGACCCGGAGTTCGTCGCCAAGGCGGTCGCTGGGCGACCGGAGAGCATCAACACCTGCATCGGGTGCAACCAGGCGTGCCTCGATCACACCTTCGCCATGAAGATCACCTCCTGCCTGGTCAACCCGCGGGCGTGCCACGAGACCGACCTCGTCATCACTCCGACCGAGGACCCGAAGCGGATCGCTGTGGTCGGCTCCGGGCCGGCGGGACTTGCGGCGGCAGTCACCGCCGCCGGGCGCGGTCATAGCGTCACGCTCTTCGAGGCCGCCCACCGGATCGGGGGTCAACTCAATGTCGCCCGTCAGGTGCCCGGCAAGCAGGAGTTCGACGAGACGCTGCGGTATTTCGGGGGCCGGCTCGAGGCGACCGGGGTCGAGGTGCGCCTCGGCGCGCCGGTGACGGCCGCGGAACTGGTGGGGTCGGCATACGACTCGGTGGTGGTCGCGACCGGAGTCACGCCCCGGGTGCCGGAGATCGCCGGCGTGGACCACCCCAGCGTCGTCACCTATCTCGACGTCCTGGAAGCCAAAGTCCCTGTGGGCCAGCGGGTTGCGGTCCTTGGAGCGGGCGGAATCGGGTTCGATGTCGCGGAGTACCTCACCGACCCGGGCAGCGACTCCTCGCGCGATATCGGTGCCTTCCTGCGGGAGTGGGGGGTCGACGAGACGCAGGCCAACCCCGGCGGACTCATGCCGCCGGTCCGCGAGCGGTCGCCGCGGCAGGTCACATTGCTCCAGCGGAAGTCCTCGAAACTCGGTGCGGGACTGGGGAAGACGACCGGCTGGATTCATCGCACCGAGTTGAAGAACCGGGGCGTGTCGTTCGTGGCCGGCGTGACCTATGACCGGGTCGATGACGCGGGCTTGCACTTCAGCATCGGCGACACCCCGCACGTCCTCGAGGTCGACACCGTGGTCCTGTGCACCGGTCAGGAACCCCGCCGCGAGTTGTATGCCGATCTGCTCGCCGCCGGGGTGTCGACGCACCTGATCGGGGGTGCCGATGTCGCTGCAGAACTGGATGCGAAGCGGGCCATCGACCAGGGCACCCGGGTCGCCGCCGCTCTCTGACCAGACGAAACCGGGCGTGAGATCCGCGATCTCACGCCCGGTTCGCCGTCTTGGGGAAGTCAGTCGGTGGGAATCTTGAACTTCTGCCCCGGGTAGATCAGGTCGGGGTTGGTGACGTGGTTGAGCTTGGCGATGCGGTGGTAGTCAACGCCGAAGCGCTCACCGATCTCCGAGAGGGTGTCGCCAGGCTTGACCGTGTAGACGCGGTAGTCGTCGCCATGGTCCTCGCGGTGGGCGTCGTGACGGACGTCGCGGTGCGTGTCCGTGCTGGCGCGCTCGGCGTGCCCGGGGCTGTTGTGGGCTACGGCCGGCGCCTGGTCGGCGGCGACCTCGGACTCCTGCGGCTGCTCGGCCGGTGCGGCGGGAACCGAGTGCGTGTAGTCGGGGGCCGGCGCAATCGTGGGCTCGGGGACCACGGCGGGCTGCTCGGGCGCTGGTGCTTGGGCTGGGGCGGGGGCCGGGGCCGGGGCGGCCTTCGCGGCGGCCTCGCGCGCCTTCTGCTCCAACTCCTCCGCCTTCTGGCGGGCCTGCGCGGCCTCCGCGTCCGCCTTGGCCTGGACCTCCTCCGCGTGTTTGCGCGCGTCGGCCGCCTCCTCGGCCGCCTTCTCAGCGGCCTTCTTGGCCTTCTCCTCGGGGGTGTCGAACCCGAGTGCGTCCTTGACTTCGTCGAAAATGCCCATGTCGGGGGTGTTGCCTTCCGTCGTTGCATCGGCGCAGTCGCGCCCTGGCGGTCATCGCGAACGCCGTTGGGGAAGCTACCTCACCGGGATGGATCGTGCGCGCCAATGGCGTCGGCGAGTTGTCGGTAACCGGACGCCGGGTCCCTCGGTCACGGTTCTCCGATCGGTTGCTCATGGTGGGTGGCTCGTGGTGGGGTTGCTCAGGGGTCCCTGCGTGAGGGGCTTGGCGGCCCGCGCATAGGCTTGGCCCTGGGAGCTGGCACCCATCGGGGCCGGCGGACAGGGGAGTGATGGAACAGCCGACGACGCTGCACGTGCAGCAAAAGCTGACCGTGATGGTCAACCAGTACTGGATCCGGACGGCCGACCCCGCCGGCAACCCGGGCCAGCTTCTCGCCTTCGCCCAACAGAAGCGCCTGAAGTTGCGCGAGGAGGTCACCTTCTTCGCCGACGACCGGAAGGACCGGGCTCTCTTCGGCTTCAAGTCGCGCCAGGTCATCGACATGGCGGCGACCACCGATGTGTTCGATGCCACCGGCGCGATGATCGGCGTCTTCCGCAAGGACGCCGTCAAGTCGCTGCTCAACCCCACCTGGCACATCGACGCGCAGTCGATGCAGGCGACGGGCCGCGAGCGCAGCCAGAACGTGGCTCTCGTGCGGCGGTTCGCGGGCTTTGTCCCGCTGGTCGGCGACGTGCTCGAGATGGTGCCGTGGCAGTTCCACTTCGACTTCGTGGATGCGCAGGGCGCCGGCATCCTGTCCGTCGAACGCCAGCGCAGGGTCAGGGACAACTACCTCGTCACCCTCCGGCCCGACCACCTGGGGCGGGTCCTTGACTGGAGGTTCGCCGCAGCTTTGGCCGTCGCCCTCGACGCGTTCCAAGGACGCTGACCCTGCCGCAGCAGTAGCCGCCCCCGCCTGGACCTTTGCCCGAGCCGAAACTCCGGTGGTGGCCCTGGCCCAACTTGAGCACGTCCCCCAACTTGAGCACGCCGAGTCGACTTGAGCACGCCAGATATGGCGTGCTCAAGTCGATCGGGCGTGCTCAAGTTGTTGCCCTGGGGCGATTTGGCGTGCTCAGGTGACCACAAGGCGGACCCGGGGCGGTGTGGCGTGCTCAGGTGACCACAAGGCGGACCCGGGGTTCGCGGTGGGGGGAGGGCGCGGCATACTGTGGCCACCATGCGTGGACTGCTCCTCCTTCGCTGCCGCGGCGAGGCCTGACTCGGCCCCCCTCGTCGCGGAGGTTGTCGTGCCCAGGCGGCCGAGCACCCCGGCAGACGAGACGAAAGCGACACCCGAGCGATGATCCAAAGCCAACAGCCCACCCGCATGCCCTACACCAAGTACGTCCCGTTCCAGGAGCAGATCCGGGTCGAACTCCCGGACCGGACCTGGCCTGACAAGGTCATGACCAAGGCCCCCCGGTGGTGCGCGGTCGATCTGCGCGATGGCAACCAAGCCCTGATCGACCCGATGGACTCCGAGCGCAAGATGCGGATGTTCAAACTGCTGGTCAAGATGGGCTACAAGGAGATCGAGGTCGGCTTCCCGAGCGCGAGCCAAACCGATTTCGACTTCTGCCGGGAGCTCATCGAGGGCGGTCACATCCCCGACGACGTCACGATCCAGGTCCTGACCCAGTGCCGCGACCATCTCATCGAGCGGACCTATGACGCCATTCGCGGCGCGAAGCAGGCGATCGTCCACTTCTACAACTCCACGAGTGTGCTGCAGCGTCGGGTGGTCTTCGGCCTCTCCCAGGACGGCATCGTCGACATCGCCCTCCAGGGCGCGCGGCTGTGCCGCAAGCTGGAGGAGACGATCCCCGACACGAAGGTCTACTACGAGTATTCCCCGGAGTCCTACACCGGCACCGAGCTCGAGTTCGCCGTCCGCATCTGCAATGAGGTCATCGACGTCATCGATCCGACCCCGGACCACAAGATGATCATCAACCTCCCGGCGACGGTCGAGATGGCCACCCCCAATGTGTATGCCGATTCCATCGAATGGATGGTCCGTCACCTCACGCGCCGCGACAGTGTCGTGGTCTCGCTGCATCCCCACAACGACCGCGGCGAAGGCGTCGCCGCTGCGGAGCTGGGATTCCTGGCCGGGGCCGACCGCATCGAGGGCTGCCTCTTCGGCAATGGCGAGCGGACCGGGAATGTATGCCTGGTGACGCTGGGCATGAACCTCTACGGCCAGGGCATCGACCCCGAGATCGACTTCTCCGATATCGCCGAGATCCGGCGAACGGTGGAGTACTGCAACCAGATCGGCGTCCACGAGCGCCACCCCTATGGGGGCGACCTCGTCTTCACCGCCTTCTCCGGCTCCCACCAGGACGCCATCAAGAAGGGCTTCGAGGACATGGAGAAGCGTTCGTCGGCGGCGGGCAAAGGCATCGACGACATCGACTGGGGCGTGCCCTATCTGCCGATCGATCCGCACGACATCGGCCGCACCTACGAGGCCGTCGTCCGCGTCAACAGCCAATCCGGCAAGGGCGGGGTGTCCTATCTGCTGAAGTCGGAGCACGGACTGGAGCTTCCGCGTCGGCTGCAGGTCGAGTTCAGCCAGGTCGTCCAACGGCGCACGGACGCCGAGGGCGGGGAACTCACCGGCGCTCAGATCTGGGAGATGTTCGCCGACGAGTACCTCCACTCCGATGACCCCGCCCGGCGTTGGGGGCGCTTCTTCCCGGTGCGGTCGACGTTGATGAGCACCGACGTCGGTCAGGACGAGATCGATTCCGTCATCACCGACGGCGGCCACGAGGTCCATATCGCCGGCCGCGGCAATGGCCCGATCGACGCGTTCATCGACGCGCTCTCGACCCTCGGGGTCGACGTGCGGGTCTTGGACTATGCCGAGCACGCGCTCTCCTCGGGTGGCGACGCGAGGGCCGCGGCATACGTCGAATGCGCTGTGGGAGAACGTGTCCTGTGGGGCGTGGGACTGCACGAGTCGATCGTCAAGGCGTCGCTGCGCGCCATCATGTCGGCCCTGAACCGCGCCGACCGCG
The DNA here is from genome assembly GCA_016702415.1 of Nostocoides sp. Lineage (GTDB taxonomy): Bacteria > Actinomycetota > Actinomycetes > Actinomycetales > Dermatophilaceae > Nostocoides_A. The sequence goes on from JADJEA010000001.1 coordinate 1,562,705, forward strand.
ACACCGTCAAGACCGGGGAGGGTCAGGCGATCTCGCGGCCGGGTGGCGGCCCCTGAGGCACGCTGGCCGAGGGCGCATCCTCCCCGGGTCACTCCGTCCGGAGCACTCCCCTGGGATCACTCGTTGGGGAGGCTCACCGGGGAGGAGTCGGGGGCTGGCCGGCCGCGGTGCAGGCGCATCGCCACGAGGCTGGTGACGAGCAGCATCGCCCCCGCGACCAACAACCCGGCCGCGGCGCCGGTCCCGCTGGGGAGATAGTCGACCGCGGCCTCGGTCGCGGCGAGCGTCAGCCCGACGACGCCGATTCCCAGATAGGGCCACGCCCGGACCCGCAGATACACGGCGAAGGCGGCGGCGCCGATCACGGCCAGGAGGAGGTATGCCGCGCCCCTCCAGTGGGCTTCGAACACCGGCACCTCCGCCCCAATAAGCAGGAGGCCCCCGCCGACAAGACGCGCGGTCTCGGGCTCGTGCCACCACCGCCGTTCCGCCAGGGCGAGCCAGCCGACACCGAAGAGAATCAACGTGGCCGCCTTGACGAGGACCCACGACGCGGACCAGTCCGCAGTGATATTGAGGAATGCGGTCAGGAGCCCGAAACCGACCGCAACCTGCCCCGGGACCGTTGGTGCCAGAAGGTAGCCCGCGAACGCGACCACGGTGAGAACGACGAAGACGGTCCCGTCGAGAGCGGTGCCGTGGGGTTGTGGCCGGGACTCGAGGTAGGCACCCAGGGAACCGGCGCTCAACGCCGCCGCCCCGATGCCGAACGCTCCGGCGAGGCGCCGCCGCACATCGGCGTCGGTGGTCGAGGTCCCGGCCGACGGGCTCAGACGCGTGGCGACGGCGGCGACCGCGAGCAGGAAGGCCCCGGCCAGGAGGGCGCCGACTCTCGTGCCGGTGCTCATGTTCCGCCAATTGGCCGCGAGGAACACACCGCCGGCGGCCACGACGAGGATGCCGCCGGCATACCCGGCGATCTCGGCGAGGACCCGCGAGCGCGGCGCGTCCTCGCCCGCAGGACCCAACTCCCGCTCGACGATCTCGACCGCGCGTGAACGGTCCTCGGCGGAGACGATCCCGGAGTCGACAAGGGCCGCCACCAGCCCGGGTGCCGTGCGGCGGCGTGCAGTGGCCTGGTCAGCGTTCATGACTTCATCGTCCCTTGTCCGGAGCCGCTGAGCACGAGTACTTCTGCTCACCGTCGATGGTTAAGATGTTGACTGGTGGTAGGTCGTGCGAATGACGCCGTCTCGTCCCCGCCGGTTGCCACAGGGAGGCCAGTACCCATGTCTACGCTCAATAGACGCCAGATCGCCCGTTCCGCCGCGTGGGGAACCCCTGCGCTCGTGGCCCTCGGGGCCGCTGCGGAGGCCGCGGCCTCGGTCACACCGTGTCCGACCCTCACGGACGTGGTGATGACGATCACCTACACGGTCGGCGCCTGTTCCGACCAGACAAAACTGAGCTACTCCCTGACGAATCTCACGTCCTCGCCCATCGTGGTGACCGTGCTATCGGTCGAGGGCACCGCGAATGCGAGTGACACCGCACCGGTCACGGCCACGATCGAGTCTGCCAGCCCCAGCCTCCCCTCGACCGTGACCATCCCTGCCGGCGGGGCCATCAATGGCACCATCGACTATGCCTGGACCCCCGGCAAGCCGTATCACGGCATCGTCTGGCAGGTCCCGAACTGCTTCACCACCAAGACCATGGCTCCGGGCTTCCACTGCGAGTAGCCCGTGGAGTGGCCGAGCCCGAGGGATCTCAGCCGTCCGAGGTCGTCTTGCTCCGGTCCCGACGCGTGGTCAGCGAGAGGTAAGCCGCAGCTCCCGCGAGGATCGGAATCCAGTAGGACAACAGCCGCCAGGCGAGGATGCCGTCGACGGCGGCGGGGCGGGTCGCGCCATACGCCACCACCGCGGGGATCATGATCGACTCGGCCACGCCGAGCCCGCCGGGTGTCAGGGGGATCCAGGTGCCGATGGCTTGCGCGGCATACGCCACGAGGATGGCCCGGATGCCGACATCGGCGTGGAAGGACTCGAGGGCCATCCATAGTGCCAGGGCGTCGAAGACCCAGTTCGCGGCGCTGTAGAGGATGAGTTCGGCCAGGAGCACCGGGGTGGCGCCGACGGCCTTGAGGTGCGCCAGACCCTGGCCGTCGCGCAGTCCGCGCAGGAGCCCGACCAGGCGCCCGCCGAAGCGGGGAACCCCACCGGCGACCCGCTCGAGCCACGACCACAGTCGCGGCCGGCTCAGGCCCAGGCCGATGAGGGTGGCGGTGAGCACGAATCCGCCGGCGACGACGAGGAGCGGGCTGGCCCAGGTCGACCCTAGACCCAGGGCGACCGCGGTGCCGAGACCGGCGAAGACGAGGACCTGGAGCAGCACCGCCGACCCGAGGCCTTGGACGACCTTGGCCACGGCAGCGTCGCCGGCCGGGACCCCGTCGAGGGCGAAGAGGCGCACGCTCAGCGCCGTTCCGGCCGCTCCGCCGTCGGGGAGGCATTTGCCGAGGCCGATCGCGGAGATGTCGACACGCGCGACGGTCCACCACCGCGGTCGAGTGGCAGGGGCCAGGAGGCGGTAGGTCAAGAAGGTGTATGCCGTCAGTGACACCAACTCCGCGGCGATGGCACCACCGAGCCAGGGGACCTGGACCTCGCTCAGAAGCGCGAGGGAGTCCTGGGTCGAGCCGATCTGCGGACGGACCAGGAACCACACGACGAGCCCGAGGATCAGGAGGTGTCCGCCGACGCTAAGGGCCCGGCGGTTACGCGCGATCCACGCGCGCACCGGCTGCCCCCCGTCCGGGCTCGCCATCCCCATGCGTCTTCTCTCGCTTCCAGCCCGCTCTGGACGGCGAGAGTACACGGGGAGGCCCCGAGGGACGGGTGGCTGGGCGTTGGGAACAACCGGCGGAGCTTGTCAGTGGCCCCCGGCAGCGTTCGGGGGCACCGTGTCGGGCCGCTCGGATGGGGCGCGGGGAGGGGTTGTGCGGGTCCTCAGCGCACCCCGGCGGGACGGAATTGCACGGAGACCCGCGGGCCCACGGGCGCGCTCGTCTTGGGTATGGCGTGCTCCCAGGTGCGCTGGCACGACCCGCCCATGACGATCAGGTCACCGTGCCCGCTGACCAGGCGGATGCTGGGGCCACCGCCGACAGGGCGGAGGGCGAAGGTGCGGGTGGAGCCGAGGGAGACGATCGCGACGACGGTGTCGGCATACCGCGACCGGCCGATCCGATCCCCGTGCCAGGCGACCGAATCCCGCCCGTTGCGATAGAGGCACATCCCGGCGGTGATCAGCGGCTCGCCCAACGTGGGAAGGTACAGCGCGCTCAACCGGTCGCAGATCGACCGCAGCGCCGGGTGCGGCCACTCCTCATCCGCCCCGTAGAACCGGGTCAGGCGGGGGACGTCCACCACCGAGTCGTACATCTGCCGCCGCTCGGCCTGCCACGGAACGCCGCCGATGAGGGCGGGCAGCAGGTCGTCGGCCTCGGCGAGCCACCCGGGAGCGAGGTCGACCCAGGCTCCCTGGGCCAGCGGCATCCGGTGGAGCGTCTGCTGCGGACTGCCGAAGTCGAGGACGTCCTGGAGAGGCATGCGCGCAGCATACGCCCAGCATCGAACATTTGTCCCAATTGCATCGTCACGGTCCTGGCTCGTGAGCGGGGCAAGATCCGCGTCGTCGCCAAGGGGGTGCGGCGGACCAAGAGCCGTTTCGGTGCCCGGCTCGAGCCCGGGATGATCGTCGACCTGCAGTGCTACGAAGGCCGCAATCTCGACACCGTCACCCAGGCCGAGACGATCCAGCCGTATGGCGACCAGATCGCTCGTGACTATCGCGCCTACACCGTCTTGAGTACCGTCCTGGAGACCGCCGACCGGATCGCCGAGGAGCGGCTGCCGATGGTGCAGCAGTACCTGCTCCTGCAAGGCGCGCTCGCGGCCCTCGCCTCCGGCGTCCACGATGCTGCGCTGGTCCTGGACGCCTATCTCCTGCGATCCCTGGCGATCGCGGGCTGGGCGCCGAGTTTCCATGACTGCGCCCGGTGTGGTGATCCCGGTCCCCATCTCGCCTTCAACCTCGCCAGCGGCGGTGCCGTATGCCCGCTCTGCCGCACCCCTGGCTCGGCCACCCCGGCGCGGGCGACGATGTCGCTCCTGGCGGCATTGCTTGCCGGAGACTGGGACGTCGCCGACGCGAGCCTGCCGCAGCACCGGCGCGAGGGCAGCGGCCTGACCGCAGCATTCGTCCAGTGGCACCTGGAGCGGGGCCTGCGTTCCCTGCCCCATGTCGAGCGGGAGGTCCCCGTCTCCACGGCCGCTCCTGTGGTTCGATCGACGCTGTGAAACCGCCCTTCCCGCACCCCAGCGGCGTGCTCCCACCCCGCTATCCGAGCGGCGCCCTGCCCAGGCATGTCGCGATCGTCATGGACGGCAACGGCCGCTGGGCCAACCAGCGGGGACTGCCACGCACCAAAGGCCACGAGGCGGGTGAGGCGGCGCTCCTCGACGTCGTCGCCGGCGCGATCGAGGTCGGCGTGACCCATCTGTCGGCCTATGCCTTCTCCACGGAGAACTGGAAGCGTTCGCCCGACGAGGTCCGCTTCCTCATGGGCTTCAATCGCGATGTCATCCGCCGCCGCCGGGATCAGTTGCACGAGTGGGGGGTCCGGATGCGCTGGGTGGGCCAGCGACCGCGGCTGTGGGGGTCGGTCGTCAAGGAACTCGAGATCGCGCAGGAACTGACGCGTGCCAACACGGGCTTGACGCTCTACTTCTGTGTCAACTACGGCGGCCGGGCCGAGATCGCCGCCGCGATGCGGACGATCGCGGCGCAGGTGGCCGCGGGGCGGGTGCGTCCGGACCGCATTGACGAGCGGACCATCGCCCGGGCCCTGCCGGAGCCGGATATGCCCGATGTCGACCTCTTCGTGCGGTCCTCCGGCGAGCAGCGCACCTCCAATTTCCTGTTGTGGCAGAGCGCCTATGCCGAGATGGTCTTCCTCGACACGCTGTGGCCCGACTTCGATCGCCGCGACCTGTGGCGGGCTATCGACCTTTACGTCCACCGGGAGCGACGCTACGGCGGCGCGGTGGACACGGTCGGGACGGCGTGAGGAGTCACCTCAACTGCAGTCCGCGCACCGCCCGAACACCTCGAGGGTGTGGGTGACGTCGGTGAAGCCGTATGCCGTGGCCGTCGCCGATGTCCAGCGCTCCACCTCGGCCGCCTCGATCTCCTCCGCGCGGCCGCACCGTCGGCAGACGAGGTGATGGTGATGGCCCCCGCTGCTGCACGCGCGATAGACCGCCTCGCCAGCGGGGCTGCGCAGGACGTCGATGGTGCCCTCGTCGGCGAGGGTCTGGAGGGTTCGATACACGGTCGCCAGGCCCACGGCTTCGCCGGATTCCCGCAGTAGCGCATGCCATTCCTGGGCCGAGCGGAAGTCGCCGTGCCGCTCGAGGATCGAACTGACCGCTTGCTGCTGGCGCGTGGTCCGGCGGGTGCTCATCGGACAGGGCCTTCCGAGAGGGCGTGCTCGTCGTAATGGTCGTCGTACGGTGCATGCCGGGGCCCGTCGTGAAGGTAGTCGACATGATCGCCGGGGGGGATGCTCGGGTGACCGCAGCCGGGTCCGTGCTCGTGCGTATGCCGCTCCGCATGCAATCCGTGGGTGACCGGCCGGACCCGGGCGACCACCTGGGCGAGGAGGAAGAGCGCGAGGGCGACCAGGACGATGGTCCCGCCCGAGGCCGTCTCGGCATAGAAGCTGGCGACGACGCCGCCCACCGAGGCAAGGATGCCGAGGAAAACGGCCATGCGTAGGGCGCCGCCGAACGAGCGCGCGAGCACCTGGGCCGCCGCATTCGGGATGATCATGAGGGCGCTGACCAGGAGCAGGCCGACGACCCGCATCGCCACAACGACCGTGACGGCCGTCATGACGGAAAGCGTGAGGTTGAGGCCGAGCACCGGGATGCCGCCGGCGCGGGCATATTCCTCGTCCTGGGCGACCGCGAAGAGCCACGGCCGCAGCGCCATCGTCAAGGCGACCACGACAGCCGTCAGAGCGGTGAAGGCGACGAGATCGCCACTGGTCGTTGCCGAAATCGACCCGAAGAGATAGGCGGTGAGATTGGCGGAGGTGCCCTGAGGCGACCGTCCGATGAGGACGACGCCGACGGCAATCCCGCCATAGAACGTCAAGGCCAGAGCGACATCACCCCCCGTGCGTCCACGCGCCCGGATGATCTCGATGGCGACGGCCGCAAGGACCGCGGTCAGGAGGGCGGTCAGGACCGGCGCCTGCCCGGTGAGCAGTCCGATCGCCACTCCCGCCAGGGCGACATGGCCGATCCCGTCGCCGACGAGGGAGAGGCGGCGTTGGACGAGGAAGATCCCCACCAGGGGCGCACAGGCACCGATCAGGAGTGCCGCGACGAGCGCATGGCGCATGAAGGCGTAGTCAAGGATCTCAAGCATGGCGGCGGGCTCCGGGCAAGGCGGGCTCGTCCAGACCGATCGTCGTTCGTCCGGGTGCCGAGTGGTCGTGGTGAGCGTGCAGATCGTGGTGTCCGGCAACGGCATACGCCTCGGGGGTGCCATCGAAGGCGACCACTCCGTCGCTAACGGCTACCACTCGGGTGACCACGTCGGCGAGCGCGGCGATCTCGTGCGTCACGACCAGCATTGTCGTCCCGGTGTCGGCGAGACGGGCGAGGACCGCCGCCAACACCTGTTGATTGGCCTGGTCGACGCCGGCGGTGGGTTCGTCCATGACCAGCAGTTCGGGCGCGCTGGCCAGTGCCCGGGCGATCAGAACGCGCCGCTGTTGGCCGCCGGAGAGATGGCCGACGTCGGAACCCGCGCGGTCGCCGAGGCCGACGAGGTCGAGGGCACGGGCAATCTCCTGCCGGTCCCGCGCACTGTCGCGCGCCCAGGGCCGCCACCACGTCCGGAAGCGCAGCCGACCGATCGCGACGATCTCGGAGACGGTCGCGCGAACCGACGTGGCGAGCGTATGCCGTTGGGGCACATACCCGATCCGGCCACGGTTGGCGGCCGCGTCCAGGGATTGCCCGAAGGCCTGGGCCTGGCCGCCGATGTGGTCGGCCAGGCCCAGTAGCCCTTTGACGAGAGTCGACTTGCCCGAACCATTGGGTCCCAAGACGGCGACGACCTCACCGGCTTGGATCGTCAGGGTCACCTCGTGGACCACCGGAACGCCGTCATAGCCGAAGGTGGCGCGGCGGAGGTCGAGAACGGGTGCCGTCATGGTCGGCACTGTTGACCGGTGACCAGCGTTTCGAGATCGGCTCGCATGAGGGAAAGATAGTCGCGACCGGCGGAGGTATCCGTCAGGCCCTCGATGGGGTCGAGGACGGCGGTCGGCACGCCGGTCTCGGTGGCGATGACGTCGGCCACCTTGGGGCTGGCCAGCGGCTCGGTATAGATGGTCGTCACGTCGTGCGATCGGACGACCGAGACGATCTGGGCGAGTTCGCCGGCGCTGGGCTCGGTGTCGGGCGTCAGGGCCAGCGCATAAGGGTCGAATCCAGTGAACGCCGCCAGATGCCCGTATGCCGCATGGCTGGTCACCAATGTCGTGGACCGGCACCCCGTGAGCCGGGACCGGAAGGCGTCGCGCAGGTCCCGCAACTGCGCGTCGAGCCGGTCGCGGTTGGCGTCGTAGTCGCCCGCATGAGCCGGGTCGAGCCGTCGCAGTTCGTCCGCGACCGCGTCGGCCGCGCGGCCCATGAGCGCCGGATCGAGCCAGAAGTGCGGGTCGTGGGCGAGATCCTCGGGACTTTCGTGGCCATCGGGCGCGATCGCGTGCTCCTCGTCGTGGTGCTCCACGCTGATCCCGGTTGCCGCGGACAGGTCGAGCGTATGCCGTGGCGGAGCCGCTTTGATCGCCTGGTCGACCGCGGGCTGGAATCCACCGAGAGTCACCGCGAGGTCGGCTTTGCCGACCCCGGTGACTTGGGCGGCAGTGAGTTCGAGGTCGTGGGGCTCGGCACCGGGCCGCGTTAGCAGGTCGACCGCGACATGCCCGCCGCCGATCGTCTCGGCCAGATAAGCGAACGGGTAGGCGCCGACGACCACCCGCAGGCGCCCATCGGTCGCATCGGTGCCGCCGCTGCACGCGCCGAGGAGGAGGGCCGCGCCCAGGGCGAGGCCGACCCCGGACAGGCGAGCGCGGGTGCCGGACCGGTCACTCTGCCCGAGGAGGACACGCCGGACGGTGCGGCGCGAGCGGGGCGCCCGGCGGGAGGACGGGGGTAGGAGACGAGGGGTGGAGGGATCGGGGGTGGAAGGCGGCATACGACTCGGCGACATGAGAATGAGTCTCATTTGCTGTCGATGTCATGTCAAGTCGGCACCCGACGTGACCGCCCTCACCATGGCAATCGCGTTATGCCCCACCCCAGTAACCCCCTTCTCCGAAACGACCGCCATACTGGAGCGATGCGACCGTCGTTGGTGCAGGGGCTCGTCGAGGTGCCCCGGATGGCCGGAGGATTCGGCGAGTATGCCGCGTTCCGCCGGGTCCTCGGCAAGGCCAGGCGCGGCGACGGCCACCATGTGCTCGTGTTGCCCGGGCTCATGGCCGGGGACTACACGACCGCGATCCTGCGCAACTATCTCGGCTCGCTCAACTACCAGTCCCACGGCTGGGGGCTCGGCCGCAATATCGGGCCCACGCGCGACATCGTCGACAACCTCCGCGGCACGATCGAGACGCTCATCGAGGACAACGGGCCGATCTCGCTGGTCGGATGGAGCCTCGGCGGTCTCTATTCCCGCCAGATGGCCCGGGCCTATCCCGACGGCATCCGGCAGGTCATCACCCTCGGCTCCCCGTTCCGGCTCATGAAGCGCAGCGACACCTTCGCCTCCCTCGTGCTGGAGCGCTACAGCCACCTGCACGTCGGGGCCGACGAACTCGACCTCCCCGAGCAGGAGCATCTGCGGGACGCCATGCCCGTCCCCACGACGTCGATCTATTCGCGCACCGATGGGATCGTGCCGTGGCAGGCGTGCCTCAACGATCTCTACGGCACCTCGGAGAACATCGAGATCAAGGCCTCGCACATCGGGATGGGCCACCACCCGGCGGCGTTGTGGGCCATCGCGGACCGGCTCGCGCAGCAGGAAGGGGAGTGGGCACCATTCCGCTCGCCGCGCAGCCTTCAGCGCTGGTATCCCGTGCCCGTGAATTGGCCGCTGTCCGCCGAGGACCTGCGCCTGACGGGGCTCGACCCGAGCGAACTGCTCGACGACGAGGCCGACCCCGACTCGGTCAGCCCCGTGGCCGAGACTGGATGAGGGCGATCGCCGACACGAAGAGGATCACGGCGATCCGCATCAGCTTCTCGATCCGGGTCAACCGGGCGAGGCTGAGGACGAACATCCACACCAGGAAGAGCGCGACCAGCGCGGTGAAGATCCACCCGTAGGTCGGCACGACGGCACCGAGGGTGATGAAGAGCAGCACCCCCAAGACCGGGACCGCCTTGGGGACGCGGTTGAGCGCGGCGACCAGGCGATCGTTGAGGCGGGTCGGCGTGGTCGCGGATGTGGTCGTCGGTGCGGGGGTGGGCACGGGCATCAAGCCTAACCGCAACCGCCCGACCGGGCCGCCGATGCCGCTGGTGCTGGCGCCGGCGTGATCTGGCCCCGGGACTCCACGCTGCAAGGCGGGGCGCCAGGCTGCGGGATGGGCTCACCGGCCCGTTCGCTTGAGCTCGCAGGCTCAGTCCTGCGGGCCAGTCGCGATCGGCCGGGCCGGGTCGGTGATCCACTCGCTCCACGACCCGACATAGACCGGGGCAAGGATGCCGACCCGGCGCAGGGCCAGCGCGAGATGTGCCGCGGTGATGCCGCTGCCGCAATAGGCGCCGACCTCACCGCGATCGAAGACGCCGCGGGCGGCGAAGTAGGCGTGGAGGTGCTCGGGATCGAGGAAGCGACCGTCGGGGCCGACATAGTCGGCCATCGGGGTGTTGTGGGCACCGGGGATGTGGCCGGCCACCGCGTCGATGGGCTCGGTCCGGCCTTCGAATCGCTCCCGTGCCCGAGCGTCCAAGAGCAGCCCGGAGCGGGCGACCCGGGCGGCTCCGGCGGCGTCGAGGACCGGCCGTGCGCCAGGGTGGACCGTGATGGTGCCCGGGATGGCCGGGCCGGGCACCCGGGTCGTCACCTCTCGCCCGGACCGCTGCCACGCGGCGAGACCGCCGTCGAGCACCCGGACGTCGCGTAGCCCGACGTAGCCCAGGAGCCACCACGCCCGAGCGGCGGCGAGGCTGCTCCCTTGGTCGTAGGCCACGACCGTGGTGGAATCGTGGATACCCAAGCGGCGCAACGAATCCTGAAGCCGCGACGGGCCGGGGAGGGGATGGCGACCCCCGATCCCGGGCGGGTCGGCGAGATCGACGTCGAGATCGACGAACCGGGCCTCGGGGAGGTGAGCCTCGGCATACAGCTCCCGGCCGGGGCGGCCGCCCAACTCCCACTGGACGTCGAGGAGGACGACGTCCGGCTCGCCTCGGGCCAGCAGGGCGGCGAGGCCGTCGGGGTCCACGAGCGCCGTCATTGCGTCATCCAATCACCCCGATGGGACAATCGGGCGGTCATGACGCCGCTTGCTCCGTTTGTCCCGCCTGCCCCCGCACCGCCGAAGATCGGGCCCGCCATCCTGCCTCCGCTGCGGCTCGGTCCGCTCGAGATCGCCTCCCCGGTGATCCTGGCGCCGATGGCAGGGATCACCAATCGTGCCTTCCGCCGGCTGTGCCGTGAGTCGGGCTCGGCCGGGGCGAGCGGGGGCAGTGCGCTGTACGTCTCCGAGATGGTGACGGCGCGGGCGCTGGTGGAACGGCATACCGAGACGATGCGGTTGATCGAACACGACCCGGGGGAGTCACCCCGGTCGGTACAGGTGTATGGCGTCGACCCGGCCACGACCGCGGCGGCCGTCCGCCTGCTCGTCACGGAGGATCGTGCGGACCATATCGACCTCAACTTCGGCTGCCCGGTGCCCAAGGTGACACGCAAGGGCGGCGGGGGAGCATTGCCCTGGAAGCGAGACCTGTTCCGGTCCATCGTGTCCGGGGCCGTGCGCGAGGCGAGTCCGTATGCCGTTCCGGTCACCGTCAAGATGCGCATGGGTATCGATGCCGGTCACCTGACCTATCTCGACGCCGGGCGGATCGCCCGGGACTGCGGGGTAGCTGCGGTGGCGTTGCACGGCCGGACCGTGGCGCAGTCCTATTCCGGTGGGGCCGACTGGTCGGCGATCGCCGCCCTCAAGGAGGCGCTGGGATCGACTCCCGTCCTGGGCAATGGCGACATCTGGTCGGCCGAGGACGCGCTCGCGATGGTCCGCAGCACCGGATGCGACGGCGTGGTCGTCGGGCGCGGCTGCCTGGGTCGCCCGTGGCTCTTCGCCGACCTCGTGGCCGCCTTTGCCGGCTCGTCCGCGCGCGTCACCCCCACCCTCGGCGAGGTCGCCGCCACGCTGCGGCGGCACGCCGAATATCTCGTCGAGTTCTTCGGTGACGAGGAGCGCGGCTGCCGAGATATCCGCAAGCACATCGCGTGGTATCTCAAGGGTTTCCCCGCCGGGGGTCAGTTGCGGCATCGGCTCGCTCTGGTGGATTCCCTTGCGTCGCTTGATGATCTGCTCGATAGCCTGGATCCCTCGGTGCCCTGGCCGGGAGCGGCGGCCGACGGTGCCCGGGGCCGAGCCGGGTCGCCGAGGCGGGTGGTGCTGCCCGAGGGCTGGCTCGACACCCGGGACCTGACCGCGGCCCAGCAGATCCTGGTCGCCGAGGCGGAACTCGACGTCAGCGGCGGCTGAGCCGGTCCCCGACCCGTTGTCGGTCGCCTCTGGCATGGTGGGGGTATGCCGATCATCGGAACCCCGGGTGGCACACCCGAGCGGCCGGCGCTGTTTTTCAGCGGTCCGGAGCAGTTCCGTGCGTGGCTGGAGGCCAACCACGAGACCGCAACCGAGTTGTGGATGGGGCTGCGCAAGAAGCACGTCGCCAACCGGGGCCTGACCTGGGACGAGGCGGTGCCGGAGGCGCTCTGCTTCGGCTGGATCGACTCGGTGGCCCAGCGAATCGACGAGGACACCACGCGCCAGCGATGGACCCCCCGACGTCCCGGGAGCGTGTGGAGCACCGTCAATATCGCCCATGTCGAGCGGCTTCTCGGCGAGGGGCGGATGCACCCTGCCGGGCTTGCCGCCTATGCCGCCCGGCGGCCGGAGCGCTCGGGCAGCTATGCCTACGAGCAGGGCGGCGGGGTCTTCCCCGAGCCGTATGCCGCCCAACTCGCCGCGAATCCCCTTGCGGCGCAATGGTTCGACCAGGCCACCCCGAGCTATCGCACGCTCGTCGTCCACTGGGTCCTCAGCGCCAAGCAGCAGGCAACGCGGGATCGCCGGATGGCGCAGGTCATCGACGACAGCGCCCACGGCCGCCTCATCCCGACCCAGCGGTATGGCGAGGAACCGAGGTGGGTGGCCCGCAACCGGGCGGCACTCGGCATACTCCTGGCGCTCGTGCTCGCCCTCGTCGGCTGCACCACCGGTGGTGGGACCGGTGGGACTGGGAGTCGCGGGGTGAGTGGGAGTGGCGCGGGCGGCTCCTCCTCGTCCGCCGCGGGCTCGAGCAGCAACCCGTCCTCACCGTCGGTCACCACGACAGCGAGACCACCGGCGAACTGGGTCGAGGTCGAGAACGCCAACCCCGGGGACGACGGGTGGAACATCTCGACCAGTCAAACCGCGCCGGAGGGCACCCTGGATGGGTATGCCGATGCCGCCTCCGTCCGCCCCGGCGACTCGGTGACGCTGCGGATCCGGTCCACCCGTGGTCCGGTGACGGTCACGGCATACCGGCTGGGGTGGTACGCCGGGGCCGGGGGCCGACAGGTCTGGAAGAGCCCAGCCGTGGCGGCGGTCGAGCAGCCCGCGACCCCCCACGTCGCGGCCGACGGCATGGTCACCGCCGACTGGACCCCTCGACGATCGTCTCGACGACCGGCTGGCCCGAGGGGACCTATGTTCTCCGTCTCGACGCGGGCGGGAAGGCCAAAGCCGTCCCGCTGACCGTGCGCTCCGGCGAGGTGACCGACCGGATCGTCGTCGTCAACGCCGTCTCGACCTATCAGGCCTACAACAAGTGGGGCGGGGCGTCGCTCTATCTCGGCCCCGACGACACCTTCGGGACCCGGTCGCCCCGGGTGTCCTTCGACCGGCCCTATGACGGCAATGGCGCTCCGGTGCTCTTCAAGAACGAGGTCGATGCGATCCAATGGATCGAGAAGCAGGGGGCCGATCTCGGCTATCTCACCTCCCTCGACCTCGACACCGACGATCCGGGCGTGCTCGCCGGGGCCCGCGGGCTGATCTCGCTCGGGCATGACGAGTACTGGTCGCCGGCCATGCGGCATACGGTCGAAGCGGCGCGCGATGCCGGCACCAATCTCGCCTTCCTCGGTGCCAATGCCGTTTATTGGCGGGTGCGCTTCGACGCGTCTCACCGGGTCATGACCGGCACGAAGGACGCCGGACTCGACCCGGGGAAGGGAGCCGCCACGACCGTCATGTGGCGTTCACGCCCGGATCCGCGGCCGGAGAACTCGTTGACCGGGATGCTCTATGAGTGTTTCCCGGCGAGCGGGCCGATGGTTATCGCCGATCCCGGGTTCTTCCTCTTCCGTGGGACCGGCGTCGCGCGGGGGACCGCCCTGCCGGGACTGATCGGCACCGAGATCGACCGCGCCTATCCGATCGCGGGGACGCCGGCCACCCTCCATGTCGCCGCGCACTCGCCCGTCGCCTGCGCCGACCGGGGGCGGACGTATGCCGACCTCACCTACTACACCGCGCCCTCCGGTGCGGGGGTGGTCGCCACCGGCTCCATGCTCTTCACTCGTGCGCTGCGCGGCGCCGACCCGCGGTTCGGGATCACGCAGGCGACCAGCGATTTCGTCCGGACTGTGGTCGGCAATCTGGTCGGGGCGATGAACGTGGGTCCGATGGCCGGGCACTTCCCGGCCGTCGGCAATCTCGCGGAGTTCGACCCGCCCGCGACGACCGCGACGGGAACGGGTGGGCCGGTCGGATGAGCCGTCGCGACTATTCCGCCGCCGACCGCGAGCGCTGGGTCGCCGAGGACCCGGCGGTCAAACGCTCCGACCGCGACGATTTCGCCCGCGATCGTGGCCGGCTCATCCACTCCGCCTCGTTGCGCCGGCTGGCGGCCAAGACCCAGGTGGTCTCCCCCGACAGTGACGACTTCGTGCGCAACCGGCTCACGCATTCCCTCGAGGTGGCCCAGATCGGCCGGGAGTTCGGCGCCGCGCTCGGGTGCAGCGCTGATGTCGTCGACACCGCCGCCCTCGCCCACGATCTCGGCCACCCGCCGTTCGGTCACAATGGCGAGAGCGCCCTGGACGAGATCGCGACCGACATCGGGGGTTTCGAGGGCAACGCTCAGACCTTGCGCATCCTCACCCGGCTCGAGGCCAAGCGCTTCCACCCCGACGGCCGGTCGGCCGGGCTCAACCTCACCCGGGCGAGTCTCGATGCGGCGACGAAATATCCCTGGCCGCGAGGCGCCGTCGTCGGACGCGCGAAATTCGGTGTCTACGAGGACGATCGGGAGGCGTTTGCGTGGATGCGTTCCGGGCGGCCCGACGGCGAGCGGTGCATCGAGGCCGACGTCATGGACTGGTCGGATGACGTGGCCTATTCCGTCCACGACGTCGAGGACGCGATCGCCTCGCGCCGTCTGGATCCGCGGCGACTGCGCGACCGCGCCGAGATCGGTGCCGTCCTGGCGGTCGCCCAGGGTGCGTATGCCGCCGACCTCACCGCCGGCGACGTCGGTGCCGCCCTCGAGAGGCTGCTCGCGCTGGGGGTGGTGCCCGCGGCATACGACGGGACGCGACGCGACCTCGCTGCCCTCAAGGACATGACCTCGCGCCTGATCGGGAGGTTCGTCGTCGCCTCCGAGGTGGCCACCCGGGAGGCATTCGGTGCCGGCCCCCTCCGCCGGTATGCCGCGACCCTCGTCGTCCCGGACGCCACCCGCGCCGAGTGCGCCGTCCTGAAGGCCGTCGCCGCGCACTTCGTCATGAATGTCGACGAGCGCCTGGCGCAGATGGTCACCCAGCGCGAAGTCATCGCCGGTTTGGTTGCCCAGTTCTCGGCCCACCCCGAGCGCCTCGACGTCGAGGAGCAGGTCGATTTCGCCGCCGCCGACAGCGACGCCGCCAGGCTGAGGGTGGTGATCGACCAGGTCGCCTCCTTGTCGGACTTGAGGGCCTGGTCGGTCGCCCGCGCGTGGGGTCTCACCTGATCGCCGCGAACCAGTGAGGCGAACCAGTGAGGCGGACCAGTGGGATCGGTTCAGGGAAGTTCGGACCGGCGAGGCAGGGGGCTGGGGGAGGTGGGCCACCGAAGCCAGCGCGATAGTCGCCCCGCGATCAGGACCATGTGCACGGGCCCGGCGTCCCGTTCGCCCTCGCTCCACGACCGCGTGTCTCGCCGGCCCTCTTAGACTGCCGACACACCCAGGCCGCGGAAGGAGGACCAGCGTGGCTGGACGCATCCGGGCCGAGGACATCGCGGCCGTCAAGGACAAGACGTCGATCGTCGACGTCGTCCGCGATCACGTCACCCTGCGGCCGGCCGGTGTGGGCTCGCTCAAGGGACTGTGTCCGTTCCACGACGAGCGGACGCCCTCCTTCACCGTGCGCGAGAGCGCGGGGACCTATCACTGCTTCGGATGCGGCGAGGGTGGCGATGTCGTCTCGTTCGTCCAAAAGGTCGACCATCTGACCTTTGTCGAGGCCGTCGAGCGGCTCGCCGGACGGCTCGGGATGGAACTGCGCCGAGAGGAGGGCGGGTCGCCGGGCAGCCAGGAGACGGTCGGGCGGCGCACCAGGCTCGTCGAGGCCAACCGGCTGGCCCAGGAGTTCTATGCCGAGCGGCTCCTCGACGGGCGACCCGAAGGGCGGGCCGCCCGAGATTTCTTGCGGGAGCGCGATTTCGACCGCCAGGCGGCGCTCACCTTCGGTGTCGGCTACGCGCCGCGCGGAGGTGAGGAACTCGCCCGACTGCTGCGTTCCAGGGGGTTCACCGAGGAGGAGCTCACCCTCGCCGGTCTCGTCGGGCGGGGCTCGCGCGGGCTCTACGACCGGTTCCGCGGCCGGCTCATGTGGCCGATCAGGGATACCTCCGGGGACACGATCGGCTTCGGCGCCCGGCGGCTGTTCGACGACGACCGCATCGAGGCGAAATATCTCAATACGACCGAGACGTCGATTTACAAGAAGTCCCAAGTCCTCTATGGCATCGACCTCGCCAAGAAGGCGATCTCCACCCAGCGCCGCGCCGTCGTCGTCGAGGGTTACACCGACGTCATGGCCGCCCACCTGTCCGGGGTCGAGGGTGCCGTCGCGACCTGTGGCACCGCCTTCGGCGTCGACCACATCAAGCTCCTGCGCCGCCTCATGCGCGACGAGCCTGGCTTGGAACCTGCCCGGATCATCTTCACCTTCGACGGCGACGCCGCCGGCCAGAAGGCCGCGATGAAGGCCTACGAGGAGGATCAGCGCTGGGCGGCTCAGTCGTATGTCGCGGTGGCCGGCGACGGCATGGACCCGTGCGACCTGCGGCTGCGCAAAGGGCCGGCGGCAGTCGGTCACCTCGTCGAGGATGCCGTCCCGATGTTCGAGTTCGCCGTCCGCACCCGCCTGGCGCGCTTCGACTTGAGCACTGCGGAGGGCCGGGTGCAGGCCATGCGCGCGGTCGCACCGGTCATCAACGGCATCCGCGATGCGGGTCTGCGCCCGGAATACCTGCGGACCGTCGCCGGGTGGATTGGCGTCGAGATCGATCAACTCGCCGCCGAGGCCAAGCGGGCCGGCCGGTCCGGAGACGGTCATCGCCGCGACCCCGCCCCCGCTGAGCGTGGGCCGGAACCCGACTCCCTCGAACCGACCGCGGCCGAACTCGCGGCGACCCTCCCACGGCCCGACCTGCGCAATCCCGTGGTCGCGGCCGAGCGGCAACTCCTGCAGGTGCTCTTGCAGTATCCGAGTCTGGTCACCGGCGACGATCTCGTCGGCCTGACGGCGGCCTCATTCGTCGCCCCGGCTCACGGCGTCGTCTTCGACGCGATCAGCCGAGTTGAAGCGGTCCCCGGGATGACGCTGGCCGGGTGGGTGGACGCCGCCGCCGTCAACGCCCCCCTGAGTGCCCAGCCCCTCGTCACCGAACTCTCGGTCGCGCCCCTTCCGACCGATATCGATCCCGCCAGCGGGATGCCGTCGCGGCGGTATGCCGACTCCCTCCTCGCCCGGGTCCGCGAGGTCGCCCTCCGCCGGCAGATCGACGACGCCATGGCATTGCTGCGCCGCCTCGGCACCGACACCCAGTCCGATCCCACGCAGGTCCGCGAGGTCTCGGCGGCGCTGGAGGGTCTTCAGCGGCGCCTGGCCGGCCTCCGAGAAGAGATGAGTTGATGGCCCCGTTCACCGTCCGACGCGCCCAGCGAAACGACCCACTCCCCAAGGACGTCCGGGCACGGGTCGACTTGGCGCGCCGGGAACGCCTCCTCGCCGCCGCCCGGTCCGCCGACGGCGTCTGGGTGCTCGTCGGCACCGCCAGGTTGTATGCCGTGCCCCCCACCCCCGCGACAACGTCCGCCAGGACTGATGCCGCCGCGGGGTCGCCCGGGTCCAGCGCGGCCTCCCCGCGTGCCACCACGGGGACGCCCGCCCCCGGTGCGGCCGCCTCCGATCCAGGAGTTCTTGCCCGCCCCTGGCACCTGGTCGACGGGGGCACCTGGAGCCACGACGACTTCACCCTCACCGTCACGTGGGTCGACGGGGCTCGGCCGCAGCAGTGGGTCTTCCGGGAGTCGACCGCCCTCCTGGCCGCCTTCCGCGAGCGGGTGCAGGCGTCGGTCGTGCTCGCCGAGGTGGTGCCCCTCGGGGCGCGGCAGGCGAGGGTCGTCATACGCAAGGACCTGTCCGACGGCACCCTGCACGACCAGACCATCCTTCCCCGCGGGGCCCGCCTGAGTGACCCGGGAGTCGCCGAGGCGGTCGCCGACGCGCGGGCCCGGCTGCGCGAGCAGGTAGGCCTCGCGCCCTGACCCCTCCTGCGGGTGTCGGGTTTCGTCGCGGCGAGGCGCCTTTGCTATGGTTTCCCCGCCGCGACAGCGGTGCCAGACGATCCCCTGTAGCTCAACTGGCAGAGCATTCGGCTGTTAACCGAAGGGTTGTTGGTTCGAGTCCAACCGGGGGAGCCACCAGCAAGGCCCGCGCTCGCTGGGACACGGGGCGTTAGCTCAGTCGGTCAGAGCAGCGGACTCATAATCCGTCGGTCGTCGGTTCAAGCCCGACACGCCCCACCGGTAACGTGAAGGTCAGTGGGGAGTTCTCGGGTCGGAGCCTTTGATCGCTCCCAATCGAGCGAAAGAACCTGCTCGCTGTGAGCCGGAGCAGGGATGTCCCCCCGGAGCTCAGGCCGCGCCCAGGTCGCGCGCCCACATGCGGGTCCAGGCGACGGTGCGGAAGCCGAGCAGCGCGTTGAGGGCGTTCATCGGCGCGTTGTCGGGGGAGGTCCAGGTGAAGACCGTGTCCACCTCGGGTTCGTCCCGCGCGAGGGCGCGCAGGTTGGCGACCTTGACGGCGATGCCGAGCTTGTGGCCGCGGTGCTCGGGGTGGACGAGGGTGTCGGACTGGGCGGCGTGGGGGTGGGCGGAGGCCACGCCATACACCACCAGATCCGAATAGGCGACGATGTGCGCGGTGTCTCGGACCACGACGATGGTCTCGACCACGCGGCCGCCACTGGTGTTCCAGCGCAGGAAGAGAGCGCGGACGCGCTCGGCGTCCCAGGTCTCGTCAGTGTCGTCCTCGATCGACCCGGCGGGGGTGTAGCTGCTGAGGCCGGTGGCCAGTTCGGCGCGATCTTGGACCCATTCGTCGGGGATGTCGTCCCACGCCGTGGACAGTTCGTATGCCGCGTCATACGCCTCCCGCGCCGTTCGCTCCAGGGACGCGAGCACCTCCTCCGACACGGGCAGATCGAGGCGGCTGCCGAGGACCAGGTCGACCTCGGTGTAGCCGAGCCGGCGGGCGAATCCGGCCCCGGGGGCTCCGTCGGGTCTGGGGCTCATCTGGTCGAGGATCGTGCGCGCGCAGCCCAACTCCCGGGCCCGCTCCTCCAGCCGCGCGACGACGGCGGCGCCGACCCCTCCCCGCCGCGCCTGGGGATGGACGAACAGGCTGATCTCGGCATCCGAGGCCCCAGTGGGTCCGGGGGTGGCCAGTCGCGCGGCGGCGACCGCCCGCCCGTCGTCCTCGCGGGCGAGGAAGAACTCGTTGCCCTGGTCGTCGCGCGCGGCCATCGCCTGGACCATCGCCAGGGTGCTCATGGGCGAATCCATGCCGAACAGGTCGCGCTGCACGACATTGCGCAAGCTCACCCACTCCTCGAGCTCGTCACGGGCCGTAGCGCTGTGGAGGTCGATGGTGTCGATCTGCATGGATCGACCCTAGCCAGCAGCACCCGGGTCGCCGGCCGGAGTGTCGCCCACGACACCCAACGCGAGCGTCGCAGCCAGTTCCCAGCAGGCCTCCAGGTCGGTGGGGGTCGGCATACCCGACACGACGACGTCCGGGCGCGCGCGGACCCATCCGAGACCCGTCGTGATCGACGCGAGAGCCCGCAGCGCCCCCTCGGGACCCTCCGTCGCGTGGAGGTATGCCGCATACGGCAGTCCGCGTGTCTCCTCACGGACGGTGTAGTAGACGGTGTCGAAGAAGTGCTTGAGAGCCCCGGAGATGTAGCCGAGATTGGCGGGTGTGCCGAGCACGACCGCACCCGCGGCGAGCACGTCGGCGGCGGTCGCGGACAACGCGGCGCGGACGACGATCTCTACCCCCGCGATGCCCTCGGCGCGGGTGCCGGAGCGCACGGCTTCGAGCATCGCCTCAGTGGCGGGGGAGACGGTGTGGTGGACGACAAGGAGCCGGGGCGGGCGCGCCATACGGCAATCTATCGAGACGGATCGGCCGCCCGAGACCCTGGCCTTTGTCGCAGCCTGCGATAAATAGGAGTACGCTCCGGGACATGCGCACCAGCCCGGCGCTCCTGACCGACCGCTACGAGTTGTCGATGTATGCCGCGCTGCTCGCCGAGGGGCGCGTGGACACCCCGGCTACCTTCGAGCTGTTCGCTCGCCGCCTGCCCGAGGGTCGCCGCTTCGGGATGGTCGCCGGACTCGGCCGCGTCCTCGAGGCGTTGCCGGACTTCCGCTTCGATGCGGCCGCGCTGACGTGGCTCACCGGCGCCGGGGTCGTCGGGCCCGAGACCGCCGCGGCCCTCGCGTCGTGGCGATTCACGGGGGACATCGACGCCTATCCCGAAGGCGAGACCTGGTTTCCGAACTCCCCGGTCCTCTCGGTCCGCTCGACCCTCGGCGAGGGCCTGCTCCTGGAAACCCTGGTGCTCTCCATCCTCAACCACGACAGCGCCATCGCTTCGGCGGCGGCGCGGATGGTGCTGGCCGCCAAGGGCCGGGCCCTGATCGAGATGGGGTCGCGCCGCACCCATGAGGAGGCGGCGGTCGCGACGGCGCGGGCCGCCTATATCGCCGGTTTCACGACGACCTCCAATCTCGCCGCCGGGGCGCGGTATGCCGTCCCCACCGCCGGGACCGTCGCCCACGCTTTCGTCCTGGCGCACGCGAGCGAGGCGGACGCCTTCGCCGCCCAGATCCGTTCCCAGGGGACCGGGACCACCCTGCTCGTCGATACGTACGACACCGAGCGGGGGATCGCCACTGCGGTCGAGGTCGCCCGGGCGCACGGGGCCAGCGGCCCTGGGTCCATCCGCATCGACTCCGGTGACCTGCCGAGCGCGGTCGCCGCGGCCCGGGCCCAACTGGATGCGCTCGGCGCGACCGAGACGCGGATCGTCGTCACCTCCGACCTCGACGAATACCTCATCACCGAGCTCGCCCCCTCCGCCGTCGACGCCTATGGCGTCGGAACCCGGGTCGCGACCGGCTCCGGCCAGCCGACCGCGGGGTTCGTCTACAAGCTCGTCGAGCTCGACGATCACCCGGTCGCCAAGCGCGCATCCGGCAAGGGCAATGTCGGGGGCGCCAAGACCCCCTATCGCTATCCCGACGGTCGCGAAGCCTTCCGCGTGGACGGCGTCGTCCCCGCGGTTGCGCGCCCCCTCCACGTCCCCGCCGTCCGTGGGGGCGTGGTCGTCCATGCCCCCACGCTCCCCGACATCCGGGCGTATGCCGCATCCGCCCTCGCCGCTCTCCCCGCGCCCGCCCGGGACCTCACCTCCGGCCCACCCGCCGCCACCGCCGTCCTCGAAGGAGACCCGGAATGACCCGCGCCCTGCTGATCGTCGACGTCCAGCCCGATTTCTGCGAAGGGGGCCGGCTCGCGGTCACCGGCGGCAATGCGGTCGCTGCGGCCGTCGCCGACCTGATCGCGGCCGGCGGGTACGACCTCATCGTCACTAGCCAGGACTGGCACGCGCCGGAGGGGGACAATGGTGGGCACTTCGCCGCCGCCCCGGATTATCGCGACACCTGGCCGGCCCACTGCGTCGCGGGGACCCCTGGTGCCGACCTCCACCCCGATGTGTCGGCGGCGCTCGCGGCCTCGACGGTCCCCGTGCTGCACGTGCGTAAGGGGCAGGACGCGCCCGCTTATAGCGCGTTCGAGGGGCGGACCGATGCGGGTACCGACCTGGCCCACGCGCTGCGCGACGCCCGCGTGCGGGAACTCGACGTCGTCGGCATCGCGACCGACCACTGCGTGCGGGCCTCCGCGCTCGACGCCGTCCGGGCCGGCCTCGACACCACGGTCCTCGCGGGGCTCCACGCCGGAGTCGCCGCAGACACCACGGCCGCGGCGATCGACGCACTGCTCGGTGCGGGCGTCACCATCGGCCGGCCGCTCACCCCCGAGCTGACGGGGCCCACCACGGAGGCCGAGGATGCCTGAGCGGGGGGAGGGCACGGCATACGACGCACGGGTGTATCCACCGGTCGCCGTCACGGTCGATCTGTGCGTCTTCACCATCCGCTCGGGGGCCTTGCACGTGCTCCTGGTCGAGCGCGGCGAGGATCCGTTCGGGGGATTGTGGGCGCTCCCAGGCGGTTTCGTCGAGCCCCACGAGGACGCCGCCCAGGCCGCCGCCCGCGAACTCGCCGAGGAGACGGGGGTCGACTCCGGCTTCCACATCGAGCAGTTGGCGAGCTATTCGACGCCGGATCGGGATCCACGGATGCGGGTCGTCTCGATCGCCCATGTCGCCTTCGCCCCCGACCTGCCGGAGCCCGTGGCCGGGTCCGATGCGGCGACGGCGCGCTGGTGGGCGGTGGCCGACCTGCCGCTGGACGGAACCGAGACGCCCGCGCTGGAGCGTCTCGCCTTCGACCACGCGACGATCCTCGGCGATGGGGTCGAGAGGGTTCGGGCGAAACTCGAATACACCACTCTGGCAACGTCGTTCGTCGCGTCGCCGTTCACGCTCGGGGAACTCCACCGGGTGTATGCCGCCGTCTGGGGAACCCCACCCCACCGGGGCACCTTCATCCGGAAGGTCCTCTCCACGCCGGGCTTCGTCGAGTTGGCCGATGCCCCGTCCGGCCGGGCGAGCGGGGTCGGCCGCCCACCGACCGCGTTCTATGCGGCCGGTCCGGCGACCCATCTGCATCCGGCGCTCCTGCGCGGCTGACCGACGACGCCCGCGCACGGCAGGCCCATCGCGCGAATCGGGGCGAACTCACAGGTCGGACCCAGGTGACTCCCAGCGCCGGGGAGCATAGTGTGGTGGTGCGCACCCGAGGGACCGGGTGCGACACCCACGGCGATGCGGCTACATCCTGCAAACCCCTCCCTCCGCAGGGGCTGCATCGCCCTCGATCGGGCCGGCTCCCCCTCGCCGGCCCGATCGTCTTTTCTCCGGCACACGTCCGCGGTGACGTGGGGTCGGCCCCTGACGTATGCCGACACCACTGGTGCGCCCGATGGCCCTGGTGTCTCTGAGGAGGATGGGGCACAATGTGCCCAGCGAACACTCGTGATCCATGTGCGCGGCGTTGGGGAAGACGTCCATCGCACACCAGGAGGATCGGGATGTCCGTCACTAGCTCGCGTGCCACCACGCGCGGGGTCGTGTTCATTCACTCGACCCCCGCTGCGCTGTGCCCGCACATCACCTGGGCGCTCGAAAGCGTCCTCGAACGGCGGGTGTCCGTCGAGTGGATCGACCAGCCCGCCGCCCCTGGCCAGAAGCGTGGCGAACTCTCCTGGGCCGCGCGCCCCGGCACGGGGGCGAGCCTGACGAGCGCGCTGCGCCCGATGACCAGCATCCGTTTCGAGGTCACCGAGGAGCCCAGCCCCGGACTCAACGGCTCCCGCTGGTCTCACACCCCCCGCCTCGGGCTGCACCACGCGTGGATGGCGCCCAACGGCGACGCCATGGTCGGCGAGGGGCAGCTCAAGGAGGTCATGGCGTCGGCGCGTGAGACCGGGGAGGACATTGCCGACCTCCTCGACAGCCTGCTCGGGACGCCGTGGGACCACGAGTTGGAGGTCTTCCGCTACGCCGGCGAGGGCGTCGCGGTGCGCTGGCTGCACAAGGTCGGCTAACCGGCTAGTCGGCTGACCGGCCCGCCGGCCGGCTACTCGGCGAACCGGGCCCGCCGGCCTGCCGCAGGGACCCCGGCCACCCGACGAGGGCGCCGGACCCCGGGCTACACCTTCCGTATGCCGCCCGCCTCCTCCGCGGCATACCCCCAGGTCAGCGCGCTGCCGCCGGACGGGGTGCCGCGTTGCTGGAGCCGGGGGTCCGCCCCGGGGCGTCAGATGCTCTTGACGGCGAAGGCGACGTTGTGGCCACCGAAGCCGAAGGAGTTGTTGAGCGCCGCGATATCGCCGTCGGGGAGGGTCCTGACCTCCCCGCGGATGACGTCGAGGTCGATCTCGGGATCGAGATTGTCGAGGTTGATCGTCGCGGGAGCGAGCCGGTGGTGCACGGCAAGGATGGTCAGCACGCCCTCCAGCGCCCCGGCCGCACCGAGCAGGTGGCCGGTCATCGACTTGGTGGCGCTGACCGGCATACCGTCGGCGTCGGCGCCGAAGGCCCGGCGAATCGCGTTGGCCTCGGCGACATCGCCGACCGGGGTCGAGGTCGCATGGGCGTTGATGTGGACGACGTCGCGCGGGGTCAGGCCGGCCCGGGAGACCGCCTCGACCATGGCTCGCGATGCGCCCGCGCCCTCGGGTTCGGGGGCCGCGATGTGATGGGAGTCGGCGCTCATCCCCAGCCCGGCGAATTCGGCATAGATCCGCGCGCCCCGGGCCTTGGCGTGCGCCTCGGACTCCAGGACGATGACCGCCGCACCCTCGCCCATGACGAACCCGTCGCGCGCGGTGTCATAGGGCCGGGAGGCCCGGGTGGGGTCGTCATTGCGCTTCGAGAGCGCCTGCATCGCCGTGAACCCGCCGATGCACAAGGGGTGCATGGCACCCTCGGCCCCGCCGGCGACGACCACATCGGCGCGGCCGCTGCGGATCATGTCGGCGGCGAAGCCCATCGACTCGGCCCCGGATGCGCAGGCGGAGACGATCGTATGCGCGCCCGCCCGCGCCCCAAGGTCGAGCGAGACATTGCCGCTCGCCGAGTTGGGCATGAGCATGGGGACGGCCAGCGGGAAGATCCGGCGGGGACCCTTCTCCCGAAGGTTCTCCCATTGGTCGATCAGGGTCCAGACACCGCCGATGCCGGTGCCGATGACGACACCGAGCCGCTCCGGCTCCACCTCGGGGGCGCCGGCGTCGGCCCACGCCTCCCGGGAGGCGATCATCGCGTACTGCGCGTTCGGGTCCAGCCGGCGGATCTCCACCCGGCTGAGGACCTGGTCGGCCGGCGTGTGCACCGGCGCCCCGATCGTGACCGGCAGGGCGTAGGTCTCCACCCAGTCGTAGGTCAGCGTGCGCACGCCGGAGGTGCCGGCGAGGATCGCCGCCCAGGTCGACGGGACGTCACCGCCGAGCGGTGTCGTCGCCCCGAGTCCGGTAACGACGACCTTGACGTCGGGTGCAGCGGTCATGTGCGGCGCTCCTGAGGGTGGGGAGGGGGCCTCGGCATACCAACCCCGAGGGGGTATGCCGAGACCAGGGTTGTGGGGACCGGGCTGGGGATCCCCCGCCCGCCGTTGCGCAGGTGGGGGAGCCCACGACCCCGGTCGACCCCTCGGGCTGGGTCAGCCCTGGGCGTTCTGGATGAAGCGGACGGCGTCGCCGACGGTGGTGAGGTTCTTGACCTCGTCGTCGGGGATGCGGACGCCGAAGGCTTCCTCGGCGTTGACGACGATCGTCATCATCGACAGCGAGTCGATGTCGAGGTCGTCGGTGAAGGACTTGTCCATCTGGACGTCGCCGACATCGAGGCCGGTCTCCTCGTTGACGATATTGGCGAGACCCTCGAGGATCTCCTGCTCGGTCTGAGCCATTGGTTTTCTCCTTGTCGTGGAACGGAATCTATTGCGGCCCGAGTTCACCCGTGGGCCACCGGGAGCGGGTCAGGGCAGTTCGACGACCTGCGCGGCATACACCAGCCCGGCACCGAAGCCGATCTGGAGGGCGAGGCCGCCGTGCGGGACGAGGCCCTCGCGCAGCAGTCGTTCCGTCGCGAGGGGGATCGACGCGGCCGAGGTGTTGGCGGTGGTCGCGATGTCGCGGGCGACGACGATGTCCTTGGGCAGCTTGAGCTGCTTGAGCATCGCGTCGATGATGCGCATATTGGCCTGGTGGGGGATGAATGCGTCGAGGTCGCTCGGCTTGACGCCCGCCGCCTCCATCGCGCGCTGGGCGACCGGAGCCATGCCCCAGACGGCCCACCGGAAAACCTTGTGGCCCTCCATCTTGATCGCGGGCCAGGCCACGCCTTCGCGGCCGCGCAACTCGACCCACGACTCACGCTGCTGGATCGTCGACCAGCTGTCTCCTTCGGAGCCCCACACGGTCGCCCCGATGCCGGTGTGGTCGCTGCGGCCGATGACGGCCGCTCCCGCGCCGTCGCCGAAGATGAAGGCCGTGCTCCGGTCGGTGAAGTCGGTGAAGTCGGTGAGCTTCTCCACGCCGACGACCAGGACATTGGTCGCACTCCCGCCGCGGACCATGTCGGAGGCGAGTGACACGGCATGGCAGTAGCCCGCGCACGCCGCGGAAATATCGAATGCGGCACACCGCAGGTCGAGCCGGTCGGCGAGCAGGGGCGCCGCGGCGGGGGTTTGGTAGGGGTGGGTCACCGTCGCCATGATGATCGCGTCGATCTCGGACTGGTCGAGTCCGGCCATGGCGATGGCGTCCTTGGCCGCGGCATACGACATGTCGACGACGGTCTCGTCGGGCCGGGCGAAGCGCCGCTCGACGATCCCGGAGCGCTCCTGGATCCACGCGTCGGAGGACTGGATCGCCTCGACGATTTCGGAGTTGGGCACGACCCGCTCGGGTCGGTACCCGCCCACGCCGAGGATGCGGGACCCGGGGGACCCGGTCGCTCGCTTGATCTTGCCGGTCCCCTTGGGGGAGAAGATTCTCGGCCGCTTCATCGCGCGTCGCCTTCGGTTGTGGTGGAGGTGTGGTCGCGCATCAGGCGCGTTGCGGCGTCGAGATCGTCCGGCGTCTTGACGGCCAGGGTCGCCACGGCCTTCATCCCGCGTTTGGCCAGCCCGACCAGGGTGCCCGCGGGGGCGAGTTCGATCAGCGCGGTGACCCCGGCGGCGACCATCGCGTCCATGCACGCATCCCAGCGGACGGGGTTGGTCACCTGCGAGACCAACCGGTTGAGGATCTCGGACCCGTCGGTGAGGGCGGCCCCGTCACGATTGGACAGGACGGGTATGCCGGCCGCCCGCGCCGGGAGGGTGGCCGCGAGGTCGGCGAGACCGGGGACGGCGGGGGCCATATGGGCGGTGTGGAAGGCGCCTGCCACCTTGAGGGGGATGACCCTGGCCCGGGCGGGTGGGTTGGCGGCCAGGGCGGCGAGTTGCTCCAGGGTGCCCGCGGCGACGATCTGTCCGGCGCCATTGCGATTGGCCGGGGTCAGGCCCATCGACTCGAGGGCGGCGACGACCTCGTCGGGGTCACCACCGAGGACCGCGCTCATTCCGGTGGGGGTGACGGCGCTGGCCGCGGCCATCCCGCGGGCGCGGGTGGCGACGAAGGTCAGGGCCTCGGTCTCGGTGAGGGCGCCCGCGGCGGCCGTGGCGGTGATCTCCCCGACGGAGTGACCGGCCAGCAGGCCGGGGGCGGCAGCGGGGGTGGGGAGGGCGGCATACGTCAGTAGGCCGGCGGCGACGATGAGCGGCTGGGCGACGGCGGTGTCCTTGATGGTCTCCTCGTCGGAGGTGGTCCCGTGGGCGACCAGGTCGATCCCGACCGCCTCGGACCACGTCTCGAGCCGGTCGCGCAGCCCAGGCAACTCCAGCCACGCGGAGAGGAAGCCGGGTGTCTGGGAGCCCTGTCCGGGGCAGACGATTGCGAGCACGTTCTCCACTGTCCCGCACGGGCCGATGGCGGCGTGGCTGCGAAGCCCATGCATAAGTCGCCCGAGATTTGGAGGAAAGCTACAACCGGGCGGCAAGCCGAGCGAACCGGATGGCGAGGTGGACCGTGTCCCCCTCGTGCGGATCGGTCAGGTCGTAGCCGGTGGTTTCGGCGATCCGGCCGAGGCGGTATCTCACGGTGTTGGCGTGGACGAACAGCCGCCGGGCGGTGGCCTCGAGCGACCGGCCCGTCTCCAGATAGGCCGCCGCGGTGTCGAGGAGGTGGCCCGATGGGCTCTGCGCGAGCGGGCGCGCGATCCGCGAGATGAGGGCATTGCGGGCCGGCAGGTCACCCAGGAGGGCGCGCTCGCCGAGGAGGTCCTCGGCCGACACCGGTCGCGGAGCATCCGGCCAGGCCGCCGCCGCACTGTGACCGGAGATCGCCGCGCGCGCCGACCGTCCCGCCGCGAAGAGGTGGGGGACGGTCGGGCCGACGACGATCGGGCCGTCCCCGAACTCCTCGGAGAGGGTGCGCGCATCGCGCATCGCGTCATCGGTCCCGCCGACCAGAGCGATGACCCGTCCGGCCTGGACCGCGGCGAGGAGGTGCAGCCGATGCCGGGCGGCGGCTCGGTGGACGCGGTCGAGGACGTATGCCGGGTCGCTGGGGACGCCATTGGGCGGCGGCGCAGGTGTGGCCGCGATGACGGCGACCCGGGTCGTGGCGCCCCACCCGAGCGCCGAGGCGCGTGAGGTCATCGCGTCGTCGGCGTCACCGCGCAAGATGGCGTCGACGACGAGCGCCTCGAGCCGGGCGTCCCAGGCGCCGCGCTGCTCGGCAGCACCCGCATAGATGTGGGCCGCCCGGAAGGCGACCTCACGGCTGTAGCGGAGCATCGCCTCGCGCAGCCGTGGGGCTGCCTCCTCCCCGACGAGGGCGGCGCTGCGGTCCTCGACAACGTCGACGACGGACCGGATCAGGTCGAGAGTTTGACGGAGCGTGATCGAGCGGGTCAGGGCGCGTGGGGCGGCCTCGAAGACGGCCACCCCCGCGTCCTCGGCGCGCAGGTCGCCACCGAGCCATCCGACGAAGTTGCGGATCCCGGAGTCGGCGACGAGGGCGACGGAGGCGCGCTCGTGGGCGGTCAATGCGGCATACCACTCATGCCGGGCCTCCAACTCGGCCATCGCCGCCCGGGTCAGCTCCGCGGTGTTGCGGGCGACGAGTTCGCGGTCGGCGGTCGGCAGGTTCGGAGCCGTCACGCGCTCACTCTATTTGTGCATGGGCAACAAAACTGGCGGACGGCACCCGGCCCGCGACGGACTGCCCCTATCCTGGCGTGCGGTAGAGGGAGATTCAGAGGAGAGGGATCGCATGCTCGTCAAGTCCACCGCACTCGTGGCCGCCGCACTTCTCGCCGTTGCGGGGTGCTCTTCCTCCGGTGGCACGTCCACGTCCGCGACCTCGGGCGGCGGGCAGACGTCGGGGCAGAACGCGACGGGACAGTCGTCAGGTCAGTCATCAACGACCGAGTCCGCCAGCACCTCCGCCGCCGAGTCGAGCACGTCCACGTCCGCCGGCGGCGGGACCGCCGGAGGGTCGGTCTCGCCGCGGGGAGCTGCCTCGCCGGAGTGCCAGGCGATGTCGACGATTCTGTCCGGCCTGACCACGGTCGGCCTCAAGGCCGCGACAGGCACGGTCGCTCAGAGCGACGTCGATGCGATCTTCACCGATGAGGCGGTCAAGGCGGTGCCGGCCGATGCGCAATCCGCGCTGGCCGCCGTCCGCGACATCAGTGGCCGCCTGGTCGGCAAGAACCAGCAGGACGCGTCGGCGATGCTTGGGGACTGGACGCAGCCGTTCGAGAACTTCACGAACGCGACGATGTCGGTCTGCTCGTAGCCCTAGTCGACGCCGAACTCCATCGCGGCAGCGTCCAGGGCGTCGTCCCGCTCGGGATCGACGGCCGGGTTGGCGGCGATCTCCGCCGCGCCACCGGGTTCCAACTGGCCCACCAACTCGACGTGACCGACACCGAGTTGCCCCTGGGCGGCATACAACTCCAGCTTGGCGCGTGAGTCGGCGATGTCGAGATTGCGCATCGTCAACTGGCCGATCCGGTCCACGGGACCGAACGCGGCATCCTCGACCCGCTCCATCGACAGCTTGTCGGGGTGATACGAGAAGTTCTCGCCGCGGGTGTCGAGGATGGTGTAGTCGTCGCCGCGGCGCAGGCGCAGGGTCACCTGACCGGTGATCGCCGAGGCGACCCAGCGCTGCAGCGACTCGCGCAGCATCAGGGACTGTGGGTCGAGCCAGCGGCCTTCATAGAGCAGCCGGCCCAGGCGCCGGCCCTCGGCGTGATAGTTGGCGACGGTGTCCTCGTTGTGGACGGCATTGAGCAGGCGTTCGTAGGCGATGTGCAGCAGCGCCATCCCCGGCGCCTCGTAGATCCCGCGGGATTTCGCCTCGATGATGCGGTTCTCGATCTGGTCGGACATCCCCAGGCCGTGCCGGCCGCCGATGGCATTGGCCTCGCGGACGAGGGCGACCGGGTCCAGGTCGCGGCCGTTGATGGCGACCGGGCGCCCCTGAAGGTAGGTGATGGTCACGTCCTCGGCGTCGATCGGGACGGCCGAGTCCCAGAAGCGGACCCCCATGATCGGCTCGACGGTCTCGAGGGAGATGTCGAGATGCTCCAGCGTCTTGGCCTCGTGGGTCGCGCCCCAGATGTTGGCGTCGGTCGAGTAGGCCTTCTCCTGACTGTCGCGATAGGGCAACCCGCGCTGCGTCAGCCACGCGCTCATCTCGTGTCGGCCGCCAAGCTCACCGACGAAGTCGGCGTCCAGCCACGGCTTGTAGATCCGCAGGCCTGGATTGGCCAGCAGGCCGTAGCGGTAGAAACGCTCGATGTCGTTGCCCTTGAAGGTGCTTCCGTCGCCCCAGATCGACACGTCGTCGGCGTGCATGGCGCGCACGAGCAGGGTGCCGGTCACCGCGCGCCCGATCGGGGTCGTGTTGAAGTAGGCCTTCCCCCCGCTGCGGATGTGGAAGGCCCCGCAGGCGATTGCCGACAACCCTTCCTCGACGAGGGCGTGAGTGCAGTCGACGAGGCGGGCGAGTTCCGCGCCGTACTGCCCGGCCCGCCCGGGCACCTGGTCGATCTCGGGCTCGTCATACTGCCCGATGTCGGCGGTGTAGGTGCACGGGATGGCACCCTTCTCACGCATCCACGCGACCGCGACGGAGGTGTCGAGGCCACCGGAGAAGGCAATGCCGACGCGCTCGCCGACGGGCAGGGAGGTCAAGACTTTGGACACGCGCGTCAGCCTAATGACGAGGCCGTATGCCGAGCGCCCCCCGTCCACGGCCGCGGCGGGGCTGGGGCGCTCACGGCGAGAGCCACCGCGGCAGGAGAGCGGTTCGGGACGTTCGGTAGCCTGCGGGCATGCAGCGTCGGCCCGCGATCGTCGCCCACCGCGGAGCGAGCGGATACCTGCCCGAGCACACGCTCGCGGCATACGACCTCGGCATCGCGCAGGGGGCGGACGCCTTCGAGATCGACGTGGTCCCCACCCGCGACGGGCACCTGATCGCGCGCCACGAGAACAACATCGCCTTCTCGA
Source organism: Nostocoides sp. (assembly GCA_016702415.1). Lineage (GTDB taxonomy): Bacteria > Actinomycetota > Actinomycetes > Actinomycetales > Dermatophilaceae > Nostocoides_A. The sequence goes on from JADJEA010000001.1 coordinate 1,593,970, forward strand.
CCGATGTCGGGCGGCATCCCGAGTTCGCCGACCGGCGCGGCGCCCGGGTGGTGGCCGGGCACCCGCAGCACGGGTGGTTCACCGAGGACTTCACGCTCGCCGAGATCGCGGCGCTGCGGGCGATCGAGCCGTTGCCGGGAATCCGATCCACCGACCACGACGGGCGGTATGCCGTGCCCGCCCTCCCCGAGATCCTCGCCCGTCGGACGGCGCTGGCGGCCGAGCACGGCCGCCCGGTGGGCCTGAAGCTCGAGGTCAAGACGCCGGAGTACTTCACCGAGGCGGGCCTGCCGATGGCGGAGTCCCTCATCGAGGCCCTTGGTGACGCGCATGCACTCGGCGCCGATTCGCCGGTCGAGATCATGTCCTTCGACTACGGGTTCCTCGTGCGGCTGCGGGGGCTCGGGGTGCCCAACCGCCTGGTCTTCCTCGTGGAGGAGGACCTGTCCGCCCCCGTCCCCGGCCACCCCGCGTGGACGTATGCCGATGCCGTCACCCCCGCGGGCCTCGCCGAGGCCGCCGGGCACGTCGACATCATCGGACCCGGTCGCTCGGTGCTCTTCCCCGGGTTGCCGGACGGATCGCTCGGCTCGCCCACCGCGCTCTTTGCCGACGCCCACGCAGCCGGGCTGCGCGTCGACTGTTGGACCTTCCGGGCCGAGAATCTGTTCCTGCCCACCGACTTTCGCGTCGGTGACGACCCCGCGGGGTGCGGCGATCTCGCGGGGGTGGTCTCGGCATACGTCGAGGCGGGGCTGGACACGGTGATCACCGATCATCCCGACCTCGTCGTGGCGGCCCTGGGCCGCTGACCGCCCGCACGGGGCTGACGTCCACCACGCCACACCCGAGACCCACCGGCGCCACCGCTCCCCGCGCCGGCCCCGGCCCGACGATCCCTCGCCGGGCCGAGGCCGGCGCGGCGATCTAGGCGTCGCCCCCGGCGTTGCCGGAGGCGCCGGCGGTGACGTCGAGGAGGCGGTACTTTTCCGCGGCCCGACCGGGGATCGCCGGGTCGATCTCCCCGCGCGCGGCCAACGACTGCAACGCGCGCACGACGACCGAGGGTCCGTCGATGTGGAAGTAGCGGCGTGCCGCCTGCCGGGTGTCGGAGAAACCGAAGCCGTCCGCGCCGAGGGAGTGATAGTCACTCGGGACCCACTGCGCGATCTGGTCCTGCACGGCGCGCATGGAGTCGGACACGGCGACGACGGGGCCGGGGCGGCCGCGCAGCATACGGGTGACGAAGGGGTCCTCGACGTCGGACTCCGGGTGGAGGAAACGCGACTGGTCCACGCGCATCGCCTCGCGGCGAAGCTCGCTCCACGACGTCACCGACCACACGTCGGCCACGACGCCCCAGTCGTCGCGCAGCAACTGCTGGGCCTCCAGCACCCACGCGACGCCGACGCCACTGGCCAGCAGTTGGACCCCGGGGGCGTCTGCACGGCCCTCGCGATCACCGGCCTGGTAGAGATACATCCCCTGAACGAGGGCGGCCACATCGATGCCGTCCGGCTCCTTCGGCTGGACCATGGGCTCGTTGTAGAGCGTGATGTAGTAGATGACGTTCTTGTCGTCCCCGTCGCCGACCTCCCCGAACATCCGCTCCAGGCCCGACCGCATGATGTGGGCGATCTCGAAGCTGAACGCCGGGTCGTAGGCGACGACGGCGGGGTTGGTGGAGGCGAGCAGGTGCGAGTGCCCGTCGGCGTGCTGGAGGCCCTCGCCCGTCAGCGTCGTGCGGCCGGCGGTCGCGCCGAGGAGGAAACCCCGACTCATCTGGTCGGCGGCCGCCCAGATGGAGTCGGCGGTCCGCTGGAAGCCGAACATCGAATAGAAGATGTAGAGCGGGACCATCGGCTCCCGGTGCGTCGCATAGGACGTCGCCGCGGCCGAGAACGCCCCCATCGACCCGGCCTCATTGATGCCGGTGTGGACGATCTGGCCGTCCGTCGCCTCCTTGTAGGCGAGCATGAGATCGGCGTCGACGGAGGTGTAGTTCTGCCCGTGCGGGTTGTAGATCTTGATCGTCGGGAAGAAGCTGTCCATCCCGAACGTCCGCGCCTCGTCGGGGATGATCGGCACGATGCGCTTGCCGAACTCCTTGTCCCGCATCAGATCCTTCAGGAGGCGCACCCAAGCCATCGTGGTCGCCACCGGTTGCTTGCCCGACCCCTTCCGGGCATAGGCGTATGCCGATTCCGGCGGGAGTGGGAGCGGTGCGTGCGCGACCCGGCGCGCGGGCAGGCCGCCGCCGAGCTTCTGCCGCCGCTCGAGGGCGTACTGGATCGCCTCGTCGTCGGGGCCCGGGTGGTAGTACGGCGGCCGGTAGGGATCGGCCTCGAGATCCTTGTCGGAGATCGGGAGCTTGAGGAAGTCGCGCAGGTGCTTGAGGTCGTCGAGCGTGAGCTTCTTCATCTGGTGGGTGGCATTGCGGCCGGCGAAGTGGGTGCCCAGGCCGTACCCCTTGATCGTCTTGACCAGGACGACCGTCGGCTGACCGGTGTGTTCGAGGGCGGCCTTGTAGGCGGCATACACCTTGTGGTAATCGTGGCCGCCCCGGCGTAGCTTGAACCAGATGTCGTCATCGGACCAGTTCGCGACCATCTTGCGGGTGCGCGGGTCCCGACCGAAGAAGAACTCCCGGACGAACGCGCCGTCGTTGGCGCGGAACGTCTGGTAGTCGCCGTCGGGGGTCTGGTTCATCAAGTTGATCAGCGCCCCGTCGCGGTCGGCGGCCAGCAGCGGGTCCCAGCCGCGGCCCCAGACGACCTTGATGACATTCCAGCCGGCGCCGCGGAAGAAGGCCTCGAGCTCCTGGATGACCTTGCCATTGCCGCGCACCGGACCGTCGAGCCGCTGCAGATTGCAGTTGATGACGAAGGTGAGATTGTCGAGTTCGTCGTTGGCGGCGACCTGGAGCAGCCCACGGGACTCCGTCTCGTCCATCTCCCCGTCGCCGAGGAAGGCCCAGACGCGCTGGTCGCTGGTGTCCTTGATGCCGCGGTTGTGGAGGTACTTGTTGAACTGCGCCTGATAGATCGCGTTCATCGGGCCCAGGCCCATCGAGACCGTCGGGAACTGCCAGAAGTCCGGCATCAGCCGCGGGTGCGGGTAGGACGGGAGGGCCAGCGGCGATCCGTCGACGAGGTGGGACTTTTCTTGGCGGAAACCGTCGAGGCGCTCGGTCGGCATCCGGCCCTCGAGGAAGGCACGGGCATACATCCCGGGGGAGGCGTGGCCCTGGAAGAAGATCTGGTCGCCGCCGCCGGGGTGATCGGGGCCGCGCCAGAAGTGGTTGAAGCCGACCTCGTAGAGGGTGGCCGCCGACGCATAGGTCGAGATGTGCCCACCGACCCCGACGCCGGGCCGCTGGGCGCGGTGGACCAGGACCGCGGCATTCCAGCGGACGTAGCGGCGGAAGCGGCGCTCGACCTCCTCGTCACCGGGATACCACGGCTCGTGCTCCGCCGGGATCGTGTTGATGTAGTCCGTCGTCGTCAGCGAGGGCACCCCGACCTGCATCGCCCGGGCCTTCTCGAGCATGCGGAGCATGACGTAGCGCGCCCGGTCTCGGCCCGACTCCTCGACGAGGGTGGCGAGGGAGTCGATCCACTCCTGGGTCTCGTCGGGGTCGATGTCCGGCAGGTGGGTGGGGATGCCGTTGAGGATCGGGCCGGCCTTCTCGGTACCGAGCACGAGGGGTGTCCTCTCTTCGAGTGACGGGTTGCGTGTCCTGGGCCCTCATTCTGGCCCGGGAGTGTCCGGGATCACAGGATGGGAGCGCTTCCAACCTACTCCGTGATGGGCCGTGGCGCGTTTCCCGGCAGACTTGGGCCATGTCCGTCGCCCTGTATGCCGCGGCCGGCCTTCCCTGGCGACCGGTGTCGCCCTTGCTGGCCACGACACGCCGACTCGTCGCCGTGATCTGCGTCGGGATCGCCACGACCGGCGCCACCGCCGCGGCCCTCTTCCTGACCCGGTGGGCGTGGTCGGCGGTCGCCGTCCTCGTGCTCATCCTGGCCTGGGTCTGGTGGCTGATCGGGCGTCAGGTCAGTGCCTTCACGTATGCCGAGTTGTCCGAAGAACTCGTCATCCGCCGCGGGCGGATCTTCCGGAGTCTCGTGAGCATCCCCTACGGCCGGTTGCAGTATGCCGATATGTCCTCGGGCCCGATCGCCCGTCACTTCGGCCTCGCTTCCGTCACGGTCTACACCGCCTCGCCCGGGGGCGGTGAGGCGATCCACGGACTGCCATTGGCCGAGGCCGAGGGGCTGCGGGACCGCCTGACGGCGCTGGGCGAGGCGCAACGGGCCGGGCTGTGAGCGCGCCCGTGGCCGGGCCCACGGGTCCTGGCGTGGAGGAGGGGTGGGGACCCGGCGGAGAGGATGGCCGGGGGCCCGGCGTGGAGGAGGGGTGGCGGCGGTTCCATCCCCTCACTCCGCTGCTGCGCGGGGGCGTCATGGCGGTCGCCGCCATCGGCTATGTCGTCAGCCAGCAGGCCGATCGGATCTGGGGGCCCCAGCCGGACGACCCGACGACGGGCCACCTCGGCATCGCTGCCGCACTGGTCGGTGCCGTTATCGCCGTCGCCGTCGCCGCCGCGTGGATCAGCTGGCGGGCGGCGCGCTACCGGCTGGGGCCGTTGAGTGTCGAACTGCGTCATGGCATCGTGATGCGGCAGCACCGACAGGTGCGCTACGACCGGATCCAGGCCGTCGACATCACCCGTCCGCTGCTGGCGCGGCTGGTCGGGCTGTCCGCCGTCAAGGTCGAGGGCGGCCGGCGGCCACGACTCCAATATCGTCCTCAGCTTCCTGCCCGACACTCGCGCCCAGGAGGTGCGCGGGCAGTTGCTGGCCCGGGCCCGGGGGGCGAGTCGGCCGAGGGAGGGGACAATCGGCCTCCGGAACGAGGGCGGCATACCGGAGTGGGGCGGCCCGACGAAGGGCGTCGAAGCGACGGAGGGGGATGGGCTGGAGGGGGGCGGCATACCGGGAGGTCACCGGGGTGCCCTCGGACAGGATCTCGGTCACCCGCCCGCAACCACCCTGGACCCCACCGGACCCATCCCGGAGGTCCTCGTCGCCGCGATCCCCAGCACCCGCGTCTGGCTCGCGACCGCGCTGGCACCGAGCACGGTCTTTCTCCTCATCGGCATACCGGCCCTGGTGGCGGCGTTCGTCGCGGGGGCGTATCCCGTGCTACCCGTCCTCGGTCCCATGGTCGTGGGGGCCGGCGGGGCCCAGCTCAAGCGCCTGACCAGCTGGATGAACTTCGAGGTGCACGGGTCGGCGGAGGCCATCCGGGTCCGCCACGGACTGACCGAGGTGCGGGCCCGGACCGTCCCGATCGCCCGGATTCAGGCGGTCGAGGTCGCCCAACCGCTGCTCTGGCGGGCCTTCGGGTGGTGGCGGATCCAGGTCAACGTCGCCGGGGTCGGCCCGGAGAAGGACGCCGAGCACGACGCGCTGATCCCCGTCGGCACGTTCGAGGAGGTCATGCGCATCCTGCGGGTCATGGGCCCGGCCTGGTCGCTGCCCGAGGTGGCGCAGGCCATGCACGCCGCCGTCACCCCGGCCGGCACGGTCGGGCTGCCGCGGTCGGCGCGGTGGCTGGACCCGATCAGCTGGCGCCGCCGCGGGTATGCCGTCACCGATGTCGCCCTCGTCGTCCGCGACGGGGCGCTGACCCGGACCGCGATCATCGTGCCGCACGCCCGGCTCCAGGCCCACGGGGCCGACCAGGGTCCGCTCGAGCGTCGCCTGGGCCTGGCCTCGGTTCGGCTGCACTCGACGCAGGGGCCGGTGAAGCCCGTGGTGCGACATCTCGCGGAGGCGGACGCCCTCGCCCTCGTCAACGCGCAGCAGGCCCGGGGGTCGGCGGCTCGACGCGGGGAACACGTGCTCGGCCCGCGCAGCCCGGGAACCGCCCACACGACGACCGCTGTGCACTATCGTCCGAACTGACGAGCCGGTCGAGAAGGACGGCTCAGGCATCACCTGGATGGAGTTATGTCGCTGTGAACGCACCGGTTGCCGCCTCCGGCCCGGGAGGTCCCGCCGCCAGGCTGGGCTTCGTGCCGGGACAGGTCGTGCAGGAGTTCGGCTACGACGACGACGTCGACGCGGGACTACGCGAGGCGATCATGGACACGGTCGGCGGGGATCTCGAATATGACGACTTCACCGGCGTCGCCGATGCCGTCATCCTTTGGTGGCGCGACGGCGACGGCGACCTCGCCGACGCTCTCGTCGACGGCCTGACCAATCTCGCCGACGGCGCGTCCATCGTCCTACTCACCCCGAAACGGGGTCGCGCCGGGGAGGTGGACGCCGCCGAAATCGAGGAGGCCGCCCTGACCTCCGGCCTGCACCCGACCGGCACCCTCGCCGTGGCGGACGACTGGGCGGCCACCCGCCTGGTGCCCCCGAAGTCCGCCCGCCGCTGATCCGCCGGCGCGCCCTCGCTGGCACACTTGGCGGTATGACGACCGCCCCCCTCCCCGTCGGCGCCACCGCGCCCGGATTCACCCTCACCGACCAGAACGGGGGACCGGTCGACCTCGCCACCGTCATCGGCAGCGGGACGAATGTGCTCCTTGTCTTCTATCCGTTCGCCTTCTCCGGGATCTGCACCGGCGAGCTGGGGGGGATTCGCGACGACCTCGAGGACTACGAGTCCGACACCGTGCGCACCCTCGCGATCTCATGCGACCCGATGTTCACACTGCGGGCTTGGGCCGATCGGGAGGGCTACTTCTTCCCGCTGCTCTCGGACTTCTGGCCGCACGGGCAGGTGGCCTCGGCCTACGGAGTCTTCGAGGAGTCCCGCGGAATGGCGATTCGCGGCAGCTTCCTCATCGACCGCTCCGGCGTGATCGCCTGGACGCAGGTCAACCCCCCGGGCGCGGCTCGGGATTTCGCCGGCTACCGGGAGGCGCTCGCCGCCTTGGGGTGAGCCCGGCTCGCCGGGTGGCCGGTCTCGGTCGGGCGAGGGGAAGCGGGGGGAGGGATCGGCATACCGCTGGCACAATGGGGCGCCGGGTGGCGCACCGCGCGCCGCCGCGGGCCTGTAGCTCAGTTGGTAGAGCGCCACGTTTACACCGTGGATGTCGTCGGTTCGAGACCGGCCGGGCCCACATGGCCGTCCCACTCAGCGAAGTCGTCGCCCTCCTCGAGGGGCTCTATCCGCCGGGGACGGCCCAGAGTTGGGATCGCGTCGGGCTCGTCACGGGTGATCCCGCCCAGCCGGTCGAACGCATCCTGCTGGCCGTCGACCCGACGCTCGCGGTCATCGACGAGGCGAGCACCCTCGGCGCCGACCTCCTGCTGACCCACCATCCGCTCCTGCTCCGCGGAATCCATTCGGTCGCAACGACATTCGCCAAGGGCGCGAGCGTCACCAAACTCGTCGTCGCCGACATCGCCCTCTATGTCGCCCACACCAATGCCGACGTCGCCGAGCGCGGTGTCTCGGCCGCCCTCACCTCCGCGCTCGGCCTCGCCGAGGTCGTACCCCTCGCGGTCGAGGAGGGTATGCCGCTGGGCCGGGTCGGCCTCCTCCCCGCGCCGATGACCCTGCGCGCCTTCGCCGAGCACCTGGCGTCGGTGCTCCCCGCGGCGCCCGGCGGCATCCGGGTCGCGGGCCCGGCCGAGGCCCTGGTGCGACGGGTCGCGGTCCTCGGCGGCGCGGGGGACAGCCTCTTCGACGCCGTGCGCGCAAGCGGAGCGGACGTCTATGTCACCGCCGACCTGCGCCATCACCCCGCGCTGGAGGCGCGGGAGGAGGCCCGCGGCGGTATCCCCTATCTCATCGATGCGGGTCACTGGGCCAGTGAGAGCCTGTGGCTCCACGCGGTCGAGCACGACCTGCGTGACCGTCTCGGCGACGCCGTCGAGATCGTGCACAGCGCGATCTGCACCGACCCGTGGAGCTTCGTCGTCCGGCCGGGATAGGTTGGGTCGACCGTCTGCCGTCTGTGAGGAGTGACGTGAAAGCCGACCCGGCCCGTCAACTGCGCCTGCTCGACCTGCAGGCCCTCGACAGCGCTCTCGCCCAGATTGCCCACCAGCGCGCGCACCTGCCCGCCGCCGCCCGCGTCGAGGACCTGACCGGCCAGGTCGCCGCCGCCCGCAACGCCGTGGTCCTCGCCGAGACGGCAGTCAGCGATATCGCCAAGGAACTGGCCCGCTCGGAGGGCGATGTCCAACTCGTCCGCGATCGCGCGGCCCGCGACCGCGCCCGGCTCGACTCCGGCACCGGGACACCCAAGGACCTCCAAGCCCTCCAGCACGAGCTCGTCACTCTCGCCCGCCGCCAGAGCGAGCTCGAGGAGATCGAACTGGAGGTGATGGAGCGGGCCGAAGCCGCCGACGCGCAGCTCGACGCCCGGCGCGAGGCCCTGGCCGGCCTCGAGGCCGACCTGGCCGCGACGATCACCGAGCGCGACCAGGCGTATGCCGACCTCGCCGCCGCCGCGGCCGACACCGAGGCCCCGCGCCCGGGTCTCGTCGAGGAGGTCGGCGCGGATCTCGTGGCGTTGTACGACAAGCTCCGCTCGGCCAAGGGCGTCGGGGTCGCCGCGCTGCGGCAGCGCCGGTGCCTTGGGTGCCAGCTCGAGGTCAACGCCGCCGATCTCGCGGCCATCCGCTCGGCCCCCGCCGATGAGGTGGTCCGCTGCGAGGAGTGTGGGCGGATCCTCGTGCGGACCCCCGAGTCCGGCCTCTAGCCCGTATGCCGACCACCACCCCCCGCCGGCTGCGCGTCGAGGCGGACGGGGGATCGCGAGGAAATCCGGGCGTCGCGGGCTATGGCGCGGTTGTCCGCGGCGAAGACGGCGCGGTGCTCGCCGAACGCGCCGCCCCGCTCGGAACCGCCTCCAATAACGTCGCCGAGTACTCCGGCCTCATCGCTGGCCTAGAGGCGGCCACCCTCATCGATCCCGGTGCCGACATCACGGTGGCCATGGACTCCAAACTCGTCGTGGAGCAGATGTCCGGCCGCTGGAAGATCAAGCATCCCGACATGAAGACTCTGGCCCTGCGGGCCCGCGCCCTGGCCGACGCCATCACCGCCGCCGGTGGGTCGGTGCGCTACACGTGGATCCCGCGCGCCCAGAACGCCGCCGCCGACAAGCTCTCCAACGACGGGATGGATGGCCGGACGATCGTCCGTGGCCCGGGAATGGACAGCGCCACACCGGACATGGACGAGGCACGCCCCGCGGGGGAGGGCCGGGAGCGGGAGAGTGGTGAGCCGAAGGGTAGGCAGGAAACGGGCCACGAGGGCAAGGGCGCGAGGGGGGAGGGCGCGGCATACCTCCTCCCGAGCGACCCCTTCCCGCGAGGCGAGCCGACCCGGATCGTCCTGGTCCGCCACGGCGTGACCGCCCTGACCGAAACTGGCCGCCTCGATGGACGCGGCGGGCTCGACCCCTCCCTCAGCGATCTGGGCCGGGAGCAGGCGGCGCACGCGGCTCGGCTGGTTGCGGAATTGGTGGCGGGGGCTGCGGTGACCGTGACCACATCCACCCTGGCCAGAGCGGTCGAAACCGGTTCGGCCGTCGCGGCCGCCCTGGGCGTCGCCGCGACCGCAGACGACCGGTGGGACGAGCAGAACTTCGGCGACTGGGACGGGGCGGTCTTGGCCGATCTCGTCCGGAGCGACCCTTCCGCGCTGGGGCACCTGCGGGCGGACGCGACCTACGCCCGGCCCGGGGGGGAGAGCCACCTCCAGTTGCGCGAGCGGGTCCTGGAGGCGTATGCCGCGCGCGCCGCCGCCGGCGGCATCCAAGTCGTCGTCTGTCACCGCAAGCCGATCATGGTGGTGCTCGCCGAGATCCTCGGGGTGGGAATGGAGCGTCAGTGGCGGATCGCGGCCGGACCCGGGTCGTTGACCGCGATCGAGGCCTGGGCCAATGGCGCGGCGTCGGTCGTCTTTACCAACCGTCGGTAGCCGGGCTCGCGAGGCCGCAGATCACCGGCGGATAACGTTGTTCCGCAGGCGGGGCTGAGTAATCGTGATTACCTCAGGTGATGGTTTAGCCTACGCGCGGCGGGACGTCCGGGGGGACCGGCGACCGGAGGAGATGAGGTAGTCGATGGCGCGCTCTCGGGGAGCCCACGCCGCGCCGACATCGGGGCGCACGAAGACAATCGGGTGGATCGCCGCCCTCGCGCTCGGGACCGGTGGCCTCCTGGCCTGGTCGCCGTGGAGTGGCGGCGACGCCACCACCAAGACCCCGTCGAAATCGGGCACGACCTCGGCCGCGGCGACGGCATCGGCCACCGACCCGCACGGATGTCCCGAGCCTGTGTCTTTCTGGACCGGCGTCCCCCGGGATCCGTTTGCCACCGCCCTCGACTCCGCCTTCGTGTCCTCCCTCGGTAAGACGTGCCCGCCGGCGACGGTCGACCGCGTCAGTGCCGCGGATGCCGCTTCCGCCGCGGTGACGCTGGGCGTCGCGGACGCTCCGGCCAAGGATGCGGTCGCGATCACGCCCGTCGTCCTGGCGATGCCCAAGGACATGGCGACCAAGCTCGGGTGGCCGGGTCCGTTGATGCCCCAGGTCGTCCAAGACCTCTTCACGGACACGAAGACGTGGTCGTCGATGGGTCACCCGGAATGGGGCGCCTTCCGGATCGCCGCTCCCGACCCGAGCACGACGATGGTGGGTGCCGTCGCCTTCGGAACGCTGATGACCCTGGCCAACGGCGGCAAACCGGTGACAAAGGCGCCGGACTACTTCCGGCCGACGACGGCGGACATCGCGGTGGTCCACACCGAGCAGAAGATCACGACGGTGACCGGCTCGCTCGACGAGGCGAATGCGCTCATGGATGCCGCGTCCGCCGACGAGTTCGCGGGCACGGTCTCGGCGGTCGTGACCACCGAGCGCGATGTCATCGCCCACAACGCGAGCAAACCCCAGGTCGAGTTCGTCGCGATCCCCCTCGGCGCCGGTGCCGCGACCGTTCCGGTGACCGCCACGGCCAACCCCGGGAAGGGGGCCGACGCGGCGGCATTTGCCGGGTATGCCCGCACGCCCGCCGGGACGGTGGCCCTCCAGGCCGCCGGATGGCGCAGCCCGAGTGGGGGTCCGCCCACCGTCGGCACCGACGCCCTCGGCCAGACCCCCATCCCCCCGGTGGCATTCGACGAGTCGACGGTTTCCTCGATCCGGACGGCGTGGACGACCATGCATACGCACGGTTCGACGATGGCGTTGATCGACCTGTCGCAGTCGATGAATCTCCCCTTCCCGGGATCGGACGTCACCCGGCTGCAACTGGTCAAGCTCCTCTCCTCTCGGGCATACTCCCTGGCCTCTCCGAAGGCGGCCTCCACGGTGTGGTTCTTCAAGAACTCCGGCGGCCGGGACGTCATCGACTCCGAATTGCCCCTCGAACTCAACGACACCCCCACCGGATCTGGCCGCATCCATTCCGATGATGTGCTGGCGAAGATCAAGTCGGTGGAAGCCGGTGGCGGGACCCCCCTCTACCTGGCGGTCAAGCAGGCGTATGCCCACGCCATGAAGAACTACCGGGACGGCTACCTCAACCAGTTGCTGGTGCTGACGGACGGGAGCAATGAGTACGCCGCCAATTCCATGACGATCGACCAGCTCCTCGCCGACATCAAGAAGCTCTACGACCCCAAGCGTCCGGTGACGATCAGTTATCTCCTCATCGACCCCCAGGGGCGGATCGGACCGCTCAAGAAGGTCGCCGAGGCCACCGGCGGGGTGAGTGTGCCTGTGCGCAGCATGGCGGACGTTCCGAAGGCCTACGCCCAAGCGCTGTTCGCCGCCAACACCCCCTGACCGACGTCGGCCAGCCGCGCCTTTAGGGACGGGGACCTGGCCCGAGCCTGACGACACGTGACGATGCCCTGGTCCCGACTCGGGACCAGGGCATCGTCATGCGGTCACTTCTGGAGGAAGACCGCCACGGTCCGCCCGGGGACGGTGGCCGCGCCCTGCACCTGGTCCCAGGTGGCCGTCTTGACTATGGGGTCCACACCGCCGGACTGGATCGGCGAGAGGCTCAGCGCGGCCCCAGCCAGGCCCGGAACGACCTGGTGCACGGCGTGCGGGCTCGCGTTGAACACCACGACCAGCCCCTTCAGGGCGGGATCGAGGTCGGTTCCGACGGTGTCGTCGATCCGCATCACGATGACGACCGGGTTGGCCTGGGCGCCACCGCTGACCGGGAAGCTGACCTTCGCGTTGATGGCGGCGGTCGAGCCGAGCCGGAAAAGGCGGGTCGAGTAGCGAAGTCGGAGCAACTCCTGTGCCATCGCGCTCGCGTGAGCCACCTCGGTCGCGTTCGGCTTGAGATCCGAGTTGCCGAGCAGCGGACGCATGTAGTCCCACTTCGACCCGTTGTCTCCCTTGAGCGGCAATCCGTGACCGAACCCGTTGTCGGCGCCGGTCCAGTCCAGAGTGTTGAACCAATCGCCGCTGTCGTAGCTATTGCGGTCGAGGCTCTTGCTGCGCAGCATGTCCGCACCCGCGTGCCAGAAGCTGGGCGTCTGCGCGAGGACGGTCGTCGCGAGGGAGAGGGTGTTCATCCGGATTCGGTCGGCCATCGACGTCGCCACGGGAGCTTGAAGGTCAGCGCGTCGAAGAGGGTCTCGTTGTCGTGGGCATCGACATAGGTGATGACCTCGTCGGGGTTGGCGGCATACCCGGCTGGGGAGCCGTTGTAATCGACCTGGTCACCTCGGGCGATCGTCCCGGAGCTGTTGAGCCGGAAGCTGAAGGACTTGAGGTTTCCGGCGAGGCCGAGTTCGACGAGGTCGGTGTCGTGCGCGAGGCCGCTCTGGGCACCCGCGTTGATCGCCGCACCATTGGGATCGGTGAACTCACCGCTGCCGAAGCCCTGCTTGCGCGGGTCGTCGTCGAACGGCCCGCCACCGCGAACGGCGTCGCGCAGCCTGTCGGAGAAGGTCCCGATATGGGTTCCCCCGAGTTGGCCTTGGGTGGCCTGGGTGAAGAGGGCGTTATTGGCGACTTCACCGAAGTTCCAGCCCTCGCCATAGAGGTAGACCTTCGAGCCGTCGACGCCGCTATTGGCGATCGTCAGCTTGTTGAGCGCAGCGCGGACCGCCAGCATGTTGGCACGGCTGTGGTGGCCCATGAGGTCGAAGCGGAACCCGTCGACCTTGTAGTCGCGCGCCCAGGTGACCACCGCATCGACCATGATCTTCTGCGCCATGGCGTGCTCGGTGGCGATGTCCTGACAGCACGTCGAGGTGTAGACCGCGCCCTTGGCGTCCAGCCGCTGGTAGTAGTCGGGAACGACCTGGTCCAGCACGCTCGTCGGTGCCAGCCCCGAGGCGGGCGTGTGGTTGAAGACCTGGTCGAGCACGACGCGCAACTTGGCCTTGTGCAGGGCCCCCACCATCGAGCGGAACTCGGCGACGCGTTTCCCGCCGTCGGCGTTGGCCGCCGTGGAGGCATAGCTGCCCTCCGGGGCCAGCCAGTGGAAGGGGTCGTAGCCCCAGTTGAAGCCGTCCTTGGCGCGGATGGCGTCGATGCACGCCTGCTGCTGATCACTGTCCGGCGGGGAGGCCGCCAGGTCGCATGCCGGCGTCGCCTGCGTCGCCGGGTCCTCCTCGATCGAGGCGATGTCGAACGTCGGGAGCAGGTGGATCGTGTTGAGGCCGGCGGCGGCGAGGGCCTTGAGGTGCCGCATTCCGGCGCCATTTCCGGTGAATGCGAGATAGGAACCACGTTGTTGCGCCGGGACGCTCTGGTCCGAGATCGAGAAGTCCCGGACGTGGAGTTCGTAGATCGAGGTGTCGACGAACCTGGCGATCCGCGGCTGGGCGGACGTGGTCCAGATGCTCGGCCGGAAGGCGGGATCCGCCAGATTGACGGCGACCGACTTCGTCGAGTTCAGGGTCAACGCCACCGAATAGGGATCGGTGACCCTGACGGTCTCCACCGTGCCCGTGGAGCGGACGAACACGACGACCTCGAAGAGGTACCTCGCGTTCTTTGCCCCCGTGGCCACCGACCATGAGCCATCCGTCGCTCGAACCATCGCGGTCCGCCGCGCGGTCGAGAGGGGAGCGTCGGGGGCGGCGCTCGCCGGCCAGGTCAACAGGGTGACCTTCTTGGCGGTCGGCGCCCAGACCCGATACGTCGGCGTGCTGCCACCGGCAAACACGGCGCCGTAGGTCCGGGCGGAGGCGGATGCGGCATACAGACTGTCGAGGACGTATGCCGTTTGCACCCCCGTCGCGTCGAGGAGGGCACCGGCGTTGTCGTACAACGCGACGGCCACCTGGCCGCGCAGGATCGACCGGGCCTGGTTCTGGGCTGCCGTCGCGTTCAGGCGGAGGGCGAGATAGCCCGAGAGTTCGGGGTGGGCCGCGGTGACCGTCGACGGCAGCCCGGCCGCGTCGTAGGTCAGCGGGAGGCTCTTGCTGCCCGGCAAGTCCTCGGCGTCGACCGTCATGCCGCCATTGGCGGCGTAGTGGAGGCGCCACTTGAGCAGGGCCGGGTTGGCGCCGTCGGGCACGGCATCGGCCGGCCAGGCCAGCAGGGTCGGGGTGATCCAGAAGGCCTTGGCGGCCTTGAGGTCCGCAGCGGCCCCGGAACTCGACGTCGTCACCGTGATCTGATGGGTTGCCAGGACATAGGTGATGGTTACCACGACTGCGGGCTTGGTCACCGAGAAGGGCACATTGGCACCCCCCGGAACACCGCCGGCGCCGTAGTTCTCGGACCACGACAGACCGTGCGCGACCTTGAACTCGTAGTTGCCGACCGGGAGCTGGTCGGAGCGCCACACATAGGTTCCGTCGCCGTCGGGATCCTGCAGCCACGGGTTCATGCAGTCGGGCTGCCAGTCGCCGGGACAGCCGAGTTCACTTTGCATGCTGCCCGGGGCGGTGACGATCGGACCATTGCGATCGGAGGTGATCCAGTGGGTGGAATGGTCGTAGTAGAAGGTGACCGGGTTGCCGTCCAGGGTGACCGGGACATTCGGCCCATTGGGCGCACCCCCCAGGCCGTAGTTTTCGGTCCAGGACTTGTCGATCGCGGCCTTGTATTCGAAGTCGCCGGCGGGGAGCGTCGTCGTCAGCTTCCAGATGCCGTCCTTGGGGTCGAGGGTCATCTGCGCCTGGCTGCACTCGGGCTGCCAGTCGGCTGAGCAGCCCATCTCGGAATCGAGACTGCCGGGCACGGACACGAAGTCGGGCTGGGTGACGGGCCCGATGGCGTTGACGGTCGTGACCTCGGAGCGACCGCGCGCGTTGCTGCGGGTGTCGGCCCCCGCCTTGGCGACCTTCGCGCCGGGGGTGCCCACAACGGCATACGACGTGGCGGCGCTGTAGTTGCCGCTGCTGTCCTTGACGATCGCGCGGTACTCCAGCAGCGTGCCCGGGGCCATCGCCGAGACGTCGTGGTAGACGGAGTACGGCTGCGAGTCGTCGGTGCCGATCTTCTGCCACGTGGACGTGCCGACTGGCCTGACGACGAAGGTCGTCTGGGCGAAGGCGGACTGGGGGATGGCCGCCGAGATCTGGGCGCGGCCGTTAACCACAGCGCCCGGACCCGGGCTGGTGAGGTAGACCGGGGGAGCCGAGGACCGCGCGGGGATCGATGTCGTTGCCTTGTAGACGCGCACGCTCAGGGCCGGGATCGTGACACTCACTCGCGCGCTCGCGTTGGCGGTGATCGGGCTTCCACCCATGAGCGGGGCGAAGGCCATATTGCGCGTGACCACATTGAAGCTGGCCGTCTTGGCGGTGGTCGCGTTGTTGGCCACGACGAGGTATTCGACGTTGGCACCGGCCTTGATCCGCGAGAAGGCATAGATCCCGGGGTCATTGCTGGCGTAGCGGTGGATCTGCGCGCCGTCGGCAAGGGCCGGGTTGGCCTGGCGCAACGCCGCGAGCTTCTTGATCTGCTGGTAGAGCGGCGCCGTGGTCGAGTAGCGGGCGATCGCGCCCGACGGGCCGGTGAGGTTCTTCTCCAGGGCGTACTGAGTGACCTGCGTGGCGAACAGGTCCTCGCGGGCGTCCTTGTCGCCGCCGGAGCCGATCAGGCCCTGCTCGTCGCCGTAGTAGACGACCGGCTGACCGCGGGTGAGGAACATCAGGGCATTGGCGAGCTTGACCCGGGGGAGGAGTTCGGCGTCGGGGACACCACTTTGCGCCTGGAGTTTCCAGGCGATCCGGCCCATGTCGTGGTTGCCGAGGAAGGTCGTCTCCTCGTAGACGTTGGAGTCGGTGTCGGTGTAATAGTCGTCGCCGGCGAAGAAGTCGCGAAGAGCGGTCGTCGCCTTGCCGGCCGCGAAATCCTGGGCCGCGCTCTGGAAGCCGAAGTCGAGCGTCGCCGGGAGCCGGCCGGCGGTGGTGTACTGACTCATGAACTTCGGGCTGGAGTCGTAGACCTCGCCGAACATGAAGAAGTTCTGCTTGCCGATTGCCTTCGCATGCGCGAGGACGTCGGGCGCGAACTGCTGCCAGAACTCCAGGTTGACGTGCTTGACCGTGTCGATCCGGAAGCCGTCGATGCCGAAGTCGACCCAGGCCTTGTAGATCTCGCCCATCCCCTTGACGACATCCGGGCGCTCGGTGAAGAGGTCATCGAGGCCGACGAAATCGCCATACTCGCTGGACTCCCCGGCGAAGGTGGAGTTGCCGCGGTTGTGGTACATCGTCGGGTCGTTCAGCCAGGCCGGGACCTTGACGCTCTTGTCGGCTTCGCTGCGGAACACCGGGCCATAGGGGAAGGAGGTCGCGGGGTCCAGCGGCGGGAAGGTGTCGCTCCCGGCATACGTCTTGTCGTCGAACACGGTCCCGGCGGCGTCCTTGTAGGGGACGGCGGACTTGGCGATGTAGTGGTAGTCGCCGGCATTCTGGTAGTCGATGACGTCGGCGGTGTGGTTGGTGATGATGTCGAAGAAGACCTTCATCCCCTTGGCGTGCGCAGCGGCGATGAGGCGCTTCATCTCGGCGTTCGTGCCCAGGTGCGGGTCGATCCGGGTGAAGTCGGTGATCCAGTAGCCGTGGTAGCCGGCGCTCGCGTCGGCACCGGTCCCCTGGACGGGCTGGTTCTTGAAGCTCGGGGTCAGCCAGATCGCTGTCGTGCCCAGACCCTTGATGTAGTCCAGCTTGGCGATCAGGCCCGCCAGGTCGCCGCCGTGGTAAAAGCCTTTGTCGGTGGGGTCGAATCCGGTGCTCAGCCGGTCGCCGGTGAGCCCGCCCTTGTCGTTGGCCGGGCTGCCGTTGGCGAACCGGTCGGCCATGACGAAGTAGAACCGCTCCTTGGTCAGCGGCGCCCGTAGCGAGGCCCCCGCGAGCGCCTTGTCGGCGGCGCTGACACCCGAGGCGAGTGTGGTCGGGCGCACGCCGACCTTGTGGGTGGTGTCGTCATAGGAGAAGGTCAGGTTGGCCGGCCCCTGGATGACCAGGGGCAGGTTGGAGCCGCCGGGACCGCCATAACTCTCATCCCACGCGTGGTCGATCGCGACCTTGAACTCATAGGTCCCTGCGGGCACGTCGAAGGCCTTTTCGTATGCCGACCCGCCCCCCACCGGGGTCAGATCCGTGGCTGAGCACTCCGGGGACCAGTCATTGCAGGCGGAGATGTCGTTCTGCAGACTGCCGACGAGGGTCGCCGTGCGGGTCGCCGCCTGGGCGACACCGATCGGCGCCGCGACCACGCCCGTGACGGCAGCGAGGACCGCAGTGATGACGGCGGCGACGGATCGGCGGGTGCGCATGTCGGCTCCTTTGCGTGATGGACCGTTCGCCACCCTAGGACCCGGCACCGACACCGGCCACCGGAGGGAATGGTTGAACATTGGTTGCTGATGGCGGTCGCGGATGGCGGTCCAGCCGGCGGATGCGTCGGCAGGGCTGTCGGCGGGCCTGATTAGCCTTCCGTGTCATGACCGACGACACGGCCCGCCACCGTCACCGCGACACGCTCGCCGTGCGCGGCGGGCTGATGCGCAGCCAGTTCGACGAGACGGCCGAGGGGCTCTTCCTGACCTCCGGTTACGTCTACTCCAGCGCGGAGGAGGCCGAACGGACCTTCACCGAGGAGATCTCGCGGTTCTCCTATTCGCGCTATGCCAACCCCACGGTGGCGATGTTCGAGGACCGGTTGCGGCTGCTGGAGGGGGCGGAATCGGCATACGCCACCGGGACGGGGATGGCGGCGGTGTTCGCCGCCCTCGGCGGGCTGTGCGCCGCGGGCGACCGAATCGTCGCGAGCACGGCGCTCTTCGGGACCTGCTACACGATCTGCGCGCAGGTGCTGCCACGCTGGGGTGTCGAGACCGTCTTCGTCGACGGGACCGACCTCGAGGCCTGGCGGGCGGCGCTCGCGGTGCCGACGCGGGCGGTGTTCTTCGAGACCCCGAGCAATCCGACGATGCGGCTGGTCGATATCGCGGCGGTCGCCGAACTCGCCCATGCGGCCGGGGCGACGGTGGTCGTCGACAACGTCTTCGGGACCCCGGTGTTTTCCGCCCCGCTCGCTCACGGGGCCGACGTCGTGGTCTACTCCGCGACCAAGCACATCGACGGGCAGGGCCGGGTGCTCGGCGGCGCGGTCCTCGGCACGACCGAGTTCGTCACGACCGTGGCCCAACCGGTCATCCGCAACCTCGGCCTCGTGATGTCTCCGTTCACTGCCTGGGTCCTGGTCAAGTCCCTGGAGACACTCGACCTGCGGATGGCCCGCCAGGCCGCGAATGCCCTGGCCGTGGCGGAGTATCTCGACGGTCACCCACGCGTCGCCCGGGTGTTCTATCCGTGGCTCGCGTCCCACCCGCAGCACGACCTCGCGCGTCGGCAGATGACCGGCGGCGGGACGGTCGTGACGTTCACGCTCGACGCGGACAAGGCGGGTAGCTTCGCCGTGCTCGACGCGCTGGAGATCATCGACATCTCCAATAATCTCGGCGACTCCAAGTCCCTGGCCACGCACCCCGCGACCACCACCCACTCGCGCATTCCGGAGGAGGAACGCCGCGCCCTGGACATCACTCCCGGGACCATCCGCCTAAGCGTTGGACTGGAGGACCCCCGCGATGTGATCGCCGATCTCGACACCGCGCTCGCCGCCCTCGGGTAGCGGTCACGGGGTCAGCCCAATAGGCCACGGAAGAAGCGGCTCAGGGCGGGATCGGCAACGAAGCCGCCCACGGCATACGCTTTGACTCCCCCCGACCCCTCCGCCCACGGGGCCGTGTCGGCCAGCGTCGGCGGGGTCAGGACGCTGCCCGCGCCGTCGGGGGAGAGGACGCCCCGCGTCGCGGAGTAGCGGTCCCAGCGCACCGGCGCGCTGCCGATGTCCCCGGGTCCGGTCAGCCCGAGGTAGATCCGGTCGATCTCAGCCGTCCAGTCCACCGTTGTCACCGCGTGCGCGCCCTTGGCGCCGGGGCCGGCGGCAGCGGCATACCGCGCGGCCCGGTCGGCACCGACCCGGCCCGACCACAGCAGCGACTGGTCCTGTGGATTGTCGGGTCGGCCGTAGAGGCAGATCGAGACCGCCGTGGGTGTGTCGTCGGCCGTCCACGTGGAATCGCGGTGCTGGTCGGGAATGGTGCGTGGACAGCCGTTGCCGTCCACCTCCACCGACCGGGCCGAGTCGAGGATGGTCGTGCGGAGGTCGGCGTCCCGGGCGAACACGGTCACCGTGATCCCGTCGACGGTGCGCGTCTCGCGGACCTGGCCATCGGCATACGCCTCGGTGCCGTCGTCGCTGGCGGCGCCCAGCCACACGGCGTCCACCGTCGGGTGGATTGCCGGGTCACCCCCGCAGGCATCGCTCATCATGACGGGGCGGCCGACGAAGGGGATATCGGCGACGGATTCGTAGGTCAGGTCACGGGGTCCGACGAACGCCCGGGTCGCCCCGCAATCGAAGAGGGCGCCGTCCCCTGTGGGATCGGTTGGGGCCCCACCCCATCCCCACTCCGGGGGGACGCGGACCTCGACCCCGGCATACGACTCGATTCGCCAGGTGGAGGTGTCGAGGTGACGGCCGGGTGTCGCCGGGCTCGACGCCGCCGTGGTCCCCGCGGGGGGCGTTCCCGGGGCGTTCCCCGGGGCGCGGTGGGCCACCACCCACCCCAGGGGTATGCCGATCGCCACCACCGCGGCCGCCGCCGGCAGCAGCCACCGGGTCCGCGGGCGGGCTGCCGTGTGCTGCGGCAGGCTGGCCCTCAATGTGGTTGGCGCCAGGGTTGCGTGGTGGGCCAGCGCGGCCCGGACAAGGCCCTCGAGGTTGCGATCGTCGTCGGTGGTCGTGGTCGGCCGGATGTCGTTCATGGCATCTCCTTGCTCGTCAGATGGGTCCGCAGCCGCGTCAGGGCCCGATGGATGTGGGAGCGGGCGGTGGCCTCGGCGCAGCCGAGGATCCGGGCGATGTCGGGATAGTCGAGGTCTTCGTAGAAGCGCAGCACCACGGCGGCACGCTGCGTCGGGGGGAGGGCGGCGCAGAGTCGCCAGACGGCGTCATGCTCGGCGACCGCTGTCGCTGGGTCAGCCGCGGTGGTTCCCGAATGCGGGTCCGCGACGGTGACCTGACGGCGGCCGAAACGCCGCCAGGCCGAGATGTGGGCGTTGGCGATGGCGCGTCGGACGTACGCATCGGGGTCGGCGTCAGGATCGAGCCGCTCCCAGCGCTCCAGCACGCCAGCGAGGGCACTCTGCACCGCGTCCTGAGCGGCCGGTGCGGAGCCGGTGACGAGATAGGCGAAGCGGAGCAACTCGGGCAGGCGCGGTGTCACCCAGGCCTCGAAGCTCAGCGGCTGCACGTCCGTCACCATGCCCTATTCACGCCCGGCCTGCGCCGCGCGTTGCAGTCGGCGACGACCTGCTCCCAAGACCCCGCGACCTTGGCGGGACTACCGGCACCGACACTGTGACCGCGAGCGGGGCGTCAGCGAGCCGTGACGTCGAGGACCCAGGGATTGCCCGGACGGTCGGGGGCCGCGAGGTTGGCGGCGAACCCGGGTGCGAGGACGTCGAGCAGCGCCGCCGGTCGACGAGGGTCGTCGGCGGACTCGCATAGCGCCCGGGCCACGAGCCCACGGGTGTGTTTGGCCATGTGACTGGCCCCCGGCACGCGGACGGCGACCCAGCGCGAGGCGAGGGGACCCGTGGGGCGCCAGGTCGCGGCATACGGACCGGACCGGCAGTCGACGATCAGGCCGGGCCCGGCCGCGGGAGTCAGGACCGGGTCGAGCGCCGCCCGCCACCGGCGGTCGAGCTTCCCGACGCCGGGGAGAGAGGCGCAGATCGACGTGCGATAGGGCGCGATCCGGTCGCCGGCGCGGACCGCGCCGTACACCGCGGAGGAGATGACCAGGCGGCGGGCCGCCCGCCGGCGCCCCGGCAGGCTCAGCGTCGGCCAGTCCAGGGCGTCGTAGAGCACGCCGGTGTAGATCTCGATCGCCGGTCGGGCGGGCCGGGTGCGAATGGTCAGGTTCGCCTCGACCTCGGCCCCGAGGGTCGCCGGCACGCCGAGGACCTCCATTGCGTCGTCCAACCCCGATGCCTCGACGAGCCCGTCGAGGACCTCCTCCCGGAGGCCGCTGAGCTCCGGGAAGGCCAGCGCTTCGACCCGCATCGGCGTGCCGCGAGTGGGCCGGGACTTCGTCTCCGACGGGGGGAGCAGGATGAGCACGCCGCCACTCTAAGCAGGGCCGTCCGGGGCCGGTGGCACGCATTAGGTTGGGCCCCATGGCGGAGCAAGGGATGCGCGTGCGCTACACCGACGAGGGGATCGCCGACGTCCTGGACGACGGGGCGCTCCAGGCTAGGTTCGCCGCGATCCGGGCGCAGTTCGCGGTCCCCCAAGCGTTTGCCGACGACGTCGTCGCCGAGGCCGCCGCGGTGGCGGCCACGCCCCTGGACATGCCGGACCGCGACGAGACCGCGGTGCCCTTCTTCACCATCGACCCGCCCGGCTCCCTCGACCTCGACCAGGCGATGCATCTGGAGCGCGACGGAGACGGCTACCGGGTCCGGTACGCGATCGTCTACCTGCCCGCGTTCGTCTCCCCGGGCAAGGCCATCGACACCGAGTCCCGTCGGCGGGGGCAGACGATCTATTGCCCCGACGAACGCATCGCCCTTCATCCCCCGGTCCTGAGCGAGGGGGCGGCGAGCCTGCTCCCGGGGGAGGTGCGCGCGGCTTACGTCTGGGATCTGCGGTTGGGTGCGGACGGGGAGGTGACCACGGCGGCGGTTTACCGGGCGCGCGTGCGCAGCGTCGACCGCCTCGACTACGCGACCGTACAAGCGAGTCTCGACGCGGGGGCGGGGGACGAGCGCTTCGTGCTGCTCAAGGAGATCGGCGAGGCGCGCATCGCCGGCGAGCGCCGACGTGGTGGGGCGAGCCTGCCGATGCCCGAGCAGCAGGTCGACCGGGCCGCCGACGGGAGCTACGAGTTGGCGTTCCGGCCCCCGCTGGCCGCGGAGGAATGGAATGCCCAGATCTCCCTCATGACCGGCATCGCCGCCGCCGGGCTCATGCTCGGCGCGGGCGTGGGCATCCTGCGCACGCTGCCCAGCCCCGACCCGCAGGCGGTGGCTCGGTTTCGTCGGCAGGCCGCCGCCCTCGGCGTCGGCTGGCCTCGGGAGGAGCCGTATGGCGAGTTCCTGCGTCGCCTCGACCGGACCGATCCCCGCCATCTCGCCCTCATCTACGACGCGACGAGTCTGTTCCGCGGGAGTGGGTATGCCGCGTTCGACGGCACCCCGCCGCCCCACCCCGAGCACGGTGCCCTCGCCGCGACCTATGCCCATGTCACCGCCCCGCTGCGCCGGCTCGTCGACCGGTTCGGGCTGGCCGTCTGCGAGGCCATCTCCACCGGCACCGAGATCCCCGCGTGGGCGAGAACCTCGCTGCCGGCGCTGCCGGACATCATGGCCACGAGCGGCCACATGGCCGCAGGGGTCGAGCGGGCGTCGACCGACGCGGTCGAGGCCGCGGTCCTGGCCACCCATCTCGGGGAGGAGTTCCGCGCCGTCGTCGTCGACCAGGGCAGCCACGGGACGTGGATCCTCCAGCTCCTCGACCCCGCCGTCGTCGCTCAGGCCGGCACCGGGGTCGCCGTCGCGGTCGGCCATGTCGTCACCGCGCGGCTCGTCGAGGCAGACGTGGCGACGGGGGCGGTCCGCTTCCAGATCGTCGCCGTCGTCGACGACGCCACCACGCCGTAGACTCCCCGGCGGGAAGAGTCGGCCAGACGGTCGCGTCCCCGGGTCCGCCCGGGGCCGAGGAACGTCCGGACTCCGAAGGGCACGGTGGTGGCTAACGGCCACCCGGGGCGACCCGCGGGACAGTGCCACAGAGAGCAGACCGCCCCGGCGCGGCATACGCCATGACGGGGTAAGGGTGAAAGGGTGGTGTAAGAGACCACCAGCGGCCTGGGTGACCAGGTCGGCTCGGTAAACCCCACCGGGAGCAAGCCCAGACAGTGTGCGTTTGACGGCGGCCCGCCGGAGCACACGGGTAGGGCGCTCGAGCCCGCTGGCAACGGCGGGCCTAGATGGATGACCGTCGCCCGTCGCGCGGTGACGCACGGCGGGAACAGGATCCGGCGTACGGCCGACTCTTCCCACCTGGTCGAGCTCCCCCCGGGTTGCTACCGTCAGTCCGTATGCGGATCACTCACCTGGGCCACGCCTGCCTCCTGATCGAGATGGCGGACTCGCGGATTCTCCTCGATCCCGGGGTGTTCACCGCGGACCTCTCCCCGGCCACGGACCTCGACGCGATCCTCGTCACGCACCAGCATCCCGATCACCTCGACCAGAGCCGCCTGCCCGGCTTGCGCCGCGCCAACCCCGGCGCGCTCCTGCTGACCTGGGAGTGGCATGCGCTGATCCACGACGACATCCCGGTCATCGCCAATGTCGGGGTCGTCTTCGCCGCCGAGGGGGAGCCGACCCTCTACCACCCGGGCGACACCCTCGCCGAGGAGCCGGGCCCGGTCGACGTGGCCTGCTTCCCGCTCAACGCGCCGTGGCAGCGCAGCCGGGAGATGACGGCATACCTGCGTCGCCTCGCCGCACCCCGGGCGATCCCGATCCACGACGGGCTGCTCAACGCGACCGGGCGCAATCTCTATCTCTCCCAAGCCCGTAGCCTCGGGTGTGCGCACACCGAGATCCTCGACCTCGCGGGTGCAGGGACGGTCGAGGTATCGGCCTGACCGCCGCGGCGCCCGGTTTCATCCGGCCCCGTCGCCCATAGGGTCTGCCCATTGGGTGGCGGGATATCAGTCCTCGCCGTCGTCCCACCGCCGGTCGGCCTCGTCCCAGGCCTTGGTCTTCTCGGCGGCGATCTCGAGGGCCCGCGAGGCTTCCTCGGCGCTGTCGTAGGGACCCATCACGTCGGAGTCCTGACCGCGGGTCGCATCGTCCTCGACCGCACCGGTGGCCACGTTGTACCAGTACGCCATTGCGACTCCTTCGGTTCCGGGGCGCCCCATCAGGGTGCCTAGACTCCACCGTATGCCGTCGACCTCCTCCTATGTGGCCCCCGGTGTGGTCTCTGCGCGCCGGCCCGTGCCGGCGTCGATCGCCCGCCCGGAGTATGTCGACCGGCCCGCCCCCGCTCCCTTCACCGGTGCCGAGGTCAAGGATCTCGAGACAATCGAGAGGATGCGGATCGCGGGGCGCTTGGCGGCCCGGGCGATGGAGGCAGCGGCGGCGATCATCGCCCCCGGCGTGACCACCGACGCCCTCGACGCCGTCGCCCACGAGTACCTCTGCGACCACGGCGCCTATCCCTCCACTCTCGGCTACCGGGGCTTCCCCAAGTCGATCTGCACGTCCGTCAACGAGGTGATCTGCCACGGCATCCCCGACGACCGCCCGTTGGAGGAGGGCGACATCGTCAACATCGACATCACGGCCTTCATCAACGGGGTCCACGGCGACACGGATGCGACCTATCTGGTCGGGGAGGTCGAGGAGGAGTCACGCCTCCTGGTGGAGCGGACCCGGGAGGCGATGCACCGCGGCATACGCGCGGCGACCCCCGGCCGGCCGATCAACGTCATCGGACGGGTGATCGAGAGCTTCGCCAAGCGCTTCGGGTATGGCGTGGTCCGCGACTTCACCGGCCACGGCATCGGGGCGGCCTTCCACTCGGGCCTGATCATCCCGCACTACGACGCCGCGCCCCACTACGGGACGATCATCGAGCCGGGGATGACATTCACCATCGAGCCGATGCTCAACCTCGGCACCCACGCCTGGACGATGTGGCCGGACAAGTGGACCGTGGTGACGAAGGACAAGCGCCGGTCGGCCCAGTTCGAGCACACGATCCTCATCACCGATCACGGGAACGAGATCCTCACCCTGCCCTGAGGGTATGCCGATCCCTCCCCCCCGGGTCGGTGCGCTCGCCCCCGCGCACCCCACCGCGTGTGCGGGCCTCACCGTTTGCGCGGCCCTCACCTGCCCGCGGCTTTCCGCCCGCGGCGTGATCGCGCTTCGCGAGGTCTTGCCGGTTGCCCAAGGCGTTGTTGACCTCGCCCGGCGTACCCTCGGCTACAGCAATGCGGCCCCGCGCTGCGGGCCCCCGCATGCGGGCACCGATCCCAGCGCGTTTGGTGTAGCTCACGGTCCCGCCTTTCGCGCCCGGCCCGGAGGTTTTCCACAGGCGCGGGGTCGCGGGGTCGCGCGCGAGGGCGGCACTGGGCAGGCTGGCTCCATGTCCGTGGGGGTCACGCTCAAGGGGTTGGGCGGATTCGGCACGCGCGCCCAGCTTCGGCGCCACCATTCGCGACGGGCCATCGCCCGCGCCGTCGAGATGGGCGAGATCCGGCGACCCGGCCGGGATCGCTATGTGGTGGCCGAGATCGACGCGCACCGCGTCTTCGCCCACGAGCAGTGCGCGGTCGTCGGCCACCTCAGCGCCGCTCTCGCCCACGGGTGGCCGGTCGTGTGGGTGCCGGACCTGCCGTGGCTCGTGGTGGTCCCGGGGAGGCACGTTACGGCGCGGATGCGCAGCCGGACCGGCCACCTCGCATGGGCCCCGATCGACGCCGCGGAGCGTGCCGCGGGTGTGACCTCGCCCTGCCGGACCGTCCTCGACTGCGCCCGGGCCCTGCCACGGGACCAAGGGCTCGCCATCGCCGACGCGGCGCTCGCGTCCGGCAAGGTCTCCGTCGCCGAGCTAGAGCGGGCCGCATCCAAGGTCACCGGTCCAGGCGCGCGCCGGGTTCGTTGGGTTCTCGCGGCCGCGGACGAGCGCGCCGCCAATCCCTTCGAGTCCGTGCTGCGCAGCATTTGCCTCGAGATCGACGGGCTGTCGGTGGTCCCCCAGCAGACGATCGCCGAGCCGGGTCTGTTCGCCGTGGTCGATCTCGCCGACCCCGAGCTTCGGCTGGTCCTGGAGGCCGACGGATACGAGCACCACGGCAGCCGCGCGGGCTTCGTGCGCGACGTCCGTCGACATACCGAATTGAGCATCTACGGGTGGCACGTCCTCCGGTTCACCTGGGTCGACGTCATGACCAGACCTGTCTGGGTGCGCTGGACGATCGAGACCTGGCTCGCCGTGCACGTGCGCGATCGCGCCCTCCAGCCCCCGCCCCGGGGTGGCTCGGTCGCCACCGGACGCAACGCCGTCGGCTGACCCGCCCTCACCTGTCCGCCGATGCCACCCCGGTCGAACCCTCGGCTACACCAATGCCTTCCCTACCCGGGGCCGCAAGCTCAGCGGCACCCCGCGACCGGTCATTGCTGTAGCCCACGGTCCGCCTCAATCGAGACTCACTCCAAGAACGAGTGCTCCTCGGCCGGGAAGGCGCCGGAGGCGACCTCGGCGGCATACTCCTTCGCGGCGTCACCGAGGACGGTGCGCAAGTCGGCATACTTCTTGACGAACCGGGGGGCGCGGCCCCCGCGCAACCCGGCCATGTCCTGCCACACCAGCACCTGGGCGTCGCAGTCCGGGCCGGCACCGATGCCGATCGTCGGGATGCGCAGGGTCTGGGTCACCGTTGCCGCGGCCGGGGCGGGCACCATCTCCATGACGATCGCGAAGCAGCCCGCCTCCTGCAGCGCGACCGCGTCGTCGAGGAGCTTCTCGGCACCGGCCCCGCGGCCCTGGACCTTGTACCCCCCGAGCACATGCTCGCTCTGCGGGGTGAACCCGACGTGCCCCATCACCGGTATGCCGGCCCGGACCAGGAGTTCAACCTCCGGCACCATCGCGCGGCCACCCTCGAGCTTCACCGCGTGAGCGAGCCCCTCCTTCATGAACCGCGTCGCCGTCGCGAGCGCCTGCTGCGGGCTGGCCTGGTAGGACCCGAAGGGCAGGTCGGCGACGACCATCGCCCGCTTCGCGGCCGAGGTGACCGCCCGGCACAACGGGACCAGGTGGTCCACGGTGACCGGGACAGTCGTCTCGAAGCCGTAGACGTTGTTGCCCGCCGAGTCCCCGACGAGGAGGACCGGGATGCCGGCCTCGTCGAAGATCTCCGCCGAATACATGTCGTATGCCGTGAGCATCGCCCACCGCTGTCCGCTCGCCTTCCACTGCATCAGGTGGGGGATGCGGATGCGCCGCTGCGGCGCGGCCTGGGCGCCCGTCCCGTAGGGGCTGGTGGTCTCGGGTGCCGGCTGCGCGGTCATACGGCAAGTGTAGGAGGACGCCCCCGAAGGCCGGGGGCGTCGAGGGAGTCCGGTTGGGCTGGGGGTGCGCCATACCACACCGATCTTGGGGTGAACCGGGTGATTGCCGGGAATTCGTTGTGCCCTAACCCTGGATCGGCGGCCGAATTCGTGTTTGCCTTAGCCCCGGGCCACCTACCCGAGGCCCGAACCCAGATCTGGGAGGACAGGTAGTGAATAAACGACACGTGGGAGTCGTCTCCGGGGTGGCCGTCGCCGCGCTCGCTCTGACGATGGCACCGACGACCGCACAGGCCGGACCCAGCCCGGCACCGACCCCGACTGACGGAGCCGCCATCCGCAAGGGCGGAGACTCCCTGCCCAACCCGCTGGCCGACGCTCAGGCGGCGCTGCGGCAGGAGGCGGTCACGAAGCTGCTCAACGGCCAAGCAAGCCTGCAGGGCAGCGGCACCAACCGCGTCATCAAGATCGCCGGCAACCCCAACGCCCGCGCCGGTGACCCCGCCGGCAAGAGCCGCTGGGTGTGGTACCCGACCAAGCGCGAGGAGTCGATCTTCACGATCCTCGTCCAGTTCGGCACCAAGACGATGGCCTCCACCGGTGGCACCGCGGGACCGCAGAAGAACCAGATCCCCAGCCCGGACCGCAAGTGGGACGGCAGCGCGACGGACGACAACTCGACCTATTGGGTCAAGGACTTCAACACGGCTCACTACAAGGAGCTGATGTTCGGGTCGAGCACGTCGTTCAAGGACTTCTACCTCAAGCAGTCTCAGGGCCGCTTCCTCGCCAAGGGCGACGTCGCCGACTGGGTCCAGGTGCCCTACAACGAGGCACGGTACGGCTCCAACGAGCTCTCGGACAGCGAGACCTACTGGCCGTTCATCCAGGACAGCGTCAACGCGTGGTACGCCAACGAGGTCAAGATGGGCAAGACCAAGGCCCAGATTGTCTCCTACCTCAAGCAGTTCGACAAGGTCGACCGCTACGACTACGACGGCGACGGCAACTTCACCGAGCCCGACGGCTACATCGACCACTTCCAGGACATCCACGCCGGTGAGGGCGAGGAAGCCGGGGGCGGCGCCCAGGGTGAGGACGCGATCTGGTCGCACCGGTGGTATGTCAACTCCAACCTCGTCGGATCGGCGGGCCCCTCGTTCAACAAGCTCGGCGGGGCGCAGATCGGCAACTCCGGCATCTGGGTCGGCGACTACACGACCGAGCCCGAGAACGGCGGCCTCGGGGTGTTCACGCACGAGTTCGGTCACGACCTCGGCCTGCGTGACTACTACGACACGGCGGGCGGCGACAACAGCACCGCGTTCTGGACCCTCATGTCCTCCGGGTCATGGCTCAACCGCGGCGGCGCCGCGATCGGCACCGTGCCCGGCTACATGGGCCCGCACGAGAAGCTGCTCCTGGGCTGGCTCGACTACAACCTGATCAAGTACTCCAAGGGCAAGACCTTCAAGCCGATCCTCGGGCCGGCCAACAAGGACG
Organism: Nostocoides sp.; assembly: GCA_016702415.1. Lineage (GTDB taxonomy): Bacteria > Actinomycetota > Actinomycetes > Actinomycetales > Dermatophilaceae > Nostocoides_A. The sequence continues at coordinate 1,623,121 of JADJEA010000001.1, forward strand.
GCCAGGGGATGCCGCAAGCGATTGCGATCCTGCTCCCGGACCGTGAGATCACGGTCAACTACAACACGCCGTACGCCGGATCGATGGAGTGGTGGGGCGGCTCTGCCGACAACCTGACCACGACGATGAGTCGGTCGCTGGACCTGACCGGGGCGAGCACCGCCAAGGTCTCCACGATGCTGTGGGCTGACATCGAGGAGGACTACGACTACCTGTATGCCGAGGCCTCCACCAATGGTGGATCCACCTGGTCGCAGGTCGGTAACGCGGTCACCGGCCAGAACCCGACGTGGGTCCCGACGAGTTGGGATCTCTCGGCATACGCCGGCAAGAAGATCGATTTCCGGTTCCGCTACGCCACCGACGGCGGCGTCCACTTCGGCGGCCCGTTCCTGGACAACATCGTCATCACCAAGGGCGCGACGACGATCATGACGGATGGCGCCGAGTCCGACGCCGGCTGGACCACTGGCGGATGGACCCGGATGACCGGGACGACGTCGGAGATGAAGCAGAACTACTACCTCATCGAAAACCGCGTCTACTCCGACTACGACAGCACCCTCAAGACGGGCCCGTACAACTTCGGTTGGGCCGACACTCGGCCGAACTGGGTCGAGCGCTTCCCCTACCAGAACGGCATGCTCGTGTGGTACGTCGACACCCGGTATGACGACAACAACACCAGCACCCACCCCGGTGCCGGGTTCGCGCTGCCGGTCGATCTGCACCCCGAAGCCATCGTCGCGAGCAATGGGATGACGATCACCAACCGTCGGGGCGCGTTCGATGCCACCTTCGGCTTGGAGCGCACCGACAAGGTCACCTGGCACAAGAACGGCGTCGCGGTCACGCTGCCGTCTCGCCCGGGCGTGGCGACCTTCGACGACTCCAACCCCATGAAGTACTGGAGCAGCGGCAACCCGATGAACTCGGTCCAGGTCGCCGGCACCGGCACGATGGTCAAGGTCCTGTCGCAGGACAGCCGTGGCTGGCCGATGAACCTCATGGTCACCTTCAAGTGACCTGACGCCGCGCGTGGTGCGCTGCCGAGCACCGGTGGTGCGCGGCATACGGAATGACGACGGGCCCCGGGAGCGATCCCGGGGCCCGTCACCGGTTAACAGGGACGTAACACGGGTGCGCTTGTATGGCGCGCATGGATCGTCAGCAGGAGTTCGTCCTGCGGACCATCGAAGAACGAGACATCCGGTTCGTGCGCCTGTGGTTCACGGACGTCCTCGGGACGCTGAAGTCGGTGGCCATCGCGCCGGCTGAGCTCGAGGGGGCGTTCGCCGAGGGCATCGGCTTCGACGGCTCGGTCATCGAGGGGTTCGCCCGCGTGTTCGAGTCCGACATGCTCGCCAAGCCCGACCCCGGGACCTTCCAGGTGCTGCCTTGGCGGGGGGAGGCCCCGGGAACGGCCCGGATGTTCTGCGACATCATGCTGCCCGACGGCACCCCGAGCATCGCCGACCCACGCAATGTCCTGAAGCGGACCCTGGCGAAGTGCTCCGACATGGGCTACACGTTTTACACCCACCCGGAGATCGAGTTCTTCCTTCTCAAGCAAGGGTGGACGGCGGGGGAGAAGCCCGAACCCATCGATCAGGCGGGCTATTTCGACCATGTCCCCAATGGCACCGCCCACGACTTCCGTCGCGCCGCCATCACCATGCTCGAGGCGATCGGGATCTCGGTGGAGTTCAGTCACCACGAGGGCGCACCCGGGCAGAACGAGATCGACCTGAGGTATGCCGACGCCCTCACCACCAGCGACAACATCATGACCTTCCGGACCGTGGTCAAGGAGGTCGCGCTGGAGCGCGACATCTATGCGACCTTCATGCCGAAGGTCTTCGCCGAGCACCCCGGGTCGGGGATGCACACGCACATGTCGCTCTTCGAGGGCGACGCCAATGCGTTCTTCGAGGGTGGGGCTCCCTATCAGCTCTCCACGGTGGCCCGGCAGTTCATCGCCGGGATTCTCCGGCATGGCGCCGAGATCTCCGCCGTGACCAACCAATGGGTCAACTCCTACAAGCGGCTTTGGGGTGGCGGCGAGGCCCCGGCGCATGTGACCTGGGGCCATAACAACACCTCGGCCATGGTTCGGGTGCCGCTCTACAAGCCGCTGAAGGGCCAGTCCAGCCGCGTCGAGGTCCGCACCCTGGACTCCGCCTGCAACCCCTATCTCGCGTATGCCGTGATCCTCGCCGCCGGCCTGAAGGGCGTCGAGGCGAAGTACGACCTCCCACCGGAGACGGAGGAGGACGTCTGGAGCCTCACCCCGCGGGAGCGGCGCGCGATGGGCATCGATCCGCTGCCGAGTTCGCTGTCGGAGGCCATCGTTGCGATGGAACGCAGCGAACTGGTCGCCGAGACCCTCGGGGAGCATGTGTTCGACTTCTTCCTGCGCAACAAGCGGCGGGAGTGGGAGGACTACCGCCACCAGGTCACCGCCTTCGAGCTGGAGCGTCTCCTGCCGCGGCTGTGACCCCGAGCCCGAAGCGTCGTCGGCGCGGGTCCCGGGTCCGTAGGCCGGGGCCGGGTCCGGGCGCGGGATGAGGCGGGGGACACGCCATTAGGGTTAGGGCGTGTCAACGGCGCGGGAGGTGAGTACGACGGCGGCGCTCGCGCGCCTCGGTTTCGCCGACCCCGACCGGGCCGGTCGGCTGGTCGCCGATCCCGCCCTCGCCGGCCTGATCGACCCGCTCGACGACACCTTCAGCGACGGACTCCTTCACGCCCTCGCGGACGTCGCCGACCCCGACCTGGCGCTTCTGACCCTCGTGCGCCTGATGGAGGCGCTGCGCACCGCCGCCGACCGCGAGCCCGAGGGCTCGGCCCTGCGCGCCGAACTCCCCGCGCTCATCGCCGAACTGCGCCGTCCCGGCATCGGCCGGCAGCGACTGCTCGCGGTCATCGGTGCCTCGATCGCCCTCGGGGCCCACCTCGTGGCGCACCCCGCGCACTGGCGCAGCGTCGCTCAGGCCCGGCCGCGGACCGTCGCCGACCGGACGGCCCGTCTCGTCGGAGTCGTCGCCGACCCCCCGGACGGGCTGACCCCGGACGACGCGCTCCGAGTCTTCTATCGGCGCGGGCTGCTCGGCATCGCCGCACTCGACCTGACCGCACCGGACCCGCTGACGGCCATGCCCGTGGCAGCCGCCGCGCTCGCCGACCTGGCGGAGGCGGCGTTGGAAGCGGCATACGTCATCGCGCGGACCGAGGCCGGGGAGGCGGCCCACACGTGCCGGCTGGCGGTGATCGCCATGGGCAAGACCGGGGGTCGCGAACTCAACTACATCAGCGACGTCGACGTCATCTTCGTCGCCGAGCCGGCCGAGGGTGTCTCGGAGCAGGACGCGATGCGGGTGGCGACGTCGATGGCGACCCGGCTGATGACCGCTTGCAGCCGCTCCACGCCGAACGGCTCGCTCTGGCAGGTCGACCCGGCGCTGCGGCCGGAGGGGAAGGCGGGGCCGCTGGTGCGGACCGTCGCCAGCCACCGCGCCTATTACGAGCGGTGGGCCAAGACGTGGGAGTTCCAGGCGCTGCTCAAGGCGCGGGTCGTCGCCGGCGACCGGGAGGTCGGGCAGGCCTATCTCGACGCCGTCCGGCCGATGGTCTGGGAGGCGGCGTCGCGGGAGAACTTCGTCGACGACGTCCAGGCGATGCGCCGACGGGTCGAGGCGCACATCCCCAGCGCCGAGGCCGACCGCCAGCTCAAACTCGGTCCTGGGGGCTTGCGCGACATCGAGTTCAGCGTCCAGCTCCTCCAACTTGTCCACGGTCGCACCGACGCCAGCCTCCGTTCCGGGACCACGCTCGATGGGTTGGCCGCCCTCGCCCGGGGGGGCTACGTCGGCCGGGAGGACGCAAACGTCTTGGGGTCGGCATACCGGCTCCTGCGCACGCTCGAACACCGGATCCAGTTGCAGAGACTGCGGCGCACCCACCTGATGCCGACCGCGAAGGCCGACCTCCGTCGGCTCGGCCGGGCGCTCGGGCACCGACAGGATCCGGTGACCGCCGTCGAGCAGGCGTGGCGGGCCGAGGCGCGGGAGGTACGCCGACTTCACGAGCGCCTCTTCTATCGGCCGCTCCTCAATGCGGTTGCACGTCTGGGTGCCGACGATGTCCGGCTCACTCCCGCCGCGGCCCGGGACCGGTTGCGGGCCTTGGGTTTCCGTGATCCGGACGGGGCCATCCGGCATCTCGAGGCGCTCACCGAGGGCCTCTCCCGCCGGGCGGCGATCCAGCGCCATCTGCTCCCCGTCATGCTCGGCTGGTTCGCCGCCGAGATCGACCCGGACGGGGGACTGCTCGCGTTCCGTGACGTCAGCGAGTCGCTCGGGGCGACGTCGTGGTACCTGCGGTTGCTGCGCGATGAGCCCCAGGCGGCGGAGAATCTTGCCCGCGTCCTGGCCCGAAGCCGCTTCGCCGCCGATCTCCTGCGCTCCGCCCCGGAGGCGGTCCAGATCCTCGGCGATCCCGGTGGCCTGGTCCCGCGGGGCCGCGCCGACATCGAACGGCGGATGCGCGTCGCGGCATCCACCAAGCGCACCCCCGACGAGGCGGTCGCCGCCGCCCGGCACATCCGCAAGGTCGAACTCTTCCGCGTCGCGGTCGCCGATCTCGTCCACGTGGTGGATTCGGTCGGCGTCGGGCAGGGCTTGGCCGATATCACCGAAGCGACGATCCAGGTCGCCCTGGAGGCCACCATGCGGGCGGAGCAGGCGCGGAGTGCGGCGCCGCTGCTGACCGACCTGCTCATCGTCGGGATGGGTCGGCTCGGCGGGCGGGAGTGCGGCTACGCCTCCGACGCCGACGTCATGTATGTCTGCGATCCGCGTCTCGGGGCCGACGAGGGCGCCGCTCAGGACCAGGCGTTGGAGATCATCAAGGAATTGCGCCGGCTCCTGGAGCGGCCCGGACCCGATCCGGCGATCGGACTGGACGCCGACCTTCGGCCCGAGGGCAAGAACGGCCCGCTCGTGCGCAGCCTCGACTCCTATCGCGCCTACTACGACCGCTGGGCCGTTACCTGGGAGGCCCAGGCGCTCGTGCGGGCGCGGCCGGTGGCCGGCGACAGCGATCTCGCCGCGAAGTTCGTCGACCTGATCGATCCGATCCGCTGGCCGGACTCCGGTCTCGACACGACCCAGGTGCGTGAGATCCGGCGCCTCAAGGCGCGGATGGAGGCCGAGCGACTGCCCCGCGGGGCCGACCGCCGACTCCACTTCAAACTGGGGACGGGCGGCCTGTCCGATGTGGAGTGGACCGTCCAACTCCTCCAGTTGGAGCACGCCCACACCTATCCGACGCTGCGGACCACCTCGACCCTGCCCGCGCTGCACGCCCTCGCCCAGGCTCGGTTGATCTCCAGCAGCGACCACGCGACGCTGGCCGAGGCGTGGATCCAGGCCGACCGCACCCGCGACGCGGCGATGCTCTTCCGGGGACGGGCCGTCGAAACCCTCCCGGCCGACACTCGCGAGGCCGACGGGACCGCGCGCATCCTCGGGCTGCCGCCCGGTTCCGGACAGGAACTCGCGGAGAACTACCGCCGCGTCGGGCGACGGGCCCGCGCGGTCGTCGACCGGCTCTTCTACGGCGAGGACCCGGGGCCCGGGGGCTGAGCGGGGGGAGGCCACGGCATACGGCCCGCCTAGAATCGGCGCCATGATGCGGCGACTGGATCTGCGTGGGCGATCCCTGTCCCTGCGCGACTTGCGCGAATCCCTACCCCGGGCCGAGTTCGACGTCGACGCCGCGCTCCATGACGTGGCCCCGATCGGCGAGGCGGTCCGGGTGGGTGGGGCGGCGGCGCTGCGCGACCTGTGCGAGCGCTTCGACGGGGTCCGGCCGGGCCGGTTGCGGGTCCCGGCGGACGTCCTTGCCCTGGCCCTGAACCGACTCGACCCCGACGTCCGCGCCGCGCTGGAGGTCGCCATCGCCCGCGCCCGGGTGGTCCACGCCGACCAAGTGCGCGCCGACACGACCACCCGGGTGACTGCCGGTGGGACCGTCACCGAACGGTGGATTCCCGTCGACCGGGTCGGCCTCTATGTCCCGGCCGGCCGGGCCGTCTATCCGAGTTCCGTCGTCATGAACGTCGTGCCCGCCCAGGCCGCCGGGGTCAGCTCCCTCGCCGTCGCCAGTCCGCCGCAGAAGGACAACCCGGCCGATCTCGCCGGATACCCCCACCCGACGATCCTCGCCGCCTGCGCGCTACTCGGCGTCGAGGAGGTGTATGCCGTGGGCGGCGCCCAGGCGATCGCCGCCTTCGCCTACGGCTTCGTTGACGACGACGACGTCTGCGAGCCGGTGAGCCTGGTGACCGGTCCCGGCAATATCTATGTCGCCGCCGCCAAGCGACTGCTCAAGGGGCGGATCGGGATCGACGCCGAGGCCGGGCCCACGGAGATCGCCGTCCTGGCCGATGCCACCGCCGATCCCGAGCATGTGGCCGCCGACCTCATCAGCCAGGCCGAGCACGACCCCCTGGCCGCGAGCGTCCTGGTCACCGATTCCCCGGCACTCGCCGACGCCGTCGCCCTCGCCGTCTCCCGCCGCGCCGCCGCGACCAAGCACAGCGAGCGCGTCCAGGAGGCGCTGGCCGGGTCGCAGTCGGCAATCGTCCTCGTCGACGATCTCGACCAGGGGATCGCCGTCGTCGATGCGTATGCCGCCGAACACCTCGAGATCCAGACCGCCGACGCCGACGCCGTCGCCGATCGCGTGCGCAACGCCGGCGCGATCTTCGTCGGGGCCCATAGCCCCGTCTCCTTGGGCGACTACGCCGCCGGCTCCAACCACGTCCTGCCCACCGGCGGCTGCGCCCTCCACAGCGGCGGGTTGTCGGTCCAATCGTTCCTGCGCGGCATCCATGTCGTCCGCTACGACCGGGAGGCTCTGGCCGAGGTCGCCGGGCACATCGTCACGCTCGCCGACGCCGAGGACCTCCCCGCCCACGGCGAGGCGATCCTCGCCCGCGTCGGGCAGCCGGCCGGCGTCAGCGCCCCTGCCGGCGGGACGCCCGCGTGACCACCTCGACCCGGGCGGACCTGACCCGACTGCTGCGGGCGGATCTGCGGGGGGAATCGGCATACGGCGCACCGCAACTGGCGGTTCCGGCGGCCCTCAACACCAACGAGAACTCCTATCCCGTCCCGGCCGATGTCGTCGCCGAGATGGCGGCGGAGGTCGCGCGGATCCTCCCGGGCCTCAACCGCTATCCCGACCGGGAGTTCACGGCCCTGCGGGCGGCCCTCGCGGGCTACCTCTCGCGGTCGGGAACGCCGATTTCGGCCGATCAGGTCTGGGCCGGCAACGGCTCCAATGAGGTGCTGCTGCATCTCTTCCAGGCCTTCGGTGGGGCGGGTCGGACGGCGATCGGGTTCACGCCGTCGTACTCGATGCACGCGATCATCGCCGGGACGAGCCAGACCACGTGGCTGCCCGGCCGACGCCACACCGAGCCCGGGCGCCTCTTCGAGCTCGACGCCGAATCCGTTGCCGCGCAAGTTGAATCGGTCAATCCCGCGCTGGTCTTCCTGTGTTCCCCCAATAACCCGACGGGCACGGCGATCGGGCTGGACGTCGTCGAGGCCGCCTATGCCGCCGCCCCCGACGCGGTCATCGTCGTCGACGAGGCGTATGCCGAGTTCGCCCGCCCCGGCACCGCCTCCGCGCTGACCCTGCTGGCCGGGCGGGAGCGACTCGTGGTGACCCGGACGATGAGCAAGGCCTTCGCCTTGGCCGGTGGCCGCCTCGGCTATCTCGCCGCCGACCCCGAACTCACTGCACTGCTGCGGCTGGTCCGGTTGCCCTACCACCTGTCCACGCCGGTCCAGGCGATCGCGGTGGCGGCCCTGCGGCATACCGACACCATGCTGGGCACCGTCGGGGCCATCACGGCGCAACGCGACCGGATCGCCATCGAACTCGCCGCCCTCGGCTACCCCCCGGTCCCCAGCGACGCCAACTTCGTCCTGTTCGGCGGTCTCGCCGACGCCGGGGCGACGTGGGCCGCCCTCCTCGACCGCGGGGTGCTGGTGCGCGATGTCGGCATCCCCCACTACCTTCGGGTGACGGCGGGGACCCCCGCCGAGACGACGGCCTTCCTCGACGCCATGGCCAGCCTGGGCGACGAGCACCGCCTGACGCGACGATCGGACCAGTCATGAAGACCAGCCCTCGCACCGCGGCCCGCGAGCGGGCGACGTCCGAGTCGAGCGTGTCGGTGCGGGTCGACCTCGACGGGACCGGGCGCTCCTCGATCATCACCGGCATCGGGTTCTATGACCACATGCTCACCGCGCTGTCGCGGCATTCCCTCATCGACCTCGACATCACCGCGACCGGCGACACCCACATCGATGCCCACCACACGGTCGAGGACACCGCGATCGTGCTGGGGGAGGCCCTCGGGGCGGCGCTCGGCGACAAGCGGGGCATCGCCCGGTTCGGCGATGCTCTCGTCCCGCTCGACGAGGCGCTGGTCCAGGCGGTCGTCGACGTCGCCGGGCGGCCCTATTGCATCCACACCGGGGAGCCTCCCGGCCAGGAGTATGTCGTCATCGGGGGCAACTACGTCGGGTCGCTGACCCGGCACGTCTTTGAGACCCTCGCCTTCCGCGCCGGGATCGCCCTCCACGTCCGGGTCCTGTCGGGGCGCGACCCGCACCATGTCGCCGAGGCGCAGTTCAAGGCCGTGGCGCGCGCGCTGCGCGCGGCGATCGAGCGGGACCCGCGGGTGAGCGGCATACCGAGCACGAAGGGCGCGCTTTAGCCGTATGCCGACCCCCGCCCGCCCCGTCCCCCACCGCCCCGTGGGGACCCTGCTGCTGGCCCGCGCCCGCCCGGAACGCGTGCGGATCTGGGCCGGCCGCGGCCTGCTCTCGGTCCATGTGACCGGGTTGGGGCCCTGGAGCGCGGTGACGCCGGCGAGCGACCGGGCCCAGTCCGCAGTGCCCTATGACGACGCCCCGATGGCGCTGGCCGCCCGCCCGCTGCCGTCGAGCCTGCGTCCGTCGATCACCTTCGTGGTGGCAGGCCTCAGGGCGGCGATCGTCGTCCAGCCCCGCGGGTGGCGCACCGTGAAGCGGTGGGTGGTCTGGCTGCCCGAGGCCGGTGTGGTCCAGGCGCCCGGTCTGCCGCCGGCGCTTGCCGTCGACCTCATCGACGTCACTGGCGCGGGTCGCCCCGCGATGCCGGGGTTGTTGGAGGCGCTCGAGGACGTGCCCCGCGATGCGGTGACGTGGCTCGCCAACGTCCACCACGCGTTGCGGCTGCCCGGTCGTGACCTGCTCGTCGACCCGGACGCCGCCCTGGGGACCCTCGTCGAGCCCGACCCGGAGTCGGTGGCGCGCTTCGACGGGATCATGCGCGAGGAGGCGGCCCATATCGCCGAGGTCGCCCATCCGGGGCGTCGCCGGGGATCCCGATGACGGCCCGGGTCGTCGTCCTGGATTACGGAAGCGGCAATGTCCGCTCCGCGGTGCGCGCCCTGGAACATGTCGGGGCCGAGGTCGTCCTGACGGCCGACCCGAAGGCGGTGGCCGATTGTGGGGGCCTGTTCGTCCCCGGGGTCGGCAACTTCCACGCCTGCATGGCCGGCCTGCGCGCCGTCGACGGCCCCAGGCTCATCGACATCCGGCTCGCCGGCGGTCGGCCGGTCCTGGGAGTCTGCGTCGGGATGCAGATCCTTTTCGAGGGCTCCCAGGAGCCCAGCGCCGACCCCCAGCCGGGCCTGGGGGAGTGGCCGGGCACCGTCACGCGCCTGCCCGCGGACGTGGTCCCCCATATGGGTTGGAATACCGTCGCCGTCCCCGCCGGGAGCACCCTTTTCGCGGGCATTGCCGACCAGCGGTTCTATTTCGTCCATTCGTATGCCGCGCGCACCTGGGACCTGCCCGTCGCCGACGGCGCGATGGGGCGCCGCTCGCCGCTCGTGACCACGACGGAGTATGCCGAGTCCTTCGTCTCGGCCGTCGAGAACGGCCCACTGTCGGCGACGCAATTCCACCCCGAGAAGTCCGGCGAGGCCGGACTGCAGCTGCTGAGGAACTGGGTGAGGTCACTATGACGACCCGCAAGACCACGTCCCGAACGAAACGGCGCTCGACCGGGCGCAGCGGATCGCGCGCCACGACCCGCCGACGCAGCGGCACGGCATACCGGCGGCGGCGCACGACACCGAAGGTGGCCACAACCGTCGGCTCGGCCATCGGACTGCTGGTGGTGACCGCGCTGACCAGGATGAGCTGGCCGCAACGCCTCGGGCTCGTTGCGCTCGTCCTGCTCGCGGGGCTTGCCTGGGTGATCTGGTCACACCGCGCGGAGATCGCGCACGGCGCTTCCGAGCAGGATGCCGCGCCGCATGGCGCGGGGTCGGGGACGGTGTCACCCGGAGGGCCGGCTCCCGCAGGTGCCGGCCCGCAGGACGCACCGTCGGTCTCGCCAACGACGCCCATCCCCGCGACACCCATCCCCCCGACACCCATGCCCCCGATGCCCCCGGGCCCGCCGCCGGGTGCCTGAGCTGGGCGAGCGCATCGCGCACCCGATCGGGTGCGGCATACCGACCGCGACACACAGAAGGACCGATGACCACCCCTCCCCGCCTTCAACTCCTGCCCGCCGTCGACGTCTCCGGTGGCCGCGCCGTCCAACTCCAGCAAGGGGTGGCGGGCAGCGGGTGGGAGTTCGGCGACCCGATCGAGGCGGCCCTGGCCTGGCAGGAGCAGGGAGCGGAGTGGATCCACCTCGTCGACCTCGACGCCGCCTTCGGGCGCGGCTCGAACGCCGACCTGCTCGCCGAGATCGTCGGCCGGCTCGACATCGACGTCGAGATGAGCGGTGGCATCCGCGACGAGGAGTCGCTGGCCCGGGCGCTGGGGACCGGCTGCCGGCGGGTCAACGTCGGCACAGCGGCCCTGGAGAATCCGCAATGGACGGCGCTCGCGATCGCCGCCCACGGGGACAAGGTCGCGATCGGGCTCGATGTCCGCGGCGAGACCCTCGCGGCCCGCGGCTGGACCAGCGAGGGCGGCAACCTCTGGGAGACGCTGGAGCGCCTGGACGCCGCCGGGTGCGCCCGCTATGTCGTCACCGACGTCAACAAGGACGGGATGCTCGCCGGACCCAACCTCGAACTCCTGACGTCGGTCGCGGCCCGGACGCCGGCTCCGGTCATCGCCAGCGGGGGAGTCTCGACGCTGGCCGACATCGCCGCCATCCGCGCCCTGGTCCCGCTCGGCATCGAGGGGGCCATCATCGGGTCCGCGCTCTACAAGGGTGCCTTCAGCCTCCCCGACGCCCTCGACCTGGCCGGCCGCCCTTGATCCGCAGGGAGAGCCAGCGCGGCGTTCGGCGCCCGCGGCGTCCGACGCGAGTGGCCCCCACCGAGCCGAGAGCAGTGAGATGACCAACCCCCGCGATCACGCGACCCACCCCCACCGCGTCGAGGCGCACGCGGCCACCGACAGTGCGGGCGCGCCCTGGCAGGAGCGCATCCTCCACCCGTCGGGCTTCGAGGCCGATACCGGTCAGAGCGATCCTGCTCTTGTTGCGGCGATCGCCGGCGAGGACGACATGGTGCTGATGAGCGCGGTGGCCAGCGGCCGATTCCTCGTCGCCGTGGTGCCCCATGCCCAGGAGATCGTCACCGACGAACGCGGGCTGGCCCACGACCCCAGCGTCGAGATGGCCCTGGTCACCCTCACCGCCCCCGACGGACGCCGGGCCATCCCCGCCTTCACCGGGATCGCCGAACTCGCCCACTGGGATCCGGCGGCCCGGCCGGTCCCCGTCACCGCCGACAAACTCGCCCAGGCCGCGGTCAGTGAGGGGTGCGAGGTCATCGTCCTCGACCTCGACCAGCCGCACGCGCGCGAGCTCCGGCCCAGCCAGGTCTGGGCGCTTGCGATGGATCGGCCGTGGTCGCCACCGGAGCGGGATTCCTTCGTCGACGCCGCGGTCGGTCGGGTGGTGGCCCGGGAGGGGGAGGTCACGGCATACCGGAGGTATGCCGCCGACCCTCCCGGAACCCTTGGCGTCGAACTCACCCTGGTCCCCGGACTCGACCGCGCGTCCGTGACCGCATTGGTCACCCGGATCGGGGAGCAGTTGGCCACGGATGGGGAGTTCCGTGCTCGCATCGACGGCCTCGCCTTCCGCATCGCCGGGTCAGTGGTGCCCGCCGGCGAGTGACCGGCGGTCGCGCGACTTAAGGTGGCGGATCGGTTGTCGGCAGGCGGCTGTCGGCGGTGGGTTCTAGTCTTCCTCGTGGTGGCCTCCGCGACGGCGGCCAAGTCAGGGGGAGGGCGCATGGGGACGGGCGTGGAGGGACTCGGTGTCGCCGGTCGGCGGCACCGGCGGCGGGTCACGCCGTCCTGGCTGGTGGCGCTGTGCGCGGCCGTCCTGCTCACCCTGGGCGCGCTGAGTGTGGTGCCGGCATCGGCGGATCCTCCGCCCTCGCCGACGCTGACGCTGACGCCGGGCGCCGTCACCGTGCCGGCCGGGTCGAGCCTCGGCCTGACCGTCACGCTCGACAACCCGGGGCCGGACCCGACGACCCTCGTCGGACTGAGCGTTCTGGTTCCCGGGGTGGGGTTCACGCCCGTCACCGGCAGCGTCACCGGCGTCACCGTGGCCGATCCCGTCGTCACCGCCGGCGGCGACGGCGACCTCTGGGCGTGGGGCGAGGGGGTGGGCTCCTGGCCGGCCGGATCGGTCTCGCTCGGCCCGGGTGAGACCGCGACCCTCCATCTCGAGGGCGTGCCCGCCGCGCCGGGGGAGGTCCGCCTCGCCGCCGAGGCCGTCACCGGCACGGGCACGATCAGCGCAGATCCCGTGACGATCACGATCACGAATGCGCCCCCCGGCGTGGATGCCGGCGGGGGGTATGCCGGCGGCGAGGGGACCGCGATCGCGGTGGCGGGTTCGGCATCCGACCCCGACGGTGACGCGGTGACCGTCGCCTGGAGCGTCGCCCCCCGATCGGGCGTGGCCTATGGGACGACATGCGCCGTCGCCGATCCGACCGCGCTGGCGACGACGCTGGCTTGCAGCGACGAGGGCATATTCACCGTTACGCTCACGGTCGCCGATCCGTTCCACCCGCCCGTGAGGCGCCGGCGATGCCCACACCTACGACGTCGACTTCTGCGACGGCTACTCGACGCTGGGGGCGGCCCACAGCGGCAGCATCGTCGTCACCCACGTCGTGGCCGCACCCCAGACCTGTCCCGTCACCGTTTGGGTGACCGACGACTCCGGGGCGTATGCCGAGTCCACCGTCACCGTCACCGTCGCCCCCCGGCCGGTCACGATCAGCGGAACAGGTTCGATCCTCCTCGACGGACGGCGGGCCACGCTCAAGACCGCTGTCAGCCGCGATCTGGCCGGCCGGCTGAGCGGGACGACACGGATCACTCGCGGGGTCCACGCCTTCGCCGCCACCACGATCGGACGGTTGACGGCCGTGGGACGCCAGGCGACCTGGGCGGGGTCGGGACGCTGGGACGGACGCCCGGGCTTCCGCTATCTGGTGACGGTGGTCGACAATCCGCCCGGGGTGGCGGATCGGGTCCGGCTGCAGGTCACCGGGCCCTCGGGGAGCATCGTCCTCTCCGGGGCCGGGGCGACGCTCCCGGGGGGTGCTCTGGCGCTCGTGTGGCGCTGACCGGGTGGGGGTGCGCCATACTCCCCCCGTGAGATTCCGCCACGTCCTGTCCTATGACGCCACCCACGACGAGGTCTTCGCCATGCTGGCGGACGCCGAGTTCCGCGAGGTCGTGGCGGGACGGCAACTGGCGGTGCGGCATACGGTCACCTTGCGCGACACCGCGGCGGGAATGGATGTCGTCGTCGACCTCGTCCGGTCGACCGACGGGCTCCCGTCGTTCGCCGCGGCCATGGTCGGCTCGGAGATCACCACGCGCCAGCACGAGGTGTGGCGGACCCGCGACCGGGCCAGTCTCGAGCTCTTCGTCCCGGGCAAACCGGCCCGGATGGAGGGGAGCATCAGCCTCGCCGAGAGCGACGGTGTCACGACCCAGACTGTTTCCGGGGACCTCAAGGTCGCGATCCCCTTCATCGGCGGCAAGGTCGAGGGACTCATCGCCGACCTGTTCCGGATGGCGCTCGAGGTCGAGGAGGAGGCGGGGCGCGAGTGGCTGGGGGAGCCCTGACCTCCTGATATCCTTGACGGCAACCGATCGAGGCTGCCCACCGGCGGCGTCGATGCTCAAGTGAAGTCGACGGCAGTCGCTTCCACCCGCGATCGCTCCGGCGGCCGGGTCAACGGCCGGCTCCTCAGGGACGACCACGGCAGGTCCGTGGCCGACCGCGGGGGCGGGACTCGGCATACGTCCGGGTCCCTCATCGGCCGGGCTGCCACCGACCTCCCGCGAGCCGTCGCGGGAGGTTTCCTCGTCTCGGAGGTGCCTCACGCGCCGCAGCCCCGCACGACGAGAAGGAGCACCACATCAGCGAGCCCCGCATCAACGACCGCATCCGCGTCCCCGAGGTGCGTCTGGTCGGACCCAACGGTGAGCAGGTCGGCATCGTCCGGGTCGAGGACGCCCTTCGCCTGGCCGCCGAGGCCGAACTCGACCTGGTCGAGGTCGCCCCGATGGCCAAGCCCCCGGTCGCCAAACTCATGGACTACGGCAAGTTCAAGTACGAAGCCGCCATGAAGGCCCGGGAAGCCCGCAAGAACCAGGTCAATACGGTCATCAAGGAGATCAAACTCCGGCCGAAGATCGACATCCACGACTACGGAACCAAGAAGGGCCATGTCGAGCGGTTCTTGAAGGCGGGGGACAAGGTCAAGGTCACGATCATGTTCCGCGGCCGCGAGCAGTCCCGTCCCGAACTCGGCTTCCGCCTCCTGCAACGGTTGGCGGAGGACGTTGTCGAACTCGGCTTCGTCGAGTCGTCGCCGAAGCTGGACGGCCGCAACATGGTCATGGTCATCGGGCCCACGAAGAAGAAGTCCGAAGCCCGGGCCGAGCAGCGTCGCCGTCAGGCCGACCATGCGGCCGCGACCGGCGTCGCGGCGTCGGACGCCCCGATGCCCGTGGCCCCGACGCCCGAGGCCCCACCCGCGGGCTGACCCCGAACCACGCGGCGGACCCCGACCAGGGGGCCGCCACGCCACGCAAGCAAAGGAGATCGGCTCACCATGCCGAAGAACAAGACCCACAGCGGTGCCAAGAAGCGCTTCCGCATCACCGGCACCGGCAAGATCATGCGCCAGCGCGCCAATCACGTGCACAAGTTCCACGAGAAGAGCCCGCAGCACGCGCGTCGTCTCGCCAACGACGTCATCGTTGCGGCCGCGGACACCAAGGTCGTCAAGCGCCTCCTCGGCAAGTAAGCCCCTGCCGCGCCGCCCCACCGGGCCGGCCGCGGCCCCCCTCGTGAAACGCACACAAGCAAGGAGAATCACGTGGCACGCGTGAAGCGGGCAATCAACGCCCAGAAGAAGCGCCGGGTCGTCCTCGAGCGCGCCAGCGGTTACCGCGGCCAGAGCGGCCGTCTCTACCGCAAGGCCAAGCAGCAGCTCAACCACTCGCTGACCTACAGCTACCGCGACCGTCGCGCCAAGAAGGGCGACTTCCGGCGGCTGTGGATCCAGCGGATCAATGCCGGCGCCCGCGCCAATGGCATGACCTATAACCGGTTCATCCAGGGCCTGCGCGCTGCCGAGGTCGATGTCGACCGCCGCATGCTCGCCGAGTTGGCGGTCAACGACGAGGCTGCGTTCGCCGCCCTCGTCGAACTGGCCAAGGCCAATGTCCCGGCGGCCGCCGACGCCGAGGCCGGCGCCTGAGCCGACCCCACGGACCGCACGTCCCGCGCGAGCGCCGGGCCGGTGCCCTGACCAACCCCCGGTCCGACCGGGTGCGGGCGGTCGCGGCGCTGGCCCGGCGTTCGGCGCGTTCGGACACCGGCCGCTTTCTCGTCGAGGGCCCGCAGGCGGTCCGCGAACTGCTGCGGTATGCCGCCCCTTCCGTCGTCGACCTCTACGTCACCGCCGCCGCGAGGAAGCGGTATGCCGAGGTGCTCGCCTCCGCGCACACGGCCGGGTGTTTCGTCCATGACGTCAACGACGAGGTCCTGGCGGCCATGGCCGACGCGCAGACGCCCCAGGGGATGCTCGCCGTCGCCCAGCAGCCCGAGGCGTCCGTGGAATCCGTCCTGGCCACCGGCCCGCGGCTGCTCGTTCTCCTGCAGGAGGTCCGCGACCCGGGCAACCTCGGCACGGTGATCCGGGCGGCGGATGCCGCTGGTGCCGACGCCGTCCTGGTCAGCTCGGGCTCGGTGGATGCATTCTCCCCCAAGGTGGTCCGCTCGACCGCCGGCTCTCTCTTCCATCTCCCCGTGGTGACCGGGCTGGACGCCGGGGCGACGGTGGCCGCGGTGGAGGCACACGGCATACGGACCTATGCCACCGAAGGCGAGGCACCCACTCGGCTGCCGGACGCCGACCTGACCCACCCGCACTGCTGGGTCATGGGCACGGAGGCCACTGGCCTTCCGTCCGACTTCGCCGCCCGGTGCAGTGAGCGCATCTCCATCCCGATCCACGGCAAGGCCGAGTCGCTCAATCTCGCCATGGCCGCGACCATCTGCCTCTATGCCTCCGCGGCCTCACTCCCTCCACGCAACCCGATGTCAATGTGACAATGATGTGATACATTGAGCCAATCGGGCGTCGACCCGTCGCCCAGCCGCACTCCACGTGCGCGCGCCGGCCCCGTCGTGGGAGGAGCAGTCCGTGACCCCCGGGATCCTGACTGTCGTGCTCATCGTCCTCGTCATCGTCCTGATCGTCATGCTCGTCTTCGGCGACTCCACGAGCGCGCGCGCGACGAGATTGGCCAGTTTCGCCCGCCGGCAGGGGGTCGAGGTCACCGAGCACAACGCGGACTACATCCAAACGTCCTTGCGCCAGAGCCGGTTCTGGCGACGGTTCGGCCTCTTGGCGTCCTTCGTCAGCGGCATCGGCGTCACGATGCCATTCGGTGCTTCTCGGGCGGAAGACCAGCCGCCGGCCCGCTGGTTGGTCCTCTTCGCGGGGTGGTTCCTCGGGCTCATCGTCGCCGAATGGAGGGCGTCGGGGATCGCCACGGGTGGCGGCCATCGCCGGGCGACACTGGCCCCCCGCGCGGTCCGCGACTATGTGACCCCCGCCGCCGCGTGGGTGCTCGGGGGCTTCGCGCTCATCGCCGCCGGGTCGGGGCTCTGGATGGCGGTGCGCGCCACGGGACACCAGGAGATCCGCGGCCCGGCCGGTGGGGTTGTCGCGGTGGCGGCGGCCGCCGCGCTGCTCGTCGCCGCGACCGGGCGACGCATCCTCCGGCGCGCCCAGACCGTCGTCGACGACGCCCTGACCGCAGCGGACGACGGCCTGCGCGCGCGCAGTCTCCAACTCCTCGCCGGCGGGTCGGTGGCCGCGACGAGTTGGGTCGCGGCGGCATTTCTGGCCCTGGTCGGTCGCACCGACGATCCGTTCGCCCACGGGACGAGTCTGTGGGCGAATATCGGCGGGATGGGCGTCCTGCTCGCCTTCGCCGGATCGGTCGCCGGTGTCGCGGTGGGAACCTCGCCGACGGTACGGACCCGGCGCGCGCCGAGCCGGTCGGCCACCCGATCGACTCCCGTCACGTGATCCTCGACCTCGACCTGGGCAGTCCGGTGCCGCCCTACGAGCAGGTACGGTCCCAACTCGCCACCCTGATCGGCTCCGGTCAGCTCCCCGCCGGCCACCGGCTGCCCCCGATCCGTCAGCTGGCCAGCGACCTCGGACTGGCACCCGGCACCATCGGACGCGTCTATCGCGAGTTGGAGGCCGCGGGACTGGTCGCGAGCCGGGTCCGCACCGGGACGGTCGTCCAGGCGCGCCGCACCGTACCGGCCCGCGTCACCCGTGAACACCTCGACAACGCCGCCCGGGGGTATGCCGCGACCGCCCGCCGCCTCGGCGCCGACCTCGACGCCGCGGTCGCCGCCCTCCATGCCCAGTGGGCGGACCTGCCCTGAGGGTGACCGACCGGTGCGTCCTCGATTAGTGTCGGACGCCACACGCGACGCGCGAAGGGGGTGGACCATGGGGGCGGACCTGGAGGTGGGGTGGGGTCGGCATACGACCGCGGTGGCGGACCTGCGCGCGCAACTCGCGGCGCTCCCGGGCCACAGCCCTGTCCGGCTGGCCAAACGGACCTCGAATCTCTTCCGGCCCCGCGGTGACACCGGGGCCCCCGGCCTCGACGTGTCCGCGCTCGGCGGCGTCATCGAGGTCGACCGCCGCGGACGGATCGCGCAAGTCCAGGGGATGTGCACCTACGAGGATCTCGTCGACGCCACCCTCGCCCACGGCCTCATGCCCCAGGTCGTCCCGCAACTGAAGACGATCACTCTGGGGGGCGCGGTGACCGGCCTCGGCATCGAGTCGAGCAGCTTCCGCAACGGCCTGCCTCACGAGAGCGTCCTCGAGCTCGACGTCCTCACCGGCGCGGGGGATATCGTCACGGCAGCCCCCGACGGCCCGCACGAGGACCTCTTCCGGGCCTTCCCCAACTCCTACGGCTCGCTCGGCTACAGCGTCCGGCTGGCGATCGCGCTCGAGCCGGTCTCGGCATACGTCCGCCTGCGCCACCTGCGCTTCCCCGACCTCGGTGCCCTCCTGGCGGGACTCGAGGCACTCCTGCGCGCGCGCGATCTCGACGGGGACCGGGTCGACTTCCTCGACGGGGTCGTCTTCAGCGCCACCGAGAGCTATCTGACCGTTGGGACCTTCTCCGACGCCGCACCCTACGTCAGCGACTACACCGGCCGGGAGATCTATTACCGCTCCATCCAGCAGCGCGAGACCGACTACCTGAGCGTCCGCGACTATCTCTGGCGCTGGGATACCGACTGGTTCTGGTGCTCGCGGGCCCTCTATGTGCAACGGCCGGGCGTGCGCCGCCTGGTCCCAAGGCGCTATCTCCGCAGCGATGTGTACGGCCGCATCATCCGGTTCGAGAACCGCCACGGGTGGTATGCCGCGCTCCAGCAGCGCCGCGGTGCCCGCCCCAAGGAGCGGGTCGTCCAGGACGTCGAAATCCCCCTCGACCGCACCGAAGCGTTCCTGAAATGGTTCCTCGACACCGTGCCGATCGAGCCGATCTGGTTGTGCCCGTTGCGCCTTCGTGACAACGACCACGGCCCGCGACCCTGGCCGCTCTATCCGCTGCGAGCCGGCCGTGACTACGTCAACGTCGGCTTCTGGTCCGCCGTCGACATCGTCCCCGGTGCCCGGGCCGGCGACGTCAACCGCGCCATCGAGGCGGTGGTCGCCGATCTCGACGGACACAAGAGCCTCTATTCGGATTCCTATTACGAGTCCGAGGCCTTCTGGGCGCTCTACGGGGGAGAGGACTATGCCCGCGTGAAGAAGCTCTACGATCCCGACGGCCGGCTGCCCGACCTCTACGCCAAGGCGGTGGGGCGGCGATGAGCCTGACTATCGGCGAGATCGCCGACGAGATCTTCGGCACGGACGTTCCCTTCCGGCTGCGCGCCTATGACGGTTCCACCGGCGGCAACAAGTCGGCCGACATCGCCCTCGACCTGCGCAGCGAACGGGGTCTGCGTTATCTGGTGACCGCGCCCGGTGAACTCGGGCTCGCCCGGGCCTATGTCCAAGGGGACCTGGCCATCGAGGGACTCGACCCCGGCGACCCCTACGATTTCATCGCTCAAGTCAAGGACAAGCTCGGCGCCCGCATCCCCGACCCGCGCAAGGTCAAGGACATCCTCACCAGCCTCGGGGCCCGGATGTTCGTCCCCCCGGAGTTGCCCGTTCAGGAGAACCCTCCCGGCTGGCGCCGGCTCGCCGAGGGCTTGCGCCACTCCAAATCCCGTGACGCGCAAGCGATCTCGCATCACTACGATGTGAGCAACCGGTTCTACGAACTCGTCCTCGGGCCCTCGATGGCCTACACCTGCGCCGTCTACCCCCGCGTCGACGCCACCTTAGAGGAGGCGCAGGAGTTCAAGTTCGACCTCGTCTGCCGCAAGCTCGACCTCCGGCCCGGGATGCGGCTGCTCGATGTGGGCTGCGGCTGGGGCGGGATGGTCCGGCACGCGGTCAAGCACTACGGGGTCTCGGCACTCGGGGTGACTCTCTCCGGGGAGCAGGCGGCATACGGCCAGGCCTGGTTGGACCGCGAGGGCCTGACCCATCTCGGGGAGATCCGCCATGGCGACTATCGCGATGTCACCGAGTCCGGTTTCGATGTCGTCTCCTCGATCGGCCTCACCGAGCACATCGGGGTCAAGAATTACCCGTCCTATTTCGCCTTCCTCGCCGAGCGCGTCGCGATCGGCGGACGGCTGCTCAACCACTGCATCACCCGGCCGACGACCGCGCACGGCTCCGTGGTCCGTGGCGGATTCATCAACCGCTACGTCTTTCCCGACGGGGAACTCGCGCCCGTGGGCACGATCATCTCGGCCATGGCCGACCAGGGCTTCGAGATCCGGCACGTCGAGGACCTGCGCGAGCATTACGCGCGCACCTGCCGTGCCTGGGCGCGCAACCTCTCCGCCACCTGGGACGAGGCGGTTGCGGAGGCGGGCGCCGCGACCTCGCGCGTGTGGGGTCTCTACCTGGCCGGCTCCTCGATCGGGTTCGAGCGCAACGAGATCCAGCTCCACCAGGTGCTGGGCCAGAAGGCCGGGCCGAACGGAGACGCGGCCTACCCGTTGCGTCCCGAATTCGGGTGACACCCTTTCTCGGGCCCCCTACCCTGCTGCGTATGCCGACCGCTCGCCCCCGCGCCCGGGTCACCTCCCCGAGGTGGTCACCGGGGCGCGCACGCGCCTGGCGATTCCGGTAGCCCTCGGGCGCGACCGCGCGGGGCGCAACCGCGGGGGCGGCCGCGCGGCATACCTCATCCGGGGTGGGCCGACGGCCCGAGGCGTCCGAGGGCTGAGGTCGATTCCTCCCCCCGTCGCCAGCCTGAGAGACTGGGCGGCGCTCCGACGACCTGAAGTGGAAGAGATGTCCGGACCCAATACGAACTACGACCCGGTCGAGGTCGCTGCGCTCGACCCCGCGGCCATCGAGGCGGCCACGACGTCGGCCCTGTCGGCGATCGCGGCAGCCGCGACCCTCGCCGAGCTCAAGGCCGCACGCGTCGCCCACCAGGGCGACCGCTCGCCGCTGGCCCAGGCCAACCGTGAGATCGGCGCCCTCCCACCCAGCGCCAAGGCTGCGGCGGGCAAACTGGTCGGCCAGGCCAAGGGCCGGGTCGCGGCGGCCCTCACCGAGCGGCAGGGGCAGTTGGAGGAGGAGCGGGACGCGCGCATCCTCGTCGAGGAAGCCGTCGACGTCACGCTGCCGACCGGCCGGCGCCCCCTCGGCCGGCGCCACCCGCTGGAACTGATGAGCGAGCGGATCGCCGATCTCTTCGTCGGGATGGGCTGGGAGATCGCCGAAGGCCCGGAGGTCGAGGCGGAGTGGTTCAACTTCGACGCGCTCAACTTCGACGCCGACCACCCGGCCCGCCAGATGCAGGACACCTTCTATGTCGACCCGCCGGACAGCGGGTTGGTCCTGCGCACCCACACCTCGCCGGTGCAGGCCCGGGCACTCCTGGAGCGGGGGGTGCCCCTGGCCATCGCCTGCATCGGCCGGGTCTTCCGCACCGACGAACTCGACGCGACCCATATGCCGGCCTTCCACCAGGTCGAGGGCCTGTGCGTCGACGAGGGCATCACGATGGCCCACCTCAAGGGCACCCTCGACACCCTGGCGACCCACCTCTTCGGCGACGGGATCACCACACGCCTGCGGCCCTCCTACTTCCCCTTCACCGAGCCGAGCGCCGAGATGGACCTGCGCTGCTTCGCCTGCCGCGGGAGCGACCCCGGCTGCCGCGCCTGCAAAGGCACCGGCTGGATCGAGTGGGGCGGCTGCGGCATGGTCAACCGCAATGTGTTGACCGCGTGTGGGATCGACGCCGACCGCTACACCGGCTTCGCCTTCGGCATGGGCATCGACCGGGCACTGCAGTTCCGCACCGGCGTCTCCGATATGCGGGACATGATCGAGGGTGACGTGCGTTTCGACGCACAGTTCGGGATGGAGATCTGATGCGTGTTCCCGTGGACTGGCTGCGCGAGTATGCCGCGCTGCCCCCCGGCACGACCGGCGCCGACATCGCGGCCGACCTCGTCACGGTCGGCCTTGAAGAGGAGGGTCTGCACACCAGCGGGGTCACTGGGCCCTTGGTGGTCGGGCGGGTCCTGACCAAGCAGTCCGAGCCGCAGAAGAATGGCAAGACGATCGAGTGGTGCTCCCTCGATGTCGGTGCCGCCAATGGCACCGGCGAGCCGCAGTGGGTCGTCTGCGGTGCCCACAACTTCGAGGTCGGCGATCTCGTGGTCGTCATCCTTCCCGGCGGCAGCGTGACGACCCCGCAGGGCCCGATGGTCGTCACTGCCCGCACGACCTACGGCCATGTGTCGGCCGGGATGATCACCTCGGAGCGCGAACTCGGCATCGGCGACGACCACAGCGGAATCCTCGTCCTGACCCGTTACTTCGCCGATCGCCCCGACGTCATCGCGACCCTCGCGCCGGGACAGGATGCCCTCTCGCTCCTCGGGCTCGACCGCGAGACCGTCGAGGTCAATGTCACCCCCGACCGGGGCTACTGCTTCTCCGTGCGAGGCATCGCGCGCGAGTACTCCCACGCCACCGGCGTCGTTTTCACCGACCCCGTGCTCGCCCTGGATCGGTCGGCTCCGCCCCCGAACCCGCAGGGGTATGCCGTGCACCTCACCGACGATGCCCCCATCCGCGGGCGGGTCGGGTGCGACCGGTATGTCGCCCGCATCGTCCGCGGCGTCGACGTCCACGCGCCCACCCCGGCGTGGATGGCGGCCCGGCTCAAGGACGCCGGGATGCGCCCCATCTCGCTGCCGGTCGACGTCACCAACTACGTCATGCTCGGGCTCGGTCAGCCGCTGCATGCGTTCGATCTCGCCCTGCTCGACGGGCCGATCGTCGTCCGGCGCGCCCGTCCCGGCGAGCGGATGACGACGCTCGACGATGTCGAGCGTGCCCTCGAACCCACCGATCTCCTCATCACCGACCGTGGCGCGGACCGGGCCCTCGCCATTGCGGGGGTCATGGGTGGGGCCGACACCGAGATCGGCGACTCCACGACCGATGTCCTCATCGAGGCCGCTCACTTCGATCCTGTCTCGATCGCCCGCTCGGCCCGCCGTCACAAGCTGCCGTCCGAGGCCTCTCGCCGCTTCGAGCGGGGAGTCGACCCCCTGCTCGCCCCGGCCGCGGCGCAACTGGCGGTCGACCTGCTCGTCGAGTTCGGCGGCGGGAGCGCCGATCCGGGGGTCACCGACGCCGGAGCCGTGACGCCGCCGCAGCCCATCGACCTCGACCTCGACCTGCCCTCCCGCCTGGTCGGAGTGGACTATTCCCACGCGCGGGTCGTGGAGATCCTCGAGCAGATCGGCTGCCAGGTCGCCGCCGGCAATGGTCACGCCCGGGTCACCCCGCCGTCCTGGCGCCCCGACCTGCGCACCCAGCCCGACCTCGCCGAGGAGGTCGCCCGCATCGACGGCTACACCGCGATCCCCTCGGTGGTCCCGACGCCCCCGGTGGGCTCCGGCCTCACGCACGGTCAACAGGTGCGCCGTCTCATCGCCAATCTGCTTGCGGCCCAGGGATATTGCGAGGTCTGGAATGTCCCCTTCGTGGGGGATGCACGGCATACCGCCTTGGGGTATGCCGCCGCCGACGCCCGGGCGCGCACCGTCGCCCTCGCCAACCCGCTCTCCGACGAAGCTCCGCTCCTGCGCATCTCGATCCTCTCGACGTTGGTGGATTCGCTGCGACGCAATCTGTCCCGCGGGGCCAAGGACATCGCGCTTTTCGAGACCGGGCTCGTGCTCGCGCTCGACGGTCCACAGGTGAGCGCCCCGACGGTCGATGTCGGTCACTACCCCGGTGCGCAGACGCTGGCAACCATCCGGGCCGCCGTGCCCCCGCAGCCACGCCACCTCGGTTTCGTCCTGACCGGCGACCGCGACCGGGCCGGAGCCTGGGGTCCGGGACGACCGGCGGATGTCACCGACGTCCTCGAGACGGCCACGGCCGTCCTCGACGCGCTGCGGCTCACGGCCACGGTGACGCCCGACGACGCCATGCCCTTCCACCCCGGCCGCTGCGCCCGGATCGACCTGGCCGACGGGAGCCTCGTGGGGCATGTCGGCGAATTGCACCCCAAGGTGTTCGCCGCGCTCGACCTCCCCCCGCGCACCGTCGCCGGGGAACTCGACGTCGACGTCCTCATCGCCCACAGCGGCATCCCGGCCGAGGCGGTCACGTTGAGCACCTACCCCCTGGCCACCAGCGATGTCGCGCTGGTCGTGGACGAGCAGGTCCCGGCGGCGGCGGTCTCGGCCGCGCTCCGCTCTGGGGCGGGCGGTCTGCTGGAGGGGTTGAACCTCTTCGACATCTACCGGGGCGATCAGATCGGGCCCGGGCGCAAGTCGCTCGCCTACCGGCTGTCGGTTCGCGCCACGGACCGGACCCTCACGACGGAGGAGGTCAGTGGTATCCGCGACGCGGCCGTCGCGGCGGCCCAGTCCGCCGTCGGTGCCGTCCAACGGGTCTGAGCAACGCCCCACCCCGGCTCACCGACACCTGTCACCAACCCGATGGCCCCGATGGGCCGCCCCGAGGAGTCCCTCCGATGCCACGATCCTTCGCCATCCTCTTTGCCGTCGTGCTCACGTTCATACTGGTCGTTTTCGTCGTGATCCTGGTGACCATCGCCCGCGGCGCGCGGACGTCTTTGGCGCAGCGGCGCGCCAACAAGGCCGCGCCCCTGGTGACCAATCCCGCCGTGGTTACCAGTCGACGCACCGAGGTCACCGGCGGCGGCGAGTCCCACGCCATCACGCTCTATTTCGTGACCTTCCAGTTCCCCACGGGAGACCGTCAGGAGTTCAGGGTCTCGGGGGAGGAGTACGCCCAGATCGCCGAGCGCGACCGCGGCTTGCTCAGCAATCAGGGGACGTGGTTCAAGGGCTTCCAGCGCGACCGCAGCATCCAGGATCGTCCATCCTGACGGCCCCTGCGGCTGCATGTTCTTTCCGCTTGCTGTAAGTTCATGCGCATGACGGTGCGCGTGGCGATCGCGGGTGCGAGTGGGTATGCCGGTGGCGAGCTTGCCCGACTCCTCCTCGCCCACCCCGAGGTCGAGATCGGCGCCCTGACCGCCTCCAGCAACGCGGGCCAGTCGCTCGGGTCCGTGCACTCCCATCTGCTTCCCCTCGGCGACCGGGTCCTCGACGACACGACACCCGAGACGCTGGCGGGCCATGATGCCGTGATCCTCGCCCTCCCGCACGGCCACAGCGCCGCGCTCGCCGCGTCGCTGCCGGAGCGGACCGTGATCATCGACTGTGGCGCGGACTTCCGACTCGAGCGCGCAACCGACTGGGCCGAGTTCTACGACACCCCGTATGCCGGGTCCTGGCCCTACGGCCTGCCCGAACTGCCGCTGGCCGGCGGGGGTTCTCAGCGCCTGCACCTCCAGGGTGCGACCCGGATCGCCGTCCCCGGGTGCTATCCGACCGGGATCAGCCTGGCCCTGGCCCCGGCCCTGCGAGCCGGCCTCGTCGAACCGACCGATGTCGTCGTCGTCGCCGCGTCGGGGACCTCGGGTGCGGGCCGGTCGCTCAAGCCGCACCTCCTGGCCAGCGAGGTCATGGGCTCCATGTCGCCCTACGGCGTCGGGGGGGTGCATCGGCATACCCCCGAAATCGCCCAGAACCTCGCCCGAGCCGCGGGCGCCGAGGTCACCGTGTCCTTCACTCCCACCCTGGCTCCCATGCCCCGCGGCATCCTCGCGACGTCGACGGCCCGGGTCCGCCCGGGAGTCACCGAGGGAGGAGGTTCGGTCGGCATACCAGGAGGCGTATGCCGCGGAGCCCTTCGTCCATCTCCTCCCCCCGGGAGTCTGGCCCCGGACCAGCGATGTCGTCGGAGCCAATTCGGTGACCCTCCAGGTCGCCCTCGACCGGCGGGCCGGCCGCGTCGTCGTCGCCTCCGCGGTCGACAACCTGACCAAGGGCACCGCCGGTGCGGCGATCCAGTGCCTCAACCTCGCCCTCGGCCTGCCGGAAACCGCTGGCCTGCCGCTCGTGGGCGTGGCCCCGTGATCGCCCGACCAGCGCAAGGAGCGCCCGATCCCCATGTGCCCGATCCCCATGAGCCCGATCCGATGAGCCCGATCCGATGAGCGTCACCTTCCCGGTCGGCTTCCGCGCCGCCGGCGTCACGGCGGGGCTGAAGGCAAGTGGCAGCCCCGATCTCGCCCTCGTCGTCAACGACGGCCCCCGCCGCGACGTGGCCGGCGTCTTCACGGCCAACCGGGTCCAGGCCGCGCCCGTGCTCTGGTCGCGCCAGGCGTGCGCTGACGGGCGCATCGATGCCGTCATCCTCAACTCCGGCGGTGCCAATGCGTGCACCGGTCCCGAGGGTTTCCAGGACACCCATCGCACCGCGGAGGAGGTGGGTCGCGCCCTCGACATCTCCGCCGGCGACGTCGCGGTGTGCTCGACGGGGCTCATCGGCGAGCGCCTGCCGATGGACCTGCTCCTGCCCGGCGTGGCGGCGGCAGTCGCCGCACTGTCACCCCACGGCGGCGACGAGGCGGCGCGCGCCATCATGACGACCGACACCGTGCCCAAGACCGCGATCTTCCAGGCCAGCGGCTGGCGACTGGGCGGGATGGCCAAGGGGGCCGGCATGCTCGCGCCCGGCCTGGCCACGATGCTCGTCGTCCTGACCACGGACGCCGTCGTCGAGCCGGAGCGGCTCGAGGCGGCTTTGCGCGAGGCGGTCGGTCGCACCTTCGACCGGATCGACTCGGACGGGTGCATGTCGACCAATGACACGGTCCTGGCCCTGGCCTCCGGGGCATCGGGCATCTCCGTGCCCGACCACGCCCTCGTCCGGGGCTTCACCGAGATCTGCGCCGACCTCGCGATCCAACTCATCACCGATGCCGAGGGAGCCGCGCACGACATCCGCATTCAGGTCGACCACGCCGCCACGGAGGCGGACGGGGTCGCCGTCGCCCGGGCCGTCGCCCGCAACAACCTCGTCAAGTGCGCATTCTTCGGGAACGACCCCAACTGGGGCCGCATCCTCGCTGCCGTGGGCACGACCGCCGCCGCCTTCGACCCGACCGCCATCGACGTCACGATCAACGGCGTGACCGTATGCCGTTCCGGCGCCCCGGGAGACGACCGCTCGCTCGTCGACCTCCGGCCACGCCGCGCGGATGTCGTCATCGACCTTCACGCGGGGGAAGCAACCGGGGTCATCTGGACCAACGACCTCACCCACGCCTACGTCCACGAGAACTCCGCCTACAGCACATGAGCCCGATGAGTCACTCCGCGACCCGGCGCGACCCGGGCACCAATGCCGTCGCGGCGGCCCAGGCCAAGGCCGCCACGCTCGTCGAGGCCCTGCCGTGGATGCTGCGCTTCCGCGGGGCGCTCGTCGTCGTCAAGTACGGCGGCAATGCCATGACCGCGCGCCCCCTTCAGGACGCCTTCGCCCAGGACATCGCCTTCATGCGGCTGGCCGGGCTGCGCGTCGTCGTCGTCCACGGGGGCGGCCCCCAGATCAAGGCCATGCTCGCGCGCCTCGGGATGACCAGCGAGTTCAAGGGCGGACTCCGGGTGACGACCCCCGAGGTCATGGACGTCGTCCGGATGGTCCTGACCGGCCAGGTCGGCCGCGAACTCGTCGGCCTGATCAACCAGCACGGCGCGCTCGCGGTGGGTCTCTCGGGTGAGGACGCCGGGCTCTTCGGCGCTCGCCGCCGGGGCGTCGTGATCGACGGCGTGGAGGAGGACATCGGCCTGGTGGGGGAGGTGGTGCGCGTGGACACCGCCGCGGTCGACGACATCATCGCCGCGGGCCGTATCCCCGTCGTCTCCACCATCGCCCCGGACTTGGACGCCGACGGCCAAGTCCTCAATGTCAATGCCGACACCGCGGCCGCCGCGCTGGCCGTCGCCCTCGGGGCGCGCAAGCTCGTCGTCCTCACCGATGTCGAGGGGGTGTATGCCGAGTGGCCCGACCCCGCGAGCCTCATCTCCGAGATCGATGTCACCGGCGCCCGTGACCTGCTCGCGACGGTCGACGAGGGGATGATCCCCAAGCTCGAGGCGTGCATCGCCGCGGTCGACGGCGGCGTGCCGCAGGCCCACGTCATCGACGGTCGCCAGCCCCACTCGCTGCTCCTCGAGGTCTTCACCACGGCCGGGACCGGGACCATGATCACCCCCGACGAGATCGCCGATCCCACTGCGCCGCAGGGAGAATCCTCATGAGCGAGACCGACGGGCTGCTCGACCGCTATGAGGGATCGCTCCTGGGCGTCTTCGGCCGACCCACCCTCGTCCTCGAGCATGGCGACGGCTGCTGGGTGTGGGACGTCGACGGCGTGCCCTATCTCGACCTTCTCGGCGGCATCGCCGTCAACGCCCTCGGACACAACCATCCGGACCTCGTCGCGGCCCTCTCCGCGCAGGTTGCCCGCCAGATCCACATCTCGAACTTCTTCACCAGTCGACCCCAGATCGCCCTCGCCGAGCGACTTATGAACCTCGCCGGGGCACCGGATGGCTCGCGCGTCTTCTTCACCAACTCGGGCACCGAGGCGCTCGAGGCGGCGATCAAGCTGGCGCGGCGCACCGGCCGGCCGGGGATCGTCGCGATGGACGGAGCCTTCCACGGCCGCAGCACCGGCGCACTCGCCCTCACCGCCAAGCCCGCCTACCGCGAGCCGTTCGAACCCTTGCTCCCCGGCGTCCGCCGGGTGCCGTATGCCGACCTGCCCGCCCTCGAGCGCGCCCTCACCCCCGACGTCGGTGCCGTCGTCCTCGAACCCATCCAGGGCGAGGCCGGTGTCATCGTCCCCCCAGCGGACTATCTCCGCGGGGTCCGCGAGCTGACCGCCGACCGCGGCGTCCTGATGATCCTCGATGAGGTCCAGACCGGGATCGGCCGGACCGGGCGATGGTTCGCCTTCCAGGACAGCGGGATCCGGCCCGACGCGATGACTCTGGCGAAGGGGTTGGGGGGCGGCATACCCATCGGGGCCCTGGTCACCTTCGGTGGGGCGGTCTCGGGACTCCTCGCCCCGGGCATGCACGGGTCGACCTTCGGCGGCAACCCGCTGGCCGCGACGGCGGGACTGACCATCCTGGACGTCATCGCCCGCGATGATCTCCTCGCCAATGCCCGACGCGTCGGCGACGGGTTTGCGGACGCCGTGCGTGCGCTTGGCCACCCGCTTGTCACGGAGGTGCGCGGACGCGGTCTCCTCCGGGCGATCGGGCTCGCCGGTGATTTCGCGGCGAAGGCTGCGGCCTCCGCCCGGGAGGCCGGATTCCTGGTCAACGCGGTGACCCCGAACGCCCTTCGCATCGCGCCGCCCCTGATCATCTCCGCCAAGAAGATCGCCGCGTTCGTCGACGCCCTCGGCGACATCCTCGACGCCACCGCATCGGAGCACTCATGAGCCTGCGCCACTTCCTCAAAGACGACGACATCACCGCGGACGAGCAGGCCGAGATCCTGCGGCTGGCCGCGATCCTCAAGGCGGACCCGTTCGCCGACCGCACGCTGGAGGGTCCCAAGGTCGTCGCCGTCCTCTTCGACAAGCCGACGCTGCGCACCCAGGCCTCGTTCACCGCGGCGGTCGCCCATCTCGGCGGGTACCCGATGATCGTCGACGCCAAGCTGGCCCAGGTGGGGGAGCGGGAGTCCGTCGCCGACACCGCCCGCATCCTCGGGCGCCAAGCGGTCGCGATCGTCTGGCGGACCTATGGTCAGGACCGGATCGAGGAGATGGCCGCCCACGCCGGCGTGCCCGTCGTCAATGCGCTGACCGACGACTATCACCCGTGCCAGATCCTCGCCGACCTGATGACCATCAGCGAGCGCAAGGGGGATCTCGCCGGGCTGACCATGGCGTATGTCGGGGATGGCGCCAACAACATGGCCCACTCGTATCTCCTCGGCGGCGCCCTCGCCGGGATGCACGTCCGCATCGGCACCCCCCGGTCGCACCCGCCCCGGGAGGACATCCGGGCGCGCGCCGAGGCGATCGCCGCGACCACCGGCGGGTCCATCACCGTGACCGACGAGGCGTATGCCGCGGCGACCGCCGCCGACGTCGTCATCACCGATACGTGGGTCTCCATGGGCATGGAAGCGGAGAAGGATTCCCGCCACGGCGCTGGCTCTCCCTTCGAATCCTTTTCCGTCACACCGGAGTTGATGGCCCAGGCCGATCCGGCGGCGATCTTCCTCCACTGCCTGCCGGCCTATCGGGGCTTCGAAGTCGCGGCCGAGGTGATCGACGGGCCGCAGTCGGTCGTCTGGGACGAGGCCGAAAACCGCCTCCACGCTCAGAAGGCGGTGCTGTCGTGGCTGCTCGAGCGAAGCGCCGGCGCGGCCGGATGACGACGTCCACGTCGCGGTCGGCCCGCCAGCAGCGGATCGTCGACCT
This sequence comes from Nostocoides sp., assembly GCA_016702415.1. GTDB lineage: Bacteria > Actinomycetota > Actinomycetes > Actinomycetales > Dermatophilaceae > Nostocoides_A. The sequence continues at coordinate 1,653,765 of JADJEA010000001.1, forward strand.
GCTGAGCGAACACACCGTCCGCTCCCAGCCGGACCTGCTCGACCTCCTCGCCGGGGAGGGCATCGAGATCACCCAGGCGACCCTCTCGCGCGACCTGGTCGAGCTTGGCGCCGAACGCCTCCGGGTCGGCAAGAACCTCGTGTATGCCGTCCCCTCCGAGGGCGGCGATCGCACCCCCCGGCCCGCCCCGGACGGCATCGAGGTGGGCCGCCGCCTGCAGGCCCGCTGCCAAGAACTCCTGGTCTCGGCGAGTCATTCGGCCAATCTCGTCGTCCTGCGCACCCCGCCCGGGGCGGCGAGCTTCCTGGCGTCCGCGATCGACCACGGACAGCTTCCCGACGTCCTCGGCAGCATCGCCGGCGACGACACCATCATGCTCATCACCAGCGGCAAGCGCGCCAGCCGGGAGACCGTCGCCCGGCTGCTCGCCCTCGCCGGTAAGGACCACTGACGTGACCGCAGATGCACCCACCGGCCGGGTCGACCTCCAGGCGCTGAGCGAGGGCCCCGTGGCTGACGGTGCCGGCGCTGACAGTGTCGGCGCTGGTGGTATCGGGGCTGCGGGCATCCGCCTGTGGGGTGGCCGGTTCGCCGGGGGACCCGCGGATGCCCTCGCCGCCTTGTCCAAGTCGACCCACTTCGACTGGCGGCTCGCGGCCTACGACATCGCGGGCTCGCGGGCGCACGCCCGGGTGCTCGCCCGGGCGGGGCTGCTGGACGCGCAGGCCCTGGCGGCGATGCTCGACGCACTCGACCGGCTCGATGCCGACGTGGCCAGCGGAGCGTTCCGCCCGCGCGAGGAGGATGAGGATGTCCACACCGCGCTCGAGCGCGGACTGATCGAGCGGGCCGGCCCCGAGATCGGGGGGCGCCTGCGCGCGGGGCGTTCCCGCAACGACCAGATCGCGACACTCCTGCGGATGTACCTTCGCGACCATGCCCGCGTGATCGCCGACTACATCCTCGATCTCGTGGATGCCCTTGTCGGACAAGCCAATGCGCACCTCGGCGTGGCGATGCCGGGGCGCACCCACCTCCAGCATGCCCAGCCGGTGTTGCTGAGCCACCACCTGCTCGCCCACGCTTGGCCCCTGCTGCGTGACGTCGAGCGGTTCCGCGACTGGGATACACGGGCGGCCCGCTCGCCCTACGGCTCGGGGGCGCTCGCGGGCTCCTCCCTCGGCCTGGACCCGGAGGCCGTTGCGGCCGACCTCGGCTTCGAGGCAGCGGTCGAGAACTCCATCGACGGGACGGCGGCGCGGGATTTTGCGGCCGAGTTCGCCTTCGTCTGCGCGATGACCGCGATCGACCTCTCCCGGCTGGCCGAGGAGATCGTCCTCTGGGCCACCAAGGAGTTCGGATTCGTCCGCCTCGACGATGCCTACTCCACGGGCTCGAGCATCATGCCGCAGAAAAAGAACCCCGACATCGCCGAACTCGCGCGGGGGAAGGCCGGCCGACTCGTCGGGGATCTCGCCGGGCTCCTGACCACCTTGAAGTCCCTGCCGCTGGCCTACAACCGGGACCTGCAGGAGGACAAGGAGCCCGTCTTCGACGCCGTCGACACGCTCGAGGTGCTCCTCCCCGCCTTCACCGGGATGGTGGCGACTCTGCGGTTCGACACCGAACGCCTGGAAAGCCGTGCCCCCCAAGGATTCTCGTTGGCGACGGATATCGCCGAGTGGCTCGTCCGCGAAGGCGTGCCCTTCCGGGTGGCGCACGAGGTCGCGGGGGAGTGCGTCCGGACCTGTGAGGCCCGGGGGATCGAACTGTGGGACCTCTCCGATGCCGACCTTGCCGCCATCAGTGCCCATCTGACCCCGCGGGTGCGCCAGGTGCTCAGCGTCGAGGGGTCGCTCGCCTCCCGCGACGCGAAGGGCGGCACCGCGCCCGTCCGGGTGGCCGAGCAACTCCTCGCCGCCCGGGATGCGCTCGCCGCGGCCCGGTCCCGGGTCACCCGGTCCGGCTGATCCGCGCGCGCAAGCGGCTCAGTGCGGCTCCTCCCGCAGCGTCAGCCGCATCTCGTTCGTCGCGGTGAAGCCGCTCGCCGCATAGAGGGGGCGGCCGGCGTCGGAGGCGTGGAGGGTGACGACGTCGACGCCGTGGGATCGGCATACCTCCACGGCGCCGTCGAGGAGACGGCGCGCCAAACCACGGCCACGGTGTGGCGGGTCGACATACATATTGAGGATGTACCCCCGCCGTGGGAGGGCCGTGTGCATATTCGGGGGAAGGTCCAGCCAGGTCACGCCAACCCCGCCGACCACGTCGCCGCCGGTGACGACGAGGAGTCCGAGGTAGCGCCCCTCGGCGAGAGCGGCACCGAGCCACTCGCGTGCGGGTCCGCTGGCCGCCTGGACGACCGTCCGATCGATGCCCATCTCGGTGAACATCGCGTCGCGGTGGCGCGAGACCGTCGCCACATCCTCGGGTCGCGCCCGCCGGATGGCGTATGCCGCATCCCTCCCCGCCCCGGCGTTGCTCCCCCTGCCCGTCCGTCCCCGGCCCGTCGTCTCCCGTGAATGCGGCCTGCGTCATGAGCGCCAGTATCCCGGGGCATCCGGTATCCCGGGCATGCTGGCCTGGTGCCGAGCCCGCGCCTGCCCCGGAGCTTCTTCGCCCGGGATGTCCTCACGGTCGCCCCGGCGCTCCTGGGTTGCACGCTCACCCACGCCGGAGTCACCATCCGGATCACCGAGACGGAGGCGTATGCCGGGTACCTCCACGACCCCGGCTCCCACGCCTTCCGTGGCCGGACCCCGCGGACGGAACCGATGTTCGGTCCGGCCGGGGTCACCTATGTCTATTTCACGTACGGGATGCACTGGATGCTCTGCCTGGTCACCGGCCCGCCCGGGCTGGCCCAGGCCGTTCTCGTCCGCGCCGGGGACGTCGTCGCCGGTGCGGATGTGGCCGCCCGGCGCCGCCCGGGGGTCTCGCCCCGGGACCGCTGTCGTGGGCCGGCCCGGTTGGCCACGACCCTCGCGCTCGACGGCAGCCACACCGGACGGGATTTCTGCCGGCCTCCGCTGCGGAGCACCGCACCGACGGTGCCGCCGATGGATCTGGTCGTCCGGGGGACCGACGAACCCGTTGCCGCACAATCGATCCGGACCGGACCGCGCGTGGGGGTGAGCGGGCCGGGAGGGGACGGCACGGCATACCCCTGGCGGTTTTGGATCGACGGCGACCCGACGGTCAGTGCCTATCGGCCCGGGGTGGTCCGCCGGTCCCGCTGACGGGCCCGCCCGTGGTCGCGTCGGTGACCTCCTGGACGTATGCCGCGATCTCCCCCCTCAGGCGGACCGTCACCTCCTCCGGGGCGAAGGACGCGTCGACCGCGGCGATGGCGAGTGCGGCGAGACCGGCCTCGTCGAGGTCGAGCAGGTCGGCGGCGATGGCGTACTCGCGGTTGAGCGTCGTCCCGAACATCGGCGGGTCGTCGGAGTTCACGGTGACGACGACGCCGGCGTCGCGCAGGGCGCGCAGCGGGTGGTCCTCGATGCGCTCGACCACCCTCGTCGCGAGATTGGAGGTGGGGCACACCTCGAGCGGAATCCGTTGTGCCACCAGGCGGTCCACAAGTCGGGGGTCGTCGATCGCGCGGATCCCGTGGCCGATGCGCTCGGCACCGAGGTGGTCCAGGGCGTCCCAGACCGACTGCGCGTCCGTCGATTCACCCGCGTGCGGGACCGACCGGAGCCCGGCCGCCCGGGCACGCGCGAAGTGGGGGGCGAACTGCGGTCGGGGCACCTCGGGGCCGCCGAGCCCGAACCCGACGAGAGACGCCGGACCATGGTCCACGGCATACCCGATCGTGGCGTCGGCCGCGGCGAGCCCGCTCTCGCCGGGGATGTCGTAGATCCATTGGACGACTGTGCCGGTGTCCCGCTCGGCCGCGACCCGGGCGTCCTCGATCGCCTCGGTGTACGCCTCGATGGGGATGCCGCGGACAACGGACGTGTACGGCGTCATGGTGAGCTCGGCATACCGAACCCGTTGCGCGGCAAGGCCGTCGATCACCTCGTAGGTGAGCAGCCGGATGTCCTCGGGCGTGCGCAGCAGGTCGACGACCGCGAGGTAGACCTCGATGAAGTGCCCGAAGTCGGTGAACGTGAAGAACTCGCGGACTGCCTCGGGGTCCTGGGGGACGGGAGAGTCCGGGTGCCGTGTGGCAAGCTGCGCCACCGTCTGCGGTCGCGCCGACCCGACGTGGTGGACGTGCAGTTCCGCCTTGGGAAGGCCGCCGATGAAGTGCTCGTATGCCGTGTGCGTCACCGCTGCAGTCTCCCGCACCCGCCACTGACGTCGTCAGGCTCCGGGGCCGCGATGGCGTGCTCGACCGTGCGGGCTCCGAGGGCAGCGAGCGGGTGGCCCTTGGCCTCGTAATACCAGCGAGCCCCAGTGCCCTGGAGCAGGCCGAAGGCCCGGCCCCAGAGCCACGACGGGTCATCGGGGTCCAACTCCAGGCCAGCGCGCAGGCGCTCTCGGCCGCGCGCGTCGAGCACCCACCAGGCACAGGTGAGGTCCCAGGCGGGGTAGCCGGTGGTGAGCGTGCCCAGGTCGAGCAGCCCGACGATCCGGCCGTCACGCACGACGAGGTTGCCGGGGATGAGGTCCGCGTGCAGAAGGACCCGCTCCGGCGGGGCTGCACCGCACTGGCGGCCGCGACCACGGCATCGGCCGCGGCACCCTCCGGACGGGCGCGCACCCAGTCGCGGGCCTCGTCCAGGCCACTGATCCGCTGCCGCAGGTGCCCACCCCGAGCCCCCACGGGGAGATCCTCCGGCGGGAGGCCGCCCAGGTCCACGGCCCGCAGTGCCAGGATCAGCTCGGCAAGGGTGTCGGCCCACTCCGACGGCACCGCGCCGGAGAGCACGGTCGTGGCGCAGTCCTCGCCGGCAAGCCAGCTGTTGACCGCCCACGCGTGCGGGAAGTCGGGCGTGGGTGTGCCGACGTGCACCACCTCAGGAGTCTCGACGGGCAGCACCCCGCGCAGCCGCGGCCACCAGGCGACCTCCTTGACCAGGCCCGACTCGGCATCCGTATGCCGTGGCATCCGCACCAGGAGCTCGTCGCCAAGGCGCCAGGTCGAGTGCTCGGTGCCCGAGGTCCGCAGTAGGCGCAGGGGGAGGCTGGCCCACACCGGACACTGGTCCTGCAGCAGCCCCCGCACGGTGTCCTCGGAGACCGGCGTCTCGCCCTCGTGCAGCTGCATCCGGTCATCCCAGCCGATGGGAGAGCGCGCGGGCAACCGGGTTTAGGGTGGCAGGCTAGGCCAGGCGCGCGGCATACGGCCCGATGGGCGCGCACCCGACCCGATAGCAACAAGGGAGCACACGCACCGTGAGCACGATCCTGGACGAATTGCAGTGGCGTGGAGCGGTGGCCCAGTCCACCGACGAGACCGCGCTGCGCGAGGCGCTCCTGGCGGGACCCGTGACGGTGTATTGCGGCTTTGACCCCACGGCCCCGTCCCTCCACTTCGGCAACTTCGTCCAACTCGTGACACTGCGGCGGATGCAGCGGGCCGGGCACCGGGTGATCTGTCTCGTCGGCGGGTCGACCGGTCTGATCGGCGACCCCAAACCGACGAGCGAGCGAGTGCTCAAGACCAAGGAGCAGACCGCAGCGAACGTCGACCGGATCAAGGACTTGGTTCGTCCCTTCCTCGACTTCGACGGGAGCACCGGCGTGGCCTTTCCGGCCATCCTCGTCGACAACCTCGACTGGACCGCGCCGATGTCGGCCCTGGACTTCCTGCGCGACATCGGCAAGCACTTCCGGGTCAACCACATGATCCGCAAGGACGCGATCGCGGCCCGCCTCGAGAGCCAGGAGGGCATCTCCTACACGGAGTTCAGCTACCAACTGCTCCAGGCGCTCGACTTCCTCGAGCTGTTCCGCACGCATGGGTGCACGATGCAGATCGGTGGCTCCGACCAATGGGGCAATCTCACGGCCGGCGTCGACCTGATCCACCGGGTCGAGGGCGCCACCGTCCACGTCCTGACCTCGCCACTGCTCACCGACGGGTCGGGCGTGAAGTACGGCAAGTCGGAGGGCAATGCCATCTGGCTGTCCGCCGATATGACCAGCCCCTATGCCTTCTACCAATACTTCCTCAACGTCGACGACGCCACGGTCGCCACGCTGCTGCGGATCTTCAGCGACCGCGACCGGGGGGAGATCGACGAGCTCGAGCGCCTGGTGGAGCAGGAGCCCTACCGGCGGGCGGCCCAAAAGGCGCTCGCCGCCGACGTGACCACCCTCGTCCACGGCGAAGCCGCGTGCGCCTCGGTGCAGGCCGCCTCGGCGGCGCTCTTCGGCAAGGGGGACCTGGGGCCCTTGACCCGGGAACCCTGCGCGATGCCGCCGCGGAATTGCCTGGGGCTGCGGTGCAGATCGGGATGAGCGTCGTCGACGCCCTCGTCGCCACCGGCTTGGTCGACTCCCGCAATGCCGCTCGGCGCGCCTTGGCCGAGGGCGGGATCTCCGTCAACGGGGCCAAGGTCACCGATCCCGACCGCGTCCTCACGCAGGACGACGTCCTGGCCGATGCGGTCGTCCTCCTCCGCCGCGGACGCAAGTCCCTGGCCGTTGGCCGACTGGACCGCGGATGACGTATGCCGCGCCGAGGCACGCCTGAGACACGCCCGAGAACCCCTCGATTTGGTCGTCATCGGGGACGCGGGCTACTGTTCTCACCCGTCAGCCCGCAAGGGAGGAACGGACACCGCCCCACAGGGAAACCCGAAGGCGTGGCCGGTCCCGCAGGCAGACTGACTCCCAAGTGGGCCCCGGCCAAGTCGGCGCCCCCAAGCGAATCGCTTCTCGCAGAAGCGATTTGGAGCGGCCCGGCAGGGCTGCTAGAGTAAGACCACCGCGCAAGTCCAAGCGCGTCAGGACCGGCCGCCAGGGGCGGGATCACGGAATTGACGCCCAAGCATGGGTGCGGTAAGCTAGAACGGTTGCCCCAAATCCTGTTTCGACGAAAAGTTGGATCATGATTGGTGCGCGTCCGATCTTTGAGAACTCAACAGCGTGTCAAAAATCGATGCCAATATCTCGTCCGAGATCGGCACGGATGTCCATCGGGCACACCGACTGATTTCGACGATTCCTTTTTGGTTGACAACGATCATCTAGCAATTGCTAGTTGTTCTTGCTCAGCCAGTGAACTAACCCTTCGGGGTGTTTGATTTCCCGAGAGCGATCTCGGGAGCACAACATCAACGGAGAGTTTGATCCTGGCTCAGGACGAACGCTGGCGGCGTGCTTAACACATGCAAGTCGAACGGTGATGAGGAGCTTGCTCCTCTGATCAGTGGCGAACGGGTGAGTAACACGTGAGTAACCTGCCCCAGACTCTGGAATAACAGTTGGAAACAGCTGCTAATACCGGATACGAGACGGAGAGGCATCTCTATCGTCTGGAAAGTTTTTCGGTCTGGGATGGACTCGCGGCCTATCAGCTAGTTGGTGAGGTAATGGCTCACCAAGGCGACGACGGGTAGCCGGCCTGAGAGGGCGACCGGCCACACTGGGACTGAGACACGGCCCAGACTCCTACGGGAGGCAGCAGTGGGGAATATTGCACAATGGGCGAAAGCCTGATGCAGCGACGCCGCGTGAGGGATGACGGCCTTCGGGTTGTAAACCTCTTTCAGCAGGGAAGAAGCGAAAGTGACGGTACCTGCAGAAGAAGCACCGGCTAACTACGTGCCAGCAGCCGCGGTAATACGTAGGGTGCGAGCGTTGTCCGGAATTATTGGGCGTAAAGAGCTTGTAGGCGGTCTGTCACGTCTGCTGTGAAAATCCGGGGCTCAACCCCGGACTTGCAGTGGGTACGGGCAAACTAGAGTGTGGTAGGGGAGACTGGAATTCCTGGTGTAGCGGTGAAATGCGCAGATATCAGGAGGAACACCGATGGCGAAGGCAGGTCTCTGGGCCACTACTGACGCTGAGAAGCGAAAGCGTGGGGAGCGAACAGGATTAGATACCCTGGTAGTCCACGCCGTAAACGGTGGGTACTAGGTGTGGGACCCATTCCACGGGTTCTGTGCCGCAGCTAACGCATTAAGCGCCCCGCCTGGGGAGTACGGCCGCAAGGCTAAAACTCAAAGGAATTGACGGGGGCCCGCACAAGCGGCGGAGCATGTGGATTAATTCGATGCAACGCGAAGAACCTTACCAAGGCTTGACATATACCGGAAACATCCAGAGATGGGTGCCCCGCAAGGTCGGTATACAGGTGGTGCATGGTTGTCGTCAGCTCGTGTCGTGAGATGTTGGGTTAAGTCCCGCAACGAGCGCAACCCTCGTTCTATGTTGCCAGCGCGTTATGGCGGGGACTCATAGAAGACTGCCGGGGTCAACTCGGAGGAAGGTGGGGATGACGTCAAATCATCATGCCCCTTATGTCTTGGGCTTCACACATGCTACAATGGCCGGTACAAAGGGCTGCGAAACCGCGAGGTGGAGCGAATCCCATAAAACCGGTCTCAGTTCGGATTGGGGTCTGCAACTCGACCCCATGAAGTCGGAGTCGCTAGTAATCGCAGATCAGCAACGCTGCGGTGAATACGTTCCCGGGCCTTGTACACACCGCCCGTCAAGTCACGAAAGTCGGTAACACCCGAAGCCGGTGGCCCAACCCTTGTGGAGGGAGCCGTCGAAGGTGGGACTGGCGATTGGGACTAAGTCGTAACAAGGTAGCCGTACCGGAAGGTGCGGCTGGATCACCTCCTTTCTAAGGAGCACTGGCCGCACAAGCGGTCCAGGCCCTCGCCCACGGCGAACGTCCGTGGGGAGGAGCTCATGGGTGAAACATCGATTACTTGGCCGCGAGCATCGCGCCGAGTCTGTTAGTACAGGTCCGCAAGGACAGTGGAACACCAGACCGGAGGATGCACGGGGCCAGACACGCTGTTGGGTCCTGAAGGCTCGGGCAACCCGACCTTCAGTCGACCAGCAAGTCGGCTCGGCCTGACTGCACCCGGTGAACCATCGCCTTCGTGGCGACAGGCCCGGACAGTAGCAGCAGGACCGCCCGTATTTTGAGAACTACACAGTGGACGCGAGCATCTTTGTGGCTCAAGTTTATAAGGGCACACGGTGGATGCCTTGGCACCAGGAACCGAAGAAGGACGTAGGAATCTGCGATAAGCCTCGGGGAGTCGATAACCAGACTGTGATCCGAGGATTTCCGAATGGGGAAACCCGGCTGGAGGCAAGTCCAGTCACTCTCATCTGAACACATAGGGTGAGTAGAGGGAACGTGGGGAAGTGAAACATCTCAGTACCCACAGGAAGAGAAAGCAACCGCGATTCCGTTAGTAGTGGCGAGCGAAAGCGGAACAGGCCAAACCGATTGCGTGTGATAGTTGTCAGACGTTGCGTGATCGGGGTTGAGGGATTTCTCAGCCGGCTCTGACAGGCCGGCATGAAGTCAAAAATTCGCGTCATAGTCGAAGGGCATTGAAAGGCCCGGCACAGAGGGTGCTACCCCCGTAGACGAAATGGCGTGAACTTCAGAGAAACATCCCAAGTAGCACGGGGCCCGAGAAATCCCGTGTGAATCTGGCGGGACCACCCGCTAAGCCTAAATATTCCCTGGTGACCGATAGCGGACAAGTACCGTGAGGGAAAGGTGAAAAGTACCCCGGGAGGGGAGTGAAATAGATCCTGAAACCGTGTGCCTACAATCCGTTGGAGCCTCCTTGTGGGGTGACAGCGTGCCTTTTGAAGAATGAGCCTGCGAGTTAGTGCTCGGTGGCGAGGTTAACCCGTGTGGGGAAGCCGTAGCGAAAGCGAGTCCGAATAGGGCGTTTAGTCGCCGGGTCTAGACCCGAAGCGGAGTGATCTACCCATGGCCAGGTTGAAGCGACGGTAAGACGTCGTGGAGGACCGAACCCACTTAGGTTGAAAACTGAGGGGATGAGCTGTGGGTAGGGGTGAAAGGCCAATCAAACTCCGTGATAGCTGGTTCTCCCCGAAATGCATTTAGGTGCAGCGTCACGTGTTTCTTATCGGAGGTAGAGCTACTGGATAGCCGATGGGCCTCACCAGGTTACTGACGTTAGCCAAACTCCGAATGCCGATAAGTGATAGCGTGGCAGTGAGACTGCGGGGGATAAGCTCCGTAGTCGAGAGGGAAACAGCCCAGACCACCAGCTAAGGCCCCTAAGCGTGTGCTAAGTGGGAAAGGATGTGGAGTTGCATTGACAACCAGGAGGTTGGCTTAGAAGCAGCCACCCTTTAAAGAGTGCGTAATAGCTCACTGGTCAAGTGATTCCGCGCCGACAATGTAGCGGGGCTCAAGCACACCGCCGAAGCTGTGGCATTGACACACTGCCTGGCAGTAATGTCCAAGCGTGTTGATGGGTAGGGGAGCGTCGTGTGGCGAGCGAAGCGACGGAGTGATCCAGTCGTGGATGCCACACGAGTGAGAATGCAGGCATGAGTAGCGAATGACGGGTGAGAAACCCGTCCGCCGAATAACCAAGGGTTCCAGGGTCAAGCTAATCTGCCCTGGGTAAGTCGGGACCTAAGGCGAGGCCGACAGGCGTAGTCGATGGACATCCGGTTGATATTCCGGAACCGGCAAAGAACCGCCCATGACGAACCCAGTAATGCTAAGCGCCCGAAACTCACCGACGTCTTCGGACCGACGTGAGCGGAGCGCGCGACCCGAGCTGGTAGTAGTCAAGCAATGGGGAGACGCAGGAAGGTAGCCTCCGCGTGGCGATGGTTGTCCACGTCCAAGGGTGTAGGGAGTGAGGTAGGCAAATCCGCCTCACACATATCCTGAGACCTGATAGTGACCGCGTATGCGGGAAGCAGGGTGATCCTATGCTGCCAAGAAAATCCTCTAGCGAGGTTCTAGCCGCCCGTACCCCAAACCGACTCAGGTGGTTAGGTAGAGAATACCAAGGCGATCGAGTGAATCGTAGTTAAGGAATTCGGCAAAATGCCCCCGTAACTTCGGGAGAAGGGGGGCCCGGATTCTGAAGTCCATACGGACTAGGATGATGGGCCGCAGAGACCAGGGAGAAGCGACTGTTTACTAAAAACACAGGTCCGTGCGAAGTTGCAAAACGATGTATACGGACTGACGCCTGCCCGGTGCTGGAAGGTTAAGAGGACGGGTTAGACGCAAGTCGAAGCTCAGAATTTAAGCCCCAGTAAACGGCGGTGGTAACTATAACCATCCTAAGGTAGCGAAATTCCTTGTCGGGTAAGTTCCGACCTGCACGAATGGCGTAACGACTTCTCCACTGTCTCAACTGCGAACTCGGCGAAATTGCATTACGAGTAAAGATGCTCGTTACGCGCAGCAGGACGGAAAGACCCCGGGACCTTTACTATAGCTTGGTATTGGTGTTCGGTACGGCTTGTGTAGGATAGGTGGGAGACTATGAAGCATGCACGCCAGTGTGTGTGGAGTCAACGTTGAAATACCACTCTGGTCGTTCTGGATATCTAACCTCGGTCCGTGATCCGGATCAGGGACAGTGCCTGGTGGGTAGTTTAACTGGGGCGGTTGCCTCCCAAAATGTAACGGAGGCGCTCAAAGGTTCCCTCAATCTGGTTGGCAATCAGATTTCGAGTGTAAGTGCACAAGGGAGCTTGACTGTGAGACTGACAGGTCGAACAGGGACGAAAGTCGGAACTAGTGACCCGACGGTGGCTCGTGGAAGCGCCGTCGCTCAACGGATAAAAGGTACCCCGGGGATAACAGGCTGATCTTGCCCAAGAGTCCATATCGACGGCATGGTTTGGCACCTCGATGTCGGCTCGTCGCATCCTGGGGGTGGAGTTGCTCCCAAGGGTTGGGCTGTTCGCCCATTAAAGCGGTACGCGAGCTGGGTTTAGAACGTCGTGAGACAGTTCGGTCCCTATCCGCTGCGCGCGCAGGAAACTTGAGAAAGGCTGTCCCTAGTACGAGAGGACCGGGATGGACGAACCTCTGGTGTGTCAGTTGTCTTGCCAAGGGCACGGCTGATTGGCTACGTTCGGAAGTGATAACCGCTGAAAGCATCTAAGCGGGAAGCACGTTTCAAGATGAGGTTTCCATGGGCGCAAGCCCGAGAGGCTCCCAGTAGACTACTGGGTTGATAGGCCAGACGTGGAAGTGCAGCAATGCATGTAGCTGACTGGTACTAATAGGCCGATAACTTGACCAACACATCGCAAGATGTCAAAGATTTTGCTCGCGTCCACTGTGCAGTTCCCGAGATACGGTCGGGAACGACCTGACCTTCGGTCAGGTTCATGATTGATATCTCCATAGAGTTTCGGCTGTCATAGCGAAGGGGAAACGCCCGGCTCCATTCCGAACCCGGAAGCTAAGCCCTTCAGCGCCGATGGTACTGCACTGGTGACGGTGTGGGAGAGTAGGACGCAGCCGGACATACTTTCAAGGACGCCCTCCCGAGTTCACTCGGTCGAGGGCGTCCTTGCTTTGTCTTGGTAGCCCTGTAGTTTGATGACATGTCGCTGGAGAAGGGAACGAGCAGATGGTAGGACGCCCAGGCGACAAAAGTGCCGGTGGTTCGCGGGGCCCTGGTCCGAAAGGCACCGGCGCGAGAGGCACCGGCCCGAAAGGCACCGGCGCGAGAGGCACAGACCCCAGAGGGGCGGAGGCCAGAGGTAGGGGATCCGGGGGGAGCAGTCCGAGCCGCGAGAGCGCTCGCGGTGACGATGGGCGGGGTGAGCGGTCGATCGACTCGCGCCGCAACCCGCGCGCCGTGGGACCACGACTGGCGCCGACCGGGCGACGGCTCCCCGAGCCGGCCATACTCGACGGGGTCACTGGCCGCGAGCTCGACCGTGCTGCCTGGCAGCAGTTGCGAACGCTCTCGAAAGAGAATGCGGAGGGGGTCGCGCAGCATCTGGTGATGGTCACCATTCGCCTTGAGGAGGAGGATCTCCCGGCGGCCATGGCGCACGCCGAGACGGCAGTTCGACGCGGTGGGCGCGTCCCCGCCGTTCGCGAGGCGATGGGGTTGGTCGCCTATCGCGGGGGCGATTGGTCGCGGGCCCTGGCCGAGTTCCGCACCGCTCGCCGTCTTAGCGGTTCCCCGCACCTCCTTCCCTTGATGGTCGACTGTGAGCGGGGCCTGGGCCGGTTCGAGCGGGCCCTGGAACTTGCCTCAAGCCCGGACCGGGACGGGCTGACGGCGGCCGAGCGGGCCGAGCTCGCCATCGTCGTCTCGGGTGTCCGCCGTGACCTCGGGCAAGTCGACGCTGCGGTGCTCGGTCTGGAGCCGCTGGTGGCCGGGCCCGTCAAGGCGTGGTCGGCGCGGTTGTTCTATGCGTATGCCGACGCCCTCCTCGCCCGCGGAGAGCGCGAGCGCGCCCGGGAGTGGTTTGTCCGGGCGATGGACGCCGACACCGACCTGACGACGGATGCCGGGGACCGTGTCGACGAACTCGACGGCGTGGTGTTCGCCGATTCCTGGGACACCGAGCGGTGGGGAGAGCCCGACGTGGACACCGGCCGGACGTCGGAGACGGAGGACCCCGCGTGACCGGACTTTCCTGTCTCCTCGAGCGGTATCGGGCCCTGGTGTGCGACCTCGACGGCGTGATCTATCGCGGGCAGGCCGCGGTGCCCCATGCCGTAGAAGCCCTGAGCGCGGCGGGGCTGCCGGTGATCTACGCGACGAACAACGCGTCCCGAACCCCAGGTGAGGTCGCCGAGCACCTGGTTGCGTTGGGCCTGCCCACGAGCGCCGAGCAGGTCATCAACAGCTCGATGGCCGGTGCGGCAGAGGTGGCCCGCCGCTTTCTTGCCGGTTCCCCGGTCCTGGCCATTGGTGGCGACGGCGTCGCTGCGGCGTTGCGGGACGCGGGTCTTTCTGTGGTGACGTCGGCCGCGGACCCCGTTGTCGCGGTACTCCAGGGGTACGGCCCGCAGGTTCGGGCGGTGGATCTGGGGGAAGCGGCATACGCCATCCAGGGGGGTGCCCTGTGGGTGGCGACCAATGACGACCTCACCCTGCCCACCGACCGCGGGATTGCCCCCGGGAATGGTGCCTTGGTGGCGGCGGTCGCCCTCGCGGTCGAGGTTCGGCCGCTGGTCATGGGCAAACCGCAACCCCCGCTCTACCTGATGGCGAGTGAACGCCTCGGGGTGCCCGCGGAGAAGGTACTCGGCATCGGCGACCGCCTGGAGACCGATGTGGCCGGGGCAACGGCTGCGGGAATGGACTGCCTCCTGGTCTGCACCGGCGTGCACGGCGTCCGCGACGCCGCGCGGGCACCGCGGGAATACCGACCCCGCTTCGTCCTCCCCGACCTGCGAGGGCTCACCCGGCCGTATGCCGATCCCTCCCCCCACGACGGCGGCGTTGCGTGCGGGGCTGCCCTGGCGCGGATCGACGAGGGTCGCCTGAGCATCTCGGGAGACCTCGGGGATGATGGTCTCGACGGCATTCGGGCCGCTCTCGTCGCCATCTGGACCCGCGCCGACGAGGGCGCGTCGGCCGAGGTCGTCACCCGCCTGGCGGAGCAGATTCCGCAACCCCGATAACCTGGACGTCTCACCCCAAGAACCGCAGGGAGAAAGCCGTGTTCGACAGCCTGATCCGCACCGCGTTGACGACGACGCTGCATGCGACCGAGATCGTCCTGACGCGCTCCTTGGAGGCCGTCAAGCTGGTCAACGACGCGCTCGGCAAGCCGATCGGCCACGAGCACGAGTCCCACCGGGCGCTGACGCGCGACGCCGACCCGGTTCGTCGGCAACCGTCGTGGCGACCGCCCGAGCTCGGCGACCTCGACGCGACCGCGGCGGCGCTGGCGGATCGTGGTCGGCGCAGCCCTGCCGTCTCGGCGCCGGGCTCCTCGCGCCCGCCGCGCGCGGCGGTACGCCGTCGACCGACTCCCGCGGTCGAGGAAGTCACGTGGGACCACATCGCCGCCACGACGCCTGCTGAGCCCGCGTCTGTGCCACCGAAATCCACGCCGCCGAAGTCCACGCAACCGGAGTCCACGCCGCCGGAGTCCACGCCCGCCGTCACCTCCCCGGCGGCTCGGCGAGCACGGCGCACCGCGGCGCCCAAGGCTCCGACCGCGACCGCGCCGGCGGCCGCACCCGCCAAGAGGAAGCCGGCGACGCGCGCGACCGCGTCCGCGAAGACGACGGGCACCGAACGCACCACGCAACCGCCGACCGCAGCACGATCACGCAAGGCCACCACGCGGACCGCGAGCCCCCGGCCGGCCTCGTCCCGCACCCCCGCGTCCCGCACCCCCGCGTCGCGCACCGACCCGGTGACGCCGACGACTCCCGTCGAGGACGGTGAATGACGACCACACCGCCCCCGTCCGAGACGTTCCCCCCTGCCCAGGCCGCCCCACCCGGGGTTGCCGGGGATCTTGTCATCGACGCCGCAGTGGCGACCCTGCTGGCCGCGCCGGCGGAGGACTTGGACGCCACGCTGGCCGCAGGGGAGGAGCTGCACCGCACATTGACGGCGCGCCTCGCCGATCTCGGGGAGTGACCCGCTGAGCTCGCCGACCGGTGACCCGGACGTGCCCTCGCGACTCGACGTCGAACTCGTTCGCCGTGGCCTTGCGCGCTCCCGGGCCGTGGCCCGCGCCGTCATCGCCGCTGGCGAGGTCACTGTGGACGAGCGAATCGTCACCCGGCCCGCGACGGCGGTCGACGGTCACGCGCGGGTGGAGGTGCGGCATACGGCCACGGGGTGGGTCGGCCGCGGCGCCGACAAACTCCTCGCGGCGCTCGCCGCGTTCGCACCATTGGGCCTGACGGTCGCGGGCCGGCGGGCCCTGGACGCCGGGGCGAGCACCGGGGGTTTCACCCAAGTCCTCTTGGCCCATGGGGTGGCCAGCGTCGCGGCCGTGGACGTCGGCCACGGTCAGCTGGCACCCTCCGTCGCCGCGGACCCTCGCGTCCAGGACCACAGCGGCACCTCCATCCGGGGGCTGGACCCGCAGGCCGTCGGTGGAGCGGTGGATCTCCTCGTCGCCGATCTCAGCTTCATCTCGCTGACGACGGTCCTGCCGGACCTGCGGCGCCTGGTGCGTCCCGGTGCCGACGTCGTCCTCCTGGTGAAGCCTCAGTTCGAGGTGGGCCGCGGCGGGCTCGGCAAGAAGGGCATCGTCCGCGACCCACGCCGCCGGGCGCAGGCGGTCGAGCGCGTCGCCGAGGCCGCGCTCGCTGTCGGTCTGTCCCCGTTCGGCCTGATCGCCAGCCCGCTGCGGGGCAGCCACGGCAACGCGGAGTACCTCCTGTGGCTGCGCGCCACCCCGGCGCGCGAGGATGTCGGTATGCCGTGGGACGCTCTCCTTGCGCGGGTCGACACCCTCACTCGCGCCACCACGATCCCGCAGGAGCCGGCATGAGCCCAAGCGCCCGCAGAGTGCTCCTCGTGTTGCACCCGCGCCGTCCCGAGGCCTGCCTGCTCGCCCATGATGTCGCGGGCATGCTGCACCGCGCCGGAGTCGATGTCGTCCTCGACCCCGAAGGCGTGGCCACCCTCGGCGGGCGGCTTCCCGACGGGGTGCGGGCCGCCGACTCGAGCGACCCGGCCCGGGACTGCGAACTCGTCCTCGTGCTCGGCGGCGACGGCACCATCCTGCGTGGGGCCGAACTCTCCCGCGGGTCCGGGGTGCCGCTGCTCGGGGTCAACCTCGGGCATGTCGGGTTCCTCGCCGAGTCCGAGAAGGAGCAGACCCAGGCGACCGTCGAGCGGATCCTCGATCGGGACTACCACGTCGAGGACCGGATGACCCTCGACGTGACGAGTCAGGTGGACGGCAGGCCCTATTCGTCCACCTGGGCGCTCAACGAGGCGACGGTGGAAAAGGCCGCCCGCGAGCGGATGCTCGAGCTGACCGTCGAGATCGACGGCCGGCCCCTCTCGACGTGGGGCTGCGACGGCGTCGTGATGGCGACCCCGACGGGCTCCACGGCATACGCCTTCTCCGCCGGTGGTCCGATCGTCTGGCCTGATCTCGAGGCCATCCTGCTGGTCCCGATCAGTGCGCACGCGCTCTTTGCCCGGCCCATCGTCGTCGGTCCCCAGTCGCGACTGGCCGTCGACATCGTCCCCGACACCGAGGGCTCGGGGGTGCTGTGGTGCGACGGCCGCCGCGCGGTCGACCTGCCGCCCGGTGCCCGCATCGACGTATGCCGATCGGCCATGCCCGTGCGGCTGGCCCGGCTGCGTGCCGACCTGTTCACCGACCGCCTGGTCGAGAAATTCCACCTGTCGGTCCACGGGTGGCGGGGGGCCGCGCGTCAGCGCGCGTCCGGCGGGAGCTAGGCGATGCTGCGCGAGTTGCGGATCCGCGGACTGGGGGTCATCGACGAGGCCGAAATCGAGTTCGGGCCCGGGCTCAATGTCGTCACCGGCGAGACCGGGGCCGGCAAGACCATGGTCGTTCAGAGCCTGGGCCTGCTCTTTGGGGCGCGAGCCGATCCGGGTCTGGTGCGCGCGGGATCGGCCCAGGCCGACGTCGAGGGCATCATCACGGCCGATGCAGAGCATCGCGCCTTGGCCCGGGCCCGCGAGGCCGGCGCCGAGGTCGACGACGAGCTGGTCCTCGTCCGCGTCGTCGGCGCCCAGGGCCGGTCGCGCGCTGTCGCCGGCGGTCGCACGGTGCCCGCGGGTGTCCTGGCAGAGCTTGCCGAGGACCTCGTCGTCGTCCACGGTCAGTCCGATCAATGGCGGCTGCGATCGGGCGAGGAGCAGCGGGCCCTCCTGGACGCGTTCGGCGGGGCGGCGGTGGCCGGGGCGCTGGGGGAGTATGCCGCGGCATACGACCAATGGCGGGCGGCCCTGGCGGAGTGCACCCGCCTGGAGGAGCTGACCCGAGCCCGCGCCGCAGACGTGCACGCGTTGCGGGCCGGGGTCGACCGCATCGAGGCGGTCGACCCGCAGCCGGGGGAGGACGCCGCGCTGCGCGCGGAGGACGAGCGGTTGGGGCGGGCCGAGACCCTGCGGGTCGCCGCTTTGGCCGCGGCCGCCGCGCTCTCCGGAGACGACGCGGCCGAGACCCCCGACGCCGGCGCCCTCCTGGCTACCGCCCGTGCCGCCCTGACTCCACAGACGCAGTTCGATCCCGAGCTTGCTGCGCTCGCGGCTCGGCTCGACGACCTGGCGAGCGTGATCTCCGATCTCGGTCGCGATATCTCCGCGTATGCCGATCGCATCGACATGGACGGCGCCCGCCTTGCGGCCGTGCAAGAACGGCGAGCCCGGCTGCGCGAGGTCACGCGGGATTTCGGCGGCGATGTCGCCGCGACCCTCGCCTGGCTCGGGGAGGCCAGTGCCCGGCTCTTGGCCATCGACACCGCCGGCGACGACCTCGAGGCTGCTCGCGCGCGGGAGGCGGCCCTGCGTGAGCGCGTGGGTGCCACCGCGGCCACGTTGACGTCGGCCCGCCGGGCCGCGGCGGCGGACCTGGGCAGCGCCGTCACCGGGGAGTTGGGGCACCTCGCGCTCCCCGGGGCAACGGTCACGGTAGCCGTCGGCGCTCGGGAGGACCCCGACGGTCTGCGCCGCGCCGGTGAGGAGGTCCCAGTGCGGGCGACGCGCGCTGGCTGTGACGATGTCGAGTTCCGCTTCCGCAGCGCCCCCGACCTGCCCGAGCGCCCGATCACCCGGTCGGCGAGCGGCGGTGAACTTTCCCGGGTCATGCTGGCCGTGGAGGTCGCTCTCGGGGAGCGGGTCAGCGCGGTCCCGACCTATGTGTTCGACGAGGTCGACGCCGGGGTGGGCGGCTCGGCCGCGCTGGATATCGGTGCCCGGCTCGCGCGATTGGCCCGCAGCGCTCAAGTGATCGTCGTGACGCACCTTGCCCAGGTCGCGGCGTTCGCCGATCGGCATCTGCTGGTCGTCAAGTCGAGCGACGGGCCGGTGACCGCCAGCGGCATACGACTGCTGGAGGGGGCGGAGCGCGAGGGTGAACTCGCCCGGATGATGGCCGGCACCGACTCCCCGACCGCGCGCTCCCACGCCGCGGAACTCCGTGCGCATGCGTCTTCTCTGTCCGGTGCGCCTGCCGGCGGGACCGTACCCAACGCCACGCCGACGAGGGCTGGATCAGCGAGGGCTGAATCACCGAGGGCTGGATCACCGAGAGGCGGCAGTGCCGGGCGGAGCGTGAAACGATGACGGCGATGAGGACCCGCCTGCTGCATCGTTCGCCCGGGCCACCGCCACCGGGCGCGACCGGGCGCGCACGGGTGGACCGGCGGACCAAGGATCTGACCAAGCGGCTGCGTCCCGGCGAGGTCGCCGTCATCGACCACGAGGACATCGACCGAGTCAGCGCGGAGGCGCTGGTCGCCTGCCGGCCGAGCCTCGTCGTCAATGCGGCGCGGTCGATCTCCGGCCGCTACCCCAATGTCGGGCCGGAGATCATCCTCGAGGCGGGCATCCCCATCCTGGATGACGTCGGGTCGGCGGTCATGGACAGCCTCGCCGAGGACGACTGGGTCCACCTCGACGGGTCCGTCATCAGCCGGGGAGACACCGTGGTCGCCACTGGCCGGCCGCTGAATCTCGACGGCGTCCGCGAGGAGATGGCGACGGCGCGGGAAGGGCTGTCGGGGCAGCTGGAGATGTTCGCCCGCAACACGATGGAGTATCTCGTCCGCGAGAAAGACCTGCTCATCGACGGTGTCGGCGTTCCCGAGATCCGCACCATCCTCGACGGTCGGCATGCCCTGATCGTCGTCCGGGGCTACCACTACAAGGAAGACCTGCAGGCGCTGCAGCATTACATTCGGGAGTTCAAGCCGGTTCTGATCGGCGTCGACGGCGGTGCCGATGCGCTGATCCAGGCCGGCCACCGGCCCGATCTCATCGTCGGCGACATGGACTCGGTCTCCGACGCGGCGCTGACCAGCGGCGCCGAGATCGTTGTCCATGCCTACCGTGACGGTCGGGCGCCCGGCGTCGAGCGAGTGCAGAATCTCGGTATCCACCCGGTGGTGTTCCCGGCGACCGGGACCAGCGAGGATGTCGCCATGCTGCTCGCCGACGACAAGGGCGCCACCCTCATCGTCGCCGTGGGCACCCATGCGACCCTCGTGGAGTTCCTCGACAAGGGTCGCAAGGGGATGGCCAGCACCTTCCTCACGCGACTGCGGGTCGGGTCCAAGCTCATCGACGCCAAGGGGGTTTCGCGGCTCTACCGGAC
Organism: Nostocoides sp.; assembly: GCA_016702415.1. Lineage (GTDB taxonomy): Bacteria > Actinomycetota > Actinomycetes > Actinomycetales > Dermatophilaceae > Nostocoides_A. The sequence continues at coordinate 1,673,949 of JADJEA010000001.1, forward strand.
TCGGATCTCCGTCTGGACCATCCTGGCGATGCTCTTGGTCCCACTCATGGTGCTCGGCCTGGCCCTGTCCTCGACGCCGGGGGGCTCGGTCATCCTCAACCTGCTCGGCGCCCGCTGGGACGACCTGTGGGCCACGATCGTGGGAGTGTTCACGTGATCGACTTCCGCTACCACCTCGTCTCGCTGGCCTCGGTGCTCATCGCGCTCGCGGTTGGGATCGTCCTCGGGGCCGGGCCGCTCAACAGCGGCATCCTCCAGTCGGTCAACAGCGAGGTCAATACCCTGCGAGAGGACAAGGCCGACCTGCGCAGCCAACTCGACACCACCACCAAGGCCCTCGGGGTCCATCAGTCGTTCGAGGCATCCCGCCTCGCCACTCTGGTCGCCGACAAGCTCTCCGGCCGCACGGTCGTCGTCGTCGACCTCCCCGGAGCGCCCAGCTCCGTCGTCTCGACGACGGAGGACACTCTCACCAGCGCGGGAGCCATCCTCACCGGTCGCATCACCCTCGGCAGCGTGTATGCCGATCCCGCCCCCGCCGCTCAGGCCGCCCGCGCCGCCCTGGCGAGCGAGGTCGACACGGCGCTCGCGATGCCAGCCGGGGCGGTCGCCGGCTCCGGACTCGATCCGGCCATCGCCGCGTGCCTAACCGAGCGCACCGTCACCGGAAGTGACGGGGTCGGATTCGCGCCCACGCCCGAGGCCCGGACCGCGGCGTGGAAGCTCCTGCTCGACGCGGGGGTCGTGAGCCGGCCCCTCCCGGCCCAGGTGGCCACGAGCGTCGTCGTCATCGGTGGTCCGGCGCTCGAGACCAGCCCGGATGCGACCGCATGGGCGGACGCCGAGGCGGGCCTCGCCGGCAGCCTCGACAGCCGCGCCGACGGGGCGGTCTTGGTGGGGGACCTCGAGCCGAGCGAGACCCGGGTCGTCTCGCCCTTGATGAGCGTCCGCACCGATTCGGCCATCCGCCAGCATCTTTCGACCGTCGACGATGTCGGAACGACCCTCGGGCAGGTGAGCGTTGTCGATGCCCTCACCGAGCAACTCGCCGGTGCCTCAGGGCAGTACGGCACCCTGACGGGGGCCACCCGTGTCTTCCCGCCGGTGGGATAACCGCACCGGCCCGCTGTGCTTCGCGGGTGCGGCGGTGCTTGGCGGCGCGCTCGCGGCGGGCACGGAAGTCCTGCTGCGGCGACATCCTCCCGGAGGGGCCGCCCGCTGGACCCGGATCAACCATGCCGGCCGGCCCGTGTCGCTGCTCGAGGGGCCGGCCGCGATCATCGGTGCCGCGCTGGGGGCTGTCGGCGGCGCCCCTCTGATCGGGGCCGACCCGGCGCCCGCCCTGATCGCGACCATCGGCTCGGGTTGCGCCGGAGTCCTCGACGACCTCGCTGGCGATGGGTCCAGCAAGGGCCTGCGCGGGCACCTCGGTGCCCTTCGTCAGGGGCGCGTCACCACCGGTGTGATCAAGATCGTCGCCCTGGGGGCTTCCGGGCTGCTCGCCGCCGATGGCCTTCGCGGAGACCGCGTCCACGGGCGACGTCGGGTCGCGGACGCCGTCATCGGGGGTGGCGTCATTGCCGGGAGCGCGAATCTCGCCAACCTGCTCGACCTGCGCCCCGGACGGACCCTCAAGGCGACGGTGATCGCGGGGGGGTGGCTCGGCATACGGCCTGGGCGCAGCCTCCCGGCGGCGCTGGCTCTCGGGGTCGCGGCCGCGCTCCTGCCCGACGATCTCGCGGGCCGGACCATGCTCGGGGACGGCGGGGCCAATCCGCTCGGAGCACTCGTCGGCACGGCGCTGGTCGCCCAGACCGGTCCGCGCGGCCGGGCGGCCGCTCTGGCGCCCATCACCGCGCTCACCCTCGCCGCGGAGAAGGTGAGTTTCACGGCGGTCATCGCCGCGACGCCGGGTCTGCGCGAGATCGACGCCTGGGGTCGCGCGTGACGGCGGGGGAGCTGACCCGGCAGGCGCGCACCATCGCCGTTCTCACCGCCGCCAGCCGGGTCGCGGGCTTCGCGCGCACCCTGGTCTTCGCGGCGACGGTCGGGGCGACGGCGGTGGGGTCGATCTACCAGAGCACCAACACGGTGCCGAATGTGATCTACGAGGTCGCGGCCGGGGGCATCCTCGCGGCGGCGACAGTCCCATTGCTCGCCGGGCGGGCCGCCGCGAACGACCGGGCCGGCACCTCTGCCGTCGCCTCCGCGCTCCTGACCTGGTCCCTGGTCATCCTCGCCCCCCTGACCCTGCTCGTGCTCCTGCTCGCCCGGCCGATCGCGGGGGCCCTCCTCGACCCGGGAGCGCTCGGCGCCGACGCCGTCGATCGCGGCGCTCTCATGCTCACGGTCTTCGCGCCGCAGATCCTGTTGTACGGCTGGGGGATCGTCCTGTCGGGGGTCCTCCAGGCACACCGCCGGTTCGCCGCGGCCGCCGCCGCGCCGCTCGTCTCGAGCCTCGTCGTCATCGGGACGTATGCCGCATACGGCCTCCTCTGCCCGGACCCGGGCCACCCGACCCGCCAGGCTCTGAACGTCCTCGCCTGGGGGACAACGGCCGGGGTGCTTGCGATGCTGCTCACCCTCCTCCCGTCGCTGGCCGGTCTCGGGCTGAGCTGGCGTCCCCGGTTGCGCTTTCCCCCAGGCGTCGCCGCCCGCGCCCTGCACCTCGCCGGGGCCGGGCTCCTCGCGCTCGTCGCCCAGCAGGTCGCTGTGCTCGCGGTCGTGTGGTTGAGCAACCATCGCGGCGGACCCGGGGTGCTCATCGCCTACCAATACGCCCAGGCGCTCTATCTCCTCCCGTATGCCGTGCTTGCCGTCCCCATCGCCACCGCGGCCTTCCCGGTGCTGGCCGCCGCCGTGTCCGAGACGAAACCCCCCGCGCGGGTGGGCACGGATCGCGAAGGGCTACCGGGAGCGGCGCCCGACGCGGCGGCCGGGGTCCTCGCCCGTTCCCTGCGGTCCATCCTCATCGTGACGACAGCCGGTGCCGCCGCCCTGGTCGCCGCAGCTCCCGATCTCGGCGGGTTCTTCTCGGCGCTCGATCGGAGCCGGTCGGGGTCCGGCGGTGGCGCCCTCGCCGCCCTGCCCGCGGCCCTGACCAGCATGAGCCCCGGCCTGGTCGGATTCGGGGCCGCAGCGCTCCTCGTGCGGGCGCTCTATGCGCGCGGCCCGGCCCGTCGGGCCGCGGGCGCAATGGCGGTGGGCTGGCTCGTCGCGGGCGGGTTGCCGATCCTCACAACCTTGGGGCACAACGGTATCCGCTCCACCCTGATCGCCGTGGGGATCGGGTCGACGACGGGGATGACGATCGCTGCGCTCGTCCTGGCCGTCCTGGTGTGGCGGGCGTGGGGTCCACCGGGATTGGCCGGTGCGGCCCGGACACTGCTGACCGTGGCGATCGCGGCGGTGGGCTCGACCCTCCTGCTGCGCTGGGGTGTGGGCCGCTGGTGGACCGCTCCGGGCGGGGGAGTGGCCGGTCATCTGGTTCACGGGCTCGTGGTCGGCTTCGTGCCTGCCGCCGTCGTCCTGGCGGCCGGCCGGGCGGTCTCGCGCACCTCCCGGTTGTCGGGCACTACCGGGGGCCCGGGGTGAGTGGGCGGCCCGCCCGAGTGGAAGGATCGGGGCCCATGACTGGTCCGGCAGGCCCCCGCGTCCTGCTCCTGCTCGGACGGTCGACCGGCGGGATCGGCACCCATGTCGATGACCTGGCGCGCCACCTGAGCGAGGTCGGGACAAACGTGCGCATCGCCACCGACGACCTGACTGCAGAGCGGTTCGGATGGTCCGACGCCTTGAGGCTGTGGCCTTCCGGCGGCCCGCGCGTCGACACCGGTCGCCGCCTCGCCGTCCTGAGGGCATGGTGCCGCCGGGCCGATGTTGTCCACGCCCACGGTCAGCAACCGGCGATCCTCGCCGCCGCGGTGCTCGGACTACGCCGTGGGCAGCATCGGGACGCCCGATGCGGTGCGCCTTCCGGTCCGGCTCTCGTGGCCAGCCTGCACAACGAGCCTCCTGCCCTCTTCGGACCCATCGCCGCCGTGGCCCGGAACGCCTTGGGCCGAGCGCTGGCCCGGGCCGATCTGGTCACCGGCGCCAGCGCTGACCTGGTCGATCTCGCCCGGCGCCTGGGTGCGACGCGGACGGAACTCGCGCCGGTGCCGTCCCCGCGCGTGCCCTCCCTCCTGGCCGCCGGGGAGGCGGCCCGCGCGGAGGCGAGGGTCGGCATACGGAGCGAGCTGGGGCTGGACACCACCACCGCCCTGGTGGCGACGATCTCCCGGATCGCCCCCCAAAAGGATCTCGCCACCCTCGTCGCTGCGGCGGGACTGGTCCGGTCGCCGATCGCGTGGGTCGTGGCCGGGTCGGGAGATGCTGACCTGCTGGACCGCTTGCGGGCCCGGGTCGCCGCCGAGAATGCCCCGGTCCGCTTCCTCGGACCGGTCGCCGACCCCGGCCGTATGCTGCTCGCCGCCGACGCCTTCGCCCTCACCTCCCACTGGGAGGCCCGGGCGCTGGTCGTCCAGGAGGCGATGGCCGCCGGCACGCCCGTTGTGGTGCCCGCGGTCGGCGGCCTGCCCGATCTCGCCAACGGTGCGGGCCGGCTGGTCCCGCCGGGCGATCCGCGTGCCCTGGCCGCCGCGATCGACGCCCTCCTGGCCGACCCCGAGGCGACGGGCGCGCTCGCGACCGTCGCGCGGCAACGTGCCGCCGGCTGGCCGGACGCAGCGGCGACGGCACGCCGGTGGGCGCGCGTGTACGCCGACCTCGCCCGGGTGACGTACAGTTGAAGCCCGTGGTGGCTGCGACGAAACACATCTTTGTGACCGGGGGCGTGGCCTCCTCGCTCGGCAAGGGCCTGACGGCGTCGAGTCTCGGCAACCTCCTCCGGGCGCGCGGCCTCCGGGTGACGATGCAGAAGCTCGACCCCTATCTCAACGTCGACCCCGGCACGATGAACCCCTTCCAGCACGGCGAGGTTTTCGTCACCGAGGACGGGGCCGAGACCGATCTCGACATCGGGCATTACGAGCGCTTCCTCGACGTCAACCTCAATGCCCGGGCCAATGTCACCACCGGACAGGTCTACAGCGAGGTCATCGCCAAGGAGCGCCGGGGCGAGTACCTCGGCGACACGGTCCAGGTCATCCCCCACATCACCAACGAGATCAAGCGGCGGATGCGGGCCCAGGCCGGCGGGTCGCCCGGAGTCGCCGACGCCGATGCCCCCGACATCATCATCACCGAGATCGGTGGCACCGTCGGCGACATCGAGTCGCTGCCCTTTCTCGAGGCGGCCCGACAGGTGCGCCACGACCTGGGGCGGGACAACTCCATGTTCGTTCACGTCTCCCTCGTCCCCTATCTCGCCCCGAGCGGGGAGCTGAAGACCAAACCGACCCAACATTCGGTCGCCGCCATGAGGCAGGTGGGGCTGCAGCCGGATGCCCTTGTCCTGCGGGCGGATCGGGAGATCCCCGAGTCGATCAAGCGCAAGATCTCCCTCATGTGCGATGTCGACATCGACGCGGTCACGGCAGCCGTCGATGCGCCCTCGATTTACGACATCCCCAAGGTGCTCCACCGCGAGGGCCTGGACGCCTATGTCATCCGGCGGCTCGGCCTGAACTTCCGCGACGTGGCCTGGTCGGCCTGGGACGAGTTGTTGCGGCGGGTCCACACGCCCGCGCACGAGGTCGAGGTCGCGCTCGTCGGGAAATATATCGACCTGCCCGACGCCTATCTGTCGATCACCGAAGCGATGCGGGCCGGCGGCTTCGCCCACGACGCCAAAGTGCGGATCCGGTGGGTGACGTCCGACTCGTGCGAGACCGAGGCCGGGGCGACCAAGGCGCTCGGTGGCGTCGACGCGATCCTCGTGCCTGGCGGGTTCGGCGTCCGGGGGATCGAGGGGAAGGTGGGGGCCCTGAGGTGGGCGCGGGAGCGCGGCATACCGACCCTGGGGATTTGTCTTGGCCTGCAGTGCATGGTCATCGAGTACGCCCGTCACGTCGCCGGCATCGCCGGCGCCTCCTCCAGTGAGTTCGACCCCCAGACCCCCGCTCCGGTGATCGCGACGATGGCCGAACAGCTCGCCTACGTCGAGGGTGCCGGTGATCTCGGGGGCACGATGCGCCTCGGGTCGTATGCCGCGAAGCTCCTCGAGGGCTCCGTCGTCGCCGAGGCCTATGGCTCGGTCTCGGTCGAGGAGCGGCACCGCCACCGCTACGAGGTCAACAACCGCTATCGCGACCAGCTCTCCGATGCGGGGCTGGTCTTCAGCGGGACCTCCCCGGACGGCAATCTCGTCGAATTCGTCGAACTCCCCGCAGACGTCCATCCCTACTATGTCGGGACCCAGGCCCATCCCGAGTTCAAGTCCCGGCCGCACCGCGCGCACCCGTTGTTCGCCGGGTTGATCGGCGCGGCCATCGACCGGCAACGCTCCCTGCGCCTGGTCGAGGTCGAGCCGCCGCGCCCGGGCACCGTCGCCTCGTGAGCGAGGCCATCGCCGACAAGGCCATCGCCGACGAGGCCATCGCCGACGAGGCCGTCGAGCGTCCCGTTCTGGAGAGCCGGACGGTCTATCACGGACTGGTCTGGGATGTGCAGCGGGACCGGGTCGATCTCGGCCCCGGAGGGATCGTCGACCGTGACCTGATCCGCCACCCCGGGGCGGTCGCCGTCGTCGCGCTGGACGAGGCCGACCGGATCGCGCTTGTCCAGCAGTACCGCCACCCGGTGCGCGTCCTGGAGTGGGAGGTCCCGGCCGGGTTGCTCGACATCGCCGGTGAGGACCCGCTGCGCACGGCCGCCCGCGAACTCGCCGAGGAGGCGGACCTTCAGGCGACCGACTGGGCCGTCCTGACCGACTACTTCACCTCACCGGGCTACACCAGCGAGGCAATCCGGATCTATCTCGCGCGGGGGATCAGCGACCTGCCGGCGGCCGCGCGGCATACCCGGGAGGGGGAGGAGTGGGGTATGCCGCTGCGCTGGCTCCCGCTCGACGCCGTCCTCGACGCCGTCCTCGCCGGACGAATCCACAACCCGCACACCGTGATCGCCATCTTGGCCACCCACGCCGCCCGGGCACGCGACTGGCGCGACCTGCGTCCGGCGGACTCGCCGTGGCCGCTCTGGGAGCGGCAGCACTCCTGGTGACCGCTCGGGTGACCAAGGCGCTGCTGCTGGCGGGCCTGGTGATCACAGCGCTCCTGGGCTGGCGGCTGTCCGGGGTGCCCGCGGCATACACGGCGGTGGCGACGGTCTCGTCCGTCCCCGCACAGCAGGTCGCCCGGGAGGTGGCCGACCCCGCGGTCAGGCGGGCGATCCTCGAACCCTTGGCCATCACCGGAGGCGGCCCGGTCTCCCTGTCTGCGCAGGCAGGGACCGACGCGGGCACCACGCGCATCCAGGCCACGGCGCCCGATCCCGGACTTGCCGCGGATGTCGCCGACGCTGCATCCGCGCGGATGCTCGCACACCATCCCGGCGCCAAGGTCATCCACCCGGCGGAGGTTCCCCTTCACCCGGATGGCCACGGCCCGCGGCCGCTTCTGCTTGTCGTCATCCTCGGGGCCTGCGTGCTCCCGCTCCTCCTGCTCCTGACGACCCAGTGGCGGCAACCACACGGCGAGACGGCCGCCGATGCGGCCCGGCACCGGCCCCATCCCCTGCGGACCGACATCGAGGGCCTGCGGGCGATCGCCGTCGGGACCGTCGTCCTTTGGCACGCCGGATTTGCCTGGGTGCCAGGGGGTTTCACCGGGGTCGATATCTTCTTCGTCATCTCCGGATACCTCATGTCGGGCGTCCTCCTGCGCCAGGTCGCCCAGACCGGACGGGTCAATCTGCGCAACTTCTATGCACGGCGGGCGCGCCGCCTGCTTCCCGCTGCGCTCGCGGCCCTCGTCGGCGCCGCCGTCATCCTCCTGCTGGCGCTGCCCCGCAGTCGGTGGCCGTCGGGTGGCCGGGACATCGTCGCCAGCGCGACCTATCTCGTGAACTGGCGGATGGCGGCGCAATCGGTGGATTATCTGTCCGCCGATGTCCTGCCGAGCCCGGTCCAGCACTTCTGGAGCCTCTCGGTGGAGGAGCAGTTCTACCTGTTGTGGCCCCTGCTCTGCCTCGGCTGTGCCGTCCTTGCCGCGCGGCTGGGCTGGTCCATGGCGCGCACGGTTCTGTGGGCGAGCGCCGGCGTCCTTCTCCTGTCGCTGGCCACGTCCCTGACGTGGACCAGCAGATCCGGCCCCGCGGCCTATTTCGTGACACCGACGCGAGTGTGGGAACTCGCCCTTGGCTCCGTCGTCGCGTGCGTGCCCGCGTTGGGGGGTCGGTTGGGCGCGCGCTGGGCGCGACTCGGGGCATGGGGGGGTCTCGCCCTGATTACCGCCGGTGTCCTCCTGATCCGAGCCGACGCCCCGTTCCCGGGATGGCGGGCACTCATCCCGACGGTGGGCACGGCTTTGCTGCTCTGGTGTTGTCCGGCCACGCCCACCGGGGGACCCGGACGGCTCCTCGCGCTAGCGCCGATGCAGTGGCTCGGCAGGCTGTCCTACAGCGTCTATCTGTGGCATTGGCCGTTCATCGTCGTCGCCATGGCGTGGACCTCGACCACCACCCACCCACCGCTCGGGGCGGGACTCCTGGCCGCCGCCGCGGCGCTGGTGCCGGCCTGGCTGTCTTTCCGCTTCGTCGAGGACCCCGTCCGTCGGCATGCGGACGCCTTGCCGGCCAACCGCCGCGACGCCGCCTCGCTCTATTTGGGGGCTACTAACTCTGTTGCGGCCGCCCTCACCGGGATCGTCGTCCTGACCTTCGCGTGGCCCGCCACGGGGCTGCCGTCGACGATCCGATGGGCGGTTCCCGACGACGTGTATGCCGTCCGCGGCCCGATCGGCGCCCAGGTCCTCGGGGATCACCCGACGACGTCCCCGGCCGGCGCGGTCCAGGACCGCGCGCCGGGCGCAATCCCCAGTCTGGACCGGGTCGCCCTCGACACCGGAACGGTCGACACGCGGGACCCGTGCACGACCGATCTCGAGGCCACGACACCCGTGGAGTGCCCGGTCGGGGATCCACGCGGGACGAAGCTTCTGGTGGTCGTCGGTGATTCGCACGCGAAACAGTGGCTCCCGGCGCTCGACGTCATCGCGAAGCAGCGGCATTGGCGCGTCATCGGGCTGACCAAGTCCTCCTGCCCCCCGCTGGACGGGATGGTGTTGCCGCGTGCGGGCCAAGCGGGCGGCTACACCCAGTGCGTCGCCTGGAATCAGCAGGTCGCCACCCTGATCGCGTCCCTGCGCCCCACTGTGATCGTGACGAGTTGGGCTCGCTATTCGGTCGACGAGGGTAGTTTCGAACGTGCCGCGTCCCGGGCTCTGACCGGCTACGTCCGCGCCACCGGAGCCTCGGTCGTCCTCATACACGACACCCCCCGCCCCACGCAGAATATGGCGGAATGCCTTCTCGCCCACCCGGACCACCAGTCGGCGTGCGCCTTCTCCCGGGCCGACGGCACCGGGCGCAATGGCACCGCTCAGGCGGATGTCCTCGCCGCCAATCCGAGCTTCACCGGCGTCGGCCTGACCGACTACATCTGCCCGCGCGCGATGTGCGCTCCCGTCATCGGCGGTGTCGTGGTGTACCGCGACTCCAACCATCTGACCGACACCTATGTCCGGTCGTTGACCGACCGCGTGCGTGTGGCACTCGCTGCTGTCGGCTTCTGACCCCGGGTATGCCGCGCCAACCCCACCCGACGCCTCCTCCGGATCCGGTCAGCCCCACCAGAACGACGTGGCGATGAGGGCGTAGACCGCCAGCAGGGAGGCACCCTCGGCCCAGGTCGACTCCCCGTCGAAGGTGATGAATGGCGGCGCGCGACGCTGGGCGGATGACCGACGACGCTCGGCGGTTGGCGGGGATGGCATTTCCCGCGATAGCCACGACGACGAGGCCCGCGAACGCCTCGGAAATCCCCATGGTGCTCATCGCCGGCTCCAGCGCGTGGACGAACCAGTCGGAGACGAAGGCGGCCAGGACGGCCGCCACCGCGAGCAGCCCCACCGCGACGGCCAAGGGCCAGCGGGGCTCTTCCTGCTCCAGCGCCGGCTCCGCCGGGCCCTCGGACCCGCGGCGCAGGGAGGGTCACCAGGAAAACCGCGAGCAACACGACGGAGGCGATGGGGGAGGGCGCGAAGCGAGCGGGCTGAAGCGAAGTGAGGGGGCGGGGCGGCATACCGGTCCGTAGAATCGGGCACGACAACCCCCCGAGACCCCGAGGAAACAGACTCCGTGCTGCGCACCCATCACGCCGGCGCCCTGCGGCCCGACGACATCGACCAGACCGTCACCCTCACCGGGTGGGTGGCCAAACGGCGCGATCACGGTGGGGTGGCCTTCCTCGATTTGCGCGACGCCAGCGGCATCGTCCAGGTCGTCGCGCGCGACGAGGTCCTCACCGGGGCGGCGCACGACCTGCGCAACGAGTACTGCGTCCGGGTCGGTGGCCGCGTCGTGGCCCGGTCGGAGCGGAATATCAACCCCGAGCTGCCCACCGGTGCGATCGAGGTCGTCGCCGAGGTGATCGAGGTGCTCAACCCGAGCGACCCGCTGCCCTTCCAGATCGACGAGCGGGTCAGCGTGGGGGAGGAGGCCCGGCTGAAGCACCGGTATCTCGACCTGCGCCGTCCCGGTGCGCACTCCGCCGGCACCGGCCTGCGGCTGCGCTCGAAGGTCAACGCTGCCGCCCGAGCGGTGCTGGCCGAGCGTGATTTCGTCGAGATCGAGACCCCCACCCTCACCCGGTCGACACCCGAGGGGGCCCGGGACTTCGTTGTCCCCGCGCGACTGTCGCCGGGCTCCTGGTATGCCCTGCCGCAGAGCCCCCAGCTGTTCAAGCAGCTGCTGATGGTCGCCGGGATGGAGCGCTACTACCAGATCGCGCGCTGCTATCGGGATGAGGACTTCCGGGCCGACCGGCAACCGGAGTTCACCCAACTCGACATCGAGATGAGCTTCGTCACCCAGGACGATGTCATCGAACTCGGCGAGGCCATCGCCAAGGCGCTGTGGGCCGTCATCGGGGTCGACCTGGCCACCCCCTTCCCCCGGATGACGTATGCCGACGCCCTCGCCCGGTTCGGTAGCGACAAGCCCGACCTGCGTTTCGGTCTCGAGCTGACCGACTGCACGGGCTATTTCGCCCACACGACCTTCCGGGTCTTCCAGGCGCCCTATGTCGGTGCCGTCGTCATGCCCGGCGGAGCCGGGCAGCCGCGCAAGGTCCTCGACGGGTGGCAGGAGTTCGCCCGGCAGCGGGGAGCCAAGGGCCTCGCCTATGTCCTTGTCCTGGATGACGGTTCGCTGGGCGGCCCGGTCGCCAAGAATCTCTCGGCGGCGGAGGCGGCCGGATTGGCGCAGCACGTCGGGGCTACGCCCGGCGACTGCATCTTCTTCGCGGCCGGGCCCGCGAAGTCGGCCCGGGCCCTGCTCGGGGCGACGCGGCTCGAGATCGCCCGGCGCGGGGACCTGATCCCACCGGACTCGTGGTCGCTGCTCTGGGTCATCGACGCGCCCCTCTTCGAACCGGCCGACGAGGCGGTCGCAGCGGGGGATGTCGCCGTCGGCGGCGGGACCTGGACCGCGGTGCACCACGCCTTCACCTCGCCCCAGGACCGCTTCCTCGACGCCCTCGAGAGCGACCCCGGATCGGCCCTGGCCTACGCCTACGACATGGTCTGCAATGGCAACGAGATCGGGGGCGGCTCGATCCGTATCCACCGCCGCGAGGTTCAGGAGCGCGTCTTCGCCATCATGGGCCTGACGCCGCAGCAGGCGCAGGAGAAGTTCGGCTTCCTCCTCGACGCCTTCCGCTTCGGTGCCCCTCCGCACGGCGGCATCGCCTTCGGGTGGGACCGGATTGTCATGCTCCTCGGCGGCTATGACTCGATCCGCGACGTCATCGCGTTCCCCAAGTCCGGGGGTGGCTACGACCCGCTCACCGAGGCTCCGGCCCCGATCACGCCGGAGCAGCGCAAGGAGGCCGGGATCGACGCCGTCCCCGCGAGCCCGAGCCAGGCAGGCCCGGAGGATGCCGGCCGGTGAGCCCGGGCGCGCCCGCGCGGCGCACTCGCACGAGCGCGGGCTTGCTGCCCATCCACGACGGTCCCGACGGCCTGCTCGTCTTCATCGCCCACCTGGGCGGGCCGCTGTGGGCGCGCAAGGACGCGCGGGCGTGGTCGATCGTCAAGGGTGAGTTCGATCCCGCCGTCGAGTCGCCGGCCGCTGCCGCCGCCCGCGAGTGGGTCGAGGAAACCGGGACTCCGGTGCCGGACGGGGAGTGGATCGACCTCGGGACCGTGCGTCAGTCGGGTGGCAAGACCGTCCAGGGGTATGCCGTGCCCGCCCCCCTCGACCTCGCCCTCGTCACCTCGAGCCCCGTCACGATGGAGTGGCCGCCGCGCTCGGGGCGGAGCCTGACCTTCCCGGAGATCGACCGCGCGCAGTGGTGCGATCTGGCGACTGCCCGGGTGCGGTTGATCGCCGCACAGGTCGCTTTCCTCGACCGGCTCCCGGCGCGGTGAGCCTGCCCCGCCGCGGGGTCGACCTCGCTGCCCTGCTCGCCCGAATGGACCCGACGCTCGCCGGCGTCGCCATCAGCGAGATCGGGGAGGGCTGGGACAACCACGCGTATGCCGTGGACGCCCCCGGGCGGCCGCAGCTGGTCCTGCGGGTGTCCAAGCTCCTCGACGTCGAGGACCGGCGGGAGGTCGCCGGTCGCGATCGGGTGACGTTAGCGTTCATCCGCCGTCACACGGCGGTGGCGACGAACGCCGTGGTCGCGTGCGACCTGGACGAGGGGGCACTCCTGCTCACGCACGTTCCCGGCGTTCCCGTTGGAGAGGTCGAGCTGCGGGATCCGCGCGGCTTCGGCACCGAGATCGGCCGGATGCTCGTCGACCTGCATGCCGCCCCCGCGGGGGACCTGGGGCCGGAGTGGGTGGCGGTGGACCCGGAGGGGTGGCTGCGGCATACGGCCGATGAACTCGACCGGGTGGGGGACCGGATTCCGGTGGCGGACAGGGCCGCGTTCGCGGCCTTCCTCGCCAGGCCCGCGCCAGCCGCACCCGGGCGAAAGGTGCTCTGCCACAATGATCTCGGCGAAGACCACCTCCTCGTCGACCCCCGGACGCAGAGGCTGACGGGCATCATCGATGTCAGCGACGCCGTCGTCGGGGACCCGGCCCGGGACTTCGCTCTCCTGCTCCTCGACCTCGGGGAGGAGACGCTCGCGGGGGCGCTCGCGGCATACGGCCAGGAGGACCCGGGGTTGGCGGCGCGGGCGGGGTGGTTCGCCGTGCGGGCCGGGCTCGCCGGACTCGCCTGGCGGCTGCGCGCCGAGCAATCCGACGCGACGGCGGCACTGGAGCGGCTGCGGCGGGTCCTGGGGCGCTGCGGGAGCGCGTGACCGCCGTGACGATCGGCTGGTCGACCTCCTCGGGTCGCCCGTGGGTCAGCCGACGATCCCCCAGCGGTCATGCCACCGGCGCAGACGCCGCGGCGCCCACCAATTGAGGGGACCGAGCACCGACATCGTCGCGGGGACGAGCAGCATCCGGACGATCGTGGCGTCGACGGCGATGGCGATGGTCAGGGCCACCCCGACTTGTTTCATCACCAAGAGATCGGCCGTGGCGAAGCCCGCGAAGACGATGATCATCAGCAGCGCGGCCGAGGTGATGATGCGCCCGGAGCGCTGCAGCCCCAGCCGGACGGCGCCGGCGGTCTCGACTCCTTGCTCGTGCAACTCGACGATGCGCGAGAGGAGGAAGACCTCGTAGTCCATCGAGAGCCCGAACCCGAACGCGAGCACGAGGACGGGCACGGTGCTCTCGATCGCGCCATTCGAGGTGAAGCGGAGCAGTCCGGAGAGATTGCCCTTCTGGAAGATCCACACCAGGACGCCGAGGGTCGCCCCGAGGGAGAGGAGATTCATCACGAGCGCTTTGACCGGGACCACGAGTGATCCGGTCATGAGGAAGAGCAGGACGAGGGTGGCCAGGGCCACCAGCAGTGCCGCCAGGGGCGCCCGAGCCCGGATGACGTCGGTGAAATCGCGCAGGGCGGCGGCCTGCCCGATCGTCCAGGATTCGAAGGGTGGGCGATCGGCGCGCAGGCTGGCCACGGCGGCCCGCGAGTCCGGTCCGGTCCCGTTGTCTCCGGTCCGTATGCCGAGAGTCACCACCCCCGGCCCCTGCTGGTAGGGCGGGTCCACCGAGACGACGCCGGGACGGCCCCGGACCTGGACAGCGAAGGCCAACACATCGGCCATCGGCGCTCGGCAGACCAGGACGACCTGCGCCCCGACGAGATAGGGGTAGTGACGGGAGAGGTCCTCGAAGAACACCCGCTCGGGGGTCCCCCGGGGGAGCAGCCCTCCTCCCGATGAGGTCGTGGCCATGCGCGCGGCCGGCAGCGCGAGGAGCAGCAGCAGGGTGGTGATGACGGTGACGGCGACCCACGGAATCCGTTGCACGACATGGGCAAGCCGTTCGAAGATGCCGACATCGGGGGAGGACTCCGGGCGATTGCGCAGCACCCGTCGAGCGCCGGCGACACATGCGGCCGGGGCCAGGGTGAGGCCGACCGCCATGGCGAGAAGGACCACGCAGACACCCGCAGCACTCAGGGCCCGAATGAACGGGATGTCGAAGACCATCAGTCCGGCCAGCGAAATGGTGACGATGAGGCCGGAGAACACCACCGTTCGTCCCGCCCGGTGGAGGGTCTGCGCGCAGGCCGCGACGATGTCCTCGCGAGTCAGGTCGGCCGGGGCGATGCCGGGGTTGGCCCGGCCGATCTCCTCCCGGAAGCGGCTGACGACCAAGAGCCCGTAATCGATGCACAGCCCGAGGCCGAGCACCGTGACAACGTTGACGACCGAGGCGTCCAGGGGCAGGACATAGGAGAACCCCAGGAGGAGGATCAGCGCCCCGCCGATGGAGGCCACGGCCCCGGCGATGGGGATCGCCGCAGCCACCAGGCCGCCGAAGACGACGATCATGACGACGAAGCTGATCGGCAGGGCGATGCCCTCGCCGCGCTGGCCGTCCGTCTTGACCTGGGCGACGATGCGATCGACCAACGGCCGCACCCCGCCACGCTGCGAACCGGTCGCGCCGCTCTCGCGCAGGAACCGGTCGAAAACGACGTCGGCCGCGCGGCTGGAGGTGGCCTGAGTCGCGCGGGGGAGGCCGATGTCGAATGCGACGACGATGGCGATACCGGGTCGCGGGCTTCCTTGGGCGAGAAAGGGAAATGCGCCGCGGGAGAGGGGTCCGGCGGGCACCGTGAAAGGGCTGGCCACGCTGGAGACCCCGGGAATCTCGCGCAGGTCGCGCGCGGCTCTCCGTCCGGCGGCGCGCGTGTGCGGGTCGGTGACGTCCACCCCCGAGGCCAGCAGCGTATAGATCTGATGACTCGGCCGGGCGAACCTGCCGAGCACCTCGCGCCCGGCCTGGTTCTCGCCCGTGACCTGGATGTCGCCGGCGTCGAGCCGTTGGAAGAGACCGGAATTGCCGAAGGCACCCAGCGCGGTCGCGAAGCTGAGGACGATCAGGGTCAGCCAGGTGAGGAGGACCTGTCGAGGATGGCGGGCGACCCAGCTGCCCCATCGGCGCAGCCCACCTCGCTCGGGCGGCCCGCCCGCGGGGGTCGGGCTGGCGGGGCCGGGGTCCGCGGGTGCCGCCATACCCTCAGCCTGCCATGTCGACCGGAGGTCGCCGGGGGTCGCCGGCGAGCTATCGTCGGACCATGCCCGACCTGCCCCTGCTCGAGCCCGCCGACCAGCGCGTCCTGGGCGCGCTGATGGAGAAGCAGGTCACCGTCCCGGCGAGTTATCCGTTGTCGCTCAACGCCTTGCACACCGCGTGCAATCAGGCGACCAGCCGGGAACCGGTGACGGACTACCCCGCGAGCGAGGTCGAGGCGATCGCCCGCCGGCTGAAGGAGCGGGGGTTGTTGCGGACGGTCTGGGCCGGCGGGGGCTCGCGGGTGCTGCGCTATCACCAGCTCCTCGACGAGGTGCTCGACCTGGACGTCGACGAGAAGGCGCTGATCACTGTGTTGTTGCTGCGGGGGGCGCAGGCACCTGGGGAGCTGAAGACGCGGACCGAACGACTCCATCCGTTCCGGGATCGCGAGCAGGTCGAGGCATGCCTTGCCGGGCTCGCCGCCCGGGCCGAGCCCTTGGTCCGGCAGCTGGCACGGCGACCCGGGCAGCACGACCAGCGGTGGATTCACCTCCTCGGGCCGGTTCCCGGTGATCTCGGGCCGGAGCCCACTGCGGAGGTCGACCGCGATAGCGTCCTCGCGGACGGGGCCGGGGCGCGGGATGTGCGGGTGCGCGCGGCATACGACGCCTGCGCGGTGGGGTATGCCGATGCCCTCACCGACGACCTCGACACCAAACCCTTCGACCGCTGGCTGATTGCCGAGGTGGCCGCCGCGGCCACCGGTCCGATCCTGGATGTCGGGACTGGCCCGGGCCAGGTCGCCGCCGCATTGGCCGCCGCCGGGGCTGAGGTGACCGCCCTCGATCTCTCGCCGGCGATGGTCGAACAGGCCCGGCTGCGCCACCCCGGTCTCGTCGTCGAGGTCGGTGACTTCACGCGCGTCCTACGCCCGCCGCACGCCCCGGCCTGGGGGGCAATCACCGCGTGGAATGCGTTCGTCCACGTGAGCGATTCCGAACTGCCGCAGGTGCTTTCGGCGCTCGGTCGGGTGCTGGACCCCACCGCGCCGCTCGCTTTCTGCGTCTGGGTGGGGGAGGAGATTCGGCATACGGACCAGTGGTATGGCGCGGCCGTGGACGTCGACATCGTCTTCCACGACCCGGGGCGGGTGCTGGCGGCCGTCGAGGCGGCGGGGTTCGGCCAGGTCCAGTGGTATCTCCGCTCGGCGCTGCCCGGGGAGACCGCCGCCCAGCATCTCTATGTCGTCGCCCGCAGGATGGCCGCGGCCGGCTGACCCGGTCGTGCGGCCATCCACGGTTAGGCTGCCCGCGTGGCGATCCCGGACCTCTTCGCGTCGGCGGGCGACGGGCCGGACCCGGCCGCGAGCCTGCGGCCGTTGGCGGTGCGCATGCGCCCACGCTCCCTCGAACAGGTGCGCGGGCAGTCCGATGTGCTCAAGACCGGGTCGCCGCTGCGCCGGCTCATCGAGGGCAGCGGGGGTCGGGCGGGCCCGGTCTCGGCGATCCTCTGGGGGCCACCCGGGACGGGCAAGACGACGCTGGCCCACCTCGTGGCGAGTTCCGCGGGACGCGAGTTCGTCGAGCTGTCGGCGGTGACGGCCGGGGTCAAGGACGTCCGCGCGGCGATGGACCAAGCCGAACGGAGCCGGTCGCTCTATGGCCGCCAGACGGTGCTCTTCCTCGATGAGATCCACCGCTTCACCAAGGCCCAGCAGGACGCCCTCCTGCCGGGCGTCGAGAACCGTCAGGTCGTCCTGGTGGCCGCGACCACGGAGAACCCGTCGTTCTCGGTGATCGCGCCGCTGCTCTCCCGATCCGTCTTGATCACCCTGACCTCGTTGAGCGACACCGACATTGGGGAGGTCGTCGATGCCGCGCTCGCGGCACCGGAGGGGTTGGACTCGGCATACGACCTCGATGGCGACGCCCGCGACCACCTGGTGCGGATCAGCGGCGGCGACGCGCGGCGGGCCCTGACGGCGCTGGAGGCGGCGGCCGGGGTCGCCGACGACGTCCGTGGGGTCCGGGGGGAAGACACGCCGACGACGATCACGCTCGCTCACGTGGAGCAGGCGATGTCGCGGGCGGCGGTGAGATACGACCGGAGCGGCGACCAGCACTACGACGTCGCGTCGGCGCTGATCAAGTCGATGCGTGGCAGCGACGTCGATGCGGCATTGCACTATCTCGCGCGGATGCTGGAGGCGGGGGAGGACCCGCGGTTCATCGCGCGGCGGATCGTCATCGCAGCGAGCGAGGACGTCGGGATGGCCGACCCCACCGCGCTGCAGACGGCCGTCGCCGCGCTGCATGCGGTCGCGCAGATCGGGATGCCCGAGGCGCGGATCATCCTCGCGCAGGCCGTGGTCCACAATGCGCTGGCACCCAAGTCCAATGCCGCCTATCGCGGGATCGACGCGGCGATCGCCGATATCCGGGCGGGGAAGGGCGGCGCCGTCCCCACTCACCTGCGTGGGACGGGGTATGCCGGTGCCGCCCGCCTCGGGCATGGCGAGGGCTACGTCTATGCTCACGACGAGCCGGATGCCGTTGCCGCGCAGCAATATCTCCCCGACGACCTGGTCGGCCGCACGGACTACTACCAGCCCACCGACCGGGGATTCGAAGCCCGGCTCCAGACGCGCTGGGCCTGGTTGCGCGAGCGGCTCGGCCGGTCCTCGTCCTGACCCCATTGGGCGTGACCGGCTCGTTCGGGAGGCAACCTGCGGCGGCCCTCGCGCGTCGGTACTCTCGTGGGGCCGGGGGGCCCGAAGGACGCTGAACGAGGAGGACACCCATGCGGGCGACGGGACGGATCAGAGCCGGGATGCGAGCGGGGCTCGGCCGGGGATTCCTGGCGCTGGGACTCGGCGCGCTCGCCCTGGTGACGGCGGCGGCGCCGGCGCAAGCGCAGCGGCCGGACCCGGCATACCGTCTCCCCGGACTCGTGGGTCCCGAAAACCCAGCCCCGCCAGCGGGTCTCGGGGCGCGGGCGACCAAGCCCGACCCGCGGGTGAAGGAGGCCCAGGCCATCCTGACCAGCTTCGGAATCCCCACCGGCGATGTCGACGGCCACTTTGGGCCCGAGACGGGACGAGGGTTGTGCGCCTTCCGGCGGATCGCCGGCCTGCCCCTCTCGCGCGGGCCGCTGGACGCCAAGACGCTGACGGCGCTGCGCACATACGACCGGACCTATCCGACGCTGCGGGACATCCCGGCCCGGGAGTACCTCGGCAAGAGCACCTATCTCCTGGCCCATCAGACCTGCCAAGTGCTCTTCTATGTCGAGGGGAGCCCACTATCGCCGGGTCTTTGCCACCTCGACCGGGATGAGCGGTCACCGGACCCCGAATGGGTCGTACAGTCTGGGGCCGACGCAGAAGGGGTGGTATTGCAGCACGCTCTACCCGGACGGCTGCACGTATCACACCGAAGGGTGGTTCGCGTCGATCTCGAACTACGGCAATATGTATAACCCGCGTCAGGTCGTCGGCGACATCTTCCTGCACGGGTCGATGAGCGTCCCGCCGTATCCGGCCAGCCATGGGTGCATCCGGGTGCGGGTCATCGACGCCGACTGGCTCTATAAGTATGTCGGTGTCGGCGTGCGCACCCCGGTGTTCGTCACCGGAACTTCCTTCTAGGACAAGGATATTCGGTATGCCGACCCCTCCCCGCATCCGCCAGGTCGTCCTGGACTGCGAGTCGCCACGGGCGCTGGCGGAGTTCTACCGCGGGGTGTTTCCGGGACTGGCCTACCGCCCCGGCGACGAGCCTCCCGGCCCGGGCCAGCCCGACCCCGTGGGCGAGGACTGGCTGGTCCTGCGGGGCGACGGCTTCGGCCTGGCGTTTCAGGCCGTCGCGGTCCAGCCCCGGTCGACGTGGCCGGACCAGACGGTGCCGCAACAGCTTCACCTCGACGCCACCGTCGGCGACCGCGCGTCCCTTGAGGCCGCCCGCGCTGAGGTCCTGCGCCTCGGCGGAACGGAACTGCTGCTGGACCGGATCGACGACCCGGAAGAGGCGCTGGTTGTCTTCGCCGATCCGGCTGGGCATCCCTTCTGCATCTTCGTGGCCGACGGCTGACCACGCCAGGGGCTCACCGTGAGCCTGGAGTGACACTTGAGCTCAGAATTCGGAACCTGATCCCGGATTCAGAACTTGAGCACGCCATACCGACTTGAGCACGCCATGTCTGGCGTGCTCAAGTCGGTATGGCGTGCTCAAGTTCCATGCAGGGGCGCCCTCAAGTCGGTATGGCGTGCTCAAGTTCCGGCCCCGGGCGCTCGCGGTCGACACGGCGTGCTCAAGTTCCCAGCTGGCCGGCCGGGGGAGGCGGGGGGATAGGGTCGGCGCATGATCTCGGATGTCTCGCTGGGTGACATCGCGCTCCTCGTCATCGCGGTCGCCCTGTCCTATCTCGTCTTCCGGATCGGCTCCCTCATCGGCAAGGCCGGCAAGATCCTCGACGAGACCCAGGTCTCCCTGCGCACGACGACCGAGAACGTCCAGCCGACGCTGGTCAAGCTCACCGACACCGTCAGCGCTGACCAACGACCAGCTCGCCCGCGTCGACGGGATCACCAGCAACGTCGGGGCGATGACGACCAACGCCAGCGCCCTGACCAGCCTGTTCGCGGCCACCCTGGGCCAGCCGCTGGTCAAGGTTGCCGCCTTCTCCTACGGCGTCCGGGCTGCGCTCGGTGGGGTCAAGGACGGCGCCGCGCTCGGCAAGCACGCGCGCAAGGAGTGACCGTGCGCCGCCTCGTCCTCGCCGCCTCCATCGCCGCCCTCGCCGGGGGTGCGTATGCCGCATACCGCCTCGGCCGTGCCTACGACCCCGAAGACCCGGTCGCCGGCCTGGCCGCGTTCGGGGCCACCGTCCAGGCCGGGATGCTCCAGCGCGAACACGACCTGCGGGACGCGCTCGGGATGGATGTCGCCGTCGAGCCGCGCCGCGGCAAGGGTGACGGCCGGGCACCCGGGGGGAGCCCGCGGCATACCCCCTCGGCGACGCCGTTGACCGCGGACCAGGCGCGCCGACTCCTCCTCGACCCTGCGGGGCCGGACCCGCGCCGACTCGACGAAGGCGCCGGCATCTGACGCCGCGCCAGGTCGGCATCCACGGGCACCGGGTCGACGCCCCCGATACGACCCCCCAAACGCCGGCCCCACGCGCCCGCCCACGCGCCCTCCCGACTCACCCACCGACTCACTCCACGACCCACCCCGCCCCCCACCGACGCCCAGGAACTCGCTGGGGCGGGCGCGACGGCTCCCATAAACTGGCCGCTGCTTCCCGAACCGAACGAGAATCGAGTGCTGACCCACCATGGAGACCGCTGAGATCCGGCGCCGCTGGCTGTCCTTCTTCGAGCGCAACGGCCATCTCGTGGTCCCGTCGGCCCCGCTGATCCACGAAGACCCCAATCTCCTGTTCGTCAACGCGGGCATGGTCCCCTTCAAGCCCTACTTCCTCGGTCAAGAGACCCCGCCCGGCCCGCGGGCCACGAGCGTCCAGAAGTGCGTCCGGACCCAGGACATCGAGGAGGTCGGCAAGACCTCCCGGCACGGGACGTTCTTCCAGATGAACGGCAACTTCTCCTTCGGCGACTACTTCAAGGAGGGCGCCATCCAGCTCGCCTGGGCGCTGGTCACCGGCCCGGTCGCGGACGGCGGCTTCGGGCTCGACGGCGACCGGCTGTGGGCGACCGTCTATGAGGACGACGATGAGGCGATCGGCCTGTGGCTCGCCAACACCGGCATCCCGATGGAGCGGATCGTCAAGCGCGGCAAGGCCGACAACTACTGGCAGATGGGTGTCCCCGGTCCCGGCGGCCCGTGCAGCGAGATCTACTACGACCGCGGCCCGGACTACGGCCCCGACGGCGGCCCGGCCGTCGACGAGGACCGGTTCATGGAGTTCTGGAATCTCGTGTTCATGCAGGACGAGCTTTCCCAGGTGCGCTCCAAGGAGGACTTCACCATCGCCGGGCCGCTGCCGAAGAAGAACATCGACACCGGGATGGGCCTGGAGCGGATCGCGAGCATCCTCCAGGGGGTCGACAACCTCTACGAGATCGACGAGGTCAAGCCGGTTCTGGTCAAGGCCGCGCAGATGACCGGCAAGACGTATGGCGCGCACTCCGGCCCCGGCGCCGCGCAGGCCCACCCCGACGACGTGCGGCTGCGGGTCGTCGCCGACCACGTCCGGTCCGCGCTCATGCTCATCGGCGATGGCGTGACGCCCGGCAACGAGGGCCGCGGCTATGTCCTGCGCCGGATGCTGCGCCGCGCCGTCCGTTCGATGCGCCTTCTCGGGTATGCCGACCCCTGCCTCCCCGAACTCCTCCCGGTCTCGCTCGACCGGATGAAGCTCTCCTATCCCGAGCTCGAGTCCGGTTTCGGCCGGATCAGCCAGATCGCGTATGCCGAGGAGGATGCCTTCCGACGCACCCTCGCCGCCGGGACGACCATCCTCGACGTCGCCGTCGCGCGCACCAAGGAGGCCGGCGCGGCGACCCTCTCGGGTGCGGACGCGTTCGCGCTCCACGACACCTACGGCTTCCCGATCGACCTGACCCTGGAGATGGCCCAGGAGCAGGGCCTCGCGGTCGACCGGGACGGTTTCACCCGGCTGATGCAGGAGCAGCGGCAGCGGGCCAAGGCCGACGCGAAGGCGAAGCGGTCCGGGCACGGGGAGGTCACGGCATACCGCCAGGTCGCGGACGCGCTCGGGCACGATGTGGAGTTCATCGGCTACACCGAGGTGGCGGGCGAGGGCCGGGTCGCGGGGATCCTCGTCGGCGGGATGTCCGTGCCGGCGGCGCGCGCGGGTGAGGAGATCGAACTCGTGCTGGACCGGACGCCCTTCTATGCCGAGGGCGGCGGCCAGCTCGCCGATGCCGGGCGGATCGTCCTGGACTCCGGGGCGATCGTCGAGGTTCGGGACGTCCAGAAGCCCATCGGGGGCCTCGTGGTCCACCGGGCGATGGTCCTTGACGGTGAGGTCAACGTGGGGGCGCTCGCCGAGGCGCGCGTCGACACCGAGCGCCGGCGGGCGATCTCGCGAGCGCACACGGCAACGCACATGGTTCACAAGGCGATCCGGGAGGCGTTGGGGGAGACCGCGACTCAGGCGGGCTCGGAGAATGCGCCGGGCCGGTTCCGCTTCGACTTCAATGCCGGCGCTGCGGTCCCGGTCTCGGTGCTGCGCGATGTCGAGGCGCGGGTGAACGCGATGCTCTTGGAGGATCTCGCGGTCCGCGCCGACGTCATGACCCAGGCCGAGGCGCGCGAGGCGGGGGCGATGGCGCTCTTCGGCGAGAAGTATGGCGACGCCGTCCGCGTCATCTCCGTCGGCGACTGGACTCGCGAGCTGTGTGGGGGGACCCACGCCGAGCGCACCACCCAGCTCGGCACCGTCACCCTCCTCGGCGAGGCGTCGATCGGCTCCGGCGTGCGCCGCGTCGAGGCGCTCGTGGGCACCGATGCCCACGCCTTCCTCGCCCGCGAGCACGCCATCGTCGGCCAGTTGACCGAGCTGGTCAAGGCCCGGCCCGAGGAGCTGCCCGAGCGGATCTCCGGGCTTCTCGCGCGGATCAAGGAGTCCGAACGCGAGATCGAGAAGCTCCGCGGCGAGGCGCTGCGGGCCGCCGCCGGGTCGCTGACCGACGCGGCGCGCGACCTCGGCGGGATCACCTTCGTCGGACACCACGCCGTCGGCGCGACCGGCGACGACGCCCGGGCGATGGCCCTCGATACGCGCGCCAAGCTCGGCACCGACCGGCCCGTCGTCGTTGCGATCGCCGCCGA
Organism: Nostocoides sp.; assembly: GCA_016702415.1. GTDB lineage: Bacteria > Actinomycetota > Actinomycetes > Actinomycetales > Dermatophilaceae > Nostocoides_A. The sequence goes on from JADJEA010000001.1 coordinate 1,697,524, forward strand.
TGGCGGCGGCAAGCCCGCGATCGTCGTCGCGACCAATGAGGCCGCCCGCTGGCGGGGCCTCAAGGCCGGGGCGCTGGTCCGGGTGGGCGCCCAGACCCTCGGCGGAGGTGGCGGCGGCAAGGACGACATCGCCCAGGGCGGCGGCCAGGACCCAGCCCGCATCGACGCGGCGCTGGCGGCGGTCGAGGGCGCCGTCGAGGCGGCCGTGGCGGCCGCCCCCTGAGCGGCCCGATGCGGCCCGGGGTGCGGCTCGGGATCGACGTGGGCAGCGTCCGGGTCGGGGTGGCCGCGTGCGATGCGGGCGGCATACTCGCGTATCCCGTGGCGACCCTCCCGCGGCCGGACGACCCGACCCAGACCCGTCACGCCCTCACGCCGGCGGACGTCAAACCGGCGGACGTCACACCGGCGCACGGACCCGAGTCGCAGCCGGCGCGAGCGGCTGCCGACGAGGAGGCGGCCCCCACCGACCTGGCCCGGATCCGCGACTATGTGCGCGATCTCGAGGTGATCGAGGTCGTCGTGGGGCTGCCTCGCTCTCTCGACGGCGGCGAGGGTCCCGCCGCACACGCCGCGCGCGGTTATGCTCAATCGATTGCGCGTGTGTGCGCCCCCGTGCCGGTGCGGCTCGTCGATGAGCGCCTGACGACGGTGGATGCTCACCGCGGACTCCGGGAGAGCGGCGTCTCGGGACGGGGTCAGCGGCGGGTCGTCGATCAGGCGGCTGCGGTGCTGATCCTCCAGGGTGCCCTTGATGCGGAGCGGGTGACCGGGAGTCCTCCCGGGCAGCCGGCGGCGACGACACGGCGCAAGCCGCGACGGAAAGGGTGACGATGAGGCAGCAGCTCGAAGAGGAGATCTTCGGGACCGGCCAGGCGGGCGGCTCCGCGCCGGCCGAACCCAATCGCCGGGCCATGCACAGCTTCGCCGCGCTCGTCCTGAGCTTGAGCGTGCTCGTCGGTGGCGGGTTCGCGGCCTACCACTTCATCGGTCCGGCGATCGAGAAGTTCGTCGCGACCGACGACTATCCCGGTCCCGGGACCGGCTCGGTGACATTCGAGGTCCAAGAGGGTGCCTCCGGCACCCAGATCGCCGCCGGTTTGGTCAAGGCGGGGATCATCAAGTCCACCAGCGCCTTCATCAGCGCGTCCTCGGCCGCCCCCGACCAAGCCAAGGCGATCCAGCCGGGCAGCTACACGATGAAGAAGGAGATGACGGCCAAGGACGCTCTGGCCTATCTCTCCGACCCGACGCATCGCAGCGTCAAGCGCGTGACGATCCCTGAGGGCTTGTGGGCCTCCGAGATCTATCAGCGCCTCTCCAAGGCCAGCGGTATCCCCATCAAGGACTACCAAACCGCGGCGAAGGAAACCAAGGCGCTGGGCCTGCCGAGCGCCGCCAAGGGCAATGTCGAAGGCTGGCTGTTCCCGTCGACGTACGAGTTCGAGAAGAAGTCCACCGCCGCCGAGCAGTTGACGATCATGGTCGCCCAGACAGTCAAGGTGCTCTCCGACGAGGGCATCGCCAAGGACAAGTGGGAGTCGACGATGATCCTCGCGTCCATCGTCGAGTCCGAGGCAGGCTCGGACAAGGACCGGCCCAAGGTCGCCCGGGTCTTCCTCAACCGCATCGCCGATCCGACCGGGGAAACGATCGGGCGCCTCTACTCCGACGCGACCGTGTCCTATGGAGCCGGCCGTCGAGCGGTGTCCCCGACCCAGGCGGAGTTGGCCGACGCGGAGAACAAATACAACACCTATCTGTATGCCGGGTTGACCCCCGGACCGATTTCCAACCCGGGCAAGGCGTCCATCGACGCCGCCTCCCACCCCGCGACCGGCGACTGGCTCTACTTCGTCACGGTGAATCCCTCGACTGGGGAGACCAAGTTCGCCAAGACCAATGCAGAGTTCCTCGTCTACAAGGCGGAGTTCACGGCGTGGTGCAAGAAGCACCCCGAGGCCAAGTGCTTCGGCTGATCTAGGCCGGCCGGTATGCCGCACGCCTACGTCCTCGGATCGCCCATCGGCCACTCCCTGTCCCCGGTGCTGCATCGCGCGGCATACGCTGCGCTCGGCCTGACCGACTGGACCTATTCGGCGGAGGAGGTAGACCTCGCCACATTCGGTGGTTTCGTGGCCGACTGCGGTGAGGACGTGCGCGGGCTGAGCTTGACCATGCCGCTGAAGGAGATCGCCTTCACGGTCGTCGATCACGTCAGCGACCGGGCCCGGCTGGCGGGGGCGATCAACACCCTCGTCCGTCGCGAGGGCGGCTGGTTCGGCGACAACACCGATATCGCCGGGATCGTCGCCGCGCTCACGCCTCCCGGAGCGGAGGACCTGGCCCCCGACGCGGCCGGTCTCATCCTGGGCGCGGGAGCGACGGCGAGATCGGCCGTCATCGCCCTCGATGCGCTCGGCGCCACCCGCCTCACCGTCGCCGCACGCAGCATCGACCGGGCTCGCGACTCACTCCTCTCCCTGACGCAGAGTCTTGACCTCGACGTGAGGTTCATTGAGTTGACCCAGTGGCCGAGCGCCTCCGCCCCGGTAATTGTCTCGACCTTGACTCCAGCTGGAGGCGCCGTCGCGGCCCAGGCCCTGAGCGACTCGGGGATCACCCTGTCCGGGTGCCGCCTCCTCGACGTCGGGTATGCCGAGTGGCCCACCCCCCTGGCCCAAGCCGCCACCGCCGTCGGTGCGCAGGTCGTCAGCGGCCTGGACATGCTCGTCCACCAGGCGGTCGAGCAGGTCGACCTCATGACCGGTGCCCGCCCCGACCCGCAGGTGCTGCTGACGGCCGGGCGCGCGGCCATCGCCTGACCCTGTCGGTGGTCGACGGGGGGTCGCCTCGGCTCGTGGACCATCTCTGGCCGGCTGTCGGTGGCGTGCGAGGATGCGGGACATGCTGCGTTGGTTGACCGCGGGCGAGTCGCACGGGCAAGCCCTCGTCGCGACGATCGAGGGGCTCCCGTCCGGCATCGCCGTGACCACCGCGGACGTCGGGGTGGCCCTGGCCCGGCGGCGGCTCGGGTTCGGCCGGGGGGCCCGGATGGCCTTCGAGCAGGACGTCGTCACCTTCCTCGGCGGCGTGCGACACGGGCTGACCATCGGCTCTCCCGTGGCGATCATGATCGGCAACAGCGAGTGGCCGAAGTGGCAGACCGTCATGGCGGCCGACCCCGTCACCCCCGAGGCGTATGCCGCCTCCGACGACGTCAACGCCCCGGCCGAGATCGGCCGCAATCGCCCGCTGACCCGGCCGCGCCCCGGCCACGCCGACCTCGTCGGGATGCAGAAGTATGCCGTGAGCGACGCCCGCCCCATTCTCGAGCGGGCCTCCGCCCGCGAGACCGCGGCCCGGGTCGCGCTCGGTGAGGTGGCCGCCCGGCTGCTGGAACAGGCATACGGGATCCGGCTGGTCTCGCACACGATCGCGATCGGGACCGCCAGCGTCGGCGAGGCGGCACTCCTGCCGACCCCCGACGACGTGGCCGCCCTCGACGCGGACCCGGTGCGCACGCTCGATGCGGCCGGATCGGCGGCCATGGTCGCCGAGGTGGAGGCGGCCCGCAAGGACGGGGACACCCTCGGTGGGGTCGTCGAGGTCATCGCGTATGCCGTGCCCCCCGGCCTCGGTTCGCACGTCCACTGGGACCGGCGCCTGGACGCCCGCCTCGCGGGGGCGCTGATGAGCATTCAGGCGATCAAGGGGGTCGAGGTCGGCGACGGCTTCGCCACCGCTCGCCGGCGGGGTTCGCAGGCCCACGACGAGATGGTGCGCGACGCCGACGGGGTCATCCGGCGGCGCACGGGCCGGGCCGGCGGCACGGAGGGGGGGATGAGCAGCGGCGGCATCCTGCGGGTACGCGCGGCGATGAAACCGATCTCGACCGTCCCCCGGGCACTCGACACCGTCGACATCGCCGACCCCACGGCCGCCGCCAAGGCGATCCACCAACGGTCCGACGTCTGCGCCGTCCCGGCGGCCGGGGTCGTGGCCGAGGCGATGGTGGCGCTCGTCCTCGCCGAGGCGTGCGTGGAGAAGTTCGGCGGCGACTCCCTGGAGGAGACCCGGCGCAACTTCGGGTCGTATCTCGCATCGATCCCCGCGGGGATGCGCTCGTGGTGAGGCCGCCGGTGAGACCGCCGGTGAACCCGCCGGTGAGACCGGTCGCCGTCCTCATCGGCCCGCCCGGATCGGGCAAGACAACGGTCGGGATGGCGCTGGCCGCGCACCTGGGCGTCCCCTTTCACGACACCGACGCCGCGGTCGAGCGGGGCACCGGCAAGAGCATCGGCGACATCTTCGTCGACGACGGCGAGTCCGCCTTCCGGGCCCTCGAGCGGGCCGAGGTCGCCCGAGCGTTGCGCGAGGAGGCTGGCGTCGTCGCCCTTGGCGGAGGGGCCCCCGTCGACGACGAGACCCGCGCGGCCTTGACCGGGCATCGCGTCGTCTTCCTCGACGTCGGTATCGCCGATGCCGCCCGCCGGATCGGCTTCGACCGCTCCCGTCCCCTGCTCGCGGTCAACCCGCGGGCCCGGTGGATCGAACTCATGGCCGTGCGCCGCCCGATCTACGAGGCGCTCGCACGCGTCCGGGTCGACACCGCTGGCCGCGAACCCGACGCGATCGCCGCCGAGATCGCGGCTGCTCTGGATGCACCGACGACTCCGGACGCACCGCGCGCTCGGGACGGAGGGCAAGCGTGAGCCGGGACGCGGAGCCGGGCGAGCTGGCCCGGGTGGGGGTGGGGTCGGCATACGACGTCGTCATCGGGCGCGGACTTCTCGGTCAGGCGGCGGCCCTGGTCCCGCAGACCGCCCGCAAGGTGCTCCTGGTCCACACCGGGACCCTCCCCGGGGTTGTCGATCCGGTGCGGGCCGCGCTGCGTGCGCGCGGCCTCGACGTCGTCGATGGGGTCGTGCCCGACGCCGAAGCGGCCAAGACGATCGAGGTCGCCGCGGGGCTGTGGGGGCTGCTCGGCCGGGAGGCGTTCACCCGCACGGACGTCGTCGTCGCGGTCGGGGGCGGGACGATCACCGACTTGGCCGGTTGGGTCGCGGCCGCGTGGCTGCGCGGGGTGCCCTTCGTCAACGTCCCGACGACGGTGCTCGCCATGGTCGATGCGGCGGTCGGTGGCAAGACAGGCATCAACACGGCCGAGGGCAAGAATCTCGTCGGCGCGTTCTATGAACCCCTCGGCGTCGTCTGTGACATCGACGTCCTGGCGACGCTGCCCGAGCGCGATGTCATCGCCGGGATGGCGGAGGTCGTCAAGGCCGGCTTCATTGCCGACCCGCGGATTCTCGAGCTCGTCCAGGACGATCCCGGATCCGCGCGGGGGGTGGGTCGGCATACCGTCGAGTTGATCGAGCGGGCGGTGACGATGAAGGCGCGGGTCGTGGCGGAGGACCTGCGCGAGGCAGGGCTGCGCGAGATCCTCAATTACGGGCACACGCTGGGGCACGCCATCGAGCAGCACTCCGGCTACACGATGCGCCACGGCGAGGCCGTCGCGATCGGGATGGTGTATGCCGCCGAACTCGCCTACCGCTCGGGACTGATCGATTCCGCTCTGCGGCAACGCCATCGGGACGTCCTGACCCTCGTCGGGCTACCGACGACGTATGCCGCGGCCCCCCTCGCCGACCTCCTGGTCGCCATGGGGCGCGACAAGAAGACACGCGGGTCCACCCTGCGCTTCGTCGTCCTCGAGGGCCTGGCCCGGCCGACGCGACTGGTGGGCCCGTCCCCCGACCTGCTGCAAGCGGCATACGACGCCCTCGCGTAAGTGGCTCACCGCGGGCCTCAGTGCCCGGGCGTCGTGCCTCCCCGAAGGGAGGTCTTGCCGATGCCGCGGGGCCCGGTGATCACCAGGGGCGGGCCGGCCATGTGGCCGTAGGCGAGAAGCGGGGCAAGGTAGTCGCGGACGGCCTGCTGTTCCGCGGCGCGTCCGGCGAGGTGTCGCGGGGTCTGACCGGGCGTGTACGGGTTTGGTAGCGCGCGGAATTCCTCTGTGATGCTTCTTGATGAAAAGTCGGATCCATAAAGAACGACACGCCAGCGACCCCCAGGTCGGCCTGCGGCGGGTCCGGCGGGTGGCGAGTGCCTTGTTGGTTTGCGACCGAACGGCCCCAGCGTTGCCCCGTGTGCTCCTCACCAGCCCCGGGAGTATGCCGATCAGCCCGCCGACGAGCGGGGGGCCCGCTTGCGGGGGGCGGCCTTGCTCACGGCCCGTTTGCGCGGAATCCCGGGGGCGGTGACCGCCGCGCGACGGGCCCCGCTCTTCTCCCTCGGGGCCGGGATCGGGGTGACGCTCCCGTCGCCGCTCAGGCCGAGACCGGCCTCGAGCCGGGCGAGCTCCTCGCCGGTGTAGACCGCGAGGCGCTGCAGGCTCGGCAGCGCGTCCCGGTCGCCGACGAACCCGAAGCAGAGGGTCCCGCCATAGCTCTGGCAGGTGATATTGAGCGCCATCCCGTGCACCGGGATGGACACGGGATAGTCCGCCTCGAGCCGGGCCCCCCGGAAATAGAGGACCTCACGCGGGCCGGGCACATTGGAGACGCAGAGGTTAAAGGTGAACGGCATCGGCGTGCGCAGACCGGTCATCGCCGCGAGCACCTGAGTCGCCGCGGGGGCCATGAGCATCGCGCTGTAGGCGAGGATCGACTCCTGGGGCAGGTCGACGAGTTGATCCTTGGCCTGCTTGGTCGAGCGGGCGATCGTCTTCAGGCGGCGCACCGGATCCTCGATGTCGGTGCCCATCGTCGCCAGGATCGCGCCGACCGCATTGCCGCCGCCGACGTCACCCTTGGGCCGGACATTGACCGGGAGGAAGCCGATCAGCGGCTTGTCGCCGAGCGCGTCCATTTCGCTGAGGAAGCGGCGCAGCCCGCCACCACAGATGGTCAGGACGACGTCGTTGAGGGTGGCGCGGCCGGCCTTGGCCACGGCGGTGAGCCGGGCGATGTCGTACTGCTGGGTCGCGAACCGCCGGTTGCGCCCCACCTTGGAGTCGAGCACCGAGTGCGGCGCCTCGTAGGAACTCGTCAGGTGCTTGAACTCCCCGTCGCGCCGCACCTGGAGCTTGACCAGGGACTTGACCAGGTCGGGCACCGACTTGGTGACGGCGACGGCGCGGCCGAGCACCATACCGACATCCGCCATCGTCGAGGAGGAGGCGGGGGCGGGGCGCTCGCGACGCGCCGGTGGGACGGCGAAAAAGAGCTTCTCCGCGCGCGAGGCGGGGTCCTTGGAGAGCGAACGGTTGAGCAGTTGGATCGCGCTATAGCCGTCGACGAGCGCGTGGTGGAACTTCACATAGGCCGCCCAGCGCCCGTTCTCGAGCCCCTCGATGAGGTGGAGTTCCCATGGCGGCCGCGAGAGGTCGAGGGGGTTGGAGTGCAACCGGGACACCAGCACCCCGAGTTCCCGCTCGTCCCCGGGCGCGGGCAGCGCCGACCGGCGGACGTGATACTCGATGTCGAAATCGGGATCCTCGACCCACTGGTGGAACGGATTGAGCAGGAACCCGGGAGTCTTGAGCTTCATATTCCACGGCGGCTGGACCACCCACTCGGTGCGGATCTCGTGGACCAGCCGGCGCAGGTAGTCCGGCCCGGCGTCCGGCGCGCTCGTGAACGGCATGAGCCCGGCGACGTGCATCATCGTGTCGGGGGTCTCGCCATACAGGAACATCGCGTCCATGGGCGTCAGCCGTCGTGAGGTCATAGCCGGACATTGTGTCGGAGAAATGCCCGGTCGGTATGCCGCGCGCCCATCCTGGCGCGCGACCTCGCCCCCGCCTCCCGGGTGCGTGAGGGTCTCTGCCTCGTGTCGTCCGCCCTGGATGGCTCGTGCGCGGGCGTCCGGAGAGCGGGCACGGCCGTCCCTTGGGGGCGATAGACTTCGACGCGATCCCACCGTCTCCGGGCGGTGACGGCTGCGCCGACCGGGCGCAGCGGCATACGCACACCGACCGCGGCGACCGCCGCGCACACGAAAGCGATCCAGCAGTGGCGACCACCAACGACCTCAAGAACGGTCTCGTCCTCAATATCGACGGCCAGCTGTGGACCGTCGTCGAGTTCCAGCATGTCAAGCCGGGCAAGGGTCCGGCCTTCGTGCGGACGAAGCTGAAGAATGTGTTGTCGGGCAAGGTTGTCGACAAGACCTTCAACGCCGGGGTCAAGGTCGAGACCGCCAATGTCGACAAGCGGACGATGCAGTACCTCTACAACGATGGGTCCGACTACATCTTCATGGACCCCGACACCTACGACCAGATCCACGTGGCGGCGGCGACGGTCGGCGACGCGGCGAAGTACATGCTGGAGAACCAAGACGCGATCGTCGCGCGCAACGATGGCAATGTGCTCTATATCGAGTTGCCCGCGTCCGTCGTGCTGGAGATCAGCTACACCGAGCCGGGGTTGCAGGGTGACCGCTCGACCGGCGGGACGAAGCCCGCGACGCTGGAGACGGGTGCGGAGATCCAGGTGCCGCTCTTCCTCGAGACCGGGACCAAGGTCAAGGTCGACACCCGCGACGGCTCCTATCTCGGCCGCGTGAACTGACACCTTGGGCGCTCGGACGAAGGCCCGCAAACGCGCGCTCGACCTGCTTTTCGAGGCCGAGGCGCGGGGCGTCAACGTCGGCGACTTGGCCGCGGAGCGGGTTGCGGCACCGGTGACTCAGGCGCCGCTCAATCCGTACACCCTCACTCTGGTCGAAGGGGTCGTTGCGCACTGGCGCGATATCGACGAACTGCTCTCGACCTACAGCCAGGGGTGGACGCTGGAGCGGATGCCGGCGGTCGACCGGGCGATCCTGCGGTTGGGTGCGTTCGAGGTGCTCTTCGGCGACGACGTCCCCGAGGCGGTGGCCATCAGCGAGGCGGTCGCGCTCGCGACGGACTTGTCCACGGACGAGTCGCCGAAGTTCGTCAACGGGCTCCTGGGCCGCCTGGCCCAGGTCAAGCCCACCCTCGCCTAACCCGTTCCGGGCCGCCCAACCCACGCCGACCACCACGCCCACCACCGCCGAGGCCGACACGACCGTGCTGACCCTCACCGCCATCCGGTATGCCGATCCCGCCGACCTTCCGCTCATCGAGGAGATCGAGCGGGTCGCCGACGGGCGATTCGCGGAGGTCTCCCGCGCCCGGGGCATCGACCCGGGCGACTTCCCCGGAATCGGTATGCCGGCGACCGAGCGGCTGCGCGCCGGCCAGATCCTGGTCGCCGGGCAGCCGGCGGTGGGCTTCGCGCACGTCGTCGAGATCGCGGGGCACGCTCTCCTGGAACAACTTTCGGTCCTCCCGGAGATGGGCGGTCACGGGATCGGCACGTCCTTGCTGCGCGCCGCCATGGGTGTCGCGCTCGACCGCGGCCACGACCGGCTCCACCTGCGCACCTTCGCCGACGTGGCGTGGAATGGCCCGTACTACTCCCACAACGGCTTCGTCGAGATCGCCGACCCGTCGTGGGTGGCGCCGCTGCTGGCTGCGGAGGAGGACGAGGGCCTCGGGCGCTGGGGCCGGCGGATCACCATGGCCCGCGCCCTCGTGGACACGCCCGTCCCCATCCCCGCGGTCAGCGTCATCCCGGTGCGGGACGGGCCGGAGGGCATCGAGGCATTCGTTCAACACCGGGTCGCGACGATGGACTTCGCCCCCGGTGTGCTCGTCTTCCCGGGCGGGCGCGTCGACGAGCGCGATCACGCGGCCGGAGCCCGGCTCGCCCTGCCGGAGCCGCTGGTCGCTGGCCATGCAGCGGGGTGGGCGGACACGGCATACGGCATGGTGGGGGGCGACGGTCAGGCGGCGGCGCGCACATTGCTGGCCACGGGCATTCGGGAGGTCGCCGAGGAGACCGGCGCGCGGATCGACCCGGCGCGGCTGATCCCGTGGGACGACTGGATCACTCCCATCGGGGTGCCGAAGCGCTTCGACGTGCGCTTCTTCCTCTACCCGGTCGAGGCGGCCGAGGCGGCGGCCTTCGAGCACGCGACCACCGAGGCCCACCGCTCGGAGTGGACCGCCCTGTCCGATGTCGTATGCCGCACCAACGCCCGCGAGATCGACCTCCTCCCGCCGACACGCACCCTCGTCGACGAACTCGCCGCCCTCGGCGGCGTCACTGCCGCCCGCATCCTGCGCCCGCGGATCAGCGTCGTCCGCCACGACATCGCCGGGCGCCGTCCTCGCCAGCGCGGGGGTGCAGCCGCTACCGTCGACGGATGACGCGGATCACGGGAACACGCCCACGACTGTTCACCGGGCCGGTGGCCCTCGCCCTCGCCGTCGCGGGCTCCGGTCTCGCGCAGGCCGCCACGCCGGCGCAGGCAGCAACCCCCGCGCAGGCAGCAACCCCCGCGCAGGCAGTCACCATCTCGCCGCGCGCGGGCGACGATCGCGCGGCGGCGGCCGGGGTGATGATGCCGACCGGCGGGGGATACGAACCCGAGACGCTCGCCGCATTCGGTAGCGCCGCAGCCCGGCACAGCACGGACAACACCGTGGTCATCGCGGTGGTGCCGTCGGCATACGGCGACGACTGGCCCAGCCGGCCGGAGAACATCGCCCTCGCCAAGGAACGGACCGCCGAGATCGAGGCCGCCTGCACGGCGGTTGTCACTGCCCCCAAGCGGTGCGTCGGGCGTTTCCAACTGCTGTTGAACCGGTCCGACGCCCTGCGGCCGGCCAACTCGGCGGCGTTGCGCGACCCGAGCCTCGACGGGGTCTATATCCTCGGTGGCGACCAGGGCATCGCGATCACGGTGCTCGGCAACACCCCGGCCGAGCGGTCGATGAACGCGGCATACGACCGGGGGGTGGTCATCTCGGGGACCAGCGCGGGCGCGGCCGTGGAGTCGCGGACGATGATCAACGGCTACACCGAGGACTACGGCGCCGCGGACGGCCTGCGCCAGGATGCCCCGTTGGTTTGGTGGGGAGACGACAGCGACCGGGAGCGGGGTCTCGCCTTCGGCTCCCGCGCCGCGATTTACGACCAGCACTTCTATCAGCGCGGCCGCTTCGGTCGTAGCCTGACGACGATCGCCCTGGCGGACGAGCACTTCGCCGGGTCCAGCCCGGTGGGCGTCGGCACGGACTATGCCACCGGCGTCGTCAACACCGGTGACCGCACGCTCTCCGGCGTCTTCGGGCAGGGGTCGGTGGCGCTCATCGACTACGAGAGCTTCGCGGCGACGCATCGATGGGTCGGTCCTGATCGCCTCCTGTCGGCCCGCCGGGTGTTGACGGGGCTGATGACCGACCACACGGCATACGACCTGCGCACGCGGGTGCTCACCCGGGGCGGCGTCGCCCCCACGATCCGGGCGCCCCGCCCCTATGCCTTCCCAGCCGCGCCGGGAGGGGGGACCCTGTATCTCGGCGGCGGACTCCAGGACGGTGGCGACGCGCTCGCCGACTTCGTCAAGACGGCGTGTGCCGCGCACCCCTCCCCGAACGCCCGCCTCGTCGTCCTGGCCGCCGACTCCACGAGCACGGCCGCGACCTATGGCGATCTCGCCAAGGCGGCGGGCTGGACGGGCCGGATCGACACCGTCACCTATGGCCACGGCGCGTGGGCTTCCCTGTCGCTGACCTCCGCAGATGCGGTCGTGATCGCGTCCATCGCGCCGGAGCAGACGCGCCGGGCCATGGCCGACGCCCGGTTCCGGGACCTGGTCACCACGGGCGTGACCGCCGGCGGGGTCGTCCTGGCGGACGGGCCGATGGCCGCCGCGTTGGGCGAGCGGTGGTCACCGGTGCCGCGGCCGACCGACGACAACTACGAGGACGTGGCCGTGCTGACCTTCCGGGTCGGCGAGGCGAAATGGCAACGCGGCCTCGGTCTGCTCGACACCACCCTCGTCCCCACCCTCAACACCGACTACCTCTGGGGTCGGATGTATGCCGCGGTCCGCGCCCAGCCGGCCAGCCTCGCCTTCGGCGTCACCACCGGGGCGGCGGTCAAGGTCACGGCTGCAGGTGCCCGGGTCGTGGGTGGCTCGGTGGTCGCGCTCGACGGCCGGGGCGCGTCGCGGTGGACCGGCAGCAATGGGAGCTTCGGCACCGCCGGGGCAGTCGTCGACGTCTTCGCGCCGGGGGAGACGGTTCGCCGCTGAGGCGCCATGGTCGCCCGGCCCTACGCCGCGGGCGTGGTTCGGCCAGGCATGCTGCGGACAGGCATGGTCCGGCCAGGCAGGCATGGTTCGGCCGGGACTGGTTCGGCCGGGACTGGTCCCCTCGGGCCCGGGAATGGTCCCCTTGGCATGGTTCGGCCGGGCGGGGCCGGTCCGACCGGGCAGGACAGAGGTGGCCGTGCTGTCAGCGGTGGGCGGAGAAGCCCCAGGCGGCGACGTTGAGGGTGTTCTCCCAGCCGATGAACGGCTCGCTCGGCATGAACCGGTCGGTCGTCAGGTCGGTGTCGGAGTCGTCGGCCGTCCCGCCGATCTTGTCGCGGCCGGTACCGAAAAGCCTCCAGAAGCCCTCACCGCCGGCGTCCATCAGCGATGTCACCGTGTCGGCATTGTCGGTGTGGTAGTTGCCGACGAGGTGGCCGATCTCGTGTGCGACGACATTGCCCAGGGCCGCGCCGACGAAGGCGATCCGGTTGCTCGTCGGCCGCAGATATGTGTTGAGCGAGGAGTCGGGGCCCGCCGCCGCGCTGAGATAGTCGAGGAGGATCAGGGCCTGGTCCTCCTGGCTGTAGTTGCCCGGGTCGATGAACTGAGCGATGCCGATGGTGTCGATCCCGGTCTGCTTGACCGTGCCGCCGACGACGACCTTCGCGACATTGGGCTGACCGAAGATGTCGGAAGCCTTCAGGCCGTTGAGGATGGTCAGGGCAGTGGCGGGGTTGTTGCCCCTGGTCTTGACGTCGGTCGCGAGATTCTCGGTCACGGTTGCGGTGATGCGGTCGGTCAAGGCTGGCAGGTCGGCCGCCGTGAGACCCCACTTCGTCAGGAAGGCCGACAGGGGGGAGACCTTGACGCTGCCCGGGGTGCCGCCGAAGATCCCGGGATCGACTGTGGCACCGTCGAAATCGAGATAGACAGTCTGAACCCGAGGCGCCGGATCGGACTCGGGACCCGGACGATAGGCGTCGACGGCGATGCTGTAGGGGCCCGAGCCGTTCTCGGCCGACACGGCATACCACCCGGTGGCCTCGGCGACATAGGCGATCGTGGCATTGCCGCCGCCCGGGAGCGGCGAGGTGGGCGGATAGGACGACGACAGGTCGCTGTCGGTCGTCCCGGTCACGAAGGTGCCGTCGGGTTTCTGGACCTCGAGCGTGTGGGCGGACCCGCTCATCGTCGCCCCGAGGACATCACCCTTGCCAAGGCGCACGAGATAGGCATCACGGTCGGCGACCCAGGAGCCGAGGGTCAGCACATATTGCCCCTCTTCGCCGACGCCGCTGCCGGACCCGGAGTCGAAGGGGTCGTTCTGCCAGGAACTCATCCCCTCGATGAGGACGTAGTAGGTGCCACCCTCCGCGGACTGATAGCGCGCCGGGGTTGCCGGAAAGGCCTCGGAGCCGAAGGTCAGCCCGACGGCCAGTTCGTTGCCTTTGGGGTCGGTGATCATCGCGAAGCTCGGGACCCGGGTGCCGCGCAAGTCGGCCACGATGGTCTCGCCCGGCTTGGCGACCAGTTTGTACCAGTCGAAGTCGCCGCGGCCGTCGCCGGTCGAGGCGTGCGGCCCGTCCCCGATCCGCCCCGGGATCCGGACCGCGCCATTGCCGGCGATGCCGGTGTCGAAGGCAAGGGGAATCGATCCGTTGTCCTCCCGAGCGCGCAAGAGGGTGCGCTCCGGCGGGCGCGTATCGGCCAGTGTCCCGGAGATCGTCACGCGGTTGTTGCGGCCGGCCCCCAGGCCGAATCCGTCGACGTGCTCGCCGCTGGCGACCGAGTCGTTCCAGCCAGCGGTGCCGGCGGGCTCGGACTCGGCATACGTCATGGGGCTCTGCTGCCGGCCACCGGGGGAGGCGGCGGCCTGCGCGGCTCGCAGCGCCGCCGACCGCGCGCGCAGTCGCCCCTCGCGCTGGGCCGCCAGCCGCCACGAGGCGATGTCGACACCGCGCAGGGTGGAGAGGAAGCCGCGGAAGGGGTCCGTGCCGGTCGCGCGCCCGGTGAACGGCGCGAGTTGGAGGCCCGCGGCCAGGCGGGCCTGCTCGGTCGGGGTCAGATCGCCCACGGGGGTCGTATGCCGTGCCGCCCCCGCCGCTGCCTGCGCCGCCCCCGCCGCTGCCTGCGCCGGGACCGCATGCACGGGAAGGGTCCCCAGCAGCCCAGCCAGCGCGAGGCACGCGAAACTCGCGACCGCGCGGGTCCTCGCATGCATCGACCTGCCCCCGATCCGGTGAGTGTGGTGCGGTTCTGCGTCACGCACCCCCACCAGGCTAAATGCTCGGACCGACACCCGGCCAGTCGGCGGCGGGGGCGTGCCGAGACCTTCGTCACCGGGGTCTAGAGTTGGCCCTGTCACCGTCCTTTAACGACCTGTCCAGTGAGGCAGGGAAGGAGCCGCCGGATGGCGCCCTCAACGCGTCCCGAGACGACCGATCCATCCCTGGATCCCAGCGGCAGGACGGTGATGGGTGCCGGTGACATCTCCCGGGCCCTGCGCCGGATCGCGCACGAGATCCTCGAGCACAACAAGGGCGCTCAGGACCTCATCCTCCTCGGCATCCCGAGCCGCGGCGTCGAACTCGCCCACCGGCTCGCGGCGCTCATCGCCGACGTCGAGGGCACCGAGGTCCCGGTGGGGGAACTCGACATCACGATGCACCGCGACGACCTGCGTCATCAGCCCACCCGGACGCCGATGAAGACGGTCATCCCGGCGGGCGGCATCGACGGCAAGGTCGTCGTCCTCGTCGACGATGTGCTCTATTCGGGCCGGACGATCCGCGCCGCACTCGACGCCCTGACCGACCTCGGTCGCCCGCGCGCGGTCCGGCTGGCCGTCCTCGTCGACCGCGGCCACCGGGAACTACCCATCCGGGCCGACCATGTCGGCAAGAATCTGCCCACCGCCCATAGTGAGAAGGTCCAGGTGCGCCTGTCCGGCCACGACGGCATCGCGGATGTCGTCAATATCGCGGGAGGCGAGTCGCGGTGACCCGCCACCTCATCTCCTCCGCCGACCTCACCCGCGACGACGTGGAGGCGATTCTCGAGACCGCCGCATCCATGCACGACGTCCAGCGACGCGAAGTCAAGAAGGTTCCGACGCTGCGCGGACGGACCATCATCAACTTCTTCTTCGAGGACTCCACGCGCACCCGCTCCAGCTTCGAGATCGCCGGCAAGTGGATGTCCGCCGACACCATCAACCTGTCGGCGAAGGGCTCCTCGACCTCGAAGGGGGAGTCGCTGCGGGACTCGGTGGCCACGATCAACGCGATGGCGGTCGATGCCCTGGTGATCCGCCACAACCAGTCCGGCGCGTGTCGTCAGGTGGCCGGCTGGGTCGGCGCGAGCGTCATCAATGCCGGTGACGGCACCCACGAGCACCCCACCCAAGCCCTCCTCGACGCCTACACGATGCGCGCCAACCTCGGGGACCTGACCGGCCGCCACGTCGTCATCGTCGGTGACCTCGCCCACAGCCGGGTGTTCCGCTCCAATGTCCTCACGCTCGCCACCCTGGGTGCCCGGGTGACCGTCGTGGCCCCGCCGACGTTGATGCCGGCCGGCATCGCGGCGTGGTCCGCCGCCGACGGCTTCGCGACCAGCTGGGATCTCGACGCCGTCCTCGCCGACGATCCGCCCGACGTCCTGATGATGCTGCGGGTGCAACGTGAGCGGATGAGCGGCGGGTACTTCCCGACCCCGCGGGAATACACCATCGGCTACGGCCTCACCCGCCCTCGCCTGGCCGCCCTCCTGGCTGCCCGCCCGGAGGCCCTGATCATGCACCCTGGCCCGATGAACCGCGGTCTGGAGATCAGTGCCGAGGCCGCCGACAGCCCCAACTCGGTCATCCTCGACCAGGTCTCCGCCGGGGTCGCGGTCCGGATGGCCGTCCTCTATCACCTCCTCGTGGGCGAAGCCACCTCCGGGGGGTATGCCGCGTGACCACCCTCCTGATCCGGGGCGCCACCCCGTTCTGGTCGGGTGAGCCGACCGCGGATACCACCGTCTGCGGGCAGGCCACCGACATCCTCATCCGCGACGGTCTCATCGCCGAGACCGGAACGCTCGGGGACGTCCGCGGCGTCGAGGTCCTCGATGCCGACGGTCTTCTCCTCCTGCCCGGCTTCGTCGACCTCCACGCCCACCTGCGCCAGCCGGGGCGTGAGGATGCCGAGACCATCGCCTCGGGTTCGGCCGCGGCGGCCGTCGGCGGGTTTACCGCCATCCTCGCGATGGCCAACACGACGCCCCCGACCGACACCGCCGAGAACGCCGAGTACGTCCTGGACGAGGGCCGCCGCGTCGGCCTGGTCGACGTCCAGCCCATCGGGGCGGTGACGAAAGGCCTTGCGGGACAAGAGCTCGCCGAGCTCGCCCTGATGGCGCGCAGCCGCGCGCGGGTCCGGGTCTTTTCCGACGACGGCCACTGCGTCCACGATGCGCGCGTCATGCGCCGGGCCCTCGACTACCTTCGTCCCTTCGGCGGGGTCATCTCCCAGCACGCCCAGGACGGCGACCTCGCCGGCCCGGGGGCTTGCGCGCACGAGGGGGAGTGGTCGGGCCGCCTCGGCCTGCCCGGATGGCCCACCCCGCGGAGTCGGCGATCATCGCCCGCGATGCGGAGCTGGCGCGGCATACCGGATCCCGGGTGCACGTCGCCCACGTCTCCACCGCGGAGGGCGTCGAGGTCGTCCGCTGGGCCAAGCAGCGGGGGATCGCCATGACCGCGGAGGTCACCCCGCACCACCTCGCCCTCGGCACCGAACTCCTTGCGCGCTACGACCCGGTGTTCAAGGTCAATCCGCCACTGCGACCCGAGGAGGATCGCGCGGCAATC
Organism: Nostocoides sp.; assembly: GCA_016702415.1. Lineage (GTDB taxonomy): Bacteria > Actinomycetota > Actinomycetes > Actinomycetales > Dermatophilaceae > Nostocoides_A. The sequence goes on from JADJEA010000001.1 coordinate 1,714,520, forward strand.
GCCCAAGCCCTCGTCGACGGCATCGTCGACGCGGTCGCCACCGACCACGCCCCCCACGCCCGGCACGACAAGGAGCACGCCTTCGAGGCGGCCGCCTTCGGCATGCTCGGTCTGGAAACGGCGTTCGGGGTCGTCCACGATCTCTTCGTCGCCACGGGGCGCCTCGACTGGGCCGGGATCGCCGACCGGATGTCGGCCGCCCCGGCCCGCATTGCCGGCCTGACCGGTCATGGGCGGCCGATCGGGGTGGGCGAGCCGGCGAATCTCGTCCTCATCGACCCGGCCACTCGACATACGGTCGACGCCGCGGCGAGCCGGTCCCTCTCGCGCAACAACCCGTGGCACGGGCGCACCTTCGGTGCCTCCGTCCACGCGACCATCCTGCGCGGGGTCGTCACCGCGCGTGGAGGAAAGGTGATGTCCGCGTGAACCCCGCACTGACGCAGGAGGATTCGCTCTCCGCCGAGGCGGCTGTGCTCGTTCTCGAGGACGGCCGCTGGTTCCGCGGGACGGCCTATGGGGCGCGGGGCGTCGTCGTCGGCGAGGCGGTCTTCTCCACCGGGATGACCGGATACCAGGAGACCCTGACCGATCCGTCGTATCACCGCCAAGTCGTCGTCATGACCACGCCCCACGTCGGCAACACCGGGTGGAACGACGAGGACGAGGAGTCCGACCAGATCTGGGTCGCCGGGTATGTCGTGCGCGACCCGGCGCCGCGGCCGTCCAACTGGCGTTCGCGGCGCCCGCTCGAGGAGGAGTTGACCGCCCAGGGCGTCGTCGGCATCAGTGGCATCGACACCCGGGCCCTGACCCGGCACCTGCGCGAGCAGGGGGCCATGCGGGTCGGCATCTTCAGCGGCGACGCGGCGGCAGTGAGTCTGCCGGACATGATGACGACCGTCCTGGACGCCCCGCTCATGGCCGGCAGCGAACTCGCCCCCGAGGTCTCCACCCGCGAGCCGTATGTCGTTGCGGCCGACGGGGAGCGGCGGTTCGTCGTCGCGGCCGTGGACCTCGGGATCAAGGGGATGACCCCCCAGTTGATGGCGCGCCGAGGCATCGAGGTCCACGTCCTCCCGGCGACGGCGACCTTCGCCGACATCACCGCCCTCGGTCCCGACGGGGTGTTCTTCTCCAATGGGCCCGGCGACCCGGCGACCGCCGACCGCGAGGTCGCGCTCCTGCGGGAGGTGCTCGCGGCGCGAATCCCCTTCTTCGGCATCTGTTTCGGCAATCAGCTCCTCGGCCGGGCTCTCGGGTTCGGCACGTACAAGCTGCGCTACGGCCACCGCGGGATCAACCAGCCGGTCCAGGACCTGACGACCGGCAAGGTCGAAGTGACCGCCCACAACCACGGGTTCGCCGTGGACGCCCCGCTCGGTGAGCCGGTCCCGGCGCCGGCGGGCGCGGCATACGGCCGGGTGCGGGTCAGCCACATCAATCTCAACGACGACGTCGTCGAGGGGCTGGAGTGCCTGGACATCCCGGCATTCTCGGTGCAGTACCACCCGGAGGCCGCGGCCGGACCGCACGACGCCGCCTATCTTTTCGACCGCTTCGTGACCCTCATGGAAGGCAACCGCTGATGCCGCGGCGCACGGATCTGACCAGCGTCCTGGTCATCGGATCGGGCCCGATCGTCATCGGCCAGGCCTGCGAGTTCGACTACTCCGGAACCCAAGCCTGCCGGGTGCTTCGGGAGGAGGGCATCCGGGTCATCCTCGTCAACTCCAATCCCGCGACGATCGTGACCGACCCCGAGTTCGCCGATGCGACCTATGTCGAGCCGATCACCCCCGAGGTCGTCGAGAAGATCATCGAGAAGGAGCGCCCGGACGCGATCCTGGCCACCCTCGGCGGGCAGACCGCCCTCAACACCGCCATGGCGCTGCACGCGCGCGGCGTCCTGGAGAAATACGACTGCCCGCTCATCGGTGCCAATGTCGAGGCGATCCAACTCGGTGAGGACCGGGAGAAGTTCAAGGGCGTCGTCGCGCGCTGCGGGGCCGAGTCGGCCCGCTCGATCATCTGCCACACGATGGACGAATGCCTCGCCGCCGCAACGCAACTCGCCTATCCCGTGGTCGTGCGGCCGTCGTTCACGATGGGGGGGTTGGGCTCGGGTTTTGCGTATGACGAGGCGGACCTGCGTCGCATCGCCGGTGCCGGACTGCACTACTCCCCGGTCCGCGAGGTGCTGCTCGAGGAGTCGATCCTTGGGTGGAAGGAGTACGAGCTCGAGGTCATGCGCGATCGCGCCGACAATGTCGTCGTCGTCTGCTCGATCGAGAATCTCGACCCGATGGGGGTCCACACCGGCGACTCGATCACCGTCGCCCCCGCCCTGACGCTGACCGACCGTGAATACCAGCGGCTGCGCGACATCGGGATTGCCGTCATCCGCGAGGTCGGCGTCGACACCGGCGGCTGCAATATCCAGTTCGCGGTCAACCCGCGCGACGGGCGGGTCATCGTCATCGAGATGAACCCCCGAGTCTCCCGCTCCAGCGCATTGGCGTCCAAGGCCACCGGCTTCCCGATTGCCAAGATCGCGGCGAAGATGGCGATCGGTTACACCCTGGACGAGGTCGCCAATGACGTCACCTCCACCACCACCGCACGGGGCGCCGAGTCGCCCGTGCCGGGGTCCGCCCGAGGCGAGGGCACCCGGGAGTGGTATTCCGCGGCCTTCGAGCCGACCCTCGACTACGTGGTCGTCAAGGTGCCGCGGTTCGCCTTCGAGAAGTTCCCCTCGGCCGACCCGACCCTGACCACGACGATGAAGTCCGTCGGCGAGGCGATGGCCCTCGGCCGGTGCTTCACCGAGTCCCTCCAAAAGGCCCTGCGCTCGCTGGAGAAGTCCGGCTCGTCCTTCCACTGGCTGGGGGAGGCGCCGGCGGGCGAGGCACTGGACGCGCTCGTGGGGGGGATCGGCATACCGACCGAGGGACGGATCGTCGCGGTGCAGCAGGTCCTTCGGGCCGGCGTCAGCGTCGAACGGGTCCACGAGGTGACCGGAATCGACCCGTGGTTCCTCGACCAGATCGCCCTCATCAACGATCTCGCCGCCCGGATCGGGGCCGCCGACCGGCTCTCGCCCGAGTTGCTCCGGACGGCCAAGCGCCACGGGTTCTCCGATGCGCAACTGGCGCAGCTGCGGCATACGCCGGAGTCGGTGGTCCGCGGGGTGCGCCACGCCCTCGGGATCCGGCCGGTCTACAAGACGGTCGATACGTGCGCGGCGGAGTTCGCCGCCCGGACGCCCTACTACTACTCGGCCTACGACGAGGAGAGCGAGGTCGTGCCCCGGGAGCGCCCGGCGGTCATCATCCTCGGCTCCGGACCCAACCGGATCGGTCAGGGGGTCGAGTTCGACTACTCGTGCGTCCACGCGAGCTTCGCCCTGCGCGAGACCTACGACACGGTCATGGTCAACTGCAATCCCGAGACGGTCTCGACGGACTACGACACCTCCTCTCGGCTCTACTTCGAGCCGCTGACCCTCGAGGACGTCCTGGAAGTCGTCCACGCCGAATCCCAGGCCGGGCCGGTCGCGGGCGTCATCGTCCACCTCGGCGGCCAAACGCCGCTGGGGCTGGCGATGGCCCTCCAGGCCGAGGGCGTGCCGATCGTCGGCACCTCGCCGGAGGCGATCCATCTCGCCGAGGACCGCGCCGCCTTCGGGAGGGTCCTGGCCGCCGCCGGCCTGCCCGCGCCGAAGCACGGGACCGCGTTCAGCGCGACCGAGGCCATCGCCATCGCCGCGGACATCGGCTATCCCGTCCTGGTCCGGCCGTCCTACGTCCTCGGCGGCCGGGGGATGGAGATCGTGTATGACGATTCCACCCTCGCCGAGTACGTCACCCGGGCGGCCCTCGCCTCGCCCGAGCACCCGATCCTCGTCGACCGCTTCCTCGATGACGCGATCGAGATCGACATCGACGTGCTCTATGACGGAGCGGAGATGTTCGTCGGCGGGATCATGGAGCACATCGAGGAGGCCGGCATTCACTCCGGCGACTCCGCCTGCACCCTCCCGCCCGCGACCCTCGGCACCGAGGAACTCGCACGGGTCCGCCGCTCGACGCTCGCGCTCGCCGAGGGCATCGGGGTGCGCGGCCTGATGAACGTCCAGTTCGCCCTCGCCCACGACGTTCTCTATGTCCTGGAAGCCAATCCGCGTGCCTCCCGGACCGTCCCGTTCGTCGCCAAGGCCACCGGGGTCCCGCTCGCCAAGGCCGCGGCCCGGGTCATGCTCGGGGCGAGCATCGCGGACCTGCGGGCGGAAGGCGTGCTGCCGCGCGTCGGCGACGGCGGCGATCTCCCGCCGCGTTCGCACATCTCGGTGAAAGAGGCGGTGCTGCCCTTCAAGCGCTTCCGCACGACCGACGGGTATGTCGTCGACGCCCTCCTCGGACCGGAGATGCGCTCCACGGGGGAGGTCATGGGGATCGACCGCGATTTCGGGTCCGCCTTCGCCAAGAGCCAGCTCGCCGCCGTCGGCGGGCTGCCCACCAGCGGGCGGATTTTCGTCTCCATGGCCAACCGCGACAAGCGGGCGATGGTCTTCCCGGTCATGCGGCTGCGCGATCTCGGGTTCGCCATCGTCGCGACCACGGGCACCGCCGATGTGTTGCGCCGCAACGGGATCACCGCCGAGGTCGTCAAGAAAGTCCGCGAGCGCGACACCGTCGAGGGCAGCATCGTCGACCAGATCCTCGCCGGCGAGATCGACATGGTCGTCAACACCCCGTCGGGGCCGAACGCCCGCGCCGACGGCTACCGCATCCGCCAGGCGACCACAGCCATGGACAAGCCGATCATCACGACCGTCCAGGAACTCGGTGCCGCGGTCCAGGGGATCGAGTCGGCCATCCACGAGGAATTGCGGGTCAAGAGCCTCCAGGAGCACGCCGCCGACCTCGACCTCTACGGCCGCCGGAGCCACGCGTGACGGCGACCCCACACCGCCACCCCGACGGTATGCCGACCCCCACCGCCCGCGCCGGCGACGCCGTCGTCCACGCCGTCTCCCCGGTGGTGGAGTCGACGGCGGTGGGGGAGTACCACCGGCTCACGCTCGCGGTCCCGGGGGTCGCCGCCCTGGCCACCCCGGGCCAGTTCACCGCCCTGGCGGTCGGGGGCGCGACCTCCGGTCTCCTGTTGCGGCGCGCGTTCTCGATCCACCGCACCCGTGCCGGCGCCACGCCGGCGGCGGACCTGATGGAAATCGTCGTCGCGGACGCCGGGCCCGGGACCCGTTGGCTCACCGAGCGCCGGGCCGGCGACGTCGTCGATGTCGTCGCTCCCCTCGGGAAGGGATTCCCGATGCCGGCGCGGCCCGGAGGAGCGGCGATCCTCGTCGGCGGTGGCTACGGCAGCGCGCCCCTGTTCTGGATGGCCCAGACCCTGCGCTCCGCGGGTGTCGCCGCCCACCTCGTGCTCGGGGCAGCAACGCGGAATCGGTTGTACGGCACCGAGTTCGGCGACTCCGCGGACTCGCTGCAGGTCACGACCGACGACGGCTCGGCCGGGGTGGCCGGGCAGGTCACGCTCGTCCTGCCGGCCCTCTTGGCCGACACGAACGCGACGACGGTCTACGCCTGTGGCCCGATGGGGATGCTGCGGGCGGTGACAGACCTGGCGCGGGGGCGGGGGATCACGGCATACGTCGCGGTCGAGGAGGCGATGGCCTGCGGTGTCGGGGTGTGTATGACGTGCGTGCTGCCGGTCGTCGGGGACGACGGAGCGACGAGTATGCGGCGCGCCTGCGTCGACGGGCCGGTCCTCGACGGCGCGCGGTTGCGGTGGTCCTCGATCGCCGACGGGCGCGTCAGCGTGCCGGACGACGCCGTGGGGGCACCCCGCCCGGCGGGAGGAGCGCGATGACCGACCTGCGCGTCGACCTCGGGGGAATGAGGCTCGCCAACCCGCTCATGACCGCGTCCGGGTGCGCGGCCAATGGCCGTGAGCTGCACCGATTCTTCGACATCGCGAGCCTGGGCGCCTTCGTCACGAAGTCGGTCAAGGCCGCCCCGGCCTCCGGTCGCGGAACCCCCCGGATGGCCGAGACCGCCGGTGGGATGCTCAACTCGATCGGCCTCCAAGGGCCCGGGATCGACGCCTTCACCGCCGTCGACCTGCCCTGGCTCGCCGGCGTCGGGGCCCGCGTGCTGGTCTCGATTGCCGGTGGCGACAGCGTGGAGTTCGCCCAGGTCGCCGCGACCCTCGCCGCCGCGCCCGATTGGGGCTGCGTCGCCGGGATCGAGGTCAATATCTCCTGCCCCAATGTCGCCAACCGTGGCCTCGTATTCGCCTGCGACGCAGGCAGTTCGGCCGAGGTGCTCGCGGCGGTCCGCGCCGTCGTGCCGGCCGGGACACCACTGTTCGCGAAGCTCTCGCCCGATGTCACCGACCTCGTCCCGATCGCCGGCGCGGCCCTCGCGGCCGGCGCCGACGGCCTGACGATGATCAACACCGTCCTCGGGATGGCGATCGACACCGACCGCATGCGCCCGCACCTGTTCGGGGTCACCGGCGGCCTGTCCGGTCCGGCGATCCGGCCAGTCGCCGTGCGCGCGATCTGGCAGGTTCACGCCGCGATGCGGGCCGGCGCCATCCCCATGGCCCCGATCATCGGGGTCGGCGGGGTCCGCACCGGCCGCGATGCCCTCGAACTCGTCGCGGCGGGGGCGGGCGGCATACAGGTGGGGACGGCGACTTTCAACGATCCGCGCGCGCCCCGCCGGGTCTTGGACGAACTGACCGATCTCCTCGACGCCCGTGGCGTCGATCGCTTCGCCGACCTCGTCGGCGCCGCCCACCCCTGACCAGCCCGACCCGATTGGACCTGCCCATGCCCCCGTTCGGAGTTCGCCTGCGCGAGGCGACGGACCAGTTCGGCCCGTTGTGCGTCGGCATCGACCCCCATCCCGAGTTGCTCGCCGCCTGGGGTATGCCGCGTGATCCCGACGGGCTGCGCGCCTTCGCCCGCCGCTGCGTCGAGGCGTTCGCCGGTCACGTCGCGGTGGTCAAGCCCCAGTCGGCCTTCTTCGAGGAATACGGAAGCGCCGGGATCGCGGTCCTCGAGGAGACCCTCGCGGACCTGCGCGGGTCGGGCACGCTCAGCCTGCTCGACGTCAAGCGCGGCGACATCGGCTCGACAATGGCTGGCTACGCGCGCGCCTATCTCGCCGACTCCGCGCCCCTGGCGGCGGACGCCATCACGGTCAGTCCCTACCTCGGATTCGGTTCTCTCGCACCGGCGCTCGAGTTGGCGGCGACAACGGGTCGGGGTGTTTTCGTGTTGACGCTGACGTCGAACCCCGAGGGCGCCTCGGTCCAGCACGCCCGTGGCGCGGGCGGCGACAGTGTCGCGGCCAGCGTCGTGGCCGGCGTCACCCGCGCCAATGCGGAGGCGGGCGCCGCGGGCCGGCTCGGCCACGTCGGGATGGTCGTCGGGGCGACCGTCGGCGCCGCGGTGCGCGACCTCGGGCTCGACCTCGCCGCCGCCAATGCCCCGCTGCTCGCGCCGGGATTCGGCGCGCAGGGCGCGGACGCGACGGCGGTCGCCGAGGTCTTCGGTGCGGCCCTCCCGGCCGTCCTGCCGACATCGAGCCGCGAGATCTTGGCCGCCGGACCGGACGTCGAGGGCCTGCGGGCTGCGGCGGCCGGGGCCTGGCCGAAGACGGCTCCCGTCTCCTAGGCTGCCCTCACACCCGTGTCGAGCACCGATGTGCCAGGGTGTGCGATGCCCATCAACCGAGAGGAGCCGAGCGTGGCGCTCCCCCCGCTCACCCCCGAACAACGTGCCGACGCGCTGGCCAAAGCCGCGGCGGCCCGGCGCGAACGCGCCGCCGTCAAGGACCGCCTCAAGCATGCGAGCGGCTCGATCGCCGACGTCATCGCCGAGGGGCGCACCAACGACACGATCGGCAAGATGCGCGTCTCGGCGCTCCTGGAGTCCCTGCCCGGGGTCGGCCGGGTCCGCGCAGCGGCGATCATCGACGAACTCGGGATCTCCCCGACGCGGCGCGTGCGCGGGTTGGGGGCGAACCAGGCGGCGGCCCTGATCGCGCGGTTCGACCCGGCGTGACCGAGGGGCGCCTGGTCGTCCTGGCCGGGCCCACCGCCGTCGGGAAGGGGACGGTCGCGGCATACGTCCAAGAGCACTACCCCCAGGTCTGGCTCTCGGTGTCGGTGACCACCCGGCCACCCCGGCCGGGGGAGGTCGACGGGCTCCACTACCGCTTCGTCGACGACGCGACCTTCACCCGGATGCAGCAGGACGGGGAGTTGCTCGAGTGGGCGGTGGTCCACGGCCGGGCGAAATATGGCACCCCCCGCACCCCGGTCCAGGCCGCGATCGACGCGGGCCGCTGGCCGCTGCTCGAGATCGATCTCCAGGGCGCGCGTCAGGTGCGCCGCACGATGCCCGAGGCGCTCTTCGTCTTCCTGGCGCCGCCGAGCTGGGAGGAACTCGTCCGTCGGCTCGTCGGACGCGGGACCGAATCCCCCGAGGAACAACGCATCCGGTTGGAAACCGCCCGGGCCGAACTCGCCGCCGCCGAGGAGTTCGACGTCGTCCTCGTCAACGACGATGTCCGGGGATCGGCCGAGATGCTCGTATCATTGATGGGTTCACCCCCTGTTTCCTCGTGAATCGAGCCCTGCCCAGTGTCCGGAACCGCGCCCAATCCGATCGGCATCACCTCACCGCCCATCGACGACCTGCTCACGCACAGCGACAGCAAGTACGCCTTGGTCATCTACGCCGCGAAGCGCGCCCGCCAGATCAACGCCTACTACTCCCAGCTGCAGGAAGGCCTGCTGGAGTATGTCGGGCCGCTGGTCGACTCCCAGATGCACGAGAAGCCGCTGTCCATCGCGCTGCGCGAGATCAACGAGAACCTTCTCGTCGCGGAGGCGACCGACGTCCCGGTCGGCGCCTGAGCGGCATACCTCGTGAAGGTCGTCCTCGGAGTCAGCGGCGGCATCGCCGCCTACAAGTCGGCGCTGCTGCTGCGGCTGTTCACCGAGTCCGGCCATGACGTGACCGTGGTCCCGACGGCCGCGGCGCTCGCGTTCGTCGGTGCCCCGACGTGGTCGGCCCTGTCCGGCAAGCCGGTCGCGACGGATGTCTGGACTGCCGTTCACGAGGTGCCGCACGTCCGGCTGGGCCAGGGAGCCGATCTCGTCGTCGTCGCTCCGGCCACCGCCGACCTGCTCGCGCGGGCCGCCGCCGGGCTGGCCGACGACCTGCTGACCAATGTCCTGCTCACCGCGCGCTGCCCGGTCGTGTTCGCCCCGGCGATGCACACCGAGATGTGGGAGCACCCGGCCACCCAGGCCAATGTCGAGACCCTCGTCTCCCGCGGTGCCCACGTCATCCCGCCGGCGTCTGGGCGCCTGACCGGTGCCGACACCGGTCCCGGCCGCCTTCCCGAGCCGGAGGCGATCTTTGCCGTATGCCGACACCTCCTCGCCCAAGCCGCCTCGCCCCAGGCATCCTCCCCCCAGCCCGCCTCGCCCGGGCCCGCCCCCACCCCCGGCGATCTCGTCGGGACCCGGATCGTCGTCACCGCCGGCGGCACGCGCGAGCCGCTGGACCCGGTCCGCTTCCTCGGCAACCGCTCCTCCGGCAAGCAGGGCTATGCGATCGCCGCCCGGGCGGCCGCCCGCGGGGCCGCCGTCACTCTGATCGCGGCCAATGTCGCCCTGCCGGACCCGGCGGGAGTGACGGTGCACCGAGTGGAGTCGGCGCTCGACCTCGAACGCGCCACCCAGGCGGCCATCGACGAGGCGGACGCCGTCGTCATGGCAGCGGCGGTCGCGGACTTCCGGCCCGCGGCATACGCCTCGACGAAGATCAAGAAGACCCACGATCCCGCCGACCCGGACGCGGCCCCGGTCATCGAACTCGTCCGCAATCCCGACATCCTCGCCGGGCTCGTCCGGGCTGGTGGGTCCGCGCGACGGCCGGTGATCGTCGGCTTCGCCGCGGAGACCGGTGACGCCGACACCGACGTCCTGACCCTCGGGCGGGAGAAGCTGGCCCGCAAGGGCTGCGATCTCCTCGTCGTCAACGAGGTCGGGACCGACAAGACGTTCGGGCACGACGACAACATGGTGCATCTGCTGCGCCCGGGGAGCGAGGCGGTCGTCGACATCGGCCCCGCCCCGAAGGCCGTCATCGCGGACGCCGTCCTCGACGCCGTCCGCGACCTGGTCGACGCCTCGGCACCTCCGTCCCCTCTCTAGAGTCACCCCGTCCCTCTTCCAAGTCTTGGAGCTTCCTCGTGTCTGGCCGCCTGTTCACGTCCGAATCCGTCACCGAAGGACACCCCGACAAGATCTGCGACCAGATCTCCGACAGCATCCTCGACGCGATGCTGGCCCAGGACCCCGGCTCCCGCGTGGCCGTCGAGACGATGGTGACGACCGGCCTGGTCCACGTCGCCGGTGAGGTCACCACGGAGGCCTATGTCGAAATCCCGCGCCTGGTGCGGGACCGGATCCTCGCGATCGGCTACGACAGCTCGACCAAGGGCTTCGACGGGGCCTCGTGCGGGGTCGAGATCTCGATCGGCCAGCAGAGCCCGGATATCGCGCAGGGGGTGGACTCGGCATACGAGGCCCGGACGGGGACGGTCGACGCCTACGACAAGCAGGGCGCGGGCGACCAGGGCCTGATGTTCGGGTATGCCTGCGACGACACGCCCGAGTTGATGCCGCTGCCGATCTATCTCGCCCACCGGCTCGCCGAGCGCCTCACCGCCGTGCGCAAGTCCGGTGAGCTGGCCTACCTCCGTCCCGACGGCAAGACCCAGGTGACCATCGAGTATGCCGGTGACCGCGCCGTCCGCCTTGACACCGTCGTCGTCTCCAGCCAGCACGCCGACGGGATCTCCCTGGAGGAACTCCTGGCACCGGACGTCGAGGACAAGGTCATCGCGCCCGTTCTCGCCGAACTCGCCGAGGCGGGGACCCAGCTCGACACTGCCGGTCACCGGACCCTGGTCAACCCGACCGGGAAGTTCGTCATCGGTGGGCCCATGGGCGACGCCGGGCTGACCGGCCGCAAGATCATCGTCGACACCTACGGCGGGATGGCCCGCCACGGTGGCGGCGCGTTCTCCGGTAAGGACCCGTCCAAGGTCGACCGGTCCGCGGCCTACGCGACCCGCTGGGTGGCCAAGAACGTCGTGGCTGCTGGCCTGGCGACGCGCTGCGAGGTCCAGGTCGCCTACGCGATCGGCAAGGCGCACCCGGTCGGACTGTATGTCGAGACCTTCGGCACCGAGACCGCCCCCATCGAGGCGATCCAGAAGGCCATCACGACGGTCTTCGACCTGCGCCCCGCCGCCATCGTCCACGACCTCGACCTGCTGCGGCCGATCTACCTGCCGACCGCGGCCTACGGTCACTTCGGGCGCACGAGCGCGGACGGGGTCGAGGGCGCCTTCTCCTGGGAGCGCACCGACCGGGTCGAGGAACTTCGCCGGGCGCTCGCGGGCTGAGCCCGGCGCGCCCGCCCGCCGGGCCCGGGTGGCGACGGACCGTCCCTTGGGTGGCTGTCGGCGGTCCTGACTAGATTCGCCGGTATGGACGCCCCGCCCGAGATCCCGGTCACCGAGCCGGTCGCGCGCGTCCTGGTCGACTCGGGGCTGCCGCACCTGGACCGGCCGTTCGACTATGCCGTTCCCGCGGCCCTGGCCGAGACCGCCCGTCCTGGAGTCCGGGTCAAGGTTCGCTTCGCCGGACGGGACGTCGGCGGTTTTGTCGTGGAGCGCTGTGCCCGCGCGGACCACGAGGGGACGCTGACGCCGATCCGCGCGGTCGTCTCACCCGAGCCGGTCCTGACCCCCGCGGTGCTGGCGTTGGCGCGGGAGGTGGCCGCGGCATACGCCGGGACGGTCGGTGACGTCCTGCGGCTGGCGATCCCGCCCCGCCACGCCCGGGCCGAGAAGGCCCTCCCCGACGCGGTCGTCGTGGACACGGTCGTCGCGGACAAGGTCGTCGCGGACACAAGGGTCATCGCCGTGGCCGCCGATCCCGGGCCGGTCCCGGTACGGCCCGCCGAGACAACCGCGTGGGAGCCGTATGCCGCGGGCCCCGCCTTCCTGCGCCACCTCCGGGAGGGCGGCGCCCCGGTGGCGGTGTGGTCGGCGTTGCCGAGCGCGACGCGCCCGGAGTCCGACTGGCCGCTTGCCCTGGCTCAGGCGTGTGCGGCTACCGCGGCCGGTGGCCGGGGGGCGATCGTCGTCGTCCCCGATCACCGCGATGTCGCCCGAGTCTCCGAGGCGCTGCGCCAGGTGCTCGGCCCGGCGGGCCATGTCGAGCTTCGCGCCGATCAGGGGCCACAGGCGCGCTACACCGCCTGGCTCAAGGCGCTGCGGGGTCACGTGCGCGTCGTCGTCGGGACCCGCTCGGCCGCCTTTGCCCCCGTCCGCGATCTCGGCCTGATCGCGGTGTGGGACGACGGCGACGACCTCCACGAGGAGCCTCGGGCGCCCTACCCCCATGTCCGCGACCTGGCCCTGCGGCGCGGCCGGATCGAGGGCGCGGCGGTCCTCGTGGGCGGTTTCGGGCGCACCGTCGCGGCCCAGGCCGTGCTCGCGTCCGGTGTGGGGCGTCCCGTCGCCGCGGCCCCGAGCGTGGTTCGCGCAGCGGCCCCACGGATCGTCGTCGCCGGCGAGGACCGTGAGCAGGAGCGGGACCCGGCTGCGGCCCGGGCCCGCCTACCGGCGCTGGCGCTGCGCACCGCCCGTGAGGCCCTCGCCCGGGGCCCGGTCTTGGTCCAGGTGCCGCGCCGGGGCTATATCCCGTGCCTGGCGTGTCAGACCTGCCGCACTCGGGCTCGGTGCCCGGCGTGTCGTGGTCCGCTCGCCCTCGGCGACAGCGGCCCCATCCCGGTATGCCGGTGGTGTGCCGCCCTCGCCCCCGGCTGGACCTGCCCGGAGTGCGGCGACCGGCGGCTGCGCTCACTCGTCGTCGGCGCGCGCCGCACCGCCGAGGAACTCGGCCGGGCCTTCCCCGGGGTGGGCGTCATCACCTCCGGTGCCGGCGAGGTCCGCGACCGCGTCGTCCCCGGTCCGGCGCTCGTCATCGCCACCCCCGGGGCCGAACCGGTCGCCGAGGGGGGGTATGCCGCCGCCCTCCTCCTCGATGCCTGGGCTCTCCTGGACCGGACGGCGCTCGATGCGTCCCCGGAAGCACTGCGCCGGTGGGTGGCGGCCGCGGCGCTGGTCCGGCCCGCCGGCGAGGGCGGTCAGGTCGTTGTGTGCGGGGTGTCCCCCGAGGTCTCCTTCCCTGCCGTGGAGGCCCTGGTCCGGTGGGACCCGGCATGGCTCGCCGAGCGAGAGCTGGGGGAGCGGGTGGCGCTGCGGCTCCCGCCGGCTGTCGCCCTCTCGGCGGCGACCGGCCCTCGGGCCGTCCTGGAGGAGCTCGCCGGCGATCTCCGGTTGCCCCCGTCGGTCGAGCGGTTCGGCCCGGTCGCGCAGCCGGGACGACCCGAATGGCGGCTGGTCCTGAAGGCCGGCGGCGACGACGTGCCGGCGCTGGCCCGGACGCTCGCCCAGGAACGCGCGGCCCGGAGTGCCCGCAAGGAGGTGGTGCCGCTCGGCATACGCATGTTCCTGACCGGACTCGACTGACCAGGGCGGCGTTCGGGGCGCGCTGCCGGGGGACGCCGCCGGGGAACGCCGCCAGGGGAGAGCCGGTCGGGAGCGGCAGCCGGGGAACGCCGACCAGGGGAACGCCGACCAGGGGAACGCCGACCAGGGGAACGCCGACCGAGGGAGGCCCGGCTGTCGGAGCGCCGGCCGGGGGAGAGCGGCGAGGGCCCGGCGCGTTCGTCGGGGGAGTGCGGCGAACTACACTCCCTCGGGTGTCGGTCCAGCGCATCCGGTTGTTCGGTGATCCCGTCCTGCGCACCCGGGCGGCGGAGGTCGTCGACTTCGACAAGGAGCTGCGGACCCTCGTCAAGGATCTGACCGACACCATGCTCGATGCGCCGGGCGCGGGCCTGGCGGCACCGCAGATCGGCGTCGGGCTGCGGGTGTTCGTCTATCACGTCGACGGCATCGTCGGGCATCTGGTCAATCCCGTCCTCGACCTCGGCTTGCAGGAGCAGTCGGGGGAGGAGGGGTGTCTTTCCCTGCCCGATCTCGCCTATGACACCCGGCGCGCCCTCGACGTCGTGGCGCGGGGCGAGAACATGTGGGGCGAGCCCGTATTCCTCGAGGGGAGCGAGCTGCTGGCCCGCGCCATCCAGCACGAGACCGATCATCTCGACGGGATCCTCTTCATCGACCGGCTGGACCCGCAGACCCGGCGGGAGGCGATGCGGGCGATCCGCGGGGCCGAATGGTTCGGTGAGCCGACACCGCGGGTCAAGGTGTCGCCGCATTCGACCTTCGGGCTCGGGATGTGACGATGCGGCTCGTCTTCGCCGGCACTCCCGAGGCGGCCCTCCCGTCCCTCGCGGCCCTGGCCGCCTCGTCCCACGATCTCGTCGCCGTTGTCACCCGTCCCGATGCTCCCTCCGGACGCGGGCGGCGGCTGACCCCCTCGCCGGTCAAGGCGCGCGCGTTGGAGCTGGGTCTGCCCGTATGGACGCCCCCCACCGCGCGCGACCCCGACTTCCTGGCCCGGCTGCGCGCCGAGGCACCCGACGCGTGCCCGGTCGTCGCCTATGGCAACCTCATCCCGGCGGCTGCACTGGCGATACCGGCCTACGGCTGGATCAACCTGCACTTCTCCCTCCTGCCGGCCTGGCGCGGGGCCGCGCCCGTCCAACACGCGATCCTCGCCGGTGACGAGATCACCGGCGCGAGCACGTTCCGGCTCGAGGAGGGCCTCGACACCGGACCGGTGTTCGGCACCCTCACCGAGACGATCCGCCCGGGGGAGACCTCCGGGATGCTGCTGGACCGGCTCGCCGATGCCGGGGCGGCGCTATTGCTGGCGACCCTGGACGGCATTGAGAGCGGCCGGCTCGCGCCGATCACCCAGGCCGCCCATGGGGTGTCCCTGGCCCCGAAGATCACGGTGGAGCAGGCGGAAATCGACTTCGCCCGACCCGGCTTCGCGGTCGACCGCCTGATCCGGGCGTGCACCCCGGCGCCCGGTGCCTGGACCACCATCCGCGGCGAGCGACTCAAGCTCGGCCCGGTGATCCCGGACCCGGCCGAACCCCGGCTCGCCCCGGGTGTCCTTCGGGCGGCGAAGTCGAGTGTCCACGTCGGCACCGCGACCGACCCGGTGCGGCTGGGTGAGGTCCACGCGCTGGGCAAGCGGGCGATGCCGGCTGCGGACTGGGCGCGCGGCATACGACTGCGGGAGGGGGAGCGGCTCGGCGACTGACGCCGCCCGCAGGTGACCCCGACGCTGGCCGGGCGTCAGCCGCCCGACGCGGCGTTCGTCTGCGGGGCCGGACATTTCTGGCCCTTCGCCGGCGCAAGAACCTCGAAGTGCCAGTACTCGTTGGCGTAGGCCTGGCAGAGCCCGAACTTCACCCCATTCTTCTTCAGCCACATCGCCGCTTGGTAGGGACCGACGTCGATCGCGGAGCCGGAGACGTGGTGTGACTTCTCCGGCGGGAGAACCCATTTCGAGGCTTCGGCGGCGGAGCCGTATTTCGCTACCGCCTGCTCGAAGAGGCGCTGCTGCGTGGCGGCGGAGCGGTAACCGGAGACGATGTCGATCGTGATGTTGTCCGCGGCGGCGGCCGCGCGGGCCAGCGTGATGGCCCTCGTGAGCTGGGGGTTCAGGCCCTGGGTCCCCACATCGGGGCCGGTCGGGGCGTGATCGTTCGGGGCTGCCTCCGTCCCCGCAGCCCCGTCAGGAACGGCGTCGGCTGCCCCCGTGCCCGGCCCACCCGCTGCCGAGGCGTGGAGGTGGGAGTTGTAGCCGTGGATGACCACGGCGCCGATGCCGAGACCGAGCGCGAGGGGGACGGCGGCCAGCGCGGCCAAGCCTGCCGTGCGGTGGGTCCGCCGGGTTCGGCGGGGGCGTCCGAAGGTCATTGGCCGGCCAGCCGGCTCCGGTGAGGTCTGGGGCGGGCGGGTCCGCATCGGCTGACTCGTCGTCGTCATTGAAAGGTCCCTCCCCGTCGGGCGTTCATACGCGTGGGCGCATCGTATACCGAGTATGTTCGCCAGGTGGGCGACACGCCGACGTCCCCATGGGCTGGGCCATGACGTGCTGGGTCCTGCCGGACCGGGGCCCCGGTCTGGCGATGTGGAGGATGTCCGGCAGTGGAGTCCCTGGCTTTAGGCTGCCGAGCGTGACCGATCGCCCGCACCGAGCCGGACCCGAGGGATCGCGCCCCCGGCGCTTCGAAGAGAAGGGCGCTGGGGCGCGCCCTGACAGGGGTCGCGTCCGACGTTCGGCGCAAACCCCGGCCCAACGGGGCCGGCGCGGTGACCCGGCGAGGTTAGTGGCATACACGGTCATGCGGGCGATCGCGGAGGGCGGGTATGCCAACATCGAGTTGCCGAAAGAGCTCCGCCGCAGACGCATGCACGGCCGCGACGCCGCCTTTGCGACCGAGTTGACGTATGGCGCGACGCGCCTGCGGGGGTTCTACGACGCCGTGATCGCCATCGCCGCCGACCGGCCGGTGGCGCGCATCGACGGCGGCGTCCTCGACACCCTCCGGCTCGGCGCCCATCAACTGCTCGGCATGCGGGTGCCTCCGCACGCCGCTGCCGACGAGAGCGTGGCCCTGGCCCGCGCGGTCAACGGGATCGGTGCCAGCGGGCTGGTCAACGCCGTCCTGCGACGGATCAGCGAGGCCGATCTCGCCGCCTGGCGAGTCCGCGTCCTCGACGGAGTGGACGACCCGACGAGTCGGCTCGCCCTCGAGTACTCGCATCCGGAGTGGATCGTCAAGGCCTTGCGGCAGGCGCTCCTCGGGCATCATCGCAGTTCGGCCGCGACAGTCGACTCCGACCTGGTCTCGCTGCTCGCCGCCGACAACGCCGCTCCCGAGGTTCACCTCGTTGCCCGACCCGGTCTGAGTTCCGTGGAGGAGTTGACCGCCGTTGGGGGAGAACGGCATCCGCACGTGCCGACAGCGGTCGTCCAGCCCGCGGGCGACCCGGGGTCGATCGCCCCCGTGCGGGACGGGCGAGCGGCGGTGCAGGACGCCGGCTCACAGGTCGTCGCCCTGGTCCTCGCGGCGGCCAGGCCGCACGGGTCGGCTCCGGTGTCGGCGGCCGACCCCTCGGCGCCGCAAGGGGCACCCGCGGGATCGGCCCCCGCCACGGACGTCGATCACGAGCCTCGGCTCGCACGAGGAGACCGGCCGGAACGCTGGCTGGACCTGTGCGCCGGGCCCGGGGGCAAGGCCGGCCTGCTGGCGGCACTGGCGCTCGAATGCGGGGCGGATCTCGTCGCCAACGAGATCGCCCCACACCGGGCCGACCTCGTCCGCCAGACCCTCGCCGCCGCCGCGGCCCGTTTCGAGGGCGCCGGCCGCACCCTCGAGGTGCGCACCGGGGACGGCCGGGAGGTTGGGCGGCTGGAGCCCGCGGCATACGACCGGGTGCTCGTCGACGCCCCCTGCACGGGCCTGGGCGCCCTGCGTCGCCGACCCGAGGCGCGGTGGCGCCGCACCCCGGCGGACCTGGCGAATCTCGGTGTGCTCCAACGCGATCTGCTCGGGAGCGCGGTGGCGGCGGCCGCGCCGGGCGGGATCGTCGTCTACGCGACCTGCAGTCCGCATCTCGCCGAGACCACCTTCGTCGTCGCCGACGTCCTCCGACGGCACCCGGAGGTCGAATCCGTCGACGTGCGCCCGGTGGTCGAGGCCGTGTCGCATGGATGGACCGGGACGCTCGGGAGCGGCCCGGCGGTCCAACTCTGGCCGCATGAGCACGGCACCGACGGGATGTTCCTCGCCCTGCTGCGCCGTCGCGATTGAGGCGCCCATCCCAGCTTTCTGGGATGGTCGGGCGCGTCGCCCTTTGCCACGCTGACTGACGGCACCCCGAGCGCAGGTCCCGGGGGCCGGGAGGAGACAGATTATGGGTGTGATGCGCAAGGCGAGCGTTCTCGCCGCCAGCGGTGCGGTGCTCATCGCCGGTGCGACCGGAGCATCGGCGGCCCAGGACGGAGCCAGTGCGCGGGCGGCGAAGGCGCCGACCACGTGCACGATCCACGCCTACCCGCCCTATCTCAGCGGGGGCTGGATCAAGGGCGACGGCGACCTGACGTGCACGGCCACTGTCTATGGCCTGCAAGGTCGCTGGACCGTCCAGCGGAAGTACGGGGCTCGTTGGGTCGACGTGGGCACCCCCGCCAAGGGCACCCGCTACAACGTCATCAAGATCTGGGGCACGGCCTATGTGGGGTGGGCGCACGGGACTTATCGGACCAAGGGCACCGGCAAGATCCAGTTCTACGGCGACCCGACGTGGTACCCGGTCAAGGCGGTGAGCCCGGCCCGCTCGACCTGAGGGACGGCATCCGGCCGAAAGCCTGGCATTCGACCGAACGCCTGACATCCGTCCGAACGCCCCGTGGGAGTCGCCGCTCCCCGGGGCGTTCGGCACGTTCCACCAGGGCGGCCTCGTTAGGCTGACGCCGTGCAGATCTCGCCGAGCATCCTCGCCGCCGACTTCGCCAATCTCCAGGCCGAACTCGACAAGATCGCCTCCGCCGACTGGGCCCATGTGGACGTCATGGACGGCCACTTCGTCCCCAATCTCACCCTGGGGTTGCCCGTCGTCGCCCGTCTCGTCGAGGTCAGCCCCGTCCCGATCGACACCCACCTGATGATCGAGGACCCCGACCGGTGGGCGCCGATGTATGCCGACCTCGGGGCGAAGTCGGTGACCTTCCACGTCGAGGCCGCCGCCGACCCGCGCACCCTGGCCCGGTCGCTACGCGCCGCCGGCGCCCGCGCCTCGATGGCGCTGAAGCCCGGCACGCCGTGGGCCCCATACGCCGACCTCCTGCCCGACCTCGACATGGTGTTGGTCATGACCGTCGAGCCCGGGTTCGGGGGCCAATCCTTCATGGCTGACCAAATGCCCAAGGTGCGTGCCGTGCGCGAATCGGTGCGCCGTCACGGGGGCGAGATCTGGATCCAGGTCGACGGTGGCGTCTCGGCCACGACGATCGAGCAGTGCGCCGAGGCGGGCGCGGACGTCTTCGTCGCCGGGACGGCGGTCTACAACGCCGAGTCGGCCGTGGCCAATATCGCTCGCCTCCGCGACCTGGTGTCGGTCCACCGGCATTGACGACACCGCCCCGGGGTCACGCGGGGGCGAGGGCAGCGTCGCGGCCGTGGTCGGGGCCACAGCCGACGGCGTGGATGGCGGCAAGGGTACGGCATACTGGGGACACGTGCTCCGGGGTCGGTGAAATTCCGAACCGGTGGTGACAGTCCACGACCCGGCCGCAGCCAGCGGTCGGTTGATCCGGTGAAACTCCGGGACCGACGGTGAGAGTCCGGATGGGAGGCAGCACAGGCCGGCGGCGGCATGCCGTCCGCGCGATCATGCGCGGTCGGTGTCTCGACGACGGCGTCGTCCCCCGGAGTTCGTCCGAAGTGACAGACAACCGAAGGACGAACACCACCAATGTCAAGCCTCGTCATGGCCGCCGCGGCCGATGAGAACCTCTTCCAGCGGCTGATCGACGCCGCGATCCCGATCGGGAAATACCAACTCCACTGGCTCGAACTCATCGGCGTCCTCATCGGCGTCGTCTCGGCCTACTTCGGCATGAAACGGCGGGTCTGGGCCTGGCCGGTCGGCATCACCGCCAACATCATGCTCTTCTTCGTCTACATCGGCGCGACCATGGGTGCCGGACAACGGATTCCGCTCTTCGGGCAGGCCGGGCGGCAGGTCTTCTTCATCGTCACCAGCCTCTACGGCTGGTGGCGCTGGAGTCGCTTGCAGCGGCAGGCGGGCTCCATGGACGCCCCCGCCATCACGCCGCGGTGGATGACCAGCCGGGAGCGCTTGATCACTGTGGCCGGCTGGCTGGTCGGCACCGTCGTCGTCCACCAGGTCTTCGTCTGGCTCTGGCACCTTTCGCCGAACCCGTTCTGGACTCCGCAATGGTGGTTCTACTGGTGCGACGCGTGGATTTTCGTGGGGTCCTTCGTTGCGACCTATTCCATGGCCCGGGGCTGGAACGAGTTCTGGCTCGCGTGGATCGGCGTCGATCTCATCGGGGTGCCCCTCGGCTTCGCCACCGGCTACGTCCCGACCGCGGTGATGTACATCTTCTACGGCGTGTTCGTTCTCTACGGCTTGACGCAGTGGGTCAAGGCGACCCGCCGGGAGACTCCGCAGACGGCGGACTACGAAGCGATCCCGACGTAGCCCGGGGGAGCCACGGCGGGGGGACCGGCGTCGGTGGGCGGACGGCATACCGACTGGGCCGGCGCAGCCGCTTAGGCTTGTCCCCCGTGAAGACGTTCGAGCAGCTGTATGCCGAGCTCGCCGGCCGGGCGGCCACCCGGCCGGAGGGCTCGGGCACCGTCAAGGCGCTCGACGCCGGTGTGCATGCGATCGGCAAGAAGATCGTCGAGGAGGCGGCCGAGGTGTGGATGGCCGCCGAATACGAGGGCCCGGCCCGCACCGCGGAGGAGATCAGCCAACTCCTCTACCACCTGCAGGTCCTCATGCTCGCGACCGACCTGACCCCCGAGGACGTCTATGCCCACCTCTGACGACGGCTCTCGCCTCCTGCGTTTCGCGGTGCCCAACAAGGGCTCGCTCTCGGAATCGGCCGTCGAGATGCTGCGCGAGGCCGGCTATCGCACCCGCCGCGACACCAAGGAACTCGTCGTCGCCGATCACGACAATGGCGTCGAGTTCTTCTATCTGCGCCCCCGCGATATCGCCGTCTATGTCGGCTCCGGCACGGTCGATGCCGGGATCACCGGCCGTGACCTGCTGCTCGACGCCGGCGGCGGCGCCGACGAGGTCATGTCACTCGGGTTCGGCGTGTCCACCTTCCGGTATGCCGCCCGCCCCGGCGACGTCACCGACATTGCGGAGATCGCCGGTCGCCGCGTGGCGACCTCCTATCCGGGTCTGGTGGAGAAGCACCTCGCGGACCACGGCATCCACGCCGAGGTCGTCCGCCTGGACGGCGCCGTCGAGACGGCCATCACGCTCGGAGTCGCCGACGTTATCGCCGACGTCGTCGAGACCGGGACCACCCTTCGCGCCCAGGGGTTGGCCCCGTTCGGGGACGTCATCCTCAAGAGCGAGGCGGTCCTGATCCGCCGACCCGGGACCGACCAGGCGAACGCCGCCGACACTCTGCGGCGCCGCCTCGTCGGCGTGGTCACGGCCCGGCATTACGTCCTCCTCGACTACGACTGCCCGGCCGACCAGGTCGCGGCGGCCTGCGCGGTCACCCCCGGCCTGGAGTCGCCAACCGTGTCCCCGCTGCAGAACCCCGACTGGGTCGCCGTCCGCGCCATGGTGCCGCGGGCCCAGACCAACCGGGTCATGGACGCCCTCTACGACCTCGGTGCGCGCGCCATCCTCGTGACGGACATCGCGGCCTGCCGGCTATGACCACGGATCCGGACGCCCCCTTTCTCCCGCGACGCGGGCGACGCGTGGCCGCCATCGGGGCGATCACGGCCGTCGTGCTCTTCGGTGTGGTCGCGCTGGTGCTGCCCGGGCCGGCCCAGGGCGGGGACTGGCAATTGGTCGACCGCATCGCCATGTGGGGGCTCGGGTGGGCGATCGCGGCGCTGATGGTCCGCTACGCGCGCATCGGTGCCTGGCCCCGACCCGAAGGGCTCCAGGTGCGCAATCTCCTTCTCGGCCGGACGATTCCGTGGGCCGACATCGACGATGTGCGCTTCGGCGGCGGGGAGCCCTGGGTGAGCATCGAATTGGTCGACGGCGAGACGGTCGCGGTCATGGCGATCCAGCGGGCGGACGCGGAATACGCCGACGCGGAGGCGCAGCGACTGGTCCACCTTGTCGAGACCCACGCACCCCCCACCGGCCTCGGCGACGACTGATAACGTTTCGTCGGCGCCGCACCGGCGGCGCGGTCGCGGCGCAGGGCCCGACCACCGCACCTGAGGGGATTCATCAGGACCATGTCCACACTCCGCACATTGACCGTCGCCGGCGCCACCGCCGCGGGCCTGCTCGCTGCCGTCGCCCCCGTCTCCGCCGCGCCCGCCCCCAAGCCGATCAGCACCCCGACCGCCGTCGCCGTGTATGCCGGTCCCGCCTCCACCCGTCAGACCGTCGTCCTCGACCCGACAGCCGACAGCAAGGCTGCCCCGACGGCGAAGTTCGTCGTCACCTATGTCGGCTTCTCCACCACCGCCAAAGCCGCCTTCCAGCGCGCGGTCAACACCTGGGCCAAGACCCTGACGACCTCCGTGCCGATCACCGTCAAGGCGACGTGGGAGCCCCTGGGCACCGGCATCCTCGGCTCGGCCGGCCCGAGCTACGGCTGGAACTGCTCTGGGCTGATGTGCATCGACGCCATCGCCAACAAGAAGGCGGGCAAGAACCTCGACCCGTCACCCGACATCGTCGCCCGCTTCAGCAGCAACTTCAGCAACTGGTGGTTCGGCACCGGCCCCGCCCCGAAGGGCAAGTACGACTTCCATTCGGTCGTCACCCACGAACTCGGTCATGGCGTCGGCTTCCTCGGACTCGGCAGCATCACCGGTGGTCTCGGTTCGGTGCAACTGAGCGGCCTCAACACGGCATACGACCGCGCCACGCGGCTCGGCCCGACGTCGACCAGCGCCCTGCTGTGGAAGATGCCGAACAACTCGACTACCCTCGCCAAGGCGCTGACCAGCAATAACGTCTACTTCGACAGCGCCAAGGTGCGCGCCGCCAATGGCGCGAAGTCCGCAGCTCTACGCCCCCAGCATCTGGCGGCAGGGCAGCAGCTACTCCCCACCTCGACGAGGCGATCTTCCCCGCCGGCAACAAGAACTCCCTGATGACCTACGCCATCGGCGACGGCGAGACGATCCGCACCCCCGGCCCGGTCGCCGTCGCCATCTTGAAGTCGATCGGCTGGTAACCCCCCGGTACGGCCAGGAGCGCGCTGCGCGCGCGCCATACCTTCTGTTCCGAGGAAACAGGCTCGCTGGCGCTCGACAGGGGACGGCCAGGAGCGCGCTGCGCGCGCGCCATACCTTCTGTTCCGAGGGAACAGGCTCGCTGGCGCTCGACAGGGGACGGCCAGGAGCGCGCTGCGCGCGCGCCATTCCTTCTGTTCCGAGGAAACAGGCTCGCTGCGCTCGCGTTTCCTCGGGCTGCTCACGGTGGCTCGCTGCGCTCGCAACCGCTCGCAGCAGTGGGTGCGGCTTGAGGGCGTGGGGGGCCACCGTGGGGTGCGGTTGTCGTCGCGTAGTTCTCAGCGCGGGCAGGACCTCCGCCGGAGCATCTCAGCAATCGGGACTCAGGGCGGAAGGGGGCCCGGTAGGGCGGCGCATTCGGTTGGGATTGCTTCAGCGTCGCGAGCCCGCGGCCACGTCTCGGCGAGGTCGTCGACACCGAGGTCTGGCAGCGGTGACTCACGGGGCCGAGCCAAGCGTGAGTGATTACGGCTGGACGGGGTCGATGTCGACGGTGAAGACGTCGTTGGCGCGGATGGGGGCCCAGTCCCCGACCGGGGCGTCGTCTTTGACCCGAGTTAGGACAATTTAGTGCGCACGCCTGGGTTGGCTGATGGAGTGGATTGCTGCGTGGAGGTCCTCGGGTAGGGGGTCGGCGGCGGTGATCAGCTGCTCGCCGGCTTCGATGATGACTTCGCGGTAGCGACGTGTGGTGGTCACGAACCGCTTGATCGACATCCCGGTCGCTGTCTCGATGTGGCGGGTTAGCGCGAGGGCGGCGAAGACGATGGACATGTGCGCCTCGATCGATTCGCGTTTGTGGTGGAAGATCGGGCGGGCTTGGAGGTCGTGCTTGCTCATCCGGAAAGAGCGCTCAATCTCGTACAGCCGGTGGTAGGCACCGGTGACGAACTCGGCGTTGGCGGTCCCAGGTTCCAGGTTGGTGGAGTAGCCCTTCCACCCAGCCAGCATGCGAGCCTTGGCTTCAGGGTCCCGGTTCACCGAGCGGTTCCCGCCATCGAGCGTGATGAACCGGTTCCGTTTGATCGGCACCTGCCCCGCGACCGCCTTCTCGGCTTTGGTGACCTGCTCGGTGATGCCCTTGAGGTACGTCGGCCGCGGGAGTGGGAGTACTGGTAGTGGGTCCACCAGTGCCCGCGCCCGTCGGACGGCATCGCCGGTAGTGGTTCCAGCAGCCGAAGCCCGTCCGGGACCTGCTCAATGTTCGGGTGATCCTTGTGCCACTGGGCGATCGCGTACGGCACCGACGACAAACGCGCGCCGAGGATGAAGGTCAACCCGGCCTGCTCGAGCGCGACCCGGTTGCTCCGGGAGAGCATCCCCGCGTCCGCGACGACGGTGACGGCGGTAATGCCGTGAGCGGCCTGGAACTCTTTGATGACCGGCAGCATCGTGGCCGTTTCGGCCTTGTTGCCTTCGAAGGCGTTGACCATCAACGGAAACCCTGAGGCGTCCGTCAACAGTCCGATGGTGATTTGTGGCTCCAGGCGCCGCTCCTTGCTAAACCCTGGCTCGCGGAACCCGTCGCCGGTGTCGGTCTCGAAATACAGCGTGCTCACGTCGAAGAGCACCAACGCACTCGGCCCCAGGTCCGCCCGTGCCGCGCACGCACCCGCCAGGCCAGCCCGGAACTCCACCGTGGCGTACGAAGGCAGCCGCCGCGCCATAGTCCGGTAGGAGAGCGTGGCTACCCCGGCCTCATCCAGCACCCGCAGGCTGTCCAGCTTGCTTGTCGGTTCGATGATCCGCGCGATCACCAACGCCTTGAACACCTCATCGCCGTCCGTGGCGTCCTCGAACCCCAGCACCCGATAGGCGACATCGAGCGCGTCGACCAAGTGACCCATCCGCGTCGAGCGGATCGGCAACGCTCCGCCCTTGGCCGGCGCCAAGCCAGGCAGGTCGAACATCCCCTGCCCTGCCGAGATCCGTTGCCGCGCAGCGGCTTCTAACAACTCCAGCTCGGCATCATCATGGGCTGAGCCGATATGCTCCATCGTGCGCCTCCCACCCCGGTTGGAATACACGATCTGAACAGCCCGAGCCCCCGACGAGGTCTTCACCGTACGCACGTGAGGCGACACCACCCCACAATACGAGCCCGACTAGTGCACAAATCCGCCAAGCCCCCCACGCATCACCGCAGGTCAACGCCCTGCACCCTCCAGAACCCAAGAATCGTGTCCTAAGTCAGGCGGGCAGGACCTCCGCCGGAGCATCTCAGCAATCGGGACTCAGGGCGGAAGGGGGCCCGGTAGGGCGGCGCATTCGGTTGGGATTGCTTCAGCGTCGCGAGCCCGCGGCCACGTCTCGGCGAGGTCGTCGACACCGAGGTCTGGCAGCGGTGACTCACGGGGCCGAGCCAAGCGTGAGTGATTACGGCTGGACGGGGGTCGATGTCGACGGTGAAGACGTCGTTGGCGCGGATGGGGCCCAGTCCCCGACCGGGGCGTCGTCTTTGACGAGGTTGTTCGCGCCGGTCCCGATCAGGATCGTGCGGAGGTCGGCGCTCGCCCCGAGCCGGTCGATCGGCGCGTTCAAGGGGACGCCCTGGCTGTTGACGGTGACCCGGGTCCGGGCGCCGGTCTGTCGGGTGTACCTGTAGAGGTCGCCCGGGATCAAATATGGGGCGGGTTTACGTCGCAGGCAGCCCGCTAACACGACCGATCCGTCGTGGTTGATCCCATAGACCCCGGTGAACGCGGTCAGGCCGGTGTTTTCCTGGGTCAACACCTGCTCCACCCGCAGGTCCGGTAACCGCGAGATCTGCACCACCCGGTCGATGCCATCACCGATCCGCCAGGAGGAGGTCACATGCGTGCCGTCGCCGGACAGGTACACCCCTTGAGTGCCGTTCGGGACGGTCGGGCCCACCCCGGTGGGCGCGGCGATGAACCGGCGTCGCCCGGTCGCCACATCCACCACGAACGGGACGTAGCCGATGGGGTCCCGGTACTCTGACCCGGTCACCAGGGACCCGTCCGCGCTGACCTTGCTCACCTTCATCTCCGGGCCGTGGAACGGCAGGCGGTGGAAGATCCCGGAGGGCCACTCCACCAGCCAGTACGACGGGTCCCACCCCGGACCCGGCCAGATCCCGCTGACCAGCAGCCACCTCCCGTCCGCGCTCCAATCCCACGCCCCGCCCGCGAACGGCCGCGCACCGGGCGGGGACTGCTGCGGGGCCGGTTCCAACCGGCGCACCGCACCGGTCACCAGGTCCTTGACCACCAGCGTCTCGACAGCATGTTTCGACTTCAGTACCGGGGAGAGGCTGGAGAATGCCACCCACCGTCCTGAGGGGGAGACCACCGGTTGTTCATTCGACCCGCCGCGGGCGGAGACACCTTTCGCGTTCGCGGACACCATCGACAGTTTCGTGGTTGACCGGTCGTAGGCGTACAGGCTCGGGTCATTGTCCCCGCCCCCGTCCGGCAGGAGCGCCCGGAACGTCTGGAACACCACCACCCGCGCGTCCGCCGACATCGCGATCTGTTGCACGAACCCGCTCGGCCGGCCATTGTGCATCCGGCTGATCAGCGTCCACCGCAACCGGCTCACCTGACCACCCCCCACCCCAGGCACCCCGGACACGCCAGCCTCGTCCGCGCCCGCCGGCGGGGGTCCCGCCCGGGCGGCGCGGGTTCAGGATGGGATCGGGGTTCCAACTGGATCGGCGTCCCGGTGATGATGGGCCTTCTGGTGGAGAGTGGTCGCATAGGTTGGGGGGCATGGCACTGGCAGCGCGCGTCATTCCCTGTCTCGACGTGGACGCTGGGCGCGTGGTCAAGGGGGTCAACTTCGTCCGGATTGCGGGACGCGGGAGACCCGGTGGAGCGGGCCCGAGCGTACGGCGCGCAAGGGGCTGACGAGCTGACCTTTCTCGATGTCACGGCGAGCAGTGGCGACCGGGAAACGATGTACGACGTGGTGCGGCATACGGCCGAGGAAGTGTTCATCCCCCTGACAGTCGGTGGGGGAGTGCGGACGGTCGATGACGTCGACAAGCTGTTGCGAGCGGGGGCCGACAAGGTCGGGATCAACACGGCGGCGATCGCCAGGCCGGAGGTGATCGCGGAGGTGGCCGACCGGTTCGGGGCACAAGTGCTCGCTCTCTCGGCGGACGTGCGTCGGCGGCGCAACGACGGCGGCATGGCGTCGGGCGGATTCGAGGTGACGACCCACGGGGGGAGACGGGGCACCGGCGTCGACGCCATCGAGTGGTGTGCGCGCGCGGCGTCGCTGGGCGCGGGGGAGATTCTGCTCAACTCGATGGACGCGGACGGGACGACCGCGGGATTCGATATCGAGTTAATCCAACTGGTCCGCGAAGCCGTCACGATTCCTGTTATCGCGAGCGGCGGGGCCGGCACGGCCGACCATTTCGCCGAGGCATTGGACGCCGGTGCGGACGCGGTGCTCGCCGCCTCGGTCTTCCACTTCGGCATCCTGACGATCGCCGAGGTCAAGGCCGCCATCGCGGCGGCTGGGCACCTCGTCCGGTAACCACGGGATGCGGGCCGAACGCGTACACGCGCGCTCGCCCATGGCGGCGCGGAGGGGCTGTCGGTGGAGTCGGCGAAGATAGTCGTATGACCGCCTACGCCCAAGCCGAACGCTCCCTCCTCTGCGACGAGTTCCTCCGCGTCGGCGGCGATGCCCCCACGTTGTGCGAGGGGTGGCAGACCGCAGACCTGGCGACCCACCTGGTGATCCGCGACGGTCGGCCCGACCTCCTCATTGGGTCGATGCTGCCGGTGGTCGGTGGGTGGGCCAAGGGACAGATCCGCGCAATCACGGCCCGGCCATGGGCCGACTTGGTGGAGTCGGTCCGCATGGGGCCGCCGATCTACTCACCGACCGCCATCCCCCCTGTCGACGAACTCGTCAACCACGTGGAGTTCTTCATCCACCACGAAGACGTCCGCCGGGCCCAGGACGACTGGTCGCCGCGCGACCTCGACGCCGCACAACAACGCGCCCTGTGGGCGGCGCTCAACCGGATGGCGAGGTTGATGTTTCGCCAGAGCCCGGTCGGAGTGGAGGTGGTCAGCCCTCAAGGTCGCACTCGGGCAAAGCCCGTCACCCAAGGGGGACGTCGTCCTGCACGGGAGGCCGCGGAACTGGTGCTCGCGGCATACGGACGACGGACCCACGCCAAGATCGAGGCGATCGGCTCCGAGGAGGCGATCGCCGCGCTCTGGTCGAGCAAGCTCGGGCTGGCCTGATCGCGCATGCCCGGAGACACCCTTACCCAGGAGACGACCGACGGGACCTTCCGGCGCAGCGTGCGCGTGATCCGGCTGGGCGTGCGCGCCGAGCCCGGGCTCTTCGCCCTCGCCGTGGGCGGAAGTGCCGTGTATGGCGTGATGACCGCCGGCATGGCCCAGGCCGTCGGGTGGGTGACCGCCCACGAGATCCAACCCGCGGTCCGCAGCGGGAGTTGAGCGCGCGAGGTGCGGTGGCGATCGTCGCAGTGGTCGGTGCCGTGGTGGTGCTCACGACGATCGGGGTGCTGCTGCGCCGTATTGCCGGCGGATTCACCATGTTCAATGTCGCGGCCGATTACCGGCGGCGGGTCACCCGACAATATTTACGCCTCCCATTGGCCTGGCACCACCGGCACCCCTCGGGGCAATTGCTGTCAACGCCAATGCCGACGTCGAAGCGGCCTGGGGGATCTTCATGCCCTTGCCGATGGCCCTGGGAGTCGTTGTCATGCTCCTCGCCGGCGCGGTGCAAATGCTGCTTGTCGACCGGGTCCTGGCAATCGTCGGTTTCACAATCTTCCCTTTGCTGTTCATTGCCAATGCGATATTCCAGCGCCGAATGAGCGCTCGGGTGACGCGGGCGCAGCAATTGCGGGCAGAGGTCGCCGAGGTCGCCCACGGAGCTTCGACGGGGCGCTCCTGGTGAAGGTCATGGGCCGTGAGTCGGTGGAGACCCAGCGATTCGCCGAGGTGAGCGATCGACTGCGGCGGGCCGCCATCGCGGTCGGGCGCACCCGCGGGACCTTCGACCCGATCATCGAGGCCATCGACCTTCGGAACCCTCGCCCTGCTGGCCGTCGGCGTCCACCGGGTGTCCTCCGGCGCGGTCAGCGCCGCCGAACTCGTCCAACTCGCGTATCTCGTGTCCGTCCTCGCCTTCCCCGTCCGCGCGCTCGGGTGGGTCCTCGGCGAGATCCCCGCACCCTGGTCGGGTGGGGCGGGTCAGTGCGGTCCTCGAGGCCAGCGGCCAGATGACGTATGGCGATACTCACCTCCCCGGGCAGGCTCCCTCGGGCCGGAGTCCGCCGCCGGCGTCCGCGTGAGCGTCGAGAACGTCGGGTACGACTACGCGCTCGCGGCTGCCGCCGGACGCAGTCGGGTTCCCTCAGGCGATGGCGAGCGGTCCGAGCGTCCGGGGGAGGAGTCCTCCGAGGGCTCCGACGGGCAGATCGACGGAGCACTCCCCGCTTTGAGTGGGGTGACCTTCGAGATCCCGCCGGGGCGCACCGTCGCCGTCGTGGGCCCGACCGGCTCAGGCAAGTCCACGCTGGCCGCCCTCGTCATCCGACTCATCGATCCGACCACCGGGCGGGTGCGGCTCGACGGAGCCGACGTGACCGACCTGGCTCGCGGTGCCGTGGCCCGGGAGGCTGCGCTCGTCCGCAACAGACCTTCGTCTTCGACGACACCGTGCGCGGCAATATCACCCTCGGTTTGGAGATCCCGGACGAGGAGGTGTGGGCGGCGCTGCGGACGGCGCAGGCCGACGGTTTCGTTTGTGCTCTTCCTCAGGGTCTCGACACGACGGTGGGGGAGCGTGGGGCGACGCTCTCCGGCGGGCAGCGCCAACGACTCGCCCTGGCCCGGGCCTTGGTGCGCCGCCCCCGACTCCTTGTCCTCGACGATGCGACGAGCGCCGTCGACCCGACGGTCGAGCAGGCGATTCTCGCCGAGCTCGGTGCCGGGACGGGCGGGATGACCCTGGTCGTCGTGGCCTACCGGATGTCGACCATCGCGCTCGCCGACGAGGTGCTCTATCTCGACCGGGGCCGCCTCGTCGACCAGGGCCGACATGAGAACTCATGCTGCGCTGCCGGGGTATGCCGATCTCGTCACCGCCTACACCCGCGGGGCCGCCGAGCGGGCGAAGCGCGGAGGACGCGAGCCGGCCGGCGACAACGGCGGGGTGGCGGATCGGCACACCGACGCGGCGAGGTCGGGAGACGCCCGTGAGCGCGGCGACCACGTCGACCGGCCGGGAGGGCGGTCGCCCCCGGACGTGGAGCGACGGTCAAACGCGGCCTCGACCTCTCCCCGGAATTGCGCACCGGAGCCGTCGTCACTCTCGCGCTGGCCCTGCTACGACGACAGCAGGCCGCGTGGTCGTCCCCGTGGTCATCCAGCGCGTCACCGACAACGCCTGATGGTGACCGGGGGCCGGACACCAGGCCGGGTTTACCGGTATCTCGCGCTGGCCGCGGCGGTGTGGTCGTGGTGACGGCGTGCGCGGCATACGTCGTCAATGTCCGACTGTTCACGGCGGCGGAGGGCGGATTGGCGACGCTGCGGGTGACCGCGTTCAGCATCCACGATCAGTCGGTGTTGACCCAGAACGCCGAGAGACGCGGCTCGATGGTCTCGCAGGTGACCTCGGACGTCGACACGATCAGCCAGTTCGTCCAGTTCGGCGGGATCATGCTCATCGTCAGCCTCGGGCAGATCACGCTGGCGACGGGCCTGATGGTGTGGCACAGCCCGATCCTCGCGGCCGTCACCTGGGGTGCTTCATCCCGCTCGTCATCGCGGTGCGCCGGATGCAGGTCCACCTCGGCGCCGCATATGGCGCCGTGCGCGAGCAGGTCGGGGATCTCCTCGCCGCGGTCTCCGGAGTCCGTGGTCGGTGCCTCCACCATCCGCAGCTTCGGCGTCGAGGATCGCACGGCCGTCCCGCCTGGACGAGGCGATCGAGAGCCACCGAAAGGCCGCCACGACGGCACACATCCGGTCGTCGGTCGCATTCGCGGCGGGCCAGTTCGTCGGAGGCATCACTCTCGCCGTCGTGCTCGTCGTCAGGACCTGGCTGGCCGCGACCTCCCGGATGACCCTCGGTGAACTCCTCGCCTATCTCTTCCTCGTCGGGCTGTTCCCAGCCGGTCCAGCAGGCGACCGAAATCCTCAACGAGTTGCAGAACGCCGTCGCCGGCTGG
>JADJEA010000002.1 GCA_016702415.1 Nostocoides sp.
CAGGTCCTCCGCAAGGTCGAGGTCCCGCTGGCCCTGCCGTTGCTGGTCTCGGGTCCAGGCCTGGCGGTGCTGCAGGTTGTCGCGACGGCGACCATCGCCGCCTTTACGCGTCGGGTTGGGCGGTCTCGGTCGCTATCTCATCGACGGTCTCGCCTCGGGCCAGTATGCCGTCATGGCCGGCGGCGCCGTCCTCGTCTCCGGCCCTGGCGCTTTGTTGCCGATCTCGTGATGGCCGCCCTCCAGCGGCTCGCGGCGAGTCCCGGACTGCTCCCGCCCGGCCGGCGAAAACGCAGGTCCGACCGCCCCGACGCAGCCCCGGCTCCACCGCTCGGCACGACCGTCGACGTGCCCGCTGGCCAGGCTCGGGAAGGATCTCGCACCCACCGGCGTTGACCGGTCACCCCAACGGGCCCACCGACCCGCGTCACCCGAGCAGCGCATCCGACCCAAGGAGCCCTCATGCCACGCCACCTCACCCGGATCGTCGTCGGCATCGCCGGCGCCGGCCTGCTCGCCTCGTGCGCTCCGGCGGCGACCCGCTGGCCTCGTCGTCCACGGCGACCTCCGGCACCTCCACCGCCAGCGGCTCGTCCGCCGGCCCGATCGTCGTCGGCTCGGCCGACTTCTCCGAAAGCCAGTTGCTGGCCGAGATTCATGCGGGGCCTTGACGGCCAAGGGGATCACCGCCACCACCAAGCCCAACATCGGTGCCCGCGAGATCCTATCTCAAGGCCCTCCAGGACGGGTCCGTCGACCTTGTGCCCCGAATACACCAGGTGCGCCCGCCTATTACTACGACAACACCTTCAGCGAGACTCGACCCCGACAAGGGTGTATGCGGCGCTCCAACGCCTGCGTCCCCGCCCAGTTCACGCTGCCCACCAAGTCGGCGGCCGAGGACAACGACTCGATCAATGTCACGAAGGCGACCGCCGACAAGCTGAAGCTGAGCAGCATCGCCGACCTGCCGCCGTCGCCGGCGACCTGACGCTGGGAGCAACGCCGGAGTTCCAGACCCGTCCGCAGGGCATCCCCGGCCTGGTCAAGACCCATGGCGTGACCTTCAAGACGTTCCGTCCGCTCTAGGGACAGCAACTTGTCCAGGCGTTGAAGAATGGCCAAGTCGACGCCGCCAATATCTTCAGCACCGACCCCGCGATCGCGGCCAACGGCTTCGTCACCCTCACCGACGACAAGCGCCTCTTCGGCTCGCAGAATGTCGTTCCGCTGATCGCGGCGTCCAAGGACACCCCGGCGATCAGTGCCGTCCTCGACGCCGTCTCCACCGCGTTGACGACGGCCACCCTCGCGGATCTCGTCAAGCAGGTGGACGTCGACAAGGCCGAGCCGGCCACGGGGCGAAGGGCTTCCTGACGAAGGCGGGCCTGGCCTGACTGCGGTCACGAGCCGAGAGCTGCGCGCCGGCGCGGTGGGCTGGTCTGCGCCACGCCGACGGGCGGCGGCCCGGAAGCGCACGCAAAGGGCGGCTCGATCCTGCGCGCAAGCTGAGCATGGAGGACCGCTATTCGGCCCGGGGCGGCCAAGGGCGCACCAAAGGGCGGCTCGATCCGGTGGATCGCGAGCCGCCCCTTGGCGATGCCACTGGCCCCGGTGGTGCGGCCAGCCACCGGCACCTGGAGCGAAGCTCGTCCCCCGGAAGCTTCGATCCGGGCTCGTCGAGGCCAGGAAATTCGACGCTGGTACCGGCGGTGAACCCTACTCTGCCCGGTGCGCCTGCCTCGCCCATCGGTAATTTCACTCATGGCCGGCCTCCGCTAGCCTGAGTGAATGCTCCCCCGTGCCTGGGTCGTCGTGACTTGATCACGCGTGCCCGCCGGACCTGGCCGTCGAGACCGACTGGTCTCGTTGGGTGGGCACGGGGTGGGCAAGACCCTGTTGTGGCGCGGCATACGGTCGCGGGACGGGGCTCGGTCGCGTGGGTGACCGTCGCGCCCGGGAGCACGATCGAGGACATCGTGGCCGTGACTCTCTCGCCGTCCTCGACCCCGACACCGCACCAGGCGACACGGCCCCCTCGTTCGCGCTCAAACGGGCCCTGGACGACGGCGAGCACGTTCTCGTCCTCGACGGCCTCGACGGAGTCCAGTCCTCGAGGCCTCGACGAGTTGGTGACGTCCCTGCTGGCCACGACGTCCGACGCCCGATTCGTCCTGACCACGACGCGCCCGCTCGCGACCGGGGGCGCGCAGCTGCGGGGTCCCGCCGTTGCCGGTGCCGCGGGCCGGGCAGCCGTTGGACGGCCCGGCAGTGGAACTCTTCGTCAGCAGGCCCGCCGCGGCCGGCGGCGATCTGGTCGATTCTCGACCGCGACGAGCGAGTCGTTCGGGCACTCCTCGACGCCAGCGGCGGGCTGCCCCTGCTCATCGAACTGTTCGCGGTGCAGGCGGCCCTGGCCGGTCTCGACGCGGTCGTCCGGGAGGGACACCCTCCGGGGCGTCGTCGCCGCGTCCTATGCGATGGTGAATCCGTTGTCGCAGAAGGCCCACCGTCTCATCGGTGTCCCACGGCCCCGGTCGGCGTCGATGTCGTGGCCCATCTGCTCGACACCCGACGGGCGGTCGCGATCGGGGCCGTCGCCTTGCTGGAGCGCCATGGCCTGGTCGAACTCGGCAGCGATGAGCGCGTCGGCATGCTCGCGCCCGTGCGCCCGCACGCCCGCGAGCTGCTTGCGCTTCCGAGAGGTCGCGCTCGCCGAGGACGGCCTGATCCCGCTGGGCCGACGCGACGTTGCCGGCCAGCGATCAGGATGGCTCGGGTGATGAGCCCTGGCTCGCCGACCTGGACATCGTGTATGCCGCGGTCCGCGCCGCGTGTGCGCGCCCGGACCTGGCTGGCCTCGGCTACCACCTGGCGAACCGCGCGTTCAGCGCGCTTATGTCGCGATGAAGCCCCGGGAGGCCCTCGCGCCTCTTCGGGTGAACTCGCCCTCGACTCCGGCCCCGGCCCGTCCCAGATCGGGGCCCAGGTCGCCCGCCGCGCCGGGATCTGTGCCTCCGAAGTCCGGGGGCACCCTCGAGGGGCTTCGCTTCCTCGATCTCGCCGAAGAGCCGGCCCGGCACGCCTCGGACCCGACGTCCAGCTCGCGAGGACAGCCTCCCGATCCGCGCCGAGGTCTATCTCGACGCCGGTCAGCTCGAACGCGCGCGGGCCGAGGCGGCCTCGATCCTCGAGTCGGGAGTTCAGGACAGCTATGTGCTGCGTCAGGCCGCGCGAACGCTCATGGACGTCGAGGTGAGTGAGGGAAACCTCGATGCGGCCCAGTCCCTTTCGGCACGGATTGTCGACGGTCCGCCGCCGGCCGAGGAGCGCTGGCTGGCCATGGCCGCGCGCGGATCCTCTGCGGCCAGATCGCCTGGGGAGGAAGGCCGGGAGCTCGGAGGCGGCCGCGATCGCGCGGGGGCTCGCGAGGAGGCGTTGGGCCTGGCCGAGGACCGGATCGCTCTCCTCGCCGACGTCCTGCACCGTCGCGTCACCGGTGCGCCGGCAGTGCCGGAACCCCAGCCCGAGTCCCTCCCTGGGCGATCCGGCTCGGCTATCAGTTGCAGCATGCGCGCGACGTCCTCGCGTCCGGGAGCCGATGCGCGCGGCCGGGCTCGCCGCCGACATCGTCGTCCTCGCCGACAGCGCGCGACTCGAACGCGACGGGGTCGAGGCGGCTCGCATCGTTCCTCGGCGACGCTCTGCTCGCTGCCGGGGACGACGCGCAGGCGCGCACTTCGTATGCCGCGGCCGTCCGCCACGCCAGCGCTTGCCCCGATGCCACTGCGGGTCGCCGATGCGCTCGACGGGCTCGCCGCCGCCCTCATCGGCAGGGGCCCCGACACCCCCCGAACGGCGACCTCCCACCCCAACACCGCCCACCCGAGCACCGGCCGCACCAACACTGGTCAGCCCAACACCGGCAAGCCCAACACTGGCCAGCCCAACCCCGGCCATCCCAACCCCGGCCACCCCAACATCGGTCGCGCGGGCCGGTTCACCGGGGCGGCCAATGCGCTGCGCGCCCACCTCGGTGCGGCGCGCCGCCCGCGGCCGGGGTTCGATGAGAGCCGTCTGCCCCCGCCCCGCTCCGCCGGCTCCTGGGTGGCAGCTGGCGCGCTGACCGAGTCCGGCATCAAGGAGGCCGGCCGGCTCGAGGACGGCACCGGGGAGGAGGCGGCAGCGTCGGGCCTCGCGGCGACCTTGACCAAGGCCCAGCTCGCCGTCGCCGAACTCGTCGGTCGCGGCCTGACGAGCAAGGAGATCGCCGAAACCCTCTTCCTGTCCCCGCGCACGGTCGACAACCATCTCTTCCAGATCTACCGTCGCCTCGACATCACCTCGCGAGCCAAGCTTGCCGCGCTCATGGCGGATGCGGGCTGACATGGGCGACGCCACCTCAGGCGCTCCGGTGCGTTACCGCGTCTCACCGGGCGGCGTTGGTCAGGTCCCGCTCGACCGGCCGAAGGCCCCGAACACCTCACCCAGGACGTCGTCGAGGACCTGATCGCCTCATGGGCGGTGGCCTCGGGCTCAGCGCCCACGCCGCCCACCGGTGGGCCACGCCCGACACCCGATTTGCGATGCCAGAGACCGGGATCGGCTTCTTCCCGGACGCCGGCAGCTCCCTTCTGCTCGCCCGGGCGCCGGGGGAGACCGGCACCTATCTCGCCCTCACCGGGGCCACCATCGACGCCACCAGCGGTCGGTATGCCGACCTCACCGACCACCTGCTCGCCCCAGCCGCCCTCGCCGCGGCCCTGGCGGCCTTGGAAGGGGGGTGCGATCCCGCCGAGGCGCTCGTGGTCGCGCGTACTCAGATCGGTCGGCCCGGTCCGGTCCCCGACGACGCCAGCCTCCGGCCCGACGACGAGGGTTCGTCCCGCCTGGAGGCGGACCGGACCTGGATCGACCCCTGTTTCGCCCCGACGGCCGCCGCAGCTGCCCCGGCGGCCACGGCCGATGCCCCGGCCACCGCCGGAGCTGCCCCGGCGGCGACCGCCCCTGCGGCTTCCTCCGCAGCTGCACCCGCCGCCGATGAGGAGGCGGCGGTCGGGCCTGCGGAGGAGGCGGTCGGCTTGCTCCATCGGCTGGTAACCCGCCGGACCCGCGGGCCCGGGAGTGCGCCACTCTTCTGCGTGGCCGTTCCCCGCTGTCCGTCGCCGTGGCTCTTGCCCGGGTGCGGGCCGCCCGAGCCGAGCCCGACGTCGTGGCGGCCTTGGCGACCGACCGCCGAATCGCGCGCGATGATGCGCGACGGGACTTCGGTCGAAGGGTGCGGGCGCGGCTGGTGGACAAGGACGAGGCGCGGTGGCGGCATACAAACCAGAAGGCCGTCACCCCCGCAGAGGTGACGGCCTTCCTGGCCTAAGCCGGGCCGTCAGGCACCGACCGGCTCGTCCGCCCGCTTGACCGCGGCGAGCAGCATCTGGGCGATATCGACGACCTCGACCTGCTCGAAGAGGCCCTCGCTCTGGCGCTCGACCAGACCGTCGGAGAGCATGACGCGGCAGAAGGGACAGCCGATCGCGATCCGCTGGGCGCCCGTGGCCAGCGCCTCGTCGGTCCGGTTGACGTTGATCCGGGTGCCGATCTTCTCCTCCATCCACATACGCGCGCCGCCGGCGCCGCAGCAGAAGGAGGTGTCGGAGTTGCGCGGCATCTCCTGAGCGACACCCCGGGGAGGGCCTGGATGAGTTCGCGCGGCGGGGCGTAGACCTGGTTGTGCCGACCGAGGTAGCACGGGTCGTGATAGGTGACCGTGTCGGCGGTCGAGGCCACGCTCTTGGCCGTGCTCGCGGTCGGGGTGTCCGCGGGCCGCGCCACCGGGATGAGCTTGCGCTCGCGCACCAGCCGGTTGAGCAACTGGGTGTGGTGGACGACTTCGTACTTGCCGCCGAACTGCGGGTATTCGTTCTTCAGGGTGTTGTAGCAGTGGGCGCAGGTGACGACGATGCGCGTGGCGTTGAACTCCCCGAGCACCTCGATGTTTTGCGGGGCGAGCATCTGGAAGAGGAACTCGTTGCCGGCCCGCCGCGCGGAGTCGCCATTGCAGGTTTCGCCGTCGCCGAGGACGGCAAACGACACCCTGGCCGTATGCGGCATCGCCGCCACCGCGCGGGTGGTCTTCTTGGCGCGGTCCTCGAAGGCACCGGCGCACCCGACCCAGAAGAGGTAGTCGACGTCGCCCAAGTCCTCGACGTCGGCACCGAGGACTGGCACCTCGAAGGGCAGGTCCTTGGCCCAGTCCATCTGGGCCCGGGCGGACATCCCCACGGGTTGCCCTTGTTCTCCATGTTCTTGAAGAGGCTGGCCAGTTCGCTGGGGAAGGCGCTCTCGACCAACGTCTGGTAGCGGCGCATCTCGATGATGTGGTCGACGTGCTCGATGTCGACGGGGCACTGGTTGACGCAGGCACCACAGGTGACGCAGGACCAGAGCACCTCGGTGTCGATGACCGCGCCGCCGTCCGGGTGGGTCGGGTCACCCTCGGTCTCACCGACGAGCGGACGCTCGACCTCGGCTTTGACCTTGTCGGACAGGCCCTCGCGGGCCTCCTCCGCGGCGAGGATCCACGGCCCCTTCTGGAAGGCGTGGTCCCGGAGGTTCATGATGAGCATCTTGGGCGAGAGGGGCTTCTCGGTGTTCCACGCCGGGCACTGGCTCTGGCAGCGGCCACATTCGGTGCACGTCGCGAAGTCGAGCATCGCCTTCCAGGTGAAGTCCTCGATCTTGCCGACCCCGAGGACCGGCTCCTCCTCCATCTCCTCGAGGTCCTCCATCGTCACCGGCTTGCCGGCGACCATGAGCGGCTGGGCGGACCGAGCGCGACCGGCGGCCGCTCGAACGCGACATTGATCGGCCCGGCGAAGATGTGGAGGTGCTTGCTGTGGACGACCTCGATGAGGAAGGCGAGCATGACGCCGATGTGCAGGAGGAGGCCGAGCCCTTCGAGGAATTCGAGGAGGCCGTGGCTCCACCCCGCATCCACCGACCGATGGCCTGCGAGACCCAGGCGCCCTCGTTGGTGAAGTGCCCAGCGCCGAGGCGGCTCCCGGAAGAGGAACATCGTCCACAGGACGCTGAAGATGAAGAAGAGCACCAGCCAGGCACCGCCGATGTGGCTTCCGCGGAAGCGGGATTGCCGGCCGAGCTTGTCGGGGAGTTGGTGTAGCGGATGATGCCGAAGACGGCGATGGCCACGAGGGCGCACAGGGCGATGGTGTCCTGGGCGAAGCCGAGGATGCGCCACTTGCCGATGATCGGGATCTCGAAGTCCGGCTTGAAGAGCGCGCCATACGCCTCGATGTAGACCGTCGAGAGGATCATGAACGCCCAGAACACAAAGAAGTGGGCCAGACCGGGGGCGGTCCACTTCAGCAGCTTGCGCTGACCGAAGACCTCGGTCAGTTCGCCCTTGATCGCCGTCCCGACGCGCCCGCTTGCGCCGTCCAGGCGGTCCGGGGCGGGCTGGCCACTGGTGATGAGGCGGAACAGCCAGACGATCCGGCGTATGACGATGGGCAACGCGATGAGGTTGAGCAGGAGCCCAAGGATCAGCACGACGCGCACGTGACACTCCAACCTGCCCGTCAGGGGCCCGGGCATCGACGCGCCCTGGGGCCGAGGCGGCGACCAGGGATCTCTCGGCAGTCTACGCAGAGGGGTGGGTCGCCCGAGGATGCTGTGACCAGTGTCAAAGATGTCACGTGGGCGATCTCACGGACCGGGCGGTTCCGGCGGGCTGCGGACGGCGTCTCGGCGGCTCCGGGGAATGAGTTAGCATAACTCGGTGTTGGGTCGTGCATAACACACGCTTCCGCCTTGTCGAGTCCCAGGAGTTCTCCCTCGTGCCCATTTACGACGACGTCACCAAGCTGATAGGCAACACCCCGTTGGTGCGCATCAACCGCATCATCGACAGTGAGGCGACGGTCGCGGCGAAGCTCGAGTTCTACAACCCCGCGAACTCGGTCAAGGACCGAATCGGTGTCTCGATCATCGACGCCGCCGAGCAGTCTGGGGCACTTCAGCCGGGCGGGACCATCGTCGAGGCAACCTCCGGCAACACCGGCATCGCCCTCGCCATGGTCGGTGCTGCCCGGGGCTACACCGTGGTCCTGACCATGCCCGAGACGATGAGCAAGGAACGTCGCGCGCTGCTGCGGGCATTCGGCGCGGAACTCATCCTCACGCCGGGGTCCGAAGGCATGAAGGGCGCGGTCAACCGCGCCGACGAGATCGTCGCCGAGCGCGACGGAGCGATCCTCGCGCGCCAGTTCGCCAACGAGGCCAACCCGGCCATCCACCGCAAGACCACGGCCGAGGAAATCTGGCGGGACACCGACGGCACGGTCGACATCGTCATCGCGGGCATCGGCACCGGGGGGACGATCACCGGCGTCGGCCAGGTCCTCAAGGAGCGCAAGCCCGGCGTCAGGATCATCGCGGTGGAGCCGGAGGAGTCGCCCATCCTCAATGGTGGCCAGCCTGGGCCGCACAAGATCCAGGGGATCGGCGCCAACTTCGTCCCCGAGATCCTCGACACCAGCGTCTATGACGAGGTCATCGACATCAACGCCGACACCGCTGTGGAGTGGGCCCGACGCGCCGCCCGCGAGGAAGGCTTGCTCGTCGGGCTCTCCTCGGGTGCCGCTCTGGCGGCGGCCAACCAGGTCGCCACGCGTCCCGAGAACGCCGGCAAGACGATCGTCGTGATCATTCCCAGCTTCGGTGAGCGCTACCTCTCCACCATCCTCTTCTCCGATCTCCTGGACTGATCCGCGTATGCCGCGCGGGCGGCATACCTGCGGCGGTCACGACCCCTCCGAGGTGACTTCCATGTTGGTGAGTCCGACTGTCGGCGCACCAGGCCTGCTCGCCAAGGCGCGGGGTGGCATCCGTGAAGACCTGGACGCGGCGATGCGCCGCGACCCTGCGGCGACGTCCCGGCTGGTCGTTCTGTTCACCTCCGCAGGCTTGCACGCCATCTGGCTTCACCGCGTCGCTCACGCCCTGTGGGGAACCGTATGCTGCGCCCCCCTCGCCCGCCTGATCGCGTATGTGTCGCGCTCGCTCACCGGGGTCGAGATCCATCCGGGGCCACGCTCGGGCGTCGTCTTCATCGATCACGGGATGGGTGTGGTGATCGGGGAGACCGCCGAGGTCGGCGAGGACTGCATGCTCTATCACCAGGTCACCTCGGTGGGCGGTCGATGGAGCGCGTGAAGCGGCACCCGACTCTCGGTGATCGTGTGACGGTCGGTGCCGGCGCCAAGATCCTCGGCCCCGTGACCGTCGGGGACGACGCCCAGATCGGCGCCAACTCGGTGGTGGTCAAGGATGTGCCGGCGGGTGCGATAGCCACCGGCGTTCCGGCGGTCTACCGACTTCCGAAGGCACCGGACGAGGAGCCGTATGACGCCCTCTTCCGCGACCCCGCTATCTTCATCTGAGCGGTCGGGCGGCAAACGCGGTCCGGTCCGGGGCGGTGACGGGCCTAAAGCATGGTTAGGGGCCTCGTCAGGGACGGCACGCGGAGAAAGGCCTACGGCAGCTTGCCGGGACCGGGTCCGAAATGGTGCTCCGCGTGGAGCTTCCCGTCCGTCCCGCGGTGGAGCGTGGGCGGTAGGTCCTCGTCTGTGTCGGTCGAGTCCCCGCCCGACCTGACGTCGCGCAGCTTCTGCGCCGTTGACTTTGCCGCGTCGCTGACCAGGTCGGCGACGAACGGGGCCGCCTTGGTCTTCGCGGCGTCCGTCGCTTGGCTGACCTTGGTCTGGACCGGGTCACTGGACCAGATCTTGTTTGCCTGGGTGGCGATCTGCTCGTAGCGTTCCCGGCCCGCCCGGGCACCGAGCACGTAGCCGACCGCGGCTCCGGCGAGGAATGAGAGTTTCGACATGGGGTCTCCTTTCGGGAGGTCTCGCTCGACCCTAGCCCCGCGGGACGTCCAACGGTCGTCCAAGGACCGGGGCAGATGGCCTAGGCTCGGCCCCGCGGCGTCCACGACGTGGGCGCTCGCGGGAGGGCTCGCATAGTGGCCTAGTGCGGCGGTCTTGAAAACCGCTATGGCGGCAACGTCATCGTGGGTTCGAATCCCACGCCCTCCGCCATGACGGCCGTATTCCAACTCCCGCGGGAGGTTGCCTCCCCGGAGGCAAGGAGTACGTCGGTCAAGGTCGGCAAGCGAGACGCTTCGGCGTCTCGTTTTGCTTTGGTACCCGTTGCGACCGCGCGAGTGCCATCACCTGCTTGCTGCGCCGCGGTGTAGATCTCTGCCGCTTCGTCGTTCCAGTCCACCCTGGTGACGTCTTGGTCGATGTACAGCCGGGTGAACAGTGCGTCGTTGATTGCTTGTCTCACCTCGGGGCCGTATTTGCTGTAGAGGGTGGGCAGGTCGCGGAGGAGGCCGATGGCTAGGTCCTGTTCCTTCCAGATACAGATACCAATCTGCCCCACACGGTTCCGGTAGTCGATGGCATGGAGGGAGCATTCGACGAGAATGTCGCCGCTGCATGCCACGATGACGAAGTTATATTCGGGCGCGGGTGAGGGGCCAGCCTGGCTCCCAATCTTGCGACGAATCTCGCCACCGACCTGGGCCGCCAGTAAGGAGCGCCACTGGGCGCCAGTTCCTGCCATGCCTCGGATCCCGACGATGGCCCCGACGTGCTCGTCCGCCCAGGCGGCAAGACGCACCAACTTCCACCTCCGCAACCGAAACGGCTCGGCCGACGCGCCCGCCACCCCGACGCTACTCATAAGTCTGTAGACCTTCAAGTAGCACCGGCTCAGGGTGGGAGCCGTGGCCGTCGGCGATCTTCAGCGCATCGTGGGGCGGAACCTCCGGGCCTACCGCCTGGCCAAAGGACTGAGCCAAGAAGCCTTCGCCGACGCACTCGGTGTCCACCGCACCTACATGGGCGGACTCGAGCGAGGAGAGCGCGACCTCACCCTGCAGACCCTGGAGCGGCTGGCCGAGGAAATTGGGGTTGAGGTGGAGGAGTTGCTGGACGGCTGATGGAGGGGAGGAGGCGAGTCGGCGCGCCTACGCCAGGCTCGGAACAGGCTGTGTTGAACTACAGATCATCCGCGGCAAAGGTGCGTCCCCCGACGTGTCCTCCGGCCGAGGCCCACCAGCAGATCCTGATCACTGCGCGGCCCCGTGCCTTCAGGTAGCGAGCGACCTGAAGCCGGTATAGCCTGCAGATGAACGACGTTCCGTTCGTTCGTACGGGCAAGCTGAATGAGGTGAAACGCTTCATGAAACGCACAGTCACGATCGCCATGACTTCAGGACTCGTCATGGCAGGGCTCTCGGCAGCCGCGCAGGCCGACCAGAGGGCAACGACCGGGAAGGCGCTGTACTCCTGCAGTTCAGGCTACTACTGCGCCTGGAAAGATAGCGCGTATAGCGGCACAAAACTCCTCAACGACAACTCGACCAGCGGCGTGCGCTACCCGTCTCAAAAGGATGCCGTTTCGAGTGGAGTAAA
Source organism: Nostocoides sp. (assembly GCA_016702415.1). Taxonomy (GTDB): domain Bacteria; phylum Actinomycetota; class Actinomycetes; order Actinomycetales; family Dermatophilaceae; genus Nostocoides_A. Next base: position 11,496 of record JADJEA010000002.1, read on the forward strand.
TCGAACGACCCGATCTTGGTGCGGCGTGAACGAGCTCAGCGCCTCCCCCGACGTGACGGTTGTCCGTTGGTTTGCAGGTGATGAGATCTCAAATCTTGCAGGCATTGCCGGCGCGAACGACCGAATTGATCACTATGACGTGATCAGTAACAGCGGGACATGTCCCGCCTGATTGGATACGCCAATCGAAAGACCGGCCGAATGGTCAAGGGAGCCCATTCGGCCGGTCTCGGCGGGATGATGGTGCTTCTAGTAGGGATTTCTAGTTCTTGCCAGACCGCACCACAATTCCAGAGCAGCGAAGAACTCGACAGATGGTCAATCATTCTAGATGTTCGCCGGGGCATGGAACCATACTTATCGGGGCGACGCATGATTGTATGGTCAGACATGGGGTGCCCGAACGCTTCATCGTGGCAAAAGTGTTACCGCGGGGGTATCGCTACTCGATACCCTCGACGGGGGTGACGCCGGGAATGCCCGATGTTAGTGCCGTGGCGAGAAGCTCCTTCGAGCCTGACGCGGAGCAGGCCACTGATATTCCACAATGGGCAACAGAACTTGAGTTTGGTGATGGCTCAACAGTTGAAAGTGTACGATTAGGAACTGCAGATGTCCGCAGGAATACTTCGGGATGCGCCGCTGAATCTGCTCATATGATGTTTGGATCGATTCATTCGTATCTTCAATACACTTACCAGCCCCAAGAACTATTGAAGTTTAGCACTCGCGTGGGATGCGTCCCCGACCACCGCCGCCCGGCAGCAATACGAAGCATGCCTGGCCGCGAATCGCTCCCCAATACCGTCCTTGAAGGACCTTCAGAAGGCGGCACAGATGCGTTCCTGGATTCGTACTCAGTGGATCGCTTCGTCTCCATAGATGCGAGCTGTCGTGACCAAACTAAACTAACCCAGACTTATCGCGCCGATTTTCTGGATGTCGGTGAAGCCTGGCTAAGAAAGAATAGGTCGGATCTCAAGGGCTTAGAGGCCATAACGGAGCGACTTCGAGCTCTTCTAGAAGAACGCCAGTGAATCTCCCAAGGCCACACTATCAACGGTCCGCCATTCGATCGAAACGCTCATGAAGACCTAAGGAGAGACCATTTCTATGTCGGGAGACCCGATCCTTCGATGTGAAAGACTCGCCAAGACGTATAAGGACGGGACGCAAGCGCTTCGCGATGTCACGTTATCAATACGTGAGGGCGAGCACGTTGCGATCGTGGGTCCAAGTGGCTGCGGGAAGTCTACTCTCCTTCTGTGTATGTCGGGGATTATGCCGACAGACTCTGGGCTTGTGTACTTCCGGGGTTTACCACTGCCGACTGCTAATGAGAAACGAATGTCTGCACTGAGGGCGAGCCAATTCGGATACGTCTTTCAACTTGGTCATCTTGTTGAGGAGTTGAGCCTCCTCGACAACGCGATGTTGCCCCTACTTCTTACTCACGGACAGAGATCGGCGGCTCGGGAGAGAGCCCTCGAACTATTCGAACGCCTGGGAATCGCAAAATTGAATCAGAAACTCCCATCAGAAGTGTCGGTGGGTCAGGCGCAAAGAGCAGCTGTAGCGCGGGCGCTCATTCACCGACCATCCGTCATCTTCGCCGACGAGCCGACTGGCTCCTAGACTCTGCGAGTGGGGACACCGTTTTCGACCTCACGAAGGTCGCAGCCGGTGAATCCAACACCGCCGTTGTCATGGTTACCCACAGCGAGGACCTAGCCGCGCGTTCCACGAGAGTAATTCGCATGCGCGACGGCGAGGTAGATGAGTGAGAACCTCTCGAAAATGGGACGCCGCCCAGCTGTGGGTTGCTATTACGTCCCTGCTTGGTTCAATTCTTGTCCTGTGGATTACGACAACTCAGGCAGAGATTGCACGGCAACAGGACCTGCTGGCCTCAAGGCAAGGCGTTACCGTGCCAGTGAACGAGGCGCGGCAGCCCGTAACCATAGTCCAAGACCGCAGCACCAGCTTCCTGGGCGACGCCGTGGTTGTGCTGAGGCTCGATGGCTCTCGCTCTGGATCTCCGATACCTCCGAGGGCATCTTCTGTCCCGCAACCAGGGCAGATGCTCGTTTCCCCGGCGTTATCCGCGCTCTTGAAGCCTGACCGCGGTGCCCTGCTCCGTCGACGACTTCCGGACAGGATTGTCGGGGAGATCTCGAATACGGGCCTGCCCTCTGCGTCCGAGTTGGTTGCCTACCTTGGGTCGCCTAGCATCTCTCCGCTCGACGGCCAGGGAGTTGTTGAGTTCATTAATCCGCGGCCACAAAGGGCGGGGCAAGCCCTAATCCTTGGGTTGCTTCTCTTGTCAGTTGCAATACCGACTTTGACGTGTGTCGGTTTAGCCGCGAGAGTCTCGGCCCTCGCCGAGATGCCCGGTGGGCAGCCTTGAGGCTTGTAGGCTCCAGGCGGCAGCTACGACAGCAGGCGCTGCGAGCAATGCTCCTCGGATCCGTCTTTGGCTCTGGTGTGGGACTACTTGCTGGATGGTCAGTGCTTCGTGCTGCGCGGCAAGGACTGCTGGGAACGGGACCGTTCGAAGCGCAAGTCCCTATAAAGACTGCCCTAGTTATCACTGCGGCATTAGCAGGAACCTCAGCATGGGTTGCGGCTACTTCGATACCTTGGTCTGCTGAAGCAGCACTCACGTCTGCACGCCGCGTCGTAAACCGATCAACGATTCACCCCTGGCGTGCACTGGTGTTACCTTCCGGTCTCATTCTTCTATACCTCGTTGGCGTGTTAAACAGCCAGCGCTCCGACGGGCAAGTTCTGGACAGTTCTGTTCGACTCATGGCTGAGGTGGCTGTCGTCATTTTGCTCGTCGGATGCATCCTCATTGGTCCTATTGCTATAAGCATTTGCGCGCGAGCTTTAGGCCATATTTCCGGTGTGGCGCCATTTCTGGCCTCCCGACGTCTCTCACATGGTCCGGTTGCGGCTGCGCGGTCATCCGCAGTGGTGATACCAACATTGGCGATTGCCGTCATGCTCCAAGGGCTAGTTCTCCTCTACGCCACTTCCGTTGACAGGCCTTCCCCCTCGATGACGCCAGGAACCGTGATTGCTTCAGGAAAGCCCGAAACAATCGAGCGGCTCTCTTCTCTGTCTGGAGTACGATCTATAGAGCCCGTTTCGCCAGGTGAGGGCCGCTCCGCCTGTGTTGACGTGGGGTTTACTTTCTGCACATACAGGATTTCTACAATCCCAGACCCTAGAGTGGTTGAAGAGATTCGCAATGTGGTCTACCAGGAAGACACGACCGAGATCGTAGGATGGGAAGATCCCCGGCCCCAGAACGTCGTCCATTCATACTACGTCAGCACCCGAATAACCCTGATTGGCGTCGCTCTACTAGGTGTCCTATCTCTAACTATGGCGCTTGTCGACACGGTAATGACCCGAGCGCCGTCCACGTCAATGCTCAGGTCCATGGGACTTTCTTCGGGGGCTGTATTGTTGTCCATGCTGACCGAACTTCTTGGCCCACTGATCGTGACAGTCGGGCTCGGAGCGCTCGTGGGACAGGCCGGACTTGGGCTTTTAGCAAAGCTGTTTGGCATGCCGCTGCTGACACCCTGGTCATGGGTGGTTGCCTGTAGTCTCTCGGTCCTCTTCGCAGCTTTGGTCACCTGTGCATCCATTGCTCCGACACTGAAGAGCCGCTCTCGACCGGAGCGCGTTTTACTCTAGTGAGTGCCGGTTGAGATGACGTCATGGCTTTCTGCTTGCCATACAGGTTATCGCTCACTAGATGCCACGAGACGCTTTCGAACTGCTTCCTTGGTGACACCTATCTCCCGCGCGATGGTGCTGTTGCTGGCCCCTGCCGCGTGGAGTTCTAGGATGCGCTGAACTTCCGCGCGGCTTAGTCTTCGAGGGCCGCGCAGCGCAACGCCTGCCCTATGGAGGTGTTCACGCGCGGTGGTTTCGCCAATGCCCAACTCACTTGCCAGCTCGGCCGTCGAACGCCCAGCGTTGTAACCGTGGACCAGGCGCTCGATCGTCGCTGCGCCGATCCGGGGCGTGATTCGATGTGGTTCCCACTGTCTGACCTTGGGCGGGTCCGTGTGGTGCTCAAGTGCACGCGCGAGTCGTAGGTTGAGCCGCGCCAAGGTCGGCTCGGCGTTGGAGTAACGCGCAAGCACCTCCGCTCACTTCGTCTCGCGGAGGCCGTAGGACCCACCACGCCCTCCGCTCACTTCGTCTCGCGGAGGCCGTAGGACCCACCACGCCCTCCGCTCACTTCGTCTCGCGGAGGCCGTAGGACCCACCACGCCCTCCGCTCACTTCGTCTCGCGGAGGCCGTAGGACCCACCACACTTTCCCCCGACACGGGCGGACTCATGGCCGGCGCCCGAGATAGCTGACCGGGGCGGACCATCGGCTACATCAATGCCCTCGGTCGAAGCCCTGCCGAGCGTGGCGGCGGGGGTGGGGGCGCGGTTGGTGTAGCCGAGGGCCCGGCATACAGGCCGGATGACCGGTCGGGGCCCCGATCCCGACTACATCGGCGAGCCAGCCTCGGGCGGAATCGAGGTGCCTGAATGACGAGAGACGCGAACCGTGGCCCGTCAGCCCAGTCCGAGTTCCTGCGACGACACCTGGCGCATTTCGACCTTGCGGACCTTGCCGGTCACGGTCATGGGGAAGTCGTCGACGATCTTGACATAGCGGGGAATCTTGTAGTGCGCCAGATTGCCGGTGCAGAAGGCCCGCAACGATTCCGCGGTGAGGGCCTCGGCGCCATCGTGCATCCGGATCCACGCGCACAACTCTTCGCCGTACTTCTCGTCGGGGACGCCGATGACCTGCGCGTCCACGATGTCGGGGGTGCGTGTAGAGAAACTCCTCGATCTCGCGGGGATAGATGTTCTCCCCGCCGCGGATGACCATGTCCTTGATGCGGCCGGTGATGCGCACGTAGCCGTCCGGGTCCATCACGGCCAGATCGCCCGTGCGCATCCATCCGTCGACGATGGCCTCGGCGGTCTTGTCGGGCTCATCCCAATACCCGATCATGACCGAATAGCCCTTGGTGCAGAATTCCCCGGGCTCGCCACGTTTGAGGGTCTCCCCGGTCAGCGGGTCGGCGACGCGGACCTCCAGGTGCGGGCAGACGCGCCCGACGGTTCCCACCTTGTGGTCGAAGCCGTCGTCTGTGCGCGTCTGGGTCGACACGGGCGAGGTCTCGGTCATCCCGTAGCAGATCGTCATCTCCTCGATGCCCGCCGCGATGAGCTTCTTCATCAACTCGGCCGGACATGGGGAGCCCGCCATGATCCCCGTCCGGACGCTGGACAGGTCGTATGCCGCGAAGTCCGGCGGGGCCCGTTCGGCGATGAACATCGTCGGCACGCCATACAGCGATGTGCACTTCTCGGCCTGGACCGCAGCAAGGGTCTTGGCGGGATCGAAGCCGGGGGCCGGAATGACCATGCAGGCGCCGTGGCTGGTCGCCGCGAGATTGCCCATAACCATGCCGAAACAGTGGTAGAAGGGAACGGGAATACAGATCCGGTCGACCTCGGTGTAGCGGCAGATCTCCCCGACGAGGAAGCCGTTGTTGAGGATGTTGAGATGCGACAGCGTGGCGCCCTTGGGGAATCCCGTTGTCCCGGACGTGTACTGGATATTGATGGCGTCGTCCGCCGACAGCCCGTCGGCGATGGCCTGGACGGCCTCTGGCTCGACCCCAGCGCTGCGCGCCACGAACTCGTCCCACCCGGGAGTCCCGAAATAGACGACCTCGCGCAGGTCGGCGCAGTCGCCGCGCACCTGTTCGATCATTCCGGCGTAGTTGCTCGTCTTGAACTGCTCGACCGCAACCAGAAGCGCCACGCCGGACTGCTTGAGCACGAACTGCAACTCATGGGTCCGATAGGCCGGGTTGATGTTGACGAGGATGAGCCCCACCTTCGCGGTGGCGTACTGCACGACCGTCCACTGAGCCATATTGGGTGCCCAGATGCCCACGCGCTCGCCAACCGTGAATCCCGACGCGACCAGCGCCCGGGCGACCTTGTCGACCTCGGCGGCGAACTCGGCATACGTCCAGCGGATGCCTTGCTCACAGTCCACGAGGGCGTCGCGGTCGCCGTGAGCGGCGACCGTCGCGTCGAGGTTGGCGGAGATGGTCGCGGTCAGCAGTGGCGGGGTCGTCTCCCCGACCGCGTGCGCGAGTGTGGTGTCGTCATCGACAGTCACGGACATCGATCCTCCTGGCTTCGGTGGGTTGTCGCCAGCCTGCCATGTCGAGCCCGATGCGGCGAGGGGGTGACTCAGGGCAGCGCCGACAGGGCCGCGGTGAGAGCCCGGCGGTAGGCCGAGACGTTGGCGAGCTTGACCCGCTCGTAGCCACGGACGAGGTCGGGCAGGGCCGCCAGCGCGATAACCGCGTCCGCGTTCCGAGGGGTCAGGGCTGCCGTGGCCCGGGCGAGGGCCGCGACATACTCCTCGATCAGGGCGCGCTCCACGCGACGCACCTCGGCGCGACCGAAGGGTCCAGACGCGTCCCACGGAGGCGGCGCGCGGCATACAACGCGGAGAAGGCGGGCTTGGCCACCTCCGCCGGGACGGCGACCTTGGACCTCATCCCCAGGGCGCGCAGCATGGGCGGGTGCAGCCGGAAGGCGTATGCCGCGTTCGCCCCGAACTGGGCGCGGACGGCGTCGTCCAGCGCAGGGTCGAGGCTCAGGCGCGCGACCTCGTATTCGTCCTTGTAGGCCATCAGCTTGTGGAGGTGGCGCGCGACCGTCTCAGTCAGGGCGCCGGCTCGCTCGGGGTCGCAGCGCTCCCGCGCCGGTGGACCTCGCCGAGGTGTCTGATGAACCGGCGCGCATAGTCGGCGTCCTGATAGGCGATGAGATCGTCGGTCAGCCGCACCACCAGCGCCCCGAGTTCGCCGTCCGTGGGGAGCCCGCTGCCCGCCACCAGTCGGTATGCCGCGCCCCTCCCCCGAGGAGGATCACTCGCCGCCTCGTGGGCGACCAGGGCGGGGGAGGTGGGGTCCGCGGCATACGCCCGCCCCCACCGGAAGGCCTGGATGTTGGCAGCGACGGCGACACCGTTCTGGGCCAAGGCCTCCTCGAGATGCGTTGGATCGATCGGCCAGGCGCCGAGTTGGGTCGCGACCCCGAGGAGGAAGGTGTTGGCGAGCTGGTCGCTGCCGAGGAACCGCTCGGTCAGGGCTCGCGCGTCGAGGAAAAGACTCTCGGGCAGAACGCGATCGGCGATTGCGTCGCGCAGGGCGCCGACGTCGGGGAAGGCTGCGGCCGGGTCGGCGATCATCATTCCCGTGGGGGTCTTCGTCGTCGAGATGATGCCAAGGGTAGCTTGACGATCCGTCAATTCAAGATTGACGGGGTCGGCCGCGACGAGGAGATCCGCACCGAGATAGACCCCGCACTCGCCGGGCTCGATCTTGTTGCTCCCGGCGAAGGCGGTGTGGTGCAGGCGCAGGTCGGAGACGACGGCGCCGGCCTTCTGGGACAGGCCCAATTGGTCGAGCCCGCGCACATGGAGACCGGCATTCGTCGCGCCCACGGCCAGGACCTGGGCGGTGGTGACGATTCCGGTCCCGCCGATGCCCATCAGGCGGATGCCGATCGGCCACCGGTGTTCGCGCTCAACGGGTTCCGGCAGGTCTGACGGATCCGGCGCGGAGGAGAGGCTCGTGGCCGTGCGGGCGGAGGTCGCGGGCGTGACGGCGAGGAAGGACGGGCAGTCCCCGTCGAAGCACGAGTAGTCCTGATTGCACGACGCCTGGTGGATCCGCGTCTTGCGGCCGAACGGGGTGTCGACCGGCTGGACGGACAGGCAGTTCGACGTGCGCCCGCAGTCACCGCATCCCTCGCAGACCCGCTCGTTGATGAAGGCCCGCAACGCCGGCGCGCCCACCAGTCCGCGTTTCCGCTTGCGCCGCAACTCGGTTGCGCACTCCTGCTCGTGGATGACGGCGGTGACGCCGGGAATCGCCGCGAGGTCGGCCAGGACGTCGGTCAATTCGTCCCGGTGACGCACGGTCACGCCAGCGGGGAGGGACACTCCGCGATAGTCCGACGGATCATCGGTCGTCACGACCACCTTGACGACCCCCTCGGCGAGGAGGTCGGCGGCGAGGGCGGGAATCGGCATACCACCGACGATGTCTTGGCCCCCGGTCATCGCAACCGCACCGTTGTAGAGGAGGCGATAGGTGACATTGCTGCCGGCGGCGACGCTCGCCCGGACGGCGAGGCTGCCGGAGTGGTGGTAGGTGCCGTCCCCGATGTTCTGGACGAGATGAGTTTGGGAGACGAACGGCTGTATGCCGATCCACGCCGCGCCCTCGCCGCCCATCTGAGTGAAGCCGACGACATCCCCCACCTGCTCGGGGTCCATGAAGACGACGAGGGTGTGGCAGCCGATACCGGCGGCGACGAGGCTGCCCGACGGCGTGCGCGTCGAGCGGTTGTGCGGGCAGCCGGAGCAGAAATAGGGCACGCGCCGGGCCGTCGGGGTCAGCGGAAGAGGGCGTCGGTGTGTCTCGTCCTGCTTTCGGCTCATCCAGTCCCGGGCGCCTTGCAGGCCGACCCTGTCGGCCAAGAGGGGGGCGAGCGCGGTGGCGATGACCTGGGGCGGGAGGTCGGCATACGACCGGAGGAAGGGGCGGTCGTCGGGGCCGGTCTTGCCCCAGACGTCGGGTGCGCCCGGGCGGCCGTAGAGGATCGAGCGGATCGCGGTCTCGACGAACGGGCGCTTCTCCTCGACGACGACGAGATCGGTCAGCCCAGCTGCGAACTCCCGGATCTGAGTCGGGTCGAGCGGGCTGACCATGCCGAGTTTGAGCAGCCGTATGCCGCTGCCCCCCAACGACTCCGACGTCACCCCGAGGTGCCCCAGGGCCTCCTGCAGGTCACGGAATGTCAAGCCCGCCGCGACGACCCCGAGGCGGGCGCGCGGATCGCCGGAGACCTCGTTGAGCCCGTTGGCGACGGCATAGCGGCGGGCCAGCTCCGGGCGAGCGCCGACCAGGCTCTCCTCGAGTTGACCCAGCACCGGCTGGAGGAACCGCGCGGTCACCCGGTGGACATAGGGCCGTCCGGCGATCTCGTTGTCCGGCAGAACTATTGGTCCAAGACCGCGTATGTCGCAGGCGGGTGCCTCCTGCCCGCGGATCGCGAGATCGGGGATGGCGCGATGTGGCGTGAGGTCGACGGTCGCGACCCCGTCCACGACATTGGTCGCGAGCTTCAGGCCGCTCCAGAGGCCGCAGAACCGCGACAAGGCGATGCCGTGCAATCCGAGCCGAAGGATGTCCGCCGGGGTCGGCGGGGAGAGGATCGGCATACCCAACTCCGCCAGGGCGATCTCGGACGCGCTCGGGACCGTCGAGGATTTCGCCGTCGCGTCGTCGCCGACCAGGGCAAGGACCCCACCGGTAGGCGAAGCGCCCCCGAGATTGCCGTGGCGCAGCGCGTCGGTGGCGCGATCGAGGCCGGGGGCCTTGCCGTACCAGATCCCGACGACCCCCTCCGCGCGCCGGCTGGCCAACGTCGAGACGAGTTGGGAGCCGAGGACCGCGTTGGCGGCGAGCTCCTCGTTGACGGCGGGGCGGACGACGATCTGCGCCGCGTCGAGAATATCCTTCTGCCGCAGGAGTTCTTTGTCGTATCCACCGAGCGGGGAGCCCTCGTAGCCGGAGATAAGGACTGCCGTCCGCGCCCCGGCCGCGTCATCCGCGCGGCGCTGGTCGAGCGGGAGGCGGACGAGCGCCTGAAGACCCGAGAGGAGGATCTCGCCAGTGGTGGCGGCATACCGGTCGGCGAGAGCGAAGGTGCGCCCTGCGGGTGCGGTCATCCAAGCCCCCTCGGTCGGCGCGGTGGTCGGGTCAGCGTTGTGGTCAACGCTGCCTGACCAACTCTGCCACGCGGGCTCCCAGCGCGACACGGCTCCGGATCTGTCATGGGTCGACCGTCGGGCCGGGTTGCGCCACCCCCCCTTTCCGGGCGACGCAGCGGCCAGGCTAGCGTTGGGTGGATGGGGGAGAAGCCGTCGAGCCGTATGCCGCGCCGCGCCGTCGTGGTCGGCGCCGCCCTGGGATTGAGCGCCTGTGCCCGGGTCGCGCCAACCACGGTTGAGCCGGCCGGTTCATCGGGCGGCAGCTCCTCGAGCGCGACGACATCGCCCGCCGAGCGACCCTCCGGTACGCCTACCCACTCGACCCCGGCACGGCCGGGCTCGCCCTCATCCGCCACGGGTCCGGCCGAAGGCGGTCCCATACCGGCACGATCGGCCATCGTCGCGCGCTTCGCCGGGCGCGTACCCCATCAGTGGAGTGAGACCGCCACGGGTGTCGTGCGGCGCCTCGACTCCGGGCGCGATGTCGTCGCTCTCACCTTCGATCTGTGCGGTGGCCCCTACCCCGGGAGCGCCGGGAATGGGGTCGACGCCGACCTGCTGCGCGTCCTTCGTCGTCACCAGGCTCGGGCGACCTTCTTCGTCAACGAGCGCTGGGCGCGCGCCAACCCGCGCGCCTTCGAGGATCTCGCCGAGGATCCCCTGTTCGAGATCGCCAACCACGGCACGCGCCACCTACCACTGTCGGTCACGGGCCGATCGGCATACGGCGAACCGGGAACGCGTAATCCCGGCGAGGTCTACGACGAGATCGCCGGGAATAGCGCCTACCTCGCCGCGAGGCTGGGTCGGCGGCCGGCGTGGTTCCGCGGGGGGACAGCGTTCTACGACGAGGTCGCGGTCGCGATCTGCGAGGAGATGGGGGAGCGGGTGATCGGCTTCGTGGTCAACGGCGACGCCGGGACGACGTTCTCCGCCGGGCAGATCGTCGCCCAGCTCGCGACCGCGCGAGCGGGCGACATCGTCATCTCGCACGCCAATCGTCCCGAGCACGCCACCGCGGAGGGGTATGCCGCGGGCCTGCCCGCCCTGCTCGCCCGACTCCGGCCGGTCACTCTGTCCGGCCACCTCCGTCCGGCCTGACTGCGCGCTCGTCCGGGATACCGCCGGCCCTGGGGCCGATTCGATCCGCGAAAGGCATCGGCGTAGCGTGACCGGTGACCACGTCCCCGTCTCACTCCCGCACCGACCCGCCCCCAGGACCCTCGCATGTCACCCCACGCGCCCACCGAGCGCAGCCCGATCGATTTCGGCCGCCGGCCGATGCTCGTCTTCTGGGAGGTGACCCGCGCCTGCCAACTCGCCTGCTCGCACTGCCGGGCCAGTGCCCAGGCCACCCCTCTCCCGGGCGAGCTGACGCATGCCGAGGGTCTCGACCTCATCGAGCAGGTCGCGGGCTTCGGTAGGCCCTACCCGATCCTCGTCCTCACCGGGGTGGCTTGACGGTCCAGATCAACACGACCGTGATGGCGGCCAATGTCGCCGAGCTCGCCGACGTCGCCCGGCTCGTCCGCGACACCGGCGCGCACATCTGGGAGGTCTTCTTCCTCGTCCACGTCGGTCGCGGCGTTGCCGAAGGCGCCATCACGCCCCAGGACCACGAGGACGTGTGTCAATTCCTGTATGACGCGAGCCGCTACGGCTTCATCGTCAGGACCGTGGAGGCCCCGTTCTTCCGCCGGGTCGTCGCCTGGCGCAACGAGGGCCGGGCGGCGCCCAGACGCCGACCTATGTCGCCCTCCGGGATCGCCTCGTCGCGCTCCTGGGACCCGCCGGAGAGGGAGTGCGGGCGCAGACCGCACGCACGCGAGACGGCAAGGGGATCGTGTTTGTCGCGTATGACGGGACCGTCACCCCCGCCGGCTTTCTCCCCCTCGACCTCGGGTCGGTCCGCTCCCGACCGCTCGCGGAGATCTACCGGGAAACCCCCGTCCTCCAACAGATCCGGGAGGCTCGCTTCACCGGCCGCTGTGGTGCGTGCGAGTATGCCGACCTCTGCGGGGGGTCCAGAGCGAGGGCGTATGCCACGACCGGCAACCCGCTGGCCGAGGATCCCGCCTGCGCATTCATCCCCGCGGGTGCCACAACGACGTGATGCGGCCCGAGCGGGCGTCGGGCCTGAGGACCGGGGGCCCGGAAGCTCGAGGGAAGCAGCGCGTGAGGCGGGCGCCTGCTGACCCTCTTTCACCACCTGAGGGGAGATGCTTGAGCTGTTGTTGTTGGTTCGGAACTCCCCACCGGATGGGGCACGACGATCGCGGAGAAGGACACTATCCCCGTGCCACCGTAGGTATTGGTGTAGGAGTAGGTGAAGGTCACGCTCTCGTCGGGTTGGAGGACCTGGTCGGAGGTGAAAAAGTAGTAACTCCCCGTTGTGGTGGTAAGGGTGAAACCTGGCGGGATCGCCGTCGCGGTGAACGTGCCAAGGCCGATCGGCGGTATGCGGATGCGGAAGGTCACCTGACCTGTGGTGGCGGCGGTGCCCACATTCGTGAATGTGTAGAACATGTCGATGGGCACGTTGAACTCAGGTGTCGGACTGCTCGACGTAACCTTCACCGTCAAGTCCGCAGCGGGCAGACTGGTGGTGATCGCATTGTTGGTGCCGTCGGACTCGCCGCCGGATCCAGCCGAGATGATGCCGGTGACGGTCGGTGCCGGAGATGGCGTGGTCGTGGTGGACGGAGTGAAGGTGAAAGGGAACATAACAGCGTCTGCTGGCGAGGCGTAGACATTGACCACCGCAGTCGAGCTGAACACGATGTTGCCGTCTGCGTCGGTGGTAGATGACCAGCCCGCCGGGAGTGTGCCGACCGTCAGGGTGCCGCTGTCGGGCTTGGATACGGTAAATGTGATCGGCGACCCATCGGTCGGCACATCGCCCACGTTGCGCAACTCGTAGGTGAAGGCTCCGCCGTTCGCCACGACGGGCGGACCGGACACGGTCAGGTCGGGAACGAGAGTCGTGGACGCCGACGCAGGCAGAGCAGGAGCCGCCAGCACAAGCACGGGGGTCGCCCATGCCCCAGTCGCGAGCACCTTGCGACGGGTTGATGCAGGCAACTGCGATGTCATGGTGTCCCCTCACGTTGGTCCAACCCGGAACGGTGGTCCAATCCCGGACCGGATCTGTCAATTCGGCATAGCTTAATCGAGCTCTGACTCGCGGTCCAAATTCGCTCGCCGTCAGTAAGTGCGCGTCGAATGCATGGCACGGTTTTTGACAGTCACAAGGATGGTCATGAGTTCTCAGATGGCGAAGCCGGGCATGCTCGCCGGCTTCGCCAACCTCCATCCACAATCGCCCCATCGACCACGCACGCCCCACGAATCACCGGACGACCCCCCACCTCGGGCGAGCTAAGTCACGTCGAGAGTGACGAGCAGGTTCTCCCCGCCGAGCGGAATCACCTCGCCGCGAGCGAATCCGTGCCGGGCAGCAGACCGCGCATACCTGTCGGGGTCCACGGCCCGACCGGCGACCTGTTCGGGCCAGGTCGGCGCGTCGATACCGTATGCCGCCGCCGTGGCCCACCACCGCGACCACGCCGCCCCGGCATCCCCCGCTCGATAAGTGGTGTCGACATGGAACACCCGGCCGTGGTGCGACAGGAGGGAGCGCAATTGCTCGAGATGAGAATCGATCGTGTCCTCCCTGACGTAGTGGAGCATTGCCGAACTGACGACAACATCGAAGGTCCCCTCCACCTCGTGGAGCCACGCCTGCGTGAATCGCAGGCGGGGCAGGGCGGGACGCCCCAATCGAGCCAAGTCGATCAGGACGGCGGTGCCGTCGGCCCCGGTCACCTGGGCGGTTGGGAGCGCTTCGGCAAGTCGTCGGGTCAGGGTGCCCGGGCCGCACCCGAGGTCGAGCACTCGGGCGCCAGGAGCGAGGCCCGCGGCGGCGAGCCGGCGGCATACCGTGTGCCACCGTGCGAGGTTCCCCGGCGCGTAGACCTCCAACATCGCATCCCACTCCCGCATGAGGAAGTCGACGCCGTCGGGATCGAGTCGGGGAGTCACGCAAGCGAGCCTATATGAGAATGGTTCTCACTTGATGAGTGACTGGGGCCTTCGGCCCGATCAAGACTTGGGGAGGCGGCCCGCGAGGACGGGGACACCATCGCCGACCAGGTCCGCGAGGGCGACCGTGCGTCCGGTCAGGGCGAGGATGAGGGCCTCGGCCGGCCCCTGGACGAGGGCACCGTCCCCAGCGTCAGCCCCCTCCAGGTCATCGACGACGAGCCGCAGTCCTTCCATCCGCCGCCGCGGACGAACCCGCGCGCCGCTGCGGGCGACACGAGGAGGTGCAGCACATCGCGGAGGTCGTCGGCGGCATACGTGTGCGCGAGGCCGAGCGGCCGGCGGATGTCCTGGCTGTGTACCAGGACGTCGGCGAGTTGGAAGTATGCCGTGCCGCCCGGCGGCACGAAGCGGCGGTGCGCGCGCTCGGTCAGGACCCGAGGCAGGTCGTCGCCCAGGCGGGCGGCCGTCCCGCGGGCGAGGGCGTCGTTGGCGGCGTCGAAGTCGCCGCGGGCGCGGAGCATCGCCAGGGCGAAGCGCGGCAGCGTCACCGTGAGCGGCACCACGAGGTGGCCGAGCACGTCGCGGACCGACCACCGGCCGCACAGACTCGGGTGGGCAAGCTGGGCCGAGGTGAGCTCGGCACCGACAGCTGCGATGTCGCGCCGGAGCGCGGCGGTGCGGTCGAAGACTTGTGCGTCCTGCGGTGACGTCATGCCGCGGAGTCTAGGAGCCGGGCGCGGCAGGCGGGTTGGCACGATGGTGCTCGTGTGGGTGCCGGGCGTGCGGCAGGCGGGTTGGCACGGTGGTGCTCGTGTGGGTGCCGGGCGTGCGGCAGGGTGTCGCTGTCGCCGATCGCCATGTGAACTCGACAGCCACCGGTCGACCCGGTGCCGCACCGCCCGCCACGACCCGGTCAGAGATCACGGATTGGCTGCCGCAGAACGGTTCTCAGCCGGTGTGGAGCCGCCCGGCGCGGGTCACCGAGGTAGATCTCGTGGTGCGGCCCGTTGAAGGTCACCCCGAGTTGAGGCATGAGCTCATCGTGCAGGCGGGCAAGCGTCGGCCCCTCGTCGTCATACGGCCCGACGTGGAGGATCTGCAGGCACCGGCCCTCGGTGATGGTGCGCAGCTGCACCTCCGGCACGGGCAGCGCGGGCTTTTTCCGGTATGCCGCGGCACGCCCACCCTCCACGTCCTCCGTGGTCACCGCACCCGGCAGAGGGATGAGCATGGTCCAGTCCCAGTCGTCCTTGCGGCGGTCGACGAAGGAGCTGGGGTGCGCGCTGGTCCACAACCCTTCGAGCGGTCCGACGACGAGCTCGAGGCCCGTGCGGGCGCGGAGGGCGTGCCGCACGGCATACGCCGTCGTGAAGAGTGCCGACACCGCCGCGGCATACCGTGGAGCGCTGTTGGGGTCGCCGTGCCCGTCGACCGCCAGGTAGTGGATCGGCGGGACCTCGAGCTCGGACCAGTCCGCCGAGGCCGGCTGGTAGAGCTGGCGGTGATCGCGCTTGAGATCGATCCTCACCGGGGGCTCAGCGGCCGAGGTCTTTGTCCTGCTCCTGCATCGCGTCGTAGAGCTCGTCCATCACCGGCATGTCCTCCTCCTCCAGGCGCACCCGCATCGGACGGGTCCAGAACCGGGTGAGGACGAGCATGGTCGCGATGCCGATAACGAGCCAGATCAGGCCGTAGTTGAACGAGGCGGGAGACAGGTTCGACCAGAGGATGAGCGTGGCGACCAGGCCGAGGACAGGGAGGATCACATTGCGGAAGATCTCCGCCGGGGTCCGCACGAGGCGCCCCCGCCAGGCGAAGTGCACGATCACGGTGAGGTTGACGAAACTGAACGCCATGAGGGCACCGAAATTGATCAGCGCCGCCACGAAGTCGAGGTTGAGCGGGATCGCGAGCAGAGAGATCATTCCGACAAAGAGCACCGACAGGGCCGGGGTGCGCCAGCGGGGATGGATGAAGGAGAACGCCCGGCTGATCGGACCACGACCGCCGCGACCCATGACATAGAGCATGCGGGAGACCGAGGCGTGCGAGGCCAGACCCGACGCCAAGGTCGCGGCGAAGGCCGCTGCCGTGAGGAACGCCTTGAACAAGGTGCCACCCACCTTTTCGGCGATCTCCGGGAGGGCGCTGTTCTCCAGGGCGTCCTCACTGAAGCCCTCCATCGTCGGGAAGACCGACTGCGCGAACCACCCGGCGACGAAGAAGATGAAACCGCCGATGAGCAAGGTGATGAGGATGGCCCGCGGGACCGTCGACTCGTCCTTGGCCTCCTCGGTGTACATCGTGATCGCGTCGAAGCCGATGAACGAGAAGCACACGATGGTGGCTCCGGTGATGACCGGGCCGAGTGAGGTGCCGTCGTGCCACAGCGGCTTGGTCGAGAAGGCCGTGCCATTGCCCGCGCCGCTGGCCAGCTCCCGCCAGGCGAGGAAGACAAAGACGACGATGAGGACGATCGAGAAGGCGACGAGGATGCCGTTGAGCTTGGAGGTGTTACTCATGCTGAAGAGCACCATGGCGGTCACGGCCGCGACGACGACGAAGACCCAAAGCGCCGGGGTGACACCGGGGAAGAATGCCTCCATATAGCTGCGCAGGATGAGCGCGTTGACCAGCGGAAGCAGCAGGTAGTCCAGCAGCGACGACCAGCCGACGACGAATCCGACATTGGGATGGATCGTCTCGGAGACGTAGGTGTAGGCCGACCCAGCAGACGAGTACAGCCGCACCATCCGGCCGTAGCTGATCGCGGTCAGCCCCATCGCCACCATCGCCATGAGGTAGGCCATGGGCACCACGAAGTTCGTCTCCTCCGAGACGATGCCGAAGGTGTCGAAGATGACCGTCGGGGTCATATAGCCCAGACCCAGACCCACGATCGCCATCGTCCCGAGGGTGCGCCGCAGATGGGGGTTGCCGTCGGCCATTTCCACTCCTTGCCCTGGCCCGGCGCAGATCCGGGCGGCTGACCGGTCAGCGGGAGCAGACCGGTGAGCGGACTCTAGTGCCATGTTCCGTCACGGAACAGAAGAATCGACCACGAAACGCGATGGTCCTGGCCGAATGCACCGCGGAATCCGGATGGTGGACCGAAAGCGGACCGCCAGGGTCGCGGCCTGGGCTATCCGGTGACCCGCCCGGCGACCGGGTCGAGCCGCTCCAGCCCTGGGATGTCGTCGAAGTCGCCGTCGCAGCTGACAATCTGGGTGAACCCAGACGCGAGCGCCGTGGCGGCGTGCACCGCATCGCGCCCCCGGGCCTGGCCCCTCGACACCAGACCCGAGGCCGCCCGCAGGATCTCGACGTCGAAGTCGTGCCAGACGACGAGCCGGTCCACCTGGTCGAACTCGGCCAGGCCCTGCTCGCGGCCGACCCGGCGCAGCCGGTGGAAGAGGAACTCCTGACCGCCCTCGACGCTGAGGTGGATGCGCACAGTCCCGGCGGCCGCGGCGGCCAGCACGACCCGGCACGGTGCCCGCCAGGGGTGATCGCCGCCCACCGCGAGCAGCAGCACCGAGGGGTCGAGGAAGAGCGGTGTCACCGGCCGTCGACCTTGGCGTCGAGGGCGGCGGCATACGCGTCCTTGAGCTCAGCCGGACCCTCGCCGGGAGCATCGTCCGGGGTCGCGGTCAGGGCAAGCAGAGAACCGGCTGCCGCGCTCGCCCCGCCATCGGTGTCGGGGAAGCGCAGGTCGATGGCCTCGCGGATCACCGCGGCGACGCTGCGACGGCTTCGCTCGGCCTCCGCCGCGAGCCGCTCATAGCGCGCGGCATCGAGCAGGATCTGCAGCCGCCGCTCCAGCACAGACATACACATACAGTAGCATGTGTAGGATTTCCTAGGGGTCCCTGACGGGGCGACGGCCTCCGTCAGGCGGCGGTGAGCGTGTCTGCGCGGCGGGTCGCCGCCTCACGCTGGGCCTCGCGCCGAGCGATGTTGACAAAGGCCGCGTGCGCCGCGATCCAGTAGCGGTCCCGTGCGTCCAACTCACCGGTCGCGGCATACGGCTCCGAGATCACCGGATCCCACTTCGCGGCGATCTCGTTCAGCGCCACCCTGGTCGCCCTGGCCGGAGCGGCGATGGCCGCCAGGGTCGACCGGGAGCCCCGGCGCCCACCCTCTGGGGTCAGCCGACCGCGCGGCGGATCAGGGTCTCGACGGCCTTGGCGGTTGCGGCATTCCAGGCCGTGATGGCGTAGGCCGTGGGCCACATCGTGCCGTCGTCGAGCTGGGCCGTGTCCTGGAAGCCGATGTGCCCGTAGCGGGTCTTGAACTTCCCCGCGAACTGGAAGAAGAGGAGCACCTTGCCATCCTTGGCGTATGCCGGGAAGCCGTACCACGTGCGCGGGACCAGCTCTGGCGCCACCTCCCGTACCAGGGCATGCAGGCCCTCAGCGATCGCCCGGTCGGTGTCGTCCATCGCGGCGATGGCATCGAGGACGTCCTGCTCGGTGTTCTTACCGGCCTTGGTGCGCTTGGCCTCGGCGGCGGCCTGCTTGACGGCGGCGCGCTCGTCGGCGCTCAGCTCACTCGTGGTCGTGCTTGCGCGCTTGGAGGTCGCCATGGGGGTCCTTTCGGGTCGTTGGAGACAGGGTGGCACTGTCCTGGCGCCCAGGCAGCCTCATATCTGGCCGAGCCCGTCAGGCCGGCACCAGATGGATGGCGCAGCGTGGCCCAGCGGCGGTAGCGAGCCGGCGGTCGGCGGTCACGAGCGGTATGCCGTGTGCCTCCGCCGCCGCGACGAACGCCGCGTCAGAGGACGTCAGGTTTTCCCTGAGCTCCCAGACCCGCGGGAGCAGGGGCGCGATGGCGACCCGGTCGACGGCGAGTCGGCACCACGCGGAGATCACGCCCTGGGCCGCGTCCTCGCCGAGCTTCCCGCCGTCCAGCAGCCCGCGCACCGCGTGTGCCACCTCGACGTCGATGTGGTGGGGAGCCACGAGCCGCGCGTCGGTGATCACTTGCCGGGACGCCTCGTGCCCAGCCAGAGCCGCGATGACCACCGACGTGTCGATGACGATCAACGGTCCCTGCCGCTGCGCACGACCTCGACGATGTCCCCCACTTCGAGGCCGAGGTCCGGCGAGGACCACACGATGTCGGTATTGCGCCGGAACGCCACAGCTGCCGTCAGCTCCCGAACGGCGAGAGCGCTGACCGACATCGACTGAGCACTCGCGAGCTCCTCGAGGGCAGCGCTCACATCGTCAGGGACATTGCGCAAGTACAGCGTCTTCATGTTGCATTATGCAAGCACTACGCTATTACTCTGCAACCGCCCGCTCGGAGGTCGCATCCGAGCGCTTCCGGCCGTGGTGGGACGCCGACCCGACTCCGCGAAACGGGCGACGAGCTAGGACGGGAGCGGCACGGCATACACCATGCCCTCGCGGTACGAGCTGACCCAGACCGTGCTGCCCACGACGGCAGCGTCGAGGTTGGCTCGATCAGCCAGAGGCGCTGCATCGCTGAGCGGCAGTCGCTGGAGGACGGCGGCCGTTGTGGGGTCGAGGATGACGACCGTCGGACCAGCCTCGGCGATCACCACCACGCGGCCCTGCGCTGCAACCACCGTGTCCGGCGAACGTTCGACGGGGACGGCGTGGCGGACGGTGAGCGTCGAGGCGTCGACGGCGAGCACCACACTGTCCAGCGTGCACGCGACCCACACGGCGCCCTCGATCACGGCCATCCCCTGAGGGCCGCTGCACGGCAGGGCTGCGCGCTGGACTGCCTTGGTCCTGGGGTCGATCGCCAGCAGCTCATTGAGCGCATAGTGCGCGACATAGAGTCGATCCGGACCTGCCAGGACCAGGCGTGCCCCCGTGCCGATGTTGATCCGGGCGACCACTGACATGGTGCGCGGGTCCACGCGGACGAGTTCACCCGCATCCTGGGCGATGACCCACACCGAACCGAAACCAGTGGTGACCCCCTCGGCCCCTTCGCCGATGGCGACCGAGGCGGTGACCTTGGTCGTCTTGGGGTCGATGCGGAGCAAGGTGCCGTCTCGGAAGCTCGTCACCCAGGTGGCGCCCAGTCCCACGGCAGCCCGGAGCGGCGTCGAGCCGGCGGGCACGCTGCCGGTGACGTCGAAGGTGGTCGGGTCGATGCGGCTCACGGTGTTGGCGTCTCCGCTGACCACCCACAGTGCGGAGCCATCGGTCGCCACCCCGATCGGGCCATCCGCCACGGCCACCGCGCGGGTCCCCGGTGGCGGAGAGACCGACGGTGCCGCGCTGGGTGTCGACGCCACCGTCGTCGGCGCGGTGCTGCTGCTGCCTGGTGCCGTGGACGGACTGCACCCCGCTGCCACGGCGGCGAATGCCGTGAGCGCGGCGAGGACCACGACCCTGACCGCACGAGGACTCCTCATGGCGAGCAGCATAGGTCCACTGACGGATGGTGTCGAGATTTTTCGACACATTGAAGCGAGGGAGTATCGGGACCGATCGGGTTCGGGGAGAAGGCCCTGGGCTGCGGTGGCGAGGAGGCGGAAACCCTCGGCGTCGAGCTGGTACACATTCGGTCCGCGCACCGGGACCGTGAGATCGATCAGCCCCGCACCCCGGAGCAGGGCGAGGTGATGCAGCATCGAGGTGCGCGGTCGATCCAGACGCTCGCACAGGCGCGCCAGGGTGCTCGGGCCGGACCTGAGCTCGACAAGGATGCGCATCCGCGCCTCGTCTCCGAGCGCCCGGCCGATGAGCATCAGCGCGTCCGTCGGGCTCGAGGCGGAGCCGGACCCCGCGGGCGGGTGAACGATGACCGTGGTTCCGACAAGACGGATCTCGATGATGATCGGCGTCACCCACGGCGAGCCGATCAGGACGACGGGCCCGTGGATCTGGTCGTAGTGCAGGCGCGGAGCGACCTGGGCGAGCAGGCCGTCGAGGCCGACCTCGTCGAGGAGGGTTGACGTCGCTCTGCCAGCCTCGCGCTCGGGCGGATCGATCCGCGCCAGGGCGTCGAGCACGCTAAGGCAACGCTGCCGAGCCTCCTCGGGACGAGCACGCAGCAGCCAGGTGCTGACCTCGAGTCGGGTATGGCCGCTCTTGAGCGCCCGGTTGAGCTCGGTCCGCGCTCCGGTGTCTCCCGTCGCGACCGCACCCACGATCTCCCGGGACCGGCGGCCCAGCACCGAGGTGAGCTCCAGTCGGTCGCCACCGAGCAACACGGCATACACATCAGCCGCATCGGCGTCGTCCACCACCCGTCGCACCTCGGTGACGCTGCCTCCGGCCCCGGCCTGCACGACGTGCCCCAGGAGATTGACCCACCCGAAGCGCCCCAGGCTTGCCAGCTGCGTGAGGGTCTCGCGACCCAGCTGCCGCTGCCAGAGCGCGCTGAGCTCAGCTGCGTGAGTGAACACCATCCGCCAGCGGGCGTCCGCGACCGTTGCTGCGGCGACCAGGAGCTGCAGGCCCGGCCCGCTCTCGACCCGGGCGCTGTCCGACATGAGCCCATCTTGCCGGGTGGCAGGCCCCGGGCCCCTGGGCCCCTTCGCGATCGGCCAGTCGGATCACCGCGGTGCGCCCCTCCCACCGGCTGGCCTCGCCCTGTGGAGACGTGGGGCTGCTCGCAACCGGCGTTCGCGTGATGCCGAGACGATGATGCTGTGATGCCGTGATGTTATGGTGTGTCAATGCGCACCACGCTTGACCTTGACGAGCAGGTTCTTGCCGTCGCGCGCTCGCTGGCGACGTCCCGGCGGATCTCGCTAGGTCAGGCCGTCTCCGACCTGGCCCGACGCGGCATACGTGCCGATGCCCCCGGGCTGGGGGCGGACTTTGCGTACAGCCCGTTCCCGGTCATCGTCGGCGACTCCGACGTTCTCGTCTCCGACGAATTGATCGCCGAGCTTCGTGATGCGTGAACGGTGGTGAACCGGCCCACGCCTGCACCCACGGTGCTCTACGACGTCAACGCTCTGGTCGCGCTGGCGCTCACGACGCACCAGCACCACCGGGCGGCGCACCGCCACCTGGCCACAGTTACCTCCTGGGCCACGTGTCCGGTCACCGAGGCCGCTCTGCTCCGGCTCCTGCTGAACCCCGCCGTCACCGGCCGCCCACGAGAAACCCCCGAGGTGGCGGCCGTGCTGAGCGGCTTCCGGACCGACCCCCGGTGGCACTGGGTGGCCGACGACAGCACGCTCGCCGCGCCGATGATCGACATTGCGCCGCTCACCGGCCACCAGCAAGTCACGGACCTGCACCTGGTCAACCTCTGTGCCCGAGTCGGCCTCGCCCTGGCGACCTTCGACACCGCGCTGCCGACCTGGCTGGTCCCCACGGACCGGCGTCATGTCGAGGTGATCCCTTCGTAAGCCCGGACCGGCTGCGACAGACCATGGAGGCCGAAGGCCTCGCTCGCGGCGATCTTTTCGTCACCGCGAAGTTCTGGCCCGGCAACCCGGCCTGGGCCAAGAGCGCCGAGGCCTCCGTGCGTCCCTCGAGTTGAAGCCGCAGATGGTGCGCCACCTGTCGACGTGGAGAACCGCCCGGAGCGTCCGCGCGGGCTGCGGTTTATCCTCGGGGCATGGCTGAGCCCAAGACCCGGCCGACGGACGCCAGCGTCGATGAGTTCCTCGACGCCGTCCCTCACGAGCGCCGACGACGGGACGCGCGGACTCTCGACAGCCTCATGAGCGCGGCCACCGGTGAGGCACCGGTCATGTGGGGCACCTCGATGGTCGGCTATGGCGCCATCGCCCACCAGGGCTCCCGCGGCACGGTGAGGTCCTGGCCGGTCGTGGCGTTCTCGCCGCGCAAGACCGAGCTCGTGCTCAATCTGAATACCGCGCTCGAGGAGGCTGCCTTCGGGGGGCTCGGCCCGCACCGTCGCGGTGCCGCGTGTCTCTATCTCAAGGCCATCGACGACGTGGACCGGACGGTGCTGGAGGACCTCATCCGCGCCAGCGTCGCACTGGCACATGCACGGAGCGCGGACGAGCAGCCGGGGGACGGGCGCTGATCCGCCGTGCGAGGGACCTCCGCGCTGGTGCACTTCCCCGGCCCGTCAGGACGACATCGTGAGCATGGTTGACGCGAAACTCGCGCACATCGCGGAGCCCGCGGACATCGGCGTCCCGGTCCTCATCGTGCACTCGTGGTGGGGGCTGACGCGCTCGTTCGCGCAGTACGCGGACCGCTTGGCCGCTCAGGGCTTCCTCGCGGGCTGTGTCGATCTGTTTGGCGGTCGGATCGCGAGGACGCCGGAAGAGGCCTCTTTGCTGCGGTCAGCTCCGCGGCGCGTGCCGATGTATCGCAGCATGTTGGCCGGCATCGACGAGTGGATCGCTCATCGTGCAGCCAGCACCGATCGGGTGGGCATCGTGGGATTCTCCATGGGCGGCCATTGGGCGCTCTGGCTGGCACAGCGTCCGGACGCGCATGCTGGCGCGGTGGTGATTCACTACGCGACCAGAGCCATCAGCAAGGCCGGCACACCGATCCCGATACTCGCGCACTTCGCCGAAACGGACCCCTTCGTTACCGCAGCAGGCAGGCGCACGATGGAGCGGTCACTCGCACGACGACGGTGGCCGTACACCTCAATGGACCACCCCGGCACGCGGCACTGGTTCGCCGAGTCCGCTGAGGACAACTATGACCGCACCGCGGCAGACAACGCGTTCCAAGCCTCCTGTCGACACCTCAAGGACGCGATCGGCGGCCCAGGCCCACACCGCTGCTGATCAGACGCGCTTGGAGTGGTAGGCCCACATCGCGATCTCCACCCGGTTGCGGACACCGAGCTTCGTCATCAGTGAGGCGACATGGCTCTTCACCGTGCTGAGGCTGATGAACAGGTCCGTGGCGATCTCGGCGTTCGTGCGACCACGAGCAACCAGGACCAGCACCTCCTCCTCCCGCTCGGTGAGCGGGTCGATGGGCTGGGACACCGTCTCAGGCGCGTGCTCGACGAGGGCTGTCAGCAGCCGCCGGGTGACATTGGGCGCGATGAGCGCGTCCCCCTGCGCGGCCGCATGCACCGCCTGGACCAGCAGCTCGGGTCCGGCGTCCTTGAGCAGGAAGCCCCGGGCGCCGGCACGCAGCGCCCCCAGGATGTACTCGTCCAGGTCGAAGGTAGTGATGACCACGACCGCCATCGGATCGGCCACGTCCGGGCCCGCGAGCCGCCGGGTCACCTCGACCCCGTCGAGCCGGGCATGCGAATGTCGACCAGCAGGACGTCCGGTCGCAGCCGACGACACACCTCAAGAGCCTGTATGCCGTCCGCGGCCTCGCCGATGACGTCGATGCTGGGCTGGGCTCCCAGGATCATCACGAGCCCGGCACGCACGAGGTCCTGGTCGTCGGCCACGACGACACGGATGCTCATCGCGGGGCCGCCACGGGGAGCATCGTCTCGACGACCCAGCCGCCCTGCGCCCCGGGGCCAGCCGAGAAGGAGCCACCGAGGAGCTCGGCGCGCTCTGCCATCCCGGTCAACCCGAACCCGCGGTGGGAGTCCGACCTCCCGGTCGCGAGACCGTCGTCGACGACCCTCAGCAGGACGCGATCCTCCACGCGGCTGACGTCGATGCTGATGCGAGTCGCGCGGCGCGCGTGCCGGACGGCATTGGTCAGGGCCTCCTGCGCGATCCGGTAGACCGCGGTGTCCACGGGGGCAGGCAGTCCGCTGACCGAACCCGTGAGCGACACCTCGACCGCCGGGCTCGCGTCGGGCCGCGCCAGCCTGGGCAGGTCGGCCACCCCGGGGAGGGGTCGGTATGCCGCTGCGTCGCCTTCCCGCAGCACGCTCACCATCGCCCGCATCTCCTCGAGGGTGCGCTTCGCCTCGGCCTCGATCGTGGCGAGCGCCTGGGGCGCCCGGGTGGGCTCAACCTGGGCGAGGACACCTCCGGCCTGGGCCTGCACGGCGATGGCCGAGACGTGGTGCGCCACGGTGTCGTGCAGCTCGCGGGCGAGGGCGAGGCGCTCCTCGTTGCGGATCTCCCGCCGCTGGCGCTGCCAGAGGTCGGCCCGGGAGCGAGAGACCGCAGCGAGGGCGACGAAGAGGAGCACGAAGAGGCTCCCGCCGACCACCTCCGCGAGGGCAGCGGAGGCGGCATACATGCCCAGCGCTACGACCGCAGCGACAAACACCAGCCCCACGGCGATCTCGCGACCCGACCCCCAGCGGACGAGGGCGAAGAGCAGGATGAGGATGACCATCATCGAGGACGGCCCGAGGTCGGGGCTGCCCGTGGCCAGCGCCAGGCCCGAGAGCACCCCGGCGACACCGAAGCCGAGAAGGCAGGTGGCCAGCGGGTGGCTGCGGCGCCAGAGGAGCGCCGGCATCACGGCCATGGCCACCAGGGTGACGACCGGGCACCACGCCAGGTCCGGGCGGGCCACACCCTCGATGAGCGCAGCCCCCTCGAAGCCGGCTACGAGCACCCAGTCGCTGCGGCCCACGGGCGGAGGCTCCGCAGCCCGTGGCTCGCGCCACAACGCTCGCCAGAGGGCTGTCATCCTCTCAGGCTAGGGTTCCCCGACGGGCGGGTCCACGTCCAGGCCGAGCGCAGGATGAACCCGAGGACGACCAGCTCGAGGGCGAACCCGAGCCCGTAGTAGACGCTCCACTCTCCGCCAGCGAGGTTGAAGGCCATCCAGGGGATGAGCAGAGCGGCGATGACGAGGTTGGTCATCCGGTTGGCGCGCGGCGGCAAGGTCGTCGAGAGCAGGATCATCATCGTGGGCACGGCGGAGGCGGCGAGCGCGCTGACCGAGAAGGTCTGGGTGATGTCGAAGGTGAAGACCCTGCCGTCGAGGATGTCCGCGACGGCGCCCGGCTTGTAGAGGCCGAGGACGTCGACATAGATGTAGAGGCACATGAAGCTGGTCCAGGCTGCGGCGAGCTTCAGCTGTTGAGGGACGAGCGCCTGGGCTCGCGCGGTGGGCGCTGCCGTGGTGACGGTGGTCATGGTGGTGAGTCCTTCGGGGAGAGTCGAGTGTCTGACCCCTCCACCATCGCCCGCCGGCGTCTGCCGGTCATCAGTCTCCAGGCCTGGCCTGACCTGGCCGAAAGAACGACTCACGGAAGGTCGTCGTCCCGTATGCCGTGTCCGGCACCGTGTGCCCTTCCCCGCGATCGCGGTGAAAGCTCACGCACGGGGATAATCAGGTGCGTGAGCTGGGTGCGGCGCGTGGGAGGGCTCTCCCACGCGGAGGCACCTGTCCGTGACGTGAGCGAGGTCGCGCATCATCCCCGCCGGTTCCGTGGGCGGTGGATCACGAGGCACCGTCCGGGGCGGCTCGGCCGCGCAGCCGGACCGACGAGGCCCGCCTCGTAGGCGAAGATCACCGCCTGAACCCGGTCGCGCAGGTCCAGCTTGGTGAGGATGCGACCGACGTGGGTCTTCACCGTCGTCTCCGACACGTAGAGCGTTCCGGCGATCTCGGCGTTCGTCTGCCCGCGGGCGACGAGCCGCAGCACCTCGTTCTCGCGCGGCGTGAGGGCACCCAGCCGCCGCATCGCTTCGGGATCAGCCGTGGCTCCGCACGACTGCGCGAGGTATGACTCGATGAGCCGCCGGGTCACGACCGGCGCGAGCAGCGACTCCCCAGCAGTCACAGCCCGAATGCCGTCGACCAGCAGCTCGGGCCGCACGTCCTTCAGGAGGAACCCGCTGGCCCCCGCGCGCAGGGCCTCGACGACGTACTCGTCCATGTCGAAGGTCGTCAGCATGAGCACGCGGGTCCGGCAACCCGGGTCGGCGAGGATGCGCCGCGTTGCCTCGATGCCGTCCACGCCCGGCATCCGCACGTCCATGAGCACGACGTCGGGGCGCGTCGACGCGACCAGGCCCACGGCAGTCGCTCCGTCCTCCGCCTCACCCACGACATCGACGTCCGGCTCGGTCTCCAGGATCATCCGCAGACCGCGGCGCACGAGGGCGTGGTCGTCGGCGATGAGGACCGCGAGCCGGCCGGCGTCGGTCATGTCGTCGCAGCCGTTGGAAGCACCGCGACGAGCTCGAACCCGCCGTCGGGGCGTGGCCCGGCCCGCAATGACCCGCCGTAGACCGCGATGCGCTCCCGCATGCCGACGAGACCATTCCGCCGACGGCATCGGCACCGACATCGGCCCCAGAGGCGGCCGCAGGCCTGCGTGCGCCCCGACCGTCGTCGACCACCTCGAGCCGCACGGCATCCGGGTCATAGGCGATCAGCATCGCGGCGTGGCTGGCACCACGTGCGTGCCGGAGTGCGTTGGTCAGCCCCTCCTGCAACAGCCGGTATGCCGTGAGGTCGACCCCGCCGGGCAGCTCACGCGGGTCGCCGGTCACGGTGACCGACACGGGCAGCCCGGACGAGCGGAACTGCTCGGCCAGCCGGTCGACCTGCCCCAGGCCCGGCCACGGCTCCAGGCTGGGCGCGGCGCCGTCAGCCTCCCGCAGCACCCCCACGAGCCGGCGCATCTCGGCCATCGCCTCGCGCCCCACGCCCTCGACCGTCTCGAGGGCCTCGCGCTCAACCACCTGGTCCTCGCGCAGCCGCCGTCGCACCCCTGCCGCCTGCACAGTCATCACCGACACGCTGTGCCCGACGACGTCGTGCAGCTCACGGGCGATGCGGTTGCGCTCCTCGGCGACTGCACGGGACGCCTGCTGCTCATGCGTCGCGACTCGCTGCTCGCGGTAGAGGAGGGTCACCCGCACCAGCGCTCCGGAGAGCCACGCGATAATCGACGGCGACATCCACACGGCCGTCTCCAGACGCTCGGCGGTGGAAGCGACCTCGTTGAGCGGGTCGAACGACATCCAGCCGAGCCAGAACGCGGACGCCAGCGGGAGGGCGAGCCACGACCGCCGCGGAGCGGCGCAGCGGCCAGCCGAGTAGGTGGCGACCGCCGGAGCGAGCGCGACTCCGTAGCCCTCTGGCGAGCCGAAGAGGGCGAACTCGACAAGATAGACCGACGTCATGACCGCCAGCACCGCGAGCGGCTGGTGGCGACGCCAGAGCAGCAGGGTCGCGGCGACCGCGTAGAGCAGACTCTGGGCCCACGCCGGGCCCTGCTGGTGGGTTGCGCCCACGCCCGCCCACGCCTCGAGCTGCCCCAGCACGCCGATGAGCACCGCGACAGCGATGTCGAAGGCGCGGGAGCGGCTCACGCGACCAACGCTACGTCCGAGGGCGCGTCGTACGCGTCCTACCGCAGGAGGATGCCGAGATCCGCCTGCGGTCCACCGACACCGACTCGCACGGTGACGACCGCGCCCACCCTCCGCTCCTAGCGTCGACCCAGTCAGCCCGACCGGGCCAACGCACGAGGGAGGACTGCTCATGGAGATCTCGACGACGAACGCCCGGCGGCTCAGCGTGTTCGCCTGGGGGATGGCGTTGTTCGCCACGGTCGCGGGCCAGCTGCACGCGCTGTCGCGCATCAACAGCCACCCCGGCGACCTAGAGGAGGGCGTCACCAGCGTATGGGCCGTGCCCGCGATGAATGCTGTGCGCCCCCTCCTGGACTGGGGTGACCCCTACTTCGTCTACTGGACGTACGGCAAGATCTGGCTGCCGGTGTTCCTCACGCTGACCGTCGCAGCGTGGGTCGTTTACCGGCGGCGAGGGCCGCTCGGCGCCGAGCGACTGGCCTGGCGCATTCTGCTCGCCGCCTATGCCGTGGCCACCGTCTCGGTGGCGGGCGACTACTACACGCCGTGGACGGAGGTCTTCTTCGCCATCGGGCTCGTGCCCATGCTCGTCATCGGACTGGTCGGGGTGTGGCTGGGAATCCTCATGCTCCGCCACGGATTCCGGCCGAGGGTCACGCCGTGGGCGCTGATCCTGTTCCTCCCCGGCCTCTTCGCCATCACGACGGTCACGTCGATGGGCAGCGTCATCCTGCCGTCGCTATGGGCCTGGGCCTACGCGCTGCACGTCAGTGTGCGAACCCACACCGTCGAGCAGTCGGCACTCACGGCGGAGGCGACGGTGACACGTCCGGTCTGATCTGCACGCACGAGGAACTCCGCGGGCAGACCCGTGCCGAGCGTCCCGCCGGCCCCGCCCGGAGAGCCGGCCCCGCCCAGGGAGCCGAATCCCCCCAGTGACCGGGTGCTCGCGGTGCGCGCCGCTGTGCGCGGCTGGATCTCCGCCCTCGTCGGGCTGGGCGGCACCAACAACCTGCTCTGGCAGCCCGAAACAACGAGCACAGTGCTCGACCTGCGCCTCGTGATGAGTGCAACGAGGAGAGCGCACGCCACACCGGTGATGAGGAGATACGTGCCGTCCTCAGCCACCAGGTCTGCTGCAGCAGAGGCTTGTGCGTCTGTGACATGGGTGCGCGCGGCGCCGCCTGGGCGACCGCTCACCAGGTGGGTCACGGCGGCCAGTGCCCACATGACGACCCCCATGCCGGTCGGGTACTCCACGGCGCCATAGGAGTCGAGGAGCGGCTGGAAGGGGAGGCGACCTGAGTCTCGCGCTGAGTCATCGGGCATGGTGCACCTGGGGCGGGATGGCGGGGCATGGCCATCGTTGGGAACCGCGGACGCGTCACGAACCCGGCATCGCTGGGCCGAGCGCCGCGCGGGCCACGGCGTCATCGACCTGCTCGCCCCCGCGTCGGGCGAAGTAGCGCTGGGCGAAGGTCAACCGAGAGACGACCATGAGCACCAGGCCCACGACGAAGATGAAGACCGCCATCGCCAGCGGTGCCCCCACCCCGAGAATGTCCGCCTCGGTGTAGGAAGCTGCCGGGTCGGAGTACTCGAGGACCGCGGCCACCAGCAGCACGAAGAGCACGATCGCACCGACGACTGGGGCCAGGCCGACGAGGACGAAGGCCTTGACAGATCGCCGCAGCTCGCGCCTCCAGTAGAGGGCGCACGCGAGGCCGGTCAGACCGTAGTAGAAGGCCACGACGATGGACAGGGCGGACAGCGAGTCGAAGAGGAAGTTCTGGGAGATCAGCGAGCCCACGACGTACCACACGATTGCGGCCGCACCGATCACCCAGGTGCCGAAGGCAGGGGTGCCGTATGCCGGGTGGACCTCACGGAACTTGTTCGGGAAGGCGCCCGCCACGGCCATCGACAGCGAGCCCCGGGAGGCAGGGATGATCGTGGTCTGGGTGGACGCCAGCCCAGAGATGATGATCGAGACGAGCAGGATCCAGCCGAACGGGCCCAGCACCAGGTCGCCGACGACGCCGAAGAGCGCCTCATCGTCGTCGTACTCCTCGAGGCTGGTGAGGCTCATGACGCCAAGGATGGCGACGGCCGAGCCGAGATAGACGAAGAGCAGGATGATGGTCGAGACGACCCCGGCCCGTCCCGGGGCGTCGAGGGTGTCCTCCGACTCCTCGTTGAGGTTCACTGCCGACTCCCAGCCCCAGTAGCAGAACACCCCGAGCAGCATCCCGCTGATGAGCGCGCTGGCTGGCAGGCCGACGGGGCTGAACCAGGACCAGCTAAAGCTGTTCCCCTCCTCGCTGGCCCGCCCCGTGGCCATCTGCAAGAGCGCGACGACGACGAAGATGACCAGCGCGCCGACCTGCACTCCCACCATGATCCGCTGGAAGTGCGCCGACATCTCCGTCCCACGCACCGACAGCCAGGTCAGCGCCAGGATCAGCAGACACGCAAAGGCCACGACTACGACGCGGGACTCAGCCCAGGAGTCAAGTCCGACGAGCACCAGGGTGTACTTGGCGGCGACATCGGCCTGCGCGCCGATGACGAGGACACCCGTGGAGAAGATCGCCCAGCCGCCCATCCAGCCCAGCCAGGGGCCCATGGCTCGGGTGACCCAGGAGAAGGTCGTCCCGCAGTCGGGATCCGCCCGGTTCATGTAGTAGAACGCGCCGGCGATGAACAGCATGGGGATGAAGCTGACGATCAGGACCGCCGGCGCCTGGGTCCCGGCGATGATCGCGATCGAGCCGAGAACCGCGGCAATGGTGTATGCCGGTGCCGTCGAGTCCACCCCGATGGCGACCCCGTCCCAGAACCCGACAGCGCCCTTGGTCAGGCCCTTGCTCTCCCGCTCCGCGGCCTGCGATGCCGGCGCCTGCTGCTGGTCCATGTCGTGAGCTCCTTGCGCTGTTTGCCTGGGGAAACGGCAGGTTCGTGCCATCGTGCCCTAGGTGCATTGCGTTGGCTAGGTGCCCAACATGGCGCGCCGACAGCCCCCCGATGTGAGGGCGAGCTCAGCCTGCCCGCAGCTCCGCGAGAACCACCGCCATGATCTCGGCCTCGTAGTCGGCGTGCGCCCACCGCCCGGCTGGACCGGCATGGGCACCGGCACCGGTCTCGACCCGGAAGAGGACATCGGCCTCCGGGCGCAGGTCGCGCAGCCGGGCGACCCACTTGGCCGGCTCGTGGACGAGCACCCGCGGGTCGTGCACCGCACCGGTGACGACCAGTCGAGGCCAGGCACCCGTCGGCTCGTTCTCGTAAGGCGTGTAGGCCCGCATCCAGGCGTAGTCCTCAGGCCTGCTCGGGTCGCCCCACTCCTCCCACTCCGCCACCGTCAGCGGGATCGTGTCATCCAGCATGGAGGTGATGCAGTCGACGAAGGGCACCTCGGCGACGACGATCCGCCACAGGTCCGGGCGGGCGTTGAAGACCGCCCCCTGAAGCAGCCCGCCGGCCGACAGCCCGCGCGTCGCGATCCGGTCGCGATCGACCAGCCCGGCCGCGGCGAGCCCTTCGGCGACGTCGACGAGGTCGGTGAAGGTGTGCTTCTTGGCGGCCAGATGCCCCTCCTCCCACCAGCGCCGCCCGCCCTCACCGCCGCCCCCTGATGTGCGGCTGCGCGTGAGACCACGCCGCGGTCGAGCCACTCCGGGGATGACCGGGTCCCACGCGGGCCAGTCACAGGACTCGTGAGCGCCGTACGCCCAGGACCGCCGGGGCCGACCCGTCAAGGCGAGTGCCGCCGGCATACGCAAGAGTCACCGGGATCTGGAGTCCATCCCGGGCTGCGACCCAGCGCAGCTCGCAGTGGTATGCGGTGGCGTCGTGGCCGGGGGCCTGGGTGCGGTGGACGACGCGGGCGGGCTCCCCGTCGAAGGGGTGGAGCTCCCAGACGGTCGGCTCGATCAGGGAGGACCGACCGACGATGACCCCTCGGGCTTCTGGGTCGAGGTTGGGGCCGAGCTCCAGCACCTGCTGCGAGCTCAGAACCATTGCCGCAGAGGAGAAGTCGTCACCGGCAAAGACCTCTATCCGCGGGCGGGCCTCATGCCGCGTGCCGACCACGACATGGGAGTCGAAGGCGTCGACCGTGTCGAGTCGGTGGTCCGCCCGGCCCGGCAGCAGCTCTCCCACGTCGGCTCACCGCTCTCCCAGTCCTTAACGGCGCACCCCACCAGCGAGAACTCGGGGTGTCGCTCGTTGGTCACGAGCAGCCAGCGGCCACCGTCCTGCCCGCGCAGGTGCTCGACGGTCTCCTCCCGCCCGTGGACCCTGGGGCGGATCGGCGCCGGCGGGGCCTCGGGAACCCCGGCCGGGACGCTACTCCTGCACGGTCGCGCGGGAGGCGGCGGCGATGATGACGAAGTCGCCCGACCGGGTGCGGCGCACCGTCAGCTCGAAGCGTCGGTCCTCCTCCTGCAGCACGAGCCGGTCCGGGGTCTGACCCACCCGGTGGCGCCACACCTGGTACGGCCGGTAGGTCTGGTCGTGCACGGTGTAGAAGAAGGAGCCCCCATCCGCGGCGAAGGCCCCGCCGTAGTAGGTGCGCTCGATCACGTCGGGCAGGTCCCGACCGGTGCGCAGTTCGCGGAAGCGCAGTTCGTAGACCTCGTCCCCGGTGCGATCCACGGAGTACGCCAGGAAGTGCCCGTCGTCGCTCACCTCGAGCACCCCGACCTCGGCGTAGTCACCGTCCTCCACCTGGAGGACGGTCTCCGGCGGGCAGCCGGGACGCCAGCGGACGTAGTGGGGGTACTGCGCGCCCTCGTCGTAGCGACGTTGGTAGGTCCAGCCACCCTGGCTCCAGGGGCAGCCGTCCTCCCGCGCGGGCAGGCGTCGGCGCAGCGACCGGCCGATCTCCGCCCGCAGGCCCGCGAGAGGAGCGGTCGCGACGTCGTATGCCGCCCGCTCGGCACTCAGGTAAGCCACCAGGTCGGGGTCCTCGTGATCGCGCATCCAGTGCCACAGGTCCTCCACCGACTCACCGTGCAGCGTGCGGACGAAGGGCCGTTTTGGCGCCCGGGGCGATGCAGCACTCACCCCGGGGACACTAGCGCCCACGCCTGGACCGGGTACCGGTACGGGTAGGGGTACTAGCGCAGTAGCAGCCCCAGCGGCATACTCGCCCCCAAGACAGGAGGGCTCTGACGTGGCGAACCGTTTCATGCCTCGGGCACGTGCGCTGATGCTCGCCCTCGGGCTGGCCGTCCTGGTCCTGTGGACACCGGCGGCACCGGCCGAGACGACCTCCCCGAAGCGAGTCCTCACCGTCGGCATCGTCAACGACATCGACTCGCTCAACCCCTTCGTCGGCTATGTCGTCGAGGCCTACGAGGTGTGGGGGCTGATGTACGACTCCCTCACCGGCTACGGCCAGAAGGACTTCGCGGCCGTGCCCGGCCTGGCCGAGAAGTGGACGACGAGCGCCGACGGGAAAACCTGGACCTACACCATCCGCTCAGGCGTGACCTGGTCCGACGGCACCCCGCTCACGGCCCGGGACGCGGCATACCTTCAACCGGATCATCAACGGCTCTGCCGAGCAGACGAACTACGGCAACTATGTCGCCAATATCGTCAAGGCGGAGGCCCCCGACGACACCACCTTGGTCCTCACCACCAAGCAGCCCACCCCGACCATGCTCCACCTCGCGGTCCCGATCCTCCCGGAGCACATCTGGACCAAGATCAGCGCGAAGCAGGTGACGACCTACAAGAACTCCCCACCGACACGGTGAAGCCGGTCGGCTCCGGCCCCTACGACCTCGCCGAGCGCAAGGTCGGGCAGTACGTCCGGCTGGTGGCCAACAAGTCCTACTGGGCCGGCGCACCGCACATGGACGAGCTGATCTTCCGCGTCTACGCCAGCCCCGAGGCGCTCGCGCAGGCGCTGAAGAAGGGCGAGATCGATATCGCGGACAGCCTCGAGGCCAATGTCTTCGACTCCCTCAAAGGACAACCGGGCATCACGACGCTGCGCTCGAAGTACTCGGGGTTCAACGAGATTGCCTTCAACGTCGGCGCCGCCCTCGTCGACGGGACACCGCTCGGTGACGGACATCCGGCGCTGAAGGACAAGGCCGTCCGCCTCGCCCTGGCCCACGCCGTCGACCTCAAGACGATCCTCGCGCGAGCGGTCGGTGGCTACGGCGAGGTGGGCACGGGGGTCGTGCCGTCGATGTACAGCACCTTCCACTACCGCCCCGAGACCCCCTATGCCTTCGACATCGCCAAGGCCAACCAGCTGCTCGACGACGCTGGCTACCGGCGCGGCGCGGACGGCATACGAACGATGCCCGATGGCACCCGGCCCCTGCGGTTCAGGTTCTTCGCCCGAGCCGAGTCCAAGCCGTCGCAGACCACCATGGACTACGTCAAGGAGTGGTTCGCCCAGGTCGGGGTCCAGATCGTGCCCAAGACGATCTCCGAGGACCAGCTCACCGAGGCCGTCACCACGGGTGAGTTCGACCTCTTCGAGTGGGGGTGGGTGGTCGAGCCGGACCCGGACTTCCAGCTGTCCGTCTTCACCTGTGACCAGCGGTCGTACAAGGAGGGCGGAGAGATCCAGGCGGGCCTGTCCGACGGCTTCTACTGCAACCCGGCCTACGACGCGCTCTACGAGAAGCAGAAGACGCAGATCGACATCGGGGAGCGCGCTGCCACCGTCAAGGCCGCGCAGCAGGTGTTGTATGCCGACGTCCCTTACCTCGTGGAGTACTACTACGACGACCTGCAGGCCTACCGCAGCGACAAGATCGCCAATGTGGTGCACCAGCCCGAGCCCGATGGCGTCATCGTCTTCCAGTACGGCACCTACACCTACCGCTCGGTGATGACCAAGGCCGACTACGACGCGCAGCGCGGCGCCGCGGCGGGCGCCAAGGCTGCGGGGACGACGACCCGAGTCGGGCCCACACTCATCCTGCTCTCGCTCATCGCCGGGGTGCTCCTCTTTCGGTGGGGGCTATGCCCTCGGGCGCCGCAACCGCCTCCTCGAAGACGTGCGCGAGTAGTCATGAGATGGGCGTTGCGGCAGATCAGGCATCACTGCTCACCCTGGCGTTCGTCTTGGTGTTCAACTTCTTCCTCTTCCGGATGCTGCCGGGCGACCCGGTGCGGACCTACACCCGCGGCCGCCAGATCGATGCCGAGCAGCTGGCCGAGCTGCGGCGCTCGCTGCAGCTGGACCAGTCGCTGTGGACCCAGTTCTGGGGCTATGTCGCGAACCCGTTCAACACCGAGGTGCTCTCGGTGCAGTTCCGCCAGCCCGTCTACTCCGGTGATCGGGGAGCGAGTCTGGCCCACGGTGCTGCTCGTCGGTTCCTCCACGCTGCTCGCCACGGTCATCGGGACCTGGATCGGGATCCCGCGCCGGCTGGCGCCGCGGCAGCGCCTTCGACAAGACGGCGATGACGACCTCGATCGTGCTGTTGCCATGCCGGAGTTCTGGTTGGGCATGCTGCTGCTCATCGTCTTCTCGGCGGGGGTTGGCCCCTTCCCCGGCATCTTCCCCAGCGGGGGGATGAGCTCGGTGGGCGTCACGGGGACATGGGCGCAGATCGACGACACGATCGCGCACCTCGCGCTCCCGGCCCTCACCCTCACCCTGGCCTATCTCGCCGAGTACGCCCTGGTGATGCGCTCTTCGCTGCTCGACGAGGTGGGCGCCGACTACCTGCTTACGGCTCGCGCCAAGGGACTGCGCGACGCAGTGGTCCGCCGCAGGCATGCCGTGCCCAATGCGCTCCTGCCGACTCTGACCCTGGTCTTCCTCAACTTGGGCTTCATCATCGGCGGCGCGATCACCGTCGAGTCGGTGTTCTCGTGGCCGGGCCTCGGGCAGCTCACCTACCAGGCCCTGCGCGGCCCTGATGTGCCCTTGCTCCAGGCGATCTTCCTCGTGCTGTCCGTCGGAGTGGTGCTGGCGAACCTGCTCGCCGACCTGCTCTATGGGCTGCTGGACCCGAGGGTGAGGCACCGGTGAGCGCCCGGGAGGCCCCGCGGCCCACGAGCCCGTCCGGCATCGCGTGGGCGCGGCGGCGGATCGCCGCGGGGCGACTGTGGCGGCGTTTCCGGGCCCAGCGACCGGGGCTGCTCGGACTCGCCGTCCTGCTCGCCTTCGTCACCGTCGCTCTTGGCGCCGTTGCTGGCCAGCTCGGACGGGCTCCTGGTCACCAAGGCGACCGGTGACGCCCTCGCGCCGCCCAGCTCCAACGCCTGGCTCGGCACCGACGAGAACGGTCGCTCGGTGCTCACCCTGCTCATCTGGGGCTCACGGGTGTCGCTGCTCGTGGGCCTGGCCAGCACGGCCATCTCCATCCTGCTCGGGACCCTGATCGGCATCGCCGCGGGCCACTTCAAGGGCTGGCTGGGCGAGATCTTCAACCGCGTCACCGGACTGGTTCCTGGTGATCCCCTTCCTGCCGCTGGCGATCGCCCTGGCCGCGGTCCTCCAGCCGTCCCTGACCAATGTGGTGATGGTGATCGGCGCGACCTCCTGGCCCGGGACCGCCCGACTCGTCCGTGCTCAGACCCTCGCCATCGAGGGGCGGCCCTATCTCGAGCGGGCCACCGTGCTCGGCGCCGGCCACTGGCGGCAGATGACACAGCACGTGCTGCCCAATGTCCATGCCGCTCGTCGTCGCGAACACGATCCTCACGGTGGCGGTGGCGATCCTGTCGGAGACCACCTTGTCCTTCCTCGGCTTCGGCGACCCGTCGCTCGTCTCCTGGGGCACCATGCTCGACAACGCCCAGTCGGCCGGGGCCATCAGCTCGGGCAAGTGGTGGTACGTCATCCCGCCCGGCGTCGCCGTCGTGCTCGTCGTGCTCGCCTTCATGCTCGTCGGCCGGGCGCTGGAGACGGCGCTCAACCCGAGGTCGGGTGAGGGCCAGTGAGCCTGCTCACGATCGAGGGCCTGCGGGTCACCTACGCCACGAGCTCCGGTCCCCTCGCCGCTGTCCGGGGTGTCGACCTCACCCTGGACGCGGGCGAGGTGCTGGGCCTGGCCGGTGAGTCCGGCTGCGGCAAGTCGACCGTCGCCACCTCGGTGCTGCGCCTCCTGCCGTCCTCGGCCGAGGTCAGCGGTCGCATCGAGCTGGCCGGCGAGAACGTCCTGGAGATGACCTGGGGCCAGCTCCGCCGGGTGCGCTGGGCTGACGCCTCGATGGTCTTCCAGGGCGCGCTGCACTCGCTCAACCCGGTGCAGCGCGTGGATCGACAGGTCGCCGAGCCAATCGTCCTGCACGAGCGGGTCTCCGCTGCGCAGGCTCGCAGCCGGGCTCGCGCACTCCTCGGCCAGGTGGGCATCCCGGAGTCCCGCGCCGCTGACTATCCCCACCAGCTCTCCGGTGGTCAGCGGCAGCGGGTCATGATCGCCATGGCCCTCGCCTGCAACCCCAAGGTCCTCATCGCGGACGAGCCGACCACCGCCCTGGATGTCATGGTGCAGGCGCAGATCCTCGCCCTGCTCACCGAGCTGGTCCGCGAGCGCGGCCTGGGGCTGATCATCATCAGCCACGACCTGTCGGTCCTGGGCACGCAGTGTGACCGAGTGGCCGTCATGTATGCCGGGAAGGTCGTCGAGTCGGGCCCGGCCAGGTCGGTCTTCGACAGCGCACGACACCCGTACTCCGCGGGACTCTCGGCGGTCTTCCCGACCATCGGCCAGGCGCAGTCGCGCTACCGACCCGAGGGGGTGCCCGGTGACCCTCCCGATCTCACCGAGCAGATCGTCGGGTGCGCCTTCGCGCCGCGCTGCGCCCGGGCGAGCGCCGAGTGCACCGCCACCGAGCCGCCGCTGGACACCGTCGGGCCCCACGAAGTGGCCTGCTTCCACCCCCTGGACGGCACCCGATGACCGAGATCCTGTGCGCCGACAACGTGCACGTCAGCTTTCGACGGGGCAGCACCCGAGCCGTCGACGGAGTCACCCTGAGGGTCCGCCAGGGCGAGATCCTGG
Source organism: Nostocoides sp. (assembly GCA_016702415.1). Taxonomy (GTDB): domain Bacteria; phylum Actinomycetota; class Actinomycetes; order Actinomycetales; family Dermatophilaceae; genus Nostocoides_A. The sequence goes on from JADJEA010000002.1 coordinate 49,575, forward strand.
CCGTCGTCGGGGAGTCCGGGTGCGGCAAGTCGACCCTCTCCCGGGCTTTGCTCGGTCTGGTCCCGGTGAGCGCCGGATCGGTTGAGTTCGAGCGCGCTCCGCTGCCCACCGCACGTGGCGCCCTGCGCGCTCACCGGCGTCGGGTCCAGCTGGTGCTGCAGGACCCGACCGGGGCACTGAACCCTCGCCACAGCGTGTACGAGGCGGTCGCGGAGGGGATTCGGATCCATCGAATCCCCGGGGACGAGACCGAGCTGGTGACGGCCGCCCTCGCCAAGGCCGGTCTGCGTCCGCCCGAGCGCTTCTTCCTGCGCTACCCCCACGAGCTGTCGGGTGGCCAGCGCCAGCGGGTGGTCATCGCCGGGGCCTTGGCGCTCGAGCCGGATGTCCTCCTCGCCGACGAGCCGGTGTCTGCGCTTGATGCGTCGGTGCGCGGCGAGATCCTGGCCCTGCTGCTCCAGCTGCGGGACACCCTCGGCCTGACCGTCGTGGTCATCACCCATGACCTGGGCCTGGCCTGGAATGTCGCTGATCGCATCGCCGTGATGTACCTCGGTCGGATCGTCGAGCTCGGCACCGTCGAGGAGGTGCTCTCCGCCCCTCGACACCCCTACACCCAGGCGCTGCTCTCCGTCGTGCCCGAGATCGAGCAGCTCACCCCGGTCATCCTCTCGGGTGAGCCACCTGACGCGACGAGGATCCCGCAGGGGTGCCGCTTCCGCCCGCGCTGCCCCCTGTATGCGACGGCTGACCCCGAGTTGCGCACGCGGTGCGAGCGCGAGTCACCACCGATCCTGCCCGACGCCGGGAGCATGCGGCGGCCTGCCACGCAGCCGACTAGTCCGCCATCGCCTGTTGCAGCAGGGCGCTCGTCAGACCCGGCACCACGTGGCCGCCGCGGCCGACGACCGTGGGTGTGTCCAGGATGCTCGAGATCACGGCCTCCTCGGTCGCCTCGACCACCGCCTCGAAGAGCTCGTCGTGGGCACTGCCGTGCAGCGGTGTCCTGGTCGACCGTTCGCCCCGAGGTGTGGCCAGCGACGTGGACGCGGCCAGGAAGATCTCGCCCGAGCCATGGGTCGCCACGCTCCCGGTCCGCGCCAAGCCCAGCCCCACCCGGCGGGCCAGTCGGGCACAGCCCGCGGCATCGACCGGGGCATCCGTCAGCACGATCCCGATGCAGGAGCCCGCGTCCGGTGGAGTCGGCTCTGCCGGTGGCAGGGGGAGCCGCTCGCCCACCGGGACCCCGGCCACGGTCAGCCGGTGACGGCTGCCGAAGTTCGTGAGGAGCAGGACGCCGAGGGTGAACCCTCCGGACACCGCGCGCGATGCCGTCCCGATGCCCCCTTTGAACTCGAAGCAGGACATCCCGGTGCCGGCTCCCACCGCCCCGAGCTCCGGTCGCGCGGGTGCCGCCGCGGAGGCGACGGCCGCGGCAGACGCGCGGGCGACGTCGTCATGGCTCACCTGCATCCGCCGGGCGTCGTTGAGGTGCGAGTCGTCGCACTCCGCGACCACCGGTATGACGACGTCCTCGGCGATGCCTGGATCACGCTCCAGCATGAGCTGACAGGCGGCGTCGTAGACCCGGCCGAGCTGCATGGTCGAGGTGAGGAAGATTGGCGACTCGAGCAGCCCCCACTCCCCGGCGCTGATGAAGCCGGTGCACTCGCCGGCACCGTTGAGGATCGCTCCGCCCGCGGGCAGCGGCTGGCGGTAGGGGTCCGCGCTGGGGAGAACGACCGTCACACCGGTGCGCGCGACGCCCCGTCCGAGCGGGGGATCGGGCTCGTCACGGCATACGGTGGCATGCCCTACCCCGACACCGGGCACATCGAGAATGGACCCCGTGGGGCCACTCGGCAGCCGACCGAAGCGCAGTCCCTCGCGTGCCATGATGACCAGCATGCCTGACGGCTCACTCGCCCGCCTCGTCGTCGTCACGGACCCGGCGACCCGGGCCCATCGGCCCGGAGCGGAGATCTGGCTCGGGGTGCGCACCCCCGGCACGGAGGTGCCCGAGCGGGTCGACGCCATCTTGGACGTGCTGACCGCGGCCGGCGCGCAGGTGCAGGCACCCGAGCGTGACCCCAGCGACCTCCTGCTGCGGATCCACTCTCGCGAGCTGCTGGACTGGCTGGCGTCGGCTGCCGAGCGCTGGGAAGCCGGTGGCTATGTCGAGGCCGTCGGCCAGGACCGGGTGGTGCCCTATGTCTTCCCCACCGCGGCCATGCTCCAGGGGCTGCCTCTTCGACCGGCTGCGGCCACCCACGCCGAAGCCGGCCGGTTCTGCTACGACACGATGACCCTCGTCGGTCCGGGGACGTGGGAGGCGGCGCTGGCCTCGGCTGCCACCGCCGCCACCGCCGCGCGACTGGCCCTCGCCGGCCGCCCGGCATACGCCCTGTCGAGACCGCCGGGACACCACGCGACCCGCGATGGGTTCGGCGGCTCGTGCTATCTCAACAATGCCGGGGTGGCGGCGACGGCGATGCGCGAGGCCGGCCTGGAGCGGGTCGCGATCATCGACATCGACGCCCACCACGGCAATGGCACCCAGGCGATCTTCTACGACCGCGCCGACGTCTTCTACGGTTCGGTGCATGTCGACCCGGGCCGCGGGTGGTTCCCGCACTTCATGGGGTTCGCCGACGAGGTGGGGAGTGGCGCTGGCGAGGGCTGGAACCGCAATATCCCGCTAGAGCCGGGATCCGGCGACGACGCCTTTCTTGCCGGGGTCGCCGAGCTGTGTGCACAGGCGTCCGCGCTGGGGGTCCAGGCTCTGGTGGTCTCCCTCGGTGTCGACGCCGCCGAGCTGGACCCGGAGAGCCCCCTGCGGGTGAGCCGCGGCGGTTTCTCGGCCGCTGGTCGCCTGCTCGCCGAGATGGGGCTGCCGACGGCTCTGGTGCAGGAGGGCGGCTACCACCTGGAGACCCTCGGCCTGCTGGTGGCTGACGTCCTCGGCGGCTTCCGGGTAGGGCGGGTAGCGCGGCGCACTCCACTGGTGCGAGCGCAGCAGCGCTCTAGGCTGTGCACGAAGTGCTACATTTGCGCACATGCCGACCATCGCCGCCCGCGACCTGCGCAATCACACCGCGACAGTGCTCGATGGCGTGCGCCGCGGCGAGGTCTATGTCGTGACGTCGCGGGGTGAGCCGGTCGCGGAGCTGCGTCGACCAGCCCGGCGGCGGCGTGACTCCATCCCGCGCGAGGAGGTGCTGGCCCTCCTGAGCCGACAGAAATCCGACCCGACGCTCGCCGCCGACATGGCGTGGATCAGCGAAGGCGGGACCGATGACCTCGACGCCCTCGGCTGACACGCCCGGCCCGCGGTCTCCTCGACACCAGCGTCTGGATCGCCACCGAAGTCGGCCGACCTGTTGACCACGACCGACTCCCCGCCGAGGCGCTCGTGTGCGTGGTCACCATCGCCGAGCTTCAGGCTGGGGTGCTGGCTGCCTCGGAGAGCACGTCCCGGGCGCGTCGGTTGGACACCCTTCAGACCGCGATGGATGTGGAGCCTCTCGCGGTTGACGTCCGGGCCGCCCAGATCTGGGCCGAGCTCCGCGTCCGGCTGCAGGAGGCAGGGCGAGGCATCAATGTCAACGATCTCTGGATCGCATCGGTCGCCATCGCCAACAGAGTTCCCGTGGTGACGCAGGACGACGACTTCGACGTCCTCGCCGAGTTGGGGATGCTCAGGTGGTCCGCGTCTGAGCCGCGATCACGCGCGCCCGTGGCGGGTGTCGGTGCCAGGTGCGACACTCTCGGTGAGCGCACGGCATACGGCCGTCCGCCGGAGACGAAGGGTGCCCGTGTCCGTCAGCTTCCACGGTATGCCGTGCTGGTACGAACTCGACGAGTGACCTTGCTGCCGCCGAGCAGTTCTACGGCGCGGTGGTCGGGTGGTCGGTCGCCGACTCCGGCATGCCGGGGATGACCTATCACCTCGCCAGCGCCGCGGACGGCGTGATGGTGGCGGGGATGTCCGCCGGTATGCCGGGGGAGGACGGGCAAACGCCGTGCCCGAAGTGGCTGGTCTACTTCGCCTGCGACGACTGCGTGAGACCGCAGCCGCAGCGAGCGCCGCTGGCGGTGGCGTTGACAGCCCGCCGATGGATATCCCGGGACGGGGCGCTTCGCCATCTGCGCCGACCCGCAGGGGCAGCCTTTGGTCTCCTCCAGCCGCTACCGATGGAGGCGAGCCCGCTAGCCGGGCGTTCGACCAGAGGCCGACGGCCATGCCGCGTGGCAAGAGCTAATGACCTCCGGATCCGGTTGCCGGAGTTGAGTTCTACGTCGGCCTGCTCGGGTGGGGCCGGGGGGAGAGTATGCCAATGGGCGAGATGGGCGACTACCAACTCGTCCAGCGCTCGGGCCAGGACATCGGTGGCGTCATGACGCTGGGCGGCACCCCGGAGCCGGCGTGGATGCCGTACTTCGCCGTGCCGTCGGTTCAACGCGCCACGGCGGCGATCTCTGAGAGCGGGGGATCGGTGCACCACGGCCCGGCGGAGGTCCCCGGTGGCGCCCACATTGCCATCGCGCACGACCCCAGGGTGCATGGTTCGGAGTCTTCGGCCCGCTCGGCGCCAGCTGACGCCCAGACCGACCCGAGCCGTCGGCTGGCGACGAGAGCATCGAGCGCCGCGCGCTGGGTCGCGGTGAACTCGCTCACCATGGCAACTCACCGAAGAGCAGGGCGGTAGGGCTCGCGCGCACTTGGGTGAGGAAGCCCGAGTCCGCCGTTGCTTCCTCAGGGGTGAGGATCGTGGGGTTGATCGGTCGGCCCACCTGGGCCTGCACCTGGTCACAGGCGTCGTGGATCTCGTCAACGTCGGGCATGCCGATGATCATGATGTCGACGATCAAGTACGACGGGCTGGTGTTTCCGCAGGTCAGGGCGGGGTCTGCTGCTCTTGCCGACGACCAGCGAAGATCTCGATCAAGTAACCGAGGACCTCAACGGGTCAGCCCAGAACGGGACGTATCGCATGGCCTTGGGTCCGGCCGCCGGGTCAGACGCCGCGATAAGACCGGCATCGAGAGCATCTCGGAGCAACCTTGATGCCTGAGCACTGTTCTGACCCGAGATCCCGAAGCGTCCCCTGATCGTCGTGTTCGTCGTGTGCTGGCGGTTCACGTACTGAAGGCACGCGTGCTGATAGACCGCCCGCATACGTTCCGAGCGGTCCATCTCCCGTAAGGGGCGTGGCGCAAATAGCACCACCCGTGTGTGCTTCGGATACCTCTACGAGCGGTGGGGGGAGTTGATGAAGCTCGATCTCGAATGCAACCTTGTCCCAGCCGCTCCCTCGTTCTTCGCACACGCCCATCTGCCGCATTGCGCGCGCGAGCCGCTCGTCCGGGACTGGGGTGGGGAATCGATGAACCGGTCGGGGTCGATCAGAGGTTTCCCGGGATTGGTCAGTTCGATGCGGTCAGCGAAAATCTCGACAGTGGGGCCGGTGCCGGAGATCCGCAGGTCTTGGTGGATCAGGGGTTGGCGAGCAACTCTCGGGTGGCCAACTCGGATACAAGGTGTCCGCTGTGCAGGCGCCCTTGACCACCTCGTTCTCAGGCAGAAGGTCGGCGATTCATCCGTAGAGGTCCGCGAAGCCATCTGCGCGTAAACGCGCGTTGCCCCCTCCTGTTCACGGATCGTTCGCACCCTCGACACTCCGTCGTAGAGGATGACTCTTGGTGCCTTGCGAGCGAGCCCCAGGAAACT
>JADJEA010000003.1 GCA_016702415.1 Nostocoides sp.
CTCACCCTGCCGCTCGCCCACGACCTCACGCAGGTCCTCCTCGTCGCAGGATCATGGCCGTCGGCAACGGCCTCCGCTCGGGCATCGTCATGACGTTGGGGCCCGATACCGCGCCGGGCGTGCACGCTCAAATACCTTGGCGGGTGGCGCCTGTGCGGCGACCTCGGCTTCGATGGGCGGGCCGTTGGCTCTCGGTGCGCTGACCAGGCGGCCACGCTGGTGGTGGCGAGCGTGACCCTCCGGGCTCCGCGGACTCGCCACCGCGGCGGTGGATCGCCGTCTGGAATGAACGTCTGGACCGGGTCCGCGACCACCCCGGAAGAGGGCAGCGTTGCGCCCGCGTGACCGACCGCGGGTGAGGAGGATCAGGACCGGAGTGATCTCATCGACACCACGGAGATGTATCTCAAGACCATCTTCGAGCTTGAGGAGGAGGGCGTCCCGCCGCTGCGCGCGCGGATCGCCGAGCGCCTCGCCACTCCGGCCCCACGGTGTCGCAGACCGTCGCGCGGATGGAACGCGACGGCCTGGTCAGCCTGGCCGGTGACCGACAACTCGCGTTCACCGAGCACGGTCGGCGCACCGCCACCCGGGTCATGCGCAAGCACCGCCTCGCCGAGCGGCTCTCGTGGACGTCATCGGCCTGGGTTGCCCTACGTCCACGAGGAGGCGTGCCGGTGGGCACGTCATCTTCCGAGCGCGTCGAACGCAAGATCCTCGGTCTCCTCGGCGGCGACCCACACCTCGCCCTACGGCAACCCGATCCCCGGTCTTGAGGAACTCGGTGACGAGGCCCCGGCGGAGGGCTTTCGGCACGGTCTGACGACCCTCGTCGAGGCGGCCCACGGTGACGACGCGGTCGTCGTCGTCTGTCGCACCGGGGAGCCCATCCAGACCGACCAGGAGACCTGCCCTCCTCGCCGACGCCCACGTCCTGCCCGGGTCGGAGGTCGCATTGAGCTTGGACGGTGACCGGGTGATCGCGGTCGGCCGGGGGCTGCCCGCGGCCTTGGGGTCTCCCCTCCCGGAGGACATCGCCGAGCACGTCTTCTGCCGCCTGGCCGTCGCGTGAGAAAGCTCTCGTGACCGGAATGTGACATTTCCGGGACCGCGCGGTAGTTTTCCCTCATCCTCCCCGGAGGATCCCACCTCGGACGCCGAGTCCTGCCACTCGAGGCCGGGCCGACACACACCGCTGGTAGGAGGGGGGACCCAATTTCGGGCGCATGCGCTCCTTGGGGTGAAGTCCGGTGACCTGGTCACCGGGCCGGGCGCCATACCTCCGCCCGAACCCGACAGCTGACCTCGAAGGCGCTCGGAGGTCTCTCAGTGTCGACATATATCGGGCGCCATCGCTCCTTCTCATCCGAGCCTCGACCTTCGCGCCGCTGCGCACCGCGACCCGGCCGGGCTTGATCCTTCTCGCGACGGGCGCGCTGGTCAGCGCGTTCGCCCTCCCCGCCCAGTCGGTGACCGTCCCGCTGGCCGCCGCATCTCCTCTCGCTGGCCCAGCCACTGCCGGGGCCGCGTCCCGCACCCCGTCGGTGACCGCACCGGAAGCCGCCGCGCCGCTGGCACAGTCCTTCGGCGTCATCGGCGTCAAAGGCGGTCGCCAAGCCGAAGCCCAAGCCCAAGCCGGTCGTCGTCGCCGCGCGGACCGTGGCCACGACGGTCGCCGCCGACGACGCACGTCCCAGTCGACGGCGCCCAGCGGCGGGAACCCGGCCGCACCGAGCACGCCGTCGACGCCGCCACCCCGCCCACGGTGGCGTCCTCGCGATCGCGGCCAGCCTCCTGGGCATCCCCTACGTCTACGGTGGCTCCACGCCGGCCGGTTTCGACTGTTCGGGCTTCACGATGTACGTCTTCGCCCGGGCCGGCATTTCCCTCCCGCGGACGGCGGCCGGCCAGCAGGCGGCATCGACCCCCGTATCCAACCCGCAGCCCCGGTGACCTCGTGTTCTTCGGTTACCCCGCCTATCACGTCGGGATCTGCGCCGGGAACGGCATGATACGACTCCCCGCACACCGGTGCCGTCACGACCTACCGGGCCATTTGGGGCGGCGCCAACTACGGTCGCCCGTAGCCCTCATAGCTCCTCGACAGGCTGGTCACAGCCTCCTTTTGCGAGCCCTGGCGACCCGCCTGACGAGGAGCCCGTGTGACGTCCGCACCCACCCCTGGCGAGACCGTTGTGTTCGGTCCCGCCGCCTCCGGTCCTGAATCCGCGCCCATGTCCCGCCGCCGCTGGTGCCACGGGTCCCGCTGCAACGGTTGGCCCGGTCGTCCACCCGATCGGTCTCCGGGGTGCCGCGTGGATGCAGGACACGCCGCCGCGCCCGCCCACCCGCTCCGAGCGGATTCGGTCGTATGCCGCGGGCCTCGCCGCCCCGCCCCGGGTCGCCGCCGCCAGACGGCACCTGACCGCCGGCGGCTGGCGCTCGCCGGGTGCGTTGCTCGCCGCCGCGGCACTGATGGCCACCGGCTTCCTCGGCGGCATGCTCGGGCCGACGAGCATCATGCCGGGGATTCGCGGGTGACCGGATGGGCACGGCGTTCATGCACGGCCACGGCATGGACCGCGACGGCATGGACCGCGACGGCGACGGTCACTGACGCGCGACCCGCCCGTCAGCGCTCCGACCAGGCCGCCTCGGCCTCGTCGAAAGCCGCTTTGGCGCCGCCCCGAAGAAGCACGAACCGGATCCGTCGCATCCCCGTCGCGCCGGTCAGCGTCGGCGTGGGCGACCTCGAGCGCGATCCGCGCCACCTCGCGCACATCCCAGCCATAGACCCCCGCGCTGATTGCCGGGAACGCGATCGACGTCGCCCCGGGCCACGCGCGAGCGCGAGGCTGTTGGCGAAGCACCGGCGCAGGACATCGGGGTCGGTTTGGCCCGCATGACGATTCGGTCCCACGGTGTGGATGACCCACCGGGCCCGCAGCTTGTGCCCCCTGGTGGCGACCGCGTCCCCGGGAGGCAGTCCGTCCGGGAGGGTCGAGCGCCGCAGCTCGCGGCACTCCTCCAGCAGGCCCGGGCCCGCGGCGCGATGGATGGCTCCGTCGACTCCGCCCCGCCGAGCAGCCCCGAGTTGGCGGCGTTGACGATGGCGTCGACCTTCTGCGTGGTGATATCGCCCTCGACGATCTCGATCCGGCTCATGACCCAACGGTATGCCGCATGCGAGGCTTGTCGGGCGCGGGAGGTGAGCGCGCGGCATACGGCCTCAGGAAGGGGACCAGACGATGGCGGACGAGGTCTACTACGACAAGAAGGACCAGCTCCAGATCGTTCAGAACAACCTGCTGCCCGACGAGCAGTTATTCGCGGTCTACGACGGCAAGGACGTCGGGACCGGGTTCATCGGCCTGACGGACAAGCGGGTCATCCTCCAGGACAACTCGTTCGTCGGAGGGCGGGTGGCGGTGACCTCCGTGCCCTATTCGAAGATCATCGCGGTGTCCTATGCCTCGAATGCCTCGGTGTTCGGCCGGTTCACCGAGGAGACGGTCGTGGCGATCCACACCTCGCACGCGACCTACGAGATCCTGCTGCGAGGTTCGGACAAGGCCAAGCACGCCCACGACGTGATCCTCCACTACGTCGTCTACTCGTGAGTCGCCCTCGGCCCGCCGCATAGGCTGGCGTCATGAACGATGCGGTGACCTGGACCCCCGACGGCGACTACGAGGACATCCGCTACGAGTTGTCCGGGGACGGGATCGCCAAGATCACGATCAACCGGCCGGAGGTGCGTGCGTTCCGCCCGCAAACGCTGATCGAGGTCTCGGACGCCCTCGATCGCGCCCGCGAGGACACCTCGGTCGGCGTCGTCATCCTCACCGGTGAGGGTCCGGACGCCTTCTGCTCGGGGGCGACCAGCGCGTGCGCGGCGACACCGGCTATCTCACCGAGCCCGGTCGGGCGGGGCCGTGGGCCGCTTCCACGTCACCGACCTGCACATCCAGATGCGTCGTATGCCGAAGCCCATCATCGCCATGGTCGCCGGCTACGCGATCGGCGGCGGTCACGTCCTCCATCTCGTGTGCGACTTGACCGTTGCCGCCGACAATGCGAAGTTCAGGCAGGTCGGGCCCAAGGTGGGGTCCTTCGACGGCGGCTTCGGGGCCGGGCTGCTCGCCCAGATGATCGGGGTCAAGAAGGCCAAGGAGATCTGGTTCCTGTGCGAGCAGTACTCCGCGGAGGAGGCCCGCGAGATGGGCATGGTCAACAAGGTCGTCCCGCTGGCGGATCTCGAGACCGAGACGGTCGCGTGGGCGCGCCGGATGCTGCAGCTCTCGCCGTTCGCGCTGCGGCTGATGAAGGCGAGCTTCAACGCCGCCGAGGACGGGCTCAGCGGCATCCAGCAACTCGCCCACGACGCCAACCTCCTCTTCTATGCGACGGGAGAGGCCAAGGAGGGCCGCGAGGCCCTACAAGGCGAAGCGCCGGCCGGAGTTCGAGAAATTCCCCAAGCGGGCCTGACCCCGACTCACCGGGCAGTGGAGTTCAGCGGTCGTGGTGTACGACAGACCTGTGCAGGGAAACGACGAGGCAAGCGGGTCCGTCTCCCCGTTTCCGTTGAGCATGATCGAAGTGGCGCGATCATGCGCCGAGGCCGTGGATGAACTCATCCCCACACCCGCGACGGCGTAGCAGCGGAAGACACGCCTGGTGTTTCGGCCATGAGCGACGGCGACCTCAGCACTGCCCTGCAACAGGTCCCTGGCAAAGGTTCGCCTCTTCAACAAGCTGGACGGGGGCGAGTAGCCGCATGACGAGGCATCTAGTCGACGGCGCGCACGAGCCGTACGACGTGCTGCGCGGCACCTGCCCATCCTGTGGATCGGGCGAGGTTGTGCACATGATCTCCGTCGAGGCGTATGCCGCGCTCGGTGCATTCGGGGCCGCCGTACGCGCCCACCTCTCCGGGGCGTATGCCGAGTCCCTCTCCCACCTGGTCGACCGCGCCTTCGCGGGCCTCGGACCATGACGCCGCGACGGGAGGGCCGCCTCGATGTCGGCGACGGTCAGATCCTCTACTGGGAGGAATGGGGAGTGGCCGACGGGGTCCCCGCCCTGTATGTCCACGGCGGTCCCGGCGCCACCCTCGGCGCCAGCACTTACCGGAATCGGTTCGACCTCGACCACACCCGGCTCATCGGCTTCGAGCAGCGCGGCTGCGGGCGATCGACCCCCCACGTCGGCGATCCGGCGGTATCGCTGGCGCGCAATGACACCGCCCACCTCGTCGGCGATATGGAGGCCGTACGCAATCACTGCGGCATCGATCGCTGGATCGTCGACGGGGTGTCCTGGGGGTCGACCCTGGCGCTCGCGTACGCGCTCGCCCACCCCGATCGGGTCCTCGGGCTCGTCCTCGTCGCGGTCACCACGACCAGCCGGGAGGAGGTCGATTGGATCACCGAGGGCGTCGGCGCCATCTATCCCGAGGCCTGGGACCGGTTCGCGCGGCACGCCGAGGAGGGCGGGATCGGCTACCAGCGCGGCCATGGGCGCCTGGTCGAGGCGTATGCCGCATTGCTCGCCTCGCCCGATCCTGCCGTCCGGGACGCGGCCTCGCGCGAATCGGCGGTGTGGGAGGACACGCACGTCGGGATCGGCGCCGGCGGTCCCGTCCGCGACCCGCGCTGGGCCGACGACGCGTTCCGGCACGCCTTCACGCGCCTGGCGACCCACTATTGGTCGCACGACGGCTTCGTCGACCCGCCGATCCTGGCGCGCATCGGGGAGCTAAGCGGCATACCCGCCACGCTGATCCACGGTCGCCGCGACATCTCGAGTCCGGCGGTCACGGCCTGGAGGCTGCACCGGGACTGGCCCGGTTCCACCCTCGTCATCGACGAGGGCGACGGCCACGGCGGCCCGTCGATGGCCGAGCACTGGCGGGCCGCGAACGACGCCCTCGTCACTGCGCATCGGCGACACGCCGATCCGGTCGCGCGCCTCGGCTCGCCCCCGGAGGCCCGCCCGTAGGAGGATCGGACCCGACCCGCTCACGACGCAGCGTCCCGGTCACGCGCGATCGGGGCACGTCCGTCGCGGGATCAGTCCCGAGGGATCGGGTGAGCCCGATCGGAATGTTCGACCCACCCGGCGTGGACGGAGGAGATGAGGACGGTGGCGATGACGAACGGGCACCCGGTGTCGGTGGGGGTGGACGAGATCGACGGGGAGGCGGTCGCGGCATACCACCGCGACGGCCTGCTGCACGTGCGCGGCCTGCTGTCCCCAGATCAGGTCGAGGCGGCCCGCGCCGGAATCGACCGCGTCCTCGACGAACCCGGCCCACTCCACCAGCGCGCCAGCGGGGTCGATGACCCCGGAGCCTTCGTCGAGGACTTCCGGCGCTGGCGCGACATCCCCGAGTTCGCCGATCTCGCACTGCGCTCGCGGGCGCCGCAGGTCGCGCGACTGTTGTTGGGGGAGAGCCCGATTCGCTTCTATCACGACCACGTCCTGGTCAAGGAGGGACAGACGCAACAGCGGACCCCCTGGCATCACGACCAGCCGTACTACAACGTCGACGGCCACGGCACCAGCGCCTGGATCCCGGTCGACCCGATCCCCGACGGTGGCTGCCTCGAACTCGTCGCCGGCAGCCATGACGGCCCGTGGAAGATGCCGCGGACCTTCCTCGACGGCAAGGCGAAGTGGTTCCCCGAGGGCAGCCTGGAGGAGTTGCCCGACATCGAGGGGACCGGTCGGCATACGACATCCGGCGGTTCGAGATGGCCCCGGGTGACGCGATCTTCTTCGACTTCCTCACCGTCCATGGCGCCCCGGATTCCCGTATGCCGCGCGCCGCCGCGTCCTGTCCCTGCGCTACCTCGCCGCCGACGCCGTCCACGCGCCACGCGACTGGGTCACCTCCCCGCCGTTCGAGGACATTCTCGGGATCGTGCCGGCCGGGGCGCCGATGGACCACCCGCTGTTCCCGGTGGTCGGGTGAGCGCAGGGCGCATCGGCGTTGGTGGGTCGGGTCCCGCTCGGGCGGCGCCGCACCCGCCCGGCCGGGCGACCTAGACTTGACCGGCTGGCCCCCGCGCCAGCCCCCGCCCTCGTAGCTCAGGGGATAGAGCACCGCTCTCCTAAAGCGGGTGTCGCGCGTTCGATTCGCGCCGGGGGCACATCGTGTCAGTGCAGGTCAGTGGCCTGTGGCGGCCGCCTCAACAGGGCGCCACGGGCGCCGCACGCAAGGTCCGCGTCCCCGTGGCGTCCCCGAGGGCCGCGTTGACCCGGGCCATGGTCGGGGACGCGAGGTGCTCCGCCACGCCATCGCCACCAGCGGCGCCGAGGTCAGCGCAACGCTGACCGCTCGATCCGAGGACCCGGCGCCCCCGTTCACCCCCAGGCCCACGCCATCGGTCAGGCGACCGCAGTGGTCGCCCAGTCGTCACTCGGCACCCAGCCGAGGCGTCGAGGGCCCCAGCCTCGGACGGTGGGTCCATGCGTCGCCGCCTTCAGGCCAGCACGCTCGGGCGATCTGCTCACAGACGGAGGCTCCCGGCGATGGCCCGCCCGATGTCGCCGATGATCCCGGGAACGTCACGCTGCAAGGTGGTCCGGACGATGGCAGGACTGACCAGGAGGTAGCCGTGGGCGATGCGGTTGCGCATCCCCCACATCTGCGGCCAGGAGTCCCCGAAGAGCCGGCCACGGGTGGCATCGTCCAGCCCGGCCAGGACCTCGATCCCAGCCGACAACCGCATGCAGATCGCGTCGATCGTCTTCTGGTCCTCCACGTCCCCTGTGCCGTAGTCGACGACGACCTCGGTGCGCCAGCGCATCCGCCAGCACCTGCCGAGTCGGCCGCTGCCGCCGAGTCACAGCGGCACCGCCTCGGCAAGGACCCGGGCGCGCAGGGCGGGGCGGATGGAGTCATCCGGGACCAGATCCACCGCCACGCCCACCACCTCGGCGACCTCGCGCTCCAAGGTGCCGAGCTCGATCAGGCTCAGCGGCCGCCCCATCGTGAAGACCAGGTCCACGTCGGAGTCCTCCCGTTCCTGACCGGTCGCGACCGACCCGAACACTCGGACATTGCTGCCACCCGCCGCCCTGACGACGCCGAGCACCTCGACGCGGTGAGCGCGCAACCGGCGGGCCAGCGGGCCGGTGCCGTGGAACCGCAGCAGCCTGGACACCTCCGGTTGGCTTCGTCCGATCTCCGCGGCGATCTCGGCCTGTGTCATCCCCCGGCCGCCGCTCGGACGGCGTGCCAGGGTCGGCGCGAGCCCTCTGGACGGCCGCGTCGCTGTCTCGGGCAACGTGTGCAAGCGACTTCGGCATGCTCCAATATAGCAAATGCTATGCCCTGTCTCAGGACCCATCGCCGCGTCCCCGTTCACGTCCCCTTAGCCTCCCCGGAGAACCACGAAGCACTCCAGGGCACCGACCATGGAATCACCGATCACGTTGAGCTACAACGGAACCGCTCTATCAGGGACAAGGCCCGAACCCCCTAGGTCGCTCTCCTAAAGCGGGTGTCGCGCGTTCGATTCGCGCCGGGGGCACCCGGCGCTGTCGTGGTCCGTAGCCTCGACGTGGGGCCGGGCGGCATACCCTCGGTGGTGACGCCCACGACCACCAGGAGCGAGCATGGACATCGTCGACAACGGCCCGGAGCCCAACGCCTTCGACATCGAGACCGCGACGACGCAGAACGCCGCTTATCGCACGGTCGCCTGGACCGGGAAGTATCTCAGGTCACGCTCATGTCGATCCCGCCCGGGAGTCGATCGGCCTGGAGGTCCACCCCGAGACCGACCAGTTCCCTCCCGCCTGGACGCCGGCCGCGGCCGGTGCGTCATGGGCCCGGCGCGGGACGACCTGACCTTCACGCAGGACGTCCAGGACGGCTGGAGCATCCAGGTCCCGGCCGGGGTCTGGCACGACGTCATCAACACCGGGGACGAACCGATGCGGCTGTATGCGGTGTACGCCCCCGTCCACCACGCCGCCGGGATCGTCCAGGCCACCGCCGCGGAGGCCGAGGCCGACGAGGCGGCCGGGCGCGACGAGCCGCCCGCCTGGAGCATCCAACCCGAGGGCGCCGCACCCGACGGTCACGCCTGACGATCACACCCCTCCGCCACACCTGACAATCACTCGGACGGTCGCGCCCTCGCACGGATCCGCTCGAGGCGGGTCAGTCCGGGATGCGGTTGCCCTCCTCATCCCAGTGGGCGGCAACCTTCTTGCTCGGCTGCACCCGCGGGGCTCGCCGGGCATCTTGGGGTGGTCCGGCGGGAATGGCATCTCGCCGAGGCCGGACTCGGCATACAGGCGCAGGGTGGTTCGATCGAGTGCGCAACGTCGTCGATGCCCGCCCAGGGGTCGCCGTCGGTGAGCCGGTCCGGCACCGTGAACAGGTTGTATGCCGCGGGGTCCCGCACCCCGGCGAGTTCGGCCCACGACATCGGCGTCGACACCGGCGCGCCGGGGAGCGGGCGCAGTGAGTAGGCCGAGGCGATCGTCCGGTCGCGGCAGTTCTGGTTGAAGTCGACAAAGATGCGCGCGCCGCGCTCCTCCTTCCACCAGGCCGTCGTGACGCCGCTGTCGCGCTTCTCCAGTTCGCGGCCGAAGCCGATCGCCGCGTGCCGGACATCGGTGAACTCCCACTCGGGGCGGATGCGCACATAGATGTGGATGCCGCGGTTGCCGCTCGTCTTGGGATAGCCGGTGATCCCGAGGTCCTCGAGCAGTTCGCGGGCCACCCCGGCAACCCGGACGGCGTCGGCGAAGGTCGTGCCGGGCTGGGGATCGAGGTCGATGCGCAACTCATCCGGACGGTCCACGTCCCCGCGCCGCACCGGCCACGGGTGGAAGGTCAGCGTCCCCCATGTGGGCGCACCAGACGGGGACGGCAATCTCGGTCGGGCACACTTCCGCGGCGGTGCGGCCCGAAGGGAAGGTGACCTCGCACGACTGAGATAGTCGGGCGCGCCGACCGGAACCCGCTTCTGGTAGAACGCATCCGACTTCTCACCGGGGCGACCGGTGCCCAGGGTCATCCCCGGGTGGACGCCCTTGGTCCAGCGCTCCAGAGCGGTGGGCCGCTCCCGCAGCGCGCGCATGAGGCCGTCGCCGGCGGCGGCGAAGTACTCCGCGACCATCAGCTTGGTGACCTGCGGGGTCGACTCGGTCGCCGGATAGATCACCCGCTCCGGGGAACTGACGCGGACGGTTCGGTCGCCGGCGACGACCTCGGCGGCGGTGGGCTTGGCCATGCGCTCACCGTAGGCGCTGACCCGCCAGCGTGGCGGCGTCCGATGCCTGGCCCGCTCGCCGTTGCGCCGCCGTCCGAGCGACTCAGCCGGGAGGTCGAAGGGCCGTCGCCGCGGCAGCCTGCACCGCCGTGCTCAATGCCCGCAGGGGCGGGGAGTCCAGGGGCCAGACCTGCCAATACAGGGGCACATCGACCGGCCGGTCGGGCACGAGCGGGACCAGGCCGGAGGGGGAGGGGAGCGCGGCATACTGCAGGTCCGGGATCAGTCCCCAGCCGAGCCCGAGGTGGATGGCACGGGCGAAGTCGGCTGCCGACGGGACATAATGCGTTGGCGGAGTGAGCATTTCGCCGGTCAGGTCGGCGATGAACCGGTGCTGCATCGTGTCCTTGCGATTGAAGACGACCACGGGTGCGCGCGCGAGCCGGGCGGCGGTCAGTCCGTCCGGGAAGGCCGCGGCGGCGAAGTCGGGGGCGGCGACCGCGGCATACCGCATCGAGCCCAGCGGCACCACGGAGCACCCGGCGACCGGACGCCCGACCGAGGTGACCGCCGCGAGGACGGATTCGGACGTGAAGAGTTCGTCGGTGCGGTCCTGGTCGTCGATGTGGAGATCGAAGACCGCCCGGTGGCGGGCGGGCATCCGGGCGAGCGCGGGCAGGAACCAGGTGGCCAGGGAGTCGGCGTTGACCGCGATGGGCAGCCGGGCGACGGGGGAGTCGGTGGCGAACCCGAGTTCGAGCGCCGCATCCTCGGCCGCGCGGGTCGCCGTCCGCGCGAGCCGGAGCAGTATGCCGCCCGGTCCCGTCGGGCGCACCGGCCGGGTGCGCGTGACCAGGACCCGCCCGACGGTGGTCTCGAGTGCCTTGACGCGCTGGCTCACCGCCGACGGTGTCACCCCGAGGAGGGTCGCCGCCGCGTCGAAGGTCCCCTCGTCGATCACGGCGGCCAGGGTGCGGAGCTGGTCCAGGCTCATGTCCATGAAGAAATGCTAATGATGGATCAGGAATCTGCGCTGGTGCTCATGATGCCCCCGGGGCTACGGTCCTGGACATGGAATCGCCTCTCTCCGCGGCGGTGAGCGGCCTGCTCACCGGGGCCGCCCTGATCATCGCCATCGGCGCCCAGAACGCCTATGTCCTGCGCCTCGGCATCCAGCGCAGCCATGTCCTGCCGGTGGTCGCCATCTGCGCGGTCTCCGATGCCGTCCTCATCGCCGCCGGGGTGGGCGGGATGGGCGCGGTCGTGGCCGCCGCCCCCGGCCTGATGACTGCCATCCGGTGGCTCGGCGCGGCCTTTCTGATCACCTATGGCCTCATGGCCGGGCGGCGCGCGCTGGCCCGGCCGGCCGAGCGTGGATACCAGTGGGGCGGCTGACCTGCGTGGGGAGGTCGCGCCGCAGACCACCCGGGCTGACGCGCCTGGCCGCGTGCCCGGGCCGGTCAGCCTGCGGGTCGCC
The DNA here is from genome assembly GCA_016702415.1 of Nostocoides sp. Taxonomy (GTDB): domain Bacteria; phylum Actinomycetota; class Actinomycetes; order Actinomycetales; family Dermatophilaceae; genus Nostocoides_A. The sequence goes on from JADJEA010000003.1 coordinate 11,713, forward strand.
GTGCTCACCGTGCTCGGGTTCACCTGGCTCAATCCCGCACGTCTATCTCGACACCCTCGTCTTCCTCGGCTCGGTCGCGACGTCGCACGGCGCCCACAAGTGGTGGTTCGGCGCCGGCGCGGCGCTCGCCTCGCTGCTCTGGTTCAGCGCCCTGGGGTATGGCGCGCGCCTCCTCGCGCCGCTCTTCGAACGGCCGGTTGCGTGGCGGGTCCTCGACGGCATCATCGCCGTCGTCATGATCACCCTCGGTGCCACCCTCGCGCTGGGCACCTGACGCCCGGACCCCGACCTGCCGACGACCTGGACACCCGGGTGGTGCGGCACCCCGGGTTAGGGGTGGGCCGGGTGAGCACAGCGGCCCGGGTGGGTGTGGACCGGGAGGGGGCCCAGCGGCATACGGTCCGGACGCTGATGACCACGCAGGTCTTCGGGGCGTCGGCCTGTCCGCGGGGGGCCACCGTCGGCTCCCTGCTAGCGGAAAAGATCAGCGGACGCACCGATCTCGCCGGACTGGGCGGGACCTTCCAGACCTTCGGGGCCGCCTTGCTCGCGGTGCCCATCGCCGCGCTTGCACAGCGGGCGGGCCGTCGGCCGTCGCTGACGATCGCCTACCTGCTCGCCGTCGCCGGGGCCGTCCTCATCGTCCTTGCGGCCGCCCTCAGCAGCTTCGCGGTATTCCTCCTCGGCAGCGCCCTCCTCGGGTCCGCCACCGCCGCCAACAGCGCGGCCCGGTATGCCGCGACCGACCTCGCGCTGCCGGAACACCGCGGCCGGGACCTCTCGCTGGTCGTCTGGGTGACCACGGTGGGATCGGTCCTCGGACCCAATCTCGCCGGTCCGGCGCAGCTCGCCCGGGCGCTGCACCTCGACGTCCTTGTCGGTCCGTTCGTCGTCAGCGCGGTCGCCTTGACCGTGGCCACCACCGTGATGTGGGTCTTCCTGCGGCCCGACCCCCTGCTGCTGGCGCGCGCACTGACGGACCGGCCCGCCCCGAGTCATCGCGGCTCTCTCTCGCGAGGGATGGGGGCCATCCGGGCGCACCGGCAGGCCCGCCTCGGGGTCGTCGTCATGGCCCTGGGACACATCGTCATGGTCGCCGTCATGGTCATGACGCCGCTTCACCTGCGTCACGGGCACGCGACGTTGACCGTCATCGGGTTGGTCATCAGCGGCCACATCCTCGGGATGTTCGCGTTCGCGCCGCTCATGGGGCTGGCCGCCGACCGGTTCGGTGCCGCGGTCGTCTCCCTCTGGGGTGGGCTGGTCCTCGTGCTGGCGACGGGACTGGCCGGGATCGCGTCCCATGGGTATTCCCACCTTCTCGCGCTCGGCCTGTTCCTGCTCGGTCTGGGGTGGTCGGCGACCTTCGTGGCCGGGTCGCTCCTGCTCGTCTCGGGGGTCGCCGTCGACGAGCGTCCCGCCGCCCAGGGGGTCGCCGACCTGGTCATGGGGTTGGCGGCTGCCGCAGGGGTGCCGCCGCGGGTGGTCGTCGAGCGACTCGGGTATGCCCGCCTCGCTCACCTCTGCCTGATCGGTGCGGTCCTTGTCGTCATCGCCGGCTGGAGCGCCCTTCCGGGGCGACGGCGTTAGCCTGTGCCCGTGACCGCAGCCGAGCCCAGCGCGCCCCCACCTGCGGGGATGAGGCCGGACACCGGCTCCGTGGTCGACAGATGGCGGGACGAGGTCATGGCGACCGGCACCCCGACGCCCTCCTCTGGTCGGCGGACGGGGTGTCCATCGATCTGACGAATGCCCATCCCGGCGGGCTGGCGCGCCTGCTCGCCGGCGGTGACACCCGGCTGACGCAGCTCTTCCGCGAGCCGGCCTCGCAGGCGCGCGCCTTACCCACGCCGCGCTGCTGCGCGCCAAGGAACTCGAGCTGGACCGGGAGCGCGGGCTGCCGGGCTGCTATCTCGCGCTCGGCAGTGCCCGGTGGGGGGAGGACGACACCGGCACCGCAGACGCGCCGGTTTTTCTGCGCCGTTGCCGGGTCCGGCCGGTGGACGTCGCCGGGAGCGACTTCGACGTCGACCTTGTCGGTGACCTGATCGTCAATCCCGCGCTGGAGACCTATCTGACGGTGATCCACCGCGTGCCCATCGATGCGGCCGACCTGGTCGCGATGTCGCGCCGTGGCGCCGGGTGGGACGTCAAGAATGCGTTCGTCGTCCTCGACGCGCTCGCGCAAGACATCCCCGGCTGGCGCCTGAACCGCACGCTGCGGATTGCGACCGTCCACGTCGCCAAGGTCGCCGCCGTCAACGACTTCGTCCGCGCCGAGAGCAGGTTCGCCGCGCACCCGGTGATCGCTCCGTGGCTGGCTGGGGAGCGGCCGGGTGGAGAGCCTCCGGGTGGAGAGCCGCCGGGCGGGAAACCGCCGAGTGGGGAAACACTCGGTGAGCCGCGAGCGGCGGTCGAGGGCGTGCCCACCAATCCGGACGAGATCTTCGTCCTCGACGCCGATCCCGCGCAGGTCGCCGTCCTCGAGGCCGTGCGGGCGGGCACCAGTCTGGTGATCGACTCCGGGCCGGGGACGGGCAAGTCGCAGACGATCGTCAACCTCGCTGCCGACCTGGCGCGCGTCGGTGCCAGGACGCTCGTCGTCGCCCCACGCGCGGTGCCCGAGCGGCCGTCGTCGGGCGGCTGGAGCACCTCGGCCTGGGCCACCTCGTCCACGAGCCCCAGGCCGATGGGGCCTCCTGGCTCGCGACCGGCGCGGGCCCGCCCCGGCGTCGCGGGTGCCGGGGGCGGGGATTGGATCGGCATACCGGGCGGGAGAGTGATGACGTCTCGCCCCTCGACGACTCGCCCATCGATGACTCGCCTCTCGACGCCGATCTCCACACGGAAACGATGGCGGCCTGGATCGATGCCCGCGACCACCTCCACGCCCATGTCGTCCGGATGCACGCCGAGCGGTCCCCCTGGGGAGTCAGCCTCGATGAGATCCAGGCGAGGTTGGTCGCGCTCGCGAGTGCCGACCCGCCGCCGAGGTCGAAGATCCGGCTGGGAGGCCCGGCTCTGGCGGCCCTGGATCCGGCCGCCCGTGAGCACTGGTCCGGAACTGACCGCGATCGCCGCGGCCGGCGCGTGGTCGGCAGACCGCGACCACGATCCGTGGTGGGGGGGCCGACGTCCTCGACGCGAGCGACGCAGCCCGGGTGCGAGCCGCCCTCGGGGGTCTCTCGAGCGAGGAACTGACCCGCTTGCACGGTCTTCGACGAGGTCTTCGCTGGCGTCTCGGTGCCCGCGCTCCCCACGCTCGGCCACTACCGGGACTTCGTCGTGGAGATGCACGGCATCCGCGCGGTGCTGGAGGTATTCCGGCTCTCCGTCTTCGACGCACCCCTGGACGACCTCATCCGGGCCTCGCAGGGCGGGTCGCGGGACCGCTGGCGCCTCGGGCGGGCGCTGGAAGGGCTGCTGCGCCCCGGGCCACCCCCGAGGCCGGCACCTTGCTCCTCGAGCGCGCCCGGCAGGTCAAGCCCCTCTGGGATCAGGTACGCGGGTCCCGGGTCATGCCGGGGCAGGTCGTCGATCTCGCGCGGGCGCACGGCATACGACGTCGTCGCCGCCCACGTCCACGTATTGTCGGCCCGGCTGCTGCGGCCAGCGGGTTCGCCCTCGCTCTATGACATCCCGATGCGGGAACTGTCGGGGTTGATCCGGCGGCTGGGCGATGCCGGGGACCGGCTCGACGTCCTCGCGGCGACGATGCCTGTCGTGGTGGTCGCCCGCACCGCGGGCTTGGGCGTTCTGGTGGAGGATTTCGCCGTCCGCGCCGTCCCCGCCGATCGCGTCGCCGCGGAGGTCGACCTGGTCTGGTGGGCCTCGGTGCTCCAGGCCGTGACGGCGGCCGACCCGGCCTACGCGACGCAGCCGGCAGGGACATCCGGGCGGCGGCGGCGCTTCCGCGCGGCCGATGCTGCCCTCCAGCACGCCCTCGCGCTCGGTCTTGCAGCCGGCATTGGTCGGTGCCGAGCCGCCGATCTGGGTCGTCTCGCCGTATGCCGTGGGCCTCCTCGTCCCGGACGATCTCGCCTTCGACGTCGTCGTCGTCGACGAAGCCGGCAGCGTCGGCGCCGCGCAGGCGGCCGGTGCCCTCGCCCGGGCCCCGCAGGCGGTCATCGTCGGGGACTCGCGCCTGCCGGGACCGCGCCCGTTCACCGCCGTTGCCGGTGGACGACCAGCCGGTATGCCGACCCCCTCCCTCCTCGACCTCGCCACCCGGACCCCCCCGGTGGTCACGTTGCCGTGGCATTACCGCTCGCACGATCCGCGGCTCGTCGCCGCGGTGAATGCGGTGGCGTACGACGGGGCGATGCGCACCTTCCCCGCGCCCCGCGGGGTCGACGGAATCGCGATCGAGCGGATCGCCGTCCCGCCGCTCGGGCCCGTCGGACCGGCCGTCGGCGGGGCCCCGGGTGAGCCCAGAAACGAGCACGGCGAGGCCCCGGCTCGACCGCGGCTCGGCCGGGATGCTCTCGACGCCGGGCGCTAACCGCCGCTCTCGGGTGTGCCCGGGCGCGACTGGCCGTCCCCACGCCATTCCCGACGAGGCAACAACATCCGACGAGACGCAGCGGATGCCGCTTCTCACCACCCTCCTGGCCTCGCACCGGGATCCACTGACGGCAGGGTATCGGTGCTGGCCAGAGATCTCGCCCGCCGACTGCGGGCCCGCGGGCTCCGGGGTCATCGAGGGCTGTGGAGTGTCCGGGTCTCGCGACGGCGCGCCGGACCCGTCTGACCCCGACATCGGCACCGGCTTGGGACCCGACCCCACGCGCACTCGCAGGTGGAACTCGCCGTCTTCGACAGGTTCACCCGCCGCAGCCCGATGGTGGCGGTGGAACTGGACGGCGCGGCATACGCGCCCGGGCGGGGGTGACTGCATGCGCGAACGACTACGGATCGCCAGCTCCACCGCCTCGGTTGGCGAGCGATCCGGGTCGCCAGCGTGGACCTGTTCGCTGACCCGGCTCGAGGAGGCCCGGATCGTCGCGGCGCTGGAGGGCCTGCGTTCTCGACCGACTGTCCCGCCGACGGTGCCGAATCGGCTGCCCTCGTCAGGGGGGTCCTAGGCGGGCCGCGTCGGGGCCACGACGATCGGGCAGTCCGGGGTCGTGAGATGGCGCCGTCGACGCCGATCCCGCCGCAGTCCGACGATTGCCGACCCGCGCCTCCCGTCCGGAGCAGACGCGCGATGACACCGATGCCGGGTGGGGCGAGCGTGACTTTCTGGTGGGGCCCACGACCGATGGCTTCAAGAGAATCGTCCCCGCACTGGGAGTGAACGAGGCCGGGCGACAACGCGAAACGGCGGGAGGGTGTACTCACCCGCCGTTTTCGGCGTGTGTCCTCGGTCGCGGGTAAGCGACCGGGGGACAGTTGAGCTACCGCGTGTGGCGGTCTGGCCCAGCGGCGACGAAGCTCGTCACGGATCTCGTGAGGAGAACGGTGTTGGCGTCGGCGAGACTCGTCCTCGACGGCCGGCGAGAAAGGGGCCTTGGCCGCCTACGTAGGGGGCTTGACCACGAAGAAGTAGATGATGAACGACGATGAGGAAGGCGACGAGCGCGGCTCAGGAACGCCCCGGGAAAGGCACAACACCCGGACGCCACGTCGAAGTTCCTTTGCCGCCCAACTTGCCGAGCAGCGACATGAACACATCGGTGAAGGCCTTGACAACGCAGGTCGCGAACGACGCACCGATGACAAACGCACGGGTAAGCTCGACGAGGTTGCCGCGCATGATGAACTCTTTGGGAAACCCTTCATGTGGGTCTTTTGGATCCTTTGTTTCTGGGGTGTCCGAGCTGGCCCACGGTCCGGGGGCTCGGGGTCGGGGTTCGCTGCGATGCGTCCGAGGCGCTGAGAACTGTATCCGACGCCGACGAAAAGTTCCGCCGAAGCGCGTGAGCCGCGTGGGTCGTGTCGTCCGCAGACGCGGGGCACACCCTCGGCCGGATGCGCTGGCCCCGCGCATATCGTGTCAAGGGCTGCGGGCCGACGCCAGCGCCGAGCCGCGGACCAAGAGCCAGAATCCGCCGGAATCAGCCGCACGTCGCCCTGCGAGCCGGGGCGCGTCTGCCGGGGCGACAGCCAAGAAAACATAGGCCAGCGGTGAGGGGATTGGTGCCTACGCTTGCCCCGGGGTGGAGTCCTAGACACCCCCCGGACTCTGCCCGGAGGTCCCGGACACCGATGATACCGAGGACGCGCGCCGCACGGGCTACGGGCGATCGGGACCCCGGGGGCGGTGCCGACGACATCACCTACCCGCAGCCGGGCGGCCATGGTCGGATCGAGGACGGCATCGACATGCCGACCGTGCCGTTCGGGACTGAACTTCGCGCCCCCGGGGCAACCCGCCGAGGGCAACCACCCCCTGCATCCTCGTCGCCGCCGACGAGGTGACGCCCCCTGCCCGGGCTGTATGCTTATCCCCTGCCCTCATGGGGCTCTCGCTCTCTGGCGCTGCCTTCGTCCCTGAAACCCCGGGTGCGCTTCCTCCGAGGAGGCCGGTATCGGACCTGCTCGGTAATGGAGCTTTGCCAGGTCGGCGTCTGGTCGCGCCAGGAGCGCAGCGGCCCCGGTCGAACGAGGACGATGAGCACGGCCAGGAGGATAAGCGATTATCGAGGCCACTCCGGCGCAGCAGCGTCCGGCGGTGCGCGGCCTTCCGGCTCGACCCGGCCAATGCCCTGAATGGCCCATCCACGCAAGTAGCAGCGTGATTTCCGCCGGCGCCACGCCCTTCTCGCTATCAACCCCATCGCCCGTCCCCCATGAACGTCGTTGCCCCGCAGTCGTACCTGCTCCCGCAGCCGCACCTGCTCTCACCGCCTCGCGGGCACCGCCCACGGCAACACGAACGGCAACCTCAACCCGTCGAGCGCGCGCTTAAGCACGGGCACTGCGCGACCGGGTCATCGGGTGGGCGGCAAGGCCGCGATCACTGAGCGGAGGGTGGCCTCGAGTCGGCCGATGTTGCCCTAGAAGATCTCCAGCACTGGCCCGAGGGTCACCGATCCGTGTCCGTCCACACCGGCGTCGTGATCCGTGACGAGTGGCGAGATCGTAGGTGAAGTACAGGGCCAGTTCGCGGGCGATCGCCGCTTCCGGCATCGTCGTCATCCCGACCAGGCTCCACCCCGCCGCCCGGTGCCAGCGTGACTCGGCCTTGGAGGAGAACCTCGGGCCATTGATGACTACGAGGGTGCCGCCGTCCACGGCCGGATCACCTGCGGCGGGTGTCACCGATTGCATAGTCGCCCGCCCTGTCGGGCAGAAGGGGTCGGCGAACCCGACATGGACCACCGCCCCTCCCCGTCGTAGAGATCGTGGGCCTGGCCCCACGTCCGGTCGACGACCTGGTCGGGACCACCACTGTCCTCGGCAACATGGCGCTATTGCGGCGACCCCACCGCGCACGGCGCCAGGACCTGCCGAACCCCGAGCTGACCGCAGCGCCCAGAGGCTGGCGCGGTAGTCGACCCCGTGGCGGGAACCGGATGCTCGCTGCCGGCGCGGGCGACGAAGGCAAACCTGCGGCTGCATTTCACCTCGGGCCGACCACCAGCGGGCTTGGATGGCATCCTGAAGGGGTGCTGACGGCATACTCCCGCGCGTCGTCGAGGAACGAATAGCAACCGGAGGCGCCGATCACACCGATCCCGGTTACCGCGTCGGGACGATCCGGGAGAGTCATGGTTTCGACTGTGGCGCCGCGGGCCCTCTCCCGCGGAGCCTCACCCCACCAGGCCCCCCCCGACGCCGAAACCATGGTCGAGGACCCTGTGGACGAGGACGGCGACGAGCCGGTGGTCGCGGTCCCGGAGGAGGCGGAGTCACCGGCGGAGTCACCCGACGATCCACCGGCCGACGATGAGCCCCCTGAGGAACTCTTCCGACGACGCGGAGTCCCCCCGACTTCGCTTTCGTGGTAAAGCGGCCGCGGTCGACTTCTGCGCCGACCGGGAGTCCGGGTGCGATAGAACCCACCGCCCTTGAACACGACCCGACCGCGTTGAATCAGTCCGCAGTGCAGCCGATTCCGCACTCGGGGCATTTGGTCAAGGCGTCGTCGCTGAAGGACTGACAACGATGTCGAACTGGTGACCGCAGTCGGCGACATCCGTACGCATAGGTCGGCACGGGCCGCCCTTTCCCGGATCTGTGGTCCCCTGCGGCCTGCTGCCGCCGGTGCGCGGGCGGTCGGCTGCCGAGCATAAGCTGCGCGCTCGCGCTCCTCTTTATCCCGGTTCCGCGGTGGGGACCCCGACTCCTGCGGGCCGCCAGTCGTCGTCGAAGCCCGGGGTCCTGCCGATGGTCCCGAATCCCGCCCGGCCGGACGCTTCTGCAGCGCCCGCGACGGGACCACCCTGCCAGGCGCGCCCGTGCTCGCTCATCACCCGCTGGATCAGCGTTCTGCGCCCGGTCGCGGACTGGTGTCCGTCGTGACGACGAGCAGCTGATCCCCGTGCCGGAGGATCGTCCGGCCGCTCGGGACAGCTTCCCCGGCCGCCTGCTACCACCAGCGTGACATTGGCCCCGACGGGAAGGCGCGCAGCCCAAAGATCGCGACCCCGGTGGAGCATCGATCCCCGCCCACGTCGACCTGGAGGAGTTGGGCGTCGAGTTCCTCGATCCGTGTCGACTCCACCGACAACTCGCGTGAGCGATGGCTTCTCCACGACGCCGAGGCGCTTTAAGTAAACCCACCCCAGCGCCGGGGTCTGGAGCAGAGCAGATGACGACGAGGGGAGGAAGACCAGTGTCGAGATCCAGTCCATAGTCTGGGCGCGTTGATGGTGGCCGACGGTGGCCAGGATAACGGGGACGGCCTCTTCGCGGGTTTACTTCAGGAGAGGTGAAGGCCCGTTCGCAGGCTCAGCCGAACCACGCCACGGATGCGGCCAC
>JADJEA010000004.1 GCA_016702415.1 Nostocoides sp.
AGCGATCGCGCGACTCGACAACGCGTCAACGATGCCTACGTCTAAGCACCTCGGCGCGCAGATGGGCCTGGACGAGTCCCCCTCGATCGTCCTCGCCGGCATCGCCGCTGGGTCACCCGGGCTGCTGGTAGTGGATCAGCTCGATGCGGTTAGCTACTTCAGCGGGCGAATGCCTGACAGTTTCGATGCCGTGGCAGAAGTCGTCGACGAGTTCCGTAGTCAGCCGAACTTGAAGGTGATGCTCGTCTGCCGAACCACCGACGTCGAGAACGACCCCAGACTCCGGTCCCTACTTCGAGCCGACAGCAACACGGGTCGACGCACCTTGAAGTCCGGCTGGACCTTGACGCCCTGCAGGCCTACCCGAGGACCAACAGGTTTGGAGATCGAAAGCTCCGAGACCATGGAGCTGCTCAGGACCCCCTTCACCTCTCTGTGTACACTGCTGCTATCCAATGAGTCCGGGGCGATAAGTTCCGAACGCTGCAGGACCGACACGGCGCCTGACCCGGACATCCGGCGCCGTGCCGAGGTCAAGGGCGGGGCGCTGGACTGCGGGGAATCGACTCCGCCTCGTTCCAGTCCAGGCGACAACGAAACGCTCACGGTCAGCTCAGACCAGGTGGGCCAGTTTGCCGCCAACCAGCTTGCAGCCTTGGAGTCCGAGGGTCTCCTCGTCTCGGACATGGGGGGTCTCCTTCTTCCATGAGTCCTACTTCGATTACCTCTTCGCTCGGGCGTTCGTGACGGGCCAGGGACCTCCACGAGTTCCTTGCTGGCTCGGGCCAGTTCCTCTTCCGCCGAGCACAGACCAGGGTAGGTTCTTGGTACTTGCTGCCACTGACCGGCCACGCTTCCGTCAGCTGGCGGCCCGGTTGCTCTCTCGCCGGCGATACGGTCTCATCTCAAGCAGGTCGTTGTCGGCGTCCTCCAAAGGTTGACCCGCAACCGGAAGGACTGGGCGGCGATCGAGGCGGTGGCGTGGTCAGTTCATCCATCGCCCCGCAGGTCGTTGCACTGCTGAGTCGGCAAGGTGGGTTTGAGGCAAGCAGATCGCTTGGGCCGGTGGGAGGTGTGGCTCAACGACACGTCGCTCCTGAATCGGGCAATGAATCAGGTCGTGCCTGCTGCGCGTCATCATGGGAAGCGGGTAGGAGACCTCGTTCGACCCCACGTCGGCGCAAGTGAGGATTGGCGCCTCTGGCTTCGGGCTCTCGTCTCGTGGTCTCTCACCCCTGAGCTGGTTCCGCTGACCGTGGAGCTGATCGAGGGCGGCCACATCGATGATGCTCGAGGCCCCATTGCGGTCAACAGCGACTTCTGGTCGATCGTCCACATGTTGCTCACCAAGGACCCCGTCGACGCCGCGCGCGTGACGGGGCTTTCCTACGCCGTGGACTTCGCCGCGCGGGCAGGCCGAGGGCTCAGCAGATCCCTTCGAGTCAGGACATCTGGCGACGCACTCAACCGACACGAGCATCTTCATCGACGCAGCCGAGGGCGCACCACTCGAGTTCCTCGAAGAGGTTCTGCCCTTCGTTGTCGAGGTGGCTCTGGTGGACCAGAACCACCGAGACGAGCACCTGCCGCCGGGCGACGCTGGGGGTATCGATGGCGTGGAACGCGATACTCGGTGGATGACGCGATCTTCGAGGCGGTCGAGGCTACGCTCATCACCCTGGCAGGGTCGCGCCAGACAGGGCGTCAAGGCCACCATCGAGCCCCTACGCGAGAGCGAAAGCGAAGAACTCCGCTTCCTCGCGTGTAGAGCGCTTACAGCCTTGGACGACTCGGACGACGCCATCGCGTGGTTGATCGAAGACCCGCGGAATCTCGTGCTCGGGTGGGCTGACAACCCCCGCTGGGCCTCGCGAGTTGATCTCCAGGCATTCTTCACGGTGCTCCGTCGACCTCTTCACCCAACTCGAGGAAGCGATCCTTGCTCGTGGGTCGACACTGCAGCGCGGGGCTATCGGTCACGGCCAGTTCGTGCTGCTCTCTGGGCTTGACCCCTCCCGGATATCACGTGATGGACAGCGACGACTCGCAGAGCTGGAACGGAGATTCCAAGTCGCGCCTTCGGAGCCGCTGCCGATCGAGGGGTCTTGGGTGGGGTCGCCTATCCCCGACGATGCAACGAAGAAGATGTCGGACGTCAACTGGCTGGCCGCTTTGAAGAAGCACTCCTCCGACGAGACCGACTGGGCCGACGGCACCCCCGTCGGGGGAGCAAGGGAGTTGGCCCAGGTTCTGGAGCAGCGTGCGAAGGAGGATCCAGAACGGTTCGCCCGGCTGGCGCTGCGCTTCGACGCCGCCATCCCGTCCACGGCGGGCGCACATCTGCTTAGGGGAGCCAGCGTTGGCATTGATCTGGCGCTTCTTACCGAGGTATGCAATCACCTGTCGGCACTCTATGGGGAGGAGGTCGGGCGCGACATCTGCAGCGCCATCCAAGATGCCGACGGGACCAACGCTCACCTGGTCGCCCTCGTCGCGCGATACTCGCAGTCGCCGGACCCTGACCGGGAACTAGCGCGCACAGCAGCGCCTCAAGCTGCGGGTACTACTTCGCCGGTGACCTCTTCACGGCTGGACTGAACTGCACGCGGGGCGGGGCAGCGCTGGCCGCGGCATCAGCGCTGTTCGGCACGCCGCCGTTCGTAACCGAACTACTTCCCGCCGTCGAACGACTGGCGGGGTGATCGATCCTGGCGGTCCGCACCTGCGCAGCCAACGGCCTAAGCCGCCCTCCTCAACCACGACCGCGACCACGCGCTCTCTCTGGCCGAGGCTCTGTTCGATGCCCCGGTTGATGTCCTTGACGCCCACTCAACCAGAGCGGCTGCTCGTATCACTCTCTCCGCTCGCCCCGACAGGTTCGCAGCCCAGCTACTGCGCCATAATGGGACCCCCTCGATCGCCGAGCGAGGAGGGCGCATTGGGCGATAGCCGACTCCGGGAGTCATCCCGCGCCCGTCGACCTCCGTCAACGCTCTCCCCGCGTCTGCTCGAGTAGGTGCGGCCCAAGTGCTCGCCGAGAACGTGGCCGACGCCGTTGGCACCATCGCGCCGCTCTTCGACGATCCGGATCCGGATATTCACGCAGCGGCGCCGGGGTGCGCAACATCGCCCGCTGCACCGCAGGCAGTCGACTCCCTGATTGAGACGTTCCTCGACAGCGCTTCGTTCGTGGACCGCATGGAGCACCTCTTCGATGCTCTGGAAGGACTCGAACGCGACTGCCGGCATCGACCCTCGAAGCCTGCCGGCGAGCAGTGGGGACAACCGGAAACGACCTCGGTAACATCACGACAGCCAGGGCAGGGCTAGGGCAAGACATCATCACGATCGTCCTCCGCCTCTACCGGCAAGGAGACGAGGCCACTCGCGCGGGCTGCCTGGACATCATCGACAGTCTCACCGACGCCAACGCCTACGGGGTTGACGAAGCACTGGCTGAGGAGCGTTGATCGGGCAGGGGCTTGATCGGTGGCGTCCGTTTTTCCGGTGTAAATGAGGGGTTGTGGGTTCCGGCTTCGTGGGTCAGGTTACCCGGTGGCGGTGACAGGGTCGGGCTGGTCGGCCGGGTTGGGTGCCGCGGCGGGTGGGGGAGGTAGCTGGCGGGGTGGGTCCATCAGGTGCCGGGGCAGGTCTTGCAGGTGGCGTAAGCCCGGCGGGGGTCATGGTCGAGGCCGCCAGCCGGCTGAGGCCCGGTCCAGGACGGCCCCGACGGAGGGCTGATGCAGGGGTCTCTCGCCCGGGAAGCGGCCGATGACCTTGGCGCGGCGGCGGGTCTCGCCGAAGGTGCGTTCGATGAAGTTGGAGTGCCGGATCCGGGTGTGGTGCTCGGTGGGGAAGCGCAGGTAGGAGGTCAGTCCGGCGGCGTCGGTGAGCAGGGGATCTTCATCGCGGCCGGGTAGGTCGCGGCGTACCTGTCGGCGAACGCGGTGATCCTGGCCTGAACCACGTCAACGGGCCGCGGGCCCAGGCTCGGTGGTCAGGTCGGTGGTGTCGAACAGGGCCCGGTAGCCGTCGCGGATCTCAGCCTGCATCCCGGCCGGGATCTTCGCTTCGATGTTGCGCAGGCGGTGGACAAGACACCGCTGGCGCAATGCGTTCGGGAAGACCTGCTCGATCGCGGCGATCAACCCCGCGGCACCGTCGCAGATGACCAGCAGCGGACTGGACAGGCCCGCTCGCGCAGGTCGGTCAGAAAGTCGGCCCACGCGTCGGTGGACTCCCCGGACCCGGACGCCAGGCCCACGAAGACCGGTTTCCCGTCGGTGGCGATCCCCCAAGCCGCCAGGACCGGCTCGGCCGGAGAGCCAGGGTGCATCCGGAAGAACGAGGCATCCAGGAACAGGTAGTCCAACGTGACCTCGTCCAGGCGCCGCAGGGCCCACGTCTCGTACTCGCCCTTGATGGCCTGGCATACCGTGCTGACGGTGGACTTGCAGATCGCCGCCTGGTCCCCCGAGGGCCTCGGCCAGGTGGCCTCCACATCGCGCACGGACAGGCCCCGCACGAACGAGGCGATCACCAACGACTCAGGGCGTTGGTCTTGGTCACGTGCTTGCCGAACAGCCGCGAGGCGAACACCGTCGTCGTGCCACGCAGCTTGGGCCGCTCCAGCGTGACCGGGCCGGCGGTGGTCTTGACCGTCACCGGCCGGAACCCGTTGCGCGAGCCCGGCCGGGCCTGCGCCGTCGTGGCCGCGCGTTGGTAGCGGTCGCGGCCCAGGAACTCGGTGACCTCGGCCTCCAAAGCGGCCTGCATCAACAGCTGCGCCCCGAGCCGGCCACACCTCCTCCAAGATCTCCGGCAGCGGACGCTCCTGGGCGAACAAGGCATCGATCCTGGCGTGATCCGATCCATCGGTGATACTCGGGAGACACGGGCGTGGGTCCCTTCTTCGATGACTGTGAGAGGTCTCAGCGGAACCTACGCCCGTCTCATTTACACCGGCCCCTGGACGCGACCCTTGATCCTGCGCCATCACAGGCAGACCCCAGATCTTGCCGCCCGAGCATCCATAACGCAGCGCGGGAAACACTCCCGAGATGCATAACGTCGGCTAATTCTTAGAATCGGCGTCTGTTCTTACAAGATTCAGTGCATCTCGACACTTACAAGATTCAGTGCATCTCGACAAGAGTTCAATCTTGGCTGCATCTCGACATCAGAATCCGGCGTTGGGGGCCATGTTGGCGAAGCGGGCGTAGTGGCCCTGGAAGCCCAGCACGAGGTCCTTGGTGGGGCCGTTGCGGTGCTTGACGACCAGGACGTCGGCCTCGCCCTCGCGTTCGCGGTCCTTGTGCAGGAGGATCACGACGTCGGCGTCCTGCTCGATCGAGCCGCTCTCGCGGAGGTCGGACATCTGGGGGCGCTTGTCGGTGCGCTGCTCGGGGCCACGGTTGAGCTGAGAGATGGCAATGACCGGGACCTCCAGCTCCTTGGCGAGGAGCTTGAGGGCGCGGGAGAACTCGGAGACCTCCTGCTGGCGGGACTCGACCTTCTCGCCCGAGCTCATCAACTGGAGATAGTCGATGACGACGAGCTGGCGTTGGTGCTGCTGCTTGAGGCGACGGCACTTCGCGCGGATCTCCATCAGCGACATATTGGGGGAGTCGTCGATGAAGAGGGGGAGTCGGAGATGCGGCCGACGACCTTAACGATCTTGGCCCAGCCGGCGTCGCCGATGGTCCCCTTGCGCAAATCCTGCAGCTGGATGGTGCCCTCGGCGGCGATCACCCGCATCGAGATCTCGGTGCGCGACATTTCCAGGGAGAAGATGGCGGTCGGCATACGGTGTTTGATCGCCGCGCAGCGGGCGACGTCCATGCCGAAGGTCGAGTTGTGGGTGGGGATCGTGGCGCGCCGGCGAGGTAGAGGTGGTCGGCGTTGTCGACCTCGATGCACCCGCACCGGCACGCTCCGGGACCCGTCCGAACCGCCGTGATGACGCGGGAGGTGCGCGGGCGGGGTCGCCGAGCGATGCGGTCCTCATGCAGCAGCGCCTTGGAGGAGAGCCGGAACACCTCCTCGTCCGTGCGGACGACGAGGGTGTATGCCGCGTGGCCGGGATCCCGTTTCTGCGGCACCCGCGGGGGCGGGGAGGGGGGAGACGCGCCATACCAGGCCGAGAGAGGTGAGGAGCTCGCCAACGCTGTCGAAAAGGCGCGGGTGCGCGATCGACAGCTCGATATCGCCGTCGGGGGCGATGGTGCCGGCGACGTCGATGAGGCCGGCGAGCAACTCCCGCCGCTGGAACTCGCTCGCGCGAAGGAAGGCGCCGGGGATCGGCGCGTCGCCGATGACGCCCACCTCATCCACCCCGCCCCGGCCGACCACGCTCCGCGGGAGCTCGACCCGAACGCGCGCCGCATCGCCGGCCGGGGTGAGGAGGCCCCCGGCCGCCTCCAGGCGCATGACGAGCTCGGGGTCGCTGAGGCTGACCCGCGCCTCGCCGCCGTCGCTCCCCACGCCGTGCTCCCCACGTCGCTCCCGCCGCCGTCCTCCCGCCGCCGTCGCTCCCGCCGCCGTCGCTCCCGCCGCCGTCGCTGCCCTCGCCGGCGGCACGCTCACCGGCAGCGAGCCAGACACCCAGGGCATAAGGCGCGACGGGGAGGACGGCATCGGGCAGGTGGAGGGGGGACGTCATACGGACGCGGTGGTTGAGGCGTGACCGGCGGCCGGGGGTGCGCAGGGTCCGGGCGATCTCCTCGGTGGTGCGCACCGCCACGCGGGCGGGCCCGCTCCCGCTGGCACCACCGCCAACGCGACCGCCAACGCGACCACCGGCCCGACCACTGGCGCACGTCTCCGTGAGCCACTGGTGCTCGCCGTCGGCGACGATCACGGCCCCGTCGGAGAAGACGACCTCGAAGCACGGCCGGTCGACCATGGCCTCGGTGGCCCGGACCACGCGGGTCGGCCGGCCGGAGGCGTCCAGCACGAGATCGCCGACGGCGAGCGCGCCCATGGTCGTCCAGCCGGTGGGCGTGGGGATGGGGTGTCGAGCGCGAGCGCCTTGCCGACCGCGGGGCGAGCGGCCACGACGATCATCTGACCCTTGTGCAAGCCGTGGAGGAGGTCATCGAGCTCGGTGAAGCCGGTCGGAACCCCGACGAACTCGTCGCTGCGCCCGCTGGCCACCTCGATCTCGGTCAGCGTCTCCTCGAGCGTCTGGGCGAGCGGGATGTAGTCGTCGCCGCGCCGCTTCTCACCCACCTTGTAGATCTCGGCCTGCGCGGCATTGACGATCGCGTCAACCTCGCCCTCGCCCTGGCCGTAGCCGAGCTGCACGATCCGCGGCCCCGCCTCGACGAGCTGCCGCAGCAGCGAGCGCTCCGCCACGATGGTCGCGTAGTAGCCGACGTTGGCGGCGGTCGGGACGGACTGGATCAGGTCGTGGAGGTATGCCGGTCCCCCCACCCGCTGCAGCGTCCCCCGCTTGGTCATCTCGTCGGCGACCGTGATCGCGTCGACCGGCTCGCCCCGGGAGAAGAGGTCGATGATCGCGCCATAGATGATTTCGTGCGCCGGGCGATAGAAGTCCTCGGCCTTGAGCCGCTCCGCCGCCTCGGCGATCGCATCCTTGGACAGCAGCATCCCGCCGAGCACCGACTGCTCGGCGTGGACGTCCTGCGGCGGGAGGCGGTCGAGCTCCGGCCCGTCCGGCGAGCCGTACGCGCCCAGGTTCAGCTCCGCAATCGACACCGGCTGCCCGCCTCTCCACACGTGCTGTGACCCACGGGGACAAGAGTCACAGGGCCCACCGACAGCCCCGGTGGCGACGGGGTTCGTGGGGGACCGGGGACACCGTAGGCGGTGTCGGGAAGACACCACAAAGCCCCCATGTGTGTGCCGTGTGGACACCTTGTGGAACACGCCGACCCCGCTTGTGCACAGCTGGGGAAAAGCCTGTGGAGACTTGCGAGTAACCCCCTTATCAAGACGCTGACCTGCACGGATACCCGTGCACAGCTGTGGAGAAAAGAAGTCTCGGGCGTGTCTTCTCCTCGCCTCTCCCCAGGCGCGCCGGGCCGCCTGGGGACGGATCGGGGCGGCGGAGGACGGATTCGGCATACCCCCCTCCGGAGGAGGAGGATGGGGGCATGCAGATCCTCACCCCGGAGGCCCTCGGGAGCGCCCTCTCGGCCCTGCCCGACAACCCGCGGATCGTCATCAGCGGCAATGCGGCCATCCCCCACGACGCGATCCCGATCATCGATCGGTCACTCGAGCGCTACATCATCCATGCGCTCAACGCCACGCCTGGTGCCGCCCCCGTGCGCGACGGGGTAACCGCCGAGACGTGCTTCGTCGGGTCGGGGATGCGCAAGCACCCCGGTCTCGCCTACGTCCCGGCGCGCCTGTCGCTGGTGCCCCGGCTTTTTGCCGGCCCCCTGCCGCCGGATGCCGTCGTCGTCCACTGCGCCCGCCGCGCGACGGCCAGCTGAGCATGGGCATCGAGTGCAACATCCTGCCGGCCGCGATCGAGTCCTGCCGCGCCCGGTCCGGGCGGATCATCGCGGTCATCAACCGGCAGATGCCCTACACCTTCGGCGACGCCCTCCTGCCCATCGACCAGGTCGATCTGGCCATCGAGGTCGACCTCGCCGCTGCCGAGATCCCGCCGGCGGTCCCCGACGACGACAGCAACCGGATCGGCGAACTCGTCGCCGTGCGGGTGCCCAATGGTGCGACCTTGCAGGCCGGCATCGGCGCCATCCCCGACGCCACGATCGCGCAGCCTGGCGGGCCACAAGGGTCTGCGCGTGTGGACCGAGACGTTCTCCGACGGGGTGCTCGCGCTCGAGCGGGCCGGGGCGATGGACCAGGGCAACCCCTGACCACGAGTTTTCATGATGGGGACGCGTGAGCTGTACGACTGGCTGGACGGCAACGCCCGCGTCCGGATGATGCGGACCGAGCGCACCAATGACCCCACGCTCATCGCGCTGCAGCGCGAAATGACGTCGATCAACACGGCCCTGGAGATCGATCTGTTCGGGCAGGCGAACGCGAGCCGAATCAACGCGCGGATCTATTCCGGCTTCGGCGGCCAGACCGACTTCATCGTCGGGGCGCTGCACTCGCCCGGCGGCCAGGCGTTCATGGCGCTGCGCTCCTGGCACCCCAAGGCCAATGTCTCCACGATCGTGCCGCTCATCGACGAACCCGTGACCAGCTTCCAGCAGTCCGCTGTCGTCACCGAGAACGGCGTCGCCGAACCCACGGCTACACCCAGCCGGCCCAGGCGCGCCACCTCATCCGCGACGCGGCCCACCCGCACGTCCGCGAGGAACTCTGGGAGGAGGCCGCCGAACTCGGCCCCGCCTGATCAGCGGGTATGCCGCGTGCCTCTCCGGCTACCCGCCGGGCAGGTAGAGGTGGTTGCGGGCCGTCGTTACCACGAGGGATTAGGGTACGCCCGTGACCGCGGCGGTGCCCGGGATTTCGATCCAATCCGACCCGTCGATGCTGACGTAGCCGGTGTAGACCGCGTCCGCTCGCACCGTGAAGGTGCCCGGGTCGGTGTATGTCGCGGTGATATCTCCGGTGGGGCGCGGCCCGCCGGTGGAGGTGGTCGGGCCGGCGCCGGTGCCATTGCCGAAGTCGTAGGTGAGGGAGGTCAGGGTCGGTTTGATGGTGACGGTCATGCCGAACCAGTGCCTGGGGTCGAGGGTGTCGAGTTCCCCGGGCTGGAATCCCGTTGTCGGCCAGCGGACCTCGACGTAGGTCGGCAGGGGTCACGAGGGTGACATTTCCCTCGGGTTGGATGTGCAGGGTCGGGGCGGCCAGGTCGGTGCGGTGGAAGGCGTCGGCGATTTGGGCCATGCCGATCGTGCCGGGGATGAGGCGGGGGTAGCAGGTGTAGCCGAGGCGTTTCCACGGGGTGTCGGGATCGAGCCTCCGTTTGAAGACCCAGACGGCTGGGCCGTCACCGGCCTTGTCGTCGCAGAAGCGATGCATCAACGCGCAGTCCACCCCGCCCGGAGCGGTCGGGGTCGTCCCACCGCAGTATTGCGCCGTCCCGTAGTCGTAGCGCTGGTGCACTGCCCCGGGGACGTGTCCGCTGGGAAGCTGGAGCATGTCCGCGGCCACCATCAGACTCTTGCCGTCGCTAATGCAGGAGAGTCCGCACTGTCCGTCCGCATAGGCGCGCGGACTGACGGAAAGAAGGGCGAGAAGCAGACCGAGACCGACGGCAAGGAGATGCCTCTTCATGCGTTGGCCACCCCAGCCACCCGCCACCCTTGTGCGGTCCACTGCAACTGGACCCGGAAGTTGATCGGCAGCCGGGGAGCGGCCGGAGTGAGGCGTCCGTCGGTCTCGAGAATGGGGACCTCATTCTGCTCCCCCGTCACGATTACGAAGGGATGGTCGCGACTGGTGGTCACCACGGTGACGCTGTCGACGGTCACCACTTCCGACAGATAGCGCCGGTGCTTCGCGACGAGGTTGACCGCTTCACGTTCGTAGTTGGCGCAGGCGCGGCATGTGCTGGTGCCGAGAGGCCCGAGCAGGCCGTCTTCCGGCTTCGTGAAGGAATAGTTGGCGAGCTTGAAGAAGTACGTCACGAAGGCGGCGGCCGAGTCGAGGGTCTGGGGCTTGGCGGCAGCGGGGAAGGCGGGCTTGACCGGGACATAGGTCGGGGAGGACGACGCGCTGGTCGGCGGTGGGGAACTCGACGTCGTCGAGGACGAGGAGGACGAGGAGGTCGAGACGGCACTCGAACTCGAGCTTGTGGAGACGGAACCCCCCGACGTGCAGGCGGTGAGAGCGAGGACGGCGGCGAGGGCGGGCGGCATACCGAAGACTCGTGCGTGCGCTCCCTTGACTCGTGCGTGCGCTCCCTCGTGGCGGCGACCGCGCCACTCCCCGCGCGGTCGAGCCCCGTGCCGCTTGAGTCTCATCCCGACCCCTCCCCTGTCCAACCGACTCCTCCAAGAGTGGAGGAGTTCGCCCGGGCTCGCCACCGGAGCGGCGCGTTATCCACAGGCCACCGCGAGGTGAGGGGAGGGCTACCGACCGTCGGCGGACTCGGCCGGGGTGTCAGTCGCGACCCGCACGACCAGGGCTCCTGGGGTCAGCGTGGCGCGGATGCGGCCGGCCACTTCGAGCACATCGCCGTCGACCTCCACCGGCTGCGGGGGGTCGGCCACGATGACGACCTCGCGGCCTTGGCTGCGTGCGATCGAGGGGCCGTCGGCTGCCTGGCCGGTGACCACTCGACCGGCGAGCGCGGCCCATTGGGTGAGGCTCTCGGGGGTCAGGACCGCCAGATCGAGGAGGGCGTCGTCGATGACGGCGTCGGGCAGCAGGACGATTCCGCCGGTCAGGGTTCCGCAGTTGCCGACGATCACGGTCCGCGCCCCCGCCGCGGGGGAGGTCGCGCCATCGAGGGTCACCTCGGCCTGGAAGCCTTCTCCGCGAAGGTGTTTCGCCGCCGCGATGACGTATGCCGCCCAGCCCACCGTGTCCTTGACCCCCTCCGGGGCGTCGTCCATGATCGTGGCGTCGAAGCCCAGGCCGGCCATGACCGTGAACGCGTGGACATTGGCCGCCGCCGGATCCGGTATTCCGCTCGCCCCCTCCCCGGGGTCGACCTCCAGCCAGCCGATATCCACCGACCGGTTCACGCCGTCGATGACGGTGGTCAACGCCTCGCCGATGCTCGACAGGGGCACCCCGAGGTTGCGGGCCAGGAGATTGCCCGTCCCGCCGGGGAGCAGCCCCAACGGGACGCCGGTCCCGGCGAGGACCTGCGCGACGGCCCGGACCGTCCCGTCGCCGCCGAGCGCGCAGACGACGTCGGCGCCCTCGGCCACCGCCTGTCGGGTCTGGCCGAATCCGGGATCGTCCTCGGTCGTCTCGACGATCCGCACGCCTACCCCCCGCGCGTCGGCGACCCCGGAGATCTCCTCCCGGACCTCATCGAGGTCGTCGAACTTCGTCGGGTTGACGATGACGACCATCGTCGTGCTCGGGACGGCGGGCGTGGTCATGCGGGCGTCCTTTCGCTGCGGCGCAGGTAATTCCAGGCGAGCACGGCCGACGTGCCGCCCACGAGCATTCCGGCCAGGAGGTCGCTGATGTGGTGCATGCCGCGGTAGAACCGCGAATACCCGACCAGGAGGGGGACGATCGCGCAGAGGGTCATCGCGGCATACCGCATAGTGCGGTTGCGGATCCCGGTCGCCATGAGGAGGAAGGAAAGATAGAGCGCCGTCGAGGCGCCCTCGTGACCACTGGGGAAGCTCGCCGTCGGCGGGGAGGTGTCGAGCTTGGGCACCGGGGGGCGCGGCCGGCCGACAACGGCGGCGGCGGAGACGAAGATGATCGCCTGGAGGGTGATCGCGAGGAGGGGGATCACGGCATACCACCACTGCCGGGTGCGCCACCACACCAGGACGACGCCGAGCAGGCACACCCCGATGATGATTTCGGTGGCCGCCATGTGGGTCCAGTAGAACGTGATCGTGTTCCAGGTGGGGGTGCGGCGGTCGGCGATCCATCGGTTCGCGCGCTCCTCGTCGGTGCCGATCCCGCTCGCGGGACCGACGAGCAGCAGGCCCAGCCCGACGACGAGGCCGAAGAGGACGACGCCGGGCGCGACCATCCGGACAGCGATGTCGCGCATGGCCTCCGTGACGGTCGGCCGGCTCGGATCATCCTCGTAACGGGAGAGGAAAGGCATGGGTCACATCGCTTTCTCGGGGGCCGTGGGCGGGGTCCACCCGAGGTACCCCAAATAGGACGCGGCGACCAGCCCGGCGCCGAAGAGGACGCCCGCGGTGACGTCGGAGGGGAAGTGGACACCGAGGAAGACCCGGTCCAGGCAGGTCACGACGACGACGAGGCTGCCGACCACGGCGAGGGCGAGGCGCCCGGCGCGGCCCACCAGCGGCCACAACAGGACGGCCAGGGTCGCCATCGCGCACGCGGCATTGGCCGCATGACCCGACGGAAAGGAGTATCCCGACGCGTGCTCGATCGGGTTCTCGACGACGGGGCGGGCCCGGGCGACGACGAGCTTGACCAGCGACTGCAGGCCCCAGCAGACCATCATCGTCACGAACGCCCACCACGCCCGCGTCACCAGCCGCCGGCCGAGCCAGACCCAGAGGCAGACGGCGGTGACAGCGGCATACAGAAAGATCGGGCGGCTGAGCGACTGCCAGGCCACGAGGACCGAGCGGAGGTCGTGCCGGCGGGTGATGTCGGTCGCCGACCCGATGACCCGCTCGTCGACTCGGATCAGCGGGTCGAACTTCTCCCCGGACCAGGAACCCGATCGCCGCGACCGCGACGGCCACCGCGCTCCGCACACGGCCGACCAGAGCAGTCGGCGCGCGCGCGAACGCATGGCGGGGTGCCGAGCGCTGGAGACGGGGGCGCTGGTCACAGGGGCATGTCTACACCGCGGGGACGGGCCGAGCGGGCGGGAGCACGCGGCATACTCGCGAATTCGTAGTCCGCCACGGCGGCTCTCGCGGCCGCATACTCCCGCCATGGAGACTCCCGAGGTCAAGGCCGCCGCCCGCGAGGTCGGCGACAGCGAGACGGTCGAGTGGCTCGCCCGGACGGGGTATGCCGCCAGCGCCCTCATCCATCTCCTCCTCGCCTTCCTGGCCCTGCAGGTCGCGTGGCACGGGTCCGGCCGCAAGGCCGACCAGTCCGGCGCCCTGGCCCTGCTCGCCCAGAACCCCTTGGGCACGCTCCTCCTCTGGGTCCTCGTCGTCGGATTCCTCGGCCTGGCCGTGTGGCAGGTCACCGAGGCGATCGCCGGGCACGGCGAGACCGGCGACCGGGTCAAGGCCGGGGCCAAGGCGATCCTGTATGCCGTGTTGTCCTGGTCCGCGTTCGGCTTCGCCCGGGGTTCGGGGTCCTCGAGCACCCAGCAGACCCGCGATTTCACCGCGTCGCTCATGGGCGCGCCCGGGGGCCGGCTCCTCGTCGGTGCCGTCGGGCTCGGGGTCATCGCCGTGGGCGGCTATCACGTCTACAAGGGGTGGGCCGCGCGGTTCCTCGGGGATCTCGTCGGCCATCCCGGGGCGTTCGCCGAGCGGATGGGCCGGATCGGCTATATCGCCAAGGGCATCGCCCTGATCGTTGTCGGCGGGCTCTTTGTCGCCGCGGCCATCCATCACCGCAGCAAGGAAGCGACCGGCCTGGACGGGGCGATGCGCACGCTGCGGGAGCAACCGTTCGGCCAGATCCTGCTGACCGTCGTCGCCCTGGGTTTGGGTGCCTTCGGGATCTACACGATGGCGCGGGCGAAGTACGCCCGCGTGTGAGGCCCGGCAGGCACCGGGCTACTCCCGGGATACGCCGGGCCCGGGCGCGCCGCCTGGCCCTGGCCCGCGCCCGTAGCGCATGGCCGCCCGCGCGCGGGCCTTGGCCGCCTCGACCTCGCGATCCTTCGGCGGCGCGGTCGTGACGAGATCGGCGAGCAGGTGCTCGGTCGCGTGAGCAATGTCGGCGACGGCGCGGTCGAAGGCCGCCTGGTTGACCGCCGCGGGGCGGGTCGTGCCGGCGACCTTGCGGACGTATTGCAGTGCAGCCGCGTGGATCTCGGCGCCGGTGGCCGGTGGCGCGAAATTGTTCAGCGGCCTGATGTTGCGGCACATGGCCGCGACTGTAGCCCGCCCGAGCGCGCTCAGAAGGCGGTGTAGTAGCAGGTGTCGCTGGAGTCGACGACGACCGGGCCACTGTCGGCGGTGGTGATCGTCGTCCCGACGGGCAGGGCGTTGGCCCCGGTCCACGCCACGCCACCGGCGAAGAACTGGTCGGAGCCGGAGGTGTTGGTGTAGGTGGTGGCGATGGTGATCGTGTAGACGTAGCTCGGTCCGCTACCGCTGACCGAGGTCGTCGCGCCCAGGCCGGACACGGCCAGCGCGGCGGGGGCGCCGCCGCCGTCCGTGGTCACCGTGAAGGTGAAGGACTTGCCGGCCGCGACGGTGGCCCCCGCGGGGACGAGCACCCCGGAAGGCGACGGTCGCCTCGATCGTGTCGGTGTTGAGATCCATCGCGCCGGTGCAGAGGCTGCCGAGGGCCCCCGAGGCGAGGGGGGATCCGGCATACGCGCTCGCCGGGGCCAGCGCGATCAGGGCGGGAGCCGCCCAGGCGACGCCCTTGACCAGGCTGCGCCGCGGGGTTGCAAGTTCTTGCACGTCCGCGTCGGCAGCCGTGGTCGAGGGATGGGGAGCGTCGGACATGGCGGCCATTCCTTCGGCGAGGGGCAAGGCGTCGAGCAGGAGGGATGCGGACACCGCCAGCAGGATGCCCCACACACGGATGAGATGCAACCCTTGCGAAGTTGCGGAAATTCTTGCGGTCCACCCCTAGACGACGCGCCGGACCGGACAGTAATCTTCCAGACACCCCCGCGTCGCGTCCCCCAGCGCCGAGTGCCAGCGCGGCGAGCTATCGCACGCTCGTTGCGCAGGTCCCGACCACCCCCGCCGCCGGACAGTCGGTCGTCGTGTGGGTCGACTCCGACACGGCCTTCGGAGAGACCGCGGGGCTGGAGTATCAGATCTCCGGTGTCTACACCAAGGTCCTCGGTGCCTATGACACCTCCCACGCGGGGGCCAACTGGCGGCTCACCATCCCCGCGCAGCCGCAGGGGACGACCGTCTCCTACCAGTTGTTCACCCGCAACCAGAGCGGCAGCGACTACGGCTTCTCCGGGTTCAACTGGACCTACACCGTGGCGGCCAGCGGGCTGGTCCACGACACCTACTCCACGGCATACCGCTCACCCGGCGGGGCGGTGCCGGTCGGCACGCCCGTCACGCTCAAACTCGCCGCGAGCGCGGGCTACGCCAGCGCGGTCGACCTCGTCGTCTATCAGTACGTCGCCTCCACCGACTCCACCCTCCCCGCGGCGACCTATCCGATGACCTGGGACGCCGCGGCCGGGCGCTGGACCGTCACCTACACCACCCCGAGCGTCCCGTCGATCGCCTACTACAAGTTCAAGATCACCGGCGCGACCGGCGAGACCAGTTGGTATGCCGACTCCTACGCCGACGATCACGACAACGTCAACCAGGGTGGCACCGGTGCGCAAACCGGGTCCGAGCCGCAGACCTCCTTCCAGATCAGTGTGTATGCCGCGAACTTCACCACCCCGAGTTGGATGGCCGACGCGGCGATCTACCAGGTCTTCCCCGACCGCTTCCGCAATGGCGATGCGACCAACGACTACTGCGTGGCCGGCTCGACGACGGGCTGCCCGAGCTTCTTCGACGGCTCCCAGCCGATCCAGGCGCACACGACCTGGAACGAGGCGATCTGCGACCCGCGCGGGACGACCTGCCCCAATGCCTATGGCAACCAATTCTTCGGCGGAGACCTCAAGGGGGTCCAGGACAAGCTCGACTACCTGAAGTCTTTGGGCTTCAACACGATCTATCTCACCCCGATCTTCCAGGCCAGCAGCAACCACCGCTACGACACCTCGGACTATCTCACCGTCGATCCGGCGCTGGGGGCAATGCGGCATACAGCAGCCTGATCTCGGCGGCCAACGCCAAGGGCATGCGGATCATCCTCGACGGCGTCTTCAACCACACCAGCTCGGACTCGGTCTACTTCGACCGCTACCACCACTGGAGCACCGATGGTGCGTGCGAGTCGACGGCCAGCAGCTACCGCCCCTGGTATGAGTGGAACGACAGCGTCAGCCCGTGCACGAGCGCGTCCTACAACGGCTGGTTCGGGTACGACTCCTGGCCGTCCTCAAGGACGACAGCAGCGCCGCGCGCGACTTCATCTATCGCGCCAACTCCTCGGTGATGAAGACGTGGTATGCCGCGGGCACCTCCGGCTGGCGCTTCGACGTCGCCGACGAGATCAGCCACAACTGGTGGCACGACCTGCGGCCCTACGCCAAGGCCGGCAAGTCCACCGGCCCCTTGGTCGGTGAGGTGTGGTACGACGCCTCAAGTACCTCCTCGGCGACCAGCTCGACGCGGTGATGAACTACCGCTTCCGCAAGAACATCCTCGGCTTCGCCCGCGGCGTCGGCTTCAAGGACAACGACAACAACGGGTCCAACGAGATCGTCGGCCTGACCCCGAGCAGTTTCGACGCCGCGCTCGCCTCGGTCCGGGAGGACTACCCCAAGGCCGCGACCAACGCGATGATGAACCTCGTCGACAGCCACGACACCAACCGGGCCCTCTATGAACTGACCCTCCTCGGCGACACCGGCCTGACCCAGGCCAAGGAGCGGCTCAAGCTGACCTCGCTCTTCCAGTTCGCCTATATGGGTGCCCCGACGGTCTACTACGGCGACGAGGCGGCCATCAACGCGCCGTCCCTGGCCAATGGGACCAATGGCCCCGAGGACGACCCTTACAACCGGGCGCCCTACCCGTGGGCGGACGCGAGCGGCGCCACCAGCGTCTACGGGCCCGCCGATGCATCGATGATCAGCTGGTACACCAAGCTCGCGGCGATCCGCAAAGCGCACCCGTCGCTGCGTGGCGCGGGCACGTTCACGACGATGCTCCTCGGTGACACCACCGCCTCGACTACCGACAACTCCAGCTATGGCTTCGCGCGGACCGGCGGCGGCGAGACGACTCTGGTGCTGATGAACAACGGGGCCTCGAGCAACACCGTCGGCGTCCCCGCTCCGGCGGCCTTCGCCAACGGCAAGGTCCTCATCGACGGCATCACCGGCGCGACGACCACCGTCAGTGGCGGCGTCGTGACGTGGACCCTGCCGGCCCGCTCCGGGGCCATCCTCTATCTCAAGCCGGCGACCGTGGCACCGGTCGCCGCGTTCACCACGACTGCCACTGCCCGCGGCGCGGCCGGCAGCACGGACCGCAGCACGGAGGTCTGGTCGCCGACCCCGGTCACCCTGACCCCCTCCGCGACCGACGACCGGGGGATCGCCTGGACCGAACTGACCGTCGACGGCAAGACGGTCCGCTCGACGAAGGCCGACCGCTCGGTGACGATCTCCGCCCAGGGCATCCACCGGGTCAGCTTCCGCGCCATGGACACCTCGGGCACCCTGAGCGCGACGGCGACCATGACGGGTGCGCATCGACACCGCCGCCCCGGTCGCCTCGGGCACGGTGACCGGGACCGGCGCGACCCGGACGATCGCGCTGTCGGCCACCGACGCCCGGTCCGGTGTGTCCGGGATCAGCTACCGGATCGGCAGTGGTCCGATGGTCGGCTACTCCGCGCCGTTCACGGTGCCCGCCGGGTCGCGGGTGACGTATGCCGCGCTCGACCTCGCCGGAAACGCCGCCCCCGAGTCGGTGCTCACCGCGCGCTGATCGGATTGCGGGCCGGCCGCGAGGCCCGGCACCCCCCACGAGCACGGCGGGGGAGGATTGACGGGTGTCGTCCTCCTCCGCCGATCTCGTCCCCGCCGGGCAGATGCCCGAGCCCGTCCGCACCCTCGTCGGCGCCGTCCGCGCGGCGCTCGCCGAGCAGGCGAACCCGGTCCGCGCCGCCGAGCAACAGCGGTACATGAAGTCCGCCATGCCCTATCGCGGCCTGACGTCGGCGCACCTGCGGGCGACCCTGCGACCGGTGCTCGCGGCATACGCCCCGGCGACGCGGGCCGGGTGGGAGACGGCGGTGCGGACCCTGTGGGACGGTGCTCACTTCCGGGAGGAGCGGTATGCCGCGACCGCCCTCGCCCAGCACCGCAGCGCCCGCGCCTGGCAAGACCCAGGGACGATGGAGCTCTATCGCCACCTCGTCATCACCGGCGCCTGGTGGGATCACGTCGACGACATTGCCACCGCATTGCGTCGCCCCGATCCTGGCGCGGCACACGCAGAGCGAGACACCACGGATGCGGGCGTGGGCGGTGGCGGACGACCTGTGGCTGCGGCGGGTGGCGATCCTGGAGCCAGTTGCCGTTCAAGGAGTCGACGGACCTCGCCCTGCTCACCGACGTCAGCGAGGCCAATGTGGAGGCACGGCATACGGCTCGGAGTTCTTCATCCGCAAGGCGATCGGGTGGGCCCTGCGCCAGCACGCGCGGGTGGACCCCGACTGGGTGCGGAGGTTCGTCGCCGCGCACGCCGATGTCCTGTCCGGGCTGAGCCGCCGCGAGGCCCTCAAACACCTCGGCTGAGGATGCCTGCCACCGCGAAGGAGCCGCGAAGAATCAGGGCGCATCGGTCGTCCTGTCGACCGGACCTACGGGTCTCCTCCACCGAGCGGATCGTCCGCTCTCCCAATCGAAAGGGGTGGTGGAATGGCACCAACGACATCCCGGCGGCGCCTCGCCGCAGTGACCGGCCTGGCCGGCGTGGCCGCGCTGGCGGTTCCCGCGATGGCCTCGGCGTCTGCGACGGCACTGCCGCTGACCGCGGCACAGCAGCGGCAGATCGCGGCGGCCGATCAGCGCACGACCGGCGCGCTCGTCGCCCAGGCGTTGACGCTCAAGGGTGGTGTCGACCCCAAGGCGGGCCACTCCGGCCGGGCCGGTCTCGCGCGGCGGCACCTACCCGACCCGGAAGGGCACCTTCCTCTCCACCGACACGAAGTTCGCTGGGCTCATCCCGACCGGGCACTCGGCCATGGTCTACAGCAGCAGCTATGTGGTGGAGTCGCTCGGCAGCGGGGTCCAGTGGGGGGCCAACAACTGGTACTCCTCCAAGCCCCACGCGTGGGGGATGACGGCCCGGGCGACGTCCTCCACGCAGGACGCCACTGCGGCCGACTGGGCCCGCGGTAAGCTCGGCAAGCCCTACAACTACAACTACTACGACATGGGGACGCGCAGCGCGTTCTACTGCTCGCAGTTGGTGTGGGCGGCCTTCCGGGACACCACGGGCATCGACCTCAACACCTCGGCCTATGACGTGCTCGGGTTGCACGCGATCCACCCGATGGAGTTGCCGTCCTCGGCCAACAGCACGAAGGTCTCGACCTTCTACGTCAAGTAGGACGAGACGATCTGCCGGGAGTGGTCCGCGCGCGTGCGCCGTGGACCACTCCCGATCGATCCCCAACCAGCAGAACGCGAGAGGCCGTCGATGACGAACAAGAAGGTCGCATCCGTCAAGGCATGGATGACGGTGGGCGTGGCGGTCGGCAGCATGCTGCTGCTGTCCGGGTGCTCCGGATCGGCGACCGCAACAACGGGAAGTGCACCGACCGGGAGCGCGGCAACCGGGAGCCCCTCGTGCCCGGCCGGGCCCGTCGTCGCGTGGTCGAGCGAGGAAGCCTCCCCGAGTCGGCTCACCGCCGTCGCCGACGGCGCGGCCACGACCGTGGGCTCGATCCCGGTCAAGGGCATCGTCCCGGGTGGGGTGTCCGGGCATGCGAGCGGTGACCACGCCTACTTCCTGTCCGGCGGAGATGCCCGCCACGACGTGACGCACCTGGTCCACTGGTCGCCCGGGACGTGCCGGGGCAGCGCCGTCGAGCTCCCGGGAATCCACTCTCCCCTCGGGTTCGCCACCGACGGGGCCCGGTTCTATGCCACCGAGACCGTCAACGCGCGGACGATCATCCATCGGTATGACGCCCGGGGCACGCAGGTCGCCACCGCGACGCTCCCCCGACATCGTCGCCACCTGCCTCGCCCTGGACGGCGGCACGCTCTACGCCTTCGCTACCCAGTTCCACGACGGGGCGCCCGACAGTGTCGTCCTCGTCGCGCTCGACTCCGACACGATGGCGGTGCGCTCGCGTCACCCGTTGCCGCTGGCCCCAGGTCCGGTCGCCTCCGCGGTGGTCCACGGCGGGAAGCTCTATTACCCCTTGACCGCCAACGAGTCACCGGCACCCAGGGCCATGCGCTCCCGGTGCTGGACCCGACAACCTTCACCGAGACCCCGACCGACCTGGGCGCGCGCCTGCCCTACGCCCTTCGGCTAGTCGGGGACACCCTGTATGTCGCCCACACCTTCATCAACCCCGCGTTCGGTCCGCTGTCGAGCCTGCGTCACCTCTCGCGGATCGATCTGAGGACCGGTACGGTCACCGGCCGCGACCTCGACACCGGCATCGTCGACATCGCTGCCGACGCACGCCACTTCTATCTGATCGGCCAGGACGTCGACCTCGCCGACGACTTCGTCGTGCAGACGTATGACGCGACGACCCTGGCCCGCACCGCCTCCGTCCCACTGGCCCGGCCCAAGGCCGGGGCTACTACTACCCGGCCGGCGTGCTGGCCCCGCGACCTCCCTGACCGACCGTCCCCGCCGACCACGCGCGCGGGAGCACGGCGTCGATACTCTCCCGCACGGCGGGTCGGATTGCGAACGCGACCGGTGAGCCGACCGCTGTGGGCCCATGATTCCCGTATGCCGCAGGCCACCGGCCGCGAGATCCTCCGCCTCGCGGTGCCCGCCTTCCTCGCCCTGATCGCCGAGCCGCTCTTCCTCCTCGCCGATTCGGCGATCGTCGGCCATCTGGGGACGGCGCCGCTGGCCGGGCTCGGCCTGGCGAGTGCGGTGCTGCTGACCGCGGTCGGGCTGTTCGTCTTTCTCGCCTACGGGACAACCGCCGTCGTCGCCCGGCAGATCGGGGCGGCCTCGCGCGCCGGGGCCATCGAGGTCGGCATCGACGGGACCTGGCTGGCCGTCGTCCTCGGGTTGGCGGCGGCCGCGGTCGTCGGGTTCGGGGCCGAGCCCCTGGCGTCCGCGCTCGGGGGCAGCGGACCGGCGCTGGAGCAGGCGGTGAGCTACCTGCGGGTGGCGGCGGTCGGCATACCCGCAATGCTCGTCGTCCTGGCGTGCACGGGCGTCTTCCGGGGGCTGCAGGACACCCGGACTCCCTTGGTCGCGAGCGTCCTCGCGTCCGCGGCCAATGCCGTCCTCAATGTCGTGCTGGTCTGGCGCATCTCGGCATCACCGGATCGGCATTGGGAACCGTTGTCGCGCAATGGGGTATGGCGCTCGGCCTCCTCGTGGTGCTGGCCCGGTATGCGCGGGCGGAGGGGCGAGATGGCATCCGCACCCGGGTCGGTCCTGGGGCCGCCGTCGGCGGCCTGCCCCTGCTCGCCCGGACGTTGGCGCTGCGGGCGATCCTCGTGGTCACCACCTGGGTGGCCGCCGGGCTCGGCGACGTCACCTCGCGGCGCACCAGGTCACCGCTACGGTATGGAGCTTCCTCGCCTTCGCCCTCGATGCCCTGGCGATCGCCGGGCAGGCGCTGACGGGGAAGGCGCTGGGGGCGGGGGATCGACGCGCCGCGCGGGAGGCCACCGGGGTGATGATCCGGTGGGAGTCTGGGGGCGGCGCCGCCTTGGGCGCGCTGACCCTGCTGGCGTCCCGGGCGCTGCCGGTGCTCTTCACCGGCGACCCCGAGGTGCGGGCGGCCATGGCAGCGGCCCTCGTCCTCGTGGTCGCGGTCGGTCAGCCGTTGTCGGGCTATGTCTTCGTCGTCGACGGGGTCCTCATCGGGGCCGGAGACGCGCGGTGGCTGGCGGGGGCCATGGGGGCGACGCTCGCGGCATACGTCCCGGTGGCGCTGGTCGTCCGCGCGCTGGCCCCACCCGATCCGTCCACCGCGCTGGTCTGGCTGTGGGTGGGCTTCACGTGGTTCATGGTCGTCCGCGGGGCGCTCTTTCGCTGGCGAGTGCATGGCGATGCCTGGATGGTCACCGGCGCGGTCCGCTGAGCCGTTGTCCCCTCCTTGTGGGGCATGACCGCGCAGGTGGCGGGCTCCTAGGGTGGCCCCGGGACACCGAGGTGCAGCGGTGCCGACGCCCGGTCCGGATGCCCGGACCGGCAGGGACGTGACCTCGAGGAGACGACCGATGGCGCCAGGCCGCCCCCAGTGCGGCGGAGGTAACCGACACCGAACGCTTCTGCATCACCTGCAGCTCGCCGGTCAAACCGCCCGGCGGGGACCCCAGTCGTCCGATGGGATGACGGGCCGGCCGCCCACAGCGACGGCGAGCCGCGCCCGCCGCGCCGCCTCACCGCCGCGGGTCACCGCTACTGCGCCCGTTGCACCCCCCGCCCTCCACGCCGCCGCCGTTCACTCCGACACCCATCGCCTTCTCCACTCCCCCTGACGTCCACTGTCGCCGCCAGCGCGGTGTCAGGA
>JADJEA010000005.1 GCA_016702415.1 Nostocoides sp.
GCTTCTGTCGCTCGGGGCGGAGACCTGCCATGATGCGACGCATGGCGAAGACGAAGAAGTCCGCGAAGGCCTCGGCGAAGTCCTCCAGAAGGACAGCAAGGGCAAGGTGGGCAAGAAGCTCTCCAAAGAGGCCAAGGCCAAACTCGAGGCCGCCCAGCACATCGTCGAGGAGGAGGCCGCCGGGGCGACCAGGACCGAGAAGGTCAAGAACAGCGGGCCGGCCGACTCCGCCGGGCACTGCGCGTCGGTCGGGTTTCGTTCTCGCCGACGTCGACCCGGCGTCAACGCCCGGGTTCGCGGGGATCGCGACGCGGGGAGGCCCTGCTCCGGGCGCTCGGTGTCGCCGTCGGCGACCTCCAGGAACGGTTGTATGCCGAGTCCAAGGGCGGCGGAAAACGCTCGCTCCTGCTCGTGAGGCCAGGGCATGGACACCTCCGGCAAGGAGCGGCATCATGCGCCATGTCGTCGGTGCGGTCGACCCCAGGGCGTGCACATCACCGCCTTCAAGGCGCCGACGGCCGAGGAGCGCGCGCACCCGATCCATTGGCGGATGACGGGTCCGCTGCCCCGGCAGGGATGATCGGGAGTCTTCGACCGATCCCAGTACGAGGACGTCACTCATCGTGCGGGTCCACAATCTACGTCCCCGTGCGCAGTGGGGCCGCAGGCCCCGCCAGATCAACACCTGGGAAAGAAGGTCGCCGCCGCGGGCACCACGATCGTCAAAGTCATGTTGCATCTCGCGCGACGAGCAGAAGGCCCGGCTCGCCGAGCGCCTGGCCAATCCGGAGAAGCACTGGAAGTTCATGGGCGGCGACCTCGACGAGCGGGCGTTGTGGGACGACTACCAGAGCGCCTGCAGGTCGCCCTCAAGGGAGTGCTCCGCCGACGTTGCCCCGTGGTATGTCGTCCCATGACAAAGAGTGGTATGCCCGGCTCGCCGTCGCTGGAACCTCATGCTCGGCGCTGAAGAGGGCATATGGACCCCCAATGGCCGGCGGGCACCTTCGGCGTCGCCGAGCAGCAGGCCCGGCTCGAGCAGGACTGACCACGCATCTGGACGCGCCCTCGGGCGGGCGGGGGGTTGAGGCGTCGACCTTTTCGATGAGGTCGCCGCAGCCCACACCGGAGACGATCGCGGGCGTCAGCGTTCCGAAGCTCGCGCCGTGATCCCCCGCCAGCCGGGAGCGAGAGGAACGCCTCCATGACCGCGGGTGGCGTATGCCACACCATCAATTGCCGCCTGGAAGCGTGACCGCAAGCCGCTCGACGAGGGAGCAGGCCAACGAAGCCCGTCCGCGGCATACGCCGAGGGTAACAGAGGCTCGATGGCGTCGATCGCCGCGTCCAGGCGGGCATCGCCCCGCGGGCAACGTAGAGCGCTCGCCGACCAGGGGCGGCGACGCTAGCCGGCTCCCGGGTGATCGCCCGGACGACATCGAGGGCGTTGGCGCTGCCCGAGCCTCCCCAGATCGAGTTGAGGGCGCCTCCCGGTAGAGGCACATTGACCGTTCTCCTCGACGTAGCCGAGCCCGCCGAGCACTCCAGCACCCTCGGCACGTAAACGGTCGCACCCAGAACTTCCCCGATGGCGACGCGGAGCGGGCCAGGTCGCCTCCGCAGCGTCGATGGCGTGGGCGAGCCGCATCGCCAGGACGGTGGCGGCCTCGGATTGGGGCGAGATCGGCCAGGACATTGCGCGAGCTGTTGGTCGACCAGCTGCGGGCCCCGAAGGCGGCCCGATGACTCGTGTGATGCACCGCTCCGGAGGAGGCCTGACGCATCGTCGCCGCCGACCCGGAGAATGCAGTCGAGCCGGGTCGCGGCGACCATGTCGATGAT
This sequence comes from Nostocoides sp., assembly GCA_016702415.1. Lineage (GTDB taxonomy): Bacteria > Actinomycetota > Actinomycetes > Actinomycetales > Dermatophilaceae > Nostocoides_A. Next base: position 1,843 of record JADJEA010000005.1, read on the forward strand.
CGTCCGTATGCCGCGCCCCTCCCCCGACAAGACCGCCCAGGTGCCGTCGAACTCGACCTCGGAGCCGGCGTTGGAACGATTGCCCAGTTTCGCCCGAGGCGCTGGATCGCCAGCCCGTTGCGGGTCCCGTCGGGCAGGACGCGCGGGAGAAGGAAGCAGCATAAGGCCGCCGGGCGCCTGCGCCAGGACGAAGGCGTCGCTCATCGGCGCCGAGCAGAACTTCACTTGTGACCGCGGAGGACGTGTGAGCCGGGGCCGAGCGGGCCGGCCGGGTCGGGGGCTGCCGTCGTCGTGTTGGCCCGGACGTCCGACCCGCCCTGTTTCTCGGTCATCCCCATTCCCGCGATCGCCCCGGCTTCCCGGCGATCGGGGCCAGTGGTAGGTCGGGAGGCGAGTTTGGAACCCAGGTGGCGCCACCTCGGGGTATGCGCAAGGCCGGCCCGCGGCATACGTCATGGACACCGGGCACAGGTGACCATTCTCGACCTGGGACCACAGATAAAGCCGGCCGCGCGCCGAAGGTGGGCTCCGCTGTCAGGGAGGAGCGTCCACGGCTCGGCGTGAGGCCGTGGCCGACGGCGACGGTCATGAGCTGGTGGTAGGCGGGTGGTACTCGACCTCGTCGATCCGGTTGCCGACGGTCGTGGGCCCCGCAACAGCGGCGGGCAGCGGTCGGCCTGCTCGGCCCACCCCGAACGCCGCGGGTCCGGCCGCGATCCAAGCCAGTCCCGACATCAGGCCCCTGGCCGCCGCCCCACCGCTCGAGGCTGCCGGCGAGCGGGGGTCGCTGGCGAGGGTCGTATGCCGCGAACGGCGGAGGCTGATTGAACACGACATGGGTCGCCATGGGCGCAGGATAGGTGCCGCCGGAGGGGTTGACCGGCGGAGGCCGTGGTAGGCGCACTCCAGGCGGACCCCGGCAGCGACGGCGGACGATGGCTCTCATGCGAACGACATCCATGCGAACCACGTCCCGGACCTCCTCCTCATGACGACCCTCGCCGCCGCGGTGACTTTGGCAGGGTGCGGCAATGGGGTGACGACCGAGGTGCGCGGCATCGTCGGGCTCACCGCCGATTCCTCGGGTGCTGCGGTCATCCTGCTCAGCCCGTGCGGTGCCTCCCTCGACCGGATCACGATCAGCGGGCTGGTCGACCGGTCCAGCGGATCCGCGACCGCGACGAACCCAGTCATCGGTGCCTTCTCTGCCGCGAGCGCCCCCACGGTCACGTCGGGAATCGTCATGGGTGCCCCGCAGCCGCCGTGGACCGTCACCAAGGCCGTCGATCCGCTGCAGGTGACCGGGGGATTCGTCATCGACGCGAGCTCGAGCACCGCAGACCAGGCAGCCACGTCGGTGCTGGTCAGCTGGGCCGCCCTCGACTCCTCGACGCCGGTCATGTCGTCGTCCGCGAGGTGAGTCGTGGACCCGGGCCGAGTTCGACGCCCGAGCGTGCTCCCCGCAATCCTGGCCGACGACTGGTGGATGACGCGGGGGTGGGTGACTCGGGGGTGGGTGAAGCGGAGGGTGGGTGAACGGCATACGGCCGGGAAAAAGGTGCGCCAGCTGCGCCGTGTCGTCCCAATGGAAACACCTGTCCCAGTTACCGTTGAGCCCGTGGTCGAGAGGAAGCGCGCCCTGAAGCGGGCCCTCGCCCGGATACCGGGTGGCCTGACTCTCGCCCGGCTGGTCGCCGAGACGGTTCGCATCTGTTTGCGCTACCGCGTCACTGGCCTCGCCTCGAGGCGGGGTTCTTCGCGTTGCTGTCGTTCCCCCGCTCGTGCTCGGGCTCTTCGGTGGGGTCGGCTATCTCGGGAACTGGATCGGCGACGTCACGATCGACTCGTTCATCCAACAGATCCAGACGTATGCGGGAAGTTCCTGACCCAGGACATCATCGACGACCTCCTCCTGCCGACCGTCCACGACGTCTTCCGGGCCGGCCGCGGGGATCTGATCTCCATCGGATTTCTGCTGTCGCTGTGGGTCGGGCTCGCGTGCCTTGAACGTCTTCGTCGACACGATCTCGATCATGTGGCCAGTCCGGCGTGCGTGGGATCGTGCGCACCCGGCGTTGAGCTTCTCGCTCTATTTCGCCACCCTGATGGTCGGTGTCGTCGTCACCCCGCTGCTGCTCATCGGGCCGACCCTCCTGGGCCGGATGCTGCCCGACCGGCTCCAGGTCCTCGTCGCGCTCTACTGGCCGGTGGTGACCGTCCTCGTCGTGGCGACCTTGACGACGCTCTATCACATCGCGACCCCACGCCGGACGCCGTGGGTGCGCAACCTCCCGGGTGCGGCGCTGACCCTGATCCTGTGGGCGGTGACGTCGTATGTCGTGCGCGGCACCATCGCGGCGTCGCTCGGCGGCAGTTCGATCTTCGGCCCGCTCTCGACGCCGATCGTGCTGCTGATCTGGCCTACTTCGTCGCGATCTCGGTCCTCATCGGGGCGGCCTTCAACGCGGCGACGCTCAACCTGCGCCCCGCCGAGCGTGAGGTCGTCACTCTCCGCGAACGGATCCGCCGCCCGCTGACCCGTTCCCCGAGGGCAGCGACGACACCGCGGACGAGGAGGCGTCCATCCCCTCGCCGCGATTTGGGAAGCGGTCGCGGATCGGTTAAGGTCTCTGAGCGCGCGCACCCGTGTTCCGGAGGCGCCGCATGCGGATGTAGCTCAGTTGGTAGAGCGCAACCTTGCCAAGGTTGAGGTCGCCGGTTCGAACCCGGTCATCCGCTCGAGGGTTAGCCGCCCCGAACATGGTGGAGTGGCCGAGAGGCGAGGCAACGGCCTGCAAAGCCGTGTACACGGGTTCAAATCCCGTCTCCACCTCGAAGATTCCCGGGCGATTGGCGCAGTGGTAGCGCGCTTCCTTGACACGGAAGAGGTCACTGGTTCAAACTGAGTATCGCCCACCAGTACGACACGGCCCCTGACCAGCGGAAACGCTGGTCAGGGGCCGTCTCTCTTCCGTCGCAACCCGTGCCGTCGCCGATCTCGCGAAAGCTCCCGAGGGGCATGTCCTCGGCTCAGGCGGGGACGGGGATTGCGGGAAGGGCCAACTCCGCAGGGTCACCGGGGTCGGAACTGAGAGGTGTCCCGGGTGGAGTTCGTCGTCGTCGCCGTGATCGCAGTCCCCGAGCTGATGCTCGACAGCGTTGCCGAGAACGAGCCCGCGGTGTTGGCGGTGACGGAGGTGAGGTACGTGCGGCCCGCCTTGACGCCCGAACCCGCGGCGACGAAAAGCTCGACCCGGCATCCGGCACAGGTCGTGCCCGAGATCCGCTTTCCGGACCCGGCGGTAAGCGTCGGCGGTTTGATGCCGTGCTGCACCATCGACGGGGAGGACTGGTAGTCGAAGGCGATGCCCTGGGTGTTGTACATGCTGTTGCGGCTGATCAGGTTGCCATAGGTGGTCTGCTCCTTGCCGGGCGGGTCGCCGCCGAGGGACGAGATCTGAATCGCGGTCGGGCTGTTGGCGATGACATTGCCTTGGATGGTCTGATTCCAGGGCCCGCGCTGCATGGAGATGCCGACGATGAGATTGCCGCCGGCGGTGCCTGACTTCGTCACGCCGATCCAGTTGTCGAGGATCTGAACCCGGTTGTGGCCCTTGTCGATCATGATGCCGCCAAGGAGGTTGGACACGATGACATTGCCGCGGGCGGTGTTTCGGCTCGGAACCCCTTCGCCCACCAGCGCATCGGTGCATCCGCCGGGGTTGGGTTTGCCGACCTTTCCGCAGAAGTAAGGACCCTCGAATCGGATCCCCCAGAGGGCATTTGCGGCATACCGGGAGACGCCCCCGGTGGGGGTGGCGCCGATCAGATTCCCAGCGATGATGTTGTCGCGGTTGCCGCGTCCGTGCGAGTCCTCGACACCCGAGCCGCCGTTGCCGGAGATGAGGTTGCCCTCGCCGGGGGCATCGCCGCCGACGAGATTGTGGTTGGTGTAGTTGATATCCACACCATGGGAGCGATTCGGACGGGCAGCGGCACCATTGGGCGTCAGGCCGATGATGTTGTTTTGCACCTTGTTGCCGGTCGTCGGCGTGAAAGACATGGCAGTCCCACGGTTTCCGCAGCCCGAGACGACATTCTTGTCGGCGGCAGCCGGGGTTCCGATGCGGTTGCCGCTGGCCCCCTTTGCAGAATGATCCCGATCTGCTTGGGACTCACCGCCGACTGGACGGTCGCCGCCGCATTCGTGCAGACAATGTTGCCGGCGATGAGGTTGTTGTCGGCATTCAGTCCGGTGAAGATGATTTGGTTGATGAACTTGTAGACCGACAATCCTCGGACGACATTGTTTGGCGTGTTGTTGAACACGAGTCCGTCGAACGAATTCCGGCCCTGGCCACGCACCTCGACCATGATGCGCGCATTGCTCACGACGGAGGATGTGTTTGCTGCGGCGCCCGGCTGGGTGTAGCCATCGAGGGTCACCCCACCTGGGTTGCCGATGGTGGGCAACCGCGTCGAGACCTGGATCGTCTTGACCCCGCCGCCGGGAATATTGAAGGTGATCCTCGTCGGCTGGCTGGTCCAGTTTGCTTCCATCAGGGCCGCCCGGAGGGTGCAGACGTTGGTGGCCGTCCGGCATTGCCCGTTCTTCCCCGCATCAGGCGCGTCGCCCGTCGAGTTCACCGTGAAGGTGACGGCGGGCGCCGCCGCTGGTGGGTGCCAGAGTGAAGCTCCCGGCCACCGCTGCCAGCGCGGCGGCGGACAGGCTCACCAGCACGCGAGTTGAGCGACGGGGTGAAGACTCGGACATGTGACCCTCCCGATGTCGTATGCCGCGGGCAGGCCATGATCCTGACCACCCGCCTACCGCAGCTAGGCTAGCCTCGTTGCGGCGAGGGAACGGACATGCACGTCCGGCCGAGGAGACGAGAGTGATGAATCACGGCACCGTCACCCGGCGGGACGGCATACGGATGTTGGCGGGGGGTGCCCTTGCGGGTGCCGTATGCGCGATTCCCGCCCCCGCGGACGCCGCCACGCTCCTCGCGGTCTCCTCCCGGACGACCGAGTCCTTCCTCGACTCTCTCGGGATCGTGGCCCACCTCAGCGACCGGGAGTACCCGAAGGGCGAGGTGGTCCTGGCCAAACTCCGCGAACTCGGCATCCGCCATGTCCGCACCAACAACTTCGTCGTCGCGGGTGACCCGGGCTACACCAAGGCGATCAAGTCCTCGCTGCTCCTGGGGCAGAACGGTATCCGGCTGCAGTTCACCGCCCTGCGCCCGATGATGTCCGCGCCGACCCAGGCCGATATCGAGGCGGCGATCAACCTCCGGCTCGACTACATCGTCACCAATGGGCTGACCGCCTACACCGAGGCGGTCGAGACGTTCAACGAGTACGACAAGGTCTATCCGCAGGTCCTCGACTGGCCCGGGGCGCTCAAGGCCTCGATGATCTATCTGGCGAGCCAGCGCGGTCGGCTCGCACCCGAGACCCTCATCCTCGGGCCGGCGCTCGTCGGCTGGGACCTGCCCAACACGGCGCCGCTGATGCGCACCGATGGGTCCGGAATCCCGATGAGCAGCTATTTCGACGCGGGCAATCTGCACTCCTATTACATCGGCGCCAAACCCGACACGGCCTTCAAGGCGTCGACGCCGCAGACCGTCCCCAGCCAGTTCAACACCAGCCCGGGGAAGATCGACAAGGCCAGCAATTTCCGCCAGCGGGCCCGCAGTTATGGCTACAACCTCTCCAAGGACCTGCCCATCATCCTCAGCGAGACGGGCTACAACAATGATCCGAACGGGCTCTACACGGGCCGGATCGACGAGGCCAGTTCGGGGATCTATCTCCCGCGGGCCTATCTCGAGGCCTTCCGGATCGGGATCCTGCGGACGTTCATGTACGAGCTCTACGACGAGCCCTCGGCGATGCCGCAGTACCAACGCTTCTTCGGCTTCTACCGCCCGGACGGAACGCCCAAGCCGCAGGCGGTCGCGGTGAGCCGCCTGACCACCCTCCTGGGTGGAGGCGATCCGGCCGTCACCCCGGTCGGGCTGACCTTCGGGATCAGCGACCCGGCGACGCTCGGCGTGCGCAGCGTCCTGCTACAGAAGCGGGCGGACGAGTGGTGGCTCGCGATCTGGCGACCACAATCGGTGTGGAACTACACGGCATACACCCCGATCCCGCGCACCCCCGCGGCGGCGACCCTGAGCTTTGCCACCCCGCACCGGGTCGAGGTTCACCCCGATCTCGCGCTCGCGACCGATCCCACGGTCACGACCGCTCCGGTCACGCAGCTGACGCTCACCCTCGGCCCGGCAGTCACCCTGGTGAAGATCACGCCGTAGCGGACCGGCCGTCCGGCGAAGGCACGGAGCGCGCACCCGGATGCGCTGTGGGCCGGGCGACCAACCCGAGAGGGGCGAGCACTTCGTCGGCCAGCCGGTCGAGGCGGTCGGCATACTCGGTGCCGGAGCCGAAATGGCCGTCGTTGACGGCGAACACGCCGAAGTTCAACTCGGCATACTGCCCGATCTGGTCGACCAGGGCCGCCGACCCCCCGGCGACGACGCCCCGCCCGCCGGCGCGCCGCCGCCACGTCGCACACTCCTCGGGATCGTCGGAGTGGACGATGACCGCCTGAACCGAGGTGCCGTATGCCGAGGGGTCCCGCCCCTCGGCAACGCAGGCCGCGTGGAACTCCTCGAGCCGGGTCGCGGCGGCGGCGGGGTCGGCCCAGGTGTTCCAGCCGTCGGCCCAGCGGGCGGTCAGGCGGAGCATCCGCGGCCCCGACGTGCCGACGACGAGCGGCAGGGAACCGATCGGCTTGGGCGACAAGGGCGCCGACATGAGCGTGAGGTGCTCGCCCGCGAAATCGACGCGCTCCTCGGTGCGCAGCCGGGAGATGATCTCGATCGCCTCCGCGAATCGGTCGACCCGGACCTTCGCGGACCCCAGGTCCAGTCCGTATGCCGCGTGCTCGTTGACCTGCCATCCCGCCCCGAGCCCGAGGACCGCTCGCCCACCCGAGAGGTGGTCGACCTCGACCGCGCGCTTGAGCAGGAGCACGGGGTGATGCCAGGTCGTGGGGGAGACCATCGAGACGAGATCGAGGTCCGGGACCAGCGCCCCGACACCGGCCCAACGTCGTCCAGCACTCGTGCAACTCCCCGTCGTCCGGTGCGTCGTCGAAGCCGCGATCTCGAGCCCAGCGTGCGTGCGCGAGCGTCTCCGGCCACGGACGGGCCGGGCTGGCCCACAGGGCGAACTCCATGGCCGGACCCTATGCCCGGACGCCCCTTGCCCGGACGCGCTGCCCGGACGCCGCTGCCCGGACGCCTCTACCGGGACGTGAAGCCGGCAACTCCGCGCCGAACCCTTCAGCGCGCCGAGCGATCTCACCATTCCGGTCCGAGTTGCGTCCTTTTGATATGACTGCGCTCGTGGCCGGCACTGTCCATACCGTCATCACCTCGCCCGTCGGCGCGCTCACCCTCGTCGCCGCGGACGCGGACGAGGCCGCCCTGACGGGGATCTACTTCGCGATCCACCGCCGCCGCGACCCGCTGCCGGACATGGGGAGCCCTGTGCGCGGGCACCCGATTCTCGTGGCGGCGGAAACCCAACTCGGGGAGTACTTCCGCCGGGTGGCTCGAACCCGATCAGCATCGTCGTCCCCTGCCACCGGGTCGTCGGCGCGGACGGCTCCCTCACCGGCTATGCCGGCGGGTTGGACCGAAAGCGCTACCTTCTCGAACTCGAGCGGCCCCCGGCGCAGGAGGACGGCCGGTTGTTCTGAGGGACGGGCCGCAGGCCGGTGCTGGCCTCAGGCGAGATCGGCGAGGGAATGCTCGAGTGCCTCCAGCAGGACATCGATCTCGGGGGAGCCGACAACCAGCGGCGGCGCGAGCCGGATCGTCCGCCCATGGGTGTCCTTGGCCAGCACCCCGCGGGCCAGGAGCCGTTCGCACAAGCCGCGACCGGTGCCCAGGGCCGGATCGAGGTCGATGCCCGCCCACAGCCCTCGGATACGGACGTCGTCGACCCCCCGACCGCGGAGCCGGTCGAGGCCGGTCGCAAGTTGGGCGCCTCGTGCCTGCGCGGCAGACTGGAACTCACCGGTCGCCAGCATTGCCACAACCTCCTGGCCGATCGCGCAGGCCAACGGGTTGCCGCCGAAGGTCGACCCGTGGGTTCCCGGGGTGATGACGTCGAGCACGTCGGCGTCTGCCACAACCGCGGACAGGGGCACGATGCCGCCACCCAGCGCCTTCCCGAGGATGTAGACGTCGGGGACGACCCCTTCGTGATCGCACGCGAACGTCTCCCCGCTGCGCGCGAGACCCGACTGGATTTCGTCGGCCAGCATCAGCACGCCGGCCGCCGTGCACGCCTCCCGTACCTCCCGCAGATACCCGGGCGGCGGTATGACGACCCCACCCTCGCCCTGGATCGGCTCCAGGAGCACCGCGACGACGTCCTCGTCGGAAAGAGCCTCCCGCAGGGCGGCGGCATCGCCATAGGGCACGGCCACGAAGCCGGGGGTGAACGGGCCGAACTCGTCGCGGGCGACCTTGTCGTCGGAGAAGCTGACGATCGTCGTCGTCCGGCCGTGGAAATTGCCCTCCATGACGATGATGACCGCGCCCCTCCGGGACCCCTTGCGCCGATAGCCCCACTTCCGGGCGACCTTGAGCGCGGTTTCGACAGCCTCGGCACCGGTGTTCATCGGCAGGCACATCTCCTTGCCCGCCAGCGTGCACAGGTCCCGGGCAAACGGCCCGAGCTGGTCGTTGTGGAACGCCCGGCTGGTCAGCGTCAGCCGCGCGAGCTGGGCGTGAGCGCGGGCGAGCAGGCGCGGGTGGCCGTGCCCGAAGTTGAGGGCGGAGTATCCGGCGAGACAGTCGAGATAGCGCCGGCCCTCGACATCGGTGACCCAGGGCCCCGCTCCGGAGGTCAGAACGACCGGCAGCGGGTGGTAGTTGTGCGCCGACCATTCCTCGACGAGCTCGGGTGCGCGGACGTGCTGGCCGGGTGCGGGCCGGACGGGAGCGGCATACGGCGTCCTTCCTGGGGTGGGGCGCCCACACGCTTCCCGGAGGGTCACTCCCCAACGCACGATCGTCTCGGCGAGCGCGTCGGTGAACGCGGTGACCTGCTCCAGATCCACCCATTCGTCCACGCTGTGCAGCCCGCCCCCGGCCGGCCCGCACACGAGGGTGGGTATGCCGCGTGCCTCCCACAGGGCCGCCTCCATCCAGTAGGGCGCGTCGAAGCGGCCCTCGACCGACCACCCCCGGGAGGACAACGCTGCCTCCAACCGGGCGGCGAAGGCCGCCGCGGGGCCGCCTGGGTCCAGTTGCCAGGATGGTCGGGTCATCCGGAGGGTATGCCGCGCACTCACCGTCGCATCGGCCGTCGTCATCGCCGCGAGGATCTCGGTCACCTCGGCGTCGAGAACATCCTCCGGCTCGCCGGGCACCATCCGGCGCTCGACGGTCGCGCTGGCAGCGTCGGGAATGCTGAAAGGGGCCCGGCCACCCGAGACGACGCTGACCAGCAACTCGCCGCCGCTGGCGCGTACGGCCTCCGCCCGTTCCTCCACCGCCATGACGAAGCGGGCGAGGTGGGTCACGGCATTGACACCCTCGTGGGGGAGTGAGGTGTGGCTGGCCCGGCCGCTGAACGCGACGTCGGCCACGGCATACCCCCGAAGGGAGGTGCAGCGGCGTAGCCAGGTCGGTTCGGCGACCAGGCACAGCTGCGGTCGTATGCCGAGTCCCCCTCACGTGGTCCCCCGCATCCACACCCAGCTCGCACCCTCCTGCGGCCGGTCTCCCCAGCGCGTCGAGAACCGCCTCGCACCCGAGGCTCCGGTCCTCTTCGTCGGCGACGAGCGCCAGCACGACCGGGGCACCAGCGGACGCGGCGCGCTGGGCGGCGACGACGATCGCCGCCACGCCCCCGAGCATGTCGCACGCACCGCGACCGGTCATCCGGGTGCCGTCGATGACGGGGTCGAAGGGGTGTGGCATCCCTTCGACCCCGACCGTGTCGAGGTGGCCGGTGAGGACGATGGCCGGCCGGTCCCCGGGCAGCTGGACCTGCCACGCAAGGAGGCTGGGCCGGCCCGTCACACCACGCGCCTCCACGACCACCGTCCGCCACCCGCAGCCGTCGAGGCGGCGACGCAAGGCATCGACGATCACGCGTTCGCCCGCCGCACCCGGAACCAGCCCCGGGTTCACGGAATCGATCCGGATGAGATCGGCGAGGAGGGCTGACGGTTCGTCGCGGATCTTGGCGGGACTCATCCGTCAGGCGTGGGTGAGCTTCTCGACGGCGAACTTCTTGCCGGTCCACTTCAGGAGCATGAGCCAGGCCACTGGTGCGTCGACCTGAGAGCCGACCGTGGTTCCGTCCTTGGAGAGAAGGTCGGCCTTATTCTGGGTCCCCTCGACGCGCACGAGAGCCAGGTCCCCACCACCTTTGTGCGGGTTGCCGACGTCATGGTGAACGGCGAGGCGGAATAGCGCCGGTCCAGCTTGTCGAGGATCGTCGCCATGTCCTCGAACTTGGTGCACTGCTCACACGCCTTGGAGCTCACGGACTTGACGGAGCCGGCGTGCGGGGTGGTCCAGGCATAGTCGACCACCTCCCAGAAGTAGGCCGCGAACGCCTCGGTGCCAGCCTTGTTGTTCTTCTTGGCGGCGCTGGGGTACTTGGGCGCGGGTGCGTCGGTCGGGGACGGACTCGAACTCGACGAGGACGCCGACGCCGACGATGACGGGGAGGCGCTCGCGCTCGTGGAGGCGCCCGTGGTCGCTCCGGAGGACGATGAGGTCGCCGTCGATGACGACGAGCATCCTGAACTGAGGAGGAGTCCGGCGAGCGTCAGGGTCGTGGTTGTACGGCGGGTGAGGGACATGTGGGATTCCTTGGGTGAAGCGGGTGTGCGAGGGACATCAGCGCTGATGCCCGCACCCCGACATCGGGCGCGGGCATCACCGGATCGATTTGGACGTGCTGGGTCAGCCGAGTGCTCAGGCCTGGGTCAGCACCGGGACCGCGAAGATCGACGTGTTGCCCGATCCGTCAGTGGCCGTGACCGTGATCGGCTTGTTGGCCGGCTGGCCAGTCGGGGCGCTCCAGGCACCACTGGCGTTGGCGGTGACGGTCGTGAGGTAGGTCTTGCCCATCTTGCCGGTCTTGTTGGCCGCGACGAACACCTCGATGGTGCAGTTGGCGCACGCCGTGCCCGAGACCGTGCCCCCCGTGCCCGCGACGATCGTCGGAGGCTGGATGTTGTCCTGGACCATCGTCGGGGAGGACAGCCACACGAACTGGATCCCGGTGCCGGAGTAGGTGCTGTTCTGGGTGATCGTGTTGCCGAAGGTGCGCTGCTCTGGTCCGGCGGGTAGGAACCGGTCGAGGAGATGCGGACCCCGACCGGATTGCCAGCGATGACATTCTGCTTGACGAGCATGCCGAACGACCCGCGCTGGATCTGAACCCCGGCGATCGCATTGCCACCGAGAACGCCGGAGGGGGTGACCCCGATCCAGTTGCCCTGAACCACGACCTTGTTGTGGCCCTTGTCGATGAGGATGCCGCCCTTCTTGTTGGACACGATGACGTTGCCCAGGGCGGAGTTGTCGTGCGGCAAACCCTCGGTGACGGCCGCGTCGGTGCACCCGCCGGGGTTCGGCCGGGCGGGGTCCCCGCAGAACTTGGGGCCCTCGAAGCGAATACCCCACAGGGAGTTGCCGGAGTAGGTCGTCACGCTCCCGTCGGGAGCCGTCCCGATCCGGTTGCCGACGACGACGTTGAGGTTGGTGTTGCGGCCGTGCGAGACCTCGATGCCGGAGCCCCAGTTGCCGGAGAGGACGTTGCCCTCGTTCGTGCCGCTGCCGCCGACCTCGTTGCCATAGGTGTAGTTGATGTCTGACGCCCTGCGAGCCGTTGGGTCGAGCCGCGGTCCCGGCCGGTCAGCCCAATGATGTCGAAGGTGCCCGCGGCGTTGGTGCAGATGTAGTTGCCGACAAGCGTGTTGTTGTCGGCGGGGTCACCGGTGAGGCTGATCTGCTTCCAGAAGTTGTAGATCGCCAAGCCGCGGATGGTGTTGTTGGGCGTGGTGATGCTCAACCCGTCGAACGTGCCCGGACCCTTGCCCTTGAGCTCCACCTTGATCTGCGCGTTGCTCACCAGTGGGTCGGTGTTGGCGCTCGCGCCCGGCTCGGTGTAGCCGTCGATGGTGATGCCGGCGGGGTTCGTCAAACCGGGCAGCTTGGTCGCCGGGGCGATGGTCTGCACACCCGTTCCGGGAATATTGAAGGTGATGACCGCGGCTCCGGAGGCGGCATTGGCCTCCATCAGGGCGGCCCGCAGGGTGCAGGCGCCGGTGGAGGTGGCGCAAGTCCCGTCGATTTTGACGTCTGGGGCATCGAGGATCGAGTTGACGGCGAAGGGGGAGGCCGCGGAGGCCGCGGGGGCCAGGGCCGCGCCCGCGGCGACCAGGACACCCCCAACCGCCAGGCTGAGGCTGGTGTGCGCGCGCGGGCGCGCACGAGGGACGTTGCCGAACATGAAAATCTCCAGATCGTATGCCGAGACCCCCCCGATCGGGGCCGCGCCCGAGGGTACCTCACCAATATCGGAACGGGGCCCGGTGAGATCGTTCTCACCGGGCCCACTCCTGTATGCCGAGCCCCACCGCTGCCCTCCGCCAGGGTCGTTGCTCAAGTCTTGAGCGCCACCGGAACCTGGAAGGGCGAGGTGTTTCCCTGCCTTGCCGGTCGAGGTCGCGGTGATCGGGCTTCCTGAGGCGACACTGAGCTTCACGGAGAAGGCCCCGAGGGAGTTGGCCGTCACGGTCGTGACGTAGGTCTTGCCCGTCTTGGCGGTCTTGTTCTCGCCGAGGAAGATCTCGACCGTGCACCGCGCACGTCGTGCCCTTTGGCGACCCCCTTGCCCGCCGCAGGAGTCGGACTCGGCGCCGCCATCGCGTTCTGGACCATGGACGGGCTGCTCTTCCAGACGAACTGGATGCCCGTGTTGTCGAAGGTCGGAGTTGCGCGATGGTGTTTGCCATAGGTGCGCTGCTCGTCACCCGGCGGGTATCCGCCGGTCGAGGCGATCTGGACGCCGACGGGTTGTGCGCGATGACATTGCCGGTGACCTTCCTGCCATAGGAACCGCGCTGGATCTGACCCCCGCAACGAGATTGCCGCCGTCCGCACCCGACTTGGTGGTGCCGGATTCAGTTGCCCGACAAGGTGACATTGCCATGCCCTTTGTCGATGAGGACCTTTAACCTCGCCATTCGACACGATGACGTTGTTCCGTAGTTGATGTCGACGCCCTGGCTACCATTGCGCAGAGCCCGCGTGCCGGAGGGGTCGAGCCCGACCAGGTTGTTCTGGATGACGTTGTAGCTCGTCGGCTCGTAGGACAGCGTGATCCCGCGGTTACCGCACCCGGAGACGACATTGCGATCGGCCGCGGCCGGGGTGCCGATGACATTGCTGCTGGCCCCCTTCTGCAGGAGGATGCCGATCTGGTTGCCACTGACCGGTGAACCGATGGTGCCCGTCGCATTGGTGCAGACGTAGGTCCCGATGACCTTGTTGTTGTCGGCGTTCAAGCCGGTGAACGAGAGCTGATTGATGAAGTTGTAGATCGCGATGCCCCGCACGACATTGGCCTTGGTCGAGAAGACCAGTCCATCGAAGGACGTGGCGCCCTTGCCCTTGACCTCGATCTTGATCTGGGCATTGCTGACCAGCGACGACGTGTTGGGGGTCGCGCCCGGCTGTGAGTAGCCGTCGATCGTCACCCCGCCCGGGGCGGCCACGTTGTAGCCGGCTGGCGATATTGATCGTCTGAACACCACTGCCGGGGATATTGAAGTTGATCGCGACCGGCTGCGAGGTCCAATTCGCCTCCATGATGGCGGCGCGCAGGGTGCACACATTCGCCGCGGTCTTGCACTGGCCGTTCTTGCCCGAGTCGGGCGCGTCGGCGGTGGAGTTCACCGTGAAGGTGACGCCGGCGGCGGCCTGGGCCGCCACGCCGCCGGTCGCCAGACTCAGTCCGGCCGCTGCGACCGGGATCGATCCGATCGTCAGGACCCGGCGCAAGCGTGATGGGTTCGGTTGACATTCGGCAGTACTCCGCTCGGTATGGTGCTGTCATTACGCTTGAAACCCCTGCGACCCGCGGGAGGGCAGGAGGGGCTGATATCCCCGCGAAGGACGCTACCACGCATCGCTGACGGGTAGACCCATATGCTCCGTCGCGCGGGCCGGGCCATGGCACCTGGTGGGTCCGCCTGGCGGGCGGGCGGGGAGGGCTCGGCATACCCTGGGCGCCGTGAGCGTGATCGTCGGGGAGGATGGTTTTCCGGGCGCGGCCGCCGGGGGCGGCGCGGGATCCGTTCCTGCGGACTACTACGACACCGAGTGGGGGATGCCCGTCCTGGGACGAGCGGGCGTTTTCGAGCGGACTGTCCTCGAAGCCTTCCAGTCCGGGTTGTCGGGGGCGACGATCCTGCGCAAGCTGTCGCCTTCCGCGCCGCCTCGCTCTTCGCGGATTCGACCCCGAGATCGTCGGCGAGGGCTGCCGATTCCGACCTCGAGCGGTTGTGTCGCGACCCCGGGATCGTGCGCAACTCAGCAAGATCGCGGCCTACGATCGTGAACGCCAAGGTTTTTTTCGCCCTCCGCGAGAGCGGCTTGGGCCGCGTTGGTGTGGTCCTTCCTGTTTACAGCACTCCCGGCGCCGCGCCACCTGGGTGAAGTCCCGACCACCTCGCCCGAGTCCGCCGCATTGGCGAAGGCCTTGCGGGCGAAGGTTCTGTTTTCGTCGGCCCGACGACGATGCACGCGCTGATGG
>JADJEA010000006.1 GCA_016702415.1 Nostocoides sp.
TTGACCCTCGGTTATGCCGATCCGGATGCGGATTTGGCAATGAACAGGATGGCTGTCGAGGTTCCGCATCACCCGTGCCGGGGATTTCGGCGACACTACCGTCGGACGCACGGCGCCCGTCTCCTTGCCGTCACGGGTGGGTAGCTCGGGCGGTTGCTCGGCGGGTAGCACGGCGTTGGTGGTTCACCCGGCGGAGTCGGTGCGCCTGCTCACTGGAAGTCCGCTAAGGCCGCCGCCGGTCGGACGCGACGGCCGAGCGCCGGCCACCGACCATGCTGACGCGGCGGCGTGAGGGCCGCTCGCCCCGCGGCCGTACGCGTCAGCGCGCTGCCCGCAGCCACCTCGATGCTGTGCCCGACCTCGATGGCATCCTGGTCCGCCCCGGAGATAGAGGAATTGCCACTGGTAGTCGCGTTCCTGCTGCTCGATGAAAATCCTGACGGCGGTGTGGGTCCACTCGCGGCTGGCATTCTCCATGCCGTCGGTCATGGATCGCCACGACCACGGTGCCGGGCCGCTCGTGCTCGGGCCGGGCGGACAGGGGCGCCCGGCGTCGGTGACGAGCCGGCTGATCGAGTCCAGGAGCGCTGCCGTGTTGCGGGGGCCAGGGACGAGCGGGGACGTCGCAACGTCGCGGTCGGCATACACCACCTCGTAGGTGTCGTCGAACTGCGCGAGGGTGACCCGGCAGCGGCCGGGGGCCCTGGGCAGTTGCCCCTCGAGGAAGGCGCTGCGAAGCTGCCCCCGGTGTCCGACTTGATCGACTGCATCGATCCGGGAGCGGCCGAGGAGGAAATAGATGCCGTGGGTCAGGTCGGCGTCGGTCATGGCGTCCTCTCGGCTGATGCGATTGTGGCAGTGTGGTGGGCTGGGTTGTGCTGCGGGGGGTTTCGGGGATCACTCATCCCCTGCTCGGTCGGCGCGGCTTGAACCGCAGGGGGCCGTCGCGGGCGGTTCCGTGCCGGGGCACCGGCCGCCGCGTCGTACTGTGCGCGTCCGCACCGCATCGGCGGTGACCCGCCCGGAATCACGGGCATAGCCGCCCAGGCGGCGGGTTCGCGCCAGACGCGGTCCGACGGCGTTCTCGGTCAGTCCGGCGGCGGCACCGGCACCGCGCAACGAGTTGCCTTCTCATCGAGCACGGCAGCCGCGAGAGATTCCATCGATCAGCGCGGTCAAGGCAACCGCGCCATTCTCAGGTGCGGGAGCGCCGACCCCGGGGACAGCGTTTCGGCCAAGAGCAGGGCGTCGGTGATCTCGGCATGCTGACTCGCGGGGGGCAGTTCCATGGTCCAGTATGCCGCACTAACTGCGGATGCGCAATAACTGCGGGCGGTGTCCGAGTGTCGGCGGAGTGATGCCGCGCATGCCGCGCCCCTACCCTGATGGCCCCTGGCTGACCGCCTTCTGTCACCCTCGTCGACGGGTCAGCGACGCCCGATCGAGGAATCTCTCGACGGCATCCAGGCCAACCGCGTCGAGGTAGTCTCTTCCCGCGCGGCGCGTCGGCCAGCGGATCTGGGGATTCCTCGGATCCGTCCGTCACGACTCCGCCGCAGCGCGGCAAGGGCGCGGACGGGGCCGATCCGGCTACGCCTCTACCGGCCGGTGGCGGGTCCGCTCCGGCTCCCTGATCGTGTTCGTCCACGGAGGCGGCTGGGCGCAGGGGAATCTCGTCAACCAGGACTCGCTGTGCATCCGGCTGGCCGCGTCGGTGGGCGCGGTGGTGGCCTCGGTCGACTACCGGATGGCGCCGGAAACGAAGGTGCCGGGGCGGCATCCGACGGAATCGACGCGACCCGGTGGCTGGTCGCCCATGCCGACGCTTCACGGCGTCGATCCCGCGCGCGTCGCCGCATGTGGCGACCTGCCGAGGCAATATCGCCGCGGTGATCTGCCAGTCCTGCGGGACAGGGGCCGGCCTGCGCGGGCAGGCGTTGATCTATCCGGCGACCGATTGCACGATGGCGTCGCCGTCGATCGATGAACACGCGCATGCACCGATCCTGCGGAAGTCGGCCATCCCGCCTTCCGGCATTACTCGTCGGCAGCGGTATCGCCGCCGACGATCCCTGGTCTCGCCCCTCTTCGCCGGCTCGAGGGCCCGCCGCCCGCGCTGATCCAGGTCGCCGACCTCGACCCGATCCGCGACGACGGGATGCGGCATGCCGCGCCCCCGCGCCGCGGGCGTCGCCACCCACCTGACGACCTATCGCGGCGCACCGCACGGGTTCGCGTCGTTCCCGGGCGCCTATCGCGGCGGGCGCGGCGGCGCGGGCCGAGTTGACCGGGTTCCTGGAAGGCGGTCCTGCGTCCCTCCCGTGAGGAGCCGGCCAGTAGGGGTGGAGCCCGGCCACGACCACGTCCTTCCGAAGGAGCCTGGCCGATGCGCGAGATCGTCGTCTTCTCCGGAGGATCACACCCCGACCTCGCCCACCGGATTTGCGAGGCGCTCGGCGTGCCCCTTCCCCAGCCGGACCAGCCGGTTCAGCAACGACTGCCTGCAAAGCCAGTTGTTGGCCAACTGCCGCCAGCGGGACGTCTTATCGTCCAGCCGATCGCGCCGCCGACGCAGGAGTCGCTCGTGGAGCTGCTCATGATGATCGATGCGGGCTGCGGGCGCGAGCGCCGCCCAGATCACCGCCGTCATCCCGCATTTTGCGTATGCCCGTTCGGACAAGAAGGACGCCTCGCGCATCTCCCTCGGTGGCCGCCTCGTCGCCGACCTCATCGCGACGGCCGGAGTCGACCGGGTCCTGACGATGACCCTCCACGCGCCGCAGGTCCACGGATTCTTCTCCGTCCCGGTCGATCACCTCACGGCCATCGGCGTGCTCGCCGATCACTTCCGCGCCGACGACCTCACCGACTGCGTCGTCGTCTCGCCGGACCTCGGCAACGCCAAGACCGCGACGCAGTTCGCCCGGTTGCTCGGCCTGCCGGTTGCGGCCGGCTCCAAGATGCGCAAGGCCGACGACGAGGTCGTCATCGACATGAGTGGGGCGACGTCGCCGGTAAGCGTGCGATCGTCCTCGACGACGATCGCCACCGGGGCCTGATCGTCGAACTGCTGGACCGGCTGGAAGGATTTCGGCTGCACTGAGGCCGCGGTGGCCTGCACCCACGGCCTGTTCACCGGCCGCGCGGTGCAGCGACTGTCCTCGCACCCGATGATCAGCCAGGTCGTCACCACCGACACCGTGCCGACGCCGCTGGATTGGCCGCAGCTGTCCGTCCGCTCCGTGGCGGATCTCTTTGCCGAGGCCATCGGTCGCATCCACGCCGGGACCTCGGTGTCCTCCGCTCTTCGACGGCGTCGACCCCACCCACGCCCCGCCGCAGCCGACGCTTTTCGGTTGACGGTTGACCGGTTGACCGGTTTAAGGTTGACCGGCTGGCGGGCTGACCGGTTGGCCTTTAGCCGGCGGGCGGGGCCGCGTGCGGGCGGGTAGCCGGTGGCGGGGCCGCTTGCGGCAAGGGTCCGCTCTCTGGACAGACGCGCGGCATACACCGACCGGAACCGGCCAGCGCCGCGCCCCGAGAATCCCCCGCCGCACGTATCAACCGAACGCCCTGCCGTGTCGTCTTGGGTAACGAACGGTTCGGCGTCCTCGCCGGGCCGGACCGGAGTGAGTGAGGGGACGGCCATGGGCACGACGACCATGCAGCGGATCGGGCGGGCACGCCGGGCATCGGCCCGATCGGATCCGGCACGGCGGCGATGGCCGGCCGGGACCTCGCGGGGTGGACCTCGGCACTGATTCCTCGCGGAGGGTGCCCGCGGCAACGACCTGGGCGGCGGCGAACTCGGCGGGTGCCGGTCGACCGTCGAGGCGGTCTCGGACGTGGCCGCCTGCTCGGCTCGGGTTCGACGGCTCGATCCCGACCGGGCCGCAGCCCTGGCTCGGCTGCGGCTGGCCGTCGATGTCCTCCCGCGGGTGGGCGTGCCGGCCGCGCCCGAGGGTCGGGTGCTCGACGTCCTCCACGTCGAGCGCGCCGCCGTGCTGGCCTCCGTGCGGGACGCTCACGGCGCTCAGCGACATCGGGCACGCCCTTCCGCGGATGGGCCGACCGGTGCCAGGTACTCGCCGACGCCGAAGCATTGCTCCGGCGCCGCCGTGGGCGCCGGTGACCACGAACTGACCGCCGCCCTCCTGACCGTGTGGCCGTTGCTGGGTGCGCCGTGGAGCGCGCCGGCGCGATGCGCGCTCGACCGGGTGGTGGACGCGTATGCCGCCTACGGCTACCTGCCGCCCGCTGACGGGCCGGTCGCCGAGGCCGGTCCCGACGTGCTGCGGGCGGGCCTGGCGCCCACCGCGGCGCTGGCGCTTCTCCTCGCGCTTGTGTTGGAGCACGGGGCGGCGCCCATCCCGTGGACCCCGACCGATCTCGATGTCGCCATCGGTGCCCTTCTCACTCCGGGTGCCCGGCCGGCCGACGCCGGCCTTGCGACGGCGGATGCCCTTCGCCGGGCCACGCAGGCGCACGATATGGCCCTCGTGCGGGGCTTGGTCGACCTCGCCCTCGCCGCTGGGATCGAGGCGCAGTCGGCGATTGCCGCGGGTGTCGCGGTGCTGGCGGGTGCGGGTCCGTTCGCCACCCGGGTGGCGTGATCGGCATACGCTGAACCGCGTGGCGGCACGATCCGGGGCGTATGGCGAGCTCCGTCCTCCTGGACGTGGACGGTCTTGAGGTCCGGGCTGTCCAGTCCCGATCGTGTCTATTTTTTTGCGCGCGGCGAGACCAAGCTCGATCTCGCGCACTACTACGTGAGCGTGGGGCCCGGCATCGTCAATGCCCTGCGCGAGCGGCCCTGCATGCTCCACCGATTCCCGGACGGCGTCGACGGAGCCAAGGTGCACCAGAAGCGCTTGCCACGGGGTGCCCCGCCGTGGGTGGAGACGGTGCGGCTGACGTTCCCGAGGTACGGCCTGCACGCCGACGAACTCTGCGTCACGCGCCTGGCGGACGTGATCTGGGCGGTGCAAATGTCGACGGTGGAGTTCCATCCGTGGAACAGCCGACGGGCCGACACCGAGGTCCCGGACGAGTGGCGGATCGATCTCGATCCGATGCCCGACGCCCCCTTCGCGCGGGTGCGCCGCGCCGCGGATGTATGCCGCGACCTCCTCTCCGAGCTCGGTGCCGTCGGTTTTCCGAAGACGTCGGGTGGGCGCGGGCTGCACATCTACGTGCGCATCGTGCCCGAGCACGGCTTCCGGGATGTGCGCCGGGCAGCCTCGCCTTCGCCCGGGAGGTCGAGCGGCGTCTCCCGGACGACGTGACCACCACCTGGTGGCGGCGCGACCGGGACCCCGCGGCAGTGTTCGTCGACTACAACCAGAATGCGCGCGACCACACGATCGCTGCGGCCTATTCCGTGCGGGGCAACCCGCGCGGGACCGTCTCGGCACCACTGGCGTGGGAGGAGATCGCCGACGCCGAGCCGGACGACTTCACCATCGCGACGATGCCGTCCCGGTTTGCGGCCCAGGCGACCTTCACTCGGGCATCGACTCCGCGGCATACGACATCCGGCCGCTGCTGGAGTGGGCGGACCGGGACGAGCACGCCGGCCGCCGAGCCCCCGAACCCGGACGAGACGTGAGCGACGTCCGTGGCGGATGAGGGCTGGGGGTGGGAGGTGGGGCGGATGTCCTGGGGGTCTCGGCCGTCCTCCTCCCCAACTTGAGCACGCCATCACTGAGCACGCCAACCTGAGCGCGATATCGACTTGAGCACGCCAGATCTGGCGTGCTCAAGTCGATATCGCGTGTTCAAGTCCGTCTCCCTCGCTCTGATCTCTGATCGTGGCGCGCTGCTGAGTGAGCGGCGATGTCCTGCGAACGAGGGACAGGCGCACAGGCGTGCTGCGGTGGAAGTCTCGGAGAGTCGGCCCGAGGGAGGTTTGTGTCCATGGAGGCGGAAGCATTCTGCGAGCGCTGCGGCGGACCCGTGGCGGCGATCCATCTGTTCTGTGCGAGGTGCGGCTCACCGGTCCGTGCCGCGGACTCGCCAGGGCTCACCACGGCCGCCCCTGACCCGTCGAACGAACTGTCGTGCGCGGTTCCGGGATCGGCGGCGCGCCGGCGTCTCAATCGTCCGCGCCCCAGCCGCCCTTCCCCACAAACCGTCGGCACCCCCCGGTGCCCCACTCCTCGCTGCATGAGCCGAACCAACCTCCGCTGACGCCACCGGCCGACACCGTCTGGGCAAGCTCCTCCGAGCGCCAATCTGCGAGCCGTTCCCGTCGATTCCAGGGCCGCCGCCCGTGCCCCCGCCGCCTCCCCATCCCCGCTGCCAACCCCAACAGGAGTCCCGGACGATCCGGACCGGCGACGCACGCCAGCCCAGCCCCGGACCCATCCCGGAGACCGACCTGAGCATCCCGCAGGACGGAGTCACGCGGGCCTCGACGGCGGCGCATCGGTGCCGTTCTGGTCATCGTCGCCTGGCTCCTCGTCGGTTGGTGGGCGCTGCTACTCGCCCTCGCGGCGGGTGCCTGGGCGACCACGGTCGCAATCACGGGCGACTGGGTACCCGACCGCGACAACATCTTCCCGGGTCGTCGCCATCGGGCGCTTGGGCTCGCCCTGACCCGCATCAACGACCGCACGTGCCACGCCCGTCACGGCCTTGGCGATCGCCCTCCTCCCCTCGGGGGTTGGTCCCTCGCGGCCGCCGGGACTTTGCTGCACCACTCCTCGACGGGGGATGTATGCAAGGCCTATTACGCCTTCGAGGAGCAAAAGAGCGACACCGCGGACTCGTTGTCTTTCGGTGACAGCAAATGGTTCGACCTTCTCGGCAAACTCGGAGAGACGGCGGCGGACTACGGGGGCAGTGGGACCGAAGGCGAGATGATCCGGTCCGCCGGCAAGTCCGCGAGAACCGTTGCCGAGGGCCACGGGTCGGGGATGTTCGTGACGGCGAGCGTCCTTGAGGCGGAGGCCGCGATCTCCCCGATCATGAGCCTCTGCTCGTCTGAGGGGGACTGACGCCAGGGACGGGTGAGGTTGATGAGGCCCAGATGGTGCGGGTCCTGACTTGAGCACGGCATACGGACCTGAGCACGCCAGACAACACGTGCCCAAGTCCGTATGCCGTGCTCAAGTCAGGAAGGCGTGCTCAAGTCAGGAAGGCGTGCTCAAGTTTGGCCCCAAGGGTTCGGGTTCGTCCCCCGGGCTCGAGTTCCCGCCCCGGGCTGGGATTCGCCCCAAGGCTGGGTCGGGTCAGAGCACCTTGTTGAGGAAGATCTGCAGCTTCGTCGTTGTCTGGGGGCCCCAGTCGCCGTCGACATAGGCACCGACGAGCTTCTGCAGGGCCTTGACGGTCGTCGTGTTGATCGACCCCGTCACGGGAACCTTGAGCTTGGCCTGCAGAGCCTTCTTGTCTGTGGTGCCGAAGACCCCGTTGACCGGTTGCTTGAGCCACTTCTCCATCGCGGAGTAGGTCTGCGGGCCGAGCTCCCCGTCCACGTCGATGTCTCCGCTGCCACCGCCCCCGCTGCCGGGCGGGGTGATCCCGGTGTCATAGGCCAGGCCGTTGGCTACCGTCAGCCCGGCCTTGACGCTGCACACCGGCCAGGCCCCTGGGCCCTGCACCTTGAGCACCTGCTGCGCGGTGTAGATCTGCTCGTTCTTGCTCGCCTGGTGAGCGTATGCCGCGAAGCTCTGTCCCCCGAAGCCCACCCACGTGGGCTGCGAGAACTGCAATCCTCCGTAGTAGCCGTTGCCGGTGTTGATCGACCAGTTGCCACTGCTCTCGCACATCGCGACCTTGTCCCAGACCGAGTCGGCGTGGGCGACGGCGGGGACGAGGACGACGGCGACGCCGGCCGCGGTGGTCATGACCGCCCGGGCGGTCCGGGCGACGACGGAGGCGGAACGGGCACGGCGGTGTTTGGCGGCATACGCCATGGGGGAAATCCTTCCTGACTGGCGCCTCCGAGGTCAGCTGTCGGGTTGGGGAGGCAGGTTCCCCGTCGGCGTATGCCGACTTCACCCCAAGGCCGCGTGCGGCCGTATTCGGGTCCCCCGGCCTGCCCGGGTGTCCGGCTCGGTGGCCGGCGAGGCACCCGCCGGGCAGGCTCGGCGCGCGGGTGCACACATGATGAGTGGGCGATGTGCTGTTGTGCGGGCGCGACCATGAAGGACGCGCCCCGTCGACGGTAGAGGACGGTTCAACGATCCGGCAATCCCCTGGCAGGGATTCACAGGATGTGACCTGGACCGCACGCCCGCGGACCAGGCGTGGCCCGGAGAATCCGGATGAGCTCAGAGATACTGGCCGGTGTTGGAGATCGTGTCGATCGTCCGCCCCGGCTCGGTGCCGGACTTGGTGGCTACGAGGGTGCGGACGTAGATGATCCGCTCCCCCTTCTTGCCCGATATCCGCGCCCAGTCGTCGGGATTGGTCGTGTTGGGCAGGTCCTCGTTCTCCTTGAACTCATCGATGCACGAGGAGAGCAGGTGCTCGATCCGGATGCCGCGTTGCCCCGTCGTCAGGAAGTCCTTGATCGCGAGCTTCTTGGCGCGGTCCACGACGTTCTGGATCATGGCGCCGGAGTTGAAGTCCTTGAAATAGAGGATTTCCTTGTCGCCACCGGCATAGGTGACCTCCAGGAAGCGGTTCTCCTCCTGCTCGGAATACATCCGCGCGACCGCGGCCTCGATCATTGCCTCGACCGTCGCGTGCGCGGAGCCGTCGTTCTCGGCGAGATCGTCGGCGTGCAGGGGCAGGTCGACGGTCAGGTATTTCCGGAAGATGTCGCGTGCCGACTCCGCATCCGGTCGCTCGATCTTGATCTTCACATCGAGCCGCCCGGGGCGCAGGATGGCCGGGTCGATCATGTCCTCGCGGTTCGTCGCGCCGATGACGATGACATTCTCCAGGCCCTCGACGCCGTCGATCTCGGCGAGCAGCTGCGGGACGATCGTCGTCTCGACATCGCTCGACACGCCGGAGCCACGGGTTCGGAACAGGCTGTCCATCTCGTCGAAGAACACGACCACGGGGGTGCCATCGTTGGACTTCTCCCGTGCCCGATGGAAGATCAGCCGGATATGCCGCTCCGTCTCCCCGACGTACTTGTTGAGCAGTTCCGGACCCTTGATATTGAGGAAGTAGGACTTCGCCAACGGCTGGCCCTCCTTCTCGGCGACCTTGCGGGCCAGGGAGGCCGCGACCGCCTTGGCGATCATCGTCTTGCCACAGCCGGGCGGGCCGTAGAGGAGGACGCCCTTCGGCGGCTTGAGCTGGTGCTCGGTGAACAGGTCGGGGTGCAGATAGGGCAACTCGACCGAGTCGCGGATCGCCTCGATTTGCCCACGCAGTCCGCCGATGTCCTCGTAGGAGATGTCGGGGACCTCCTCGAGCACGAGATCGGCGACCTCGGCCTTCTCGATGCGCTCGAAGACGAACCCCGAGCGGGGCTCGAGCAGCAAGGCGTCGCCGACCCGGACGGGGGCCTCGCGCAGGGAGTCGGCGAGGCGGCATACGCGCTCCTCGTCGGCGTGGGCGACCACGAGCACCCGGTCCGGTTCGATGAGTTCCTTGACCAGGACCACCTCGCCGACCCGCTCGAAGCCGCAGGTCTGGACGATATTGAGAGCCTCGTTGAGGCGGACCTCGCGTCCGGGCCGCAGGTCGCTGGGCAGGATCGTCGGGCTGACGGCGACGTGCATTTTGCGGCCACCGGTGAGGATGTCGGCGGTTCCGTCGGCGTGGGCCTCCATGACGATGCCGTATGCCGCGGGCGGGCTCGCGAGCCGGTCCACCTCCGCCTTGACCGTCACGAGTTGCTCGCGCGCGTCCTTCAGGGTCCGGACAAGCCGGTCGTTCTGGGCGGACATCGTCGCGAGCTGCGATTGCAGTCGGCGGATCTCCAAGGCGTCACCGTCGACCATCCAAACCCCCTTGAGGTGGACCCGGTCGCGCCTGGCGGCACGACCCTCCCCCTGACTGTAACCCGCAGTCAGGGCAAGACGCGGGGCGGCGCACCCACCGAGCGCGCGACGCGACGAACCCGCTTCTCGCTGCGGATCCGCTCCCCGAAATCCTCCTCCGTCCACTCCTGGGTGTCGTCGAGGTCGGTGACATAGCCCTTGCCCGGGCGGCGCTTGCGCAGCGGCGGCGTCACGCCGGGCGCCAATCGCCGGCTGCTGATGAGGAAGCCCGTATGCCCGTGCATCCGGTGCTGAGGGCGCACCGCGAGCCCCTCGAGATGCCAGTCCCGCTGGATCGACTCCCAGGCGTGGGGCTCGGTGAAGCCCCCGTGGTCGCGCAGCGCCTCGGCGACCCGGGACAACTGGGTGGCGGTCGCGACGTAGCAGATGAGAACCCCACCGGGGACGAGGGCCTCGCCGACGACGTCCAGGCACTCCCAGGGGGCGAGCATGTCGAGCACGACGCGGTCGACGCTGCCGGGTTCCACCGCCGCCGGAAGCTGGGCGACCAGGTCCCCCACTGTCACCGTCCACGCGGGGTGGTCGACTCCGAAGAACGCGCGGACATTTCCCTGCGCGATCTGGGCAAAGTCGGCGCGCCGCTCGAAGGAGTGCAGGCGGCCCTCCTCGCCGATGGCCCGAAGCAACGACATCGACAGGGCACCCGACCCCAGGCCGGCCTCGACGACGACGGCACCGGGGAAGATGTCGGCATACGCGACGATCTGGCCCGCGTCCTTGGGATAGATGACCGCGGCACCCCGAGGCATGGACATCACATAGTCGGCCAGGAGGGGACGGATCGCGAGGTACTCGATGCCGGCGGTGCTGCGGACCGTCGAGGCGTCGGGGGCGCCGATCAGGTCGTCGTGACGGAGGAATCCGCGGTGGGTGTGGAACTCCTTGCCAGGCTCGAGGGTGATCGTGTGCATCCGGCCCTTGGGGTCGGTCAGTTGCACCCGGTCCCCCAGTCGGAAGGGTCCTCGGTGCAAGGTCGGATCGATCGCCGTCATGGTGGGGAAGACTAACGGGGCCAGATCGCCCAAAACGCTGGTCACCAGCCCCGGGGGCGAGCATGATCCATGATGTGACGGCGATCACCTCGACCGGCGCGCAGACTCGGGCGCGCAGCGACCTCATCCGCTTGGCCCGGGCGGCCGACACGCTCGATGATTTCGTCGCCCGGGCGCTCGCAATCATCCTGGAGATCGTCCCCGCGGACGCCAGCGCCATCGGCACCCTCGACCCCGAGACGCTCATCCCGACCGGCGGGTGCTTCTCCCAGGCCAGCGGGGTCACGACCGCGGACCTCGCACAGTCGACCCGGCTGTGGTCGGAGCTGGAGTTCGGCGCACCCGAGCCGTCGTCCCTGCATCAGATGCACCAGCGCGGCATCCTCGCACTCGGGATGGACATCGAGACCGGTGGTCACGTGGCCACCTCACGCCGGATGCGCGAGTTGTTCCTCCCGAGTGGGATCCGCGACGAGGCCCGAGTGCTCGGGTATGCCGCTGGCCGCCCCTGGGCGGCGCTCATGCTGTTCCGCTCCACCACCACTTTCACCACCGACGAGATCGCCTTCCTGGCCACCCTCTCCGCCGGTCTCGGGAGCGGCGTGCGCGCCTGCCTGGTGGGGTCGGCATACGGCGGGGGGACGGTGGAGCGCAGCGGCGGCAGCCTCGTCGTCGACCCCGACGGTCGGGTGACGTATGCGACGGCGGCCGCCCAAGAATGGCTCGCCGAACTGGTGGAGAGCAATGGCATCGAGGTCGCCGAGGCCGTGGTCCCGGGACTGATCGCCCGGCTCGCGGACGGCGGCGCGTCAGGGGAGGTGCGCACCCGGGTCCGGTCGACGGCCGGAGCCTGGTTCACGGTGTCGGCCCAGCCACTTCTCGACCATGCCGGCCACGGCGACGGGCATACCATCGTCACGGTCGTCCGCAGCCGCCCGGCCGATCTAGCGCCCCTGCACTTGGAATCCCTGGGGCTGACCCCGCGCGAACGCGCCGTGACCGAACTCGTCATGGACGGCCTCGACACCCGCCACATCGCCCGGCGCCTCGGCGTGAGCACCTACACCGTCCAGGACCACCTGAAATCGGTCTTCGGCAAGACCGGCGTCGTCAGCCGTGGACAACTCGTGGCACGGATCGAGGGCCGCTGCTGAGGTCGGCGCACCCGCGCTGACGGCCGGGCGCCGTCAGCGCCGGCCGAGGGCCTCCTGAACCCGGGACGCGGTCACGACGCCGAGCAAACGCCCCCGGTGGACGAGCGCGAGCACGCCGACCCCGGCCGCACCGAAGGCGGGGAGGAGACCGGCGAGGGACCCATTCGGGTCCTCATCGACAACCCAGGCGGCTGGCTGCGGCACGGCGATCGCCGACACCGGGGTATGCCGCACCGCCTCCCCCGGGACCGCGGCCACGGCCGCGGGATCCACCAGGGCAACGGGGGTCCCGGAGGCGTCGACGACGACCGGCGGCAGGCCTGTCGGGAGGTCGGCCACCATCGCATCGGAGCGGACGGCGACTACGGGGGTGAGGACGTCGAGGATGCGCACACTCTCGATAGCCGTGGTCGCCCGCCCCCACCCGATGGCCTGCCGGGCCCCCTGCCAGAGGAAGAAGGCGATGAGCAGCCCCCAGCCGGAGTATCCGAGGCTGAGTTCCTCCCCGGCACGCAATGGCCGGCCGATGAACCACCACAGGACCCCCACAGCGACGGCGATCCCGGCATAGCCCGCCACGGTCCGTCCCCGCGCCCGGGACCCCGTGACCCGCCAGACGAGGGCCTCGACGATCTGGCCTCCGTCGAGCGGCAGACCGGGAAGCAGATTGAAGAGCGCGAGCATCCCGTTGACATAGCCGACCCTGTTGACGAGGAACCGGGGAACCCCGCCCTCCATCGAGTCGACGAGGGTGGTGCCGAGAAGCCAGAGCGCGGCATTGGCCGCCGGACCGGCCACCGCGACGAGAGCACTGGCACCCGGCCGGGCCTTGGTGACATCCAGGGCGGTGTGCCCACCCCACAGGTCGGCAACGACACGGTGAACGGGAAACCCGAACGCGCGCGCGCTCACCGCGTGGGCGGCCTCGTGGACGAGGACGGCGAGGAGGAGGACCACGGCATACGCCAGGCCGACGGCATAGGCGCGGCCGGTGCCGAGGTCGGGGCGGCTCGCAGCGACTTGCGGGCCGATGAGGGTGACGATGACCGCCGCGAGGATGAGCCAACTCGGCCCCAGATAGACCGGAACTCCGCCGATCGTCGCCAGGCGAATGCCCGGGGCTCGCTGGCCCGGTCCGGTGCCCGCCACGCCATTCTCCTTCGTCGGCCCGATGTCCCCCGCAACCTATCCCGCCAGCCGTGCGGCCGACCTCCTCGGCCAGCCACCGATAATGAGCGCATGCCTGAACGCCCGGATGCCACCGATCGGTTGCGCGCACTCTTGAGTGAGCGCCTCCTCGTTCTCGACGGAGCGATGGGCACGATGATCCAGCGCCACCGCCTCGGGGAGGCCGACTTCCGCGGCGAGCGCTTCGCGGACTGGCCCAGCGACCTGATCGGCAACAACGATCTGCTCTCACTCACCCAGCCCGAGATCATCGCCGGCATCCATCGGGAGTACCTCGCCGCGGGCGCGCACCTCATCTCGACCAACACCTTCAACGCGCAGCGGGTCTCCCTCGCCGACTACGCGATGGCGGACCTGGCCCACGAACTCAACCTCGCCGCCGCCGGCTTGGCCCGCGAGGCCGCGGACGCCGCACTGGCCGCCGACCCCACCACCCCCCGCTTCGTCGTCGGCTCCCTCGGCCCGACCAATCGCACCGCCTCGATCTCCCCGGACGTCGGCGACCCCGGTGCGCGCAATGTCACCTTCGACGACCTCGTCGAGGCGTATGCCGATCAGGCCGCCGCCCTCGTCGACGGCGGCGTCGACCTCCTCGCCGTCGAGACGATCTTCGACACCCTCAACGCCAAGGCAGCGATCTTCGCTCTGGAGACGCTCTTCGAGCAGCGTGGCCGGCGCTGGCCGGTCATCATCTCCGGGACGATCACCGACGCCTCCGGCCGGACCCTGTCCGGTCAGACGGCTGAAGCCTTCTGGCATTCGGTGCGCCACGCCCGGCCGCTCGCCGTCGGCTTCAACTGCGCCCTGGGCGCGGCCCAGATGCGCCCCTTCGTCGCCGATCTCGCCCGCACCGCCGACACCTTCATCTCGTGCTATCCGAACGCCGGCCTCCCGAACGCCTTCGGCGAGTATGACGAGACCGCCGCCGAGACCGCCGCCGCCCTCGCCGAGTTCGCCGCGAGCGGCCTGGTCAACCTCGTCGGCGGCTGCTGCGGCACCACGCCCGAGCACATCGCCGCCATCGCGGCGGCGGTCGCGGGGAGGGTGCCGCGCGGCATACCGCGGATCGCACCGGCGATGCGCCTGTCGGGTCTGGAACCCCTGACCATCGATGCGGGCAGCCTCTTCGTCAACGTCGGCGAGCGGACGAATATCACCGGATCGGCGCGCTTCCGCAAACTCATCCAGGCCGACGACTATCCGGCCGCCCTGTCGGTGGCTCGTCAGCAGGTCGAAGCGGGCGCGCAGGTCATCGACGTCAACATGGACGAGGGGATGATCGACGGGGTCGCGGCCATGGACCGCTTCCTCAAGCTCATCGCCTCCGAGCCCGACATCTCCACCGTCCCGGTCATGATCGACTCCTCGAAATGGTCGGTCATCGAGGCCGGGCTCAAGTGCGTCCAGGGCAAGCCGATCGTCAACTCGATCTCGATGAAGGAGGGCGAGGAGGCGTTCCGCGCCCAGGCCAACCTCTGCCGCAAATATGGTGCCGCGGTCGTCGTCATGGCCTTCGACGAGCAGGGCCAGGCCGACACCCTGGAGCGGCGCCGCGCCATCAGCCGCCGGGCGTATGACGTCCTCACCGGCGAGGTCGGATTCCCGGCCGAGGACATCATCATCGACCCCAATATCTTCGCGGTGGCGACCGGGATCGAGGAGCACGCGGCATACGGCATCGACTTCATCGAGGCAACCCGGTGGATCAAGGAGACGCTGCCGGGCCTGCTCGTCTCGGGCGGCGTCTCCAATGTGTCGTTCTCCTTCCGCGGCAATAACCCCGTCCGTGAGGCGATCCACGCGGTCTTCCTCTATCACGCGATCCGCGCCGGAATGGATATGGGGATCGTCAATGCGGGCGCCCTCGTGGTCTACGACGAGATCGATCCCGAGTTGCGGGAGCGGATCGAGGACGTGATCCTGAACCGCCGACCGGACGCGACCGACCGGCTGCTGGAGATCGCCGGGCGCTTCAATGTCGCTACCGGACAGGGCGATCCGCAGGCGGCGCCGGAGTGGCGGACGCTGCCCGCCGGCGAACGGATCACCCACGCGCTCGTCAAGGGCATCGACGACCACGTCGAAGCCGACACCGAGGAATTGCGGGCCGAGATCGCGGCCCGCGGCGGGCGACCCCTCGAGGTCATCGAAGGCCCGCTCATGGACGGAATGAGTGTCGTCGGCGACCTCTTCGGCGCCGGAAAAATGTTCCTCCCCCAGGTCGTCAAATCCGCCCGGGTCATGAAGAAGGCGGTCGCCTATCTCGTGCCCTACATCGAGGCCGAGAAGCAGCCCGGCGAGGCCGAGCGGGCGAAGGGAGTCCTGGTCACCGCCACGGTCAAGGGCGACGTCCACGACATCGGCAAGAACATCGTCGGTGTCGTCCTCCAGTGCAATAACTACGAAGTCCACGACCTCGGGGTGATGGTCCCGGCCCAACGCATCCTCGACACCGCCCGTGACCTCGGCGCCGACGCGATCGGTCTCTCCGGGCTCATCACGCCCTCCCTCGACGAGATGGTCAATGTCGCGGCCGAGATGGAGCGGCAGGGCTTCGACATCCCCCTCCTCATCGGTGGAGCGACGACGTCGAAGGCCCACACGGCGGTCAAGGTCGACCAGCGCTATCACGGACCGGTCGTCTGGGTGAAGGACGCCTCCCGGTCGGTTCCCGTTGTCGCCCAGTTGCTTTCCGAGGACCACCGGCCCGATCTGGTCGACCGGATCGACCGGGAGTATGCCGAGATCCGCGCCCGCCATGCGGCCAAGTCGGGTGACCGGCCGCTCCTGTCGTATGCCGACGCCCAGGCCGCCGCCCCCGACATCGCGTTCACGCCGGAGTCGATCACAGCGCCGGCCAGACCGGGCATCCACCATTTCCTCGATCACGACCTCGCGGACCTGCGCGGCTATATCGACTGGACGCCCTTCTTCGCCGCCTGGGAGATGCGCGGACGCTTCCCCGACCTGCTCAACCACCCCGCATCCGCCGACGCCGCCCGCCGGCTCTACGACGACGCCCAGGCGATGCTCGACCGGATGATCGCGGAAAAGTGGGTGCGCGCCAACGGGATCGCCGGAATCTTCCCGGCCGCGCGGGTCGGCGACGACACCGTGGTGTATGCCGATGCCTCCCGCCGCGAGGTTCGCGCCACGCTGCACCATCTGCGCCAACAGGGCCGCCATCGAGATGGCGTCCCGAATCGCTCACTGGCCGACTTCGTCGCACCGCCCGAGGCGGGTCCGGACTGGATCGGGGCCTTCGCGGTGACCGCCGGCCTCGGGTCCGCCGAGCGGGTGGCGGCCTTCAAGGCCGCGCACGACGACTACAGCGCGATCCTCCTGGAGTCCCTCGCCGATCGCCTCGCCGAGGCGTTCGCCGAGCGCCTCCACCAACTCGTCCGCACCGACGTGTGGGGGTATGCCGCGGGTGAGCACCTCGGCAACGACGCCTTGATCGGGGAGGCGTATCGCGGCATACGGCCGGCACCGGGGTATCCCGCCTGTCCCGATCACACCGAGAAGCAGGTGATCTGGGATCTGCTCGACGTTCACGCCGAGACCGGGATCGAGTTGACCGAGTCCATGGCGATGTGGCCAGGGGCGTCCGTCAGCGGCCTCTATTTCGCCCACCCGCAGGCGCAGTACTTCGTCGTCGGTCGCCTCGGGCGCGATCAGGTCGAGTCGTATGCCGCCCGCAAGGGCTGGTCGCTCGCCGTCGCCGAACGCTGGCTCTCACCCAATCTCGGGTACCACCCGGAGGACTAGACCCACGCAGATCGAGGCGCTTGCTCATGCCCCCGACAGGTGGGGCGTAGTAGCATCAAGCGCCGCCTCCACCGGTGGCCGGCCACGCCCGGCCCGTCGACCAGCAGCCTCCAGGGGTAGCCATGCACACTCGTTCCACGTCCCTGCGCCGCACCCGTCGCGTCGCGGTCGCTGCGAGCCTTCTCGCCGCCGCAACGCTCGTTGTCGCCCCCGGGGCCTCCGCCAAGGGCAAGATCAAGTTCTCGACCACCGAGCAGTCCCAGACGGTCGGGGGCAAGATCAAGTTCGGCGCCGGCCTCGCCGCCGACGGCCGGATCAAGTTCCGCTGAGTCTGACGTTCCGCTGCGTCTCATGTTCCGCTGAGGCTCACATTCCGCTGAGGCGGGCCCCGGACATCAGGTCGCTGAGCCCCAGGGTGTCCAAGCCCACGAGGGTCGGCAGGTGCCGGGCCCCCCGTCAGGGGCGGCACCGGGACCGTGTGCGGGACCACCAACGTCGGATAGCCTGCGGCGATCGCGGACGTGGCACCCGTCGCGGAATCCTCGATAGCGACACAGTGCTGCGGCTCGACGCCCAAAGCGGTCGCCGCCGCCAGATAGGGCTCCGGGTGGGGCTTTCCGTTGATCACGTGGTCGCCACTGATCACCGCGGCGAAGGCATCCTCCGGAAGGTGGGCGGTGACTGCGGAGGTCAGCGGCGACCACGACATCGAGACCAGGGCACAGGGCACGGCATACCGGCGCAGGTCGACCAGGAGGTCCTGGGCACCCGGGCGCCACGGCACTCGCCGTCCGACCTGATCGATGACGCTCGACATGAGCCGGTGGACGATCTCTTCCGGGGCCAGGGTCACCGGGGTGTTGTCGATGATAAACTGCGCCGACGTCAGGAGGGCATTGCCGACGAGCTGATGGGCCAGGTCGTCGCTCCAGGTCCCGCCGAACTCCGCGACCAAGGCGTACTCCGCCTCGATCCAATACGGCTCGGTGTCGACGAGCGTGCCGTCCATGTCCCACATCACCGCCGCGGGCAGACCGGGAGGCGCGGGCATGGCACTGCCTCCTGAGGTTTGCGACGACTCGGTCGAGCGAGTGTAGGCGCAACCTGGCCCCCACCGAGCGCCCCGGTCGTAGGGTGGGCCCATGACGACGCACGCGGGGAGTCTTCGAGTGAGCCACCGCCGGCCGGGCCAGCGCGGGCAGACGCCGTGATCGAGCTCGAGCAGCTGCCGCTCCTGCGCGATCCGGTCATGATTGTCGCTTTCGAGGGGTGGAACGACGCCGGCGAGGCGGCCAGTGACGTCGTCGAGCAATTGGCGGGCGCGTGGGAGGCCCAGCCGGTCGCCGCGTTCGATCCCGAGGACTATTACGACTTCCAGGTCAACCGGCCCCGCGCCGTCCTCGAGGACGGGCGTCGTCGAGTCCAGTGGCGCACCACGCGCATCCTCCTGGCCCGACCCGACGCGCTGGGCCGGGATGCCATTCTCGTCAGCGGGGTCGAGCCGAGTTTCCACTGGCGCGGGTTCACCATCGAGCTCATGCAGTATGCGCAGGAGGCGGGCGTGACGCTCGTCGTCTTCCTCGGTGCCCTCATGGCCGATGTGGCCCACACCCGCCCGATCCCGGTGACCGCCACCGCCGAGGACGACCAGACGGTCCACCGATACGACCTCGAGCGCTCTTCCTACGAGGGGCCGACGGGGATCATCGGGGTCCTGGCGGACGCCGCCCACCAGGCCGGGATCACGGCGATCTCGTGCTGGGGCGCCGTGCCGCACTATGCCGGCCATCCCCCGTCGCCGAAGGCGAGCCTGGCATTGCTCGACCGGCTCGAGCGGATCCTCGGCCACCCGCTGCCGAAGGGCACGCTGGCCGAGGACGCCACCGCCTGGCAGCGCGGCGTCGACGAACTGGCCCGGACCGACGACGAGGTGGCCGACTACGTCGAGGCGCTGGAGCAGGCCCAGGACACCGCCGAACTGCCCGAGGCGAGCGGGGATGCCATCGCGCGCGAGTTCGAGCGCTATTTGCGGGGGCAGAACCCCAACCCCGGCTCTGCCTGACCCCGCCGTCGCCTGACCCCGCCGTCGCCTGACCCCGCCGTCGCCTGACCCCGGCGCGATCCCGGGTGGACCGGCGCGCCGACCGGCTAGAGCCGGATGCCGAGCAGCCGGTCCAGGGCGCGGGCGAGCAGGCCCGGGGCGGCCGGGTCGCCCGGGCCCCCGGACACCGCCCGTTGCGCCCACTCGTCGACAGCCGCCAAGGCCCGCGGGGTGTCGAGGTTGTCCGCGATCGCCGCTCGGATCGCCGCGATCACCGGCTCGGCGGGCGGCCCTTCGGTGACGGAGAGCCCGGCGAGCCAGCGCTCCCGCCGCTCGACGGCGGTGGCCAGGGCCGCGTCGGTGTAGTCCCACGGCGCGTCGAACCGATGGGCGAGGAGGAGCAGCCGGATGGCCATCGGGTCGATCCCGTCGGCCCGCAGCCGGGAGACGAGGACGAGATTGCCCTTCGACTTGCTCATCTTGGCCCCGTCGAGACCGACCATTTCCTGGTGGACGTATGCCGCGGCATACGCCTCCTCGATCGCCTCGCTCTGGGCGGCACTCATCTCGTGGTGGGGAAAGACCAGGTCGCTGCCGCCGCCCTGGATGTCGACGGGGAGGCCGAGCCGGTCGGCGGCGATGGCGGTGCATTCGATGTGCCAGCCCGGGCGGCCGGGCGGAAGGCCGGCGGGAGTCCAGGACGGCTCGCCGGGGCGGGCAGAGCGCCATACCAACGGGTCCAATGGGTCTCGCTTCCCCGGACGATCCGGGTCTCCCCCGCGCTCCCGGATGACGAGGTCCATCTGCTCGCGGGTCCACCGGCTGATGGAGCCGAAACTGTCCGCCTGAGCCAGATCGAGATAGAGATCCTCGCCCTCGGTGTCGTCACCCGGCAGCCCGTAGGTGACCCCGGCGTCCACCAGCTCGCGGACGGCGGCGGCGATGAGGTCGATGGACTCGACGACGCCGACCAACTCATCCGGGGGCATGACCCCGAGGGCGGTCATGTCCTCGCGGAAGAGCGCGATCTCCGCGGCGGCCAGGTCGCTCCAGTCGACCCCGTCGCGCGCCGCGCGTTCGAGGAGGGGGTCGTCGACGTCGGTGACATTCTGGACATAGCGGACGGTCAGGCCCGCGTCCCGCAAGGCCCGCCCGACGAGGTCGAAGGTGACATAGGTGGCGGCGTGGCCGAGGTGGGTCGCGTCATACGGGGTGATCCCGCAGACGTACATCGTTGCCGTCCCGTCCCGGCCGCTGACCGGCACACGCTCGCCGGAGGCGGTGTCGTGGACGACGAGGGTGGACCCGTGTCCGGGAATGGCGGGCAGGGTCACAGAGGGCCAGGTTCGCACGGGGCCAGACTACGGAATGGCGCTCACAGCGGCGGCCACGGTATCGCCGGCCACCCTCCGCCCGCCCGCGGGTGATGGCGCCGGCGCAGCAGCCCGTCGACCCGGCCGGCCAGGGCCGCGATCTCCCTTTCGCTGAGGAGGTCGGCGAGGTCCCCGGCCAGCGTGGACTCCGGAAGGGACTCTGCAGCGGACCCTGCCGCGGACCCCGCAGCGGACTCGGAATCCGACTCCCGACCGAACTGTCGGCGTGGCTCCAGGGCGGACCGGAGTCGCTCCAAGCGGGCGACGTCGTCGTCGGTCAGCGGCTCTCCCGCCCACCCCCACAGGACGGTGCGCAACTTCGGCTCGGTGTGGAAGGTCACGCCGTGGTCCACTGCATACAGCCGGCCCTCGTGGCGGAAGGCGTGCGCCCCCTTGCGATCGGCGTTGTTGAGGACGACGTCGAGGACGGCCAGCGAACGGACGTCGTCCCGGTCCTCGTGCGCGATCAGCAGGGGTCGGCCGCGGTCGTCCTCGGCCCGCAGGACGGGGATCAGCCCTGTGGCGTCCGATCCCGGCCGGATCACCCGGACGACCGATTCGGCGGTGCCGGGGTCGCCGACCCAGGCCTGCGTCATACCGAGACCGCGCGGACCCTCGCGGATGATCGTCGGCGGGACGACATCCCAGCCGCCCGCCTCGCTAATGAGGTATGCCGCCCGCTCCCGCCCCGCGAGGCTGCCGTCGGGGAAGTCCCACAGGGGGCGCTCCCCCGAGATCGGCTTGTACACCGCATACGGCCCGATGCCGGCGTCGCCGACGCGGACCAGGACGGTCGTGTTGGAGGCACCGGCGATCTGACCGACGATATGGAGGTCGCCGGTGGCGAGGTCGGTCGCGGAGATCAGCGTCGGTATCCGTTGGCGCGCGGGCAGATATGCCCGGTCGGGTCGAGCGGGCCTCCGCAGAACGGGCACGGGGGCCGACCGGCCGACACCAAAGCCTTGCAGCGGCGGGCGAACTCCTGAGCCGTCCCGGGTTGGATGACGACGTCGACCGTTTGGATTTCGGGCGGCAAGCCCGCAGCGCGCGCGTCCTGGTCGGCGTCGGCGTCGTCGGGATCGCGATCATGGCAGCGCAGGTGCACCAATTCGCGTTCGGTGTCCCACTCCACGCTCATCGCGACGATGCGGAAGTCATCCTCGAAGGGCGTCTCGAGCGGGTCGTTGTCCGGTGCCGGGGGCTGCGTGGTGCGGGTTCCGGTCGCATCGAGAAGGTCTTCGATGCGGTCGGCGAGCAGGGCGACCTGGAACTTCTCGACCGACATCGTCGTCCGCGACCCCGGACGGACGGCCTGGAGGAAGAAGGCCCGCTGCCCGGGTGGCCCTACCGTGCCGGCGACGAAGCGCTCGGGCGGGTCATAGCTCGCACGGCTCATGAACGGACCCTAACTGTGGGTGGGCGGGCGGTGAACGAGGCTACTTCGTGGCGCTGGGGGTGCCGGTGTCGGGCCGGGCGAACACCGGCGCCTTGGCCGTGACAATGCCGGTGATGTCGACGGTGTCCAGGCTCGCGACCGTGGCCTCCCCACCGAGGCGATGGACCGACTCCACGACGCCCCCGGGGATGTCCATCGCCGAGGCCATCGTCGCTGGCTCGCCGATCGCGAGAATCGTGTAGGGGCTGGTCAGGGGCTGGGTGCCGACACGGACGGTGCCGTCGGCGTCGGTGAAGTAGGTCGCGGTGACGACCCGTGCGGACCCGATCTGGATGGCCTCGGCGCCGGCATCGCGGAGTTCCTGAATGGTGTCGAGCAGGAGGGACGCGCCGATCTTGTGCTCGGGATCGGTGATGACGATGCGCACTCCCGGGCCGGTCGCCGGGATGGTCCCGGCGAGGATCGACAGGCTGTCGGCGCGGTCCTTCGCCGCGGCGAGGGCCGCTGCGAGGTCGGTCTCGTTGCCCTGGAGGCTGTCACGGGTGCGCTCGAGATCGCGCAGTTCCCCGTTGAGCCGTTGGCCGTTCTGGGTGACGTCGTCGAGGACCCGCACGAGCTCGTCCTCCCGCAGACCCTCCAATGGCTGTCCACGGTTGGCGCGCAGTTGCGTCGCGAGAGCGAAGCCGAGGAGGACGGCCAAGACGGTGACGAAGAGGGTTCCCCGGGTCAGCCGCGGCCGGGCGATGACGTAGAGGCGTCGCCATGCGGAGGGACCCGGCCGGGCCTCGGGACGCTCGCTCATGCCTTGAAGAGATGCCGGCGGATCGAGGCGACATTGGAAAAGATGCGGACCCCGAGGACGACCACGACACCGGTCGACAGCTGTGCCCCGACCCCGAGCTGGTCGCCGAGGAAGACGATGAGGGCCGCGACGACGACATTGGAGAGGAAGGAGACGACGAAGACCTTGTCGTCGAAGATCCCGTCGAGGGCCGCCCGGATGCCGCCGAAGACGGCATCCAGCGCCGCGACGACGGCGATCGGCAGATAGGGCAAGAGCCAGACGGGAACGTCGGGCTTGACGAGGACGCCGATGAGGATCCCGACGGCCAGGCCCAGGGCGGGGATCACGAGCCCTCCTTCAGCGGTCGTGAAGTGGTCACGGTCAGGCTCGTCGCGGCCGGCAGCACCAGGTCGTCGCTCGTGTCGACCTTGGTGACGACCCCGAAATTGTCGCCGAGCGATTTGACGTATGCCGCGCCCGCCCCCTCCGCGAACGCCGCCGGCAGCGTGTCGGGGTCGCCGATCGCCTGGATCCGGTAGGGCGGCACCAGGGGCCGGAAGTTGACGAGGATGGCGTCGCCGGCGAACCGGATTGCCGTCCGGCTGGAGAGCCGTTGTCCGTCGACCGCGATCGCCTCGGCCCCGGCCGCCCACAGGGCGTTGACGACGAACACGACGTCCCGGGAGAGCACCCGTCCGTGTCCGGGCGACTGCGCCGGTGTCCCGGTCTCGGGCGCGTCGTCGAGGGTGACGGCCAGGCCGGGGCCGGTCACGGCGTCTGCGCCGAGCACCTGGCGAAGCACGGCGACCTTGTCCGCGGCGCTGCCTTGCTGGGCCCGGTCGAGCGCTGCCCGCTCCAGTGCCGAGATCTGGGTCTCCGTGGCGGCGATGGCCGCCGTCGTCGTCTCGGCCTCGGTGCGCCGGGATTCGATGCGCGAGATCAGGTCGCCGCGGACCGTCGCCGTCCGTGAGGTCCCCGACCCGAGGGTCGTCGCGGCGACCGCGAGGAGCAGACCCACGAGCACGCAGGCGAGCAGCAGCGCAGGTGAGCGGGAGGCGGCTGGTGTCGCGGTGCCGGAGGCTGCGCGGCGGGCGGCGGCCGCGGCATACCCCGGATCGAGGGGACGCTGGAGCATCTCGGTGAGCAGGGTCATCGAGGCGTCGGGCCGGCGCGGCGGCGCGGCGGTCATCGGCGCGAGCGCGCGACGGCGAGGTGGAAGCGGCGCAATTGCACGGCATACATCAGGCCGGCGACCCAATAGAGGGCGATCCCCCACCACGCGAACCCCCACCCGATCGGGCGCGCCCATCGGGCGAGGGTGCCGTCGCCGTCGGCGAGCAAGAGGCACGGGAAGGCATAGAGGAGGTTGAAGGTCGCTGACTTCCCGACGAAGTTGACGGGCAACTCGCGCAGTCCGTCGCGGCGGGCGAACACGAGCAGGATGACGAGGAAGACCTCACGACCGACGATCACCGCAATGACCCACCACGGGACGATGCCGCGCAGGCCGAGCCCGAGCAGCGTCGCAAAGATGTAGAGCCGGTCGGCGACCGGGTCGAGCACCTCCCCCAGCTTCGAGGTCATCCCGAAGGTGCGGGCGATCTTGCCGTCGAGATAGTCGGTGACCCCCGAGACCATGAGCAGGACGAGGGCGAGGGTGTCGTGTTTGCCGAGGATCGCCCAGAGGAAGACGGGGACGCCGACAAGGCGCGCCATCGAGAGGATGTTGGGGATCGTGAACACCCGATCGGTGGACGCCGACTCCTTGGTCGAGACCCTGCTTCCGCCACGGGGAAGCCTAATCGGCACCGATGACAGTGGCGTACATTCCCCTCCATGCCTGCGATCTTCGACCTGTCCCTCGACGAGCTGCGTCGGCGCACGAGCGCCAAGTGGCGGGCCTACCCGGCGGACGTCATCCCGGCGTGGGTAGCCGAAATGGATTGTCACCTCGCGCATCCGGTCAAGGACGCGCTGGCGGAGTTCGTCGCGCTGGGCGACACCGGTTATCCGGTCGCGGCGCGCTATGTGGAGGCCTTCTCCGGGTTCGCCGGCCGGCATTGGGGGTGGACGGTCGACCCGGCCCGGGCGGTGCTGTCCGCCGACGTCATGATGGGCATCCTCAGCGTCCTTCTCGCGGTCACCGAGCCCGAGGACATCGTCATCATCAACGACCCCGTGTATCCGCCGTTCGAGTCCTTCCCGACCCTGATCGACCGCACGGTCAGGCGTTCTCCGATGACGCCGGAAGGCCGGATCGATCTCGCCGAGCTGGAGGAAACCTTCGCCGAGGCGGCCACCGGAGTCGGTCAGATTGCGTACCTCCTGTGCAACCCCCACAACCCGACCGGGGTGGTCCATACCGCCGAGGAACTCGCCGCGGTGGCCGACCTCGCCGATCGCTTCGACGTCACCGTCATCTCGGATGAGGTCCACGGCCCCTTGGTGTATGCCGATTCGCCCCCCTTCACCCCGTATCTCACCGTCGCCGGGGCACCCGTGGGTTCGCCGTGCATTCGGCGGCCAAGACGTTCTCCCTCGCCGCGCTCAAGGCGGGGGTGGTCATCGCGGGTGAGCGGAACGGCATACATCTGCCGCGGGTCGCGCAGGGACCCAACGCGAGCCTGTCGGGGGTCTATGCGCATGCCGCCGCATGGGACGGTGGGGACGCCTGGCTGGCGCAACTCCTCACCGAATTGGATGCCAATCGCCGGCTGGTCGTCGACCAGGTCGCGGCCACGATCCCGGGCGTGTCCGTGCTGATGCCGCAGGCGACCTACCTGATGTGGCTCGACTGTCGCGCCCTCGACCTCGACCGCGATCCGGCGCGCTTCTTCCTCGACGAGGCGCGCGTCGGGCTCAATTCCGGGCCCACGTTCGGACCGCGCGGCGAGGGGCACGTCCGCCTGAACATTGCCACCTCCCCCGCGATCCTCACCGAGATCCTCAACCGGATGGCCCAGGCGGTGTCCCGGCGCTGATCACCTGATCGCGCTGCTCAGGTCGTATGCCGCGACCACGACTGAGGTGGCCCGAAGGAGGGTTATCCAAGGGGGGGCCTTCCGAACGTCGAATGGTTTCGCTCCCACGTCCAACGCATTTCACGTCCAGCGTGTTCTAAAATCGCACACATGGCAGTCGATGCGGCCTCGTTGGGGCAACGAATCGCCGATGCTCGCGGCAGGGCAGGTCTGACACAGGCTGAGCTCGCCGGCCAGGCAACCCTGGACCGTTCCGCCCTGGCCAAGGTTGAGGGAGGGTCGCGACGGATCACGGCGGTCGAGCTCGCCCGCATCGCTGACGCATTAGAGACTCGGATCGACTGGTTCCTGACCCCCGCTCCCCCGAGCCTTGTCGATCATCGCAACGCTCAAGAACTCGGCGTAGCCACCCGGGGCATCGACGAGTGCATCGAGGCAGCGGCGCGCGATGTCGAGTTCGTGGCGGACCATGACGACACCTGGGCGTCGCCTGACGTGCCGGCCTTCTCCCCCCCTCGGACTCACGCAGACGCGGAGTCGATGGCCGCCGACGTGCGACGACGTCTTCGATTGGGTGACGAGCCAGCCTGCGACCTGGGGCGTCTTGTCGCCACCCTCGGCCTG
Source organism: Nostocoides sp. (assembly GCA_016702415.1). GTDB lineage: Bacteria > Actinomycetota > Actinomycetes > Actinomycetales > Dermatophilaceae > Nostocoides_A. Next base: position 26,270 of record JADJEA010000006.1, read on the forward strand.
ACGGTCTTTCCCTGGACCTGGGTCCCCGTGAGGCGGATGCGGCGACAATCCTCTTGAAGCGCGGGGGCGTGTCTGTCGTCAACGGCACCCTTCACACCGGCCGCCGTCGACTCGCATTGGCCCACGAACTGGGCCATTACCTCAGCGCCGACCAGTTCACCATCGATGTGACTCTCGGTGAGAGCATGGACGGGGTAAGTAGGGAAGCCCGATTCGATCGGTTTGCCCGGGCCCTCCTCCTGCCGAGCACGGTACTCAAGCGGTTCCCAGGCTTGTCGAGCACCAACGCGGACGAGTTGCGCTCCGCGTATCCGGGCAGGCAGCGAGTACCGGGTCGACATGTCGACTCTTGCCCGTCGCCTTGTCGACCTCGGTACGTGCACCTGGGATCGCGCGGGGTCATCCGGCGCTTCCGGACCACAAAGGCAGACATCATCGAGATGAACCTGCTAACCCATGACGAACTCGCCCCGCCCTTCATCTCCCGGGACTATGAGCAAGCGGTCCTTCGGCTCTATCGGGCCGAGGTCATCTCGTCGGCGCGAGCGGTCGACCTGCTTCGCAACAGTCTGGAGGAGGCAGACCTCCCGGAGCTTCCGCTGCTCCCAGACGACGCCATCTGGTCATTCACGTGAACCATCCGGACGCCCACACGGAAGTCCTCGTCTTCGACACCGGTCCACTCACGCACTTCGCGAAGGAGGGTTGGCTTGGCACGTTGAAGGCGATCGTCGGTGACCGTCGCGCCCTCGTGCCTGACGTTGTGGTGAGTGAACTGGAAGTGGGCGCACTTCTGGATGGCAGGGTGAAGTCCGTCCTGGAGGCAGATTGGCTCGTGCACCGGGAACTCTCCGCGCCGACGGAGATGGCGGCGTTGGCCACATTCACCACGCGACTGGTCGTGGGCCGGAGGAACCTCGGGGAGTGCGCCGTCCTCGCGCTCGGACAAGTTCTTGGCGCGACGGTCGTCGTGGACGACGGAGCTGCACGCAAAGCGGCTCATGACCACGGCATCGCCTGCAAACCCACGCTATCTCTGCTATGTGAGGGTATCCGCAACGGTCTGCTCACGATTGATCTCGTGTCTCACCTCGCCGACGATCTCATCCGCGGCGACTACCGGCTGCCCTTCCCTGTCGGCGGATTCAGGCAATGGGCAATCGACAATGGCGTCGTGCCGGAGCCGCGGGCCGGATAGGTCGCTAGACCCCACGTACACGCAAGAATCGGCCTCGAAGCCGAAAGTTCCGAGGCCTTTTTTCCATTGCATAGCAAGCGTTTTGTTCGGGCTGACAGGATTTGAACCTGCGACCCTTGCGCCTGATCAAGTGCGCTAAGCTGCGCCACGGCCCGTGGCAATGCCCCCTGCCCGGGAGGCGGGTGAAACCTTACCCCACTGGTGCCCGCGACCCCAATCGGCAGGATTCACCAGCCAGCTCAGCGCCGCCGCTTCTCGCGCACCGGACGGAAGGTCGATGGGAGTGCCCGCGCTAGAAGCCGAACTGCTCGCGCACCTTCCGCTCCAGAGCGGCGGTAGCCCGCCTCCAGGAAGCCGGACGCGAACACCACGAACCGGGGCGGGCGGGTGCCCGCCTGCGTGGCGAAGAGGATGCCGGGGCTGCTTGCCGCCCCGGACGGGGTGAGGCTGGGCGGCGACGACCTCACCGAGGAAAGCATTGAGTTTCGCCGTGGGGATGCGCGTCCCAGAGTCGAGCGCGGTCTCCAGGGCAGGGACCAGCTTCTCCGTAGCGCCGACCCGTCCGCGCCGAGATATTCACCCGTGGTGCCCAACTCACCTGGGCGAGGTCCTTGTCGATCTCGCGTTCGAGGTAGTAGCGGCGCTCCTCATCGAGGGTGTCCCACTTGTTGATCGCGATGACCAGCGCCCGCCCGCGTCGACGACCTGCTGGACGGACCGGACATCCTGCTCACTGACCGGCTCGCTCGCGTCGATGAGGACGACCGCGACCTCGGCCTTCTCCAACGCCGTCTGCGTGCGCAAGAGGCGTAGAATCGGCCCCACGGGTCTGATGGACGCGGCGGCGGATACCGGCGGTGTCGACGAAGCGCCATACCCGACCGCCCAACTCCACCAACTCATCGACCGGGTCGCGGGTCGTCCCGGCGGTGGCGTCGACGACGACACGGTCGGTGCGGGCGAGCTTGTTCAGCAACGAGGACTTGCCGACGTTCGGCCGGCCGATGAGGGCGACGCCGGCGGGGGCCGTCCGCGGTACGCATACGCCTCGGCAACAGCCGAGACGTCCGGGAGGACGGCGAGGATCGCATCGAGCAGGTCCCCGATCCCCGCCCGTGCAAGGCGGACACCGGGTGCGGTTCGCCCAGCCCCAAGGCTCCACAGGGGCAAGGGCATCGGCCTCGGTGCGTTCGTCGTCGACCTTGTTGGCGACCAGGACGACGGGCCGACCGGAGCGGCGCAGCATCCGGACCACGGCTTCGTCGTCGTCGGTGGGGCCGACCTTGGCGTCGACGACGAATACGACGACGTCGGCGAGGTCGACCGCGGCCTCGGCCTGCTCGGCGACGCGCAGATGGATTCCGGTGGCGTCGACGGACCAGCCACCGGTGTCGACGACGGTGAACCGCCGACCGGACCACTCCGCCTCACCGCGACCCGGTCCCGGGTCACGCCCGGGGTTATCCTCCCACGACCGCCTCGCGGCGCCGAGAGATGCGGTTGACCAAGGACGATTTGCCGACATTGGGGCGCCCGACGACGGCGACGACCGGGAGCGCCTTCACTCCCGGACGGGATAGCGACACGAGTCGGGCAACGACGCCGTCGGCGGCCCGGGTGAACTCGGAGACAGTCGCGTCGTCGCGGTCGCGTCGGACCACCTGGTCCCGGGTGGCCGCCAACGCCGCGGCGTCGGCGTCGCCGTGAAGTTCCCGGCTACGGCGAGCCAGCCGCGCATCCTCGGAGGCGGTCAGGAGGATCCTGACGTCGGCATCGGGCGCCACCACGGTGGTGATATCGCGCCCCTCGGCGACCACCCGCCCCAGTCCTCACCGATCGCCTCGATGGGTCCCCGCTGCGCTTCCTGGAGTATGCCGCGCACCTCCAGGTTCGTCGCCACCGGGAGACGAAGCGCGGAGACCGCACCCGTGCCGGATCTCCGCGGCGACATCATCCCCGTCCAACTCGACCGTGGGGGCGGCGGGATCGGCGCCAAGCCCGAGCGGGACCTCCCGGGCCGCCTGGGCGACGGCCGCGGAGTCGTCGAGGTCGACACCGGTGCGCACGCACCATACGGTCACCGCGCGGTACATCGCCCCGGTGTCGAGGTACCCGATCCCGAAGTGCGTGGCCACCGCGCGCGGACGCTGGACTTGCCCGACCCGGAGGGGCCGTCGATGGCGATGACGAAGCTCACGATCGGCAGGCGCCCACCCGCGGGAGGGCTCGGTCACGAGTGCAGCCGCCACCCGCGCGCGGTCAGGACGGTTTCCAGCTCCCGCGGCGACCGCGGGCATGACCGACAACTCCAGCCGACCCACCTGGGCACCGAGCGCGTGCTCGAGCACGAGTTCCTCCAGGTTGATCCCGGCCTGACCGACATCGTTGAACAGGCGGCCCAGCTGGCCGGGGGTGTCCGGGATGAGGACGATGACCTTGGCGTATCGCATCGGCGCCGCGCCGTGCTTGCCGGGAATCCGGTCGTGCCCGTGATTGCCCTCTTGGATGACTCAGCCAGCGTGGCTCGGGCACCGGGCGCGACGACATCGCCGGAGGGTTGGGGCCCGAGGATTCCAGCGCGGCGACGACCCGCTCGAGATCGCTCGCGACATCGCGAAGGACAGTCGCCACCGCCGGCGCGTTGCCGGCAAGGATCTGGGTCCACAGCCGCGGATCGCTCGCCGCGATCCGGGTGACGTCGCGCACCCCTTGACCCGAGAGCGCGACGGCCGACTCCGGCAAGTCGCGCAACCGGGCCGCGACCAGGCTGGCGGCGATCTGGGGGACGTGGGAGACGGCGGCGACCGCCTCGTCGTGCTCCTGAGGAGACAGGATGGCGACGACCGACCCGGCAACCTCCG
>JADJEA010000007.1 GCA_016702415.1 Nostocoides sp.
GCACGCACTGGGTCCGGTGCGTAGGCGGATGACGCGATCATCATGGTGGCCACCGGCTCTCCACGGTTCGCGCGCCGACCAGGTCGCCTTGTAAAGGCGGCGGATCCAACAGTCGGAACGCTGACGAACTGCGACGCACCCACCCGACTTCGCGCGGTTGGTGGCACTGGGCAATCTGGGGCAGGGCAGGGGACTTCCGGGTGATCATCATCCGGCGTCTGCGTGGGCGGGGACCGGGGAACAGTTCCGGACTGTTGCGAACCCCGCGCTCCGGCGGGTCTTAGCCCCGAGGACCGCGTGCTGGCCCATCCTGGCGGCAATCGCGGCAGCCGGCGGTCACGGCACGGTAACCAAGACCGCTCTCGAACAGGACTGCGCGGGCGTCGTGTTTCACTCCGGCGATGTCGAGATCGTCGACCCCTCCTTCGGGCCAAGGTCCTGGCCGCGTTGGCCGAAGCCCCAGGCCGGTGTCGTGGGGGGTGGTCGGCGGCCGTGGGCTGGTCGACGCGCTGGTGCAGCACGCCGGGAGACGGCGGGTCGCGTGTTCCGAGTCCCGCTCATCTGCAGGACCTGGGCGCGCCTCAGGCCGATCATCCGACGTGGTGGACGGTCTCTTCCTCGCGTTGACACCGGACGTTTTCGGCCCATCACCGTCGAGGGACCTGCCGCTCTTCCAGCTGCCAGCGTCGACATTTGCCTGCAGGCCCGCGACGGGGCTGCGGGTCGCCGTCCGGCAGATCGGCTCCTGCACCGCACCAAGGGTGGGTCGGCGACGAGCGCGCCTATGCCCAGGCCAACGCCCGCCTGCTCGCGCGGCATACGGGTGGTTCACGCCTCACGCCGATCGAGCAGGGGCAGGCCGGTCTGACCCGGAGCAGGCACGAGCGCGGCGGATCACCCGAGGGCCTGACGCAGGAGCAGTTCCGCGATCGGTCGGATCGCGGCGACCTTCACGGACCAGGTGACTGCGCCAGCGGCCGTGGCGGTCCCCAGGAACCAACCCCCGAAAGTCAATCGCGCGCCCCGGAACCAAGGCGTGCGTCTGCGTGGCCTGCCAGAGCCCGCTCACCGCCCCACGACGGCCGCCGGCCCCAAGCCGGACCTGTTGCGCTGCCGACCTGCGGGTCCCGGTCAATCTGGCCGCGCCCGCGTCGCGACGTGCAGACCGACGGCATCTGGCAGCAGCAGTTCGGCGGCCAGCGGTTGGCGCGCCGGGCGGACTGGTTCGCCGAGGCCAGACAGCGCATCGAGTGGATTCTCCTGCACCAACCGGAGGGCGTCCTCGTTGAGGTGGTGCCGGCACGGGAGAGTTCGCGAAGGTGGCCCAGGACGCGGCTTCGACACGTATGCCGTGGAGCCAGTGGTTGGGCGGTCGGACAGGCCCGCAGGCTGGGGGTGCCTGTCCACGAAGGGACCTTGGACCAAGCCAGTGCTCACCCGGGCCTGCTCGCCGACGTCGTGGCCATGTGGCACGTGTTGGAGCATGCCCGACCCTGGGGCGCTCCTGCGCCAAGCAGCCGCCATCACCAGACACGGGGGCTTGGTCGTGCTCGAGGTGCCCAACGGAGCATCGAGCGAATGTGACCGGTTGGGGATCGAATGGGACGCCGCTCAACCCAACGACCACGTCATCCTCTTCACGCCGCAGGCCTGCGGGCCGTCGCCGAGGCCGCGGGCTTGGAGGGTCATCGAGATCCTGGAGATCCCCGACCGTCTCTATGTTGGGGCCGACGCGTGGCGGCGTCGCCGCAACACCGGGCGTTGGTCGACCCAGCACCCCTGGCCACCCAGGACCTCCTGCGGATGATCGCGCGGCGACCGCCTGCCACAGACTGATTTCCGCTCTACCCTCCCCGTCACCTAAGATCGGGTAGTTGCCTCGGCGAGGACGTGCCACGACGGCGGTCCGTGATCGACAAGGTGTGCCAGTTGGTGGCCCGCCTCCGCCGCGCGTGTGCGTCCCGCGTCGAGGCCAGCCCCGCGGCATACCGGATGGGTATGCCGCCCCCACGTCCGTTAGCAAAGGGAGCGTGATGTCCGAGATCGCTTCCCGCCGAGCGCCGTAGTTCGTTCGGCAAGGGTGCCGCCCGCAAAATCCGCCGCGACCACAAGATCCCCGCGGTCCTCTACGGGCACGGCAGCGACCCGGTACAGCATCACCCTCCCGGCCCACGTCACCGCGCTACGGCGCTCCAAGCACGCCAACGCGCTGCTGTCCATCGAGCTCGAGGGCAACAGCCAGCTCGCCCTTGCCAAGGACGTCCAGCGTGACCCGGTTCGTCCGATCATCGAGCACATCGACCTTGTCATCGTCCGCAAGGGTGAGAAGGTCTCCGTCGACGTGCCGGTGCACATCGAGGGCGAGGCTGGTCCGGACACGATCGTCACGCTCGAGAGCACCACCGTCGAGCTGCTCGTCGAGGCCACCCACATCCCCGAGGCGGTCGTCGTGTCCGTCGAGGATCTGCCCGCGGGCACCCAGATCAAGGCCGGCGAGCTCACCCTGCCTGAGGGCGCAACCCTGGTCACCGACGAGGACGGACTGTCGTCAGCATCTCGGTCTGTCGGCCGAGGAGCCCGAGGCCGCCGGGGATGAGCCGGCTGCCGCTGCGGACGCCGCCGACGCCGGGAGTAACCGGTCCCCGACTCACCATGGCGACCTGGCTGATCGTCGGTCTGGGCAACCCCGGGCCGCGTTACGCAGGCAACCAGCACAACGTCGGCGCCATGGTCGTGGGCGAGTTGGCCCGCCCGGTATGCCGGTGGGTCCGGTTCCAGCCCAGCCTCCGGTGCCCCGGTGGTCACCACGAACCTTGAGCACCTCAAGGCCCACAAGGCGCGCGCCCACGTTGCGTCGGTGCGGCTGGGGATCCCCTCCCTGACGGGGCACCCGGTCCGGCGGCGACGCTAGCCGTGCCCGCGGCATACATGAACGAGTCGGGCGGCCCGGTCAAGGCGCTGCTGACCTTCTACTCGACCTCGCTGGAGAGCCTTGTCGTCGTCCACGATGACCTGGACCTGCCGGCCGCCATCCGGCTCAAGCTCCGGGGGCGGGGAGGGTGGCCACAACGGCTCCGCTCGATCTCGGGAGCGCTGGGGTCGCGGGACTACCTGCGGGTGCGGGTCGGCATCGGTCGGCCCCCCGGTCGGATGGACCCGGCCGATTTCGTGCTGCGCGACTTTGGGCCCACCGAACGGGCCGACCTGCCGTTCACGGTGAGCGATGCCGCCGATGCGGTGGAGTTGCTCGTCCAGCAGGGTTTGCTCGCCGCCCAACAACGCGTGCACGCGCCATGAGGGCGCGCGGCATACTGGCCGCATGAGTGGCGACGACAGCGGGATCGAGCCGAGCCCGACCTCCCCGGCGTCGGACCCGTCGGGCCCATCTGCGGCCGTCGCGGTCATCACCTACTGCCGCCCAGACTTCGTGCGCACCTGCCTCGAGCACCTGAGCGCCCAGACCCGCCCGGCGGACAGACCTCGTCGTCATCGACGCCTCGCCGGACACCCGCACCCCCGGCGGTCGCGGGCTTCCCGTCGGTCCGCTATCTGCAGAGCGACGCCGGGCCGGGGACGATGGCCACCTCGCGCGCGATGGCCCTGGCCGCGACCGCGTGCGACGTGCTCGTGTTCCTCGACGACGACGCCTACGCCGACCCCGATTGGCTCGAACACCTCCTCGTGCCGTATGCCGATCCGGCGGTGGCCGCGGTCGGCGGACGGCCCGCAACGGTCAGCCTGGGAGGAGACCGAGGCCTCGACCAGATCGGGCTGCTGCTCCCGGATGGCCGACTCCCGGGCTTTTCGCCGCCGACCCTGGGCGTGACCTCGATGTGGACCACCTCCTCCGGTGCCAACATGTCGATTCGCCGCCGGGGTGCTCGACCTGGGTGGCATCCGGGACTACCCAGGACGTGCCTGCGTGAGAGTCGGACATGTTCTTGCGGGTGCGGGCGGCCGGACATCGGATCGTCTCGCCCCTCGGGCCGTAGTCACCCACGTCGCGCCCTACGCCCGCAGGGCGCCGGTTCGACCTGCGGTACCACTACTACGGCCACCGCAACCACGTGGTCTGTTGTCCTCCACGCTCGGGACGGCCGATCCCCGGACCCGGCGCTACGTGGCGGGCGTCCTGCGCGACGATGTCGCCGGGGCGCTGCGGGAGAGTCTGCAGGCGCTTACTGATCGTCAGCTGGCTCCGCGCGCCCGGATCCGCCGAGCCGGTGGCCGGGTGGTCCGGGCCGGCATCGCGGTCGCCGGGCTCACGACCGGCGCGGTCGCCGCTGCTCGCGTCCGTGTGGGTCGGTGACGGATTCGCTGGCGTCGTTGCATGGGCGGCGATGACGGCGACGGCGGCGCGGATGGCGGCATACGCGCGGGCGTAGGCGGCTTCCCCCGAGACGGTAGGGTCATCGATATCCGGGGCAGGGCACGGCGGCACGAGGCGCGGGCTCGCCACTCAGCCGCCGCGGTGGTAGGCTCATGCAAGCGGGCGGCGGGGCCGTGCCCACGTATGCCGTGCTCGTCGCCTCGCCCTCGGCCGCGACGAGGTGTGCGAAATTCGCGGAGGGTGAAGGTCCGGGGCGAGGCCCGCGGGTGGAAGCTGGACGACGGCGGTCGATGGCCGGTCTCCATGGTGAAGCACCAGGTCGGGTTGCGGCCACGAGGGTTTCGGTGAGGCGTCGCGCTGCGAACCCAGACACGTCAACGCCGTCGGCCGTGAGCAGTCGTGCCATCGAAGGCACGATGGGGTGGCCGACGACGGCATACGTGCCGGCGCTGGTGACCTCGATCCCACGGTCGCGAGGTAGCAGGTGGCGCAGGAGGCGCTCGCCGGCCGGGGAGGCGGATGTTGCCGGTGCAGACGACGAGGACCCGGGCTGGCTTAGACACCGAAAGCCGTGCTTTTTCGAGATCATCGGAGACGCACCCGTCGCCACTCTTGCATTATGGCGCGAATGAGCCTGGCGATGAACTCACGAACGACCTCAACGCGGCTGATCGGTCGCCCAAGACGAATGGACAGGGAGTCCCGGTTGACGAGGAGAACGCGCCAGCACGCGCGCTGCCCCGATTCGAGTGGGCGCCGCCGCTGCCCTCGCGCGCCACTCGTCCAGCCGCGTTCCCTCCTTCGGGCGCCGCAACGCGCCATAGTGCGAAGTCGCTTCGACCACGATGTGAGTCCAGATCTCGCTGGAGCGCGATGTCGAGCGGCAGCTGAGCGTCAAGACGCTCAGCGAAGGCGCTTCGATGGCTTTCTGGCGAGCCTGGTCTGCCGACCAGTAGCCGCCTGGACGTCAGGGCGGCGCGACTGCCGCCGCCACTGCGAGCAGCGTGGACGAGGACGACCAATGCTTGCGCCTCAAGGCTGGGCACGGCACAGGGGATGCCAGCGATGGTTCGCTCCGTGCGCCCGGACCACAGCACGTCGAATCCGTCGTCAGCACTCCGGCCGAGTCCGGGAAGTGCCGAGCGCACGTCAAGGGGCGCCCAGCCGGGGTGATAGAAACCTGCGGCGTGCTCGAACGGGGATCCAGTGTGGAAACGCTCACGCCGGACCCAGCCGAGATGGCGCAAGCCCTCGACGAATCCGGGCGGTGCGCTGTTCAGAAACCGAAGCAGATCCATCGGTGCCGGAACGACCCGGCCAAAGCGACTGACTCGTCGGAGTGCCGCGCCCTTGAGGTGTAACGCATCGATATGCCATTGTTCGCAGGCGACCTGGACCATGGCATGCCGTCAACGCAAGCCGCGCGCTGACATCGGGACATGCGCGCTCCCCACGCTGAGGACCGAAGCACCTGGTATCAGTGGCAGTAGCTCCTTAGGTTCTTGAGCGTCGCGCAACCGGGTTCACGGTATCCCTTCGGAATCGGTAGGGGATCGCACTCACTGGCCGGCGAATCAGTACCAAGCGTAGTGATCGCTGGCCAAACGAACGGTAACACCGCCTACGGGTCGGGCACTCGGCCGTGCCGAAGGTGCGGGCGTTCACCCGATGCCTCGGTCGGTCGGGTCTCATCAGCCTGGCCAGGGATGGGGAACCCGCGGGCGAGAATCCTGCGTCGCAGAGGCTGGTCAGGGCCCGGTCCAGGAGGAGCGTCGGATGATGGCCGAGTTCGGCTGAGGCGAGGCTGAGAAGGTGCTCGGGGGTCGCCGATTGACGGCAGCCTTGCCAGAGCAAGCGGCCAAGCGGGCTCAGCCGGGCGGGTAGGTTCTTCACGAGGACAAGCGCGCCATCCTCGGTCGCGTCACCTGGCGCGATGTCCAGTCCCGACCGACGTCGGATTCGCCCATCCAGGAAACCCCAGAGGTCGTCTTGGGACGACGGGGGCGTCGAGATGGGGCGTGCCCGAGGGAGCCCGGGTGTCCTGGTGACGAGCAGGCGCCGAAGGAGTGGCACCGCATCTTCACTGTCCGAGTAGACCAGCCGCTGCACTCGACGACAGCCATCGACCAGATCGGGCAGGCCCGAAGCGGCCGGGGCCAGCCTGTCCACCGAGGAGGACTGCGCGATGAGGCCAGCAGGGCTTCGAGTGCTCCATCTGGCGAAGGCGGGGGCACCGATCCTGGCCGCCGATCCAGCAGAACGATGCGTGCCACCTGCAGTCGCTCCGCAGCAGGCGCCAGACCCAGTTCTTCGGGCCCGATGATTTCCTTTGCTCGGCATCTCGGCATCAGCCGGTCGGAACGCCAGCGGCAGGGTAGCCAATCACTTCCGTCAGGGCGGATCACCACGGTCTCATCGGTCACGTACCGCAAACGCGCCGGGCCAACCCGAGTGTCGCCGTGCTCTTGCCAACACCGGACGCGGCCACCAGGACGATGACGACCGGAATCATCGGCGACGGCACCCGCATGCAGGATGACCGCAGCCCCGATGTGCTGGTGATCGTGACAGTGGTTATCTCGCGTTCAATCACCCGGCACCAGTCGGCTTCGGACATTCGCGTGGCGAAGCTACGACCGCTGCCGGGTCGTCGTCCCGCGAAAGAGCCAGACACCACGACCAGTCCCGCCGAGTCCGTGCGGACAGAGCTGCAGAGGGGCGTCAACGGCGATCAGCTTGCCTCCGATACTAAGCATCACCCGGTGCGGCTGCCGATCGCCAACCCCGTTCGTTGGCGGTGTCGACTGTCAAGCCCCGGACACTCCATGCACCCCCTCGTCCCCGCTCGTCCTGAAAACCTGCCCGCCTATAGTGGGTCGCGGATGACCCTATGTGAAGGAGTGTTCAGGTGTCGGGCTGCTACCGGGTGGCGGCGCACGTCGGGCAGGTAGAGGAGCAGGCCGAGTTCGACAGTGCTGTCATCCACGTCGCCGCCCTGCCCGACGGGCCGATCCTCGTTCTTGAGGGCTCCCGCGGCCATCATCTGGAGATACGCGAGCCTAGGGGGGCACAGCACAGCAGATTGCCGAGCAGGTGGGCTTGGACTACGGCGTGCCTCCATCGGACGTGCTGGCGGATGTCCGGGCCTTCCTTGACGGCCTCGTCGCCCGAGGACTGCTATTCCGGTTCCACGAGCACGAGGCGCCCAACGCGCACGTCTAACTGCGACCCCGCCTGCGCGAGCGTCTCCCCGACGTGGCAGTCGAGCTTGCACTGCGCGCCCTCTCCTTTGCGCGGCTGACGCGGGTCGGTGCTAGCGGCTGCGGAGCCCTGTTGGTAGCGGTAGGTGCCATAGCGATAGGGGGTCGCTGGCGCTCACCGGGACGAAGTTGAGGACGAAGCCGGCCGGGTCGACATCGACGGTGTGCAACGAGGTCAGCGCGGTCTGCAGGTCCTTCTTTCGGGTCCGCTCGGCGGCGACGACCATCACTAGCCCCCGGCCAGGGTGCTGTAGGAGGACCGCGTCGATGACCCGGGACGAGCGGAGGCGAGTCGATGAGGACGAAGTCGAAGTCGGCCGTCAGCTTCAAACAACTCGGCCATCGGCCGGGAGCCGAGCAGCTCGCTCGGATTGGGCGAGATCTCACCCGCCGCGAGCACCGACATACCGGTGTCGCCCCCACGGTTGGATGACATCGGCGAGGGAGGCCCGCCCCAGCAGCGCGGTCGTCAACCCGACACCGCCTCGATCCCCATCGCCTTGGCCACCGACGGGTTACGCAGGTCGCCGTCGACGAGGATGACCCGCGACCCGGCGTCGGCGATGGCCAGGCGAGGCTGATCGATGTCGTCGTCTTGCCCTCGCCGGGCATCGCCGAGTGAGGACGAACGAGTGCTTCCCGTCGTCACGTCGACGAACATGAGGTTGGTCCGCAGGCGCCGGATGCTTTCCGCGTGGGCGCCATGCGGGTCGCTCTCCACAGTGATCGGGCGATCGGCCGCGGTGGGCTCCAGCGGATCTGGGCGACTGGCCGGTCTGACGCAGCCTTGAGGTCGGCCTCACCGCGGACCTTGGTGTCGAGGGCGTGGCGCACCATCGCCAGGCCGACCCCGAGCGCCAGGCCGATGAGGATGCCGAGCGCCAGGTTGCGTCGCACGTCGGGTGTCGTCGGCAACCCGGGCACGCTCGCCGAGGTGATCGTCACGCAGGTCGCGTTCGGAGCCGACTGGGACAGCAACGGCGAGAACTGGACGGCGACCTGGCCAGGACCGGACCCGTCGTGTTGGCGATCGCGGCAGCGAGTCTTGGGTCGCTCGAGGTGCCGATGACGTCCATGACGGAGGCGTTCTCCGAAATGAGCAAGGCCACACCCACTCCGGTGCCCGGAGGCAACCCGAGCTCGGCGCGCAACGGCTCCATGACGGTCGGCGAGTAGAGCACCTCGGCCAGGGTCTTGAGGTCGTTGTAGCGCATCACGGCAACGCCGCCGGGGTCTCCGCGAAGGTGTCCGGCGGTCGGTCGATGGTGAGATAGACGCGCGAGGACGCCGTGAACGTGGGCGTCGTCGTCATCGTCACCGCGGCGGTGATACCGACGACGACGAGAAGGCACGCTGCGACGGTCCTCCACCTCGAGCGAAGGACGCCGAGCAACTCACGCAACTGCACGGTCGATGCACTCCCCGGCGTCGAGAAACCCGAGCGCCTATCGTCCCACACCTGCTCGGAACGACCTCACAAACGGGGAAATCCCCGCTTAGGCTGATCTCCGAGACGTGGCGGGAGGGCATCGGTGCGGGTTCTGCGGGTGAGCCACAGTGCCGTGGTCGATGCCTGGCGTGAGCGCGAGCGCCTGCTGCGCGACCGCGGCCACGAGGTCCGGACCCTTTCCGCGCGGGTCTGGGACGAGGCCGGTATGCCGGTGCGCCTGAGCCCTCGCCCCGGCGAACCCGTCGAGGGGGTCGCCACCGTCGGACGACACCCCGCCCTGTTTCTCTATGACCCGCGGCCGCTGTGGCGGCCGCTCAGACCGCTGGGACGTTGTCGACCTGCACGAGGAGCCGTTCGCCCTGGCTACCGCGCAAGTGCTGCTCATGCGGGCGGTGCGTGCACGGCATACGCCCCTATGTCCCTCTACAGCGCGCAGAACCTCGACAAGCGGCTCCCGCTGCCCTTCCGGATCCTGCAGCGGTGGGCGTTGCGCGGCGCAGCGGAGGTGAGCGTCTGCAACGAGGCGGCCGGTGCGCTGGTGGTGCGGCGCGGCTTCCCGGGGCGCCCGCAAGTGATCCCGCTCGGGCTCGATCCGGCGGTCTTCGCCCCCGACCCCGCCCGCAGCGCGCCGGCCGAGGGCGCTCCGATCGTCGTCGGGTATGCCGGTCGGCTGGCACCCCATAAGGGCCTGGCCGTGCTGCTCGACGCCCTCGACAGGCAGCCCCGGCTCGTCCTGCGGATGGCGGGGGGCTGGTCCGGACGAGGGTGCCATGCGGGAGCGAACGGTCATCGAGGGCCTCGCTGGCCGGGTGACGTTCGCCGGAGCGCTCGAGGCGCCGGAGCCTGGCCGACTTCTATCGCGGACTGGACGTTCTAGCCGTGCCCTCATTGACGACACCAGGGTGGGTCGAGCAGTTCGGGCGGGTCGCGGTCGAGGCGATGGCGTGCGGCATACCGGTCGTCGCGAGCGACAGCGGCGCCCTGCCAGACGTGGTCGGCGGAGCCGGTCGGCTGGTCCCGCCTGGTGACGCGGCCGCCCTCGGGTCGGCACTACATGCGGTCGGGACCGACCCCCAGGAGTGGAGCCGGTGTCGAGAGGCGGGCCTGGCGCGTGCCGCCGAAGCGAGTTGGGCGGCCGTGGCGGACCGTTACGAGCGCCTGTATGCCGTCGCCACCCACGCCACCCACACCGCGCGCGCCGCGGAGGTGCTCGGCCGGTCGAGGTCGTCGTCGTCGCCTACGGGGCGCCGGACCTGCTCGCGCGGGCGTTGCGCTCGGCAGCCGATCGGCCAGTGACCGTCGTCGACAACTCCTCCTCCGCGACGTGGAGGAGGTATGCCGGGCTGCCGGGTGCGCTACCTCGACCCGGGTCGCAACCTCGGTTTCGGGGCGGGGTTAACGTGGCTTTGCGCGACCGGTTGGTGGTCGGGGCCGATGTCTTGCTGCTCAACCCGGACGCGGCGCTGCTCCCGGGCACGGTGGACGCGCTGTCAGCGCGGTTGGCAGCCGACCCGACCCTGGCGAGGCGTCGGTCCGCGACAGGTGGATGAAGCCGGGAATGAGTCCCGGGTCGGCTGGCCGTTCCCCAGCCCGCTCCGCAGTTGGTTGGTCGCGGTCGGCCTGGGGCGTCTGGTCGACCGGAGCGACTACGCCATCGGGTCGGTGTTGTTGCTGAGGGCCGAGGCACTGGAGCAGGTGGGCGGCTTCGACGAGGAGTTCTTCCTCTACGCCGAGGAGACCGACTGGGCCAAGCGCGCGGCTCTGCTGGGATGGCGGCATACCGTGGCCACCGAGGTGACCGCCCTGCACACGGAGCTGCGACGAGCACCGACCCGGACCGGCGGCTCGTCCACTTCACCGCCGGTCTGGAGCGCTACGTGCGCAAGCACCACGGGCCAGCGGGCTGGGCGATCGCACGATCCGGGAGGCGGCAGGCACCGCCGTGCGGGCCGCGGTCTTGCCACGGCCACGCTCGCACGCGGCCCGCTCCCGACTGAGACTGCTGCTGGACGGGCCGGTCCGGCGCGAACGGGCGGCCCGATGACGACCGCCTGGCAGATCCGCGAGTGGGCCGTACACGTCGTGGGAGTGCTTGCCGCCGTTGCCCTCATGGTCGTGGCCGGGCTCATGGTGCCGCGGCAGCCGATCGCGGCAGCGGCCTCGCCGCTGCAGCGCTCGCCCTGGGACTGACCTTGCTCGACCCCATTGCCATCCCCACGCTGGCCGTCCCCGCGATGGTGGTGATCCAGCGGGTCGGCGGCTCCGGAATCAACCTGTCGCTCTCGGATGTCGCGCTCGCGGCCGCGTTCGTCCCCGCCGTGCTGCTGTGCCACCGACCATTGAGCCATGAGCTCCGGGACCATCCTCGGGCTCAATGCTCTCTATCAGTTCGCCACGCTGCTCACCGTCGTCGTCAATCCGTATGCCGCGAACATCGTCGAATGGTTCCACGCCTGGTTGCTGGTGAGTGGGGCCCTGATCGTCGGCTGGGCGGTGGGACGGGGCGGGCGCGGTCCGCACGCGATTCGGCTGCTCATGGCGGGGTGCGCGGTGATTACCGTGGGGACGCTCGCCACGGCAGCGGTTCAGTATGCCCGCGGCGACTTCGGCCCGGTCTATCCGGCGTGGCCGTTCCCGATGCACAAGAATTTTGCCGGGACCCTCCTGGGCCCTCGCGGCCGTGGTTGTCTATCTCCATCCGCCGTGGTTCCAGTGGCGCACGCGTCGGTCGTGGCTCTTGCTCGCGTTCTTCATGGTGGGCGTGGTGGTGACCCAATCTCGTCAGGCGATGCTCGGCTTGGTCGTCGTCTTCTTCCTCGTTGTGGTCCGCCGTCGAGTCGACCGGCGGCGCTCGCGGGCGGTCTTGGTCGTGGTGGCCACCGTGCTTGGCGTCGTCGGTGTCATGGTGCAGGACCAGCTGCAATCGGCGAACCGGTTCAACTCGACGCTGCAACGGCTGGACTGGTTCTCCGAATCGATCGACGTCTGGATGACCGACCCGTGGGTGGGGGTGGGGCTGCGCTGGTGGTAACCGGCCGGTTCGAGGCGCGGTTCCAACCGCCGAACGCTGAGCTGGAGGTGCTCACGTCGGCCGGGGCCTTCGGGCTCGTTGCCTTCTTGGCGATGTTCGGCGGATCCGTCGTCGTCCTCCGGAGGATGGATCCGCTGTTCGGGTTGCTCCCACTCATGGTCCTGGTATGCCGGTTCGCCCAGGCTCGAACTTCGACCTGTTCTGGGTCGCCGTCTCGGGATCGTTGCCCCCTGGCTGATCACCGGACTGGCTCTTGGGGCGCGCATGCCTTGGCCATGGACCAGGAGACCGGGCCCGGCGGCTGGCCAACGTGCGGGCCCGACAGTGATCCGGATCATCCAGGTCGCGCCCGAGATCGGGCCGGGGAACTGGTGTCGGGGGCGTCGCGTATCACCTGGAGAGCCAGTGGCAGCGGGCCGGCATCCCGACCGCTCGGTTCACCCTCGCCGAGGCTCGGGGCCGCTGGTTACCCGCCCCGGGACCCGGCGTCCGAGGAAAACTAGCGGTGTTGGCACGGGTCGTCTGGTTCTCGACCGTGGGGTCGGTGCTGGCTCGCCGAGTGGCTCGGCGTAACCCGGGCGCCGTCGTCGTCTGCCATAACGATGCCCTTGTCGGCGACGTCTACGTCAACCACGGTGTGGTCGTCGAGGCTATGCGTCAGCGCGGCCAGCCGCTCGTGCGGCTGGTGCGAAACCCATTGCACCCGTTCACCGTTGCCCGTGACGCGGTGCGGTACCGGTCGGCACGGGTCCATCAGGTCGTCGTCAACCTCACGGCCGCCGACGACGCCGCGCTGCGCCGCACGTTCCGGAAGGTGCGGCCGCGCAGCGTCGTGATCGGCAACGGCGTGGATCCCGAGCGGTTCCGACCACCGACGGCCGACGAACGCGGGACCGCGAGGGACCGCCTCCAGGGGCTGGCCGACGACGACCGGGCCGTGTTGTTCGTCGGCCACGAGTTCGACCCGCAAGGGGTTGCCGCAGATCGTGGCCGCCGTGGCCGACCTACCGTCGACTACCCACCTGGTCGTGGTCGGCGGCACTCCCGACCTGGTCTCCGGGATCGAGCGTTCGCACGGCGCGCAACTTCTCGGGGCGCGGCTGCACCTGTTGGGGCCGGTCGCTGACCCCGGTGGGTCTTCCACGGATGCGATGTCTTCGTCCTGGCCAGTGCCTATGAGGCCTACCCGTTGGTGGTCCTTGAGGCCTTAGCCAGCGGCTTGCCCGTAGTGACGACCCGTGTCGGTTCCGCGTCGGAGCTCATCGCGGATGGGGCCAACGGCCATGTGGTCGAGCGCACACCCGCCTCGATCAGGTGCGGGATCGAGGCGGCGTTATCCGGTGATCCGCAGGCTGCTCGGTCGGCCGCCCGCTCGACCGCCCTTGAGCACACCTGGGATGTCGTCGCTGCCAGATACCTGGCCTTGTTCGAGGAGTTGCGATGACCCGGATCGTGCACGTCGTGCGCTCGGACGGCTTCGCCGGGGTCGAACGCTTCGTCGCCCGGCTGGCAATTGAGCAGTCCCGTCAGGCTCACCCGGTCGCCGTCATCGGCGGCGACCTGACCTGGATGCGCGACGTGCTCGGGCGGGACATCCCGCAGACACCGGCTACCTCGGTGCTGGATACGGTGCGGGCGGTCCGCGCGGCACTCGTCGTGGCCGAGCCACCGGAGGTGCTGCACGTGCACATGACTGCGGCGGAGGTTTCGGCGAGCCTGGCGCTGGCGGCGCGCCGCCGTGGACGTGGTCCTGGTCCGGCCGTCGTCGCCACCTGTCACTTCGCCTCAGCCAGGGGGTCGGGTTCGGGCTTGGCTGCGCCGGTCGTGTCCGCCGTGGCAGGTCGACGGATCGACGCCCAGATCGCGGTCAGCGGGTTCGTCGCTGCTTCAGTTGGTGGCCGCACCCCGACCCAGGTCGTCCACACGGGAGTGCCGAACCGCGACCTGCCGGCGAGGCCCCGGGACCGGGTCGCTCTCGTCGCGCAGCGGCTGGAGCCCGAGAACACACCGACGACGCGCTGCGCATCTTCGCGCGGTCGCATGTGTTCCAACGGGGCTGGCGGCTAACCGTGGCCGGGGACGGCTCACTGCGAGGTCGGTTGCTCGGCCTGGCCGCCGAGGCTGGCACATCAGCCACGCGGTCGACATCGTCGGGCACCGCGCTGATATCGATGCCCTCATGGACCGGGCCGGCATCCTGCTGGCGCCGACCCGCCGGGAGGGTCTGGGTCTGGCCGTTCTGGAAGCGATGGCGGGCGGTCTGCCGGTGCTGGCCGCGGGGTCCGGCGGCCACCTCGGACGGTGGGCTCGGTGCCCGGCGCGCAGCTCTACGCCGACCTCACCGACGCGGCAACCCGGCTTCGGGCCATGACCGACGACGAGCCCGGAAGGGCGGCATACGGGGCCGATCTGCAGCGAGGCGCAGCGCGAGCGGTTCACGATCCAACGGCAGGTCGCCCAGACCGAGGCGGTCTACCGACGAGTCCTGGAGGCACGTCGATGACGGACATCGTCGTGCTCTTCTCTCGAAGCGTGGGACCAGGTGTGGCGCCGCAACCAGCACCTCGTCGCGGGGCTATTGCGCGCCGACTCGACGGTGCGGGTCCTGTTTGTCGAACCCGCCGCGGACCCCCAGTATGCCGTGCTGCGCGACCGCGTCGTGCCGCGCCGGGGCGTCGGGTTGCGTCTCGGCCCGGCCCCGCCGAAGGTTGACGCTGGCCGACTGTGGCTGCTTCAGCCGACGAAATGGCTTCCCGCGTAGTGGATTCGCGGGTCGATGCGCGGCTGGCCCGGGCCGTCGTCAGGGCGGCACGGCACTTTGGGGTTCCGCGACCCGGTGTTGGTGGGTCAACGACCCGGCGGGCGCGGCCACCCTGCGAGCCACCGGATGGCGGACCCTCTACGACATCACCGACGACTGGCTGTTGGCAGATCGGACCCCCGCCGAACACGCCTGACTCGTCGACGACGAAGCGGTGTTGATGCGCCGCGCTGCCGAAGTCGTGGTCTGCTCGCCGACCTCGCGGCCACCAAGTCGAGTTCCCGACCGGTGCGCCTCGTGCCGAATGCGGTCGATCTCGCTGCATACCAACGGGATTCGATACGTCCGGAGGATCTGCCCGCGGACCTGTCGCTCTCTACGCCGGAACGGTCCACACCGATCGGATGGATCTGCCGCTGTTGGCCCGGACTGGCAGGGCGCTCGCGGGACGGGCGACGGTCGTGTGTGTGGGTCCGGCGCCGTTGTCCCCTGCGGACTGTGAGCGACTCGGCGCCGCTGGTGTCGTGCTGCTTGGTCCCCGGCCTGCCGGGACAATCCCCGACTACCTCCGGCACGCCGACGTGTTGCTCGTCCCGCACCTGGTCACGCCGTTCACTCAGAGCTTAGATCCGATCAAGCGTTACGAATACCGTGCTGCCGCAAGGCCGGTCGTTGCCACCCCGGTGGCTGGCTTCGCAGACTCCGGTATGCCGCGGCTCACCGTCGCGACGTCGGCGAGCTTCCCTTCGGCGGTGCTCGCCGCGTTGTCGCGGCCCGGTCGGATGTCGGTTCGCCGAGCCCCGGCGGATCGCTGCCGCCCGCCGACATCGCCGTCCCCGATTGGTCGGATCGGGTCGGCCAGATCCGGGATGTCATCAGTCGTGTTGCTGAGAGCCGAGATCCGCAGGTCCGACCCTTGGTCGCGATCGCGCACGACTACCTCACCCAGCGTGGCGGAGCCGAACGGGTCGTTCTTGCGATGCGCGAGGCATTCCCCGAGGCGACGGTATACACGACGCTCTACGATCCGGCCGGGACCTACCCCGAATTCGCGGATGCCACCGTCGTCACGTCACCGCTCAACCGGATCGCGGTGCTGCGACGCAATCACCGGCTCGCCCTGCCGCTGCTCGCCTGGGCCACCGGGCGACTGCGCCCGGACGCCGACGTGGTCCTCGTCTCCAGCAGCGGGTGGGCCCACGGGGTGCGGACCGCCGGCAGGCGAATCGTTTACTGTCACAATCCGGCTCGTTGGCTCTACCAGACCGACGACTACCTCCGGGATTGACGGTCGGCGGTCGCTGACCAGGGCTGCCCTCGCAGTGCTGCGTCCGTGGCTGACCCGTTGGGACCGGCGTGCGGCATTAGCTGCGGACCGTTACCCTCGCCAACTCGCGCGTGGTCCGCGAGCGGGTGCGGGCGGCATACGGGATCGACGCGACGGTGCTCCCCGCCCCCCACACGGTGGCCGGACGCGCCGAGCAAGAGGTGGCGGTATTGACCGACTGGGCCGCGGGCTTCCATCTGGTCGTCTCCCGAATATTGCCCTATAAGAACGTCGAGGTGGTGGTCGCCGCCTTCGCCGGTATGCCGTCCTGCCGCCTCGTCGTCGTGGGCGACGGTCCCGGACGGGCTGGGTTGGTGCGCGACCTGCCGGCCAATGTCCGGGTGGTGTCGGGGTGAGCGATGCCGAGCCTGCGGTGGATCTACGCCCGGGCGTCCGCTCTCGTCGCGCCCAGCCTGGAGGACTACGGGCTGACCCCATTGGAGGCCGCGTCCTTCGGGGTGCCCACCCTGGCCCTAGAGGCCGGGGGTTATCTCCGACACGGTGGCGCCCGGACTGAGCGGACTGTTCTTCCCCGAGCCCACCCCGGCAGCGGTGAAGGCCGCGGTCGAGGCGGGCGAACGGCATACGTGGTCGCCTCAGGCAATCCGCGCGCATGCGGCACGCTTCTCCCAGGAGCAGTTCGTCGCCTGCCCTCCGGAGCTTTGTCGTGGAACTTGTCGAACAGGGAGGAGCAGATGAGCCGGGTCTGTGTGGTCATCCCCGCCCACGAGCCGGGTCCCTGGCTGCAGCGCAGCCTTGACTCGGTCCTGGTTCAGAAGGGCGTGGAGGCTGGAGGTCGTCGTCGTCGACGACGGGTCGACCGAGGACTTGTCGTGGGTGGCGGACCATGCCGACCCGCGCGTCCGCTATATCCGCCAGTCGAATCAGGGGAGTCTCGGTCGCGCGTAACGTCGGGGTCGCGCACACGTCGGCGGAATGGGTGGCGCTGCTCGACCAGGACGACGAGTGGCTGGCCGGCAAGCTGGCGCGGCAGCTGGCCTTGGCCGAGCGCCAACCGGACGCCGCGTTTATCGCCACGGGGTTCGAGTGGGTGTTGCCGAGCGGACCGGTGACCAAACACTGCCCGGTCCTGGACTATCCGGGTGTGTGCTCAGCGGTGAGCACACCGTCTGCCTGAGCTTCGGTCCTCGTGCGTCGGGAGCGTTATCTGGCGGTGGGCGGTCATTCGCCGCTTCTTCCTCCAGCAGCAGGACTCGGGCCTCCTGCTGGACTTGTTGCGGGTGTTCGGCTCGGCGGCTACCGTGGCCGACCCGCTGGTGCGCTATCACGTGCATCGGGACAACACCTCACGCGATTACGGCACCGCGGCCCGTGAGTGGGACGCGCTGCTCGACGCGCATGAGGCCCTGGCGCGCCGAGCGTCCGACCGGGTCGTCCTGGCGGCCATCGAGACGGGTCGGCGAGCCGGTCGATGCCATTACGGCCGGCTCGCGGTGACGGCGGCGGCCGCCGCCCGCAGAGACGGCTCGTCGTTGACCCGCGTGGGCCGGCACCTCGCTGCAGCGGCCCGGCTGAACCCGGGACATCTCGTCCGGTCGGTGGCCAGGTCGATTCAGGCCCGGCTCGGCTCGCGGGATCAGTCGCGTGGTGAGTCGCGGGGTCAGTCGCGGGGTGAGTCGCGGGCAGCTGGGGGTGAGCGGTGAGCTCGGCGGGGGACCGGGCGCAGGGCGACCGTCCTCTGACGGTCCTGCTCGTCAGTCCCGTCGGTGCTCGGGATGTCCACTCCGGTGATGTCACCTACACCACGGAACTGCTCGCCACGCCGCCCCCGGGTGCGCTACGTGACCTACGACGAGGCGCTGGACGCCGGCACCTCGTCGAGCTCGGCCGGTGGCGAGGGCGGGCGGGCCCGCCGCAGACCCCCCAGGCCATGGCCGTCGCCGTGGCGGCCAAAGCGGAAGCGGTCCTGCGACGGTCCAGGCTCGTGTTCCGGGAGCCCGTCCGGCACTTCCAAGTGACGCCAGGCGCGTTCGACCTCATCCACACCCATGTGTTCCACACCGCCTTCCATGGAACCCAACCGCCAGTGGTGATGTCCGCCGGAGCCCGCTGGCGTGGCTCTACCGGGACGCCTGGGGATGGGGCAGACCCGCCTGCGGATGGCGACGGCCTTCGACGGGGCCGTGGGCCGATGGAGCCGGGCGTCCATGTGCACGCACCACAGAGGACAAGCCAGGCGCTTCGTGTCACCGAGCCGGTTCCTGCGGGACTGGCTCGTGGCGGCGGGTTGGCCCGCGGACCGGGTCGACATCGTCCCCAACTACTGTGCCGACCCACTGGGCGACCTCTCAACCGGGCAGGAGTGGAGCAGGCCGCGATCGGCCGTGCCGACGATCGGCTTCGTGGCCAAGGACTTCGAGGCCAAGGGCGGGGAGCTGGTGGTCCAAGCCCACGCCCGGCTGCGGGCCCGCCATCCACAACTGCGACTGGTCATCGTCGGCTCAACCCCTCGCCTTCCGGAGGCCGAGCTGGCTGCGCGAGGGATCTCCTGGACCGCTTTCGTGCCGCGCCATGAGCTGTTGAGACAAGGTGCTTCCCGCAGCTGGATGTCCTGGCCCACCCGTCCGGGGTCGACGCCCTGCCCTACAGCGTCATGGAGGCGCTGGCGCGCGGCATACCGGCCCTGGTGTCGGACCACACCTCATTGCCGGAGCCTGGTCGAGAACGGCGCTGGGGTGGCGGTGCCGCGGACCGTGGAAGCGGTGACCGAAGGGCTGGATCGCTTACTCTCACCGGCAGTCTGGGCCGGGGCGTCGCCAGCGGCGCGGGCCCACTTCGAGCGACGGTTCAGTGCACGGACCCAGGCGCCCGCGCTGGGCCTGGCTTATCGCGCGGCGCTGGCGCAGAGCCCAGTTCAGTAGGCTCCGCGGCTCTCCCGCATCGCCCGCAGGGTCCGCCACAGATGCGCAGGTCCGAGGTGAACGACCAGTTCTCCACGTAATAGAGGTCCAGGCGCGCTGTCCTCCCCACGACAGGTCGCTCCGTCCGCTCACCTGCCAGAGCCCGGTCAGACCCGGCTTGACCAGGAGGCGACGATGGACGTCCTCCTCATAGGCCGCCACCTCGCTCTCCAACGGCGGCCGAGGGCCCACCAGGCTCATCTCGCCGCGCAACACGTTGCCCAGTTGGGGAAGCTCATCGAGGCTGGTCCGGCGCAGGAACCGGCCCACCCGGGTCACCCGCGGGTCGTCGCGCAGCTTGAACAGCGGACCGTCGGCGTCGTTGGCCTCGGGTCGGGCCTGCTCGGCGCCGACGTGCATGGTGCGGAACTTGGCCATAACGAAGTTCCGCCCACCTTGGCCGACGCGGCGCTGGGTGAAGAACACCGGCCCCCGGGTCCTCGAACCAGATGAGCACCGCCACGACGACGAACACCGGGGCAAGCAGGACGATGAGGACTGTCGCCGCGAGGATGTCGAAAGCGAACTTGACGGCCAGCGGCGTCCCCGCGAAGTGCGGAGCTTCGACATAGAGCAAGGGGAGGCCGGCCACCGGCGGGCATGAATCCGAGGCCCGGCGACATCGGTCATCCCGGGGGCGACCACCAGCTCGATACCGGTGCCCTCCAGAGCCCACCCCAGTTTGCGCAGCCCGGTAGCACCGAGGCGCGAGGACGCGGCATACGCTACTACGTCGATGCCCAAGCGTTGCGCCTGCGCGGCCGCTTCGTCCTCGGAACCGACGACGGGGACGCCTTGTACGTGGTCCAGAGTGCCAGAGCAGCAGACGGCCACGACTCGGAACCCCGCGTCGGTGGCCGCGGTGAGATCCCGGATCAGTGGACCGATGTGCTCGACGTCTCCGACGACGAGGACGGCGTCGGCGAACCTCCCGCGAGCGCGATTGGCGCCCAACCAGGACCGCCAGACGCGCCGGGACGCCAACAGCCCGATCAGGCCGACCGGGAACGCCACGAGCACATACCCACGGGCCAACTCCAGCTTGGACAGATAGCTGATGATCGCCAAGGTGGCGAACAGCCGGAAGGTCGCGTTGACGACCGCGCGGTATTCCTGGGTCCCGTGGCCGAGCATCCGGGGGTCGTATGCCGCATGCAACCGCAGCGACACCAGCCACAGGACCACGACGCTCACCGAGACCCAGGTGTATTCGAGGTCCAGGACCGAGGTCGTCGGGTCGGCGACGTTGGGATCGGGCGCGGTCCCGAACCGCAGCACTTGTGCGCCTGCGACGGCCAGAATCAGCACGAGGGCATCGCTGACCGACAGCCAGCGGGCGACGCGCCGAACACCGGCCCGTCCCTCCACGGCTGCGATTGTGGAGTCACCTCGCAGTGCCATCCCCGACCTCTCGCCCGCCTTGGCCTTGTCCACAGGATCCCCCAAGGCCACGTCGAGCATAACCGCGGGCTCTGCCGCGCCGGGGCCGTTTGGGGATGAGAGGCTGAGGACCATGACCGCCCGGGACCCGACAGCGGAGCCGACCCGGGTGATGCTCAACGGCAAGTGGCTCGCCCAAGGGCGCACCGGCACGCAACGGTTCGCCGATGAGATCGGCCGTCGGTTGCTGATCGACCCGCGGTTGGACGTCCTCGTGGGGCTGCCCAGCGACGCCACCACGCCGACCTGGCTGCCACCCGAACGGGTGCGTCGGTCCCGGCTGCGGGGCGTGGCGTTCGAGCAGATCGCGCTGCCCGTCCTGGCGCGTCGTCGGGTCCTGGTCAGCCTGGCCGGACCGGCGCCACTGATCGTCCGGCGCCAGGTCGCGACCTTTCACGACGCGACGCCCTTCCGCTACCCGGCGACGTATACCCGGGCGTTCCGGGCCTGGCACCGGCTGATCTATCGCGTGGTCTCCGGTCGTGCGTCGGCAATCCTCACCGTGTCGGATTTCTCTGCGCGCGAGCTCGCCGAGGTCCTCGACCGTCCGCTGGGCCGCTTCCAGGTAGTCAGCAACGGGGCCGACCACCTTGGCGCGATCCCTCCGACACCCCCGGACCTGGGCCCGGGCGGGCTCCCTACCGGGTTCGTGCTCTGCGTCGGCACCCTGGCGGTGCACAAGAACCTCGCCGGAGTGCTCGACTGCCTAGAACGGGCCGCGCTGCCGACCGTGGTCGTCGGCGCTCGCGGCTCCGCTCGGGTCTTTGCGGGGACCGCCGACGCCGGGGGCCACTCCTCCGTCATCCGGTATGCCGCCCAGCTCACCGACGCGCAGCTGGTCTGGCTCTACCAACGGGCGGGGGTGTTGGTGTTTCCGTCCCGCTACGAGGGGTTCGGGCTGCCCATCGTCGAAGCTCAGTCGCTGGGCTGCCCGGTCGTCGTCCCAGGCGGCCGGGCTGCCGGACGTGGCCGGCCGCGGGGCGATCCTCATCGACCCCGACCGACCGGACGACGTCCCCGCCGTCGTCCGGCGGGTGCTGGCCGATCCGGCCTGGCGCGCTGAAGTCGTCGCGGCCGGTCGACGCAACGCCGACCGGTTCCGTTGAGCCGACAGTGCCCAGCTCGTCGGTGATGTCATCCTCGCCACGCGAGGTGGGTCACAACGCTGACCGGAGGATCGCGGTATACAGCCGCGCATAGGCCTCGGCGACGGCCGACCAGGTGAACTCCGCGACCCGGTCCCGGCCCGCGGCGCCGAGCCGCGCGGCATACTCTTGGTCGCTCAGGACCCGCAGGATCGCGGCTGCCACGTCCGCAGCGTCGTCCGGGTCGACAAGCAGTCCGTCGACGCCGTGGCGGACCAGCGTGCCGGGCCCGTCTCGGTTGGTAGCGACCAGGGCAGTGCCCGCACGCCACGCTTCGAGAATGACGATGCCGAAGGCCTCCCGTCTGCTCGGGACCACGACGACGTCGGCGTCCGCCATCTCGGTGGCGACCTGTTCCTGCGTCAGCGGTCCGAGCAGGGACACCGCCTCGGATATCCCGAGCTGCTGGATCTGGTCGGTGAGCGACTCGGTCGCCGACCCCGACCCGCCTAGCCGCAGTCGGGCTCGTGGCAGGGTCCCCAGCACCGACGGCAGTGCGTCAAGCAACAGATCGAAGCCTTTAACCGGTTCGAGCCTGCCGACTGCACAGATCGTAGGGTCGGATCGGGGGTGCCGGGTCCAGGCTCCGAGGCCTCCAGCGGTGCGGGTGGGACGCCGTTGCCGATGACCGCTCCGTGGACCAGCCCGAAGCGTTCGCGCAGGTCCGCCACCACCACCTCGGACACTCCGGTAACCGCGGCCGCCATCGCGAGTGCTTTGCGGAGGGTGGTGCGAAGCAATGCCGAGTCCTCGAAGACCTGCACGTCCATGAACGTCTCGCCGTGGCTCGTCACCACGACGGGGACGTGGCAGCGAGCGGCGAGGGGGGCGGCAGACACCCCGTTGGGGCGGGAGCGGTGGACGTGCAGAGGGTCGGGCCGGTCGGCAGGCGGCGCATTGCGCCACGCCCGCCACGCGGCTGGCGCAGCCCGGGCGAAGCGCGCCAGTGAGCCAGCCCGGGCGGCGGGCAGCGGCGTGGGGAGGTAGCGGACCGTGACGCCGTCGACGGTGCGGACCCCGAGGTGTTCGCCGCGGTCCACCGTCCACACGACCACCTCGTGCCCGAGGTCGCGCAATTCGCGCGCGATCTGGCGGACATGCTCTTCGACCCCACCGATGTGCGGGTAGAACGATGACGCGATCAGGGCGACCCTGGTCTGGCCCGTCGGCATTCCACGCCCGCCTTCCGTCGTGCGGCCCACCCGGCCGCCCCGTGTTGGCATCATGGCATCCGTGCCGCTCCTCGTCGTCGTCTCCAGCGCCAGCGCGGCTCCTATGGGTGCACAGGTTTACGAGGAGCAGATCGCGAACCGCGCTGCCGCCGCCCTTCTCGCGCACGGGCGGACACCTCGGTGGGAGGTGCGCCGGGAGATCTTCCGATCCCTCCGTTCGCCGCTGTCGGGCACCCGCCGACTGCCGATGGGCTGGGTTTCCGGCGCAGAAGGGCGCAGCCGAGCGCTGGTTGGTCGCGTGGCCTATCCCCGTGGAGCCCTCGTGCACCGCATGGGGTTGGAGCTGCCGCCAGGCCCGACTGAGGTCGTCACGCTGCACGATGTCGTGGCTTGGCGGTTCGTTGATGAGTCGGCCCCGGTGCGGGCAGCAGCGGCTGAGCTTCGGCGAGCGGCAGCGGTGATCTGTGTATCGGAGTTCTCGGCGAGCGAGGCCAGCGAGGCTCCTCGGGATCCGCAATCCGGTCGTCGTGCCCAATGGTGTCGATGCTCGCTTCCTCAGTGCTGCTCCGGCCACGCCCGAGGAGCGGGCCGTCTTAGGTCTTGTCGGTCCATATGTCCTGCACGCCGGAGGCGCTGCGGCGCGCAAGAACCTGGACTCCCTCGCGCAGGCGTGGCCCATCGTTCACCGTGAGCATCCCGACCTGACGCTCGCCTTGGCTGGGCCGCCGCATCCGCGACGCAATGCCCTGTTCGCCGGTATGCCGGGCACGCGCCTGCTCGGGCGGCTGCCGGACCCGGTCGTCCCCGGGATCGTCGCGGCGGCTGCCGCAGTCGTCGTGCCATCCACCTATGAGGGATTCGGGCTTCCCGCGCTGGAGGGGATGGCCGCTCGGGTGCCGGTCGTGGCGGCCCGGGTGCGGCCCTTCCGGAGGTGGTGGGTGACGGCGGGGTGCTTGTTGAGCCGACCCCGGGCGCCATCGCGGCGGGGTTGCTCGATGTGCTCGCCGGCGGAGCAGATGTACTCGCCATGGTGCGCCGGGGACGCGCGAGGGCGGCCACCTTCAGCTGGGAAAGGAGCGCAGCGGGGCACGCGGCCGTCTGGTCCTCCGTCGCGCCGTGACCGGAGCCGGCACTGGTGGATGTCGCCCACAGGATGTGGAATCCAGGGTGTCGTCGAGAGGATGCTCCGATCGCCGCGCCAATCAGGGGTTCGCCTAGACTCGGACAATGTCCGATCGTCGGCCCCGGGAGGCTGCCGCACCGGGGAGCGGCGCCGGAACCGGCGGTTGCTCTTCGCGGTGGTCATCATGCTGGTGGTGCCCGTCGTGGCGCTGGGCGGTTATCTCGGTTGGCTCAACCACCTCGTCACGACGAACTTGCAGTATGCCGATCTCCTGCCGACCCGGGGCCCGCTCGTGTCGGCCGACGTCGGGGAGGGCTTCGACCCGTCCGAACCGGGCGCGGGCGGCATACCAACCGCGACAGGAGTGCCTGCCGAAAGCGCGGGCGACAACTACTTGCTCATCGGTTCGGATGCTCGGTCAGGCCTTGCGGGTGCCCGTTCCGACGTCATCATCTTCGTCCACGTGCCGGTCGACAAACACAACGTCACCCTGATCCACTTCCCCGCGACATGTACGTGTTTATTCCAGGGCGCGGGCGTAACAAGATCAACGCGGCCTTTGCCTTTGGCGGTGCTCCGTTGCTGGTGGACACCGTTCAAACCATGCTCGGAGTGAAGATCGACCACGTCGCCATGATCGGCTTCGAGGGCTTCAAGCGCATGACCGACGCAGTCGGGGGCCTGGACGTTTACGTCGAAGAGGGCGGCAAGATCGACGGTCACGTGTTCACCCGAGGGATGATGCACCTGAACGGAGACAGTGCCTTGGCCTTCGTCCGGGAACGCTACGACCTCAGCGAGGGAGACCTCAGCCGCGGCCGCAGACAGCAAGCATTTCTGAAGGCACTGATGCTCGAGGCGATCAGCGTCGAAACCTTGGCCAATCCAGCCCGGCTGGCCACGCTGATCGACGCCGCCACGAGCAACGTCATCGTCGATCGCGGCTTTGACCTGGCTCAAATGCGCGCGGACCTTTTTGCCATGAATGGACTTCGGCCCAGCGACATTCGTTTCCTCACGGCGCCGATCACGGGCTTCGGCACCTCGCCGTCCGGCGCCTCCATCGACCTGGTCGACTGGTCAAAGATGACCCGACTTGGCGCTGCGATCCGCGAGGACACCCTGGACGCTTACAGCTGAGTGATCCACCACGGCTGCCGAGGCCCCAGACGACCCCCCCGCAGGACCCGGTGTCGGATTCGGGAAGAGGATGTCAGGCGGCGGCCCAGGTCTTGCCGCCGTCGTCGGATCGGTAAGTCGCATCGTCCAGCACGAACCACCCCGCGTCGCCCTCGATGCCCAGGGCAGCCTCACCGATCAGCCCGGCACTCTCTCGACCGCCCAGGTCCACGCAACCGATCTTCCTGACTGTCGTCCCGACGACGACGGACAGCTGAGCGCCGGAACACCCGTCGCCGGGGTGCGCAACGATAGCTGCCAGCTTGCCCGCCTCTAAGGCGCACGGCGAGTGCCGCAGCCTTGAGGGGTTTCGCGCGATCGCCACCCAC
This sequence comes from Nostocoides sp., assembly GCA_016702415.1. Lineage (GTDB taxonomy): Bacteria > Actinomycetota > Actinomycetes > Actinomycetales > Dermatophilaceae > Nostocoides_A. The sequence goes on from JADJEA010000007.1 coordinate 25,469, forward strand.
GTCGATCCCGCGTTGGCCGTCTCCATCACACCTTTCCGGTGCCGCAGAGCACGGCAGCGGATGTCGCGGAGAGGACGAGACCGACACGGCGTCGGTCTCGCCGCACGGTGTGCTGCCTCGCCCAGCCGAGTTGACGACGTCTTTGGGGGTGGCGAGGACGGATACCACAGAGACAGCGCACCACCCGGACTCCACGTCTTGCCAGTGTCCGAACTGTGCAACGCCGACTCCCGGCAGGTGCTTTCGCTGCCCACGACGAGGATCTTGGTGCTGTCGGTGACCTGGACTCGAGAGATGACCGAGAAGGGGATAGCGATCTCGTCCCACGTCCGTCCGCCGTTGGCGGGGTGCCACGGTTTGCTGCCTCCCGCCGGACACGCGCCTTGCCGGAACTTCCACGCGCTGCTGGCGTCAACCGCCACGATTCCGAGTGGACCACGTGCGGTGCCGAGGTCTCTGCCGGAGGAGGTGCCGTTGCCGTCGTGGTTGGCGGAGCCGATGGCGGGCTGCTGTGAGTGGAGGCCGCGTCGTTGGTGACGGACACCGTCGAGGGCCAAGGGCTGACGGAACGGGTTGCGAAAGGCGAGGCTGATCAAGGCAACGTCGACAGCCAACAGCGCGACCAGTCCCCACGTCGCCAGACGCGCTCGTGAGGTCATGGGCACTCCGGGAGTCGAATCGGTGGGCAGCCGGGCTGGTCACTGCACCCACGTCATGGTAGGTGAGATGGCCGCCCGACGAGGTCAGGAACCAACTCACTGGGGTGAACTGCCTGGAATGTCCTAGCCGTAGAGTTGTTCGGCTATGACGACCACGACCGCCCCTGCCGCCAGCACGCTGGCGCAACTGACGACACTCTGGGGTGACCGGCACTCGGGTGGGCGCTGGCCCGGCGTCGGGGGAGCGGACGCCGCTACTGGACCTCGCCTGTGTCTCTGGCGCACGTCCGCTGGTCCTCGCTCTGGTGGCCTCGGCGCTTCCGGGAAGCGGGCCAGCTCCTCGTCGTGACGGCCACCAACCGCGAGGCCGACGACCTCGCGGCCGGGCTGTGCTCGTTCCTGAATCCGGACGTCGTTGCGGTCTTCCCGAGTTGGGAAACCTTGCCGCACGAGCGGCTGTCGCCTCGGAACGACACCGTGGGGCGGCGGCTTGCGGTGCTGCGCCGACTTGCGCGTTCGGGCATCGACACATCCGAGGAGGCAGCCGACCCGCTACGTATCGTCGTCGCTCCGGTCCGTGCGGTGCTGCAGCCCATCGCCGTCGGATTGGGAGAACTCACACCGGTCGCCCTGGTGGCCGGCCAGGAACGGGCTTTGGAGGTGGTCGTCGAAGACCTTGTCGGGGCGGCATACACCCGGACCGACTTGGTCGAACGGCGAGGTGAGTTTGCGGTCCGTGGCGGAATCCTTGATGTGTTCCCGCCGACCGAGGAACACCCGCTGCGGGTGGAGTTCTGGGGCGACACCGTGGAGGAGATCCGGTGGTTCCGGGTCGCCGACCAGCGCAGCCTCGAGGTCGCCGACGGGGGGCTGTGGGCGCCGCCGTGCCGCGAGCTGCTGCTCACCGACGCGGCCGCGAGCGCGCCCGCGCCTGATCCGCGCTCCCCGGCGTCGCCGACCTGTTGGAGAAGGTCTCTGAGGCATCGCCGTTGAGGGAATGGAGTCGCTGCTGCCGGTCCTTGTCGACCGAATGCAGACCCTCCTGGAGGTGCTCCCTCAGGGTCCATGGTCATCGCCCGACCCCGAACGGATCCGGCTGCGCGCCCACGACCTGGTCGCCACGAGCGAGGAGTTCCTCGAAGCGAGTTGGTCCAATGCGGCAGCGGCGAGCGCGGTCACCTCGGGTGGCGCGGCTCCCGTCGACCTGCGCGCGATCCTCGGGACCGGGTCCTATCGCAGCGTCGCCGATCTGCGCGTCCAGGCACGCGACGCCGGTATGCCGTGTGGGCCGTCACGTCGTTCGGCTCCGACAGCGGCGAGGGAGGATCTCAGGGCAACGCTCGACCTGGGGCTGCGCGAGGCAGAGAGCTATCGCGGCGACACCGACCGGGCGGTCGCCGACCTGGCCCGCCTGGATCAGGACGGTTGGACCGTCGTGGCCGTCACCGAGGGCGCGGGCCTGGCCCGGCGGGTCCACGAGGTGTTGCGAGCACGGCATACCGGCTCGCCTGTCGGATGGCACCGGCACGCCCGAGGCGGTGTCGTCTTGGTGACGACGGGAGCACTCGGGCGAGGCTTCTCGACCCGGAGGGCAAGGTTGCCGTCGTCACCGAGACCGACCTCACCGGCACGGCGGGCACCCCTGGCTCCACCAAAGACATGCGCCGTATGCCGTCCCGCCGGCGCGCGCAGGTCGATCCCCCTGTCGCTGCGGCCGGGTGACTTCGTCGTCCATGAGCAGCATGGCGTCGGCCGGTTCGTCGAGAGATGACGGCGCGGACCGTCGGCGGAGCAACCCGGGAATACCTTGTCTTGGAGTATGCCGCGAGCAAACGTGGGCAGCCGGCCGACCGGCTCTTACGTCCCGACCGACCAACTGGACCCAGGTGAACCCAAGTACGTCGGCGGCGAGGCCCCGACCTTGCACCGGCTCGGCGGTTCGGACTGGGCCCAGACCAAGGCCTGGCTCGACGGCACGTCAAGGAGATCGCGGCGGACCTCATCCGGCTCTACTCGGTGCGGATGTCGACGACGGTCACGCCTTCGCGCCGGACACGCCGTGGCAGCGCGAGCTCGAGGATGCTCTTCGCCTATGTCGACGCCCGATAATTTCTCCAGCATCGACGAGGTCAGGCCGACATGGAGCGCGAGGTCCCGATGGAC
>JADJEA010000008.1 GCA_016702415.1 Nostocoides sp.
TGCCGATGCGTTGTATCCGGCCGTTTGCGCGAGGAACCGCCCGTCGACCCACGCCATCTCGTCTGACACGCGATCCTCAACCCGCTGCTCCAGCCCAGAGCACAGGCATGTGCTCGAGGTGTGCAGGGGCTGGTTCGACCCGCAGATCAGCCACCGAGGCCGCCACTGCCCTGAGCCTGCGTCCCAGACGACCCGCCACCACGGCTCAAAGCGCGCCGCCCAGCTCACCGGGCTGGATCCGACGAAGCAGCTGGGATGGTCTCCTTCTCCATACCGCGCTCACCGCCCAGACCGGAGACCCGGCCCGCGGCGCGGCTTAACCCGTCACAGGGCGCGCCTGGGGATTATAAACCAAGCACCCCTGTTGCGTGATTTGTCCGGCCCACCCGAGCAGGTCGAGTCCGCGGCCGCCGAGGCGTCCCGACGGTCGCCCCATCGCCGTCCAGACGGCTCCCCTGACGGAGCTTGAGCGCGTTGGCGACGGTCACGCGTTGGTCGTGGCCGACCAGGCCCGGGCGAGGAGCGGATCATCGACGGTAAGGCCGCCCATCTGCGCAACCGCAGCGAGCAAAACTCGCTGGCTGGCTGGCACCAGGAGGCCCTGGCGTGGTGGGTTTGGGGGTAAGCGGGGGGGCTCGTGAGGTAGGTGGGGCCATCCAGCGGGATCTTGGTGTGTACGTAAGCTCACCTACCGAAGGAGTTCCCACCGATGGCCTTGCCCAGTCTGCCCTGTCCGAACTGCTCGACGCGTTCCGCGCCGGTGACGGCGTCGATCTGATCCGCGAGTCGGTCCAGGTTGCGCCCAGAACTGATCGAGCTCAGCGACCCAACGTATCGGCGCCGCGGCCCTATGCGAGCGCACTGAGGACCGCACCGCCGAGCGCAACGGCCACCGGCCGCGGCAGTTGACCACCAAGGCCGGCGATGTCGAGCTGCGGATCCCCAAGCTCAGGAAGGGGTCGTTCTTCCCGATCATCCTCGAGCCCCGCCGACGCATCGACCAAGCGCCGTACGCGGTGGTGATGGAGGCCTACGTCCACGGCATCTCCACCCGCAGCGTCGACGACCTGGTCGAAGCGATGGGCGGCACCGGTGTCTCCAAGTCGGAGGTCTCGAGGATCTGCGCCAACCTCGACGAGGTCGTCGGGGCGTTCCGCACACGCGCGCTCGACCACGCCGAGTTCCCCTACATCTATCTCGACGCGACCTACCTCCACGTGCGGAACAAGCCCGGCAAAGGGCGGCCGCGGTCGTCTCGATGGCCGTCGTGGTCGCGACCGGCGTAACCGCCCGCGGGGACAGGGAGATCCTCGGCCTCGATGTCGGCGACAGCGAGATGAGACCTTCTGGCGCGCGTTCCTGCTCGGCCTCAAGCAACGCGGACCTGGCGCGGTGAAGCTGGTGATCAGTGACCAGCACTCCGGCCTCGTGGCGGCGCTCAGCCGCGCGTTCCAGGGCGCCGCGCACCAACGGTGCCGGGTCCACTTCGCCCGCAACCTGCTCGCCCACGTCCCCCAAGGGCCAGGCCGACTACGTGGCCGCCGTGTTCCGCACGATCTTCGCCCAAGCCAACCCCGCCGACATCGACGCGGCCTGGGACCAGGCCCGCGACCAGCTCGCCAAGTCCGGTGGCCCAAGATCGGGCCACTGATGGACGACGGCCAAGACCGAGGTCCTCGCCTTCAGCGCGTTCCCGCGCGCACTGGCGCAAGATCTGAGTCGACCAACCCCTCGAGCGGGTCAACAAGGAGATCAGCGCGCAGCCGGGTCGTCAGGATCTTCCCCAACCCCGCCGCCGTCATCCGGCTCGTCGGAGCGGTCCCGATCGACATGCACGACGAATGGATCGCCAGCGACCGCCCTACCTCTCAGAGAGGTCCAGGCGCTGCTCAACGATGCCGTGGATGCTGAGTTCACTTTACGCCGCCATCGACGGCGGCGAGTAGGAGACCGACGGGACCACCTCGAGGCCCACCACCACGGGGCTCAGTCACCCGCGTGGCGCGGACCTGGACTACCTGTTCACAGCGGTGGTTGGCGTCACCGTCGAACAATGGGCCGATCACCGCACCGACTGCTCTGGGGAACACCACGGCGTGGTCGCGGCCTCCCAGTCAAGTCGGCGCACCGCATGGAGTTCAGGCGCGCACCCGGCGCACGGCGCGGGCTTGGTCCGCTGACCCCCTGTGTCGGGCCCCGCTCTTGACAGAATGAATACGCTGTAGTCAGTCGAATACATCGCAGTCAGGAGCAGTGATGACCACGAGCGTGCGGATTCCCGAGGAGACGCAGCGACGGCTCGATGCCCTTGCCGAGCGGACGCACCGCTCGCGCTCGTTCTATCTGCGCGAGGCGATCGAGCGCGGTCTGCCGCAGGTCGAATGGGAGTACGACATCGCTGCGCGCGTCGGCGAGGTGCGCTCAGGAGCGGTGGCCACCGAATCCTTGGCCGAGGTGGTGGCCGAGCTTGGCCTGGACGATTGAGCTGCACCCGGACGCCGCCAAGGCGCTGCGCAGCCTGGCCACACGGACCGGCCGATGGCCAAGCGGATCACCGACTACCTGGCCGAGGTCGAACGGGCCGATGACCCCGTTCACGCGGGAAGGGACTGACCGGTCCGCTGACCGGGTTGTGGCGCTACCGGATAGGGGACTGGCGCGTCGTGGTGGACATCTGCGACGACCGCCTCGTCATCCTGGCCCTCGACATCGAGCACCGGTCGAGGGGTGTACCGGTGACCGTCTTGGGCTTCCGCGCGCGGCTGTCATGTTCTTTCTCGTCGGCGCCTCGCCGGACCACTGACGATCACCATCTCGAACCAGGCCTCAAGCGAGGCCTGACGAAAGAACCAGGCGGCCGCACACGAGTAAGCCCCGACAGCGTTTCCGCGTGTTGGGGCCCGTCCGTCTGTCTCAACACAGCGCGCGCCCGAAGGTGGGCCCCAGCGGGGGAGCGAACGAAGTGAAGCGCGCCCAAGGTGGCCCCAGCGGGGAGCGAACGAAGTGAAGCGCGCCCGAAGGTGGGCCCCAGCGGGGAGCGAACGAAGTGAAGCGCGCCCGAAGGGATTCGAACCCTAACCTTCTAATCCGTAGTCTTCGGACCAACGCGGTCGGGGTGCCTGGAGTCGACCCGGCACGCCACCAGCCGACACCATCGTGTCCGACAACGTAGCGGGTCACGTCCCCGTGGACCGGGTGTCGGGTCAGGTCGGTCCGTGCCGCGACGAGTCACGTCCCCAACCTGCTGCGGCGGGTCTGTGGGCCGTATATGGGCCGATCGCGTGCCACCGCCGAGCGAGACGGCTCCATCCCAATTTTCGTTATACGATTGGCTCATGGTGAGTGAGGAACAGATCCGCACCTGGGCGGAGGAAGCCGAGCCGGATACGACGTCGAGGAGTTGAAGCACCGGGGCGGGGCCGTCCCGGAAGAGGGGCCGAGCCGATGCAGGTGGTTGCGGTCCGCTTGACGACCCAGGAGCTGGCGGCTCTGGACGCTGCCGCTGTCAAGCACGAGATGAGCCGGTCCGAGGCCATCAGGGCCGCACTGGCTCATTTCGCGGCGTGAGGTCCACCCAGCGCACTCAAGCACGGCGTCACCGCCCAGGATGCGGCGCAGGCCGCCGAATGGCCGGTATGGATCGAGCCGCTGACCCAGGACGAGTCGCCCACTCGGGAACTTCGTCTGGGGTTCGACACCCAAGCGCGACTCCTGGAGACGGTCGTTCTGATCCTCACCCTCGGAGATGAGATGGTCATCCACGCGATGCTTAAGCACGGAAGAAGTACCTGGACCTGCTGCCTTAGCCCCTTCACCTTGTAGGTGACACCGAGCCTCAGGTTGCGGCCGCCAGACCCGGTGTGAGTGACTGGCTGTTCGTTGATGATCCGGGATTGTTCTTGGCGCGGGAACTCGCTCTGCCGCTGTCTGGTGACCGGGCTCCTTGGCGAGCACCGGGCCAGCGTTGGCGTCAGGCCGATCCTGCCCGGCTGGAGACAACTCGGTGCGCACCTAGCCCAGTCAGGTCAGGTCGAATCGACGCCCAGGCAAGGTCGTCAGATCAGTGACAGCCGCGCATCACGCTGGTCACCCGGAGGCTCGGATCGAGGACGACGAGGTCCGCTCGCGCCCCCGGGGTGAGGCGTCCCAGGTCGCCACGTCCGATGACGTCGGCGGGGATTCGCGTCGCGGCGGAGAGCGCGACGGAGAACTCGACCCGGAATCGACGGCCCATCCCGCAAGGCCCGATCAAGCGTGAGCGTCGAGCCGCGATCGGCCCATCGGGACCGCCGATTCGGGCGACCGCCGCGCACCACCGCGTTCAGGGGCCGAGGGCGGTAGTCCTCGTCTCCTGCTCCGGCGGCAGCCATCGCGTCGGCGACGAGCGCGACCCGGCCCGGGCGGGTGCGCAGGATGTCGGCCACCACGGCAGGGTGGACATGCGCACCGTCGGCGATGACCTCGAGGATCACCCCAGGGCTGCCCGAGGCCGCCTGCGCCGGGCCTGGCTCACGGTGGTGCAAGGGACGGTGCGCCTTGTGCATGGGTGAGAATGCGGGCTCCCTCCGCAAAGGCAGTCCGAGCCTCGGCGTAAGTGGCATCGAGTGGCCGATGGCCACGAGGACACCAGCATCGACGAGCCGACATATCGCGGCCAGGCCGCCAGGCACCTCTGGCGCGATGGTCACCATCACGATGGGGCCCGCTCGCAGCAGTCGGTCGACGTCCTCGCCGCTCGGCGTCCGCAACAAACTGGGGTCGTGCGCTCCCCGGTAGCGCGGCGCGAGCCACGGTCCCTCAGGTGCACGCCAAGCAGGTCGACCCTGTCGACGAGCGGACGCAGCGCACGGATCTGATCCGCGAGACGTTCCACCGTGTCGGTCACCAGGCTCGCCATGCCGGACGTGCTGCCGTGGGAAGGTGCATCGCCCGCGCCAAAGTGGCTGCCTGAGCCCCATCCGTGTATGACGCGCCGCCGCCGTGTGCGTGCGGGTCGACGAACCCCGGCGCGTGGTGACGTCGCCGAGGTCGACGATCGTACCCGCGCCGGAGCGATAGGCCGGACCGCCGCCTACGGCCATCACCCGGCCGTTCGCCACCTCGACCCACCCCGGAGAAAGCAGCTCGCCTGGGTGAAGACCCGCGCTGCCGCCAGGATTTGTGGCTGGTCGGCGAGGTCGCCATCAGATGCCCGCCAGGCGGGCTTGGCGGCATACGTCTCGGTGTAGTAGGAGCCGGGCTGCAGGCGTGCGGCAGCGGCGCTGTCGACGAGAACGGTGACGTGTGGATGAAACTGGAGGGCGGTGGCTGGCCACAGCGCACTGACCGCCCCTCGGTCAGCTGGTGCAGCGCCTCGGCCTTCTCGCCCGCTGGCTAGGAGAACCACATGCCGCGCCTCGAGGATCGTCGACCCCTGGGTCAGGTAAATGTGTGGCACCGCCTCGACGTCACCGCCGAAGAAGCGCGCGTTGTCCTCTCGGGTCTGCCGGGTCAGCGACTAACACGTTCGCCGGATCGATGTCGACCTTGGCGACGAAGTCGCGGTCGATGACCTTTCGATAGCGCTCGGGGCGATCGTCCGCCAGCCCGACGTATTCATCGAGCATGAAGGCGCGAGCGCGAGCGAGGCTGAGCCGACCGGCGGCGACTCGACGACCGAGCTCGTCCTACACCCCCAGTGGGCTGGGTCCGGTGGCGACGCCCAGCACCGCATCGGGTTGACTAGCCCGCGGGAGTCGCGCGCGCGACTCTCGCAAGCTCAAGGCGGCCACATACGGTAAGCCCCGACAGCGTTTCCGGGTGTCGGGGGCCCGTCCGTCTGTCTCAACACAGAGCGCGCCCGAAGGTGGGCCCCAGCGGGGGAGCGACCAGCGGCTGGCGCTATTGCCAGGGTTGCAGGTGGGGAAGCAGGGCGGCCATCGCGGTGACGATTTGGCGTGCTTTGGGCGGGTCCTCATCGATGTCGTCCGTGTTGAGTTCGGGGCTGGTCAGGCGGGGATAGTCCGCGTCGTTACGGGTCCGCCGGAGCCGACCGAAAGGACGTACGACCGGCCCGTGGCCCCCAACTGGTGGGTGACCGCGTCTTGGACCGCCAGGTGTCCACCCTTTGGGTTTCGTCAAGTTCTCTGGCCCCATCTGTCGTCATGAATTTCGGCTCCACTCCTGGGGCTGAGGGGGGTCAGCGGGGACGGCAGGTGGTGGTCTTGCTGGTGCGGAGGCGGTAGGACTGGGTGCCGGTTTCGAGGATGTGGGCGTTGAAAGTGACGCGGTCGACGATGGCAGCGACCAGGCGGGGGTCGGGGAAGACGGTGCCCCACTCGGAGAAGGGCAGGTTGGTGGCGATGGCCACGGAGGCGCGTTCTTCGCGGGCGGTGATGATTTGGAAGAGGAGTTCGGCGCCGCGAGGTCGACGTTGACGTACCCGAGTTCGTCCAGGCACAGCAGGTCCAGGCGGGCGTATCGGGCCACGACGCGGGACAGGACGCGCTCGTCGGCGGCTTCGACGAGTTCGTTCACCAACTGGGCGGTGGTGATGTACCGGACCCGGCGGCCCTGCTGGCAGGCGGCCAGGCCGAGGCCGATGAGTAGTGACTCTTGCCGGTGCCGGAGTCCCCGAGCATGACCACGGGTTCAGCCAGGCGTCGAGGTAGGCGCCGGTCGCGAGGTGGCCCAGGGTCGCGGCGGGATGCTGGGGACGACGTCGAGGTTGAAGTCGGCGAGGCGTTTGATGCGGGGGAACTTGGCTTCGGTCACTCGGCGGGTGTGGCGGCGTTCGAGGCGGTCGTCGACCTCGGCCGCGAGGATGTCGGCGAGGTAGCCCAGGTGGGTGCGTCGTTCTCGCACGGCGATCTCGGCGAGCCGGATGGCTCCGGCGCGGACGGTGGGCAGGTGCAGCTCGCGGGCGGCGGCGTTGACGGCATCTCGGCGGCGGCGTCGGTTGTGATGGTCACTGGTCAGGCCTTCTGGTGGTGAGCAGGTCGTCGTAAGCCGGTCAGCGAGGGCGCTGGCCGGTCAAGCGGGCCAGGGCGTCACCGACTGGCACCGGCGGAGCGGCCGCTGTGGCGGCGCGGCTCGTGCGTCGATGATCACGGCCTCAGGGGCGAGGATCCCGGCGATGACGGCGGCGTCGATCGCCTCGGTCCAACGCCGCGGCCGGGAGGGTGCGGTGGGCGAGGAGGACTTCGACCAGAGCCCTGGTGCCGCGACCATCGCCGAGGAGCGCGGCGGGCCGCGTCCCAATACCGTTGATGCGCGGGCGTGAACGCTCCCGCTGCTTTGGCTTGAGCCAGTGCGGTCGCGCCTGGTAGGGCGCCAGGTTTGCGGGTCAACACCTCGAGGTAGTGATCGAGGAGAGGACCTCGACGATGTAGGCCGGTGGCCCGCTCGTGCACGGCCACGACCTTCGGCCCGTCAGACGGTGACGGTGGTCGCGGTGAACCGCACCACGAGTCGGCGCCCGACATACCGGGCGGGAACGGAGAATGGTTCTGACGGATCGAGACCCGGGAGCGGTGGTCGACCCGCCGCGCCTCACACGCCCGGGTCGAACCGTTCGCTCGGCAACGGCAACAGCGTGGCCTGTTCGGCAGCGAACTCGACCTGACGGTGGCGTGGTGGCCAGTGATCACCCGGGCGTCGTCGGCGACGTCGTAAGCAGCGATGTGCTGGTTCAGCTCGGCCAACGAGGCAACCGTCGGCGTCGGCACCAGATGACAGCGACGGAAGCGGACGATCTCGCCCTCGACGCCGCCCTTCTCGTGCGCGCCCGCCTTGCCCGGGATGCAAAAGAACGAATCGAACCCGTAGTGGGAGCGCAAGGCGATAAACCGGTCGGACTCGGTCCGGTCGCGGCCCTTCAAGACCCTGGTCACCGCTGGCTTCAAGTTGTCGTACCGGACCCGGGCAGGGACGCCGCCGAAGTGGGCGAACGCTTCGACGTGCCCCTTGAAGGAACGCTTCCTGGGCTTGGGTGCCGTAGGCGACGTGGAACGCCCGACCCGGGTGCGACAGCCGCATCACGAACATCCACACCTTCACCGATGTTCCGGCGATCACGGTCTCGAACTCGCCGAAGTCGACCTCGGCCTCCGCGCCCGGGGCGTGGACCTGCGGGACGAACACCTCCCGGTCAACCAGCCCGAGCTCGACCCGGCGGGTCACGACACACCGGGACACCGTCACCTCCGCGACCTGCGCGTCGTGTTCGGCGACCAGCCGCTGCCACACCCGCCGCGCGGTATGTCGCTGCTTACGCGGTACCTCTTGGTCGCCGATCAGCCAGCCGTCGATGACCTCCCGCCACGGGTCAATCGCTAAGCCGAGCCCGAGCCGGATACGCCTGGCGCGGTGGCGGGACCGCCGAGGCGATCGCTTGGCGCACCGTCCGACGGTGCACCCCATGGGATCGCGCGAGCTCGCGGACCGACACGCTCGGATCAGCACGACGGTCCCGCCGGATCTGTTCGAACAACTCCACCCTGGACCACTGCCTCACCGGGACCTCCACGCCGACAACCGTTGACGTGAAGACCCTCACCGCGGGTGGGGCCAACATTCACGACGACACACCCACCCGAGGAAGGCACCACCGCGGCCACCGAGGTGGGGCCAGAATCCGTGACGATCAGACCGCTACCTGGGGCCAGAGAAGGTGACCACACCCAACCCTTGCTGGTGGACCGCAACCCTTGCACCGCCAACGCTGCCGCCATCGCCTTGCGGGCAGCGGCATACAGCATGTCGTAGGCACCTGCCGGATCGTCGGGACCCAGCAGAGCGGCGGAACGCAGGTGCCGCTCGGCCTCGGCCAGCAGACGTGCCGCGTTCTGCGGCGACGGGGCAACCTGCTCCAACTCGCCGGCGGCAAGCATGTCCGCGATCTGGTCTGCGCCGGTGGCCCACCTCGTCACGAACGGTCACCTGCCGACAGCAGCGCGACCATGGGCCGTGAGGTCACGGTCGCCTTAAACGCATCATCGGTCGCGTCGTCCCAGGTTGCCGGGCGAACCCTACGGATGGAGACCTCGCGCGCGAGCCGCGCCCTGGCCGCAGCCGCGACCGCATCGAGTTCATCCGGGTCGGCCGTCCCGATCACCAGCACATCGATATCCCCGGGGACCGGGCCCGGAACCTGGGCATACCGGGCGGCCCACGACCCGTAGATGTGCGCCTGCCGGATCCCCACGACCGGGGCCAGCAACTCCCGCAACACCGGGACCGGCCCGAACGTCACCGCCATCAACGCAGCCAACGGAGCGAACACCACGGTGTCGGTCTCGGCCTGCACCATCCGCTGATTCCCCCGACGCACCTGACGGACCAAGCCCGCATCAGCGAGCCGGTCCACCTCCCGCATCACCGTCGGCGAGGACACCCCCACCGCGCGGGCGATCTCCACCAGTGAGAACTCCTGCTGCGGGTGCAACACAATCCAGGCCAGGATCTCCCCTTGAGCCCGCGACCGCAGCAGCGGCAGCAGCATCGGCGACCCATCTTTCATAAAACAGATCTTACCATCGGAAACACGAAAGGCTGAGTGGGCTCTCGTGACCCGTGAGTAGTTGAGCCGGAGGCTCCAGGAAGGCGGACTGTCGAAATAGTTGCGATCCCGAAACAGCCTGTCCCGCAACGTAATTGGAAGCGCGCCCGAAGGTGGGCCCCAGCGGGGGAGCGAACGAAGTGAGCGCGCCCGAAGGTGGGCCCCAACGGGGGAGCGAACGAAGTGAGCGCGCCCGAAGGTGGGCCCCATCGGGGGAGCGAACGAAGTGAGCGCGCCCGAAGGGATTCGAACCCCTAACCTTCTGATCCGTAGTCAGATGCTCTATCCGTTGAGCTACGGGCGCTCGGCGCTCGCAAGGGGTGCACAGCGCGGGGGTCGATCCTAGCGGGTGGGTGGCCGGGCGCGAAATCCGAAGCACTCACGCCAGCGTCAACGCCGGCCAGTGGCCGGTGGCCGGTGCATCGCCCCACCCGCGGTGCCGATCGTCAAACAGGCTGTGCGGGCGGCCCTTGACCGGAAGACTTTCACCGGTCGGAGGGCCGGCCGACATGGGCGGCTGAGTTCGCGAGCCGAAGTCGCCACGCGCTGATCGACCACGGAGGCCTCTGTCGTCGGCATGATGAGCCCGGGGAGTGCTCTCACCCGCTGTCAATACGACTGGCGCACACCGGGACGAGGGATGACATGGGGCGGATGGCGCGGCATACGGTCACGGCGGTCAGGCGGGTCAGGGCGGTCAGGTGGGGAGGGGGCCGCCCGCGCGCGCCAATGACGTTCCTCCTCGCCGCGGCCCTCGCCCTCGTCGCGCTCGCGTCCCCGCTCGGCACCGCAGCGGCCGGTGCGCGGGAGGCGCGGGTCCGCGCTTAAGCACCCTTGTTAGGTGGGAGGGCCACGACCGGTACCAGGTGTCCGCGCGGGTCTCGAACACCTTCCCGTCGGGGTGGCCAGGATGTTCGTCGCGTCGGGCGAGGTCTTCACCGACGCCCTGTCCGGCGCGCCCATCGCGGCCCGCGACCGGGCGCCGGTCCTCTTGGTCCGCCACGACCAGATCCCGTCGACGGTCCGCGAGGCAATGGTCCGGCTCAAGCCGCTGAGCATCGTCGTCCTCGGCGGGGACCGGACGATCTCCCCCGGGGTGTATGCCGACCTGGCCACCCTCACCAGTGGCTCCACCACCCGGTGGTCCGGTCCCGATCGGTATGCCGCGTCGGCGGCGATAAGCGCGGTCTCGTTCACCCCCGGGGTCGAGCGCGCCTATCTCGCCTCGGGCACGGCCTTCCCCGATGCGCTCTCCGGCGCTCCCGCCGCGGGCGCCAGCCCCGGACCCATTCTCCTGACCGCGCCGGACGCCCTGCCAGCGGCGATCGCTCGCGAACTGACCCGCCTGGCCCCCAAGGAGATCGTCGTCCTCGGGGGGTCCGCGACGATTTCCGCCGCCGTGGAGCAGGCGGCCGCCGCGTTCACCACGGGATCGGTGGTCCGGTGGTCCGGCGCCGACCGGTTCGAGACGTCGGCGGCGATCTCCCGGGCGGCCTTCCCCGACGGGAGTGGCACGGCCTTCGTCTCCTCCGGTCGCGTCTTCGCCGACGCGCTCTCCGGTGCCCCGGTCGCCGGTGCCCGGCGCGCGCCGACGCTCCTGGTCGAGTCGGAGTCCATCCCCGCACCCATCGCTGCGGAACTGCGCCGGCTGCACCCGCAGACCATCGTCGTCGTGGGCGGGCGGGCCAGCGTCAGCGATGACGTGTTCGGGGAGCTGTCCGACTATCTGGGGTGAGCCGGGGCGGCGCTCTCCCGCGCCGGGCCGGCCGGGTCGCACTCCTAGAGTGAGCCGACATGGACCCCGCCCGCTCTTCGGATGCCACGTCGACCACGGCCCAGGCGGTCGTCCGCGAACTCGTCGCGGCTGGCGTCACCCACGCCTTCACCGTCCCGGGTGAGCTTCCTCGGCGTGCTGGATGCGTTGCGGGACAGTCCGATCCGGGTCATCGCGACCCGCCACGAAGGCGGCGCCGCCTTCATGGCCGAGGGCTTCGCCAAGCTCGCCCGCCGGCCCGCGGTCTGCCTCGGCACCCGGGCCGTGGGGGCAGCGAACCTGGCGATCGGCATACACACGGCGGCGCAGGACTCCACGCCCCTGCTCGCCCTCGTCGGCCAGGTGCGGACCGCCGATCGCGGACGCGAGGCATTCCAGGAGATCGACCAGGTCCGCTTCCTCGGTGCCCTCAGTCCGTATGCCGTGGAGCCCGCCGCCGCGGCCGACCTCCCCATCGCGGTGCGAACCGCCTTGCGGCACACCGTCTCCGGGCGGCCCGGTCCCGCGTGCGTGGCGATGCGCGAGGACTTGCTCCGGGTCGCCGTCCCTCCGCAGGAGTCCACGACGGCCGCTCTCGGGTCCGGGGCTCTCGGGTCAGGGGCTCTCGGGTCCGGGGCTCTCGGCTCCGGGGCATGCGGTGACGAGACGGAGGTTGTCGATGGAGCCCGGCCGGTGGGCGCGCGGGAGGCCCCGGAATGGGCGAACAGCATCCCGACCACCCTGACTCTCCTGCGCCGGGCGCACCGGCCGGTGCTGCTGACCGGGCTGGAGGTGATCGCCGACGCGGCGGCGGACCTGGCGGTCGCCCTCGCCGAGCGCGAGGGGTGCCCGTCCTCAGCGTGTGGCGGCGGCCGGACAGCTTCCCCAACGACCACCCGAACTACGCGGGGATGACCGGACTCTCGGTGCTGCCCGGAACCCGCGCCGCGCTCGCCGATGCCGACCTCTGGATCGTGGTCGGGGATCGGCTCGACGAGAACACGCTCGCCGGATATGCGTTGCCGCGCACCGGAACCGACGTCGTTCATGCTTGGCGCGGCGGCGGGACGATCCCGGGAGGGATCGGCATACCGGCTGGGGCGCGGGAGTTCCTCGAGGCGCTCGTGGACGCCTCGGCCGCCGACCCGGCCCCCGTCTCGCCCGCGCGGGAGGACTACGTCCGGGGACTGAGGCACCGCTGGGAGCGGGAGTCCACGCCGGTGCCCCGACCGGTCGCGGACGGGTATGTGGACCAGTTCGCCGTCGCCGCCGCCCTTCGCGACCTCCTGCCGCGGGACGTCGTGACGGTCACCGACGCCGGCAATTTCAGCGGCTGGCCGGCGCGCTACCTGCGGTGGCGGGAGCCCGGCACCTTCCTCGGCCCGATCAGCGGCGCCATGGGGTATGCCGTGCCCGCCGCCGTGGGCGCCCGGCTCGCCCGCCCCGACCGGCCGGTTGTCGCCTTCGTCGGGGACGGGGGGTTCCTCATGACGGCGGCGGAACTTCAGACCGCAGCACGCGAGGGGATCGAGGTGACGGTCATCGTCTATGACAACGAGAGGTACAACACGATCCGGATGCATCAGGAGCGGCAGCACCCGGGGCGCCCGATCGCGACGCACCTCGGCGCCAGCGATCTGGCGGGGGTGGCCCGCGCGCTCGGGGCGTGGGCACGCGAGGTCACCTCGATCAGCGATTTCGCGACGGAGTTGCCGGCCGCACTCGCCTACCCCGGACCCGCGGTCGTCGTCGTTCGGTGCGACCCCGAACAACTGGCCGTCTCCGATTGGGACCAGTGAGCGGGAAGGGTCAGCCGGTCGTGCTGGATGGGCTCGCCGTTGAGGAGCCGGTGGTCGATGGGCCGCTCGGGAGGACGAGCCTGACGGCGACCCGGATGCCGGCGAGCGCGTCTGCTCGAAGACCGAATAGAACTTCGCGGCCTGACCGGCGGAATACGGGCCGGACTCCCCGCACAGCAGCAGGTCGCCGGAGCGCGAGGCCAGCAAGACCTGACCCTTGTCGAGGTGGGCGGCGACGAGGGCGGCGTCGAGATCGGCCGGAGTCGTCGAGGTGATCCGGACGAGATCGGCCGGTCCGCCCCGGAACCAGTGCAGCGCACGGAAATTCGCGACGCCGGGGGCGTCGAGTTCGAGGATGCCTAGGACGGCGGTGGTCGCCCGGTTCAGCCGCGCGTCGGTGAGCTCCGGGCAGTCCTCGGGCTCCTGGTTGGCGATCGGGTCGATGCGCATCGAGACGGCGGTCAGCGGCGGTTGCGCACTGCTCATGGCCGCGCGCACCGACGGCACCAGCAATCCCAGCGTCGCCAAGGCCGCGATGATGAGCACCCCGAGCAGCAATGACACCGAGTTGTGGCGCGCGGGGGCGGGTGACCAGGGGTGTTCGGACATGACGGCGGGTCAGTCTAGTCGGATCGACCGGGACCCCCGGACCGACCGAGCCCCCCTGACCGCCGGGCACCGGACCGGCCGACAACCCTCGGCCGCCCAGGCACGGCCCCCTCGGCATACCCCTTAGCCGCGGCGCGCCTCCAGGAAACTCGAGATCCGCTCGATCGCGTCCGTCAGATCTTCGACCGTGGGGAGGATGACGAGCCGGAAGTGGTCGGGCTTGGGCCAGTTGAACCCGGTCCCATGAGTGATGAGGATCTTCTTGGCCCGCAGCAGGTCGATGACGAAGCGCTCGTCGTCCTCGATGGCGTACATCTCGGTGTCGATCCGGGGGAAGCAGTACAACGCGCCCTTGGGCTCGACACACGAGATGCCGGGAATCGCGTTCAAGAGCTTGTATGCCGCGTCCCGCTGCTCCAGCAGCCGCCCGCCCGGGAGGATGAGTTCGGTGATCGACTGATACCCGCCGAGGGCCGTCTGGATGGCGTGCTGGGCCGGGACGTTGGCGCACATCCGCATATTGGCCAGGAGGGTCAACCCCTCGAGGAAGTCGGCGGCCCGCTCGCGCGGTCCGGTCACCACGACCCAGCCGGAGCGGAAGCCCGCGACGCGATAGGCCTTGGACAGCCCGCTGAAGGTGAGGCAGACGACGTCGTCGCCCGCGGCGAGGGCCGCGTGGTGGTGGACGGCATCGTCATACAGGATCTTTTCGTAGATCTCGTCGGCCATGACGACGAGTTGGTGGCGCCGGGCGATGTCGACGAGGTCGGCGACCATCTGCTTGCTGTAGACCGCGCCCGTCGGGTTGTTGGGGTTGATGATGACGAGGGCCTTGGTGGCCGGTGTGATCCTCGACTCGATGTCCTCCAGGTCGGGCATCCAGCCGTTGTCCTCGTCGCAGAGGTAGTGCACGGGGGTTCCCCCCGCCAGGCTCACCGACCCGGTCCACAGCGGGTAGTCCGGCGCGGGGACGAGGATCTCGTCGCCATTGTCGACGAGGGCCTGGAGGACCATCGTGATCATCTCCGAGACGCCATTGCCGATGTAGACGTCGTCGACATCGACATCGCGCATCCCCTCGCTCTGGTAGAAGTTCGTGACCGCCGTTCGCGCAGAATAGATTCCACGCGAGTCGCTATAGCCCTGCGCCTGCGGCAGGTTGTGGATCATGTCCTGGAGGATGGCGTCGGGGGCCTCGAAACCGAAGGGCGCCGGGTTGCCGATGTTGAGCTTGAGGATGCGGTGACCCTCGGCCTCGAGCCGCTGAGCCTCGACGAGGATGGGTCCTCGGACGTCGTACCTGACGTTCTGCAGCTTCGTCGACTGTCGGATCTGGCGCATGGGGGGATTCTCGCCGACGCCCGGCCCAGGTCGCGACGCTATTTCACCCGTGGCCCCATCACCCGGGACCGCCTCGCCCGGGACCTCCTCGCCCGGCGCCTCGTCTCCGGGCAGGAGTGGGGGAGTCGTCACACCCCGGAGGTGGTCCGGGGATAGGCGGCCTCGGGGTCGGTGAGGACGTTGACCAGATAGGGCACCCCGGAGTCGAATGCCCGCCGGAACGCCGCCCCCAGGTCCCGGGGTCGCGGACCGTCTCCCCGGCCCCACCGAGGGCCGTCACGACCTGGTCGTATGCCGTGTGCGGTGCCAGGTCGGCCAGGGCGTCGTAGCCGTAGAGCGCCCGCATCGGGTACTTCTCCAGCCCCCACGCCGAGTTGTTGCCGACGACGATGACGACGGGCAGGCCGTGGCGCACGAGGGTGTCGACATCCATGAGGGACATGCCCGCCGCCCCGTCGCCGAGGAGGAGGACGATCTGCGGGTCCGGGAAGGCCGTGCGCGCCCCGATCGCGGCCCCGAGTCCGGCGCCCAAGCACCCGAACGGGCCCGGATCGAGCCACCGCCCGGGCCGGGCGGGCTCGACGAATTTCCCCGCCCACGAGACGAAATCGCCGCCGTCGCCGATGACGATGGCGTCGTCGGCCAGGAGCGGCAGCAGTTCGCCATAGATCCGCGCCGGGTGGATCGGGTCGCTTTGCGCCGCAAGGAGTTCGGCGTCCGCGTCGGTTGCGGCCGCCGAGGCGGCGCTCACCCGCTCCCGCCAGGAGTTCCAATCGCCCGGACTTGTCGCCGCGCGGATCCCGTCCACGACCAGGGACAGATCGCCGTATGCCGATCCCGCCAGGGGGCGGTGGCGGCATACCTCCGCGTCGGTGTCGGCGAGGTGGACGACGGCGGCGCTGCCCCGGGGACCGAAGGAGCCGTAGGCGAGCCGGAAGTCGAGGGGGGTGCCCGCGACGATGGCCAGATCGCACTCGCCGAGGGCGACCCGGCGTGCCTTCGTGGCCAGGAGGCGGTGCCCGCGCGGGACGACGCCCCGGCCCATCCCGTTGGTGATGACCGGGATACCGAGATCGTCGGCGAGGGCGAATGCGGCCTTCTCGGCCGAGTCCGCCCAGACGTCACTGCCGAGGATCAGCACCGGCCGCTGCGCGGCGCGCAGGAGCCTGGCGATCGCGGCGATGGAGTCCGGATCGGGCGTCCGGTCGACCACCGGGGCGGTCCAGGCCGCTTGGGGCTGCTCCGGGAAGAACGCCAGATCGATCGGGATGTCGAGGAAGACCGGCCCGCGGTGGGCGGCTCCAGCGAGCGCGAAGGCCTCGCCCATGGCCGCCTGGGCCTGCATGGGGTCGGCGATCGTCCACGCGCGCTTGGTCACGGTGGTGAACAGCGGGGGCTGGTCGAGTTCCTGCAGCGAACCGCGTCCCCAGGTGGCGATCGCGGCCCGGCCACCCAGGGCAACCAGCGGGGCACCGCTGAAGTGGGCCTGGGTGAGTGGGCTGAGCGCATTGGTGACGCCAGGTCCGGCGGTGAGGACGGCGAGACCGGGGGTTCGGGTGAGCTTGCCGACCGCCTCGGCGGCGAAGACCGCGCTCGCCTCGTGACGCACGTCGACGAGCGAGAGGGTCGGGGCACCGTGCAGGGCCGCGTCGTAGATCGGGAAGATGTGCGCCCCGGACAGGGTGAAGGCCGCCCTCGCGCCCGCCTCGACGGCGGCACGGACGAGAGGGCCACCGGTTTGGGGGACCCCCATGGCGGGGACGGTCGGTTGCATACCCCGTACGTTACCCGTCGGTAGAGAGGTTTCGCAGGCCTGTCGGCGGACTCCCCTAAGGTGCACCTCATGAGCAGCGCGCCGGTGCGTATGCCGACCGGCCCCCTCCCGCGGGCCGTCCGGGTCGGCTATGCCCTGGGGTCGGTGGCCACGGGCTCCTTCGCCACCGTCCCCGGGCTGCTCCTCCTGCCCTATCTCACCGACCGCTTGGGTGTGCGCGCCGGCCTCGCCGGCCTCATCGTCCTGCTCCCCAAGGCCTGGGATGTCGTCCTCAACCCGATCGCGGGGCGGATCAGCGACCGAAGCACCCATCCCGATGGCCGGCGCCGGCCCTTCCTCCTGCGCGCCGGCTTGCTCCTCGCCGTCCTGTTCGTCGCGCTCTTCAGCGGCCCCACGGGCCCGGTCGCCGTGGCCGCAGCCTGGGTCGTGGTCGCGTTCGTCGGCTGTGCGAGCGCCTATGCGTTCTTCCAGGTGCCCTATGTCGCGATGCCGGCCGAACTCACTGGCGACTACGGCGAACGCACCCGGCTGATGACGTGGCGCGTCGCGGTCCTCGCCCTGGCGATCCTCGTCAGCGGCGGCCTCGCCCCGGTGGTCCGGGACGGGCTGGGGCCGACGTGGGGCTACCGCGGGGTGGGCCTCTTCGTCGGGTTGCTCATCGCCGGGGGAGCGGTGGGGGCGTGGCGCGGGACGGCGGGTGCGGCATACGACACCGGGCCGAGCGCGGGCGCGGGACTGGGCGAGCAATTGCGTCTGGTCGCGCGTCATCGCGACTTTCGGCTGCTCCTGGCGACCTTCGTCGTGCAAGCGCTGGCGACGGGCTGCATGCTCGCGGGCGTCGACTATGTCGCGACCTGGGTCGTCGGGCGCAAGGGCGCCGCCACCGTGCTCTTCCTCTGTTTCGTCGCCCCCGCGCTCGTGGTCTCGCCGGCGTGGCAGGCGGTCGGTGCCCGGATCGGCAAGAAGGCCGGGTTCGTCGCGGCGTCGCTGGTCCTGTTCGCCGGCGCCGTCGGGGTGTATGCCGCGCGCGGCCCCACCCTGGTGCCCCTCGCCGTCGCCGTCGCGCTGGTCGGCATCGGCTATGCCGGGGCGCAGATGTTCCCGCTGGCGATGCTCGCCGACGTCGCGGCGGTCGACGCCGCACGGACCGGCCAGAACCGCATCGGCGTCTTCACCGGGGTCTGGACCGGCGCCGAGACCCTCGGCCTCGCCCTCGGCCCCGGTCTGTATGCCGCCGTCCTCGCCTCGGGTGGCTATGTCTCCTCCACCGGGGGCGCGGTGTCCCAGTCCGCGTCGGCCGTCAGCGCGATCGGCCTCGGCTTCTCCCTGGTTCCTGCGGTCCTGATCCTGCTGTCCCTGGCGTTCCTGCGGGGTTACCACCTCGACGAGGCGCTCGTCCGTGCGGCGGGGAGCGGCATACCTGCGGGGCGGACCGGCGATGGGCTCGACGAGAGGGGTTTCCCATGAGCAGCGTGACCACCCCGAGCAGCTCCAGCACCCCGGCCACCCCGGCAACCGCGGCCCAGGTCCGGGCGCGCCTGGAGACGCTGCGGGCCCACGATCTGCCGGTCCACGGCGGCCGGACGCTCGCCTATGTCTACGACAGCGGCGTCGCCGAGGCCGACGCGGCCGGGCGGGAGGCGCTGGCCGCCTTCGGCGGCACCAACGGGCTCGACCCCACCGCCTTCCCCAGCATCCTCGCCATGGAGCAGGAACTCGTCGCGGTCGCCCGCGACCTCCTCGACGGCCCGGCCACGACGGTCGGCGTGGCGACGTCCGGCGGCACCGAGTCGATCCTGCTTGCGGTCCTCGCCGCCCGCGATGGCGCCCCCGCGGGCAGCCCGGCGGCGGCTGCGCCCTCGATGGTGCTCCCGTCCACCGCGCACGCGGCCTTCCACAAGGCCGCCCACTACTTCGGCGTGCGCCCGGTCGTCGTCGATGTCGACCCGGTGGGCTTCCGGGCCGATCCCGAGGCCATGACCGCTGCCATCGACGAGACGACGGTCCTCGTCGTCGCATCCGCGCCGTCCTATGCCCACGGCGTCATCGACCCCATTCCGCAGATCGCCGCCGCCGCGGCCGCGCGTGGAGTGCGCTGCCATGTCGACGCCTGCATCGGCGGGTGGGTGCTGCCCTTCCTGGACGAGACGACTCCTGCGTGGACCTTCGCCGTCGACGGGGTGACGAGCATCTCCCTCGACCTCCACAAGTACGGCTACACCCCCAAGGGCGCCTCCCTCCTCCTCCACCGCACACCGGCCCTGCGCCGCGGCCACCTGTTCGCGACGGCCGACTGGCCGGGGTATGCCGTCCTCAACACCACGACCCAGTCCACGCGATCGGGCGGACCGATCGCCGCGGCGTGGGCCGTCGTCCAGGTGCTCGGCCGAGCGGGGTATGTCTCGCTCGCCCGCGCCGCGCGGGAGGCGACGCTGGCCGTCGCGGAGGGGGTGCGCGGCATACCGGGCCTGCGGGTGGTCGCCGATCCCGACTCGACCCTCCTGGCGATCGCGGCGGACCGCCCCGGCGACGCCTACCGGATCGCCGACGCGATGGTCGCCCGAGGGTGGTTCGTCCAACCCCAGTTGCCGTATGCCGAGACTCCCCCCACCCTGCACCTCAGCCTCTCCGCGGCGACCGCGCCGCTGGTGCCGGAGTTCCTGGCGACCCTCGGCGACGTCGTCGCGCAGGTCCGCTCTCAGCCGCCGTTGTCGGTCCCGGCGGGACTCGGGGGAATGCTCGCGGCGCTCGACGTCGCGGCGCTCGCTGACGACGCCGTCCTCGACGCGCTCCTCGCGGCCGCGGGCCTCGCCGGGGACGGGAGCGGGATCTCCCTTCCCGACGGGATGGCCGAGGTCAACGCCTTGCTGGAGCTCGCCCCCGTTCCCGTGCGGGAGGCGCTCTTGCTCGGGGTGCTCGACCGGCTCACCCGGCCGACATCGCGCTGACTCCCGCGACCCGTCAGTCGGCCAGCGGCTCCGTAGGCGGCTGCGCGGCATTGCTCCCGTCGACCCGCGTCACCCCGAGAGCCGCGTCGAGTTCGGCCTCGTCGAGCGGGCCGTCGTGGGACTTGACGGCCGAGACCAAGCCGGCCACGAGTTCGGTTTCGGCGCGTGCCGAGTCGTCCGCCGAGTCCTGCGAATCCTCTGCCATGCCAGGACGATACTGACCGCCACATCCTCAGGGGTGGGAAAGGACTACTTGAAATCGTGCACAGTCGGTCCGGCCCTAGCATTGGGGGCGTGCTGTCCCTCCCGACCACGCCTGCGGAGGCGTGACCATGGCCTTGCGACTCGCCAGGCGCGAGCCGAGCTTCCACGGTCAGTTCGTCGCGTCCGCCGGACTGCTCCTGGAGGCCTCGCGGGCCCTGACGTCGGCTTTGGCCAGTGAGCGCAAGGGCCGGGCCGAGGCAGTCGCCCTCCTGCGCGACCTCGAGCAGCGCCACGACGAGGTGCGCCACGAGATCGTCCGCTTGGCGGCGTCGGCCTTCGTCACGCCGTTCGCCCGCGCGGACATCCATGCGTTGTCCATCGGTCTCGACGAGTGCATGGACTTCATGGCGTCCTCGGGTGATCTCCTCGACCTCTTCTCCCTCACGGACCTGCCCAAGGGAGTCGGCAAGCAGGTCGAGATCCTCGGGCGGATGGCGGAGATCACCGTGCGTGCCATGCCCACCCTGATCGGCCAGCGCGCTGCGGGGGATTTCGTCGTGGAGATCAACCGGCTCGAAAACGAAGCCGACCGGGTCCATCGCCGTCTCCTCGCCAAAGTCCTCGACGCCAGTCCCAAGGAACTCCCCGCGATGCTGCGGATCCGGGCGGTCGTCGACGAACTCGAGAAGGCGGCCAACGCCTTCGAGACCGTTGCCCACGTCGTCGAGGGCATGACGCTCGAGGAATTCTGAGGTCGTGCACGCCTGGTCGGTCGCGCTGGTCATCGTCCTGGCCTTGGGCTTCACCTACACCAACGGCTTTCACGACGCCGCCAATGCCGTCGCCACATCCGTGTCCACCCGGGTCCTCACGCCGCGGATCGCGGTCGCCATGGCGGCCTTCGCCAACTTCCTCGGGGCCTTCTTCGGGGGGACGGTCGCGCAGACGGTCGGCAGCGGCATCATCGCCGCCCCGGCGGGTCACACCGGCCTGGTGATCTGCGCCGCCGCCCTCGCCGGTGCCACCTCGTGGAACCTCATCACCTGGTGGCGCGGGCTGCCGTCCTCGTCCTCGCACGCGCTCATCGGTGGCCTCGTGGGCGCCGCCCTGGCCACCGGCAGCGAGGTCTACTGGAATGGCGTGGCCGCCAAGGTGCTCGCCCCCATGGTCCTGCTCCCCCTCGCCGGCCTCGCCAGCGGGTATGTCGTCATGCGCCTCCTCCTGCGCGCCTTCCGTACCGCCCATCCCGCCAGCGTCCTGCCCGGTTTCCGGCTCGCCCAGACGGTGTCGGCGTCGGCGATGGCCTTCGGCCACGGCATGCAGGACGCGGCCAAGGCGGCCGGCGTTATCGTTCTGGCTCTGAGCGTCGGCGGGGTCGGGGTGCGCCCCGCGGGCCCGGTCCCGTGGTGGGTGCTGGCCGTCTGCGCCCTCGTCCTGAGCGCGGGCACCTATAGCGGCGGCTGGCGGATCATGCGGACCCTCGGCCGCCGACTGGTCGACCTGGACTCCCCGCGGGGATTCGCCGCCGAGGTCAGCGCCGCCGTCCTGTTGTATGCCGCCACCGCCCTCCGGGCCCCCGTCTCCACCACCCATGTGGTCGCCTCCGCGATCATCGGCGTCGGGGCCACGCGATCGCGCAAGTCGATCCGGTGGGACGTGGTGCGTTCCATCGTCGTCGCCTGGGCGATCACCTTTCCGGCGGCCGGGGCCATCGCCGCCGTGACCGCCGCGCTCTTGACCTGAGGGCGACCGGCAGCCCGTGGGTCGGGCCCGGCCGGGGCGCCCGGACGGGCCCGGAAGCACGTGGGCGGCACTCATGCGGCCCGGTGGCGAAGTATCCGCCCCGGGTTCACCGCGCGTTCATCGGGGAGGGCGCGCGCCATACGGCCTGCCTAGCGTGCGAAACGCGAGCACTGCGGCTCGCCTCCCACAACGGCAACCCCCGTCATCCGAGAGGTACACCGATCGTGAAGATCACCCAGAGCGCCTGCATCGCCGCCGTCGCGGCCCTCGGCGCCGTCGCGCTGGCCGGCTGCGGCTCCGACAACAACACCACGTCGTCCACGAGCAGCACCTCGGGGACCACCTCGAGCGCGGGGAGCTCGAGCAGCTCCGGCAGCGACACCGGCACCGCTGCCGCCGACTGCCCCAGCGGGACGCTCAACGCCGAAGGCTCCTCCGCGCAGAAGAACGCCTTCGAAGAGGTCGTCGCGGCCTACAACGAGAAGTGCCCCGACCTGACCGTGAACTACAACCCGAGCGGCTCGGGCACCGGCGTCAAGCAGTTCAACGCCGGCCTGGTCGACTTCGCCGGCTCCGACTCGGCCCTCAAGACCGAGGAGAAGGACGGTGTCATCGAGGTCGACGCCGCCAAGAAGCGGTGCGGGTCCGACGCGTGGAACCTCCCGATGGTCGTCGGCCCGATCTCGGTGGCCTACAACCTGCCCGGCGTGGACAAGGTCGTCCTGACCCCCGCCCTGCTCTCCGGCATCTTCCAGGGCGAGATCACCACCTGGAACGACGCCAAGATCGCGGCAGCCAACCCCGGGGTGACCCTGCCCGGCACCGCCATCAAGCCGTTCTTCCGGTCCGACGAGTCCGGGACCACCGACAACTTCACGAAGTACCTCAAGGCCGCCGGGGGAGACGCCTGGAAGGCCGACCCGGGCAAGGTCTGGACCGGCAAGGGCGAGGGCAAGGAGAAGTCGTCCGGCGTCGCCGACGCGGTCAAGAGCACCGAGGGTGGGGTCACCTATGTCGAGTGGTCCTATGCCAAGGACAACGGCCTCTCCATGGCGCAGATCGACAACGGCTCCGGCGCGGTCGAGCTGACCGCCGACTCGGTCGGGAAGTTCATCGCCGCCGCCCAGGCCGACGGGCAGGGCAACGACCTGCGCCTGAAGCTCGACTACGCCACCAAGGAGGCCGGGGCCTACCCGATCGGCCTGGTGACCTACGAGATCGTCTGCTCGAAGAACAGCGATGCCGCCAAGCAGGCGGCGATCAAGTCCTTCCTCGGCTTCTTCGCCCAGGGCGACACCCAGAAGTCCCTCGAGGACCTCGGCTATGCCCCCCTTCCGGCCGACCTCCAGACCAAGGTCGCCGCGGCCGTCGCGGCCCTGTCCTGACGGTCGCCGGACCCGACACCCGGTTCCCGACCCCGCACCCGTCCCGACACCCCCAGCGCCGCCCGGCAGGAGGTATGCCGATGTCACCCCCCACTTCCGGACCCGCCGTCGCGGGGCCGTCGTTCCCGGGCGATCCCGTCACCGGGGAGTTGGCCAGCTCCGCCCCAGGGCCCTTCGGCCCCGGGGCGGAGGGCGGTCGGCGGGGTCAGGGGCGCCTGGGTGACCGCTTGTTCGGCGGGGCCGCGCTCGGCTCCGGGCTCACGGTCGTCCTCCTGGTCACCCTGATCGGGGTCTTCCTCGTCTCCCAGGCGTTGCCGGCGCTCGCGCGCAACCAGGCCAACTTCTTCACCTCGACCGAGTGGGTGGTCTCCGGGGACTCTCCACGCTTCGGCATCGCCCGACTGCTCTGGGTGACCGTCCTGTCGTCGCTGATGGCGCTGGCCATCGCCGTTCCGCTCGGGATGGCGGTCGCACTGTTCCTGACCCAGTACGCCCCGCGTTGGCTGGCCCGGCCCGCGGCCGGGGCAGTCGATCTCCTCGCGGCCGTCCCGTCGATCGTCTTCGGGCTTTGGGGGCTGCGGGTCCTGGGCCCCCTCACCGGCGGCACACAGGACTTCCTCCGGGACCACCTGGGGTTCATCCCGCTGTTCTCGGCGGGTTCGGTGAGCAGCACGACGACGATCTTCCTCGCGGGGATCGTCCTGGCGATCATGATCCTTCCGATCATCACCGCCCTCTCACGGGACGTCTTCAATCAGACGCCGACGACTCACAAGGAGGCGGCGCTGGCCCTCGGCGCCACCCGGTGGGAGATGATCCGCACGGCGGTCCTCCCCTTCGGCAAGCCCGGGGTGATCTCGGCCTCGATGCTCGGTCTGGGCCGCGCGCTCGGCGAAACGGTCGCGGTCATGATGCTCGTCTCCTCCTTGCCGGCCGGGTCCGCGTGGTCGTGGAGCCTGTTCGGTGGCGGGGAGACCTTCGCGTCCAAGATCGCGCTCGGTGCGGGGGAGTTCGACACCCCGGAGAAGACCGGTGCCTATATCGCTGCCGGCCTGGTGCTCTTCGTCCTGACCTTCATCGTCAACGCGATCGCGCGCGTCGTCATCGAGCGCAGGAAGGCGTTCACCGAATGAGCACTGTCGCCGACGTTTTGGCCGGCGCCGACGCGGCTCCGGTCGACCTGACCGGCCGGTCCGGCACCCGAGCGCTGCGGGACGGATTGGCCCGGGTCCTGATGTGGACCGCGTTCGCTGTCGCGGTCGTCCCACTCGTCTGGATCCTGTGGACGGTGGCCGCCGAGGGCGGGAGGCTACTGATCCACTCCACATGGTGGACCAACTCCCAGGTCGGAGTGACCGCCCGGCGCGTCGGTGGCGGGGCCACGCACGCGATCCAGGGGACGCTGCTCCAGGCCGGGGTCACCGCCCTCATCTCGGTGCCCATCGGGGTCCTCACGGCGGTCTATCTCGTCGAATACGGGCGGGGCCGGGTGGCTCGCCTGGTCAGCTTCATGGTCGGCATCCTCACCGGCGTCCCCTCGATCGTCGCCGGCCTGTTCATCTACGCCGTGTTCATGACGACATTCGGGATGCAGCGGGCGGCGATCTTCGTCTGCCTGGCGCTGACTCTGCTGATGATCCCGACCATCGTCCGCTCGACGGAGGAGATGCTCAAGCTGGTCCCCAACGACCTGCGGGAAGCTTCCTACGCCCTCGGCGTGCCGAAGTGGAAGACGATCTCCGCCGTCGTCCTCCCCACGGCCTTCTCGGGGATCGTCACCGGCATCCTGCTCGGTCTCGCGCGCATCATGGGCGAGACCGCGCCCTTGCTCATCCTGGGGCCCTACACCAAGGCGATCACCGCCAACCTCTTCGGCGGCAATATGGCGACCCTGCCGACGATGATCAACCAGGACCGCGATCAGGCGGTGACGATGCCGGCATACGACCGGGTCTGGGCCGCCGCCCTCACGCTCATTTTGCTCATCCTCGTCCTCAACCTGCTCGGCCGCGTCATCGGTCCTCGGAGCAAGGTCTAGCCGGAAAGCGAACCCGTGGCGAAACGCATCGACATCAGCGACCTGAGCATCTACTACGGCGCCTTCAAGGCCGTCGAGGACGTCACCATGTCGGTCCCGCCGCGCTCGGTGACGGCCTTCATCGGCCCATCCGGGTGCGGCAAGTCGACCGTATTGCGCACGCTCAACCGGATGCACGAGGTCATTCCCGGAGCGCGGGTCGAGGGCAAGGTCCTTCTCGACGGCCAGGATCTCTACGGATCGGGTGTCGACCCGGTCGCCGTGCGGCGCACCATCGGGATGGTCTTCCAGCGACCCAATCCCTTCCCCACCATGACGATTCGCGACAATGTCGTCGCCGGCCTGAGATTGAACGGCGTCCGCGACAAGAAGCGCCTGGACGAGATCACCGAGCAGTCCCTCCGCGGCGCCAATCTCTGGAATGAGGTCAAGGACCGGCTCGACAAGCCCGGCGCGGGACTCTCCGGCGGCCAGCAACAACGGCTCTGCATCGCCCGGGCGATCGCGGTCTCGCCCGAGGTCCTGCTCATGGACGAGCCGTGCTCCGCGCTCGACCCGATCTCCACCCTCGCCATCGAGGATCTCATCAACGACCTCAAGACACGGTTCACGATCGTCATCGTCACCCACAACATGCAGCAGGCGGCGCGCGTCTCCGACCAGACGGCGTTCTTCAACCTCGCCGCGACGGGGAAGCCGGGCAAGCTCGTCGAGATGGATTCCACGAGCACGATCTTCAACAACCCCAGCCTCAAGGCGACCGAGGACTACATCTCCGGCCGCTTCGGCTGACCGTTCCGGGCCGGCCGTCACGCTGACCCCCCAAACCGACCACCGGGCCGTATGCCGCGTGCCCCCGCCCCTGACGGCGGCTCGCCCCCGTCGGTGTGGCCGGGTTCGGGCCCGCGTGGTTCAGTCCGTCACGGGGCGCGGCAGATGCCGTTCCACCCCGGCGATCCAGGCCTCGTCGCCCGCCCCGGCGATGTGAACGACCACCATCTCGCCCTTCGCCATCCCCGACTCCATGGCGCGGTGCAGTTCGGGATGGGGCCGGGCGGGGTCCTCGTGGCGCAGGATGGTGGCGAAGATCGCCGGGAGCACCGGCCGGTGACTGCACACCGCGACCGGTCGAGCGCGGCG
Source organism: Nostocoides sp. (assembly GCA_016702415.1). Classification (GTDB taxonomy): domain Bacteria; phylum Actinomycetota; class Actinomycetes; order Actinomycetales; family Dermatophilaceae; genus Nostocoides_A. The sequence continues at coordinate 26,273 of JADJEA010000008.1, forward strand.
AATCGCCTTGTCCAGCAACCGGTCGACGCCCGCGGGGTCCGCCTCGAAGGTCTCCTCGGACAGATCGTCCCGGTCGCGTAGTTTCAGGCCGGAGGCGGCGGCATACGGCGCCAGGGTGTCCCGGCAGCGGGTGGAGGACGACGTGAGGAGGCGCTGGGGGGCATAGGCGCGCAGCAATGGGACCAGCGCCTTGGACTGGTCCCGGCCCCGCGCGTCCAACGGGCGCAGCCAGTCGGGTTTGCGCCAGTTGGAGCGGGGGAGTGCCCGCCCATGCCGGACCACGATCAGCGGCCAGGAGTCGAGGGCACCGGAGCGATGCGCGGCCATGAGGGCGCGCAACTGGACGCGGTCGCGGGAGTAGTCCAGGCGCGTGTGCGCGCTCGACGGGTCGAGCCACGCGATCTCGTCGATCTCGTTGATGAGCTTGCCGTGCCCACCGATGACCCGGGCGGCCCAGTAGCGCACCTCCTTGGTGGCCGGGTCACCACGCCAGTCGAGGAAGTCGTAGGTCGCCGGCGGCAGGGGTATGCCGAGCCTCACCACGAGCCCGGTCTCCTCCTCGGTCTCCCGGGCCGCGGCGACGGGCCACCGCTCGCCCGCGTCGAGCTTGCCCTTGGGCCAGGACCAGTCGTCATACCGCGGGCGATGGACCAGGGCGACCTCGAGGCGGCCGTCCCGCATCCGCCAGGGCAGCGTGCCCGCCGCCGGAACCGGTCTCATCGGGCAGCCTTGCGGCGCTTCTTCGTGTAGTAGTCGATGAGCCGAGCCTGGTAGTCCTTCAGCGGGTTGCCGTCGTCGTCGGTGCGCTGGCGGATCCAGCGGGCGTCGGAGTCGAGGCGCCAGCTGGCGAACTCCCCGCTCATCGCTCGGCCGATCAGGTCGCTCAGGAAGGCGACCTGTCCGGGGTCCTTGACCATGAGCAACGTCTCGACGCGCCGGTCGAGGTTGCGGTGCATCATGTCCGCGCTCCCGATGAGAGCGATCGGCTCGCCGCCGCCGCCGAAGGCGAAGATCCGGGAGTGCTCGAGGAAGCGGCCGAGGATCGAGCGCACCTCGAGGTTTTCCGACAGCCCGGGGACGCCCGGGCGGATCGCGCAGATCCCGCGGACGAGGACCTGGACGGTGACGCCGGCCCGGGAGGCCCGATAGAGGGCGTCGATGAGTTGCTCGTCGACGATCGAGTTGACCTTGATGCGGATGGAAGCCGGCTGCCCCTCCTGGGCGTAGGCGATTTCCTTGTCGATCAGGTCGATCAGTCCGCTGCGGACGGTGCGGGGGGCCACCAGCAGGCGACCGAACTTCGCCCGCGGGGCCAGGCCCGACAGCTGGTTGAACAGCCGGGTCAGGTCCTCGGCGACCGCGGGATCACACGTGAGGATGCCGAGATCCTCATAGAGGCGGGCCGTCTTGGGGTTGTAGTTGCCCGTCCCGACATGGCAGTAGCGCCGCAGCCCGTCGGACTCCTGGCGGACCACGAGCGAGAGCTTGCAATGCGTCTTCAGGCCGACGATGCCATAGACCACGTGGACACCGGCGTGCTCGAGCTTGCGGGCCCACGAGATGTTGTTCTGCTCATCGAACCGCGCCTTGATCTCCACGACCGCGAGCACCTGCTTGCCGGACTCGGCCGCCTCGATGAGGGCGTCGATGATCGGGCTGTCGCCGCTGGTGCGATAGAGGGTCTGCTTGATCGCCAGGACGTGGGGGTCGCTGGCCGCTTGCTCGATGAAGGCCTGGACCGACGTCGAGAAGCTGTCGTAGGGATGGTGGAGCAGGACGTCGGCCTTGCGAATCGCGGCGAACACATCGCGCGGCTTGGCCGACTCGGTCGGGGCGAGGTCGACATTGGTGCGGGCGAGGAACGCCGGGAAGTGCAGTTCGGAGTGCTCGAGGTCGGCGATGATGTTGAGACCGCGCAGGTCCAGCGGCGAGGGCAGCCGATAGACCTCGCCCGCGTGGACGCCGAGCTCGCGGACGAGGAGGTTCATCACCTTGTCGTCCATCTCCCGGTCGACTTCGAGGCGCACGGGCGGGCCGAACCGGCGCCGGGTCAACTCCTTCTCCAGGGCGGTGAGGAGGTTCTCGGCGTCGTCCTCCTCCACCTCGAGGTCCTCATTGCGGGTGACGCGGAAGGTGAAGCTCTCCTGGACGGTCAGCCCGGGGAACAACTGCTCGAGATGGGAGGCGATGAGGTCTTCCAGGGCGATGAACCGGTTCGGGGGAGCCAGCGGGTCGGTGTCGGCCTCCCGTTCCACGCTGACGAAGCGGGGCAGGAGTGGCGGCACCTTGACGCGGGCGAAGTGCTCCTTGCCGCTCTTGGGGTTGACCAGGACGACGGCGAGGTTGAGGGAGAGCCCGGAGATATAGGGGAAGGGGTGTGCTGGGTCGACGGCCAATGGGGTCAGCACGGGGAAGATGCGCGCCGTGAAGTAGTCGCCGAGGCGCTCCTTCTCGGTCGTGGTCAGGGCATCCCACCGGACGATGCGGATCCCGCTCCGCTCCAGGGCCGGCCGGACCCCCTCGTCGAAGATCCGGGCCTGGGCGGCGGTCAGCTCGTGGCTGACCTCGGCGATCCGTTCGAGCACCTCCCGCGGCTCCAGCCCCGAGGCGGAGCGAACGGCGAGACCCGTTGCGATGCGGCGCTTGAGACCGGCCACCCGGACCATAAAGAACTCGTCGAGATTGGATGTGAAGATCGCCAGGAAGCGGGCGCGCTCCAGGAGCGGGATGCTCTCGTCCGCGGCGAGTTGGAGGACCCGCTCGTTGAACTGCAGCCACGACACTTCCCGGTCGAGGAAGCGGTCCGACGGCAGGGTGGACCCGCTGCCTTCAGGGGTAGCGGCGGTGCGCACGAAGCGTCCGTCGGGACCACGCATGACGCTTCGGCGGGGGGCGGCCGACGCGGCAATGCCCAACTGGCCGGTCTGCGTCGTGGCGTCCCCTTCGGGGTGTGCAAGTGCCGTGACTGGGGTGACGTCAAGGGGGGCCATGACGTCATCTTGTCAGGTCCGGCAGCGCCCGACGAGAGCGCCGGACCTTGGCGCCGCGGCAGCCGTCGATCACGGGAGGGCGTACTGCGTGTCCGCCGAGATCGAGGCGAAACCGAGGCGGCGATAGGTGGCCATCGCGGGCGCGTTGTCGGCGTCGACATAGAGGATCACGGCGGGCAGTCCGCGGCGGGCGAGGTGCGTCATACCGGCTCGGGTCAGTGGTCCGGACAGGCCGCGGCCCTGGTGGGCGGGGGCGACGGCCAGGACGTAGACCTCACCCGTCGGGACGGGCCCATCCGGGCCCGGGACCGTCGCGCCGGGATCGATCTTGGTCCAGTGGCTCCCGGCCAGATCACCCTCCGGACCCCAGAGCAGGAGCAGGTCAGCGGGGTCGAACCACGGCTCGCGCATCAGGGCGTCGAGGGCGCGGCGGTCGACGCGCCCCTGCTCGGGGTGTCGGGCGAAGGCCGCGGCATTGACCCCGAGCCACGCATCCTCCTCGCCCGGCCGGAACGGCCGGAGCGTGTAGCCGGTGGGGAACGCGACATCGGCCCCGGCGTCCGTGGGCCCGAGAGGCCGAGACAGCAGGTGCAGGGTGCGCAGGCGGCGCAGGCCGTGGCGAGCCGCGAAGGCGTGGGCCGGCGTGAGATCCCCGTGGGCCCAGATCGTCCGGGCCTCCCCGTTGGCGACGAGGTGGGTGAGCAGGGCACTGCCGATTCCGCGCCGGCGCCGACCCGAGTCGACGACGAGTTCGACGGTTCCGTCGTCCAGGACCGCGCCGTATGCCGCACACTCACCCCCGCGCGCCGGCACGACCGCCGCGGTCGCCTCGCCCAGTCGCATCCGGAACCGCTCGGAGAGGGGGTCGATGCCGTCCGCGTGCCGGGCCCGGGTCAACAGCGCCCGCACGGCGTTGACGTCGTCCGGTCCCGCCCGACGCGGGCGCGCGGGCCGCGGGTGGCCAGGACGCGGGTGATCAGGAAGCGTGGGGACAGGACGCGGGGTGTCGGGATGCCCGTTGGCGTGGGCGGCCCCCGCGGCGGCCCTCGGCGCCGGGGCGGGCAGTGGGTCAGGCTCCGGCATCGGCCGTCGCGGGGTCGTTGACGAAGCGATAGCCCACATTGCGCACGGTCCCGATGAGGGTCTCGTGATCGGTCCCCAGCTTGGCGCGCAGGCGCCGGATGTGGACGTCGACCGTCCGCGTGCCCCCGAAGTAGTCGTAGCCCCAGACCTCCTGGAGCAGTTGGGCGCGGGTGAAGACCCGGCCCGGGTGCTGGGCGAGGTACTTCAGGAGCTCGAACTCCTTGTAGGTCAGGTCGAGGGCCCGTCCCCCAAGGCGGGCCGAATAGGACGACTCGTCGATGGTGATCTCGCCGGCGGTGATCGGGAGATCCTCCTCGGGGACGGATTCCTCGATTCGGCTGCGGGCCAGCCGCAGCCGCGCCTCGACCTCCGCGGGGCCGGCGGTGTCGAGCAGGACGTCGTCGACGCCCCAGTCGGCGGTCAGGCCGGCGAGGCCGCCTTCGGTCAGCACCGCCAGGACGGGCACCGAGGTGCCGGTGGCCCGCAGGATGCGGCACAGCGACTTGGCGGCGACGAGTTCGCGCCTGGCGTCGACGATGATGGCGTCCCCGGGCGGGGCGCTGACCAGGGCGGCGGCCTCGCCGGGCAGGATGCGGACCGAATGGCTCAGGAGGCCGAGAGCGGGCAGCACCTCCGCGCTCGGAGCGAGCGCATTGGTCAGCAGCAGAAGCCGGGCCATACGAGGCAGGATAGGCGCTGATGAATCCTCCTGAACTGCCTGACCACGCGGCATACGACCTTCCCGGGGTGGCCGGGCCTCCCTCGTCCGCGAGCGTGACCGTGCGCTACTGGGCCGGTGCCCGAGCGGCGGCGGGGACCGACAGCGACCTCCTACCGGCCGGGACGGTGGCCGACGTTCGAGCCGAGGCGGTGCGCCGCCATCCCGATCTGGCGCCTGTCGCCCCGTTGTGTGTCGTGCTCGTCGACGGCATCGCCGGCGCCGAGGGCGATCCGGTGAACCCGGGCGCGCTCGTCGAATTCCTCCCCCCCTTCGCCGGTGGGTGACGTGATGAGCGTCGCCGACGGTATGGCGAGCCCCCGGCCCGCAGGCGAGCGGATCCCGGCGGCGACCCTGGGAGCGACTATTGCCGCAGCGTTGCTGCTGGCGCTGTCCGCGGACGCGGGTCTGCCGTATGTCGTGTTGGCCGTCGCCCTCGGCGGCTACGTCGTCGCGTTCGGGCTCCCGGCAGTCATGGGAGCGACCGATATCGCCCGGTCGACCGCGGTGCTCTCCGTGGCCACCCTCACCGGCGCGTGGAGCATGCTGCGGGCCGACGGTGCCTCGTCCTTGCGCCTTCTCCCCGTCGCGATTGCGGTGTCTCTGGTCGCGTCCTTCGTGGCCCAACTCACCCGACGCGACAGCCGTCCGGCGCTGACCCGATGCCTGGCCGGGGACGCGTTCGGGATCACCGCGATCGTCTCGGGGATGGCGTTGGCCCCCCTCGTCGACCTCCGCCCGGACGACGTGGTCGTCGCCGCGGCCATGGCCGGGATCGTCGGCGCCAGCCTGATGGACCCGCTGGCGGGCCGGATAGAACCGGAGTTGCTCATGCCGGGCGGCCTGGTCCTCGGTGCCCTCGCGTCGGCCGGGGTCGGATTGGTCGCGCCGAGCGGCGCCGCTCTTTGGGTGTATGCCGTGATCGGCGCCGTCGCCGGCACCGGCGCCCAGTCGGTCCGTCGCCTCCTTGCCAGCCTCGCCGGTCCGGACCGGGGAGAGCTCGCGGTTGCCGTCTGCGGGGTGTTGCTCCCCGGGCTGGCGGTCTTCGCCGTGGCCCGGCTGCTCCTGGGCTGACGCGCGGCGCAGGGACCCGAGTTCTATCGAGTCCGGCGGTCAGTACACCAGGGCCTGGGTTTCTGGGGCCATGATCTCCTCGACGTAGGCCGCGGCGCCGCGGATCATCACGCCGGGCACAAGGTGCTCCTCGGTGAGGTCGCGGCGGGCGGCGCACTGCGTGCATACGGTCACCCGTCCACCCTCGACCAGCGCGGCGAGGAGGTCGGCGGCCGGCGCACCGTGGGGCAGGTCGAGGAGGTCCGCCCGTCCGGGTACGCCGAGCCACGCACCTTCTCCGGTCAGCCAGAGGCTCACCTCCACCCCGCTGGCGAGGGCCGTGGCCGCCACGGTGAGGGCCTGGTTGGTGCGCTCCGGTGCCTCCACGCCCCAGGTGAGCTTGACGACGAGGTGGCTGCTCATGAGGACCACGGTAAGCCTGTCCCGAGGCGTTCGGGCCGACCACCAGCGCCGTCACGTGCCCCGGGCGTCCGGGACTGCGCGCGGAGGCAGACTACGCTCGGACTGGTGTGGACCCTCGATGAGACCATCAATCCTCAGATCGCCCCGTTGGCGTGGCTCGTCGGCCGCTGGGAAGGGGCCGGGGTCGTCGGCTATCCGACCATGGAGACCGCACGCAATTTCGGCCAGGAGGTGCTCGTCACCCATGACGGCCGCCCGTTCCTGGAGTGGCAGAGCCGGACGTGGTTGCTCAACGAGGACGGCACCCCGCAGCGGGCCTCGGCCCGCGAGTCCGGCTTCTGGCGGGTCGGTCCGGACGGGGAGGCGGAACTGCTCCTGGTCCATCCCACGGGGATTCTCGAGCTCTACTACGGTTCCGTCGAGCCCGCGCGGATCACTCTGCGCACCGACAGCGTGATGCGCAGCCCGCACGCGAAGGAATACAACTCCGCGACGCGGCTCTACGGCCTGGTCGACTCCCAGCTCATGTGGGCGATGGATATGGCGGCGATGGGGCAGCCCCTGCTCGCCCATGTGTCGGCCACCCTGCGCCGGGTCGACCCCGGTCAGCTCGACTCAGGTCAGCTCGGCCCCGGTCAGGGATTCGCGGCGGTGTAGCCCGCCACATCGTCCTTCTGCAGCGCCTGGCCGAGTTCCTCCATCCGCCGGGCATCGACCAGGTCGATCGCCCCGCCATTGGGCGCGGTGCCGTATCCGGTGAACGGGGCGGTGATGAAGAGGATGTCGTCGCTACGCAGCGAGCGCAGCGATAGCGCCTCCGAGCGCATGAACTTCGGCGTCATTGTCCGGTCGACGGTGAGATTGCTCGTCGCCGCGTCCATGAAGTTCGCCAGCTTGATCGGGTTGAGCAGGACGCCCGGGCTGAGGGTCTTGACCATCAACGCCTTGATGAACGCCATCTGGCGCCGGCCACGGGAAATGTCACCCTCGGAGAGCTTCTTCCGCTCGCGGACGAAGGCGAGGGCCTGCTGGCCGTTGAGGTCGTTCCAGCCCTTGTGGACCTGGAAGACACCCTGGTCGCTGGCTTCCTCGGACCACACCCGGACCCCGCCGACAGCGTCGGTCATCGTGACGAACCCCTGGAAGTCGATCTGCGCGGCATGGTCGATCTTGACCCCGAGCATGTCCTGGAAGGTCCGGATCAGCAGCGGCGCCTGCCCGTAGGCGTAGGCCGCGTTGAGCTTGTCCTTGCCCCGCCCGGGGATCGACACATAGAGGTCACGCGGGAAGTGGATGAGATAGACCTTGTCCTTCTTCTCCGTCACGTGCGCCAGCACCATCACGTCGGATCGGCTGAAGGTGTCGCCGGGGCGGGCATCGGAACCGATGATCAGATAGTTGTCGCCCTTCCCGGTCACCAAGGGCTTGCCGCTGTCCGTTGTGCCCCCGCTTCCCCCGTCGCCGTCGGTGCCGTCCGTGGGTAGCAGGTCCGCGGTTTTGATCTTGCCGATGCGGGAATCGAGATACCACACGAAACCGGCGGCACCGGCGAACAAGAGGAACACCAGGGCGAGGAAGGCCGCGAGAACGCGACGTCCCCGGCGCCGTCGCCTGGCCGGCGGCTCCTCGCGCGCCCGCTCGTCCTCGTCTACGAATTGGTCCAGCACCGCCACAGGATACGGGCGCGAGATCGGGGGGACGTCCGCCCGATGCGACACTGACGGTATGCCGACCGCCCCCTCCCCGCTCCTGGCCCGCCCCGGTGCCGTGGTCGCCGAGGGCGTCGACACCGGGGTCGCCGCCCATTACGGCGATCCCATGCGCGAGCAGCGCCTCCTGGACGAAGGGCTGGCGGTTGTCGACCTGAGCACCCGCGACGTCCTGACGATCGACGGGCCGCAACGGCTCTCGTGGCTGCACTCGATGACAACGCAGCAGGTGGGGGAGGTCGCGGCATACGACTCGCGGGAATCCCTCGTCCTGAGCCCCAAGGGGCATATCGAGCACGACCTTCATCTCGTCGACGACGGGGAGCGCACCTGGATCACCGTCGAACCCGGCACCGGGGCGGCCCTCCTGGCGTGGCTGACGTCCATGCGCTTCCTGCTTCGCGTCGAGCCCGCCCTGCGGACGGCGGAGTATGCCGTGCTCGGCGAACCCATCGCCCGGGAGACCGCGCCGGGTGACCCGGCCGGGCAGGTGGCGTGGCGCGATCCGTGGCCGGACCTCGTGGGGGACACCGCGGCATACGGTCCGGTGGAGCACCCGGCGGCGGGACGGCGGTGGCGGGAACTCCTCGTCCCTCGGGGCGATCTCGAGGGGGCCGTCGGCGACCGGCCGCTGGCGGGCACCTGGGCACGTGAGGCCCTGCGGGTGGCGGCGTGGCGGCCCCGTCTCGGCTTCGAGACCGACCATCGCACGATCGCCCATGAGGTCGACTGGTTGCGGACGGCGGTCCACCTCCACAAGGGCTGCTACCGGGGCCAGGAGACCATCGCGCGGGTCCACAACCTCGGTCGGCCGCCGCGGCGGCTGGTCTTCCTCCACCTCGATGGGTCGGGGCACGTCCTGCCCGAGCGGGAGACGCCGCTGACCCTCGACGGGCGGGTCGTGGGCCGGCTGACCAGCGTGGCCCGGCACTATCTCGACGGCCCCATCGCCCTCGGCGTCGTCAAGCGCACGACCCCCGTGGACGCCGTCCTCGACGCCGCCGGTACGGCCGCCGCCCAGACGACCATCGTCTCGCCCTGAGCGCACCGGGGCAGCGGCAGGCGATGATGGGGGGATGAACACCCTCATCACCGTTGCCCCGACGGGCGCCGAACACGCCAAGGCCGATGTCCCGCAACTGCCCACGACACTGGCGGAGTTGGTCGAGACAGCGCGCACCTGTCAGGACGCCGGGGCGGCGATGATCCACCTCCACATCCGGGATGCCGAGCACCGCCCGACCCTCGACCCAGGCCTGCTCAAGGCCGCGGTTGACGCGGTTCGCTCGGAGACCGACCTGATCGTCCAGCTGTCGACCGGCGGGTCGGTGCACGACCCGTTGGAGTCCCGGCTGACCGTCCTGGACGCCGAGCCCGACTCGTGCAGCCTCACGTGCGGGACTCTCAACTTCGGCGACGACGTCTTCCTCAACCCGTTTAGCTTCATGAGCGATCTCTATGTGCGGGCGCAGGAGCGGCAGATCGTCCCCGAGTTCGAGCTCTTCGATCTCGGGCACGCCGTCGCCCTCGGGCGCTTGATCGACCGGCACGGGCTGCCCTTCGGCGGGAAGGTCCACTGCGACTTCGTCACCGGAGTCCCAGGCGGTATGCCGTCCACCCCCGCCGCCCTCCTCGCCGGCGTCGCCCTCCTCCCCCCGGAAGTGACGAGTTGGTCGGCCACCGGCATCGGCCGGGGTCACCTGCCCATCCTCGCCACCGCTCTTGCCGCCGGCGGGCACGCCCGAGTCGGGATGGAGGACAACATCGTCTACGCCCGTGGCCGGGTCGTGCAGGCCAACTCGGAACTGGTCGCCCGGGCCGCCCGGATCGCAACGGACCTACAGCGGCCGCCGATGACGACGGACCAGGCGCGGGAGTTCCTCGGGATCAAGCGCCGCTGAGGCAACGCGGCCTGCCGACCCCCGACGGCGCGTCGTCGTCGCTGCCCTCAGCCGGCCGCGGTATCCAGGAGGATCGTCACCGGTCCGTCGTTGACCAACTCGACCGCCATGTCGGCGCCGAAGACGCCGGTGGTGACCGGAACGGCATACGACCGGATCGCCTCGGCGAGCGCCTCGACCAGGGGCTGCGCCACCGGCCCGGGGGCGGCGGCATTCCACGAGGGCCGTCGGCCCTTGCGGGTGTCGGCATAGAGCGTGAACTGGCTGACGACGATGACCGGGGCCCCGAGTTCGGCCGCGGACCGTTCGTCGCGGAGGATGCGCAACTGCGCGATCTTGCGGGCCAGCCACTCCACCTCGGCCGGTCCGTCCCCGTGCGTCGCGCCGGCGAGGACGACCAGGCCGGGGCCGCTGAACCCGGCGACCTCGTCACCGGCCACCGTCACGCGCGCGCCGAGGGCGCGTTGGACGACCGCCCGCACGTCAGACGCCGGTCGCGACGATCGCCCCCACCGGCGCGCCGTGGCCGAGGATCGGGGCGTCCCGCAGGGTGTCGTATGCCGTGCTCTCCACCCCCAGCGCCGCCATGGCCGCCGCGAGGATGACCGGCCGGGCGCGCTGGCCCCCGTCGGCCACCTTGAGGGCGATGCCGGTCCCGTCGGGCAGGCCCACGGCATACACCGCCTCGGCGCCGTCCTTGGCGATCGCCCCCGGCGTGCCCCGCATGAGCGCGGTCGCGTCGCGATGGGTGCCCGCGACATACTCGGGATGGGCCCGCATCGCCGCGGCGATCCGGCCCTCGGCGGTGTCCGGGTCGGCGGCCGCAAGCCTCCCGAACGCGCGGGCCAGGCCGGTGAGCGTCACCGCCATGACCGGGGCCCCGCAGCCGTCGACCTCGGTCGCGGCGACCGGCTCACCGGCGAGCTCGGCAAGGGTGTCGGCGATGGCCCGCTGCAAGGGGTGCGCCGGGTCGCGGTAGGTCGCGCGGTCCCACCCGGTGATCCCGCAGGTCGTAAGCATCGCGGCGTGCTTGCCGGAGCAGTTCTGGAAGAGGGCGGACGGCGGCTCGCCGGCGGCGACGGCCCGGTCGCGCTCGTCGGGGTCGACCGGATAGTCGGGGGTGTTCTGCAGGTCCGCCTCGGTCAGGCCGGCGGCGGTGAGGATCTCGCGGACGCCGGCGAGGTGGAAGGGTTCGCCGCTATGGCTCGCGCAGGCCAGCGCCAGCAGGTGGGGCGGCAGGTCCAGGCCGGCCCGGACCATCGCCAGGGCCTGGATCGGCTTGTTGCTGGAGCGGGGCAGGATCGGGGAGTCGACCGCACCGCGCTGGAGTCGTATGCCGCCGTCCCCCCCGACGGCGACCACCGACCCGCGGTGGGCGGATTCGACGAAGGTGCCCCGCACGGCATACGCCAAGATGGGGGCCTGCGTCAGGACGGACGGCACCGCGGGGGTTGCGGTGGTGCCGGGGGAGGTCGCGTCGGGGGTCACGGCGGTCAATCCTGACAGTCCGCAACGGAAAAGTCCTCCTCGCCCCGGAGCATGCCCGGGGCGAGGAGGACGGCGGCGTCGGCCGCGAGGCGATCGGTCAGGCGCCGACTTTGGCGGCGGCGTCCTTGGCGGCTTCGGTCACGGCAACCGCGGTCTTGCGCGCGCTGGTCGTGGTGGCCTTGGCCTTGGTGGTCATCGCGGACGCCGACTTGCGGGTCGTCGTCGCGGTCTTGCGGGCGGCGGCCCGGGTGCGCTCGGCGCCGGCCTTGAACTCGGAGGTGGCGAGCTTGGCCTCGTCGGAGACGCTCTCGGCGATCTTCTCGGCGGCCTTGCGGGCCTCCTTGGTGCCGGTGGTGAGGGTGGCGACGGCGGACTCCTCGATGGCCATGACCGACTTGCGGGCGGTCGTCATGGCGCCCTTCGCCTGGCTCTCGGTGCTCTTGACCTGGTGGAGGAGGTCCTTGGTCGCCTGCTGGTTGCGGATGCGGTCGATGAGCTTCTCGCCGCGGGTGGCGAGGTCCTCGTAGAACTCGATCGCACCTTCGAGCGCCGCGGCGGTGTTCTCGCGCATCGTGGCGGGCGCGTCCTCGATCTGCTTGCGGAGGCTCGCGAAGCGGTCGCCGGCCCGGGTGGGCAGGTCGCCGAACTCCTGGGCGCCGCGGGTGGCGCTCTCGGAGGCCTTGGCGCCGGCCTCGCGGACCCGCTCGATGGCCAGGTCGGTGACACCAAGGGCGGCATAGAACGGGGTGCCGTCGCTGAGCGCGGACTTCAGGTCGAAGACGGGGGTCGTGGTGGTCATGGTGCTCTCCTTGACATTCTCCGGTGCACTGGCACCGGGCTGGTGGGGGCCGTTGTCGTTGTCGGCCAAGCTGTTTTCCTGGTATCCATTGTGCTTGCTGTAGCTAGCAAATGCAAGCCAGAGTAAGCGGATGTGGTCAAGGTCACAGCGAGCCGGTCGCCGCCGACGGGGCCACGGCGGCGACGTCACAGCGGGCGGGCCACGGTCTGTGGGGTCACGGCCTGAAGGGTCACGGGTCACGGCCGGCGGGTCACGGTCGGCGAGCCGAGGCCCCCTCGGACATGGGAACACGCGGGGCCCGGGGACCTGAGCGTCTCCCGGGCCCCGCGTGTGTCGGTGGGGCCTGCCCGGCGCGTGCCGGGTCCGGCGAATCAGTCGCCGATCTTCTCGGCGGCCTTCTTGGCAGCGGTCGTCGACTTCGCGGCGGTCTTGCGCGCGCTGGTCGTCGTCGCCTTGGCGCGGGTGCGGGTCGCGGTGGCGCCTTCCTTGGCGGTGGTCGCGGTCTTCTTAGCGGCCGCCCGGGTCCGGGTCGCGCCGGTCTTGACCTCGGCGGCAACGTCCTTGGCGTCGCTCTTGACGGCCTCGACGACGGTCTCGGCGGTCTTGGCGGCCTCGTGCGCGGCCGTGGTGACGGTGGCCTGCGCGGACTCCGCGACCTTCACGGCCGCCTTCCGGGCCGTGGTCGCCGCGCCCTTGGCCTGGCTGCGGGTCGTCTTGACCTGGTCCATGAGGTCCTTGGTCGAGCGCTGGTTGCGAATCCGGTCGACGACCTTCTCGCCGCGCGTGGCCATCTCCTCATACGTCTCCGCGGCCTTCGTCGCGGCGTCGGAGGCGGCGTCACGCAGGGCGCCTGGGGCCTCGCCGATGCGGCTCGCGGCGTCGCGCAGCTGGGCCGGCGCGCTCTGGACCTGCTCGACGAGCTTCTCCGCCGCCTCGCGGGCCCGGGTCGGGAAGTCGGCGAGGTCCTGCGCACCCTTGCTCGCGCTCTCGGTCGCGGTGCTGGCCGCCTCGCGGACCTTCTCGACGGCCAGGTCGGTGGCGCCGATGGAGGCATAGAGCGGGGTGCCCTCGGTGAGGTTCTTGCGGATGTCGAACTTCTTGCGCGGGGTCATGGTCGGTTTCTCCTTTGCGCCGGCAGTGGGGCCGGTCGTGGGCTGGGGCTAGTAGTGGTGATGCGCTGGGTTGGATGCTGGGCTGGTCTGGATGCCGTGGATGGTGCGGTGGGCTGGTCACGAAGACGAATCGTCGGCCTGGCTGGCGGCCTCCGCTGCCGTCGAGGTCGCGCCGGTTGCGGGCTTCCTCGTCGCCGCGGCTCGCCTCCGACTCCGGCCGGCCGTGGTCACCCGCGGGATCGAGGACGACGATGTCGTGGCCTCCTCCACAGCGGAATCGGCCGGGGCCGGCGTCGCGGAGACGAAGCTGTCGTACACCGCGAGCAGCGACTCCTTCTGCTTCGCCGTCAGCAGCGGGTCGTGCTTGATGACGGCCCGGGTGTCGGGGGCATGCGGTGACTTCCGGTCGTCGGGGTCGAGCAGGCCGGCCCGGACATAGAGCGACTCGGCCGAGACCTCGAGGCCTTTGGCGAGTTGCTGAAGGATCTCCGCGCTGGGCTTTTTCAGCCCGCGCTCGATCTGCGACAGATAGGGGTTGGACACCCCGGCCAGCTCGGAGAGCTGACGGACCGACAGGCGCGCGTTCTGGCGTTGCTCCCGGAGGTAGTCGCCCAGGCTGTTGCCCAGGTCGCCGAGCGGGTTGCGGGTCATGTCACCATTATGCTTGCTCTGGTTAGCAAATGCAAACCGGCGCAAGCGACGCCGGGGTGGTGGCCGTTCGAGCCGGTGCCGGTATGCCGTTCCCTCCCCCTCCCGAGCCGCGGGACGTAAGGTGTCGCCCATGTTCTCGACGGTGCAGCAAGCTGTCGCGCTGGTCCTGGGGGTCGGCGCGTTGGGGTTGGAGGGGTTCGCCTTGGTGGACGCCCTGCGCCGCCGCCCGGACGCATTCGTCGCCGCCGGTAAGAAGACGAAGCAGTTCTGGACCGTCCTGCTCGGTGCCTGTGCCGGCATCGGGATCGTCGTCCTCTTCATGCCGCTCACGCTGTTCGGTCTCATTGCCGTCGTCGCGGCCGCGGTCTATCTGACCGATGTCCGGCCGGCCCTCGACGAGGTCCAGGGCCGCGGCGGTCGGATGGGCCCTTACGGACCCTGGTGAGCGGCGGCTGACGCGATGGGCCGAGTGACCGTGCGGGTCCCGGTCGAGCGCATCCGCACCCTCGACGGGCAGACCGAACGCAGTCGGCGGCCCGACGTCCTGGCGGTCGAGGAGCCCTTGGAGATCCGCGCCGGCGGACAGGTGGTGACCGTGACGATGCGGACCCCCGGTGCCGACATCGACCTCGTCCACGGCTACCTCTTGGCCGAGGGGATCATCACCGCAGCGGACCAGGTGCGCGGCGCTCGCTACTGCGCCGGCGCCGTTGCCACGGGGCCGGACGGCGTCGAGCAGAACACCTATAACGTCATCGACGTCCATCTGGACGACCCCGCCCGCATCCCCCTCGGCCTCTCGCGGACCTCGGTGAGCACCTCCGCCTGCGGCGTCTGCGGCAGTGCCAGCATCGAGGCCATCGCCGAGCGCCTCGCCAGGAGCGGGTATGCCGTGCCCCCCACCCTCGCCGCCACCGCCCACCCCACAAGTCCCGCCACCACGACGGGCGCGGCGGCCATCCGTGAGACTCCCGTCTCAGAGACGTCCCGCTCCGACACCTCTCGCTCCGACGCCTTTCGCTCCGACACCTCCCGCTCCGACACTTCCCGCTCGGCCGTGACCATTTCCGCGGGCGTCATCGCCGAGCTGGTCGCGGCGCTGCGCACCCGCCAGGCCGTCTTCGAGCGCACCGGCGGCCTGCACGCCGCCGCCCTCGCCGACACCGGCGGCACCATCCACGCCCATGCCGAGGACGTCGGCCGCCACAATGCCGTCGACAAGGTCGTCGGGGCGGGCCTCCGCGCCCACGTCCTGCCCAGACCGGATGCCGTCCTCGTCGTCTCCTCGCGAGCCTCGTTCGAGATCGTCCAGAAGGCCGCGATGGCGCGTATCCCCATCGTCATCGTCGTCTCCGCCCCCAGCTCGCTCGCCGTCGAGACCGCGGCCGCGCTCGGCCTCACCCTCATCGCCTTCGCTCGCGACGAGCGCTGCAATATCTACTCCGGGTTCGAGCGGGTCGTCGGCTGACTCGCCCTGGCGCGGGCGTGGTCGAGATCCGCGGCCGTGTCGACGTCGAGGGTCACCCCCGCCAGGTCCTCCACGCGGGTGACGGTGGCATCGGCATACACCGACCGCATCGACGACCCCGCGGCGGCGACGCGGGCCCGGAGGGCGGGCGCGCGCCATACGGCACAGAGGAAGGCGACCACCCCGTCGGCGACGTATGCCGCGCCCTCCCCCCCACCGACCGCCTCGGCCAACCTCTCCAACGCCGCGCCGGTGACGAACGGCTGGTCGGCAGCGAGGACGGCGACGAGGTCCGTCTCGGGCGCCAGTGCGGCCAGTCCTGTGCGCAACCCGCTGACGGGCCCGCCGAACGGGGGATCGTCGGTGACCAGCCGGACTCCCGCCGGGAGGGGCAGGTCCGCGGGGCCGACGACGACCGGCGGCCAGTCCGCACAGGCGGCCAGCACCCGGTCCAGGGGGGTCCGGCCGGCGATGTCGAGCGTGACCTTCCGGGCTCCCCCGAGCCGACGCCCGCGACCTCCGGCCAGGACGAGGGCGGCACGCGGCATACCGTCAGGGTAGGGGCGGGCACCCCCCTCCCGGTCGTCCGCCAGCCCACCCGGTCGCCCTTACCACGTCGGGGTGCGTGGCACAATGTCCGGACGCAATGCCGTTGGCGGTCAGAGGAGAGATGTTGTCCAGCCTGCAAGACCCCCGTGGGGCGATGTTCACCGAGAGCCGCCCGTGGGGCCAGTTCGAGCAGTTCGTGGCCAACACCCCCGTCACGGTCAAGATCATCACCGTCGACCCTGGCCACCGCCTGTCACTGCAGTCGCACAGCGGGCGCGGGGAGTTCTGGCAGGTGCTCGATGAGTCGATGGACATCCACGTCGACGGAGCCGAGTGGAGCGCGTCGGCCGGTGAGCAGATCTGGATCCCGGCCGGCTCCGTCCACCGCATGGGCAACTCTGGAGACAGGCCGGCGCGCATTCTCGAGATCGCGCTCGGAACCTTCGACGAGGAGGACATCGTCCGCATCGAGGACGACTACGCCCGCCACGCGGACACCGAGGCCTGACGCCATCACGGCCGGGGCGCCACCGCACTCCAGTCCACGGTGATCTCGCCCAACCGCCACCTGGCCGTATGCCGGATCGGCCACCCCCGCGCCGCCAGCCCTCCTGCCGTGGCCACGAACCGCTGCCGGACGCCATAGCTCGCCAGCGGTGCCTGACGCTCCCACTCGTTGCCGAGGTCGGTGAGCAGCGCGTGGATCGGTTCGCCGGGGATATTGCGGTGGATCAGCGCCTTGGGCAGGCGCTCGGCGATCTCCCCCGGATCGGTCAAGCCGCGCAGGTGCCAGGAGAGGGTCAGGGTCTGTGGGCCCTCTGCCGCGATCGCCACCCAGGCGGCCCGGCGTCCGATCTCGTCGCAGGTGCCGTCGACGAAGAGGCCCTCCGGGGCGAGGCGGGAGCGGACCAGGTCCCAGTGGCCGGGGACGTCGGGCTCGGCATACTGGCGCAGGACGTTGAACGCCCGGACGATCACGGGCCGGGCACCCCCCGGTAACGGGATCTCGAACCCGCCCACGACGAACCTGACCCCCGCCAGGTCCTTCACCAGCGCCGCCGCCCGGTCCACCCGCGCGGGGTCGATCTCGATCCCGACGATCTCGACGTCGGGACGGACTCGGGTGAGCCGATCGCGTAGTTCCAGGACGGTGACGGGGGACGCGCCATACCCGAGGTCGACGACGATCGGCCCCGGCCCCGCCCGACGCAGCCGCCACCCCTGCGGCCCGGCGAGCCAGCGATCGCAGCGGCGCAGGCGGTTGGGGTTCGTCGTCCCCCGGGTGATCGCCCCGACCGGCCTTGCCACGCAGGCAGGGTATGCCGATCCCTCCCCCCGGCGGGGCGATCCGCGGACCCTCGGCGACAGCAATGCGGCGGGCCCGGTGGGGGCAGGCCCCTGACCTGGGCCGATGCGGGGCCGGGATCGGCGGCATACCCATTGATGTAGCCCGGGGTACGCCCGCCCCGACGCCCACCCCCGTCGCCCACCCCCCTTGCCCACCCGCCCCGTCGCCCACCCGCCCCCCGTCGCCCACCCCCGTCGCCCACACCCCACGCTCACCCAGCTGCCCCGGCCGAGCGGCCCGTCAGGCGCCACCATTACCCTGGCGAGGATGAGTTGGCCCCGGGACGTGAGCAAGAGCATGGTGGCGTTCGCGCTCGCTATGGCGGGGGTCCTCGTGCTCGCCGGTATGACGTGGATCCCGCCGCTGCTGGGCAAGGACAGCGGTGTCCACGTCACCCGCCCGGGGTTGTTGACCGTGGACGAGATCGCGACCGGCGAGGTCGACTTTCCCGATGGGGCGAGCATCACCCTCTCCCAGCAGGGCTTTCGCCTCGCCGACGCTGCGGGCGTCCTGCTCGACACGGTCATCCAGGGCTCGCCCGTGACGGCGTTCACCGGGACAGTGACCGGCAGCGGCGGCAAGCGCCGGGAGGACCTCACCACCGTCGCCAGCAACGTCCGCATCGAGCACCGGCTCTCCGACGACGAGTTGGCCCGGTTCACCGGCTATGTCTACGACGACACCGAGCGCGTCAAGCATGCTTTGACGATCGATATCGCCGAGAAGGATGGGCGCTTCCGGTTCATCGTCGTCGTCAAAGGCGTCGACGCGGTCGTGGTCCACCTGCGCTTCGACCACGACACGGTCGGCTACGCCCCGAGCGTTCCCGACCGCAATCTCGCGGACCGGGCGTGGTGGGTCAAGAACGTCTGGCCGGCCTCGACGCCGATCTTCACCACCGTCCGCGGGGTGTCCGTCGCGCTCGGTCCGGCGACCGTCGACCGGGCCCTCGACCTGCGCGAGCCCGGCCGCACCGACGTCCACCTGTGGTCGGACCGCGTCGAGCTCGGCCTGACCAGGCTGCGCCCGCCCGTGGCAGACTCCGAACCATGACGGCGGCGGTGCCCCTGCGGCGGATGGCGATGATCAGCCTCCATACCTCGCCTCTGGCCCAGCCGGGGGCGGGTGACGCCGGCGGCCTGAACGTCTATGTCCTCGAGACCGCCCGCCGGCTGGGACGGCGGGGGATCGACGTCGAGATCTTCACCCGGGCCACCTCCTCCCGGCAGGCCCCTCGGGCCGAGATCGGCGACCGGGTCGCGGTCCATCACCTGGTGGCCGGTCCGTATGAGGGGCTGGACAAGGAGGCCCTCCCCGGCCAGCTGTGCGCCTTCGCCGCGGGCCTGATGCGCGTGGTCGCCCACGCCCCGGAAGGCCATTTCGACGTGGTCCACTCCCATTACTGGCTCTCGGGACAGGTGGGCTTCCTCGCCGCGGAGCGCTGGGGGGTCCCGCTGGTCCACACGATGCACACGATGGCCCGCGTCAAGAACGCCCACGTCGCCAGCGACGACCGCCCCGAGCCGCCCGGCCGCGAGATCGGGGAGGTGCAGGTCGTCGAGGCGGCCGATGCGCTGGTCGCCAACACCGACACCGAGGCCCGCGATCTCGTCTCCCTGTATGCCGCCGACCCCACCCGCGTCCACGTCGTCCCCCCGGGCGTGGACCTCGATGTGTTCACCCCGGGCTCCAAGGCCGCTGCGCGGGCGGCTCTCGGCGTGGACGCCGACACCGCGCTCATCCTCTTCGTCGGTCGCATCCAGCCCCTCAAGTCCCCGGACGTCCTCATCCGGGCGCTGGCCCGGCTCGCCCGCGACTCCCGGATCGGCCGACGCGTGCGGTTGGTGCTCCTCGGTGGCGCGAGCGGGACCGGCCTGGAGCATCCCGACGCCCCCCGCCAACTCGCGGCCGGCCTCGGCGTCGCCGATCGCGTCGAGGTGCTCCCACCGGTGGGCCGGCCGGTCCTCGCCGACTGGTTCCGCGCCGCCGACGTCGTCGCCGTCCCCTCCCGCAGCGAGTCCTTCGGCCTTGTCGCGATCGAGGCGCTGGCCTGCGGGACACCCGTCGTCGCCGCCGATGTGGGCGGCCTCCCGGTCGCGGTCGGGCCGGGCGGGGTGTTGGTCCAAGGACATGACCCGGTCGTGTGGGCCGGCGTCCTCGGGGACCTGCTCGACGACCCACGACATCGAGAATCCCTGTCGCGCAATGGCGTCCGCCACGCGGCGGGGTTCGGTTGGGAGGCTACCGTGGACCGCTTGATCGAGGTGTATGCCGCGGCCGTCGCCACCGCGGCCGGCCAGCGGGCGGTGGCGTCGTGACCGCCGCCCTGCGCGATCTCGTCGCGTGCGCCGTCGATGAACTCGAGCTCGAGTGGGAGCCGGGGGTGCGCGACGACGAGATCGTGGTGACCCTCCCGGGAGAGAAGAAGCTCAAGACCGTCGTCTCGCTGCTCGCGAGTCGGCAGTGGCTCGTGGTCTCGGCGTTCGTCATCCGCAACCCGGACGAGAACCACGAGGGCGTCTACCGCTGGCTCCTCCAGCGCAATGTCCGTCTTCCCGGACTTGCCTATGCCATCGACCGCTCGGGTGATGTTTATGTGACCGGACGGATTCCCGCGCGGCTGGTGGACACGGCATACATCGACCAGGTTCTCGGGGTTGTCCTGGAGGCGGCGGACGGCCCCTTCAACGACCTGCTCGCCCTGGGGTTCCTCTCCTCGATGAAGAAGGAATGGGCCTGGCGGGTCTCGCGGGGGAGTCCCTCCGCAACCTCGAGGCATTCCGCGCCCTCCTCGAGGGCAGCGAGGACGAGTCTGGCCGCGACGCCCCCTGAGCCCGGTGCCACGGTGGTCACACCGGCCGTCCCGCGCGCGTGGAGGCGCACTACGCTGGCCGTATGACGTACACCCTCATCCTGCTGCGGCACGGCGAATCGGAGTGGAACCAGAAGAACCTCTTCACCGGATGGGTCGATGTCGACCTGACCGACAAGGGCCGGGGTGAGGCCGCACGCGGCGGTCGGTTGATGAAGGACGCCGGACTCCTGCCCGACGTCGTCCACACCTCCGTCCTGCGCCGGGCGATCACGACTGCCAACCTCGCCCTCGACGCGGCCGACCGGCACTGGATCCCGGTGCGTCGCAGCTGGCGACTCAACGAGCGCCACTACGGCGCGCTCCAGGGCCTCGACAAGGCGGCGACGCGGGAGAAGTACGGCGATGAGCAGTTCATGCTCTGGCGGCGCAGCTTCGACACGCCCCCGCCGCCGATCGAGCAGGGCAGCGAGTTCGACCAAACCGGCGACCCGCGGTATGCCGATGTCGCGGTCCCGCTGACCGAGTGCCTTGCGGACGTCATCCCGCGGATGATGCCTTACTGGGAGAACGACATCCAGGCCGACCTGCGCGACGGCAAGGTCGTCCTGGTGACCGCCCACGGCAACTCCCTGCGCGCGCTGGTCAAGCACCTCGACCGGATCTCCGACGACGCCATCGCCGGCCTCAATATCCCCACCGGCATGCCGCTCGTCTACGAGTTGGGCGAGGACTTCATGCCGACCAAGCCGGGCGCCTACCTCGACCCCGAGGCGGCCGCAGCCGCCGCCGCGGCCGTCGCCAACCAGGGCAAGAAGTAGCCTCCGGCCGCCGCCCAGCGGCCGCTCACCCCGCGGGGGAGTATGCCGCTGGGCCACCAGCTCGTCCTCCTCCTCTTCCCGGTCTTCCGCCTCATCCCACTCGCCGGTCACCAGGAAGCCCACGCGCCGCGCGACCGAGACGGCGTGGTCGGCGAAGCGCTCGTAATAGCGCCCGACGAGGGTCAGGTCGACGGCCGGCTGGGTCCCGTGGGCCCACCGGGGGTCGAGGATGCGGTCGAAGAGCTCACGGTGGAGGGCATCCATCGCGTCGTCGTCCCGTTCCAGCGCCTTGGCCTCGTCCAGGTCACGGGAGGCGATCACGGAGCCGGCCTTGGCGACGATGCGTTCGGCGACCTGTCCCATCTGGACGATCGTCCCCGTCAGGGCGTCGGGCACGGCCGGGTGGGGGTGGCGCAATTGCGTGACCTTCGCGACGTGGACGGCCAGATCCCCCATCCGCTCCAGGTCGGCACTCATCCGCATCGCGGTGACGACCACGCGCAGATCGGTCGCGACCGGGTTCTGGCGGGCGAGGATGTCGATCGCCAGCAGGTCGAGATCCTCCCGCGCCCGGTCGATGTCGTCGTCGGCCTCGATGACCGACTCGGCGAGCGTGATGTCGTCGTCGAGGAGGGACCGCGTGGCGCGCGCGATCGCCGAGCCGGCAAGCCGGGTCATCGCGACCAGTTGGTCGGTAATGCGGTCGAGGTCGTGAGCGAATGCGGTGCGCATGGTGTCCTTCCGGCGGGGAACTCGAGCGATAGGACCGAGGCTGACATGGCCCGATGAACGCCCCCGGACCGCGAGGTGAATTCCTGGCGCCACGGCCCCTCAGCGGCCGTTATCGACACCGCAGGGGGGTGGTTCGGCCCGGACGACGGCCTACTCTGGACGCCGTGGATGTGACGACGGCCGCGATTCTCGGGGGGTGTGTCGGCATCGTCCTCGGATCCGTGTCCGTGGTGAGCCTGCGGCTGTCCGAGCGCGAGCAGCGCGGCCTCCACGGTATGCCGCCCCCACCCGACATCCCGGACGGCGCCTCCACCATCCTCGCCGTCCTCTCCTCCAGCGCCTTGGTCCTCGACGCGGCCGAACGGGTCGTCAACAACTCCCCGACCGCCGTCGCGGACGGATTCGTCGTGGACGGTCGGCTCGTCGTCCCCGAACTCGTCGAGCTCTCCCGCGCGGTCCGGCGCGATGGTGTCATTCGCGAGCGCGAACTCGAACTCCCGCGCGGTCGGGGCGGGCCGCCGATCTATGTCCACGTCCGGGCCGCTCCGATCCTCGACGCGCACGTCCTGCTGCTCATCGACGACCACACCCAGGTCCGGCGCGTGGAGGAGGTGCGCCGGGATTTCGTCGTCAACGTCTCGCACGAACTCAAGACGCCGGTCGGCGGTCTCTCCCTCCTGGCGGAGGCCATCATGGACGCCAAGGGCGATCCCGAGGCCACCGACCACTTCGCCCACCGCATGCAGTTGGAGTCCGCCCGATTGGGCAAGCTCATCAAGGAGATCGTCGACCTGTCCCAGTTGCAGTCCCAGGACGTGCTCGCGGGGGCCGAACCAGTGCGGATCGCCGATGTCGTCGCCGAGGCGATCGAGGTCAGCCTGATCGAGGCCCGGGCCAAGGACATCGCCCTGACGGCCCGCTGCGCTCCGGACATGTGGGTGCGCGGCGATTTCGGGCTGCTCGTGACCGCGGTGCGCAATCTCGTGGGTAACGCGATCGCCTACTCTCCCAATGCGACCGAGGTGGCTGTGGGGGCCGAGGTGACCGACGACGAGGCGAGCATCACCGTCACGGACCGGGGGCGCGGCATACCGGCAGCGGAGCAGGAACGCATCTTCGAACGCTTCTATCGCGGCGATGCCGCCCGCTCGCGGTCCACCGGCGGCACCGGACTCGGCCTGGCGATCGTCAAACATATTTGCACCAACCACGGCGGGCAGGTGAGCGTCTGGAGCCAGGAGGGGCACGGCTCGACGTTCACCATCACCCTGCCGCTCTTGGCCCACCCCCAGCACGCCGCGGCCGAATCGTCGCGCGTCCCGCGCCCGGAAGGAAGCGCCGCATGAACTCCCCGAGGATTCTCCTGGTCGAGGACGAGCCGTCCTACTCCGAACCCCTCACCTATGTGCTGACGAAGGAGGGCTACCAGGTCACCGTCGCCGATACGGGCCCGGACGGGCTGACGGCCTTCGAGCGCGGGGGTGCCGATCTCGTCCTCCTCGACGTCATGCTTCCCGGCATGAGCGGGATCGACGTATGCCGGGCCCTCCGCACGAAGTCCAATGTCCCCGTCATCATGCTCACCGCCAAGGACGGCGAGGTCGACAAGGTCGTCGGTCTCGAACTCGGGGCGGACGACTATGTGACCAAGCCCTACTCCTCGCGGGAACTCCTCGCCCGGATCAAGGCCGTCCTGCGTCGCGGCGCGGAGCCGGAGGACCTCGTCAGCGCGACCGTGTCGGCGGGCCCGGTGGCCATCGACGTGGAGCGGCATGTCGTCACCGTCCGCGGAGAGCCGGTCGCGTTGCCGCTCAAGGAGTTCGAGCTGCTGGCTTTCCTCGTCCGCAACAGCGGACGGGTGCTGACCCGGGGCCAACTGATCGACCGGATCTGGGGGTCCGATTACGTCGGCGACACCAAGACCCTCGACGTCCACATCAAGCGGCTACGCAAGAAGGTCGAGCGGACTCCGAAGGAGCCGGTGCACATCCTCACCGTGCGCGGGCTCGGCTATAAGTTCGAGGCCTGAGACGCGGTCGGGCCCCGCGGTCAGGACGGGTTGAGGGCCGCGTAGTCGCCGGTCGGCGGGAGCACCGGCACCTGAACCGGCGCGGTTCCGCCCGAGGTGGTCCCGACCTGCAAGGTCACCATCTCGCCCGGCTGGCCCGGCACGCCGGTCACCTGGAGCTTGCTGCCGCTCATGGAGACATTGGCCTCACCGTAGGCGGGAACCGTCGTCTGGGCCGGGGCGGCACCGCCCTCGAACCCGAAGGTCACCGTCTGGTCCTTCGCGGTGGGGTTGCCGATCGCGGCACTGATGACGCCCGCGCCGTCCTTCTTGTCGGCGACGATCAGCAGGTTGCGCACCTGGACCGCGCCGACGTCGACCGAGACACCATCGCCCGCGTCATACATCACGTCCGTCTGTCGAGGGGAGATCACCTGGCAGGCCGACAGCAGCAGGGTGCTCGAGGCCAGGACCGAGGCGGTCGCGACCAGCCGACGGCGGGGACGGTGCGAGTTGGTGAGCGCCTTCACGAGGGCCAGCCTAGCGGCTCGCCCCGGGCCGCTGCAGGCACCCGCCGCACTCGCCCGGCTCAGCCTGCTGGCCTGCGCGTATGCCGCTTTGGACGACTCCTCCCGCGAGGGCCTCGCGTGCTATCCTGAACGCCGCGAAAGGGGCTAACAACATATGGTTTTCAAGGTCGGCGAAACGGTCGTGTATCCCCACCACGGGGCGGCATTGATCGAGGAGATCAAGACGCGAGTTATCAAGGGAGAAGAGAAGCTCTATCTGAAACTCAAAGTGGCACAAGGGGATCTGACGATCGAGGTGCCGGCCGAGAACTGCGATCTCGTGGGCGTCCGCGACGTCGTCGGTCAAGAGGGGCTTGACAGGGTCTTCGAGGTCCTGCGTGCGCCGCACACCGAGGAGCCGACCAACTGGTCGCGCCGCTACAAGGCCAATCTCGAGAAGCTCGCCTCCGGCGACGTCATCAAGGTCGCCGAGGTCGTGCGCGACCTGTGGCGCCGCGACAAGGACCGCGGCCTGTCCGCCGGCGAGAAGCGCATGCTGTCCAAGGCGCGCCAGATCCTTGTCTCGGAGTTGGCCCTCGCCGAGAAGACCGACGAGGTCAAGGCCGAGTCGATCCTCGATGAGGTGCTCGCCTCCTGAGCCCGTCCGCAGCTGCGGTGACCGACGCCGACCCTGAACCCGGGGTCGGCGTCGTCGTCGTTGCCGCCGGCTCGGGGTCCCGTTTGGGTGCCGGCGTGCCCAAAGCCTTCGTCGCGATCGGCGGCGAACGCATTGTCGACCGGGCGGTCCGGGGTGCCCTCGCCGTGCGGGCGGTGAGCCAGGTCGTCGTGGTGGTGCCCGCGGCATACGTCCAGGGGGAGGCCGGCGACCTCGCCGCCGTCCACCCGGAGCCGGGGCCGGTCGCGCGGGTCACCGTCGTCGCGGGCGGGGCGGAGCGCACCGACTCCGTCCGAGCGGGTTTGGCTGCCCTGGACGCAGCGTGCGCGATCGTCCTGGTCCACGATGCCGCCCGCTGCCTGACCCCGGCCGGGGTCTACGACCGGGTCATTGCCGCAGTCCGCGCCGGTGACGAGGCCGTCGTCCCGGGTCTGCCCGTGGTCGACACGATGAAGGTCGTCGACGCCGACGGCCTGGTCCTCCTCACGCCCGAGCGTGCCCGCGTCCGCGCCATCCAGACCCCGCAAGGGTTCACCCGGGCGGCGTTGGATCGCGCCCACGCCAGCGGGCAACTCGCCACCGACGATGCCGCGCTCGCGGAGGCGTGCGGCATACCCGTGCGGGTCGTTCTCGGCGACCCCCTCGCGCTCAAGGTGACCACCCCGGAGGACCTCGCGTATGCCGAACGCCTCCTCGAGGGCGCCCGGTGATCCCCCGCGTCGGGGTGGGCGTCGACGTCCATGGGTATGCCGATCCCGCCCACCCCCGCGACCTCCACCTGGCCGGGCTGCACTGGCCGGGCGAACGTGGCCTCGAGGGGCATTCCGATGCCGACGTCGCCTGCCACGCCGCCTGCGACGCGCTGTTCAGCGCGGCGGGCATCGGCGATCTCGGGACCCATTTCGGCTCGGGCCGGCCGGAGTATGCCGGGGCCCCCGGCCTCACGCTCCTCGCCGAGGCGGCGCGCCTGGTGCGCGCGGAGGGGTTCGAGATCGGCAATATCGCCGTCCAGGTCGTCGGCAACCGCCCGAAGATCGGCACCCGCCGGGATGAGGCCCAACAGGCGATGGCGCGGGCTGCCGGCGCACCGGTGTCGCTGAGCGGGACGACGACCGACGGGCTTGGCCTGACCGGTCGGGGGGAGGGGATCGCGGCCATTGCCACCGCCCTCGTCGTCGCCCGGGCGGACGCCACCCCGGAAACTCGGTCCCGGGCAGCGCAGCCCGAGCGAACTCAGCCCAATGGCACCCACCGGCCCGAGGACTCGTCCCACGCGTGAGTGGCAGTGCGCCACCGGGTCAGGTCGTGGTCCCACCACGGCGCGGACGCTGCCCTGGCCGGCGTGGCCGTGCCAGCGGAGGTGGCCGTCGGCTGCGTGGGTGCCGGTGTGGTGGCCCAGGCGACTGCCGGGCCGGTGCCCGTCGGCGCGACCGAGCGGGACATGAACGCACCCAGGACGAGGAGGCCGAGGCCGATCATGCTCACGATGAGGACCGCATACGCATCCCACTGACCTGGGTAGTGATCACCGAAGCGTGTCCACAGCCAATAGGCCGGATTCACCAGAAGGAGGAGTCCGGCGACGCTCAGGACGGATGCCCACGGGCCCTTGCGCAGCGACGCGAGTCCGCCGACGAGAACGGCGAGATAGAGCAGGGTCTGGAGGATTATTGGGACCTCGTACCGCCAGGTATCTCCACTCACGCTCGGACCCTACGGAAGCCGGGCCGTCTCCACGAGTCCGCAGATTGGGGGACATCGGCGGTTGGGAATCCCCTGGGCGAGCGGCGTGAGGACACCCCTGCGGCGGGCCCGCGTCAGCGGCCGGGAGCATCGCCTTCGGTGCCCTCGTGGCGGTCGGCGTTGGCGTGGATCGCGTCGCGGACATAGGCCGCGAGCCCCGGGGCCACGTCCTCGTAGGTCTTGGCGAACCGCGGGTCGGCGACGTACATCTGGCCCAGTCCGCGGTGCATGGCATACGACAGGTCATAGAACCGCGCCTCGATATGGCGCCGGTGCGCTTCGGCTGCAGCCATCGCCACCAGGCTGGTCGGAGACTCACCCGAGGTGTATGCCGAGGCCAGCCCCGCCGTCACCGCGTCCATCTCCGCCTTGACCTGCACCCAGTCGGCCTTGGTGTATGTCGCGGTTCGGGCGCGCGACTGCGCCCAAGCGGGGGTGTAGCCCCAGCGCTCCTGCGCTTCCTCGGCATACGTCTCGTCGAAACCGCCGCCGAAAAGGTCCCTCAGTTCGGCGTCGGTTGCGGGCCGGTTGTTCATCTCTGCCTCCAATGCGTGTTCGATGGCGTCGGCGAGCGTGGTGAGTTCGCCGATCTTGGACCTGACCTGGGCGCGTTGGCGGCGCAGGTGCGCGACGACGTCGGCGCCCCCGGAGACCAGCGACGCGATCTCCTCGAGCCCGAACCCGAGCCGGCGGTAGACGACGATCGTCGCGAGGCGTTCGAGGTCGGACGGTCCATAGAGCCGGTAGCCGGACCAGCCGCGCTCGCCGGGGACGAGGAGGCCGATCTCGTCGTAGTGATGGAGCGTCCGCACCGTCACCCCGAACTCGCGGGCCACCTCCCCCACGGTCCGCAGCTGGGATGGCGGCTCGCTCGGCGGGTTGCCGCGCGCGGTGGGCTCACCTGCCTCGGGCGCGCCTGCGGTGGTCATGTCATCGATCCTGCTGCCTGACGTTGCGTGAGGGTCAAGTCGGTGGCTGAGAGATCCGGGCGGAGCGCGCTCGGGCGGAGAGAAATCCGGCGGTGCGGAATCCGGGCAGTCAGGAGCCCGACCGGGTCGGGCGCCGGCGCGGGGACGCGAGCCGGGCGAGCCGCTGCAACTCGGCCACGTGACCGCAGAAGGCGTGCCGACCGGGGTCGGTCAGCGCGGCATACGCCCGGCCCTGGCCCGCCCCGAAACGACGCCCGACCGTGACATAGCCGGCGTGACGGAGCGCCGAGAGGTGCTTGCTCAGCGCGGAGTCGGTCACCCCCAGTTCGTCCCGCAGGTCGGCGAACTCCCGTTCCGGCACGCCCACGAGGAGCCCGCACAACTGCAGTCGGGTGGGCTCGTGGATGAGGGGGTCGAACAGGGGGTGGGGCACGGCGGCATACTATGTCGGTCTTTCCGCTGAGGAAAGACGCGTCGTGCTAGTCCCACAACGGGATTCCCGAGCGGACATGGGGTCACCCCTTGCGCCGGGGACGCCCCCGGGTCACAGTGGCGCTGTCCGAGCCCGCCTGCCCGCGCGATGCGCCCCCTGCCGCGCGGGCAGGCGCCCGACCCGCCAGGAGTGGCCATGCCGCAGACAGTCAAGGGAGTCATCGCCCGCGCGAAGGGTGCGCCGGTCGAACTCGTCGACGTCGTCGTTCCCGACCCAGGCCCAGGGGAGGCGGTCGTCCGGGTCCAGGCCTGCGGCGTCTGCCACACCGATCTCCACTACCGCGAGGGCGGGATCAACGACGACTTCCCGTTCCTGCTCGGCCATGAGGCGGCCGGCGTCGTCGAGGCGGTCGGCGATGGCGTCACCGAGGTGGCGCCCGGCGACTTCGTCATCCTCAACTGGCGCGCCGTCTGCGGGCAGTGCCGCGCGTGTCACAAGGGCCGGCCGCAGTACTGCTTCGCGACGCATAACGCCAGGCAGAAGATGACGCTGACGGACGGCACCGAGTTGTCCCCGGCGCTGGGGATCGGGGCCTTCGTCGAGAAGACCCTTGTCGCGGCGGGCCAGTGCACCAAGGTCGCGACCTCCGATCCCGCTGTCGTCGGGCTGCTTGGATGCGGTGTCATGGCCGGGTTCGGGGCCGCGGTCAACACGGGCGGGGTCAGGCTCGGCGACTCCATCGCCGTCATCGGGTGCGGTGGTGTCGGTAATGCCGCGATCGCCGGCGCCAAGGTCGTCGGTGCGACGACGATCATCGCCGTCGACGTCGATGACCGGAAGCTGGAGTGGGCGCGGCAGTTCGGTGCCACCCACACGATCAATTCGACGACCGAGGACCCGGTCGAGCGTATTCGCGAACTCACCGGCTCCTTCGGCGCGGACGTCGTCGTCGAGGCGGTCGGTCGGCCGGAGACCTACCACCAGGCGTTCTTCGCGCGCGATCTCGCCGGGACTGTCGTCCTGGTCGGTGTCCCGACCCCCGATCTTCGGCTCGACCTCCCGCTGATCGAGATCTTCGGGCGCGGCGGCTCGCTCAAGAGCAGTTGGTATGGCGATTGCCTCCCCACCCGCGACTTCCCCACCCTGGTGTCACTCTATGAGCAGGGTCGGTTCCCGCTCGACCAGTTCGTGTCGGAGCGGATCGGCCTCGGCGACATCGAGGCAGCCTTCGACAAGATGCACCGCGGCGAGGTGCTCCGCTCGGTGGTGGAGCTGTGAGCGACGCGCCCGCGCGCCGTGAGGTCGTCGCCGGTCCGACGCCCGGCGGCGTGCGGATCGAACGCCTGGTGACCTCGGGGATCTTCACTCTCGACGGGGGCGAATGGGAGGTCGACAACAACGTCTGGATCGTCGGCACCGATGAGGACTGTCTCGTCATCGACGCCGCCCATGACGCCGACGCGATCGTGGCAGCCGTCGGCGGGAGACGGCTGGCCACCATCGTCTGCACGCACGCGCACAACGACCATGTCAACGCGGCGCCCCGGGTGCGGGCGGCAACGGGTGCGCCGATCGCCCTTCACCCCGACGACCGTGTGGTCTGGGACCTCACCTTCCCCGACGACGCACCGGACCAGGATCTCGCCGATGGGCAGCGGATCGCGATCGGCGACGTCGAGCTGGAGGTGCGGCATACGCCGGGGCACGCGCCCGGGGCGGTGTGCCTGTATGCCGACTCCCTCGGCCTCGTCCTGTCCGGGGACACGCTATTCAACGGGGGCCCGGGCGCGACCGGCCGGTCCTTCAGCGACCACCCGACGATCCTCGCCTCGATCCGCGAACGCTTGCTGACGCTGCCGGACGACACCGTCGTGCTGACTGGGCATGGTGACGGCACGACGATCGGTGCCGAACGGCCGGGAATCGCGGCGGAATAGGAGTTATCCACAGGGCGGCCGCGGTGCGGATGCGCCCGGCGCACCCCGACCCTTAGCGTGAAGGAGAAGGCGGGCCCGCAGGGGGTGCCCGCCCTGACTCCCGGAGGGCGCGATGCCCAGTTCTCGTATGCCGTTCACCCGCCGACCCGCGATCGCCCTCGCGGCCGTCCTCGCCGCGCCACTTCTCGCCCTCACCGGATTTTCCGGCAGCGACGACCGAGCCACGGGGGGCTCGCCCTCCGCGAGTTCACCGGTCGGAGCCGCCACCGCTGGCTCCTCCACGCAGCAGTCACCCGCCGGCTCAGTGACCGTGGACCCGACCCCGGCACCGAGCCCGACGGACCTGCCCGTCATCGCCACGAAGTCGGCGCACGACGGCGACACCCCGCTTCAGGTGAGCCTCAACGAGGTCCGCGCGTCCGGGCGGCTCATGACGGTGACCTGGTCGGTCCGCAACGATGGGCAGAATCCGTGGACGGTTGGCGGCTTCTTCTGGTCGGCGATCTTCCACAAGTCACTCGGTGACCCCTTGCCGACGGAGGTGAACGGCAATGTCGACGGGGTCTACGTCCTGGACGCCGTCAGCGCGCGGCGGTACCTCCCGGCCCGCGACAAGGCCGGCAACTGCGTCTGCACGTCACCGACCAATGGTCTGATGGTGGCCCCGGGCACGCAGGCCGCGCTTCAAGCCGTCTTCCAGGCCCCGCCGGCGCAGGTGGCCACGGTCGACGTCGTTCTCCCGCATGTTGGGACGTATGCCGCCGTCCCCGTGACCCGGACATGACGGCCCCTCCAGTGCCCGCCCCCGCCCGGATGCCCGCCCTGGAGCCAATGCCCGCTGCCGCCCGAGCGCCCGTCCCCGAGGTCGGTCCGCCGCGCGGGCGGGCACGCATCCCTCGGCGCGCATCCCTCGGCGCGGCGCTGGGACTCATCGCCGGCCTGGCGGCCCATCCCATGCGTTCGGCAGCGGCCTCAGCCCCAGAGCCGATTCCGTTCACCCCGGACGTCTTCCCCGTCGATGACCTCGTCGGCGAGGTGCAGGATCTCGTCTTCACCGAGGCCAATCTCGACGGTTCCTTGGTGGGTGAGGACGGGAGACGGTTCCGCCTCGCCGCCGACGTGTTGTTCGCCTTCGACAGCGCCGACCTCGGGCCTCGGGCCGACGCCATCCTCGGTGATCTGATCGACCGGCTGCGCGCGGCGCACGCCACGCGGGTGCGGGTCGACGGCTACACGGACAGCGTGGGGGAGTCGGCATACAACATCGCGTTGTCGCATCGCCGCGCCGACGCCGTGGCGGCGCGGATCCGTTCGGCGCTCCCGGGGATCGCCGTCACCGCCGCCGGTCACGGCGAGGACGACCCGATTGCCGACAACGCCACGAGCGTGGGCCAGGCCCTCAATCGTCGCGTCAGCGTGACCGTCCTCGGGTGACCGTCCTCGGGTGACCGCCGGGGACCAGGGAACCTCGGGGAAAGCACCGACTGCGGCCACCGCCGCACGACCCGGAGCCAACAAGCCGGATGCCATGTGCCAGGTAGCCTTGTGCGGTGAGCCTGCGACTGTTCGATTCCGCCACCAAGGAGCTGCGCGATTTCGTGCCCCTCGTGCCCGGGCGGGTCGGCATCTACATCTGCGGGCTCACCACCCAGGCCCCGCCGCACATCGGCCACGTCCGGTTCGCTGTCGCCTTCGACGTCCTGCGGCGCTGGCTCGAACGCGGCCACGGCTACCGGGTGACCCTGGTGCGCAATGTCACCGACATCGACGACAAGATCCTGGCGAAATCGGCCGACGCGGGCGAGGACTGGTTCGCCCTCTCCTACCGCAACGAGCGGGCGACAACCGAGGCCCTCAACCTGCTCGGGGTGCTCCCGCCGACCTACGAGCCACGGGCGACCGGCCACGTCCCGGAGATGGTCGAGATCATGCACACCCTGATCGAGAAGGGCCACGCCTACCCGGCCCCCGACGGCAGTGGCGATGTCTATTTCGACGTGCGGTCCTGGCCCACGTATGGCGAACTGACCCGCCAACGCCTCGACGACATGGCGGCCGCCGAGGACGCCGATCCCCGGGGTAAGCGCGATCCCCGCGACTTCGCTCTCTGGAAGGGCGCCAAGCCGGGCGAGCCGCCGAGCGCGAGTTGGCCCACGCCATACGGTCACGGTCGCCCAGGCTGGCATCTCGAGTGCTCGGCCATGGCGCGGAAGTATCTCGGCGATGCCTTCGACATCCACGGCGGCGGTGTCGACCTGCGCTTCCCCCACCATGAGAACGAGGTCGCCCAGTCGCACGCGGCCGGGCTCGACTTCGCCCGGTTCTGGCTCCACAACGCCTGGGTGACCACCGGCGGCGAGAAGATGAGCAAGTCCCTCGGCAATTCCCTCCTCATCGAGGAGGTGACGAAAGTGGCCCGACCCCTGGCGGTTCGCTACTACCTCACCGCGGCTCACTATCGCTCGACCATCGAGTACCACGAAGGCTCGCTTGTCGAGGCCGAGGCGGCGGTCGACCGGATCGAGGGATTCGTGCGGCGCGCCCTTCCGAAGGTGGGCACGGCGACCCCGACCGGGCAGGAGGAATTGCCGGCGGACTTCGTCGAGGCGATGGACGACGACCTGGGCGTCTCCGGTGCGCTCGCGGTCATCCACGATGCCGTGCGTGAGGGCAACACGCTGCTCTCTCAGGACGAGCCCGAGCAGGCCGCGCTCATCGCGCGGCAGGTGATCGCGATGGCGGATGTGCTCGGTGTCAATCCCCTCGCCCCCAACTGGCGCGCCGACGGTGAGGGATCGGAGTCGGCCGCGACCGCCGCTCTCGATGCCCTCATCCAGGCCCAGATCGAGGCGCGGGCGAAGGCGCGGGCGAGCCGCGACTTCGCGTCCGCGGACGCCATCCGAGACCAACTCACCGCGGCGGGCATCCACATCGAGGACACGGCTCAGGGTCCGCGGTGGTCCCTGGCCAAGCCGGGGAGCGAGAACTGATGGCGGGCAATAGCAGACGGTCAGGAGCGGTGCGCAAAGCGGGCTCCAAGAAGGGGCCGACCGCGGGCTCCGGCGGACAACGCCGGCGCGGACTCGAGGGACGCGGCCCCACCCCCAAGGCCGCCGACCGGCCCAACCACAAGGCGCACCGAGGCAATTCGGCACCCTCCAAACCAGGACCGTCCAAACCAGGAACCTCCACATCGTCAACGTCCAGATCGTCGACAGCGAGATCGGCATCGACCGGGGATCGCCGACCGGCTAGCCAGGGCGTCTCCCCAGGCACCCGCGACGCCCGCGGTTCCCGCGGTTCCAGCGGCGGTCGGGCGGCGGCAGGCAATCGCGCACCGGCCGCAGGACGCGGCGGCGCCCGGCCAGCCCGGCGCAGCCGGACCACCAGCGAGGTCGTTGCCGGCCGCAATCCCGTGGTCGAGGCGCTGCGCGCCGGCGTTCCGGCCGGCGTCCTCTATGTGGCCAGCCGAATCGACGCCGACGACCGCGTCCGGGAGGCGCTCAAGCTGGCGGGGGAGCGCGGCATACCGATGCTGGAGACCCCACGGGGAGAGCTCGACCGGCTCACCGACGGTGCGGTCCACCAGGGTCTGGCGATCCAAGTCCCGCCCTATGAGTACGCGCACCCGGGCGACCTGATCAACCCCGAGGCGCCCGGCCTACCGCTGGTCGTCGCCCTCGACGGCATCACCGACCCACGCAATCTCGGCGCTATCATCCGGTCGGTCGCGGCGTTCGGCGGTCACGGAGTGGTGGTCCCGGCCCGGCGCTCGGTCGGGATGACCGCCGCCGCGTGGAAGACCTCGGCTGGCGCGGCCGTCCGTATCCCCGTCGCCCAAGCGACCAACCTGACTCGGGCGCTGGAGGACTATCGCAGCGCGGGGTTCTTCGTCGTCGGGCTCGACATGGACGGTGACGTCGACCTTCCGGACCTCGAACTCGCCGCCGAGCCGCTGGTCGTCGTGGTCGGTTCCGAAGGCAAGGGGCTCTCGCGGCTGGTGCGCCAGACGTGCGACCAGATCGTCTCCATCCCCATGAGCAGCGGGGTCGAATCACTCAACGCGGGCCTCGCTGCCGGGGTGACTCTCTACGAGATCGCCCGCCGCCGCCGCTGACGAGTCCGGCCAACCTGCCTCCGAGGGCGGCCCGGTGGCTCTAGGCTCGGCGTGTCGCCACCGCCGGTGGCCGCGAAGGAAGGCCGAAGATGTCCAACCAGGATCCGACCGCTCCCGATTACGGATCGGGGGACCGTCCCAACTATCCGCCGCCGCCTCCACCGACCCCGGGCAGCACGCCGTACCCGAGCCCTGGTGCCAACATTCCCCCGCCGCCGGGCTCAGCGACGCCGTATCCGCCGCCGGCGGGTGCCGCCCCGTCCTATCCGACCCCCCCGCCCGCGTCCTACCCACCGGCGGCCGGCACGAGTTATGGCGCGCCCCAGATGGGCTACCCCAGTGCCAATCCGTATGCCGCCCAGACCGGTCCGATGAGTCTGCCCGGAGGACGACCGGTACCCAGCATGGGCACCCGACTCCTTGCCCGGATCATCGACGGCGTGATCTTCGGCGTCGTCTGGGGAGTCTTCTCGGCCATGACTGTCGGTGGGTTGAGCGCGACCGCGGACGCGGATGGTCAGGTGAGCGGGTTCGGGGTGGCGGCGATGTTCACGAGCTTCTCCATCCTCGCCCTGTTCGGCCTGGCGTATGAGGTCGTCCTGATCGCCCTACGCGGGGCGACCATCGGCAAGCAACTCATGGGCATCAAGGTCGTCCAGGTCGACTCCGGCGCGCTCCCCGGCTGGGGTCCCTCGGTCATCCGGTGGGGTGTCCCGCTACTAGGCGGATTGCTCTGCGGGATCGGTCAGCTGGTCATCTATCTCTCGCCCTTCTGGGCCGACCCCACCGGTCGCCAGCGCGGCTATCACGACCAGGCGGCTAAGACCGTCGTCGTCTCCTCCCGCTGAGCCAACGGGCCGATGCCGTTGCTGCCCTGCCCATTCCACGCGATGACCGGGCTCTATTGCCCGCTCTGCGGGGGGCAGCGGCTGGTCCTCGCCCTCGCCCACGGTGACCTCGCCGGCGCCTGGGCCCAGAACCCGCTCCTCCTGCTGGGTCTGGGCCTGGGCGTCGGCCTCCTCACCTTCCGGTGGATCTCGCCGTTAGGGATCACGGTCCGTATGCCGCGCGCCCCCGCCGCGCGGCATACCCTCTCCTGGGTGGCCGTGGCCGTCGTGGTCGCCTTCACGGTGCTCCGCAATATTCCCGGCATCCCGGGGTTGGGTCCGGTGTGAGGGCGTCCCCACTTTGCAGGACATGACGCCGCTGCCGGGCCGGCCCTAGCGTCGGGCGCGACGACAGATGTCGCGCAGATCTCGGGAAGGGCGAATCGATGCGGCAGCACCTCAGTTCACGTCATCCTCGAGCGCCACGCCCAGGGGCACACCGGCGCTTGGTCGCTGCGGGGCTGGGGTTCGCCCTCGCGGCCACGATCGGTGGGTGCGGGTCTGGCCGCAGCCCGGAGAAGTTCTGCGCTGTGTACCGCGAGGAGAAGCAGGCCTATCTGAGCCGGATGAATGATGCCAATGGGACCCTCAACTCGGCCTCATCGGGGGACACGGGCGCCTTGTTCGGCGGGCTCGCGCAGGCGTTGTCCACGGTGACCGATCTCCCGCATATGTTCGATCGGCTCGACAAGGTCGCGCCGGAGGAGATCGAACCCGATGTCGCGGCCGTCCGGGACTATCTCCAGAAGTCGATCGACAGTGCCGGTGATGCCGTGCTGAATCCCGGCGGTGCGCTCATCAATGGACTCCTCGGCAGTTTCCAGGTGTCCAACTCCTTCAATCGCGTCGGAGAGTACGTCCAGGCGACCTGCCACGAGAACTGAGATCAGGTCCCCGGCCGGATTTCCCCGGACCCGCGCACCACGAGCGTGGGCGCGAAGACCGTATGCCGTGGGGCCGAGTCGTCCCCGTCGAGTCGCGCGAGCAGGCGCTCGCCCACACACTCGCCCAATCTCGTTGCGTCCTGGCGGATGACCGTCAGCCCGGGGTCGACCAGGTCGGCCATGGGGAGGTCGTCGAAGCCGACATGGGCGATGCGGCGCTGCAGCCCCCGCCTCATCAACTCCCGCACCACGCCCTCCGCGATGACATTGCGGGCGGCGAAGAACGCCGTCGGGGGATCGTCGAGGTCGAGCAGACCGGCGGCGACCGTCGAGGCGGTCCCCGCGTCGCGGATATCCCGAACGAGCAGGGAGTCGTCCAGCGGGAGGCGGGCCGCGGCATACGCCTCCCGGACGCCCTCGACGCGGCGGGCGGAGGTCGGGATGCTCGCGAGGTCGGTGAGGATTCCGATCCGACGGTGCCCGTGGGCGAGGAGGTGCTCGATCGCCGCCCGGGCACCGGCGCGGTTGTCCACCGTGACCGAGTCCACGTCGATCCCGGCCGGTCGACGGTCGGCGAAAACGATGGGCAGGCCCGCGCGCACCTCGGCCGAGAGATAGTCCTGCCGGTCGCTGGCGGGCATGAGGACCAGGCCGTCGACGCGGCGGGAGAGGAGGTTTTCGACGATCTCCCGCTCGCGCACGTCGACCTCGTCGAGGCTGGCGGCCAGGAGAAGTATCGAGCGCGGGCGCAGGGCATCCTCGACCGCGCGGAGCATGGTCGCGGAGAAGCTGTTCCCCACATCCTGGACCAGCCCTCCGACGACGCCGGTCCGCGCGCCTCCACGTCGCAGGTTGCTGGCTGCGAGATTGTGTCGGTAGTCGAGCCTCCCGGCCGCCACCAGCACCCGGTCCCGAACGCTGGGGGAGACTCCGGGTTCGTCGTTGACGACGCGGGAGACCGTCTTGAGGCTGACGCCGGCGAGGGCGGCGACATCGCGCATCGTCGGCCGGTCGGCGCGCCCACCAGGCCCTGACAACGATGTCACCCTCATGTCACGATTTGTATTCCAATTCGGTCAGCCGCGCAAGGGCTCTTGACAGTTTCCGTCAAATCCCGCTAAGAATGCATACGACAACGTTGTCAACCGAGCTCCCGCTCGGCCCACAGCGCCGCTGGCGCTCGACTTTCGGAGGTTCTCCCAGGATGAAGACTCTCTCAACCCGCGGCACCCGCCGGCTCCTGTCGATCGTCGGGGCGGCATCGCTCGGACTCTCGCTCGCGGCCTGTGGCGACTCCGGCAGTAACGGGGGCACGGCTTCGGGAAGTGGCGGCGAGACCGTCGGCGTCACCCTGATCACCAAGGACTCGACCAACCCCTTCTTCGTGGCCATGCAGAAGGGTGCCCAGGCCGACGCCGGCAAGAACAATGTCAAGCTCACCATTGCCTCCGGCAAGCAGGAGGGCGACGACCAGGGCCAGATCGACGCGATCGAGCAGGCCATCGCCCGCGGCGACAAGGGCATCCTCATCACCCCGATGTCCGATGGTGTCAACTCCGCGATCAAGAAGGCCCGCGAGGCGGGTCTCTTCGTCATCGCCCTCGACACCCCGCCCGACCCCGCCGACACCGTCGACATCACGTTCGCCACCGACAACCGCAAGGCCGGCAAGCTCATCGGCGAGTGGGCCAAGAAGCAACTCGGCGGCAAGGACGCGACGATCGCTCTCCTCGACCTGTTCAACGACAAGATCGTCTCCGTCGACTACAACCGCGACCAGGGCTTCCTGGAGGGCATGGGCATCGACGTCAAGGACGGCAAGAAGAACGGCGACGAGGCCGCGACCGGCACCTACGACGGTGGGAAATACACCATCGTCTGCAACGAGCCGAGCAATGGCGCCGAGGACGGCGGCCGGACCGCGATGGAGAAGTGCCTCGCCAAGAACCCCAACGTCAACGTCGTCTACACGATCAACGAGCCGGCCGCCGTCGGTGCCAGCGCAGCCCTCAAGGCCGCCAACAACACCACCGCGCTCGTCGTCTCCGTCGACGGTGGCTGTGCGGGCGTCAAGTCGGTCAAGGACGGCATCATCGGGGCCACCTCGCAGCAGTACCCCCTCAAGATGGCCACGCTGGGCATGGAGGCCATCGCCAAGATCGCCCGGGGCGGCGAGAAGCCCAAGGTGACCGAGGGTCTCGACTTCTTCGACACCGGTGTCGCCCTGGTCACCGACAAGAAGGCCGACGGTGTCGACAGCATCAGCTCCGACGAGGCACTGAAGATCTGCTGGGGCAACTGAGGACATGACGACCTCCACGTCGGATGCTGCCGCCCAGTTCGCTGGGCGGCAGCAGTCCCCGGTGCAGAGGATTCAGCACCTGCTCCACCAGTTCCCGTGGATCAGCCCGCTGCTCATCCTCCTCATCAGCTTCGCCGTGTTCACCGGGCTCAACCCGCGCTTCCTCACGGCGAACTCCATCGGTCTGCTCCTGCAGCAGACCGCCATCGTCGCGGCGCTGGCGGTCGGGCAGACCCTCGTCATCCTGACCGCCGGCATCGACCTGTCGGTCGGGGCGATCATGGTGTTGTCGATGATGGTCATGGCGACCCTCGCCAAGGACGGCGGGATGCCGGGCATCATCGCCCTCATCGTCGGGGTGGCCCTGGCCACGGGCGCCGGTCTGCTCAACGGCCTGCTCGTGACCCGAATCAACCTCCCGCCCTTCATCGTCACCCTCGGCACCCTGTCGATCTTCACCGCGATCGCCCTGCTCTACTCGGGTGGGTCGAGCATCCAGGAGAGTCACCTCCCGGGGCTGATCAACTTCCTCGGTGACGGGTTCGGCATCGGCAAGTTGCGGTTGACCTGGGGTGTCATCCTCGTCGTCCTGATGTATGCCGTGGTCGGTTTCGTCCTCAGCCAGACCGCCTGGGGCCGCTATGTGTATGCCGTGGGCGACGACCCCGAGTCGGCTCGCCTCTCCGGTGTCCCGTCACGGCGGGTGCTGCTGCAGGTCTACACCGTGGCCGGCTTCATCTACGGTCTGGCCGCTTGGGCCCTCATCGGGCGCTCCGGTGCGGCCACCCCGAATGCCATCCCGGACGCCAACCTCCAGAGCATCACCGCGGTCGTGATCGGCGGCACCAGCCTCTTCGGCGGCCGGGGCCGGCTCATCGGGACCCTGATCGGTGCGGTCATCGTCCAGGCGTTCGCCTTCGGGCTCTCCCTGGCCGGTGTCAACCAGCAGTGGCGGGTCCTGGCGACCGGCATCCTCGTCATCGTCGCCGTCGCCATCGACCAGTGGATCCGGAAGGTGAAGGCATGAGCATCCCGAAACTGCCACTGGCGGTGGACCACATCCCCGACGCCAAGCGGCACGTCTACGAGCAGGAGCCCATCCTGTCCGGGCGGGGACTCGGCATCATGTTCGGCCGGGTCGTCGGTCTCGACGGGGTCGACATCGACCTCTATCCCGGCGAGGTGCTCGCGGTCATCGGGGACAACGGGGCCGGCAAGTCGACCCTCATCAAGTGCCTCACCGGCGCCTACCTGCCGACCTCCGGCGAGATCTACATGGAGGGCCGGAAGGTCGACTTCAAACGACCCCAGGACGCCCGCGAGGCCGGCATCGAAACGGTCTACCAGCAGCTGGCCGTCATCCCCGCGCTCGACATCTCCAGCAACCTCTACCTCGCGCGTGAGGAGCGCCGACCCGGTCCGCTCGGGAGCGTCCTGCGGATGCTCGACAAGAAGGGCATGGCCACCCGCGCCGGGGAAGCCGTCACTCGCCTCGGCATCCAGACGATCCAGAACATGGGTCAGGCCGTTGAGACCCTCTCCGGTGGCCAGCGCCAGGCCGTCGCCGTGGCCCGCGCCGCGGCGTTCGGGTCCAAGGTCGTCGTGCTCGACGAACCCACCGCGGCCCTCGGCGTCAAGGAGTCCGGGATGGTCCTCGACATGATCAAACAGCTGCGGGACAACGGTCTCGGAGTCATCCTCATCTCGCACAACATGCCGCACGTCTGGGAGGCGGCCGACCGCATCCACATCCAGCGGCTCGGCGGCTGCGCCGGGGTCATCACCCCGCAGTCCCACGACATGGGCGAGGGCGTGGCGATCATGACCGGGGCCAAGAAGTTGGTCGCGGAGGCGCCCGCCTGACCCGCCCGACACGCTGACCCGCACGACAGTGCCGACCGGGGGCCGTGAGCGATCACGGCCCCCGGTCGTGTCACGATTGGGGCGACCCGCTCCCGGCGACCGAAGGAGAACTCGTGGCCGGCACCGAGCCGAACCCCGCGGCATACGGACACATGCCCGCCCCACCCCCCGGAGGACGTATGCCGTCCGCCCACCCCCCGGTCACCCGCCCCAGGTCGATGGATCTTGCCGTCCGCTTCATCCAGGCCGGCGGGGTGCTCTCGCTCGTCAGCATCGTCCTGACCGTCCTCACGCGCGATGAGATCCGGGCCGCGGCGGAGAAGCGGATGCGGGACGCCGACCCGAAGGTGACCCAGGCGCAGATCGACTCGGCGATGTCTTTGGGGTTGGCGGTCGGTGTCGTGTGGGGTCTCGTGGTCGCCGCGCTGTGGTTCACGATGGCCGCCCTCAACGGTCGGGGTCAGTCGTGGGCGCGCATCCTGTCGGCGGTCTTCTTCATGATCGCGACCCTGCTGACCATCCTCAGCCTGACCCAATCGACCTCCGGCCTGGCCAGAGCGCTCACCCTGCTGTCGTCCGCGGTCGGATGCGGGGCGATGTATTTCCTGTTCCGCCCCGAGTCGACGGCCTACTACCAAGCCCGCAGCGGCAAGGCCTGACTCTGCGTCATCGGGCGGTTCGGCGGACCACCGGCAGTTCCTGGGTGTCGACCGCGTGGACGGGGATCTCGGTTGTGTCCACGCCGAGGATCGACTTCTCCTCCGGCTTGCTCGGTAAGACGTTGGCGACATAGTCGACGGTCGCATCCTCGATCCGGATGTCCTGTCCGGCGAGTTCGGCCATGTACCACCGGTGCTCGAGGATCTCGTGGAAGAGCTCGGCCGGCTCGAGCTTGCCGCGCATCCGGGGCGGCACCGAGCGGGTGATCGGCTCGTAGATGTCGGCGAGCCAGTCGTGGGCGACAAGCTCCTCGTCCTCGCCCTGCCGGTCGGTCGCGGCCCGGAAGGAATCGAGGTCGTTCAGGAGCCGGCGCGCTTGGCCCTCCTCCACGTCGAGCCCGGTCAGGCGCAAGAGCCGCCGTGAGTGGTGCCCGGCGTCGACGACCTTGGGCTGGATGAAGATCGACGTCCCCCCGAGGTCGGTGACGGTGGCGAGTTCGTCGACGTCGAAGCCGATGTCGTTGAGGCGCCGGATCCGGTCCTCGACCCGCCACCGCTCCCCGGACCCGAAGGTCTCGGCGGCCGTGAGTTCGTCCCACAGCTCGCGGTAGCGGTGGACGATGCGCTCGGAGGTATCGATCGGGTCCTCGCCGTGCAGGAGGCCGCCCGCCTCCAGATCGAACAACTCGCCGGCAATATTGACCCGAGCGATGTCGAGATCGTGCTCGCGCTGCCCGTCGGAGAGCCGCTCGCGCAACTCCCCGGTCTCGGCATCGACGAGGTATGCCGCGAACGCCCCTGCGTCGCGGACGAAGAGCGTGTTGGACAACGAGACGTCCCCCCACCAGAACCCGGCGAGGTGGAGCCGCACGAGAAGGACGGCGAGGGCATCGATGAGCCGGGCGGCGGTGTCGGGACGCAGCGACTGGCTGTAGAGCGCGCGATAGGGCAGCGAGAATTGCAGATGGCGCGTCACCAAGCACGCGTCGAGCGGCGCTCCGGCCGCATCGACCCGGCCCGAGACGACGGCGAACGGCTCGACGCACGGGAGCCCGAGCCGGCCGAGGTTGCGGAGCATGTAGTACTCCCGCACCGCCAACTCGGCCTTGATCTCCTTGATCGCCAGGATGCGGCCGGAGAGTTTGACGAACCGGACGACATGCCGCGAAATCCCCCGGGGAAGCGCGGCCAGACGGTCGGCGGGCCAGTCCTCCAGCGGCATACTCCACGGGAGGTCGAGCAGCGCGGGGTCCGGCCTGGATGCGGTGATGTCGAGCGCCACGCCGCCAGTTTCCCAGACTCGGGGGCACGCCGGGACCGGCACCTCTCGCATCGCCGTGGCGGACGCCGCGGACACGGCAGCGCCGCCCGGCGGGTGCCGAGCGGCGCTGTCGGTGACCCTGGGTGCGTGCCCGTGGTCGTATGCCGAGTTGTCGTCAGTCGACGAGCCGCTCGCCGGTGGTGCCGTTGAAGATGTGGACGCGGCCGGACTGCGGGGTGATGTACATCGTCGCGCCCTTCTCCGGGGGACGACGACCGTCGACGCGGGCGATGAAGGGCTTCTCGATGCCCTCCTCCTTGGTGACCTGGCCGGCCTGGGGGGTGCCGTAGATGTAGGCGTCGGCACCGAGTTCCTCGACGACCTCGATGGTGATCGGCAGGCCGTCACCCTCGGGGCGGACGTCGACGTCCTCGGGGCGGACCCCGACGATGACCTCGGAGCCGGCGTTGCCGAGGGCGCCGCGCGGGACCGGGATCGTCGTGGACCCGAACCGGACGCCACCGTCGACGACCGGCATACCGATGAGGTTCATGGCGGGGGAGCCGATGAAGCCGGCGACGAAGAGGTTGTCTGGGTGGTCGTACATGTGCCGCGGGCTGTCGCACTGCTGCAGCAGGCCGTCCTTGAGGACCGCGACGCGGTCACCCATCGTCATGGCCTCGGTCTGGTCGTGGGTGACGTAGACCGTGGTGACGCCGAGGCGCCGCTGGAGCGAGGCGATCTGGGTGCGCGTCTGGACGCGGAGCTTGGCGTCGAGGTTGGACAGCGGCTCGTCCATGAGGAAGACCTGCGGGGAGCGGACGATCGCGCGACCCATGGCGACACGCTGCCGCTGACCACCGGAGAGGGCCTTCGGCTTGCGCTCGAGGTACTGCGTGAGGTCGAGGATCTTGGCGGCTTCCTTGACCCGGGTGTCGATCTCGCTCTTGTTGACGCCGGCGATCTTGAGGGCGAAGCCCATGTTGTCGGCGACGGTCATGTGGGGGTAGAGCGCGTAGTTCTGGAAGACCATTGCCACGTCGCGGTCCTTGGGGGACAGGTTGGTGACGTCGCGGTCCCCGATCCAGATCTTGCCGCCGTTGACCTCCTCGAGGCCGGCCAGCATCCGCAGGCTCGTGGA
Organism: Nostocoides sp.; assembly: GCA_016702415.1. Taxonomy (GTDB): domain Bacteria; phylum Actinomycetota; class Actinomycetes; order Actinomycetales; family Dermatophilaceae; genus Nostocoides_A. Next base: position 69,279 of record JADJEA010000008.1, read on the forward strand.
CTTGCCACAGCCGGAGGGGCCGACGAGAACGAGGAATTCCCCGTCCGCGATGTCGATGTTGAGCTTGTCGACGGAGGGGCGGGTGGCGCCGGGGTAGACCCGGGTGGCGTCATCGAACTTGACGGTTGCCATGAGGCGAACTCTCCTTCACCGGCAGGAACGTGCCGGACGATCCGTTGTAAAGGTGACACACCGCCGGACATCGGTGTCCGGGGCCACACCAGTGTGCCCGACACCAGCTCTTGACGCCAGTCCAGACCGGATTTTGTTCGTTCAAGTTGCGTGCTGTCCGGTGCCGGCGGGCTCGTTATCAAACCGAGACCTTTTGCGAACCTATGAAATGCCTTGCACTCACCTAGCAATTCTTGCAAGGACGGGGGTATGGTGATCCCATCCTCGGCAGGGACGCATCGTGGCTCCCTGCGACCCACATAGGAGAGTCAATGCACAAGCGTGCTTATGGAGCTGCGGCGATCACCGGCGTCGCGGCTCTCGTCCTCGCCGGCTGTGGAAGCAGCAGCGACAAGACCTCGTTCACCACGACGGCGAGCGCCACCGCGAGCGCTTCGGAGTCCAGCGACTCGACGAGCGCCTCCTCGTCCAGCACGTCCGCGGCCGCTCCCGCCGCCGTCGACGAGAAGAACCCGGCTCGTGCCGATGCGGATCTGGTCATCTGGGCCGACGCCGACCGGGCGCCGATCCTGACCAAGTACGCCCAGCAGTTCGCCGCGGACAATGGCGTGACCGTCGCCGTGCAGATCGCCGCCCAGACCCGCCAGCAGTTCGGTGACGCGACCAAGGTCGGCAAGGGCCCGGACATCGTCGTCGGTGCGCACGACTGGCTCGGTGAGATGGTCCAGAATGGCACCGTCGCGCCGATCCAGCTCGACGCCGCGACCACCGCGAAGTTCGCTCCCTCGGCCGTTGCCGCGAGCAAGTTCAACGGCCAGAACTACGGCGTGCCGTTCTCCGTCGAGAACATCGCCCTGGTCCGCAACACCGACATGGTTCCCGACGCCCCGGCGACGCTGGACGACCTGCTCAAGGCCGCCAAGGCCGCGCAGGCCAAGGACTCCAAGATCACGACCCTCCTCGACCAGTCGGTCGGCAAGACGGGCAACGCCTACTACACCTACCCGTGGCTCTCGGCATACGGCGGCGGCATCTTCGGGACCACCGCCAGTGGCGACTACGACCCGGCCAAGGTCATCGTCAACAGCGCCGAGTCCCTCAAGGGGGCCGAGCAGCTCGCCGCGATGGGCAAGCAGAAGGTCCTCTCCACCAATGTCGGTGACGACAACTCCGAGGCCCTCTTCACCGGTGGCAAGGCGCCCTTCTTCATCACCGGCCCGTGGTCGATCCCCAACGTCAAGAAGGCCGGGATCAAGTACGGCATCTCCAGCCTCCCGAGCCTGCCCGGTGGCGACGCCATGCAGCCGTTCCTCGGCGTCCAGCTGTTCTACGTCTCGGCGAAGGCCAAGAACGCCGCGCTGGCCCAGGACTTCGTGACGCAGTACGTCCCGACCAAGGAGTTCCAGCTCGCGATCTTCCAGGCTGGCGGGCGTCCCCCGGCCCTGACCGAGGCCTACGACGAGGTCGCGGCGAGCGACCCCGACGTCAAGGCGTGGTACGAAGCCGGCAAGGACGGCAAGCCCATGCCCAATATCCCCGCCATGAACTCGGTCTGGGGCCCGCTGGGTCAGGCCGCGTCCGACGTCATCGCCGGCAAGGCCGAGGCCAAGGCACGCTTCGACGCGGCGCAGAAGGAGATCGTCGCCGCGATCAAGAAGTCGAGCTGATCTGACGTTCCGGTGGTCCCGTCCGTCCGCGGACGGGACCACCGGCACGATCCCCGGGCCGATCCCCTGGCACGACCCTCGGGCACGACCCGCCACCCGAACCACCCCCGTAAGAACCCGCCCTTACTCGTTCGACCTCCGCTCGTCCTACCCCTACTCGTCCGACACCTGCTCGTCCGACACTGCCGTCGCCCCCCGTCCCGCGGGCGCCGGATCCGCTACTTGCCTGTTGGGAGTCCGCATGGCCGCCGTTCCCGCATCGCCCAAAGATCCCCTCCAGCCCCTTCGCCTGGGCACGGACAACACCCCCTGGTGGGCCCACGCGATCAAGTGGGGCCTACTGGGGCTGATCCTGCTCGCCGGTGCCTATGTCATCCAGCGGGTGATCAGCAACGGCTCCTGGCTCGGTGTGGTGATCACCGCGTTCATCGTCATGTGTGTCCTGGCGGTCTATTCGACCCGGCGCGCGGTGCCGATGAAGTACCTCCTGCCGGGCCTGATCCTCCTGGTCACCCTCCAGATCTGGCCGATCGTCTACACCGTCTCAACGGCGTTCACGAACTACGGGCAGGGCCACACGCTGTCCAAGGAGGACGCGACCGCGCGGACGATCGCTGACTCGGTGCAGGAGATACCGGGGTCGGAGCGCTACAAGATGAGCGTGGCCGTCAAGGAGGGTGGCGACCCCACGACCGCCGAACTCTTCATGCTTCTGGTCAAGCCCGACGGCACCCTGCACGTCGGCAGCAAGGACGGTTTGACCGATCTCGCCAAGGACGGCGTCGAGGTCGGGGGCACCGGCAAGATCACCAAGGCTCCGGGCTACACGGTTCTCAACGCCAAGCAGGGGAACGCCCGCAGCAAGGACCTTGACGCGCTTACGGTGCCGGTCGGCAAGCAGGGTGGGCTGAAGGCCGTCGGTCTGTCCCAGGCGTTCGAGGGCGCCCCCACCATCACGTATGACGCGAAGGCCGACACCCTCACCCAGGTCAAGGACGGCAAGACGACGGTCTACGTCCCGAAGAACGCCTACTGGTCACCCAAGGACGGGGGCCAGGCCCTCCCCACCGGATGGAAGGAGAACGTCGGGTTCAAGAACTTCTCGAACCTTCTGACGAACGAGACCATCCGCGCCGGCTTCCTCAAGATCTTCCTCTGGAATGTCGCGTTCGCGGCCATCTCCGTTCTGTCGACGTTCTTCCTCGGCATGCTCCTGGCGCTGCTCTTCAACGACGACAAACTCAAGGGCAAGGGGATCTACCGCTCGATCCTGATCCTTCCCTATGCCATCCCCGGCTTCGTCACGGCGCTGGTGTGGGCGTCGATGTTCAACCAGGACTTCGGGCTGGTCAACTCCCTGACGCACCTCCACATCGACTGGCTCGGCAACGCGTGGGCGGCCAAGGCGGCCATCCTCATCACCAACCTCTGGCTCGGCTTCCCCTACATGTTCCTCGTGTGCACGGGTGCCTTGCAGTCGATCCCGAGCGACGTCAAGGAAGCGGCCAAGATCGACGGGGCCAACGCCTTCCGCACCCTGCGCTCGATCATCATGCCGCTGCTCCTGGTGGCGGTCGGGCCGCTGTTGATCGCGTCCTTCGCGTTCAACTTCAACAACTTCAGCCTGATCTACCTGCTCACCCAGGGTGGGCCGTTCAACGCCTCCGACACCAGCATCGGCTCGACCGACCTGCTGATCACGTATGCGTTCCGGCTCGCCTTCTCCGGCGCCAGCCCCAATATCGGTCTGGCCTCCGCGGTCTGCATCTTCATCTTCATGATCGTCGCCGCGATGAGCTACTCCGGCTTCCGCCGTACCGCCTCCCTGGAAGAGATCAACTGACATGTCGAACGTTGCCGACGCCGCCATCGCGGTCCCCGAGTCCCGTTCCGTCACCGTCAAGTCGTCACCGCGGCCAGCCACCGGTGCCTGGTGGCGTCACCTCCTGGGCCTCCTCGCGCTGATCTGGGCGCTCTTCCCGATCGTCTTCCTCGTCTCGGCCGCGATCAACCCGGCGGGCTCCCTGGAGACATCGAGCCTGATCCCCAAGCACATGTCGCTGGCGAACTTCCATACGCTCTTCGCCGACACCTCCCGGCCCTACACCTCGTGGTACAAGAACTCGATGATCATCGCCCTCTCCGGGGCGCTGGGGTCGGTGTTCATCGGTGCGTGCGCGGCATACGCCTTCTCCCGCATGCGGTTCCAGGGACGCCGGCCCGGCCTGCTCGCCCTGCTCCTGCTGCAGATGTTCCCGGCGATGCTGACCTTCCCGGCGCTCTACCTGACCTTCGCCAACCTCGGGGATGTCATCCCCGCCCTCGGCCTGAACTCCATCTGGGCGCTGATCCTGTGCTACCTCGGTGGCGCCATGGGGGCCAATGTGTGGCTTCTCAAGGGCTACTTCGACACCATCCCGAAGGAACTCGACGAGGCGGCCAAGGTCGACGGTGCCAGCCACGCGCGGATCTTCTTCACGATGACCCTGCGCCTGGTCATGCCGATCCTCGTGACGGTCTTCATGCTCAGCTTCGTCGGGTTGTTCAGCGAGTTCCTCCTCGCGAGCATCTTCCTGCGCAATGTCGACAGCCAGACCCTCGGCGTCGGGCTTTACACGATGACGATCGGCAACGAGAAGAACCGCCTCTTCGGCCAGTTCGCCTCGGGCGCCCTCCTCGCCTCGCTCCCGGTCGTCCTGCTCTACCTCGGGTTCCAGAAATACCTCGTCGGCGGTATGACGCAGGGCTCGGTGAAGTGACCGCCACCCCCGGTCACCTGCTCGACATCCCGCATCACGACGGTTCCGCCCGCTACGTCTCCCAGGCGCACCCGCGCCTGGGAGACCGGGTCGACCTCCTCGTCCGCGTGCCCCACGCCGCCGATGTCAGCAGCGTGCATCTGCGCGCCACTCCGGACGCGGAGCCGAAGTTCACCGCCGCCAAGCGCGTCGCCTCGACCGAGGCCGACTCGTGGTGGGGGGTCCCGTTGGAGATGCACAACCCGGTGATGAACTACCGGTTCCTCCTGCAAGGGGGCCCGGCGGGCTATCAGTGGCTCAACGGCACCGGCGTCCACGAGCGGGACGTGCCGGACGCGGCGGACTTCCGGATCACGGCATACGACCGTCCGCCGGCCTGGAGCGACGAGGCGATCGTCTATCAGATCTTTCCCGACCGGTTCGCCCGCTCCGCGGGGGCTGATGCGCGGGAGACGCCCGAGTGGGCCGTCGCGGCCTCCTGGGACACCCCGGTCGCGTGCCGTGGTCCGCTGACCGGCCGTCAGCTCTATGGCGGCGATCTCGACGGGATCACCGAGCACCTCGACCACATCGCCGACCTCGGGATCACGACGATCTATCTGACCCCGGTGTTCCCCGGGCGATCCAATCACCGCTATGACGCGACCACCTTCGAGGCGATCGACCCCGTCCTCGGCGGCGAGGACGCGCTGCGGCGACTGGTGCGCGCGGCGCATGCCCGCGGCATACGAGTCCTGGGGGACCTGACCACCAATCACACCGGTGTCGGCCACGAGTGGTTCGCGGCCGCGCGGGCGGACGTGGACGCGCCGGAACGCGGGTTCTACTTCTTCGACGGGGAGTCGTATGCCGCGTGGCTCAACGTCCCCTCCCTCCCCAAACTCGACTACGACTCGGCCGAACTGAACCGGAGGCTGTTCGAGGACCCCGAGGGGGTCGTCCAGCGTTGGCTGAGCGGACCCGACGGCTTCGACGGCTGGCGCATCGACGTCGCCAATATGACTGGGCGCCATGGCATTCAGGACCGCTACCACACGGTCGCGCGGCGCCTGCGCGAGGCGGCGACGCACGCCCGGCCGGACGCTTTCGTCGTCGCCGAGCACTGCCACGACACCTCCCGCGACGCCCTCGGAGACGGCTGGCACGGGGTCATGAACTACGCGGGGTTCACGCGGCCGCTATGGACCTGGCTGCGTCACCCGGGGCACGCGCCCGACTTCCTCGGGTTGCCGGTCATCGTCCCGCGCCTCGGCGGACGCGCCGTCATGGAGACGATCCGGGACTTCTCTGCGCAGATGCCGTGGGAGACGCTGACGCACAGTTTCGGCATCGTCGGCTCGCACGACACGACACGGGTCCGCAGCCTCGTCGGGGACGACTCCGGCCAGGTCGACGTCGCCGCCGGGATGCTGATGACGATGCCCGGCATCCCGATGATCACCTATGGCGACGAGATCGGCATGGAGGGGGCCTTCGGGGAGGACGGCCGACGCCCGATGCCGTGGGGCGACCAGACCGCGTGGGACGAGCGCATCCACGAGGTCTATCGCGCCCTCATCGCCGCGCGCCGGTCCTCGGTGGCGCTGCGCTCCGGCGGCCTGCGGTGGGTGTATGCCGCGGACGACGTCCTGGTCTATCTGCGGGAGCATCGCGACGAGGTCGCCCTGGTCCATCTCGCCCGGCTCGGGCACGACCCGGTGCGGCTGCCCGCGGGCGGGTTGGCGGGGATCGAGGGTGGGCGCGCGGCATACGGGACGGGATTGTCGTTCGAGGGGGAGGACGTGGTGCTGCGCGCCACCGGGCCGCGAGTGGAGGTGTGGACGTGGGCGCCAGACCGGTGAAAGCGGGCAAGATCGGCCTCGCGCAGGTTGCCGCGCAGGCCGACGTCAGCGAGGCGACGGTCAGCCGGGTCATCAACGGCAAGCCGGGGGTCGCTGATGCGACGCGCGCCGCGGTGCTGACGGCGATCGACGTGCTCGGCTACGAGTTGCCGCCGCGGCTGCGGCCGCGAACCGGCTCCCTGGTGGGGCTGATCGTCCCGGAGCTGACCAACCCGATCTTCCCCGCGTTCGCCCAGACGATCGAGACGGGGTTGGCCATGCGCGGGTTCACGCCGGTCCTGTGCACGCAAACGCCCGGGGGTTGCACGAGGACGTCTATGTCCAGATGCTCCTCGACCGTGGCGTCGCCGGCATCATCTGCGTCTCCGGCCAGCACGCGGACCTCTTGGAGACGGTCGATCGCTATGTCGCCCTGACCGATCAGGGCATCCCGCTGGTCCTCGTCAACGGCTATCGCGAGGGGGTGCGGGCGGCGTTCGTCTCCAGCGACGACGACGCGGCAATCGAACTGGCGCTGCGGCATCTCATCGAGCTTGGGCATCGGCGGATCGGGCTGGCGGTCGGACAGGCGCAATATGTCCCGGTACGCGACAAGGTCGCGGCCTTCCGCCGGCTCGTGGCGGCTCAGTTGCCCGATCTCGACCCGGAGGACTTCGTCGTCACGAGCCTCTTCTCGGTCGAGGGCGGCGGCCTGGCGGCGCGGCGGCTGATCGAGCGCGGGGCGACCGCGATCATCTTCGGCTCCGACCTCATGGCCCTCGGCGCCATCCAGCAGGCACAGCGGATGGGGCTGAGCGTTCCCCAGGACCTGTCCATCGTCGGCTTTGACGACTCCCCGCTCATGGGGTTCACCCAGCCGCCGCTGACGACCTTGCGGCAGAAGGTCATGGAGATGTCCGAGGTCGTCGTCCAGGCGCTGCTCGCCCAGATCCGCGGAGACGACGACGCCCCGCCGGAATTGGTCTTCCGGCCGGAACTCGTCGTCCGGGGCTCCACGGCCCGCGTTCCCGGCAGCGGGACCGGCACGGTCGCGACGCCCGAGCGCGGGATGCCGGGGCTGGCGCTGGCCTGACGGCAGGTCAGGCGCGCAGGTCGGCCAGAATGTCGAGGATCTCGCGCGCCGCCACCGGATCGGCAACGCGATAGCGAGCCTGCGTTTCGCCCGGCCCGACCTTGACCCCCACGTCGGCCGGGCCCAAGAGCGCGAACACCGTCTCGTCGGTCCGGTCGTCGCCGAGATAGAGGGTCGCCTCCGCGCCGACCTCCGCAGCCAGAGCGGCCAGGGCCCCACCCTTGGTCGCCCGCGCGACCAACGCCTCGACGACGTCCTTGCCGTGGATGACGTCGACGTCGTATGCCGCGGCCGCCCCCTCCGCGGCCACCAACGCCGCCCGCCCCAGCTCGGGGTCGAGACCGCGCGTGTGGACGACCCGGCTCATCGGCTTGGTCTCGAGGCGGCTCCCGGGATGGCGTGCGATGACCGCTCGCAGAGCGGCGTCGAGCGCGGCGAGGGTCTCGTCCTGGGCGGGGCTCAGGTCCACGCCGACGCCCGTCGCGGACGCCTCCCCACCGGACGACTCGGGACCGCACGATTGGGGCCCGCACGATTGGGGGGGGGGGGGGGGGGACCGCGGGGGGGGGGGGGGGATCGCAGAACTCGGCCCCGTGACTGCCGTAGAGGAGGATCGCGCCGCCGGGGACCAGTCCGCTCACCGCGATCAGCGACTCCAGCGAGCGTCCGCTGACCAGCGCGACGGTGGTGCGCGGCATACCGGCGAGGCGGGTGAGGGCCGCCACGCAGCCGGGCAGCGGCCGGGAGTCGTCGGGGTCGTCCACCAGGGGGGCCAGGACGCCGTCGAAGTCGCTGGCGAGGAGGACGCGGTCGCGCGCGGCATACGCCTCCAAGGCGGCCCGCAGCGGCGGGGGCACCGTCATCGAGCGGCATCCGCCGGGGACGGTGCCGACTCGAGGGCGGCGAGGAAGGTGCGCGACCACGCCTGGACGTCGTGCTCGGCGACGATGGCCCGCAACGCCCGCATCCGCGAACGCCGGGTGCGCCGGTCGGCGCGGATCGCCTCGGCCATGCGCCCTTTGAGGCCCTCGATGTCGTGCGGATTGCAGATGTATGCCGTGTTTCGCCTCCCCGCCAGGGCGGCGAACTCCTGATAGGCCCCGGTGAACTCGGACAGCACCAGCGCGCCGTCTTCATCGCCGCGGCACGTGACATATTCCTTGGCGACGAGGTTCATCCCGTCGCGGAGGGGGGTCACCAGCATGACGTCGGCCGCCTGATAGAGCGCGGCCATCTCCTCGCGGTCGTAGGTGTGGTGGAGATACTCCACAGCGGCGGACCCGATCGCGGCATACTGCCCGTTGATCCGGCCGACGGTGCGCTCGACCTCGGTGCGCAGCTCGCGATAGGCCGCGACCCGCTCCCGCGACGGGGTCGCGACCTGGACGAGGACGACGTCCGGGGGCCGGATGACGTTGTCACGCAAGAGTTCCTCGTAGGCCTTCAGGCGGTGGCGGATGCCCTTGGTGTAGTCGAGGCGGTCGATGCCGAGGAGCACCTTGCGGGGGTTGCCGAGGGAAGCGCGGATCTCGCGGGCGCGCTGGCGCACTGCCGGGGTGCGCGCGAGGGCGTCCAGTCCGGCCGCGTCGATGGAGATGGGGACCGACGCCGCGCGGACGAGGCGACCGCCGTCCGGGTCCTTGGTGCGCACGAGCTGGCCTCGCGTGGTCAGGCCGGCGAGGCGGCGGCAGGCCCGGACGAAGTTCTCGGCATCCGGCGTCCGCTGGAAGCCCAGGAAGTCGGCCCCGAGGAGCCCCTCGAGGATGTCGCGCCGCCACGGGAGCTGGGCGAAGAGCTCCACCGGGGGGAACGGGATGTGGTTGAACCACCCGATGCGCACGTCGGGCCGCTGGGCGCGGACGTACTTCGGGACGAGTTGGAGCTGGTAATCGTGGATCCACACCATCGCATCCGGGGCGGCCACCTCGCAGACCCGGTCGGCGAAACGGCGGTTGACCTCGTCATACGCCGTCCACCAGGCGCGATGGAAGCTGGCCGGGACGATGACGTCGTGATAGATCGGCCAGAGAGTGTCATTGCTGAAGCCCTCGTAGTAGAGAGCGATCTCCGCGTCCGTCAGGGGTACGGGGACGAGTCGGAGATCTCCCTCCGTGAAGGGTTCCGGGGCGGTTCCGGCGTCGCCGGCCCAACCCACCCACGCGCCGGTCCGGTCGCGCATGGCCGCGTCCATGGCCGTGACCAGACCCCCGGGGCTGCGCCTCCAGGAGCGAGTGCCGTCAGGGGCCGTCACCTGGTCGACCGGGAGGCGGTTGGCGGCGATCACCAGGCCATAGCGATCGGTCCTCACTTTGTCAAGTTTACGACGGGCTCCCGTTCCGTATGCCGCCTGCCTCCCAGGATGCCCGTCACATGTCGTGCGCATTGCCCTCGCCGCGTCGGCCCGGGCGAGGGCGAGCGCACGGGCGAGGGCGAGGGCGAGGGGGCGGGGCCAGGCAGTCTCCCGTGTGCAGAGTCCGGTGAGCCGAGTCCGGTGAAGGAGATCGGGCGACTTCCCTGGCGGGGGCGGCAGACAGCAGATACGGTCGTCCCATGAAGATCTCGGACGTGGTGCGCCAGAAGGGCGCGATGGTGGTCACGATCGTCCCCGAGGCCAGTGTGACGGACCTATTGGCCCTCCTCGCCGAGCACCGGATCGGTGCCGTCGTCGTCAGCGGCGATGGCCATGCGGTCGACGGGATTGTCAGCGAGCGCGACATCGTGCGGCACCTCCATTCGCAAGGCGCCGACGTCCTCGCCGGTCCGGTGTCGGCGATCATGACGTCCGAGGTCCGCACGGCGACCCCCGATCACAGCCTCGATGATGTCGAGACGGCGATGACCGACCACCGAATCCGGCACGTCCCCGTGCTGATCGACGGTCACCTTGCCGCGATCGTCAGCATCGGCGACGTCGTCAAGAACCGCATCTCGGCGCTGCAGGCCGAACGCGACCAGTTGGTGACCTATATCCAGTCCTGACCGGCGGGTCACCCAGACCTGATCGATCGGGCTGATCGGTGGGCGCTGATCGGTCGCCGTTGTGGTCGGCAAGGGTCGTTTGAGGGACTGCGGGCTGAGGGAATGCGGGCTCGCGGGCGACTGAGGGGTCGCAGTGACGAGGCCTGGCGGGTCTCGATGACTTACCGTTGACGCCATGACGGACGTTGCGCTCGGGGGCGGGCCCCGGGGCGAGTCGCCGGGCTCCGCGGGCCTGACGGAGTTCACGACGATCGGCGGATACCGGCTCGTCCAGCAACTCGGCGAGGGCGGCATGGGGGTCGTCCACCTCGCCCTCGACCGAAGCGGCCGCGCGGTCGCGATCAAGGTGCTGCGGCCCCATGTCGCCGCCGACCCCGCCGCCCGGACCCGGCTGGCTCGCGAGGTCGAGACGTTGAGCCGGATCCGCCACCCCAATGTCGCCGGGATCATCGACCACGACGTCGAAGGTCCCCGGCCCTTCATCGTCACCCGCTATATCGCCGGCCCGTCGCTCGACCAGGTCGTCGACGCCCACGGCAAGCTCTCCGGACCCGCGCTGCTTCAACTCGGTCGCGGCCTGGCCCAGGCGCTGCACGCGATCCACGGGGCCGGAGTCGTCCACCGGGACGTCAAACCCGGCAATGTCCTTCTCCTCGACGGTGAGCCCGTCCTGATCGACTTCGGCATCGCCCACATCGCCGACGACGAGCGCCTCACCCGCACCGGCCTGGTTATGGGTACCCCGGGCTATCTCTCGCCCGAGATCATCGAGGGCGCCGAGGTCAGCGAATCGACCGACTGGTGGGGCTGGGCCGTCACCCTGGGGTTCGCCGCCGCCGGGCGCGCGCCCTTCGGGCGAGGCTCGATGGAGGCGGTGCTGGCGCGGGTCGTGCGCGGGGACGCCGACCTCACCGGTGTCGACCCGGGGCTGGTGCCTCTCCTGGACGCCGCCCTCTCGCCCTACCCCGAGGACCGCCCCACCGATGGGGAGATCCTCACCGCGCTGGAGACGTATGCCGAGGGCGGCCAGGTCACCGACGTCCTGCGCGCCGTGCCTCGCCGTGAGGACCCCCCCGCGGGTCCTGCAGCCACGCGGCCGATCCCGCCGGCGCCCACCGCTGTCCTGCCCCCGGTCGAGGCCGCCCGCGCGGCCCGCCCCACGACATACCCGATCCCCGGCTCTGTCCGCCCCGCGGCCGAGCCCGCCCGTGCGGCCCGCCCCGCGTACCCGCCTCCCAATGGCCCAGGCGCCCTCGACCCAGTGCCCCCGCCGCAGGCGCTCGTCCCCGGACCGCCGCGACCGCCCATGGCGGGCGACCCGCGGATCGGGCGGGCGATGCGGACCGGGACGCTCGCGGCGCTCGGGCTCCTCCTGGTGGTGGTGGGGGCGGCATACCCCGTCCTGGCGGTGACGCTCGCCCTGCTCTGGTCGGTCGTCGCCCGCACGGCGGAACGGTCGGTGACCGCGACGGTGTTGCGGCGCCACCACCGAGGGGTGCGCCCGGGCGACTCGGCGCGCGCGATCGCCGCCGGCCCACTCCATCTCGTCACCGGCCTCGTCGCCGCGGCGGCCGCGGCCATCGTCCCCGCCATCGTCGGCTGCGGCGGGCTCTTCGCCGCCTTGCTCGTCCTGCGTGCGCTGACGCACCTGGGTGAGCGCACCACATACCAGATCGCCCTGGCGGCGGGGATGCTCCTGGCGATCGTCTCGGCGTGGTGGGGACCCGGCGGAACCGGGCTGCGCCGGGGCAGCCGCAGCCTCGCCCGCGGCATTGCACCCACCCCCGGTGCGGCCCAGTTCTCTGCCGGCATCTTCATCGCCGTCGCGGCCGGGCTGGTGCTCTTCATGCGCCTCCGCACGGGTATGCCGATCTGGACCCCCTGGACGCAACCCCCCGGGATCCTGTCCTCACTCGATCTGACCGGTTAGCGCCCTGCGACCCGGCCGCGCCGCGGGGTCGCACCGCGCCACCGCTGGTCGCAGGGCAAGATAGGCGCCGTGGGCGTCGTGGACTGGGTGGACCGGCAGCAACGGCGCTACCGGGTGCTCGGTTATCCCATCGCGGTGATCTACAAGTTCTTCGACGACGCCGGCGGCTATCTCGCGGCGATGCTCGCCTATTACGCCTTCGTCAGCCTTTTCCCTTCCCTGCTGCTGCTCGCGACCATCCTCTCGATCGTCCTGCGCAACCGACCGGACCTCCAGGCCGAGATCATCTCCTCGGCGCTGTCGTCCGTGCCCGTCATCGGTCAGCAGCTCGGCGACCCGAGGTCCCTCAGCGGCGGGACGGTCGGCGTCGTCGTCGGGATCGCGTTCGCCCTCTATGGCGGGCTCGGTGTGGGCAACGCCCTGCAATACGCGATGAACACCATCTGGGGGGTCGAGCGCAATAGCCGCCCCAACCCGCTCATGGCCCGCGTCCGCAGTCTCCTCCTCGTCTTCACCGCCGGTCTGGCGGTGTTGGCGACGACGGCGATCGCGACGATCAGCTCGACCTATAGCGGCTGGCCGCGCACCATCCGCGTCGTCGTGCTCGTGCTGACCTTCCTGATCAACACCGGAATCTTCCTGCTCGCCTTCCGGGTCGGGGCGGGGCGACCGCGGCGCCGCCACCAGTTGCCCGGCGCGATCGTCGCCGCCCTCGGGTGGCACGCGCTCCAGAACTACGGCTTGCTCTATGTCGGGCGCGTCATCCGGCGGACCTCGACGTCCACGTCCAATGGCGTGGTCGCCTTCGTCATCGGGTTGATCTCGTTCTTCTATCTCGCTGCCGTGCTCGTGGTGCTGTGCGCCGAAATCAATGTCGTCGCGGCCAACCGGCTCTATCCGCGGGCCCTGCTGACGCCGTTCACCGACAATGTCCGCCTCACCGACGCCGACGTCCGGGCGTATGCCGCGCAGGCCCGCACGATGCGGACCAAGGCCTACGAGGTCATCGACGTGACCTTCCACCGGGAGGATGCCGCGCAGGCGGGGCAAATCGTCGACCCGACCCCGCCGCGGCCCACGTGAGTGCGTCGTGGTCGGCGAGAGCGTCTCGGGCGAGAGGTTCGGTGCGAGGATTTCGGGTGGAGGATCACACCTCCCGGCCGGCTGGCGCGCTCGTGCCGTCTGCTATCAGAACGTCGTGACACAGCGTGAGGGTCGTCCCGCCGCCGCCGCGTGGTTCCGGTGGGCGGAACGACAGGGGGGCCAGTGTTGGGGGGAAACGAGGTTAGGTTACCCTAACCTCGTCGGCCTGGAGCGGCCGGGGATCGGCTCAGCGGGAAGGAGAGGTGCATGTCCGCCGTCTCGTCGCGGCTGAGCGCGCGCGTCGTCGCATGCGGTCCAGACGACGGCGAAACTGTCGCCGATCTGGTGCCGGGCTGCCGGGAGGTGCGGGTATGCGGCCTCGCCGGCGTCGAGGCGGAGGTGGCCCGCCGCCTGACGGACCTCGGGTTCACTCCCGGCGCCCTTGTCGCCGTGACCAGACGCGCTCCCTTCGGCGGGCCCTTGCTGGTGCGGGTCGCTGACTACGAGGTCGCCCTGCGCCGCGGGGAGGCCCAGGCGATCCGGGTCACCCCCGCCCTCCCGGCCGAGTCGTGCCCGGTCGCCGAACCGGGCCGCGCGACCGACGTACGCCCAGACGTCGACCCGAACCACGCGTCCGGACCGGAAACGGTCGAGAAGCTGGTTCAGCGGTGACCGCCCACCATCACCGCCACCCCGGCGGGGGCGGCCACGCGTTGACCGAGGGCGTTCACCTGGCCCTGGTCGGCAGTCCCAATTCGGGCAAGACGACACTCTTCAACGCGCTGACCGGCCTGCGCGCCAAGACCGGCAACTACCCGGGCGTCACGGTCGCGAAGTACGAGGGTCGGGCCCGCATGGGGGGCATCGACGTCGTCATCGAGGATCTCCCGGGGACCTACAGCCTCGACCCGATCAGCCTCGACGAGCAGGTCGTCATCGACACGCTCGATCCCAACGACGCCCAGACACCCACTCCGGACGGACTGCTGGTGCTCCTTGACGCGACCACGCTGCGGCGGTCGTTGGGGCTCTTCGCCCAGGTCATGATGAGCGGCCTGCCCGCCTGCGTCGTGGTCACCTTCGCCGACGAGCTCCAGGCGCGCGGCGGCCATCTCGACGTCGCCGGGCTCGAGAGGGCTCTCGGTGTCCCGGTCGTCGTGGTGACTGCCGGTGACAAGGCGCAGGCGCGCGCCCTCGAGGACAAAGTGGCCCAGTGGCGGGAGTGGAGTCGACCGCCGCTGGCGCCGCCGATCGACCCGACCGAGAACGCCGCGTGGGTGGAATCGGTGCTGGAGCGCGCGGCATACGTCCCCGCCGGGAGCGATCCCCGCAGTAGCCGACTCGACGCGGTCCTCTTGCACCCCCTCTTCGGCGGGCTGGTGTTCTTTGCGGTGATGTTCACCTTCTTCCAGGTGATCTTCACCCTCGCCGCGCCCTGCAGGGCTATGTCGAGCGGCTGTTCGCGTGGCTGGGGGGCCAGGCCGCCGATCGCATCGACAATGCGTGGCTGGCCAGCTTCGTCAGCGATGCGGTGTTCGGGGGGATCGGCGGCGTCCTCGTCTTCCTGCCCCAGATCGCCCTCCTCTTCCTCATGATCTCGCTCCTCGAGGGCGTCGGGTATATGTCGCGCGCGGCCGTCATCATGGACCGGCTCATGGCCAGATTCGGTCTGGAGGGGCGCGCGTTCGTCAGCCTCCTGTCGTCCGTCGCGTGTGCGATCCCCGGGATCATGGCGACCCGGACGCTGCCCTCGGCTCGCGACCGCCTCGCGACGATGATGGCCGCGCCGCTGATGACCTGCTCGGCGCGCCTGCCCGTCTTCGTCCTGCTGATCTCGATGCTGGTCTCGCCCGACGCGCGGATCGGGCCGGTCGGCGCCCAGGGGATGGCACTCTTCGGCCTCTATCTGCTCGGAGGGCTCTCGTCGCTGCTCGCGGCGGCGGTGTTCAAGAAGGTCACTCGCGGGCACGGTAAGCCGTTGCCGTTCTATATGGAGATGCCGCCCTATCGGGTGCCGAGCCTGCGGGGCGTTCTCTTCGCGGTCTGGGATGCGTGCCGGTCGTTCCTGCGCAAGGTCACCCACATCATCCTCACGACCACCGTCCTCCTCTTCCTCCTGCTCAACCTGCCGACGCGGGACACCGGGCAGATGCAGGCCGCCGGGGTCGACGTCGCCGACCCGGCGGCGGTCTCGGCATACGTCCTGGACAACTCGTATGCCGCCGACATCGGCCGGGCCGTCTCCCCGGTCTTTGCGCCGCTGGGATTCGACTGGCGGGTCAACGTCGGGGTGCTGTCCTCGCTCGCCGCCCGGGAGGTCTTCGTCGCGACGATGGGGCAGGTGGCCGCTGCGGAGGACCCCGAGAATCCGCGCGCAGCGCTGGCCGCGATGACATATACCGAGGGTCCGAACGAGGGGGAGAAGCTGTTCACGCCGCCGACGCTCGCCGCGCTCCTGGTGTTCTTTGTCTATGCGCTTCAGTGCATGTCGACGATCGGGGTGCTGCGGCGCGAGACCGGCGGGTGGACGTGGCCGGCGATCGGATTCGGCTATCTCTTCGTCCTCGCGTGGGGCATGGCCCTCCTCACCCACACGATCGTCGGTGCGCTGACGTGACGCGGCTGGTCCCGATGCACCCCGAAGAGGTCACCGGCGACCCCCGCTCCCTCGCCTGGGTCATGGACCCGGCATCGGTCCCGGTGCAGGGGGTGGTCGCCTCGGTGCCGGGCCGGCTGGGGGACCTGGTCTCCGCCGGGATCGTATGCCGTGTCGCCGCCCTCCCGGGGTCGGTCGTGGTCACCCTCGGGGACCGGGCGACGTGGGCGCGTGATGGTGCCGTCGTGCGGACCGCCCTGCATGAGGCCCTGGGGGAGCCGGAGGGCTGGCGGGTCGCCGAGTCCGACGACGCCGCCATCGCCGCGGCCGTGACGGAATTCCTCGAGGGTCCGGCCGCGGACGTCGTGCGCCGACACGGTGGATCGGTGCGCGTCGTGGGGGTCGTCGACGGGACGGTCACGCTCGAGGTGGGGGGCGCGTGCGCGGGTTGCCCCGCGGCGGGCTTGACCATCGGGACGACGCTGCACCACGGCATACGAGAGGAGGTGGCTGGGGTACGCGAGGTTGTGGTGACCGAGGTCGCCAGCCCTCGGTTCGTCTCGTTGGCCAGCTTGCTGCGGACCCGCTCGCCCGCCGGATGAGGCCGATTTCGCGGCCGGTCGGCGTCGATCGGGGGGCGCTGTGTAGGGGTGGGGGTCGAGGCGACTCGGTCGGTCAGCGCGGTCAGCCGGCCCGGTCAGCCGGCCCGGTCGGCCGGCCCGGTCAGCCCAAGGTCAGCCCGGCTCGTCCTCGTGGCCCGGCGTCGGGCCTAGTCCGCGATAGGCCTCGCGCGGGTCGACGCTGCCGGTGACCACGCCATACATCGTCTCGTGGATCGGGAGCATCTGGTCGTAGCGTTCGGCCAGCTCGTGGGTCGTGACCGCCGTCTTGAGCCCCTCGGCGACCATCGTCATCCCGCCGGTGATCTCCTCCAGCGTCATCCCACGGCCGAGTTTCTCGCCGACGGTGCGGTTGCGGGACGCCGGGCTGAGGCAGGTCGCGATGAGGTCACCCATCCCCGCGAGGCCGGCGAACGTCGTCGCCTCGCCGCCCATCGCCACGCCGAGGCGGATGAGTTCGGCCAGACCGCGGGTCATCACCATGGCGCGAGTGTTGTCGCCGACGCCGAGACCCTCGGCCATGCCACAGGCCAGGGCGACGACATTCTTCAGCGCCCCGCCCAATTCGCATCCAATGACGTCGTGGTTGGTGTAGACGCGGAAGGACCCCGACGACAGCACCTGCTGCAGCGCCCGGGCGACCGCGAGGTCGGGGGTCGCGACGACGGATGCCGCGGCCTGTCCGGCCATGATCTCGCGGGCGATATTGGGCCCGGTCAGCGCGGCGACGGGATGGTTCGGCAACTCCTCCTGGATGACCTGGGTCATCCGCAACAGGCTGCCCTGCTCGAAACCTTTGGCGAGGCTGACGATCGGGATCCACGGCCGGACGTACGGCCGGGCCTGCGCGGTCGTGCTGCGGACGGCGCCGGTGGGGACGCCGACGATGAGGAGTTCGGCGTGCCGGATGGCCTGCTCGAAGTCCGACGTGGCCTTGAGCTTCTTTGCAAGCGTGAACCCCGGGAGATAGGTGGAGTTCGTATGCCGCTGGTTCACCTCCTCGACGACCGTCTCGTTGCGCGCCCACAGGAGGGTGTCGTGCTTCCGGGCGACGAGCGACGCCACCGTCGTTCCCCAGTTGCCGCCACCTAGGATCGTGACCTTCACGTATGCCGCCTCCTCGCCGCGCGCCCGTGCGGCGCTCGGGGCGAGTCTGCCAGCCAGGAGCGTTGGTGTCGCCCCCCGAGCGGAGGCAGATGCCCCGGGTCCGGGCGGAGCGCGTCGATCCCCAGGGTTCGCGCCCTCCCGGCTCGCTGCCCCGAACCCTCGGCTACAGCAATGGCCGGGGCTCGGGTGGCGTTGAGCGTGGAGACGGGGTGTGGGGCGGGATCGGTGTAGCCGGGGGTTCGGCTCCTGACGCGGGCGGGTCGGGCAGGGTCGACGCGGGCGGGTCGGGAGGGGCAGACGCGGGCGGAGGGGCAGACGCGGGCGGGGCGGGGTCGGGAGGCACGGGCGTGGACGGCGGGGGGAGGTCGATGGCGACCCCGCGCCATACGACCGCCACCAGGGAAGCCGCGACGATCGCCTCCGCCCACAGGAATGCCGCGTAGTCGAGCAGGCAGCCCATCGGCGGTCCGCCGGGCGCGGTATTGCGGAAGGCGGCGAGGGCGAACAGCGTGGCGGCCATCCAGCCCATGGCCGGCCAGACGAGACCGCTACGGCGGCGGATGATGACCCACGCTGCGGCGGCGACCGCGAGGGCGAGCGCCCACATGACGGCGACCATGAGCAGCGCCATCGCCGTCGACCCGCGGGTTCGATGGAGAGTGAGGTCGAGTTGGACGTCGTGGTCGGTGCCGGCGGTCGTCCCGCCGAGGCGGAAGAGGGGATCGGACCCGTCCAGCGCCACACCGACGGGCACCGGCTCGCCGCCCGCCGCCGCCGCGACATAGACCCGAGTCGCGTACCGGTCGAAGGGGTATGCCGTCACGTCCCCCGCCGCGAGTTCGACGGTGACCATCTGCGCGGAGATCCGCCGGTGCGCGGGGAAGCGGAGGTCGGCATCGGTCAGTCCGGAGAGGGTCACGGTGAGGTCCTCGCTCGGGGAGGAGTCGGCGTCGTCGGCGAGATCCCCCTCCGGCAGCGCCCAGACCCGCAGGTCGAGGGAGTTGGCCGCGGCGTTGACCTTCTCCACCGTCGCCTCGACGCGGACCCGCCCCGAGGCCGCGCTCGCGACGGACGTTCGCACGCTGCCGCCGCTGCCGTCGACCCACCAGGCGGCGACGCCGAGCAGGGACGCGAGCAGGGCCGCGCCCAGGGCGAACGCGGTCCGAGCGAGATGGGTGCGGTCCCTCAGGAGGCCAGGCGGGCGGCGGGCGATCATGCGGCCCAGTCAAGCGGATACCGTCGCCGAGTGTGGGGCCGGCGTCGCCGCCTCCTCCGTCGGTGATCCGGCCCCTCCTGCCGTATGCCGCGGTCGCCCGGGGCGGACGCGTCGATCACGGGGCCGCGGGGATGAGTTTGCCCGGGTTGAGGAGATCGTCGGGGTCGAGTGCGGCTTTGACCGCCCGAAGGATCTCGGTGCCGAGGGGGCCGATCTCGGTGGCCAGGCCGTCCAGGTGCGCGGTGCCGACACCGTGGTGGTGGGTGATCGTGCCACCCGTCTCGGCGATTGCGCGCCCGGCCGCCGACTTGACCGCCGACCACTGCGCCGGTGGGTCGGCCGCCTCGCGGGCGAGGTAGGTGAAGTAGAGGGATGCGCCGCTCGGATAGACGTGGGAGACGTGCGTCTGGACCAGCCCCGGGGTGCCGAGGTCGGCCAGGGCGGCGAGGATGGCGGAGCGGACCGCGGCATACAGCGGCATCAGGTTCCGCCACGTCGTTGCCGTCTCGAGGGTCTCGACGAACACCCCGTGGTCCATGAGTTCGTCGCGGCCGTAGGGGCCGAGGAATCGGTGCCGTTCCCAGTGACGAGCGACCGTCGCCGGCATCCGTATGCCGCCGTGCCCCGCCGCCAGGGTCGCCGCCCGGCGGGCGCGCCGCCGTAAGTCGCGGGCGTCCTGTCCCTCCCAGACGAAGATCGCCAGGCAGGGTGTGGGCTGGTGGCGGGTCGCGGCATACCGCAGCAGGGCTCTCCCGGGGCGGCCGCCCATCCCGAGGTTGACCGCGGTCTCGTCGGGGTCGGAGAGCCGGCAGACGTCCGGCATGACGTGGGGCCGAGCAGTTGGGCGAGGTCGCGCAATGCAGCCGTGGCGGAGGGGAGATCGGGGAAGGACCACACGGCATACCGCTTGGTGGTCGGGAGTGGGTGGATGCGCAGGGTGGCCTCGGTGATGACACCGAGGGCGCCCTCGCTGCCGACGACGAGATCCAGCAGACCCGGGCCGGCGGCGGAGGCGGGGGTGCGACCACCGAGGGTCAGGGTTCCGCGGGGCGTCACGATGGTCGCACCGAGGACGTTGTCGTCGATGCGGCCATAGCCGGTGGAGGCCTGGCCGGCGGACCGCGTCGCGACATAGCCGCCGAGGGTCGCCTGCTGGTGGCTTTGGGGATAGTGGCCGAGCGTGAATCCGTGCGGCTGGAGCGCCGCCTCGATGGCGGGGCCGCGCATCCCCGCCTGGAGGGTCGCGGTCCGGGACTCCGGATCGACGTCGACGATGGCATCGAGGCGCCGCAGGTCGAGGTGGATGACGGCGTCGTGGTGCCCCGCGTCGGGTTCGACCCCGCCGACGACGCTCGTCCCGCCACCGAAGGGGATGGCCGCGAGGCGGTGGGTGCGGCATACGTCCAGGACCGCGGCAACCTCGGCCGCATCGGCGGGCAAGACGACGGCGTCGGGGGCATGGCTGACGTCGCCGCGGCGGGCGCGATAGAGATCGAGATAGCTCTTGCCGCCGAGGTGTTCGGCGCGTGACCGGCGATCTTGCCGGATGTTGTCCGGGCCCACGACCGCCGCGAGAGCCGCGTCGGCCTCGGGGGTGAGCCGGGACTCGTTGAGGTCGAGATCGGCGAGCGGGACCGGTGGGTGCGAGTCGGTTCGCGTCACGCCGAGGTGGCGTTCCAGGAGGGTCCACGCGCCCGCGGGTAACGGGCGCGCCCGGGCGGGGTCACCCCAGCCGTTCCAGACGGAGCGAGCGGGGCTCTCGGTGAGAATGCCATCCATGTGTTACAGTGTAACCCGATTTGTAACATCGCAACACCGGGTCGACCGATCCCTGGTGAGGAGCGGGAGGCGTCATGAGTGAGTCGGAGCCGGGGTGGGACGCCCTTGACCCCGAAGACCCGCTGTTTTCGGCTGTGCGCGAAGAGGTTCTGCGTTATGGGGTGCGCCGGGCGACGCTGAGTTCGATCGCGCGCCGGGCGGGGGTGTCGCGGATGACGGTGTATCGACGCGTCGGGGGGATCGGTCAACTTATCCTTGACGCTCTTGTGGCCGAGTTCACCGCGACGATCGCCCGCGCCGGTGCTACGGCCACGGGCGGGACCGCCCGAGCCGCGTTGGTTGCCCAGATCCTCGGGGCGATCGACGCGCTCGCGGAGGCACCCCTGACCGTGGCGTTGCGCGAGCACGATCCGGAGCTCTTGCTGCCCTATCTCGTCGACCGCCATGGGACCAACCAGCGTCACATCCTGACGATCCTGGCGGGGGGCATCCGGGCCGGCCAGGCCGACGGGAGCATTCGGGTCGGCGACCCCGATCTCATGGCGCTCGTCCTCCTCCACGCGACGCAGGACTTCGTCATCTCCTCGCGCATCCTCGCCGACAGCGGCGACCCACACCGTGTGCGGGAGGAGCTTGCGCTCCTCCTCGACCGCTATCTCACCCCCTGACCGGCCCGACGAGGTCACCATGCTCACCATCGCGCCCCACCCCACCCACCTCACCCCCGCGCGGCGCCGCAGGTCGCTCGAACGCCTGGCCACGGAGCGCTTCGACGTCATCGTCGTCGGCGGCGGGGTGACCGGTGCCGGTGCCGCGCTCGACGCCGCCAGCCGCGGCCTGCGCACCGCTCTCGTGGAGCGCGTCGACCTCGCCGCAGGCACGAGCCGGTGGAGCAGCAAACTCGTCCACGGCGGGCTGCGCTATCTCGCCAAGGGCGACCTTGCCGTTGCCTGGGAGTCCGCCTCGGAGCGCGCGGCGCTCCTCGGGACGATCGCCCCGCACCTGTGCCGCCCGGTCCCCTTCGTCATCCCTCTCGATGAGACGACCGGGCCGGGGATGGGCGTTCTGACCGAGGTCGGGACCCGTGTCGGTGACGTCCTGCGCATCGCCAGCCGCACGGGCCGTCGACTGCTCCCGCCCACGACCCGGCTAACCACGAACGACGCGCTCGTCCACGCCCCCGGACTCCGTCCCGACCGCCTGCGCGGCGCGCTGATGTACTGGGATGGTCAGCTGGAGGACGACGCCCGCCTAGTGACGGTGCTGGCGCGGACGGCCGCGGCATACGGCGCGGAGGTGGTGACCCGGTGCGCCGCGACCGGGCTCAGCGACGACCGGGTGACCCTCACCGACACGCTCACCGGCGAGAGCATCGAGGCACGCGGGATCGTCCTCAACGCGACCGGAGTCTGGGTGGGCGACCACGAACCCGGCCTGACGATCGCTCCCAGCCGCGGCTCCCATATCGTCGTCCGCTCACGGGTGCTCGGCGATCCCCGCTCGGTCTTCACGGCGCCGGTGCCGGATCACTTCGGGCGCTATGTGTTCGGCATACCGCAGCCCGACGGCCTGACCTATATCGGCTTGACCGACGAACCCGTCTGTGGCGCAGATGGAATCGCCCCGGCGGTGCCCTCGTCGGATGAGCACTTCCTCCTCGAGACGATCAACCGGGTGCTGCGGGTGCCGCTGACCACCGACGACGTGATCGGGCGATTCGCCGGGCTGCGCCCCCTCGTTCGTCTGGCCGACCGGGAGACCGCCGACATCTCCCGCCGCCACCTCCTCATCGACGAGCCCGGCCGCCCGCTGACCCTCGCGGGCGGCAAGCTGACGACCTACCGGCGGATGGCTCAGGACGCCATCGATGCCGTATGCCGCCGCCTCGCCGTCACCGCCCCCTGCCGCACCCGGGACCTGCCGCTGGCCGGTGCCACCTCCCGTCCCGCGTTGCGCCGAGTCGCTGCGCCCGAGCGGTTGGTCCGCCGCTACGGCGCGCTCGCCCCGGTCGTCCACGACCTGATGGAGCGCGAACCCTGGCTCGCCGTCCCCGTCGCCCCGGGCTGCCCCACCCAACTGGGCGAGTTGGCGTATGCCGTTCTCGCCGAAGGCGCCATGACCGTCGAGGACCTCCTCGAGCGGCGCACCCGGGTCAGCCTCGTGGAGAGCGAGTATGCCGCCGCCCGCCCCCCCGCCGCCGAGGTTCTCGACGTCTGCCTGCAGGCCCTTGACGACGAGGTAGCGCTGCCCTCTTCCGTCCGCTGACTGCGACGGGCGGCTCGAAGAGTCACCCGGTTGCCGCGTATCCTCGTCCTGCCCGTGGTCCGGGCGCCGCTGGCGTGGCGCAATTGGCAGCGCACCTGTCTTGTAAACAGGTGGTTGGGGGTTCGAGTCCCCCCGCCAGCTCTCTCGATGGGTGCGACTTGGCCGTCACCTCTGACAATTCGTGGACAACCCCGCCTCCCAGATAGGGGGTGGCGTGAGCCGGACATAGTGTGGTGTCTACAGCGGTGCATTATCCAGCGGGGCCGATGCCTTTCCAGCGGCTTCTCTAGGGCTCCGGGTGAGAGCCTCATTCTTGGGCCCTTTGTGCGTCGCTCGCGGCAGGACGAACAGTTGTTCGAGGTGCGGGCCGGGATGGTCTTAGGGGTCTCCGGAAGCTCCCGGCGAGTTCGGTGACGGTTTGACGCATTTTGGGGGATGGAATGTCGCGTTTCTGTTTTCACATCGTGGGCGCACTTATGGCCCTCACTCTGGCCGCGGCTGAGTCTCCATCGGCCGGGGCCGTCACGGCGAAGGCACCGGGCACAGCGAGGGAGCCGGTGACATTCATCGACGTGACGGCACCGGCCGGGGTCGGGACCCGACCGAGCGTGGGAGGTGGCCTGGCCAGCGGGAGCGCCTGGGGAGATTTCGACAGTGATGGCTTTCCGGATCTGTTCGTCGGAAACCACTACGACACGCCGGCCTTGTTCCGCAACCTTGGCAATGGGACATTCGCCAACGTCACGAGCAGGGTGATGGTCCGGCCGAGTTCGGCGCCGCCTGGGACTTGGGGCGACCAGCACGGGGCGGCGTGGGCCGATATCGACAAGGACGGGTTTAAAGACCTCCTCGTCCTGGTCGGTGCTCACGAAGGCAAGGGAGCGAACGACAACCAGCTCTTTCTCAACAAGGCCGGGAGATTGGTTGATGCCGCCGCCGCACTCAAGGTAACCAATCCGCTCTCTCGCGCTCGGACGCCGTTGTGGATCGATTACGACAACGACGGTAAGGTGGATCTCTTCCAGGGAGCCAAGCGCCGCCCCGACGGCCAGGGCCCTCCGACGATGTTCCGAAGGACCGGATCGACGTTCACCGACGTCCGCAAGGACGTGGGCTTCCTCCCCACGAACAGCCTGAGCGCGTGGGCCTCCGACGTCAACCGCGACGGGCGGCTCGAGCTCCTCTACCAGGGTTCTAAACTCGCGTCCCCCGCATCTCCCGTCGCGACCCGCCTCGACATCATCGACACGCGTGGCTCGACGTTCAGGAATGTCACGCCGGTGAGCTTCCGGGGTGGGATGTCGGACGTGGCCGTGGCGGACTACGACGGTGATCTGCGGCCCGACTTCTTCCTGTGCAATGTTTGGCGGCCTGGGGCAACTCCTGTCGGGCATGATCTCTATCTGAACCGAGCGGGTGGCTTCGTCCGCGCCAGCGGTGCCGTGCTCGCGCAGATCAACAGGTTCCAACGGCCGTGCCCACCCAGCGCTCTTGCCGCCGACTTCGACAATGACATGGACGTCGACATCGTCCTCCAGGGGGGTCATCCCGACGTCGCCGTGGCCAACACCATTCTGTGGAACCGCGGCGACGGCACCTTCGTCGCCGACGGCACCGCCGGTGGCGCAGCAGGCTGTCAGAAGGGCGGCGCGGACTCGGTGTCCGCGGCTGACTACGACGTGGACGGTTTCATCGACCTTTTTCTGACCTATAACCGGCAGACCACCCAGCTTTACCGCAACCGCGGCAATGGCAACCACTGGCTAGAGATCCGCCTGAAGGGAACCCGCTCGAACGCCGAGGGCATCGGTGCCCAGGTCTATGTCACGGCCGGGGGGAAGGCACAACTCCGGGAGCAGACGGGCGGGATGCACCGTTACTGGTCGCAGAACGACCAAACGGTGCATTTCGGCCTCGGCGCGAACACACGGGCAGCCAGCGTGCGGGTCGAGTGGCCGAGCGGCACCGTTCAGGGACTGACCAACGTGCGGGCCGACCAGGTGCTCACACTGACCGAGCCACGGTGAGTGCCGGGGCTTTGATGACCCCGGTCAGGAGGGCGAGACCTCGAGGATCTGCATCTCCGCACCGAGCGTGACGTTAGAGACGGAGGTTACCTCCGAGGCGACTGCGGTCGCCGACGACGAGGGGGCGAACCGCTGGACCCGCTTGCTGGCGCCCCACGCGATCGTGGCCGTGGCGGGGGTGGGTGTGAGCCGCTCGCGCTTTTGCGGGTCATAGATCGACGCCAGACCGCGCCACAGGAACAACAGTGAGCGCCCGTCGCCGCGATCCACCAGCGCAGACCGCAGATCGGAGGGACCGTCCAGGATGGTGAAGGTCACGCGCTGGCCGGCCTGACCGGTGGTGCGATAGGTACGCGACAGGATCGTGTTGAGGTTAGCCAAGGCCGTAAAGGCGGGCTTTCGGGAGAGGTCCATGCGCAGGAGGCCGAAGTTCTTCTCTCGGAGATTGCTGCCCGCCGGATTGTCGACGAGTTCGTAGATCGCCATCCGCGGCACATTACGGATGAAGTACTCGAGAAGGAGTCGCGGGGCGTAGATCCCGGCAACGTCCTCGGGGGTGTAGTAGTGCGGCCCGTGCCACGCCTGTGCGTTATGCCAGCCAGTCTCGGTCACGATGATCGGCTTGCTCCCACAGACGATGCGTTCGCTCGCGAGGACCTCGTCGCTGCGGTATCCAGGCACATATCCCCCGGTGTAGAGGTGGATATTGCCCCAGTCCATGATGGAGGAGCGGTTGCCCAACTGCTCATAGCCCGTGCGCATGCCGAGGGCGGGTGCCACGATGGCGAGGTTCCGGGTCACCGGGTTGCCCTTGGCGGCATTCCACAGTCGGGTCTGGTAGTTGACGAGTTCGGACACCCAGTTCGAACCGCCCTGGAGATTCCACTCATTGGGGCCCTCCATGCTGAGCATGGATCCGGGCATGGAGGAGGCGACGAGGGCGACCAAGGCCTCCGGGGTGTCCTTGCGGCCGGGGAGGTCGATCAGGGCATTGGTCTTGATCCCATTGGCGGCGAGTTGGTTGATCCACGTCACCTGGCCCTTGTTCCCGGTGTGGATCCGTGTCCGAATCCACGTGGCACCGAGCCCTTTCAACGCCGGGAGCAGGGCTGCGCGCTGGCCATAAGGACCTGAGGTGGTGGAGGTGACCACGTTGATACCGAGCATGCTCCTGAGGTCGCCGAGCGCGCGGCCGCTGGAGGAGTAGGTCTGGCCGAGGTGGATCGGCCGAAGTTGGCCAGCGAGACCGGGAACGGCGAGGCCGGCCAGCCCGAAGACCGTGGAGCGACGGGTGATCCCCTCGGGTTGCGGTGCCTCATATTGGGCGGGATCGATCAGGGAGGGTGGCGCGACGGCAGCACCGAAATTCGACGAACCGGACATCGTGAAGGGAACCTTCCGGTGTGGCGACCGCGGCTCGGGGGTGCCGGGGCCTGGAACCGCGGCGGGGCCGAGCCCTGCACCGCGTCTCGTCCAGTGTCCGTACGGTTTGAGAGGGTGTCAAGCCGAAGCGAAGGTCCCGGTTGGGGTCACGGGGCCGAGTCACGCTCAGCCCGTGGGGAGGGTGAAGACGTTCGTCATCGTCTCGGACAGCGTCGAGTCGGCCCGGTCGGTCACTGCGACCCGCAGGCTTGCACTCGTTGGTGAGGCAACCTGCGGGACGGACAGGGAGGCGGTCCAGGAGGCGCCGGAGCCGTGGGTGGGGAGGGAGCGCCATACACCCGAGCCGTAACGGATCCACGCACGGACCGTGCGCACACCCACGGGCTGGGCCCGCCCGACTTGGTGCACGGTCAGCCCCAGGGTGCGGTCGCCGGGTGCGAGCCGGCCGGCGAGATTGACCGGTGCGTCGTAGTCCACCGAGAGGAAGGGCAGCACCGAGCAGTCGCCGCCGATCCCGCAGATCCACGTGTCCGGGAGGGGGACCGCGGCGGCGGCTTTCGTCGTCAGGGTGGTCGTCACCCGGATCGGTGCGGCGCTGGAGAGGTCGCGCGTCGAGGTCTGGGTGACCGAGAACGTCGTCGTCCCCGGAAGGTAGTAGCCCTGGGCGTTGGCCGGGCCCGGGCCGGAGGCGAGCGACATACGGTCACCGGAAAGGGCGTAGGTGCCGACCTCGGATCCGTCGACGACATCGGCACTTCCCGAATGGGCGGGGTTGGAATCGTCCATCGCGCTCAGCGCGACGCCGATCGCGTAGCCGTTGAGGCAGGCGGGGCACCACACCGGATCGCCCGGTGACTGGGGCGTGACGACGAAATGTGAGTGCAGCGGCGGTTTGCCCCACCCGTCGAAACGGACCCGTCCGGGCTGCGTCGGCCCGGCTGGCTGGACGAACTCGCCGCGATGGTCACCAGTGGCGTCGCCCTCCTGGACGTATGCCGCCCCCGAAGTCACCCCCGAGGCAGCCGTCACGTAGCGGGTCAGGCGGGTGGGACCAGCCAGGACGGTGT
Organism: Nostocoides sp.; assembly: GCA_016702415.1. GTDB lineage: Bacteria > Actinomycetota > Actinomycetes > Actinomycetales > Dermatophilaceae > Nostocoides_A. The sequence goes on from JADJEA010000008.1 coordinate 96,802, forward strand.
CGAAGGTGCGTGTCTCTTCCGCGCCGGCGATGGACTGGTGGACGACTGCCCCCGAGTGGCCGGTAGGCGCATAGAAGGCGGAGTCGTATGCCGTCAGATTCGTTGCGTCGGAATGGTACTCGAGCGCTGTGCGTGGGATGGCGCCATCATGTGCGTAGTACGTCGTGTAGGTGTAGGCGTCGGGGGCGCCCACGGGCGAGGAGGCGCTGACGAACCGCTGGAGTCGCTGGGAGCCCAGGAGGTGCCCGGTCGTCGGGGTCAGGTAGATCCGTGTCGGCGTCGAACCGGTCTCGACGACCTCGATCCGGTTGATGACGCTCTCGCCGTCCTTGCCGGTGATTTCGCGAGTGAGCTCGGTGACGACGGTGTGGTAGCTCACCGGCCGATCGAGGGTGGTGACCAGTGGGGTCGTCGCCGTGCGGATATCGAGGGTGACCGCCCCGGCAGCGTCGACGGTGAACTGCCGGGTGCTGGCGAGCGCGGTCACGGTCCTGGCCCGGTTCGTCGCCGCGGCGAGGACCTCATAGGTCCCGGTCGGGACGCTGACCTTCGTCACTCCATTGCCATTGGTCGTGACGAACAGGCTTGGTTTGAGCGGGTCGTCGAGGTTGATCACTGCCACCTGAGCGGCGACGGGTCGGCCGCCGGCACCGACGGTCTTGACGGTCAGGGTGTTCATCGGCCAGCTCGGGGTGACCGGATGTCCACCGCCGCCGGAGATCGCCGTGACATTGGTGAGAAGTGTTGCGGCGGAAGTCTTTTCCAGCGCTTTCCGGAACGCGGCCCGGCTCGCGGCGGTGAGATACCCGCGGCCGGTGCGGCCGGTGCGGGAGGTGATCTCGACGCCGGCGACGGGCGTGGGGGAGGAGGGCGCGGCATACGTCACCCGGACGGGGACCGGAGCGTCGGGGTGGGCGGCCAAGGCGCGGACGTCGAAAAGGCTGGGCGCGAGCACCGTGCCGACGAGCGCCTGGACGCTGCGTGGGAAGGCGTAGGTCGACCTGCCGATGGAATAGACCGTCGCGCCGCCGCCGGTCATCGGGCCCACGGGGCTGACGATCGGACCTCGGAGGGTGTCGGTGAGGGTGACGACGTCGCCGGTCGGGAGTTCGACCGTCGTGGTCGATGCGGCCGCGGCCGGCACTGGCTGCGGTGTCGGGGTCGCCCGGGCGACCTGCGCGTGGATTGCGCCGGGACGGAGGGAGGGAGTCGCTCCACTCGCCGCCGTGGGTAGGGCAAGAGCCACGGCGAATGCCACGGCGACGCGTGCGGGACGCCTCGGCACCCTATGCGTCGGCCCGTGGCGGGCGGATGTGGACGAGGAGAGGGTCGGCGACGGGCTAGAGACCACGCAGACCCCTGGGGGTGCCGAGGCCGGACGGTCCGTCATATCCGGACAGGCCGGTGCAGGTGTAGTCATGGTCGCAGTCGCCATTGCTGCCGCCGACGACGTCCCAGAAGGAGGAGCGCGCGGCATACGCCATGGACGGTGTGTAGGTCGCGCCATTGCCCGCCAGCCCGATCATCCCCGCGACCAGGGGCGCGCTCGCGCTGGTGCCGCCCCCGACGAGCCAGCCTGGCGGCAGGCCGTACGGATTGGGGTAACTGTCGTAGACCGCCACCCCCGTGTCCGGGTCGGCGACCGCGGCCACATCGGCAATCATCCGCATGCGGCACAACCCGTCCCGTTGATAGCTCGGCTTCGGGATGTATGCCGAGCAGCCCGACCCCGAGCCCTCCCACACATCCTCATCCCACCTGCGCGTGGTGCCCGCAGCCCGGCGCAAGGTGGTGCCGCCGACGGCGAGCACCCGGCGGAACACAGCCGGGGTCTGCGCCTGGATGAACCCCGAGTCGCCGGTGGAGGCGACCGAGATCGTCCCGGGCTTTTCGTAGGCGTCCTGGTAGCGCCACATACCGCCATATTCTGGTCCGCCGTAGCTATGCGACAACACCGTCGCACCGAGGCGGAGCGCCGAGCGCGTCGCGGCCGCCAAGGACGTGTCGAAGGCGTCGTCGGCCTCGACGAGGAGGATTCGGCAGGTGGGGCAGGTGGCCGAGACCATCTGGATATCCATGGACCCCTCCATTGCCCATCCGGGGTCGGCGGCCGGGAGGGGGCCAGCGAGGCCGCGCTGATTCACTTTGCGGAAGCAGCCGGTCGCGGGGGTGCACGCGGGCAGGCCCATGGTCCGGCGATAGACCGCGAGATCCGCCGCGGCATTGGGCACGTCATAGGCGACGACGACGGCGACCGTCGTCTTGGCGCCCGTCGACGGGAGTTGGTATGCCGCGCGGAACTCCGCCGGTCCGTACCCCTCCGGACGGCCCGCGCGGCCCGAAGCCTCGGGAGCGCGGAAGAGGGAGTCGCAGTGGGCGCGGCCGGGCGGGGTGGGGGCGGCGCAGCCGGGGGCGACGACCCGCGTGGGTGCGGCGGTCGGTGCGATGGCTGCGGCCGATGGAGTCAAGAGGGCGCCGGCGGCGAGCACGGCGGCGCCGACCGCCCCGAGGCGGCTGGTGAGCGAGACGGACATGCAGTGCTTTCCCGAAGTGAACGGTCTGACCGGAATGGAACGCCCTGGACCCGGGCGGCGTCAAGCCGACCGGCTGCGCCGAACGTCACTCCCCGAGAACGGGGAATCCTCACCCCGCAGGGGTATGCCGTCCGCCCACCGCGGACACCCCATCCCGGACGCCCTTCTCCGGAGCGCACCCTGCGGTCCGCAGACCCCTCCGGCCACGGCCCGAAGCCAAGACCCCGGCCCAAGCCAAGACCCCCGTCAGGGGATGGGGGACTTCAGCAGGAACGCATCGGTGATGCGGTCGGTCATCCTCGACCCGTCCGCGGCGGTCACGGTGATCGAGAGGTCGGCGGCCACCCGCGCACCGGCGCGCCAGGGGACCTGGAGGGCGGCGGCATACCGACCCCCACCGAGGGCGGTGACCGTCGCCGGGACCCAGCCAGCGCCGTAGTTCGCCGACACGGTCACGCCGGTGATGCCCCGGGGTGAGATTCGGCCGGCCTGGTGGACGGTGATCCCGAGGGTCTGTCGGCCGCCGAGGAGGGCGCCCCCGATGTCGACCGGCAGGTCGTATGCCGTGCTCAGGAACGGCAGGATCCGGCACCCGTCACCGAGTTCGCAGACGTAACCCGCGGGGAGGGGCCGAGTCGCGGCCATCGGCATCCGCCAGGTGGTGACGCTGCGGGTGCCCGAGGTGTAGGGCGCCGGTCGGACCATCGTCTGCCGGGCCGTGACGACGGCGGTCCGCGCGGGCAGGCTGACCGCGCCGTCGACCCCGAGGAACGCTGTGCCCGTGGCGACCGTCGTGCCGTCGGCGGACACCGACCAGGTGACATTCGGTGACCCGTCGGGCAGGGGCATGGGATAGGGGACGTGATGCCGGTCGGTGTCCCCGCCGGACAAGGTCACCAGCGCCAACTGGGAGCCCTTGACGCACCAGTCACACCGGATGGGCTGTCCGTTCCACAGAGTCGGGTCATCGAAGCTCGTCGCGTGCACCGGGCCCTTGTTCCACTCCTCCGTCCGGACTTGGCGCGCCGGCACATCGCGGGATTCCGATTCGATGGTGCCGATCTCGTCGAACGTGGTTGGGTGCAGCGCGAGGGTGAAGCGGGCGTTGGTGATGAGACCGGGGCCGGAGGTGACGAACTCGTGGATCGTGCCCGGTGTCGGGATGACGGTGCCGATGCTCCATCCGCCCGTCGCGGGGAAGACGGCCCGAGTGAAGAGCGGCGAGTCCGTCGGCGGGGTGGCGAACACCGAGGTGATGCGGGCGAGGTCGCGCACGCGCTGGGTCGCTCTGATCGGGGCGTCGGGGATACGGCCCGGGTGGCGGAAATAGAGGGCATAGCGGCCATCGGCCGGACCCGCCGGGGCCTGGGCAAGGGCGACCCGGCTAATGGTGGTCTGGCCGTGGCTGGTCCCGACGGTCGGGGAGAAGAGTGTCCGGACGGTCCCGATCACCGCCGATGCGCTGGAGAAGGAGGGGAAGTCCCTGGTCACTTCGGTGACCTCGTCGACGGGGGTGGCCGGGGCCCCGGAGAGTCCGGTCTCGAAGAGCGTTGTTGCGGTTCGCATGTCGACGGTCGCCGTCCGCGGGCCACTGACCCGGAACTCCCCGGAGTTGGCGAAATAGAACTCGCTCCAGTCGTCATTCGGCACGTCGGCACTGATCTCGTAGGTGCCCTCCGCGACCGACGCCTTCGCGCAGCCCCGGTGCGCGTACGCGAAGCCGAAGCCACGCCGGGGGTCGACCGTGTTGAGGTAGGTGATCATCGTCTTCGGGCGGGGCTTGCCGTCCCGGCCGAGCGCACACAGGGTGAGCGTGTGCATCGGATAGCGCGCGGGGGTGCTCGTCGCCAGCCCACGCACGCCGGTGACGCCGGAGAAGAGGGTGGTTGCGCCCGTCTTCGCCAGCGCGGCACCAAGGGCCCGACTGCTCGCGTTGGTGACATAGCCGCGCCCCGTGAGGCCGGTGCGGGCGGTGACCTCCACGCCGGGGACGGCGGTGGGGGAGGCGGGATCGGCATACGTCACGGTGACGGGGACCCGCCCGGCATCGGTGGCGATTCGCGTCAGGTTGAACAGTTCCGGGTCCAGGACCGAGCCGAGGACGGGGCCGATGCTGCGGGGGAAGACGTACTGGTTCGCCCCGAGACGCACTGCCTGTGCCCGAAGACCGGCGGGGACGGCGAGCGTGGGTGCGCCCGTGGACGTGTGGCCGATGGTGATCCGGTCGCCCGTGGGGAGGGTGACCACCTGGGTGGCGCTGGTCGCCGTGGTCGGTGGCGCCGCCGTCCGCGCCGATGCCGTATGCCGACCGCTCCCCTTCCCGCCCGTCTCGCCTGCCAGGGGGCTCGCCCCAGCCGACCCCGCCGCGGTCGCGGCGAGGACAGCGGAGAGACCGGCGGCGGCGAGAAGTGCGCGTGGTGTCATGGCCCGATCCTCGCAGGGCATACCGGGTATGTCTACCGGTAGCCGACGCGCGCGGGCCCGCGCGCGCCGGGATCAGCGCGGGGGCATCCGCAGCGCACCGTCGAGGCGGATGACCTCGCCATTGAGCATGGCGTTGTCGACGATATGGGCGATGAGCTTGGCGTAGTCCCGCGGATCGCCCAGCCTGGACGGGTGCGGCACCTGGCCGGCGAGGTGCTCCTTGACCTCGCCCGGCAGCCCGTCCATCATCGGCGTCGCGAACGTCCCGGGGGCGATCGTCACGACCCGGATCGCCTTGTCGGCCAGGTCGCGCGCGGCCGAGAGGGTCAGCCCGACGATGGCGCCCTTGCTCGAGGCGTATGCCGCCTGTCCCACCTGCCCGTCGTAGGCCGCGATCGAGGCGGTCATGACGATGACCCCACGGTCGCCGTCGATGGGCTCGTTGCCGACCATGGCCGCGGCGGCCAGGCGCATGACATTGAAGGTCCCGATGAGGTTGATGTCGATGACCGTCTTGAAGGTCTCCAGGAGGAGCGGCCCGTGCTTCCCCACGACCCGACCCGGGGTGGCGACCCCGGCGCACATGACCGCGATCCGCAGTTCCCCGAGCTCGCGGGCCACGCCGATGGCGGCGGCCACTTGGCCCTCGTCGCGGACGTCGGCGGCAGCGAAGCGCGCGTGCTCGCCGAGTTCACGCGCCAGTTCCTCGCCCCGCGAGGTCGGCAGGTCGACGATGACGACGCTGGCGCCGTTCTCGTGCAATCGGCGCGCGGTCGCCTCCCCGAGCCCGGAGGCTCCCCCGGTGACGAGGGCGACGGTGTTCTCGGACAACTGCATTCGATCTCTCCTCAGGTGGTGTCGGGTGTGTGCCGGCCGGCGCGGGCGCCGTCAGCGGCCGAGCACATGCCTGCTGATGACGAGCCGCTGGATCTGGTTGGTCCCCTCGAAGATCTGGGTGACCTTGGCCTCGCGGAAGTAGCGTTCCGCAGGGAAGTCCTGGGTGTAGCCGGCCCCGCCGAGCACCTGGACCGCGTCGGTGGTCACCTTCATCGCCGCGTCGGTGGCGACGAGCTTGGCGACGGCGGCCTCCTTGGAGAAGGGTCGGCCGGCGTCGTGGAGGCGCGCGGCATACAGATAGGCGGCGCGGGCGGAACTCACCGCGGCCTCCATGTCGGCGATGAGGAAGGCCAGTCCCTGGTTACTCGCGACCGGGCGGCCGAACTGGTGGCGGTCCACGGCATACCCCGCGGCGAGGTCGAGGGCCGACTGCGCGAGACCGGTGGAGGCGGCGGCGATCCCGAGCCGGCCGGCATCCAGGGCGGAGAGCGCGATCGCCATCCCCTGCCCCTCGGCGCCGATCCGGCGGTCGGCCTCGACCCGCACCCCGTCGAAGATGACCTCGCTGACCGTGTCGCAGTGCAGCCCCATCTTCCGCTCGGGAACCCCGAAGGACAGGCCGGGCGCATCGGCGGGGACCACGAAGCACGAGATCCCACGACCGCCGTCGTCGGAGGTCCGCGCGAACGTCGTGTAGAAGTCGGCATGGCCGGCGTGCGAGATCCACGACTTCGTTCCTGAGAGGACGTATGCCGTTCCGTCCCGCTCCGCGCGCGTCGTCATCGACCCGATATCGGAGCCGGCGAGCGGTTCGGACAGGCAGTAGGCGCCCAGTTGGGTGCCGGAGAGCATCCCGGGCAGGAGCGCCGCCTGCTGCTCGCGGGTCCCGAAGGTCGCGACGGGGAAGCACGTCAGGGAGTGAACGGAGGTCCCCACCGCCACCGACATCCACGCCGCGCCGATCTCCTCGATCACCTGGAGATAGGTCTGATAGGGCTGGGCACCGCCACCGAACTCCTCGGCATACGGCAAGGACAGGAGCCCGGCCGCCCCGAGGGTGGTGAAGATGTCGCGGGGAAGTTCTGCCCCGGTCGCCGCCGCCGCTTCGGCCGCGTCGACGCGCGGTCGCATCTCCTTCGCGGCGATCTCACGGACGAGGGTGATGAGGTCGTCCCCGATCTCGTCGGGCATCAGACGGGTCACCGGCATGCGCCTAACCTAGTGCGGTCCGCCGCCCGGAAAGCACCCATGGTGACCAGTCTCGCGCGCACGATTCGGGGCCGCCCGCACCCGGCTGGTAACCTGGGCAGTCGTGTGTGCGGCGCCGGCGCTTCGTCGCCGAGCCGTCTCGGCCGGGGTGGGCCGCGGACCGCAGCACATCGTTCCCAGGGAAGGCTGATCGATTCATGGCGCAATCCGGGCCCGCCACGCTGACGCACCTGCAGCGGCTGGAGGCCGAGAGCATCCACATCATGCGCGAGGTCGTCGCCGAGGTCGAGAACCCGGTGATGCTCTACAGCATCGGCAAGGACTCGGCCACGATGCTCCACCTCGCCCGCAAGGCGTTCTATCCGGCGCCGCCGCCCTTCCCGCTGCTCCACGTCGACACGACGTGGAAGTTCCAGGCGATGTACGACCTGCGCGACAAGGCGGCCCGCGAGGCGGGCATGGAACTGCTCGTCTACCAGAACCCCGAGGCGCTGGAAAAGGGCATCAACCCCTTCGACCACGGGCCGCTGCATACGGACATGTGGAAGACGGAAGGGCTGAAGCAGGCCCTGGACAAGTACGGCTTTGACGCCGCCTTCGGCGGTGGCCGGCGCGATGAGGAGAAGTCCCGGGCCAAGGAGCGCGTCTTCTCCTTCCGCAACTCCCGTCACCAGTGGGACCCCAAGAACCAGCGCCCCGAGCTGTGGAAGCTTTACAACGCCCGCAAGCACCGGGCGAGTCCATGCGGGTCTTCCCCCTGTCCAACTGGACCGAACTCGACATCTGGCAGTACATCCACCTCGAGGGCATCGAGATCGTCCCCCTCTATTTCGCCGCCGAGCGCCCGGTCGTGGAGTACGACGGCCTCCTGATCATGGTCGACGACGACCGTATGCCGCTGGCCCCCGGCCAAGTGCCCGAGATGCGCAGCGTGCGCTTCCGGACCCTCGGGTGCTATCCCCTGACCGGCGCCGTCGAATCGCAGGCGCACACCCTGCCCGAAGTCATCCAGGAGATGCTCCTGACCACGAGCTCCGAGCGCCAGGGCCGGGTGATCGACCACGACTCCGCCGGCTCGATGGAGAAGAAGAAGCAGGAGGGCTACTTCTGATGACCACCACGGACGAGCCGATCTACCAGGTCGAGTCGCTCATCGCCGAGGACATCGACAAATATCTCGAGACCCACCAGCACAAGACCATGCTGCGGTTCATCACCTGCGGTTCGGTCGACGACGGGAAGTCCACGCTGATCGGGCGGATGCTTTATGACTCGAAGATGATCTTCGAGGACCACCTCGCGGCGCTGGAAGCCGACTCCAAGAAGGTCGGGACCCAGGGCGAGCAGATCGACTTCGCGCTCCTCGTCGACGGGCTCACTGCCGAGCGGGAGCAGGGCATCACCATCGACGTCGCCTACCGCTTCTTCTCCACCGAGAAGCGGAAGTTCATCGTCGCCGACACCCCGGGCCACGAGCAGTACACCCGGAATATGGTCACCGGTGCCTCGACGGCCGAACTCGCCGTCATCCTCATCGACGCCCGCAAGGGGGTCCTGACTCAGACGCGGCGCCACTCCTTCCTCACCCACCTGATCGGCATCCGGCATGTCGTCCTGGCCGTCAACAAGATGGACCTGGTCGACTACTCGCAGCAGGTGTTCGACGACATCGTCGCGGACTACCGCGCCTTCGCCGACTCCATCGGGATCGCCGACTTCACCGCCATCCCGATCTCGGGCTTCCTCGGCGACAACATCACGTCACACTCCGAGAACACCCCGTGGTACACCGGCACGACGCTGATGAATCACCTCGAGACGGTCGAGCTGGATCAGACCCTCGACCAGCAGCGGCCCTTCCGGATGCCCGTGCAGCGGGTCACCCGACCGGACCTGGATTTCCGCGGGTTCGCCGGGACGATCGCCAATGGTGTCGTGCGGGTGGGGGACGCCGTCCGGGTCCTGCCGTCCAACAAGTCCTCCCGGGTCGCCCGCATCGTCACCTTCGACGGCGACCTCAAGGAGGCCGTCGTCGGCCAGGCGATCACTCTCACCCTCGAGGACGAGATCGACTGCTCCCGCGGTGACGTCCTCGTCCTGGACTCCGCACCCGCGGAGGCCGCCGACCACTTCGAGTGCCACTTGGTGTGGATGGACGACGCCGAGATGCTCCCCGGCCGGCCCTACTGGATCAAGATCGGGACGACGACGGTCACGGCGCAGTTCGAGCGGCCGAAGTATCAGGTCAACGTCAACACGATGGAGCACGTCGCGGCCAAGACGTTGGGGCTCAACGCGATCGGCGTCGTGTCGTTCTCGACCGACCGGCCCGTCGTCTTTGAGCCCTATGGCCTTTCCCACGACCTCGGCGGGTTCATCGTCGTCGACAAGATGACCAATGCGACCGTCGCCGCAGGGATGATCCACTTCGCGCTGCGCCGGGCCCGCAATGTTGCCTGGCAGCCATTGGAGATCACCCGCAGCCACCACGCGGCGATGAAGAACCAGCAGCCGGCGGTTATCTGGCTGACCGGGCTCTCCGGCGCCGGCAAGTCCGAGATCGCCAACGAGCTCGAGGTGCAGCTCGCCCGGATGAATCGGCATACCTTCCTCATCGACGGCGACAACATTCGGCACGGTCTGTCCAAGGATCTCGGCTTCGACGACGCCGACCGGGTCGAGAACGCCCGCCGGCTGGCCGAGGTCGCCAAGATGATGACCGACGCCGGACTCATCGTCATCGTCTCGGCGATCTCGCCGTTCGCGGCGGAGCGCCGGATGGCCCGGGACCTCATCGCCGAGGGCGAGTTTGTCGAGGTCTTCGTCGACCTGCCGCTGGCCGAGGCCGAGAAGCGGGACGAGAAGGGGCTCTATGCCAAGGCCCGCGCGGGCGAACTGGTCCACTTCACCGGGGTCAACAGCCCCTACGAGCCTCCGACCGCCCCCGAGATCCGCATCGATGCCATGGCGACCAGCGCCAGTGACGCGGCCCGGGAGATCATCGCCCTGCTCATCCCGTAGGCGCTCCAACCCCTGCGGAGGCGGTCTCCTTCGGCGGTCATGCCGGTGGCGTGCTGCCGATGGCCGGGTGCCGGTGGCCGGGTGCCAGCGGCCGGATCAGGGGCTCGCTTCGGTGCCGGTGGCCAGGTCAGGGACTCGCTTGGGTGCCGACCGCGATGGCCGTAGCCAGTGTCGTGGCGAAACCCACCAGGGCATCACCCCCTTCGGGTGGCCCGTCGGGGGAGAGGGCGAGCACCGGCACGTGCGTCGCCCCCGCCTCGGCGTATGCCGCGACCTCCCGCGCGATCCGTCCGGCAGGGGTGTCGTGCGGCACCGGGTGGAAGACGACCGCGGCGAGGGGGGTGGTCAGGCCGGAGGCGCGGCGCGCGGCATACGCAATGGCGAGACCGGTGCGCACCTGGGCGGGCGTCGTCCCACCGGTGAAGATGAGACCGTCGCCGACCTCCCCGGCAAGGGCGAGGGTCTTGGGGCCTTCCGCCCCGACCAGCAGGGGAGCCCGCAGCTGCGGCGAGAGCGGTGGGTGGCGCAGGGCGACCCGGTCGAGGGTGACATAGCGCCCTGTGGTGGTGACCTCCTCGCCGGCGAGGATGCGGCGAAGGGCCACGGCATACTCCCGCAGGAGGGTCAGCGGGGACGCGGCCCGGACCCCGGCCTGCCCCATCCAGTCCAAGACTCCGTGCCCGATCCCCGGCAGGAGGCGGCCGGGGAACATCCGGTCCAGGGTCGCCAGCTCCATCGCGGTCAGCGCGACAGTGCGCAAGGGCACCGGGAGCAGACCGATCCCGACCCGCAGCCGCTGGGTCCGGGCGAGGATCGCCGCGGCGGGGGCGAGGGCGCTCTCGGCAAAGCAGTCCTCCCACAGCCAGAGTTGGGGGACACCCGCCTCCTCGGCGGCGGCGGCGACCGTCAAGAACCGCTCCGGAGGGGCGTCCGGAGGAATGATGAGCCCGATCTCGACCATGACGGCACGCTATCGGGGGCGACCGACAGTCCTCCCTGATGCGCAGACGGGCCGCGTCAGAGGGGGGTCAGGCCCGGTCGTTTGGCGTCCAGGGTGTCCCCCGAGGACGTATGCCGCACCCGCCGTTCCACCCACGGCGCGGCGTGCGTGCGGGCCCAGTCGAGATGTTGCCGCAATTGCTCGGCCCGGGCGGCTGGCGGCTGGGGGTCCATCGGCCGGTCCCAGTCCGGGTCGACGGGCGGCAACCCGAGCGCGACCAGCGCCGCGTCGGCGACCCGGATGTGGCCCTCGGTCGAGAGGTGGATGCGATCCTCACCCCACATCCGCCAATCCCGCACCGAGCGGATGCCCCACAGATTGAGGACGTGCGCGCCGTGGCGGGCAGCGATCGTGAACAGGTTCGCGGTGTGGAGCGCGTGCCGTGGCCGCAGCGCCTTGAACAATCCCGCATCGCGGGGGTCGGTCGGTGTGGCGAGCAGGACGTCGATCCCCGCGGCCCGCAGGCGGATCACCGCCTCCTCGATCCGGCCCGCCAATGCGTCGAGGTCGACGCTCGGGCGGAGGATGTCGTTGCCGCCGCCGACCATCGAGACGAGGTCGGGCTCCATCGCCAGGGCCGCGTCGAGTTGGCGCCCGACGACGTCGTCGAGCTTGCGCCCCCGGACCGCGAGATTGGCGTAGGCGAAGGGGACACCGGAGCGGGCGGCATCCGCCGAGAGCGCCTGGGCGAGCCGGTCGGCCCACCCGACATAGGCGCCGGGTGCCGCCGGGTCCGCATCCACCATTCCCTCGGTGAACGAGTCGCCGATGGCGACATAGCGCTGCCAGACGTGCGCGGGCATGTCGTGCGTCTCCTTCCGCCTCGACCCCCGCGTCCCGCGCGGGCGGAGGCCGCGTCGGGGCTGGGGACGGCGATCAGTATGCGCCACCAGCGTCCTCGCGCAGGCGCGGGGTCGCTCCCCACGGCGGGCGCCGACTCGGGGCGTGGGGTCAGGGCAGCGACCAGTCGATGGGTGCCGCACCCTGCTGCGCGAGAAGGGCATTGGTCCGGCTGAAGGGCCGCGATCCGAAGAATCCGGCGTGCGCCGACAGCGGCGACGGGTGGGCACTCTCGACGACGGGTGTCGCGCCGAGGCGGGGGGCGAGATTGCGGGCGTCACGGCCCCACAGGATCGCCACCAGCGGTCCGCCGCGCGCGACGAGCGCGTCGATGGCGCACTCGGTGACCTGCTCCCAGCCCTTACCCCGGTGCGAGGCGGACGCGCCCGGCCGGACGGTGAGGACTCGGTTGAGCAGCAGCACCCCGCGTTCGGCCCATGGCGTTAGGTCCCCGGTGGTGGGCGCGGGGACGGCGAGATCGGCTTGGAGCTCGCGATAGATGTTCTCCAGGCTCCGGGGGATGGGCGTGACGTTCGGTGCGACGGAGAAGGACAGCCCGACGGGATGGCCCGGCGTCGGATAGGGATCCTGCCCGACGATGAGGACGCGGACGTCCGCGAGCGGCTGCTCGAAGGCCCGCAGGACGTGTCGCCCCGCGGGGAGATATCCCCGCCCTGCTGCCAGTTCCTCGCGCAGGAACGCCCCCAGCGCGGTGATCGTTGCCGCGACCGGTGCCAGCGCTTGCGCCCAGGACGGGTGGATCAGGTCGGGCAGGGGCCGGGCGGTCACCCCGCCACGCTATCCGGTCGGCCCCCGCCGGCCGATGCCTCCCGACCAGCCCCGTCGTCGGTGCCACCGCCGCGCCTTGGACATCTCACCGGTTGCGCAGCCGCGCCGGGTGGACCCGGTCCCGGGTTGGGCCTCGCGTCGGTGGACCCCGCGCTGGTTGGGCCCGCTGCCCGGGCCTGAGGCACCATGCCCCGGACGTGGCAGGCTGACCCCCGTGCGTATGCCGCTGCGTCCCGCCGTCCTGTTCGACCTCGACGGCACCCTCGTCGACACGATCGAGTTGATCGTCGCGTCCTACGAGCACGCGTTGACCAGCGTCTTCGGCCCGGACGTCACCCTCCCCCCGCCGGCGGTCGCCCGGAGTTGGATCGGCCGCCCGCTCAAGGACGCTCTCGCGGAGGCCTATCCCGGACACGAGGATGCGCTGGAGGCGGCCTACCGGACCTGGAATCTCGCCAACGCCGACCGGCTCATCCGCCGCTACCCGGGCGTGGACGGCCTCGTTCGCGCCCTCCTCGACGCGCAGGTCCGCCTCGGCGTCGTCACCTCCAAGCGGGCCGAACCCGCGGCACTCACGCTCGCCTGCGCCGGTCTGGGTGGTCTCATCGACGTGCTGGCATCGATGGAATCCACCGACCGCCACAAGCCCGACCCGGCCCCGCTCCTTCATGGGGCGGCCCGGGTCTCGATGCCGCCCGAGCGGTGTGTCTATGTCGGCGACGCGGTCGTCGACATCCTCGCCGCCCAGGCGGCCGGGATGATGAGCGTCGCGGTGACCTGGGGGGCCGGCGACCGGGCCGAACTCCTTGCCGCACAACCGGATCACCTTGCCGAAAGCGCCGCCGAGTTGACGGCCCTGCTGCTCCCGACCGCCCCTGCCGCCCACCTGTCCTGACTGGGGCGGCCGTCGAACCGCACCCTCCGGCACCGGCTCGCGCCTACACTCGCGCAATGCCCGCATTCCGCGATCCCGATCACGACGCGCTCGGCCGCGCCATCCTCGCGTATGCCGAGCACCGCCTCGCGCTCGATCCCGTCCCCCTCGACGCGCCGCTTACCGAGGCGCAGCTGCGCGAGCGCGTCGGCGAGACGATCACCGAGGACGGGATCGGCGGGCTGCCCGCCCTGTCGTTGTTCACCCGCCGGCTGGCGCCGGCCTGCCTCTCCACCGACCACCCGCGCTATCTCTCCTTCATCCCGTGTGCCCCCTCGGACGCCGCGGCGATGTTCGACCTCGTCGTCGGGGCCTCCTCCATTTATGGCGGGTCCTGGCTGGAGGGCGCCGGTGCGGTGTATGCCGAGAACCAAGCCCTGCGCTGGATCGCCGACCTCGTGGGCCTGCCCGAGCAGGCCGGCGGAGTGTTCGTCCCGGGTGGCACGGTCGGCAACCTCAGTGCGCTGGTGGCGGCGCGGCATACGGCCAGGGCGGCCCACCCCGCGACCCGGCCGTTCCGGATCGCGGCCACCGACTTCGCCCACTCCTCGATCGTCTCGGCGGCCTCGGTCATGGATGCCGAGGTGGTCGGCGTCCACGTCCGGGACGACTTCCGGATGGACCCCGATGCTTTGCGGGCCACGCTGGAGGAGCACGGCCCGGAGACCTTCTTCGCCGTCGTCGCCACGTGTGGGACGACCAACTTCGGGGTCGTCGACGATCTCGCCTCGGTCGGCGCCGTCGCGCGGGAATACGGCCTGTGGTTCCACGTCGACGGGGCGTATGGCGGTGCCGGCCTGGCCGCGCCCTCGGTGCGCCACCTCTATGACGGCATCGAGTTCGCCGACTCCTTTATCGTCGACCCGCACAAGTGGCTCTTCGCGCCCTATGACTGTTGTGCCCTTCTCTATCGCGATCCGGCCCTCGCCCGCGCCGCCCACACGCAGAAGGCGGGCTACCTCGACGTCCTGACCGATGCGCCCGAGTTCAACCCAACGGACTACTCCATCGGCCTGACCCGCCGGGCCCGGGGCCTGCCCTTCTGGTTCTCGCTCGCCACACACGGGACGCGGGCCTACACCGAGGCGATCGAGCACACCCTCTCCGTCATCCGGTATGCCGCCGACCAGATCCGCGCGCGCGACTACACCGAGTTGGTCCGCGAGCCCGACCTCTCGGTCGTCGTCTTCCGGCGTCTCGGCTGGTCCGCGGCGGACTACCACGCATGGTCGGACCGCCTCCTCGCCGATCAGGTCGCCTTCGTCGTGCCGACGACGTATGCCGGGGAGACCCTCGCCCGGTTCGCCGTGGTCAACCCGGACACCACCACCGACGACATCGACCTGATCCTCGACACCATGCGCTGACTGAGGCGCCGACCTCACGCGCCGATCCGTGCCATCGCAGTGCCGTCGCAGTGCCGTCGGCGACACGCCCCCGCAACCTGAACGACACGCGTGTCATTCGCTTCTATGCTGGCGGCGATGAGCACCGCACCCACGCGCACCGCGCCCGCCCTGCCCACCGGGGGCGAGCTGTCCGATCGCGACCGAGAGATCCTGGCCTTCGAGCGCCAGTGGTGGAAGTACGCCGGCTCGAAGGAAGCCGCGGTCCGGGAGTTGTTCGACATGAGCGCGACCCGCTACTACCAGGTGCTCAACGGGCTCATCGACAACCCGGCTGCCTTGGCCCACGACCCGATGCTGGTCAAGCGCCTGCGCCGCCTGCGGGCCAGTCGCCAGCGCACCCGTTCGGCCCGCCGCCTCGGGATCGAGCCCTAGCGGAGCGCGCCGCGATCGCCCACGATCGCCATTAGACACAGGGACGCCCGTCCGTGAGGGAAGCCGGATGGGCGTCCCTGATGTCTGGGGCGTGGGGGGGGCGTGCGGATGGCGGGGGTCGTGCTGAGGGCCGGGGCTACCCAGGACCGGGGCGTCCGTGATGTCCGGCGCCCACCCGGCAGGTGAACACTCGTCCAACGGGCGGGGAAATGGTTGCGAGAGTGGCGATCCGGGCCTGAGCGACGGTCCGAGACTGGTGGACGTGACCACCGCAACGATCACCCTCGCGCTGGTGCCGGGGGGGGGGGGGGGCGTTCGCTTCCCGGCGCGGCCCCCCCCCCCGGCCACGCCGGCCCCCCCCCCCCGCCGGGGCCCCCCCCCGGGGGCCCCCGGGCCCCCCCCGCCGTGCCCCCCCCCGCCGCGCTCCCCCCCCCCGCCCCCGCCCCCTCCGCGCCCGCCCCGCCCCGCCCGGGCGGGGGGGGGGGCCCGGGCGCCCGGGCCCCCCCCGGCGGGTCTGCCCGCGCTCTTCGCGGTCGGCATACGGTCGCTCGCGTATGGGACCGGAGGAGACGCCGAGCTAAGCCACGAAAGCGGCCATCCGCTGGGTAAAGTCGTGGCCGGCCTCGTCTTCCTCCTCGTCGTCGTGGCGGTCGGGCTCGGCATCCTGACCATCGTCGCGGCGGGTTTCGGCAAGGCCGTCAGTTACGAGCACATCTATCCGGTGCTCGTCCCCAAGCACTGACGAAGGGACCCGGTCCGTATGCCGCTCGCCGCCACCCGAGCCCTGGTCGCCCGGGTCGTCGGCTGGCTGCGCGCGGCATACCCCGCCGGTATCCCCCCTGAGGACCTCCCACCCGTGGCGGCGGTGCTGGCGCGGACCCTGTCGGAGGGAGAGGCCGAGCTCCTTGCGGAGGAACTCCTGCGCAGTCGGCTCGCGCCCTCCGACGCCGACCTCGCCACCCAGCTGCGCCGCCGCGCCGGGGGGTATGCCGATCCCTCCGGCCTCGCCCGCGTCTCCGGCCGTCTCGCCCAGGCCGGCTGGCCGCTGGCCGTCCCCGCGCAGGTCGCCGAGTCGCTGGAACCGGAAACGGGCCGGATTCAACGGATCGTCGACTGGCTGCGCGAGGGATTCCCGACCGGCGTCCCGCCCAAGGACGTCATCCCGCTGGTCGCATTGCTGCGCCGTCGCTTGACCGACCGCGAGGTCAAATTGGTCGCCAAGTCGCTGCGCCAGGCCGTGATCTCGCCGGCCAGCCCGGTCGACATCGGCACCGAGATCACCCGGGTCACGCACGACCTGCCGTCCGCCGAGGACGTCCGGCGCGTCCACGATCGCCTCGCGAAGAAGGGCTGGCCGCTGGACTTCCCGGACCGTGAGCAGCCCGGACATGCGCAGCGCCCCGGTCAGTGACCGGGGCGCTGCGCATGGTGTTATCCGAGGTCGGGGTCGGGGTCGGGGAACTCGACCGGCCAGCCCTTCTTGGCGAGCTGGTCACGAACCCGCCGCATATCGGACTCCGGCGCCTGTCCGTGGGTGTAGTCGCTGATCGCCGCGGCGATGTCGTCGGGCCCGGCCGGGCTGACCTCGGCCTCGCGCAATGCGCGGGCGATGTGCTTGACCTCCGACCGCGTCAGCCGCCGCTCCAGGAGCGCGAGCAGCGGGACATAGTCCGTCTCCGGAACCCCACCCGGGTAGCCTTCGCGCAACCAGGTGACGATCCGGCTGAGCGTGCCGGTGTCCGCGGGCTCCTCGCGCGGTTCGGGCCAGCTGGCAGGGGCGGTTTCGCTGTCGTCGGCCAGCGGCCAACCGCCCATGACGAGCTTCGCCGAGACCTTACGCACGGCCTGGTCGTCGGGCAGCAGCACCCGCGCGGCCTCCTGGGAGAGGACGCCCTCCCCCTGCATGGTCATCAGCAGGGCGCGGGCCCGCTTGGTGCCCAGGCGGGTCTGGAGGACGGCATACAACGCCGCGGCTTCGTCGTCGGGAACCGTGCCCGCGAACCCCTCGCGGACCCACTCGAGGACGGATCCGTTGTCGGTCATGGTGGCGGGCCCTTACTTCTTCTTCTCGACGATGGTCGGGATGATGTGGTCGAAGCTGACGGCCTTGCCCATGCCGGACGCGGCGATCATCGTGATGCCGAGCGCAATGGCGCCGGCGATGATGAGCATGAGCACGGCCGCGAGGGCCTTGCCCATGGGGGTGTATGTCGTGTGCGTCCGCCCGTCGGTGTCGACGGCCTGGGTGGCGCCGAGGGTGAGTAGACGCATGGCGAGGGCGTAGATCACCGGCAGGCCCGCGCCGAACGCGAGTCCGGCCATGAGGACCTTGGAGCCACCCTGGAATGCGAGTTCGAGGCTGCGCATGATGTGTCGTTCCTTCGCGTGATCAGTGGCCGCGGGTGGCGGTCTCGGCGGGGGCGTGCTGGTCGAGGACGTCCTGGGGACGGTCCCATTCCTCGTTGACGTTGTGCGCACCGACCGGCTGGTTCCGCGAGCGCATGAAGATGTAGCCCGCCACTGCGCACAGCAGGGCGAAGACGACGATCGGTCCGGCGGTGTAGCCGAGCGCGTGCCCGAGGTAGTACATCCCGGCCGCGACCAGAGCGGCCAGCGGGAAGGTCGTGGCCCAGGCGATGACCATGCGGCCCGCGGTGTTCCAGCGGACGTGCGTCCCGCGGCCCAGCCCGCCACCAAGGACGGAGCCGGTGGCGACGTGGGTCGTCGACAGGGCGAAGCCCAGGTGGCTCGCGGCGAGGATGACCGCGGCCGAGGACCCGTCGGAGGCCATGCCCTGGCGGGGGGTGATGTCGACCAGCCCTCGGCCCAGGGTTCGGATGATGCGCCATCCGCCGAGATAGGTGCCCAAGGCGATGGCCGAGGCGGCCGTGACCTTGACCCAGACGGGAACCGAGCCGGACGTGGCATCCCAATGTCCAGCCGCGATGAGGGCCAGGGTCATCACACCCATCGTCTTCTGGGCGTCGTTGGTGCCGTGCGCCAGGGAGACCAGGGACGCCGACCCGATCTGACCCCACCGGAAGTAGCGCTCGCTGAGCTTGGTCATGATCCCGTTGGTGAGCTTGTGCACCAGCCAGCACCCGGTGAAGGCGATGATCATGGCGATGATCGGGGAGATGAAGCTCGGGATGAGCACCTTGCCGACGACCCCGTCGAGCTTCGTGCCGTCACCGGTCCACTTCACGCCGCTGAGGCCGAAGCCGGCGGCGGCAGCGCCGGTGAGCCCGCCGAGCAGGGCGTGCGAGGAACTCGAGGGCAGGCCCAGTAGCCAGGTGAAGAGGTTCCAGATGATCCCGCCGATGAGGCCGCACAGGACCACGAGGAGGAGCTTGTCGCCATTGTCTGCGCCAAGGATCGCCGGAAGGGGTTTGCCGCTCTTGTCCTGGATCTTCACGACCGCATTGGAGACAGTGAGCGCGACCTCCACGGAGAGGAAGGCACCGACCAGGTTGAGGATGGCGGAGAGCGCGACTGCAGCCTTGGGCTTCAGTGCGCCGGTCGAGATCGACGCGGCCATGGCGTTGGCCGTGTCATGGAATCCGTTGGTGAAATCGAAGGCAAGTGCTGTCCCGATGACGAGCACGAGAATAACGTTCGCTGCGTCCACGAGGCACAGTGTGCCGAGGACACCGGAGCTTCACCAGAGGGGAAGCCATTGTTCACCCTCTGTTCACCTTGTTTGTCGCGGAAGTCACAAGAGAAGACCCGATACCCAGGAGTAACACCGTGTTTCGCCCACTCGCGACGCCAGGCCAGGCCGGCGCACTGACCGATATCGAGGGCATCCGGGTCGGTCACGCGACCCTCGAGGGGGCCGGGCGACTGACCGGGACGACCGTGGTCGTCATGCCCGCCGGGGGTGCCGTCGCCGGGGTCGACGTCCGCGGCGCCGCGCCCGGAACCCGCGAGACCGACCTGCTCGATCCCGGGTGCCTGGTCGACCGGGTGCACGCGATCGTCCTCAGTGGCGGGAGCGCGTTCGGTCTCGCCACCGCGGAGGGCGTCATGGACGGTCTGTATGCCGCCGGCCACGGCTGGCCCATGGGCGCCCCCGGGGAGGTGGTCCCCATCGTCCCCGCCGCGGTGATCTTCGATCTGGGCCGCGGGGGCGACTTCCGCGGGCACCCCACAGCGGCGGAAGGTGCCGCCGCGCTGGCCGCCGCCGGGGCGCACACTCCCGCGGGATCGGCGGGATCGGCGGGGCTGGGCGCGGGATCGGCGGGATCGGCGGGGCTGGGCGCGGGGTCGGCGGGGACGGCGGGGGAGGAACAGTTGAGCGAGGCGCCGGAGAGCGAGGCACCGGACAGGGAGGAAACCCTGACTGAGGGCCGGGTCGGCGCCGGAACCGGTGCCCGGGCCGGCTCCCTGGCCGGTGGCCTCGGGTCGGCGAGCACGATCCTGCCGGACGGCTCGCGGGTCGCGGCCCTCGTCGTCGTCAACGCGATCGGGTCCCCGGTCGACCCACGCACCGGCGAACTCCTGGCCGCCCATCACTGTCTGCCCGGCGACCTGCCCGCCCTGGTGACCCCCGACCCGGGCGAGGTGGCAGCGTATGCCGCGATGCGGCATACGGAGGCCGCTGCGGCGGGACTGCTTCCCGGCGGGGCGACGACGATCGGGGTCATCGCCACCGATGCGACGTTGACCAAGGCCGGGTGCCGGCGCCTCGCCGGCGCCGGACACGACGGCCTCGCCCGGGCGCTCGCGCCGGTCCACACGATGCTCGACGGGGACACGCTCTTCGCCGTGGCGACCGGGGCGCGGCCGGAACCCTGTCTCGCCGGCCTACTCGCCCTGCACGAGGCCGCAGCCGCGTGCGTGACCCGGGCCGTTGCCCGCGCGGTGCTCGCGGCGACGTCGGTGACGATGTGGCCGGGCACAGAGCGCGAGCAGCGGGTCCTCAGCTATCTCGACGCGTTCCCCTCGGCCCGTGACGGCTCGGCGCCCTCGTCCCCCACGTCGCCGACCTGCTGACCCGGGGCGCCGACGCGTTTGCACTCTCGACCCGAGAGTGCCAATAATGGCGTTAGCACTCTCCCTGTGAGAGTGATAATCCCGACCTCCTGGGTGAGGTCCGGTATGCCGTGGTGACGTGAGCCGCGCAGTCCGGACCGTCCGTCGCGGGCACCGACGAGGTCATCCGACAGCAATCGTGTGGAGGAACCACCCGAATGGCCAAGATCATCGCTTTCGATGAAGAGGCTCGCCGCGGGCTCGAGCGGGGCATGAACACCCTCGCCGACGCGGTCAAGGTCACCCTGGGCCCACGCGGCCGCAACGTCGTCCTGGAGAAGAAGTGGGGCGCTCCCACGATCACCAACGACGGTGTGTCCATCGCCAAGGAGATCGAGCTCGAAGACCCCTACGAGAAGATCGGCGCCGAGCTGGTCAAGGAGGTCGCCAAGAAGACCGACGACGTCGCCGGTGACGGCACCACCACCGCGACCGTCCTCGCCCAGGCCATGGTCCGCGAGGGGCTGCGCAATGTCGCGGCCGGCGCCAACCCGATGGCCCTCAAGCGCGGCATCGAGAAGGCCACCGCGGCCGTCGCCGAGGAACTCCTCGCCATCGCCCGGCCGATCGAGACCAAGGAGCAGATCGCCGCGACGGCGTCCATCTCCGCGGCCGACACCGAGATCGGTGAGCGCATCGCCGAGGCCATGGACAAGGTCGGCAAGGAAGGTGTCATCACCGTCGAGGAGAGCAACACCTTCGGGCTGGAGCTCGAGCTCACCGAGGGTATGCGCTTCGACAAGGGCTACATCTCGGGATACTTCGTCACCGACCCCGAGCGGATGGAGGCCGTCCTCGAGGACCCCTACATCCTCATCGCCAACTCGAAGATCTCCTCGATCAAGGACCTGCTGCCCCTGCTGGAGAAGGTCATGCAGTCGGGCAAGCCGCTGCTGATCATTGCCGAGGACGTCGACGGCGAGGCGCTGTCCACGCTGGTCGTCAACAAGATCCGCGGCACCTTCAAGTCGGTCGCCGTCAAGGCCCCCGGCTTCGGTGACCGCCGCAAGGCCATGCTCGCCGACATCGCCATCCTCACCGGCGGACAGGTCATCTCCGAGGAGGTCGGGCTCAAGCTCGACTCCGCCGACCTCGACCTCATGGGCAAGGCCCGCAAGGTCGTCGTCACCAAGGACGAGACGACCATCGTCGAGGGCGCGGGCGACCAGGACCAGATCGCCGGCCGGGTCACCCAGATCCGCTCCGAGATCGAGAAGTCGGACTCCGACTACGACCGCGAGAAGCTGCAGGAGCGCCTCGCCAAGCTCGCCGGCGGCGTCGCCGTCATCAAGGCGGGCGCGGCCACCGAGGTCGAGCTCAAGGAGCGCAAGCACCGCATCGAGGACGCCGTGCGCAACGCCAAGGCGGCCGTCGAGGAGGGGATCGTCGCCGGTGGTGGCGTCGCCCTGCTCCAGGCGACCAAGGCCGCCTTCGCGAAGCTCTCGCTGGAGGGCGACGAGGCGACCGGC
The DNA here is from genome assembly GCA_016702415.1 of Nostocoides sp. GTDB lineage: Bacteria > Actinomycetota > Actinomycetes > Actinomycetales > Dermatophilaceae > Nostocoides_A. Next base: position 118,674 of record JADJEA010000008.1, read on the forward strand.
GCCAATATCGTCAAGGTCGCCTCGGAGGCTCCCCTGAAGCAGATCGCCATCAACGCCGGCCTCGAGGGCGGCGTCGTGGCGGAGAAGGTGCGCCACTTGGAGCCCGGCCAGGGCCTCAACGCCGCGACCGGGGAGTACGTCGACCTCATCGCCGCGGGCATCATCGACCCGGCGAAGGTCACCCGCTCGGCCCTCCAGAACGCCGCCTCCATCGCGGCGCTCTTCCTCACCACCGAGGCCGTCATCGCGGACAAGCCCGAGAAGGCTGCCCCGATGCCCAGCGGCGGTGGCGACGACATGGGTGGCATGGGCTTCTGAGCCCTACTGCCTCGTCCACGAAGGGCGGTCTCCCCAATCGGGGCGGCCGCCCTTCGGCTTTCCCCAGCTTGAGCGCGTGTCCCCGAGCATTTGACGCGTGTGCCCCCAACTTGAGCACGCCCTGGCAACTTGAGCACGCGCCCCAACGTGGGCGAGTCAGCAACTTGAGCACGCTCCCCAACTTGAGCACGTCATGTCGACTTGAGCACGCGAGATCTCGCGTGCTCAAGTCGACATTGCGTGCTCAAGTTGGAGGGCCGGCGGGTTATGGCGTGCTCAGGGCGTTATGGCGTGCTCAAGTCCGTGAGCCGGGAGCGGGAGGAGCCGGGAGCGGGAGGAGCCGGGAGCCGGAGGACGAGGGGCGGGCGACGAGCCATCACCTCCAGCCCCGGGCGCGCCGGGGGAGGATGGGGGGCGTGAGCATCTGGATCGACCCGCCTCGCTGGCCGGCGCACGGGCGGCTGTGGTCGCACCTGATCTCCGACACCTCGACGGCGGAGCTGCGCACCTTCGCCGACGAGGCGGGGGTGCCCGCCCGGGCCTTCGAGGGCGACCACTACGACGTGCCGCAGGAGTTGTATGCCGACCTCCTCGCCGCCGGTGCCCGCCCCACCACCACCGCCCACCTCCTCCAGCTCCTCGATTCCGCGCGGTTGAGGTTGCGAAAACGGACGGGGGAGAAGGGGATCGGCCGAGTGCTCGATGTCCGGTTCCCCGACGGCAGCATCGCCGACGTCGATCTGGTGGCCTCGTCCCGCACCCCACCGGAGGGCGCCACGTTCGCCTCGGCCGTGGTCGTCCAGGAAGCGGGCGGGCGGTTCCTCATGGCCTACTCCCGGCGGCGCCGCGAGTGGAGCGCCCCGGGTGGGTGGCGCGAGCCGGGCGAATCACCGCTGACCACCGCAGTCCGTGAGACCGCGGAGGAAACCGGGATCGCCCTCGACCCCCAGGCCCTGCGCCCGGTGGCGTACGAACGCTTCCACCCCCACCCCGCCAGCCCGTGGCCGGTCCCGGGCGGCCGCTTCCTCGCCGTCTTCCGGTGCGACCTGACCGCGTCGTCGCCTGCCCTCACCGCCCCCGAGGGCGAGCCCGCCGAGTGGGTGGACCGCGAGTCGATGCTCAGGCGGTATGCCGAGTCCTGGTGGCTCCCGCTCCTCACCCACCTCCTCCCCTGACCTTCCTCCAGAAAACGCGCACTCACGCCAAGGCGTTCACGCCAGGCGCGCCAACTCCCGGGCGAGGTTCGCGCGGGCGGCGCCTGTCCACTCCCGGTGGGGGAGGTCCGCGGCATACAACCGGGGTCGCCGCGCGAGGGCGGAGAGGATGGCGGAGCGGGCCGCGGCATACTCCCGCTCCGGGACGTGCGCGTACTCCGCGCGCACCGCAGCGGAATACTCCTCGTAGCGTGCCACTGGCGCCGACAGGATCCACAGGTCGGCGTCGTGGACCGCCGCGGCGAGCCGATCCTCTTGCGGGAGTTGGTGATCCGCGGTCGCCAGGACGAGGTCGACCACCCTGCTTCGGTATGCCGCATCCACCCCCAGCGCCGTGCACGCCCGTCTCGCCACGCCCGCCGACGCCGCCTCATTGTCCGCGCGCGCCGGCTCATAGACCGCGTCATGGAACCACGCGACCAGCACACCGAGGGCGTGCTCGACCGGGTCTTGGAGAAGGCGGTCGAGGGCGGCCACCATCTCGGCCACATGGGTGGCGGTGTGGTAGCGGCGGGGAGGCTCGGCATATCGGCGCAGGAGATCGGCGCCCGTCGCGGCGACGACCTGGCTGTCCGCGTCGGGCACGAGCAGGAAGCAGGCATCCGTCCACGAAGTGAGAAGCGGCATACCCGCAACGGTCCCACGCGAGGGGCCCCTGACCAGCGGGGTCGGGTCACGTGCCGCACATGTCAGGGTCCGGTCCGGGGCGAGCCGATGTGCGTACGCGCGAGTAGCTGGTTAGCGTCTCGGACATGGTTCACGCAGGGGAAACCGTCATGTCCGCTGCCCGCGGAGCGTCGCCCACCCGAAGTGTGGCGGCGCGGACCGAGGGCCTGACCAAGATCTATGGCAAGGGGGATGCTCAGGTCGTTGCCCTCGGCGGCGTCACCGTCGCCATCAACGCCCACGAATTCACCGCCGTCATGGGGCCGTCCGGCTCCGGCAAATCGACCCTCATGCACTGCGCCGCCGGATTGGACGAGGTGACCTCCGGTCGCGTCTTCATCGGCGACGTCGACCTGACTGCGCTCAAGGAGAAGGACCTGACCCGGTTGCGCCGCGACCGGATCGGCTTCATCTTCCAAGCGTTCAACCTCATCCCGACCCTGACGGCGAAGGAGAACATCCTCCTGCCGCTGTCGATCGCCGGCCGGGACCCCGACCAGGGGTGGTTCGACCAGGTCATCGACACCGTCGGGCTGCGCGATCGGCTCTCCCACCGGCCCTCGGAACTCTCCGGCGGCCAGCAGCAGCGCGTCGCCTGTGCCCGGGCCCTCGTCTCCCGGCCCGACATCATCTTCGCCGACGAGCCGACCGGCAATCTCGACTCGAGGTCGAGCCGCGAGGTGCTGGGCTTCCTGCGCCGGTCGGTCACCGACTTCGGTCAGACGATCGTCATGGTCACTCACGACCCGGTCGCGGCGAGCTTCACCGATCGCGTCCTCTTCCTCGCCGACGGGCAGGTGGTCGAGGAACTCCTCGCGCCGACCGCGGAGAAGGTGCTCGAACGCATGGGCCGCCTCGACACCTCCGCTCTCGACGCTTCCCACCCGGACACCTCCGCCCTGGACTCCGCCGCGCTGGGCGTGTCGTCCACCGGCGCCTCGTCCACCGGCGCCTTGTCCGCCGGCGCCTTGTCCACCGAGGCCTGATCGCGATGCTCCGCGCAAGCCTCAAGTCGCTCCTGGCGCGCAAGTTGCGCCTGATGATGAGCGCCATCGCTGTCGTCCTCGGCGTCGCCTTCGTCGCCGGGTCGTTCATCTTCACCGACACCCTGGGCAAGTCCTTCACCAGCATCATGACTTCCTCGGTCGGGGATGTCGTTGTCGCACCCCCGTCCGAGCCTGGGTCTTTCGGTATCTCCACCAAGACCATCCCGGCCGCGCTGGTCCGGCAACTCGCGACGGTCCCGGGAGCCGCCCGGGCCGACGGCAATATCAGCGACCCGACGACCTTCGTCATCTCCAAGAAGGGCAAGCTCATCGGCGGCCAGGGCGCCCCCGGGATCGGTGTCAACCACACGGGAGCGCCCTCCGCGGGGGGTGACCTCAGCTACAAGCTCGTCTCGGGCGCGATGCCCGAGCATGACGGGGAGATCGTCCTCGACAGCCGCACCGCCAAGACCGGCGGGTATGCCGTGGGCGACGCCGTCCGCATCATCACCGCCGGCACCCAGGCCCAGGTCCAGGCCCGGCTCGTCGGGATCATCGAACCCAGCGGCTCCCTCATCGGCGCCAGCATCGTCATCTGGACCACCCACCAGGCGCAGGCGCTCTACCAGGGTGGCAAGGACGTGTTCAACGACATCTGGGTCACCGCCGCCCCCGGCACCTCGCAGGAGCAGTTGCGCGATGCCGTGGCCAAGGTCCTCCCGCCCGACCTGCGCGCCCAGACGGGCAAACAAGCCGGCGACGAGGCGGCGAATGCGGTCCAGCAGGGGCTGAAGTTCATCACGAACTTCCTCCTCATCTTTGCTGCCGTCGCCCTCATCGTCGGGTCGTTCATCATCGTCAACACGTTCTCGATCCTCGTCGCGCAGCGCATGCGTGAGCTCGCGCTCTTCCGGGCGATCGGCGCGAGCCGCCGCCAGGTGGCGCGCTCGGTGCTCGTGGAGGCGGTCGTCGTCGGCCTGATCGGCTCGACCCTCGGCCTGGTCGTCGGCGCCGGCCTGGCCTTGGGCATCAAGGCGCTCTTCGGCGTCATCGGCCTCGACCTCTCGGGTGCCGCCCTCGTCTTCGCCCCCCGCACCGTCCTGGTGTCGTATGCCGTGGGCCTCCTCGTGACGGTCCTCGCGGCATACCTCCCGGCCCGGAGGGCAGGACGGGTTCCTCCCGTGGCCGCGATGCGCGACGACGTCACCATGGGTGAGTCGTCCATGCGGCGTCGGGTGATCGCCGGGGCCGTCCTGGCCGTCCTGGGTGCAGTCGGTCTGGGGACCGGACTCTTCGCCGACCCGGGCAAGCCCCTGATCTGGATCGGCGCGGGCATCCTCGGCGTCCTCCTCGGGGTCGCCCTGACCTCCCCGCTCGTCGGCCGTCCGGCCATCCTCGGTCTCGGCGCGATCTACCGGCGCCTGTTCGGCAGCATCGGGACGATGGCCGAGGAGAACGCGAGCCGCAACCCGAGGCGGACCGCCGCGACCGCGTCCGCGCTCATGATCGGGGTGACGTTGGTGTCGATGATGGCGGTCTTCGGGGCTTCGGCCAAGGCGAGCATCAAGGGCGAGATCCAGCGGACCTTCAGCGCCGACTACCTGGTCTCCAACGCCATCGGTAGCGATTTCTCGGCGAGCATCGCCGACGACATCGCCAAGATTCCCGGGGTTGGGACCGTCTCCCGGGTGCGCTGGGGGACGCAGAAGCTCGGCGGCCAGGACCAGTGGATGGCGGCGATCGACCCGGCGACCTTCGGTGACGTGCAGGTGGTCGACATGGCCTCCGGGAAGTTGACCGATCTGCGGGACGGTGGGTTGCTGGTCGATGAGTCCTACGCCAAGGACCACAAGCTCGCGGTCGGCTCGACGATCGAGGGCGCCATCGCCGACAAGCCGATGCGGCTGACCGTCGACGGGGTCTTCAAGCGCTCGGCGGGTATCCCGGCCGAGACCATCGTCTCCTTGGGCACCTGGAGCGCCGCGGGCAACCCGGCCAAGGATTCCCAGGTCTACGTCAACCGCGCTGAAGGCGCCGACGCAACCGCCGTCGGTGGGGCGATCGACGCGTTGATCGCCGACCTGCCCACCGTCAGCATGAAGGACATCCAGTCGTATGCCGCGGAGCAGTCCAAGCCCATCGACCAGATGCTCGCGATCATCTACGCCCTCTTGGGCCTGGCCGTGATCATCGCCATCCTCGGCATCGTCAACACCCTCGCGTTGTCGGTCATCGAGCGCACCCGGGAGATCGGGCTCCTGCGGGCCGTGGGGCTGAGCCGACGCCAGTTGCGGACGATGCTGCGGCTGGAGTCCGTCGTCATCGCCCTCCTCGGGGCCGCGCTCGGCGTCGGGCTCGGGGTGGCCTTCGGCGTCGCGATCCAGCGGGCGCTCTCCGACGAGGGGTTCACCGCACTGCGAATCCCGTGGGTGCAACTGGTCGCGTTCGTCGTCCTTGCCGGCGTCGTCGGGGTGCTCGCCGCGCTCTGGCCCGGCCGGCGGGCCGCCCGGCTCAACATCCTCGAGGCCATCTCGACGGAATAGGCGCGACGGGAATCGGCCCGGTCCCGACGGGGTATCCCGGGCTGCCGTCCTTCCCGCTGGCCGGCCTGCGACGGGCGGCCGACCGGCGGGCCGTCGGTGGCGGGACTCACGGCGGGCGGAGGTTGGACCGGGGGCGGCGGCGCTCTAGCCTGGCGGGGACGCTGCGGGGGGCCCGCGGCATACCGACCGATCCGGAGGAAACCCCGTGCCCACTCGTGACGCCGTCATCGTCGAAGCCGTCCGCACCCCCGTCGGCAAGCGCAAGGGGTCCCTCGCCGAGGTCCACCCGCAGGATCTCTCGGCCGGGGTCCTGCGCGCGCTCGTCGCGCGCAGCGGCATCGACCCCGCCCTCGTCGACGACGTCATCTGGGGCGCGGTCATGCAGGTCGGGGCGCAGGCAATCAATATCGGGCGCAGCGCCGTCCTTGCCGCGGGGTGGCCCGAGTCCGTGCCGGCAACGACGATCGACCGTCAGTGCGGCTCGTCGCAGCAGGCGGTGCACTTCGCCGCGGCGGGGCTGATCGCCGGTCAGTACGACGTCGTCGTCGCTGGTGGCGTCGAGGTCATGAGCAAGGTCCCGCTCGGAGCCTCCGTCGCGACGACCGATTTCGGTGTGCCGTATGCCGATTCCGTCCTCGAGCGGTATGGCGTCCCGACGTTCAACCAGGGCATCGGCGCCGAGATGATGGCCGACCGGTGGGGGTTCAGCCGGCAGGCCCAGGACGAGTTCGCCTCGTCCTCGCACGCCAAGCTCGCCGCGGCCATCGACGCGGGGCGGCTGACGGCCCAACTCGCTCCCGTCGATCTGCCCGGCGGCGGCCGGCTCGAGGTTGACGAGGGTCTGCGCCGCGGGACCTCCCCGGAGACGCTCGCCGGCCTCAAGCCCGTCTTCCGCGCCGATGGCACGGTGCACGCGGGCAACTCCTCCCAGATCAGCGACGGGGCGGCGGCGCTGCTGATGATGACGTCGCAGAAGGCCGCCGACCTCGGCCTGACCCCGATCGCCCGCTTCCACACCGGGGTCCTCGCCGGCGACGACCCGGTGATGATGCTCAGCGCGCCGATCCCGGCCACCGCCAAGGCCCTCGCGAAGTCGGGACTGACGCTGGACGAGATCGGGGTCTACGAGGTCAACGAAGCGTTCGCGCCGGTGCCGATGGCCTGGCTGGCCGAGACCGGCGCCGACCCGGCCCGGCTCAACCCCAACGGCGGGGCCATCGCGATCGGCCACCCCCTCGGGGGCTCGGGCGCACGGATCATGACGCAATTGCTCCACCACATGAAGGACAACGGCATCACGTACGGCCTGCAGACGATGTGCGAGGGCGGCGGGATGGCCAACGCGACCATCCTCGAGCTTCTCTGATCCCGCACTGACACCCGGCTGGCACGGGCTGCGGCCCGTCCCGGCGGTGCGGTGCGCGCGGGAGTGCATCGGCATACGGCCTCCTGGGTAGAGTTCGCCTTCTATCCGAGCGACCCACCCAAGGAGGCCGGTGCGCATGAGCGGAGGCTCCGACGGGCGATTGACGCCCTTCGACAAGCTGCTCCACCGAGGCGAACGCGATCCGCGGACCCGAAGCGCCGGTCTCGGCATCGACCTTCTCGACGTGGTGCCCGACTGGGAGCGGTTCGTCGCGGCGTTCGACCGGGCGAGCCGGGTGGCCGTGCGGTTGCGCGAGCGGATCGTCTCCCCGACCGTCCCGGTGACCGCCCCCCGCTGGGTGGTCGACCCGGATTTCGACCTGCGCTACCACTTGCGCCGGGTCGCCCTGCCCGGGGACGGCAGCCACCGGGAGCTGCTCGACCTCGCGGAGCAGATCGCGATGACCCCGCTCGACCTGACCCGCCCGCTGTGGACGGTGACGCTGGTCGAGGGACTTGATGGCGGCGGCGCGGCGGTCGTGACGTCGATGAGCCACGTCGTCTCCGACGGGCTGGGCATGGTGGCGATGTTCGAGTCGCTCTATGACACCGATCGCGCCGGTCGCACCGGGCCGATGCCGCTGGTCCCGGTGCCGACCGACCTCGATCCGAACGACCTGGCCATCGACGGCCTGAAGGCGCTGCCCGGCCTCGCGCTCGGGGTGACCCGCGATCTCGTCGGAGCCGGCCTGGGCAGCCTGACCAAGCCGCTGTCGACGGTGACGGGCGTGGCGGCATACGCCTCGTCGTTGAACCGGGTCGTCGACTCCTTCTCCGCGACGACCCCGTCCCCGCTGCTCGCCCGCCGCGGCATCGGCCGGCGCATGGTGACCCATGACGTCGACTTCCGCCGCCTGCGCGCGGCGGCCCACGAGTTGGGTGGGTCGGTCAACGACGCCTATCTCGCCGCCGTATGCGCGATCCTCCGCCGCTACCACGAGGCCCTGGGTCTGCCGGTCGACCGGCTCCCGATGTCGATCCCCGTGAGCCTGCGCACCGCCGACGATCCCGCCGGCGGCAACAAATGGACGGGTATGGCGATCCCCGCCCCCGTCGGGGAGCCCGACCCCGCGGCCCGGATCTCGCAGATCCACGCCGCCGTCGCCAGCGGGCGGGCCGAGCCCGCCGCCGACGTGCTGAGCCTGCTCTCGAATGTCACCGCCTCCCTGCCGGACGCCGTCTATGCCCAGATCGCCGGGCGGGTCCGCCCCGCCGACGTCCAGGCCAGCAATGTCCCGTCGTATCCGGTGGACACCTATCTCGCCGGGGCCAAGGTGTTGGCGACCTATGCGATGGGCCCGCTGCCCGGTATCGCGCTGATGATGGTCATGGTGACCCGGGCCGGGACCGCGTTCATCGGGGCCCGCTATGACACCGACAGCATCCGTGAGGACGAGGTCTTCGAGCGGTGCGTGGTCGAAGGCTTCGAGGAGGTGCTCGCGGCGGGGGGCCAACCGGCCGCCCCGGTGCCGGTCAAGACACGGCCGAGTCCGCGCGCGCAGCGCCTAGGTGGGGAGCGGGCGCGCACCCCGGCACCGACGCGCAAGGCCGGAACGACGGCGCGGTTGGGGCCCGCCGCGAAGGCGACCCGGGCCGCCGCCCCGGAGGTGTCCGGCGCCAGGAGCCCGGGCGCGGCCCGGGCCGCCGTGACCGCGACGTCGATGCCCTCCAAACGCGCGCGTTCGACGAAGGCAGCGTCCGCTCCGGAAGCGGCGACACCGACTCCGACACCGACGCCGCGGGGCGCAAGCCGGCGCGCCGCCACGAAACGCGGCGGCGACTCCCGGACCGGCGGTGAGAACCCGTGACCTCCAGACACAGCCGCCGCTCCCAGCCGCGGGTCCCCGGCACGGTCGCCGAGGTCATGGGCTCCCCCGAGGGACCGGAGATCGCCGCATTCTTCGACCTCGACGGGACGATCGTCGCGGGCTTCACCGTCACGGTCTACACGAAGACCAAGATCCGCAGGGGCGATTTCGGCGTCTCGGAGATCTACCGGATCCTCGCGACGGCGTACGCCTTCCAGATGGGGCGCTCCACCTTCCAGGACTTCGCCGAGGCGGGCCTGTCGACGCTGGCCGGCAAGTCGCTCGCCGAGCTGGAGGAGGAGAGCGAGGAGGTCTTCAAACGCAAGATCGCCGACCTCATCTATCCCGAGACGCGGGCGCTCGTGCGGGCCCACGTCGAGCGCGGCCACCGAGTCGTTCTGTGCAGTTCGGCCACGAGCATCCAGGTCGAGCCGGTCGCACGCTGGCTGGGCATCGACGAGGTCGTCTGCAATCGGTTCATCCTCGATGACCAGGACCGTGTCACCGGCCGGCTGGTCACCCCGGTCATCTGGGGGGAAGGCAAGGCCAGTGCCGCCCAACGGTATGCCGCCACCCACGGCATCGATCTCGCCCACTGCTACTTCTATGCCGACGGCGACGAGGACGTCGCCCTCATGCACCTCGTCGGCAACCCGCGCCCGACCAATCCCGGACCGGAGCTGACCCGGGTCGCCGAGAAGCGCGGCTGGCCGATCACGCGCCACCGCAGCCGCAGCGCCGGCGGCGCGAGCGCCCTGGTGCGGACGGTCGCCTCCCTCGGGGCGCTCGCACCGATCGCGACAGCGGGACTGGGGATCGGCATACTCAAGGGGGACAAGCGATCCGGGCTCAACGTCCTGACCAGCTTGTGGCCGCGGCTGATGCTGGAAACCAATGGCGTCCGCTTGCGCATCGTCGGGGAGGACAACGCCCGCGTCACTCGGCCGGCCGTCTTCCTCTTCAACCACCGCAACAACTTCGACGCGATGGTCGCCGCCGCCGTTGTCAAGGACGACTTCACCTTCGTCGCCAAGGCGGAGCTCAAGACCCACCTTCTGGTGGGGACCTTCGGGCGGGCCATGGACGGGGTGTTCATCGAACGCAGCGACAGCGCGGGATCGGTGGCGTCGCTGCAGGAGGCCCAGGATCTGCTCGTGCGCAAGAACCTCTCGGTCATCGTGGCTCCCGAGGGGACGCGCCAGGACCGCGCCGAACTCGGCTCGTTCAAGAAGGGGCCGTTCCGGATGGCGATGGCGACGGGTCTGCCGATCGTGCCGATCGTCATCCGCAATGCGAGCGACATGGCCGGGCGCGGTGGGTCGGCGATCAACGCCGCGGAGGTCGATGTCGCCGTCCTGCCGCCGATCTCCGTCGACGACTGGACCGTGGACGACGTCGACGAGCGCATCGCCCAGGTGCGCGACCTCTTCCTCGATGTCCTGCACGACTGGCCGACCGAAGGGGACCCCCGTGTCTGACTCGATCGCTGCTCCCGCTCCCGACGCTGCCGCCGACAACGCCACAACGGACAACGCTGCCGCCGACAGCGCCGCCGGCCCTGACGTCGTCGCGGCGGGCTCCGGGGATGCCTCCGGCGCGCTTGTCTTCGCCGAGTTCCACACGCCGGTTGAAGTGCGCCTGGTGCGCGCGTGGGTTGCCGAGAATGTCCACGTCGACGGTCACATCCGCGTCCTGACGCTGCCGCGGCGCGGGGGACCGTCGCGCGAGGCCGACCGGATCGCCGACGCCATCGCGCAGGCCGGCCCCGGCACCCTCCTGATGCCGGTTCATGTGACGTGGCTGCCCGCGGAGCACGAGAACGGGACCCGGCCCATCCGAGTCCGGGATCTGGTGCGCCTGCACAATCCGTATCGACCGCCGTCACGGGCCCAGGCGGGGATCGCCCGGCGCGAGCCCGACCGGGCCCGCGTCGTCGCCGGCACGCCGGCGACCTTGGCGACCCTCCGCGAGCGTTTCGCCGAGACCCACTCCGGAGCGGAGGCGACGCCGGAGTCGTTCAGCCGCTTCGTGATCCGCCGCGCGCACCTCTCGTTGGAGCGAGCGGACGGGCGAGTCCTCGGCCCGCAGTTCAAGGCGCCGAAGCTGGTCGCCGATGAGATCCTCGCCCAGTCACGCTTCCGGGCTGGCGTCGCCGAACTCGCGACCGAGATCGGACCCGACAAGGCCAACCTGGAGTCGGCCGAGGAGATCCTCAACGAGTTGGCCACCGGCTGGGGCCGCGCGTCCGTCGACCTCGTGCCGAGGCTCCAGCGCAAGGTCTTCGAGCGCGGCTTCGACAAGGACGTCGACGTCATCCCCGAGGAACTGGAGCGGCTGCGCGCCACGACCTCCACCAAGCCCGTGATCTTCTTGTGGTCCCACCGCTCCAACCTCGACAGCGGGGTCTTCCTCGTCACCCTGCACGAGAACGGCTTCCCCTTGCCGCACCTCTTCGCCGGGATCAACATGGCGTTCGGGCCGATGGGACCGGTGCTGCGCCGGGCCGGGTTCATCTTCATCCGCCGCGCCTTCGGGGACGACGCGCTCTACAAGTACGTCCTGCGGGAGTTCATCGGCTACCTCTCCGAGAAGCGGTTCAACCTCAGCTGGTCGATCGAGGGAACCCGGTCGCGGACCGGCAAGATGCTGCCGCCCAAGCTCGGCCTGCTCAGCTACTCCGCCGACGCCTATCTCCAGGGGCGCACGGATGACGTTGCGCTGCAACCGGTGTCGATCAGTTTCGACCAGTTGCACGAGATCACCGAGTATGCCGACTACGCCCGCGGCGGCAAGAAGGCAGCGGAGGGCTTCTCGTGGCTCTACAACTTCGTCAAGGCGCAGGGAGCCCGGCAGTACGGCAAGGTCTATGTCCGCTTCCCCGAGCCGGTGTCGATGCGCGAGATGCTCGGCCCGCCCAATGGGCCCATCGCCACCGACGAGGCCGCCCACCGGCTGGCTCTGCAAAAGATGGCCTTCGAGGTCGCCTGGCGGATCAACGAGGCCATGCCGGTGACGCCGACCGCCCTGGTGACCACCGTCCTGTTGGGTGCCCAGGGAGTGGGACTGACCAGCGAGCAGATCCTCAACGGCATACAGGGAACGCTGCGGTATTTCGAACGCCGCAAGGTGCCCCGGGCGGCGAGCATGGCCAGCCTGACGACGATCGCCGGGGTCGAGAAGACGCTCCGGGCGCTGTCCACCGGCGACGGTCCGGTCACCCGTGTGGACGGGGCCCGCGATGTCGTCTGGCTCATCGAGAAGGACGACCAGCTACGGGCGACGTTCTATCGCAACTCGCTCATCCACACGGTGCTCCTGAAGTCGATCTGTGAGATCGCCCTGGTCCTTGCCGCCCGGACGGCGCCGCCCGGCCCGGCCCGGGTCGATGCGTTCTGGGCGTCGACGGAGCGGCTGCGCGATCTGCTGAAGTTCGAGTTCTATTTCAAGGACAGGGCGGAGTTCCGGCGCCTCATCGGCGCCGAGATGGATCTCGGCGAGGGTGACTGGCGCGTCCAGATCGCCGCGCCCGAGGCGGATCTGCACCAGATCCTCAGCGAGCGGCGCCCGCTGACGGCGGCCTTCACCTTGCGGCCGTTCTTCGAGGCCTACGAGATCGTCGCGGACGTGCTCGCGCATCACGACGAGGCCGGCCCGCTGGACCGGGGCGCGATCAAGAAGGAAGCCCTCGCGCTGGGGGACCAGTTCCTGGCGCAGCAGCGGATCTCCAGCGCCGAGCCTGTTTCGGCTCTGCTCTTCGAGACCGCATTGCAACTGGCCGACAACCAGGGGGTGCTGGCCGAGGGGCCGGATCGGCTGGAGCGGGCGACCGCATTCCGGGCGGAATTGCTGGAGATCCTGGGCGCGCTCGACCTCGTCCAACGGGTCACCCGCGAGGTGTTCATCGAGACCGTCTTCCCGGAACGTCTCGGCGCCGCCCGACGGGAGCGCCCGACCGGAGCGCCATGACCAGCGGGCAGCACGCGATGCGGATCGGCGGCCGGCGGTGACGACGGAGCGGGTCCGCACGCAGGTGCGCGACGGGATCGCCACGATCACCCTCGCCGCCCCGGAGCGCCTCAACGCCGTCGACGCGGACATGGTGGAAGACCTCCACGCGGCGATCACGGCATACGCCACCGATCCCGGCGTTCGGGTCCTCGCCCTGACCGGGGAGGGACGCGGGTTCTGCGCGGGTGCCGACGTCTCGGTGGGCGGGGCCGCCGACTCGGGGGTCGACACCACGACGCTGTATGCCGCCGGGCGCGTCACCCGAGCGGTCCTGCGGTGCCCGAAACCGGTCGTCGCCTGCGTCAACGGGGTGGCTGCGGGGGTCGGCCTCTCCTTCGCGCTGGCCGCCGATCATGTCGTCGCGGCGGAGTCGGCGAGCTTCATGCTCGCGTTCACGCGGATCGGGCTGATGCCCGACGGCGGTGCCACCGCCCTGGTCACTGCGGCGGTCGGCCGCGCCCGTGCCCTGCGGCTCGCGCTGACCGCCGAACGTCTCCCGGCGGCCAAAGCCGCGGAGTGGGGCCTGATCGCCGAGTGTGTCCCGGACGCGCAGTTCCAGCCCCGGTGTGCCGCCGTCCTGACCGGGTATGCCGCGGGCGCGCCCCTCGCGCTCGCCCGGACCAAGGCGGCCATCAACGCCGCGTCGCTCGACGTCGACGCGGCGCTGGCGCGCGAGGAAGCCGGTCAGGAGGTTCTGCTCGGGACCGCCGACTTCCGCGAGGGGGTCCGGGCCTTCCATGCCAAGGAGCCGCCCCGGTTCACCGGCGCGTGACCCCAATCCTCACCCGGCGTCAGGAGGCCGGCCCGGGGCGCCGCTGCAACCGCCCCTCGTCGAGGTGGTACTCCACGTCCGCACGCTCCGCGCACCAGGCGTCATGGGTCGCCATAAGGACGATGGCACCGGCCCGGGCCTCGGCGGCGAGGAGGGCGACGATCAGCCCACGGGTGGTCGCATCGAGGTCGCTCGTCGGCTCGTCGGCCAGGAGGACCTCGGCGCGTTGGGCGAGGCCCCGGGCCACCGCGACCCGCTGCTGCTGACCCCCGGAGAGTTCCTCGACGAGATGGGTGCCGGACTCCGCCAGCCCGACGGCCGCGATCGCTGAGTGTGCGCGCTCGCGGGCCTCGGGCGCGGGGATGCCGAGTGCCAGCAGCGGCACCAGGACGTTTTCTAGGCCGGTGAGGGGGGTGACCAGGGCATTGCCCTGGGGGATCAGCGCGACGCCGGCGCGGGCGGCGGTGGGGCGGTCGGGGAGGGGGCGGTCGGCATACGTCACCGTGCCGGAGGTCGGGGGGAGGGCCCCGGCGAGGGCCCACAGGAGGGTCGACTTGCCCGCACCCGAGGCCCCGGTGAGGGCCGCGAAGGTCCCCGGCGCCAGCATGAGGCTGGCACTGTCGAGGGCGAGCAGGTCGGCATACCGGACAGTGAGGCGGTCGGCGACGAGCGGTCCGCGCGGCCGGACGGCGGGCGCGTCGGGGGGCAGCGTGGTCCCCGACCTGGTCACCGGCGGCATCGATTCACCTCTCGTTCGTCCCCCGAACGCTAGTCCCTGCCACCGACGGCGGCCCAGCCCGATCGGGCTGACGGTGTGACGCGGTAGCGTCAGCGCTCGAAGGAGGCGGGATGCTCGCGGCAGTGCGCTTTCGCAGGGGCCAGGCGGTCGTCATCCTCGTCCTGTCCGCCCTGGTCACCGCGGGCGCGGCCTTCGCCCCGCTCTACACGCGCGCGCTTCAGCAGGCCGTCGTCGCGACCTTGCTCGACCAGGCCCCCGTCGCGCGGGCGGGGGTGCGGATCGCCTCGACCAGTGCGTCCGAGCCCTACCTCGCGCTATTCCCGGCCCGGTTGGCCGACCTCGTGCCGGCGCAGGTCCGGGCGGCCTCCGGGCCGGCCGTCGCCAGCCACTCGGTCGGCGTGCGCCGGATGCCCCTCGATGCTCAGCCCGGCGGGCTGCTGCTCTGGCGCGACGGCATGTGTGCTCATGTCGGCTTCACGGCAGGTGCGTGCCCGCAGGCGGCCGGTGAGGTCGCGATCAGTGCCGATCAGGCCGCCGCGTTCGGTCAGGCGGTCGGATCGCGGATCGCGGTGGGGGAGTGGGACGGCTCGGTGGCCAAGGTGGAGGCGGCACCGCATACCGAGGTCCGGGTCACGGGCGTCTACTCCCCGCGCGACACGGACCCCTACTGGTTCGGGGACCGCCTGACCGGGCAGGCGGCCTCGCGTGCGGGCTTTGACGTCATGCTCACCCCCGAGGCGACGCTGACCGGCGCGGTCTCCGCCCCGGGTGGCAGCGGGTCGGCCGATTGGGTGCAGCCGCAGTACGGCCTGGACGTCCCCCTGATTCCCGGCCGGGTCGACATCGACCGGATCGCTCCCCTCGGGTCGGCCGTCGCGAGCTTCGTCCAATACCCCCTCGGGGTGCAGTATGCCGGGTCCCACCAGTCCGACGCCGTCACCGTGACCAGTGGCCTGCCCGCCATCGCCGCCGAGGTCGCGACCGGCCGCGACCAGGCGGCCGTCACCGTCCCCCTCTTGATGGCGCAATTGGTCCTCCTCTTGGCGTGCGTCCTCTGGCTGGTCCTCCTCGCGGCCGCCGACCAGCGCCGCGGCGAGGTCGCCGTGGCGCGGCTGCGGGGACGGGGAGCCGCCGGCGCCCGCCGCCTCCTCCTGGCCGAGACCCTGCCCGCGTTGATCCTCGGGGCGCCTCTCGGGCTGGGCCTTGCGCTCGCGCTCACCGCGGTGGCCCGCCGGGTCGTCCTCTCGCCCACCCCGCCCGCGGAGTTGCCCGCCGGGGCGGTGTATGCCGCTCTGCTCGCCCTCGCCGGCACCCTCGCCCTCGCGCTCCTGTCGGTCCGCCGCGTGTCCCGGGCACCGATCGCCGACCTGCTACGCAGCGTCTCGGCGCATCGGGCGGGCATTCGCCTCGGTCTCCTCGAGGCGATGCTCGTCGCGGCTGCGGGCGCGGCCTTCGCCGCCCTGGTGACCGGATCGGTCCGCGGGCCGGTCGGCCAGGTCGCACCCACCCTCCTCGCGGTCGCGATCGGCGTCCTGGCCGCGCGCCTCCTCCCCGCCCTCCTCTCGGCCGCCGGTCGCTGGTTGGTCCTGCGCCGGGGCCGGCCCGGCTCGGGGGCCGCCCTCCTCCAGGCCAGCAGGCGCAGTTCGACGCGCTGGCTGGTGCCGATCGTCACCGTCGCGCTCTGTCTCGTCGTCGTGGCCGGGGACGCTCTGGCCGTCGGGGCCCGCAACCGGCTGGGCCGGGCGCAGGCCGAGGTCGGGGCGGCCAGCGTGGTCACGGTCGGCACCGCGGATCTGGCCGCCCTGGTCGCCGCGGTTCGCTCCGTGGACCCGACGGGGGCGCACCTGACTCCCGTCGTCCGGATCTCCCCGACGGGCACCGACACCGTGACGACGGTGGGCGTCGACCCGGCGGCCTTCCCCCGGATCGCGCTCTGGCCGGGCCGGGCGCCCGCGGCCGGGGCCTGGGCGAAACTCCCCGGGCCGCCGATCGCCCCGTTACGGCTGACGGGGTCCCGCCTGACCTATCACGTCCGGATGACATCGCTCCAGGCATCCGGTGCCGATGCCGGGGCGATCCCGCAGTCACTCGCGCTCGGGCTGCGGGTCGTCCGGGCCGACGGGACCACCGAAGTGCTGCCGCTGGGCACCCTCCCCAGCGAGGGTATCGACGCCGATCAGCACGCGAGCCTCGCGTGTGCGAGTGGCTGCCGCGTCGCCGGAATCGGCGTCCTCGCCCCACCGTCCGCCGCCGCCGTCCGTGGGGTGGTGACCCTGAGCCGGCTCGCCGTCGACGCCGCCCCGGTCGCCCTCGGCGACGCGTCGGCCTGGCGCGCCCCCACAGGGGGCGACACCGCAGCGCAGGGGAGCATTCGCGACGACGCCCTGACCATCGATTTCGCCAACGGCGGGCGCACCGAGACCTTCCTCGCCCACGCCTCCATGCCCGCCGTGGTGGCCTCCTTGACGACACCTGCCGCGGCCCCGAGCGCCGCAGGGGCCACCTTCGGCGGCGCCTTCGTCAACGGTGACGACCTCCTCCTGACCTCGGCGGGGCAGCTCCCGCTCCTGCCGGGTGCCCCGCCGAAGTCGGCCGCAGTCAACCTCGCCGTCCTCCTCACCCAGGGGTGGCGTGGCCGGGGTTCCGCAGTCGCGAGCGTGTATGCCGATTCCGCCGACCCCGCGGTCCTGGCCCCCCTGACTCGGGCACTCGGCGCCGCCGGGATCGGGATCGTGTCGGTGGAGCACCCGGGGAGGGTGGCCGCGGCATACGGACGGACGGCGGCGGCGTGGAGCCTGGATCTCTCGCTCGCCGTCGCGGTGCTTGCCCTGGTGGTCGCTGCCGTCGGGCTACTCGTCCTCGTCGCCGCCTCGGCCCGCGCCCGGGAGCGCGACTACGCCGGCCTGGCCATGGCCGGGGTGGGCCGGCGGGCGATCGCCGCGATCGCGGTCCTGGAGATCCTCCCAGTCATCCTCCTGTGCGGGCTGATCGGCGTCGCCGCGGGCCTGTGGTCCGCGCCCGCGGCCCTCGACCTCGTCCCGCTCTTCCCCTCGCCGCCCCCGACCTATGTCGTCGACCTCGGCACCGCCTGGCTGCCGTCGCTTGCGGCGGCTGGCGCTGCCCTGGCGGTGCTCCTGATCGTCGGCGCCGTCGCCAGCCTCCGGGTCGCGCGGGCCGCGCGGCTGAGTCGACTGCGGGAGGTCGCGTGACCGCTGCGGAATCGATCACGACCGTCGGGCTGGTCCACATCTACCGGTCCGAGGGGCATGATGTCGCGGCCCTGTCCGGGGTCGACCTGGCCGTCCAGGCGGGCGAAGTCATCGGCCTGCTCGGCCCGTCCGGGTCCGGCAAGTCGACCCTGCTGGCCCTCCTCGGCGGGCTCTTCCCGCCCAGCGCGGGCAAGATCCTCGTCGGCGACCACGAGGTGTCGGCGATGAGCGCGCGGGAACTCGACACCTTCCAAGCCCGCGAGAGCTCCCTGATGCTCCAGGGCGCGCGGCGCAACCTGATGCCCTACTTGACCGGACGGGACAATGTCGCGTTCGCTCAGGCGCAGGCCCGCCGCCTGGGCGCGGACCCGATGCCCGTGGCGGAGGTCCTGGCGCTCGTCGGGGCCGAGGGGTTCGCGGACGCACCGCTGGGGGATCTCTCGGCCGGCCAACTCCAACTCCTCGCCCTAGCGGTGGCCATGGCCCCCGCTCCCGGGGTGCTCCTGGCCGACGAACCCACCAGCGCGCTCGACCATCAGGCCCGGGAGCGCGTCCTGGGCGCCCTCCTGGAGGTCAACGCCCGCCACGGGACGACCATCGTCGTGGTGACCCATGATCCCGAGGTCGCCGCCCGGCTCCCGCGCACGGTCACCATCCGCGACGGGCGGATCGGGGGCGAGGGCCGCCAGGGTGAGGAGTATGCCGTGGTCACCGCCGACGGCTTCCTTCCCTCCCCGGGCATCTGCGGGCCGACCTCCCGCCGGGCACCCTGGTCCGCCTGGAGAAGGCCGCGGGTGCCGACTACCTCCTGCGGCCGCAGTCTCTGCCCGACTCCCGTTGAGGCCGGCTCCCGCTGAGGCCGACTCCCGCTGAGGCTCGGCTCCCGCTGAGGCTCGGTGTGGATCGGCGCGGGGTGGATCAGCTCGTCCCGGATCGCCGTCGCTCACCTGAACTCGGCGCGGATCACCTCGTCCCGGATCAGGCGGCGAGACCGGCGATGAGGTTGATCGAAGCCGCGATGATGACGGTCCCGAAGACATAAGCCAGCCACGCCTGGCGGATGGCGATCGCGCGGATCTCGCTGGATTTCAGGTCGGTGTCGGACACGGCATACGACATGGCGATGGTGAAGGCGAGATAGACGAAGTCGCTATAGCGCGGGGGCTCGTCTTGATGGAGGTCGATGCAGTCCGACTGGGCGTTGAACCAATGCCGGGCATAACGCATCGCATACACCGTCGGGACGAGCACCCAGGCCGAGGCCACGGTGGCGATGGCCAAGCCAGCCTCGGTGGCCTTCTCGGCGGTGGGGGTGTTACCCGAGAGCAGCATCAGCCCGACGCCGCCGAGGCTCGCCAGCGAGGCGACCAGGACGCTGACGTCGACGAGGGAGCGGCCCGCGTCGATGCCGTGGGCGAGTTCCCGGGTCGCAGCCGCATCGGCCCGCATCATGACGTGCAACAGCGGTAGGGCGAACGCCAGGGCCGTGACCGCGAAGCCGAGCAGGGCCCTCCCGAGGACCCCGGAGCTCGGCGGGGTCGGGACGACGAGGGCAGCGGCGGTGCCGACCACCGCGGCCAGCGCCAGGCGGATCAT